>CAWDBA010000001.1:0-790246 GCA_963800485.1 uncultured Actinomycetota bacterium
GTCAGCCGTAGGTGTCGCGCGGACCACGACCCTGCACGCTGCGCGGACCTGCGCCGCCACGACGGGGCCGCGCGAGCCCGTACGTCGATGAAGGTGACGGTGCCGTCGCCGGCGAAGACCTCGTTGAGCCGAGCCAGCACCGTCGAGGCGCGAGCAGCCGCACCTGCGTGGCCCAGGCCGTGGGAGTTCAGGTGCGCACCACCAGGCGACCGTCGTCGAAGGACTCCGGCTGGCAGTGCTCGGCCACGTCGCGGCCGACCAGGGCCGCCCAGCGGACCGAACACCCCGTGCACCCGCACGTCGGTGCTCCAGCCCTGCTCGGCCACCAGCCGACCCAGCGTCGCGTCGAGGGTCTGCGGGTCCCGGTCGTCGGGGTGGGCACCGCTGGCCGACGCGGCGCCCGGGGCACGCCGCGGGGGAGCGGCCGCGCCCGCTGCCGCTGGGCGCGGCGACGCCGTACGCCGCGTGCGGGCCAGCGACCGCGCGACCGACCGGGCGAAGCTCGAGACCGCCGTCGTCGTGCAGCGGCTCAGGCGTCCGGTCCGGCGTCTGGTCCGGCGTCTGGTCCGGCGTCTCCATCGCGTCGCACCTCCCCCTCTGCCACGGTGAACCTGGTGCCGGCCAGTGCCGGCGGGACGTCCTCGGCCACCGCGGCGGTGACCAGCACCTGCTCGGCTCGGCTAACAGCGCGGCCAGCCGGTGCGCGGCGGCCGGAGTCGGCTCGGCGGAGACATCGTCGAGATAAGGATCGGGTCGTCGCCCTCCGCGCGAGAGGTCGGACGACGCGAGCCGCAGGGCCAGCGCGGCGGACCACGACTCGCCGTGGCTGGCGTAGCCCTTCACCGGCAGCTGTCCGAGCGTGAGCGCCAGGTCGTCGCGGTGCGGACCGACCAGCGTCACGCCGCGGTCAAGTCTCGCGTCGCCGTTCCTCGACCGCCGCGGTGAGGGCGGCGGCCAGCGCCTCCCGGTCGGGCCCGGCGCCCTCCGGGTGGACGTCGCCGAGCCGGCCGAGGTCCAGCGAGGGCTTGTAGTCCAGCTGCAGGTCGTCGCGGTGCCCACCCCGCGCCACCTCCGCGTACGCCGCCCCGGCCAGCGGCCGCAGCCGGTCCACCAGCACCATCCGCGCCGCGAGCAGGTCCGCGCCGAAGCGGGCGAGCTGCTCGTCCCACACGGCGAGCGTGGCCAGGGCCGCGTCCGCCGAGCCACCCCGCCGAGCCGCCCCCGCCGCTTCAGCAGCGAGTTGCGCTGCCGGAGCACCCGGTCGTAGTCGGCGCGTACCCCGGCCAGCCGGGGGATGCGCTGCACGAGGAGGTCGTCGAGGAAGCGCCGTCGGTCCGCGGGGTCGCCCTTGACCAGGGCGAGGTCCTCGGGCGAGAAGACCACCGTGCGGAGCAGGCCGAGCAGGTCGCGGGAGCGCGGCAGCTGGCTGCGGTTGACCCGCGCCTTGTTCGACCGACCGGGGACGATCTCGACCTCGAGGGTCGCCGTGCGCCCGTCCCGCACCACGGCGGCTCGGACGAGCGCCCGCTCCGCCCCGCTGCGAACCAACGGCCCGTCACCCGCCACCCGGTGCGAGGCCAGGTGGGCGAGGTAGTCGACCGCCTCGACCAGGTTGGTCTTGCCCTGCCCGTTGCGACCCACGAACGCGGTCACGCCCGGGCCGAGGGCGACCTCGACCGCGGCGTAGGAGCGGAAGTCGATCAGGGAGAGGTGGCTGACGTGCACGAAGGAGCCGGATCAGCCCTCGTCGGTCTTCATGGCGTGACCACCGAACTGGTTGCGCATGGCCGCCACGGCCTGCATGGCCGGGCTGTCGGACTGTCGGCTGGTGAACCGGGCGAAGAGTGCCGCGGCGATGGCCGGCGTGGGGACGGCGTGCTCGATGCCGGCCTCCACCGTCCAGCGGCCCTCGCCCGAGTCGTCGGCGTAACCGTCGATGCCCTCCAGGCCCGGACGCTCGTCGAGGGCGTCGACCAGCAGGTCGAGCAGCCACGAGCGGATCACCGTGCCATCCTTCCAGCTGCGGAAGACCTCGGTGACGTTCTCGACCTGGTCGCTGGCCTGGAGCAGCTCGAAGCCCTCGGCGTAGGCCTGCATCACGGCGTACTCGATGCCGTTGTGGACCATCTTGGAGAAGTGACCGGCCCCGCACGGTCCGGCGTGCACCCAGCCGTGGTCGCCGGGGGGCTTCAGTGCGTCGAAGACCGGCTGGGCCGTGGCGATGTCCTCGTCGGAGCCGCCGGCCATCAGCGCGTAGCCGTTCTCCAGGCCCCAGACGCCGCCGGAGACGCCGCAGTCGACGAACCCGATCTTGCGGGAGCCGAGCTGCTCGGCGTGCTGGAGGTCCTCGGACCAGCGCGAGTTGCCGCCGTCGATGACGATGTCGCCCTCGTCGAGCAGGTCACCGAGCGTGGTGATGGTCGAGGCGGTGGCCTCGCCGGCCGGCACCATCACCCACAGCACGCGGGGCGTCGGCAGGGCCTCGACGAGCGCCTCGAGGGAGTCCACGTCGCGCTTCTCCGGTGACTGGTCGTAGCCGGTCACCTCGTGACCGGCCTGACGCAGCCGTTCCCGCATGTTGCCGCCCATCTTGCCGAGGCCGATCATGCCGAGGTGCATGGGAGTCTCCTGTCGAGGGTGGTCGGGAGCGGTGGGGTCAGGACAGCAGCCGGCGCGGCATGAGCAGGTAGCGGAAGGCTCCGTCGGCGGGCTCGTCGAAGGAGGGTGCGCCGGAGATCACCACGGGCTTGGAGGCCTGGGTGAAGGCGAGCTCGACCACCGGGGCCTCGAGGGCGTTGAGGCCGTCGAGGAGGTAGTCGGGGTTGAACCCGGTCGTGATCGGCTCACCGGTGACGGTGGCCTCGAGCGCCTCGGAGGCCTGGGCCTCCTCGCCGGATCCGGCGTCGAGGGTGAGCTGACCCTCGGAGAACGCGAGCTGCACGGCGGTGTTGCGCTCGGCGACCAGCTTGACCCGCTTGAGCGAGTCCACCAGCGAGGACCGCTCGATGCGGGCGATCGTGGCGTGCTCGGCCGGGAAGAGCGACCGCACCTTCGGGAACTCACCGTCCAGCAGGCGCGTCGTCGTACGCCGTACGCCGCCGCCGGCGCGCCCCTCGAAGCCGATGATGCCGTCGCCGGCACCCGGGGTGCTGAGGGCGATCGAGATCTCGCTGCCGCCACTGAGCGCCTTCGCCGTGTCGGCAAGCACCTTGGCCGGGATCAGGGCGGCCGCCGAGGCGTCGGACGCACCGGGCTCCCAGCCGAGCTCGCGGTGGGACAGACGGAACCGGTCGGTGGCGAGGAGGTTGATCGTCGAGCCCTCGATCTCGACCCTCACCCCGGTGAGCACCGGCAGCATGTCGTCGCGGCCCGCCGCGGTGACGGCCTGGCCGACCGCGTTCGCGAACACGTCGCTGGCCACGGTGCCGCTCGCCTGGGGCATGTCGGGCAGCGTGGGGTAGTCGTCGACCGGCATCGTCTGGAAGGAGAACCGCGCGGAGCCGCAGGTCAACGACACCTTGGAGCCCTCGAGCACCATCTCCACGGGTCGGGCCGGGAGGCTGCGGCAGATGTCGGCGAGAAGCCGGCCGGAGACCAGGGCGCGGCCCTCGCCCGAGACCTCGGCCTGGAGCGTCGCACGCGCGGACGTCTCGTAGTCGAAGGTGGACAGCACGAGGCTGTCCGGGCTCTCGGTGCCGGCCTCGATGAGCAGTCCGGCGAGCACGGGGGCACTGGGGCGCAGCGGGAGGCTGCGGGCCGCCCACGCCACGGCATCGGCGAGCACGTCGCGCTCCACACGGAACTTCACGGCTGTTGCGCCTCTCTGCTGGCACGGTCCTGGGGGCTGCATCCTGCCACGACAGGTGGCTTTGTCCTCAGATGCGTGCCGGGGTGGTGTTTGTGATTCATCGGGTCAGAGGGAGGGGAGGTAGTGGTCATAGCACCTGTGCACACTGTGGAGGAGGACCATCGACCCTGGTCAGCGGCCTGCGGGGATGTGCACTCGCTGTGCATGACGCACGGTCGGGCGGTGGACGGGTGTGGACGTCCCCAGGTCGTCGCAGCCGGCGTACCGGCTCCTCCCCAGGCCCTCCACAGGTTCCGAACAACAAGACCTGTGGTTCTCCACCGGTCCCGAGGGCTCGGTGGCACGTCAGGAACGACGGGCCTGCTGCCGGATCCGGGTGGTGAGCTCGGCGACCTGGTTGTACGTCGTGCGCTTCTCAGCGAGGCTCTCCCGGATCTTGCGGTTGGCGTACATGACCGTCGTGTGGTCCCGGTTGCCGAACTGTTGGCCGATCTTGGGCAGCGAGAGGTCGGTGAGCTCGCGGCACAGGTACATGCCGATCTGGCGCGCGTTGACCAGGGCGCGGTTGCGGCTCTGGCCGCACAGGTCGTCGATCGACAGGCCGAAGAAGGCGGCGGTCTGGGCCAGGATGAGGCCTGCGGTGACCTCGGGCTCGCCGGTCTCGGGGATCACGTCCTTGAGCACGATCTCGGCCAGGGTCAGGTCGACCGGCTGGCGGTTCAGGCTGGCGAACGCGGTCACCCGGATCAGGGCGCCCTCGAGCTCGCGGATGTTGGTGGCGATCTTGGAGGCGATGAACTCCAGCACCTCCGGCGGCGCCACCATCCGTTCCATGGCGGCCTTCTTGCGCAGGATCGCGATCCGGGTCTCGAGGTCGGGGGGCTGGACGTCGGTGGTGAGCCCCCACTCGAAGCGGTTGCGCAGCCGGTCCTCCAGCGCCTCGAGCCGCTTGGGCGGGCGGTCGGAGGTGATCACGATCTGCTTGCCGGCGTTGTGCAGCGCGTTGAAGGTGTGGAAGAACTCCTCCTGCGTCTGGATCTTGCCCTCGAGGAACTGGATGTCGTCGATGAGCAGGATGTCGACGTCGCGGTAGCGCCGCTTGAAGCGGTCCTGACGGTCGTTGTCCCGGATTGCGTTGATGAACTCGTTCGTGAACTCCTCGCTGGACACGTAGCGGACCCGCTTCGGCTGTACATCGCCCGGACGTAGTGGCCGATGGCGTGCAGCAGGTGGGTCTTGCCGAGCCCGGAGTCGCCGTAGACGAGGAGCGGGTTGTACGCGCGCCCGGGCGCCTCGGCCACCGCGATGGCCGCGGCGTGCGCGAAGCGGTTCGAGCTGCCGATGACGAAGCTCTCGAAGGAGTACTTCTGGTTCAGCTTGCTGGCCGAGTCCACCGCCGACGGCCCCGGGATGCCGGCCTCGCGGGGCGACATGTCTCCAGGTGGATATGTCGACATGGCGTTCTGCCGATCGAAACCGGGCTGGTCGGCCGTGCTCGGGGAGCCACCGTCCTCGTCCAGGCCGTCGGAGTCGATCCGCCGGCGGTCCTGGTCGTGCGTCGCGCGGCTGCTGCCTGACGGCGTGTCGTCCTCGGGCTCGAGGGGGTCGAGCCCCAGCGGTTCCAGCGGCGGCAGCGTCGCGAGGAAGTCGGGGTCGACGGACACCGCGATCCGCGTGGTCTGGCCGAGGAGGTCGGCGAGCTCGCTCTCGAGCATCGACCGGAGCCGCGCCTCGATCTGCTGGCGGAAGAACTCGTTGGGAACCGCGACGACGACGGTGCTGCCGTGCACGGCGAACGGGCGACTGCCGTCGAGCCACGCCCGCTGGCTGGCCGGGAGCTGCCCGAGCAGCCGCTGCCACAACGGCTCCAAATCGCGGGCGTCGGCCAACGGTCGGCGCTCGTCGGCCGAGGCCGGATCGGTCGCGTCGGTGGTGTCGCCGTGGTCGCTCACAGGACCTCCTGGGTCGGGCGTGCTCATGGAGCGGACCCGGGTCGCGGGATCCGTGCGACGGGAACGGTGTTCCACAACCTTGTCCACAGGTTGTGCAGTCCCGGTCGGTCTGTTATCGACCACCGCGTCGTGCCTCGCGATGACGAAGTCCGGAGCCCGAGAAACCCGTTCCCTGTGGACGGCCAGGACGTGGACGGGACGTTATCCCCAGGCGACACGGCCGATCAAGGCGTCTTCCACAGGCTGTCGACGGTTTGACCCTCCGGAGCCGCCCCGCGTACCGTAGGCCGGTCGCTCGTCCCGATCGTGGCGCAGGCTCACCGCCTGGCGCCGGCCGTGTCGAGTGCTGTGACCGGGTCCCCCCGGCGCCCCTGAGTTTTACACCCGCATCCGACCCCCGGAGTCGACCGTGAGCAAGCGTACGTACCAGCCGAACAACCGTCGTCGTCACAAGACGCACGGCTTCCGACTGCGGATGCGCACCCGCGCCGGCCGCGCGGTGATCTCCTCCCGGCGCCGCAAGGGCCGCGACCGTCTGGCCGTCTGAGCGCGCGCGCCGTGCTGGCGCGTGAGCACCGGATGACGTCGGGACGGGAGTTCTCCCGCGCCGTGCGCCACGGCAGCCGGGCAGGCTCGCCGACGCTGGTCGTCCACCTCGGTGAGCCGCAGGCCGGTGCGCCGGTGGAGGTCGGCCTGGTGGTGAGCAAGGCGGTCGGCAACGCCGTGGTGCGGACCCAGGTCAAGCGCCGGCTGCGCCACCTGGCCCGGGCGCGCGTGGACGGGTTGCCCGTGGGTACGCCCGTCGTGATCCGCGCGCTCGCCGCATCGGCGGGGGCCTCCTCGGCCCGGCTCGGTGCCGACCTCGACCACGCCTTGGCCCAGGCACAGCGTCGCCGTGCGCGGCGTACTGTGTCCCCGACCGCACCCGGCTCATGCTGAGGCTGGCGCTCATGGGCCTGCTCAAGGCCTACCGCCTGCTCATCAGTCCGCTCTACGGGCAGGTGTGCCGGTACTACCCGAGCTGCTCGCAGTACGCGCTCGACGCCGTGGACCAGCGTGGCGCCGTGCGGGGCAGCTGGCTCGCCGCTCGGCGGGTGGCGCGCTGCCACCCCTGGGCCGCAGGCGGGTACGACCCCGTTCCCCCCAGACCACCCGTGCCACCCAGACGAGGAGCCTGACCCGTGGGATCGATCGGCGACATCGGCAACTTCATCATGGCACCGCTGTACTACGTGATCTCAGCGGTCCTGATTGGCTTCCACCGTGCCTGGAGCCTGGTCTTCGACGCCGACTCCGGTGCCGCCTGGGTGCTGTCGATCATCGGTCTGACCCTGCTGGTGCGCACCGCGCTGATCCCGCTGTTCGTCAAGCAGATCAAGTCCAGCCGCAACATGCAGCTGCTCCAGCCGCGCGTCGCCGAGCTGCGCAAGAAGTACGGCCACGACAAGGAGCGCCTCGCCCAGGAGACGATGGCGCTCTACAAGGAGACGAACACCAACCCGTTCGCCTCGTGCCTGCCTCTGCTGCTGCAGATGCCGATCTTCCTGGCGCTCTTCCACCTGCTCAACGGGGCCGCCAAGGGCGAGGGACGCGCGCTCCTCACCCAGGCCGACGCCGAGAAGTTCGGCACCGCCGAGCTGTTCGGCGCGCGGATCTCCGACACCTTCCTGGGTTCCGGGGACACCTCCGTGCGGATCTTCGCGCTCGTGCTGGTGCTGGCGATGACCGCGACGACCTTCCTCACCCAGCGTCAGCTGATGAGCAAGAACATGCCGCCCGAGGCGATGAACGGTCAGTTCGCCCAGCAGCAGAAGATGCTCCTCTACGTGCTCCCGGTCGTCTTCGGTATCGGTGGCATCGCCTTCCCGATCGGTGTCCTCTTCTACTGGACGACGTCCAACCTCTGGACGATGGGTCAGCAGTTCTACGTCATCCGCAACAACCCCGCGCCGAACACGCCGGCCTTCCACGCCAAGGCGGATCGCGACAAGGCCAAGGCACTGCGCAAGGGGCGGCCGGTCGAGGGCGCCTCCGAGGCGACTCCCGGCGCCGGCACCACCGTGGTGGAGGAGCCCCCGGCCCGCGCCCCGCGGCAGCAGCCCAAGAAGCAGACGCGCAACCAGCGCAAGAACACCAAGGGCGGCCGTCCGGGGGGTGCCCCCGGGGGCACGAACCCCTCGACCCAGACCCGCAAGGAGGAGGACCGGTGACCACCGAGGAGACCGAGCAGATCGAGTCAGTCCGATCCGTCTGGGCAGCCCGAGCAGAACGGCGACCAGCCGGACGGGGGGACGACCCCGCGTCCGTCGCGCACCACGCGGCTCGAGGGCGAGGGCGAGATCGCCGCGGACTACCTCGAGGAGCTGCTCGACATCGCGGACCTCGACGGTGACCTCGACATGGACGTCGAGAACGACCGTGCGGCCGTCTCCGTCGTGGGTGCCGAGCTGAGCCAGCTCGTCGGCCGGGACGGCGAGGTGCTCGAGGCCCTGCAGGAGCTCACGCGGCTCGCGGTGTACCGCGAGACCGGAGAGCGCTCGCGCCTGATGCTGGACATCAGTGGCTACCGCGCCGACCGTCGCCAGGCCCTGACCAAGGTGGCCGAGGAGGCCGTCCGGCGAGTCCGTGACTCCGGCGAGCAGGTCGCCCTCGACCCGATGAGCGCCTTCGAGCGCAAGGTCGTGCACGACACGGTCGCCGCGGCCGGGCTCCACTCGGAGTCCGACGGTGCCGAGCCGCGTCGCCACGTGGTCGTCCTTCCCGAGTGAGCGGACACGACGCCGTTTCCCGTGAAACACCCCCCGCGCCGACGACGGCGCGGGGGGTGTTCGGCTCTCGCCTCCCCCTCGCGGAGCGGTACGCCGGCTGGCTTGCCGGGGCCGGCGTCGAGCGGGGCCTGATCGGTCCGCGCGAGGTCCCGCGCGTGTGGGAGCGACACGTGCTGAACTGTGCGGTCGTGGCCGAGGAGCTGTCCCACGACGTCAGCGTCGCCGACGTGGGCTCGGGCGCAGGTCTGCCCGGGCTCGTCCTCGCGGTCGCCCGGCCGGACCTCGCGGTGACGCTCGTCGAGCCGCTGCTGCGCCGCACGGTGTTCCTCGAGGAGGTGGTCGCCGACCTGGGCCTGGAGAACGTCGAGGTGGTGCGCGGGCGTGCCGAGGAGGTCGCGCGGGACGGTCGCACGTACGACGTGGTGACGTCGCGCGCGGTGGCGCCGCTCGAGCGGCTGGTGCGGTGGTGCTGGCCGTTGACCTCCGCCCGCGGCGGGGTGCTCGCGATGAAGGGGTCGTCGGCCCCCGCGGAGGTCGCGGAGGCCCTGCCGGCCCTCCGACGCCTGGGGGTGCCCGATCCGACGGTCGTGGAAGCGGGCCACGGCGTGGTGGAGAGACCCGTCACCCTGGTCAAGGTGTGGCGGTGCTGATTTCTGTCCCTGGAAACGGCTAACGTCCTCGGTGTGACTGCGCGAGGACTGGGCTGGCCCGAGGGAGACCTGCGAGAGCGTGGGCTCGGCTGGCCCGGGGATGCCGGGAGCGCTACCGCCGAGCCCGTGTCGCCCGCGGCCCAGCCCGAGGTTCCCCGTGAAACATCCGTCCCGCCGCTGCCCCGCTCCAGTGACCTCCCGCGCCCGATCCGCACCCGGGTGATGGTCGTGGCGAACCAGAAGGGCGGGGTCGGCAAGACGACGACCACGGTGAACCTGGCGGCCGCGCTGGCGCACCGGGGTCTGAAGGTGCTCGTGCTGGACCTCGATCCGCAGGGCAACGCCTCCACCGCCCTCGGCATCGCGCACCAACGCGGCACCGTGTCCGTGTACGACGTCCTGGTCGACGGCGTCCCGCTGGTCGACGTCGTCCGACCCTGTCCGGACGTGCCGGGTCTCCAGGTGGTGCCGGCGACGACCGACCTCGCGGGGGCGGAGATCGAGCTGGTCAGCATGGTGGCCCGCGAGAACCGGCTGCGCCGGGCGCTGGCCACCCTGCCGGGCATGGACGGCACCGAGCATCAGGACCGCTACGACTACGTCCTCATCGACTGCCCCCCCTCCTTGGGGCTGCTGACCCTGAACGCGCTGGTCGCGGGGCAGGAGATGCTGATCCCGATCCAGGCGGAGTACTACGCGCTGGAGGGGCTCGGCCAGCTCACCGAGACCGTCGAGATGGTGCGGGCGCACCTCAACCCGGACCTGCACGTCTCCACCTGCCTGCTCACGATGTACGACGCCCGCACCCGGCTGGCGGCCGGCGTCGCCGACGAGGTGCGCACGCACTTCGGGGCGCAGGTGCTCGCCACCGCCATCCCGCGCTCGGTGCGGGTCTCCGAGGCTCCCAGCTACGGACAGACCGTGATCACCTACGACCCGGTCTCCCCCGGTGCCCTCAGCTATGCCGAAGCCGCCCGTGAGATCGCCGTGAGAGGAACCCGCCGATGAGCCTGCACGACAGCCCTGGCCACAGTGGACACAGTGGCACCGCCCGCCGGGGGCTGGGCCGGGGCCTGGGATCGCTGATCCCGACGTCGGCGCCCTCGTCGGCGCCCTCGGCCTGGGTGTCGTCGGAGCCCGCCCAGGCGCCCCCGCCAGGCTCTGACCAGGGCGTTGCTGAGGCACCGCGACCCTCGACCGCGGAGCCGAGCCCGGTGGTGGGGGCGCGGTTCGCGGAGCTGCCGCCGCACCAGATCACCCCGAACCCCAGGCAGCCACGGGAGGTCTTCGACGAGGAGCTGCTGGCCGAGCTCGTGCACTCGATCCGCGAGGTGGGCCTGCTCCAGCCGATCGTCGTACGGGCGACCGGCCCCGACCAGCTACGAGCTGGTCATGGGCGAGCGTCGCTGGCGGGCGAGCCAGCAGGCCGGGTTGGAGCTGGTGCCGGCCATCGTCCGGGACACCGACGACTCCGACATGCTGCGGGACGCGCTGCTGGAGAACCTTCACCGCGCCCAGCTCAACCCGCTCGAGGAGGCGGCGGCCTACCAGCAGATGCTGGACGACTTCGGTTGCACGCACGACGTGCTCGCCCAGCGGATCGGGCGGAGCCGACCCCAGATCAGCAACACGCTCCGTCTGTTGAAGCTCTCGGCCCAGGTGCAACGGCGGGTCGCGGCCGGCGTGCTGTCCGCCGGGCACGCGCGCGCCCTGCTAGCCGTCGAGGACGCCGACCTGCAGGACCGGCTCGCCTCCCGGGTCGTGGCCGAGGGCATCTCGGTGCGGGCACTGGAGGAGATCGTGTCGCTAGCCGCGGCCGAGACGGGTCGTCGTGCCGCCCGGTCGCGCACCACGCGCGCCGCGGACCCGGCCCTCTCGGCGCTCGGTGAGCGCCTCGGCGACCGACTCGAGACCCGGGTCAAGGTCGACATGGGCCGGTCCAAGGGCAGGGTGGTGATCGAGTTCGCGACGCCCGAGGACCTCGCCCGGATCACGGCACTGATCGACCCAGGGACTCAGTGACCAGGTTTGTCGACAAAGACATCTGTCGCCATACCGATGTATCGCTAAGTCGTTGCATAGCTTCGTTCACCTGACGGCATTGCGACTTAGCGGCCCTGGCCCTTCTTCCGCTTCTCGGCCCGCGCGGCGGCACGTCGTCGCTTCTCCTCCGCGTCGAGCTCGGCGGCGCGCTCCGGCGTCGGTGCCGACCCTCCGTACGACGCGGGCAGCCACCACGAGCCCGGGGGCTGCTCCTCGGCGGGGTAGCGCTCGACCGCCGCACGGTGCAGCTCGCTCATCCTGCGGTGCAGCTCCTCGGTCTCGGCGACAGGGTTCTCGCCGGCCGGGTACATCGGCTCACCGACCTCGATCACGATGGTCTTGCCGCGGCTGAAGTCGCGGTCGTGGTCCTTGGTCATCAGCCGCTGCGTGCCCCACAGGATGCAGGGCAGCAGCGGGGCACCGGAGCGCGCGGCGATCCGGGTGGCGCCGGTCTTGATGTCCTTGACCTCCAGGCTCCGTGAGATCGTCGCCTCGGGAAAGATCCCGACGATCTCACCCTGTTCCAGGTTGTCCACGGCGTCGTCGAGCGACTTCTGCCCGTCGGCGCGGTCCACCTCGATGTGGTGGAAGGACCGCATCACCGGTCCGCCGACCGGGTGGTCGAAGATCTCGCGCTTGGCCATGAACCGGATCAACCGGTTCGACGGCTGGGCGGCGTACCCGCCGAAGATGTAGTCGACGTAGGAGATGTGGTTGAACGCCATCACGGCCGGGCCCTCGGTCGGGACGTGCTCGGTGCCGCGCATGTCGAACCGGAAGTCCATTGCCCGGAACAAGGTCTTGGCCGTCACGATGACGAACGGGTAGGTCAGGTCACGCACGGTCGCACTCCCAAGGGTCGTCAACGGTCCATCCGGCTGGGCCGGGGCTCGTCACTATAGAGAGCAGGGCCCCCGTGCGGACTCAGCGCGACACGGCCAGGTGCACCAGCGACGTCATCAGGTCACCCAGGTCGAGCCCGGCCGCCTCGACGGCCAGGGGCACCGTGGAGGTCTCGGTCAGGCCGGGCGCCACGTTGACCTCGAGGAACCAGACCCGACCCTCGGGATCCACGATCAGGTCCGAGCGGGACAGGTCGCGCAGGCCGAGGGAGTCGTGCGCGGTCAGCGCGACCCGCTGGCACTCGACGACGGTGGCGTCGGGCAGGTCCACCGGCACCGTGAACTCGGTGCGCCTGCCGTGTAGCGCGCGGTGTAGTCGTAGACGCCGCCGTCGGGGACGATCCCGACCACGGGCAGGGCTCGAGGCCCGTCGCCGGTGTCGACGACGGTGACGGCGACCTCCTGCCCCGCGACGAAGTGCTCGACGAGGGCGGTGTCGCCGTACGCGTAGGCGCCGACCATCGCGCCCGGGAGCGCGTCGGCGTCACTGACGACCGTGCAGCCGAGGGCGGAGCCGCCGCGCACGGGCTTCACCACCAGGGGGAGGCCGAGCCGGTCGACGATCGACGCCATCAAGGGTGCGGCGCCGAGCTCACGGAAGGTCTGTGCGGGCAGCGTCACCGACGCGGGTGTGGGCAGACCCGCCGCGGCGACGACATCCTTGGCCGAGCGCTTGTCGAACGCGCGTCGGCGGCGCGCGGGACCGCTCCGACGTAGGGGAAGGTCCGGCAGCTCGAGCACCTCGCGCACCGCGCCGTCCTCGCCCGACTCGCCGTGCAGCAGCGGGCACCACGCAGGCCGGGGGGTCACCGTGGAGGTCCGTGAGCAGTCCCGCGCCCATGTCCACGACGTCGACGTGGGTGCCGGATCCGCGCAGCGCCTCGGCGACCCGTCGTCCCGAGCGCAACGAGACATCGCGCTCGTGCGACAGGCCTCCGGCCAGCACCACGACGCGGCCCTCGAGCTCGTCCACGGGTCAGTCTCCTAGCGGTCGGGGTCAGGTGAGGTCGGTCTGCGGCGACTCGTAGCCGCGCGCCGCGAGGGCGCCGCCGGGGGCGCCGAAGGTCTGGCGCAGCTCCATCTCGGCCTCCAGCACGGCGGCGAGGCGTCGTACGCCCTCCCGGATGCGTTCCGGGGTCGGGTGGCAGAACGACAGCCGCATGCTCTGGGTGCCGAACCCGTCGGCGTAGAAGGCGGTGCCGGGCACATAGGCGACCCGCGCCGTCACGGCCCGCGGCAGCATGGCCTTGGCGTCGATACCCTCGGGCAGGGTGACCCAGACGTAGAAGCCGCCGTCGGGGACGTTCCACGTGCAACCGGCTGGATCAGCCGTCGAGCGCGTCGAGCATGGCGTCGCGACGCTCGCGGTAGATCGCGCGGAAGTCCTTGATCTGCCCCCGCCAGTCGTGGTGCGCGAGATAGGCGGAGACGGCCAGCTGGCTGAACGTCGGAGGGCACAGCGTGGCCGACTCCTGGGCGAGCACCAGCTTCTCGCGCACGGCGTGCGGCGCGACCGCCCAGCCGACGCGGAAACCGGGCGCGAAGGTCTTGGAGAAGGATCCGAGGTAGATCACGCCGTCGGGCTCGTCGGCGCGCAGCGCCCGGTAGCGTCTCGTCGTCGAAGCCGAGCAGCCCGTACGGGTTGTCCTCGAGCACGAGCATGTCGTGCCGCCGGCAGATGTCGAGCACCTGCGGCCGGCGCTCGGCGCGCCATGGTGACGCCGGCCGGGTTGTGGAAGTTCGGGATCGTGTAGAGGAACTTGATCCGACGCCCCGCCGCCTGGACGGTGCGGATCGCCTGCTCCAGCGACTCCGGCACGAGCCCGCCGGCGTCCATCTCGATGTGCACCACGTCGACCTCGTAGGCGCGGAAGACGCCCAGCGCGCCGACGTAGCGAGGGGGCCTCGCACAGCACGACGTCGCCCGGGTCGCAGAAGATCCGGGTCACCAGGTCGACCGCCTGCTGCGAGCCGACGGTCACGACGACGTCGTCGGGGTGCGCGTCGATGCCCTCGAGCCGCATCACGTCGCAGATCTGCTCGCGCAGCTCGGGCGAGCCCTGGCCGGAGCCGTACTGCATCGCGGCGGGGCCGTTGTCTGCGATGAGGTCGCCGATCGCGCCACCCACGACGTCGAGGGGGAGGCCCTGGATGTTCGGCATGCCGCCGGCGAGGGAGACGACCTCGGGTCGAGAGGCCACCGAGAACAGGGCGCGGATCTCCGAGGCCGTCATGCCCGCGGTGCGCGCGGCGTACCGGTCGACGTAGACGTCGAGACGGTTGGCGCGGTGAGCATGCGGCTCGGAACTCATGGGCGGGACCTCGGGACGCGGGGCACGGGGCGGTGCCGGGTGGTGACCGACCTAGGATGAGGCATCGCACCCACTGTCTCATCCTGGGGGTGGTCGCGTGGGACGCAAGGCCGTCGGCCTCTCCGTCACGCCGTTGGGCGTCGCGGAGGCCTCGCTGCTGCGCCCACCGTGCTCGGTCTGCGTGCGCTGGGAGCTCGACCCGGTCGCCCGGGAGGCCGCCCGTCGGGAGGGGCACGAGCGGGAGGCCAAGCAGGCCTGGATCAGGGAGGTCGCCGAGACCTGGGGGCCGCCGGGTTTCCTGCTGCGCCGCGACGACCGGGTGGTCGGCCACGTGCTGGTCGCCCCGCCGGCCCTGGTGCCGGGGGCGGACGGCTTCGCCACGTCGCCCGCCGCCCCGGAGTCGGTGCTCGTCTCCTCGCTGTGGGTGGACCCCTGCGAGCGCGGGGGCGGGGTGGGTCGGCTGCTGGTGCGCACCGTGGTGCGGTCGGCCGCCGAGCGCGGCGTCGCCCACGTGGAAGCCTTCGGCGACAACCGCGACCCCGGACGCGCCTGCCTGGTGCCCACCGGGTTCTGGCTCAGCGTCGGCTTCCGGGTGCGGCGGCCACACCCGGTGACCCCGCGGCTGAGGCTGGACGTCGACACCGCAGTCGGCTGGCGCGACGAGGTGGACGCCCTCGTCGGCCGCCTGGTGCACGCCGTACGCCGTCCGCTCCCCGCAGCGGACCGCGAGCCGGGCCCCCTGCGCAGGAGGACCGGCTCGCGATGACGGGCGACGGCTGGATCAGCCGATGAACTCCTCGAGCTCCTTGAGGATCTGCGACTTCGGCCGAGCGCCGACGATCTGTCGCACGATCTCGCCGTTCTGGTAGACGTTCAGCGTCGGGATGCCGGTGACGCGGTAGCTCGCCGGGGTGACCGGGTTCTCGTCGACGTTCATCTTGACGAACTCGATCTTGTCGCCGTGCTCACCGGCCAGCTCCTCGAGGATCGGGGTGACCTGGCGGCACGGGCCGCACCACTCGGCCCAGAAGTCGACCAGCACGGGCTTGTCGGACTTCAGGACCTCGGCGTCGAAGCTGTCGTCGGTCACTGCCTGCATGTTGCCCATGGGGATGGGTCCTTCCTGGTTGCGGTGGTGGTGCGTGGGTGGTGCGGACGGTGGGCGTTTAGACGCCCACGGTGGCGAGGTGCTCCAGGTCGGCGAGGTGCCGCTCGGCGTCGAGCGCGGCGGCGCAGCCGGTGCCGGCCGCGGTGATCGCCTGCTGGTAGGTGTGGTCGACCAGGTCGCCGCAGGCGAAGACACCGTCGAGGTTGGTGCGGGTGCCGGGCGCGTCGACCAGCACGTAGCCCTCCTCGTCGAGCCGCACCTGGCCGTGCAGCAGCTCCGAGCGGGGGTCGTGGCCGATGGCGACGAACAGCCCGGTGACGGCGAGCTCGCGGGTGTCGCCGGTGACGGTGTCGCGGAGGGTGACGCCGGTGAGCTTGTCGTCACCGTGGATCGTGTCGACCTGGGTGTTCCACGCCATCTCGATCTTCGGGTCGGCGAAGGCTCGCTCGGCCATGATCTTCGAGGCGCGCAGCTCGTCGCGGCGCACGACCATCGTCACCTTGCTGGCGAAGCGAGAGAGGAAGGTCGCCTCCTCGACGGCGGAGTCGCCGCCGCCGACGACCGCGATCTCCTGGTCGCGGAAGAAGAACCCGTCACAGGTCGCGCACCAGCTCACGCCGTGCCCGGAGAGGCGCTTCTCGTTCTCGACGCCGAGCTCGCGGTAGCTCGAGCCCATCGAGAGGATGACGGTCTTGGCGCGGAACTCGCCGGACTCGGTGCGCACGACCTTGACCGGGCCGTCGAGGTCGACCCCGACCACGTCGTCGGCCACCAGCTCGGCGCCGAAGCGGACGGCCTGCTCGCGCATCTCCTCCATCAGCTGCGGGCCCATGATGCCGTCGCGGAAGCCGGGGAAGTTCTCCACCTCGGTGGTGTTCATCAGTGCGCCGCCGGCCGTCACGGAGCCCTCGAAGACGAGGGGCGCGAGGTTGGCGCGCGCGGCGTACACGGCGGCGGTGTAGCCCGCCGGGCCGGAGCCGATGATCACCACGTTGCGGACGTTGTCAGACATGGAGGCACTTTCACTGGGAGGCACGGTCGGTGTAACGGATTGTGTCTCGTCAGCATTCCGTGCGCGAGGTGGCCCGGTGGGTGGACACGCAGGGACACGCAGGGAGGGTCACGGCCGGTGGTGCGGCTCAGTCGGGCAGGCGTTCGGCGGCGACCGGGCGTGGCCCTCCCACCTGCAACAGGCCCGTGGGAGCCGGGGAGCAGGCCCACGCCCGCACCCGGCGTCCATCGACCACGACGAGGGCGGGGTCTCCGTCGACCAGCGCCACGAGGGACCGCTGGCCCGACCCGGCCACGACGTCGGCGTGGCAGGTGCCGGCCCGCTGGGCGGCCGGGGCCAGCGGCCCGGGTGTGCGGCCCGTACGGCGGGCGGAGGCCGACCCGCTGCCGAGCACCCCGCCCCCTCCGGCACCGAGACGGGTGGCGCTCAGCCGGGGCAGGTCGGTGACGGGGCCAGGGGGCTCGGCGGACCGGGACGACTCCGGGGCCTCGGCCACCGCCCCGCCGGTGTCGGCGGAGGAGGCGGCCTCGTCGGTGTCGGCGGAGGAGGCGGCGTCGCCGGTGTCGCCACCGGTCAGCACCTGGCCGACCCCCACACCCGCCACGGCCACCAGCGCGGCCGCGACGAGCCCGGCGCCGAGCCGGCGGGAGCGCGCCCGACGTCGCCGGGCCGCGACGAGCTCGTCCGGGACGGTCCCGGGCCGGTCCGCGCGCTCCTCGACGAGGCCCGCCAGCACGTCGTCGAGCCGGGCCACGACCTCGTCCGGCGGGGACTCGCCGGCGCGCGCGTCGGCGAGCAGACGACGTACGTCGTCGGGGTCCGCGCGAGTCACGGCGCACCTCCTTCGGATGGTCGCCCGTCCGGTGGGACGCGCGAGCCGTCGTGCCGGTTCCCGTGCAGGTCGCCGAGCAGCGTGGCCAGCCGGGCGCGCCCTCGGGCGCAGCGGCTCTTGACCGTGCCGGGCGCGCAGTCGAGCGTCTGCGCCGCGTCGGCGACCGACCAGCCCTCCATGTCGACCAGCACGAGCGCGGCCCGCTGCTCCCAGGGCAGCGCGCGCAGCGCGGCGACCACCGCCGTACGCCGCTCGGTCGCCTCCACCGCGGCCGCGGGATCGGCCGGGGGCACGCCACCGAGGCCGGACGGGCCGTGCGCCCCCGGTAGGACGTCCAGCGTCTCGACCTCCGGCAGCGGCTCGGTGGCCCGCACGGCCCGCCGCCGGTGCCGGTCGAGGCAGGCGTTGACCACCACCCGGTGCAGCCAGGTGGTCACGGCGGCGTCGCCTCGGAACGACCCGGCCCGCCGGAAGGCGGACACGAGTGCGTCCTGCAGGGCGTCGGCCGCCTCCTCGGGGTCGCCGGTCGTGCGCAGCGCCACCGCCCACAGCCGGTCGCGGTGCCGGGCGAAGAGCTCGCCGAAGGCCTCGGCGTCCCCCGCCACGTGCGCCGCGAGCAGGTCGGCGTCGGAGCGCGGTGCGCTCGACATCTCAGGAGCTGACGGTGATCTCGGCGATGTAGCCCTTGTAGTTGCTCGCCGAGATCTCGGGCAGCGACGTGAGCCAGATGGCCAGGAAGCGGGTGGTGGTGCCGTCCTTGACCGAGATCGTGGCGCGCTCGCCGGCCCGACGCGTGCCGCCCACCCGGGTGAAGCCCGCACGGTCGGTCGGTGCGCTCGTCTGCCCGGGCGCGGCCAGGACCTGCACGCCGGTGGGACTGCCCCGCAGCACCAGCGACACCGACCCGACGTCGCGCTGGCGCCCCAGGTCGACGACGAGCCCGACGCCGTCCTTGAGCCCGCCGAGGTCGGGACGGTTGCGGTAGGTCAGCGTGTCCCAGGCAGTGGTCGGGTCCCCGTCGATCGCCAGACCGGCGGACTCGGAGTTCTCCGTGCCGTCGCCCTGCGGGTCGAAGTCGCTCACCCCGCGGATCGGCCAGTCCTGGCCCGCCGCCTGCGAGGCCGACGCCGAGGGCGAGGACGACGAGGAGCCGGTCTCGTCGGACGGCGCCAGGATGCCGAGGCTCGAGCGCTGCCCGAGGTTGAAGGCGAGCAGCACCGCGATGATCATCACCACCACCAGGGCCAGGCCGCCCGCCAGCCGCAACCAGCCGCGGCCGGTGTTGCGCGAGGGGCTGCCGCTGCCGTCGTCCTCGGAGAAGGGCCACAGCGACCCGCCGGTCGCGTCCCCGGCGCTGCTCTCGGAGAGGCGACGGGCGGCGGTGTCGGTCTGCGAGGGCGAGCTGGGCCGGGGAACGCGGCGGGTGGCGTCGGTCTCGGGCGCGAACAGGGGACGGACGCCGTCGACGGCCGGACCGGTCGACGGAGCCTCCTGCGGCGGCGTGGAGCGGCCGCCGGTGCCCACCCCGGTGGCCGCGGCGCCCCCGACCCAGCCGACGCCGGTGTCGTCGTCGTAGAAGACCGGCGCGCCCACCTCGGTCGCGTCCGGGTCCCCGCTCCCGCCAGGGTCCGTCGCCGGCGTGACCTGGGTCCGGGCGGCGTCGTCGGGACCGGACCGACGCAGCACCTGCGTGCTCTCGCTGTCGTCGTCGGGCACGTAGGTGCCGAGCGCGGAGTCGTCGTCGAGCACCAGCACGGGCTCGCTGGGCAGCGGGTCCCCGACGTACCCGGCGAGGTCGGCGGCGATCTGCCTGGCCGTGCTCTCCGTCGGCGGGCCGTCGGGGTCGCGGGAGAGCACGGAGCTGCAGATGGAGTCGAGCACCCGTGGCACCCCGGCCCGCACCTGGCGGGGACGCAGCACGCGGCCCTGCTCGGCGGGGGCCTCGGGCACCGACGACCCGGAGGTGCCCGGCCAGCGGCCGGTCAGGCACACGTAGAGCATCGCGGCCAGGTTGACCACGTCGGACTCGTGCTCCTCCAGCTCGCGACCGGTGGTCGGCCAGGTGACGGGTCGCTCGCGCAGCACGCTGTCCACCACGAAGCCGATCAGCTTGACGCCCCCGGCTTCGTTGACCAGCACGTTCTCCGGCAGCAGCCGCCCGTGGGCGATGCCCTGCATGTGGCAGGCGGCCAGGCAGTCCGCGGTCTCCTTGACCAACCAGGCCGAGCGGCGCGGCGAGAGCGGCCCGCCGGCCAGGAGCACGTCGACCGAGGAGCCTTGGCCCCACTCGTGCACGACGTAGGCGCAGTCGTCCTGCACGTCCGCGTCGAGCACGCGGAGGAGGCGGGTGTCGTGCACGGTGGTGGACAGGCGGGCGGCCTCGAGCATGGCGGCCGCCCGGGGGTCGTCGGCGGTCACCACGTGCACCGCGACGTCGCGGGAGAGCACGGCGTCCGCGGCGCGCCAGAAGCGGGCGCCGTCGTGGTCGCTGAGCAGGTCCTCGAGCCGGTACCGCCCGGCGAGGACGGAGCCGTGACCGACGGGGCTGCTGCTCACGCTCCTCCTTCGTCTCGTGCACGTGCTGCGGGCCGACCCCATCGTAGGCCGGGCGGCGTCCTCACGAGGAGGAACCCACGCGGGAGCCGCCGGGCAGCCGGGCCGCCACGAGCGAGAGGATCGAGGTGATCTCCTGCACCCGCAGCAGCCGGGCCAGGAGGAGGAACACGGCGAGGTCGACGAGACCCACCGTGCCGAGGGAGACGACGGCCCGCAGCTTGGCGTCGCCGTCCCACACCACGTCGAATCCGGTCGAGACGAGCACCGCCACCAGCGTCGCCAGGCCGGCCGCCACGAGGACGCGCACGAGGAACCGGACCAGTCGGGCGGTCGCCAGGCCGCCGACCTGCCGCGACAGCAGGGTGTAGGACAACGCCGCACCGACGGCGTACGCCCCCGCGTAGGCCAGCACCAGCCGGGGTGCGGTCTGGGTGGCCGGCCCGAAGGAGGTGAGGGCGAGGGCCAGGACGATGTTGACCACCGCGACGACACACTGCACCCAGAACACCCGGCGGGTCTGCTCGAGGGCGTAGAAGCCGCGCAGCACCACGTAGTGCGCGGTGAAGAAGACCAGCCCGAGGGCGAAGAGCTGCAGCGTGGGGATGCCCGACACGTAGCTCTCGCTGGCCGCGCCCCACCCCCACACGATGTTCGCGAGGTCGGGAGCCACCACCGGCACCAGCAGCGCGAACGGCACGATCAGCGCGTACGTCGTCCGCAACGTCTCGGCGATCCCGCGACCGACCGCACGCAGGTCGGCCGAGGCCGCCGCCCGCGACAGCCGAGGCAGCATCGCGGTCGCCAACGACACCGTGGCGATCGAGTGCGGCACCATGATCAGCAGGAAGGCGTTGGAGTAGATCGTGTAGCCGGTGCCCTCCGCGCCGCCGGTGCCCGCCGTGGCCGCGGTGCCGCCCGAGGCCAGCTTCACCACGACGGTGTAGGCGATCTGGTTGACGATCACGAAGCCGACGGTCCAGCTGCCGAGCCGCAGGGTGTGTCCCAGGCCGGTGCCCCGGAAGTCGAAGCGCGGCCGGAAGCGGTAGCCGGTGCCACGCACGTACGGCAGCAGGATCAGCAGCTGCGCCAGGATGCCGATCGTCGAGCCGATCCCGAGCAGCAGCTCCTGCGGCTGGGTGTACGCCGAGGTGTCGCCCTCGACGGCGGCCCCGAACACGATCAGGTAGAGCACCAGCACCGCCACCGAGATCACGTTGTTGGCGATCGGCGCCCACATCATCGGGCCGAACGTGCCGCGCGCGTTCAGCACCTGCCCGAGCAGCACGAACATGCCGTAGAAGAAGACCTGCGGCAGGCAGTAGCGCGCCAGCGTGATCGCGGAGTCTCGCTGCGCGGCCAACGACGGGTCGGAGTAGTAGCGACCGTCGAGGAAGAGCCGCATCAGCAGCGGCGCGAGAACGACGAGCAGCACCGTGACCACGAGCAGGAACAGCCCCGCGAGGGTGATCACCCGGCTGGTGTAGGCCTCGCCCTCCTCCTCGCCGGCCTTCATCGCCCGCACCAGCTGTGGCACGAGCACGGCGTTGAAGACGCCGCCCGCGAGCAGGATGTAGAGCATGTTCGGGATCGTGTTCGCGATGGTGAACAGGTCGGCGTGCAGCGCGATGCCGAGGGCCGCGGCGAGCAGGGAGGACCGCACGAAGCCGCTCATCCGCGAAACCACGGTGCCGGCCGCCATCACCGCGCTCGAGGAGAGCACCGAGGCGCGGTCGTCGGTCTCCGCGGCGTTGTCCTGGTCGCTCATCGCCGGCTCTCCTGTCTCTTCAGCAGCGGACCCGGGGTGGCCTTGCGGGTGCGGATGCGCCGCCAGACGCGGAGCACGACGACGACGAGCAGCAGCGCGCCGAGACCACCCATCAGTCGGTAGATGGTCACGCCCAGGGTGCCGGCGCGCACGTTCAGGGTGCTGGCGAAGCCGATCGGCCGGCCGTCGGGCGAGGTAGGCACCAGCTCGACGACGTTGAGGCCGGTCTGCGAGGCGCGGGCGTCCAGGCGCAGGGTGGCCTGCTGCTGCGCCGGCACGTCCACGGTGCCCGGGGAGTCGATGACCAGGCTCGGGTCGCTCACGTTGGAGCTGACCTGTGCGTCGATGCCGACCGACACCGGCTGGTCGAGCCCGTTGAGCAGCTTGACCGTGATCGTGCCGGTGGACGACGACATCGTCACCAGCGAGGGCACCTCGAGCCGCACTCGTCGAAGCAGCTGCAACGAGGTGACCGCCTGGCCCGCGGCGTCCTGGGCGGCGGGCCCGGGCTGCGAGCGCACCTGCCAGGACAGCTCGGTCATGCCCGCCCGCGCGATCTCGTCGCCGATGGTGTCGTTGCGCGCCAGCACGCCGTCGAGGGCGTCGCCCAGCGCCACGGTGCGACGGACGGTGCTCACCAGCCCGGGGCCGATCTCGGCCCGTCGTCGGGCCTCGGGGTAGCGCAGCCGTGCCTGCGGCTGCTCGGCGAAGGTCGGCTGGCTGTCGGGCAGCCCGACCGCGCGCAGCCACGGGACCTGCAGGCCCCCCAGGAAGTCGGCCTCCGCCCAGTCCGCACCGGGGTCCCAGTCGGCTGGGGGCATCGCGATCATCGAGGGGCGGGCGGCACCCTGGAACGCGGGCCGGGCGTTCGCCTCGCGGGCGTCGAGCACCCGCACCGCCGCCTGGGCCAGGACCTGCTGGCGCAGGCCCAGGGCGTCGAGGCCGCCGTCGGGGCCCCCGCGCTGCACGGCCTCGTCGGCGACGAGGAGGGAGCGGCCGAGGTCGTCGACGGTCAGGGCCGGGGGGGTGATGCCCTCGCCGGTGCGCACGGCGCGGCCGGACAGCAGGACCGGGGTCGAGGGCTGCACCAGCCCCTCCGGGGCCACGGCGGAGGGCCGGACGAAGCCGTCCGGCGGCGCTACGACCAGGGGTGCGTCGAGCCCGAGCCGCCCGGTCGCCTCGCTGGTGAGCTGCAGGGCGCGGCGCCACAGCACGCCACGGTCGTCCCGGGCGAGCGCGGAGACGTCCGGGTCGCCGTACGGCAGCACGGTGACGTCCGGGTCGTCCGTCACGGTCTCGAAGCTGGCCAACCACAGCGCGGCGGCCTCGCCCCGCCCGGCCCGGGTGCTGCGAGCCGGGTCCGGGGACGGCTGCGGCACGAGGGTGTCTCCCGGCGGGGGGCGCTCGGTCGACTGCGAAGCCGAGTCCGACGGCTCGGGCGGGGGGATGCGGTCGGAGGGCTCGTCGGACCCCCGGTCGGCACCAGCGCCGGCCGTCGGCTCGAGGACGAACGGCGGGTTGCCGGAGGAGAGGGAGGCGGCGGCGTCCACCAGGGCGGGGTCGACGATCCAGGTCGCTCGTGCCCCGGCCTGCGACCCCAGCGCCAGCACCCGCCCGAGCCGTCCGTCCGAGCCCAGGCTCGCGGCGACCTGCTCGGGCTCGACCAGCCGGCCCTCGGCCCCGCGGCGTACCCCGCCGCGCAGCGGGAGGACGACGGAGAGGTCCAGCTCGGCCTCGGACCCGCCGCCGAGGTCGGGGATGCTCTCGACCGCCGCCGGCCCCTCGCTCGAGGTGGTGGCTGAGCCGGGCGGCACCAGGGTCACGAACGTGCGCGCCCGACCGTCGGCGAGCGAGTCCCGGTCGCCGTCCAGGGCCCCGAGCGCCTGCGCCCCGAGCCAGTAGACGCCCGCCTCGGCGACCCCGGCGTCGGCGGCGCCGATGCGCACCGTGAAGGTCCCCGACGCGCCGGGGGCCAGGTCGCCGACCTCCGCGTAGTCGTCCGGGTCCAGGTCGCGGTCCCCGATCACGGCGTCTGCGGGCAGGCGCGCCGCGGCTCGCAGCTCGGCGGTGGTGAGCATCGGCCTCGTGCCCAGCACGGGGTAGACGTTGACGTCGGTCCAGGTCTCGCGTCCGACGTTGGTCACCCTCCCGGTCACGGTGAGCTGCTCGCCCGTCGTGGCCAGCGGCAGCGTCGACGGCGAGACCGAGGTCAGGGTCACCGTCAGCGGGTCCCCGGTGCTCGTCGCCCCGGCCGCGGCCGCCGGGGTCGGGGGCGCGGCGACCAGCGCGGCACCGACGCCGAGCACGGTCGTCAGGGCGCCGGCCGCCACGCGGTGCCCGACGCCGGGCGACGACGGGGACACGGCGGGCATCCCGCGATGCTAGTGGCGACGCCTGAGCGTTCCCGGCGGGACGTGCGGCGAGGTGGGTCACGTCCCGGTCTCCCCTAGAGTGGTCCCTCGTGCCCACACCGTCCTCCCCGTCGTCGCCGTCCTGGTCGACCGCTGCCCCGTTGCGGGTCGCGGAGGTGCAGACCGCGGTGACGAGGGAGCTCGACCGGCTCGAGCCGGTGCTCGGCCCGCTGGGGCAGCGGTTCGCGGCGGCGGGGCACTCCCTGGCGCTGGTCGGCGGACCCGTGCGGGACGCGATGCTCGGTCGACCGCTCGATCGACGTGGACCTCACCACCTCGGCCCGGCCCGAGGAGACCGAGCGGCTGCTCCGCGGGTGGGCGGAGAGCACCTGGGACATGGGCCGCGCCTTCGGCACCATCGGCGCCCGCAAGGGGCCGTGGCAGGTCGAGATCACCACCTGGCGGTCGGACCTGTACGACGCGGACTCGCGCAAGCCGGTCGTGGCCTTCGGCGACTCGCTGGCCGGCGACCTCGTGCGCCGCGACTTCACCGTCAACGCGATGGCGATCTCCCTCCCGGGCAGGGAGTTCGAGGACCCCCACGGCGGACTGGTGGACCTCGCGCACGGGGTGCTGCGCACCCCGTCGCCCCCCGAGGTGTCCTTCTCCGACGACCCCCTGCGGATGATGCGCGCCGCGCGCTTCGCCGCCCAGCTCGGCTTCGGGGTGGACCCCGACGCGCGGCGGGCGATGACCGGGATGGCCGACCGGATCGCGATCGTGTCCGCGGAGCGGGTGCGCGACGAGCTGACCAAGCTGCTGCTCGCCCCGGCGCCGCGAGCCGGGCTGACCCTGCTGGTGGAGACCGGCCTGGCCGAGCAGGTGCTGCCCGAGCTGCCGGCCCTGGCCCTCGAGCGCGACGAGCACCACCGGCACAAGGACGTCTACGAGCACACCCTCACCGTGCTCGAGCAGGCGATCGCGCTGGAGCCACGGCTGCCCGGCGACGCACCGGACCTGGTCTCCCGGCTGGCGGCCCTCATGCACGACGTGGGCAAGCCGCGCACCCGTCGCTTCCTCGACGACGGCACGGTGACCTTCCACCACCACGACGTGGTGGGCGCCAAGCTCACCCGCAAGCGCCTGAAGGCACTCCGCTTCCCCAACGACGTGGTCGACGCCGTGTCGACCCTGGTCGAGCTGCACCTGCGGTTCCACGGCTACGGCACGGGCGAGTGGACCGACTCGGCGGTGCGGCGCTACGTCCGCGACGCCGGGGCCCAGCTCGACCGGCTGCACGTGCTCACCCGGGCGGACTGCACGACCCGCAACCGGCGCAAGGCCGACCGGCTGCGCCGCACCTACGACGACCTCGAGCAGCGGATCGAGCGGCTCTCCGAGGAGGAGGAGCTCGCCTCGCTGCGCCCCGACCTCGACGGCAACGAGATCATGGAGATCCTCGGGGTGGGGCCGGGCCGAGACGTGGGGGCGGCGTACAGGCACCTGCTCGAGCTGCGCACCGACCGCGGACCCCTGGGCGCCGAGACCGCGCGGGCCGAGCTGCTCGCGTGGTGGGCCATGCGTCAGGCCTGACCCGACGGCGGGGCGGGCAGCAGGACCGCAGCGGTCCGACGTCCACCTCAGCCGAGCCGACGATCCAGGTTCAGGGCGGCACTGACCAGGCTGAGGTGCGTGAACGCCTGAGGGAAGTTGCCCTGCTGGCGACCGGTCAGGCCGATCTGCTCGGCGTACAGCCCGACGTGGTTGGCGTAGGTGAACATCTTCTCCAGGGCCAGCCGGGCATCGTCGAGACGACCGAGCCGGGTCAGCGCCTCGACGTACCAGAACGAGCACATCGAGAAGGTGCCCTCGCTGCCGTCCAGCCCGTCGGAGGTCTCCTGGACGTCGTAGCGGAACACCAGGCTGTCGGCGACGAGACGGTCCTCGACGACCTGCACGGTCGAGACGAACCGGGGGTCGTCCGGCGCGACGAACTTGAGCAGCGGCATCAGCAGCACGCCGGCGTCGACGGTGTCGGCCCCCTCGTGCTGCATGAAGGCACCGACCTCGGCGTCCCAGCTCTGCTGCATGATCCGGTGGTAGATGTCGTCGCGCACCTTGGCCCAGTGGCCGAGGTCGCCGGGAAGGCCGCGCCGGCGGGCGATCCGCATCATCCGCTCGATGGCGACCCAGCACATCAGCCGCGAGGTGGTGTGCGCCTTCGGCTGGTCACGGATCTCCCACATGCCGGCGTCGTCGCGGTCCCAGTTGTCCATCACCCAGTACAGGACGCCGGTGAGGTCGCTCCACCCGTCGTGGCTGAGCCCGGTGCCGTACTTGTTGTAGAGGTAGACCGAGTCGATGAGCTCGCCGTAGATGTCGAGCTGGAGCTGCTCGACCGCGGCGTTGCCCACCCGCACCGGCTGCGAGTCGCGGTAGCCGCGCAGGCCGTCGAGCTCGCTCTCGGACTCGGGCACCTCGCCGTCGATCGTGTAGAGCACCCGCAGCGGGCCCAGCTCGGCATCCATCTCGCCGTGGGCGGCCAGCCGGTCCGACAGCCAGCCCATGAAGGCCTCGGCCTCGTCGGTGAAGCCGAGGCGCAGCAGCGCGTAGAGGCTGAACGCGGCGTCGCGGATCCACACGAAGCGGTAGTCCCAGTTGCGCTCGCCGCCGATGTCCTCGGGCAGGCTGGTCGTCGGTGCCGCGATGATCGCGCCGGTCGGCTCGTGGGTCAACAGCTTGAGGGTGAGCGCGGAGCGGTCGACCATCTCGCGCCAACGTCCGGCGTACGTCGACTGCGCCAGCCAGGCGCGCCAGAACCGCGCGGTGCGCAGGATGAGGTCGTCGGTGGACTCGCAGTCCGAGGGGTCCGGGTGCTCGTCGTCGTCGAGCACCTGGAGCACGAAGAGCGCGCTCTCGCCGCTGTCGAGGTCGACCTCGGCCGAGACCACGCCGTCCTCGAGGTCCAGGTCGGTCGTGGAGACCAGGCCGAGCCGGACGCCGTCGCCGGTGAGCAGGACGCCGCCGTTGCGGCGCTCGCTGTGGACACCGGTCTGGCCGTACGCCGGGCGGGCGCGGATCGAGGTGCCCACGCGCACGCTGCCGCGCACGGCGGTGACCATCCGCACCACCCGTTGCCGGTGGTCGGCGTCGTGCGCCCGGAGCACCGGCATGAAGTCGTGGACCTCGGCGACCCCCTCCTCGGTGTGGAACCGGGTCACCAGGATGTTGGTGTCGGGGAGGTAGAACTGCTGCGTCGTCGTCGTGGTCTCGACGGGCCCGATCGTCCACGAGCCGCCCTGCTCGGGGTCGAGCAGCGACGCGAAGACGCTGGGGGCGTCGAACCGGCCGACGCAGAACCAGTCGATCGTGGCCTCGGCCGACACCAGGGCGGCGGAGCGCAGGTCGCCGATGAGCCCGTGGTCGGCGATCGCGGGGAACTCGTGGTGCGGGCCCTCCCGCTGCGTCGCGTCAGCCATGGAGCCGCCAGCCGCCGGAGGGCAGGTCGAGAGCGCGCTGCGGGCCCCACGACCCGACCTCGTAGGTCTCCACCTCGGGGCGGTCCTCCTGCACCGGCGCGCAGACCTCCCACAGCCGCTCGACCTCGTCGGAGCGGGTGAAGAAGGTCTGGTCGCCGCGCATCACGTCGAGCAGGAGCCGCTCGTAGGCCTCGAGCGGATCGTCGTCGGGGTGCTCCTCGGACATGTCGAACTTCAACGTCGCGGAGGTGAGCTCGAGGTCGGGCCCGGGCCGCTTGCCGCGCAGCTCGGCGCTGATCTTCGCCACGTCGGTGAGCTCGAGCACCAGGTCGTCGCGACCCGGGAGGTGGTCGAAGAGGTTGCTGTCCGGCTCCTTGAAGCGCAGCGTGATGGTGCGGTGGGTCTCGGCCAGCGACTTGCCGGTGCGCAGGTAGAACGGCACGCCCTGCCAGCGGTCGTTGTCGACGAAGGCCTCGATCGCCACGAAGGTCTCGACGTCGGAGTCGGGGTCGACGTCGTCGGAGTCGCGGTAGCCCTCGAACTGGCCGAAGACGACGCGCTCGGGGTCGAGCGGGCGCAGTGACTGGAACACCGCGGCCTTGGCGTCGCGCACCGAGCACTCCTGCAGGTCGCACGGATCCTCCAGCGCGACGAAGCCGAGCAGCTGGCAGAGGTGGGTCGAGATCATGTCGCGCAGGCAGCCGGTGGACTCGTAGAAGCTGCCGCGGCCCTCGAGCCCCAGCGCCTCGGGCACGTCGATCTGCACCGAGGCGACGCTGTGCCGGTTCCAGGCCGGCTCGAGCAGGCCGTTGGCGAAGCGCAGGGCGAGGATGTTCTGCACCGCCTCCTTGCCGAGGAAGTGGTCGATCCGGAAGATCGTGTCCTCCTCGACCACCTTCTTCAGGGCGGCGTCCAGGTTGCGGGCGGACTCGAGATCGAGCCCGAACGGCTTCTCGATGACCAGGCGCGCGCGCTCGACGAGCTGCTCGCGGCCCAGCATCGCGATCATCGGCTGCATCGCCGCCGGAGGCACCGAGAGGTAGACCAGGCGGCGCACGTCGGACACGTCCGCGTCGTCACCGCCCCCGACCAGGTCGCGCTCGCGCTCGCGCACCGCGTCGGCGAGGTCCGAGCCGTCGTCGGAGTCGGAGGTCTGGAAGCTGACCTTGGACAGCAGGTCGTCGAGCAGCGACTCGTCGACGTCGTCGATGCTGTCGGTCAGCTTGTCCTTGAGCTGCTGGCGGAACTCCGCGTCGGTGCCGGGGCTGTGCCGTCCGCTGCCGACGACGGAGTACGACGAGGGGAGCCGGTCGGCCTTCGCCAGGTGGTAGAGCCCGGGGAACAGCTTGCGGGCGGCCAGGTCGCCGGTCGCGCCGAAGAGGACGAGGACGTGCGGAGGCAGCTCGGTGGAAGTCACGCTGGAACGATGCCCCGCCGGGCCGGGTCGACTCCTCCGACGCCCGACGGGTTGTGCGCGGTGACCGGTCGCACCTACTCGGTGCGCCCCGCAGCAGCAGGCCGCTGACGCCCGTGGTGCCGGCGGCCACGAGGGTGGGCCGGCCCCAGCCGCCGCGGCGGAAGAGCTGCCAGGCGACGGCGTTCGCCGGAGCACCGGGGCTTCCACGGTGCCGGCACGCAGGACGTCCTCGCGGTCGGCGACGGCGGCCACGCGGTGGTCGCGGGTTCGTCGGCGAAGACCACCGACGGGCTGGTCCCCAGTCATGGCGCGGGCGATGGCGACGCGCGCCGACGCGGTCTCGAGCCAGGTCAGGTCGGCGTCGAGGTGGGAGATCGAGTGGTCCAGGGCGAGCCGGACCTCGGTGCCGGAGGCGCAGGGCGGTGACCGCCGTGCGCACCAGCGCGTCGGCGGCGTACGGGTCGGCGGCCTGGGGCTCGGCGAGCCACTGGTCCAGAGAGGCGCGACCGGCCCCGGTGACGGCGTACACCTGCCCGATGTGACGAGGTGGCGTGGGAGGTCAGGCACCACCCGTGTTCACGGCCAGCTGCTCCTGCTCGCCGACGAACTTGCGCTGCGCCCACGTGGCGAGCTTGGTCAGCAGGACGTTGAGGATGATGTAGCCCGCGGCCAGGACCAGGGCCGTCGGAAGCTGGTTGCTGAACTGGGTATAGATCTGCTTGCCGGTCTGCGTGAACGACGGAGCACCAATCGCGTAGCCGAGGCTGGTGTCCTTCAGGGTGACCACGAACTGGCTGATCAGCGCGGGGAGCATGATCTTGACCGCCTGCGGGAGCAACACCTGGCGCATGAGCAGGACCTTGCGCATGCCGATGGCGTACCCCGCCTCAGACTGCCCCTTGGGCACCGCCTCGACGCCGGCACGCAGGATCTCGGCCAGCACCGAGCCGTTGTAGAGCATCAGCGCCAGGACCAAGGACCAGAACCGCCCGATGCCCCCATCACCGCTGCCGTAGGTGATGAAGATGAAGAAGATCAGCAGCAGCACGGGGATGGCACGGAAGAACTCGACCACGACCCATGACGGCCACCGGATCCACGCGTGCTCGGAGAGCTTGCCGAGACCGAAGATCACTGCGAACACCGCGGCCAGGAGGATGGCCACGACGGCGGCGACGACCGTGGCGAGCATGCCCTTGAGCAGCGCCACGACGAAGGAGGGGGTGAGGAACACTTCCCACTGGCTGTAGGCGAGCTCGCCGTAGGCCCCCATCCGCCAGATGAAGCCGGCGACGAGGAGCAGCACGACCGCGGTGCCGACAAGGGAGATGGTGCGGTAGCGCTTGAGGGCCTGGGGGCCTGGTGTGTCGAACAGGACGGTGCTCATCGGGCACCCGCCGTCTTCCGCTCCGCGAAGATCCCTACGGCGGAGATGATCTCGACCAGGATGATGTAGCCGATCGCGAACACCAGGAACACTTGGATGCGGATGTCGGCGTTGTCATTCAGGCTTCCCTTCATCCGAGAGGTCGCCTCGGCCAGGCCGAAGGCGGCGGTGACCGACGTGTTCTTCAGCATCGCGATGAGGACGCTGGTCATCGGCGGGATGGACGCGGCGAACGCCTGCGGGAGAACGACCTGGCGCATGGTGCCGGAGAAGTCCAGGCCGATCGAGCGGGCGGCCTCCGCCTGTCCCATCGGCACCGAGTTGATCCCGGACCGGAGGGCCTCGCAGATGAACGGTGAGGTGTAGAGCGTGACCGAGAGGACGCCTTTGGCGAGGAAGGGTCCGTCGATGCCGACCTCGGGGAGCCCCGTGAACACGATCAGGCAGACCACCAGCAACGGCGTGTTGCGCACCAGGGTGACGTAGGTGCCGGCGGCGCGGGCGAGACCGACGGCCGGACCGACGCGCATCGCGGCCAGCACGGTGCCCAGCACGACGGACCCGACACCGGACAGGACGGCGAGCTGGATGGTGATCCAGAACCCGTCCAGGACCCTCGGCCAGTTCTCGCTGAGGAACTCGATCACGCGGGGCACGCTCCTGTCGGCGGAGGGCGGACCGGGGGCGGCGCTCGCCGCCCCCGGTCGGTTGTCAGGTCAGGCCGTGCAGGGGTCGAGCTCGGGGGGCTGGGGCGTCTCGACGCCGGCCTTGCCCAAGGTGGACTCGAAGGCCTTCTTCCAGTCGCCGTTGTCGAAGGCAGTGGTCAACGTGTCGTTGATCCAGCCGCACATCTCCGGGCTGTCCTTGGAGTAGCCGATGCCGTAGCGCTCCTCGGAGAACGGCTCGACGACGACCTTGAGCTCGTCGGGACGCTCGGCGGCGTAGCCCAGCAGGATCGCGCCGTCGGTGGTCATCGCGTCCACGGTGCCGTTGGCGACCTGGTCGACGCACTCGGAGTAGGTGTCGAAGCCGCGGGGCTTGGCGCCCTCGTCCTCGATGTTGCTGAGCGAGGTCGAGCCCGTCACCGAGCAGACCTCCTTGCCCTTGACGTCGGCCAGCGTGGAGATGTCGCTGTCCTTCGCCACCAGCAGCTGCTGGCCGGTCACGTAGTACGGGCCGGCCTGGCCGACGACCTGACGGCGCTCGTCGGTGATCGAGTACGACGCGATCACCAGGTCGACCTCACCGGACTGCAGGAAGGGCTCCCGGTTGTCGGAGATGGTCTCCTTCCAGGTGATCGCGCTGGGGTCGAGGCCCAAGGAGGCGGCCATGATCTTGCCCATCTCGGGGTCGAAGCCCTGCGGGGTGTCCGAGCTGGCCGACTTGAAGCCGATGCCCGGCTGGTCGAACTTGACGCCGATGGTGATCTTGTCGGCCTTCTGCAGCTTGGCCATCTGGGAGTCGGCGGGGAACTGGGCGTCCTGCTTGACCTGGAAGTCGTTCTCCGGGGTGCTGGTGGCGCCACCCCCCGCGTCGCCGCAGGCGGCCATCGACAGGGCGAGGCCGGCGGCACCGATAAGGGCCTTGGTCCTGATGAATCTCATGGGTTCTCCTGGTGGTGGATCTGTCGGGCGGGCGGATCGGGTGACGCGGTCAGTGCTTGAGGATCTTGCCGAGGAAGTCCTTGGCGCGGTCGGACTGCGGGTTGGTGAAGAACTCCTCGGGGGTGTTCTCCTCGACGACCTGGCCCTCGGCCATGAAGATCACGCGGTGGGCGGCCGTGCGGGCGAAGCCCATCTCGTGGGTGACGACGACCATGGTCATGCCGCCCTCGGCGAGCTCGACCATGGCGTTGAGGACCTCGCTGATCATCTCGGGGTCCAGCGCCGAGGTCGGCTCGTCGAAGAGCATCACCTTGGGGTCCATCGCCAGGGCGCGGGCGATGGCGACGCGCTGCTGCTGGCCGCCGGAGAGCTGGGCGGGGTACTTCTCGGCCTGGCTGCCGACACCGACGCGGTCGAGCAGCTCGTGGGCCCGCTTGTCCGCGTCCTCCTTCTTCTGGCCGCGGACCTTGATCGGGCCGAGCGTGACGTTCTCCAGAATCGTCTTGTGCGCGAAGAGGTTGAAGCTCTGGAACACCATGCCGACCTCGGCGCGGTGCCTCGCGAGCGCCTTGCCCTCCTCGGGCAGCCGCTTGCCGTCCAGGGTGATCGAGCCCTTGTCGATCGTCTCCAGCCGGTTGATCGCCCGGCACAGCGTCGACTTGCCCGAGCCGCTCGGACCGATGACGACGACGACCTCACCCTCGGTGATGCTCAGGTGGATGTCCTGTAGCACGTGCAGGTCGCCGAACCATTTGTCGACATGGTCCAGGACGACCAGGGGCTTTCCGCTCATGCGGCCTCAACGTAGACCGCGGAGGGCGCGCGAACTAGCACCGCAGCCCTGATATCGGCGCCGGAGGGTCACTCGTGACCTCATCGTGACCCCGCGACGGCGGCGACCGTGCTGGGCCGGTCTGGTGGCTACCGTGACGAGGTGCCTCCCGAGCAGCGCCCCCTGCCGCCCTTCGCGGTCCTCGACCCGCACGGGGACCGCGACGACGTGGTCGCCTGGGTGGCCGAGCACCTCGGCGACCTGACCGCCGAGGGTGCCGCGGGGGTCGTCGCGAGCCCGGCCTTCCGGGGCGGCCAGGCGGCCGCCGACGCGGCGTTGGCGGCGTACGACGTGGGCGGCTACGCGGCGCGGCGCAACGAGGTGTGGCCCGAGCGCCGGCGCGGGGCCTCGGCGCTCTCGCCGTACGTGCGGCACGGGCTGCTCCCGTTGCAGCGGGTGTGGACCCAGGTCGCCGGTGGGCCTGCGCGGGACGTGCGGACGTACCGTGACGAGCTGCTCTGGCAGGAGTACAGCCGCCACCTGTACGCCCGGCTCGGCACCGCCACCCGTGCCTCGTTGCGCTACGCCGCCCGGGACACCGCTCCGTCGCCCGACGTCGACGACGAGCCGTGGTCGCGCGACCTGGCCTGCCTCGACCTCGTCGTCGGCGAGCTCGAGCGCGACGGGTGGCTGGTGAACCAGACCCGGATGTGGCTGTCCTCGCACTGGACGGTGCGCGGGGGCTGGGGCTGGCGCAGCGGCGAGGACGCCTTCTTCACCCACCTGCTCGACGGGTCGCGGGCGGCGAACCGGGTGGGGTGGCAGTGGACCGTGGGGGCCGGCACCGGCAAGCCGTACGGCTTCTCCCGCTGGCAGGTGGAGAAGCGGGCGCCAGGGTTGTGCGGCGGGTGCGCGCTGCGCGACCGCTGCCCCGTGCAGGGGTGGCCGGACGCCGCCTCGCCTCCGCGTCGCGACGACGTCGACCCGAGGCTGCGCCGTGACCCCGAGCCGGCGACCACCGCCGGCCCTCGGACCGTCGTCACGAGCGGCGAGGCCGACACGGTGTGGCTGACAGCCGAGTCGCTGGGCGACGACGACCCGGCGCTCACCGCGCACCCCGACCTGCCGGTCGTCTTCGTCTACGACGAGCCGCTGCTCGCCCGGCTGCGGCTCTCCGGCAAACGGCTGGTCTTCCTCGCCGAGACGTTGGCCGACCTGGCCGAGCGCCGCCGGCTCGAGGTGCACCGCGGCGACCCCGTCGAGGTCCTCGCCGGTCGACGGCTGGCGGTCACCCACGCTCCGGTGCCGGGCTTCGCGCGTCGGGCGGACCGGCTCGACGTCGCCGCGCGCCATCCCTGGCCGTGGCTGGTCCGTCCGCACGGCGGCCCGGTGACGTCGTTCAGCGCGTGGCGCACGGCCTCGGGCGGCTGACCGCCGTCAGCAACGCGCGGACCCGTGGAACGAATAAGACGAAACGCCCACGATCGAGTGGGTCCACGTCCTACCTTCGACAGGTCCACCCGTGCGGGTCGTCCCCGCCGACAGTGAGGGTCCGCCGTGCCCACCTCCTCGCCCCGTCCCCGCCTGCGACGACGCGTCGCCCTGACCGTCCTCGGTGTGCTCGCCGGCCTCGTGCCGGCCGCCGCCTGCTCGGCGCAGACGGCGCCGGACGCGGGCGCCCGTAGTGTGCCCGCCCTCCGGGTGCAGACCCTCGCCCGCGACCTCGCGACCCCGTGGGACGTCGCCAGGCTGCCCCAGGGTCAGCTGCTGGTGACCGAGCGCAACGACGCCCGGTTGCTGGTGATCGACCCGGGACGCGGCACCCGCACGGTCGTGGGCCGTCCGTCCGGCGCCTGGGTCTCCGGCGAGACCGGGCTGATGTCGGTCGAGCTCGACCGCGGGTTCGCGCGGACGGGCCGCTTCTACACCTGCCAGGGATGGACCGACGGCGCGCGCAGGGACGTCCGGGTCGTGGCCTGGCGGCTGAACGCGGCGCACACCCGGGCCCGCGAGGTCGGGACGCTGCTGCAGGGCATCGACGCGAGCAGCGGCCGCCACGGTGGCTGTCGACTGCTGGCGGTCTCCGACGGCTCGCTGCTCGTCGGCACCGGCGACGCCGCCGTCGGACGCAACCCCCAGGACCTCCGCTCGCTCGCGGGCAAGACGCTGCGTCTCGACCCGCGCACCGGCGCCCCCTGGGCGACCAACCCCTGGGTCCGGGCGGCGAACCTCCACCGTCGCTACGTCTGGACCTACGGTCACCGCAACGTGCAGGGGCTCGCCGAGCGGGCCGACGGCACGCTGTGGTCGGCCGAGCACGGGCCCAACCGGGACGACGAGGTCAACCGGCTGCGCCGGGGTGGCAACTACGGCTGGAACCCGGTGCCCGGCTACGACGAGTCGGTGCCGATGACCGACGTCGGTCTGCCCGGCCGGCAGTGGGAAGCGGCGTGGCGGTCCGGCGCGCCGACGCTCGCCGTCTCCGGCGCCGCGTGGGTGCACGGTCGTCGGTGGGGGCGTCTGGACGGCACGCTGGCCGTCGCCGGGTTGAAGTCCTCGCGCCTGGTCTTCATGCGCTTCGACCGGGCCGGCACGCTGCGCTGGACCTGCAGCCCGGAGGAGCTGCAGCAGGACGGCCGGCTCCGCTCGGTGCACTCCACACCCGCCGGGGCGCTGCTCGTGACCACGTCCAACGGGTCGGCCGACCAGGTGCTTCACGTCACACCGCGCGGCTGAGCGGGGCAGCGGGCCGGTAGGCGCCACACCGGGCTATGGACATAGGGCAGGGTCTTGTCAAAAACATTTGACATCTCCTATCCTCGTGTCAACCGCACGAGGCCCTGGAGGTCATGCACATGTCGGTCACCGACCGCCCGTCCGCCCAGGAGCCACCCCACCACGAGCCCGAGCAGCAGCCGTACTCCACGGTCTCGGCCTCGTCGCAGAGCGAGTGGCGCGACACGAAGCGCTACCTCTGGCTGATCGGCCTCGTCGTGCCCTCGCTGGCCTTCGTCGCCCTCGGCATGTGGCAGCTCACCGGTACGACGGCGTGGTTCTGGATCGGCCCGGTCGTCATCCTGGTCGTCGTGCCGATGATCGACCTCGTGGTCGGTCTCGACCGCACGAACCCGCCCGATGACGTGATCGAGGCGCTGGAGGAGGACCGCTACTACCGCTGGGTGACCTACCTCTTCCTGCCGGTCCAGTACGCCGGGTTCCTGGCCGGCTTCTACGTCATCGGCCGCGGCGACCTGCCGTGGTACGCCGACCTCGGGCTGGCCCTCACGATCGGCTCGATCGGCGGCATCGGCATCAACACCGCCCACGAGCTCGGCCACAAGAAGGAGAGCCACGAGCGCTGGCTGGCCAAGCTCGCGCTGGCCCCCGTCGCGTACGGCCACTTCTACATCGAGCACAACCGCGGCCACCACGTGCGCGTCGCCACCCCGGAGGACCCGGCCTCGAGCCGGCTGGGCGAGAACCTCTACACGTTCTGGCCGCGCACCGTCAGCGGCGGCGTGACGTCCGCCTGGAGCATCGAGAAGAAGCGGTACCGGCGCAAGGACACCCACCCGTTCCACCTCGGCAACGACGTGGTGAACGCCTGGCTGATGACCGCCGCGCTCTGGGTCGTCGTGCTCGTCACCTTCGGCCCGGCCACGCTGCCCTACCTCGTGGTGCAGGCGGTCGTCGGCTTCTCGCTGCTCGAAGTGGTCAACTACATGGAGCACTACGGCATGCTGCGCAAGCAGGTCGGCCCGCCCGAGCGCCGCCGCTACGAGCGCTGCGACCCCAGTCACAGCTGGAACAGCAACAACATCGCGACCAACGTGCTGCTCTACCACCTCCAGCGGCACAGCGACCACCACGCCAACCCGACTCGGCGCTACCAGACGCTGCGGGACTTCGAGGAGTCCCCGGTGCTGCCCACGGGGTACGCCGGGATGATCGTGCTGGCGCTGTTCCCGCCGCTGTGGCGGCGGGTGATGGACCCCCGCGTCGTGGCGCACTTCGGCGGCGACGTCACCCAGGCCAACATCCACCCGCGCAAGCGCGCCCGGGTCCTGGCCCGCTACGCCGCGCCCGAGGCCGGCCACCGCGACCTCGGCCCGCTCGAGGAGCCGCTCTCCGGCGTCGTCGAGGACGTGCTCGCGGCCCGCTGCCCCACCTGCAGCTACGTGTACGAGGTGGCCGCTGGCGACGAGCGCGAGGGCTTCCCGGCCGGCACCGCCTGGTCCGACGTCCCTGCCGACTGGTTCTGCCCCGACTGCGGCGTGCGCGACAAGGTGGACTTCGTGCCCGTCGATCCCGAGACCCACGAGAACGTGGCCTGATGCGGATCGTGGTGGACCGGGAGACCTGCGAGGGCCTCGGCATGTGCGAGTCGATGGCCCACGAGATCTTCGAGGTCGACGATGACGACATCCTGGTGATCCACGACGAGACCCCGTCGGAGGACAGGCGCACGGAGGTCGCGGCGGCGGTCGAGGCCTGCCCCGTGCAGGCCCTGAGACTCCAGGGCTGAGACCGACCCGCACGGGCCCTTCCTAGGATGAGCCGTGTGACCCCTCCCGCCCGGCGCGCGCCCTCCCCCGCGGTGTACGACCGCCTGCTCGAGTCGGCCGCGACGCTGACCAGCGAGCAGGGCTGGAGCGAGGTCACCATGGCCAAGCTCGCGGACGACGTCGGCGTCAGCCGGCAGACGGTCTACAACTCCGTCGGCGGCAAGCAGGACCTCGCCGAGGCGCTGGTCCTGCGCGAGCTGGCGCGGTTCCTCGACGTCGTGGACACCGAGCTGGGTCGTGGGGACGACATCGTCGAGGCGATCCGGCGTACCGCGGAGAGGGTCTACGAGCTCGCGGCCGAGAACCCGCTCCTGAAGTCCACGTTGTCGGCCTCCCACGGCAAGGACTCCGACGAGCTGTTGCCGCTGCTGACCACACGGTCGGAGCCGCTGATGGCGGCCGCGCAGACCACGGTGGGCAGGCATCTAGACCGCTTCGCGCTGCCCCTGGACGCGCACCAGCAGCGGGTCGCTGTCGAGACCGTCGTCCGGGTGGTGCTGAGCAACGTCATGCAGCCCACGGCCGCGCCCGACCAGGCCGCCGCCGACCTCGCCTGGATCGCCCAGCGCGTGCTGCAGCACTGAGGGGGTAGAAGGTCGCCATGGACGAGAACAGCAGCGAGGACCACTCCGCCCGGGGCGACGAGCTGATCCCCGACAAGCAGCTCCCCGAGGACCTGCGGCCCGCCGAGGACAACCCGCTGGCGCAGCCCGACGACCGCGACAACGAGGGTGGCGGCCTCGACCCGCAGGAGCAGGGGACGGCCTGACCGGCCCTCCCCGCCGCCGGCTCCTCTAGGGTCTGCCCATGCGCGCTGCACGGGTGACCACGTTGGAAGGGCCGGGGGCCGTCGTCGTCGAGGACGTCGAGGAGCCCACGGCCGAGGGGCCGTTCGGTCCGCAGGTGCTCGTCGAGGCCCATGCGGTCGGGATCAGCTTCCCCGACCTGCTGCTCAGCCGCGGCGAGTACCAGATCAAGCCCGAGCTGCCCTTCACGCTCGGCGTCGACTACGCCGGCGTGGTGCGCTCGGCCCCCGAGGGCTCCGGTTTCTCCGAGGGCGACCGCGTCGCCGGCGTGCTCGGCAACGGTGCCGCTGCCGAGGTCGTCGCCACCGGCACCGAGAACCTCTTCCCCCTGCCCGAGGCGATGAGCTTTGCGCAGGGTGCGGCGATCCCGATGAACTACCTGACCGCGCACTTCGCGCTGAAGCTCCGCGGGCAGCTCGCCGACGGCGAGACCGTGCTGGTGAACGGTGCTGCCGGTGGCGTGGGCACGGCCACCATCCAGGTCGCCAAAGGCCTCGGCGCCCGGGTGATCGCGGTGACCTCGACCGACGAGAAGGCGGAGTTCGCCCGAGGCGCCGGCGCCGACGAGGCCGTCCTGGTCGAGGGCTTCCGCGACAGCGTCTCGGAGCTCACCGAGGGCCGTGGCGTCGACGTGCTGCTCGACGTCGTCGGGGGAGACCTGATGACCGACTCGCTCCGCTCCCTGGCGCCGCTGGGCCGGCTGCTGGTCGTCGGCTTCACCGGGGGCGAGATCCCGCAGGTGAAGGTGAACCGGCTGCTCCTCAACAACGTCGACGTGCGTGGCGTCGGCTGGGGCGCCTACGCGATGGTCCGCGAGGGCTTCATGCGCCGGCAGTGGGACGACCTCGTGCCGATGATGGAGTCGGGGGTGATCGCGCCGCCGATCGGGGCGACGTACCCGCTGGAGGAGATCGGCCGGGCGCTCACCGACATGGACGACCGGAAGACGCTCGGCAAGTCCGTGCTGACCGTCCGCTGACCGACGCACCGACCCGCGGGGCCGCTTGTACGGTGGTCGGGTGACCAGCATCCTCGACGACGCCCGCGACGGCGGCGACCCCGCCGTACGCCCCCAGGACGACCTCTTCGGCCACGTCAACGGCCGGTGGCTGGACGAGACGGAGATCCCCGAGGACCGCTCGTCGTGGGGGCCCTTCGTCACCCTGTCGGACCGGGCGGAGGCGCAGGTCCACCGTCTGATCGAGGACCTCGCGGCCGCGGTCGCCGACGGCACCGAGACCGACCCCGAGGCGCGCAAGATCGGCGACCTGTACGCCAGCTTCATGGACACCGGGCGGATCGAGGCGCTCGGTGCCGCACCGCTGCACACGCTGCTCGAGCGCGCCGACGAGGTCGTCGACCTGGCCGGGCTCGCACGGGTCCTCGGTCGCTCGGAGCGGGAGGGCTCGGGCGGGCTGTTCGGCTCCGACGTCGACACCGACAGCCGCAACTCCGACCGCTACCTGCTCCACCTCGCCCAGGGCGGCCTCGGCCTTCCCGACGAGTCCTACTACCGCGACGACAAGTTCGCCGAGACCCGGGACAGCTACCTCGCCCACCTGACCACGATGTTCTCGCTCGCCGGGCTCGACCGCCCCGAGGAGCGCGCCGCCACCGTGCTGCGGGTCGAGACCCGGCTGGCCGAGGGCCACTGGGAGCGCTCCGAGACCCGCGACGTGCAGACGCACCTACAACCTGCTCGCCGGCGCCGGGCTGGCCGCGCTGTGCCCGGCCTTCGACTTCACGGCGTACGTCGAGGCCCTGGGTGGCTCGCCGGAGACGCTCGCCGAGGTCGTCGTGCGGCAGCCCGTCCTACCTCGAGCACCTCGCCGTCGGTGCTCGAGGAGGTGCCGCTGGAGGACTGGCGCGACTGGGCTGCGGATCCGGCTGGTGCGCTCCATGGTCGGCTACCTGCCGGAGGAGTTCGTCGAGGCCAACTTCGACTTCTACGGCCGCGCCCTCGGCGGGCACCCCCGAGATTCGCGCCCGGTGGAAGCGGGGCGTCTCGATGGGTGCGAGGGCGCGCTGGGCGAGGCCGTGGGCAAGAGGTACGTCGAGCGACACTTCCCGCCGGTGGCCAAGCAGCGCATGGACGAGCTCGTCGCCAACCTGCTCGAGGGCCTACCGGCGCAGCTATCGCCGACCTCGACTGGATGGGCGAGGAGACCAAGGCGCGGGCCTTCGAGAAGCTCGACCGACCTTCCGCCCCAAGATCGGCTACCCCGAGGGAGTGGCGCGACTACTCCGCGCTAGAGAGGTCAGCCCCGAGGACCTGCTCGCCAACGTCGCTGGCCAGCAACCGCCTTCGAGACCGACCGCGAGCTGCGCAAAGATCGGCTCCCCCGGTCGACCGCGACGAGTGGTTCATGCTGCCCTCAGACGGTGAACGCCTACTACAACCCCGGCACCAACGAGATCTGCTTCCCCGCGGGCATCCTGCAGACGTCCGTTCTTCGACCCCGAGGCCGAGGACGCTGAGAACTACGGCGGCATCGGAGCGGTGATCGGGCACGAGATCGGTCACGGCTTCGACGACCAGGGTGCGCAGTACGACGGGCAGGGCAACCTCAACGACTGGTGGACCGTCGAGGACAAGACAGCGCTTCGGCGAGCGGTCGGCCGCCCTCGTTGCGCAGTACGACGGCCTGGAACCGCGCAGCCTGCCCGGCGAGCACGTCAACGGCGTCGCTCACGGTCGGGGAGAACATCGGCGACCTCGGAGGGCTGACGATCGGGCTGAAGGCCTACCGGATCTCCCTCGGGGCGAGGAGCCCCCCCGTCGACTCCGAGGGCCGCAGCGGGGTGGAACGGCTGTTCCTGAACTGGGCCTACGTGTGGCGCACCAAGCGCCGCAAGGAGCTCGACCTGCAGTACCTCACCGTCGATCCGCACAGTCCGCCGGAGTTCCGCGCGAACATCGTGCGCAACCTCGACGAGTTCCACGAGACGTTCGGCACCGAGCCCGGTGACGGGTTGTGGCTGGAGCCCGACCAGCGCGTCCGGATCTGGTGACCAAAGCAAAGACTCCTCGCGAGAGGGACTTAAGTCCTTCCTTTTCGGGACAAGGGTCCCGGCGCCTTCACACACTGGCGCCATGCTCCGACGACTGCTCGCGCCGCTCGCCACCTTCCTCTGTCTCGCGCTGACCTTCACGGGGCTGGGCGTGCTGCTGACCCCCGCGTCCGCGGACTCGGCGCGGTTCGCGCCGAGCGCCGCGATCGCCGAGCTCGACCTGAGTCGGGACATGGTCGGCGACTCCCGTCGGCTGGGCCGTGGCGGACCGCGTTGGGCCCGCGGGGAGGTCACCTACCACTCCTCGCTCCCGGCGTCCTACGCCTGGAGCCTGCGGCGTGCGGTCAAGGCCTGGAACGCCAGCAACGTCGGCGTCCGCCTGGTGCCGGTGGCGCGGGACCGGGCGCGTCTGCGTCTGGGCCTCACCCAAGGTTCGACACCCCGCGCCACGGTCGGTGCCGTGCGTGGCGCGTACGTCGTCGTGCCCCGCCTCGACGTCAGCACCTGGGCCGACCGGGAAGCCATCGGCCGCGTGCTCACCCACGAGCTCGGTCACGTCGTCGGGCTGACCCACCGCGACGCCGCGTGCGCGGTCATGTCGACCCAGGCCGGCTGCGGCGGGCTTACGTCCTGGGGCCGGTACTCCTGCCGCTGGGTGCGGGCGCGTGACGCCCGCGCGCTGACGCGTGCGTACGGCGGCAGCTACCGCCGCGCGTCCGCCACGTGCACCCTCCAGAGGCCGCCCCGGCAGCTGCGCGACGTCACCTGGTCGGGGGGCGCCGACGCCAAGGCGCCCGTCTCGATCAGCTGGACCCCGCGGCGGCTGCCCGCGACGGCCCAGGTCGTGGTCTGGGCGGCGCCCTCGTCCACCTGCACCGACACCACCCGGCTCGGCTACGCCGTCGCCAAGCTCGCCCCGACCGCCACCCGCTGGAGCGACAGCGACCGCGACCGCACCGCGGGCCTGGTCTGCTACCGCCTCCAGGTCCTGAACTCCTCCGGCGCCGGCCCGGACCCGTTCCTCGCGCACCGCGAGCGCTTCGCCCGCACCACGACCACGCCGGTCACGAAGACGCCGCCCTCGCCGAGCACACCGGTCCCCCACGGTCCGACCGGCAGCTGGAACCTGCGTTTCCAGGACGAGTTCTCCGGCAGCGGGGTCGACTGGAACAAGTGGGCCGACACCTCCTCGGCCGAGGCCGACGCCGGCCACGGCAACAAGGGCAACCAGCAGCTGGAGTGGAACCAGGGCCGCAACTGCAGCGTCGACAACGGCCTGCTGACCATCACGGCCAAGCCCGACAACATCACCTCGCGCGCAGGCATCCACTACGACTGGTCCTCGTGCCTGATCACCTCGAGCCCGAGCTACTCCTTCCGCTACGGCTACATGGAGACCCGCGCCAAGTTCCCGTCCCAGAAGGGGTTCTGGCCGGCCTTCTGGACCTGGCAGAGCAACGGCAACAACCGGTGGACCGAGACCGACGTCTACGAGTACTACTCGGACAACCCGAGCCGTCTCTACCTCAGCCAGCACTCGGGAGCCGGTGGTGGTTGCACCATGAGCAACCTCGGCTTCAACCCGACCCAGGGCTTCCACACCTACGGCGCGGACATCCGCCCGAGCGGGACCGACTTCTACATCGACGGGCGCAAGCTCTGCAGCACGGGAGCGACCTCGACGGGGATGACCGACATCATCGTCGACATGTTCGTGTACTCGCGGATCCCGCCGAACCCCGGCACCGTCGCCACCAAGCAGGTCGACTACGTGCGCGCCTGGCAGCGCTGAGTAGGGCTCCTCGTGGGGCCCGGCTAGGCTGACTGCATGCCTGGGACTGTGCTCGTGGTGAGCCAGCCCGGCGATGCAGGCGTCGCCCACGTGGTGGCCGACCACGCGTCGTGGTTGGCCACCGCCGGGTGGACCGTGGTCGTCGCGTGCGACCCCGCGAGCCGGCTCGCCGACCTGGCGAGGGACGCCGGGGCGAGCGTGGTGCCGTGGCACGCGACACGGGGCCCCGGTCCCTCACTCGCCGGTGAGGTCCGCGCCCTGCGCCGCATCGTCGCGCGTACCGCCCCCGACCTGGTGCACCTGCACAGCAGCAAGGCGGGTCTTGCCGGGCGGTTGGCCCTGCGCGGCGGGTGTCCGACCGTCTTCCAGCCGCACGCCTGGTCGTTCCTGGCGTCCGGCAGCGTCATCGGACGTCTTGCCGCGGCGTGGGAGCGCCTCGCCGCACGGTGGACCGACGTGACCGTGTGCGTGAGCAAGGCGGAGCAGGCGCAGGGACGACAGGTCGGCGTGCCGGGACCGTTCCTCGTGCTGGAGAACTCGGTCGACCTGCAGCGGTTCCGCCCTGGCGACCGCGCGGACGCCCGGGCGACCTTGGGCCCGGTGCTGGGCCCCGCCCTCGGGTCGGACGTCGACCGGCCTCTCGCGGTCTGCCTGGGTCGCCTGTGTGACCAGAAGGGTCAGGACCTGCTCCTGGCCGCGTGGCCCCACGTGACCTCCCAGGTGCCGGGGGCGAGGCTGGCCCTGGTCGGTGACGGCCCGGACGCGGAGCACCTGCGTGCGTCGGCGCCGTCCGACGTGCTCTTCGCCGGAGCGACCACCGACCCGGTGCCCTGGCTCCAGGCCGCGGACGTGGTGGTCGTGCCCAGCCGGTGGGAGGGACAGGCGCTCGCCCTCCTGGAGGCGCTCGCCTGCGGGGCCCCCGCCGTCGTCAGCGACATCCCGGCCAACGCCGAGACGCTGCCGACCGGCGCCGGTGCGGTGGTGCGGGCCGACGACCCGGTGGCGCTGGCCGCCGCCGTGGCCGAGCGGCTCGGTCCCGAGGGCCGACGTGCGAGGTTCGGTGAAGGTCGCGTCGGCCGGACCCACGTCACCGAGCACCACGACCCCGCGGCTGCGGCCCGCGCCCTGGTCGGCACGTACGACACGACCCTGGCGCCGACGGGCAGCACGTCACGGTCCCCCGGGTCGTGAGGCCGTCGCGCTACACCTGGACCCCGCTCGTGACGCTGCTGCTCGTGCTCGCCTCGACGTCCTGCGCTGACGGTGACGGTGACCGTCCGGGCGCACCCCCGAGGCCGCAGGGCCCCGGAGGCAGCTGGGACCTCCGCTTCCAGGACGAGTTCTCCGGCAGCGCGGTCGACTGGAACAAGTGGGCCGACACCTCCTCCGCCGAGGCCGACGGCGGCCGCGGCAACAAGGACAACCAGCAGCTGGAGTGGAACCAGCGCCAGAACTGCAGCGTCGCCGACGGCCTGCTGACCATCACGGCCAGGCCCGACGACATCACCTCGCCCTCGGGAACCCGGTACGACTGGTCCTCGTGCCTGCTCACGTCCAGCCCGAGCTACTCGTTCCGCTACGGCTACCTGGAGACCCGCGCGAGGCTCCCCGCGCAGAAGGGGTTCTGGTCCGCCTTCTGGACCTGGCAGGCGAAGGGCAACGACCGACGGACCGAGACCGACGTCTACGAGCACTACTCGCACCACCGCGGTCGGCTCCACCTCACCCAGCACTCGGGGGCCGGCGGCGGCTGCACCCTTCGCAACCTCGGCTTCGACCCCACTCGGGGGTTCCACACGTACGGCGCGGACATCACGCCGAGCGGCACGGACTTCTACGTCGACGGTGACAAGGTCTGCACCGCGCCCGGCACGTCCACCGGCATGACGGACATCATCGTCGACATGTTCGTGTACTCGAAGGTCCCGCCGAGGCCCGGCACGGTGGCCACCAAGCAGGTCGAGTACGTGCGTGCCTGGCAGCGTTGACCCCTGGACGCTGCCCCTAGACTGGCTCAGTGACTGAGGGGGCAGGGGCCCGCGGCGACCCACCCGAGGGCGCCAGGCCGGTCGACCCGGAGGTCGTCGCCGAGATGGGCCGCAGCACCCGCACGGCCCTGGTCGTGTCGGTCCTGCTCGCGGCGAGCTCGCTGCTCGGACTCCTGCGTGACCTGAGCCTGGCCGCCCTCTTCGGCGCGTCGGGCGCCACCGATGCATTCCTCGTGGCGTGGACGATCCCGGAGACGGTGTCGGTCCTGCTGATGGAGGGCGCACTGTCCTACCTCCTGGTGCCGCTGTTCGTCACGGAGATCACCCGTGCGGGGAACATCACCCGCCTGGTGCGGATCACGCTGCTGCCGATGATGGTGATCCTCGCGGTGTCGACCGCGTTCCTGGTCCTGGCCGCACCGGTGCTCGTCGATCTGCTCGCCCCGGGCATCGAGGACCGTGCGCTGACCGTCCGCTGCTTCCGGATCAGCGCGCTGACCCTGCTCTTCATGGGGATGTCGGGCTACATCATGGCCGCTCTGCGAGCCAACAAGAGCTTCGTGCGACCGGCCAGCATCTACGTCTTCTACAACGTCGGCATCCTGGCCTGCATGTACGCGCTGCACACGCGCCTCGGCGTGGTCAGCGCCGCCCTCGGGCTCGCCGTCGGCAGCGCCCTGATGGTCGCCGTCCAGCTGAGGGGTTTCCTGCGGGTGGCCTCGCTGCGCCACCTGAGCGCGAGGTTCGACCGGCGGCTGGTGTTCGGCCTGACCAGCTTCATCCCGATCGCCGCCTACTCGCTGGGTCGGCAGATGCAGGTCTTCGTCGAGCGGATCGTCGGCTCGACCCTCGACCCGGGCGCCATCTCCTACCTCAACTACGCGAGCAAGGTCGCCCAGATGGCCTCGCTCTTCGCGCTCACCGCGGCCGGGATAGCCTTCCCGTCCATCGCGCGGATCGCCTCCGACAAGGTCGCGCTGGCGGTGCAGATCGACCTGGAGGTCCGGAGGATCCTGCTGCTGATCCTGCCGGCCATCGCGTTCCTCACCCTCTTCGCGCAGCCCACCGTGGAGCTGCTGTTCGAGCGGGGCGCCTTCGGACCCGCCGACACCGCCCGGACGGTCCTGGTCATGCGGATCTACACCTTCGGGCTGCTCGGGCAGGTGCTGGTGGGCCTGGGCGCCATGACCTGCTACGCCGCGAAGAGCCGGAGCTGGCACCCGGCCGTGGCGGCCGCCGGGTGCCTCGTCCTGACGGTGGTGGTGGACGTCGCCCTCGCGCCGGTGATCGGCCTCGCCGCGCTGGCGTGGGGCAACGCGGCGGGGATCACGGCCGCCGCGGTGATCCTGTGGATCGACATCCGGCGCCGGGTGGTCGCCTACGACGTGCGGGGTCTCTCACGTCTGACGGTCGCCCTCGTACCGGTGGCCTCCGTCGCGGCCACGCTCGCGTGGCTGCTGTGCCGACTGCTGTCGATGGGTTCGCTGGCCCAGGTGCTCGTGGGCGGTAGCGTGACCCTCGTGCTGTTCCTGCTGCTGACCATGGCCGGTGGTGTGGCCGAGTCCCGGGACGTGGGGCGTTACCTGCGGCGACAGGTGGCCAGGGTGCGCGTGCCTGAGGGCCGGCATCCGCGGTGAAGGTCCTGCACGTCATCACCGGCCTCCGGTCCGGTGGTGCGGAGAACCAGCTCGCCCTCCTCGGTCGGCACAGCCAGGCGGAGCAGTGCGTCGTCGCCCTGGTCAACGCCGACGAGATCGCCGAGGAGATGCGGGCCGACGGCACCGAGGTCGTCGAGCTCGGGATGCGCAGCAACCGTGACGTGCTCGCCGTGCTGCGCCTCGCGCGACTGATCCGCCGGCAGCGCCCCGACGTCGTGCACGTCCACCTCTACCGGGCCATCCTGTTCGGGCGCCTGGCGGCGCGCCTGGCCGGCGTCCCGGTGGTGGTGACGACCGAGCACTCGCTGGTCCACGGAACGATCGAGGGGCGGCGGGCGACGCGCGGTGTCCGGGGTCTCTACATGGCCACGGAGCCGTTCAGCGACGCCACGATCGCGGTGTCGGAGCTGGTACGCCGGAACCTCCTCGCGTGGGGCGTGCGCAGCGAGAAGCTGCACCTCATCCCGAACGGCGTGGACTCCCGTTCCCTCCGCGCCGGGGCCGGGAGCCGCGCGGCGGTGCGTGAGGAGCTGGGGCTGCCGCCGCACGCGCAGGTGGTCGGCGCCCTCGGCCGACTGTACTGGGAGAAGCGCCTGGACCTGCTCCTCCGTGGGATCGCCCCCCTGCTCGGCCCGGACCTGCGGCTGCTCCTGGTGGGGAGCGGCGAGGAGGAGCAGTCCTTGCGCGAGCTGGCGCGGTCGCTGGGCGTCTCGGACTGGGTGCACCTCCCCGGGACCCGGCAGGACGTGCCCGGCATCCTGGCCGCCATGGACGTGCTGGCTTCCCCCTCTGCGGACGAGACCTTCGGACTGTCCGTGCTGGAGGCGGCCGTGGTCGGCCTCCCGGTGGTCTACGTGAGCGCCCCCGCGCTCGAGGCGCTGGGCCCGCTCGACGGCGTGTACCACGTGGCCGCCGACGACGAGGCGCTGAGCGACGGCCTGCGCACCGCGCTGGCGAACCCGGGCGAGCGTCCACCGCGGGAGTCGCTAGACATATACGATATCCGCACCGTTGCACGTCAGGTCGATGCGTTCTACGAGGGCTGCCTGCAGTCGGCCCTGCGATCGCGTCGCCGGTTCAGACGCGCATCTCGCCCAGTGGAGGACTGACGATGTTCTGGCAATCGCCCACGGATCGGCCGAGCGCGACCCCCGAGGCGCGGACGCGCCGTCAACGGATCGCCCCGCTGGCCCTGCTCGTGGTCCTGCTGCCCGTGCTGGGCGGCCTCGCGGGCCTCGCGGTCGCTGCGCTCACGCCGCCGCGCTACACCGCGCACGCGTACGTGCTGATCAGCGGCAACGGGGAGGTCACGGACGTCACGCCGTCCCAGCTCGCGCAGGCCACCGCCCGGGTCGCCATCAGCGAGAGCGTCCTCGTGGCCGGAGGGGCCGGCGACCGGCTCCTGACGGCCTCGACCGACGACCGGCTGATCGCAAGCTCGTCCCCCGACTCGCCCCTGGTGGACCTGGCCGCCACCGCGGGCACCGCAGCGGGCGCCGCGAACCTGGCCGACCAGCTGTCCCGGACCGTGACCGCCGGCATGTCCACCGTCACGAGCGACCTGACGATGGAGGCGAGCATCTTCGCCACCGCCTCCCCGCCACGGGAGGCCACCTCACCCAACTACCTCGTCGACGTGGTGGCCGGTGCGGGGCTCGGTGCCTTCCTCGCCTTCGTCGTCGTGGCCCTGCGGAGGCCTCGAGAGGCAGCCGGTCGCCGACCGCAGCCGGAGGCCCAGCAGCACGGCGAAGAGCACCGCAGGTCCGCCGCACAGGTCCGTGGGCCATCGTGACCGAGGATCAGCCGAACGTGCCGATGGCCCGGATGGTCTCGCCCTGGTAGCCGGCCCCCGTGCACCAGGCCAGGACAGAGCCGCGGCGGCCAGCATCTGGACGGGGGCGACCGCCACGCCGGCTTTGGCGCCCGAGGGACTACCGCTCGCAAGAACACCCCAGCGGGCGCGTCCGCTCCGCTACGATCAGCGCGCTCGGCAGGGCGCAGTCCACGCAGCGCACGGACGCACGGTGCGGCGATGTCTACGGTGGCTCGTCGCGTTCAGATCACGGGGGATCGCACAGTGACGACATTGACCACGGCCGAAGCGCTCTTGATCGAGACGCTCCGTGCGCACCGCCTGCTCGGGGTCGCGACCTCCAGGCTGAGCAGGGACCTCGAGCTCCGGCCCGAGCTCGACTCGCTGCAGCAGCAGGGACTCGTCGCGTGGGACGTCGACGCCGACGGGGACGACGACTTCAGTGTCACGCTCACCGAGGCCGGCATGAGCACGGAGGGCGCCAGCACCTCCGTCGGTGCCCGACCCACGCGGCGCCTCATCGTCGCCCCCCACTGCGACGACGAGACGCTCGGCTGTGGCGGGCTGATCGCCAAGAACCCGCACGAGTGCGCGGTGGTCGTCGTGACCAGGCCCAGTGAGGTCCGGCGCAAGGAGTTCGACCGCGCCCGGGAGGCCCTGGGCTACGAGACGTGCTGGTTCCTCGACTTCGAGGACGGTCGCTCCGCCCAGAACATGCGTGAGCTGGTCGGCGCCCTCGATGGCATCAGCGCCGAGTTCCAGCCCGACGAGCTCTACCTGCCCATCCCCGGCATGCACCAGGACCACATCGCGTCCTACGAGGCCGGCGTGCGGTCCGCCCGCCTCTCGATGACCGAGGGCCACCACTACACCGCGTCCGTCTACGCCTACGACGTGGCGGTCTACGAGCTCGGGCTGTATCCGTCGGACCTGAAGTGGAACTTCTTCGAGTCCCTGACGGAGCCGCAGATCGACGCGAAGGTGGAGGCCCTGCGCGCCTACTCCTCCCAGTCCGTGATCGGCCCGCACCCGGTCAACTCGATCAAGGAGCAGGCGGCGGTGCACGGACATGCCCGTCAGGTCGACTGGGCCGAGCAGTTCGCGCTGATCCGGGGGGTGCGCGTGTGATCTACACCGCGCACCAGCCCGATCTCCTGCCGTACAGCGGCTTCTTCCACAAGATGGCGAAGGCCGACATCTTCGATCTCAAGATCTACGACCAGTTCGCCAACCGCGGGTACCAACGCCGGGTCAGGATGCGTGGCTCGTGGGCCACCCTGCCCCTGGAGAAGGGGTCGAGCAGGGACCCCATCTGCGTGAAGAAGCTGCAGGCCGGCGCGGCCGAGGTCCTCGTCGAGACCATCAGGAACCGGTACGAGAAGAGCAACAAGGCCGCGTACTGGGACCGTCACGGTCCGGCGATCTGCGACGAGATCCTGTCGATCAAGACCGACCTGCTCTGGGAGTTCAACTTCCGGCTCCTCCTGCTGGTACGCGACATCCTCGGCCTCGAGACGCCGATCTCGATCAGCCGGCCGGCGAGCCCGGGCCTGCGCGGGTCGGACGGGATCATCTCGGTGATGCGGCTCTTCAACACGCCCATGACCTACCTGTCCGGCACCGGGGCCAAGACCTACATGGGCGACTGCCAGGAGTTCGACGACGCCGGCATCCCCGTCATCTGGTCGGCGCACCGGGCCGCGACGGGCGACTCGATCCTCACCGTCCTCCTCGAGTTCGAGGACCCTCTGGCGACGGTGCTCGCCGAGCACGAGAAGGACGGATCCGAGGCGGGGCACGGAGGCTGAGCGCCTCAGGCCGACCGGAGCCGCTCGTCGAAGAAGGCGAGCACGCGGTCCACGCCCTCCTGCCGACGGTGCGTGGTGACCGTCGAGTGCTTGGTCGGCGGTCCGGCGAGCTCGACGGCGGTGAAGTTGTCGCCGAGCTCGCGCTCGAGCGTCGCGAAGCGGGTGCCCGGCATCGTGTCCCGGGCGAACTTCAGCCCCAGCACGGGGCAGCCCGCGGACGCCCGGCGCTTGACGACCTCGAGGTCCTCGGGGGAGAGGTTGAGGTCGGCCGCCCGCTCCTTGCCGACCGCGAACGGCACCGAGGGCTGCGCCACGACCGGGGCGGCGACGGAGTCGTCGACCATCATCGCGAGCGCGAAGCCGCCGGTGAAGCACATGCCGATGGCTCCGACGCCCGGCCCGCCGAGCTCGTCGTGCAGGCCTCGGGCGAGCGCGCGCAGCCAGCCCGCGAGCGGGGTGGTGACGCCGGTGGCGAGCTTGGTGAACTCGCTGCTCACGCAGACCTCGGTCATCGACCGGGCCACGGACACCGGGGAGATCCTGGCGCCCGGCGTGCCGAACAGCTGCGGCATCACCACGGTGAAGCCGGCGTCGACGACCTCCTGCCCGAAGGTGATCACCTGGGGCGTCATGCCGGGGATCTCGTGGATCACGACCACGCCGGGACCGGAGCCCTTGCGGTAGGTGTCGTGGGTCGTGCCGTCCGCGGTGAAGCGGGCGCGCGTCCAGGAGTCGAGCAGGTCGGCGGTCATGGCAGGAGTCTCCCCGGCTCAGCCCTCGACCACCACCGTCAGGCGCGGCCAGGAAGCGTTGAGGTAGCCGGCCGGGTTCCACAGGTCGGCGGGGTCGGAGGCCTGGAGCGTGCCGGTGGAGTCCCAGGCGCGGGCGACGAGCTCGTGCCGACCGGCCCGCAGGTCGAGGTCGGCGTGCCAGTGCTGCCAGGCCCAGACCTCGTCGGTGCCGGTCACCGTGGCCGGCACCCAGGTGGCACCGCCGTCGGGCGAGACGTCGACCCGCACCACGGCGCGGTCCTCGCCCGCGACGGCGTACCCGGCGACCCGCACCGCCCCGGCGCGGAGCCTGCGGTCGGGTGCGGGCTCGAGCACCTCGGAGGAGATCGGCAGCGGGCCGAGGTGCGGGCCGGCCTGCGTCGCCTCGCCGTACGCCGGGAGCATCCGGTAGGCGACCTGCTGGTAGTGCCCGGGCGAGGCCTCGTCGGCGACGGTGACCCGGTGCACCCACTTCACGCTGCGGGCCCCGATCCAACCCGGCACGACCACGCGCAGCGGCGCGCCGTGGAGCGGGGTCAGCGGATCGTCGTCCCTCGCCCACGCGAGCAGCACCTCCTCGGACCGCGCCTTGGCCAGCGGCACCGACACGGCGTACGGCTCCGGGGGGTCGAGCTGCACCGCGAGGTCGGGGGCGTCGAACCAGACGTGGGCGGCGCCGTCCAGCACGTCGGCGGCGGCGAGCACGTCGGCGAGGCGTACGCCGGTCCAGCGCGCGGTCGCGATGGCCCCGCCGCGCCACTGGTCGTGGCCGTCGACCTGGCGCACCGCGCTCAGCCCGGCCCGGCGGTTGCCGGCGCACTGCAGCGTGGCGGTGAGGCTGTGCTCGGTGAAGTCGCGACGCAGGTCCTCCAGCGAGAGGGAGAGCGCCCGGCCGACCAGGCCCCCGACCTCGAGCCGCCAGGCCGCGGGGTCGAGGTCGGGCACGCCGCCGTGGTTGCGGCTGTAGAACGTGTCGAGCGGGGTGAGCGCGTCGCCCAGGGCGTGCAGGGGCGGCTCGGCGTTGTACGGGTGCTGCTCGTGCACCAGCATGTCGGCACGCTTGCCGTGGCCCCCACCGGCCCTCGCGGCCACACCGGCGGGCTCGAAGCCCCAGACCCGACCGAGGAAGGCGAGCTCGGTCTCCCAGGCGAGCTCGACGTGGGCGGGGTCGCGGAAGCCGTGGCCCTCCCCCTCGAGCTCGACCAGCGTCACGTCCCCCCCGTTCTCACGCACGGCGTCGGCGAGCAGCGCGCTCTGGTTGGGCGGCACGACCTTGTCGTCGAGGCCTTGCAGCAGCAGCAGCGCTGCGGTGATGCCCTCGGGGTGGAACAGCGGCGAGCGGGCGTCGTACGTCGCACGCGCCTCGGGCCACGGGCCGACCAGCCCGTCGGGGTAGCGGGACTCGAACTTGTGGGTCTCCTGCGCCAGCAGCGACAGGTCCGAGACGCCGTACAGGCTGACCCCGGCGCTGAACACGTCGTGGAAGGCGAGCGCGGCCAGCACCACGAAGCCGCCCGCCGACCCGCCGCGCACGCCGAGCCGGGCACCGTCGACGACGCCGGTGTCGGCGAGGTGCTGCGCGCCGGTGACGCAGTCAACGATGTCGGCCTCGCCCCAGGTGCCGCTCAGCCGCTCGCGGTAGGCACGGCCGTAGCCGGTGGACCCGGCGTAGTTCACGTCCAGCACCGCGATGCCGCGGGAGGTGAAGTAGGCCGTGACCGCGCGCGGCAGGGCCACCGTGGCCGAGGTCGGGCCACCGTGGGCCGTCACCATCAGCGGCGGCAGCTCGCCCGCGGGCGCGACGGCATCCGGGTGGGCGGGCCGGTGCAGGAAGCCGTGGGCCGTGTCGCCGGCGTGGCCGACCCAGGTGACCGCCTCCGGCTCCGGGGCGTACGCCGGGTCGGGCGCGGGGCTCGCGAGGTGGAGCAGCGAGGGTGCACCCCCGTCGAGCGGTACGACCACCGTGGCACTGCCGAGCCCGGTCACTGCGGCGTGGCAGAGCACGCCCCCCGGGTGGGCGGCGAGCCCGGAGGCGGCCACGACGGCGGGGTCGAGCGGGCGGGGCTCACGGGAGGGCTCCAGCACGACCAGGCCGGCGCGTCCCTCCACGGTGCGCACGCCGACGAGGCGGCCGTCGCCGGTCGCGGCCAGGTAGCGCGAGCGCAGCTGCCAGGCGGGCCCGCCGTGCTCGACCCCGTCGGGCGCCAGCGGCTCGGGCTCGCCGGCCGTCACGTCGACCAGCCAGGGGCGGGCCCAGTCGCCGGTCTCGGCGTAGAGGGCCAGGCGGGTGCCGTCGAGCCAGGTCGGCGACGAGGCGGCCTGCCCGGTGCCGCCGGCGACGGTGCGGGCGCGCTGGAGGTCCCCGGCCTCGTCGAGGTCGGCGACGACGACCTCGCCGGCCTCCCACGGTAGGTGCGGGTGCGACCACTGCACCCAGGCGAGGCGGGCGCCGTCGGGGCCGAGCACCGGGTCGGAGACGAAGTCCGGCAGGGCGGCGTCCCCGGCGTCGTCGGCGTCGGGGCGGGGCAGGCTGCGCTCACGACCGGCGACCACGACGACGCCTTCGGTCGGGTCACCGTCCAGCGGAAGACGCACCAGGGCGTTCACCGGCTCGCCGTCGCCGCGGTGGTCCTCGCGCACCACGACGCAGCAGCCGCGGCGTACGTCGACCTCGGGCGCGGCCCATCGCAGCGCGGCGTCCTCCGTCTCGGGCGTGAGCGGGCGGGGGTCCCCGTCGAGCCGCCACAGCACCTGCGTCGCGAAGTCGACGGCGAGCACGACGCCGCCTGCCACCGTCCAGGCGCCGCCGCCGTACTCGTGCACGCGGGAGCGCACCGACATCCACTCCGGCGACAGGTCGGTCTCGGTGCCGTCGGGCCCCCGACGCACGAGGATCACGCGGCTGCCGGACTCCGGCCGGGTGACCAGCAGCAGCACGTCCTCGCCGTCGGTCCGAGGGTCGGAGGCGACGGAGCCGGACCGCGCCAGCTCGGCGGCGGTCACGGGCGAGGTCCAGGCGCCGTACGGCATGGTGGTGCTCATGGGGACATCCTCACCCGCGGCGGCTGGGTCGGGCCACCGCCGCAGGGGTCGCCGCGCGACTGCCGGCGGCGCGGACCGGCGGTGCCGGTGCGCTGCACCGCCGCGGTGGGTGCTGCCTGCAACCACGTCGGCGAGACCGACCTCGACGGAGCGTTGACGATCACCAATTCGCCCTCGGACCCGCAGGGGCTGACGCGTGCCCAACCCTGTCGGTGGTGCACGACGGCGGATCGTGGACGGCGCGGGACTTCGCGCGACGAGCGACGGGGCCCGCGCGCGGCCGGCGGCCGTCACCCTGGCGCCGCGGGACTGAGCCGGCCGGCCCTCGGGGGGCGTTAGGTTGAGTCCCGTGACCACCCGACCCGCGGCCGCCCCGACCATGACGGACCTCGTGGCCGACCTGCGCGAGCGGCTGGCCGTCGTCCGCCGCGGGGGCAGCGAGGGCTCCCGTCAGCGGCACCTCGACCGGGGCAAGCTGCTCGCGCGCGACCGGGTCGACCGGCTGCTCGACCCCGGCTCGCCCTTCCTCGAGCTGAGCCCGCTGGCCGCCACCGGGATGTACGGCGACCCCGACCAGCCCGACACCGTGCCGGCCGCCGGCATCGTCACCGGCATCGGCCGGATCGCGGGCCACGAGTGCGTGGTCGTCGCCAACGACGCCACCGTCAAGGGCGGCACCTACTACCCGGTGACGGTCAAGAAGCACCTGCGCGCGCAAGAGGTCGCCCGCGCCAACCGGCTGCCGTGCGTCTACCTCGTCGACTCCGGCGGCGCCTTCCTGCCGATGCAGGACGAGGTCTTCCCCGACCGCGAGCACTTCGGCCGGATCTTCTTCAACCAGGCCAACCTCTCGGCCGCCGGCATCCCGCAGGTCGCCTCGGTGATGGGGTCGTGCACCGCGGGCGGCGCCTACGTGCCGGCGATGAGCGACGAGACCGTCATCGTCAAGGACCAGGGCACGATCTTCCTCGGCGGTCCGCCGCTGGTGAAGGCCGCGACGGGCGAGGTCGTCACGGCCGAGGAGCTCGGCGGCGGCGAGGTGCACGCCCGCACGTCCGGCGTGGTCGACCACCTCGCCGAGGACGACGCCCACGCGCTGCGGATCGTCCGCTCGATCCTCGGCACCGTCGAGACCGTCGGCCCCGGATCCGAGGCGAGCGCCCGGTGGCTGGTCGCGGGGGAGGCGGAGGAGCCGGCCGTGGATCCCGCCGGGCTCTACGACGTCGTGCCGACCGACAGCCGCACGCCGTACGACGTGCGTGAGGTGGTGCGACGCGTCGTCGACGGCAGCCGCTTCCACGAGTTCAAGCGGCTGTACGCCGAGACGCTGGTCTGCGGGTTCGCCCGGATCGAGGGCTACCCGGTCGGGATCGTCGCCAACAACGGCATCCTCTTCGGCGAGTCCGCCCTCAAGGGCGCGCACTTCATCGAGCTGTGCAACCAGCGCGGGGTGCCGCTGGTCTTCCTGCAGAACATCTCCGGCTTCATGGTCGGCCGCGAGTACGAGAACAACGGCATCGCCCGCGACGGGGCCAAGCTGGTCACCGCGGTCGCCTCCTCGGTCGTCCCCAAGCTCACCGTCGTGATCGGCGGCTCCTACGGCGCGGGCAACTACGGCATGTGCGGACGGGCCTACGACCCGCGCTTCCTGTGGATGTGGCCCAACGCGCGGATCTCGGTGATGGGCGGCGAGCAGGCCGCGTCGGTGCTGGCGACGGTGGCCGGCCGTGAGGACGACCCCGACGTGGACGACTTCAAGGAGCCGATCCGTACGCAGTACGTGACCCAGGGCTCGCCGTACTACTCCACCGCCCGGCTCTGGGACGACGGTGTCATCGACCCGCTGGACACCCGCCGCGTGCTCGGTCTCGGCCTCGCCGCCGCCGCGCACGCCCCGATCCCGGCGCCGTCGTACGGCATCTTCCGGATGTGAGGGGTCTCGTGGCTGGCTCTGCTCGCACCTCGACCACCGAGGTGACCACCGTGCTGGTCGCCAACCGGGGCGAGATCGCCTGCCGGGTGGCGCGCACCTGTGCCGACCTGGGCGTGCGCAGCGTCGCGGTGTTCACCGACCTCGACGCGACCGCGCCCCACGTGCGGGCCTGCGACGACGCCGTACGGGTGCAGAGCTACCTCGACGTCGACGCGGTGGTCGCGGCCGCGCGGGCCTGTGGCGCCGACGCGGTGCACCCGGGCTACGGCTTCCTCTCCGAGCGGGCGGCCCTCGCCCGGGCGCTCGACGAGGCCGGCATCGTCCTGGTCGGCCCCTCGGCCGACGTGATGGACGCGATGGCCCGCAAGGACGCCGCCCGCGAGCTGGCCGTCGAGGCCGGCGTCCCGGTGGTCCCCCGGGGGTTGGCCGAGGGCGACCCGACCGACGACGCCGCCTTCCCCGTGCTGGTCAAGGCGGCGTCCGGCGGCGGCGGCAAGGGCATGCGGGTGGTGCGCTCCCCGCACGAGTACGCCGAGGCGGTCGCCGCCGCGCAGCGCGAGGCGTTGGCCGCCTTCGGTGACGACACCGTGCTCGTCGAGCGGTACGTCGAGCACGGCCGGCACGTCGAGGTGCAGGTGCTCGGCGACACCCACGGCCACGTCGTGCACCTCTTCGACCGCGACTGCTCGACCCAGCGCCGCCACCAGAAGGTGCTCGAGGAGGCCCCGGCCCCCACGATCAGCGACGCCGTGCGCCGCACGGTCACCGAGGGCGCCGTCGCCCTGGCCCGGCACGTCGGCTACGTCAGCGCCGGCACGGTCGAGTTCCTGCTCGACGCCGACACCGACGAGGTGTTCTTCCTCGAGATGAACACCCGCCTGCAGGTCGAGCACCCCGTCACCGAGGAGGTCGTGCGGGTGCACGGCCAGCGGGTCGACCTCGTCGCCCTGCAGCTGCGGGTCGCGGCCGGGGAGCCGCTCGGCTTCGAGCAGGACGACGTCACCCTCGAGGGTCACGCGATCGAGGCCCGGGTGTACGCCGAGGACTCCTTCGGCGGCTTCCTCCCGCAGGCCGGCACCGCCACCCACGTGCGCTGGCCGCGGCAGCCGGGCGTGCGGGTCGACCACGCGCTGGAGCCCGGGCAGGTGGTGAGCACCGCCTACGACCCGATGCTCGGCAAGGTGGTCGCGCACGGCGCCGACCGCGAGGCGGCGCGGTGCACCCTGCTCGCCGCCCTCGACGACACCGCCGTGCTCGGGCTGACCACCAACGCCGGCTTCCTGCGCACCCTGGTGGCCGGTGACGCCTTCCGCGACGCGACCATCGACACCGCCTGGCTGGACACCGCCGAGGTGGCCGCGCCCGACGCCACCGTGCCCCGTCTGATGACCGCCTGGATGTCGGCGATGCTCGCGGCCCGTGCGACCAGCGGCCCGTTCCGCGGGGACGGCTTCCGGCTCGGCGCCGCCCCCGCGCCGACGCTGGTCACGCTGGACCGCGACGTCGTCGTCGACCGGGCCGCCGGCACCGTCGACGGGGTGGCCTTCCGGCAGCTGCGGGCCGAGCAGCACGTGCTCGAGGCCCTTGTCGACGGCGTACGCCGACGTGCCGTGGTCGACGTGCAGCCGCACCTTGCGGAGGCGTCCTTCCAGGGCCAGCGGCACGACCTGACCCCGCCCGACGACCTCGCCGGCTCCGCCGTGGTGGCCGACGGCACGGTGCTCTCGCCGATGCCGGGCACCGTGCTCGACGTGCGGGTCGGGGTGGGCCAGCAGGTCGCCGCGGGGGACCTGCTGGTGACGGTGGAGGCGATGAAGATGGAGCTGGCGCTGCGCGCGCCGTACGACGGCACCGTGACGCAGGTCGGCGCGGCCACCGGCGACCGCGTGGTCCTCGGCCAGCTGCTCGCCGTCGTCGAGTCGTGACCGCTGGCCGGCGGCGTGCTTGAGTGGCCCCATGAGACAGCCGACGGTGGTGCGACGCGCCGGCCTCCCCGAGCGGGTGACCGTCTACGAGGTGGGCCCCCGCGACGGCCTGCAGAACGAGACCGCGATCCTCCCCGTACAGGTCAAGGCCGAGTTCGTGCACCGGCTGCTGGGCGCCGGCCTGCCCGTGGTCGAGGCGACCAGCTTCGTGCACCCGCGGTGGGTGCCCCAGCTGGCCGACGCCGAGGAGCTCGTCGGGCTGCTCGCCGGGCCGATGGCCGAGCGCGCGGCGGACCTCCCGGTGCTCGTGCCCAACGAGCGCGGCCTCGACCGCGCGGTGGAGGCCGGGGTGCAGCACGTCGCCGTGTTCGGCAGTGCCACCGAGTCGTTCGCGCGGCGCAACCTCAACTGCGGCCTCGACGAGCAGTACGCGATGTTCGAGCCCGTGGTCACCCGCGCCCGCGACGCCGGTGTGCGGGTGCGGGCCTACCTCTCCATGTGCTTCGGCGACCCCTGGGAGGGGGCGGTGCCCGTCGACGACGTCGTGACGGTCGGGCAGCGCCTGCTCGACCTCGGCGCCGACCAGCTCTCCCTCGGCGACACGATCGGGGTGGGCACGCCCGGGCACGTGCGCGCCCTGCTCGCGGAGTTCGACGAGGCGGGCGTGGACGTCGAGGACCTCGCCGTGCACTTCCACGACACGTACGGCCAGGCCCTCGCCAACGCCTACGCGGCCCTCCAGGAGGGGATCATCACCTTCGACGCCAGCGCCGGCGGGCTGGGTGGCTGCCCGTACGCCGACACGGCGACCGGCAACCTGGCCACCGAGGACCTCGTCTGGATGCTGCACGGCCTCGGCATCGAGACCGGCGTCGACCTGGGTGCGCTCGTGGAGACCTCTCGCTGGATGGCCGGGCAGCTCGGCCGACCCAGCGTCTCGCGCGTCGTCGCCGCCATCTGAGCGGCGCCGACACGGACGGGCGGCGGGCACGGCACAATGCGCCTATGAGCCGAACGGTCTTCGTCCACCTGGGCGCGCCCAAGACCGGCACGACGTACCTCCAGGACCGTCTGGCGGCCAACCGCGCCGAGCTGGAGCGGCACGGCGTGCACTACCCCCTGGGGGGCGCGGCCAGCCACTTCGGCGCCGCTCTGGACCTCATCGAGGAGTCCTGGGGCGGTCAGCGCGACGGGGTCCGCGGCGACTGGCCCGCGCTCGTGCGTCGGGTGCGGGCCGCCCCGTCCCGCGCGACGGTCGTGGTCTCGCACGAGCTGCTGGCCGGGGCGACCCGCGCGCAGGCCCGCGCCGCCCTGGCCGAGCTCTCGGCCGACGGCTCGGACGTGCACGTCGTGTACGCCGCGCGCGACCTCGGCCGGCAGGTGCCCGCCGAGTGGCAGGAGGGCGTGAAGCACCGACGCAAGCGCACCTACGCGCGGTTCCTCACCAAGATCGAGCAGACCACCCGCGGCGCCGACGCGACCATGTGGTTCTGGCGGGCGCAGGACCTGCGCGGCGTGCTGGAGCGCTGGGCAGCCGACCTCCCCGCCGACCGGGTGCACGTGGTGACGGTGCCCCCGTCGGGTGCGCCGCCCGAGGAGCTGTTCGGTCGCTACTGCCGCGCGTTCGGCATCGACCCCGCCTGGGCGCCGCGGCCGGCGGGCGGCACGAACAGCTCGATGGGCACCGCCGAGACCGCGCTGCTGCGCCTGGTCAACAAGCGCCTCAACCAGGTCGAGTACCCCTCCGAGGACTACCGCCGGCTGGTGCGCGAGCTGATCGTGCACGAGACGCTCGCCGGTCGCAGCGGCGCCACCCGGGCGACGCTGACCCCCGAGGCGCACGCCTGGATCGCCCCCCTCGCCGAGGAGTGGATCGCCTGGGTGCACGACCAGGGGTACGACGTCGTGGGCGACCTCGCCGACCTGCGGGTGCCCGAGCCGACCCCTCAGGACCGACCGGTGGACAAGCCGAGCCGCGCCGACGTGCTCGACGCCGCGGTGGACGCGATCGTCGTGCTGCTCCAGGAGTCCGTCGAGCCGCGCGCCACCCGCCGCGCCCGCGAGGTCGCCGCGCGCGCCGTGCGCTCCCTGCGCCGGATGAGGCGCACGTGAGCACGCGAGGAGCGGCGCTGCCCGACTTCGAGGCGACCGCCTGGTCGTGGGTCGCGCACCTGCGTGGCGGAGGCACCACGCCGTGGGCGCAGTGGCGCCGCGAGGGCGCCGAGCACCCGGGCCGCCGGGCCAACGCCGACGCGGTCGCGCCGTACGGCGTCCCGTTGCCCGGTGCCGCGCAGCTCGAGCTGGTGCGCCTGCTCGCCGAGCGCTGGTCGCCGGGCCCCGGGTTCGCCCACCTCGCCGACACCGTCTTCGCCGTGTCCGGTCCGGGCCGCGGGCTGCCCGAGCTGCCGCTCACCGGTGCCCCGGTCGCTCCGTCGTCGGGCCCGCGGCCGGTCGACCCGGTCGACGTGCCCCGCTCCGAGCTGGTGCGGGTGGCCACCGGGGTGATCGTCTCGCTCGTGCTCGGCATCGACCCCGACACGTGGTCCGGCGGCGACAGCGGTCGCCGCCGGCCGTGGCGCAAGTCGGTCAAGGTCGCCGGGCCGCCGCTCACCGTCGACGCACTGCGGAAGCAGCTGCGCCGCGACGGGTGCGACGACGCCGGCAACCTCGAGGGTGCCGTCGTGGTCGCGCTGCCGGTCGACCTGATGGTCGCCGAGGTCTGGGGGCAGCGCGTGCTCGAAGGTGCGGACCTGCGGTGGGGCAGGTTCTGGGCCAAGTGGCACCGCGACGACGAGCTGCCCGTGTTCGCCGACGTCGCCGCCCTGTGCGACCGCTGGTGCGAGCGGTTGGGCGGCGACCGCGTCACCGTGGTGGTCGCGCCGAGTCCCCAGCGCGCCGCCCAGCTGGTCAGCCAGGCGCTGACCTGCGACGTCGACCCCGCCGCCATCTCGCTGCCGCTGCACTCGACCGGCGCCGTCGAGGTGCTCCGCGGGGTCAACACCGCGCTGGGCGTGGCCACCGACGACGAGGGTCGACGTCGGGCGGGCCGGGTGCTGCGCCACCTGCTGCTCGAGGGCGACGGCCATGCCCACGCCGCGGTGCCGGCGCCTCCTGCCCAGCTGCACGACTGGGCGACCGAGATGGCCCGCGAGGCGATGGCCCGGATCGCCGAGTCCGGCTGCACCGTCGTCGGCGACCTCGAGGACCACCTGCCGCGTGACCCAGCCACCCTCGGCGAGGCGCCGGACGAGGGCGACGTGCTCGACGCCGCCCTCGCCGCGTGCGCGCGCGCCGCGCGACCGGCCGTGCAGCCGTGAGCGCCGGACCGGTCCCGACGACGTCGCCCGTGCGCCGCGTCGTGCTGCACGTGGGCGCACCGAAGACCGGCACGTCGTACGTCCAGGACGTGCTGTGGCGGCACCGTGACCAGCTCGCCGAGCGGGGGGTGCACTACCGGGCCGAGCGTCCCGACGAGCACTTCCTGGCGGCCCTGGACCTGATGCAGCTGGACTGGGGCGGCCTGGAGCGCGAGGCCGTCGGTGCCTGGCAGCGGCTGGCCGACGACGCGCTGTCGCACGAGGGCACCGTCGTGATCAGCCACGAGATCCTGGCCAAGGCGACGCGGGCGCAGGTGCGCCGCGTGCTGACCAGCCTCGACGGGCTCCCCGGCGGCAGCAGCGAGGTGCACGTCGTCTACACGGCGCGCGACCTCGCCCGCCAGCTGCCGGCCGAGTGGCAGGAGAACGTGAAGCACCGCCGGGCGCTGCGGTTCACCGACTTCCTCGCCCGGCTGCGCGTCAACGACCTCTCCGACGACGTCGCGCAGTGGTTCTGGCAGGTGCAGGACGTGCCCGACGTGCTCGACCGCTGGGGCTTCGGCCTGCCGCCCCAGCGGGTGCACCTGGTGACGGTGCCCCAGCCCGGAGGGCCGCGCTCGCTGCTCTGGGAGCGGGTGCGCGACGCGCTCGGCATCGACGACACCGGCCTCGACCTCGAGGTCCAGCGCGCCAACGCCTCGCTCGGCGCTCCCGAGGCCGCTCTGCTGCGACGGATCAACGATCAGGTCAACCGCGGCACCAAGGCGCCCGTCTACCGCGAGTTCGTGCGCGAGCTGGTGGCCCACCGCACCCTCTCGCTGCGGGAGGGCCCGCGCATCGGTCTCACCGCCGAGGTGCACGCCTGGGCCGAGCAGCTCTCGCGCAGCTGGGTCGACACGCTCCGCGGCCGTGGCTACGACGTCGTCGGCGACCTCGACGAGCTGCTCCCCGCGGCGCACGACGACCGGCCCGACGCGGCCGCGGACCCCGACCACGTCGACGAGAGCCAGGTCAACGGGGCCGCCCTCGACGTCATCGGGGCCCTGGTCACCGAGGCCGGTCGGCTGCGGGCGGAGCAGGACGACCTGCACGGAGAGGTCGACCGGCTGCACCGGGAGCTGCAGCAGATCTACGACTCCCCGGGCTACCGGGCGCGGCAGCTCGTCGTGCGCGTCGTCCGCCGGTCGGGACCCGGTCGACGGGTGCACCGTGCCTACCGCAGGGCGCGCGGGCGGGACTGACCTCCCGCGGCATCTGGGCGATACTGCGGCCATGCCACGTCGAGTGTTCGTCCACGTCGGAGCGCCGAAGACAGGCACGACGTACCTGCAGGACCGGATGCGGCTGAACGCCACCGCCCTCGCCGAGCACGAGATCCACTACGCGGTGGACGCCGCGATGCGCGGTCACTTCGGCGCCGCGCTCGACCTGATCGACGAGCCGTGGGGCGGTCAGCGCCGGCAGTTCGTCGGCGCCTGGGACCGTCTCGTGGAGCGGGTCGAGCAGCACGAGGGCACCGTGGTGATCTCCCACGAGGTCTTCGCCGGTGCCCGTGCCGAGCACGTCGAGCGCGCGATGCGAGACCTCGCCCCGGCCGAGGTGCATCTTGTCTACACCGCCCGTGACCTGGGGCGACAGATCCCGGCCGAGTGGCAGGAGGGCATCAAGCACCGCCGACGGCGCGGCTTCGGGGAGTTCCTCGCGCAGATCCGCGAGACGGTCGACGAGGACCCTCGGCAGATGTGGTTCTGGCGGGTGCAGCACGTGCCCGAGGTGCTGGCCCGGTGGGGGGCGTCGCTGCCGCCCGAGCGCATCCACCTCGTGCTGGTGCCGCACTCTCGCGACGGTGAGGACTCGCTGTGGCTGCGCTGGTGCCGGGCGCTGGCGATCGACCCGGCCTGGGCCCCCACGGACAGCACCGCGGCCAACTCGTCCATCGGCGTCGCCGAGATCCACGTGCTGCGCGAGCTCAACCGTCGCCTGGCCGACGCCGAGCTGCCCGGCGGTCCGTACCGCCGCCTGGTCCGTCAGCAGCTCGTGCACCAGAACCTCTCGCTCCGCGAGGGCATGGTGCGGGCGTCGCTTCCCCCCGACGTCGCCGCCTGGAGCGAGGACCTCGCCGCCGCCTGGATCGAGCAGATCAGGCAGCGCGGCTACCGGGTGTGGGGCGAGCTCGACGAGCTGCGCCCCCGACCCGTCGACCCCGGCGTCCCCTGGGTCGACCCCGACGGGGTCGGCGTCGAGGACCGGCTCGAGGTCGCCCTGGACGCGCTCGTCGCGATGACGGGCATCGCCGCGGCGGCCGAGCGCACGCAGCCTCGTGATGCCCCCGCCCCGACGGTGGTGCGGCGCGAGACCCTCACCCTGGCGCTGGCGCGCCGGGTGCGGCACCGCCTGCGGCGCTAGGCGGTCGCGGGTCGAGCGCGCAGCTCGCGCGCGGCGTACTGCCCGACGCGGTAGGTGCTCCACGCGTCGGCGCTGCCCCCGATGGCACCCCCCACCAGAGGGATCCGGCGGCCGAACTGCGTGGCCAGACGCCGGCCGGCGACCCGGGTGATCAGCTCGGAGGCGACCTCCGCGGCCATCACGGTGCTCAGCCGCTCGTCGTGCCGAGGTGCCGTCGCGATCGCCATCGGTGGAGCGGGAAGGCGCTGCTGGCGCACCAGCGTGCGGATCTTGTCCTCGCCGAGCATGGTCGCCAGGACCGCGTTGCGCACCCGGGGGTCGTCGATGTCGTAGCCGCGCAGGTGCGCGATGCCGGCGATCATCCGGGTCTGCAGCAGGGCCAGGCCCGCGAGGTTGGCCGGGATGGCGGCGGTGGCGGTGACCAGGCCGCCGAGGTTGGTGAGCAGGCCCTGGCCGCCCGCGAGGAGCACGTGGTTCTCGATCACCTCGCGCACGCCCTTGTCGACGTCCCCGTGCTGCTCGTCGAGCTGCTTCTCGGCCGCCTCGTGGGCGGGGGGCAGCGGCCCGACGCCTCGGATGGCGCGCTCGAGCGCCTCGTGGACGAAGCGGGCAGAGGCCTGCGGGGCACGCTCGGCGGCGCCTTGGGCGAGCCGGCTGCTGGCCAGCCCGATGAGCTGGCCGTTCAGCGTCTTCCTGACGTTGACCACGGGGGCCTCCTGAGGTTCCTGCGCGCTGGGTCGTCGGTCGTGCCGAACCTATCGGCAGGGCATGGAGTTCAATGGGCGGCATGCCCGTCGAGCCGCCACCGTCGCGGTGGGAGCTGCCGCGGTTGCGAGGCACCAGACAGGGCCGCCGGGCCGGGGACGTGGTCGCCCTCGGGGCCGACCTCGAGCCGGGGACGCTGCTCGCGGCGTACCGCTCGGGGCTGTTCCCGATGCGGCTCGACGAGGGCGAGGTCAGCCAGCTGGCCTGGTGGTCGCCCGTGGACCGCGGCGTGCTGCCGCTGGACGGGCTGCGCCGGTCACGGTCGCTGCGACAGTCCGCCGCCACCATGGAGGTGCGTGTCGACACCGCGTTCCCCGAGGTGGTGCGGGCGTGCGCGTGGCCGCCGCGGCAGGGCTCCTGGATCGACCCCGACATCGAGGAGGCCTACAACAGGCTGCACCGGCTGGGCTGGGCGCACTCGGTGGAGACGTGGGCCGAGGGCGAGCTCGTCGGGGGGCTGTACGGCGTGGCCGTCGGGGGCCTGTTCGCGGGCGAGTCGATGTTCCACCGTCGCCGGGACGCCTCCAAGGTGGCCCTGCTGGGTCTGGTGGACCTGATGTGCGACGAGCACGCGGACGCCCGGCTGCTGGACGTGCAGTGGCGCACCGACCACCTCGCCACCCTCGGCGTCGTGCAGGTCAGCCGCGACGAGTACCTCGAGCGGCTGGCCATCGCCCTCGAGGTGCCGCTGCCGAGCGCGCTCGGCTGAGGGTCAGCCCCAGGGCCGGTCGTGGTCCTGCTTCTTGTTCGTCATGGCTTCGGCCGTGCCGATGAACAGGACGGCGAAGACGACGGCGAGCACGAAGCCGAGCACGTTGAGCTCGAAGATCCCACCGGTGCCGAACGCCTGGGCGATGAGGCCGCCGATGACCGAGCCCGCCAGGCCGAGCCCGAGGGTCGCCAGCAGGCTGAGCTTCTGTCGGCCGGGCTTGATGAAGCGCGCCACCGCGCCGATGACGAGGCCTGCGACGAGGAATCCGATCATGCGCAGACCGTACCCGCGTCAGGCGGTGTTGTTCTTGCCCACGATGCCCTCGGCGGTGCCGATCAGCAGCACGGCGGCGACGACCGCGAGCACGAAGCCGATCACGTTGAGCTCGAAGATGCCGCCCGTGCCGAACAGCTGGGCGATGAGGCCGCCGATGAGGGAGCCGACGAGGCCGAGACCGAGGGTCGCGAGGATGCCGAGGTTCTGCTTCCCTGGCTTGATGAGGCGGGCGAGGGCGCCGATGATGAGGCCTGCCACGAGGAATCCGATCATGGCGGTGACGCTACGTGGCGGTGTCGATCCCGCACCCGACTAGGCCGGGTCACTTGAGGAACTTCGACGTCCGCCGGTCCGCAAGCGGCTTGCCCCCGGTCTGGCAGGTCGCGCAGTACTGCAGCGACGAGTCCGCGAAGGACACCTCGCGCACGGTGTCGCCGCACACAGGGCAGGGCTGGCCGGCGCGGGCGTGCACGGCGAGGTTGGCCTTCTTCTCGCTCTTCAGCTCGGTCGCCGGCTTCCCGCTCGCTCGACCGACGGCGGCGGTGAGGACGCCGCGGATCGCGGCGTACAGGGTGTCGAGGTCGTCGCCCTCGATGGTCGAGGCCGGCTTGAACGGCGACATCCGGGCGGCGTGCAGGATCTCGTCGGAGTAGGCGTTGCCGATGCCCGCGATGTTCGACTGGTAGCGCAGCACGCCCTTGACCTGGGCGCGCCCGGCCGCCTGGAGGGTCCCGGCGAGCGTCTCGCGGGTGAAGTCCTCGGACAGCGGGTCGGGACCGAGGCGGGCGACGCCCTCGACCTCGGCCGGGTCGCGCACGACGTACAACGCGAGGCTCTTGCGGGTGCCGGCCTCGGTGACGTCGAGCCCGGAGCCGTCGTCGAGCACGATCCGCAGCGCGATGGGCGACTTGTTCGAAGGCCTGGGGGGCGTCGCCGGGACCTCGTCGCGCCAGCGGATCCACCCCGCCCGCGCCAGGTGCAGCACGAGGTGCACGCCCGAGCAGGAGATGTCGAGGAACTTGCCGTGCCGGGTGACGTCGTCGACGAAGGAGCCGTTCACCGCCGAGAGCGGCGGGTCGAAGGTCTTGAGCGCGCTGAAGGCGGCGAGGTCGACGCGAGCGACCGCTCGGCCGTCGAGACGACGGCGCAGGTCGGCGACGAGGGCTTCGACCTCCGGCAGCTCGGGCACCGCCTCAGGATAGGAGACCCGACACGCGCTACCACTCGATAATCGAATCTAAGGTGTGAACTAGAGAGCCGGATATCGTCCTCACATGGACCCCGTCCGCAACCCCTACGCCCCCGGCGCCGGCCAGCGGCCGCCCGAGCTGGCCGGCCGCGACCGGGAGCTGCAGCAGTTCGAGGTGACCCTCGAGCGGGTCGCATCAGGTCGCCCTGAGCGCTCGATGGTGGTCTTCGGGCTGCGGGGGGTCGGCAAGACGGTGCTGCTCAACGCGCTGCGCAGTCAGGCGGTGCAGCGGCTGTGGGGCACGGGCAAGGTCGAGGCGCGGCCCGACCAGTCGATCCGGCTCCCGCTGGCGCAGGCGCTGCACGCGGCGATCCGCGAGGTGGCCCACCGGCACCGCGACCCCGGCCGGGTCGACGAGGTGGCCGGGGTGCTCAAGTCGTTCGCCCTGCGCACCGAGCTGAAGGACCGCAAGGGCATCCGGTGGCAGCCGCCGGTGGACGTGCCGGCCGCCAAGGGTCGCGCCGACTCCGGTGACCTCGAGCTCGATCTCGTCGAGCTGCTGACCGACGTCGGCGAGCTCGGTCGTGACCTCGGCGTGGGGCTGGCGGTGTTCGTCGACGAGATGCAGGACATCGCCGTCCACGAGCTCGCCGCGCTCTGCGGCGCCTGCCACGAGATCAGCCAGCAGGGCGCGCCCTTCCTGGTCGTCGGTGCGGGCCTGCCGCACCTGCCGGTCGCGCTCGCCGCCTCGAAGTCGTACGCCGAGCGGCTGTTCCGCTATGTCGCGGTCGACCGGCTGCCCCGCGAGTACGCCGACCGAGCGCTGCTCGTGCCCGCCGCGAGCGAGGGCGCGACGTACGAGACCGCGGCGCTCGACGAGCTCTACCGCCTGACCGACGGCTACCCCTACTTCGTGCAGGCCTACGGCAAGGTCGTCTGGGACGCGGCGGTGGCCGACCCGATCACGGTGGCCGACGTGCTCGAGGCGGCGCCGGAGGCAGAGGCCGAGCTGGCGGGCGGGTTCTTCGGAGCCCGTTTCGACCGGGCGACCCCGGCCGAGCGCGACTACATGCGCGCGATGGCCGACCTCGGGGTGGAGCACGGCGACGGGCCGGTGTCGACGTCCGACGTCGCGGTCACGCTGGGCCGCAAGCCGCAGTCGCTGTCCCCGGCGCGGGACGGGCTGATCAAGAAGGGGCTCGTCTACTCCTCCGAGCGCGGCTCGGTCGCGTTCACCGTGCCGCACTTCGGCACGTTCCTGCGCACCCAGCGCTGAGCGGGGCGGCACCGCCCCGGCCCGGCGGCGGGAAGGCGTCGGCCGCCGCCTGGATCCGCGCCCTCGGTGGCGCCCACCCCGCCGGGCCCTCCTTGGCCGCCTGGGTGGCGGCGCTCCGGCGGCCACCAGGGGAGGGATGCCGGCAGCTCTCGGTCGAAGCGCTCGCAGACGTAGCCGATCTCGACGGTCGCGAGGTGCTTCACGACTCCCAGCAGGGTGGCGCCGGTGGGGGTCATCGGGCGACGCAGGTCGTGCTCGCCGACGCCCTCCACCGCGCGGAGCACGGCGGCACGGGCGCGGTCGAGGTAGCGCGGCAGGAGGAGGGTCTCGTCGTGAGCGGGTCGGTCCGTCGCCGCATCCGAGAGCTGCGGAGAGGGGGTGCCCAGGCTGACCCGGAACTGTCGGCGGTCGAACCTATGTTCGACGACATGACCACCAGGGTGGGGCGAACGCAGGATGAGCAGGGGCACGTCGACCTCGACGTGCGCGTGCTTCCTGCGCAGCGCGCCGGGCTCGACGTCGACGCCCTGGGGGAGGGCGAGCTCCTCGACCTCGTCGCGGACGCCGAGTGCGCCACGTCCGCCCTTGCGGCGTTGCAGGCCCGGGCCGGCGTGGCGCTGCACGGGCAGCGCTGCCGTCGCGAGGCGGCCGGGGGTGTGCCGATGGCGCGTCGCGGCAAGGGCGTCGGGGCCGAGATCGCACTGGCGCGGCGCGAGTCCCCGCACAAGGGCGCGCGGCTGCTCGGCCTGGCCGCGCGCTCGTCGGCGAGATGCCGCACACGCTGGCGTCCCTCGAGCGCGGTGACGTCACCGAGTGGCGCGCCACGGTCGTCGTCAAGGAGACGGCGGCGCTGAGCGCCGACGACCGTCGTGCCGTCGACGACGAGCTGGCGGAGCACCTGGCCACGATGGGCGACCGACGCGCGGGCGCAGCCGCCCGGGCCATCGGCTACCGGCTCGACCCGGGGTCCAGCCTGCGCCGGGTGCGCGGTGCAGTGAGCGACCGCAGCGTGAGCGTGCGGCCCGCACCGGACACGATGACCTACCCGACCGGGTTCCTGCCGGTGAAGGACGGCGTCGCCTGCCAGGTCGCCCTGCAGCGTGCCGCGGACGCCGCCCGGGCCGAGGGCGACGACCGCACCCGCGGGCAGCTGATGGCCGACGTGCTGGTCGAGCGGGTCACCGGGGCGCTCGCGGCCACCGGCACCCCCGTCGAGCTGCACCTGATGATGGACCACCGCGCCCTGCTCGCCCCGCCCACGAGCGAGCCCGACTGCCCCGACTGCCCCGACTGCCCCGACAGCCCCGGGTCCTGCGAGTCCGCTGCTCACCTCGACGGGTACGGGCCCCTGCCGGCCTGGCTCGCTCGCCGCCTCGTGCGGGAGTCCGACCGGGTGTGGCTGCGCCGGGTCTTCACCGATCCTGGCACCGGTCAGCTCGCCGCCACCGACGCCCGGTCCCGCATCTTCCCCGGCGTGCTCCGGCGGCTCCTCGTGCTCCGCGACCAGAGCTGTCGTACGCCGTGGTGCGACGCCCCGGTCCGCCACCTCGACCACGTGGTTCCCGTGCACGACGGGGGAGCCACCGAGCAGACGAACGGCCAGGGCCCGTGCGTGCGGTGCAACCTGACCACGGAGCTCGTCGGGTGGTCGCACCGCCCCGGCGCGGCCGGCACCACGGTGCGGGGGCCCACCGGTCACACCTGGCGGAGCCCCACCCCGGCGCACCACCCACCCGACGTCGACATCGGCGCCGGCGCGCCCAGCCCGCTCGAGCGACGGCTCGCCGCGCTGCTGCCCGCGGGGTGAGCCGGACGGTCCCGGCCGCACGACGGCCGCATGGCGGCCGCACGGAGTAGGCCCCTCGGAGGCGGCCCCAGGGGTGGGGAACACGCCCGCCCCGGGTGGTGTTGGGCCGACCATGACGACCCTGGGAATCATCGGCTCCGGCAACATCGGCAGCACCGTGGCGAGGCTCGCGGTCGACGCGGGCATCGACGTGGTGCTCTCCAACAGTCGCGGGCCGGACACGCTCACCGAGCTCGTGGCGGGGCTCGGTGAGCACGCGCGCGCCGGGACCTCCGCCGAGGCGGCGGAGGCCGGCGACCTCGTCGTCGTGACCGTGCCGCTGCACGCGATCGGGGACCTCCCCGCCGACCAGCTCGTCGGCAAGGTCGTGCTCGACACCTGCAACTACTACCCCGAGCGCGACGGGCAGATCAGCGCCCTCGACGACGAGACCACCACGACCAGCGAGATGGTCGCCGAGCGGCTGCCTGGCGCAGGTGTCGTGAAGGTCTTCAACAACATCTACTTCGAGCACCTGCGCGTGCTCGCCCGGCCGTCCGGCAGCGGCGAGCGGGCGGTGCTCGCCCTCGCCGGCAGCGACGCCGACGCGAAGGAGCGCGCCACCGAGCTGCTCGACCGGCTCGGCTACGACGCGCTCGACGCCGGGGTGCTCTCCGAGGGCTGGCGCTTCCAGCGCGACACCGCGGCGTACGGCGTGCCCTACGACGGCAGCACCGATGGCCAGTGGAGCGCCGAGACGGCCAAGCCGGCCACCGCCGACGAGCTGCAGTCCGCCCTCGACGACGCCCAGCGCTACCGCGACATGGACGAGGGCACCGCCGGCGCCACCGAGCAGGACGCATGAGCAAGACCTGGTTCGTCACCGGAGCGTCCAAGGGCTTCGGCCGCGAGTGGAGCCTCGCCGCCCTCGAGCGCGGCGACCGGGTGGCGGCGACCGCCCGCACCTTGTCCGACCTCGACGGCCTCGTCGAGCAGTTCGGAGACGCCGTGCTGCCGCTGCAGCTGGACGTCACCGACCGTGCCGCTGACGTCGCCGCGGTGCGGCGGGCCGCGGAGCACTTCGGTGGCCTCGACGTCGTCGTCAACAACGCCGGCTACGGCCACTTCGGCATGGTCGAGGAGCTCTCCGAGGACGACGTCCGCAGCCAGATGGAGACCAACTTCTTCGGCGCCCTCTGGGTCACCCAGGCGGCCCTGCCGATCATGCGCGAGCAGGGCTCCGGCCACGTGGTGCAGGTCTCCAGCATCGGCGGCATCTCGGCGTTCCCCGGCGTCGGCGCCTACCACGCGTCGAAGTGGGCGCTGGAGGCCTTCAGCCAGTCGCTGGCCCAGGAGGTGGGGCAGTTCGGAGTGCACGTGACGCTGGTCGAGCCGGGCGGGTTCTCCACCGACTGGAGCGGAGCCTCGGCGAGCCGCAGCGAGACCCTCGCCGTGTACGACGAGCTGCGCGACAAGCCGCGTGGCTCGGCGTCCTCGCAGGGCGACCCGACCGCCACCCGTGACCCGATCCTGAAGGTCGTGGACGCCGACGAGCCGCCGCTTCGCGTCTTCTTCGGCAAGCTGCCGCTGGACATCGCCACCGCCGACTACGAGTCGCGCCTGGACTCCTGGCGCGCGTGGCAGTCCGTGGCGCTCGAGGCGCACGGCGCGGACTGACCCCCCGCACACCCCCGCTCAGTCGACGGGGCCGACGGGGAGCCGCACCCGTACGTCGCCCAGCCCCCGGGCCAGCAGCAGCGACCCGGTGGCGGGCAGCGTGGCCCACCCGTCGGAGTCGATGTCCCAGCGCCGCCACATCCGGGCGTCGGCGGCGACGGTGACCTGGGCCGACGCGCCGGCCGGCACCCTCGCGGCCGCCCAACCCACGAGCCGCACGGGCTGGTCGCCGGTCTCGGGGTCCCAGTAGAGCTGCACGACCTCGCGGCTGGACCGATCGCCGACGTTGCGCACGGTCACCCGCACGTCGGAGTCGACGACCGCCGCGTCGGCGTACTCCCACGCGCCGTACCCGAGGCCGTGCCCGAGCCAGAACGCCGGCTCCGGCGCCTGCCCGGCCCAGTGGCCGCGGTAGCCCAGCCAGGTGCCCTCGGTGTACTCCAGCTCGCCGTCGGTCGGCGTCACCGACCACGCGGTGGAGGCGCCGTCGGCGGCCGGGAAGCTCGTGACCAGACGACCGGTCGGCTCGACCTCGCCGAGCAGGGCCGCGGCCAGCGCGTGGCCACCCTCCTGGCCCGGCAGCCCGGCCCACAGCACGGCGTCGACCTCGCCGAGCCACGGCATCAGCACCGGTGTCGCGGCGTTGACCACCACCACCGTGCGGTCCGCGGCCGCGGCGACGGCGGAGACCAGGGCGTCCTGGTCACCGGGCAGCGCCAGGGTCGTCTTGTCGACGGCCTCGGTCTCCTGCTCCTCGGTCAGGCCCACGACGACCACTGCCACGTCGGCCGCGGCGGCGGCCCGGCCCGCCGCGTCCAGCACTTCCTCGGTCGGTCGGGTGGCCGGCGAGACGGCCAGCTGGAGCTTGGCGACCGAGGACATCGGGGAGTCCGGGTCGGTCTGCACCAGACGCACCGTGGCCTCGAGCGGGTGTGGTCCCGCGGCGTCCACGGAGACGGTGAAGGTCTCGCCGGGCAGGTTCAGCATCTCCTCGCCGAAGCCGGTGCCGGGGACCCGGGCCTGGTAGGACGCCTCGCGGTCGCCGAAGCGCACCGTCCAGTCGCCGACGCCCATCCCGCCGACGACGACGTCGCCCCCGTGGCGGACCTCGGATCGCAGGCGTACGGACGCGCACGGCCGGGGCAGGTCGTCGTCCCAGCCCACGACCGTCTCCGCCTCCTCGGTGCGACGCGTCTCGAGCACCTCGCCGTCGGCGTCGAGCAGCACCCACTCGACCGAGGTGCCGTCGTCCTCGCCCGGCGCCCGCAGCGCCTCCTGGCGGGCCAGCACCGGCCGGTTGCGCACACCGACGCCGTCCACGACCACGAGCCCGTCGCCCACGAGGGCGCGCAACCCCTCGGCCACGCTCACCTGGTGCGGCGGGTTCACCTGCGCGGACCCACCGCCCATGCAGATCGTCTCGACCGCGTGCCGGCCGACGAGGGCCACGTCGGCGTCGGCGGACAGCGGCAGCACGCCGCCGTCGTTCTTCAGCACGGTCAGCCCGGCCGCGGCCAGCCGCGTCATCTGCTCGCGGCGTACGGCGGAGTCGGGCGCGGGCAGGTCGGCAGGACGGGAGCGGGGCTCACCGAGGGCGCCGACCCGGTCGGCCAGCAGCAGCAGGCGACGGAGGTGCTCGTCGAGCGTCGACTCCGCGACCTCGCCCGCCTCGACGGCGCGCACGAGCGCCTCACCCCAGGGGCCGTCGGGGCCCGGCATCACGAGGTCGAGGCCGCCGTTGGCGGCGGGGGCAGCGGTCTTGGTGGCGTACCAGTCCGACATCACCAGGCCCGTCCAGCCCCAGTCGTCGCGAAGCACGGTGTGCTGCACGTGCCGGTGCTCGGTGGCGGCGACGCCGTTCACGTCGTTGTAGGCCGACATCACCGACCAGGGGTCGGCGTCGGCCACGGCGATCTCGAAGGGGAGAAGGTACAGCTCGCGCAGGGTGGTCTCGTCGACCACCGAGCTCATCGTGTTGCGCTGGGTCTCGGACTCGTTGGCCACCAGGTGCTTGAGGCAGGCCCCGACGCCCTGCGACTGCATCCCAGTCACGTAGGCGGCGGCCAGCCGGCCCGACAGCAGCGGGTCCTCGGAGAAGGCCTCGAAGAGCCGGCCGCCGAGCGGTGTGCGGTGCAGGTTGATGGTGGGGCCGAGCACGACGTGGACGTCCTGCGCCATCGCCTCCTCGGCCAGGATCTCCCCGACCTCGTGGGCGGCGACCTCGTCCCACGCCGAGGCGAGCAGGGTGGCGTTGGGCAGCAGCGTCACCGTGCGGCCGCCGCTGAAGGTGAGGCCGCGCACCCCCGTCGGGCCGTCGGAGAAGGCCATCGGCACCAGGCCGAGGCCGTGGTGGCCGTGCAGGGTGAAGGCGGTCGCCCCGGTGAGCAGGCGCACCTTGTCCGCCGGGGCGACGTCGTCGAGCGCCGCGACCGCGTGCTCGTACGCCGGGCCGGGCGCGGGGTCGGTGCGGGGATCGGCGGTCATGCCCCCAGTCCACCACCCGGGTCCCGAGGTCCACCAGGGCGACGGTGTTCTGGTGCAGAGTGCTGTCATGAGCCGTCCGCAGGTGGTCGCCCACAGGGGGTCCAGCCATGCCAACGCCGAGCACACGCTGGGGGCCTACCTGGCCGCGCTCGAGGAGGGCTCCGAGGCCCTCGAGTGCGACGTGCGGCTGACCGCAGACGGCCACCTGGTGTGTGCGCACGACCGCGACCTGCGGCGTACGGCGCAGCACCGAGGCGTCATCTCGACGATGACCCTCGACGAGCTCGACCACCTCGACGTCTCGTCGTGGAAGAACCCCTGGCGCGACCTCGACGACGAGGCCGAGGAGCGCCGCCCCGAGCTCGACTCGGTGCTGTCGCTACGACGCCTGCTCGAGGTCGTGGCCGAGCACGAACGTCCCGTCGAGGTGGCGATCGAGACCAAGCACCCCACGCGCTACGCCGGCCTCGTCGAGCGCCGCCTGGCCGAGCTGCTCGCCGAGTTCGGGTGGACCGGCGCCGACGCGCCCGTGCGGGTGATGAGCTTCTCGTGGGTGGCCCTGAGTCGGATGCGCCGGCTCACCCCGAGCATCCCGGTCGTCTACTGCATGGAGAAGCGGCGCACCTGGGCCCTGGCAGAGTCCGTGGTCGAGGGCGACTGGATCGCGGGTCCCGGGCTCGAGCTCCTGCGTCGCGAGCCGACGTTGCGCGCCGCCGCCCGGTCGGGTGCGCGGGACCTCCACGTGTGGACCGTGAACCACGTCGAGGACCTCGAGTGGTGCGCGAATCTGGGGGTTCGGGCGATCATCACCGACAAACCTGTGGAGATGATTCGCTACCGCAACGAAAATATCGACGAATAGTTTGAGAGGGTGTTGACCCAGGGTGAGCGGGGAACACGGCCCGCAGGGGAAGCACCACGGGACGCAGCACGGATCGCCACGGGAAAGCAACGGGGAGCGCACCAGGGAACGGAACGGGGAGCGCCATCGGGAGCGCACCAGGGAAGCAGTGGGAATCCGAGGGAGGGAGGCCCGATGTCCAGCACGACCCCGGAGTCGCAGGCGCAGATGTGCCTGCCCTTCCACCCGGCCTCGGCCTCCGTCGCGCGGGGTCAGCTGCGGTGCTGGCTCGCCGGCACCGGCCTCGACGCGGACCTCTCGCACGCAGCGGAGCTGGTCACCTCCGAGCTCGTGGGCAACGCCCTGCGCCACGCCCACCCCCAGGCGGGCGGCGTCCTCACCGTGACCTGGTTCCTCGACGCCTCGGGTCTGACGGTCTCGGTCACCGACGGCGGGTCGGCCCTGGTGCCGCACACCGTCGACGCGCGCCCGGGGGCGCAGAGCGGCCGTGGCCTCGCGATCGTCGAGTGCCTGGCCAGCCACTGGTGGACCGAGCTGAGCCCCGAGTGCTCCACCGTGCACGCCCTCATCGCCGTCGGCTGAGCGGCCAGTAGCCTGCGCCGCATGGCCAAGCGCTCCCGCACCCCTGCCCCCTCCACCCGCGAGCTCGGCGCCGGCGAGGTCGCCCCGCGCCAGCCCTGCCCCTGCGGCTCGGGCAAGCGCTACAAGAACTGCCACGGCGCCGCGAGCTCCGCGAGCCCGTACGTCGCCCGCCCGTTCGAGGGGCTGGCCGGTGAGGCCGAGATCGTCGCCCTGCGCGAGCTCGTGCCGGCCGCCACGGCCCGGGTGCGCGTCGAGGGTCACGACGGCGAGGTGCTGCTGTGCACGCTGCTGCCGATGGCCGCGCCGGCGATGGTGCGTCCCGACGGCACGATCTGGTTGGGCCTGCAGGTGCAGCACGGCTTCGGGGACCCCAGCCGCGACCTGGGTGCCGTGCTCGAGAAGGCCCTCGTCGCCGACCCCGGCGAGCTGGTCGGGCTCACCGCGGCACCGGGGCCGGGCCCCCGCCTGCAGGAGCTGCTCGTCGACGGACCGGTGGACGTGCACGTCCACGACGGCTTCGACTTCTGGGTCGCTGACGTGGAGGACCCCGACGGGTCGGTGGCGTCCTCGCTCGACTCCGCCAACGCGGCGGTGCACCCCACCGAGCGGCTCGGGGGGCTCGGCGCGGCGTACTGGACCGACGTCGGCCCCAAGGAGCACCTGCGCTGGGTGATGTCCGAGCCCGAGGACCGGCTGCTCGACGCCCTCGCCCGGGTGCACGCCGCCGACGCCGACACCCTGGTCGAGGGCGGACGCCTGGTCGGCATGTTCCGGGCCCACGGGGTGCTCGCGCCGGTCTGGGACCTGCCCCTCGGCACGGGAGCCGCCGCGCTCCAGGAGCCGGCCGAGGCCTACCGGGCCGCCCTCGACGAGGCGCTGGCCTCGACCGAGCCGCTGACGACCGAGGAGCGGTCGGCGCGGGCGGGACTGGCGAACCGCCAGGTCACCCTGCGGTGATCCGCGCAGCCACGACCTTGTGACACGACAGTCACGCTGGCTAGCGTGAGTCACAGCCGGCCGCCGCTGTCTCCCCCGTCAGCGGCGGCCGGTCTCCTGGGCCCCGGTGGCGCGTCCCCGGGGAGATCGCGACGGGGTGTGCTGCCGGCGGTGGGCGTCCACCCGGCGCAGCACCGGCGTGGCCAGCACCCCGTGCACCACGACGGAGAACACGATCGCGGCGCCCGCGACGCCCCAGAGCGGGGACGTCTCGGAGCCCAGGTAGCCGGTCGCGTAGGCGAGGTAGTAGATCGACCCGATGCCGCGCACGCCGAAGAACGCGACGGTGGCCCGCTCGCCCCGGGTCATGGCGTGCCGGCAGTCCGGCGGGGCGGGCCGGAACGAGAGCGCGGCGTACGCCGCCGCCGGGCGCAGCAGCAGCACGAGACCGACCGCGACGACGACGCCCTGCCACTGCAGGTCCGAGAGCAGACCGCGGCTGGTGGCGATGCCGAGGAAGAGCAGCACCGCGAGCGTCAGCACGACCTCGACGCGCTCCACGACCTGGTGCATCGCGCGGTTGTACGCCGAGCGTCGCTCGGCCGAGCGCATCGCCATCGCGCACAGGAAGACGGCGAGGAAGCCGTACCCCTGCAGCACCTCCGTCAGGCCGTACGCCGTGAGCAGCGCGGCCAGCACGAGCAGCGGCTCGCCGCGCTCGGCCACCCGCAGCGAGCGGCGGCTGGACCGGAAGGCCAGCGACGCCAGCAGCCGGCCCAGCAGGACCCCGACGGCCGCGCCGACGAGCACCTTGCCGACGGCGTACCAGAGACCCCAGGCAGTGAAGTCGAGCCAGTTGTCGACCGCGGGCCCGGCGCCGGCGAAGAGCAGGGCGAGGTAGACGAAGGGGAACGCGAGCCCGTCGTTGAGGCCGGCCTCGGAGGTCAGGGAGAAGCGCACCTCGTCGTCGTCGACCTGGCGGGGGTCCTGGCCGCTCTCGCTGTCGACGACCGGGCCGCCGATCTGCACGTCGGAGGCCAGCACCGGGTCGGTGGGGGCCAGGGCGGCGCCGAGCAGCAGGGCCAGCGCGGGCGGGACCCCGAGCAGGGCCCAGGAGCCGAGAGCGACCCCGACGATGGTGAGCGGCATCGCGATGCCGAGCAACCGCCAGGTCGCCGACCAGCGGCGCACCGACCCCAGGTCGTGCCACGACAGCGGACGCTCGATCGCCAGACCGACACCCATCAGGGCGACGATGACGGTGACCTCGGTGAAGTGCTCCACGAGGGCCTGGTGAGCGAAGGGGTCCACCGGCACGCTCTCGAGGAGCGGGGTGAACCCGAGCGCGACGCCGACGAGCAGCAACACCATCGGGGCCGAGACGGCCACCTTGGTGAGCGCGGCGGGCAGCACGAGGGCGAGCAGCAGGCAGACCCCGAAGACGAGGAAGGCGAGGTCGGAGGTCACGGTGGCGGAGCGGTCCTAGAGACCGGCCTTCTCCGTGACCTGTCGCTTGATCCGGGTGAGCATGCCGGCCATGCCGTTGAGGCGCAGCGGGCTGACCTGGGCGGTGATGTTGAGCCGCAGCGGCAGGTCGGGCGGGGTGTCCAGGACCTCGGCCGCCGTACGCCCGTCGAGGCCGTCGTGCAGGATGCCGGCGAAGCCGCGGGTGGTGGGCGCCTCGGCCGGCGCGGAGAAGTGCAGGTCGACCCGCGCGTCCTTGCCGGCGCCGTCGACGTCGACGACCAGGAAGATCGGCGACTGGCACTCCGGCACCGGCTCGAGCAGCTCGGGGTGGTCGGTGTACCGCTCCGGCAGCGGCGGCAGGTCGTCGCTGAACTCGAGCAGCAGGGCGAGCCGCTCGGTGGCCGGCATCGCTGCGAAGTCGTCGGCGACCTCCTGGAAGGCCGCCGGCAGGGGCGCGCCCACCGGGGCCCCGGTGGAGCCCGGGCTCATCGCGCCGGCACCTCGCCGGGCTCCTCGCCCTGGGCGATCGGCACGCGCACGGCGTTGCCCCACTCGGTCCAGGAGCCGTCGTAGTTGCGGACGTGCTCGTAGCCGAGCAGGTGGGTCAGCACGAACCAGGTGTGGCTGGACCGCTCGCCGATGCGGCAGTAGGCGACGACCTCGTCGGTCGACGACAGGCCCTTCTCGCCCTCGTAGATCGCCTCGAGGTCGGCGCGCGACTTGAAGGTGCCGTCGTCGTTGGCCGCGCGGGCCCACGGCACGGACTGCGCGCCGGGGATGTGGCCGCCACGGAGGGCGCCCTCCTCGGGGTAGTCGGGCATGTGGGTGCGCTCGCCGGTGTACTCCTGCGGCGAGCGGACGTCGATCATCGCGCCGCCGAGGTGGGCCTGCACGTCGTCCTTGTAGGCCCGGATCGGGGCGTCGTCACGCTCCACGACGGGGTAGTCGGTCGCGGTCGGCGAGGGCACCTCGCGGGTCGTCTCGCGCCCCTCGGCCTGCCAGAGGGCGCGCCCGCCGTCGAGCAGCCGGACGTCCTCGTGGCCGAAGAGGCGGAAGACCCACAGCGCGTAGGCCGCCCACCAGTTCGACTTGTCGCCGTAGAAGACCACGGTGCTGTCGCGGCGGACGCCCTTGCGTGACATCAGCTCGGCGAAGCCGGCGCCGTCGAGGTAGTCGCGGGTGACCTGGTCGTTGAGCTCGGTGTGCCAGTCGACCTTGACCGCGCCGGGGATGTGGCCGGTGTCGTAGAGCAGGACGTCCTCGTCGGACTCCAGCACGACCAGGGACCCGTCCCCGACGCGTCCGGCCTCGATCTGGTCGGCCAGCCAGTCGGTGCTCACCAGACGCTCGGGGTGGGCGTAGTCGGAGAAGCGGGGGCTGCTGTCTGTCGGAATGCTCACGAACTCATGGTGTCACCCGTCCGCACGGTTGACACCCGCCGTGTCGGAGAGGATCACCACCATGAGCGAGAACAACCAGGACCACGTGGAGTTCGTCGGCGACTACTCCGTCGACGACGAGGACCAGCTGCAGCCCGAGGACACCCTCGCCCAGGGAGGAGCCGACGACGCGCTGGACGAGGGCGTCGTGCCCACGGACGGCTACTCGCCGGCGCAGGGCTTCGGCAACACCCCCGAGGAGGCCCACGAGGGCGAGACCCTCGACCAGCGGATCGAGCAGGAGGTGCCGGAGGCCGACCCGTTGGGCGAGCCGGGCACCGGTCCCCGCGAGCCCGGCGAGCAGCTGGGCGGCGACGACCAGCTGGGGGAGGTGCCGACCGGGCAGCTGGCGAGCGACGACGTCGAGGTGGCCGGCACCGGCCGTGAGGACGACCGTCTGGCCGACGAGCTCGGGGCGGACTCCGAGGGCGCCCTGGCCGCGGCCGAGGAGGACGCCGTACGCGTCATCCCCGAGCCCGGTGAGGGCTCGCTCTGACGCAGCCGCCGACAGCCCGTGGGGCACCGGCCGCCTGGCTCCCCCCGGGGGTCAGGCGGCCAGCGCGTTGAAGAGCGGCGGCAGCACCAGCAGCAGCGTCAGCGACCAGGTGATGTGCGTGAGCATCGAGGCCTGCACGCCACCGGTGACCCGGCGCTGCAGCCCGACCACGAACCCGAGGACCAGCGCGGCGAAGACGAGCATCACGTTCAGGGTCGCCACCGTGGCGAGCCCGTAGATCACCGTCGAGATCGCCACCGGGTGCGTGACGCCGATCGCAGCGAAGAGGGCCCCGCGGAAGAAGAGCTCCTCGGCCAGGCCGTTGATCATGGTGATGAAGACGATGAGCGGCAGCGAGCTGGCGCGGGCGTGCTCGAGCACCGACTCGACGGCTGCGGTCAGGAACGGCACCTGCGCCACGATCAGCGCGCCCGCGACGAACACCGCGGCGGCGAGCAGGCCCAGCAGGATCGGTTGGACGATCGGGCGCTGGAGCTGCTCGTTGCGTCGGATGTATCCCGCGTGCAGCGGGCCCGACAGGAAGGCCCCGACCGTCCAGACCACGGCGAGCAGCACGGTGAGCACGTAGAACCGCGGGTTGCCCGGCTCGGTGGCCATCGACAGGGCCAGGATCATCGCGCCGACGAGCAACGTGGCGGCGGCGACGACGCGGCGCCGGAGGAACTCCTTGTCGCTCTGCCGGTGGTCGCGATCGACCCGGTGCACGAGGGAGTCGTTGAGCAGGGTGCCCACCCAGGTGCCGTTCAGCCGGTCCAGGATGCGGTCGGAGAAGGACACCACCCGCTCCGGCTCGCCGGGGGCCGGCGGACCGTGGCCGGTGTCGTGGGAGCTGCTGGGTCCGTTGGTGCCGTGGCTCATCGGGCCGCGGCCTCCTCCCGTGCGTGGAGTGCGCGCCTGACGCTGTCGTCGTACCCCATCGTCTCGCCGGGGACGATCTCGCGGATGGTGTCGTCGCTCACGACCACCTCGTTGTTCATCGAGTCGATGAGGTGCCGGGCGGTGACGACGTCGACGTCGGTGACCAGCGACAGCCAGCGCGAGGAGAGCCGGGGCGACAGGAACGGCAACTGGAGGATCCGGGCCTTCCGGCCGTTCATGATCAGCGAGGCCCGCTGCATCATCTCGGCGTAGGTGAGGACGTCGGTGCCGCCGACCTGGAGCACGGTGCCGTACGCCGGCTCGTTGCCGAGCACGCCGACGAGGTAGCCGACGATGTCGTGCAACGAGATCGGCTGCGTGCGGGTGCGCACCCAGCGGGGGGCGACCATCAGCGGCAGGTTCTTGACCAGCTGCCGGGTGAGCTCCCACGAGATGCCGCCGTGGCCGACGACGATCGCGGCGCGCAGCACGGTCACCGGCACCCCGCCCTCGGCGAGCAGGGTCTCGCACTCACGCCGCGAGCGCAGGTGGGCCGAGAGCTCCTCGCCGCCGCCGAGGCCGCCCAGGTAGACGATCTGCCGGACGCCGGCCGCGCTCGCAGCCTTGCCGAACGCCCGGGCGGCGGCGGCGTCCTTGGCCTCGAAGTCGTCGTCGTCCAGGGAGTGCACGAAGTAGTAGGCGGCGTCGACGCCCTGCAGTGCCGCGTCGAGGGTGTCCGGCTCGTGCACGTCGCCGTACACAGGCTCGCCAGGGGCGTCGTAGGAGTCGGGGCGCCGGGTCATGGCGCGCACGGTGTGTCCCTGCTCGATCAGGGCGGGCACGAGGTGGGACCCGACGAAGCCGGTGGCCCCGGTCACGAGCACGGTCGATGGCGTGGAGGGCATGGAGTCGGTCTACCCGCTGCGGGCGCTCGCGAGACCTGTTGCCTCGGTGTCGGTGGTCACCAGCCAGGCGGCGTACGCCGCTCCGGCGAGGGCGAGCAGCACGACCGTCCACGAGGACGGGGCCGGTGGGAGGACGAGGTCGACCGCGAGCACCGGAACCAGCAGCCAGACCGACCCGGTGCGTAGCGCCACCGCGGCGTACGGCAGGGCGGCGAGCACGGTCACGCCGGCCGCCGGCAGGGTGGCAGCCAGCGGCGTGTAGGTGGCGACCGGGCCGGCCACGTCGTAGAGCGAGGCGAAGAGCAGCTCCTCGACGCCGACCAGGGTGGCGGTGAGCACCACGGCGTACGCCGCGCCCCGTTCCTGGAGCAGGCCCAGCACCAGGGCGAAGGAGAGCAGCACGGAGTCGAGGGCGTAGAGCACCAGGGCGCTCGCGACGAGCACGGGAGCGTCGCGGTCGACCAGGTCCCCCGGGCCGACCGAGGTCCGGAGCACGAAGAGCGCACCGCCCACCACGGGCAGCGCGAGCAGGGGGAGCAGTGTCCAGGCGTCCCGTCGGGGCAGCGGCGACCGGAGCCGGGTGAGCACGGCCCGGGTGGCGGGCGCGTCCGGTCGGGTGAGCCACAGCACCAGCCCGGCGACCAGGCTGACGAGGAGGCCGAGGACGGCCGGCAGCGCGAGCACGCCCGGCCGGGCGCCGCCACCGACGAGACCCACGCCCAGCAGCCCGGCCAGGAGGTGCGCGACCACGAGGGGGAGGGCGAGCCGCATGGCGGGATCGTAGGTCGGGCGCGGCCGCAGCCGCGCGACCGCGCGGCATGCTGGTGGCATGAGCGCAGACGTGCAGGTGCTGGCGGCCCGGGAGGTGCCGCTCGGGGGACCCCGGGCGATGACGGTGCGACGCACGCTGCCGCACCGGCGCCGGTCGTTCGTCGGCGCCTGGTGCTTCGTGGACCACTACGGTCCCGACGACGTGACCGACACCGGCGGCATGGACGTGCCGCCGCACCCGCACACGGGGCTGCAGACCGTGAGCTGGCTCTTCGACGGCGAGATCGAGCACCGGGACTCCGCCGGGGTGCACGCGCTGGTGCGACCCGGTGAGATGAACCTGATGACGGGCGGCCGCGGCATCGCCCACTCCGAGGTGTCCACGGCCGGCACCCGCTCGTTGCACGGTGTCCAGCTCTGGATCGTGCTGCCGGAGGCCGACGCCGGCCTGGCGCGCGACTTCCAGCACCACCGGCCCGAGCCGGCCCGTCCGGCCGAGGGCGTGACGCTCCGGGTGATGGTCGGCGCCCTCGCGGGCTCGACGTCGCCGGTGCGCACGGCCACGCCCCTGCTCGGCGCCGAGGTGCTGCTCGCGCCGGGCGCGCGGTGGGAGGTGCCGGTCGAGGCCGGCCACGAGCACGCCGTGCTCGTCGACACCGGCGGCGTCCACCTCGACGGTGAGCACCTCGGTCGCGCCGACCTGGGCGTCGTCGACCCCGGCCCCGCGTCGCTGAGCCTCGTCGCCGGCGACGAAGGAGCCCGCCTGGTGCTCCTGGGCGGTGAGCCCTTCGACGAGGAGGTCGTCATGTGGTGGAACTTCATCGGCCGCAGCCACGACGACGTCGTCCGGGCCCGCGAGGAGTGGGAGGCCGGCGGCGACCGCTTCGGCGCGGTCGAGGGCTACGAAGGGCGGAGTGACTCGCCCGACCGGTTGCCCGCCCCGGCGCTGCCCGGCGTCCGCCTCAGGCCACGGGGGCGGGTCGGCCGCTCGGGCTGAGACGCACCGGCAGCGCCGCGTAGCCCCGCAGGATCCGGGTCGGCCGGCGGGCGGCCCCCGGTCGCAGCGCGAGGTCGGGGAACCGGTCGAAGAGGACGCGGAGCCCCACCTCGCCCTCCATCCGGGCCAGGGCCGCACCGAGGCAGTAGTGCCGACCGGAGGAGAACGCGACGTGGTCGCGGGCGTTGTCCCGGCGCACGTCGAAGCGCGCGGGGTCGGTGAAGTGCTCCGGGTCGCGGTTGGCGCCCGCCAGCACCGTGCTCACGAACGTGCCGGCCGAGACCTTCTGGCCCGCCACCTCGGTGTCGCGCTCGGCCATCCGCCCGGTGAGCAGCACGGGCGGGTCCAGGCGGAGCACCTCGTCCACGGCGTTGGGCCACAGGTCGGGGTCCTCGCGCACCGCGGCGAGCTGCTCGGGGTGCTCGCGCAACAGCACGGTGCCGTTGCCGAGCAGGTTCACCGTGGTCTCGAAGCCCGCCGCGAGCACCAGCCCGGCGGTCGACTTCAGCTCGGCCTCGGTCAGGGCGCCCTGCTCGTCGTGCGCCGCGACCAGCTGGCTGAGGAGGTCCTCGCCGGGGTCGGCCCGCAGGGCGCGGAGGTGCCCGCCGAGCCACGACTCGAAGTCGCGCAGAGCCCGCTCGACCCCCGCGAACTCGCCGTAGGACAGCCCCACGTCGAGGCTGGGGGCGGCGCCGCTGCCGAACTCCAGCACCCGGTGCCGCTCCTCGAGCGGCACCCCGAGGATCTCGGCGATCAGGGTGACCGGCAGCTGGGCGCAGTACGTCGGCACGAGGTCGACGTCCTCGCCGGCCGCAGCCCGGCGCTCGAGGTCGTCGAGCAGCCGGTGCGCGATCATCTCGGCCCGCTCGCGCAGCTTCTCGACCGCGCGCACGGTGAAGACCCGGGTCACCAGCTTGCGGTAGCGGGTGTGGTCGGGCGGCTCGGTGACCAGGAGGGAGGGCGGGTTGAGGGGACCGAGGAGCGTGGTGTCCTCGGCCCACCGTCCGACGGAGACGAGCAGGCCGCTGCCGTCGGTGGGGAAGCCGGTGCGGAAGTCGTTGCTGGTGAGGACCTCCTTGACCGCGGCCAGGTCGACCGTGATGTGCCCGAGCACGCCGCGGTGCAGGGGACCGGACGCGCGGATCTCCTCGATGATCTCGTGCACGGCCTCGGGGTCGGTGCGGCGACCGGCGAGGATCAGCCGGCCCTGCAGGTCGCCGCGACGGGCGGACCGGGTGATGACGGCGCGGGGCAGGGCGTGGAACAGGCCCCATCGGACCGGCTGGCGGGCACGGTCGAGGAGGTCGCTCGTCGAGATCACCGGTCCAGCATCCCACTCCGGGGCCACCTAGGCTGAGCGAGTGAGCGACTCGTCACCCCACCAGCGCCGCGCCGGCGTCCTGCTCCACGTCACCTCCCTGCCGTCGCGCCTCCCCGTCTCGGGGATCGGGCCGGAGGCGGTCGCCTTCGTCGACTGGCTCGCCGAGGCCGGCGTCGGCGTGTGGCAGGTGCTGCCGCTCGTGCCCACGCACCCCGAGGACGCGTCGCCGTACAACGGGTTGTCGGCGATGGCGGGCAACCCCGAGCTGGTCAGCCTCCCGGCGCTCGCCGCCGACGGGTGGCTGACCCGGGCCGAGCTGGAGCACGTCGGGTCCGCACGGATGACCCCGGCGGCGGCCCGCACCCTGGCGGCCCGGCGCTTCGTGGCCCGGCAGCGCCGTGCGCCGGACGAGCGCTTCGCCGCCTGGCAGGTGGAGCAGGGGCACTGGCTGCCCGACCACTGCGCCTTCGTGGCGCTGCGCGAGCAGCGGGACCTGGCGCCGTGGACGACCTGGGAGCCCGGGCTGCGCGACCGCGAGCCGGCGGCGCTGGAGGCCGCGCTGGCGCCGCTGCGCGGTCGGGTCGACGTGCTCGTGGCCGAGCAGTGGTTCTTCGCCGAGCAGTGGCGGGCGTTGCGGGCGCACGCCGCGTCGCGCGAGGTGCAGATCTTCGGCGATGTGCCGATCTTCGTCTCGCTGGACTCCTCCGACGTGTGGGCGCACCGCCACCTCTTCCGGCTGGACGCCGCGGGGCAGCCGACCACCGTCACGGGCGTGCCGCCGGACTACTTCGCCGCCGACGGGCAGATGTGGAACAACCCGCACTACGACTGGGACGCGATGGCCGCCGAGGGGTGGGCCTGGTGGCGGTCCCGGGTCCGCGCGCAGCTCGCGCTGGTCGACCTGCTGCGGATCGACCACTTCCGCGGCTTCGAGGCCGCCTGGCACATCCCGGCCGGCTCCGAGACCGCCCGGGAGGGGCACTGGGAGAAGAGCCCCGGGGACGCGCTGCTCGCGGCGCTGCTGGACGAGGCCGGTCCGGGCGCCCTGGTCGCCGAGGACCTCGGCGTGATCACCGACGAGGTCGACGCGCTGCGCCGTCGCTTCGGCCTGCCGGGGATGCGGGTGCTGCAGTTCGCCTTCGACGGTGACCCGGAGAACACCCACCTGCTCTCCCGGCACGAGGAGAACGGCGTCGTCTACACCGGTACGCACGACAACGCCACCACCTGTGGCTGGTGGGCCGACCTCGACGAGGACGCGCGCGCCCAGGTGCGGCGGGCCGTGCCGGACGGTGACGACCCTGCGCCCTGGGGCCTGGTGGGCCTGCTGATGACGTCGGTCTCCCGGCTGGCCGTCGTGCCGGCCCAGGACTTGCTCGGGCTCGGCGACGAGGCCCGGATGAACACGCCGGGCACGGCGACCGGCAACTGGCGCTGGCGCGCGGCCGAGGGCTCCTTCGACGCCGCTCTGGCCGCCCGCACCCGCGAGGTCCTGGCGGGTGCGGGCCGGCTCCCGGGCTGAGCCCCCGCGCCGACCCGGGCCGCCCGGACCGGCCGGGGTGCGGCCGGGGCGTCAGGCGGTGAGGTCCGGCCGGGGACCGGCCAGGGCGTCGAGCTGGTAGCCGGCGAGCACCGGGTCGTCCGGCAGCAGCACGCCGCCGAGGGCGGTTGCGACGTCGGGGTCGGCGCCGCCACCGGTCACGGCCACCAGCGGCCGGCGGGCCACCCGCCGCGCGACCTCGGCCATCTGGAGCAGGCTGTCCCGGCTCTCGCTCGCCAGCACGAGGACCCGGGGTCGGATCGTCGCCACGACGTCGAGGAGCTCGGGCCCGCTGGTTTCGACGCCGACCACGTGCGTGCGCCACTCCAGCCGCGAGAGCGTGAGGGCGAGCGCGAGCGAGACCAGGGCAGGACCCTCGGGCAGCTCGCAGAGCACCGCGCGGCCGCGACGACCGCCGAGGGCTACCTCGGGCGGCACCCGGAGGGAGAGCCACTCGGTGAACAATCGGCCCACGACCCGCTCCCGGGCGTGCTCGATCGCGGCTGTTCCTGCGCCGTCGGGGCGGTGCCGGCGCAGCGCCGGGGTGAGCGCCACCTGGATCGTGGCCTCCACGCCGTACCGCTCGGCGACCTCGTCGACGAGCGCGAGCACCCGGGCCTCGTCCGGTGCCGCGTCGCCGCCCTCGCGACCGAGCTCGTCGAGGGCGCGACGGAGCTGGTCGAGGCTGCGGGAGAGCGACGAGCGGGTCGCCGGTGCGACGGCGTCGAAGGGGGACGGGCTGGTCAGGCCGGACGGGCAGCCCGCGGGCGCGCTCGAGGCGTCGGGTCCCTCTCCCATGACGTCACTGTGACGCAGAGCACGGGGTCGGGCAACTACCCTGCCCCACCGTGAGGCCTTTCCTTTTCCTGGGCATCCGTGCCGAGGACGCCGCCGCCGACGACGAGTTCGAGGCCGTGGTGCGCTCCAGCGGGCTGCCCGAGCGGCAGTGGCGTCGGGTGCGGCTCGAGGCCGGGCCGCTCGGTGAGGTGGATCTCGGGGAGCTGTCGGGCATCGTGCTCGGGGGCGGGCCGTTCAACGCCAGCGACCCCGAGAGCGGCAAGTCGGTCGCCCAGCGGCGTACGGAGCAGGACCTCGGCCGACTGCTCGACCGGGTCGTGCCGGCCGACTTCCCCTTCCTCGGTGCCTGCTACGGGATCGGCACCCTCGGCGGGCACCAGGGGGCCGTCGTGGACCGCACGTACGCCGAGCCGGTCGGGCCAACCGAGATCACGTTGACCGCGGAGGGTCGCCGTGACCCGCTCTTCGGGGGGCTGCCGGGGACCTTCACGGCGTTCCTCGGGCACAAGGAGGCGATCAGCAGCCTGCCGGGCCACGCCGTGCACCTCGCCTCGTCGACGGGCTGCCCCGTGCAGGGGTTCCGGGTCGGGCGCCGTGTCTACGCGACGCAGTTCCACCCCGAGCTCGACCTGGCCGGGCTGCGGACGCGGGTGGGGGTCTACCGGGAGTACGGCTACTTCGCGCCCGAGGAGGGCGAGGCCCTGCTGGTGGCCGCCGCGCGGAGCCGGGTGGTGCACCCGCCTGCGCTTCTGGCCGGGTTCGTCCGGAGGTTCGCCGCCACGGACTCGGGCGAACGCCCTGCCATGACGCCGTCCGGCGGATAGCCTGCCCTAGAGGAGGTCGTCGAGGGACCACAGGGGAGACGGGGAGCAGTCGATGGAGGCCAACGACGACCTGCGCTACGTCGTCGGCGACCTCCACACCGTGATGCGGGGCGTCTTCGCCGGCGCCGACACCGACGAGGTCCTCCAGCGCATCGCCGACGGCGTCCGGGACGTGGTCGGCTTCGAGATCACCGCGATCAGCCGGCTGGGCGACGACGACGTCTTCACGATGCTGGCCCTCAGCGGCAGCGAGACCGCCCGACGACAGCTGCTCGGACGGCGGACCCCGATGGAGAACATCGAGCGCGAGTTCGACCTCGCCGACCGGTGGGGGCTGCTCCGCTTCATCCCGGAGGGCCGCAACGAGGAGGCCGGCGACACCGGCTGGGTGCCCGACCTCGTGCCGGTCGACGGCCCCGACGCCTGGCAGCCCGAGGACACGCTGTTCGCCCCGCTCTTCTCGGCCACCAACGAGCTGCTCGGCCTGATGTCGGTCGATCTCCCGAGCAACGGGCGGCGGCCCGACCGCCGCACCCGCGAGCTGCTGGAGATCTACGCCGTGCAGGCCGGGATCGCGCTCGACAGCGCCCGGCAGCGCGAGCGGCTGCAGGACGAGCTGCGCGCGGCCCAGGCGACCCGGTCCGTCGCGGCGCTGGCGGGCCGCAGCCTGCCCGTCGAGGAGCTGATCCGACAGGCCGCCGAGCCGGTTGCGACCGGGCTGCGGGCCGACACGGTGTGGATCGTCGTCCCGCACGGGGGGCACGACGAGGACGCGACGTCGGACGTCACCGTGTGGCCGAGCGGCGAGCAGGAGGCCGGCTGCTGGTCCGGGGTGCTGCGGGGGATCGGCCGACAGCTGTGGGCCGACGGGCGCGTCGCCACCCTCGACGTCGACGAGACCTCGCCCGACGAGGTGTTCGCGACCGGCGAGGACAAGCTGGACCGCGACGAGCTGCGCGACCAGGGCTACGCGCGCATGGTGGTCGCGCCGATGGGGACACCGGACCGCTACCTCGGCGTCGTCGCGGCGCTGCGGGCCACCGGCCACGCCGAGTGGACCGACAGCGAGCTCGAGGGCGCCGAGGACCTCGGTCGCGAGCTGGCCATGGCGGTGCGCCAGTCGCGCGTCATCCAGCGCGACCGCGACCTCGTGCACAAGCTCAGCGAGCTCGACCTCTACAAGCGACAGATGATCGCGACCCTCACCCACGAGCTGAAGAACCCGCTCACCTCGATCATCGGGCACACCGAGATGCTCGAGGACCTCGGCGTCGAGGAGGCCCCGACCGCGGCCATCCGCCGCAACACCGAGCGGCTGCTCGAGCTGGCGAAGAACCTGCTGGTGCTCGCCCGGCTCGACGACCCGGACGCGCCCCGCGAGCGCACCGAGCTGGACTTCCGGGCGCTGGCCGAGGAGGCCTGCGACCTCCTGCAGGTGCAGGCCCAGCGCAGCGGTGTCGTGCTGCAGCTGGTCGTGCCGTCCGAGGTGGTGCCGTTCGTCGGCGAGGCCGACGAGCTGGGCCGGCTGGCGCTGAACCTGGTGAGCAACGCCGTGAAGTTCTCGCACAGCGGGCAGACCGTGTGCGTGGCCGTCGTGGCGGTGGACGACGGCGTGCGGCTGACCGTGCAGGACCACGGCATCGGCATCTCGGAGGACGACCTCGAGACGCTCTTCCAGGAGTTCCGTCGCGCCGGCGACCCCAGAGCGCGGGCGGTGCCGGGCAGCGGGCTCGGCCTGGCGATCGTGCGGCGCATCGTGGACCGCCACGGGGGCTCCGTGACCGTGCGGTCGCAGCCCGGGGTGGGGAGCACGTTCGTGGTGGACCTGCCCCGTCAGGCGACGACGGCCCAGGGTCGCACGTCCCGGTCCTGACCCGGACGTGCGACGGGGCCGCCGCGCGATCAGTCGCGCGTCGGCCCCGTCGTCTCCCGGCCCGTGGCCGGGACCAGGTCACTTCTTGAACGCGTCCTTGACCTTCTCGACGCCGTCCTTGAGGTCGGCCTTGGCCTGGTCGCCCTTGCCCTCGTTCTTCATCTCGTCGTCACCGGTCGCCTTGCCGGTGGCCTCCTTGGCCTTGCCGCCGAGGCTCTCGCCCTTGTTGTCTGCCTTGTCGTCGAGACCCATGTGGGCTCCTCTTCGTGTCGGGAACATGGTCTGTGTTCGCATTACCCGCGGGTAGGCTCGCGAAAACGGTGGGGACCCGAGGATTTGGGTCTTCCTACTCAGGCGCAGGTGCGGTCGGTCCCCGATCCTGGACCCATGACCTCTTCCTCCACCTCCCGAGCCACCGACCCGGCGTCGCGCTGTGTCGATGCACTGACCTCCGCGGACCTCGTGCAGCCCGGCCGCCGCGACGAGGCGCACGCCGTGCTCGCGGGGGTGCTCTCGCCGCCACCGGCCCGGGACCGTTCCCCGGGCCGGGCGACCGAGCTCGTCGGCTACCTCGGCGGTGCCCTCGTGGCCTCCGCCGTGCTGGTCCTCGTCGCCGAGGAGTGGGGCTCGCTCGACGCGGCGGTGCAGGTGCTGCTGCTGGTCGGGGCCGGCCTGGCGACGGGGACGGCGGGTTGGTTGAGCGCGGCGGCCGGCGGCGGGCGGGGCGAGCTGCTGTCCGGTGCCGACGGTGCGCGTCGCCGGCTGGCGTCCACGCTGCTCGCGCTCACGGCCTGGGCCTGGGCGGGTGCCGTCGGCACGACCGTCGACGCGGTCTCGTCGTCCGCCCACCTGCCGGCGCTCGCGGGCTTCGCCTCCGCCGCCCTGCTCGCGGCGGCGGCGTACGCCGCGGTTCCCGGCCTGGTCGGCCAGGCGACGGCGGCGGCGGCGTCGGCGGCCCTCGTGCTCGTGCTCGCCGACCTGGTGGACGGCGCGGCGGCCTCGACCGCCGTGACCGTGGTCGGCCTGGCGGCCCTGGGCCTGCTCTGGGTGGCCCTCGTCGAGCGCGGCGTCTGGCGCGAGGGCACCGCGGCGCGGGCCGCGGCGGCGGGGTTGGTGCTGGTCGCCGCCCAGTCGCCGCTGTGGTCCTGGGAGCGGGACTACTCGGCGGTGGCCTACGCGCTCACCGCGCTGGCCGTCGTCGGGCTGCTGGCGGCCTACCTGCGCACCGCGGCGTGGCCCTACCTGGCCGGCGCGCTGGTGGGCTTCACCGTGCTCGTGCCGGAGATGGTGTTCGACCTCACCGGGGGCGCGGTCGGCGCGGCGGCGGCGCTGCTCGCGACCGGCGTCGCCGCCCTGGCGGCCTCGCTGCTCGGGTGGCGGCTGCACGCCCGGGCGGAGACCTGACCGCTCAGGCGCCGCCGACCTCGAGCGCCTTCTCCGCGGCGGGTCTCAGCGCCGTCGCCCACGCGTCGACCGAGGTAGCGCGTACGCGGCGCTCGAGCAGGTCCGCGACGTCGCGCGCCCCCTCGTGCGTCACGCCGAACACCAGCTCGGCGAGGGTGACCGGGCAGCCCGGGAGCACCGGCCGACCGACCGCCCGGGCACCGGACCCGGTGGCCCGCTGCGCGGTCTCCAGCACCAGCCCCGCCTCGCCGCCGAATCGCCGCAGCAGCCGTTCGGGCACGTCGCCGTCCGCCAGCCCCGCCCCGGCGGACGCCCCGACGAGAGGGATCTGCGCCGTGCGGCAGGGCCTGGCCCCCGCCTGGGGCAGCCGGCCCGTGGTCAGCACGGCGTCGACGGCGTCCTGGGCCATCTGCCGGTAGGTCGTGAGCTTGCCGCCCACCACCGTGACCACGCCGCCGGAGGTGAACACGGCGTGCCGGCGGGACAGGTCGGCAGTCGGTCCCTCGGCCCCCTCGTCCCCGTCGGTGTCGACGAGCGGCCTCAGCCCCGCCCAGGCGCCCACCACGTCGTCGGGGCGCAGCGGGGAGTCGAGGGCCTCCTCCAGGGTCGCCCGGAGGAAGGCGCGCTCCTGCGCGGTCGGCGACGCGACGTCCGGTGTCGGTCCCACGTGCGCCTCGTCGGTGATGCCGACCAGCGTGGTGCCGTCGCCCTGGGGGAGCGCGAAGCAGAACCGTTCGCCGTGGCCGGGCACCGGGATGGTGAGGGCGTGACCGTGGGTGTCGACCGCCCCGGGCCGCAGCACGAGGTGGCTGCCCCGGGACGGGCGCAGCCGCACCTCGGGGCTGAGCTCGCCAGCCCAGACGCCGGTCGCGTTGACGACCGCGGAGCAGCGCACGGTGCCGGTGCCTCCGGTGAGGGGGTCCCGCACCTCCACCCGGTCGTCGAGCAGGGCCGTCGCGCGGACGCCGGTCCGCACGTGGGCGCCGTACGCGACCGCGGTGCGGGCCACGGCGAGGGTGAGGCGCACGTCGTCCTCGAGCTGGCAGTCGTAGGACAGCAGGCCGCCGCGCAGGCCGTCCCGGCGTACGTCGGGCACCGCGGCGACCGTCTGCTCGCGACCGAGTCGTCGTGGGGGCGGCACCAGCCGGGCGGACGTGCCGGCGTCGACGCGCAGGGCGTCGCCGGCGCGCAGCCCGGCCTCGAGCACCCAGCCGCGGCGGCGACCGACGGTCGGGCCGAGCGGGAGCACGAACGGCAGCCGTCGCACCAGGTGGGGGGCGACCACGCCGGCCAGCACCTGCCGCTCGCGGGCGCTCTCGCGGGCGATTCCGAGCTGTCCCGAGGCGAGGTAGCGCAGGCCGCCGTGCACGAGCTTGGAGGACCATCGCGAGGTGCCGAAGGCGACGTCGTGGGCGTCGACCGCGAGCACGCTCAGCCCTCGCGAGGCGGCGTCGAGCGCCACCCCCGAGCCGGTGACACCCAGCCCGACGACGACCAGGTCGACTCGCTCGGGCACGTCCTCCAGCCCCGACCGCAGCCGGGGGGACACCCCGGTGACCAGCTCGTGCGGGGTGCTCACGGGGTGAGGTAGCAGGTCAGCAGCGTGACGAGCTCGTCGTCGAGGTCGCGCTCGGGCGCACCCGGGTCGGCCAGGGTGTGCGCGGAGAGGGCGAAGCCGTGTGCGGCCAGCAGCACGCCGCGGGCGAGGCGGCCGGGGTCGGCGACGCGCACCGACCCGTCCTCCTGGCCGGCGACGACGAGCCGCTCGACCCACTCCACCAGCAAGGTCTGGGCGCGGCCGGGCCGCTGCAGCAGGTAGGTCAGCAGCACCTCGGGGTCGATCCCGACGATCGTGCGGAAGACCGGGTTGGCGCGCAGCAGCGCCACCGCCCGGCCCACGGCCCGGGCCACCTGCTGGGGGGCCGGTGCCCGGAGCCCGGTCTCGTGCACGGCGTCGAGCACGACCGCTGACCACTCCCGGGCGAACAGGTCGGAGACCAGGGCCTCGACGTCGCCGTAGCGGCGGTAGACGGTCATCCGGGAGACGCCCGCGGACCGGGCGACCGCGGTGAGCGTCGTACGCCTCCAGCCCACGGCCAGGAGAGTCGCGCGGGCGGCGTCGAGCAGGGCCCGGTCGGTGTCGTCCTCCACGCTGGAGGGCAGCTGGCCGGGCGGTTCGATGTGACGGATGGACTCCACCTGTCACACTTTAGCCGTGACCGTCACACCACCCCCGTCCGAGCCCACGGGCCACCGTCGGATGACCCCCGGCCGCTGGGGCGACGAGGCGCCGCGGCCGCTGCCAGCGTCGGCCCGCGGGCTGGTCGACGTCGCCTTCGGCGTGCGCGACACCCCGGCGGCCGACCCCGACGACCGGGTGGCCGTCCCGGTGCCCGAGTGCCGCCTGAGCGGGGGTGCTCTGGAGGCCCTCGCCGCCGCGGTGGGGCCCGACCACCTGCACACCGACCGGGGCACCCGACTGCTGCGCACCCGGGGGAGGTCGACCGCCGACCTGCTCCGGATGCGGTCCGGTGACGCCGGTGACGCCCCGGACGCCGTGGTGACACCCGCCGACCACGACGAGGTCGTGGCCGTGCTGGCGGTCTGCGCCGAACAGCGGGTGGCGGTGGTGCCGTTCGGGGGAGGCACGTCGGTGGTCGGTGGCCTCGCGCCGGGCGACCGCGGTGCCGGCTTCGCGGGCGTGGTCGCCCTCGACCTCGCCCGGCTCGACCGGCTGGTGGAGGTCGACGCCGTGTCCGGGCTGGCGGTGCTCGAGGCCGGCGTGCGCGGGCCGGACGCCGAGCGGTTGCTCGCCGCGCACGGCCTGACCCTCGGCCACGTGCCGCAGTCCTTCGAGTGGGCCACCGTGGGCGGCTTCGCGGCGACCCGGTCCGCGGGGCAGGCCTCCAGCGGCTACGGCCGGTTCGACGACCTGGTGCTGGGGGTCGTGGTGGCCACGCCGCGCGGCACCCTCGACCTGGGCACCGCCCCCGCCTCGGCGGCGGGGCCGGACCTCGTGCAGCTCGTGCTCGGCTCGGAGGGCGCCTTCGGCGTCGTGACGCGGGTGCGGGTGCGGGTGCGCCGCCGACCGGCGGGCGTGGCGTACGACGGGTGGCGGCTGCCCGACCTCGCCCACGGACTGGAGGCCCTGCGCGAGGTGGCCCAGCGCCGGCTGCAGCCGGCGGTGCTGCGTCTCTCCGACGAGGCCGAGACCGCGATCGACCTCGCCGACCCCGACCGGGTCGGTGGGGGCGCGGGTGGGGAAGCAGCGTCGACGGGGGGCTGCCTGCTCGTCGCCGGGCACGAGGGCGACGAGGCCGGGATCACGGTCGCGCGCGAGCGGCTGGCCGCCGTGCTCGCACGGCACGGCGGGGTGCCCCAGGGGCCTGGGTCGGCGGCCTCGTGGGCGGCCGGCCGTTTCCGCGGGCCCTTCCTGCGCGACACCCTGCTCGACCTGGGCGTGCTGGTGGAGACGCTGGAGACGGCGGCCTGGTGGTCGCGGGTGCCCGAGGTGTACGCCGCGGTGCGCACCGCGCTGGAGCGGTCGCTGACCACGTCGGCGCACGCACCGGTCGTGCTGGCGCACGTGTCGCACGTCTACGAGACCGGGGCGTCGCTGTACTTCACGGTCGCCGTCCGGGCGGCGGACGACCCGCTGGCCCAGTGGGCGGCGGCCAAGACGGCGGCCTGCGACGCGATCGTCGCGTCGGGCGGCACGATCACCCACCACCACGCCGTCGGGCGCGACCACGCGCCGTGGCTGGCCGCCGAGGTGGGCGGCCTCGGCGTGGAGGTGCTGCGGGCCGTGAAGAGCGCGCTCGACCCGGTCGGGGTGCTCAACCCCGGGGTGCTGTTCTCCCCCTGACGTCTCCGGCGGCCAGGTGGTCCGGGCTCTCGTCCAGCCGCCAGCGTGACGCCGATGGAGGAGCACCCGACGACGTGGTGCTCGGCGAGAGTCTCGGCGACGTCGGACGCGAGGCCGGCCACGGTGGCAGGAGCGCGAGGTGGAGGACGCCCATCCCTCGGTCTAGGGGGTGGCGAGCGCTTGCCGGTAACGCTCGCCGAGCAGGTCCACCAGGGCGTCGTCGACGGGCCGCCCGGGCTCGAGGAACGGCGCGGTGACCAGGGCGGCCCCGGACCTCGTCACCCGGGAGTGGAAGAAGCCGGGCGCGAGCAGGTAGGACGCCGCGACCAGCCGACGGTCGGGGTCGGCGATCCGCAGCCGCGCGGCCTCGCAGGCCAGGCGCGGCCGGGCGGACGCGCCGTACGCGACGGTCACCTCGGGCCAGCTCCGTCGCAGGTCCCTCGCCTGGCGCTCCACGGAGGCGACGGCGTCGGCGTCGCTGGAGCCGGCCGCAGCCAGCAGCAGCCGGTCCTCGGGGGTGGCGCCGGCCTCCCGCAGACGGTCGGTGAGCACGGCGGTGAGCCGGGGGTCGGACCCCATCGCCGGCGCCGTGCGTGCCGAGGGGAAGGGGCTGGTCGCCTCGGCCAGGTCGACCTTCACGTGGTACCCCGCCGACAGCAGCAACGGCACCACCACGACGTCGCCGCCGAACGCGCGGACCACGTCGGGCAGCTCGGGCCCGTGCACGTCGACGTAGGCCTCGACCACCTCGACGCCCTCGGCCGACATCGCCCCGGCGAGGGCCCCGACCAGGCCCCGCACCGCGGCCCGGCCGGTCTCGCTGCGCGTGCCGTGGGCACAGGCGACGAGGGCGGGGAGGGCGGGGCGGGCGGGGCTCATCGCACCATCCTGCCCGGCGTCGGTGACGCGGGGCCGCGGGTGGTGCTCAGACCGGTGCCGACGTGCGCGGGTCGCTCAGAGGGCGGCGACCGTCTCGGTGGCCTGCTTGATGGCGCGCTTGGCGTCCAGCTCGGCGGCGACGTCGGCCCCGCCGACGAGGTGCACGGTCGAGGTGTCGCGCGCGGCGACCAGCTCGTCGTACAGACCGCGCACCGACTCCTGACCGGCGCAGACCACGACGTGGTCGACGTCGAGCACCTGCTCCTCGCCGTCGATGCACACGTGCAGGCCGTCGTCGTCGACCTTGCGGTACTCGACCCCGGGCACGCGGTGCACGCCGGAGTCCTTGAGCACCGAGCGGTGCGCCCAGCCGGAGGTCTTGCCGAGGTCCTTGCCGATCAGCGACGTCTTGCGCTGCAGCAGCCACACCTCCCGCGGGCTCGAGCGATCCTTCTTCGGCGCGAGGCCGGCGCGGTAGACCGACGGGTCGCCCACGCCCCAGTGCGCCAGCCAGTCGTCGTGGCTCTCCTCCTCGTGGGTGAGGAAGACGCTCACGTCGACGCCGATGCCGCCGGCGCCCATCACGGCCACGCGCGCGCCGGGCGTCACGCGGCGGGCGAGCACGTCGGAGTAGAGGACGACCTTGGCGTGGTCGATGCCCTCCAGCGTCGGCACCCGCGGCCTCACGCCGGTGCACACCACGACCTCGTCGTACGACGCCAGGTCGGCCGCCGTGGCGGCGGTGCCGGTGCGCACGGTGACGCCGAGCACCTCCATCCGGCGCGTGTAGTAGCGCAGGGTCTCGGCGAACTCCTCCTTGCCCGGCACGCGCATCGCGTAGCGGAACTGCCCGCCGACCTCGTCGTGCTGCTCGAGCACGGTGACCTCGAAGCCCCGCTCGGCGGCCGACACGGCGGTGGCCAGCCCCGCCGGACCGGCGCCGACGACGGCGAGGGTGCGCACGCGCGTCGTCGGCAGCGGCACCAGGGTGAGCGTGGTCTCGCGGCAGGCGCGCGGGTTGACCAGGCAGCTGGCCACCTTGTTGGCGAAGGCGTGGTCGAGGCAGGCCTGGTTGCAGGCGATGCAGGTGTTCACCTCGTCGGCGCGGCCCTCGCGGGCCTTGCTGATGAGGTCCGGGTCGGCGAGGAACGGCCGCGCCATCGAGACCAGGTCGCAGGTGCCGTCGGCGAGCAGCGACTCGGCCAGCTCCGGGGTGTTGATCCGGTTGGACGCGCACACGGGCACGCCGACCTCCGGACGCAGCCGCAGGGTCAGGTCGGCCCAGATCGCGCGCGGGACCTGCGTGATGATCGTGGGCACCCGGGCCTCGTGCCAGCCGATGCCGGTGTTGAACACCGAGACGCCCGCGCTCTCGAGGTGCTTGGCGAGCGCGACGACCTCCTCCCAGCTCTGGCCCTCCTCGACGAGGTCCAGCAGCGAGATCCGGTAGACGAGCGCGAAGTCGTCGCCGACCTGCTCACGCACCCGGCGGACGACCTCGATCGGGAAGCGCATCCGCTTCTCGGGGGTGCCGCCCCACTGGTCGTCGCGGTCGTTGGTGCGCGCGGCGAGGAACTGGTTGATCAGGTAGCCCTCGGACCCCATGATCTCGACGCCGTCGTAGCCGGCCTTGCGGGCCAGGGCCGCTGACGAGGCGAACGCGGTCGCCGTGCGGTCGACCTGCTTCGTGGACATCGCCGACGGTCGGAACGGCGTGATCGGCGACTTGCGCGAGGACGCCGACTGGGAGAACGGCGTGTAGCCGTAGCGGCCGGCGTGCAGCAGCTGCATCGCGATCGCGCCGCCCTCGACGTGCACCGCCTCGGTGACCGCGCGGTGGCGCATCGCCTGCAGCCGGCTGGTCATCTCCGCGGCGAACGGCTTGAGCCAGCCGCGCTTGGTGGGCGCGAACCCGCCGGTGATGATCAGGCCGGCCCCGCCGCGGGCGCGCTCGGCGTAGAACGCGGCCAGCTCGGGGATCTGCCAGGCGTGGTCCTCGAGGCCCGTGTGCATGGAGCCCATCACCGAGCGGTTGCGCAGCGTCACGCCGCCGACGGTCAGCGGGGTGAACAGGTGCGGGTACGTCGGGTGGACGGCGTCGGCGTGGGCCTGGGGCGAGCTGCTCATGCGAGGTCCTTCGTCGGGGTCGGGTGCTGCCAGGCGTCGAGGTACTCCCCGAGCCAGTCGGTCCAGAACTCCTCGAGCCGCACGCCGCCCCGCAGGACGAGGTAGCGGTCGAGGTCGGCGCCGTCGAGGGCGCCGGGGTCGGGGTAGTCGCGGGCGACCGTGGCGCGGTAGTCGTCGCGCCGGGCCCGGTGCTCGGCGCGCGCGGTCGCGACGTCGCCCAGCAGCGCCGCGCGGTCGCCGTACGACGCCCCGCGGAGCCGCACGGCGAGCTCGCTGCGGGCGGGCTCGGGCTCGCTGGGGGTGGCCAGCCACTCGGTCAGCACCTTCGCGCCAAGGTCGGTGACGGTGTAGACGCGCTTGTCGGGGCGTCCGTGCTGCGCGACGGTCTCGGAGACGATCCAGCCGTCGGTCTCCATCCGCGCGAGCACCCGGTAGACCTGCTGGTGCTTGGCGTGCCAGAACAGCCCGATCGAGCGCTCGAAGCGCCGGGTCAGCTCCAGCCCGGCCGCGGGTCGCTCGCGCAGCGAGACGAGGAGCGCGTGCTCGAGGGCCATGGGGGCCACTCTGCCCCGCGACCACGCCCTATGCAACCCGTTGCATTCGCGGCGGCCGCACGATGACAGCGTTGCTGTCATGATGCCGGGCATGAGCTACCAGCTGGGACAGGGGACGGGACCGCTGCGCGGGGTCAGGGTCGTCGAGATCGCCGGCATCGGCCCCGGCCCGCACGCGTGCATGCTGCTGGCCGACCTCGGTGCCGACGTGGTGCGCGTCGAGCGGCCCGGTGGCGGGCTCGCCGCGACCGGCCGCGACACGGACCTGCTCGTGCGCGGCCGCCCGAGCGTGGCGATGGATCTCGAGCACCCGGACGCGGTCGAGGCCGTGCTCACGATGGTCGAGCAGGCCGACGTGCTCGTGGAGGGGATGCGTCCCGGCGCGACCGAGCGGCTCGGCCTCGGCCCCGACGTGTGCCTGGCCCGCAACCCCCGGCTGGTCTACGGGCGGATGACCGGGTGGGGCCAGGACGGCCCGCTCGCACAGACGGCCGGCCACGACATGAACTACGTGGGCCTCTCCGGCGTGCTGCACGGCCTCGGCCAGACCACGGACCGGCCGCAGTTCCCCTCCAACCTGCTCGGCGACTTCGGGGGCGGGTCGATGTACCTCGTCGTCGGCGTCCTCGCCGCGCTGCTCGAGGCCCGGACCTCCGGCGAGGGCCAGGTGGTCGACGCCGCCATCGTCGACGGCACCGCCCACCTCGCCGCGATGACCCACGCCATGCTCGCCGGGGGCCAGCTCCAGGAGCGTCGCGCCGCCTCCCTGCTCGACGGGGGCGTGCCGTTCTACGACCTCTACGAGACCTCGGACGGCGAGCACATGAGCGTGGGGTCGCTGGAGCCGCGGTTCTTCGACGAGATGGTGCGCCTGCTCGGCCTCGAGGGCACCGCGCCCGGCCAGGGCGACGTCGCGGCGTACGACGAGCTGCGGGCCGGATCGCCCGGACCTTCGCGACGCGCACCCAGGCGGAGTGGACCGAGGTCTTCGTCGGCACCGACGCCTGCGTGGCACCCGTGCTGACCCCGTCGCAGGCGGCCGTGCACCCCCACCTCGCCGCCCGTCAGGTGTACGTCGACCGCGACGGCGTGCGACAGCCGGCCCCGGCGCCCCGCTTCTCCCGCACCACCGCCACCCTCACGACCGGGCCCACCGCCGTCGGCGCCGGCACCCGGGAGGCCCTCGCCGCCTGGGGCGTGCCCGACGTCGACGCCCTGCTCGCCGAGGGCGCCGCGACCCAGGCCTGAGCCGACTGGTCCGGGGCCCCCGTCCCGGCCCGCACGGGTCTACCGTGCCGGGGAAGGGGGTCGCGATGGACGTCGAGGAGCGCGTGACCGCGCACTACGGGCGCCGCGACCTCGAGCAGACGATCCTCGCGGCCGCCACCTCCGCGGGCCTCGACGTCGACCGGCTCCGGCCTTCCGACCTGGCCCCGGTCGACGAGTTCCACCTCGGCGGCCTGTCCACGATGCGGGGTCTGCTGCCGTACCTGCGGCTGGATTCGACCAGCCGGGTGCTCGACGTCGGCTGCGGCATCGGCGGCCCCGCACGGCTGATGGCCTCCGAGCACGGCTGCCGGGTGACGGGCGTGGACCTCACGCCCGAGTTCGTCGACACGGCGCGTGCGATGACCGAGCGGGTCGGTCTCGCCGCCCGGGTGGAGGTGCTCGTCGCCGACGCCACCGACCTCCCCCACGAGGACGCCGCCTTCGACCGGGCCCTGCTCGTGCACGTCGGCATGAACGTGCCCGACAAGGCCGGGCTCTTCGCCGAGGTGCGCCGGGTGCTCGAGCCCGGCGGCCTGTTCCTCCTCTTCGAGCAGGCGCTCACCGGTACCGACCAGCCGACCTACCCGCTGCCCTGGGCCCCGGACGCGGCGCGCGTCGTTCCTGGCCACGGTGCCCGAGTACCGCCGGCTGCTCGAGGACGCCGGCTTCGTCGTCGAGGAGGAGCAGGACCTCACCGCCGAGGGCCGTGCCTTCTTCGAGCGGATGCGCGCGCAGGCGGCCGAGGGTCCCCCGGCGGCGCTGGGTCTGCACCTGTTGTTCGGCCCGGCCTGGGCCGAGCGTGCCCGCAACAACGCCGCAGCGCTCGACCGCGGGGTGCTCGGGGCCGTCGCCCTCGTCGCTCGCGCCGACTGAGCGGCGCTCGACCAGCGAGCCTCCCTGGTGCACGCTGGGCGGATGAGCCGTCGCCTGCTGCTGGTGGTCCTCGTCCTCGTGGCGGTCGTCGTCGTCGTGAACGCCCCGCTGGTCGCCTACGTGCGGCACGAGAGCGCCATCGAGTCCAGCGGCGTCGACTCGGTGGCCCCCGTGCTCGGCACCCGCGTGGACGGCGACTCCCTGGTCGTGCGCTACGGGCCCCCCGAGGGTGCGACGGGCCCGGCCCGCGAGGCCACGGTCGACCAGGCGACCTTCGGTCAGGCCGAGGACGAGCGCGTGATCCCGGTGCGCTACCCCGAGGGCGACCCGACCGACGTCGTGGTCACCGGTGCCACCGAGTCGCCCGAGGCCCCCTGGTGGGTGCTCTGGGTCGACGCGGCGCTGCTGCTGGTCGCCGCCGTGGCGGCGGTGCTCATGCGGTCGCGGGTGAGCGGCTGGGCGGGTCGCTACACCGGCAGCCAGGACGACGTCCGGGCCGGCTCGGCCTGAGGCGACCGTCACGCGCGGCACCGTGGCGACGCTGACAGTCCTGCTGTCATGATGGGCGTCTCATCCCGAGACGGAAGGGTGTCTCCACTCATGTCTTCACAGGCGCAGCAGCCCCAGGCCCTGGTGTACGACGCCGTGCGCACGCCGCGCGGCAAGGGCAAGAAGGACGGGTCCCTCCACGAGGTCAAGCCCGTCGACCTCGTCGTCGGCCTGATCGACGAGATCCGCACGCGCAACCCCGGCCTCGACACCAGCCGGCTCGACGACGTCGTGCTCGGCTGCGTCAGCCCGGTGGGCGACCAGGGCGCCGACGTGGCCAAGACGGCCGCGCTGGCCGCCGGGCTGCCCGAGACGGTGTCCGGCGTCCAGCTCAACCGCTTCTGCGCCTCCGGCCTCGAGGCGGTCAACCAGGGTGCCTCCCGCGTCCGCTCCGGCTTCGAGGACCTGATCCTCGCCGGCGGCGTGGAGTCGATGAGCCGGGTCGCCATGGGCTCGGACGGCGGCGCCTGGGCGATGGACCCGGCCACCGCCTTCGCCACCGACTTCGTGCCCCAGGGCATCGGTGCGGACCTGATCGCCACGATCGAGGGCTTCTCCCGCACCGACGTCGACACGTTCGCCGCCGAGTCGCAGGCCCGCGCCGCGAAGGCCCAGGCCAACGGCTACTTCGACCGCTCGGTCATCCCGGTCGTCGACGTCAACGGCATGGTCGTGCTGGAGCGCGACGAGCTCATCCGCCCCGGCACCACCGTCGAGTCGCTCGCCGGCCTCAAGCCCAGCTTCGCCGGCATCGGCGAGGAGGGCGGCTTCGACTCGGTGGCGCTCGAGAAGTACCACTGGGTCGAGAAGATCGACCACGTCCACCACGCCGGCAACTCCTCGGGCATCGTCGACGGCGCCGCGCTGGTGCTGATCGGCACCGAGGAGGTCGGCCGCGAGCTCGGGCTGTCTCCGCGGGCGCGGATCGTCTCGGCCGCCGTCTCCGGCGCCGACCCGACGATCATGCTCACCGGCCCCGCCCCGGCGTCCCGCAAGGCGCTCACCCGCGCCGGCATGACCGCGGACGACATCGACCTGTGGGAGATCAACGAGGCCTTCGCGGCCGTCGCCCTGCGCTACCTGCGCGACATGGGCATCGACCACGACAAGACCAACGTCAACGGCGGCGCCATCGCGATGGGGCACCCGCTCGGCGCGACCGGCGCCATGGTGCTCGGCACGCTGATCGACGAGCTCGAGCGCCGCGACCTCGAGCGTGGCCTGGCCACGCTGTGCGTCGGCGGCGGCATGGGCATCGCGACCATCGTCGAGCGGATCTGAGGAGTTCACCAGCATGAGCAGCACTGACACCCAGCAGACCTCGGTCCGCTACGAGCTCGGCGAGGACGGCATCGCCGTCCTCACCCTGGACGACCCGAACCAGTCGGCCAACACGATGAACGACCTCTACCGCGACTCGATGAAGCGCGCGGTGGACCAGCTGGAGGAGGACCGCGCGCAGCTCGTCGGCGTCGTCGTCACGTCGGCGAAGAAGACGTTCTTCGCGGGCGGCGACCTGAAGTCGATGATCAGGGCGACGCCGGACGACGCGGCGGAGATCTTCGGCCACGTCGAGGCCGTCAAGGCCGACCTGCGCCGGTTGGAGAAGCTGCCGGTGCCGGTCGTCGCGGCGATCAACGGGGCCGCCCTCGGCGGCGGCCTCGAGATCACGCTGGCCTGCAACCACCGGATCTGCGTCGACGACCCGACGGTGCAGCTCGGCCTGCCCGAGGTCACCCTCGGGCTGCTGCCCGGTGCCGGCGGCGTCACCCGCACGGTGCGGATGCTCGGCATCCAGTCCGCGCTGATGGACGTCTGCCTCCAGGGCACGCGCTTCACGCCGGCCGACGCCCGGGCCACGGGTCTGGTCGACGAGCTCGTCGCCTCGCGCGAGGAGCTCCTCGGCGCCGCGAAGGCCTGGATCACCGCGCACCAGGACGACGCCGAGGCCGCGCAGCAGCCGTGGGACCGCCAGCGCTACCGGATGCCGGGCGGCACACCCAGCACGCCCGCGCTGGCCGCCTTCCTGCCGGCCTTCCCGGCAAACCTGCGCAAGCAGACCAAGGGCGCCGACTACCCCGCGACCCGCGCCATCATGAGCACGGCGATCGAGGGCGCGCAGGTCGACTTCGAGACCGCCACCCGGATCGAGTCGCGCTACCTCACCAGCCTGATCACCGGACCGGTCGCCACGAACATGATCCAGGCGTTCTTCTTCGACCTGCAGGCGATCAACTCGGGCGTGCTGCGCCCCGAGGGCGTCCCGTCCTTCACGCCTCGCAAGGTGGGCGTGCTCGGCGCCGGCATGATGGGCGCCGGCATCGCCTACTCCGCGGCCCGCTCCGGCATGGACGTCGTGCTCAAGGACGTCTCCGCCGAGGCCGCCGACAAGGGCAAGCAGTACTCGGTCGGCCTGCTCGACAAGGCCGTCTCGCGCGGCAAGATGACCGAGGAGAAGAAGGCCGAGGTCCTCGGCCGGATCGCCCCGACCGCCGACCCGGCCGACCTCGCCGGCTGCGACACCCTGATCGAGGCCGTCTTCGAGGACCCTGCCCTCAAGGCGAAGGTCTTCGGGGAGGTGACCGGCGTGGTGAATTCCGACGCGGTGCTCTGCTCGAACACCTCGACGCTGCCGATCACCGAGCTCGCCCAGGGCGTGGACCGCCCCGCCGACTTCGTCGGGCTGCACTTCTTCTCGCCCGTCGACAAGATGCCGCTGGTGGAGATCATCCGGGGCGAGAAGACCACCGACGAGACCGTCGCCAAGGCGCTCGACATCGTGATGGCGCTGAAGAAGACGCCGATCGTGGTCAACGACAGCCGCGGCTTCTACACCAGCCGCGTCATCGGCACGATGGTCAACGAGGGCCTGGCGATGATGGCCGAGGGCGTGTCACCGGTCTCGGTGGAGCGGGCCACCACGCAGGCCGGCTACCCCGTCGGCACGCTCCAGCTCAGCGACGAGCTGAACATGGAGCTGATGGCCAAGATCCGCAAGGCCACCAGGGACGCCGTCGAGCGCGAGGGTGGGGAGTACGTCGCCCACCCGGCCGAGTCCGTCGTCGACACGATGATCGACCTCGGGCGCAGCGGCCGGCTGAAGCAGGCCGGCTTCTACGAGTACGACGAGGCCGGCAAGCGCCAGGGACTGTGGAGCGGGCTCGGCGACACCTTCCCGGTCGCCGCGGAGCAGCCGTCCTTCGACGACCTCAAGGACCGGCTGCTCTACATCGAGGCCGTGGAGACCGCGCGGTGCTTCTCCGAGGGCGTCATCGAGTCGGCGGCCGCCGCCAACATCGGCTCCATCTTCGGCATCGGCTACCCCGCGAACACCGGTGGCTGCGTGCAGTTCATGGAGGGTCACGAGGGCGGCCTCGCCGGGTTCGTGACCCGCGCGGACGAGCTCGCGGAGACCTACGGCGAACGGTTCCGTCCGCCCGCCGACCTGCGGGAGCGCGCCGAGCAGGGACGCACCTACCGCTGAGCCGACCGCGGCAGGGCAGGGAGTCGTCGATTCCCTGCCCTTGCCGGGTCTTCTCGGCGAGACTGGGCCGGTGACGCGTCCCGCCGACGAGCCCCTGACCGCAGACCCCGCCGTCCCCGCCGTCCCCGCCGTCCCCGCCGTCCGGACCGCGACCGCGGTCGAGGTCCGCGGGCTGTGGGTGCGCTTCGACGGCGTCGACGCGGTGCGCGGCGTCGACGTGACGGCGTACGCCGGGGAGGGCCTGGCCCTGCTCGGCCGCAACGGCGCCGGCAAGTCGACCACCATGCGGGTGCTGGCCGGCGTCGTGCCCGCCACCGAGGGCCACGTGCGGGTCGTCGGAATCGACGCCGCGGAGCCACCCCGTCGCCGCCAAGCGCGCCGTCGGGTACTGCCCCGACGTGGGGGGCCTGGTGCCGCGCGCGACCCCCTGGGAGCACCTCCAGCTCGCCGCCCGGCTGCGCCGGCTGCCGTCGTCGTGGGAGGAGCGCGGGCTGACCCTGCTCGACCGGTTCGACCTCGGCGGCGCCGCCCACCGGGTCACCTCCGGTTTCAGCCACGGCATGGGGCGGCGGCTCTCCGTGGTGCTCGCGGCGCTGCACGAGCCCGACGTCCTGCTGCTCGACGAGCCGTTCGACGGGGTCGACCCCCTCGGCGTCGAGGCGACGCTGGAGGTGATGGCCGAGGCCCGTGACCGCGGCGCGGCGGTGGTCGTCTCCACCCACCTGCGCGAGCTCGCACTGGACGGCTGCTCGCGGGCGATGGTGCTGCGCGGCGGGCAGGGCGTCGCGACGATGCCGGCGCAGCACCTCGCCGGCGAGGAGGGCGCCGGTGTCTACCGCAACCTCCTCACCTGAGCGGCCCGACCTCGGCGCCCTGGGGGAGCGGGCGCGCGGAGCGCTGGTCGACGTAGGCCACCTCGTGCGGTTCCGCACCGCGGGGCTGGGGGAGACCACCCGGCGCAGGCTGCGCACGGCCCTGGTCGTCGTCGGCCTGCTGACCCTGCTGGCCGGCACCCTGCCCGCCTTCCTGCCCGGCGCGGAGGTCTCGGGGCGCTCCGACGACCTGCTGCTGCTCCTGCCGAGCGCCTACCTCGGTGTGCTGGCGATCGCGCTGATCACCGCCGCGTCCTCCGGCGGCGGACGCGAGCTGATCCCCCGCGACCAGGCGGTCGCCTTCCCGGTGGACCCGGCGACCGACCACCTCGGCGCGCTGCTGATGGCGCCGCTCAACATCGCCTGGCTGCTGCAGACGTGGACCGTGCTCGGTCTCACGGCCTACGCCCTCGGGCCCGGGGGCTGCCGCTCTACCAGCTGCTCGCGCTGCTGTGGGTGTTCGCGGCCACCGCGCTGGCCCAGCTGCTCTCCTGGGTGCTGGAGTGGGTGCGCCGCGGCCCGGGGGGCGCCTGGGTCGTGCGCGGGCTGCTGCTCGCCCTCGCGGCGGGCGCCGCGCTGCTCGTGGTCACCGACCGGGTCACCGCCGTGCTCGACGCGGCACCGACCGTGTCCGTGGTCGTGGGGGCCTCCCGGCCTCCTCGGGGCGGTACGGCGGCTGGCTGCTGACCACGCTCGTCGTGGCCGTCCTCGGCCTGGTGACCGTCGTGCTCGGGGCCGTGCCCGCCGGCATGGCGTCGCGTCGGACGCCCCGCGACGAGCTGCGCCAGGAGGCGGGCCACCGGCTGCCGCGCACCGCCCCGCACCACCGTCGTCGCGGCGCTGCTGCGCATCGACCGGGCGACCATCTGGCGCTCGGTTCCGCTTCGGCGCGGCGTCGCCGTGCTCGCGGTGAGCCCGGGACTGATCGCGCTGGCCGGCGGGTTGTCGTGGGACGTCGTCCCCGTGCTGCCCGGCCTGGTCTGCTCCGGCGGCGCGCTGCTGTTCGGCGTCAACACCTGGTGCCTCGACGGCCGCGGCGCCCTGTGGCGCGACAGCCTGCCCGCCTCCCCGACGGTCACCTTCGCGGTGCGCGCCTGGGTGCTCACCGAGGTTCTCCTCGTCAGCGAGCTCGTCACCGTCGGCCTCGCGCTCGGGAGGGCCGGGCCGGTCGGCCCTGCCCTGCTGACGGCGCTCGCCGTCACGCTGGTCGTGCTGCCGGTGCAGGTGGTGGCGGCGGCGATGACGTGGTCCGGCGCACGTCCCTACGCCGTCGACCTGCGCAGTGCCCGGTCCACCCCCGCGCCGCCGACGGTGATGGTCGGCTACAGCGCCCGGCTGGCGCTGTCGACCACCCTCACCAGCGTGCTGATCGCGACGACGGCGGCCTTCGGCTCGTGGGCCTTCCCGGTGGTGACGGCGCTGCCGTTCCTGCTCTTCTCGGCCCGTCGGCTCGTGCGGGCGCACCGGCGGTGGTGCGACCCGGTGCAGCGGGCCGGCGTGGTCGCGACCGTCGCCGGCTGAGCCGCACCGGCGGACGACCCGGTGTGGCGCTCGTCTCGGTGCCGGGGTCTAGGGTCGGGCCATGGATTTCAGCAACTCCCCGCGTGCCCAGGACCTGGCCGACCGCGTCCGGACCTTCGTCCTCGAGCAGGTCGAGCCGGCCGAGGAGACGATCCGCGCCGACCTCCACGACCGCACGAGCCGGGGCGAGGACGCCTGGGCCGTGCACCCGCTCGTCGACGAGCTCAAGGAGAAGGCACGGGCCGAAGGCCTGTGGAACCTCTTCCTGCCCGTCGGCCACGAGCGTGACTACGCCGAGCGGTTCGGCACCGACGGCGGCACCGGCCTCTCCAACGTCGACTACGCGCCCGTCGCCGAGCAGATGGGCCGTTCGTCGCTGGCCCCCCTCGTCTTCAACTGCAACGCCCCCGACACCGGCAACATGGAGGTGCTGCTCAAGTACGGCACCCAGGAGCAGCGCGACGAGTGGCTCGAGCCGCTGCTGCGCGGTGAGATCCGCTCCGGCTTCGCGATGACCGAGCCGGCCGTCGCCTCCTCCGACGCGACCAACATGGCCGCGACGGCGGTGCCCGACGGTGACGACGTCGTGATCAACGGCCGCAAGTGGTGGACCACCGGCATCGGCCACCCCGACTGCAAGATCCTGGTCTTCATGGGTCTCACCGACCCCGAGGCCGACCGGCACTCGCGGCACACGATGGTGCTCGTGCCCAAGGACAGCCCCGGCGTGACCGTCGAGCGGATGCTCGACACGATGGGCTTCCGCGACGAGCCGCTGGGCCACGGCGTGGTCGCCTTCGACGACGTCCGGGTGCCGGCGAGCAACGTGCTGCTCGGCGTCGGCCGCGCCTTCGAGATCGCCCAGGGCCGGCTCGGCCCCGGCCGCGTGCACCACTGCATGCGGCTGATCGGGCTCGCCGAGCGCGCGCTCGAGCTCGCCGTACGCCGCGCCTCCTCGCGGGAGGCGTTCGGCAAGCCGATCGTCTCGCTCGGCGGCAACCGCGAGCGGATCGCCGACGCGCGGATGGCCATCGACCAGTCCCGGCTGCTCGTGCTGCACGCGGCCTGGAAGCTCGACACCCAGGGCAAGGCGCTCAGCGAGGTCTCCCAGATCAAGGTCGTCGTGCCCGCGATGGCCCAGCAGGTCATCGACATGGCGATGCAGCTGCACGGCGGCGGCGGGATGTCGACCGACTTCCCGCTCGCCGAGGCCTGGACGTCGGCGCGCAGCCTGCGCCTGGCCGACGGACCCGACGAAGTCCACCGCGGGGTCGTCGCCCGCATCGAGCTCGGCAAGCACGGAGGAGCGAAGTGACCACCACGCAGGAGTCCACCGGGGGCCGTCGTGTCCTCATCACCGGCGCGGCGTCCGGCCTCGGCGCCGCCCTCGCCCGGTCGTTCGCCAAGCGGGGGGACCGGGTGCTGCTCACCGACCTGACCCCCGCGGCCGACGTGCCCGAGGGCGACGCGCGCTACATGCTGCTCGACGTCACCGCCGAGGACGCCTGGGAGGCGGCCCGGCAGTACGTCGAGGAGACGTGGGGCGGGCTCGACATCCTGGTCAACAACGCCGGGGTCGCGGGCGGCGGGCGACTCGACATCTGCACCCTCGACGAGTGGCAGTGGCTGATCGACGTCAACCTGCTGGGCATGGTGCGCGGGATCAAGACCTTCACCCCGATGCTCAAGGAGGGCGACGGCGACCGGCACATCGTGAACATCGCCTCCCTCGCCGCACTGGTGCACCCGGCCGGGATGGCGTCGTACAACTGCGCGAAGGCGGCCGTGCTGGCGCTGACCGAGACCGTGCACCACGAGCTCGGCCACACCGGCATCAAGGCCAAGGCCGTGTGCCCGTCGTACTTCCGCACCAGCCTCGCCTCGAGCCTGCGCACCACCGACACCGCGGTCTCCTCGATCGTGCAGGGCCTGATCGCGGGCTCGGAGACCTCGGCCGACGACGTCGCCGAGGTCGTCGTCGACAGCCTGTCGTCCGACGAGCTGGTGCTGCTGCCGGACGAAGCCGCACGCCAGACCTTCGACCTGAAGGAGAACGACCGCGCGAAGTACGACGAGGTGATGGCCGGGCAGGCCGCCAAGATGCGGGCCCGGGCGTCCGACTCGTGAGCGACAACAACGTCGCGGGGCAGGTGCGCGAGGAGGACGCCTTCGACGTGCCCGCCGTGGTCGGCTGGCTGCGCGAGCGGGTCGGCGACGAGCCGTGGCTGGACGAGGGCCCCGAGGTGCGCCAGTTCGGTGGTGGAGCGTCCAACCTCACCTATCAGCTCGACTTCGGCGACCATCCGCTGATCCTGCGCCGCCCACCGGTGGGCAAGAAGGCGTCCGGGGCGCACGACATGGCTCGCGAGCACACCGTGCAGGACAAGCTCGCCGGTCACTTCGCGCCGGTCGCCCCGATGATCGGACTGTGCCAGGACGAGGCCGTGATCGGCTCCGACTTCTACGTCATGGAGCGGGTCGACGGCCTCATCCTGCGTCGTGACCTGCCCGAGGGCGTCGAGCTGGACGAGGCCGGCGCCCGTGCGCTGTGCGACGTCGCGGTCGACACGCTGGTCGCCCTGCACGGGGTCGACCACGAGGCGGCCGGGCTCGGCGAGCTGGCCAAGGGCTGGGGGTACGTCGAGCGCCAGGTGAGCGGGTGGTCCACGCGCTACCGCGATGCGATGACCGACGATGCCGGTGACTACGAGCAGGTGATGGGGTGGCTCGACGAGCACCAGCCCGCCGACGTCGCCCAGACGCTGATCCACAACGACTACCGCTTCGACAACCTCGTGCTCGACGCCGACTCGCTCACCGGCGACGGACCACCGCGGATCAGGGCGCTTTTGGACTGGGAGATGGCCACGGTCGGGGACCCGCTGATGGACCTCGGCGGCATGGCGGCGTACTGGATCCAGGCCGACGACGACGAGATCTACCAGCAGTTCCGGCGCCAGCCCACGCACCTGCCGGGGATGTACACGCGGCGCGAGCTGGTGGCGGCGTACTGCGCCAAGGCGGGCTACGACCTCAGCGACGAGCAGTGGAAGTTCTACGAGGTGTTCGGGCTGTTCCGGCTCGGGGTGATCGCCCAGCAGATCTACTACCGCTACTTCCACGGGCAGACGACCAACGAGGCGTACGCCCACTTCGGGCCGGTCGCCAGGTACCTCGAGCAGCGGTGCGAGGCGATCATCGCGCGGCGGGACGGCTAGTGGGGCGCATCCTCCTCGTCCGGCACGGCCAGGCCTCCTGGGGCGCCGCGGACTACGACCAGCTCTCGACCGACGGCGAGGAGCAGTCGCGCCAGCTCGGCGGTCGGCTCGGTCGGCGCGGCACCAGGCCCGACCTGCTGGTGCACGGCGGCATGAAGCGGCACCGGCAGACCCTCGCCGGCATGGTCGAGAGTGCGTCCTGGGACACGACCGAGACCGAGGACCCGGGCTGGGCGGAGTTCGACCACGTCGCGGTCCTGGCCGGGCACCCCGCTCCGTGGGGTGAGGAGCCGCCGCCCTCCAAGGAGGCCTTCCAGGCGTGGTTCGAGGAGGCGCTGGCCGGCTGGATGGCGGGCGGGGGCAGCGACGACGACGTCGAGTCCTTCTCCGACTTCACCTCCCGGGTCGAGGCCGCGCTGCGGCGTACGGCGGACCAGCTCGCCGAGATCGACCCCTCCGGCACCGCGGTCGTCTCGACCTCCGGCGGTCCGGTCTCGTGGGCCGTCGCCCACCTCGTGGGCGGGTCCGCCGAGACCTGGCGCCCGCTGAACCGGGTCGTCGTCAACAGCTCGGTCACCACCGTGGTCGCCGGCCGCAGCGGGCTGTCCATGCTCACCTTCAACGAGCACGCCCACCTCGCCGCCGACCTGATCACCTACCGCTGAGAGGCTGGCCGGATGGCTCCCACCCGTCGCAGGACCCTGATCACCGGCGCCTCGTCGGGCCTCGGCGCCGAGATGGCCCGTCAGCTCGCCGCCTCGGGGCACGACCTCGCCCTGGCCGCACGCCGCACCGACCGGCTCCTCGAGCTGCAGGCCGAGATCACCGCCGCCCACGACGTGCGCGTCGAGGTGCGGGCGCTCGACGTCACCGACTACGCCGCCGTGCGCGAGGTCGTGCAGGCCTTCCGAGACGACTTCGACGGCCTCGACCGGGTCGTCGTCAACGCCGGGCTCGGCAAGGGCGCACCGCTCGGCACCGGACACCTGGACGCCAACCTCGCGACGCTGGAGACCAACGTGCTCGGCGCGCTGGCCCAGATGGAGGCCGCGATGGAGGTCTTCCGCGACCAGGGCTCGGGCCACCTCGTGGTGATCTCGTCGGTCGCCGCGCTGCGCGGCCTGCCGCGCAGCCAGACGGCGTACGCCGCGTCCAAGGCCGCCGTCGCGCACCTCGCCGAGGGGCTGCAGATCGAGCTGCACGACTCCCCGATCACGGTGACGGTGCTCTACCCCGGCTACATCGAGTCGGAGATGAACACCGGCAACAAGAGCCCGTTGCTGGTCTCCACCGAGAAGGGCGTGCGCTCGATGGTGGCCGCCATCGAGAAGGAGTCCGACCACGCCGTGGTGCCGCCCCTGCCGTGGGGGCCGCTCGGCGCCGCGATCAAGCGGCTGCCGCGCTCCGTCGTGCGCCGGATGGTCTGAGCGACCCCACTGCCCCGGGCGCGGGAGCGTCGTCCACAGGCGGGCCTAGGCTCCTCGGGTGAGCGACGCCGTGCGACCGACCCTCGCGCTCGCCAGCGCACGGGGTCGCTGGCTGCTCGCGGCGGCGGTGCTGGGCACCGGCATGGCCTTCCTCGACCAGACGGTGGTCAACGTCGCGCTGCCGACGCTCGGCGACGACCTCGGGGCCTCGGTCTCACAGCTGCAGTGGGTGGTCAACGCCTACCTCGTCACGCTGGCCTCGCTGGTGCTGGCCGGGGGAGCGCTCGGTGACCGCTTCGGCCGGCGACGGGTCTTCGAGCTGGGCACGCTATGGTTCGCCGTGGCCTCGCTGGGCTGCGCGGCGGCACAGACGCCCGACCAGCTGATCGCGGCCCGGGCGGTGCAGGGCGTCGGCGGCGCGCTGCTCGTGCCGGGCAGCCTCTCGCTGATCCAGTCCTCGTTCCGGCCGGCCGACCGGTCGACGGCGATCGGCCGCTGGACCGGCCTCGGCGGCATCGCGATGGTGCTCGGCCCGCTGATCGGCGGGGGCCTGGTCGACCTCGTGTCGTGGCGCTGGATCTTCGGCATCAACCTGCCGGTCGCAGCCCTCGTGGTCTGGGTGACCCGGCGGCACGTGCCGGAGTCGCACGACCCCGACGTGCCGAGCGGGATGCGCGGGCTCGACGTCGGCGGGGCGCTGCTGACGACCGCGGTGCTCGGCGGCACGACGTACGCGTTGATCGAGACCGGCTCCGCCCTGGCGCTGCCCCTCGCGCTCGCCGCGGCGCTCGCCCTGGTCGCCCTGGTCGTCGTCGAGAGGGCGGTGCGCCACCCGCTGGTGCCCGTCGAGCTGTTCGTGGACCGGGTCTTCAGCGTCTGCAACCTGATGACGCTGCTGGTGTACGGCGCCCTCGGGTCGCTGATCTTCTTCCTCGTGCTGCAGCTGCAGACGACGACCGGCTGGAGCGCCGTCGAGGCCGGGCTGGCCACGGTGCCGATCACGGTGATGATGCTGCTGGGTGCCGGTCGCAGCGGGGCGCTCGCCGCGCGGATCGGTCCGCGCCCCCAGCTGGCCGTGGGACCCGTGCTCGCGGCGACCGGCACCTGGCTGCTCGCCGGGGTGGACGCGGACACCGCCTACCTCACCGGCGTGCTGCCCGGGGTGCTCGTCTTCGGGGCCGGGCTGGTCGCGCTCGTGCCCCCGCTGACGGCGAGCGTGCTGGCGGCCGCGCCCGACGAGCACGCGGGCGCGGCCAGCGGGGTGAACAACGCGCTGGCCCGGACCGGCGGGCTGCTCGCCGTGGCGGCGCTGCCCTCGCTGGTCGGGCTCACCGGGGCCGACTACCAGGACCCGGCGGTGCTGACCGAGGGCTACCGCCAGGCGCAGCGGGTCGCGGCGGTGGTGCTCCTCGGCGGAGGGCTGGTCGCCTTCCTCGGTCTGCCACGACGGGTGCCGCTCGCCGAGGCCGAGGGCTGAGGGCCGAGGGCTCGGCCGCGCGGCTCCTAGCGCTCGGGGCGCCAGCCCGAGACGCCGACCACGACGAGGTACATCTGGCGTCGCGCGGTGTCGACGATCTCCTTCTCGCGGTCGGGCGAGGAGTTGATCAGCCGCCCGGCCAGGGTGACCATGTGCTGCACGAGCAGGTCCGAGAGCAGGGCCAGGTCGTTGCCGCTCCACTCCCGCAGCGGCTCCATCCGGGCGAGGTCGGCCGACAGCTCGCGCTCGAACTGGTCGAGGCCGCGGGCGATGCCCTCCCGGATCGAGGCGACGCCGCCGTACTGCTCGCGACCGATGAAACGGAAGTGGGTGCGCCGGACCACGGCGTACTCGGCGATGACCTCGATCGACCGGTCGATGATCTGGTCGACGGGCGGGTCCTCGCGGCGTACGTCACGGATCATCTCGCGTAGGGCGAGGAACGACTCGTCGACCAGCGCCAGACCGAGGTCGTCGACGGTGGCGAAGTGCCGGTAGAACGCGGTGGGGACGATGCCGACCTCGCGCGCGAGCTGGCGCAGGGACAGGGAGCCGAAGCTCTCGTGCTCGAGCAGGTCGAGGGCAGCGTCCATCAGGGCAGCGCGCGTGCGCTCCTTGCGTTCCTGCCGACTCCCTGCCGAGTCGGCGGGGCGGGTCACCCGACCGATGGTAGTCGCTGACCCGCGGCCGTGGGTTCCGGTACGGACGTGCTCGGGACGGAACCCGCCACGCGGCGTGAGCCACCTCTCTGCCGCGCTGCTTGACTGCGGGCGACATACCGCAGGTATGGTCTGCGGTGTACATACGTGCACTGAAGGGAGTCTCGCCACGATGAGCCTCACGCAGACCGTCCTGCGGTCCTCGACGCTGGCCGCACTCACCGCGCCGCACGGGGTCGACCGCTTCCTGGAGGTCGTCAACCCGATGTGGGCCGCCCACGAGGTGCGCGCCCGGATCGTCTCCGTGGTCCGGGAGACCCGGGTCGCCGACGACCCGGCGCCCGTCGCCACGATCACCCTCCAGCCCACCTCCACCTGGCGCGGCCACCGCGCCGGTCAGTACGTCCAGCTCGGCATCGAGATCGACGGCGCCCGTCGTACGACGCGCGCCTTCTCGGTCAGCAGCGCCGAGTCCGGCCCCGGTGAGCGCATCACCGTCACGGTGCGCGCCAACCCCGAGGGTCGGGTCTCCTCCTACCTCGTCGAGCGTGCGCTGCCCGGCGAGGTGGTCCATCTCTCGCAGGCCGCGGGGGAGTTCACCCTCACCCCGGAGCCGACCGGCCAGGTGCCGGACCGGCTGGTGATGATCACCGGCGGCTCGGGCATCACGCCTGCGCTGTCGATGGTCCGCACCCTGGTGCGCGAGCGGTACGCCGGTCAGGTCTCGTTCGTGCACTTCGCCCAGAGCGCCGAGCACCAGATCGCCGACGAGGAGCTCGCCGCCCTCGCCCGGGCCGACAACGGCATCGACGTGCACCTGGTGCACGGCGAGCTGTTCAGCGCCGACCTGCTGGCCGGGCTCGTGCCCGACCACGACACGGCGCGCGCCTGGGCCTGCGGCCCGGCCGCGATGATCGAGCTGGTCCGGGCGGCGTACCACGGCCGCACCGCGCCCGACGGGGGCGACCTGCTCAAGGTCGAGTTCTTCACGACCCCGGTGCTCGCCGTCGGCGGCGGCGCCGCCGAGGGCGAGGTCGCCTTCACCCGTAGCGACGAGCGCGCCGACAACTCCGGCGCCACCCTGCTCGAGCAGGCAGAGGCACTCGGCCTGAGGCCCGAGTACGGCTGCCGGATGGGCATCTGCTTCAGCTGCACCTCGCGCAAGACCGCGGGCACGGTCCGCAACGTCGTCACCGGGGTCGAGTCCTCGGAGCCCGACGAGGACATCCAGATCTGCGTCAACCAGCCCGTCGGCTCCTGCGCCGTCGAGCTGTGAGCGTCCCCGTCTCATCCCCCGACCGCCACCCCCGAGGAGGCATCCGATGACCACCACCGACACCACCGCCACCACACAGACGTCCGAGAAGCCCGCCGAGACCGTCGCCCCGCAGCTGCCCGAGGGCACCACGAGCGGCACGCCGAGCGCCCCGACGGCCACCACCAAGCCGGCCAAGCACGGCCGCACCGTGGACGCCGACGTCGTCGACCCCACCACCGTCGCCGGCCGCCGGGGTCTCACCCCGCGCCAGGTCGAGGAGCTCGGTGCCGAGGTCGAGGCCATCCGCCAGCGCGTGATGGACAGTCTCGGCGACGAGGACGCGGCGTACATCCGCACGGTCGTCACGGCCCAGCGCGGCCTCGAGGTCGCCGGTCGCGCGCTGTTCTACGTGCCGCCGTTCTGGCCGCTCGCCGTCGCCTCGTTGAGCGTCGCCAAGGTTCTGGACAACATGGAGATCGGCCACAACGTCATGCACGGTCAGTACGACTGGATGGGCGACCCCGGCCTGAACTCCCAGATGTTCGAGTGGGACAACGTCTGCCCCAGCTCGCAGTGGAAGTACAGCCACAACTACATCCACCACACGTACACGAACATCCTCGGCAAGGACCGCGACATCGGCTACGGCATCCTCCGGATGGACGAGGACCAGACGTGGCACCCCTACTACCTGGGCAACCCCGTGTACGCCTTCTTGCTGATGGTCTTCTTCGAGTGGGGCGTCGCGATGCACGACCTCGAGGTCGAGAACATCGTCAACGGCACCCGCACGCTCGAGGAGAACGCCGCGCTGCACGCCGGCATCATGGCCAAGGTGAAGCGCCAGGCGCTCAAGGACTACGTGCTGTTCCCGCTGCTGACCGGCCCGTTCGCGCCGCTCACGCTGGCCGGCAACGTCACGGCCAACCTGGTGCGCAACGTGTGGACCTTCACCGTCATCTTCTGCGGCCACTTCCCGGCCGGCGTGGAGACCTTCACCGAGGAGGAGACCGAGGACGAGACCCGCGGCCACTGGTACTTCCGCCAGGTGCTCGGCTCGGCCAACATCACCGGCGGACGCCTCTTCCACGTGCTGTCCGGCAACCTCTCGCACCAGATCGAGCACCACCTCTTCCCGGACATGCCGGCCCGCCGCTACCCGGAGATCGCCCCCGAGATCCGCGCGCTGTGCGAGAAGTACGGCATGGAGTACAACACCGGCGGGTTCCTCCACCAGCTCGGCAGCGTGGCGCAGAAGATCGTGCGCCTCGGCCTGCCCCCGTTCCTGACCGGGCGGGGCACGACGGGCGTCGAGCCGGAAGCCGTGGACTCGTTCTCGCGGGCCGCCTGAGCATCGGGGACACTGGTGGCATGGACGCCGAGAGCACCCGCCCGAACGTCGGCCGCGACCGGCTGACCAGGGCCGAGATCAGCAAGGACGCGTTGCAGGACGCGGTGGAGGCCACTGCCTCGACGGCCGGCCAGGTGATGACGATCGTGACCTCCGCGGTCGGCGACGTCGCCCGGGCCGTCGGCAGCCTCGCCACGGACCTGTTCGAGATCCGTGACGCCTCGCGACGCGCCCGCGGTGAGCACGGGGTCGACGACCCTGACGCCTGAGAGCAGCACCACGCAGGGCCTGGACCGCCGCGGTCCGGGCCCTGCGTGCCCGGTGGGTCCATGGCGTACGCCGATCAGCCGGGGGTGCCGCGGTACCGGCGCGCCGGGTAGTACTCGACGTCGCGCACCCGGCCGACCCTGACCTCGTCGCCCGTCGCGGGTGCCTCGATCATCCGGTTCCGCCCGACGTACATCGTGACGTGGTGCACGAGCCCGCGGGTGGCGTAGAAGATCAGGTCGCCCCGCTGCAGCCGGGCACGAGCCACCCGGTCCCCCGCACGGGACCGGGGCAGCGCGTCGCGCGGGATGGTGCGTCCGTGCAGGCGGTAGGAGAGCCAGGTCAGCCCCGAGCAGTCGACCCCGAAGCCGGACAGCCCTCCCCACAGGTAGTCCATACCGAGGTACTGCTTCGCGGTCGGCACGATGCCCCGGTCCGTGGGCAGCGCGGGGGCGCCGGTGCCGTGCACCGAGACGTCCGGCACGTCGAGGGTGCGCACGGCGCCGCGAGGCAGCCGCACGCGGACGCCGTCGGCCCTCTCGCGCACCAGGGGCAGGACGGTGCCGGCACTGATCTCGAAGACCCGCCCGCTGCCGTCACGCCGGTGCACCCAGGTCGTCGGTGCCGTCACGGTGACCGAGCGGGCGGTGACACGCGGCCGCTCGGTGACGAGCTGGCGCCGGGGGATCCATCCCGGGTACCCGCCGCGGGACTTCTGCGAGGGCTGGTCGGGCACGACGACGCGGACCCAGCGGGAGCGTACGGCGGTGACCCTGACCCGCTGGCCGAGCAGCGCCTCGGTGTCGGAGCGGGAGTAGAGCCCCCTGCGCTGCCCGAGCGTCCTCGTGGCGAGCCACCGTCGGACGTCGGGCTGGGCGCGCAGCACCGGGCGGTCGACCGGCTGGGGCGAGCGGGGGACTCCCAGAGCCGGGCCACCGGCACGGCCACCCAGGCGTCGCCCCCGGCGGCGAGGCGAGCGGCCGTCGTCGCCGCGGACGCCCCCGGGGTGCCCGTGGCGGACGCGGAGGGGGTGAGGCAGAGAGCGGTCAGGGCCAGCGAGGCCAGCGCGGTGAGTGCGGCGGTGCGGAGCACAGCGGGTCCTTACGACGGGGGACCGGTGACGGGGGACGGGGGACGGGGGCAGGGGTCCGCTCGAGGTCGTCGGTCGGCCGCTACGTCGATGCTCCGCCCTGCTCGGCTCGGCGGGCAGACCACCCAGGTGTCGTGCGGTGACACCGGAGCCCCCGGGCGGCCCGCTCCGGTCAGCGATCGCCGAAGGTCATCCGGAAGTCGGCGAGGCAGGCGCTGGTGAGCGCGCGTCGGCCGGCCAGCCAGCCCAGGGGGCCCGCAGGGTCGAACTCCCACCGGGCCCGACCGGGCTGCAACCGGGCGCTGCCCGAGACCCGCGCCCGCACGACCGACCCGTCGTCGCGCCGTTGCACCGTGGTGAAGGCGAAGGGCGCCGGGGGTGCCGCGCGGGTCGCCGTACCGACGGAGAGCGAGGCGGTGGGTGCGCCCTCCACGGTCATCGCCGCGGTGGCCCGGCGTACGCCGAGCGGCCCCGTCGGCGCCGCGACGCCGAGGTCGAGGGCCGCGAGGTCCTTCGGGATCGCCCAGAGGGCGCGCCCGCCGGCCAGCGAGACCTCGGAGTCGACCCAGATGTCGGTGATCGTCACCTCCGGGCGCGGCCCCCTGCCCCGGAGCCGTGCGACGAGGAGCTCGCGGTAGGTGAGGACGCCGCCCGAGCGGTAGTCGACGAGCGCGACGCCGTAGAGACCCCCGGGGCGGTCGGCCCGTCCCGTGGACCGCACGGGGAACGCCGAGACCCAGAGGTCACCGCGCAGGTTCCACGGTGGGGAGGGGAACGTCATGGCCGCAGACCGTACGCCGATCGCGTGCCCTCGGGCCGGTACGGCCTGCGGGGGGAGGACAAGGCTCCGCGGATTCAGGGACAGGGGGCTCCGGAGGCCCCTACCGTGAGGTGCCGCCCACGGCCGGCCGCCGTCCTGACCCTGTGTGCTTCTCGGAGGAACCCATGTCCCACCCCCTGCGCCTCGCTGCCCTGAGCAGCGCGGCCGTCCTCTCCCTCGTGGTCGCCGGCCCGGCGTCGGCCGCCGACCTCGTGGCGCAGGCGGAGGCGAGCGCCGTCACCCTCGTCGTCGGGGGCGAGGAGCAGTCCTCGGGCACCGTGCGGGCGACCCACGACGGCGGCAGCGAGACCGTCACCGGGGAGGCGGGCCCGCCCGCGTCGGTGCTGCAGGGCCAGGACGTCGCGAACTTCGGGGTGCTGGCCCAGGAGGCGACCGCCGGTGTGCAGGACGGCCAGGGCGTCTCGGCGGCCTGCGCCGGTGCGGCCGGCGACGGAGGGTCGGTCGTGGAGATCGGGGAGTCCGGCTGCCTGACCCCGGGCACCAACGTCTCGGCCACGCTCGGCTCGCTCGACCTCAGCGACCTGACCCTGACCGACCCGGAGGAGGCGCTGGCTCCGCTCGACGCCCTGTCGACGGCGACCGACCCGCTCCAGGACCCGCTCTCGGAGGTCGTGGGCCAGGTCGCCGACCAGCTCGGCGACCTCGGCCTCGTCGCGACCTTCGGCGCGGTCGAGGGCGTCTGCAGCGCCGACGCCGGCGGCGCCGACGGAGACGCGATCCTCACCGACGCGACGGTCACCCTCCAGGGCGGCCCCGCCGACGATCTCGTGCTCGCCACCCTGCCGACCCACCCCGACGTGAACCAGAAGGTCGTCTCCGACCTGAGCGGCTTCACCGACGTCATCCTGGCCGGCGTCCGCGCCAACTTCGAGACCGCCCTGGACGGTGACCTGGCCCCGCTGGCCGTGCTGACCACCGAGGTGCAGGACCAGGTGCTCGCCAACATCACCGACCAGCTCCGCCCGCAGCTGGACCCGCTCCAGGAGAACGTCCTCGACATCACGCTGAACGCGCAGTCCGCGCCGGAGGACGACGCCCTCGCGGTCCGTGCGCTCGACGTGAGCCTGCTGCCGGCCGCGTCCGACCTCGGCGCCCCGACGCTGCTGGACCTCGCCATCGGCGACGTCGAGTGCGGACCCAACGACGTGGTGGCGGCCCCGCAGCCGATGAAGCCCCGGCCCCAGCCCCAGCCCAAGTCCACGGGCCGGCTGCCCCTCATCCCGACGACGGTGAGCGCGGGTGAGCCCGGCACCGGGTCGTCCACGCCGCTGCGGGCCGGTCTCGGCGCCCTCACCGGCGCCGCGGCGCTCGGCGGGCTGCTCGTACGGCGTCGGGCCTGAGCCGGGTGCCGCGGGCTCCCCGCGTCGTCGTCGCGGGCATCGCTGCCGGTGCCGCGCTCGGGCTCGTCGCGGTGCTGGTCGCCGTGCTGGTCGTCGTTGGCCGCGACACCTCCGGCCCGGGTCACCCCGGACCGGCTGCCTCGGCCGCACCGTCCCCCTCGGTGGTGCCGTCGTCCGCGCTGCGGAAGAAGGGACGTGCGACGAGAGGGAGCGCCGCCCAGCCGGACGCGCTGATCGTGCCGGCCATCGACCTCGCCGCCCGCGTGGTGCCGATCGAGGTGACGCCGGCCGGTGTGCTCGACCCGCCGGCCGACGTCAGCGAGGTCGGCTGGTGGCAGCGCAGCGCCGAGCCCGGCGCGAGGAACGGCCAGACCGTGCTGACCGGGCACACGGTGCACACCGGCGGCGGGTCGATGGACGACCTGGGACAGCTGCGGTCGGGCCAGACGGTCCGTGTCCGTGCCGACGGCGAGGTCGTGCGCTACCGGGTCGAGCGGGTGGTCACCTGGACCAAGACCCGGCTCAGCGAGAAGGCGGTCGACATCTTCTCCCAGGACCGGCAGCGCGGGCGCCTCGTGCTGATCACCTGCACCGACTGGAACGGCGTCGACTACGACAGCAACGTCGTCGCCTTCGCCGCGCCACGACGACGGGGTTGACGGGGCTGACGGGGCCGACGGGGCCCTCGGACGGGATGTCGTTGCTGAACCGTTACCTGGCCTGCCGTGACTCCACGTAGACCGGTGGGTTCTTGCTCCGGGGGCGTCGTCCAGGCCCCCGTCATGCCGTCTCGTGCCGTCTCGGAGGTCTCCCGAATGTCGTTCCCCGTGCGCCTCACTGCCCTGGGCAGCGCCGCCGTCCTGTCTCTGCTCGCGGCCGGCCCCGCGGTCGCCGCGGGTGAGATCGCCCAGGCGGAGGCGAGCGCGGTGACGGTGACCGTCGCGGGACAGACCGAGGGCTCCGGGCGGGTCCGGGCCACGCACGACGGCACGAAGGAGACGGTCACCGGCACCTCGTCGCCGGCCGTGTCCGTGCTGGACGGGCAGAGCCTGCTCAGTCTCGGGGTGCTCGCCCAGGAGGCGACGGGCCGCCTCGAGGGTGACGAGGGTGTGTCCGAAGCCTGCGCCGGCGCCGCCGGTGACGGTGGCTCGGTCGTCGAGATCGGCGAGACCGGCTGCCTGACCCCCGGCGACAACGTCTCGGCCACGCTCGCCACCCTCGACCTCGGCTCCCTGGTCGGCGGCGGCGTCGCCGACGCGCTCGGCGGCCTGGACAGCAGCGTGCTGGAGCAGACCCTCGGCGACGCGCTCGGTCTGCCCGCACCGGGTGCGGGCAGCGGCGCGGCCACGCCGCCTGACAGCAACGACGGCTCGGGGAGCACGGGGAGCGAGGGCGGCTCCACGCCCGAGGCCCCCGTGGAGCTGCCCGGCACCGTCCAGCCCTCGACAGGGTCCGAGCAGCTCACCGACGCGACCGACCCCCTGACCGGGCAGGGCGATGCCCCGGTCGACGCGCCGGTCGACGCGCCGCTGGACCCGCCGCTCGACCCGCCGCTCGACCCGCCGCTCGACGCGCCCGAGGGCGACCCCGCGCCGGCGCAGGCCCCCGCCCTGCCCGACAGCCTCAGCGGCTTCGACCCCTCCGACTCCGTCCTCTCGGCCCTCACCGGCCCGCTCGACGGCGCGCTCGACCAGGCCGCCGGCGAGCTCGGCGACCTCGGCCTCGTCGCGTCCTTCGGCGCCATCGAGGGCGTCTGCACCGCCGACGCCGACGGCGCCGCGGGAGACGCGACGATCTCCGACGCCCAGGTGACCCTGCACGGTGGTCCCGCGGGCGACGTCGTGCTGCTCGACCTCCCGGTCCACCCCGAGCCGAACACCCGCGTCACCACCGACCTGAGCGGCGTCGTCGACGCGATCCTGGCGGGCGTGCGCACCGACCTGCAGAGCTCCTTCGGCCGCCAGGCCGCCGAGCTGCAGACCGTGCTGGACCCGGTGCAGGAGCAGGTCGTCGACGCCGTGCTCACCCAGGTGCAGGGCAACCTCGCCCCGCTGGAGGACAACGTGCTCGAGGTCGTGCTGAACGCTCAGTCCGCGCCGGCCGCCGGCGCCATCTCGGTGCGCGCCCTCGACCTGAGCCTGCTGCCCGCCGCCGCCCAGCTCGGCGCCCCGACCGTGCTGGACCTCGCCGTCGGTGACGTCGAGTGCGGTCCGGGCGGCCGGGTCGCGGGCGTCGGTGAGATCCCTGCGATCCCGACCGCCGTCTCCGCCGGCACCGAGACCGCCACGGGCACCCTGGGCTGGATCGGCCTCTCGGTCCTGGCCGGGGCGGCCGGGGTCGGCGGCCTGCTGCTGCGCCGTCGCGTCGGATGAGCTCCTGGCACCGCGCCGCGGGCGGCGCAGCGGCGGGCGCCCTCACCGGGGCCCTGGTGCTGTCCGTCGCCGTGGCGGTCTTCGTCCTCTTCCTCCGCGACGACGCCTCGACCAGCGCCCGGCCGCCCCTCCCCCCGGGACCGTCGGGCCGGGCCGGTGCACCGGCCCGCGTCGTGGTGCCGAGCATCGACCTGCGGGCCTCCGTGGTGCCGATCGAGGTGCAGCCCACCGGCGTGCTCGACCCGCCCGCCGACGTGCAGGAGGTCGGTTGGTGGCAGCGCAGCGCCGAGCGCCGGTGCCCGCTCCGGGCAGACGGTGCTCACCGGTCACACGGTGCACACCGGCGGCGGCTCCATGGACGACCTCGGCCAGGTCTCCCGGGGTGACGCGGTGCGGGTGCGCGGCACGGCCGGAGGCGTCGCCCGCTACCGGGTCACCCGGGTCGTGACCTGGAGCAAGGCCCAGCTGGCCGACCGCGCGGTGAAGATCTTCTCCCAGGACCGGCAGCAAGGCCGGCTCGTGCTGGTGACCTGCACCGACTGGAACGGCGTCGACTACGACAGCAACATCGTCGCCTTCGCCGCCCCGCGGGGCGCCACGGCCTGACCGGGCCCGACCGGGTCGTGCGGCAGGGCTTTGGGTGCGGACTGGTTCGATGGGGTCATGGTTGCAGCAGTGCGGGCCGAGGGTCTGCTCAAGCACTACGGAGCGGTGAAGGCCCTCGACGGCCTCGATCTCCAGGTGCCGGAGGGGTCCGTGCTCGGGGTGCTCGGGCCCAACGGGGCCGGCAAGACCACGGTGGTCAAGCTGCTGACCACCCTGGTGAAGCCCGACTCGGGGTACGCCGAGGTGGCCGGCATCGACGTGGTCAAGGACCCGGCCGCCGTGCGCCTGCGGATCGGCGTCTCGGGCCAGTACGCCGCGGTCGACGAGTACCTCACCGGCTTCGAGAACCTCGACATGGTCGGTCGGCTGTACCACCTCGGGGCCGCCGGTGCCCGTGACCGGGCGCGCGAGCTGCTGCGGCAGTTCTCCCTCGAGGACGCCGCCGACCGGCCGGCCAAGACCTACTCCGGCGGCATGCGCCGTCGGCTCGACCTCGCCGGCGCGCTGATCGCGCGACCGCCGGTGATCTTCCTCGACGAGCCGACCACCGGGCTCGACCCACGCAGCCGCACCGAGATGTGGGACGTCGTGCGCGAGCTGGTCGGTGACGGCACCACCGTCTTCCTCACCACGCAGTACCTCGAGGAGGCCGACGTGCTGGCCGACTCGATCCTGGTCGTCGACCACGGTCGCAAGATCGCCGAGGGCACCGCCGACGAGCTCAAGCGCAAGGTCGGCGGCGAGCGGATCGAGGTCGTCGTCTCCGACGTCGGTCAGCTCGACGAGGCCCGACGGGTGCTCACGCCGTACGGCGTGGACGAGCCGGTCGTCGACCGCGACCGCCGCACACTGAGGTTGCCGGTCTCCGGCGGTGCCGGGTCGCTGACCGAGGCGCTGCGAGCCCTCGACGACGCCGCCGTCGGTCTGGACGAGGTGGGCCTGCTCAGGCCGACGCTCGACGACGTGTTCCTGAGCCTCACCGGCCACACGACCCGCGCGGCCGAGGCCACCACCGAGGAGGACGCCCGATGAGCGCCACCGCCCGACCCCCGGTCCAGCCGGGCAGCCCGCTGGCGATGATGGTCAGCGACAGTGCGACGATCGCCCGCCGCAACCTGATCAAGGTCAAGCGGGTGCCCGAGCTGCTGGTCGGCACCACGGTGGCGCCGATCATGTTCATCCTGCTGTTCGCCTACGTCTTCGGCGGGGCCATCGACCAGGAGGCCGGTGGCGCGGCGTACCGGGAGTTCCTGATCGCCGGCATCTTCGCCCAGAACGTCATCTTCGGCTCCACCACCACCGGCGCCGCCCTGGCGCAGGACATCCAGAGCGGCGTGATCGACCGCCTCCGCACGCTGCCGATGTCCCCGTCCGCGGTGCTCACCGGCCGCACCCTCGCCGACGTGCTCAACAACGTGCTGCTGCTCGCGGTGATGAGCCTGACCGGGCTGCTGGTGGGCTGGCGGATCCGCAACGGGGTCGGGGGTGCGCTCATCGCGTTCGGGTTGCTGCTGCTCTTCGCCTACGCGTTCAGCTGGATCATGGCCTGGGTCGGGCTGCTCGCCCCCAGCCCCGAGGTGATCCAGCAGGTGTCGTTCGTGGTGATCTTCCCGGTCACCTTCATCGCCAACACCTTCGTGCCGCTGGCGGGGCTGCCCAGCGGGCTGAGGACCATCGCGGAGTGGAACCCGGTCTCCTCGATCACCCAGGCCGCTCGGGACAACTTCGGGAACCCCGACCCGGCCGGCTTGCGCACCGAGGACCTGCCCTGGTCGCTCACCCACCCCGAGGTCTACACGCTGATCTGGATCGCGATCATCCTGGTGGTCTTCGTGCCCCTCGCCCGCGGGCAGTACCGCCGGGCCACCTCGCGGTGAGGTGATCCCGGCGGTCCCGGGAGGGGCAGACCCGTCAGCGCGTGCCGAGCACCAGCTGGGGACGTCGCAGGCCGCCGTCGTAGCGGTCCAGCCGGGTCGGCCAGGCACGGGTGGCCCGCTCGCAGCGGGTGGCGCGCCGGTTGCACCGCTGCACGACGGCACGGTCCTCGTCGAACCGCAGGACCAGCCACGAGGTGCGGGTCTCCCAGACCGGCGCCGAGAGACGGTCACCACCGGTGGAGCGGGTGGTGGTGCGCGAGAGCGTGTCCTGACCGGGGTCGGTGCGCACGACCACCCGGCGCGACCACGGGGCGTCGAAGTAGCAGTCGCTCATCAGCATGGTGTGACCCGTGGCGTTCCACGAGAGCGGCGTGAGGCCCGCCAGCCCGGTCACCACCCGCCGCGGTCGGTCCAGCCGCACCAGGCGCTGGTCGCAGGGGGAGCCCTTCCCGGCCAGCACCAGCCGGTTGGCCCGGACGTCTGCCCGCAGGCCGGCGCCCCGCACCACGTGCCGGAGCGTGCCGTCGGCCGCGTTCCACCACACGACGCGCTGCCGACCGGCCGGGGGGCTGACGCTGAGCAGGACCTGCCAGCGGCGTACGGCGAGCACCCGCGGGTTCGCGAAGCGTCGGCTGCCCAGCACGGCGCCGTCGGAGACCCGCTGGAGCGTGACCGGTGTGGGGGCGTCCTCGCGGTAGCCGACGGCGGCCACGCGACGGCCGTCGGCGGAGCGGGCGTAGGTGTCCAGGGTGTGCACCAGACGACGGCGGTCGCCGTCGCGGTCGACGGCCAGCAGCGTGTAGTCGGAGCCGACCTGGCCCTGCACGAGCCAGCCGCCGGCGGCTCGCTCGACGCCGTACACGCGGCGCAGCCCGAGGTCGACCCGGGCGCGACCGTCGCGCAGCGTGCCGTCGAGCACCCAGGGCACGGCGGGGGGCGCGCCGCGGGAGAGCCGGCTGCCCGCGTCGGCGCCACCGGACGCGACCGCCGGGGTGGCGCCGGAGAGGGCGGTGAGCGCGGTGGCGCCGACCAGGGCGAGCACGGGGAGGAGGTGGAGGAGGTGGGGACGTGAGCGGGTGGGACGGGTCATCGTGGGCTCCCTGGCGAGTGGTGGTGGTACGACGGTCGCACCGATCGCGAGGCACGGCGTAGCCCACCTGGGTGGCGTCCCACCACACCCGCAAACAAGCAGGCTTGACTGTTTGTTGTCCCGGGAGCCAGGATCGGGGGATGACGGTGACCGGGAGCGTGCGGGTGCCCCAGGAGGAGCGCACCCGGGTCATGCGCCGCCGACTGCTCGACGCCACCATCGCCTGCCTCGTCGACGTCGGCTGGAGCGGCACCACCACGACCGAGGTGTCCCGCCGCGCCGGGGTGAGCCGGGGTGCCCAGCTGCACCACTTCCCGAGCAAGGCCGAGCTGGTGCTGGCTGCCGTGGAGCACCTCAGCGAGGCGCGCGACGCCGAGCTCGTCGACGCCGTCGCCGGCCTGCCGGAGGGTCTCGGTCGCACGCGCGCCGTGCTGGGGCGCTGGCCGAGCACTTCACCGGGCCGGTCTTCACCGCGGCCCTCGAGCTCTGGGTCGCCGCGCGCACCGACGCCGACCTGCTCGCCGTCGTGGCCCCCTTCGAGCAGGAGCTCGGCCGGGCCAACCACCGCCGGACCGTCGCCCTGCTCGGTGCTGACGAGACCCGGCCGGGCGTGCGCGAGCTCGTGCAGGCCACCCTCGACCTGGTGCGCGGGCTCGGCCTGGCCACCACGCTCGGTGACGACACCGCGCGCCGCGAGCGGATCCTCGACCAGTGGGCGCTCACCCTCGACCAGCAGCTCCAGGAGACCCCGTGACCGGCGACCGACTCACCCAGGTGCTCGACGACCTCGCCCGCCTCGGCGACCGGCTCGAGCAGGCCCTCGCTGCCGCCTCCGACGACGACTGGCGACGCGAGACGCCCAGCCCCGGCTGGGACGTCGCCACCCAGGTCGGCCACCTGGCCTGGACCGACGAGGTGGCCACCCTCGCGGCGCGGGCCCACGTCGACACGCAGGCCTGGGACGACGTGGTGCTGCAGGCGATCGAGGACCCGGACGGCTTCGTCGACGTGAGCGCTCTCCGGGCAGGAGCCGGCGCGCCGGAGGCTCTGCTCGCGCGGTGGCGGGACAGCCGGGCCGGCCTGCGCGCCGCCCTGGAGGAGCTCCCCGAGGGCGTCCGGCTGCCGTGGTTCGGCCCTCCGATGAGCGCCACCTCGATGGCCACCGCCCGCTACATGGAGACGTGGGCGCACAGCCAGGACGTCTTCGACACGCTGGGCGTGCTGGTCGAGCACACGAGGGGCCTCCGGCACGTGTGCCACCTCGGCGTGCGGACGCGAGACTTCTCGTTCCGCAACCGCGACGAGGAGCCACCGACCGAGGAGTTCCGCGTCGAGCTGATCGCGCCCGACGGCGACAGCTGGACCTGGGGGCCCGAGGACGCCGTCCAGGTGGTGCGCGGGTCCGCCGTGGACTTCGCCCTGCTGGTCACCCAGCGGCGGCACCCGCTCGAGCTCGACGTCACCGCGACCGGCGACGACGCCCGCCGCTGGCTCTCGGTCGCGCAGGCCTTCGCCGGGCCGGCCGGTGGCGGCCGCGAGGCGGGGGACGCGCGATGACGACGGCCGCGCCCGGCGTCGCACCGCCGCTGCTGGTCGGCAACTGCTCGGGCTTCTACGGCGACCGGCTCTCGGCGATGCGGGAGATGCTGCAGGGCGGTCCGCTGGACGTGCTGACCGGCGACTACCTCGCCGAGCTCACCATGCTGATCCTCGGCCGCGACCAGACGCGGGACGCCTCCCTCGGCTACGCCCGCACCTTCCTGCGCCAGGCCGAGGACTGCCTCGGGCTCGCGCTCGAGCGTGGCGTGCGGGTGGTGGTCAACGCGGGCGGCCTGAACCCGGCCGGCCTGGCCGAGCGGCTCGTGGAGGTCGCGCAGGGCCTCGGCCTGGACCCAGCCGTCGCCCACGTCGAGGGCGACGACCTCCGCCCGCGGGCCGCCGAGCTCGGCCTCGAGGGTGCTCTGACGGCGAACGCCTACCTCGGGGGCGGCGGCATCGCCCGCGCGCTGCGGCAGGGCGCCGACGTGGTGGTGACCGGCCGGGTCACCGACGCCTCGCTGGTCGTCGGTGCCGCCATGTGGCACTACGGCTGGGACCACGGGCTGCAGCCCGGCGGTGCGGCTCCGACCCCGAGGCGCTGCACGCGGTCGCCGGGGCGATGGTCGCCGGCCACGTGCTCGAGTGCGGCGCCCACGCCACCGGCGGGAACTTCTCCGGGTTCCTCCGGCTGGCTCCCGAGCAGCGGGCCCGGCCGCTCGGCTTCCCGGTGGCCGAGCTGCACCACGACGGGTCCTGCGTCGTGACCAAGCACCCCGGCACCGGCGGCGCCGTCACCCTCGACACCGTCACCGCGCAGCTGGTCTACGAGGTGCAGGACGAGCGCTACCTCGGCCCCGACGCGACCGTGCGGCTCGACACCGTGCGGCTGGAGCAGGAGGCCCCCGACCGGGTGCGGATCTCCGGCACCCGGGGCGAGGAGCCCCCGGACGCCCTCAAGGTCTCGGTCACCATGTTCGGCGGGTTCCGCAACAGCGTCGACCTCGTGCTCACCGGCCTCGACGTCCAGGAGAAGGCCACCTGGGTGCAGAGCCAGGTCGAGACCGCCCTCGGCTCCCGGCAGCGGCCGGCCACCGTGACCTGGACGCTCGCACGCACCGACCGCCCCGACGCCGCCACCGAGGAGACCGCCTCCGCCCGCCTGCACTGCGCGGTCGCCGACCCCTCGGACACGGTCGTCGGTCGCGCCTTCACCTCCGCCTGCATCGAGCTGGCCCTCGCGTCGTACCCGGGCTTCCACGTCACCGCCCCGCCCGGGCCCGCGACGCCGTACGGCGTGCACCGCGCGGCGTACGTCGCCCGCGGCGAGGTCGAGGAGCGCGTGGTGCTCCACGGGAAGAGCGTGGTCGAGGGGCGAGCAGACCGCCCGGGTCCCGTCGGTCGACGTGCGAGCCCGCAGGACGAGCCACGGGGCCAGGACACCCTGGGCCCGGTGACCCCGCGGCCGGTGCCTCGTCACACGCCGAGCACCGCGGGAGGTGCGCGCGCCCCTCGGCGCCTTCGTGCACGCCCGCTCCGGCGACAAGGGCGGCGACGCCAACCTCGGCCTGTGGGTCACCCACGACGAGCCGCACCTCCGCGAGGCCCGGGTCGCCTGGCTGCTCGACACCGTCCGGCCCGCCTGGGTGCGCAGGTTGCTGCCCGAGACCGACGACCTCGACGTGCAGGTCGTGGCCCTGCCCAACCTGGGCGGCGTCAACGTGCTGGTCCGCGGCCTGCTCGGCGAGGGCGTCGCGGCCTCGACCCGGTTCGACCCGCAGGCCAAGGCGCTGGGCGAGTGGGCCCGCAGCCGGCACGTCGACGTCCCCGAGCACCTGATCGGAGAGCAGCAGTGAGGTTCACCTACGACGACCCCGACCTCCGCGACCTGGCCGACAGCGCCCGCGCCTTCGCGACCACGGAGGTGGCGCCGCACCTCCAGCAGTGGGAGGACGTCGGTGAGATCCCGCAGGCGCTGCACGTCGACGCTGCCCGGGCCGGGCTGCTCGGCGTCTCCTTCCCCGAGGAGGTCGGCGGCCAGGGCGGCGACCTGCGGCACTCGGTCGTCGTCAGCGAGGCACTGCTGGAGGGGGGCGCCAGCTCGGGCCTGCTGGCCGGCCTGTTCACGCACGGGATCGCGCTGCCGCACCTGGCCGCGCACGGCTCGCCGTACCTCGTGGACCGCTTCGTGCGACCGACGCTGGCCGGCGGGCTGATCGGCGCCCTGGGCGTCACCGAGCCGGGCGGCGGGTCCGACGTCGCCGGCCTCGTCACCCGGGCTGTCCGAGACGGCGACCACTTCGTCGTCGACGGGGCGAAGACCTACATCACCTCGGGCGTGCGCGCCGACTTCGTCACCCTGGCCGTGCGCACCGGCGAGCCCGGCCACGGCGGTGTGAGCCTGCTGGTCGTCGAGAAGGGCACGCCCGGCTTCACCGTCGACCGACGGCTGCAGAAGATGGGCTGGCACTGCTCCGACACCGCCGAGCTGTCCTTCGTCGGAGCACGGGTGCCGGTCGAGCACCTCGTCGGGGAGCAGGACTCCGGCTTCTCCATGATCGCCGAGCAGTTCGTCGTCGAGCGGATCGCGCTCGCCGTGCACGCCTACGGCGTCGCGGCGCGGGCGCTGGCCCTCACCCACGAGCACGCCGGGCTCCGCACCACCTTCGGACAGCCGTTGACCAGCCGGCAGGTCGTGCAGCACACCCTGCTCGAGATGCGCCGCGAGGTGGAGGTGGCCCGGGCCTACACCTGGGAGGTCGTCCGCCGCCACGTCGCCGGCGGGAGCGTGGTCGCCGAGGCGTGCCTGGCCAAGCAGACCGCCGTCGAGGCGTGCGACCGGGTCGTCGACCGAGCCGTGCAGCTGCACGGCGGCGCCGGCTACATGCACGGCACCGAGGTCGAGCGGCACTACCGCGACAGTCGGATCCTCGGCATCGGCGGTGGTGCCACCGAGGTGCTCGCCGACCTCGCCGCCCGCCTGCTCGGCTACACCGTCCCGACCGGGGGGACCCGATGAGCGGGGCCAACACCGGGACCGGGGCCGGGACCGAGACCGGGGCCGGGACGGCCGAGGAGGTCAGCCGTCGTACGTCGATGCTCGGCAAGCTCGCCGAGCTCGACGCCGAGCACGCCCAGGCCGTGGCCGGCGGGGGCCGGACGTACGTCGACCGACACCACGCCCGCGGCAAGCTGCTGCCCCGCGAGCGGATCGAGCTGGTGCTCGACGAGGGGTCGCCCTTCCTCGAGCTGAGCCCGCTGGCCGGCTGGGGCTCCGACTACACCGTCGGCGCCAGCGTGGTCACGGGCATCGGCGTGGTCTCCGGCGTCACCTGCCTGGTCACCGCCAACGACCCCACCGTCAAGGGCGGCGCCAGCAACCCCTGGACGGTGCGCAAGATCTTCCGCGCCGCGCAGATCGCCGAGGAGAACGGGCTGCCGACGATCTCGATGGTGGAGTCCGGCGGCGCCGAGCTGACCGCGCAGAAGGAGATCTTCATCCCCGGCGGCCGGCTCTTCCGCGACCTGACCCGGGCCTCGAAGCGACGCCAGCCGACGGTGGCGCTGGTCTTCGGCAACTCGACCGCGGGCGGGGCGTACGTGCCCGGCATGAGCGACTACACCGTGATGGTCAAGGAGCAGGCCAAGGTCTTCCTGGGCGGCCCGCCGCTGGTGAAGATGGCCACCGGCGAGGTGTCCGACGACGAGTCGCTGGGCGGCGCCGAGATGCACGCCCGGGTGTCCGGCCTGGCCGACTACCTGGCCGAGGACGAGCGGGACGCGATCCGGATCGGGCGTCGGGTCGTGGCGCGGCTGAACCGGGGCTTCGCCCGTCGCGAGGTCTTCGCGGAGCCGGACCTGCCGGTCGACGACCTGCTGGACCTGGTGCCGACCGACCTCAAGGAGCCGTTCGACCCTCGGGAGGTGATCGCGCGGGTCTGCGACGGGGCGGGCCCGGGCAACGAGGTCGCCTTCGACGAGTTCAAGCCGCTGTACGGCGCCTCGCTGGTCACCGGCTGGGCCCGCCTGCACGGCTACCCGGTCGGCATCCTGGCCAACGCGCAGGGCGTGCTGTTCAGCGAGGAGGCGCAGAAGGCGACGCAGTTCATCCAGCTCGCCAACCAGTCGCACACGCCGCTGCTGTTCCTGCACAACACCACCGGCTACATGGTCGGGGCGGAGTACGAGCAGGGCGGGATCATCAAGCACGGGGCCCAGATGATCAACGCCGTCTCCAACTCCACCGTGCCGCACCTCAGCGTGCTGATCGGGGCGTCGTACGGCGCCGGCAACTACGGCATGAACGGCCGCGCCTTCGACCCCCGCTTCCTGTTCACCTGGCCCAACGCCAAGTCGGCGGTGATGGGCCCGGCCCAGCTCGCCGGGGTGCTCTCGATCGTCGCCCGCGCGGCCGCCGAGTCCCGCGGCCAGGAGTACGACGAGGAGGGCGACGCCGGCATGCGCGCCTTCGTCGAGGCCACCGTCGAGGAGGCCAGCCTGCCGTTCGCGCTCTCCGGGATGCTCTACGACGACGGGGTCATCGACCCCCGCGACACCCGCACCGTGCTGGGCATCTGCCTGTCCGTCATCCACCAGTCCGAGGTGCGCGGCACCGACGGCTACGGCGTCTTCCGGATGTGAGTGCCATGACGTCCAGCAGCACCACGACCATCACCCGCCTGCTCGTCGCCAACCGCGGCGAGATCGCTTGCCGCGTCTTCGCGACCTGCCGCCGGCTCGGCATCGAGACCGTCGCCGTGCACTCCGACGCCGACGCGGGACTCGCCTTCGTGACCGAGGCCGACCTCGCCGTACGCCTGCCAGGCACCAGCCCCGCCGAGACCTACCTGGCCGGCGACCTCGTCGTCGAGGCCGCCCGCCGGGCCGGGGCCGACGCGGTCCACCCGGGTTACGGGTTCCTCTCCGAGAACGCGGACTTCGCCCGGCAGGTGCTCGACGCCGGGCTGACCTGGGTCGGTCCCGACCCGTCGACGATCGAGGCGATGGGCTCCAAGGTCGGGTCCAAGCGGCTGATGCGGGCCGCCGGCGTGCCCGTGCTGGACGACGTCGACCCCCCGGACGCCGGCGAGGGCGACCTCCCGCTGCTGGTCAAGGCGTCGGCCGGCGGCGGCGGGCGCGGCATGCGCGTCGTACGCCGCCTGGAGGCGCTCGCCGGCACCGTCGAGGCGGCCCGCGCCGAGGCGGCGTCGGCTTTCGGAGACGGCACCGTCTTCGCCGAGCCGTACGTCGAGCAGGGCCGCCACGTCGAGGTGCAGGTGCTCGGCGGGGTCGACGGCACGGTGCACGTGCTCGGCGACCGCGACTGCTCGGTGCAGCGCCGCCACCAGAAGGTGGTCGAGGAGGCGCCCGCGCCCGGCCTCCCCGACGACGTCCGCGCTGCCCTGCACGCGGCGGCCCGCGACGCCGCCGCGGCGGTCGACTACCGCGGAGCGGGCACCGTCGAGTTCCTCTACGACGACGACCGGCAGCGGTTCTTCTTCCTCGAGATGAACACCCGCCTGCAGGTCGAGCACCCCGTCACCGAGGCGGTCACGGGGCTGGACCTGGTGGCGCTGCAGCTCGCGGTGGCCGAGGGGCGCGACGTCTCGGGTCTCGTGGCTCGCACCTCGACCACCGACGGCCCCACCGGGCACGCCGTCGAGGTCCGCCTGTACGCCGAGGACCCGGCAGCCGGCTGGCAGCCCCAGAGCGGGCGGCTGAGCCGGTTCGTCGTCCCCGACGCCGAGGGCGTCTTCACCCACGAGGTCGGGCTGCGGCTGGACAGCGGCTTCGGCTCCGGCGACGAGGTGGGCACGCACTACGACGCGATGCTGGCCAAGGTCGTGGCCTGGGCGCCGACCCGCGAGGCGGCCTGTCGCCGGCTGGCCGGTGCGCTGGCCCGGGCCGAGATCCACGGGCTGCGCACCAACCGCGACCTGCTCGTCGAGGTGCTGCGCCACCCGGCCTTCCTCGCCGGTGAGCTGGGCACGGACTTCCTCGACCGGCACGACCTGGCGGCCCGGCAGTCGCAGCAGGTGCCCGGCTCGGCGGTCGAGCAGGGGTGCGCGCTGCTCGCGGCGGCCGCCGTGGTCACCGAGGCGAGCGTGGCCCGGCGGCCGGTCATGCCGGGCGTGCCGACGGCCTGGCGCAACGTGGTCTCGGCGGCCCAGACGACCACCTTCGAGGTGCTCGGCACCGAGGTGCCCGTGCGGTGGTGGGGCGCCGGCGCCGACCGCGCGGCGTACGAGCTCGCCGGCCCCGCCGCCGCGGCGGGCGCCCGGGTGACGTCGCTGCGGCACACCGGGGGGCGCGCCCGGGTGGGCGTGCAGGTCGCGGGCCTGGTGCGGGCCTTCGACGTCTTCCTCGACGGCGACCGGGTGGACGTGCAGTGGGCCGGTGGGCACCTGCCGCTCGTGCGCGTGGCGCGGTTCGTCGACCCGGCCGAGCAGGTCGCGGCCGGGTCGCTGCTGGCGCCGATGCCGGGCAGCGTCGTGCGCGTGCTGGTGGAGCCCGGCGCCGAGGTCGAGCAGGGACAGCCGCTGCTGGTGCTCGAGGCGATGAAGATGCAGCACACCGTCCCGGCCCCGGCCACCGGCACGGTGACCAGCCTCGACGTGGCGCCCGGCGACCAGGTGGCGGCGGGCACGGTGCTGGCCGTGGTCGAGGCCGACGAGCCGGGGCGGCCTGACGTGGCCTGACGTGGCCTGACGTGGCCTGACGTGGCCCGACACCGTTACCCAGGTGGTACGCGCCGGGCACGACGGGGAGCCTCCCGCCGTCCTAGAGTGCTGAGGGACCGCCCGCACGGGGCAGTTCGCCCGACGTCGATCGGAGGGGAACGATGAGCGAGACGGACCAGTCCTTCAGCAAGGTCCTGGGTCAGGCTGACACCCTGGCGCTGGCCTTCGGCGCGATGATCGGCTTCGGCTGGATCGTGCTGACCGGTGAGTTCCTCGACGGGGCCGGCACCCTCGGCGCCGCGCTGGCGTTCGTGCTCGGCGGCGGCATCATCGGGCTGGTCGGCCTGACCTACGCCGAGCTGGTCACCGCGATGCCGCACTCGGGCGGCGAGCACCACTACGTGCTGCGGGCGATCGGCTCGCGGGGGGCGTTCGTGTGCTCGTGGTTCCTCGTGCTCGGCTACCTGTCGGTGGTCGCCTTCGAGGCCGTCGCGCTGCCCAGACGATGCTGGTACCTGGCGCCCGACATGGTCGAGACCGCGCTCGTGGGTGGTCGCCGGCTACGAGGTTTACCGTCCTGGGCGCCGTCGGCATGCTCGCCGCGGCGCGATGACCTACCTCAACGTACCGCGGCGTGCGCCCTGCCGCGGTCCTGCAGATCACCGCCGTGCTGTTCCTGCTCGGGGTGGGCGTGCTGCTGCTCGCCGGGTCGTTCGTCGGCGGCGACACCGGCAACATGACCCGTTGTTCACCGGCGGGGCCGCCGGCTGATCGGGGTGCTGGTGGCGGTGCCGTTCCTGTTCGTCGGCTTCGACGTGATCCCGCAGTCGGCCGAGGAGATCAACCTGCCGCTGCGCAAGCTCGGCGTGCTGCTGATGGTCTCCGTCGGGCTGGCGATCGTCTGGTACGCCATGATCATGCTGACCGTCGGCTCGTCGCTCCCGGCCGCCCAGCTGGCCAAGAGCGACCTCGCCGTCGCCGACGGCATGCAGACGCACTGGGGGAGCGCCACGATGGGCAACATCCTGGTGCTCGGCGGTATCGCCGGCATCCTCACCTCCTGGAACGGCTTCCTGATCGGCGCCAGCCGGCTGGTCCACGCGATGGCGAAGTCGAAGATGCTCCCCGCCTGGTTCGGCCAGCTGCACCCGACGTACCGCACCCCCGACCACGCGCTGTGGTTCCTGGGCGGGCTGTCGCTGCTCGCCCCACCGTTCGGCCGCCAGAGCCCTGATCTGGCTGGTGGACGCGGGCGGCGTGTCGCTGGTGATCGCCTACGCGCTCGTCGCGGCCTCGTTCGTGGTGCTGCGGCGTCGTGAGCCCGACATGGACCGCCCCTTCCGCACGCCTGGCGGCCAGGCGACCGGCGCGGTCGCGACGGTGCTCGCGATCGGTCTCGGGCTGCTCGTACCTGCCCGGCATGCCGGCGGCCCTGGTGTGGCCCTACGAGTGGGTCATCCTCGGCCTGTGGGCGATCGCCGGCGTGCTGCTGGTGCTCCGGATCCCCTCGGTCGGGCACGGGCCCGACGCCCACGCCCGGCTGCTCGAGGCGCACGCCGGGCGCTGACCCGCAACTTGCTGCGACACGGTGTCGCAGGATCTGGCGGGGCGGCGCGGGACCAGGCATGATCGACCCTGACAGCAACGCTGTCAGTGTTCAGCCAGGTCCGTCCCGGTCCGTCCCACCACCCTGGGGAGCCGCATGTCCGAGCAGGTCGCCTACACCGAGTCCGCCGAGCGCCAGACCCTCCGCACCGAGGTGCGCCGGCTCGCCAGCACGTCGTACGGCCACGAGTGGTTCGTCGCGCGCGCGAAGGCGGGGGAGAAGACCACCGACCTGTGGCTGGAGATCGGCAAGAACGGCTACCTCGGCGTCGCCCTGCCCGAGGAGTACGGCGGAGGGGGCGGCGGCATCGGCGACCTCGCGGCCGTCTGCGAGGAGCTCGCCGCGGCCGGCTGCCCGCTGCTGCTGATGGTCGTGAGCCCGGCCATCTGCGGCACGGTGATCGGCCGCTTCGGCACCGAGGGACAGAAGCAGCGCTGGCTGCCGGGGATCGCCGACGGCACCTTCACGATGTCGTTCGCGATCACCGAGCCGGACGCCGGCTCGAACTCGCACCGGATCACGACGACCGCCCGCCGCGACGGCGACGAGTGGGTGCTCACCGGCCGCAAGACCTACATCTCCGGCGTCGACGAGGCCAAGGCCGTGCTCGTGGTGGCGCGCACCGAGGACGCGAGGACCGGCAAGCTCAAGCCCTGCCTGTTCGTCGTGCCGACCGACGCCCCCGGCTTCGAGCACCAGCAGATCCCGGTCGAGATCGTCAGCCCGGAGAAGCAGTTCCAGCTGTTCATCGACGAGGTGCGCGTGCCCGCCGACGCCCTGGTCGGGCACGAGGACTACGGCATCGCCCAGCTCTTCGCCGGCCTCAACCCCGAGCGGATCATGGCGGCGGCCTTCGCCACCGGCATGGCGCGCTTCGCCCTCGACAAGGCGGTCGCGTACGCCGGCGAGCGCCAGGTCTGGGGCACCCCGATCGGCGCCCACCAAGCGGTGGCGCACCCGTTGGCCGAGAGCCACGTGGAGATCGAGCTGGCCCGGCTGATGACCCAGAAGGCGGCCGCTCTCTTCGACGCGGGCGACGACGCGGCCGCCGGCGAGGCCTGCAACATGGCCAAGTACGCCGCCGGCGAGGCGGTCTGCCACGCCGTGGACCGGGCGATGCAGACCCACGGCGGCCACGGCGTCTCCAGCGAGTACGGCGTCGCCTCGCTGCTGGTCGCCAGCCGGCTCAGCCGGATCGCGCCGGTCAGCCGCGAGATGATCTTGAACTTCGTGGGGATGCACTCCCTCGGCCTGCCCAAGTCCTACTGAGAGGCACTCCCGTGAGCGAGCTGGTGCACTACGCGGTCGAGGGTGACGTCGCCACGATCACCCTGGACTCCCCGCACAACCGCAACGCGCTGTCGCGGCAGCTGGTGGCCGAGCTGGCCGCCGCCCTCGACCGGGCCGAGCACGACGACGGCGCCGCGGTCGTGCTGCTGCGGTCGGCGGACCGGGTGTTCTGCTCCGGCGCCGACCTCTCCGAGGCCGCCACGGTGTCGATGGAGGACTCCGGCCGGGCGATCGTCGCGCTCCAGCGGCAGGTGCTCGCCCACGCCAAACCGGTCGTCGTACGTCTGGACGGGCCGGTGCGCGCCGGCGGCCTCGGCGTCGTCTGCGCCGCCGACATCGTCGTGAGCGCCGAGGAGGCGACCTTCGCGCTCACCGAGGTGCGGCTCGGGCTGGCCGCAGCGATGATCTCGCTGACCGTCGTGCCGCGCCTGACCAGCCGGGCCGCGGCCGAGAAGGTGCTCACCGGAGCGACCTTCGACGGCCGCGAGGCCGCGCGGATCGGACTGGTCACCCGGGCCGTGCCCGCCGACGCGCTGGACGCCGCCGTGGAGGGGGTGCTCGCCGAGCTCGCCCTCGGCGCCCCCCAGGGCCTGCGGGAGTCCAAGCGGCTGCTGAACGCCCCGATCGTGGCCGACTGCGACGCCCGTGGCGAGGAGCTGGCCGCTTTGTCGGCCCGGCTGTTCGCCTCCGACGCAGCCCGCGAGGCGATGACGGCGTTCCTGTCCCACGGCCGCTGACCCCTAGGTGGAGTCTGGGTGCCACCAGGTGACACCCAGACTCCACCTTGTCGACCCGTCAGCCGGTGCGGCGGGCCACCGAACAACCGGGTCCGCACGCGCCGCCCGGCCCGCCGAGCAGCAGGTCGATGCGCTCGGCCGTGCGGCACGCGCGCTCGAAGACCTGTCCCCACCCGAGGCGCACCGTCCGCAGTCCTGCGACGGCGGCGTCGAGGTCGCGGTCGAGGTCCGGTCGCGCTGGGCCGCCGTGTCGTGCCACCACCGACCGTCGAGCTCCACCACCAGGACGCCCCGTGCGCCGGCGTAGGTCACGTCCCGGTAGACCGTGGCGGCCCCGAGCCGGTCCCGCACCTGCCGCCGGGCGCCGGCGAGGCCGTGCGGACGCTCGACCCGGGTGAGGTAGCCGTGCTCGAGCGCCGAGCAGGTGCCCTCCGCAAGGTCGTCGAGCACGTCGAGCAGGAACGACCGCCGCGGCAGTCGGATCCGCTCGTCGACCTGGGCTCGCAGCCGGGCCACGGTCGTCTGCCGGTGCTGCACGGCCCCGGCGAGGTCGGCGACGGCGTCCAGGTCCCGCAATCGACCGCACGCCACGTCGACCAGGGCCGCCTCGAGCACGACCCGCGGCGGGCCGAGGTTCCAGCGCACCCGGTCGTCGAGACCGTCGGTGCGGTGCACGACCACCCCGGGCGGTCCGTCGAGCCGGCGGTCCAGACCGACCGCGACATGGATCGGCGACGACGGCCGAGGGGAGCCTGGCCCGTCGTACGCCCGGAGCGCGCTCTCGTGCGTGAGAGCGGCGGGCCAGCAGCTGTGCACTGACGACCACGCACGCTGCTGCCACGTGAGCGGGCCGGTGTGGTCGACGTACGCGCCGGGGTGCACGAGCACGAGGTCGCGACGCCTCAGCAGGCGCCGCACCTCGCTCGGCCCGAGACCGAGCCCGAGCAGCTGGCGCCGCGACACCGTGCCGTCCTGCTGGGTCAGCAGCTCGCCGAGTCCGTCCACGAGCCGTGAGCCTGGCCGTCCACGACCGCGCGCGCCAGGGCGTCGGCGGCGCCTGTGGAGAGACCCCTCAGCCGCGGTGGACCCGCGGCGAGTACTTCGCGTGCTCGCCGCTGGGGCGCAGGCGGCCGTCGAGCTGGGCGTCGTCGGTGTAGGTGTAGCGGCGGACGCTGTTGTAGAGCTGGACGCCGACGCGGACGAAGCGCGGGTCCTCCAGGCACCGGTTGGGCACCACGAGGCGGATGACGTTGCGGTCGACGTCGAACCGCGACGACAGGCCCCGGCACTCCACCTCGTAGTCCTGGCCGAGCTCGGTGCCCTGCCGGTACTCACCGCGGGTGCGGTACAGCGAGGCGTTGGCCGTGTACGCCGAGGTGGGCGTCTTGATGTGGACCCGAGCATCGAGCGACCGTCCCACCCGCCGCAGGTCGGCCGTGCCGATGTTCACGTGCAGCCGGTGCGCGCCGTGGCGCACCTTCACCCACCGTGCGTCAGCGTTCCGGTGCCGTGGCGCGGCCCGGTACTCGTCGCCGAAGACCCGGTTGTCGTTCTTGAGGACGTCACCACCGGCATCCCGGGCGGAGTACGACGCGGCCTGGGCCGGGGCGGCGGCGAGCACCGTGCCGGCGGCGAGGGTGGTGGCGACGGCGACCTGGCGGAACGAGCGGTTCATCGGGACCTCCTGGGTGGGACCGGTTGACTGGTTCCACTGTCGCCGCCCGGGGCCCGGTGCGGCGACCATCCCTAGGTGTCGTGTCCCCACACCCGGGTTGCGGGGCAGGGCAGGCTGGCGGGGTGCAGCCCGAACCCGTGACCGAGCAGGCGCCGGACTACCGCGGCCCGGCGTTGATGAACCAGGACTGGCGCGACCTGTCCTTCCTGCACTGGCGGGTGCCGCCGGAGCGGGTCGCGGGCTACCTGCCGAAGGGCGTGCACCCCGACACCCTGGACGGCATGACGTACGTCGGGCTGATCCCGTTCCGGATGGTCGACGCCTCGCCCGGCACGCTGCCGGGGACGCCGTGGCTGGGCACGTTCCTGGAGACCAACGTGCGGCTCTACGCCGTCGACGAGACCGGGCGGCGCGGCGTGGTCTTCGTCAGCCTCGACGCCGACCGGCTCGGGGTGGTGCTCGCCGCGCGGGCGGGGTTCGGCACGCCGTACCGCTGGGCGCGGATGCGCTACGCGCGCCGACCTGACGCCCGCGGCGCGGTGCACCGGTACGACGCCCGCCTGCGGTGGCCGGGGGTCTCCGGCGCGACCAGCCGGGTCGAGGTGCGCGACCTCGGGCCGAAGCGCCGGCGGGCCGAGCGAGGAGGACGTCTTCGTCTCGGCGCGGTGGGGCCTGCACACCCGCGTGCTGGGTCGCACGACCTACATCCCCAACGAGCACGGGCCGTGGCCGGTGCACGACGCCGAGCTGGTCACCCTCGAGGACGGCCTGCTCGCGTCGGTCGGCTTCCCCGAGCTCGACGAGCGTCCGCCCGACCAGGTCGCCTTCAGCCCCGGGGTGCACACGACCTTCGGACTGCCCGGCACCCGCGGTCGCCGACCCCCCGGTGCCGGGCCGGTCCGGCGTCGGATCAGCGGGGTCGGCCCGAGACCAGGCGCGGGGAGAGCGTGAGTCCCTTCAGGTCGCCGCCGTCGCGCTGCGCGTCGTCGGCGACGACCATGCTGCTGCGCCCCTTGATCACGGCGGCGCCGACCTGCACGGTCCGGGGGTTGTCCAGGCAGCTGCGCGGCACCGACAGCAGGTAGGCGTCGGCGCGGAAGTCGATGTCGGCGAAGACCCGGCGGCAGGGCTCGGAGCGAGACCTCCCGGCCACGGCCGTGAGGCGGACGTAGCTGTCACGGCCCGACTTGGTGGCGAAGACGATGCCCTGGTACCGGGCGGTCGGGGTCTTGATGCGGAAGAGCGCCCCGTACGCCGAGTCGTCCCTGGTCAGGTCCACCGTCTCGATGCGCATGGTCAACCGGTGACGGCCGTGACGCACCGTGACGTTCGTGGCGTCGGCCCCCACCTCGTCGGGGGCGGGCCTCGACTCCTCGGAGCTCAGGTTGATGGACCTGGCGTCGCCGACGGCGTCGTGGTGGCCGTAGGGCCGCGCCTGCGCGGGGGTGGCCAGCAGCAGCGAGGTGGCGACGGCGGCCGAGGCCACGGTGACGGCGGTGGTCCGCAGAGATCCGAGCACGGAGGGTCTCCCGAGTGTGGTCTCGTCCCGATCCCGGCGGGATCGGCGACTGGCGGCATCGTAGGGCGGCGCGACCGGCGGCGGCGGAGGTCCCGGTCACGTTTCGGACACGGCCCCCAGACGGGACCCCGCGAGCAGCCAGATCTCCTCGCAGTAGGCTTGACGATCGGTCGCACGACGTGACGGACGAAGGCGGGACGCAGTGACGGACGGCTCGGGGGCCCACGACGACCTGGCTCGGCGCGAGATCGCGCAGGAGCAGGGGTACGTCGACGGTGTCTACACGCACTTGGAGCGATCCATCGGCTCGGCCCGCGCGCTCGCGCAGGAGGGCCACGACCGCGGGCACCTCGGTCACGAGGGCGGCCTGGTCGAGCGCGACGCGATGGTCTTCCAGGCGGCCCGCCGGATCGCCCAGCTCGACGCCGCCCACGAGGGCCTGGTGTTCGGCCGGCTGGACCTGCGCGAAGAGCTCGACGCGCAGCCCCGCTACATCGGCCGGATCGGGCTGCGCGACGAGGAGCACGAGACCTTGCTGGTCGACTGGCGGGCACCCGCCGCGGCGGTGTTCTACCAGGCCACCAGCGCCGAGCCGCAGTCCGTCGTACGCCGTCGCGTGCTGCGCTGCGCCAGCCGCACGGTCACCGCGGTCGAGGACGAGCTGCTCGACCCCGAGGAGGGCGCCGACCTGCCGATCGTCGGCGAGGGCGCGCTGATGGCCCAGCTGTCCCGGGCGCGGGACCGCTCCATGCACTCGATCGTCGCGACGATCCAGGCCGAGCAGGACAAGGCGATCCGGGCGCCCGCCCGCGGCGTCGTGCGGATCAGCGGCGGCCCCGGCACCGGCAAGACCGTGGTGGCGCTGCACCGGGCGGCGTTCCTGCTCTACTCCGACCGTCGTCGCTACGAGACCGGCGGCGTGCTCGTCATCGGTCCGTCGGGCGTCTTCATGCGCTACATCGAGCGGGTGCTGCCCTCCCTCGGCGAGACCGCCGTCGCGCTGCGCTCGCTGGGCGAGGTGGTCGACGGGCTGCGCGCCCTGCGCCAGGACGACCCGGCCGTCGCCGAGGTGAAGGGCTCGGCGCGGATGGCCGAGGTGGTCCGCCGGGTCGCCCGGCAGGCCGTGCCCGGTGCGCCGCGGGAGTTCCGCCACTTCTACCGCGACGACGTGCTGACCCTCGGCACCCGCGAGCTGGCCCAGCTGCGCCGCCGGTTGCTCGCCTCGACGCCGCGCAACCGGGCCCGCGCGAAGGTCGGCCAGACGCTGGTCGACACCCTGTGGCGACAGGTGCGCGGCGAGCGCGGCCGCGAGCTCGGCAAGCAGCACTTCGTCGACAGCCTGGTCTCCGACGACGAGTTCCGCGACTTCGCGCTGTCCTGGTGGCCCGAGCTCGACGCCGTGACGGTGCTCCGCTGGCTGCAGGACCCCGAGGTCGTTGCACGGGCCTCCGAGGGGCTGCTGTCGGGGGAGGAGTCGCGCCTGCTGGCGAAGTCGTGGGGCGACGACCCGGCGGCCGGTCTGTCGGTGCAGGACGTGCCGCTGGTCGACGAGCTGCGCTATGCCCTCGGCGACCCCCCGCTGGCGCCGCAGCGTGACGACATCCTCGCCGAGACCGAGGACGAGACCGACCTGCGTCCGGTCACCACCGTGAGCGACCAGCTCGGCGGCCGCGCCTGGGCGCCGCCGTCCGGACGGGTCGAGGACGACGGCTACGCGCACGTGCTGGTCGACGAGGCGCAGGACCTCAGCCCGATGCAGTGGCGGATGGTCGGCCGTCGGGGTCGCACCGCGACCTGGACGGTGGTGGGCGACCCGGCCCAGTCGTCGTGGCCGTTGCCGGCCGAGGCCGACACCGCGCGCGAGGAGGCGCTGACCGGCAAGCCCGAGCACGCCTTCCACCTGTCGAAGAACTACCGCAACTCCTCGGAGATCTACGAGTACGCCGCGGCGTACGCCCGCCGGGTCGGTCTCGACGCCGACCTGCCGGACGCGGTGCGCTCCACCGACGTGCACCCTCGCGAGGTCGAGGCGGGTCCGGACGACCGCGACCTCGAGACCACCGTGCGGGAGCAGGTCGTCGAGCTGGCGGCCGAGCTGCCCGGCACGGTCGGGATCGTGGTGCCGGTGGCCCGGCGCACCGAGGTGAGCTCGTGGCTCGCCACCTGGGACGAGGTCGCCGCCGACGCTCCCGGCGCCGACGCCGCCGCCCGGGGTGCCGCGACCTCCGGCGAGGACCGGCTCGTCGTGCTCACCGGCCTGGACACCAAGGGCCTGGAGTTCGACGGCATCGTCGTGGTGGCGCCCCAGGAGATCGAGGACGAGTCGGCCACCGGTCGCGCCACCCTCTACGTCGTGCTCACCCGCGCCACACAGCGCCTCGTCACGGTCTCCTAGCCCCCACCCACCCCTTGTAAATCGGGGTTACGGTCGCTCCACAAGGGTGGTGCAGCCCCCGAGGCGACCACAGCACCGTCGAAGTACACGAGGGGCGGGGTCGGATTGCGGGTCGCGCTCATGGTCACCTGCGTCAACGACGCGATGTTCCCCGAGGTGGGGCGCGCGACGGTGACGTTGCTGCGCCGGCTCGGCGTCGACGTCGACTTCCCCACGGCGCAGACCTGCTGCGGCCAGCCGATGGTCAACACCGGCTACGTCGCCGAGGCCCTGCCCGCCGTACGTCGCTTCGCCGAGGCCTTCGACGGGTACGACGCCGTCGTCGTGCCCTCGGGGTCCTGCGCCGGCTCGGTGCGGCACCAGCACGGCCTGGTCGCCCGCACCGCCGGGGACGCCGGCCTCGCGACGGCCGTCGCCGAGCTGGGCCCCCGCACCCACGAGCTCACCGAGTTCCTCGTCGACGTGCTCGGCGTGACCGACGTCGGGGCCTCCTTCCCGCACCGGGTCACCTACCACCCGACCTGCCACTCCCTGCGCCTGCTCGGCGTCGGTGACCGGCCCCGGCAGCTGCTCGAGGCCGTGCACGGACTGCGGCTGGTCGACCTGCCGCGCGCCGAGGAGTGCTGCGGCTTCGGCGGCACCTTCGCGGTCAAGAACGCCGACACCTCGGTCGCGATGGGCGCCGACAAGGCCCGGCACGTGCGCGAGACCGGGGCGGAGGTGCTCGTGGCCGGCGACTCGTCGTGCCTGATGCACGTGGGCGGACTGCTGTCGCGGCAGCGGTCCGGCGTACGCGTCCTGCACCTGGCCGAGGTGCTGGCGGCCACCGAGGGCCAGGGGGGTACGCCGTGAACGCCACGTTCGTGGGCATGCCGGCCTTCCCCGAGGCCGCCCGGGCCGCACTCGGCGACACCGTGCTGCGCCGCAACCTCGCGCACGCCACCGCCACCATTCGCGACAAGCGCGCCGGGGTGGTCGGCGAGCTGGAGGCGGCCGGCACCTGGGACCAGCTGCGCGACGCCGGTGCCGCGCTGAAGGACACCGTGCTGGCAGACCTCGACACCCACCTGGTGCGGCTCGAGGAGACCCTGACCGCCGCCGGCGCGACGGTGCACTGGGCGCGCGACGCCGCCGAGGCGTGCGCGGTCGTGGCCTCGGTCGCGCACGCCCACGGTGTCGACGAGGTGGTCAAGGTCAAGTCGATGGCGACCGCCGAGATCGGTCTCAACGAGGCGCTGGCCGCGGAGGGGATCGCGGCGTGGGAGACCGACCTGGCCGAGCTGATCGTGCAGCTCGGCGACGACCTGCCCAGCCACATCCTGGTGCCGGCGATCCACCGCAACCGGGCCGAGATCCGGGCGATCTTCCGCCGCGAGATGGGTGCCGCGGGGCGGGCCGCCCCCGACGACCTCACCGACGACCCGGGTCGGTTGGCGGAGGCCGCACGGCTGCACCTGCGGGAGAAGTTCCTGCGCGCCAGGGTCGGTGTCTCGGGCGCCAACTTCGCCGTGGCCGACTCCGGCACGCTCGTGGTGGTCGAGTCGGAGGGCAACGGCCGGATGTGTCTGACCCTGCCCGAGGTGCTGGTGTCCGTCGTCGGCATCGAGAAGGTCGTGCCCACCTGGAACGACCTCGACGTCTTCCTGCAGACCCTGCCGCGCTCCTCGACCGGCGAGCGGATGAACCCCTACACGTCCACCTGGTCCGGCGTGACCCCCGGCGACGGTCCGCAGGAGGTGCACGTCGTGCTGCTCGACAACGGCCGGACCCGCGCGCTGGCCGACGAGGTCGGTCGCCAGGCGCTGCGCTGCATCCGGTGCTCGGCCTGCCTCAACGTGTGCCCGGTCTACGAGCGCACCGGCGGCCACGCCTACGGCTCGGTCTACCCCGGCCCGATCGGCGCGATCCTCACCCCGCTGATGCGCGGGGTGGGTCAGGACGACCAGGTCGACTCGCTGCCCTACGCCTCCTCGCTGTGCGGTGCCTGCGTCGACGTGTGCCCGGTCAAGATCGACATCCCGGCCGTGCTGGTCGACCAGCGGCGCCAGGTCGTCGACGCCCACCGGGGCGGCGTGCCGAGCGCCGAGGCGGTGGCGATGCGCGCGGCCGGCTGGGCCTTCGGCGCAGCCGGTCGGCTCGGCGGCCTCGAGCGCGTGTCCGGCCTGGCCGGTCGGGTGGTCGCGCGGCTCGGGTCCGCACATCTGCCGGGCGGGCGGTCCGCCGTACGCCGCGCGCCCGGACCCGGCGCGGCCTGGACCGACGCCCGCGACCTGCCCGCGCCGCCCCGGGAGTCGTTCCGGGCGTGGTGGCGGCGCACCGACGGTGGCCGGTCGTGAGCCCCGGTTCGGCCCGTGCGGAGGTCCTGGCCCGGGTGCGCGCGGCGACCGCGGAGGCACCAGCCGCGCCCGAGGTCGGACGGGGCTACCGCCGGCTGACGACGCTCTCGCGAGACGAGGTGCTCGACCTGTTCGTCGCCCGCGTCGGGGACTACCGGGCGCGGGTGGTGCCCTGTGCCGAGGCCGACGTCGTGGCGACGGTCGACGGCCTGCTGGAGGGGGAGCCGGTCGTCGTGCCCCCGGGGCTCCCGTGGGAGCTGGGCTCCCCGACCGTGGTCGACGACCCCGCCGCGCCGATGTCCGCCGCCGACCTCGACGCGGCGTACGCCGTGGTCACCGCGGCCCGGGTCGGCATCGCCGAGACCGGCACGATCGTGCTCGACCACGGGCCCGACCAGGGCCGACGCGCGCTCACCCTGGTGCCCGACCGGCACGTCTGCGTCGTGCGCGCCGACCAGGTCGTGCCGGGGGTGCCCGACGCGATGGGACGGCTCGACCCGGCCCGCCCGCAGACCTGGGTCAGCGGCCCGAGCGCCACCAGCGACATCGAGCTGAGCCGGGTCGAGGGCGTGCACGGACCGCGGACGCTGCTGGTCGTTCTCGTCCGCTGAGCGCGGCAGCCGCCGGCGGGCGGCTAGCCTGGGCCCGACCTCGCGAAGGAGCCCCCGTGCCCGACCCCTCGACGACGCCGGGAGCCCTCGACGGGCTCCGCGTGCTGGACCTCAGCCGGGTGCTGGCCGGTCCCTACGCGACGATGCTGCTGGCCGACCTCGGCGCCGAGGTGGTCAAGGTCGAACGCCCGGGCGGCGGTGACGAGACCCGCAGCTGGGGCCCGCCCTGGTACGACGGGGAGGCGTCGTACTTCCTCGGCGTCAACCGCAACAAGGTCTCGGTGAGCCTCGACCTCGCCACCCCGGAGGGCCTCGCGGAGGCGCGGGACCGGGCCGCCACCAGCGACGTCGTCGTCGAGAACTTCCGGCCGGGCACGGCCGAGCGGCTGGGCCTCGGGTACGCCGAACTGGCCGCCCAGCACCCCGGGCTCGTCTACTGCTCCATCTCCGGGTTCGGCTCGGGGGCCGGCGCGCACCTGCCCGGCTACGACCTCGTGGTGCAGGCCGCGGGTGGTCTGATGAGCATCACCGGGTCGGAGGAGTCCGGCCCGACCAAGGCCGGCGTCGCGCTGGTCGACGTGATCACCGGGCTGCACGCCGGCCTCGGCATCCTGGCGGCGCTGCGGCACCGCGACCGCACCGGCGAGGGCCAGCACGTCGAGGTCAGCCTGCTCGCCTCGTTGCTGTCGGCGCTGACCAGCCAGGCCTCGGCCTACCTGCACACCGGCGTCACGCCCGAGCCGATGGGCAACGCCCACCCCAGCATCGCGCCGTACGAGCTGGTGCCCACCGCCGACCGACCGCTCGCCGTCGCGGCGGCCAACGACGGGCTCTTCGCCCGGCTGTGCACCGCCCTGGAGCGGCCCGACCTCGCCGCCGACGCGCGGTTCGCCACCAACCCGGAGCGGGTGGTGCACCGACCCGACCTGGTGGCCGAGCTGGCGCGCAGCTTCGCCACCCGGGGCGCCGACGACTGGTTCGCGACGCTCACCGCGGCCGGGGTGCCGTGCGCGCCGGTGAACTCCGTCGGCCAGGCCTTCGACCTCGCCGACCGGCTCGGGCTGGATCCGGTCACCCGTCCCGAGTCGCCGCGGCTCGGCGACGGCGTCCCGCAGGTGCGGCACCCCGTGACGATGTCGCGCACGCCCGCCCGGCACCGCACCGACCCGCCGCGGCCCTAGCGGGCACCCGGCACTCAGGCGACCGGCGTCAGCGGGTGGATCGCGATGTCACCGGAGAGGTTGCCGTCCGCCGCGCCCATCGCCGCAGCGATGTGCGGGGTGTGCATGTGCGCGTCGAGGTCCTCCTGCGCGCGCCAGCGCTCCACGGTGACGAACGTGCCGGGAGCGGCGGCGGACTCGAACAGCTCGTAGGACAGGCACCCGTCCTCCTGGCGGGTGGCGGTGACGAGCTCGAGGAGGGCGGCGCGGATCTGGTCCACGGCCTCCGGCTTGGCGGGGATGGTGGCGACGACCTGGAGGTCCGACATGGGTGAGCCTTCCTGAGGGGGTGGCTCACCGTAGGGCCCGCGGGTAGGCCCGCGGTAGGTCTCGAGGCTCGCTGCGCGCGCACCTCGACCAGCGGGCCGGGGGTCGTGCGGCCTATCGTTCCCCCATGACCGACCGCCTCGCCGCAGCCTCCGCCCTCGAGGAGCTGACCGAGCACGAGGCGTGGGCCGTCATCCGGCTGGGTGGCTCCGAGACGGTCACCCTGGTCGGTGGCGCCCGCGACGAGGTCGCCTCGCTGCTCGACGTGCCCCTCGAGCGGGGCACGCCCAAGCCGGGCTCGCGCTTCGACCGTCTGGTGGCGGTGCCCTTCCACCAGGTGCGCGAGCGCGGCTTCGAGGCCCATGACGACGGCACCCCGCTGGTGGTGGTCCACGTGAGCACCGAGCGCGAGGTGCCGCTGGCCGACCTGCTCGAGGTGCTGCCCGACGAGCCGGTCGAGTTCGAGGACCGCGGGGGCTTCGAGACCGACGACGCGGCGTACGCCGACGTGGTGCGCCAGATCATTGCCGAGGAGATCGGGCACGGCGAGGGCGCGAACCTCGTGGTCGGGCGCAAGTACCGCGCCAAGGTGACCGGCTGGGGCGACGCCACGGCGCTGACCGTGCTCCGCCGGCTGCTCAGCACCGAGCGCGGCGCCTACTGGACCTACTGCTTCTTCACGGGTGACCGCTACCTCGTGGGTGCCAGCCCCGAGCGACACGTCAGCGTGCACGGCGGCGACGTGCGGATGAACCCGATCAGCGGCACCTTCCGCCTGCGCGGGGTGCCCGAGGCCGACCGCAAGGCCGCGATGTTGGACTTCCTGGCCGACGAGAAGGAGATCTACGAGCTCTTCATGGTCGTCGACGAGGAGCTGAAGATGATGTGCGACATCTGCCAGGAGGGCGGCCAGGTGCTCGGCCCGTTCCTCAAGCCGATGACGCACCTCGTGCACACCGAGTACCTCCTCGCCGGCCGCACCACCCGCGACGTCCGCGAGGTGCTCCGCGACACGATGTACGCCGCCACCGTCACCGGGTCGCCGGTGGAGAACGCCTGCCGGCTGATCAAGAAGTACGAGGCCGAGGGCCGCGGCTACTACGCCTCCGCGCTGGCCCTGCTCGGCCGCGACGCCGACGGCTCGGCCACCGCCGACTCGCCGATCGTGATCCGCACCGCGGACGTCGACCTCGACGGCAACCTCGTCGTCACCGCGGGCGCGACCCTGGTGCGTGACTCCGACCCCGCGCACGAGGTGGCCGAGACCCACGCCAAGGCCGGCGGCATCCTGTCGGCCTTCGGGCTGGTGCCGGCCGCCGCGCCGGCGCAGGGGGTGGCCGACCTGACCACCGACGAGGACGTGCTGATCGCGCTGGCCTCCCGCAACCAGCGGCTGTCCCGCTTCTGGCTCACCGACCAGGGCGGCTCGCCCCCGGCTCCTGAGCTGAAGGGCAAGAGCGCCGTCATCCTCGACGGCGAGGACGACTTCGTGAACATGCTCCGCCACGTGCTCGCGGTGATGGGCATGGTCTCGACCGTGGTGCGGCACGAGGACGTCGCACCCGGCGCGCTCGGCGGGCACGACCTGGTGATCGTCGGCCCCGGCCCGGGCGACCCGCGCGACGGCACCCAGCCGAAGATCGCGGCGTACCGCTCGGCGGTGGACGCGCTGCTCGCCTCCGGCCAGAAGTTCCTCGCCGTCTGCCTGGGCCACCAGGTGCTCTGCGACCGGCTCGGCATCCCGCTGGCGTTCAAGGACATCGTCTTCCAGGGCACGCAGAGCCCGGTCGACCTGTTCGGGCGCGAGGAGCGCGTGGGCTTCTACAACACCTTCGTCGGGCGGGTGGACGGCCCCGGGGCCACCGGGGCCACCGCGCCCGCGGGGGTCGAGGTGGCCGCGGACCCGCTCACCGGCGACGTGCACCAGGTGCGGGGCGCGCACTTCGCCGGCATCCAGTTCCACGCCGAGTCGATCCTCACCGAGCACGGCTACGACCTGATCCACGACCTGGTCCGCGACCTGCTGGTCTGAGGGCACCGGTCTGATGGCACCCCGGGTCGTCGTGGTCGACCACCGTGACTCCTACGTGTGGAGCCTCGTGCACCTGCTCGCCTCGGTCACCGGCGAGCTGCCGACGGTGGTGCAGCACGACGAGACGTCGCCGGGCGCGCTCGCGGCGTACTCCCACGTGGTGCTCTCGCCCGGGCCCGGTGCCCCGGACGTCGCCGCCGACTTCGCGCTGGGGCGGGCGGTCTTCGACCTCGACGTGCCGCTGCTCGGGGTGTGCCTGGGCATGCAGGCCCTCGTGGCGGCGTACGGCGGTCGCGTCGCCCGGGTCGAGCCCGCCCACGGCGAGGTCGCGACGCTGACCCACGAGGGCACCGGGGTGCTGCGCGACGTGCCGGACGGCGCCACGGTCGTGCGGTACCACTCGCTGGCCGCCGTCGACGTGGTCGAGCCGCTGGTCGTGACCGCGCGGGCCGACGACGGCACCGTGATGGCGGTGCGCCACCGCGAGCGGCCGCAGCACGGCGTGCAGTTCCACCCCGAGTCGGTGCTCAGCGAGCACGGCCGCGCGCTGGTGGCGGCCTTCCTCGAGCCACCGACGTGGTCGCCGTGACCGACGACGTCCCCGCCGAGGTGCTCGAGGAGCTGGCCGGCGCCCACCCCCGGGTGTTCTGGCTCGACGGGGGTGGCTCCCGCGACTGGTCCCGGCGCCGCTCGGTGCTCGGGGTGCTCGATCGGGACGACGTGTCGCTGACCTACGACGCCGGTCGTCGCGAGGTCACCCGACACGCGGCCGACCGCAGCGAGGTGGTGGGGGACGACGTGTTCGCGGTGCTGGCCGAGCACCTCCAGGGTGAGGACCCGGACGTCCACTGGGCGGGCTATCTCGGCTACGCCTGCCGGCCGGACCTGCCCGCGCGCCCGGGCAGCGCGGGCGTGCCCGGCGTGCCGGACGCCGTCTGGATGCGCACGACCCGGGTGCACGTCGTCGAGGAGCCAGGGCTGCTGCCCACCCCCGCACCCACCGGTCGGGGTACGGCCGGCCCCGTCCCCGACTGGTACGCCGCCGCCTTCGCCGAGGTGCAGGAGCAGCTGCGCGCCGGCAACAGCTACGAGGTCAACCTGACCTACCGCGAGCACCTGACGAGCGACGTCGACCCCGTCACGGCCTACCTGCGGCTGCGCGCGCTCAACCCCGCGCCGTACGCCTGCTTCCTGCGGCACCCCGGCGTCGCGCTGCTGTCGAGCTCACCCGAGCGGTACGCCGTGGTGCGCACCGACCGCGCCATCGAGACCAAGCCGATCAAGGGCACCACCCCCCGCGGCGGGACCCCCGAGGACGACGCCGCCCAGGTCGCCCACCTCGCCAGCGACCCCAAGCTGCGGGCCGAGAACCTGATGGTCACCGACCTGCTCCGCAACGACCTGGCCCAGGTCTGCGAGGTCGGGTCGGTCGAGGTGCCGCACCTGATGGGCGTGGAGACCTACCCGCACGTGCACCAGCTCGTGTCGACGGTCCGGGGCCGGCTGCGCGACGACGTCTCGACGATCGACGCCCTGCGTGCGCTGTTTCCCGCCGGCTCGATGACCGGGGCGCCCAAGCTGCGCACGATGGAGGTCGTCGACGCGGTCGAGGGCACCCCCCGGGGCCCGTACGCCGGCGCGGTCGGTTGGCTGTCGGGCGACGGCCGCGCCGACCTCGGGGTGGTGATCCGGTCGCTGGTCACCGACGGGGCGGGGGCCTGGGAGCTCGGCACCGGCGGAGGCATCACGGTGCGCTCCGCCCTCGACGACGAGTGGGCCGAGACCCGGTGGAAGGTGGACCGGCTGCGCGAGGCACTCGCCCCGAGTCCACCGGTCGGCGCGCCCGCCGCGACGGCGTCGAGGTCACCTACCCGGCGGGGCTGACCGCCGGCTCACCGGCAGGAGGCCTCGGCCCGCCAGCGACCCAGGTTCCAGGACAGCCCGTCGTCGGGCGGCAGGGACGACGACCCACCCGCCAGGGCCGCACACCCGCGCAGCCGGGGCGGCAGCACCGGGAGGGCGTCCTGGCTGAGCCCGGTCAGGTAGGACTCGTCGAGACCCGTCACCCCCGGGTCCCCGCTCAGGTTGCGCTCGGCGATCCGGGCGTCGGGGTTGGCCAGCGCCAGCACCAGCAGCGTGGCGGCCCCCGTGAGCAGCGCGGTGCGGGCCAGCCAGCGGCCCTTCCACAGCAGGCCCCCGACGAGGACGAACGCCAGCACGAGCCCGAGCCAGCCCTCGAAGACGAAGACGAGCAGCCGCAGCCGGGTCAGCCCGAAGGCATCCTCGTAGGTCGCCATCCGGTGCAGCGCGGAGACGACGACGAGCAGCGTCAGCGTCACCAGCAGCCCGAGCGACCCGCGGGCCCAGGGGCGGTCGGCGGCCGCCACGCGGCGCACGGCCCAGGAGACCACGGCGAGCACGAGCAGCGTCACCACCACCATCTGGCCGAAGCCGGTGCGGGCGTACTCGGCGTAGGTCAGGCCCGTCGTACGGCCCACGAAGGCCTCCCCGCCGAACAGGGCGGCGGCCTGGCCGACCAGGAAGACCCCGAGCAGGGCGTCGAGCACCGCCACGGGCACGAACCACTCCCACCGCCGACCCGACGCCGGGGTGCGGTCGAGCGCGTCGAGCGCCGGCGGGTTGAGCGCCGTGTACGCACCGGCCAGCACGATCCCGGCGACGACGAGGGCGACGAAGAGCCGCGGCACCGTCTCACCGAGCTCGACGTCGGGCAGCACCGCGTCGACCACGCCGGCGAAGACGGCGTCCGCGGAGGCGAGCAGGCCACCGACCACGAGCAGGAGGAGCAGCGAGACGACGGCCGTGCGCGCGGCTCGCCAGGACGTACGCCCCACCGAGGCCTCGACGGTGCGGCCCAGCCACGGGAGCCCCCGGAGCCCGGCGAGCGGCACGAGCGCACCCGAGGCGAACACCTGGGCCAGGGTGCGCGACCCGACGAGCGTCGCCGTGACGAGCCCGCCGGCGGCGACCGTGCAGAGCACGACGACCCACTCCGCGGCGCGGACGCCGGCCATGCCGGCGAGGAGCACGGCCAGCGCGACGGCCGCCCGGTCGGCGCGGTCCAGCCGGTGGCGGGCGGGCCAGACGGCGACGGCGACCATGGCGACCAGCAGCAGCGCGTAGCCGACCGAGACCACGTAGGCGCCGTAGGCGCCGATCGCGGCGTAGGACCCGACGACCAGGGCCGCGACCAGCAGACGCGGCCGGGGCTGCGGCAGCCGCTCGGGCCACCAGGTCAGGGTCGGGCCTCCGGTCGCCGGCGGCGCGGCCGGGCGCGCGACCGTGGGGGGAGTGTCGACGGTGGTCACGGTGTCCTCCAGGGGTCCGGTGGTCGGGGCAGGGGCAGCAGCGGCGGGCAGGGGCTCGGGGGGCAGCGGGGCGCCGGGGGTGTCCGGCAGGGTCACGCGGAGCAGTGCGCCCGGGGCGGTGGGGGCGTCGGGCGCGTCCGCACCCGCCGCCGCGGCCTCGATCCGCCCCCCGTGGAGCACGGCCACCCAGCGGGCGACGGCCAGCCCGAGCCCGGTGCCACCCCCGCCGGCACCGGGCTCGGCCGAGGTCACGAACCGGTCGAAGACCCGTTCCCGCTCCTCGGCGGCGATCCCCGGCCCCTGGTCGACGACCTCGAGCAGCACCGCGTCCGTCGCGACACGTCCTCGCAACGTCACCGTGCCCCCGGGCGGGGAGTGGCGCGCGGCGTTGTCGACCAGGTTGGCGAGCAGCTGGTGCAGCCGTGCCGGGTCGGCCGGCACCACGAGGTCGTCGGGCGCGTCGATGACGTACCGGACCCCGCGGGCGAGGTGGTCCGCCTCGGCGACCACCCCGTCGTACGCCGCACGCACCCGCACCGGCTGCAGGTCGAGTGTCGCGAGGCCCGCGTCGAGGCGGCCGAGGTCGAGGAGGTCCCGCACCAGCGTCGAGAGCCGCTCGGTCTGCCCGAGCGCGACCGCGAGCGTGGCGTCGTCGGCCGGGACCACCCCGTCGGCGAGGTTCTCCAGCACGGCGTGCAGGGCGGCGACCGGCGTGCGCAGCTCGTGGGAGACGTTGGCGACCAGGGCCCGCCGCTGGTGGTCCTCCGCCGCGAGGTCGGAGGCCATCGCGGTGAATGCCCGCGCCAGCTCACCCACCTCGCCGCGACCCGACGTCGTCACGGGGGTGCCGTAGCGACCCTGCGCCATCGCCCGGGCCGCGGCGGTCATCTCGCGCAGCGGCGCCACCATGCCGGTGGCGAGCAGCTGGGTGACGAGCAGCGCGACCGCCACGGCGACCGGCACGACCAGGAGCGGAGCGACCCCTGCGGCCCCGGCCAGGGCGCTGAGCCCCGAGGCCACCAGCACGCTCGCGGCGACGAGCAGGCCGAGGCGGACCTTGAGCGAGTCGAGCAGCCCGGTCACGAGTCGCCCGGCCCGAGCGCGTAGCCGACACCGTGCACGGTGCGCACCCGCTCGGCCCCGACCTTGGCGCGCAGCGACTTCACGTGGCTGTCGACGGTGCGGGTCGACGCGCCGTCGGTGGCCCAGTCCCAGACCTCGCGGAGCAGCGCCTCGCGGCTGCGGACGTCGCCGGGCCGCTGCGCGAGCGCGACGAGCAGGTCGAACTCGGTGCGGGTCAGGTGCACCTCGCTGCCGGCCAGCAGCGTGCGTCGCGTGCCGAGGTCGACCACGAGGTCGCCGTGGCGCAGCACGCTCGCGCCGCCGGTGTCGCCCGCCGCCAGCTCCCCGGCCCGGTCGACGCGGCGCAGCAGCGCGTGCACCCGGGCGACGACCTCGCGCATCCGGAAGGGCTTGGTCAGGTAGTCGTCCGCGCCCACCCCGAGACCGACCAGCACGTCGGTCTCGTCGTCGCGGGCGGTGAGCATCAGCACGGGCACCGGCCGGGCCGCCTGGATCCGACGGCACACCTCGTGCCCGTCGAAGCCGGGCAGCATCACGTCGAGCAGCACCACCTCGGGGTCGCTGCTCGCGGCCGCGGCGACCGCGCCGGGCCCGTCGTACGCCGCGGTGACGTCGAAGCCCTCCGCGACCAGCCGGGCGACCAGCGCCTCGTTGATCGTGGGCTCGTCCTCGACGACGAGCACCCGGCGGGGGCGCGGCTCGGACGGTGCGGAGGTCATGGCGACGAGGCTAGGTCCGCGGGCGTGCAGCGGCGGCGTACGCGGTGTGAAGGTCCTGTGCAGATCGCTGGACCGTGACGACTCGGCCCGCGTGCTCGAGACTGCGGGCACCGCGGGCATCGCGGGCACCGCGGGCACCGAGCGGGCACCGAACGGGTCGGCGTCTCCCTCCGTTCCGAGCGGGGTGACGCGACGGTGGAGCCGGCGCGGGTGCGCACCAGGGGCGACGTGTCCGCCGAGATCCTGCCGGCGCAGGGCCTGGCGGTGCGGGCCGGACCGCCGGACGACCTGCCCGTGCGGCGCGCGGATGCGTTGACGGCGCTGCTCCCGTCCCTGAGCCGGGTGCGCACCAGGGCTCCCCTGCCAGGCTGGGGAGCGTGCCCCGCCGCCCGCTCGCCCTCGTGCTCGCGGCTGTCGCCCTGCTCGGCTCCGCCTGCTCCCCGGGCGAAGAGGGGCCCGGCCCACTCGGCGGTCTGGACGAGCGGGGCACGAGCGTCCTGACCGGCCCGGACGGGGTGTCCCCCTGGACGGCCACCTTCGGCGGCTTCGTGCTGTGCTCCCGGGACGAGCCGGTGCGGGTCGTCGCGGCCCGGGTGCGGTCGGACGTGCCGGCCCGCTCGGCGCGGGCGCTCGTGCACGTGACCGGGCCGCAGGGCCTGGCCAACGGGGCGCTGTCCACCCTCGGCGCGGTGCGCGGCAGCCCGCCGTACTTCGAGGAGCCGTGGGCGACGTACGCCCCGACCGGCGCCTTCTACGAGCCGCCCGGCACGCTCGTCGACAGCCCGTGCAGCCAGCGGGTCGTCACCACGACCACCGAGCTGCTGGTCTCGATGGAGGTCGGGCCGAGCGGGGGGCGGGTGCGCGACGTCGAGCTGGACTACGTCGTGGGCGACACGACGTACACGACCCGGCTGCGTTGGCGGTTCGTCGCGTGCGGCACCGCGACGCCCGATTCGCGCTGTCACTGACGGTGATCTGTCACGCTGAGGACATGTCTTCACGCTCCGCTGCCCCGACCGACGACACCGCTACCCGGACCGCCGCCGGGGTCGACGACGCCAGCCTGTCGCGCCTGCGGAAGTGGAACCTCGGGCTGACCGTCCTGCACGCCGCCCAGGCCGTCGCCGTGCTGGTGCTCGCCACCGACTTCGCGATCACGGTCGTCTCGAACTTCCCGAGCGGCCCGCCCGGCACCCCGCCCGACGCGCCGAGCGCGCTCTTCGACGTCCGCGTCGGCTGGGCGATCGCGCTCTTCCTCGGCCTGGCGGCGCTGGACCACCTGCTCACCTCGACCGTGCTGAGGAAGCGCTACGAGGCCGACCTGCGCCAGGGCATCAACCGGTTCCGGTGGCTGGAGTACTCGGTCAGCGCCACGATCATGGTGCTGCTCATCGCCTTCTACAACGGGATCACCGGCATCACGGCCGTCATTGCGATCGCCGGTGTCAACGTCTCGATGATCCTGTTCGGCTGGCTCCAGGAGCGGGCCAACCCGCCCGGCCGTACGACGACCACGATGCTGCCGTTCTGGTTCGGCTGCGTCGCCGGGGCGACCCCCTGGATCGCCATCGTCGTCAACACGGTCGGCGCCGGCAGCGACGTGCCCGGCTTCGTCTACGGGATCATCGTGTCGCTCTTCGTCTTCTTCAACACCTTCGCGCTCAACCAGTGGCTGCAGTACAAGAAGATCGGCAGGTGGGCCGACTACGCGTACGGCGAGAAGGTCTACCTCGTGCTCAGCCTGGTCGCGAAGTCGGCGCTGGCCTGGCAGATCTTCGGGGGGTCCCTCGCCGGCTGACCCGAGAGGGCACTGAGTTCCCGGCGAGAGGGCACTGAGTTCCCGGCGAGAGGGCACTGCCCTCCGCACGGATAGCGTGCAGGCGTGATCCGATCCGCGCCCAGCCCTGCGCGCGCCCGCGTGGGTGTGTCGCTGATGTTCCTCACCAACGGCGCGATCTTCACGGCGCTGCTGCCGCGCTACCCCGAGGTGAAGCAGGCCTTCGACCTCAGCAACACCGGCTTCGGGCTGCTGGTCGTCGCCTTCCCGGTGGGCGCGATCCTGGCCGCCACCAGCGCGGCCCCGCTGATCCGGCGGTACGGCGCCCGGCGCCTGGTCGCGGTCGGGTCGATCGCGATCGCAGCGGCCGTCACGGCCGCCGGCTTCAGCCCGTCGGTCTGGTTCTTCGCGCTGATGCTGGTGATGGGCGGCGCGACCGACGCCGTCACCGACGCCGCGCAGAACGTGCACGGCGTCCTGGTCGAGCGCTGGGCGGGCCGGTCGGTCATCAACTCCTTCCACGCCGTCTGGAGCCTCGGCGCCGCGATCGGTGGCGGCGTCGGCGCGCTCGGCGCTGCGCTCGACGTACGGCTCGGCGTGCAGCTGCTGGCGAGCGGGGTCGTCTGGTCGCTGGTCGCCCTGCTCGCCAGCCACCTCGCGCTGGTGCCCGAGGGCGCCGCCCCGAAGCCCGGCACCGAGCCCGCGGCCCGGCCCGCGGCCGACCCCGAACCCGCCCTGCACCAGCCCCGCTCGGGGGCGTGGCGGCTGCTCGCACCGGTCGTCGTCCTGGCCGTCTGCGGCACCCTCGTCGAGGACGTCGCGAACAACTGGTCGGTGCTCTTCCTCGGGCTCGAGACCGACGCCCCCCGCGGCGTCGCGGCGCTCGCCGTCACGATCGTGCTGGTCTTCCAGTTCGTCGGGCGCATCGTCGGTGACCCGATGACCGACCGCTGGGGTCGCGGCCCGGTGGCCCGCACGGGCGGACTGCTGATCGCTGCCGGCGCGCTGATGGCGCTGCTCAGCCCCTGGTGGCCGCTGGCGCTGCTCGGCTTCGGGCTCGGAGGCTTCGGCTGCGCGACCCTGGTGCCGGCCGCCTTCGTGGCCGCCGACCAGGTGCCCGGGCTGCCCGAGGGCACCGGCATCGCCGTGCTGGGCTGGCTGATGCGGCTCGGCTTCCTGCTCACCTCGCCGGTCGTCGGCGTCATCTCCGACGCCAGCAGCCTGCGGGTGGCCTTGCTCGTGCCGGTGGGCGCCGGGCTGCTCGCCGCGGTGATGGCGCAGGGTCTCGCCACGCGGGACCGCCGGCCGCGGGTCGCGGCGGCGCCGGTATGAGGACGCGCCGGAGGGTTCAGCGACTCCAGGAGCCCTGACGCGTCCGGGCCGGGAATGGGTAGAGGCCTCCCGTGGCCACCCGACACGTCCGCCTGGTCTTCCCGCACCAGCTCTTCAAGGAGCAGCTCGAGGCCCCCACCGGCACCTACGTCGTGCTCGTCGAGGACGACCTGTTCTTCCGGCAGTACCGCTTCCACACCCAGAAGCTCGTGCTGCACCGGGCCTCGATGCGCCGGTTCGCCGTACGCCTGGAGGAGGCCGGCTTCCGGGTCGGGACCGTCGAGACCGACGGTCGGCGCCCGTCCGGCACCGGGCTGCGGCAGGTGCTCGCCGAGCTGGAGCCGGAGCGGGTCAGCTGCTACGACGTGGTCGACGACTGGCTGCACGCGACACCCTCGCCACGCTGGCCGGGCTCGACCTCGTGATCGCCGAGGACGATTGGCTCGAGACGCCCAACTTCCTGACCAGCCAGGCCCAGGTCGCCGACTGGTTCGGCGGGCACACCCACCGGATGTCGGCGTTCTACGAGTGGCAGCGGCGACGGCTCGGCATCCTCATCGAGGGCGGGGAGCCGGTGGGCGGCCGCTGGTCCTTCGACAAGGACAACCGCAAGAAGCTGCCCCGCGGGTACCACGTGCCGGCCGTCGCCCGGCCCGGTGACGGTGGCGTGGAGCGGCACGGGCCGTGACCGAGGCGATCGCCTGGGTCAAGGAGCGCTTCCCCGACAACCCCGGCGACCCCGACGCCTTCGCCTGGCCCACCAGCCACGACGAGGCCGAGGCCGGCCTCGAGCAGTTCCTCGCCGAGCGGTTCGTCGACTTCGGGCCCTACGAGGACGCCCTGTCGGCGGCGCACCCCTACCTCTTCCACTCCCTGCTGACGCCCGGGCCTGAACGTCGGGTTGCTGTCGCCGGCCCACGTCGTACGGCGGGCGCTGGAGGCCGGCGCGGACGACGCGGTGCCGCTGAGCTCGTTGGAGGGCTTCCTGCGCCAGGTGATCGGGTGGAGGGAGTACATGCGCGCCACCTACCTGACCAAGGGCCGGGCGATGCGCACCCGCAACCACCTCCACCACGGCACGGACCTCGACGAGGGCTGGTGGACCGGACGCACCGGGTTGGCCCCGGTCGACCACGTGATCGGCTCGGTGCTGGCGACCGGCTACGCCCACCACATCGAGCGGCTGATGGTGCTCGGCAACGCGATGTGCCTGGTGCGGGCCGACCCGGACGCGGTCTACGAGTGGTTCATGGAGATGTTCGTCGACGCCTACGACTGGGTGATGGTGCCGAACGTCTACGCGATGAGCCAGTTCGCCGCCGGCACGACGATCACCACGAAGCCGTACGTCTCGGGCTCGAACTACCTGCGCACGATGTCGGACTACACGCAGGCCCTCACCGAGACCGCCGTCGACGGGGAGCCGGGGGACTGGCAGGCCGACTGGGACGGCCTCTACTGGACCTTCGTGCGCGACCACCACGACGTCTTCGCCGGCAACGGGCGCTCGCAGTTCGTGGTCTCTCGCTACGACGGCATGGACCCGGCCACGAAGGCCGGCCACACCCGCCGGGCCGCCCCCTACCTCCCCTGACGCCGGGCCGCCCCCTACCTCCCCTGACGCCGAGAGGGCACTTAGCTCCCCGCGAGAAGGCACTCACTTCGCAGCGAGAGGGCGCTCGTTCCCTTCACTTGTGGGCGAGTGCCCTCTCGACACGAAGTACGTGCCCTCTCGGCGGGAAGGGAGTGCCCTCTGGGCTACTTCTGCTCGAGGGTGGACTCCTTGTGGGCCGCCTTCGAGCCTGTCTGCACCGACTCGACGATCCAGTACGGCTCGTCCTCGGAGGCGTTGAACTTCTGCTTGTCGTGCTGGAACTCCTGGGTCTTCTTCTCGACCAGCGTGCCGGTGGTCTTGCCCTGCGGGGTGTTCCAGGTGACCTCGTCGCCCTGCTTCACTGCGCCTTCTCCTCGAGCACGCGGGTCAGGTTGTCCACGACCTCCTTGGCCAGCTTGACCTCGAAGAAGACCTTGAGCGCGGGGCCGGCGAGCTTGGCCGCGCCCTTCATCTCGATGACCGCCTCGTAGCGGATCTGCGATCCCTCGGGGGCGGGTTGGACGTCGATGATGTCCTGCGACGTCGCTGAGGAGTTCGTGCCCTGGAAACGGACGCGCCCCTCGTTGAGGTCGAGCAGCTCGTACTCCAGCTCGGTGGTGTTGCCCATCAGCTTGGAGGTGTTGGCCCAGCGGGAGCCGACCCGGATCTCCCCGGAGTCCTGGCGGACGCAGGACACGGTGCCCGGGTCCCACTCCTCCGCGTGCGAGAAGTCCTTGAGGTAGTCGATGACCTTGGCCGGCTCGGCCCTGACGGTGAATTCACGGGTGACGTTGACCATGGCGGAGAGATACCCCGGCACCGGGGCGTGACGCCTCGGTGCCGGGGTCGGTTGGGTCACTCAGGACTGCGTCGAGGCTGCGTCGGACATCAGCGTCGCCTTCAGCTCCTGGGTGCCTCCCCCGCGCGAGACCGTGAGGGTCACGTCGTCCCCGGGTCGCAGCGACCGGATCAGCGCGACGAGGGCATCCGAGCTCGTCACCTGCTCGCCGTTGAGCTCGGTGACGACGTCGCCGGTCTTGAGCCCGGCGTCCGCCCCGGCCGTGCCCGCCTCGACGGTCTCGACCTGGGCGCCGCGGGGCAGGCCGTCGGTGCCGGTGGCGTCGGAGACCGAGATGCCGATGCGGGCGTGCGTCGGCGCCTCGCCGTTGCGGATCTGATCGATGATCGGGGCGACCTCGTCGATCGGGATCGCGAAGCCCAGCCCGATCGACCCGCTCTGGCCCGAACCCATGGTCGAGTCCGACGAGGTGCGGATCGAGGCGTTGATGCCGACCACCTGGCCCTCGAGGTTGACCAGCGGACCGCCCGAGTTGCCGGGGTTGATGGCAGCGTCGGTCTGGATGGCCGGGTAGACGGCGCTCTGCTGCGACGCCGGGCTGACCTGGCCCACGGAGACCGGTCGGTCCAGGGCGCTGACGATGCCGGTGGTGACCGTGGAGGAGAGGCCGAAGGGGGAGCCGACCGCGACGACGTTCTGGCCCACGGCGAGGTTGCCCGACTTGCCCAGCGTCGCGGGCACGAGACCGTCGACGCCGTCGACCTTGATCACCGCGATGTCGGTGAGGGGGTCCTCGCCGAGGACCGTGGCCGGCGCCGTGGTGCCGTCGTTGAACGACACGACGAGCTCGCCGCCGGCACCCGCACCCTCGACCACGTGGTCGTTGGTCAGGATGGTGCCGTCCGAGGAGAGCACGATCCCGGAGCCGGACCCCTGCTGGCCGGCGCTGCTGACGGTGATCTGAACGACGGAGGGCAGCACCGTCGACGCAACGCCCTGCACGGACGTCGGGGTCGCCGCGGTGCGACCGGAGTCCACGACGCTCGTGGAGACGCCGCCGTCGTTGCCCGCGGGACCGTACGCGTCGAAGGCGGCCGAGCCGGCCACGCCGCCGAAGCCACCGAGCACCAGGGCGGCGAGGAGCACACCGGTGCCCACGCGTCGGCCGGAGCGCTGCGCCGGCACGGGCGGCGGGGCGCCCCAGGGAGCGCCGTACGCCGGAGGGGCGCCCGTCTCAGCCGGCTGCGCGGAGGGGTTCTCGGGGGCCTGTCCACCGGGGTGGGCGTAGAGGTCGTCACGCGCGAAGGCGTGGGTGTCGTCGGCGGTGCCGGTGGGCTGCTGCCCGCGCGGGTCGTTGCCCTGCTGCGGGGAGTACGGGTCGGGACGGTCGTCGCTCATGTCTTGAGCGTGCCGCGGGACTCTGAGCGGTCCCTGAGGCGACCTTGTGCCGTCGCCGAGGTTGCACCGTGCAACCGGTCACGGTCACTCACGGGCTCCTCCTCGGGCCGCTCGTCGCTGCTGCCCGGCAGCACGACGAGGAACGACGCGCCGCCGCCGGGGCTGTGCCGCGCCTCGACGGTGCCGCCGTGGCGGGTGATCGCCTGCCGCACGATCGAGAGGCCCAGGCCGGACCCGGGCATGGTGCGCGACTCCGGGGACCGCCAGAAGCGGTCGAAGACGTGCGACAGCTCGTCGTCGGCGATGCCGGGGCCCTCGTCGTCGACGACGACCTCGCCCCCGCCGCACCGCACCCGCACCGTGCCGTCCTCGGGGCTCCACTTGGCGGCGTTGTCCAGCAGGTTGGTGAGTGCGCGCTCCACGGCCGAGGGGTCGCCCTCGACCCACCACGGCGACGCCTGGACGTCGAAGGTCAGCGAGGGGGCACGCCTCCGCACCCGGGCCAACGCCCGGTTGAGCGCGTCGACGAGGTCGAAGCGCTCCACCACCGGCGAGAGGGCCTCGTCGCGCGCCAGCTCGACGAGGTCGCCGACCAGGGTGGTCAACTCCTCCATCTGGGCGCCGACGTCGTCGAGCAGGTCGCGCCGCAGCTCGGTCGAGAGGCCCGCCCCGGAGTCGGCCTGCCGGAGCAGGTCGAGGTTGGTGCGCAGGGACGTGAGCGGCGTACGCAGCTCGTGTCCGGCGTCGGCGATCAGCTGTCGCTGCCGCTCACGGGAGGCGGAGAGGGCGTGCAGCATGTGGTTGAACGAGGTCGCCAGCCGGGCGATCTCGTCGTTGCCCTCGACCTTGATCGGCGTGAGCTGGTCGGTGCGGGCGACCTCCTCGGCCGCGTGGGTGAGTCGTCGTACGGGCGTCAGGCCGTTGACCGCGACACCCCAACCGGCCAGCCCGGCGATGACCATGCCGACGAGGCCGACGATGAACAACACGGCGCCCAGCCGCTCGAGCACCGACTCGGAGGGGGCCAGCGACTGCGCCAGCACGAGGGCGGTGGTGCCTCCCGCGGGCACGGCGACCACCCGGAAGTGCGAGCCGTCGGTGGCGGTGACGGTGCGCACCGACAACGGGTCACGCCCGCGCGCCACGCGCAGCTCGGGCCACCCGTACTGGAGCTTGGAGTCCACGCGGTCGGCCGTCACCAGCTCGCCGGTCATGCCGTTGAGGAAGCTGACCCGCACGTCACCGGCGCCGAGCGCCCACGACGGGATGCGCCGTGACGAGAGCGTGGCCAGGGCGTCGGACTGCACGGCGGCCTGCGCGCGGGCGGTCAGCGAGTCGTCGAGGCTCTGCTGCATCTGCATCCGCACCGTGGCGTACACGGCGAGGGCGGAGGCGGCGACCGCGAGACCGACGGCGGCCGCGGCAAGCAGCAGGATGCGGCTCGCGAGAGACTGCCGGTACGCCGGCCCGGCCGACAACGCCCGGCGCAAGGCCTGGCCCCGGGCGGTCCAGCGGCGGCTCACACGGCCTCGCGCAGCACGTAGCCGACGCCACGCACCGTGTGGATCAGCCGGGCCTCCCCCTCGGCCTCGGTCTTGCGGCGCAGGTAGCCGACGTAGACCTCGAGGGAGTTCGCGGTGGTCGGGAAGTCGTAGCCCCAGACCTCCTCGAGGATGAACGCCCGGTCGAGCACGCGGCGCGGCCGGCGCAGGAACATCTCCAGCAGCGAGAACTCGGTGCGGGTCAGCTCGATGCGGCGCCCGCCCCGGAAGACGTCGCGGGTCGCGAGGTCCATGCTCAGGTCGGAGAACTCGAGGCGCTCGTCGGGCGCCGCCTGGTCGACGGGACGACGGCGCAGCATCGCGCGGAGCCGGGCGAGCAGCTCCTCGAGGGCGAACGGCTTGGGGAGGTAGTCGTCGGCCCCGGCGTCCAGGCCCTCGACGCGGTCGCCGACGCTGTCGCGGGCGGTCAGCACCAGCACCGGCACGTCGTTGTGGGCGGCGCGCAGGGCGCGGGTGGCCTCGATGCCGTCGAGCCGCGGCATCATCACGTCCATCACGACGGCGTCCGGGTGGATGGCACCGATCGTCGCGAGCGCCTCGGCCCCGTCGCTGGCCATCGCCACGGCGTACCCGTTGAACTCCAGGCTGCGACGCAACGACTCACGCACCGCCCGGTCGTCGTCGACCACGAGGATGCGCTGCTGCTGACTGCTGTTCACGCCTCCAGAGTGCCATCGATGCCTGAAGCACGGCTGAGACTCCGAAGCTTCAGCCACTCCCGCCCCCCGAGAGGGCACTCACCTCGCGGCGAGAGGGCACTCACCTCGCGGCGAGAGGGCACTCACCTCGCGGCGAGAGGGCGCGAGAATTCCGGCAGCGAGCGGACGGAACTATCTGCCCTCTCGGGGCGAACTCAGTGCCCCCTCGGCGGGAGGAGCGCCCTAGAGCAGGGCGCGGGCGATCTCGGCGGCGCGGGCGCCGTACCCGCCGCCGAACATGCAGGCGTGCACGAGCAGCGGGTAGAGCTGGTGCACGGGCACGCGGTCCTCCCAGCCGTCGGCGAGCGGGTGCGCGTCGTCGTACGCCGCGAGCACCTGCGCGAGCATCGGGGTGCCGAAGAGGGACAGCAGGGCCAGGTCGCTCTCGCGGTGCCCGGCGTACGACGCGGGGTCGACCAGGTGCGCGCGCCCGACGCCCCACACGACGTTGCCGGACCAGAGGTCGCCGTGCAGCAGGGCCGGCGGCTCGGGCGGGCCGGTCAGGTCGTGGCCGGCCTCGAGCCGACCGGCCAGCGCCTCGAGGTCGCGGGCGTCACGGGGCTCCAGGTTGCCGCGGTCGACGGCAGTGCGCACGTAGGGAACCAGCCGCCGTCGGGCGTAGAACTGCCCCCAGGTGACGTCGGCGTCCTCGCCGGTGTTGGAGAGCCGCAGCGTGCCGACCCAACCGTCCACGGGACCGCCGAAGGAGTCGGCGCCGAACGCGTGCACCTGGGCCAGGTCACGACCCAGCCGCGCGGCGGCATCGGCGTCCGGGCGGCCGGGCTCGATCCACGGCAGCAGCAGGCAGTCCTCGGCGACCGCGAGCACCTCGGGCACGAGCGCCGGGTTGGCACGGGCCAGGGACCGCAGCCCCTCCGCCTCAGCGGTGAAGAAGTCCGACGGCGCGCCCGAGCGGGTCTTCACGAAGACCGAGGAGCCGTCGGAGAGCCGGGCGCGGGTCGCGGAGCAGATGTCCCCACCGGTGACCGGCGTGGTGGCGACGACGGGGGAGCCGAGCAGCTGCTCGACGCGGCGGGCGACGACGGGCGACCTCGCCATCGGTCACCTCCCAGGTCTGCTCGGTCTCATGGTCACGGGCGGCCGAGCAGGCTGACGAGCCGCTCGACCAGGGCGTCGCTGGTGCGCTTCACCAGGGTGAGCACGTCGGCGAAGCCGTGGTCCCCACCGTAGTAGGGGTCGGGCACGTCGCGCCCCGTTGTCTCACCAGGACCCCCGTCCGCATCCGGATCGAAGTCACGGAACAGGCGCAGACGTCCCGGCGGGACCTCGTCGGGGGTCTGGTCGGCGAGCTCGCGCAGGTCAGCCAGGTTGGTGGCGTCCATCGCGAGCACCAGGTCCTGCCGCGAGAACCAGGACGCAGTGAACTGCTCGGCGCGGTGGTGGCTCGGGTCGAGGCCGGCCCGCTCCAGGGTGGCCGCCGCGCGCGGGTCCATCGGCTGCCCGACGTGCCAGCCCCCCGTGCCCGACGACGTCACCTCGACCCGGTCGTCGAGACCGGCCTCCGCCAGCGCCGCCTCGAGCACCACGTGCGCCATCGGCGAGCGACAGATGTTGCCGAGGCAGACCACGGCCAGGCGGTACTGGACGCCCTCGTCGGCGCGGTCGGGCCGCGCGACGGGCAGGTCGGGCACCTCGGTCACCACCGGCTCCGCCGGTAGTCGGCCTCCGGGAGCACCGCGCGCAGCAGGAAGGCCGCGACGCTGATGACGATGCCGCCGAAGATCGCGGCGCCCCAGCCCCCCACCCGCAAGCCCAGGTCGAGCGCCTCGGCGATGCTGCTGGTGAGCAGCAGCATCGCGCCGTTGATGACGAACCACAGCAGCCCCAGGGTCAAGATGATGAAGGGCAGGCTGAGCAGCTTGACCACGCGCCCGACGGTCGCGTTGACCGCGCCCAGGATGGCGCCGACGACCACGACGGTCACCACCTGCTGGTTCGTGTCCATGCCCCGGAGGCGGATGCCGTCGACGAGCCAGACGGCGGCGTAGAGGGCGAGTGCGTGCACGGTCAGCCAGATCAGGATCCTCACGGGTCGATGATGCCGTGCTCGGCCGCGAGCATCGACTCCTCGGCGTCGTCGAGGTGTCGCTGCAGCTCGGCCTGGACCTCCTCGACGGCAGCCGACTCGAGCAGCTCGACGAGGTGGGCGTGGGAGTGCACCTGCTGCTCGCCGTTCTGCCGCACCCGATCGACCCGGGCCAGCACCAGCCGGATCTCGGCGTTCAGCGCGTCGGTCGCGCCGAGCAGCCGGCGGGAGCCGGTCAGGGCGACGAGCGCCCGGTGGATGCCCAGGTGGGCGGCGGTCATGTCGGCGACCGAGTGGGAGTCCTGGGCGACCTCGTCGAAGGCGGCGAGGGCCCGGCGTACGCCGTCGCGGTCGGCCTCGGTGGCGGTGGCCCAGCTCGCCACGCCGGCCGACTCGAGCACCCGCCGGGCCTTGCTGACGTCGCGGATCGCCTCGGGATCGAGGTCGGTGACCCGCACCCCCCGGTGTGGCTCCCGGGTGGCCAGGCCCTCCCCGACGAGCACGCCGAGCGCCTCGCGGATGGTCGACCGGCTGACGCCGAGCGCCTCGGACAGCGCGATCTCCCGCAGCGGGACGCCCGGGTCCAGCTCGCCCGCGAACAGGGCGCGACGCAGCTCCCCGACCACCCGGTCGACCGTCGAGGAGAGCTCGAGGGAGAGGCCGGCGAACACGGCGTCGCCGGCGTTTGACCTAGTGGGCACGCCCACATTGTCCGACATTCGCTTGCGCGGGAACACCCCGGCCAGGCATGCTGTTCTCTGTCTGATTGTCCGACAAAGAGCGACCGGTGGGTGATCCCGCCGCCGCCAGACGCCGCACAGGAGGCAGCTACATGGGAAGCACCCTCACCTGGGGTCACCGCTACGCCATGGTCGAGCCGACCCACTTCCGGGTCGACTACGCGATCAACCCCTACATGGACCCCGCCGTGCAGCCCGACCCGGCGCGCACGCTGGAGCAGTGGCACGCGCTCGTCGCCGCGCTCCGCGCGGTCGGTGCCGAGGTCGAGGTGCTGCCGCAGCGCAGCGACTCCCCGGACATGGTCTACGCGATGAACCTCGGCCTCGTGCTCGAGCAGTCCGACGCCGCCGTCGGTGCCCGCCCGCACGTGGTGATGTCGCACATGCGGTTCGCGGAGCGGCGTCAGGAGACGCCGACCGCGGCCGCGTGGTTCGAGGGCCACGGCTACTCCACGTCGTACGTCGGTCGCGACGGCGTCGGTCCGCACCTCGAGGCCGGCGACGCGTTCGCCTTCGGCGGCCGGCTGGTGGTCGGCTTCGGCAAGCGCACCGAGGAGCTCGCCCTCAAGCACCTCGCCGGCGACCTCGAGGCCGACGTGCTGGGCCTGCGGATCGAGCACGAGGGGATGTACCACCTCGACCTCGCCTTCTGCCCTCTCGACGGGACCCGGGCGATGGTCTGCCCGAGCGCGCTCGACGACGCCTCGGCCGCCGCGCTGCTCGACCTGGTGCCCGAGCCGCTCGTGCTCACCGAGGAGGAGGCGCTCACCTTCTGCGCCAACTCGGTGGTCGTCGGCCGCACCGTCGTGATGCCCGCCTGCCCCGACCGGGTGCGGGCGCAGCTCGAGGAGTGGGGGTTCGAGGTCGTGCTCGTCGACCTCTCGGAGCTGCACACGGGCGGCGGCTCGGCCCGCTGCCTGACCAACCCGCTCGACGTGCGGATCGGGCGCGAGCTCGACGTGGTGCCCGGCGGGCGCCTGACCCTGCCCTGACCCTCCCCTCGCCCTGGTCGGGGGGTCTACCGGCCCGTGGGACGGGCGTGCACGTGCGTGCGCTCGCCGGGCGGGCCGAACGGCGCCACGGCCTCCGCACCTGGGAGCCGGGCGAGGAGCGCTGGGACCTCGCACGGTGCACTTCCTGCACCCTGCCCGAGGGTGACGACGTCGACGTCCTACCCCGACCACCGCCACGAGGGGGTGCGCCCCCGGGCGGCGCCGCTGCCTGCGCACGGCCGCGTCCCTGCTCCCGGCGCTCGCGGACGACCGGGCGCGGTGGAGGTGGTCCAGGCCCAACCGCGCGAGCAGTGGTGGGCGCACGGCGACGCGCCCGGGCGGATGCTCACCGTGCACGACGCGGTGCTCCGCGCCCGGCGTCAGGACAGCGGTGGGACGCAGGCCGCCGCGCACTAGGGTCGGCGCCATGTCTGCCTCGTCCGGCGTGCCCGAGCCCCTGCCCCACGTCGCGGCCATCCCGGCGTACGTACCGGGGCGCCCGCCCGCCCCGCGGCCGGGCGTGACGACCTACAAGCTGTCCTCGAACGAGAACCCCTACCCGCCGCTGCCCGGCGTCGTCGAGGCGGCGACGGCGGCGGTGGAGCGGATGAACCGCTACCCCGACATGGGCGCGGTCGCGCTCTACGAGGCCCTCGCCGAGCGGCTCGGGGTGGCCACCGGGCAGCTCGCGGCGGGCACCGGGTCGGTGGCGGTGCTCTACCACCTGCTCCAGGCGTACGCCGGCGTCGGCGACGAGGTCGTCTACGCCTGGCGCTCCTTCGAGGCCTACCCGATCGCCGTCACCGCCTCCGGGGCGACGTCGGTGCGGGTGCCGCTCACCCCCGAGGCGCGGCACGACCTGCCGGCGATGCTCGCGGCCGTCACCGACCGCACCCGCGTCGTCGTCGTGTGCACCCCGAACAACCCGACCGGGCCGGCCGTCCGGCACGCGGAGCTCGCCGCCTTCTGCGACGAGGTGCCCGCGCACGTGGTGGTGGTCGTGGACGAGGCCTACCGCGAGTTCGTCGACGACGAGGACCCGGTCGACGCGCTCTCGCTGATGCGGCAGCACCCGAACGTCGTGGTCATGCGGACGTTCGCCAAGGCCTACGGCCTCGCCGGCTTCCGGGTCGGGTACGCCGTCGCCGCCGAGCCGGTGGCGGCCGCCGTACGCGCGGTGTCGCTGCCTTTCGGCGTCTCCGCCGTCGGCCAGGCCGCCGCCGTCGCCAGCCTCGAGCGGGAGGCCGAGCTGCTGGAGCGGGTCGCCGCACTGCGCGAGGAGCGGACCCGCGTCCGAGGGCCTTGCTGGACCAGGGCTGGGACGTGCCCGACGCCCAGGGCAACTTCGTCTGGCTCGCCGCCGGGGGGCGCACCGCGGCTCTCGCCGTCGCCGCGGAGGAGGCCGGCGTCATGGTGCGGCCCTTCGGGGACGAGGGTGCGCGGGTCAGCATCGGGGAGGCCGCGGGCAACGACGTGCTGCTCCGGGTGGCCGCCGACTTCGTGCCCGGGGGCGCGTGATCGGGATCCGGTTCGGGTACGACGTCGGCGACTGGATGAATCATCAACATCTCTGGCAGGAGCACCCCGTGGCCGACGAGCGCGACGAGCACAAGAAGGCCGGCACCTACCGCGTCGACGGCCAGGCCTTCGAGCGGGACATGAACTACATCGACGACCGGATCACCCGCGAGGGTGAGGACGGCTGGCCCGTCGAGCCGGGCCGCTACCGGTTGCTGGCCGCCAAGGCGTGCCCGTGGGCCAACCGCTCGATCATCGTGCGGGACCTGCTCGGCCTCCAGGACGTCATCTCGATGGGGCTCGCCGGCCCGGTCCACGACGAGCGCTCGTGGACCTTCGACCTCGACGAGGGCGGCGTGGACCCCGTGCTCGGGATCGAGCGGCTGCAGCAGGCGTACTTCGCCCGGGAGGAGGGCTACGAGCGCGGCATCACCGTGCCCGCGATGGTCGAGGTCGAGACCGGCAAGGTCGTGACCAACGACTTCCCCTGGATCACCCACGACATGTTCTTCGAGTGGCGCGAGCACCACCGCGAGGGCGCGCCCGACCTCTGGCCCGAGGACTGCCGCGAGGAGATGGAGGAGGTCATGCAGCGGGTCTTCACCGAGGTGAACAACGGCGTCTACCGCTGTGGCTTCGCCGGCTCGCAGGAGGCCTACGACGACGCCTACGACCGGCTCTGGAGCGCCCTCGACTGGCTCGAGGACCGGCTCACCGGGCAGCGCTACCTGATGGGGTCGACGATCACCGAGGCCGACGTACGCCTCTTCACCACGCTGGCGCGCTTCGACGCGGTCTACCACGGCCACTTCAAGTGCAACCGCAGCAAGCTCGCCGAGATGCCGGCCCTCTGGGCGTACGCCCGCGACCTCTTCCAGACCCCGGGCTTCGGCGAGAACACCGACTTCGCCCAGATCAAGGCGCACTACTACGTGGTGCAGGACGACATCAACCCGTCCCGGATCGTCCCGCGCGGGCCCGAGCCCGAGGTCTGGTTCGAGCCGCACGCGCGCGACCAGATGGCCTGACCTCTCCTTCCCGACACCGGTGCGGACCGTCCCCCTCGATGGGCTGCGCGGCCCGCGACCCCGCAGGTCACCGGTGGGCGCCGGCGGGCGCCCGCGGGGGAGAGGCCGGACCCCGGCTCGTGCCGTCCGGCCCTTCACCCAGGTCGGGACCTTCGCCCGCGGGGGCAGCCCCTGGACCGGCACCCAGAGGACCACCTACGAGCTCGTCGACGTCGCGTGGGTCGGCACCACGGGGCCGAGCTGGAGGACACCGGCTGCGTGCCGGCGCCACGCGTGCGCACCGTGTCCCAGGCGACCCGGAGCCGCGAGCAGGGTGACGGGCTGCGTCGCGGCACCGTCACCACGACGTACGCGCTCGTCGACGGCGAGCCCGTCGGCAGCGACGCGTCGGCGGCGTACGGCACCGGGAGCTGGTCGCCGCTGACCGCAGCGCAGCAGGAGGCGCCGGCCGCGCCACGGCTCCGCCGGAGAGTCGCACCGAGGACGTCACCGAGGAGGTCGGCCGCCGCTGTGACGGCGTCCTCACGCGCGGCGGGCTGCCCACCGCCGTCCACACCGGGGACGAGGCCCGGCCGGCCCTCGTGCGCACCGTGGACCAGTCGTGGTCGGCACCCACCTCGGTCAGCGCCCGGCGGCGCGGCGAGCAGCGCGGTCACCGGCCTCCCGAGCACCGGGGCGCCTGGGGGCACCGACCGGCTCGGCCTGCCCGGCGGGTTGCTGGTGCTGCTCGGGGCCGGCATGCCCCGCCGCGCGACGTCCGAGGCGCTCGGGTGACGCAGGTGGGCCCGGCGCCGGGCGTCAGGCGTCGGAGCGGGCGGCGTCCGCGAGCCGGGTCAACGTGGCCCGGATGCCCGCACGGTTCTTCCGGGGGAAGCCCGCGACCTCCAGCAGCCTGGCCTGGAGCCCCGGGACGCGGGAGTAGTCGAAGGACTCGGTGACCCGGGTGCCGCCCTGCGACAAGGCCTCGAGCTCGTAGCGCCAGCGGTGCCCGGCGAAGTGCCGCCAGGCGATCCGGGCGTCGGGCTCGTACTCGACGACGGTGTTCTTGATCGTGTACGGCAGGCCGAACATCTTCATGTCCATGCCGAAGGTGTCACCCTTGGTGAGGTGCTCCGGGCCCCGGATCGTGCCCTTCAACGTGCCGGACCCGTCGATCCGCGGGTGCTGGCGCGGGTCGGCCAGGATCGCGAAGACGGTCGCGGGCGGGGCGTCGACGACGGCGGTCTCGGAGACCACGCGGGTGCTGGTCGGATCCTCGGTCATGGGGCCACCGTACGGAGTGGGCGCTGGCACCGCGGACCGTCGGTGGATAGGTTGACCAGGCGGTTGTGACCCCTGTCACCCCGCAGCCCCGTCGTACGCCGCGCCCCACCCCTGGTGCGGAGGCGACACCGTGGCGCCGGACCGGCGCTCGACGTAGGGAGCCAGACATGGTGCACGTGCCGACCCCCGAGCGAGGAGCGGCCGACGGCGGCCCCGACCTCGTGCAGTTGCTCACCCCCGAGGGGGAGCGCGTCGAGCACCCCGACTACGCCCTCGACGTGAGCGCGCTCGGCGACGACGAGTCCGCGGTGTTCCGCGGTCTCTACCGCGACATGGTGCTCACCCGCCGGGTCGACACCGAGGCCACGGCGCTGCAGCGGCACGGCGAGCTCGGGCTCTGGGCGCAGTCGCTGGGCCAGGAGGCCGCGCAGGTCGGCTCGGGTCGTGCGTTGCGGCCCCAGGACTACGTCTTCCCGACCTACCGCGAGCACGGGGTCGCGCACTGCCGCGGTGTCGACCCGCTGCACCTGCTCAGCCTGTTCCGCGGCGTGGACCAGGGCGGCTGGGACCCGGCCGAGAAGGGCTTCGCCCTCTACACGATCGTGATCGGCGCCCAGACCCTGCACGGGGTGGGCTACGCGATGGGCCAGCAGCGCGACGGCGTCGTCGGCACCGGTGACCCCGCGCGGGACGCCGCGACGGTGGCGTACTTCGGCGACGGGGCCAGCAGCCAGGGCGACGTCAACGAGGCGTTCATCTTCGCGGCGGTCACCCAGGCGCCGGTCGTCTTCTTCTGCCAGAACAACCAGTTCGCGATCTCCGAGGGCAACGACCGCCAGACCCGCATCCCGCTCTTCCAGCGGGCCCGCGGCTTCGGCTTCCCCGGCGTGCGCGTCGACGGCAACGACGTGCTCGCCTGCCACGCCGTGACCCAGGCCGCGCTGCAACGGGCCCGTGACGGCGGGGGGCCGACCCTGGTCGAGGCCTTCACCTACCGGATGGGCGCCCACACCACCACCGACGACCCCACCCGCTACCGGCTCGACGCCGACCTGGAGCGCTGGAAGCTCAAGGACCCGATCGCCCGGCTGCGCGTGCACCTCGGTCGGCACGGCAAGGCCGACGAGGACTTCTTCACCGAGGTCGACGCCGAGGCCAAGGAGCTCGGGGCCTCCCTGCGGGAGGGCTGCCGGGCGCTGCCCGACCCCAGCCCGCTGTCGATCTTCGACCACGTCTACGCCGAGCAGACCGACGAGCTGCGCACCCAGCAGGCCGGCATGGCGGCGTACCTCGACTCCTTCGAGGAGGCCGGACGATGAGCGGCCCCGACGGCACCACGACGACGATGACCCTGGCCAAGGCCCTCAACGCCGCGTTGCGGCGGTCGATGGAGGCCGACGACCACGTGCTGGTGATGGGGGAGGACGTCGGCGCGCTGGGCGGCGTCTTCCGGATCACCGAGAGGCTGCAGAAGGACTTCGGCGACGCCCGGGTCATCGACACCCCGCTCGCGGAGTCCGGGATCATCGGCACCGCGGTCGGGCTGGCCATGCGGGGCTACCGGCCGGTCTGCGAGATCCAGTTCGACGGGTTCGTCTACCCGGCGTACGACCAGATCGTCAGCCAGGTCGCCAAGCTGCACTTCCGGTCCAGCGGTCGGGTGCGGGTGCCGTTGGTCATCCGGATCCCGTACGGCGGCGGCATCGGCGCCGTCGAGCACCACAGCGAGTCGCCGGAGGCGCAGTTCGCGCACACGCCCGGCCTCAAGGTGGTGACCTGCTCGGACCCGCGCGACGGGTACTGGATGCTCCAGCAGGCGATCGCCTCCGACGATCCCGTGGTCTTCCTCGAGCCCAAGCGGCAGTACCACGCGCAGAAGCAGGAGGTCGACACGACGGCGTCGCCCGAGGACGCCGCGCCGCTGCACGCCTCGCTGGTGCGACGCCCCGGTCGTGACCTGACCCTGATCACCTACGGCCCCCGCGTCGCCACCTGCCTCGCCGCCGCGGAGGCCGCGACCGAGGAGGGGCGCGAGGTCGAGGTCGTCGACCTGCGCAGCCTCTCCCCGCTCGACATGGGGCCGGTGGAGGAGTCGGTGCGCCGCACCGGGCGGGCCGTGGTCGTGCACGAGGCCCACGTCAACCTCGGGGTCGGCGCCGAGGTGGCCGCCCGGCTCACCGAGTCGTGCTTCTACTCCCTCGAGGCGCCCGTCCTGAGGGTGGGCGGCTACGACACGCCGTACCCGCCCAGCCGTGTCGAGAGCTACTACCTGCCCGACCTCGACCGCGTGCTCGACGCGGTCGACCGGGCGTTCGAGTTCTAGGAGACCCGATGCCGACCCAGGAGTACCGCCTGCCCGACCCCGGTGAGGGCCTGACCGAGGCCGAGATCGTCGCCTGGCACGTCGCCGTCGGCGACACCGTCGAGGTCAACGACGTGCTGCTCGAGGTCGAGACCGCCAAGTCGATCGTGGAGCTGCCCTCGCCGTACGCCGGGGTGGTGCGCGCGCTGCTCGTCGAGGTCGGCGAGACCGTCGACGTCGGGCGCCCGGTGATCCGGATCGACGAGGCCGGCGACGGTGGCGACGGTGCCGGTGAGGCGCTCGCGGCGGAGGGCGACCCCGGCGAGCCGGAGGAGGCGGAGCACAAGACCCTGGTCGGCTACGGCCCGGCGGCCAGCCCGACCGCCCGACGCCCGCGGCGAAGGTCCGCACCTGACGCGCCCGAGGTCGCCGCACCGCGGTCGGCACCCGCACCCGAGCCGGCGGCGGCACCGGAGCCGGCGGCGGCACCGGAGCCGGAGCCAGCGCCCGAGCCGGCGCCGGCGACCCGCGAGCGGGCCCTCGCCAAGCCGCCGGTGCGCAAGCTGGCCCGCGACCTCGGCGTCGACCTCGTGGACATCGCCGGCACCGGTCCCTTCGGCGCCGTGACCCGTGCCGACGTCGAGGCGGTCGCGGCAGGGTCCGGCCCCGACGCGGCGCCCGGGAGCCCCCCGGTGCCGACGTCCGTCACGACCTCGGGCGAGCGGCGCGAGCCGGTGAAGGGTCTGCGGCGGGCGATGGCCACCGCGATGGTCGGGTCGGCCTTCTCCGCCCCTCACGTGACCGAGTGGGTCACCGTCGACGTCACCCGCACCGTCGAGCTGGTCGAGCACCTCCGCGGCCGCCGTGACTTCGACGGCGTCCGCGTCTCGCCGCTCGTCGTCGCCGCGCGGGCGGTGTGCGCGGCGGTGCGGCGGACGCCCGACGTCAACGCGCACTGGGACGAGGCGGCGCAGGAGGTCGTGTTCCCGGCACAGGTGCACCTCGGCGTCGCCGCGGCCACGCCCCGCGGGCTCGTGGTACCGGTGGTGCGGGACGCTGACGGTCGGGGCCTGCTCGACCTGGCCACCGCCGTGCAGGACGCCGCCGAGACGGCGCGGGCCGGGCGCACGCAGCCCGCCGAGATGGCCGGCGGCACCTTGACGATCACCAACATCGGCGTCTTCGGGATCGACTCCGGCACGCCGATCATCACACCGGGGCAGGGCGCGATCCTGGCGCTCGGCGCCGTACGCCGTCAGCCGTGGGTCGTCGGCACGGGTGCCGAGGAGCGGATCGAGCCACGGTGGGTCACGACGGTGGCGCTGTCCTTCGACCACCGGTTCATCGACGGCGCGATGGGGTCGCGGTTCCTCGCCGACGTCGCCGCGGTGCTCGAGGAGCCGGCGGTGGCGCTGGTGCGCTGAGACCCGCCGGGCGGTCCGCACCGGCGACTCCGGACGGACCCGGGCGACGCGGCCGAGCATCTCCTACGGTGGCCCCTGACGCCGAGAGGGCACCACGTTCCCCGCGAGAGGGCACCACGTTCGCGGCGAGAGGGCACCAAGTTCCCCGCGAGAGGGCACCAAGTTCGCGGCGAGAGGGCACGACCTGGTTGGTCCGTGCCTCCTCGACGCGAACTTAGTGCCCTCTCGGCGGGTGGGGGGAGGGGAGGTAGCGGTCGGTGCGGTGGGCCACCAGCTCGTCGCGGTCGGCCGAGAGCAGCTCGCGCAGCTCGTAGCGCAGCACCTCGCCCAGGCGGCGGCAGAACTCCTCGGGCTCCTCGGCGGCGTCGGGGTGCTCGGGCACGATCCGGTCCACGATCCCGGCCCGGAGCATCTCGTACGCCGACACCCGCTGCGCCTGCGCCATCTCCCCGGCGTGGTCGAGGTCGCGGTGCACGATCGCGCTCGCACCCTCGGGCGGCAGCGGCGAGAGCCACCCGTGCTGGGCGGCCACCACCCGGTCGGCGGGCAGCAGCGCCAGGGCGCCGCCCCCGCTGCCCTCGCCGAGCAGCACGCACAGGGTGGGCGCCCGCAGGGTGACGAGGTCGGAGAGGCAGCGCGCGATCTCCCCGGCCAGCCCGCCCTCCTCCGCCTCCGCCGAGAGCGCGGCGCCGGGGGTGTCGATCACCGTCAGCAGCGGCAGGTCGAGCTCGGCGGCGAGCCGCATGCCACGGCGGGCCTCGCGTAGCGCCTCGGGGCCGAGGGGTCGCGACGCCGTCTGGCCCCGCCGGTCCTGCCCGAGGAACACGCAGGGCACGCCCCCGAGGCGGGCCAGCGCCACCAGCAGGCCGGGGTCGGTCTCGCCCTCGCCGGTGCCGTTGAGCGGGATGACGTCGGTGGCGGCGTAGCGCAGCAGACGGCGGACGCCGGGCCGCTCCGGCCGGCGCGACCGGGTGATCGCGTCCCAGGTGTCCCACGTGTCGCGGGGCGGCGGTGCGAACGCCTCCGGCTCGGGCACCTCGGGCAGTCCCTCGCGCGGCGCGAGGAGCACGTGCAGCGCGCGGTCGAGGATGTCGGCGATCTCCTGGGGCGGCACGACGGCGTCGACGAGGCCGTGGGCGTAGAGGTTCTCGGAGGTCTGCACCCCCTCGGGGAACGGCTGCCCGTAGAGCGCCTCGTAGACCCGCGGGCCCAGGAAGCCGAGCAGGGCGCCGGGCTCGGCGACGGTCACGTGGCCCTGCGAGCCCCACGAGGCCATCACCCCGCCGGTCGTGGGGTGCCGCAGGTAGACGAGGTACGGCAGCCGCGCCGCCTTGTGCCGGGCGATGGCGCCGCTGATCCGGACCATCTGCACGAAGGCGGGCGTGCCCTCCTGCATCCGGGTGCCGCCGGAGACCGGCGCGGCGAGCAGCGGGATGCCTTCGTCGGTGGCGCGCTCGACCGCCGCGACCAGGCGGTGGGCGGCCGCGACCCCGATCGACCCGGCGAGGAAGGCGAACTCGCCGGCGACCACGGCCACCCGGCGCCCGCGCATCCGGCCCTCGCCGGTCACGACCGACTCGTCGACGCCGGAACGCGCGGTCGCGCGGGCGAGCTGGTCGGCGTACGCCGCGTCGACCTCGGGCCGGTGGGGCGGCACGTCCCAGGAGACCCACGACCCCTCGTCGAGCACGAGGTCGATCAGTTGGCGGGAGGACAGGCGTTCGGGCACGAGCGGATCGTACGGCGGCCCGGACCGGTCGGCCCGTCGTAGGGTGACCGTCCTGCCGTCGCATCTCCGGAGCGCCCCGATGCCCCCGACCTCCTCACCCGCAGCGTCCGTGCACGGCCCCGTGCGGCCCCTGGTGCTCTCCGTGCTGCTGGTCCTCGTCGCCGGCCTGACCGTGCTGGTGCCTGCCACCGCCGAGGCCACCGGCACCGAGGAGCGGGCTCGCGCCGGCGGCCGGATCCAGGCGGTGATCACCTTCGACCGCAACTGGCGCGACCAGTTCGACTCCCGGCTGCGTTGGCGGGTCTGGCGGGTGCGCAGCGACGGCTCCCGCCGGCTGCTCGACGCGGCGGGCTGGCGGGCCGGGTCGGGGCTGGCCCGCCGGGGCGGGCGCAACGAGTGCGTGCGCAACACCGGGTGGGCGCCGAGGGGGCGCTACTCCTTCGTCCAGTACGACGACTACGGGGGCAACGTGATCAAGGGCCGCGCCTTCTACCTGAGCGACAAGCGCTGCCGCACCGGCACGCAGCGGTCCCAGCTCTTCATCCACTCCGAGCAGGGTGCCGGCAGCACCCAGTGTCCTGACGCGCCGGGTGACCAGGCCTGTCGCTGGGAGTTCCCCCAGGAGAACGACTACCGCTCCTTCGGCTGCATCAAGATGGCGCCGGGTGACCTCGCGGCCCTGACCCGGCGCTTCCACCGCTGGTTCTCGGCGGGCACCCGCTACGCGACGTCGATCGTCGCGGTGCGGGTGATCAACTGACCGGCTACCCGCCCACGGCGACGCCCACGGCGTGCACGCCCACGCCGACCGCGGTGAGGCAGACCACGGCCGTCACGGCGAGGGCACCCCACCGCACGGGGGCGGTGGCGCCGGCACCGGGGTCGACGCCGCGGTAGCGCGACGGTCCGACGACGAGCACCACGGCCGTCGCGAGGGCGAGCAGGAGCACGCCCACCACGTCGTGCGTGCGCGAGACCGGGGCGAGGTGCAGCACGAGCGCGCCGGTCGCCGCGAGCGCGATGCCGGTGCGCTCCCAGGAGAGCGCGGTGCGCTCCGCCGCGGTCGTGGCGCTCTCGTCGCCCGGGTCGCTCACAGCAGCGCCAGCAGTCCGACCAGCACCACCAGCACGACGACGCCGCCCGTCATCACGCCGAGCAGGCCGTGCCCGGGCAGCACGCCTCCGGTGCGCAGTGCGCGCTCGGCCTGCCGCCACCGCAGGTACGCGAGCACCGAGACGATGAGGCTGAGCGTCAGCAGGGCCAGGCCCAGGGCGACTCGCAGGGTCGTCGAGCCGGTGTTGTCGAGCAGCGAGAGCACGGCCACCCCGCCGGCCAGCAGGGCCAGCGAGGTGCGGATCCAGGCCAGGAAGGTGCGCTCGTTGGCGAGGGTGAACCGGTAGTCCGGGTCGTCACCCACCGACCGCAGCGGTTCGCGGCTCATCGTGCCGCCTCGGGGCCGGGCAGCTCCTTGACCAGCATCGCCACGACGTGGCCGGGCTCGCTGCGACGACCGACCTCGGTGAAGCCGCGCCGGTCGTGGAATGCCAGGCTCGGCTCGTTGGGCGGCTCGACGTTGACCTCGAGGCAGAGCCGACCGTGCCGGGCCGCGTCGCGCTCCACCGCGTCGTACACCGCGGAGCCGAGGCCGCCGCGCCGGTGGGCGGGGGCGAGCACGATCCGGTCGAGGTAGGCCATCCGGTCCCCGTGGCGCTCGGAGAACCAGCGGTAGTTGTCGGAGTCGTACGCCGTGCCCGGCCCGATGGTGACGACGAAGCCCGCCACGCGGCCGTCCACGTCCACGACGTCGAAGCGGTCGGCCCAGCCACGCAGCGCCCGCAGGCGGGCCTCGTCCATCGGGGCGAGCAGGTCGACGTCGGCCTCGTTCAGGGCGAGCACCTCCGCGTGGTCGGCGACCGCGACCGGGCGGAGGGCCGGGCCGGTCACGGCGTCAGAGCCATCGCGGGCAGGATCCGCGACGCGAGGTCGACGTCACCGAGCACCTCGACCTGCACGTCGGCGGGGTCGTGGCGCCCGCCGCACAGCACGGTGAAGGTCTCGGCGGTCATCCGCAGCTGGGTGGTCGGACTGCCGGGGGCGGCGTCCTGCATCCGCACCTTCCCGTCCTCGACCGCGAACGGCACGAGGGTGCCAGCGTCGACGAGGTCGAGCACCACGGTCTGGTCGTCGCCCAGTCCAACCCGCTTGCCCAGCACGATCGGCATGCCGCGGAGGAAGGCGCCCACCACGTGCCGGGCCCCTGGCGAGTCCATGCCGCCGGGCCGGCCGACGGCGCGGCGCACGTCCTGCTCGTGCATCCACACGTCGACCACCCGGTTGCTCAGCAGGGTGTCCCAGTCCCAGTCGCCCGGCGCGCCGTCGGCCTTGGCCCGACCGTCGGTGGGCGGGTCGTCGTGCAGCAGCCGGGTGCGCTGCTCGACCGCGGCCTCGAGCTCGTCGAGCAGCTGCTCGCGGGCCTGGCCGCGGCGGGCGTGCACGCCCTGCTCGGTGTAGAGGCCGGCGGCACCGCGCGCGTGCGGGGAGTCGGGCAGCTCGACCTCCTCGTGCGGGGTGCCCGCGAGCACCGCCTCCAGGTGGGCGGTGTGCGCGTAGACGTCGGCCACGGTCCACCCGGGGAGGCCGCTGGGCCGGTCCCACTCGTCGGCGTCCAGCCCACGGCCGAGGGCGACGAGGTCGGCGCAGCAGGTGCGCCAGGTCTCGACGTAGGACTGGAGCCGCTCGCGGTCGGTCATGGCGTCCAGCCTAGATGCGTACGGCGGGCCCTACTGCCGTCGTTGCTCCTCCACGTGGGTGGTGCGGGTGTTCGTGCGCTGGTAGCCGACGACCAGCGAGAGGGCGATCGCCAGCACGCCGGCGATCATCAGGATCACACCCATGGTGCCCTCGTCGATGCCGGGGATGTCGACGTCCAGGGCCCAGTAGAAGATCGCTCCAACGACCAGCAGCACGATGCCTACGCCAGCGCCCATGGTGGGTGTCCTCTCCTCGCACGGCGCGGTCGCGCCGACGTTCGGTGTCGTGCCTACCCGCCCGACCTGCGGGTGACACGCGGTGCTCGCCGAACGGCGGGTGGCCCGCGGGTGCGCGCCCCCCTGGCCGCTCGGCGACTCGCGGGGTCCGGTCAGGTCAGAACGACGCCTCGTCGAGGTCCATCAGCGAGACGTCGACGGCCTCGGCGATGCGGCGCTCGGCGGTGACCTTCGGCAGCACGTTCGCGGCGAAGAACTGCGCGGCCGCGACCTTGCCCTCGTAGAAGGACCTGTCCTTGCCCTCGGCGCCGGCGGCCAGCTTCTCGAGCGCGACCTCCGCGTGCCGCAGCAGCAACCACGAGCAGACGACGTCGCCGAGCACCATCAGCAGGCGGGAGGTGTTCAGGCCCACCGTGTAGATGTTGCGGATGTCGCCGCCCTCCTGGCGCGTGTCCGCGGCCATCAGGGTGTTGATCATCTCGCCGACGATCGCCTGGGCGTCGTCCAGCGCGGTCTTGAGCAGCTCGCGCTCGACCTTGAGCCGCCCGTTGCCGCCCTCGTTGTCGAGGAACTGCTGGATCTCGTTGTTGAGGTGGCCCAGCGCGTGCGCCTGGTCCTTGACGATCTTGCGGAAGAAGAAGTCCTGGCCCTGGATCGCGGTCGTGCCCTCGTACAACGTGTCGATCTTGGCGTCGCGGACGTACTGCTCGATCGGATACTCCTGCAGGAAGCCGGAGCCGCCGAAGGTCTGCAGCGACTCGGTGCCCAGCAGCACCCAGGAGCGCTCGGAGCCGTAGCCCTTGACGATGGGGAGCAGCAGGTCGTTGACCCGCTCGGCCAGCTCGTCGCGCTCGCCACCGTGCTCGGCCAGCTGCACCCGGTCCTGGTAGGACGCGGTGTAGAGCACCAGCGCGCGCATCGCCTCGGCGTAGGACTTCTGCGTCATCAGCGAGCGGCGTACGTCGGGGTGGTGGGTGATCGTGACCCGGGGGGCGGTCTTGTCGGCCGCCTGGCTCAGGTCGGCGCCCTGCACCCGGCTCTTGGCGAACTCGAGCGCGTTGAGGTAGCCGGTCGACAGGGTCGCGATGGCCTTGGAGCCGACCATCATCCGGGCGTTCTCGATGACCTGGAACATCTGCGCGATGCCGTTGTGCACCTCGCCGAGCAGCCAGCCGACGGCCGGCTCGTTCTCCCCGAAGGTGACCTCGCAGGTGTTGGAGACCTTGATCCCCATCTTGTGCTCGACGTGGGTGACGTAGGCGCCGTTGCGCTCGCCGGTCAGCTCGCCGGTCTCGTGGTCGAAGTGGTACTTCGGCACCACGAAGAGGCTCAGGCCCTTGGTGCCCGGGCCGCCGACGCCCTCGACGCCCACCGGACGGGCCAATACGAGGTGGATGATGTTCTCCGACATCTGGTGCTCGGCGGAGGTGATGAACCGCTTGACGCCCTCGATGTTCCAGGATCCGTCGGCGTTGGCGGTGGCCTTGGTCCGGCCCGCGCCGACGTCGGAGCCGGCGTCGGGCTCGGTCAGCACCATGGTGGCGCCCCACTGCCTGTCGACCATGTGCTGGGCGATCGCCTTGTCGCGGTCGTTGCCGTTGCGGTGCACGATGCCGGCGAAGCTCGGGCCGGCGGCGTACATCCAGATGGGGGCGTTGGCGCCGAGCACCATCTCGCCGAGGGCCCAGACCAGGGACGACGGGGCGGGGGTGCCGCCGATCTCCTCGCTGATCTGCAGGCGCCAGTACTCCGCGTCCATCCAGGCGGCGTAGCTCTTCGCGAACGACTCCGGCACGTCGGCGGTGCCGGTGCTCGGGTCGAAGACGGGCGGGTTGCGGTCGCCGTCCTCGAAGGAGGCGGCCAGGTCCTCGCGCGAGAGGCGGTCGACCTCGCCCAGGATCGCGCGAGCGGTCTCGCCGTCGACCTCCTCGAAGGGGCCGGTGCCCAGCACGGCGTCGCGGTCGAGGAACTCGAACAGGTTGAACTCGATGTCGCGGACGTTGCTCTTGTAGTGGCCCATGAGTCCCGCCTTCTCTCGTGTCAGGGGCGTCAGGCGGCGCGGGGCCGCACACCGCGGCACTCCGGAGGGGTGCCGCTTTGTTACTGCTCGGTAACTAATTGTGCTCTGCCGGGCGCCCCCGTGCAAGGACTTCCGAGAGACGGACGCGGTGGGCTCGGTCACGCGCCGCGGTCCGGTGCGGGTGCTTGCCTTCCCGTCGAAGCGTGCTTAGTCTACTGAATCACTACCCATAGTGAATTACTAGACATTCACCGGAACGGAGCCCTTCCCCATGCGCAACCTCCTCGTCCTCGGCGTCGTCGGACTGCTCGCGCAGCTCGTCGACGGCAGCCTGGGCATGGCCTACGGCGTCACCTCGACCACCCTCCTGCTGGCCGGCGGCGTCGCGCCGGCGGCCGCGTCGGCGGCCGTGCACTTCTCCGAGATCGGCACGACGTTGGTCTCCGGCTTCTCCCACCACAAGCTGGGCAATGTCGACTGGCGCACCGTCTCGATCATGGCCGTGCCCGGTGGCGTCGGCGCCTTCGCCGGCGCGACGCTGCTCTCGAACCTCGACGGGGACACCGCCAAGCCCTGGGTCGCGGGCATCCTGCTCGCGCTCGGCGTGTACGTCGTCGTCCGCTTCCTGGTGCTCGGCGGCACGCGCCCGAGTTCCGCGGCAGGCTCTCCGTCGCGTTCCTGGCGCCGCTCGGCCTGCTCGGCGGCACTCTGGACGCGCTCGGCGGGGGCGGCTGGGGGCCGGTCGGCACCACGACGCTGCTGTCGTCGGGTCGCCTGGAGCCCCGCAAGGTGGTCGGCTCGATCGACACCTCCGAGTTCATCGTCGCTCTCGGCGGATCGGCCGGCTTCCTGCTCGCGCTGGGTGCCGGGGGCGTGAACGTCGCCTTCGCCGGCGCCCTGCTGGTCGGCGGCGTCATCGCGGCGCCGTTCGCGGCCTGGCTGGTGCGGATCCTGGCCCCGCGGGTGCTGGGCGTCGCCGCCGGCGGCCTGATCATCCTGACCAACCTCAAGACGATCCTGGAGGCCGCGGGTGTCTCGGGCCAGGGCGTCGCCACCGTGGCCGCGGTCGTCGCGGTCACCTGGGTCGCGGCGATCACCTGGGCGGTGCGGCAGGAGCGGGCGACCCGCACCGAGGTGCAGAAGGACGAGGTTCTCTACGCCTGACTCTCCGCTCCGGTCCACCCCCGTGCGTCTGGGAGACTGCCGGTGTGCGCGTCTCCGCGAAGTCCGACTACGCCCTGCGTGCGCTGATCGAGATCGCGAACGCGCCCGGGTTCGCCGGTCAGCGCCGAGTCGCTGTCGACCCGTCAGGAGATCCCGCACGGCTTCCTCCAGGCGATCCTGGCCGACCTCCGTCGTGCGGGCGTCCTGGCCAGCCAGCGCGGCCAGTCCGGGGGGTGGCGGATGGCCCGCCCGGTCGCCGAGGTCTCGATCGCCGACGTGATCCGGGCCGTCGACGGCCCCCTGGTCAGCGTGTACGGCGAGCGCCCCGAGGCGGTGTCGTACAACGAGCGCGCCGACGTGCTGAAGCTCGTCTGGATCGCAGCCCGCAGCAGCCTGCGCGAGGTGCTCGAGGAGGTCTCGATCGCCGACCTGGCCGCCGGTGCGCTGCCGGCCGACGTCCAGCGACGAACGACCGACGACGAGGCCTGGAAGCCGCACTAGTCGCGACGTGCGCTCGCACCGTCGGGTCGGGCGGGTCCGGGTGCTCGGCCTGGCGTGGGTGGCCGTCTCGAGCTTCTGGCCGCAGGACCTGCGCCCGGGGCGGTTCAGCCTCCTGCTCGTGCTGTCGGTCGTCACGCTCGTCTCCCTGGTGCTCGGGCCCTGCGGAACGCGACGGGGCGACCTCGGCGCGCACCCGCTCGCCCTCCTCGGTGCGGTGCGCGCCGTGGTCGCGAGCACGGTGCTCGTGCTGGGCGTGGGACGGATCGGGGTCCGGACCCGCCGACGCGTCCGCGCGCCGCCCACCCGGCGCTCACCCCTCCCTGAGGGCGACGTCCTCCTCGGGCGGCGTGTGCTGCTCGAGCCAGGCGAGGAAGGGGCGCACCGTGCGCCAGTCCCTCCGCACCCGGTCCAGCAGCTCGGGGGTGTGGATGAACGGCTCGAAGCCGTAGTCGCGACCCAGGGTCAGCGACTTGTGCCGGAGCAGCTCGATCCGGGGATGGTCGGCGTCCCAGCCGCGCGGCGAGGTCTTCACACGGTCGCCGCCGACCTCCCAGCCGGCCTTGCGGAGCCGGGCGAGCATCCGCTCCAGCTCGGCGCCGGGCGGCCCGTCGACGGCGGCGCGGAACGCGGCCAGCCGGGCAGGCTCGGCGTGGTAGAAGCCCGCGCCCACCCGGAAGCCCGGCGCGGAGACCTGCGCGTAGTAGCCGGCGCCGGGGCCGGCCTGGACGAAGAGCCCCTGGTGGGTCTTGTACGGCGTCTTGTCGGAGCGGAAGCGCACGTCGCGGTAGGGCCGGAACAGCTTGGTCGTGCCGAACTCCGGCTCGAGCTCGGCGGCCAGCGCCGTCATCGGCGCGCGCACCGCGACGTCGTACGTCTCCTTGTGCGCCTCCCAGAAGGTACGGGTGTTGTCCATCTCGAGGTCGTCGTAGAAGTCGAGCGCCGCCGCCGGGATGCCCTCGAAGCTCATCGGTCCTCGCTCTCGGGGTCGCTGTCGGGGTAGGTGAAGGGGTCGTCGTCGCCGGCGCCGCTCACGATGCCGGAGTTGCCGACGAAGGCCGCGACCGGGGGGATCGCGGCCGCGACCAGGGTCATCGCCACCGCGAGGGGCACCGACCAGAGTCGCACCAGGTTCCACGCCAGCAGGATGAGCGCGACGCACGTGCCCATCAGCCAGAAGTAGCGCCGATGTCGCCGGGCGCGACGGGCTTGGCGGTCGGTGGTCCCCATGCCTCTTGTCTACCCCCGACGGGGGCGTCCGGATGTGCCACCCTGCTGCGATGAGCACGACAGAGGTGACCGGGGACCCCGCCGTACGACGACGCGCGCTGCTCGTCGTCGCCGTGCTGGTCTGGGTGGCCACCGTGGCTCAGCTGGCCGTCGCGACGTTCGTCGACCTGCCGCAGTTCGACGGCAAGGCCTTCGGGTCGCGGCTGGTGCTCTACCCGCTGCTGATGCTGGTGGCGCCGGCCGTCTGGTTCCTGGTCCAGCGCCGTACGCCGGAGCGGGAGGCGGTGCCGTGGGGCGCCTTCGCGCTGGTGATGGCGCCCTTCCTGGTCGACGTCACCGGCAACAGCCTCGACCTCTACGACTCGATCGCCTGGTGGGACGACGCCAACCACTTCGTCAACTGGCTGCTGCTGCTCACCGGCATCGGGCTGCTCGTGGCGTCGTCGGTGCGGCCGGGCTGGGCCGTGGTCGTGCTGGTCACCGGTCTGGGCGCCGTGCTGGCGATCGGCTGGGAGCTGGGCGAGTGGTACACGTTCATCCGGCACGGCACCGAGCTGGACTCGGCGTACACCGACACCCTCGGCGACGAGGCGCTCGGCACGGCGGGTGCCCTCGTGGCCGGGCTCTGGGTGCGGCACGTGCTGCACGCCCGCGGCACGCTCCCGTCCTAGGCCGGGGAATGCGCCGCGGCCGAGAAGGGTTGGGCCCGGGGTGAACAGCGACGCGCGCCGGGTCTCCCTGCTGATGGGGCTCCTCTTCGGGCTGGCTGGCATGGGGTCGTCGTCCGCGGCCATCGCCCTGCCGCTCCTCGCCGACGACCTCGGCGTCTCGGTCGGTGTCGCGACCTGGACGATCAGCCTGTACACGCTGATGCTCGGGGTCACGACTGCGGTGTACGGGCGGGTCTCGGACCTCGTCGGCATCCAGCTGCCGCTGCTGGTCGGGGTCTCGCTGATGTGCCTGGGAGCCGTCGGTTCGGCCCTGGCCCCGGACTTCGCGGTGCTGCTCGTGGCCCGGGCCTTCCAGGGTCTCGGCGCGGCGGCGATCCCGACCCTCGGCGTGGCTGCGCTGTCGGCGCGCTACGACGGGGAGATCCGTGGCGCCGCTCTCTCCCGGCTGGCCGGGGCCGCCGCCGCCGTGAGCTGCCTCGGCCCGCTGGTCGGCGGGCTGGTCGAGAGCGCCTTCGGCTGGCGCGCGGTGATGGCGCTGCCGATCCTCGGGGCGCTCGTGCTGCCCTGGGTCTGGAAGGCGCTCACCGGTGAGGGCACCGGCGCACGGCTCGACCTGCTCGGCGCGCTGCTCGTCGCGGGCACCGCGGGCGGGGTCGTGCTGATCCTCCAGTCGCCGGCCACCGGGATCGTCGTGGCCGGCGTCGGCCTGTCGCTGCTGATGGTCGGCGCCCCGCTCGTCGCGCTGCGGGTGCAGCGCCGGCCCTACGGCTTCCTGCCGCGCGAGGTCGCCCGCAACGCGACCGTCGTACGCTCCGCCCTGGCCGCCTCCGCGGTGCCGGCGTCGTGGTTCGCCCTGCTCGTCGGCGTGCCCGCGGTGCTGGTCGGCGACGGCTGGGCGCCCTGGCAGGTCGGGCTCCTGCTGCTGCCGAGCGCCGTGCTGGCGCTGGTCGTGCCGCGGTACGTCGGTCGCGTGCTCGCCCGGCTCGGCGGGCCGCGGGTGCTGGCCGTGGCCGCCGTGATGTCGGCCGCGGCGATGCTGCTCGCCTCGCTCGGCACCGCCCTGCTGTCGCCGGTGATGCTGGCCGGCGTGGTGCTGCTCACGACGGTGGCGTTCGGGTTCGGCCAGCCGGCGCTCAGCGCGTCGGTGAGCGACGCCGTACGCCCGAACGTGCGCGGCGTGGCCCTCGGCATCGCCACGCTGTGCTTCCTGGTCGGCGGCTCGGTGGGCGCGGCCGTCGTCGGCGGTGTGGGGGAGGCGCTGGGTGTGCCCGCGGCGTTCCTCGTGCTCGCGGCGCTGCCCGTGCTGGGCCTGGTCGTGCTGGCGCCGGAGATGCGCCGGACCGGCGTGGTGCACGCGCGGGCCTGAGGCCCGGTCGGGGCGGAGCGGATGACGAGGATCGAACTCGCATTCTCAGCTTGGGAAGCTGATGTTCTGCCATTGAACTACATCCGCGAGACGGCGGCCCCGAGGATCACCCGGCGTCACCGCGGTGGCGATGATACCGCCCACGACCGTGCCGGTGGACAGGGGTCCGCGGCCGGGTAACCTCTCGCGCGTGCTGCTCTCCGACCGCGACATCCTCGCCGAGATCGAGTCCGAGCGGGTGTCCCTCGAGCCGTGGGACCCGGCGATGGTGCAGCCCTCGAGCATCGACGTCCGTCTCGACCGGTTCTTCCGCACCTTCGAGAACCACCGCTATCCGCACATCGACCCGGCCGAGTCCCAGCCCGACCTGACCCGCGAGGTCGAGCCGGTGGGCGACGAGCCCTTCATCCTGCACCCGGGCGAGTTCGTGCTCGGCTCGACGTACGAGGTCGTGTCGCTGCCCCACGACGTCGCCGCACGTCTGGAGGGCAAGTCGTCGTTGGGTCGCCTGGGTCTGCTGACCCACTCCACCGCCGGCTTCATCGACCCCGGTTTCTCCGGGCACGTGACGCTCGAGCTCGCGAACGTCGCGAACCTCCCGATCAAGCTCTGGCCCGGCATGAAGATCGGTCAGCTGTGCTTCTTCCGGCTCACCTCTCCGGCCGAGCACCCGTACGGCTCGGAGAAGTACGGGTCGCGCTACCAGGGCCAGCGCGGCCCCACCGCCAGCCGCTCCTACGCGAACTTCCACCGCACCCGCGTCGACTGACGCCGGCCCCTCCAGCTGTAAATCGGGGTTACGGTCGCTCCACACGTGCTGTGACCTGGGGAGAACGACCACGGCACCCGCGAAGTCGTCAGCTGCGGCGCAGGGCCGCGTACGGCGCTCGCAGGCGTGTGCCCGGTGCTCACGCGCTGGTCGACGCCGGCCAACCCCACTTCGCTGGTGCTGTGGTCGGCAAAGCGCCCGCAGAACGCTTGTGGAGCGACCGTAACCCCGATTTACAAGGGCATCGGGGGCTCAGCGGAAGGCGGCGAGGCCGGTCATCGCCTGGCCCACCACGAGGGTGTGCATCTCGACGGTGCCCTCGTAGGTGAGCACCGACTCGAGGTTGTTGGCGTGCCGGATCACCGGGTACTCCAGCGAGATGCCGTTGGCGCCGAGGATCGTCCGCGAGGTCCGGCAGATCTCGATCGCCTCGCGGATGTTGTTCAGCTTGCCCAGGCTGACCTGCTCGGGGCGCAACAGGCCCTTGTCCTTGCGCCGGCCGAGGTGCAGCGCGAGCAGCTGGCCCTTGACGAGCTCCAGCGTCATGTCGGCGAACTTCTGCTGGGTCAGCTGGAAGCCGGCGATCGGCTTGCCGAACTGCTCGCGCTGGCCGGCGTAGTCCAGCGCGGAGTAGAGCGACGAGCGGGCGGCGCCGAGCGCCCCCCAGATGATGCCGAAGCGGGCCTCGCTCAGGCACGACAGCGGACCCTTGAGACCGGTGACCTCGGGCAGCACGGCCGACTCGGGCAGGCGTACGCCGTCCAGCACCAGCTCGCTGGTGACCGACGCGCGCAGCGACATCTTGTGGGTGATCTCGGGAGCGCTGAAGCCGTCGGTGGCGGTGGGCACGACGAAGCCGCGGATGCCGTCCTCGGTCTGCGCCCAGACCACGGCGACGTCGGCGATCGACCCGTTGCTGATCCACATCTTGCGGCCGTCGAGCACCCAGTCCGAGCCGTCCTTCCTGGCCCGGGTCGACATGTTCGCGGGGTCCGACCCGTGGTCGGGCTCGGTGAGGCCGAAGCAGCCGATCGCGTCGCCCGAGGCCATCCGCGGCAGCCACTCCTGCTTCTGCTCCTCGGAGCCGAAGGCCCAGATCGCGTACATCGACAGCGAGCCCTGCACCGACACCATCGACCGGATCGCGGAGTCGCACGCCTCCAGCTCGAGGCAGGCCAGGCCGTAGTCGACCGCGCTCATGCCCGCGCAGCCGTAGCCCTCGAGGTGCATGCCGAGCAGCCCGAGCTCGCCGCACTGCTTCATCATCCCGCGCGGGTCCGGCACCTCGCCGTCCTCGAACCACTGCCCGACCTCGGACTCCCACGGCTTCACGAGCTGGCGCACGGAGTCGCGCACGGCGATCTCGTCCGGACTCAGCTCGTCGTCGATCCCGGCGGGGTCGGAGCGGTCGAACGAGGGCAGCGTGGAGGTACTCATGCAGGCAGCGTACGACGCGGGGCCGCCCCGGTGTCCCGACCCGATCAGGCCAGCACGCCGACGGCCTCCGGCGCGAAGCCGGGGAACACCTGCGAGGTGGAGACGTCGAACCGCCGGGTGAGCACCTCGCTGAGCACGGAGCGGTAGTCCGTCGTCACCGCGAGGTCCCCGTCGGTCAGCCTTCCCGACCCGAGCCCCGGCCACCGGCCCAGGTAGCGGCCGCCCTTCACGCCGGCGCCCATCACGAGCATCGTGCTGCCCCAGCCGTGGTCGAGCCCCCGCGAACCGTTCTCGGCGACCCGTCGGCCGAACTCCGAGATGGTCACCAGCGTGACCCGCTGCGCGCCGAGGGTGCCGAGGTCGGTGTAGAAGGCGTGCAGCGCGTGCGCCAGCTCGGCGGTCTTGACGTGCAGGGTGGACGGACCCTTCGAGCCGACCGTGCCGAGACCGGCGTGCATGTCCCAGCTGCCGTAGTCCACGGTCAGCGCGCGTACGCCGAGGTCCGCGCGGATCAGGCGGGCGGCGTCCTGCAGGGCGTCGCCGAGGTCGCCCACGGGATAGCTCGCCCCGTTCTCGGGCCGCGAGGCCCGCCCGGCGACCCCCTCGAACTCCCGCGCGACGCGCAGGGCCGAGCGTGCCGACGTACCGAGGTCACCGCCGGTGCGCGACCACATCTGGGCCAGGGCCGCGGCCCGGTCGCGTCGGTGGACGCCGGTGGGCCCGTTGAGGTCCGTCGCGTCGACGTCACTCACGGCCAGGGTCGGCGACCGGCCGTAGAGAGCCGTCGGCACCATGCCCGACCCGAGGTGCACACCCTGCTGCGGCGCCGTGGACGTGTCGAGGCCGAGGGTGCGGTTGAGCCAGCCGACCGCGGGCCCCGTCACCGGGGCTCGCGTCCTCGAGCTCCTCCATCGCCTTGAAGTGCGACGCGGTTCGGGGCGCGGCAGCCCGGCCGCGGTCACGGCGGCGACTGCCCGGCCGCCCACCGCCCGGCCAGCGGGGCGAAGGCCGGGTGCAGCCCGAAGGCATCGGGTCCCGGGCGAGCAGCGGGGTCTTCGGCACCGCGGGCGCAGGCGCGGGCCGGTCGTAGTCGGTGGGGTCCCCGTGCGGGCACCACCACGGAGAGCACGTCGGCAGCCCCCGCGCAGCGACAGCACGACGACGACGTTGCCGCCGGTGACGGCGCGGAAGCCGGGTAGGCCGCCGACGCGGGACGGCCTCACGTGGTGAGAGCGGCGCCGCCGAACATGGCGGTGCTCACGCTGCGGCCGCGGCCGCAGGCCCTTGAGAAGCGGCGGCGGCTCGGCGCGGTGCGGCTACGTCGGGGCACCCGCACGGCGGCGGTGTCGTCGGATCATGGCGCGCTCCTCAGCGGTGCAGATGGGTCGGGGAGTCGAGCAGGGAGGCGATGATCGCGTAGACCCGCATGTCCCACAGGTCGCCGCGCCCGACCTGCCGCTTCACCGGCATCCCGAGCAGGGTGGCGATCCCGCGACGCACGGATGCGCGCGGCCGCTGACCCAGCAGCTGGATCCCGACGTGGTCGATGACCGAGCCCAGGGTGGCCGGAAGCGGCGGCAGCCAGGCGGCGGCGCTCGGCCGCTTCACGTCGGCGTTCGGCCACCAACCGGCGGCCAGGTCCACGTGGTGGCGCATGCCGCCGAGCAGCCGTCCGGCGCTGGTCCAGGCCTCCCCCGCCTCGGGATAGCCGTCGGGCGCCGGCCACTCGTAGGGCGCCTGACCGAAGCCGACGTACTGCCAGTACATCGCGTTGACGAACGACGCGTCGTCGACCGGACGGGTCGGAACCACCCGCAGGGCGCGCACGGTGGCGACGTAGTCCTCGGTGGGCAGCCGCACCTTGGTGCCGGCCGCGGCGGCGAAGTCGGGGTGGTCGACCAGCGCGAGCAGGGTCGGCCTGATCGCCGTCCCGCTCTTCAGGTACGCCGACGCGACGGCCGTGACGAGCCGCCCCGAGGGTTGGTCGCCCACGAACCGCACCGCCAGCCGCCGGGCGATCCGACGAGCCGTCGCGGGGTGGTGGGCGAGGTGGCGCAGGTAGGCGTCGGTGGCGGCACGACCGTCCGGTTCGGTGTTGGGGTGGCTGAAGTCGAGCACGTCGATCCGCCCGGTGGCGTGGACCGAGGGGTCGTAGAAGGCGCGGAACTCCGGCCACCAGACGTCCGCGCGGTAGCCGGTCAGCATGCGGCTGGAGGCCTTCACGTCGGCCTCGGTGTAGCCGCCCCCGTGCCCGACGGTGTGCAGCTCGAGCAGCTCGCGCCCGAGGTTCTCGTTGGGGTCGCCGCGCACGGAGACGTCCGCGTCGAGGAAGCGAAGCATCGCCGGGTGGAGGACGGCGGCGGGCAGCAGCCGGTCGAACCGGCCGAGGGCCTCGCGGCGTACGGCGGAGTCGTACCCGGGCCGGAACGGCCAGGCGGCGTCGGAGCCGTCGAAGACGTGGAAGTGGTTGAGCCAGAAGGCCGTCATCACCTCGTGCACCTGACGGCGCGACCGGGCCTGCCGCAGGATCGTCCATCGGCCGGCCGACCAGATGTACTCGCGGCGGTTCATCGTGCCGGACTGGTGCGCGCGCAGCGCCCGGAGCGGGCTCTGCGCGAGCAAGGGGAACCACGAGGCCAGCACCTCGCCGGCCGGGTCGTCGATGGTCTCGGGCCCCAGCTGCCGCTCGAACCAGGCACGGGCCCCGCCGGACCGGGCGACCTCGCGGCGCAGGGCGGGCGAGTAGCCGAAGGAGAACCGTCGCATCAGGGTGCAGGTCGCGGGCAGGGGGCACGGGGGTCCGTGCATAGCGCCGGACGCGGGGCAGGGCTGGCCTCTGCAGGCTCGGCGCCGACCAGGCCGACCGCACCCGCGGCGAGGGTCGCGGCGCCGGCGGTGCGCAGCAGCGTCCGGCGGTCAGCGGCGGCGGGTAGATGCTCTCGGCGCGCTCGGCGGCGTGCCGTGGTGATCGACCCACGATGGCACCGGATCGCCCGCGGCGTGTCCGGTTCGGGACAATTGGCCCGGGACCTTCTGCCCAGCTGCCCAGCCGCCCAGCCGCCCAGCTGCCCCGCGGACGCCGACGGCCCCCCACCGCGTGGGTGGGGGGCCGTCGAGGACCGGCGGGGTCAGCGCCGGGGCGTCACAGGTCGAACAGCGACGAGGACCCCGAGATGCCGCCCTGCTTGGGCTGGTGCGCCTCCTCCGAGCCGGACTGCGCCTCGGGCTCGGGCTCGGGCTCCACCTCCGCCTCGACCTCTACCTCCGCCTCCGGCTCCGCGTCGGCAGCGCCGGAGTGCGCCGCCTTGATCGCCTTGAGCGAGCGGAACGACCCGGTGGAGGCCCCCGAGGAGCTGGTGCTGTCGGCCTCCTCCTGCGGCGAGAGGGCCTCGTCGCCGTCCTGCTGCTGCCCGGCCTCGAGCTCCGCGTCCGCCTCGTCCGCGACGTCGACGTCGACGTCCGCGTCGTCCGGGGCGGCCGGCTCGCCGGCCGGGGCCGTCGGGGCGGACGCTGGCGACGTGGCTGCCGGGGCGGCGATGTCGAACAGCGAGCCGGTGCCGATCGGGGCGGCCGATGCGGCCGGCTCGGACTCGGGCGTCGCCTCGGCCTGGGCGGCGGGCTGCTCCTCCACCGGCTCCTCCACCGGCTCGGGCGCAGGCTCGGTCTTCGCCGCAGGCTCGTCGTCCCCGCCGATGTCGAAGAGGCTGCCACCGGCCGAGACGCCGGCCGACGGAGTCGGCGCGGGCTGCTCATCGGCCTCGGTGTCGGCCTCGGTGTCGGCCTCGACCTTGGCTGTCGGCTCCGGCTCCGGCTCCGGCTCCGGCTCCGGCTCCGGGGAACCCACGTCGAAGAGCGAGCCGCCGGAGCTCGGGGCGGGCTCGGCCTCCGCGGACGGGGCCTCGGCCCGGTCGTCGGGCTGGTCCTCGGGCTCGGGGTCGGACGGGGTGTCGAAGAGCGACCCGCCGCTGGACGGCTTCGTCGCCTCGGGCTCGGCCTTCGTCACGGGCTCGGAGGAGTCCCCGAACAGGGAGCCTCCCGTGCTGGCCGGCTTCGAGGGCGTCTCGGGCTCCTCCGCCGCGGCGGAGTCGAAGAGCGACGACCCGCCACCGCCCCGGGCCAGCGGACCGACGTCCTGGTTCTCGCTCACCGTCTCGTCGCTCTGCGTGACGTCGCCCGAGTCGGGCTCCGGCTTGGTCGACGGGTCCTTCTCCGCGACGGCGGTGCCGCCGCCGGGTGCCTTGGCCGACGTGGCGTCCGCGCCGGCGGACTTCGGTGCGGCGTACGCCTCGCCCTTGACCGAGGCGAGCAGCATCTGCGCGACGTCGAGGACCTCGACCTCCTCGCGGGCCTCGCCGTTGCTCTGCTTCATGGTCAGCCCGTCGCTGAGCATCACCCGGCAGAACGGGCAGCCGACCGCGATCTGGTCGGCACCGGTCGCCACGGCCTCGTCGGTGCGGTTCATGTTGATCCGCTCGCCGATCTTCTCCTCCATCCACATGCGCGCGCCGCCGGCGCCGCAGCAGAAGGAGCGTTCGCGCGAGCGCGGCATCTCGGTGAACTCGGTGTCGGGGATGACCTGCAGCAGCTCGCGCGGCGGGTCGTAGACCTGGTTGTGCCGACCGACGTAGCAGGGGTCGTGATAGGTGATCGTGCGCGAGGCCCCGCCGCTGGCCTTGACCGGCGTCAGCCTGCCCTCCCGCACCAGCCGGTTGAGCAGCTGGGTGTGATGCACGACCTCAAGGTCGACACCGAACTGGGAGTACTCGTTCTTCAGGGTGTTGAAGCAGTGCGCGCACGTGGAGACGACCTTCTTGGCCTTGGCCCCGGTCAGCGTCTCGGCGTTCTGGGACGCCAGGCCGGCGAAGACGAACTCGTTGCCCGCGCGGCGGGCCGGGTCGCCGGTGCAGGTCTCGCCGTTGCCCAGCACCGCGAAGTCGACGCCCGCGGTGTGCAGCAGCTCGGCCACCGCCCGGGTGGTCTTCTTCGCGCGGTCCTCGTAGGCGCCGGCGCAGCCGACCCAGAACAGCCATTCGACCTCGTCGAGGTCCTCGACGTCCTCGCCGACGACCTTGACGTCGAAGTCCAGGCCCTGCGCCCACTCCAGTCGGGCGTTGGAGCTCATGTTCCAAGGGTTGCCCTTGTTCTCCAGGCCCTTGAACAGCCCGTTGAGCTCGGCCGGGAAGTTGGCCTCCACCAGCACCTGGTAGCGACGCATGTCCATGATGTGGTCGACGTGCTCGATGTCGACCGGGCACTGCTGCACGCAGGCGCCGCACGAGGTGCAGGACCACAGCACGTCGTCGTCGATGACCGCGCCGCCCTCGGGGTCCCAGGCCCAGTCGCCCTCGGTGACGCCCACGAGGGGGCGCTCGGCCTCGGCGACCGTGGCGGCGTCGAGGCCCTCGCGCTCGGACTCGTCGGCCAGCAGGTACGGCGCCTTGGCGTAGGCGTGCTCGCGCAACCCGCTGATCAGCAGCTTGGGCGAGAGCGGCTTCTCGGTGTTCCACGCCGGGCACTGGTCCTGGCAGCGGCCGCACGAGGTGCAGGTGGTGAAGTCGAGGATGCCCTTCCACGAGAAGTCCTCGACCTTGCCGACGCCGAGGGGGGTGTCCTCGTCGATCTCGTCCATGTCCTCGAAGTCCAGCGGCTTGTCGCCGACCATGATCGGCTGCAGCCCGCCCAGCGCGGTGCCGCCCTGGGGGTCGCGCTTGAACCAGATGTTGAACCACGCGGTGAAGCGGTGCCAGGCGATGCCCATGGTGAGGAACTTGGCGATCACGATCAGCCAGACCATCGCCAGCACGACCTTGAGCATCGCGATGGCCACGACGGTCGTCTCCAGCGTCCCCACGCTGTCGGGCCCACTGGCGAAGAGGGCGTCGCCGAGGAACGACGAGACCGGGAAGTGGAACCGGCTGTAGTGGCCCTCGGGGTTGCCCTCGGCGAGCCCGAGGTTGTACTCGGCGCCGCGGATGAAGAGGATCAGCGCCCCCTCGATGAGCGCCATCGCCTCGACGAAGTAGGCCTGCCACTGCAAGGAGCCGAAGAACCGGCTGCGGCGACCGTCGCTGCGCGGGTGGTGCCGCTGGCGGTACACGATCAGGTAGACGATGCCGATCGTGCTCAGCACGCCGAGCGCCTCGTTGAGCCACTCCCACAGGAAGAAGTGGCCGATGACCGGCAGCTGGAAGGTCGGCGAGAACAGCTGGAAGTAGCCCTGGAAGACGGCGCCGCCGAGCACGATGAAGCCCAGGTAGACGAACCAGTGCATGACCCCGACGACGGTCCACTTCCCCTGCGCCATCCGCGTGTGGAGGAAGGTCTCCGTGAACATGGTGACCGAGCGCCCGACCGGGTTGGCGCTGCGCCGGGTGTCCGTCCGCCCCAACCGGACCGTGGCGAGCATCTGTCGCACCGCGCGGACCGTCAGCACCACGGCGACCGCCGTGGTCGAGAGGGCCAGCACCGCAGCGACGGTCTGGAAGAGGTCCATGGGTCTCCTTGGGTCGACCACCGGGGCGGGCGCAGGAACGTCGGGAGGGTCGCCCGAGCCTAGAGCGCCGCGAACGGCGCCGTCAGCGGGTGACGGACGTGAGCCTCATCCTATTGATCGGTGACCAGGCGTCGCCGCCGGTGTGGACCCGGTCGGGCACGAGGCACGGACCGCGCGCCGCCTCCCGTGGGCGTCGAAGCCCGACTCGGCGGGCCCGGCGCTCCGCGCCCGCCCGGGTCAGACCTGGGGGGCGGCGTAGAAGAGCGTCCGCTTCTCCCACTGCCCGGGCCCGAGCCGACGTCCGGAGCAGACCACGATCGCGATGCGGGCCGGCCCGTCGGTGGAGTAGTAGCGGGTGCCGCTGGCCGAGGCGTCCACCTCCACCCGGTCGGTCAGGCGGTAGCAGAGCGTCCGCTGCCCGCGGCCGTGCACGACGAGCCGGTCGCCGACGTCGAGGCCGCGGAGCAGCCGGTTGCCCAGGGCGCTGCCGTCGGGCCAGGTGTGGGCGTTGAGCAGGGCGTTGCCGCGCTCCGACCCCGGCCTGATGCCGCTGGCCCGGTCGAAGGCGAACTGCGCCTTGCCCTCGGAGGTCAGCGGCGGGGTGCCGGGCACGCCGGCGGCATCGCGGGGCGGCGTGACGACGTCGGCACGGCGGACCACCCCGGGCACACTGACGCTGGTCGGCACGAAGGCCCGGTCGGTGCCGGCGCAGGGGTCCGGGGCCGCGCTCGTCGCCGACGGCTCGGGACCGGCTGCGCCCGCGCGGGGGGCCGGCGTGTCCGTGGGGGTGGGCCGCTGGGACGGGCGCGTGCTGTCCCGGTCGAGCGACAGCCCCACGCCCAGGGCGACGGCCAGGGCGGCGACGACCACGACGGCGAGCACCGGGGTCCGGGCGAGCCCGTCCTCGTCACGACGACGGGCCCGCAGCCGGTCGCGACGCCGCCCGGCCCGACCCCGCCGCGGGGCAGGTGTCTGCGCGGCACGGGCCTCGGCGGCCCGGCGGGCGGCCTCGGCGCGGCGTGCGGCGAGCCGCTCGCGCCAGCGGGCGACCTCGACCTCCTCGTCGCGGGTGCGGGTGACCACCGGGGGCCCGCCCTGCAGCTGGCGCCGGGCCTCGATGATGCGGGCGTTGAAGCCCGCCACCGTGCGTCGCACCGCCTCCGCGCTGGTCTCGCGGTCGAGGTGCGCGTCGAGCTCGGCGTCCTCGAGCCGCAAGGCGATCGCCGGCGGAGCCATCCGCACCTGCTCGCGCGCGAGCATCCGCTTGACCCACCAGTCCGGGTCGTGCGGTCGGTCGATCCCGGCCAGCGGCTTGCCCGCCCCGGGGAGGTCGTCGAACTCGCCGCGGCGCATCGCCTCCTCGACCCTCAGGTCGGCCCAGTGGCGGTGCTGGTCCATCCGGGCGCGCGCGGCCCGGCGTCCGGGGCGGCGCTCGTCGCCGGGCTTCTCCTGGTCCGCGGACACGGTCAGGCCCGTCCGGAGGAGGTCGCACGTCGGGCCCGGGAGGTCATGCCACGACGGTAGCCGTCCGGGCGGGGCCGGCAACCCCGGTCGCGGCGTGCCGACGGGGGCGCCGCGGCCCGGGGGCGGTGCGTCTCAGCGGCCGTCGCCGGGTCCCCACCGCCCCACGTGCACGACGTCCTCGAGCGGGCGACGGGCGCGCCGCGCGGGCGACCCGGAGCCACGAGGCCCCTCGTCGGTCGCCGGGTGGCCGATCGTGACCGCCCCGACCGGGGCCAGGTGGTCGGGCACCCCGAAGGCCCGCCGGAAGGTCGGGACGCGGTGCGGGGGGATGCCGAAGAAGCAGGCTGCGAGACCCTCGTCGACCGCGGTCTGGAGGAGGAGGAGGGAGGCCATCCCGGTGTCCACCCACCAGTAGGGGACGGCCCAGCGCTCCGGGTCACGGTCGGTCCACCCCTTGTCGGGCTCCGCGTAGCGGTCGAGGTACGCCGAGCGGTCGGCCAGAGGCACGAGGACGACGGGGGCGGTCGTCATGCCGGCGAGCCAGCGGGACGGCCGGTCGAGGTCCTCCGCGGTGGACTCCCAGAACCGGCGCACGTCGGCGGCTCGGTCGAGGCGGAGGAAGGCCCAGCCCTGGGCGAAGCCGGCGTTCGGGGCGCGGACGGCGTGCGCGAGGGCTCGGTCCACGACGGCGGGGTCGACGGGCCGGTCCTGGTAGCGGCGGACCATGTGCCGACGGCGGACGACCTCGCGGAACTCCATGGCGGCATTGTGCTCGGTGCGGTGGTGGTCGGGGGTCGACGGCTGGATAGGGTTGACGGTATGGCAGCAGGCGATTCGTCCCCTCTGCGCCGGGGTTCCCGCCTCCGCGGCAGGGTCCTCGACGGCCAGCTCGGAGCACGCCCGGGAGGCGCCTGCTGGCGTGCCTGGAGCCCGGAGGACGCCCGCTCGGTCGCCGTCAAGGTGCTCACCGCAGACGAGTCCCGGCTCGACCCGGACGCCTTTGCGCGGGTCGCGTCCGACCTGCTTGCCCTCGACGCCCCGCACGTCGCCCGCGTGCTCGACGCCGGCGTGGAGGGTGACCGGCTGGTGCTCGTCACCCGGCTGGCGGCCGGCCCCGACCTGGAGCGGCTGGTCCGGCGCGGGGGTCCGTGGGAGCCCGGCCGGGCCGTCCGCCTGGTCCGCCAGCTCGCGGAGGGCCTCGACGCGGTCCACCGGGCCGGGCTCGTCCACGCCGCGGTGACCCCCCGCAACGTGGCCGTCGTCGACCCCGGGGACCCCGAGGGACCCGGGTCGGCGCAGCTGCTGGACCTCGGCCTCGCCCGGGGTGCCTCGGCCGCGGCCGGGCGCGCGCAGGGGCCGGGCCTGGCGCAGGCGCTGCCCCCCGACGCCGCGGGTGCCCCCGGCTCGACCTTCCTGGCCCCCGAGGCGCGGGCGGGCGGCGAGGTGGGCGCCCCCGCCGACGTCTACGGGCTGGCCGCGATCCTGCACCTGCTCGTCGCCGGTGCCGCCCCCGGCTACGCGCCGACCGTGCGCCCCGGCGTCTACGACGAGCGGTCCCGGCTGCTCGCCGTCGCGCTGCGGGGCTTGGTCGATGATCCCGTCGACCGCCCGGCCGACGTTCTGGCGCTCGCGGACGCGGCGACCGTCGCGCTGGAGGGGGAGAGCCCCCTGCCCGAGGCCGGTCCGGGCGGGGCCGTGCCCGCCGCCGACGAGGCGCCGCAGGACCCCGTCGCGATCAGCGAGGAGCGCGACCGGCTCGGCGCGGCCCTGGTGGCCGCCGGCGCCGACCTCTCCACCTCGACCTCGGCGGAACCGGCCCCGTCGCGTCACGCCGATGCGGACGGCCCTCGGCGTACGGCGCGACCGGCCCGCCCCCGGCGCACCCGGTTGATCGGGCTGCTCGTGATCCTGCTGCTCGCCGCCGCCGTCGAGGTCGGCGCCCTGCTGTGGGCCAGCCGCACCGAGGACGGCCGGCCGGTCGCGACACCACCCTCGACCTCGCCGACGCCCAGCACCCCGTCGGAGAGCCCGACCACCCCCACCAGGGCCCGGTGGGACACCCTCGGTCCCGGCGACAGCGGCCCCCCGGTGCGGGCGGCCCAGCTGTTGATGCGGGCCCAGCGTCTGCAGGTGCGACCCACGGGCCGGTTCACGTTCACCTCTGGCACGCGGATCCGCCGGGTGCAGCGGACGCTCGACGTGCCCGTGACGGGTCAGCTGGACGGGCCCACGTGGGAGGCGATGGTGCGGACCCTGAAGAAGGGCGACCGTGGAGCACGGGTGCGGGCGGCCCAGGTGCTGCTTCGCGCGAGCTCCCCCAAGCTCGGCGTCGACGGCGACTTCGGGCGCGCCACACGACGCGCGGTGCGCAAGTTCCAAAAGCAGGTCGACCTCAAGGCCGACGGCCGGGTGAACCTCGCCACCTGGTCGGCACTGGTGCGTGCCCGGGGCTGAACCGCCCGTTGGCCAGATGTGCTTGGCTGAGGTCGGCGGACTCCCGTCCGGGATTCGTCGCCCACTCCACGCGCCGCTGGTGCGCCCGCACGATCGAGGAGAGATCGCTTATGTCACAGGACCCGCAGAACTCGCTCAGCGACGACGAGATGGAGACCAGCGGCATGCCCGGCGACGCGGTGCCGGACCGTGTGGCGAAGGAGGCCGACACCGACGAGGCCACGGCAGGCGACGGTGACGGTGCCGCGGGTGATGGTGACGGCGCGGCCGGTGACGGTGACGGCGACGCGGGTGACGGCGCGGCCGGTGATGGTGACGGCGCGGCCGGTGATGGTGACGGCGACGCGGGTGACGGTGACGGCGACGCGGGTGACGGTGACGGCGCGGCCGGTGACGGTGACGGCGACGCGGGTGACGGCGCGGCCGGTGACGGTGACGGCGACGCGGGTGACGGCGCGGCCGGTGATGGTGACGGCGCGGCCGGTGACGGTGACGGTGCCGCGGGTGATGGTGACGGCGCGGCCGGTGACGGTGACGGTGCCGCGGGTGACGGTGACGGCTCCGAGGGAGACGCGACCGACTCCTGATGGTCGACGCCCTCACCCTGCTCTCCGGTGACGCCCAGACCTTCGCGGAGAAGGTCTGGGCGACCCGGGCGCACCTCCACCGCGCCGATCCCGCCGACCTGGTGGGTCTGTTGTCGCTCGGCGACGTCGACCACCTGCTGACCGAGACGCAGATCCGCACCCCGGCGGTCCGGCTGGCGCAGGACGGCCAGGTGCTTCCCGCCTCGCGCTTCACGAGGCGCGCGACGATGGCCGGGCAGGACATCACCGGTCTCGTGGACGCACGCAAGGTGCTGGCCCTGTTCGAGGGGGGCGCGACCCTGGTGCTCCAGGGGCTGCAGAGGTACTGGTCGCCGCTCGGGCGTCTCGTCGCCGACCTCGAGGCCCAGCTCGGCCACCCCTGCCAGGCCAACGCCTACCTGACCCCGCCGGGCAACCAGGGCTTCGCGGTGCACGAGGACAGGCACGACGTCTTCGTGTTCCAGACCCACGGCGCCAAGCAGTGGGAGGTGCACGAGGACGGCGAGGTGCGCGCCGTGCTGATGGAGCCCGGGCTGTCGATGTACCTGCCCACCGGCACGCCGCACGCAGCGCGGGCCCAGGACTCGGTCTCGCTGCACGTGACGCTGGGCATCAACCAGCTCACCTGGCGCGGTTTCCTCGAGCGCACGGTCCGCAGCGTGCTCGACGGCCTCCCGCAGGGACACCTCCCTGCCGGCTACCACCTCGACGAGGACTTCGAGGCGGAGGTCGGCCGCCGGCTCGGGGGCCTGACGCTGGCGTTGGGCGCGGTCGACACCGCCGAGGCAGCCGAGCGTGAGGCGACCCGCTTCGCCACGCACCGCCCGCCGCGGATGCCCGGTGGGCTCCGGGACGTCCTCGCGCGCGACCGCCTGCACGATGCCTCACGCCTGCGTCGCCGGCCGGGATCGATGCTCCGTCTGGTCGACGACCCGTCGGCCGGGCCCGAGGGCCGGCTGCGGGTGCAGCTCGGCGATCGTGAGCTGCGCGTGCCGCTCCGGCTGCGGCCGGTGCTCGACACCGTTGCCGTGCTGCCCGAGCTGACCCCGGCCGACCTGGCCGACCACCTCGACGCCGACGGGCGCCTAGTGCTCTGTCGACGGCTCGTGCACGAGGGCCTCCTCGAGATCGTCGGCTGAGGTGGACTACCGCTGCTCCACCGCCAGCGAGGAGATCGGCGAGGACGTGGTCGGCAGCGCGTCGACCTGGCCCGCCTTCCTCCTGGTGGAGGACCCCGGGCCCTGGGGCAACGCGGTGCTGCGCGACAGCCGCCTGCCGGGCGAGGTACGGCAGCGTCTGGCCGCCCTCGACGTCAAGGTGCTGCTGGTCCGGCGCCACGACCGCGAGGGACGCGCCACCAAGGGGGTGCGCGTGTTCGCCGCGTGGACCCGGCCCGGGGAGGCCTGGCTCGAGTCCGTGCAGCTCGACCGGGTCGAGGACCTGCTCGACCACGACCTGTCCCCGCTGCCGCGGGGCCGCTCGCTGGGCTGGGATCGCAGCCGCGAGCCGCTGTTCGCGGTGTGCACGCACGGCCGCCACGACGTCTGCTGCGCCGAGCGGGGGCGACCTGTCGCGGCGGCGCTGCACGCCGCGCAGCCGGCGTACGCGTGGGAGTGCTCGCACCTGGGCGGCGACCGCTTCGCGGCGAACGTGCTCGTCCTGCCCGAGGGCCTCTACTACGGGCGGGTCGAGGCGGAGGAGGTCGCCGGACTCGCCCAGCGGCACCTCGCCGGGGACCTCACCCTGGACCGGCTGCGCGGGCGGTGCAGCTACGCGTTCCCGGTGCAGGCCGCCGAGGTGTGGCTGCGGCGCGACCAGCAGGTCGTGGCCGACGACGGGCTCGTGCTGCGCGGCGTACGCCGCGATGGCCCACGCACAACGGTGCGCTTCACCGTCCGCCCCCTTGCGGGAGGCATCGAGGGCGACCACGAGGTGCTCGTCGTGCGCTCGGGTCAGCCCGACGCGATCCGGTTGACCTGCGGCGCCGCGGCCGAGGAGCGACCTCCGTTGTGGACGGTGTCGGCGTTGGAGCGGCCCTAGTTCTTCTGCTTGTCCAGGTGGTCCAGCAGGTTGACGGCGAACTTGTCACCCATCCGGTCCATCACCCGCTTCATCACGCCGGTGACCGCGCCCGAGCTCAGCTTCGGCAGCGGCAGGTCGACGCAGACGGTCAGGCTGATCGCGAGCGCGGTGCCGCCCTCGACCTCCTCGAGCCGGTACCAGCCCTCGGCCCCGGCCCGCTCCTTGGAACCGTCGGGCGGGGTGTGGGTGAACTCGATGCGCTCGGGCTCGGTGAAGGACATCTGCTCGGTGAAGGCCGGCCGGATCGCGGTGCTGAGGATCGGGATCTGGGTCATGTTCCAGACCCACGTCGTGCCGTCCGCGTCGATCGAGTTCAGGTTGGGCGTGAGCGTGGGCAGCACGTCGGGGTCGGTGAGCGCCTCCCAGATCCGTTGCCGGTCGGCCGGCACGACCGCGGTGCTCTCGGTCGTGGCGCTGAAACGGGTCACGGGTTCTCCTCCTCGGTGCGGGCAGGGACGAGGGGGTCCCGGCCGCGTCCGTCGTACCGGACCCGCCTCCACCCGCCCCGGCACGAGTTACCCGGCCACCGGGTCGGCAAAACGACCGGGACGTGGCCCGAGGCCGGCGGCCACCGTTTCCGCGCCCCCCGGGCGGGGGTATGGACCAGCGCAGACGTCTGCACCTCGGGGTGCGGAGGGACCAGAGTGGAGCACCGATGGCCGACCAGGACGAGCAGAGCGCGAGCGACCCGAGCAGCTCCGGCAGCTCCGACAGCTCCGACAGCTCCGCCAGCTCCGGCGGTGCCCGCTCTGGCCGCGGCGCCGGCAAGCGGGTCGACGAGGACGCGCCGTCGAGCCGGTTCGGTGCCGGTCTCGCCTCCCTGCTCGGTGGCGCGGCCGCCTTCGTCCTGATGCTGGCCATCGGCGGCTACCTCGCCTTCAAGCTGCTGGGCGGTCCCGGCGACGGCCAGGCAGAGGACGCTCCCGCCGTCCAGCCCACGAGAACCGCGAGCGCCGAGACCGGCGACGGCCAGTTCGGCCAGCCCACGCAGGACGACAAGAACGCCGCCGGCGAGCCGGCCAACCCCCCCAGCCTGTTCGAGCCCGACGACCAGTCGAGCTCGACGGAGGCCCAGGCCCACGGTCAGCCGACCGGGGCGCAGCGGGCCGGCGACATCGCGCTGCGGGTCGAGCCCCGCAGCGCCGCGGCGTTCGACGACGTCACCTGGGCGGGCCGCTGGGTCGGCCACAACGGGGCCGTCCTGGCCCTGCAGAACAAGCAGGGCGGCCAGTGGGTCGACTACAAGGAGGCCGCCCGGGTGCAGGGTGGGCGCTTCGAGGGCACCCTCCAATCCGGCTCGTCGGGCGTCAACTCGTTCCGGGTCGTCGACGCGCCCTCAGGCGCCGTCTCGAACGTCGTCACCGTCGAGATCTACTGACCCCCGTCCCCCCGCGGCGCCCGACCTCCGGGCCGACGGGAACAAGTCTGCCCGCACCGCGGTTGTACCGAGCGGACAAGTTGAGTTGAACCGACTCAAGTTGTTTGCCACACTCCCTCGTGGTCGTCGGTCCGCCTCAGCACGGCGGCGACCGGCGTCCCCGGAGACGCACATCCACCCGTAGAACCATCCCGGCCCGATCGGCCGGACGAGCAGGAGGTACCCCCATGGCACGAGCGGTCGGAATCGACCTCGGCACGACCAACAGCGTCGTCGCCGTGCTCGAAGGTGGCGAGCCCACCGTCATCGCGAACGCCGAGGGCGCCCGCACCACCCCCTCGGTGGTCGCGTTCGCCAAGTCCGGCGAGGTCCTCGTCGGCGAGGTCGCCAAGCGGCAGGCCGTCACCAACGTCGACCGCACGATCCGGTCGGTCAAGCGCCACATGGGTGGTGACTGGTCGCAGACGATCGACGACAAGTCCTTCACGGCCCAGCAGATCAGCGCGTTCGTGCTGCAGAAGCTCAAGCGCGACGCGGAGTCCTACCTCGGCGAGACCGTCACCGACGCGGTGATCACGGTTCCGGCGTACTTCTCGGACTCGCAGCGCCAGGCCACCAAGGAGGCCGGCGAGATCGCGGGCCTGACCGTGTCCCGCATCGTCAACGAGCCGACCGCAGCGGCGCTGGCGTACGGGCTGGACAAGGGCGAGGACGAGACCATCCTCGTCTTCGACCTCGGTGGCGGCACGTTCGACGTGTCCCTGCTCGAGATCGGCGACGGTGTCGTCGAGGTCAAGGCGACCTCGGGCGACAACGTACTCGGCGGCGACGACTGGGACCAGCGCGTCGTCGACTGGATGGTCAAGAAGTTCAAGGACAACAACGGCGTCGACCTGAGCAAGGACAAGATCGCAGTGCAGCGCCTCCAGGAGGCCGCGGAGAAGGCGAAGATCGAGCTCTCCTCCTCCAGCGAGACCTCGGTGCACCTGCCGTACATCACCCACGGCGAGTCGGGCCCGCTGCACTTCGAGGAGCGGCTGACCCGGGCCGAGTTCCAGAAGGTGACCGCCGACCTGGTCGAGCGCACCAAGGCGCCCTTCCGCAGCGTCGTCAAGGACGCGGGCATCGACGTGAAGAACATCGACCACGTCGTGCTCGTCGGCGGCTCGACCCGGATGCCGGCCGTGGCCGACGTCGTGCGTGAGCTGACCGGCAAGGAGCCCAACAAGGGTGTCAACCCCGACGAGGTCGTCGCCGTCGGCGCCGCCCTCCAGGCCGGGGTGCTCAAGGGCGAGGTCAAGGACGTCCTGCTCCTCGACGTCACCCCGCTGAGCCTGGGAATCGAGACCAAGGGCGGCGTGATGACCTCCCTGATCGAGCGCAACACGACGATCCCGACCAAGCGCTCGGAGATCTTCACCACCGCCGACGACAACCAGCCGTCGGTGGAGATCAAGGTCGCCCAGGGCGAGCGCCAGATGTGGGCGCAGAACCAGCCGCTCGGCAACTTCGAGCTCACCGGCCTGCCGCCGGCGCCCCGCGGCGTGCCGAAGATCGAGGTCGTCTTCGACATCGACGCCAACGGCATCGTGCACGTGTCCGCCAAGGACCAGGGCACCGGACGCGAGCAGTCGATGACCATCTCCGGGGGCAGCGCGCTGTCCAAGGAGGAGATCGACCAGATGGTCAGGGACGCGGAGCAGTACGCCGAGGAGGACCGTCAGCGCCGCGAGGCGGTCGAGGTGCGCAACCAGGCCGACGGCCTCGTCTACACGACGGAGAAGTTCCTCACCGAGAACGACGACAAGCTGCCCGAGGACGTCAAGACCGAGGTCAGGGCCGACGTCGACGCGCTGAAGGCGCTGCTCGAGGACGAGTCGGCCGACTCCGACGCCCTGCAGGCCGGGATCACCAAGCTCGGGGAGTCCAGCCAGAAGATGGGTGCCGCGATGTACGCCGCGAGCGAGGCGGCCGGCGCCGAGGGTGCCGAGGGTGCGCCGTTCGACCCGACTGCCGAGGCGGGTCAGGCCGGTGCCGACGACGACGTCGTCGACGCCGAGATCGTCGACGAGCCGGACGAGGACGAGTCCAAGTGACCGACGAGCAACCCGAGACCCCCGAGGCGGGGGAGCCGCAGGAGACCGCGGCCTCCCCGCCCCCGGGCGATCCGGTCGGCGCGGACGCGCCCGGCGAGACCGGCGAGACCGGCGAGACCGGTCCGACCGCCGGCGCGAGCGACCCGCTCGACCTCGAGAACCTCGGGGACACCCCCGCCCCCGAGGAGGCGGAGCCCGGCAGCGAGCTGGCCCTGGCCCAGGAGCGCGTCGCGGCGCTGACCCTCGACCTACAGCGACTTCAGGCCGAGTACGTCAACTACAAGCGCCGCGTCGACCGCGACCGTGAGCAGGTCGGCCGCAACGCCACCGCCGCAGCGGTCACGGCGATGCTCCCCGTGCTCGACGACATCGACCGGGCTCGTGAGCACGAGGAGCTCGGCGGCGGCTTCCGGGCCGTCGCCGACGGGCTCGGCAAGGCCGTCGCGAGCCTGGGCCTGGAGCGTTTCGGCACCCCGGGCGAGGAGTTCGACCCGCAGATGCACGAGGCCATCTCGCATGGCGCGTCCGAGGAGGTCACCACCACGACCGTCGAGCACGTCGCGCAGGCCGGCTACCGGTTCGGCGACCGGGTCGTGCGCGCCGCGGTGGTCACGGTGGTCTCGCCGGCCTGACCGGCGGCACCCCGGCAGCACCCGGGCGGGGTGGGCGCGGACGAGGTCCGCGCCCACCCCCGCAGCACACGCAGCACACGCAGCACACGCAGCACACGCAGCACACCGCGAGGGGAGGTAGATCGTGAGCAACGCCGACTGGGCCACCAAGGACTTCTACGCCACGCTGGGCGTCGCCAAGGACGCCAGCGCCGCGGACGTCAAGAAGGCGTACCGCAAGCTCGCCCGCGAGCACCACCCCGACTCCAAGCCCGACGACGCCAAGGCCGAGGATCGCTTCAAGGCCGCCGCAGAGGCCTACCACGTGCTCGGCGACGCCGAGCGGCGTGCGGAGTACGACCAGCTGCGCGCCCTCGTCTCCTCGGGTGGCTTCCCCGGCCGCGGCGGCCCCCGGGCCGGCGGCGCGGGCCACCCCGGGTCGGGCGGTGGCCAGCCTTTCGACCTCGACGACCTGGTCGGTCAGGGCGGCGGGATCGGGGACCTCTTCGGCGACCTCTTCGGGGGCGGCGGCGGCGGTGGCGGCGGGCAGCGTCGCACCCGGCGCACGCCGCAGCGCGGCAGCGACGTCGAGACCACCGCGACGATCTCGTTCCTCGACGCGCTCGAGGGCACGACCATCTCGCTGCGCCTCACCTCCGACGTCCCGTGCGCGACCTGCCAGGGCACCGGCGGCAAGCCGGGCACCCAGCCCCGGGTCTGCCCGGTGTGCGACGGGGTCGGCACGGTGACTACCGCCGCGGGGGCGTTCAGCATGAACGAGACCTGCCGCGGATGCGGCGGTCGCCAGCTCGTCTACGACGACCCCTGCCCGACCTGTCGCGGTTCCGGCCGCGGGTCGGACACCCGCTCGGTCAGCGCGCGGATCCCCGCCGGGGTCAAGCCCGACCAGCGGATCCGGCTGCGCGGCAAGGGCTCGCCCGGGGCGCAGGGCGGCCCCGCCGGCGACCTGATGATCAAGGTCCGCGTGCAGCCGCACCCGGTCTTCGAGCGCAGCGGCGACAACGTCACCGTCGAGGTGCCGGTGACCTTCGACGAGGCAGCCCTCGGGGCGTCGGTCAAGGTGCCGACCCCGGGCGGGGCCCCGGTGACGGTGAAGGTCGCTCCGGGCACCGCGAGCGGTCGACGGCTGCGCGTGCGCGGCAAGGGAGCCCCGGGCCGCGACGGAAGTCGCGGGGACCTGCTGGTGACCGTGCGGATCGACGTTCCCGGCAGCCTCTCCGAGGAGGCGAGGGCGGCCGTCGAGGCCTACCGCACCGCCACCGCCGGCGCGCCCGACCCGCGGGCCGAGGTGCTCTCGGCGGGAGCCCGCTGATGCCCGGCCGTCGTGCGCCGGCCGCGCCGGGGCCGGACGTCCCCGTCTACGTCATCTCGGTCGCGGCGGACCTCACCGGCCTGCACCCGCAGACCCTCCGCACCTACGACCGCCTCGGCCTCGTCTCGCCGGGGCGCACCGGCGGCGGTGGGCGGCGCTACTCCCTGCACGACATCGAGGTGCTGCGCGAGGTCGCCGAGCTGACCGCCGCCGGCATCGGCCTGGAGGGGGTGCGGCGCATCCTCGAGCTCGAGCACCGGGTGCGGGCGCTGCGGTCGCGCAACACCGAGCTGCGGCGCCGGCTCGCCGAGGTCGAGTCCGACCTGCTTGACGCCGCCGAGGTCGTCACCGGCCTCACGGCCGCGCTGCGGGAGTCGGAGACCGCACAGGGGTCGCGGCTGCCGGTGCTGCGGCGTACGACGGTGGTCACGCGCTACCAGGGCGCGTTCCCGGAGCTGTAGGTGCTCGGGTAGTTCTGCAGTCAGGCGCCCCGACGCCTCCCCGAGCTTCCCCCACCTGCCCCGGACGGCCGCGGTCGCTTCTGCCTCCCTTTCGGCGGCCGGCGGCCGGCAGTACGGTCCGGGCATGAGAGCCGTCGTCCAGGACCGTTACGGCGCTGTCGACGACCTCAGCCTTCGGGAAGTGCCGAGGCCGGTAGCAGCACAGGACGAGGTGCTCGTCGAGGTCCGGGCAGCGTCAGTGCACCCGGACGTCTGGCACGTCGTGACCGGTCAACCAGCGGTGCTACGCCTGATGGGGTCCGGGGTAGGACGTCCCAAGATCCGAGTACCGGGGACTGACGTCGCCGGAGTGGTGGAGTCGGTAGGTCGGGGCGTGACCCGATTCCGGCCCGGCGACGAGGTCTTCGGGGAGACCATCCGTGGCGTCCAGTGGCGCAACGGTGGCGCCTTCGCGGAGTACGCGACGGCACCGGAGGACGGACTTGCGCTCAAGCCCTCCACGATCAGCTTCGAGGAAGCGGCAGCGGTTCCGACCGTTGGCCTGATCGCGCTCACCAACCTTCCTCGACGCCGAGTTCGTCCGGGGCAGCGAGTCTTGGTCAACGGTGCTGCCGGAGGTGTCGGTTCCATCGCGGTTCAGCTCGCCAAGGTCTACGGCGCGGAGGTCACCGCTGTCGACGCGCCGCACAAGCTGGAACTCCTGCGCGCCCTGGGCGCGGACCGGACCCTCGACTACACCTCGGAGGACTTCACCCGGAGCCGCGAGCGGTGGGACCTGGTCTTCGACGTGCCCGGCAACCACTCCTTCGCCGAGATCCGCCAGGTGTTGGCACCGCACGGTGGCTACGTGCTGATCGGCCATGACGCGTTCGGAGCGACCGGCCACAGCTGGCTCGGCAGCATCCCGCGCATGCTGGGGTTGGTGGCTCGTTCGACCGTAGTTCCCGAGCTGCGCGGCGGCTCGTTCTCAGCACCGGACAAACGCCCCTTGATGGAAACGCTGACCCAGCTCCTGACGACCGAGGAGCTCCGCGTCGTGATCGATCGGACCTTCCCACTCTCCGACGCCAGCGAGGCGCTGCGCTACCTCGCGTCGGGACGGCCCGTGGGACGTGTCGTCCTCGTTGTCGGCGGCTGATGGGGCGGCGGCTGCTCACAGGACGCCGCGTGGAGAGATGAGTAGCGGGGCCGCACGTGGTGTGCTGCGGTCGCGCAGCTGCGATGGCAGGGGTCGTCGGAGCAAGCCTGGGGATCTTCGGCACGCTGCTTACCGCGGTCCCGCACCCGGTCGCCTCGACGGGTCCGAGCCGCGCCACCGCTAGCCTGGCCAGCCCCCCGCGCTGCGCCCGGCGTCACGACCCAGGAGACGACCTTGATCCTCATCACCGTCAAGACCAAGGTGACACCGGGCAGCGCCGAGGCCTACCTCGCGGCCAACCGGCCCTTCCTCGAGGCGACGCGTGCCGAGCCGGGCAACCGGTGGTACGAGCAGTTCCGCAGCGTCGACGACCCCGACACGATCCTCACCCTGGAGGCGTTCGACGACGCCGCCGCCGGCGAGGCCCACGTCGGGTCCGTGCACTTCCAGGCCTACCTCGAGGCCGACGAGACCCGGCCCCTGGTCGCCGAACGGCCCGAGATCATCTACCTCGACGTGCCCGACCAGGATGGCTGGGACACGATGGCCGAGTTCTGACCCCGGTCAGGGGCGTGGCGGCTCGCCCGGCGATTCGCTCGGGGTGCCGTGCTCGGGCAGCTCGGCCGGGTCGTCGGTGTCGTCCGCGAGCACCGAGCCGCAGAAGTCGTGGCCGAAGGGCGTGAGGTGGAGGCTCCGCCGCACCACCTTGGCGAACTTGACCGAGTGCAGCGACGCGAGCACGTCGGGCTGCGCCTCGAGCACCTGGTAGGGCATCGGGTCCTTGAGGTGCTCGTGCGAGAACCACAGGAGCCCGAGCCGGAAGAGGTTGTTGAGGTAGGCCGGCACGAAGTCCTCGTGGCGCACCCCGGCGCGGGCGCCGATCATGGTGAGGCCGGGCGCCAGCAGCTCCGAGCTCACCATGCCGATCGGCCCGCCGGTGCGGACGTCGACGCTGGGTTGCGGGCCCTCGCGGTGCAGCAGGATCAGGATCCGGGCCTCGTCGGGCGCCAGCTCGTCGAGGATCCGCTCGTACGCCGGGTGCGCGGTCTCGTCGTTCCACACGTCCCGCGAGCGGGCCAGCAGCGCCTGCCCGCGGTCGCGGAGGTCCTCGGCGCCAGCCCGGCGGGGCGCCGGCTCGTGCTCGTGCTCCTCCTCGGCGTACGACGTCACCTCGACGACGGCCTGCTGCAGCGACATGCCGGTGGCCAGGCGCTTGCTCAGCTCGCCGATGGTGCCGACGGTGACGCCGAGGTCGCGGGCCAGACGGCTCGCCTCGGCCGGGTCGACCAGCGACCTGAGCAGCCGCCGGACGACCGAGAGGTACGTGCGGATCGACCAGTCGGCGGTGTTGACGGCCGAGACGACCGCGATCCGGGCGACGCCGGGCACCGAGCGGGTCATCCGCGCCACGTCCAGCGGCGGCAACGGCGCCGGGAGGTACGACGACTGCGGCAGGTCGGGGTCGCCCACCGGGAGGCCGTCGGTCGCCCGCTCCGCGGCCCGCACGGACTCCTCGGACGGGTCGGTGACCGGCTCGGTGCGGTCGCCGTCGCTGCGGCGGCCGCGACCGGCGCCCATGCGCCGGCGCCGGGAGGGGCTGGACCCGCCCTCGCCGGGCGCCCCGGGCCCCGCCGAGATGCCGGCGTCGGTGTACTCGTCTCGGGGGCGGTTCACGGTCGCACTCTTCCCGCCCGGCCGGAGGTCATCCGCCGACGCCGAAGAACGCGAGGTGCAGGAGGCCTCCAGCCAGGCCCATGACGGCGCCGTGGGCGTAGAGCAACCACTCGTCCTCCTCGACCGCCGAGCGCATCATGTCGACGAAGTCGCTGGCCGGCAGCTCCCGGGTGCGCGCGGTGATCAGCTCCTTGATCCGCCCGGCCTGCTGGCGGCCGAACTCCTCGTCGCGGAAGGGTGTGATGGTGCGCCCGACCGCCTCGGCGGTGACCGACTCGCGGATCTGGTCGTACTGCCGCTCGCCGACCGCGACCCGCACGGCTCCGCGCAGCGGACCTGCCGCCCGGTCGATGGCCGGGCGCAGGGCGGAGGCCAGCATCTGCTTGGTGCGGTCGCTGCGCGGCCCCTCGAGCAGGAAGTCGCCGATGTTCTGCAGGGTGATCACGTCGGTGCTGATGATCTCGGCGTACACCTCGGCAGCCTCGCTCTGGCGGCGCGGGAAGAGCCCCTGGAAGGTGAACGGCCCCACCTTGGTGGGCTCGGCAGGCGAGTAGATGAGCCACATGCCGAGCTTGTTGGTCAACCAGCCGACGACGATCCCGAGGATCGGGAGCAGCCACCACTGGCCGAACCAGTGGTCGGCGACGGCGACGGGGATGCCGAGCAGGAAGCCGAAGACGAAGCCGAAGTTGACCATCAGGTTCAGCTCGCGCTGCCCGAAGTCGCGGAAGATCTTCACCACCAGGGCGGGGTTGCGCTCGAAGTGGTCGATCACCATCAGCTTGGGGTCGAGCAGCTGGTCGATGTGCACGCCGATCTCGTCGGTGACCCGGCCGATCACCTGGGGCAGCTGGCCCTGCACCCGGGCGTAGACCGCCTGCTTGGCCGGGGACGGCAGGTCGTGCCAGAGCGCGGGGCGCTCGCGGCGCATCACCTCGTCGACGATCTCGGGGATGTCGGGGTGGAAGGTCTCCACGATGTGCGCGGCGATCTTCTCCGGCTCGAGCTGCTGGTAGAACTCCGCCGGCGTCCCGAGCTTGGCGATCGCCTTGTCCACCGCGATGCTGCCCATCTTGGCGGCGCGGGCCGGGACGATGCCCTGCCACCCGACCCCGCCCTGGAGCAGCCCGGGCACCTCCTGCAGCTTGCGCGGCAGCACGCCGACGACCTGGCGCATGCCGGGCACGCGCACGCCCCGGAAGCGCACCGGGTTGAACAGCATGATCAGGCCCGTCCAGTTGATCAGCCAGCCGACGACCCCGGTGAAGAGAGGGATGGTGAGGAAGTGCACCCAGCTCACGTCGCGCAGGAACCAGTCGACCTGGAGCACCGTCACCGGGGTCACCACCTCTCGCGCATGCAGGGTCGTCCCGTGCCACGCGCTGTCCACGCCGAGGTTAGTGGTGCGGACCAGTGCCGGACACCCTTTTGTGTCGCCTGGCAGGGAGGGCCGTCCCGGTGTCCCGGTGTCCCGGTGTCCCGGCGCGGCCGGTGTCCGGCAGGCCGCCCCGGTCAGCTGCGCAGGTAGGAGGCGCCGTTGACGTCGATGATCGTGCCGGTCGCGAAGCGGGCGTCGGGCGAGGCCAGCCAGACGACGGCCGCGGCGACCTCGTCAGGTGTGGCGACCCGGCCGTACGGCGACTGGGCGCGCTTGGCGTCGCCGTCCGGCCCGTCGAGCACCCGCGCCGCCATCTCGGTCGACACGAAGCCCGGCGCGACCGTGCCGACGCTGACGCCGTGCGGCGCCAGGGCCACCGCCATCGACTGCCCGAAGGCGTTCAGCCCGGCCTTCGACGCGGCGTACGCCGGGGTGTCCGGCTCGCCGCGGAAGGCCCCCCGGCTCGACACGTTGACCACCGCGCCGCCGCCCTCGATCAGGTGCGGCAGGGCGCAGAAGGTCAGGTGGGCGGGGCCGAGCAGGTTGGTCGAGAGGGTGGTGGCCCAGGTGCGGCGCCACTCCTCCCAGTCGGTGCCCAGCGCCGGGTGCGCGACGAAGACGCCGGCGTTGTTGACCAGCACGTCGAGGCCGCCGAGACCCAGGACGACCTCGTCGACGAGCAGGGGGAGACCGGCGGCGTCGGAGAGGTCCGCGCCCGCGACGACGTGCCCGTCGCCCGGCAAGGCCGCACGGACCTGCTCGGCCGTGGCGCGGTCGTGGCCGTAGTGCACCGCGACCCGGTCGCCGAGGTCGGCGAACCGGCGGCACACGGCCGCCCCGATGCCCCGGCTGCCGCCGGTGACGAGCACGGCGCGGCTCATGCCGCGCCGTCCAGGTCGGCGACCCCGGCCACGAGACGGTCGACGTCGTCGGCGTCGGTGTAGGGGCCGATGCCCGCGCGCACCGCGCCGGTGTCGCCGAGCCCCAGGCGCCGCGAGGCCTCCAGGGCGTAGAAGCTGCTCGGCGGGGGCGTTGACCCCGCGCTCGGCGAGGTGGGCCGAGACCGTGGCGCTTTCTCGGCCCTCGACGCTGAAGAGCGTGGTCGGCGTGCGTCGGGCCGCCCGGCCGTGCAGCCGGACACCGGGCAGGGCGGCGAGGCCTTCGCGGAGCCGGGCGGCCAGGGCGGCCTCGTGCTCCCCGAGCGCGGCCATCGACGGCGAGCACCTTCGCTCGGCGGTCCGTCGCTGTGCCGGGGCGAGGTCGGCCAGCACGTCGACCGCGGCCGTCGGTGCCCGCCATCAGCTCGTAGGGCAGGGTGCCGAGCTCGAACCTCTCGGGCACCGCGTCGGTCGAGGGCGCCAGCTTGTCCGGGTGCAGGCTCTCCAGCAGCCGGGGCCGGCGGCGAGGCACGCCGCAGTGGGGACCGAGGAACTTGTACGGCGAGCAGGCGAAGAAGTCGGCGCCGAGTGCGGCGACGTCGACGGCGGCGTGCGGGGCGAGGTGCACGCCGTCCACGTAGGACAGCGCGCCGACGCCCGTGGGCGACGGCGGCGATGGCCGGGCACGTCGGGCCGGGTGCCGATCAGGTTGGACGCGGCGGTCACGGCGACGAGCCGGGTGCGGTGGGCCGACCAGGGCGGCCGACCGTCGGCCGGGGCGAGCTCGCCGGTCGCGGGGTCGAAGGCGGCCCACCGCACGGTGGCGCCGGCGCCTCGGCCGCGAGCACCCAGGGGCGGATGTTGGCGTCGTGGTCGAGCCGGGTGACGACGACCTCGTCGCCCGGGCCCCAGTCCTGCGCCAGGGTGCGCGCCAGGTCGAAGGTCAGCTGGGTCGGCGCTGCGGCCGAAGACGACGCCGCGCGGGTCGGCACCCCGAGCAGGTCGCCCACCGCCTCGGCGAGCCCCGCACGACGGCGTCGGCGTTGCGCTCGGCCGCGGTGGTGCTCCCGCGGTTGGACAACGCGGCGAGCAGCGTGGCCGGGACTGCGTCGGCGACCGGCCGGGGTCGGCGCCCGCCCGGGCCGTCGAAGTGGCGGCCCCGTGGCCGGGAGGGGAACGGCGCGCACGCGCGCCACGTGGTACGTCGTGGAGGTCAATGCGGCATCCTCCCCACTCTCGACCGCCCACGCGGCGCGGGGGGGAGAGTGAGTGGACATGACTAGACTTTGACTGCACCCCGTGTAGGAGCAGTTCGCACCCCCACTTCACACCCCAGGAGCGCACGTGGGGACGCATCGAAGTTCACCAGTCGCAGCGTCGGGAGGTGGGGATCGGGCGCCGGGCCCAGACCCTCGCCGTGGACGACCGGCAACACCCCAGACCGAGCCCGTGGGCACCTGCTCGTCGTCCTGCTCGAGCAGGATGGCGGCGTCGCCCGCGTGGGCGCTGCTCGGGCAGGGCCGGCGCCGACGTCGCCCTCCTGGCGTCCCGCGCTCGCGCGGCCCTCGGCGGGCCCGGCTCTCCGCGGCGACGGGGTCGACGGTGTCGTCGCCGCGGACTACGCGGCACCATCCTGGTGCTGGCCAGTCTGCGATGGAGCTCGCCGAGGAGATGGGCGACGAGTACGTCGCCACCGAGCACCTGCTGCTCGCCCTGGCAGCGTCGACGAGCCCGGTCAAGAGGCGCTCGCCGCGCCGGCGCGACCGAGCCGGCGATGCGCGAGGCGATCACCGCGGTCCGCGGCAACCGCACGGTGACCAGCCAGGACGCCGAGGCGTCCTACGAGGCGCTGGAGAAGTACGCCGTCGACCTCACCGCGCGCGCCGAGGAGGGCAAGCTCGACCCGGTGATCGGCCGCGACGCCGAGATCCGCCGGGTGATCCAGGTGCTGTCCCGGCGCACGAAGAACAACCCGGTGCTCATCGGCGAGCCCGGCGTCGGCAAGACCGCCGTCGTGGAGGGTCTGGCCCAGCGCATCGTCGACGGCGACGTGCCCGACTCGCTCAAGGGGCGCGCGGCTGCTCAGCCTCGACCTGGCCGCGATGGTGGCCGGTGCGAAGTACCGCGGCGAGTTCGAGGAGCGGCTCAAGGCCGTGCTCGAGGAGATCAAGGGCGCCGAGGGTCAGGTGATCACCTTCATCGACGAGCTGCACACGGTCGTCGGCGCGGGCGCGGGCGGCGACTCGGCGATGGACGCCGGCAACATGCTCAAGCCGATGCTGGCCCGCGGCGAGCTGCGGCTGATCGGCGCCACCACGCTGGACGAGTACCGCGAGCGGATCGAGAAGGACCCGGCGCTCGAGCGCCGCTTCCAGCAGGTCTTCGTCGGCGAGCCCAGTGTCGAGGACACCGTCGCGATCCTGCGCGGGCTGCAGGAGAAGTACGAGGCCCACCACGGCGTCGAAGATCACCGACGCCGCGCTGGTGGCAGCCGCGATGCTCTCGGACCGCTACATCCCCGGCCGCCAGCTGCCGGACAAGGCGATCGACCTCGTCGACGAGGCGGCGTCCCGGCTGCGGATGGAGATCGAGTCCTCGCCGGTGGAGATCGACCAGCTGCGCCGCGCGGTCGACCGGATGAGGATGGAGGAGCTCGCGCTGGAGCGGGAGACCGACGAGGCGTCGCGCGACCGGCTGGAGAAGCTGCGCACCGACCTTGCCGACCGCGAGGAGGAGCTGCGCGGGCTCGAGACCCGCTGGGAGCGGGAGAAGGCCGCGCTCGAGGGCGCCGGCGAGCTGCGCAAGCAGATCGACGACCTGCGGGTCGAGGCCGACCGGCTGCTGCGCGAGGGCGACCTGGCCGCGGCCCGCGAGATCAACTACGGCAAGATCCCCGCCCTGGAGAAGCAGATCGAGGAGGCCGAGGCGCGCCGAGAGCGGTCGAGGACCCGATGGTCCACGAGAAGGTCGGGCCCGACCGAGATCGCCGAGGTGGTCGAGGCCTGGACCGGCATCCCCACCGGGCGGCTGCTCGAGGGCGAGACCGCCAAGCTGCTGCGGATGGAGGAGATCATCGGCGAGCGGCTGGTCGGCCAGCGGACCGCGGTCGCGGCCGTCTCCGACGCCGTACGCCGCTCGCGGGCGGGCATCTCCGACCCCAACCGGCCCACCGGGCGCTTCCTGTTCCTCGGCCCCACCGGTGTCGGCAAGACCGAGCTGGCCAAGTCGCTGGCCGACTTCCTCTTCGACGACGAGCGCGCGATCGTCCGCGTCGACATGAGCGAGTACTCCGAGAAGCACTCGGTGGCGCGCCTGGTCGGCGCCCCTCCGGGCTACGTCGGCTACGAGGAGGGCGGCCAGCTCACCGAGGCGGTGCGCCGTCGGCCCTACTCGGTGGTGCTGCTCGACGAGGTCGAGAAGGCCCACCCCGAGGTCTTCGACATCCTGCTGCAGGTGCTCGACGACGGCCGGCTCACCGACGGGCAGGGCCGCACGGTCGACTTCCGCAACACGGTGCTGATCCTCACCAGCAACCTCGGCTCGCAGTTCCTGGTCGACCCGACCCTGGACGAGGAGAAGAAGCGGGAGTCGGTGATGGCGTGGTGCGGCAGGCGTTCAAGCCGGAGTTCCTCAACCGGCTCGACGAGGTGGTGGTCTTCGACGCCCTCGACCACCGAGGAGCTGGCCCACATCGTCGACCTGCAGCTGCGGCGTTCGACCCGCGGCTGGCGCGCGCGCCGGATCACCGTCGACGGTCACCGAGGCGGCCCGGCGCTGGCTCGCCGACGCACGGCTACGACCCGGCGTACGGCGCCCGGCCGCTGCGCCGGCTGGTGCAGACCGCGATCGGCGACCCGCTGGCGCGGATGCTGATCGGCGGGCAGGTGCTCGACGGCCAGCACGGTCGTGGTCACGGTGGCCGAGCGTCTGGCCTGGTGACTCGAGCTGGCCGGCTGACTCGGGGCGCCCGACGCCGCGGGGGCCGTCTGGTTGAATGGGCCCATGACCGCGACCCCGGGCCGCGGCCCAGCCAGGTGACGATCGCCGCTGGGCTGGCAGTCGGGCGGCGGCGCTGTTGGTCATCGTTCTTCGACGCGATGGGCGCCCCGCTCGGTCGACGTCCGCGACCGTCGACGAGAGCTCGACTCACCGGCCTCGGGGCTCGGCCTCGGCACCGCAGGTGATCGGGATCCTCCGCGGCAGATCCTGGTCTCCGCGGTGGCGGCGGCCGCCCCGTCGTCCTCGGCGTGTACGTGCTCAGCGCGACCGGGGCTCGCGGATCGGGCTCACCGGGCCGCGGTCGCCGTCTTCCTCGGCTGCTCGGTCGCCGGCGTCGGGCTGGTCGGCCTGGGGGTCGCCCTCGGCGCCGTGTCCTCTGGTCGGGACCCTCGCGCGACTGGTTCGCCGGACGCCGGTGCGGGAGGCCGCGCGGGTGCCGGCACGGTCCGGAGCCGGGGGGACGGCCGGGGTCGGCACCGCTGGGCCGCGCGGACGCGCCCGCAGCGTCCCTCCCGCCGGCTGCGGCGTCGCCGGCGTCCTCCGCCCCGGCCCCCTCGACCCCCTCGACCCCCTCGACCTCGTGGGGGCAGGGGTCGACCGCGCCCCAGCAGGCGCCCTCGCGTCGACCGCGCGAGGTTCGGCGGCGTGCGGCTGAGGGTCCGAGCGGGGTCACCGCCGCTCTCGGCTCGTCGTCCTGCTCGCCGTCGCTGTCGCGCGGGAGCCGCTGCTCCAGGAGCTCGAGGGCTACCCCGACCTCGCCCGGGGCGGTGTCGACCCGGAGACGGCGATCGGTCTGCTGTGGATCGGCGCGCTCGTCGTCCTGGCGTGGGCGCTCGGTGCCGCGCTCGCGGCGTACGGCACCTGGCGCGGCAACCGGATCTCGCAGGCGGCCCTGGTGGGCTCGACCGTGGCGACCGGCCTGGTGTCGCTCATCGCCGTGCCGCCCGGCCTCGTGCACGCGCTGGTGGCGACGTCCGTGCAGGTCAAGCTCCTCTCCCGCCCCGCACGCGTGGATGCGGCGGCTGAGCGCCCGCTCGCCCGGGTCACGGGCTCCCGAAACCGCCTCGGCGCGGATCCGCGCGTGCCGTCCTCGACCGGGTCGGGCCGTGGGTGTCGCGGCGACCAGGGGGCTGTGCGGTGGCGGCGTGGTCGGGGACCTCGATCGCGCTGCACGGGGCCGCGGCACGGGCGGCTCGAGCGGCACCGGCGCAGCCTCGTCCTCGTCTCGGGTGGGACCTCGTGACTCCGACCCGTCCGCCCGGCCAGGAGCCCCGGGACGGCCGGCGTGCCTGACGGGGAGATCGGCGCGGCTGCCGCCGCCGTCTTCGTTGACTGCGCCGTGCCCCACGGGTTGCACTCGGGGCCCATCCGGGGCCTCCGCGCCCGCGAGCGCGGGCCCGTGAGCTCGACGACTCGGAGCGCCAGGGCCGGTCGTGACCGAGGATCGAGCTCGGGAAGGACGACCGCGAGCTCGATGGTCACCCAGCTGCGCGGCGGCGACGGCAAGGACACCGCGAACCTGCTGCGACGGTCGGCGGCGGCGGACCTGACCCGGGGGTCGTCGGCCTCCGGCGGGACCGGCCCGTGAGCGACGCCGTGATCACCGGTCGCCGGATGGCCGAGGGTGGTGGTCGTCGACGGCACCCCCGACTGCGCGAGCTGCTCGGGCTGGCCCTCGGTCGGCGTCGGGCCTTCGAGGTCGTCGGCGAGGCCGGTGACGGCCTCCGCGCCTTCAGGTCGTGCGCGACGAGCGGCCGGACGTGGTGCTGCTCGACCTGGCGATGCCGGTCATGGACGGCCTCGAGGCGCTCCCGATCCGCACCTGGTGCCTGAGGCGGTCGTCGTGGTGCTCACGGGCTTCGGGGCCGACGCGATGACCGAGCAGGCGATGGCCGCCGGCGCCGACGCCTTCATCCAGAAGAGCGTGTCCCCCGGCTCGATCGTCGCCCGGGTGCGAGAGCTCTGCGACGAGCGCCGGCGCGACCCGGCGAGCCGCACGATGGTGCTGGCCCCGGGGTGCCGCCGGCCCGGGCGCCGATGGGCTTCCCCACGGGCCTGGACGCCGAGGTGCTGCTGGCGACCCTCCCCTTCCTCGTGCTCGTGCTCGACGACGAGGAGGGCCTGCCGGTGCGGTGGTGCAACGATGCCGCGGCGGCCCACTGGGACGGCACGCTCGGTCGCGGCACGTTGCTCTCCTCGGTCTCGCCGGACCTGGCCCGCGAGGTGGTCCGCTGTAGGCCGGGGGACCGACGCGCCTTCGCCGTACCCGTCGGCTCGCCTCCCCGCCCCGCCAGCGCGCTGGCGGAGCGGAGGGACGGCGCGGTGCTTTGGTCTACGCGCGCGTGGCCGACACCGACAGCGGCGCCCACCGCCTGCGCCGGGCGATCGTGACCACCGCGCACGAGATCCGCACCCCGGTCACGGTGCTGACCGGGGTCGTCGAGGCCTTCGAGGACTCCGAGCTGAGCGCGACGCACCAACGACGCCTGCTGACCTCGGTACGACGACAGGCGGGGCTGCTGGAGGGCATCACCGCCGACCTCCTCACCGCCGCCCAGGCCGACCGCGGCACGCTGCGGGTCGACCCGCAGCCGCTGGACGTGTGCACGGCCATCGGGGCGATCATCGCGACCGACCAGGCCGTGCAGGTGATCGCGTCTCAGGAGGCGTGGGTGCGGGCCGATCCCTGGCGCTTCGAGCAGATGCTCAACAACCTGGTCAGCAACGCGCACAAGTACGGCAAAGCCCCGGTCGTGGTCACGGTCGAGGCCGACGAGCACGAGGTCAGGATCGCGGTCGAGGACAGCGGTTCCGGGGTGCCCGAGGACTTCCGCCACCGCTTGTTCGAGGAGTACGCCCGCGCCCCCGGCACCGCGGCCCGCGGCACCGGCCTCGGGCTGTACGTCGTGAAGTCGCTCGCGGAGGCCCAGGGCGGCGCGGTCTCCTACGAACCGTCGCTGCTGGGGGGCTCGGCCTTCACGATGACGCTGCCGCGGGTGCGGCAGCACGGCGCGTCGTCCGCGCAGGACTGACCAGCAGGACCGGACCCACCCCTCAGCCGGCCGCAGAGGTCCTGCGCGTGAGCCTCGGCGAGCCGACGCACGCCCTCGACGACCTGGCGGGCTCCTTGCAGAAGGCCCACCGGACCAGGTGCCGGCCCTCGTCGCGGTCGTCGTAGAAGACCTGTGCGGGGATCGCCACGACGCCCGCCCGCTCGGGCAGCGCCGCGCAGAAGGCGCGCGCGTCGCGTAGCCGTAGCGCCGAGACGTCGGTGGTGACGAAGTAGGTGCCCGCCGGGGGTCGACGACGTCATGCTCCAGCTCGTCGAGCCCGGCGCAGAGCCGGTCCCGCCGGCCCGCAGGTCGCGGCGGCAGGTCGACGTGGAAGTCGTCGTGCTCGTTCAGCGCCAGCGCGACCGCCGGCTGCAGCGGCGCGCCGGAGGAGAAGCTCAGCCAGTTCTTCGCGCCCTCGACGGCCGCGACCAGGTGCGCCGGCCCGCTGGCCCAGCCGACCTTCCAGCCGGTGAGCGAGAAGGTCTTGCCGGCGCTGGAGATCGTCACCGTGCGCTCGAACATGCCCGGCAGGGTGGCGAGCGGCACGTGCTCGCGTCGAAGGTCAGGTGCTCGTAGACCTCGTCGGTGACCACGACCAGGTCGTGCGCGGCGCCAGCGCGGCGACACCCTCCAGCTCGTCCCGGGGGAGCACAGTGCCGGTGGGGTTGTGCGGGGAGTTGAGCAGGATCAGGCGGGTGCGGGGGTGACCGCCGCCTCCAGCTCGGCGAGGTCGAGCCGGAAGTCGGGCGCCCGCAGCGTGACCGGACGGCGTACGCCGCCGGCGATCTGGATCACCGCGACGTAGGAGTCGTAGTACGGCTCGAGCACCACGACCTCGTCGCCCGGGTCGACCAGCCCGAGCAGCGCGGCGGCGACCGCCTCGGTGGCGCCGGTCGTCGCCACCACCTGGCTCGCGGTCGAGCTGGAGTCCGTAGTGCCGCGCCTGGTGGCCGATGACCGCGTCGAGCAGCTCCGGGGTCCCGTGACCGGGCGGGTACTGGTTGCGGCCGGCGCGCAGCGCCTCGACGGCGGCCTCGACGCACCGCCGCCGGGACCGTCCGGCGTCGGGGAAGCCCTGGCCCAGGTTGACCGAGCCGGTGCGCACAGCGAGCGCAGACATCTCGGCGAAGATCGTGCTGGTGAGCCCGTCCAGCCGTCGTGCGTGGTCGCGCGGACCGGTCAATGGTCCCACGATGGCGTGCGGGAGTCGACCCGGGAGTCGGGCCGCATGGCGAGGACCTAGGCGACGGTGCCCACGACGCGACCAGAGGCGCCACGCCGACGCCCGGCCGAGCCGGGCGTCCCGACGGTGCGGCCGGGTGCGGGCCGCCTACCGAGCGCGCGGAGGGCGCACGGAGGCGGCGGACGCCGCCGGCGGCGCGGTGCACGGATCACGTTCTGGTTCGGCATCGGCCTGATCCTGGCCGGGCTCGGCGTTGCTGGGCTACGTCGCCTGGCAGCTGTGGGGCACCAACTGGGTCGCCGAGCGCCACCAGCGCGAGATCACCAGCGCCTGCAGAAGGACTGGGCGCTCGGGCCACGGCAAGACCTCCGGCGAGCGTCGCCGACGCGGGGAGGCCTCGGCGCTGATCCGGATCCCGAAGTTCGGCAAGGAGTACGTCGTGCCGGTGCTCGAGGGCACCGACGCGACGACGTCTCGCCAAGGGCTTCGGTCACTTCGACGGACACCGCCGACCCCGGCCAGGTCGGCAACTACGCGCTGGCCGCGCACCGGGTCACCCACGGTGAGCCGCTGCGGCACATGCCCGACCTGCGGCCGGGCGACAAGGTGATCGTCGAGACGCCGACGTGACCTACACCTACGGCTGGACACCGAACCCGAACGACCTGGTGATCCCGTTCACCGAGACCTGGGTGCTCGACCCGGTGCCGCACAACCCGACCCCGGTGGGCCTGAAGCCGCGCAGAAGCAGGGGCAGCGGCTGATCACGCTGACCACCTGCTCGGAGATCTTCCACACCGACAACCGGATGATCGCCTTCGGGCACCTGGTCAAGGACGTGCGCAAGGCTCCGGCGAAGCCGGCTCCGGTCGGCCACGGGCTCCGGATAGCCTGCGGGTCATGACCGACCGCGACGTCCTCCTCGACCAGGTCAACACCAAGGCGGTCGTCCGCGGCAGGGTGCTGCTGGCCTCGGGACGTGAGGCCGACTACTACGTCGACATGCGTCGGGTCACCCTCGACGCACTGGCCGCGCCGGCGATCGGGAAGGTGATGCTGGACCTGACCGCGGACTGGGACTTCGAGGCCGTCGGCGGGCTCACCCTCGGTGCGGACCCGGTCGCGGTGGCGATGATGCACCAGGCCGCGGCGCCGGGGCGCAGGCTGGACGCGTTCGTGATCCGCAAGGAGCAGAAGGTGCACGGCCTGCAGAAGCTCATCGAGGGCCCGCCGTCGCCGGTCGCCGGGTGCTGGCCGTCGAGGACACCTCGACCACCGGAGGCTCGGTGCTCGAGGCGGTCGGGGCGCTGCGCGAGGCGGGTGCCGAGGTGGTCGGCGTCGCGGTGGTGGTCGACCGCGACACCGGGGCGCGCCAGGCGCGTGGAGGCGCAGGGCCTGGAGTACCGCTACGCGGTCGGGACTCAGACCTCGACGTCTGAGTCGACGGCCAGCCGCCGGCTAGGGCGCTCCGGCTCGTCGCGCGGCGGCCGCGCTCCCGGCGCCGCTGCCACCACTCGTAGGCGACCGGGATCACCGAGACGGCCAGGATGACCAGGATCGCCTTGTCGATGTTGCTGGCCAGGTTCGGGAACGCGGAGCCGAGGAAGTAGCCCCCAGCAGGATCACGGTCACCCACAGCACCGCACCGACCGCGCTCCACACCAGGAAGCGGCTGCGCTCCATCAGGGCCACGCCGGCGACGACGGTGACGTAGGTGCGCACGAACGGCACGAACCGGCCGATCACCAACGCCTTGTTGCCGTGCTTGTCGAAGAACGCATGGGTCTGGTCGAGGTACTTCCGCTTCAAGATCCGGCCGTCGCGCTCGAAGAGCGGGGGCCCGATCTTGCGGCCGATCTCGTAGCCCACGACGTTGCCGAGGAACGCGGCCGCCGACAAGATCACCAGGGCGCCGAGCAGGTCGACGCCGGTGCGCCCGGCAGCACGTCGATCTGGTCCCCGGAGATGAACAGCCCGATCGCGAACAGCAGCGTGTCGCCGGGCAGGAACGGGAAGAACAGGCCGCACTCGGCGAAGATGATCGCCACGCTGACCCAGAAGAACTCCTGGCCGAACTGGCCGAGCAGCCAATTGGGGTCCATCCAGCCCATGCCCGTCGATCCGAGGATCGCGGCTGGAGGGTGATCACGGTGAGACGAGCTATCCGCCGGGTGACGGGTCGGCTCGCGAGACTCCTAGCCTGGGGCCGTGAGCGAGGAGCCCGACGGCGGACGTGCGCCGTACGACCCGATGCCGTACGGGCCCGGGCGAGGTCGGTGTCGGCCCGTGGGCGGGCCGTGGCCCGAGGGTCCCGGCGGAGGTACGACGCGGAGCTGCTCGCCGAGGGCGACCGGCGCAACGTCGTCGACCGCTACCGCTACTGGACGGTCGAGGCGATCGTCGCCGACCTCGACACCCGCCGGCACGACTTCCACGTCGCCATCGAGAACTGGCGCCACGACTTCAACATCGGCACGATCGTGCGCACGGCGAACGCCTTCCTGGCCGCGGAGGTGCACATCGTCGGCAACCGCCGGTGGAACCGGCGCGGCGCGATGGTGACCGACCGCTACCAGCACGTGCGGCACCACCCGACGGCCGCCGACCTCGCGGCCTACCTGCACGAGCACCCACGGCCCGTGCGCCTGCTCGGCATCGACAACCTGCCCGGCTCGGAGCACCTCGAGACGATGGCGGTGCCGCGGCGGGTCTGCTTCCTGTTCGGCCAGGAGGGGCCGGGACTGTCGCAGTCGGCCCGCGAGGTGTGCGACGGCACGTTCTCGATCGCCCAGTTCGGCTCGACCCGGTCGATCAACGCCTCGGCCGCCGCCGCGATCGCGATGCACGCCTGGGTCCGGCAGCACGCCGACCTCGAAGACGCCGTCGAGGCCTGGCGGGGCTGACGCCCGTCCGGGACGGCCCTGGGGCCGCGGATCCGGCGTGCCACCAGGGGCTGGGTGGCGCCTCGACCACCACCGTCTCAGGAGATGCCGCATGCCCATCGCCACCCCCGAGAAGTACGCCGAGATGCTCGACGCCGCGAAGCGCAGGCCTTCGCCTTCCCGGCCATCAACGTCACCTCGTCGCAGACCCTCAACGCCGCGCTCGCGGGCTTCGCCGACGCCGGCAGCGACGGCATCATCCAGGTCTCGACCGGTGGCGCGGAGTACCTCTCCGGCCCGACCGTCAAGGACATGGTCACCGGCTCCGTCGCGTTCGCCGCCTACGCCGCCGAGGTCGCCAAGAAGTACCCGTTCAACATCGCGCTGCACACCGACCACTGCCCCAAGGACAAGCTCGACGGCTTCGTCCGCCCGCTGCTCGACATCTCGAGCCTCGAGCGGGTCAAGCGCGGCGAGATGCCGCTGTTCCAGTCGCACATGTGGGACGGCTCGGCCGTACCGCTCGACGAGAACCTCCAGATCGCCCAGGAGCTGCTCGCCAAGTGCGCCGAGGCCAAGATCATCCTCGAGATCGAGGTCGGCGTCGTCGGCGGCGAGGAGGACGGCATCGTCGACGAGATCGACGAGAAGCTCTACACGACCCCCGAGGACGCCCTCGCCACCGTCGAGGCGCTCGGCACCGGCGAGGACGGGCGCTACATGACCGCGCTGACCTTCGGCAACGTGCACGGCGTCTACAAGCCGGGCAACGTGAAGCTGCGCCCGGAGATCCTCAAGGAGGCCCAGGAGGCCGTCGTCGAGCACGCTCGGCCTCGAGTCCGGCTCCCGGCCCTTCGACCTGGTCTTCCACGGCGGGTCCGGCTCCTCGGCCGCAGGACATCAGCGACGCCGTCGACTACGGCGTGGTGAAGATGAACGTCGACACCGACACCCAGTACGCCTTCACCCGTCCGGTCGCCGGCCACATGTTCACCCACTACGACGGCGTGCTGAAAGTCGACGACGAGGTGGGCAACAAGAAGGTCTACGACCCGCGCTCGTGGGGCAAGGCGGGCGAGGCCGGCATGGCGGCGCGCGTCGTCGAGGCCTGCGAGAACCTCCGCTCGACCGGGCGTACCGTCGCGTGACCCCCGGACCCGACCTGATGGCCGGCCCCCCGGCCACGCACCTCCCGGTCGACCCGGCCGCCGACGAGCTCGCCGCCGGCGAGAAGGCGACCGAGGTGGTGCGCGAGTTCCCCGAGTCGCCGCTGGCCTGGGCGACGCTCGCCGAGGCGGCGCTGGCCGACGACTCCGTGGACGACGTGACGGCCTACGCCTACGCCCGCGTCGGCTACCACCGTTCGCTGGACCAGCTGCGCCGCAACGGCTGGAAGGGCTTCGGCCCCGTGCCGTGGGAGCACGAGCCCAACCGCGGCTTCCTGCGCGCCCTGGCCGCCCTCACCACCGCCGCGCACCTCATCGGCGAGGAGCCCGAGGCCCGGCGCTGCGGTGACTTCCTCCGCGACTCCAGTCCCGCGGCGTACGACGCCCTGCTCGGCTGAGCCCCCCGCAGTCGTTGCTGGTGCGCCGGTAGAACGGCGCACCAGCGACCACACCGTGACCTGAGGCCGGCCCGTCCACGGGGCGTCTGCGGCTGATCGCCGGGTGTCGCAGGGTCGGGGCCCGTGCGCCCCGACCTCATCGCCCGATGCCGCCGCCACGACGGCCTGCTCACTCGTGCCCTCGCGCTCGAGGCGGGATGCTCCTCAGCGGCGCGCTCTCCTTGCCCGCGGCGAGTGAATATCGTCCGCCGCGGCGTGTACGCCACGCGCGAGCAGTGGACCTCCGCCTCGACGTCACGTCGGCTCAGCCTCGCCGGCCGGGCGGCGACCTCGCTCGGCGGCCCCGGTCCCGTCTCAGCCACGGCACCGCCGCGACGACGCGTCCGGACGCGCACGGCACCCGGTCCGGGCGGCAGCTCGTCGTTCGTCACGGGAGCCTGGCGAGCCACGAGGTCGTTGACGTGAGGGTCTCCGGCCGACCAGCCTCGCGCGCACGGCGGTCGACGTCGGGCGGGCGCACGGGCACGTCGAGGGGGTGGTGCTCGCCGACCAGGTCCTCGCGCGGGGTGGGTGTCCCGAGGGCCGAGCTGGGCGCGGTCGTCCGGGGATGGCCGGCCGGCCACGGTCGCGTCCCGGTGCGCGGCCTCGCCGACGAGACAGACCGCAGGGCCGCAGTCACCCGGCGAGACGGTGACGCGGTCACTGCTGCGCGAGCTCGGCCTGGGCGAGCCGAGACCCCGGTCGAGGTCACTGACGGACACCGCCCGCGCCTCCCCGGACCTGAGGCTCAGGCGCCACCTGGTCGGGTTCGACGGGCAGGTGAAGTACGGCCGCGGCACGGGGGAGGAGCGACGTGTGGGCCGACCTGGGGCCACCACGTCGAGACGCGACCCGCGAGCGGCTCTACGCCGAGCTCACCCGGCGCGTCGGGTGAGCCCTGTGCCGGTGTGGGGCTGGTGGTGCGGGCGCACGCACCCGCACCTGCGGCGATAGGAGGGGTCAGGTCGTCGAGGGGCCGTACAGCACGCAGGCGACCTCGCCGCCGCCCGAGGGGCGCAGACCAGGGTCGGTGCCCTCGGCGAAGGTGACGGTGGCGCCGGAGGAGGTGGTCTCGACCGAGGTGACGCCGCGCCACAGCGGCTCGTCGGGGTCGTCGGCGCGGACCCGCTCGAGCAGCTCTACCAGCTCGGCAGCGGTGGACCCGGAGCCGATCGTCGCGGTCGTCGAGGGGGAGTCGAGGCGGTCGAGGTCACCCACCAGGGCGGACTCACGCTCGAAGACCTCCACCGGCTGCTCGACCCAGCGGTTCTCCAGCAGGGTGCGGAGGTCGCGCGACTCCCAGCCGCACTCGGCCACCGCGACGGGGCAACGGGGGTGGAAGGAGCAGCCGAGGGGCGGCACGGCGGCGTCGGGGATCTCGCCGCGCGGCAGCTCGCGGGGGAGGGCCCGGTCGGGGTCGGGCTCGGGGATCGCAGCCAGCAACGCCTGGGTGTAGGGGTGCTTCGGGTCGGCGAAGATCTCGGCGGTGGGGCCGACCTCGACGATCCGGCCGAGGTACATGATCGCGACCCGGTCGCAGATGAACTTGGCGCTGGCCAGGTCGTGGGTGATGTAGACGTACGTCAGCCCGAGCTGGTCCTTGAGGTCGAGCATCAGCTGCAGGATCTTGGAGCGCACGCTCATGTCGAGCATCGACACCGGCTCGTCGGCGACCAGCACCTCGGGGTCCATGATGATCGCCCGCGCGATCACCGCCCGCTGCTTCTGGCCGCCCGACAGGTCGGCGGGGACCTTGGTGAGGAAGCGGTCGACCGGGCTCAGGCCCACCCGCTCGAGCGCGTCCCGCACCCGGCGGCGCAGCTCGTCGCCGGAGGCGAGGCCGTGGATCCGCAGCGGGTGGCCGATCGCCGTCTCCAGCGTCATCGACGGGTTCAGCGCCGCGTGCGGGTCCTGGAAGACCATCTGCAGGTCGGTGCGCAGCCGGCGCATCGCGGAGTCGCCGAGCTGGTCGACGCGGTGCTCGGTGACGTCGTCGCCACGGCGCCGCCGGTAGGTGATGGACCCGCTGGTCGCCGGCGCCAGACCGAGCAGGGCGCGCCCCAAGGTGGTCTTGCCGCTGCCGGACTCACCGACCACGCCGAGCACCTCGCCGCGACGCAGCTGCAGGTCGACGCCGTCGACGGCCTTCACCGCGCGCTTGGCGCGGCCGAACATCCCCGAGAGCAGGCCGCCGCGCAGCGCGAAGTGCACCTCGAGGTCGTCGACGTCGAGCAGCACCTCGCCGGCGCCCCGGTGCGTCGTCGCGTGCTCAGGCTTCGTCGGCAACGGAGACCTCCTCACGGGGTCGGGGGGCTTGCTCGGCCTCGGTCAGGTCGACCGCGCCGTGGCGTACGTCGGCCGCCCAGCACGCGGCACGGGTGCCGATCGGCGTCACCCGGTCGACGGGCTCGCGGGTGGCGCACACCTGCAGCGCGTCGGGGCAGCGCGGGTGGAAGCGGCAGCCGAGGGGGGGCTCGACCAGGTCCGGCGGCGCGCCGGGGATGAACTCCAGCCCGGTCGTGCGCAGCGAGATCGTCGAGCGCAGCAGCTCGCGGGTGTAGGGGTGCTGCGGGTCGCGGAAGACGTCGCGGGCGTCCCCGATCTCGACGATCTTGCCGGCGTACATGACCGCGACGCGGTCGCACGCCTCGGCGATGATGCCGAGGTTGTGCGTGATGAGGAGCAGCGCGGTCTCGAACTCGGTGCGCAGGTCGTGCAGGATCCGGATGATCTGCGCCTCAACCAGGACGTCGAGTGCGGTCGTCGGCTCGTCCGCGACGACGAAGGCGGGTCGCAGCACCAGCGCCAGGGCGATCATCAGCCTCTGGCGCATGCCGCCGGAGAACTCGTGCGGGTAGGAGCGGTAGCGGGTCGGGGGGATCCCCATCAGCCGCAGCACGTCGAGCGCGCGGGTGCGGACGTCCGCCTTCGACAGGCCCTTCTCGTGCGCCCGCAGCGTTTCCTCGAAGTGCTCGGAGATCCGCATCAGCGGGTTCAGCCGCGTCAGCGGCTCCTGGAAGATCATCCCCAGCTCGCTGCCACGCTTGGCAACCAGCTGCTTGGGCGTCAGGGAGAGCAGGTCCTCGCCGCGGAAGCGCAGCTCGCCGTCCATCACGGCGCCCTCGGGGAGTAGCCCGAGCAATCCCCGGCCGAGGGTCGACTTGCCGCAGCCGGACTCGCCTACGAGGCCGAGGATCTCGCCCTTGTGCAGGGTGAAGTCGACGCCGTCGACGGCCTTCACCGGCCCGCGGGTGGTGCCGTACCACATCCGCAGGTCGCGGCCGTCGAGCACGAGCTCGCCCTGGCTGTGCTCGGAACCGGGGCCGCGGCCCCGGCGGGTGTCGTCGCTCATCCGCGCACGCCCTCCTCGGTGCTGCCGGTGCTGCCGGTGCTGCCCGTGCGCGCAGCGGGCTCGCGGGGCGGCAGCACGACCGGCTCCAGGCGGCGCTTGCGCAGGGTCGGGTTCAGCGTCTCGTTGAGCCCCTCGCCGATCAGGGTGAGCCCGACGACGAGCAGCACGATCGCCATGCCGGGGAAGAACGCCGTCCACCAGATGCCCGAGCCGGCGTCGTCGATGGCGCGGGAGAGGTCGTAGCCCCACTCGGACGCCTCGTTGGGCTGGATACCCAGCCCGATGAAGCCGAGCCCGGCCAGGGTGGCGATCGCGTCCGCGGCGTTGAGCGTGCCGATGACCGGCACGGACTGCACGACGTTGCCGAAGAGGTAGCGGGTCATGATGGTGCGCTTCTTGGCGCCGATCGCCTCGGCGGCCTCGACGTACGTCGCCTCGCGCGCCGACAGCGTCGTGTTGCGCACCACCCGGAAGTAGAGCGGGATGTAGATGACGGTGATCGACAGGGCGGCCGCCGTCACGCCGCCGCCGAGCGCCTCGCGCAGCAGGAACGAGAAGACGATGGCGAGCAGCAGCGAGGGGAACGCGTAGAGCGCGTCCATGACGAAGACGAGCAGCCGGTCGGTCCACCCGCCCACGTAGCCCGAGACCACCCCGAGCGGCACCCCGACGAGGGTGGAGATCACCACGGCGAGCCCGACCACCTGCAGCGCGGTGCGGGCGCCCCAGATGATCCGCGAGAGCACGTCGTAGAACTGGTCGTTGGTGCCGAACAGGTGCGCCGACGAGGGCGCCTGCATCTTGGGGAACGTCGTGCCCGGGGTAGGCCCGCGCTGGTTGAACTCGTAGGGCGCCAGCCACGGCGCGAAGACGGCGGCCAGGAGGAAGACCAGGGTCAGGCCCACGCCGGCGAGCAGGATCCAGCGGGCCAGCCCGGACGTGGACCGGACCGGGGAGAGCAGGCGGGAGACGACGTTCATCAGTACCTCACCCGGGGGTCGATGAGCGCGTTGACCACGTCGACGGCGAGGCTGACCAGCACCACGACGACGGCGAAGAACGTGATGATGCCCTGCACCGCGGAGTAGTCGCGGACGGTGATGTAGTTCAGCAGCTGGTTGCCCAGCCCCGGCCAGTTGAACGTGCGCTCGGTGAGCACGGCGCCGGACATGGCGAGGGCCACCTGCAGGCCGATCACGGTCACCACCGGCACCAGTGCGTTGCGGAAGGCGTGCCGGCGGATGACGTAGCGCTCGGGGACGCCGCGGGCGCGGGCCGCCTCGATGTAGTCGCCCTGCAGCGACTGCAGCATGTTCACCCGCACCAGGCGGATGAAGACGCCCGAGAGCAGCAGGCCGAGCGTCAGGCACGGGAGCAGGTGGTGGAAGAGCACGTCCTTGACGGCCCCGCCGTCACCGGCGATCACGGCGTCGACGAGGAGGACGTGCGTGACCGGCTCGACCTCGAACTGGGTGATCGGCGAGGCGATGCCGTACGTCGGCCAGCCGAGCTTGGCGGCCAGCAGGATGAACATCAGGCCGGTGAAGAACACCGGCGCGGCGTACGTGACGACGCCGAAGATCCGGATCACCACGTCCGCGGGCTGGTCGCGGCGACGCCCGCCGACGAGCCCGAGCGGGATGCCGACCAGCAGCGCGATCAGCATCGCCCCGAGGGTCAGCGTCAGGGTGGCGCCGCCGTTGTCGACGATGATGCTGGTGATCGGTCGGTTGTCGGAGATGGCCTTGCCGAAGTCGAGCCGGGCCACCTGGCCGATGTAGTCGAGGTACTGCGTGAGCAGCGGGCGGTCCAGACCGAGCGCGGCCCGTCGCTCGTCGAGCGCCGCGTCGCTGAGCTTGCCGCCGACGGCGGCCGAGACGGGGTCCCCCGGGGCAACCCGCAAGAGCAGGAAGACCAGGGTGAGCAGCACCCAGATCATCGGCACGATGAGCAGCAGCCGCTGCACGACGTACCGGGGCAACGATCCGGAGCCCGCGCTCACCCTGGTCCTCTTCTGCTGTCGGTCGGTGACTGGTCAGTGACCGGTCGTCACTCGGACTTGGTGATCCCCCAGAAGCGGAAGATGTACGTCGGGTCGAGCGTCTCCTTGACCCCGGACACGGCGTCGGTCGTCACGGCGACGTTCTGCCCGTTCCACGACGGCACCAGCGGCACGTCCTCGGCCGTGATGTCCTGCAGCTGGCCGAAGATCTCCTCGCGCTTGGCCTCGTCGGTCTGCGCGAGCTCGTCGTCGAGGAGGCTGTTCACCTTGTCGTTGCTGTACCCGTTGGCGTAGAAGCCCCCGTCGCGCAGGAACGGCGTCAGGTAGTTGTCGGCGTCCAGGATGTCGGGGTACCAGCCGAGGATGAAGAGGTCGTACGCGCCCTGCTTGTAGAGGTTCTGGTACTCCTCCCACTCGGCGTCCTCGGTCGTGATCTCGAAGACGCCGCTCTGGTTGAGCTCGGCGGCGAGCTCGTTGGCCTCGTCCACGGCGTTGGGGCCGTAGTGCGTGGGCGTGTAGCCCAGCGTCAGCTTGACCGGGGTCGAGACCCCGGCGTCCTCGAGGATCTGCTTGGCCTTGTCGGCGCTCGGCTGCCCGTACTTCTCCTTGAAGGAGTCCTTCTGGCCACCGAAGCCGGGGGGCACGATCGAGTACGCCGGCGCCGTGGTGCCGTCGTAGGCGTTCTTGGTGATCTTGTCGCGGTCGATCACCTGGGCGACCGCCTGGCGGACGGCGACGTCCTTGACGGCGTCGTTCTCGAGCTGGAAGACCCAGTAGCGGAACTCCGAGCCCTCGCCCTTGACGACCTGCACGCCGTCGGTGGTGGCGAGGTCGTTGAGGTCGGTCGGGCTCAGGGTGCGCCAGGCGATGTCGACCTGACCGGTCGCGATGGCCTGCTTGAGCGGGGCCGCGTCGGCGAAGTACTGCACGAAGATCTGCTTGGTCTGCGGGGTGCGGTCGCCGGAGTACTCGGGGTTGGCCTCGAGGACGGCGAGCTGGTCCGGCTCGTACTTGCTGAGCTGGTAGGGCCCGGAGCCGATCACGCCGGTGTCGTCCATCAGCTTGTCGGCCGGGAACACGTCCTCGTCCACGATGGAGGTGGTGGCGGTGGTGAGCAGCTTGAGGAACGTCGTGTCGGGGGCGTTGAGGTGGAACACCACCGTGCTGTCGTCGGGCGTCTCGATCGCGCCGTCGGCGACCTTCTTGGTGTCGGGGTCGGTCAGCTGGCCGAGCAGCACCGCGGAGCCGTTGGGGTCGGCGATGGCGATGTTGCGCTCGAGGCTGAACTTGACGTCCGAGGAGGTCAGCGGGTCGCCGTTGGAGAAGGTGAGGCCCTTCTTCAGCGTGCAGGTGACCGTGGCGGGGTCGTCGTAGTCGCAGTTCTCCGCCGCGTCGCCGACCGGGTCGGTCTCGCCCGCGGGGATCGTCATCAGCTGCTCGAAGACGTGGTACTGCAGGTTCCACGAGCCGAAGTCGTAGGAGCCGGCCGGGTCCATCGCGGTGACCGTCTCGGTCGTGCCGAGGATGAACTTGTCGCTCGTGCCCCCGGAGCCGCCTCCGGCGGAGGAGTCGTCACTGCCGCAGGCGGCGAGGCCACCCAGGGCCAGGGTCAGGATGGCCGTGCCGGCCAGTGTCGAGAGTCGTCGTCCGCGGTCCACAGTCACCTCGCGCGTTGCAGCCCGGGCTCTTGCCGCCCGGATCGGGTCCCGGCGGACCCTACTCGGCGGAGGGGGCGGGCGCGAGGGGGCGCCACGGAGGACGTCCCGTGGGTCTCGGACATCGGTGGTGACCGAGGCGGGACCACGGGGCGGGACAGGAAATCCTCCGGCGGTCGATCCCGCCCTCAGCCTGCTCTCAGCCCGGCAGGTGCATGCTCAGCACGCCGGGATAGATCGTCCACAACCGCGAGGAGACCGGGCCGGACAGCTCGCCGTCGGCGGAGACGTAGAACTCCTGCCCGCTCACCCGGACGCTGCGGGCGGTGCGGTAGGTGACGTCGCGGCGGTGCCGGTGCGCGCCGCGGACGAGGTCCCAGACGTAGACCAGGCGGGTGATCCGCCCGATGGAGTGGCTGACCATCACGTCCAGCTTGCCGTCCTCGGGCTCGGCGTCGGGGGTCAGGCTCATGCCGCCGCCGACGGTCGAGCCGTTGCCGATCGCGACCATCAGCACGTGGCTGTCGGTGTCCGCGACGAGCTCGCCGTCGATCTCCACGTCGAGCCGCAGCAGCGGGGGGTTGAGGGCGGAGACGGCGGTGCCGATCGGGTAGCCGAGCAGCCCGAGCCTCATCGTGCGCAGCCGGGCCTTCCAGAGGGCGGCCTTGCGGCTGGCGTGCGCGCTGGCCCCGACGTGCACGCTGTTGACCACGACGTTGCCCTGGTCGTCGATGACCAGGTCGACGGGCCGGGGCTGGCTGTCCAGGATCACGCGGGCGGAGCCCTCGGGGTCGAGCGGGATGTCGACGCCGCGGGCGAAGTCGTTGCCCGTGCCGAGCGGGAGCAGGCCGAACGGCACGTCCTTCTCGTCGCGGTCCTGCAGCGCGGTCACGATCGCGTGCAGGCTGCCGTCGCCGCCGGCGACGACCAGGGTGCGTCCGTCGCGGTCGGAGAGCACGCGGTCGAGGTCGTCGGGGTCGGCGGTCGCCACCACCTCGACGTCGGCGCCCTCCCGGAGCACCTGGAGGGCCTGGTCGAGCTGCGCGTCGTCCTCGGAGCCGGCGTCCTTGTTGGTGATGACGAGCAGTCGCGGCATGCCCTCACTCTTCCCGGGGGGTCACCGGCCAACCGGCCGTGGGCCCAGCGTGACAGAGGTTGCGGGAGCGCGTCCGGCGGACGGGGGAGGACCTGTCGCTTTGGTAAGGTGCCGACGCACGAGCCCGTGCGCTGCTGCGTCTGGGCTCTCGCCGTGCCGTGGCCCCGCGTCGCTGTCTCCCGAGTCACCGCTCCCGTCGCCTGAGGACGTGCTTACCCATGCCAGCCATCGTCGTGCTCGGAGCCCAGTGGGGTGACGAGGGCAAGGGCAAGGCGACCGACCTGCTCGGGTCCTCGCTGGACTACTGCGTCCGCTACCAGGGTGGCAACAACGCCGGCCACACCATCGTCATCGACGGCAAGAAGTACGCGACCCACCTGCTGCCGAGCGGGGTGCTCACCCCCGAGGTGACCCCGGTGATCGGCAACGGGGTGGTCTTCGACGCGCGCGTGCTCTTCGACGAGGTCGACGAGATGGTTGCGGCCGGGGTCGACGCGGAGCGGCTGCTGGTCAGCTCCAACGCCCACATGATCCTCAGCTACCACTGCACCATCGACAAGGTCGGCGAGCGGTTCCTCGGCAAGAACAAGATCGGCACGACCGGTCGCGGCATCGGCCCGGCGTACGCGGACAAGATCAACCGCCAGGGCATCCGCGCCGCCGACGTCTTCGACGACAAGATCCTCGCCGAGAAGGTCGAGGCCGCGCTGGAGCAGAAGAACCACCTGCTCGTGAAGGTCTACAACCGGCGCGCGATCGCCGTCGAGGAGGTGCTCGAGGAGATCGACGAGTACGCCGAGCGGCTCAAGCCGATGATCGCGGACACCTCGCTGGTGCTGAACAAGGCGCTCGACGAGGGCCAGACGGTGCTCTTCGAGGGCGCCCAGGCCACGATGCTCGACGTCGACCACGGCACGTATCCCTTCGTCACCTCGAGCAACCCGATCGCCGGCGGCGTCGGCCCCGGTGCCGGCATCGGCCCGCAGCGCATCGACCGGATCATCGGCGTGATCAAGGCCTACACGACCCGGGTGGGGGCGGGTCCCTTCCCGACCGAGCTGCACGACGCGGACGGCGACCGGCTGCGTGAGGTCGGCGCGGAGTTCGGCACGACGACCGGCCGCCCGCGCCGCTGCGGGTGGTACGACACGGTGATCGCGCGCTACGCCGCCCGGATCAACGGGCTCACCGAGTTCTTCCTCACCAAGCTCGACGTGCTCGGGGGGTGGGAGCAGGTGCCGGTGTGTGTCGGCTACGAGATCGACGGCGTGCGCCATGACGAGATGCCGATGACACAGACCGAGTTCCACCACGCCAAACCCGTCTACGAGCACCTCCCCGGCTGGTCCGAGGACATCTCGGGGTGCCGCACGTTCGAGGAGCTCCCCGGCAACGCGCAGTCCTACATCCGCACCCTCGAGGACCTCTCCGGTGCTCCGTTCTGGGGTGTCGGGGTGGGTCCGGGACGCGAGGAGACGATCGTCCTGAGGGACCCGTCGTGAAGGTGCTCGTCGTCGGCACCGGCGGGCGCGAGCACGCCCTGTGCCTGGCCCTGTCCCGGGACCCCGGGGTCACCGAGGTGCACGCGGCACCGGGCAACCCCGGCATGGCCGCGGTCGCCGCCCTGCACGCGGTCACCGCGACCGACGGGTCCTCGGTCGCGGCCCTCGCCACCGACCTGGGCGTGGACCTCGTCGTGGTCGGGCCCGAGGCGCCGCTGGTCGCCGGCGTGGCCGACGACGTGCGCGCGGCCGGCATCGCCTGCTTCGGCCCGTCCGCCGAGGCCGCGCGGCTGGAGGGCTCCAAGGCCTTCGCCAAGGAGGTGATGGCCTCGGCCGGCGTGCCCACCGCGCTCGCCGCGGCCTGCACCCACCCCGAGCAGGTGGCGGCCGCGCTCGACACGTTCGGTGCGCCGTACGTCGTCAAGGACGACGGCCTCGCGGCGGGCAAGGGCGTCGTGGTCACCGACGACCGCGCCGAGGCGCTGGCCCACGCGGAGGCCTGCGACCAGGTGCTCGTCGAGGAGTTCCTCGACGGCCCCGAGGTCTCGCTCTTCGCGATCACCGACGGCGCGACGGTCTACCCGTTGCTGCCGGCACAGGACTTCAAGCGCATCCACGACGGCGGGCTCGGGCCCAACACCGGTGGGATGGGCGCCTACACGCCGCTGCCCTGGGCGCCCGAGGGCCTGGTCGCGGAGGTGCAGGAGACGGTGCTCGTGCCGACCGTCGCGGAGATGGCGCGCCGCGGCACGCCCTTCGCCGGTCTGCTGTACGCCGGCCTGGCGCTCACCGCGCGCGGGGTGCGCGTCGTCGAGTTCAACGCCCGGTTCGGCGACCCCGAGACCCAGCCGCTGCTGGCGCTGCTGGACTCCCCGCTCGGCGAGCTGCTGCACGCCGCGGCCACCGGCCGGCTGCACGAGGTCGCGCCGCCCCGTTGGAGGGCGGGCGCCGCGGTCGGCGTCGTGCTGGCCTCGGCCGGCTACCCGGCACCCCGCGCACCGGCGACGAGATCACCGGCCTCGGCGAGGCCGAGGCGCTCGGGGTGGACGTCGTGCACGCCGGCACCCGCGTCGACGGCGACCGGCTGGTCACCTCGGGCGGCCGCGTGCTCGCCGTGACGGCGGTCGGCGAGAGCGTCCGCGCGGCCCGCGCGCTGGCCTACGAGGGCGTTGCGCAGATCGCGTTCGACGGCGCCCAGCACCGCACCGACATCGCCGCCGACGCCTGAGCAGAGGTCCCCGCATGAGCGCACCCGTCCCGAACGTCCTCGCCACCCGCTACGCCGGCGCCGAGCTGGCCCGGATCTGGTCGCCCGAGCACAAGGTCGTGCTGGAGCGCCGGCTGTGGGTCGCGGTGCTCACGGCGCAGCGCGACCTCGGCGTCGAGGTGCCCGAGGGCGCGGTCGCGGCGTACGAGGCAGTGGTCGACCGGGTCGACCTGGACTCGATCGCGGCCCGCGAGCGGGTCACCCGGCACGACGTGAAGGCGCGCATCGAGGAGTTCTGCGCGCTGGCCGGCCACGAGCAGATCCACAAGGGCATGACCTCGCGCGACCTCACCGAGAACGTCGAGCAGCTGCAGGTGCTCAGCAGCCTGCGGCTGGTGCGGCCGGCGCGTGCTCGCCACCCTGGCCCGGCTCGGCCGGCTGGCCGCCGAGCACGAGGCGCTGGTGATGGCCGGCCGCTCGCACAACGTCGCGGCGCAGGCGACGACGCTGGGCAAGCGGTTCGCCTCGGCCGCCGAGGAGCTGCTGGTCGCGCTCGAGCGGCTCGACGAGCTCGTCGCGCGCTACCCGCTGCGCGGCATCAAGGGTCCGGTCGGGCACCGCGCAGGACATGCTCGACCTGCTCGGCGGCGACGCGGGTCGGCTCGCCGAGCTCGAGCAGCGGGTGGCCGACGCACCTCGGCTTCGACGACGTGCTCACCAGCGTCGGCCAGGTCTACCCGCGCTCGCTCGACCTCGACGTCGTCTCCGCGCTCGTCCAGGTCGGCGGCCGGGCCGTCGTGCCTGGCGACCACGATCCGGCTGATGGCCGGCAACGAGCTGGTCACCGAGGGGTTCCGGCGGGCCAGGTCGGCTCGTCGGCGATGCCGCACAAGATGAACACCCGCTCCTGCGAGCGCGTCAACGGGCTCGCGGTGGTGCTGCGCGGGTACCCCTCGATGGTCGGCGAGCTCGCCGGCGACCAGTGGAACGAGGGCGACGTGTTCTGCTCCGTCGTGCGCCGGGTCGCGCTGCCGGACGCGTTCTTCGCCGCTCGACGGGCTGTTCCAGACGTTCCTGACCGTGCTCGACGAGTTCGGCGTCTTCCCGGCGGTGGTCGCTCGCGAGCTGGAGCGCTACCTGCCCTTCCTGGCCACCACCAAGGTGCTGATGGCCGCGGTGCGCAACGGCGTCGGCCGCGAGACCGCGCACGAGGTGATCAAGGAGCACGCGGTCGGCGGTGGCGCTGGAGATGCGCCAGGGGCCGAGCGCAACGACCTGCTCGCCCGGCTTGCCGCCGACCCGCGGCTCGGGCCTCGACGCCGACCAGCTGGCCGCGCTGGTGGCCGAGCCGATCGCTTCACCGGTGCCGCCGTCGCCCAGGTGCGCGAGGTCGTCGCCCGGGTGGAGCGGGTGCTGTCGAGCGACCCGGACGCCGCGGCGTACACGCCCAGCGCGATCCTCTGACCCGAGGGGGCACCCACGTCCCCGCGAGGGGGCACCCACGTCCCCGCGAGGGGGCAGCAACTTCCCCGCGAGAGGGCAGCAACTTCCCCGCGAGAGGGCAGGAACGTCCCCGCAGAGGGCAGCAAGAGCGCAGGCCCCGCCGTACGCCGATAGGCTCCCCGCATGGGCGACCCCAACATCCCGGACGCGCCGCCGATCCCCGGGGCGACCGGCACCTGCACTCGCGGCAAGGTGCGCGACCTCTACCGCCTCGACGAGGGCGAGCACGCCGGCGCCCTGCTGATGGTGGCGAGCGACCGGATCTCGGCGTTCGACTTCGTGCTCGACACCACGATCCCCGACAAGGGCGAGATCCTCACCCGGATGTCGCTGTGGTGGTTCGACCAGCTCGCCGACCTGGTGCCCGACCACGTGCTCTCGACCGACGTGCCCGGCGCGGTGACGCGGTCGTGCGGTGGTCTGCGAGCCGCTGACATGTTCCCCGTCGAGTGCGTCGCCCGCGGCTACCTCACCGGCTCCGGGCTGCTGGACTACCGCGCCACCGGTGAGGTCTGCGGCATCGCGCTGCCCGAGGGCCTGGAGGACGGCAGCCGGCTGCCCGAGCCGATCTTCACCCCGGCGACGAAGGCGGCGCTCGGCGACCACGACGAGAACGTCTCGTACGACGCGGTGGTCGCCGAGGTCGGCGCCGACGTCGCCGCGCACGCTGCGCGACCTCACCCTCGACGGTCTACGCCGTCGCCGAGCGCATCGCCCGCGAGCGCGGGATCATCCTGGCCGACACCAAGCTCGAGCTCGGGGCCCGCGTCCGACGGCACCATCGTGCTCGGCGACGAGGTGCTCACGCCCGACTCGCGCCGGTTCTGGCCGGCCGACGACTGGCAGCCGGGCCGCGCGCAGCCGTCCTACGACAAGCAGATCGTGCGCGACTGGCTGCTCTCGGCCGCGTCCGGCTGGGACCGCGCCTCCGGCGACCGGCCGCCCGCGCTGCCCGCCGAGGTCGTCGAACGCACCCGCAGCCGCTACGTCGAGGCCTACGAGCGCCTCACCGGGGAGAGGTTCTGAGCATGAGGCTCCCCGCGATCACCTTCAGCGTCGACATCGCGGCCCCGGTCGAGGTCGTCTTCGACTACTTCGCCGACCCCCGCAACCGGCCCGCCTGGCAGTCCAGCCTCAAGGACGTCACCGAGGTCGACCCCGGCGAGCCGCGCGAGGGCATGCGCTGGCTGGACGTGACCAAGGTGGGCGTGCGCGCCGACATGCGCACGACCGTGCAGCACCGCCCGACCCGCTGGGCCGAGACGGGGTCGTGGCGCGGTGTGCGCGCCGACCTCGAGATGCGCTTCTCGTCGCTGCCCGGAGGCCGCACCCGGGCCGACGTGCGCGCCGAGCTCTTCGGCTCCGGGGTGTACGTGCTGGCCGCCGTGGGCGCCCTGCCGGTGATGCCGCTGGCGCTGCGCGCCGACGTGCGCACCGCCGGCCGGATCCTCGCGGAGTCCCACGGGCAGACCTGAGCCTGGTCACGGGGGGTCACGCAGGCGGCCTGACTAGGGTCGAGGCGTGGATACGACGCGCTACTCCTCCGGCGGCATGGTCGCCTCGGCCGACCACCTCGCCTCCCAGGCCGGCGCCAGCGCGCTGTCGCGGGGCGGCTCCGCAGCGGACGCGGCGATCGCGACCAACGCGGTGCTGGCGGTCACCGCACCGCACCTGTGCGGCCTGGGCGGCGACCTCTTCGCCCTCGTGCACGACGGCGGCGAGGTGCACACCGCGTACGCCGCGGGGCGTGCGGGCAGCGGGGCCGACGCCGCCGCCCTGCGCGCCGAGGGCCACACCCGGATGCCGCTGCTGGGCGACGTCCGCTCGGTGACGGTGCCGGGCTGCGTCGACGGGTGGCTGCTGCTGCACGAGCGGTTCGGCCGGCTGTCGCTGGGCGACCTGCTCGGGCCCGCCGCCCGGATCGCCGACGAGGGCTTCGGCACCTCGCCGCTGCTGGCGTCGGGCGCCGGCCGGCTGACCGGCGTCCGGGGTGCCGAGGACTTCGAGGCGGCCACCACGGCGGGCGCCCGGATGCGGCGTCCCGGGGTCGCCCGCACCCTGCGCACGATCGTCGATCAGGGACGCGAGGGCTTCTACCTCGGGGAGTTCGGCGAGGGGGTGCTCGAGGTCGGCGGGGGCCAGTTCACCGAGGACGACCTGCGCACGCCCCAGGCGGTCTGGGAGCCGGCGCTGCGCGTGCGTGCCTTCGGGCACGACGTGTGGTCGACCCCGCCGAGCACCCAGGGCTACCTGTTGCTGCTCGGGCTCGCGGTGGCCGACGGTCTGGACCTGCCCGACAGCCCCGGCGACGCGGCCTGGGCGCACCTGCTTGCCGAGGCCGCGCGCGTCGCGGCGTACGACCGGGAGGCGGTGCTGCACGACGGCGCCACCGGCCTGCTCGACGAGGCGGAGGTGCTGCGCCGACGCGCGATGGTCGACCCCGGCCGGGCCGCGACGGTGCCGCCGCCCACCCGCGACGGCGACACCACCTACCTGTGCGTCGTCGACGGCGAGGGCATGGGCGTCTCCCTGATCCAGTCCAACGCGCTGGGCTTCGGGTCGCAGGTCTTCGAGCCGTCCACCGGCATCGGCCTGCACAATCGCGGCATCGGCTTCTCGCTGGAGGAGGGGCACCCGGCCGAGCTCGGCCCCGGTCGCCGCCCACCGCACACCCTCACGCCCGCGCTCGTCACCCGGCCCGACGGCGGCCTCCGGGCCGTGCTCGGCACGATGGGCGGCGACGCCCAGCCGCAGGTGGTGCTGCAGCTCGCCGTCCGGGTGCTCGCCCAGGACGAGCCCGTCGGCGTGGCCGTGGACGCGCGGCGCTGGCGCTGGGGCAACGAGGGCTCCGGCTTCGACACCTGGGCCGACCCGGCGCAGGTGCGGCTCGAGCTCGAGACCGGTGCCCCTCCGGCGTGGCGGACCGGGCTCGAGCAGCGCGGGCACCGGGTCGGGGAGGTCGCGTTCGGTGGCGCTTTCGGCCACGCCCACGCGATCGAGGTGCGGCCGGACGGGTTGCGCGGTGGCGCCGCGGATCCCCGCACGGTGATCGGCGCCGTCGCCACCGCCCCCCGCTGACCCCGCAGCTTCGCCGCCCTGGCGCTGGGTGGTCCGGCGTCGGGGGTGGTGGGGTCCTCGACCGCGTCCAGCGACCGCGCCGAGCACCTCCGCAGCCCTCACCCAGAACGGCAGGTGCACGGAGGTCCGGTCGAGCCGTCCGGCCAGGTAGGGCGCCCCCGCCACTGAACCGCACGAAGCTGTACGCCGCCGACGCGACGCCGCGCTCCAGCGGCGCCACCGTCATCACGGCCTCGGTGATCAGGATGTGGTTGAGGCCCAGCCCGCGAGCTCTGCCACCGTGCGAGTCGCGCTTCAGGCCCCCGGGATGCCGTCCCCGGAAACCGAGCCCACGGGTCTGCTCATCGGGCCAGTCGACGTACCACAGCCCCCGTGCTCAAGACAGCCGCAGTGGCTGCCGCTGCCGTTGCTGCGCGAGAGGCGATCCAGGAGACCGCCGAGCGGGCCGGGTCCGCGATGTCCGACATCTGCTGGTGATCGAGTCCGCCGGCGAGAAGTTCGGCCAGGTGGACGGCCTCACGCCCTCCGCTGTCCAGGTCGTGCACCTGGGTCCGGCAGGAGAAGCCGTCCGCCAGTACGACGGTGTCCGGATCCGCTTCGCGGACCCGGGGGAGCAGCACCTGTTCGGCGAGGTCCCGGCTGACCCGTCCGTGGCCCTTGGTGAAACCGAAGTTGCCGGCCAGACCGCAACATCCCGAGTCGAGGTGCTCGGCGTCCACGCCGGCGGCTTCGAGCAACGCCGCGTCTGCCTCCCAACCCATCACGGCGTGCTGGTGACAGTGCACCTGGGCCATCGCCTTCGCCTTGCGCTGGGAGCCGGTGCCCTCGTCGCTCCCGAGCTGCGGGGGCTCCCACCCGGGCGTCTGGCGCATCAGCAGCTCCGCGAGCGTGAGGGTCTGGTCGCGAAGGCGCAGGACGTCCTGATCACCGGGCATCAGGTCCGGCGCGTCGCTGCGGAACACCGCGGTGCAGCTCGGTTCCAGCCCGACGACGTACCCGCCGTTGCGTACGTGCTCGGCCAGGTGGTCGACGGTGCGGCGCAGGATCTTCTTGGCCACGTCGAGCTGGCCGGTGGAGATCCAGGTCAATCCGCAACAGAGCGGCTCGGTCGGCACGGTGACGTTCCAGCCGGCGGACTCCAGGACGTGCACCGCGGCGCGTCCGACCTCGGGATGGAAGTGGTTGGTGAAGGTGTCAGGCCACAGCAGCACCTGGCCGCGCGCACCGGCAGGACGAGGAGGCCGCGAGCTCCACCACCGTTGCAGGCTCTGAGGGGCGAAGACGGGGACCTCGCGCTGCTCCAGCCCGGCCGCCGCCAGCGCCACCTGCTTCACGCCGGCGGCATGGGACAAGGTGTTGACCAGTCCGGAGGCTCGGGTGCGTCCGACCACCGCGGCGAGCAGGGGCAGCCACCCCAGCGCGTAGTCCGACAGCGGTCGGAGTCGTCCCTGGTAGTGGTGGGCGAGGAACTCCGCCTTGTAGGTGGCCATGTCGACGCTGGCGGGGCAGTCGGACTTGCAGCCCTTGCAAGCAAGGCATAGGTCGAGTGCGTCGCGCACTTCGGTGGAGCGCCAACCGTCGGTGAGCGGCCCGTCGTCGTGGCCGTTCATCATCTCGAACAGCAACCGGGACCGTCCGCGGGTCGAGTGCTCCTCCTCCCCGGTCACCTGGAAGGAGGGGCACATCACGCTCCCACCTTCGGTGCTGTGCTGTCGGCACTTGCCGACCCCGACGCACCGGGACGCGGCCCCAGCGAAGGTGCCGCCGTCCTCGGGGTAGGCGAAGTGCAGATGCTCGGTGGTCGTCGGCGCCCAGGAGGCTCCGAACCGGAGGTCCTGGTCCATCCGCCGGGGCGCGACCAGCTTGCCGGGGTTCATCTTGTTCTCGGGATCGAAGAGCGCCTTGAGCTCACCGAACGCGGCCATGATCTCCTCGCCGAACATCTTCGGCAGCAGCTCGCCACGCGCTTGCCCGTCTCCGTGCTCGCCGGAGAAGGAGCCGTTGTACTCGACGGCGAGGTCGGCGGCTCGCTCCACGAAGAGCCGGTAGGTGGCCACCCCTTCCGCGGAGGTCAGGTCGAAGGGGATCCGGGTGTGCACGCACCCTTGACCGAAGTGCCCGTACAGGCTCGGTCCCGCGTCGGAGGCGTAGCCGAACTCCTGGAAGAGGGCGCGCAGATCGCGCACGTAGGCGCCGACGTGGTCGGGGTGGACCGCGGAGTCCTCCCACCCCGGGGAGGTGTCCCTGCTTCCGGTGAGATGCGCGGTGGCTCCCAAACCGGACTCACGGACCGCCCAGAGCTGATCCTCGAGAGCGGGATCTTCGAAGAAGGACACGTCGGCCGCGTGCTCGGACTTCCCGAGAGCGTCGATCATCTGGTGCGCGGCGCGCTCGGTCTCCTGCTCGGTCTGGCCACCGAACTGGACCATCAGGAATCCCGCCCCGCGGGCAGCTGCCCGAGAGCGTCGCTGTTCATCGACTTGAGCTGCTCGTCGTGGATGAGGAACCGGTCGACCCCTTCGAGGGCGATGGGGTCATGCTTCAGGACGGCCGGCACGGCGTCGGCGGCGGTGGCGATGTCCTGGTATCCCAGGACCACCAACGTGCGCCGGGGAAGCACCGGGATCAGCTCGAGCTCGGCGCGCAGCACGGTGACCAGCGTGGACTCGCTTCCGACCAGGGCCCCAGCCACGTCGAAGTGGTGCTCGGGCAGCAGGGAGTCCACGTTGTAGCCAGAAACCCGACGGGGGATGTCGGGAAAGCGACGTCGGATCTCCTCGCCGTGCTCGTCGCGCAGCCGTCGCAGCGACCGGTAGATCGCCGCACGACGGTCACCGCGCGCGTCGATGTCGTCGTACTCCTCGTCGCTGGTCTCACCGCACCAGAAACGGGTGCCGTCGTAGAGGAGCACCTCCAGCCGTGCGATGTTGTCGACGACCTTGCCGGCGCGCTGCGCGGACGCCCCGCAGGAGTTGTTGCCGATCATCCCGCCGAGCGAGCAGTTCGGATGGGTCGAGGGCTGGGGGCCGTAGCGCAGGCCGTGCTCGGCGAGGGCCCGGTTGAGGTCGTCGAGCACGATCCCGGGCTCCACCACGCAGGTCCGCTTCTCCAGGTCGACCGAGAGCAACTGGTTGCAGTACTTGGTCCAGTCCAGGACGACCGCAGTGTTGGTGCACTGTCCGGCCAGGCTCGTCCCACCGCCCCGGGAGAGGACGGGGGCGTCGTGTCGTCGGCACACCGCGACGGCCTCGACCGCGGCGTCGACCGAACGGGGAATGACGACTCCGATCGGTACCTGCCGGTAGTTGGAGGCGTCGGTGGAGTAGGCGGCGCGGGTGCCGTCGTCGAAGCGGACCTCACCCTCGACCCGAGCACGCAGTTCCTCGATCAACGCTGACATGCGGTGTTCCTCTCAGGTCGTGTGCCTCGATGTATCCCCAGCTCGCAGACAGCGCCAGCGTCTCGCCGATCACGGGTCCGGAGGCCGATCTCTGCCACCCTGCGACGGCGCCGCACAGCCGACGTGGCGGACGTCCAACCCCGAGGGCGCCAGCGCCGCACGCTCGACTCGTGCCCGCCACGGATCGGATCGGCGATCAGTCCTGCGCGACCCGATGCGGCAGGACTCCGGGGATCGGCGGGTCTCGACACCGGGAGGCCCATCACGCCACCTGGCTACCGGTGCTCAGGGTGGTGGCGCACTGCAGCAGCATCGCGTGCACGAACGCCTGGGGAAGATTCCCCCTGAGTTGCCGCTGGGTGGTGTCGTACTCCTCGCTGAACAGGCCTGAGGTGCCGCAGGCGGCGCGGTTGCGCTCGAAGTAGTGTCTCGCCTGCACATGATTGCCTTGCTGATGCTCGGCTAGGGCCATCATGAATCCACACAGCACGAAGGCCCCTTCGGCGTCGCCGAGCTCGCGCTCGTCGTGGCGGAAGCGGTAGACGAACCCGTCCCGAGCCAACTGGTCGCGCACCGCCGCCAGGGTTGCGCGGGTCCGCGGGTCCTCGGCCGGCAACGCACCCCGCACCGGCGGGAGCAGGAGGGACGCATCCACGCCGGCGATGTCGGGACTGCGTTGCCAGTACCCACTGGGATGCAGGCTTGCGGCAGAGGTCGCGGCCAGGATCCGGTCGGTCAGAGCCAACGTCGTCGCGAGATCGCCACCGGCTCCCGGCACTGCCGCGATCGCTCGCAGGCCCGCGACGCAGGCCAGGCGGGACTGGGTCCACTGCCGGTCGTCGAGCTCCCAGATACCAGCCTCGTCCTTCGTCCACGTCGTTCGGATCGCGTCGACCGCGACCTGGGCCGCACGCATCCCTTGGGCGTCGAGCCGCTCGCGTCGAGCAGCCGTGGCCAACAACTGGAGGGCCTCACCGAAGGCGTCGAGCTGGAATTGACTGTTGACCCAGTTGCCGGTCTTGTCGGCGCCACCGGGATAGCCGGGCAGGCCCAGCGCCCGTTCGTCTGGGACGGGCCCCCCGCGGACGGTGTAGGCCGGTCTGAGGTGTGGGCCGTCGTCGATGAGGCGAGCGCTGACGAAGCCGACGGCGGCGTCGAGGAGGTCGGTCGCTCCCGTGGAGGCTGCGGCGATGCCGGCGTAGGACTGGTCGCGGATCCAGGCGTAGCGGTAGTCGTAGTTGCGGCCGGCCGCGGCGCGTTCGGGCAGGCACATGCTGGCGGCGGCGACCATGCCCCCGTCGGTGCTGGTGAGTCCGCGCAGCACGGCGTAGGAGTGGCCCGCGTCGCGTCGAGCGATCGTGTGCTCGAGGTCTGGGGCGCTGCGCGCCCAGGTCGCTGCGGTGGCCGACCACGCGACGTCGGGGTCCGGGATCCGGTCGGGGAGCCGATCCCCGTCGATCTCGAGCACCAGGTCATGGTGTTCGCCCTCCGGCACGGCAAGTTCGGCGACCAGCACCTGTCCGCCGTCACCGACGTGCGGAACCGCGCGGGCCCCTCCCGCCCCTGTCCATCGCCAGCGCAGCGCGCCGGAGCGACCGGTCCACACACCTTCCCCCGAGGCCAGATGACTCATCCGGTGACGGCCGAATCCGGCGCGGAGGTCCAGGGTGATCTGGATCCGGGCGGTTCCTCGCAGCGCCATGATCCGACGCAGCAGGACGGCCCCGCCGGCCCGGGCTGGGTAGGCGAGGGCCTCGCGGCACTCGATGAGACCGTCGCCGGTCACCCAGCGGCTGCGCCAGATCAGGCTGCCGGGCTCGTAGTGGCCGCCCCATACGTGGCGGTCCTCCCGGGGGGTGACGGCGTAGACACCGCCACCGCCGACCAGGGCGGAGAACACGGCGTCGTCGTCCCAGCGAGGAGCGCACATCCAGGCGATGTCGCCGTGCGGGCCCACCAGGGCCCCGCGTTCACCATCGGCGATCAGCGCGTACTCCCGCAGAACCTGCGGGGGGAAGCGCTGGTCGAGGTCGAGAGGTCCGTTGCTGCTCATCTGCGGCCCCTCCTCACTCAGCACCCCGGAACCCCGGCCCTGTTCCCGCTAGTGCCACGGGTGGGCCCGCAGGGCATGCCCACCCGGAGAGTCAGAGGTCGGGCCTGGTGATCCCGGGCGGGCCGCCATCGTCAGCCACGTCCTCGGAAGAGGGACGAGCGCGCCGCCCAGGCTGCGGTCATTCCGGTCAGTCCGCCGATCGCCGCTCTGCGGTGCCGGGCCAGGAGGGAGACCGGGTCGCGACGCCACGCACGGTCGGAGAAAGGCCCGCGTACGCCGCGATCGACCTGCTCGTCCTGAGGCTCGAAAACGTTGGAGCCCCAGCGCGGCAGGTCGCGGTCGGTCTGCTGCGACTTCACCGCCGTCTTGGCTAGGTACCAGTCCAAGATCAACGGTGCGACACGGTTGCCGAGGATGGTGTAGGGCGTGGCCAGCCCGACCCACGTGTTGCGTCTGGGGTGCTCAGCGCTGAATCGGATCGCACGCGCACACACCTCGGGCTGCACGATCGGCGGAACCGGTCGAGGATGTCCGGGCATCTTGTTCAGGTTCCACCCGAACTGCGTGGTGTTGACCCCCGGGAGCGTGACCAGACCGATGGTGACCCGGCTCCCGCTGGCGCGCAGCTCGGTCAGCACCGACTCGGTGAAGCCCTTGGTGGCGTGCTTGGCTCCGCAGTAGGCGGATTGCAGGGGGATCGACCGGTAGGCCATCGCGGACGCGACGTTCACGATCGCTCCTCGATCCCGAGGTCTCATCACCCGCAACGCAGCGCGCGTGCCGTTGACCTGGCCGTGATAGGTCACATCGGTCATCCGTTGGTACTCCGCGGCGCTGGTCTCCCAGAACCATGCGAGCGAGCCGACGAACGCCACGTTGACCCACACCGAGATCGGGCCCAATTCCGTCTCCACCCGATCGGCCGCGGCCTCCACCGCGTCCGGGTCGGCCACGTCGGTGAGCACCGCCACAGCCCGCCGCCCGGTCTGCTCCACCTCGCGCACAGCTCCGTCCACGCCAGCCTGACCGCGCGCCAGCACCGCCACGTCGTAGCCCGCCGCCGCGAACTCGCGGACCGCAGCTCGACCGATCCCGGCGCTACCACCGGTGACGACTGCGACTCTTGCTTGCTCAGACACCTGGGCCTCCCGGGCCTCATCTGCCTAGACAGTTGCACTACGCAACTATTGGACGATGCAATGGTTGCAAACTACTCTGCTTCTCATGACGCCACAACGGGATGTCGGTGACGATCTCGTCGAGACCCTGATGGGGGTCTCGCGGACCTTCACCTCGATCGTCGTGGCCTCGATGATCGATACCGTCGAGACCATCACCACCCCCCAGCTTCGGGTGCTGATGGTGTTGAGCGCTGTGGGCTCGACCAACCTGTCCGGGTTGGCGGCCGACCTGGGCGTGGACGTCTCCACCGCCAGCCGCGCGTGTGAGCAACTGGTCCGGAATCGGCTGGTCTCCCGGACCCAGGGCCACGCAGATCGGCGGCACGTGGATCTGCGCCTGACCACGAAGGGGGACGACCTCGTGGACAGGCTGCTGGTGCGCCGGCGGGAGTTGTTCGTCGACATGGCCGGAAGGCTTCCTGCCGAAGACCGTGCGGCGTTGCAGCGCGGGCTCGACATCTTCGGTGCGACGGCGCGACGCACCCTGGATGCGGCTCGCCGTGGTGTCGGGCAGGGAGCTGGCTCAGCCGCGCTGCAGCACGGTGAACACCACTGAGGGGCAACGGACCTGGCTCGTTGCCGGCACTGCATCACGACGACACTCACCACGAGGAGAGAACCCATGGACGTCACCGAGGTCATCTTGTTCCAGCACCACCAGCAGCGCCGGCTCTTCGCCGTGCTCGACGAGCTCGACCGCGACGACACCGCCGCGCTCGGTGCGGTGTGGAAACAGTTGGCGATCCTGCTCGAGGTCCACGCCGCGGCTGAGGAGAAGTACTTCTACCCCCGGGTCCTGGAGCTCGGGCACGGCGCCGGGGGGGCTCAGAGTGCCGCGGAGGAGACCAAGGACGCGATCGGCGACCACAACGATATCCGCGACGCGGTCGCCCGGGCTGGCCAGTGCACCGTCGGCACCGAGGAGTGGTGGAGCGCAGTCATAGACGCTCGTCTGGCCAACAGCGATCACATGGCCGAGGAGGAGCGGGAGGATCTCGCCGATTTCCGCCGTAGCGCCGACCGGGAGACCCGGCACGATGTCGCCGTCGAATTCTTGGTGTTCGAGGCCCAGCACGCCGAAGGAATCACCGCGACCGACCGCGACCCTGAGCAGTACGTGGCCGCTGGCGGCGAGAGTTGATCCGGTTGCCTCACCAGGCGATCGGTGCCCCGAGCGAACCGTCACGTCGACCCGCCGGGTGCGCGGTCTGTGGCCACGACCACGGCTTCACGGTGGCGGGGGCCACGATGCGGTGGACATGCCGCCGCGGGTGCGGCGCGGGTGGTTCGACGACCTACCCCGACCCGCAGACAGCCGCGCGCTGCGCCCGGGGTTCGATCGGCGCGACAGCCGGGACCTGGGGCGCCGAGGCCCGCTGGTCGGTCTGCTGCCGTTGCGCCTCGCACGACGAATCCGGACCGGACGCCGCAACCCGTGAGGGTGTGAGTCCGGCGGGAGCAACGACAGCATCCAGCTGGGGAACACCACGCGCCGGCGGAACCCACCAGCAAGGTGCCGGCTCGCCTTGTGCGCTTCGGCCAGCCCACCGACCGACCGGTTCGGACGCAAGGAGATCTTCCTCATCACCCTGACGGTCTCCGTGGTCGCCACGGGTCGCGCCACGGCGTTTGCGTTCGCGCCCCGGTTCTGCTCCCTGGCCCGGTTCTTCACAGGCGCCGGCCTCGGCGGGGAGTATGCCGCGATCAGCTCCGCGATCGACGAGTTGATCCCGGCCCGAGTGCGGGGCCGGGTCGACCTGGCGATCAACGGCTCCTGCTGGCTTGGTGCCACGGCCGGCGGGGTCGGCGCAGCGCGCTGTCCTGGGCCCGTCGCTGTTCGTGGGTCAGGCGTTCATCTACCACGGGGTCACCTTCAACCCGGGCACGCTGCTCATCGGGTTCTACGACGTCTCTTCCGGTGCCGTCCCGTACTTCATCGCGCTCTGGGCGACGTCCGACTGTGCCGACCGTTGACCCTGGGCCGGTTTCCCGACTCGGTGGGGCGCACACCGATGGGCACCGGCACCTACCTGGGATCGGCCGTCCTGGCATCGTCCTGGCCCTCGTGATGCTCTCGGGAGACCCGGGGCCTGGCCGTCGCATTCGTGAGCGACTCCGGAGACCGGAGCCTGGTCTCCCGTCGCAGCTAACCGGGGGGATGGACCGGCAGGAGACCGGCCCCCGGGAGCCAGGACAGCAGCCACCGCGCGAGCTGGTCGCGGACACGGTCGGTGCGGGCGTCTCGGACGGGTGCAGTGCCGAGGTCGTGGAGGCCGAAACCGGCCCAGGTTGCGGCTACGACCGCGTCGACAAGACCGGCCCGTGCTCGCTCGGTGTCGAGACCAGCCAGTGCTACGGCGGTCACGGCGTGCACGCTGTCCACCCATACGCCCAAGGCCAGCACCTCTCGACTCGGAGCCGTCCCCGAGAGGGCAGCCTGGGTCAGGTGTCGAACGCCCAGAATCCGAGCCACGGCCACGCTGGCCGCGTCGACCCGGACCCCGAACAGTCTTCCCAGCACCGGTCGGGGCGCGAGAAGCATGGTGGCGCCCCAACCCCCTCGAGCCAACTCGATACCTCGCACGACGACTCCTCCCTGCACACGGGGCGAAAGAACCGCGATCAGCCCTTCGCACCCTAGCCCCGCTGCCACCGTCGCGGAGGTCTCCTGCCCGCCCGTCTCACCTGCATCAACGACCCAGCCACCGCGATCCACGCGCTCGGCCAACGGCTAGTGAGGTGCGGACAAGCTCGGACGGGCGACCGTCACGGCTCCGTCCTTGGACTCCGAGGAACGACCGCGCTGGCCCGAGCTCGGGCGAGGCTTCGGGGAAACTCGGCAGGCCAGCCCAGCGGACCCGCCGCTCGTGCGAGCTCACGCTTCATCGCGTCGACAGACCTCGCCGCCTCTCTCGGTCTGAAGGGTGGCGACGGAAGTACATGTGGATGAGGACCAGGAGCGATGTCATGGCCGGCAAGGCGCACCAGACCGAAGCGAAGACCGACCGTGTGGCCGGGTGTGGTCCGCATCGGTAGGTTGTGACGCGACCGCGTGACGCAGAACACTTTGGAGGCCCGCCCGTGCTCAACCTCTCGATCTTCCTCGAGGACTCCGCCCGCAAGTACCCCGCCCGCGACGCCGTCGTCCTGGGGGACACCCGGCTGACCTACGCCCAGGTGGACGGTGCCGCCAACCAGGTCGCCAACCTGCTGGTCTCCCGTGGCATCGAGCCGGGCGACAAGGTCGCGCTGAGCTGCGCGAACATCCCGTACTTCCCGATCGTCTACAACGGCATCCTCAAGGCCGGCGGCGTCGTGGTGCCGCTCAACGTGCTGCTCAAGGGACGCGAGGTCGCCTACCACCTCAAGGACTCCGACGCGAAGGCCTACTTCTGCTTCGAGGGCACCGCGGACCTGCCGATCGGCACCGAGGGGCACAAGGGCTTCGAGCAGGTCGACGCCTGCACCGACTTCTTCCTGATCACCGCCGACCCCTCGGCCGACTCGCCCATCGACGGCGCGGAGACGATGGGCGCCGCGGTCAAGGACCAGTCGCCCGTCTTCGAGACCGTGCTCCGCGACGAGAACGAGGGCGCCGTCATCCTCTACACGAGCGGGACGACGGGTCAGCCCAAGGGCGCCCTGCTCTCGCACAGCAACCTGGTGATGAACGCGCTCACCTGCAACCGGCTCTTCGACTCCGAGCCGGCCACCGACACGCACCTGGTGACCCTGCCGCTGTTCCACTCCTTCGGGTCGACGGTGCAGATGAACTCCGGCTTCTCGCTGGCCGCCACCCTCGTGCTGCTGCCGCGCTTCGACGCCCAGCAGGCCGTAGCCCTGATGGACAAGGAGGAGGTCACCTTCTTCGCCGGAGTGCCGACGATGTGGTGGGGCCTGCTCCAGGCCGTGGAGGGGGCCAACGTCGAGAAGATCGCGGCCAACCTGCGCGTCGCCAGCTCCGGCGGCGCCGCGCTCGCCGTCGAGATCATCAAGAACGTCCAGTCCAAGCTCGGCGTGCAGGTGCTCGAGGGCTACGGCCTCTCCGAGACCTCACCCGTGGCGACCTTCTCCGACCCCGACCGCGACCCGCGTCCCGGCTCGATCGGCGTCCCGATCTGGGGCGTCGAGGTCAAGCTCGTCGACGACGACTGGAACGAGGTCGGCGCGGGCGGCGGCGGCACCGGCGAGGAGGTCGGCGAGATCGCCATCCGCGGGCACAACATCATGCTCGGCTACTACAACCGTCCCGAGGCGACCGCCGAGGTGATGAAGGACGGATGGTTCCGCACCGGCGACCTGGCCCGCCGCGACGACGACGGCTACTACTTCATCGTCGACCGCGCCAAGGACATGATCATCCGCGGCGGCTACAACGTGTACCCCCGCGAGATCGAGGAGGTCCTGCTCTCCCACGAGGCGGTCTCGCTGGCCGCGGTCGTCGGCATCCCGCACGACAGCCACGGCGAGGAGATCAAGGCGTTCGTCATCCTCGAGCAGGACGCCTCGGTCACCGAGGACGAGCTGGTCGCGTGGGGCAAGGAGGAGATGGCGGCGTACAAGTACCCGCGCCTGGTCGAGATCGTCTCCGACCTGCCGATGACGGCCACCGGCAAGATCCTCAAGCGCGAGCTGGTCAAGGACTCCTGAGGACCCTCCCGCCGCGCACAGGCTCCTGACAGCGGGCCCCCACCTCATGGCGAGGTGGGGGCCCGACGCTGTGTCCACGCCCGTACGTCGGGTGTCGCCGGCCGCCTCCCGCGCCCGGTGTCCGTCCCGGGCAGGGCCCGGCACACCAGGGAGGGCACCATGCCTCGCACCCGCACCATCGCCACCACGACCGGCGTCGGACTCGCCGGTCTCCTCGGCGGCGGCCTGCTCGCCGCCACCCTCTCCGCCACGGCCGCGGAGGATCCAGCGTCGGCGTCCGCGACGGCCGGGGCGTACCGCCTTCCGGGTGGCCACGGCGACCTGGGGGGCCGGGACGGCCGCGGCGGCCCGGGCGGCGCGGTCGGCCCCCTGCGCACGCCGGTCTCCGACGAGGTCGCCGCCGCCATCGAGCAGGCCGTGCTGGCGGAGTACCCCGGTGCCACGGTCGAGCGGTCCGCGCAAGAGGGCGCCGACGGTGACGGCGAGCCCGTCTACGAGGCCCACGTCGTGCAGGCCGACGGCGCGGAGGCGCACGTGCTGCTCGACGGCTCCTACACCGTCACCGGCGAGGAGAAGCGTCCCGAGGGCGGACGGGACGGCGAGGGCCCCTGCCGTGGTGGCCCCGGCATGCCGGGTGCGTCGTCGCGCGACGCCGCGGTCGCCGGCTCGGTGCGTCAGGCCGTGCTGGCGGCGTACCCGCAGGCCACGGTCGACGCGATCTTCCGGGACGGCGTCGACGAGGCGGGCGAGCCGGCGTACGAGGCGCACGTGAGCCGGGCGGACGGCACCGAGGTGCACGTCCTGGTCGACAGCACCTTCGCCGTCACCGGCACCGGCACCGTCACCGAGGAGGAGGCCGGCTGAGCAGGGCTCAGGCGATCAGGCGATCAGGCGAACGGGTCGGGACGACCACCGGGCAGGCCCGCGAGGAGCTCGCGGGCCTCGGCGGCGTGCTTGTGCTCGACCAGCACCTCGTAGCGGGTCGCGACGACCTGCGAGACCGAGGAGAAGTCGCGGCGGCCCCGTGTCGCGGCGTAGCCGGCCAGGGCCCAGATCAGCCCGAAGAACACGCCGAACAGCGCCGTCGAGAGGATCGTGGCGAGCACGTTCTCGGCGGCGAAGAGGGACACGGCCAGGCCCACGAAGACGCCGAGCCAGAGGCCGGAGAGCGCCCCGCCCATCGCGACCCGCCCCGTGGTGAGCCTCCCGGTGATGCGCTCGACCTGACGCAGGTCGGTGCCCACGATCATGCACTCCTGCACGGGGAAGCCCTCGTCGGAGAGGTGGTCCACGGCACGCTGGGCGCCGGCGTAGTCGTCGTACACGGCCAACGACTGCGGGAAGTCGAGTCGCATGGCCGAGATGGCTCGGGGGTTCACCGGTCCGCTCATGACCCGATCATCCCACCGTGCGGCGGACGGGCCCAGCAGGCGTGCGCGGCGCCGGGGTCAGCGCAGCAGCTTGCTGGCGAGCACCGCTGCCTGCGTACGCCGCTCCAGGCCGAGCTTGGACAGGATGCTCGAGACGTAGTTCTTCACCGTCTTCTCGGCCAGGTGCAGCTCGCCGCCGATCTGGCGGTTGGTCATGCCCTCGGCGATGAGCGTGAGGATGCGCCGCTCCTGCTCGGTGAGCTGGGCGAGCTCGGGGTTGCGCGAGGGTCCGTTGCGCACCCGGTCGAGCACCTTCGCCGTCAGCGTGGGGTCGAGCAGGGACTGGCCCGAGGACACGCGGCGCACCGCGTCGATCAGGTCGTTGCCCGCGATCTGCTTGAGCAGGTAGCCGGCGGCGCCGGCGAGGATCGCGGCGAACAGCGCCTCGTCGTCGTCGTAGGAGGTGAGGATCAGCGCCTTGATGTCGGAGTTCGCCGACCGGATGTCGCGGCACACCTCGATGCCGCTGCCGTCGGGCAGCCGACCGTCGAGCACGGCGACGTCCGGCTCGAGCTCGAGGATCGCCGGGCCCGCCTCCGCGGCGGTGCCGGCCTCGCCGACGATCTCGATGTCACCATCGCTCTCCAGCAGCTCGCGCAGTCCGCGACGGACCACCTCGTGGTCGTCGAGCAGGAAGACGCGGATCGTCGGAGCAGTCATGTGCTCATACTGCCCGGTCCCGGGACGGTTCGCAGGCGTCTGCCGCACCCGTCGGACACGGACCACCTTCGCCCCCCGCGTTTGCGAGACTCCTCGGGTGACCACCACGCCTGGGGGCGACCCCGCCCAGCCCGCCGGCAGCCCCGCCGTCGCCGGCGAGGACGGCCGCCCCCGCTGCCCGTGGGCGCTGTCCCACCCCGCCCTGACCGAGTACCACGACCGCGAGTGGGGCGTCGTCGTCCGCGGCGAGCAGGCCCTCTTCGAGCGGGTGACGCTCGAGGCCTTCCAGTCGGGGCTCTCCTGGCTGACCATCCTGCTGCGCCGCCCGGGCTTCCGGTCGGCCTTCGACGGCTTCGACGTCGACCTGGTCGCCGGGTACGACGAGGCCCGCGTCGCGCACCTGCTCACCGACAGCGGGATCATCCGCAACCGTGCCAAGGTGCGCGCGACCGTCGCGAACGCCCGAGCCGTGGTCGCGCTGCGCCACCACGGCGGCCTCGACGCCCTGGTCTGGGCGCACCGCCCCGACGCCTCACCGGCTCCGCGGACCACCGTCGAGGTGCCCACGCGCTCAGGCGAGTCGGCGGCGCTGGCCGCGGCGCTGAAGGGCGAGGGACTCTCCTTCGTCGGCCCGACGACGGCGCACGCCCTGATGGAGGCGACCGGGCTGCTCGACACCCACCTGGCCGGCTGCTTCCGACGGGGGATCTCGGGGCGGGACGACGCGTGATCGCCGGCCTGCTCGCGCTGTTGCTGTGCCAGCTCGTCGGCGAGACCGTGTCCACCGTGCTGCACCTGCCCGTGCCCGGGCCGGTGCTCGGCATGCTGGTGCTGCTCGGCTGGCTCGGCTGGCGGCGTCCCCCCCAGGACGCCCCGGTCGTCCGGGCGGGGGAGGGCCTGCTGCGGCACCTCCAGCTGCTGTTCGTCCCGGCCGGCGTGGGGGTGGTCGCACAGCTCGCGCTCCTGCGCGACGCCCTCCCGGCGGCCGTCGGCGGGATCGCGCTCTCCTGGCTCGTCGGCCTCGCCGTCACCGGCTGGACGGCGGTGCTGCTGCTGCGGGTCACCGGACGGCACACCGCCGACGGGACCCGCACCGAGGGGGAGACCGCCTCGTGAGCACCTGGGGCGAGCTCGTCTCCTCGCCGGCCACCGGCGTCGTGCTGACGCTCGCGGCCTACCAGGCCGGCCGCTGGCTGCACCGCCGTACGGGGGGGCGGGCCTGGGCGCAGCCGGTGCTCGTCGCCGTCGTGCTGGTCGGTGGCCTGCTGCTCGCCACGGGCACGTCGTACGCCGACTACCTCGAAGGCGCCTCGCTGGTCTCGTTCCTGCTCGGTCCGGCCACGGTCGCCCTTGCCCTGCCGCTGCACCAGCAGATCGGGCGGGTGCGCCGGGCCGCGCTGCCGGTCGTCGGTGCGGTGCTGGCCGGGGCGAGCGCCTCGGTGGTGAGCGCGGTGCTGCTGACCCGGCTGCTGGGCGGACCGGCGGAGATGGTGACCTCGATGGCCGCCAAGGCGACGACCACGCCGGTCGCGATCGCGCTCAGCGCCGAGGTCGGGGGCGTCCCGGCGCTGTCGGCGGTGTTCGCCATCTCCGCCGGCATCCTGGGCGCCGTCGCCGGACCGGCCGTCCTCTCGCTGCTCCGGGTGCGCGACGAGCGGGCGCGCGGCCTGGCCCTGGGGGCGGTCTCGCACGGCATCGGCACGTCGAGGGCGCTGGCCGAGAGCCGCACCCAGGGTGCGTTCAGCGGTCTCTCGATGGGTCTCACCGCCCTGGCGACGTCGGTCCTGCTGCCGCTGTGGGCGCTCGTGCTGCTGCGCTGAGACCGGCCCGACGACGCCGTGACCTGCGTCGACGGGGCGTCGGGCAGAGGCCCTGGGGCTGATTTCACGATCCTCGCGAGGGCTGTGTATCGTTACCGCCCGCTGGCCCCTTTAGCTCAGTCGGCAGAGCGTCTCCATGGTAAGGAGAAGGTCTACGGTTCGATTCCGTAAAGGGGCTCTGGGGGCATCGTCGTAGACTCGTCTTCGGTGGTGCCGTCCGGTGGCGGGGTAGCTCAGGTGGTTAGAGCACACGGCTCATAATCGTGGTGTCGCGGGTTCGAGTCCCGCCCCCGCTACTCCCTGAACCATCCCCCGGCTCGACGCCGACACCCGCACACCCGTACTGCGAAAGCCGAGGCACTCCGTGGCCAGCAAGAGTTCCGATGTCCGCCCCAAGATCACCCTCGCCTGCGTGGAGTGCAAGGAGCGCAACTACATCACCAAGAAGAACCGGCGCAACGACCCCGACCGGCTCGAGATGAAGAAGTTCTGCCCGCGCTGCCGCACCCACCAGCCGCACCGCGAGACCCGCTGACCGAGCACCGGCACAGCACCTGCCCCACCGCAGGACCGGTCCGCCGAGGGCGGCCTCCCCGCACGGGAGGCCGCCCTCGGCGTTGTACGGTCGCTCCATGGCATCGCCCGCGCCGACGCAGGAGTCCCTGGTGGGGCGCCGGTTCCCCTCCGGCGAGCCCTACCTCGTGAGCGCCGAGAAGGTCCGTGAGTTCGCCACGGCCGTCGGCTCCACCGGGGACGCCGTGCCCCCGACCTTCCCGATCGTGGTCGCCTTCCACGCCATGCAGGCGTTCTTCGAGGACCCCGGGTCCGGCCTGGCCCTGCACCGCATCGTGCACGGGGAGCAGCGGTTCTCCTACGAGCGTCCGCTCAGGGTGGGCGAGCGGGTCACCGCGACGCTCGAGGTGACCTCGGTGCGCCACGTCGGCGGCGCCGCCGTCATCGGCACGTCGACCGCCGTGCTCGACGAGGTCGGGGCGACGGTCTGCACCGCCGCGGCCACCTTCGTGCACACCCCCGAGGACGACGGCGCATGAGCACCTCGCTGGAGGTCGGCTCCGCGCTGCCCGACCAGGTCGCGAGCGTCACCCGCGCCGACCTCGTGCGCTACGCCGGGGCCAGCGGCGACCTCAACCCCATCCACTGGTCGGACCGGGTGGCCCGTCAGGTCGGCCTGCCCGGGGTGATCGCGCACGGTATGTACACCCTCGCGCTGGCCTCGCGCGCCGTCGAGACCTGGGCGGGCGGCGCCGAACAGGTGCTCGAGCTGCGCGCCAAGTTCACCAAGCCGGTGGTCGTGCCCGACGACGACACCGGCGTCGAGGTGACGGTGTCCGGGGTGGTCAAGGCCGTCGACGAGGGTCGCGCCACGATCGACCTCACGGTCACGTGCGGGGGCACCAAGGTGCTAGGCGCCTCCAAGGCCGTCGTCCGTGCCTGAGACGACGGCGCTCGCCGAGCTCACCACCCTCCGCGTCGGCGGTCCGGCGACCCGGCTGGTCACCGTGGCCACGGAGGCCGCGCTGGTGGAGGCGGTGCAGGCGTGCGACGAGGCCGACGAGCCCGTGCTCGTGCTCGGCGGCGGGAGCAACGTACTGGTCGACGACGAGGGCGTCGCGGGCACGGTGGTGCTGGTGCGCACCCGGGGCATCGGCTCGGAGGGGGACTCGTGCGGCGGGGCCTTCGTCACCGTCGCCGCCGGGGAGTCCTGGGACGACCTCGTCGCCCACGCGGTCGCCCACGGCTGGATCGGCGTCGAGGCGCTCAGCGGGATCCCCGGCTCGGTCGGCGCGGTGCCGGTGCAGAACGTCGGTGCCTACGGCCAGGAGGTCTCCGACACCATCGCCCGGGTCCGCACCTGGGACCGCCACGAGGGAAGGGTGCGCACGTTCGCGGCCGTCGACTGCGGCTTCGGGTACCGCACCAGCCGCTTCAAGCGGGAGCCCGGCCGGTTCGTGGTGCTCACGGTGACCTTCCAGTTCCGGCTCGGAGACCTGGGAGCACCTCTGCGGTACGGAGAGCTCGCCCGCGCGCTCGACGTGGCACCGGGGGGCCGGGCTCCCTCGGCCGACGTACGCCGTGCGGTGCTGGCCCTGCGAGCCGGCAAGGGGATGGTGCTGGACGACGAGGACCCCGACACCTGGTCCGCGGGCTCGTTCTTCACCAACCCGTTCCTCGACGCCGACGCGGCGGGTCGGCTCCCCGACGGCGCGCCCCGCTTCGCGCAGCCCGACGGTCGGGTGAAGACCTCCGCGGCCTGGCTGATCGAGCGGGCCGGCTTCGGCAGGGGCTGGGGTGCCGAGCTGACCGACGGGCGGGCCAGCCTGTCGACCAAGCACACGCTGGCCCTCACCAACCGCGGCGACGCCTCGGCGACCGACCTCCTGATGCTGGCCGGCGCCGTCCGCGACGGGGTGCGGGAGCGCTTCGGCGTGGAGCTGGTGAACGAGCCGGTGCTGGTCGGGTGCCGCCTGCCGGAGCGCGCGGGTCAGCCGGAGTAGGTGAACGACGTGCGCGTCTGGCCGAAGAAGACGAAGGCCAGCACGACGAGGACGACCGCCACGACCAGCAGCACCGTGCCGATGACGCCGGTGATGAACCCGGCCTTGGCCGCACCGCGACCACCGACCTGGCCCTGCGCCGCATCGATGTCGCGCATCGCGGCGCGGCCGAAGACCGCGGCGAACGGCGAGAGCAGGAACCCGACGCCGCAGAACAGGCCCAGCACGAGGCCGACGATGCCGAGGACCATCGACATGACCGCGCGGGGGTGGTCCGTCGGCGGGCCGTACCCGGCGTAGCCGCCGTACCCGCCGCCGTACCCGCCCGTCTGGGCCCAGCCGCCCTGCGGGGGGTAGCCCTGCCCGTAGCCCTGCCCGTAGCCCTGGCCGTAGGGGGGCTGGGCCTGTTGGCCGTAGGCCTGTTCGCCCGGGGCGTACGGAGGCTGCCCCTGCTGCCCGCCCGACGGCTGCTGCGGCTCGGGGGCCTGCTGCGGCTCGGGGGGCTCCTGCGGCTGGTCGGGCGGGGGCGCGAAGGGATCCTGTGAGGGCTCCTGGTCACCGGGGGGCGTGCTCATGGGATCAGTGTGCCAACCAGGCGTCGATGTCGCGTAGCGCTTCGGCCCGCACGTCGTCGGGCGCGGCGGACGCGCGGAAGGACATCCGCGCCAGCTCGGCCATGGTCGGGTCGTCGAGAGCGTGCGCCGCGCGCATCGTGGCGTACTGCCCGGTGAGCCGCGAGCCGAAGAGCAACGGGTCGTCGGCGCCCAGCGCCACGGTCGCACCGGCCTCGAGCAGGGTCGGAAGCGGCACGGAGGTCAGGTCGCTGTACACGCCCAGCGCCACGTTGCTGGTCGGGCAGACCTCGAGCGCGACCCCGGCCTCGGCGATCCGGTCGAGCAACGCAGGGTCCTCGACGGAGCGGACGCCGTGCCCCAGCCGGTCGGCGGCGAGCACGTCGAGCGCCGTGCGCACGTTGGCGGGCCCGACCAGCTCCCCTGCGTGGGGTGCCAGCAGGAGTCCCGCTCGGCGCGCGATCGCGAAGGCGGCCGCGAAGTCCTCGGTCGACCCGCGGCGCTCGTCGTTGGAGAGGCCGAAGCCGACCACGCCCCGGTCGAGGTACTGCGCCGCGAGGCGGGCCAGCGTGCGGGCGTCGAGCGGGTGCCGCGTGCGATTGGCCGCGACCACGACCCCGATCCGGACCCCCGTGGCGGCGGTGGCCGCCACGGTCGCGTCGAGCACCAGCTCCAGGAACGACGTGATCCCGCCGAAGCGCGCGGCGTACCCGCTCGGGTCGACCTGGATCTCCAGCCAGCGACCGCCGTCGCGGGCGTCGTCCTCGGCCGCCTCGAGCACCAGGCGCCGGACGTCGGCCTCGGTGCGCAGCACCGAGCGCGCGACGTCGTACAGCCGCTGGAACCGGAACCACCCCTTCTCGTCCGCGACCGAGAGCTCCGGCGGCCACTGCTCGACCAGCGCCGCGGGGAGCGCGATCCCGTCGCGCGCCGCGAGCTCGATGAGAGTCGCGTGCCGCATGGACCCCGTGAAGTGGAGGTGCAGGTGCGCCTTGGGCAGGCGGTCCAGCGCGTGCGGCTCGGCCACGCTCAGCCGAGCAGCTTCTGCAGCCGGCTGATGCCCTCGACCAGGTCGTCGTCCCCGAGCGCGTAGCTCAACCGCACGTAGCCGGGGGAGCCGAAAGCCTCTCCGGGCACGACCGCGACCTCGGCCTTGTCCAGGAAGATCTCGGCCAGCTCGGTCGCGGTGCCGGCGACGGCGCCCTCGATGTCGCGGCCCAGCAGGCCCTTGACCGACGGGTAGACGTAGAAGGCCCCGAGCGGGGTGGAGCACTCGACGCCGTCGATCTCGGCGAGCATCGACACGATCCTGCGACGACGGCGGTCGAAGGCCTCGCGCATCGCCTCGACCGCGGCCAGGTCGCCGGACACCGCGGCGAGCGCGGCTCGCTGGGAGACGTTCGCGACGTTCGAGGTGGCGTGCGACTGCAGGTTGGCCGCCGCCTTGACGACGTCCTGGGGGCCGATGAGCCAGCCCACGCGCCACCCGGTCATCGCGTAGGTCTTGGCGACGCCGTTGACGACGATGCACCGGTCGGCGAGCTGCGGGCAGATCACCGGCAGCGAGCCGGTCTCGACGCCGTCGTAGAGCAGGTGCTCGTAGATCTCGTCGGTCAGCACCCACAGGTCGTGCTCGTCGGCCCATTCCCCGATCGCCCGCAGCTCCTCGGTCGTGTAGACGGCGCCGGTCGGGTTGGAGGGGGAGTTCAGGCTGAGCACCTTGGTGGCGTCGGTGCGCACCGACTCCAGCTGCTCCGGGGTGACCTTGAAGCCCTGGTCGGCCTCGGCGAGCACCTCGACCGCGACGCCGCCCGCCAGCCGGATCGACTCCGGGTAGGTCGTCCAGTACGGCGCGGGCACGATGACCTCGTCGCCCGGGTCCAGGATCGCGGCGAAGGCCTCCTGGATGGCCTGCTTGCCGCCGTTGGTCACGAGCACCTGCGACGCCTCGACCGCGTAGCCGGAGTCGCGCAGCGTCTTGTCAGCGATCGCCTGCCGCAGCTCGGGGAGTCCGCCGGCCGGGGTGTAGCGGTGGTTCCTGGGATCGCGGCAGGCCTCCACGGCGGCCTCGACGACGTACTCCGGCGTCGGGAAGTCGGGCTCGCCGGCGCCGAACCCGATGACGGGTCGCCCCTCGGCCTTGAGAGCCTTGGCCTTGGCGTCGACCTTGAGCGTCGCCGACTCGGCGATGCCGCCGACGAGGCGGGAGATACGAGGGCGGTCGCTGCGGTCTGTCATACCGTCATCGTAGGTGCCGGTCGGTTTGGCCCGTACGCCGCGTGACGCGTAGACTCCCGCGCGGTGGCGATCGCCCTTGGCCGCCATGCCCTGAGGGCGTGGCACGGTCGAGGGGCGCCACCGAAGGGCACTAGCTCAACTGGCAGAGCATCGGTCTCCAAAACCGAAGGTTGGGGGTTCAAGTCCCTCGTGCCCTGCGAGGCCCGTCCGACGCCGTCGGTCGGGAGCACCCGCACCAACGATGAGCGAAGAGAGTGGAGGAGTCGTGTCGGACACCCGACCGGTCGCACGCCCCAGTGAGCAGCGCACCTCTCCGGCCGCCTTCCTGCGCCAGGTCGTGGCGGAGCTGCGCAAGGTGGTCTACCCGACGCAGCAGCAGCTCATCACCTACTTCATCGTGGTGATGGTGTTCGTGATCTTCGTGATGACGCTGGTGTCGTTGCTCGACCTGGGCTTCGGGAAGGTCGTGTTCGCGATCTTTGCGTGACCGCGTGACTGCGTCCCCACGCCGTCGACGGCCAGGTCGGGCTCCCCGAGCCCGACGACGCCGCACGTGGGGGTGGCCCACGCACGCCCACCACCGCCAGCGCCGCTGGCGGTACAGCTATGAATGATGTGAGGGGAAGAGCCCGTGTCGGAGTCGTACGACGAGACCGGTGAGACGTCCGTGCAGAGCGAGGTGACCGGCCAGTCCTCGCTCGAGGCGAACGAGGTCATGGGACTCGACGAGTCTCGCGAGCAGTCGCAGGTCGACGAGCTGGCCGACGCGGCCGAGGAGGTCGTGGACCAGGTCGAGGAGGACGAGCCCGGCGAGGTCGACCCCCTCGAGGAGTTCCGCGAGGCCCTGTGGAGCAAGCCCGGCGACTGGTTCGTCGTGCACACCTACTCCGGCATGGAGAACAGGGTGAAGGCCAACCTCGAGAACCGGACGAGCTCGCTCAACATGGAGGACTACATCCACGAGGTGGTCGTGCCGACCGAGGAGGTCGCGGAGATCAAGAACGGTCAGCGCAAGATGGTCAAGCGCACCGTGCTCCCCGGCTACGTCCTGGTCCGGATGGACCTCACCGACGAGTCCTGGGCCGCCGTGCGGCACACCCCGTCGGTGACCGGCTTCGTCGGCCACAGCCATCAGCCGGTGCCGCTGTCGCTGACCGAGGTCGAGAACATGCTCGCCCCCACGGTCGTCGCAGCCGCCGAGCAGGCCCGGGCGGCCGAGTCGTCGGGTGGCTCCTCGGGCACCGCGACCGCCACCCGCAAGCCGGTCGAGGTCGTCGACTTCTCCGTCTCCGACAGCGTCATGGTCGTCGACGGTCCCTTCGCGACGCTCCACGCGACCATCACCGAGATCAATGCCGACACCCAGCGGGTGAAGGCCCTGGTGGAGATCTTCGGCCGGGAGACCCCGGTCGAGCTGAGCTTCAACCAGATCCAGAAGGTCTGAGCGGCACGTCCCGCTCGGCAGGCACCAGCAACGGTTAGGACCCGACAACATGCCCCCCAAGAAGAAGAAGATCGCCGCGCTCGTCAAGGTGCAGCTGCAGGCCGGCGCGGCCACGCCCGCGCCGCCCGTCGGCACCGCCCTCGGCCCGCACGGCGTCAACATCATGGAGTTCTGCAAGGCCTACAACGCGGCCACCGAGCCCATGCGCGGCAACGTGGTCCCGGTCGAGATCACCATCTACGAGGACCGCTCGTTCACGTTCGTCACCAAGACCCCCCCGGCCGCCGAGCTGATCAAGAAGGCCGCGGGGCTCTCCAAGGGGTCCTCGGTCCCGCAGGTCGACAAGGTCGGCAAGCTGACCAGGGACCAGGTCCGCGAGATCGCGACGACCAAGCTCCCCGACCTCAACGCCAACGACATCGACCAGGCGATGAAGATCGTCGAGGGCACCGCCCGCTCCATGGGCGTCACCACCGACTGACCAGCAGCACCCGCTCGACCAGAACCACCCGAACCACCCGAACCAGTGGCAGGGCCGCGTTGGCCCGCACCACGACTGGCCACAGCCACACCTGAAGGAAGAGGACCAGCACATGCAGCGCAGCAAGACCTACCGCGCGACCGCGGAGACCTTCGACAAGAACGACGTGTTCTCCCCCCTCGCCGCGATCCGGCTCGCCAAGTCGGGCAGCAGGAAGAAGTTCGACGAGACCCTCGACGTAGCCATGCGCCTGGGTGTCGACCCGCGCAAGGCGGACCAGATGGTTCGCGGCACCGTCAACCTCCCGCACGGCACCGGCAAGACCGCCCGGGTCCTGGTCTTCGCCAACGCCGACCGCGCGGAGGCCGCTCGTGAAGCCGGCGCCGACGTCGTCGGTGGCGACGAGCTCATCGAGCGGGTCGCCGGCGGCTGGCTCGACTTTGACGCCGTCGTCGCTACCCCCGACATGATGGGCAAGGTCGGCCGGCTCGGCCGCGTGCTCGGCCCCCGCGGCCTCATGCCCAACCCGAAGACCGGCACCGTGACGCCCGACGTCGCCAAGGCGGTCAACGACATCAAGGGCGGCAAGATCGAGTTCCGCGTGGACCGTCACGCGAACCTGCACTTCATCATCGGCAAGGCCTCCTTCACCGAGGCCCAGCTCGCGGAGAACTACGCCGCGGCGCTCGAGGAGGTGCTGCGGCTCAAGCCGTCCAGCTCCAAGGGCCGCTACGTCCGCAAGGTCACCGTCTCCACGACGATGGGGCCGGGCATCATGGTCGACCCCAACCGCACCCGCAACGTCGCGGGTGACGACGAGGTCGAGGACTGAGCGACCCCACCACCCTGCACGACGCACCACCCGGCCCGCCCCGTCCCCGTGACGGTGGCGGGCCTGGTTCGTCGGGTCGCAGGCTCGGCCCGATTTGGCCCGCCGGGCCGCCCGCCGTACAGTCCGGGGTTGTAACCACAGACCGCTGGTCGCCGGGCTCGCCCGGTCGAAGGTCCGCATCCGCGGGCGACCCGCGCAGGTGACAGTCGGTGAGAGCCGTACGCCGGGCCAGTTCCCGGCGCACTTCCACGCCCCTGCTCCTGCGCAGGGGCGTTTCTTCGTCCGGGCCCGGAGAGCGGTGGTCGTGGTCGGCGCTCGTCCACTCGGACGATGCGTGCACCGATCAACACCGGAGGAGACCCATGGCGCGGCCAGACAAGGCAGCCGCCGTCGCGGACATCAAGGACTCGTTCCAGGATTCCGCCGGCGCCGTGCTGACCGAGTACCGCGGGCTCACCGTCAAGCAGCTCCAGGAGCTGCGGCGAGCCCTGGGCGGCAACGCCCACTACGCCGTGGTCAAGAACACGCTGACCAAGATCGCCGCCGCCGAGGCCGGGGTGCAGGGTGTCGACTCCCTGCTGTCCGGCCCGACCGCCATCGCCTTCATCAACGGCGACGTGGTCGAGGTGGCCAAGGGTCTGCGTGACTTTGCCAAGGCCAACCCCGCCCTCGTCATCAAGGGCGGCGTCCTGGAGGGACGGCCGATCGAGGCCGCCGAGATCGCCAAGCTCGCCGACCTGGAGTCCCGCGAGGTGCTCCTCGGCAAGATGGCCGGCGCCATGCTGGCGTCGCTCAGCCAGGCCGTGTACCTGCTCAACGAGCCGCTCGCCAAGGCGGCGCGTCTCGCCGGGGCCCTGCAGGCTGCGGCCGAGCAGGACCCGTCCATCCTCGCCGGCGGCGCCGGCGAGCCTGCTGCGGTCGCCGACGAGGCACCCGCGGAGGACACCACCACCGCGGAGTGATCGCGGACTCAGGTCACCCGACCAGCCACCACGCCGACCCCGTCGCCCGACGGGGTCACCGAACGGAAGGACACGCCACCATGGCGAAGCTCAGCAACGACGAGCTGCTCGACGCGTTCAAGGAGATGACCCTCCTGGAGCTCAGCGAGTTCGTGAAGCAGTTCGAGGACACCTTCGGCGTCACGGCGGCCGCCCCGGTCGCCGCCGCCGCCCCCGCCGCCGGTGGTGCCGGTGACGCCGCCGCCGCCGCCGAGGAGCAGGACGAGTTCGACGTCGTCCTCGAGGCCGCCGGCGAGAAGAAGATCAACGTCATCAAGGAGGTGCGCGCCCTCACCTCCCTCGGCCTGAAGGAGGCCAAGGAGCTGGTGGAGGCCGCGCCGAAGGCGATCCTGGAGAAGGTCGCCAAGGACGCCGCGGACAAGGCCAAGGAGCAGCTCGAGGGAGCCGGCGCCACGGTCACCGTCAAGTGATGCCCGGCCGCTGACGGGTCCTCCGACCCGGCTTCGGCCACCGTCCACGGGGCGGTCGTTCCTCTCGAGGAGCGGCCGCCCCGTGGTCTGTCCGGTCTTGTCAACGTTTGTCGGCTTAAGTCCCGAGCGTCCGTATCGTGGACAAAGTCCTTCCTGCTGTCCACGGCTGTGACGACCGTCCCGACGTCCTTCGTGTGGTCGATCACGGCCGAATCGGATGATCCGGGACCAACAGGGAGGTCTCGGTAGGGCGAGCGCCATTGTTGTGTCTGCGTCAAGTGGTGACGTAGACGTGTCCGAGGACGTAACTTTCTCGGTGCACTACTGGTTAGTAGGCCGTCATGGGAGCACAGGCGTACAGCGCTGGCCGCCCGACCTTGCGCCGAAGTCGAAAGAAGGTTCGCTCGTGGGTGTCGAGATCCAGGTCGACAATCTGACCAAGTCGTTCGGGAAGCAGCTCATCTGGGGTGACGTGACCCTCAACATCCCGGCCGGCGAGATCTGCGTGATGCTCGGCCCCTCCGGCACCGGCAAGTCGGTCTTCCTGAAGGCCCTCATCGGCCTGCTGAAGCCCGACCGGGGCAGCATCATGATCCAGGGCACCGACATTGCGAGCTGCCCCGAGTCGGAGCTCTACGAGATCCGCAAGCTCTTCGGCGTGCTGTTCCAGGACGGCGCCATGTTCGGCTCGATGAACCTCTACGACAACATCGCCTTCCCGCTGCGCGAGCACACGAAGAAGAGCGAGTCCGAGGTCAAGAACATCGTCATGGAGAAGCTCGACCTGGTCGGCCTGATCGGCACCGAGAGCAAGCTCCCGGGCGAGATCTCCGGCGGCATGCGCAAGCGCGCCGGGTTGGCCCGCGCGCTCGTGCTCGACCCCGAGATCGTGCTGTTCGACGAGCCGGACTCCGGCCTGGACCCGGTCCGGGTGGCGTTCCTGAACCAGCTGATCGTCGACCTGAACGCCCAGATCGACGCCACCTTCCTCATCGTCACCCACGACATCAACACCGCGCGCACCGTCCCCGACAACATCGGGCTGCTGTTCCACAAGCACCTGGCGATGTTCGGGCCCCGCGAGATGCTGCTCTCGTCCGAGGAGCCGGTGGTGCGGCAGTTCCTGAACGCGCAGAAGATCGGCCCGATCGGCATGTCCGAGGAGAAGGACGCCGACGAGCTGGCCAAGGAGGAGAACCAGGAGCTGCCGCCGCTGCCGCCGATCCCGATGCAGCTCGAGCCCTCCAACGGGATCCGTCGTCGCAGCCAGCGCGACCCGGGCACGTGGTGCAAGGAGAACGGTGTCGAGCCGCCGCCCGGCTCGTTCGACCCGAACATGTCGATGGCGACCTGACATGGCCGGCATCTCGGCATCTCGGGTCCTCGCCCCGATCGGGACCGTCGGCAAGCTCTTCGCCTTCGGCATCGACGTCTTCCGGGGCCTCTTCCGGCGACCCTTCCAGCTGCGGGAGTTCCTGCAGCAGGCCTGGTTCATCGCCTCCGTCACGATCATCCCGACCGCGCTCGTGGCGATCCCCTTCGGCGCCGTCATCGCGCTGCAGGTCGGTGGTCTGATCAAGCAGTTCGGTGCGCAGTCGTTCACCGGTTCCGCGGCGGTCCTGGCGGTGGTGCGTGAGGCCGGCCCGATCGCCACCTCCCTGCTGATCGCCGGGGCCGGCGGCTCGGCCATCGCGGCCGACCTCGGCGCGCGGAAGATCCGCGAGGAGCTCGACGCCATGATGGTGCTCGGCATCGACCCGATCCAGCGCCTCGTCGTGCCACGCGTCCTCGCGGCGATGCTCGTCGCGGTCTTCCTCAACGGACTGGTGAGCGTGGTCGGCATCGCCGGCGGCTACGTCTTCAACGTCATCCTCCAGGACGGCACACCCGGCTCCTACCTCGCCAGCTTCACCGCGCTCGCCCAGCTTCCCGACCTCTACCAGGGCATGATCAAGGCGCTCATCTTCGGCCTGATCGCGGCGATCGTGGCGGCGTACAAGGGGATGAACGCGGCCGGTGGTCCCAAGGGCGTCGGCGACGCGGTGAACGAGAGCGTGGTCATCACCTTCATGCTCCTGTTCGTCGTGAACTTCATCCTGAGCGCCGTCTACTTCCAGCTCGTCCCGCCGAAGACAGGGTGACGTCATGGCGAACGTGAGAGCGATCTACCAGAAGCCCCTCGGCAGCCTGGACAACCTGGGCGCGGAGCTGAAGTTCTTCATCACCGCCCTGGCCTGGAGCCCTCGGACGATCTCCCGCTACAAGAAGGAGATCCTGCGGCTGCTCGCCGAGGTCACCCTCGGCTCCGGTGCGCTCGCCGTCATCGGCGGCACGGTCGGCGTGATCACCGGCCTGGCCTTCTTCACCGGCACCGAGGTCGGCCTGCAGGGGTACGCCGCCCTGAACCAGATCGGCACGGCAGCCTTCACCGGCTTCGTGAGCGCCTACTTCAACACCCGCGAGATCGCTCCGGTCATCGCCGGCATCGCGCTCGCCGCCACGGTGGGCTGCGGCTTCACCGCCCAGCTCGGTGCGATGCGGATCTCCGAGGAGATCGACGCGCTCGAGGTCATGGCGATCCCGTCGCTCCCCTTCCTGGTGACCTCGCGGATCCTCGCCGGCCTGATCGCGGTCGTCCCGCTGTACGTCGTGGGCCTGATGTCGTCGTACTTCGCGACGCGGCTGACCGTGACGAACTTCTTCGGCCAGAGTCCGGGCACCTACGACCACTACTTCAACCAGTTCCTGCCACCGGGCGACGTGCTGTGGTCCTTCGGCAAGGTCCTGATCTTCGCGGTCGTGGTGATCCTCATCCACTGCTACTACGGCTACACCGCTAGCGGCGGTCCGGCTGGCGTGGGCGTGGCCGTCGGTCGCGCGGTCCGCACGTCCATCGTCGCCGTCAACGTCATCGACCTGTTCCTGTCCATGGCCATCTGGGGTGCGAGCACCACAGTCAGACTGGCGGGGTAGGCGCGCATGCTCGGGAAGATCTTCACCAACCGCATCCTCGGGGTGCTCTACATCCTCGCGCTCGTGGTGGGGGTGTACATGACCTACGCCATCTTCACCAAGAAGTTCGTGGAGTTCGACGAGGTCACCCTGCGCGCGGACAAGACCGGGCTGCAGCTGCCCAGCCGCGCGGACGTGAAGATCCGGGGCAAGTTCGTCGGCGAGGTGCTCGACACGAAGGCCCAGGGCGACGCCGTGATGATCACGCTGGGCATGGAGCCCGGAGACATCGACCTGATCCCGAAGAACGTCACCGCGGCGATCTTCCCGAAGACCCTCTTCGGTGAGAAGTACGTCGACCTGCAGCTGCCCCCCGACCCCTCGGACGAGGGCCTGGCCGAGGGCGACACCATCACGCAGACCGCGCTCCCCACCGAGGTCGAGGACGTCCTGAACGACATCTACCCGCTGCTGCGGACGGTCTCGCCGGCGGAGATCAACTACACGTTGACCGCTCTGGCGGACGCGCTCGAGGGTCGTGGCGACAAGCTCGGTGCCGGGCTGGTCACGACCAACAACTACCTCACCAAGCTCAACCCGGACCTCCCGGCCCTGATCCAGGACCTCCGTCTGCTGGGGCAGACGTCCGACGTCTACGCCTCGGTGATGCCGCAGCTGGGGCAGGTCCTCCGCAACACGGTGAAGACCGCGGGCACCCTGGAGCAGAAGGAGCGCGCGGTGCAGGCGCTGTTCAACGACGTCGCCTCCCTCTCCGGGACGACGCGCACCTTCCTGCAGAACAACGGCGACAACCTGGTGTCCCTGTCCAAGCTGGGGGCCCGGCAGGCCCGGGTGCTGGCGACGTACGCGCCCGAGTACCCGTGCCTCACCCGGAGCATCGTCGACCAGACTCCGCTGCTCGCCGAGGCCTTCCGCAACTACACGCTGCACATCAACCTCGAGCTGCTCCCGAACCAGCCCCGCGGTTTCACCACCGGCGACTCCGCGGTGTACGGCGCCAAGAACGGCCCCGCCCAGGGCAACAGCCTGTGCCAGGCCGCTGTCTCGGGCACCTACAACCAGGGCAACCTGATCCCGCGCAACCGGATCCCCGACCTCGACGACGGCGTGAACGACGCAAGCCTCGGCAAGCGGGCCGGCACCTCCTACCCCTCGGGCGCTTCCAGCAGCGACCTCGGGGGCCTGCTGTCCTCGACCGTCGTGGCGCCGGCGCCCGCGGAGGCGCCGTGAGGGCCGTCGTGGGCAACCGGGTGCTCGGGGTGCTCTTCGTGATGTCGCTGGTCGCCGGGGTGTGGGTGACCTACGCGCTCTTCACGAAGAAGTTCACCGACTACACCCGGGTCACGCTGCGGGCCGACAAGGCCGGACTGCAGCTGCCGTTCCGCGCCGACGTGAAGCTCCGCGGCATCTTCGTCGGCGAGGTCCTCGACGTCTCCGCCGAGGGGGACCAGGTCGAGGTGGAGCTCGGGCTGTACCCCGAGGAGACCGGCGACATCCCGCGGAACGTGCAGGCCGCGCTGGTCCCCAAGACCCTCTTCGGCGAGAAGTTCGTCGAGCTGCGCCTCCCCGACGCGCCGGGCGGGCGGATCGCGGCGGGCGACACCATCGACCAGGTGGCCCTGCCCCCCGAGGTCGAGGACGTCCTCAACTCGCTCTACCCGCTGCTGCGCACGGTGCAGCCCGCCGAGATCAACTACACCCTCACCGCCCTCGCCGACGCTCTCGAGGGCCGCGGCGACAGGCTGGGCGCGAACCTGGAGACCCTCGACGGGTACCTCACCCGGCTGAACCCGGACGTCTCCGCCCTCGTCGAGGACCTCCGCCTCCTGGGGCAGACCTCCGACGTCTACGCCTCGGTGCTGCCCGAGGCGGGGCGGCTGCTGCGCAACTCGGTCACCACCACGGGCACGGTCGAGGACACGGAGCAGCAGGTGCAGGCGCTGTTCTCCGACGTCGGCTCGCTGTCGGGCACGACGCAGACCTTCCTGGAGAACAACGGCGACAACCTCGTCGAGCTCTCCGAGCTGGCTGCCCGACAGACCCGGGTGCTCGCCACGTACGCGCCGCTCTACCCCTGCTTCACGTCCTCGATCGTGACGTTCTACTCCGAGTACGGCGGCAACTGGCGCGGCAACGCGCTGCACATCAACCTCGAGCTGATCCCGAAGCAGCCGCGCGGCTACACGCCCGAGGACCAGGCCCGGTACGCCGAGAAGGACCGCCCGTCGCTGAGCGTGTGCACCGAGTCGCGCGCCGGCACCTACAACCAGGGCAACCTCCCGCCGCCCGACCGCTTCGCGCCCGACCTCGACGACGGCGCGGGGCCGATCAGCAAGCGGTCCGGCACCGCGTGGACCGACGAGCGTTCGTCCGTGTCCGCCACTCCCACCGACGACCGACACGACCTGGCTGACCTCCTGCTCGGCCCTGTCCCCGACCTCGAGGGGGTGAACCGATGAAGCTCCTCGACAAGGAGACCGCCTCCGCGGCGGTCAAGCTCGTGATCTTCATGGTGATCACGACGCTCGCCACCGCCATGCTGGCGTTCACCATCGGCAACGTGACGTTCCGCGACTCGCGCGACATGAAGGCGATGTTCACCGACGTCACCGGCGTGGTGAAGGGCGACGACGTGCGCATCGCCGGTGTCCGCGTCGGCACCGTCTCCGGCACGGAGATCGTCGACCGCAAGCGTGCCGTCGTCACCTTCAGCCTCGCGACCGACGTGCGGGTCACCAAGGCCACCCAGGTGCAGATCCGCTACCGGAGCCTCGTGGGTCAGCGCTACCTCGCCCTCACCGAGGGGCAGGGCAACGCCCGGACACTGCCTCCCGGGTCGACGATCCCGCTCGCGAACACCTCGCCCGCGCTGGACCTCACCGTCCTGTTCAACGGGTTCAAGCCGCTCTTCGCGGCGCTGAACCCCGAGGACGTCAACAAGCTGTCCATGGAGATCATCCAGGTGCTCCAGGGCGAGGGCGGCACCGTCGAGAGCCTGCTGGGGCACACGGCCGGCATCACCAACGAGCTCGCCAGCCGGGACCGGCTCATCGGTGACCTGATCGCCAACCTGAACGAGACGCTCACGACCATCGGTGACCGCGACGAGCAGCTCGACGCGCTGCTCACCCGACTGCGCCAGCTCGTCTCCGGGCTGAACAACGACAAGCAGGCGATCCTCGGGTCCCTGGACTCGGTGTCGGTCCTGGCCGAGCAGACCTCCGACCTGGTGACCGGCATCCGGCCACCGCTGGTCAAGGACGTCACGCAGCTGCGCGGCCTGGCCGCCAACCTCGAGCGCAACAACGGAGAGATCTCCCGCGGGCTCGAGGTGCTGCCGATCAAGCTGCAGAAGGTGGGTCGGACCGCGATCTACGGGTCCTTCTTCGACTTCTACCTGTGCCAGTTCACCGGCAGCGTGAAGCTGCCCGGTGGCAACGCGGTGCCCCTCGACTACAAGGTCAACGCCGAGAGGTGCAACCTGTGACCAAGCCATTCCGCCAGCGCAACCCGGTGCCGATCGGCGCCGTCAGCATCGCCCTCATCGTGGCGATGATGATGGTGGCCTTCAACGCCGACAAGCTGCCGCTCATCGGCGGCGGGGACACCTACTACGCGAACTTCTCCGAGACCGGCGGCCTCAAGGCCAACGACGAGGTGCGGATCGCCGGCGTGCGCGTCGGCAAGGTGAAGGGCCTCGAGCTGATGGGCGACCACGTCCGCGTGGAGTTCCAGGTCAAGACCGACTCTGAGTTCGGCACCGAGACCGGGGCCGAGATCCGGGTCAAGACCATCCTCGGCGCCATGTTCGTGATGCTGACCCCCGACGGCTCGGGCCAGCTGACGAAGGAGTCCGAGATCCCGGTGAGCCGGACGAGCTCGCCGTACGACATCGTCGAGGCCTTCGCCGGCCTGGCGTCGACGTCCGAGGCGATCAACACCGACCGGCTCACCACGTCGCTCAACACCCTGACGGCCCTGACGAAGAACACGCCCGACGAGTTCCGCCTGGCGCTGCGGGGCGTCTCGGCGCTCTCGCAGAACGTCGCCGCGCGGGACGAGCAGCTGAACACCCTGCTGGTCAACCTGCGCACGGTGAGTGGCACGGTGGCCGACCAGGGCGACAACCTGATCACCCTGATGGAGGACGGCGACCAGCTGTTCCGGGCCCTCGTGCGGCGACGTGACTCCGTGCACCGCCTGCTCGTCGCCACCAGCGTGCTCTCGAAGGAGCTCTCGACCTTCGTGCGGCAGACCCGGGCCGACCTGAAGCCCGCGCTCGACAACCTCGACAGCGTCGTGCAGAACCTGCTCGACAACCAGGACAACCTGGACCGCACGCTGAGCCTGATGGCGCCCTTCTACCAGGTCTTCGGCAACACCCTGGGCAACGGTCCCTGGTTCGACACCATCATCCAGAACCTGCCGCCGATCCCGTCGCTGAGCGGCTCGCTGCCCACCGGGGTCCCGAACATCGGAGGCCAGGGATGAAGCTCCCCCACCTGTCCACCCTCCTCGTCGGCGCGGTCGTGCTCGCGCTCGTCGTCGGCGGTGCCGTCCTGCTGTTCGCCGGCGGTGGCCAGAAGACCCTGACCGCGGACTTCCCCCGGGCCATCTCGGTCTACAAGGGGTCCGACGTCCGGGTGCTGGGCGTGCCGGTCGGCAAGGTCGAGGAGGTCGAGCCCAACGGCACCAGCGTCACGGTGACGATGACCTACGACGAGACGGTGGAGCTGCCCAAGAACGGCAAGGCGGTCATCGTCTCGCCCTCGATCGTCGGCGACCGCTACATCCAGATGATCCCGGCCTACACCGGTGGGCCGGTGATGGCCGACGGCGCGCGCCTGGGTCTCGACTCGACCGCCGACCCGCTCGAGCTGGACGAGGTCTACTCGGGCATCGACGACCTCCTGGTCGCGGTCGGCCCGAACGGGGCGAACAAGGACGGTGCGCTGTCCAACCTGCTGGACACGACCGCGGCCAACCTGGCGGGCAACGGCGAGCAGCTCAACCGCACCATCACCAACCTCGGCAAGTTCACGACCACGCTGGCCAACAACAAGGACGACCTGTTCGGGACGATCACCGAGGTGCAGCGGTTCGTGCGCATCCTGGCCGAGAACGACGCCACCGTGCGGCGTTTCAACGACTCGCTCGCCGGCGCGGCCGACCTGCTCGAGGGCGAGCGCGACGACCTCGCGGCCGCCCTGCGCAACCTGGGCACGGCGCTCACCGACGTGCGCGGCTTCGTCCAGCAGAACCGTGGCACGTTGAGCCGCAACATCACCGACCTGAACAAGCTCACCAAGATCCTGGTCGGGCAGCGGAAGGCGCTGGAGGACATCCTCACCGACGCACCGCTGGCGTTGAACAACCTCTACCTCGTCTACAACCCGTCCGCGGGCACCCTGGACACCCGAGCGAACCTGACCCAGGGCCTCGGGCTGCTGCAGGAGGACCCGGTCAAGTTCCTCTGCGGCATCCTGCGCACCCAGCCCGGGGGCAAGCAGGCCTGCAACAACCTCGAGAAGCCGTTGTCCGACCTGGCCGGACAGCTGCCCCTCCCCAAGCCGGGCGCGGCACGCGCCGCCACCGGGGGGACCGTCACCGCGAGCCGGTCGGCACAGTACGGCGACGCCAGCCTCGCCGGGATCCTGGGAGGAGGCCGATGAACGGCCCACGCACCACCCGCCCGAGCCGGTCGCGCGCCCCGCGGTGGGTCCGCACCGCGCTGCTCTCGCTCGTGATGGCGGTCGGGCTCTCCGGCTGCAGCTTCTCGATCTTCGACGTGCCGCTGCCCGGCGGCGCCGACACCGGGGACAACCCGCTGCTGGTCAAGGTCGAGTTCCGCGACGTCCTCGACCTGGTGCCCCAGTCGTCGGTCAAGCTCAACGACGTGACGGTCGGCAAGGTCACGTCGGTCGAGCTGAAGGACTACCACGCCGAGGTCGAGATCGAGATCCGGCGCGACACATCCCTGCCCGACAACGCATTCGCGGAGATCCGGCAGACCAGCCTCCTGGGCGAGAAGTTCGTCTCGCTCTCGGCTCCCTCCGGGCAGCCCCAGGGCAGGCTGCAGTCCGGCGACACCATCGGGCTGGACAACACCGGTCGCAACCCCGAGGTCGAGGAGGTGCTCGGCGCGCTGTCGCTGATCCTCAACGGCGGCGGCATCGCCCAGCTCAAGACGATCTTCACCGAGCTCAACAACGCGCTCGACGGGCGCGAGCCCGAGGTGAAGGCCCTGCTCACGACCTTCGACGAGTTCGCGGGCCAGCTCGACGACAACAAGGAGGACATCGTCTCCGCCCTGGAGTCGGTGAACCAGCTGGCGATCTCGATCAACAAGCAGAAGCCCGCGATCACCTCGGCCCTCGAGGAGCTTCCCTCGGCGATCGCGTCCCTGAACGGTCAGCGCGACGACCTGGTCACGATGCTCAAGGCCCTCGACCAGCTCAGCGACGTCGGCGTCCGGGTGATCAAGCAGTCCAAGGCCGGCACGATCTCGACCCTGCAGGACCTCGTCCCCGTTCTCGCGCAGCTGCGCAAGTCCGGGGACAACCTGCCCAAGTCGATCTCGACCGCCCTGACCTACCCCTTCATCGACGAGGTGGTCGGGCGCAACCCGGCCCAGGCCCGGGCCATCCACTTCGGCGACTACGTCAACCTCGACGTCCAGCTCGACCTGGACTACAGCAACCTGCAGCTGCCGGGCCTGCCCGACCTTCCGGACACCCCGGTCGCCGCGGTGCTCAACGACATCCAGAAGTGCTTGAAGACCGGTGACCCGCTGAGCAAGGCGTGCCGCGCCCTCGGGCCGAACCAGATCAAGCGGCTCTGCACGCAGGTCGGGAACAACAACCCGGTCTGCGCCGCACTGCTGGACACGATCACGACGGTCCAGAAGCCTGTCGACGACGCGGTCAAGCAGCTGACCCCCGTCCAGAAGTGCCTGCAGTCGCGGGACCCGGAGAGCAAGGCGTGCGACGACCTCGGGGCACGGCAGATCAACAAGATCTGCCAGAACACCAACCGCACGAAGTTCTGCAAGCAGCTCGTGGTCCTGCTCCAGCAGGAGAACGGCGGCACGGTGCCGAAGTTCCTCCAGCAGTTCCTGCCGGGGACCGGCGGCGGTGGCGGAGGCGTGCTTGACGGCGTCGGTGACACCGTGGGCGGCGCGACCGGGGGCGGCGGCGGTGGAGGTGGCGGCGGCGGAGGCGGCAGCGGTCTCCTCCCGCGCGCGGCCTTCGGCGACGACGAGACCCACCAGGCCGAACGAACCTCAGACCTGGCAACGCTGTTGCTGTGGGGAGTGAGCAACCCGTGATCACCCAGCGCACCAAGGTCCAGCTGATCGTCTTCGTGATCATCTCGCTGGTCGGCGTCACCTACGTCGGCGCCCGGTACGCGCGGCTCGACACGCTGTTCATGGAGACCGCCTTCCCGGTGACCGCGCACTTCGCGGAGTCCGGTGGGGCCTTCGAGGGCGCCGAGGTCACCTACCGCGGTGTCACCGTGGGCGAGGTGACCCGGCTCAAGCTGGTCGAGGGCGGGGTCGACATGACCCTGGAGATCGAGGACAACTTCCCCGACATCCCGCAGGACTCCTTCGCCCTGGTCGGCAACCGGTCGGCCGTGGGTGAGCAGTACGTCGAGCTCCAGCCGCAGCGCAAGGGCGAGCCCTTCCTGAAGGAGGGGTCACAGATCCCGCGGAAGATGACCGGCACACCGATCGCCACGACCAAGCTCCTCACCGACCTGGACGCCACCGCCCGCAGCGTGAACAAGAAGAGCCTGCGCACGGTGGTCAGCGAGGCCGGCAAGGCCTTCCACGGCACCGGCGACGACCTGGGCACGATCATCGACACCTCCACCTCGTTCATCCAGACCGCGAACCAGAACTTCGACATCACCCGGGCCCTGATCCGAGACAGCGACACGGTGCTGACCACCCAGGTCGCCAAGCGGTCGGCCATCCGGTCCTTCTCCAAGGACCTCGCACTGTTCAGCCAGACCCTGGCCGACAACGACCCGGCCCTGCGCAAGGTCATCGACAACGGGTCCGCGACCGCGAACCAGGTGCGCACCTTCCTGGAGCAGAACCGGGTCGACCTCGGCCAGCTGATCAACAACCTGGTCACCACGGGCCGGATCGTGGTGCGCAACCTCGACGGCATCGAGCAGGTGCTCGTGGTCTTCCCGTACGTCGTGGCGGGTGGCTTCACCGTCGTCGCGAAGGACCCGAACACCGGCAAGTACGACGCCCACTTCGGCGCCGTCCTGACCAGTGACCCGCCGGTGTGCCAGCAGGGCTACGGCGAGCCGCAGCGCTCGCCGCAGGACCTGAGCGACAAGCCGATGGACTACAACGCCCAGTGCACGGCACCGGCCGGGCAGACCAACCCCCGAGGCACCAGCCACGCACCGCGAGCCGGGGCCGCGTACCGTTCCCCCGTGATCGGAACCTACGACCAGTCCACCGGCACGGTGCGCTTCGGCGAGGCTCCCGCGGGCGTCCCCGACAGCCTGGCGCCCGACGAGCGCACGGCGCTGGGCTCGCTGCTCCTCGGGCCCGTCGGGCAGTGACGGACGCGGCGCGGGGGAGGGGAGTCGGCGAGCGCAGGACCGTCCTGCTGCTGGCCCTCGGGTGCGCGGTCGCCCTGGCGCTCCTCGTCGCCGGCGCGGTGGTCGCCGTGACGTCCTACACCGCCAGAAGCTCCGTCGCGGCGGAGTCCCAGGCCCGCGCCGCGGCGTCGCTCGCGGCGCGTCGCTTCGTGCAGGCGGCCAACAACTACAGCTCGGCGAAGGCAGACGCCTACCAGGCCAGGGTCTTCCCGATGCTGACCACCCGCTACCAGCAGGACTGGCGCTCCAACGTCGACAACCTCCGCACCTACGAGGGCGAGGAGGGCGGCGTGCAGTCCTCGGGCACGGTGCTCGACTCGGCCGTGGTCGCCGCCGACCTCGACTCGGCCACCGTGCTCGTCGTGGCCGACACCCGGCTCGACGTCGCGGGCCAAGGCCTGCTCGGCGCCCTGCGCTGGCAGGTCAGCCTCTTCGACGTGGACGGTCGGTGGCTGGTCGACGACTACCAGCGGATCGGACCGGGAGGGATCTCGTCGTGAGGACCCACTACGACGTGCTCGGGGTGCCGCAGGACGCGGGCGCCGACCAGATCCGGGCCGCCTGGACCCGGGCGGTCACCAGCCTCGACCCCGCGACCGACGGCGACCGCCTGCGCGAGACCAACACCGCGGCGGAGGTGCTCCTGGACCCGCGTCGCCGCGCCGGGCACGACGCCGACATCGCACCGGCCCCGGCGCCCGAGCCGGCCCCGGGGTCAGGTCCCGTGTCGGCGGAGGGCACCACCGCCGCGCGCCGGCGCGACCCGGTGCGGACCCGTCGGCTCGCGACCCTGGTGCTCGTGGGTCTGCTCGTCGCCGCGGTCGTGGTGGGCGGTCTGGCCGCGCTGGTGCGGTCCGGGGCGTCCGACTCGGTCGCCACGCAGGAGGCGTGGTCGTCCGCGCCGCCGACGGCCGAGCGCGCCGCCGAGGCGGTGCTCGGCTACGACTACCAGCGCCTGGCCGCCGACAAGGCGGCCGCCCAGCAGTGGCTGACCCCGGCCTACCGCAAGGAGTACGACGACCAGTTCGCCGTGCTGCAACGCCAGGCCACCGCGAAGAAGGTCTCGGTGAAGGCCGACGTCTACGGGTCGGGGATCATCTCCGCCAACGCCACGCAGGCCTCGGTGCTGCTCTTCGTCGACCAGACCCGCACCCTGGCCGGCACCGAGGAGTCTCCGGTCGCCAACCGGGTGCGCTTCGACATGGTGCTGCGCGACGGCCGCTGGCTGGTCAGCGACATCGTGTCGTACGACAAGCTCTGAGTCGCGCCGAGCCGGTCCTCGGTGTCCCCTCCGGGACCACCTCCGAGGACACCCTGGGGGCGGTGCTTGACGGAGCGGCCACGCGGGCCCATGCTGTGACGCACCACGCGAGACCACCGCGTTGATCTTGGGTGCCCTGATGAGGTATCTTTCTCAGTCGCGCCTTCTTTCAGATGCTCTCCTGCCTTTCCGGTGGCTGGACTAGTGGTAGGTCGGCGCCTCTCGAGCGATCCTTTGGAAGGACCCCTCTTGGTCGCCCCGCGCAACCTCCCGAACGCCCGACGCATCTCTTTCGCCAAGATCTCCGAGCCCCTCGAGGTCCCCCGCCTCCTCGACCTGCAGACCACCAGCTTCGACTGGCTGGTCGGCAACGAGGCCTGGGACGCCCAGGTGCAGGCCCGGGTCGACAACGGCGAGGACGTCAGCCCGAAGTCGGGCCTTCAGGAGATCTTCGAGGAGATCTCCCCGATCGAGGACTTCAACGGCACGATGTCGCTGTCGTTCAACGATCCGACCTTCCTCGAGTCGAAGTACTCCGTCGACGAGTGCAAGGAGAAGGACTTCACCTACTCCGCGCCTCTCTACGTCTCCGCCGAGTTCACGAACAACGAGACCGGTGAGATCAAGGGCCAGACGGTCTTCATGGGTGACTTCCCCCTGATGACCAACAAGGGCACCTTCGTCATCAACGGCACCGAGCGCGTCGTCGTCTCCCAGCTGGTCCGCAGCCCGGGCGTCTACTTCGAGCGCTCCGTGGACAAGACGTCCGACAAGGACATCTACACGGCCAAGGTCATCCCCTCGCGCGGCGCCTGGCTCGAGCTCGAGGTCGACAAGCGCGACCTCGTCGGCGTACGTCTGGACCGCAAGCGCAAGCAGAACGTCACCGTCCTGCTGAAGGCGCTGGGCTGGACGACCGAGCAGATCCTCGAGGAGCTCGGTCAGTACGACTCGATCCGCGCCACCCTGGAGAAGGACAACACCCAGGGCCAGGACGACGCGCTGCTCGACATCTACCGCAAGCTCCGTCCGGGCGAACCGCCCACGCGCGAGGCGGCCCAGACGCTGCTCGACAACTACTACTTCAACCCCAAGCGCTACGACCTCGCGAAGGTCGGTCGCTACAAGATCAACAAGAAGCTCGGCACGGCGCAGCCGTTCGACCAGCAGACGCTGACCATCGACGACGTCGTCGCGACGATCAAGTACATCGTCGCGCTGCACGCCGGCGAGACCGGCCTGGAGATGCCCGGGGGCGCCATGGAGGTGGCCGCGGACGACATCGACCACTTCGGCAACCGCCGCATGCGCACCGTCGGCGAGCTGATCCAGAACCAGCTCCGCACCGGGCTGGCGCGCATGGAGCGCGTGGTCCGCGAGCGGATGACGACCCAGGACGTCGAGGCCATCACGCCGCAGTCCCTGATCAACATCCGTCCCGTGGTCGCGGCGCTGAAGGAGTTCTTCGGCACCTCGCAGCTCTCGCAGTTCATGGACCAGACCAACCCGATCGCCGGTCTGACCCACAAGCGTCGCCTCTCGGCGCTCGGCCCGGGTGGTCTGTCCCGCGACCGCGCCGGCTTCGAGGTGCGCGACGTGCACACCTCGCACTACGGCCGCATGTGCCCGATCGAGACCCCGGAGGGCCCGAACATCGGCCTGATCGGCTCGCTCGCGACGTTCGGACGGATCAATCCGTTCGGCTTCGTCGAGACGCCGTACCGCAAGGTCGAGAACGGCATCGTCACCGAGAAGATCGACCACCTCACCGCTGACGAGGAGGACCGCTTCGTCATCGCGCAGGCCAACGCCAAGCTCAACGACGACAACGCGTTCGCCGAGGAGCGCGTGCTCGTCCGCACCCGGGGCGGCGAGACGGTCGACATCCCGCAGGCCGAGGTCGACTACATGGACGTCTCGCCGCGCCAGATGGTCTCGGTGGCGACCGCGCTCATCCCGTTCCTCGAGCACGACGACGCGAACCGCGCGCTCATGGGCGCCAACATGCAGCGTCAGGCCGTCCCGCTGATCCGCAGCGACGCCCCGCTCGTCGGCACCGGCATGGAGTACCGCGCCGCCGTCGACGCCGGCGACGTCGTCACCGCGGAGCAGGCCGGCGTGGTCACCGAGGTGTCGGCCGAGGCCGTGCACGTCATGCACGACGACGGCACCTACCGCACCTACCGGATGCAGAAGTTCGTGCGCTCCAACCAGGGCACGTGCATCAACCAGCGTCCGCTGGTCGCCGAGGGCGCCCGCCTGGAGGTCGGCTCGCCGATCGCCGACGGCCCCTGCACCGACGAGGGCGAGATGGCGCTGGGCACCAACCTGCTCGTCGCCTTCATGCCGTGGCACGGCCACAACTACGAGGACGCGATCATCCTCTCCCAGCGCCTGGTGCAGGAGGACGTCCTCACCTCGATCCACATCGAGGAGCACGAGGTCGACGCCCGCGACACCAAGCTGGGCCCCGAGGAGATCACCCGCGACATCCCCAACGTCGGCGAGGAGATGCTGGCCGACCTCGACGAGCGCGGGATCATCCGCATCGGCGCCGAGGTCACGACCGGTGACATCCTGGTCGGCAAGGTGACGCCGAAGGGCGAGACCGAGCTGACCCCCGAGGAGCGCCTCCTCCGCGCGATCTTCGGCGAGAAGGCGCGCGAGGTGCGCGACACCTCGATGAAGGTCCCGCACGGCGAGTCCGGCACGGTGATCGGCGTCCGCGTCTTCGACCGCGAGGACGGCGACGAGCTGCCCCCGGGCGTCAACCAGCTGGTCCGCGTGTACGTCGCGCAGAAGCGGAAGATCTCGGTCGGCGACAAGCTCGCCGGACGCCACGGCAACAAGGGCGTCATCTCCAAGATCCTCCCCGTCGAGGACATGCCTTTCCTCGAGGACGGCACGCCGGTCGACGTCGTGCTCAACCCGCTCGGCGTGCCGGGCCGGATGAACATCGGCCAGATCCTGGAGATCCACCTGGGCTGGCTGGCCAAGACCGGCTGGGAGGTCGAGGGGGACGACGAGGAGTGGAAGCAGCGGCTCATCTCGATCGCCGCGGACTCCGCGCCCGGCGACTCCAACCTGGCGACGCCCGTCTTCGACGGTGCCCGCGAGGACGAGATCACCGGCCTGCTGGCCTCGACCCTGCCCAACCGCGACGGTGTCCGCCTCGTCAAGGGCAACGGCAAGGCCAACCTGTTCGACGGCCGCTCGGGCGAGCCGTTCCCGGACCCGGTCTCGGTCGGCTACATGTACATCCTGAAGCTGCACCACCTGATCGACGACAAGATCCACGCCCGGTCGACCGGTCCGTACTCGATGATCACGCAGCAGCCCCTGGGCGGCAAGGCCCAGTTCGGCGGCCAGCGGTTCGGCGAGATGGAGGTCTGGGCGATGGAGGCCTACGGAGCGGCGTACGCCCTCCAGGAGCTCCTGACGATCAAGTCCGACGACGTGCCCGGTCGCGTCAAGGTCTACGAGGCCATCGTGAAGGGCGAGAACATCCCCGACTCGGGCATCCCCGAGTCCTTCAAGGTGCTCGTCAAGGAGATGCAGTCGCTCTGCCTCAACGTCGAGGTGCTGTCCCAGGACGGCTCCGCGATCGAGATGCGCGATGCGGAGGAGGACGTCTTCCGCGCGGCCGAGGAGCTCGGCATCGACCTGTCCCGACGCGAGCCCAGCAGCGTCGAGGAAGTCTGAGTGAGGGCGGTGCGTCGGCCCCGCCGGCGCCCCGCCGCCCACCACCTCGCACCATCCACTCGTCTTCCTCTTTTTCAGATCTACGAAGGGTTGCAGCCACCGTGCTCGACGTGAACTTCTTCGACCAGCTCAAGATCGGCCTGGCCACCGCGGACGACATCCGTACGTGGAGCCACGGTGAGGTCAAGAAGCCGGAGACCATCAACTACCGCACGCTCAAGCCCGAGCGCGACGGCCTCTTCTGCGAGAAGATCTTCGGTCCCACCCGGGACTGGGAGTGCTACTGCGGCAAGTACAAGCGCGTGCGCTTCAAGGGCATCATCTGCGAGCGCTGCGGCGTCGAGGTGACCCGGTCGAAGGTCCGCCGTGAGCGGATGGGCCACATCGAGCTCGCTGCCCCGGTCACCCACATCTGGTACTTCAAGGGTGTCCCGAGCCGCCTGGGCTACCTGCTCGACCTGGCGCCGAAGGACCTCGAGAAGGTCATCTACTTCGCCGCCTACATGATCACCTGGGTCGACGAGGACGCCCGGCACCGCGACCTGTCCTCGCTCGAGGGCAAGATCGGCATGGAGCGCGACCGTCTCGAGGGCCGGCGCGACACCTCCCTGGAGACCCGCGCCAAGAAGCTCGAGACCGACCTCGAGCAGCTCGAGTCCGAGGGCGCCAAGGCCGACGCGCGACGCAAGGTCAAGGACGCCGCCGAGCGCGAGATGAAGCAGCTCCGCGACCGCGGCCAGCGCGAGCTGGACCGCCTCGACGAGGTCTGGAACCGGTTCAAGAACCTCAAGGTCCAGGACCTCGAGGGCGACGAGATGCTCTACCGGGAGATGAAGTCCTGGTTCGGCAAGTACTTCGAGGGCCACATGGGCGCCGCGGCGATCCAGAAGCGCCTGGAGACCTTCGACATCGAGGCCGAGGTCGAGTCGCTGCGCGACACGATCGCCAACGGCAAGGGCCAGCGCAAGGTCCGCGCCCTCAAGCGCCTCAAGGTCGTCGACGCCTTCCGCAAGACCGACAACAGCCCCCGCGGCATGGTCCTGGACGCCGTCCCGGTCATCCCCCCGGACCTGCGCCCGATGGTCCAGCTCGACGGTGGCCGCTTCGCCACCTCCGACCTGAACGACCTGTACCGCCGCGTGATCAACCGGAACAACCGGCTCAAGCGCCTGCTCGACCTCGGTGCGCCCGAGATCATCGTCAACAACGAGAAGCGGATGCTCCAGGAGGCCGTCGACTCGCTGTTCGACAACGGCCGCCGTGGTCGCCCCGTCACCGGACCGGGCAACCGGCCGCTGAAGTCGCTCTCCGACATGCTCAAGGGCAAGCAGGGCCGCTTCCGCCAGAACCTGCTCGGCAAGCGCGTCGACTACTCGGGCCGCTCGGTCATCGTGGTCGGCCCGCAGCTGAAGCTGCACCAGTGTGGTCTGCCCAAGCAGATGGCGCTCGAGCTGTTCAAGCCCTTCGTGATGAAGCGTCTCGTCGACCTGAGCCACGCGCAGAACATCAAGTCTGCCAAGCGGATGGTCGAGCGTGCCCGCCCGGTCGTGTGGGACGTCCTGGAGGAGGTCATCGCGGAGCACCCGGTGCTGCTGAACCGCGCACCCACGCTGCACCGCCTCGGCATCCAGGCCTTCGAGCCCCAGCTGATCGAGGGCAAGGCCATCCAGATCCACCCGCTCGTCTGCTCGGCCTTCAACGCCGACTTCGACGGTGACCAGATGGCGGTGCACCTGCCGCTGTCGGCCGAGGCGCAGGCCGAGGCCCGGATCCTGATGCTGTCGACGAACAACATCCTCAAGCCGTCCGACGGCCGTCCGGTCACCATGCCCACGCAGGACATGATCATCGGCATCTACTTCCTCACGCTGGACCGTGACGAGCAGCCGGGCGAGGGCCGTGCCTTCGGCTCGACCGCCGAGGCGATCATGGCCTTCGACCGGGGCGAGATCAGCCTGCAGAGCAAGGTCCGGATCCGCCTCGACCACGTCGTGCCCCGTCCGGGCGTCGCCCTGCCCGAGGGCTGGGAGGAGGGGCAGCCGCTGCTGCTCGACACCACCCTCGGCCTGGCGCTGTTCAACGAGGCGCTGCCGGTCGACTACCCGTACGTCGACTTCCAGGTCGGCAAGAAGCAGCTCGGCGTGATCGTGAACGACCTGGCTGAGCGCTACGGCAAGGTCGAGGTCGCCGCGTCGCTGGACGCCCTCAAGGACACCGGCTTCACCTGGGCGACCCGCTCGGGTGTGACCGTCTCCATCGAGGACGTCGTCACCCCCGAGAACAAGTACGACATCCTCGCCGCGCACGAGACCTCGGCGGCCAAGGTCCAGCAGCAGTACGAGCGGGGCCTGATCACCGACGACGAGCGTCGCCAGGACCTCATCGAGATCTGGACCCAGGCCTCCAACGAGGTCGCGGCCGAGATGGACGGGACGTTCGACAAGGACAACCCGATCTTCATCATGGTCGACTCGGGTGCCCGCGGTAACTGGATGCAGGTCCGCCAGATCGCGGCCATGCGAGGGCTGGTGGCGAACCCGAAGGGCGACATCATCCCGCGGCCGATCAAGGCGAACTTCCGTGAGGGCCTCTCGGTCCTGGAGTACTTCATCGCCACGCACGGTGCCCGCAAGGGTCTCGCCGACACCGCGCTGCGCACGGCGGACTCGGGCTACCTGACCCGTCGTCTGGTCGACGTGTCGCAGGACGTCATCATCCGTGAGGACGACTGCGGCACCGAGCGCGGGCTGCCCAAGCGGATCGGCGTGCGGGGCGAGGACGGCGTGGTCCGCAAGGACGACAACGCCGAGACCGCGGCGTACTCCCGCACGGCGGCCGTCGACGTCACCCACCCGGAGACCGGCGACCTGCTCGCGGGTGCTGGCGAGGACCTCGGCGACGTCAAGATCGACGAGCTCGTGGAGGCCGGCATCGACACCGTCAAGGTGCGCTCGGTGCTGACCTGCGACGCCCGCACCGGCACCTGTGCCAAGTGCTACGGCCGCTCGTTGGCCACCGGCAAGCTCGTCGACATCGGCGAGGCGGTCGGCATCATCGCTGCCCAGTCGATCGGTGAGCCCGGCACGCAGCTGACCATGCGGACCTTCCACACCGGTGGCGTGGCCTCCGCGGACGACATCACGCAGGGTCTGCCCCGCGTGGTCGAGCTCTTCGAGGCCCGTCAGCCCAAGGGGCGTTCGCCGATCTCGGAGGCCGCCGGCCGCGTCGAGATCGAGGACGGCGACAAGGCACGCAAGATCATCATCACGCCCGACGACGGCTCCGAGCCGCAGGAGTTCCCGGTCAGCAAGCGCTCGCGCCTGCTGGTCGAGGACGGCGGCCGGGTCGAGGTCGGCCAGCAGCTGACCCAGGGCACGCCGGACCCGCAGGACGTGCTCCGCGTCCTCGGCGTCCGCCGGGCCCAGGAGCACCTGGTGCTCGAGGTCCAGCAGGTCTACCGCAGCCAGGGCGTGGCGATCCACGACAAGCACATCGAGATCATCGTCCGGCAGATGCTGCGCCGGGTGACGGTCATCGAGTCGGGTGACACCAAGCTGCTCCCCTCGGACCTGGTCGACCGGGTCGTCTACGAGGAGGAGAACCGGCGCGTGGTCTCCGAGGGCGGCAAGCCGGCCTCGGGTCGTCCGGTGCTCATGGGCATCACCAAGGCGTCGCTGGCCACGGACTCGTGGCTCTCGGCGGCGTCCTTCCAGGAGACGACCCGCGTGCTCACCGACGCGGCGATCCACGGCAAGTCGGACTCGCTGCGCGGCCTCAAGGAGAACGTGATCATCGGCAAGCTGATCCCGGCGGGTACCGGTCTCGAGCGGTACCGCAACGTCCGGGTGGAGCCCACCGAGGAGGCGCGCAGCAACGCCTACCAGGTCTCCGGCTACGACTACGACTACGACTTCGGCAGCAACGGGTCGTCGGTCGCCATGGACGACTTCGACTTCGGGTCGTTCCAGAACTGAGTCACCGAGCACCTCCTCACCGCACCCGCCGCGCCCTGCGCGGCGGGTGCGGTGCTGTGCGGGGGTCGTGCGCCGCCGGCCGCACCGACAGTGGGACGTCGACGGGAGCCCGGGCCCCGGCCGACCAGGTGCCGGTCCCTGCCCAGCCGTCCGGGAGGATGGGCGCGTGACTCTCCCTGACGGCGTGCCCGCGCACACCGACGTCCTCGTGGTGGGCGCGGGCCCGGCCGGCGCCGCTGCGGCCGCGTGGTCGGCCCGGCACGGCCTCGACACGGTGCTCGCCGACGCCGCGACCTTCCCCCGGGACAAGACCTGCGGCGACGGTCTCACCCCGCGGGCCGTCGAGGAGCTGCGCCGTCTCGGGCTGGGGGAGTGGCTGGCCGGCTACCCGGTCAATCAGGGCCTCCGCGCGCACGGCTTCGGCCGGACGCTGCTGCTGCCCTGGCCGGGCGGCTCGCTGCCCGACACCGGCTCGGCGGTGCCGCGCACCGTGCTCGACGACCGGATCCGGCAGGTGGCGCTCGAGGCTGGAGCGGTGGGCCTCCAGGACGCGCGGGCCGTCGACGTACGCCGGGAGTACGGGCGGGTGACCGCCGTGGTGTTCGAGCGACGCGGCGAGGACCGCGCGCGGGAGCGTTTCGAGATCGGCTGCGAGCGGGTCGTCGTCGCCGACGGCGTGCGCTCGCCGCTCGGCAAGGTGCTGGGCCGCGAGTGGCACCGCGAGACCGCGTACGGCGTGGCCGCGCGCTGCTACGTCGACGCGGAGTCGTCCGACGACCCGTGGATCTCCTCGCACCTCGAGCTCCGGGACGCCGACGACGAGATCCTCTCCGGCTACGGCTGGATCTTCCCGCTGGGCGGGGGCCAGGTGAACCTCGGCGTCGGCACGCTGGCGACGTCCACGCGCCCGGCCGACATCGCTCTCCGCCCGCTCATGCAGCACTACCTCGAGCAGCGTCGCCCGGGCTTCGGGCTGAGCGGCGAGATGCGGATGCCGACGTCGGCCCTGCTGCCGATGGGTGGGGCCGTCTCCGGCGTCGCCGGGCCGAACTGGGCGCTGATCGGCGACGCGGCGGGGTGCGTCAACCCGCTGAACGGGGAGGGGATCGACTACGGCCTCGAGACCGGCCGGCTGGTCGCCGACCTGCTCAGCGAGGGCGCCGCACTGCCGACCGTCTGGCCGTCGACGCTGCGGGAGCACTACGGCGAAGCATTCTCCGTCGCCCGCCGTCTCGCGGGTCTGGTGACGGTGCCGCGGATCCTGCCCACCTTCGGTCCGGCGGGGATGCGCTCGGAGTGGCTGATGACCCTGGCGCTCCGCTGGATGGGCAACCTGGTCACCGACGAGGACCGTGACCGCGCCGCCCGGGTCTGGCGGTGGGCGGGTCGCCGCTCGCTGGCGCTCGACCACCGACCCCCCTTCACCTGACGTGCGGTCGACACCGGGGTCGGCTGCCCAGCGTGCGGAGATCGTCTACCGGGGTGCCAACCGGCTGGGGCTGGGGCTGCTGCGGGCGCTCGACGTGCGCGTGCGTGTCACCGGCAGCGAGCACGTGCCGCTGTCCGGCCCGGTGGTGCTCGCCTCGACGCACATCTCCTACCTCGACTTCCTGCTCGTCGAGTACGCCGCCCGCCCGCGCGGCCGGTTCGTGCGCTTCATGTGCCGTCACGACGTGTGGAACCGGCCGGCCGTGGCCCGTGCGATGGACTCGATGCGGCACGTGCCGGTCGACCGCGAGTCGAGCGCCACGACGTACCTGCGAGCGCTGCGGCTGCTGGAGTCCGGGGAGGCCGTGGGCACGTTCCCGGAGGCCGGGCTGAGCCACAGCTTCATCGTGCGGCCGCTGATGCCGGGGGCGGCCGGTCTCGCCTCGCGCACGGGGGCGCCGCTGCTGCCCGTGGTGCTCTGGGGCAGCCAGCGGCTCACCACGGTCGACCACACGCCGCTGCGACGAGGGCGGCTCGTCGACGTCGTCGTCGGCGAGCCTCTACCGGTCGAGCAGGGTGCCGACCCGCGCGAGACCACGGCCCGGCTCGGGGCCCGGCTCCAGGGGATGCTCGACGACGTGCAACGGCTCCCCGAACACCGTCCGGAGTCCGGGGGTTTCGCCTGGTGGCATCCGCGGCACCTCGGCGGGCACGCGCCCGACCTCGCCATGTCGACGCGGCGCAACCCGATGCCGCACACCGCCGTGGCCGTCTCGTGGCGCCCACGCGACTCCTAGACTCGGGCACTATGGCCCTCTCGGACGATGCACCGGCGTCCGGCCAGGTGTCGTCCGCGGCACCGAGGGGCCGACGCCAGCGGCTCGCGGCGTACGCGATCATCCGGCGCGAGTCGCGCCTGCTGCTGACCCGGCTCGCGCCCCGGATCAGCGTCCAGCCGCGGTGGACCCTGCCCGGCGGCGGCGTCGAGTTCGGCGAGCACCCGCGCGACGCCGTGGTCCGCGAGGTCTTCGAGGAGACCGGTCTCCAGGCCCACGTCGGCGAGACCGCCCGCACCCAGTCCGGCGTGGGTGCGGTCGGCGACGGACGCACCGACCAGCACAGCGTGCGGATGGTCTTCGAGGGCTGGGTCGGCGTCGACGCGCCCGCGCCGCAGGTGCAGGAGGTGGACGGCTCGACCGCCGAGGCCCGGTGGGTCAGCCTGGCCGAGATCGAGGGCGGCGAGGTCGCGCTCGTCTCCTGGGTGCGCGAGATCCTCCTCGAGGACCGTCCCACCCCCAAGCAGCGGCTCTCGGCGTACGTGCTGACCCGACGAGCGGGCCCCCGGGGACCTCAGGTGCTGCTGGTGCGGATGGCGGGCTCGGACCGGTACGCCGGGGGCCGCTGGACGCTCCCCGGCGGCGGGGTCGAGCACGGGGAGTCGCCCCGCGACGCGGTCCGGCGCGAGGTCGCGGAGGAGACCGGCCTCGACGCGACCGTCGGGGGTCTGCTCGAGGTCCACGACCGGCACTTCGTCGGCACCGCTCCCAACGGGCGCCAGGAGGACTTCCATGGCGTCTACCTCGTCTTCGCCGGCGAGGTCCCCCAGGGCCAGGTGCCGCGGCCCGACCCCGGGGACGACGTCACCGAGGCCCGTTGGGTCGACGAGGACGAGGTGCGGGCCGGGCGTCTGGACACGCTCTCGGTCGTCGCCATGGCGCTCGAGCACCGACCCGACCACCCGTGACTGCCGCCGGGGCGGCTCGGGGCCCGGCCTAGAGTGGGGGCATGCAGGAGTCGGTCTTCACCTACGGCGCCCCGGCGCTCAAGTTCGGCAGCGGGGCCTCCGACGAGGTCGGCCACGACCTCGCCGAGCTCGGCGTACGACGGGCGCTCGTCGTCACCGACGCGGGGGTGGCGGCCACGGGGCACCCGTCCCGCATCGCCGAGCTGATCCGGGCCGCGGGCCTCGAGGTCGAGGTCTTCGACGGCGTGCACGTCGAGCCCACCGACGCGAGCCTGCTCGAGGCGATCGACGCAGCGCGCGCCTCGGGCCCGTACGACGGGTTCGTCGCGGTCGGCGGCGGCTCCTCGATCGACACCGCCAAGGCGGTGAACCTGCTGCTGACCAACCCCGGCGAGCTGATCGACTACGTCAACGCCCCGGTGGGGGGCGGCCGCACACCCAGCGAGCCGCTGCACCCCCTGGTGGCGGTGCCGACGACGACCGGCACCGGCAGTGAGAGCACGACCATCTGCGTGCTCGACGTGCTGGCCCAGAAGGTGAAGAGCGGCATCAGCCACGCCCGGCTGCGCCCTACCCTGGCCGTGGTCGACCCGGCCCTGACGCTGACCCAGCCGGCCGGCGTCACCGCGGCCGCCGGCATGGACATCCTCTGCCACGCGCTGGAGAGCTGGACGGCTCGCGCGTACGACACCTACGAGCGCAAGCAGCCCTCGGAGCGGGTGCCCTACTGCGGCGCCAACCCGGTGGCCGACCTGTGGTCGGAGCGGGCGATGGGCCTGCTGGCCGGCTCCTTCCGGGCCGCGGTGCGCGACGGCGAGGACGTGGAAGCCCGCGAGCAGATGGCGCTGGCCGCCACCTTCGCCGGGCTCGGGTTCGGCAACGCCGGCGTGCACATCCCGCACGCCAACGCCTACCCGATCGCCGGCCAGGTGCGCGACTTCGAGCCGGTCGGCTACCCGTCCGGGCACGCGATGGTGCCGCACGGCATGGCGGTCGCGCTGACCGCGCCCGAGGCGTTCCGCTTCACCTTCGACTCCGCCCCCGGCCGCCACCTGCGGGCCGCGGACCTGCTCGCGCCCGGCCACGACCACGGTTCGGACCGCGACACCCTGCCCCGCGTGCTGGCCGAGGTGATGCGCGACGTGGGCATCCCCAACGGCCTGGGCGAGGTGGGCTACGGCGAGGGCGACGTCGACTCCCTGGTCGAGGGCACCCTCAAGCAGCAGCGGCTGCTGGCGACCGCGCCGCGGGAGGTCACCGCCGAGGACGCCGCCGGCATCCTCCGCGGCTCGCTGGAGGTCTGGTGACCGCGCTCGGCACCCCGGGCACAGCCACCGCCAGCACCCCCGTCACCCCGACGGCCGAGGTCGAGGCCGCCTTGCGTCGGCACGGCGTCCGCGAGGTCGACAGCACGACGCTGTCGCGGGGTCTGCTGTCGACCGACGCGAGCCTCTACCGCGTGGTCCCACAGGTGGTGGTGCGTCCGCACGAGACCGACGAGCTGCTCGCGGTGCTGGCGGCCGCCCGGGAGACCGGCACCCCGGTGACGATGCGCGGGTCGGGCACCTCGATCGCCGGCAACGCGGTGGGGCCGGGCATCGTGGTCGACACCCGTCGTCACCTCGACCACGTGATCGACCTCGACGTCCACGCGGGGCTGGCGCGGGTGCAGCCCGGGCTCGTGCACGCCGACCTGCAGCGGGCCGCTGCGCCGCACGGCTGGCGCTTCGGCCCCGACCCCTCGACGCACACCCGCTGCACGATCGGCGGGATGATCGGCAACAACGCCTGCGGCTCCCGGGCGCTGGGGTACGGCCGCACCTCCGACAACGTGGAGTCGGTCCGGCTCGCGACCGCGGCCGGCGACGTGCTCGACACCGCGTCGGCCGCCCCGTCCTCGGTGCGTGACGGCCTCGTCGCGTTCGGCGACCGCCACCTCGGTGACATCCGTCCGCGGTTCGCGACCTTCGGCCGCCAGGTGAGCGGCTACGCCCTCGAGCACCTCCTGCCCGAGAACGGTCGCCGCGTCGAGCGCCTGGTGACCGGCTCGGAGGGCACCCTGGCGGTGGTGCTCGACGCCACCGTCCGCCTGGTGCGCGAGCCGGCGTTCCGCGCCCTGGCCGTGCTCGGGTACGCCGACATGGCCTCGGCGGCCGACGCCGTCCCGGCCCTGCTCGCCCACGACCTGGTCGCCTGCGAGGGCATCGACTCGCGGATCGTCGACCAGGTGCGCAACCGTCCCGGCGGCGCCGTGCCCGAGCTGCCGACCGGCGGCGGCTGGCTCTTCGCGGAGGTCACCGGCGACAGCCTCGCCGAGGTGGAGGCCGCGGCCGCCGCGGTCGCCCGCACTGCGGGCACCGCCCACCGCGTCGTGACCGACGTCGGCGAGCAGACCGCCCTCTGGAAGATCCGCGAGGCCGGCGCCGGCCTGGCCGCCCGCTCGCTGGACCGGCCCTGCCACGCCGGTTGGGAGGACACCGCCGTGCCGCCCGCGCACCTCGGGGCCTACCTGCGCGAGTTCGACGCGCTGCTCGACGCGCACGACCTCGGCGGCGTCCCCTACGGCCACTTCGGCGAGGGCTGCGTGCACGTGCGCATCGACTTCCCCTTCGCCGAGGACGGCGGCGTGGCCGCCTACCGCAGCTTCGTCGAGGAGGCGGCGGACGTCGTGGTGCGCTACGGCGGCAGCCTGTCCGGCGAGCACGGCGACGGCCGGGCCCGCTCCGAGCTGCTGCCGCGGATGTACGACGAGACCGCGATGTCGATGTTCGGCGCGCTCAAGCACCTGATGGACCCCGACAACCTGCTCAACCCCGGCGTGCTGGTGGACCCCGACCCGGTCGACGACCGCATCCGCGTCGCCGGCCCCCGGGCCGACCTGCCCCGCACCCGGCTGCGCCTGGTCGACGACGGGGGCTCGATGGACGCCGCTGCGCACCGGTGCACCGGGGTCGGCGCCTGCGTGGCCGTGACGAAGGGCACGGGCGTGATGTGCCCGTCGTACGCCGCGACGCGCGACGAGAAGGACTCCACCCGCGGGCGTGCTCGGGTGCTCCAGGAGATGCTCGACGGTCGGCTGGTCGACGGCGGGTGGGACTCCCCGGAGGTGCACGAGGCGCTGGACCTCTGCCTGTCCTGCAAGGGCTGTGCCAGCGACTGCCCCACCGGCGTCGACATGGCGGCGTACAAGGCCGAGGCGCTGCACCAGCGCTGGAAGGGCCGTCGGCGTCCCCGCAGCCACTACGCCCTCGGGGCGCTGCCTCGGTGGGCCCGGCTGACCGCGCCGGTCGCCCCGCTGGCGAACGCCTCGCTGCGGGTCCCGCTGGTCGCGCGGCTCGCCCGCACCGCCGCGGGGGTCGACCAGCGGCGCTCGCTCCCGCGCTTCGCCACCTGGACGCTGCGCCGGATGGCGCCGAAGGTGGAGACGGCCGACGTCTGGGTGTGGGCCGACTCCTTCACCGACCACTTCTCCCCGGCCGGGGGAGTGGCGGCGGTCAGGGTGCTGGAGGACGCCGGACTACGGGTGGGCGTCATCCCCGAGCACGCCTGCTGCGGCCTGACCTGGATCTCCACGGGGCAGCTCGACGCGGCGGCGCGGATCGTGGGCGACGCGGTGGCCACCCTGCACCCGTACGTCGCCTCCGGCGTGCCGGTGGTGGGCCTGGAGCCGTCCTGCCTCGCCACGTTGCGCACCGAGGCCGAGCAGCTCGTCGACGACCCCCGGGTCGCCGAGGTCGCCACCGGCGTGAAGACGCTGGCCGAGGTGCTCGCCGACCTCCCCGGCTGGACGCCGCCCGACCTCACCGGCACCTCGGTCGTGGTGCAGCCGCACTGCCACCACGCCTCGGTGCTCGGCTGGACGGCCGACGAACGGCTGCTGCGCTCCACCGGGGCGGACGTCGTGCGGGTGGGCGGCTGCTGCGGCCTCGCCGGCAACTTCGGAGTCGAGGAGGGGCACTACGAGGTGTCCGTCGCGGTGGCCGAGCAGCAGCTGCTGCCGGCCGTGCGCTCGGCGCCCGAGGGGGCCGTCGTGCTGGCGGACGGGTTCTCCTGCCGCACCCAGCTCGACGACCTGGCCGGTGTCCGCGCGGTGCACCTCGCCGAGCTGCTGGGCGGGCTACCGTAGTGCTGGCTCTGTTTTGACCCTCCCCACGCGACCCGGTAGCCTCAACTCTCGTGTCTGGGGTGATCCAGGCCCTCACGCGTGCTCAGAAGAGCCCGCGGGTGCCCCGCAAGGCGGCACCCCCAGCCGCCAGCGACCTCGGTGCGAACCGATGCTGGGCCGTGAGTCGGGCGACACGCCCGACCGCGGGGGTTGCGGTGCGGGTGACCGGGACGCACCAGCACCACCGACAGACAGGCACGAAGACCACGGCACGGCGGCACAGGCCGACGCGCTGACATCGACAGAAGGGGAACCACGCGGTGCCCACCATCCAGCAGTTGGTCCGCAAGGGCCGCCAGGACAAGGTGTCCAAGAACAAGACGCCTGCGCTCAAGGGCTCGCCCCAGCGTCGCGGCGTGTGCACGCGCGTCTACACGACCACCCCGAAGAAGCCGAACTCCGCCCTCCGGAAGGTTGCCCGTGTGCGCCTCTCCAGCGGCGTCGAGGTCACCGCGTACATCCCGGGCGTGGGCCACAACCTGCAGGAGCACTCGATCGTGCTCGTGCGTGGCGGTCGTGTGAAGGACCTGCCGGGCGTGCGCTACAAGATCATCCGCGGCTCGCTCGACACCCAGGGCGTCAAGAACCGCAAGCAGGCGCGCAGCCGTTACGGCGCCAAGAAGGAGAAGAGCTAATGCCTCGCAAGGGCCCCGCACCGAAGCGTCCCGTCGACGTCGACCCCGTCTACGGGTCGCAGGTCGTCTCCCAGCTCGTCAGCAAGGTGCTGCAGGACGGCAAGAAGCAGGTCGCGCAGCGCATCGTCTACACCGCCCTCGAGGGCTGCCGCGAGAAGACCGGCACCGACCCGGTGGTCACGCTCAAGCGTGCGCTGGACAACGTGAAGCCGGCCATCGAGGTCAAGTCCCGTCGCGTCGGCGGTGCGACCTACCAGGTCCCGATCGAGGTCAAGGCCAACCGCAGCACGACGCTGGCCCTCCGCTGGCTCGTCGGCTACGCCGCCGGTCGCCGTGAGAAGACCATGTCGGACCGCCTGATGAACGAGATCCTCGACGCCTCCAACGGCCTCGGTGCCGCGGTCAAGCGTCGCGAGGACGTCCACAAGATGGCCGAGTCGAACCGGGCCTTCGCGCACTACCGCTGGTGACGCGTCCCGCGCGGGACCGCCGACGTACGTCGGTCCCCGCGCGGCCGTCGCGGGCCCGGGCCCTGCGTGACCCGGGCTGCCCGCGGCTCCAGCAGACCTTCCACGCCATCCCACGCACCGACTTCCGAGGGGACACCCACCAGTGGCCGTCGACATCACCACCGACCTGACCAAGGTCCGCAACATCGGCATCATGGCGCACATCGACGCCGGCAAGACCACCACGACCGAGCGGATCCTCTTCTACACCGGGATCTCCTACAAGATCGGTGAGGTCCACGACGGTGCGGCCGTCATGGACTGGATGGAGCAGGAGCAGGAGCGCGGCATCACGATCACGTCGGCCGCGACGACCTGCTGGTGGAAGAAGAACCAGATCAACATCATCGACACCCCCGGGCACGTCGACTTCACCGTGGAGGTCGAGCGCTCGCTGCGCGTCCTGGACGGCGCGGTCGCGGTGTTCGACGGCGTCGCGGGCGTCGAGCCCCAGTCGATGACCGTGTGGCGCCAGGCGAACAAGTACCGCGTGCCCCGCATGTGCTTCATCAACAAGCTGGACCGCACCGGTGCGAACTTCTTCTACTGCGTCGACACCATCGTCGAACGGCTCAAGGCCACCCCGCTGGTGCTCCAGCTGCCGATCGGCGCCGAGGGCGACTTCATCGGCGTCGTCGACCTCGTCGGCATGCGTGCCCTGACCTGGCGCGGCGAGACCGCGATGGGCGAGGACTACACCGTCGAGGAGATCCCGGCCGAGATGGCCGAGCAGGCCGCCGAGTACCGCGAGAAGTTCCTCGAGACCCTCTCCGAGGCCGACGACGCCATCATGGAGAAGTACCTCGAGGGCGAGGACCTCTCCGTCGACGAGCTCGAGGACGCCATCCGTCGCGCCACCCTGGCCGACAAGCTGGTCCCCGTGCTGTGTGGCACCGCGTTCAAGAACAAGGGCGTGCAGCCCCTGCTCGACGCCGTGATCAAGTACCTTCCCTCGCCGCTCGACGTGGACTCCGTGCAGGGCCACGCCCAGAACGACGAGGAGGAGATCCTGGTGCGCCGTCCCTCCGAGGACGAGCCCTTCAGCGCGCTCGCCTTCAAGGTCGCCTCCGACCCCCACCTCGGCAAGCTCACCTTCATCCGGCTCTACTCGGGCCGCCTGGAGGCCGGCACCTCGGTGCTGAACGTGACCAAGGGCCGCAAGGAGCGGATCGGCAAGATCTACCAGATGCACGCGAACAAGCGTGAGGAGATCGCGTCGGTCGGCGCCGGCCACATCGTGGCCGTCATGGGCCTCAAGGACACCACCACCGGCGAGACCCTGGCCGACCCGGCCAAGCCCGTCGTGCTCGAGTCGATGACCTTCCCCGCCCCGGTGATCTCGGTGGCCATCGAGCCCAAGACCAAGAGCGACCAGGAGAAGCTCGGCACCGCGATCCAGCGGCTCGCCGAGGAGGACCCGACCTTCCAGGTGCACACCGACGAGGAGACCGGCCAGACCGTCATCAGCGGCATGGGCGAGCTCCACCTCGACATCCTGGTCGACCGGATGCGCCGCGAGTTCCGCGTCGAGGCCACCGTCGGCAAGCCGCAGGTCGCCTACCGCGAGACCATCCGTCGCAAGGTGGCGAACCACTCCTACACCCACAAGAAGCAGACCGGTGGGTCGGGTCAGTTCGCGAAGGTCGTCATGTCCATCGAGCCGAGCATCGATCCCGAGAGCGGGGCCGGCGCGGGCTACGAGTTCGTCAACAACGTCACCGGTGGGCGCGTCCCCCGCGAGTACATCCCCTCGGTGGACCAGGGCGCCCAGGACGGCCTCGAGTTCGGCGTCCTCGCCGGCTACCCGATGGTCGACGTGAAGGTCAGCCTCGAGGACGGCGCGTACCACGACGTCGACTCCTCCGAGCTGGCGTTCAAGATCGCCGGCAACCAGGCCTTCAAGGAGGCGTGCCGGATGGCCAAGCCGGTGCTGCTGGAGCCGATGTTCGCCGTCGAGGTGACCACCCCGGAGAACTTCCTCGGTGACGTCATCGGCGACATCAACTCCCGTCGCGGCCAGGTCAACTCGATGTTCGAGCGCTCCGGCGAGCGTGTGGTCGAGGCCCTCGTGCCGCTGTCGGAGATGTTCGGGTACGTTGGCGACCTCCGGTCGAAGACGTCGGGTCAGGCGTCGTACTCCATGGAGTTCGACTCCTACGCCGAGGTGCCGTCCAACGTCGCCGAGGAGATCATCAAGAAGGTCCACGGAGAGTGACGTCGTCACCCTGACGGCGTCGCGACACCGCGGCCCCGGGGCTCCCGAGGCCCCCGCCGGCACGAGACGCAACGGCACCGTGCCTCACCCCAGAGTCACCCAGAGTCAGAAACAACAACCAGGAGGAGCCAGCGATGGCTAAGGCGAAGTTCGAGCGGAACAAGCCGCACGTGAACATCGGCACGATCGGTCACATCGACCACGGCAAGACCACGCTCACCGCGGCGATCACCCAGGTGCTGCACAAGCAGTACCCGACGCTGAACACCGCGTCCGCCTTCGACATGATCGACAAGGCACCCGAGGAGCGTCAGCGCGGCATCACCATCTCGATCGCGCACGTCGAGTACCAGACCGAGGCGCGCCACTACGCGCACGTCGACTGCCCCGGTCACGCCGACTACATCAAGAACATGATCACCGGTGCGGCGCAGATGGACGGCGCGATTCTGGTCGTGGCGGCCACCGACGGCCCGATGCCGCAGACCCGTGAGCACGTGCTGCTCGCCCGCCAGGTCGGCGTCCCGGCCCTGGTCGTCGCGCTGAACAAGTGCGACATGGTCGACGACGAGGAGCTCATCGAGCTCGTCGAGATGGAGGTGCGCGAGCTCCTCTCCGAGTACGAGTTCGACGGCGACAACGTCCCCGTCGTCCGCGTCGCGGCCTTCCCGGCGCTGAACGGCGACGAGAAGTGGGGTGAGTCGATCCTGGAGCTGATGACCGCGGTCGACGAGTACATCCCGCAGCCCGAGCGCGAGACCGACAAGCCCTTCCTGATGCCCGTCGAGGACGTCTTCACGATCACCGGCCGGGGCACCGTCATCACCGGTCGCATCGAGCGCGGCATCGTCAAGGTGAACGAGGAGGTCGAGATCGTCGGCATCCGCGAGAAGTCGCAGAAGTCGACCGTCACCGGCATCGAGATGTTCCGCAAGCTCCTCGACACCGGTGAGGCCGGCGAGAACGTCGGTCTGCTGCTCCGCGGCACCAAGCGCGAGGACGTCGAGCGCGGCATGGTCGTCATCAAGCCGGGCACGAACACCCCGCACACCAACTTCGAGGCGAGCGTCTACATCCTCTCGAAGGAGGAGGGTGGCCGGCACACGCCGTTCTTCAACAACTACCGCCCGCAGTTCTACTTCCGCACCACGGACGTGACGGGCGTCGTGACCCTGCCGGACGGCACCGAGATGGTCATGCCCGGCGACACCACCGACATGTCGGTCGAGCTGATCCAGCCGATCGCCATGGAGGACGGTCTCCGGTTCGCGATCCGTGAGGGTGGGCGCACCGTCGGCGCCGGCCGGGTCGTCAAGATCACCAAGTGAGCCCCGGCCGGTCCGCCCGGCCCGGTGCCCGCTGACACAGGCCCCGTCCCCTCGTGGGACGGGGCCTGTGCCGTCCTCGCAGGAGCCTGATGACCAAGCCCGTCCCCGGCGCCTCCCGCCCGGCCCGCCCGCACCACCGCCTCACCGACGAGGGGCTGCGGGTTCGCGAGGTGCTGTCCTACGCCCGCCGCGGCGCCCGACTCACCGAGCGGCAGCGCCGTGCCTGGGAGACGCACTCCTCCCGCCTCGTCGTGCCGGAGGACGTCGCCGACCGGCCGGACTTCCGCCTGCACGACGTCTTCGACCGCGGGGCCCCCCTCGTGCTCGAGGTGGGGTCGGGCATCGGTGAGGCCACCACGGCGTACGCCGCCGCCCACCCGGCGGTCGACGTCGTCGCGCTGGAGGTGTGGCGCCCCGGCATGGCCGAGCTGCTGCACCGGGTGGCGGAGGCTGGGCTCGACAACGTGCGGGTGCTCGGCCTGGACGCCGTCTGGGTGCTCGACCACCTCGTGCTCGACGGCAGCGTCTCCGAGCTCTGGACCTTCTTCCCCGACCCGTGGCCCAAGACCAAGCACCACAAGCGACGCCTCGTCTCGCCGTCCTTCGCGCGTCGGGTCGCCGAGGTGCTCGCGCCCGGGGGCACCTGGCGGCTGGCCACCGACTGGCCTGACTACGCCACCTGGATGGTCGACGTGCTGGACGGCGAGCCCGGGCTCAGCGGCGGCCCGGTCGAGCGCTGGCCGGAGCGACCGGTCACCAAGTTCGAGCGTCGAGGCCTGGCCGACGAGCGACCGGTCGTCGACCTCGCGTACACCGCGCGTCGCTGAGAGGTCCGTGAGCGGGGTCTGTCCGTGCCAGAATCCCGCCATGAGCGACTACGGCAACCAACCCCCCGGCGGGCAGGGCGGACAGTACGGCGGGCAGGGCGGCCCGGGCGGCCAGGGCGGGCAGTACGGCCAGGGTGATGCCGGCCAGTACGGCGGCGGCCAGTACGGCGGCGGTCAGTACGGCGGCGGCCAGTACGGCGGTGGCCAGTACGGCGGCGAGCCGCCCCGGCACCCGTCGGCCACCACGGTGCTGGTCCTGGGCATCCTCGGGCTGGTGGTCTGTGGCGTCCTCGCCCCCTTCGCCTGGATCAAGGGCAACGGCGTCCTGCGCGAGATCGACGCGGCGCCGGGCCGCTACTCCGGACGCGACCAGGTCAGCATCGGCCGCATCCTCGGCATCATCGGCACGGCGCTGCTGGCCTTCGGGCTGGTCGTCTTCGTGCTGTTCCTCATCATCGCCGTCGCCGGGGTCAGCACCTCCCCGTGACCGAGGTCGGCCGTCCGGCCACGGGACCGCCGCCGGGCTGGTCGTCCTCGTCGCACCCGTCGGCGGCGACGGTGCTCGTCGGGCTGTGCTGAGGGCGACCGCTCAGCGGCGCACCAGTCGATGCCGCAGGGACTCCTCGCGCTCCATCCGGCGGGCGTCCCGCACGCGGCGCTCCACGACCACGGCGGCGAGGAAGTCGACCGGCGCGGTGCCGGGCGGGGGTTGCGGCGCGACGAACGTCGCCACCTGGGCCGCGAGGTCGCGGGTGAGCGCCTCGCGCCGCGCCGGGTCGAGGGACGCGTGCCGGCCGAGCAGCTGCCGGACCGCGAGCGCCAGCCCGGCGGGCAGCGGGGCGACGTCGGCCCCCGAGGCCCAGGGCCGGAGGTGGGGTGGCATGACGGGGGCGGGCGGCAGCTGCAGCCGGAAGCGGTCTCGGACGACGTAGGTGCCGGCCGCGAGGTCGCCCAGCCGCTTGCCGCGGGGGTTCACCATGGCGCAGACCAGGGCGGGGACGCCCGAGAACACCCAGATCTCGACCACGCCGACGAGGTGCCGGGCAAAGGCGTGGTGGAAGGAGATCGGACCGCCGTCGTCGCGGACGGTGCGCAGGCCGGTGACCAGCTTGCCGAGGGTGCGTCCCCGGGTCAGGGTCTCGGTCGCGACCGGCAGCACCAGCCAGGCGACCACGATGCTCAGCACCTGACCCACCCCGGCCAGTGCGGCGTCGGGGGCGTTGACGAGCACCAGACCGATGGCCGCCAGCAGCAGCACCAGGGCCGCCGCCACGTCGACGAGGCCGGAGAGCGCGCGCACGCCGACGGATGCCGCGGCCAGGTCGAGGGCGACCGCCTCGCCGGTGACGGTGGTGTCGAGCTCGGTGCCCGCGTAGATGTCCGACACGGGGCCAGCCTAGGTCAGCGGTCCGCCGCGAGCAGAGCGCGCAGCTCGGGGACGGTCAGCGGCTCGGCGTGCTCCGAGCGCGCGGCGAATCCCTCGGCGCCGGGGAGCTCCTGGCGACGGGGGTCGTCGGCACGGAGCACGAGCAGGTGGTCGGCCAGGCGTCGCGCGTCGTCCAGCTCGTCGGGCGAGCAGAGCTCCTCGTGCAGCCGCTCCCCGGGGCGCAGGCCGGTCTCCCGCCAGGCCAGTCCCGGCGCGACGGCCTCGACCAGGTCGACCAGCCGCGCAGCCCGCGCGGCCGGGACGACCACCTCGCCCCCGACGAGTCCCTCCCGGCCGTCGACGGCGTCGAGCACCACGCGCGCGACCTCGTCCCGGGTCAGCAGGAAGCGGGTGCAGCGTCGGTCGGTCAGCGTGGGGGCGGACGCGCCCGTCGCGACCGCCCGACGCAGCAGAGCCACCAACGACCCGTCGGCTCCCAGCAGGTTGCCGCAGCGGACCACGGTGGAGCGGGTGCCACCGGTCCCGGGGCGACCGACCGCACGGTCGCGCTCCTCCAGGTCGGCGGCGAGCACCACCCGCTCGGCGGCCAGCTTGCTGGCGCCGTAGGCGCTGGTGGGCAGGCACGCCTTGTCGGTGGAGACCGCCACCAGCCGGCGGACGCCGTGGTCGCGAGCCGCCTCGACCACGTGGTGCGTGCCCAGGGTGTTGGTGCGCACGAACTCGGTGGGGTGCAGCTCGCCCACCTGCACGTGCTTGAGGGCGGCGGTGTGCACGACCGCGTCGACCTCGCGCATCGCCTGCTCCACGCGCCGCTCGTCGCGGACGTCGCCGATGACGAGGCGCACCGGCGCGCCGGGCCGCAGCGAGCGGGCCAGCTGCTGCTGGTCGAGCTCGCCCCGCGAGAGCACCACGACCTCGGCGGCCCCGCGCGCCACGGCCGCCCGCACCACGGCGGCGCCGAGGAAGCCCGCGCCGCCCGTGACCAGCAGCCGCGATCCCTCCACCAGCCGCCCCGTCGCCCCGGTCACCCGGGGACCGTACCGCGCCGAGCTGACCGGAGCCGAAGGCTCCCGGCCGCCGACACGGCGGGTGCGGTCGGCCGGCGGCCCCCCACGCCGTGGAGGTGGCCTAGGGTCGGACGGTCGAAGCCCGTCAGGGAGCACGGGCCCGGTTCGCACCCAGGAGGCCCGTCGCATGCAGTCTCGCCCCCGCAGCGCCCTTGCCCGTGGCGCCGCCTGGGTGCGTCGGGTCGCCCGTCCCGGCGTCGGCTCGCAGCAGGACGGCCGTGACCCGGTGGGTCGGTCGAGGTCGCTCGGCGTGCTGGTCACGGTCGACGACCTGGAGACGAGCGGCCTCCTCGCGGTCGTCGACGTGCTGCCGACCGGCCCGCTCGACACGGTGCTGGTCGCCCCGTGGGGACGTGGCCGCGCCGCCGCGGAGGTGGCGCGCGGCCTCGGGGTCGACGTGCTGCCGCAGCGGGCGTCCCGGACCGAGGCCGAGTGGGCCGCGCTCCGGTCGACGACGCTGAGCGGCTGCGACGCCGTGCTGGTGCTGCGGGCCTCCCACCGTCTGCGCCGCCCGGGGGTGGTGGCCCTGGTCGACGCCGTGGCGGAGGGCGGCGACCCGGAAGACCCCGCGGACCTGGTGCTCGGGGACGCCGACCGCTGGTGCGCCGACGGCCGTCGCGGGCCGACGACCGTCCTGCAGGCTCCCTGGCTCGGGGCCGCCCCCGACCTGCCGTACGTCGTGGACACCGGGCTCGTCGCCTCCGTCCTGGGGTCCTGGGGTGGTGGGACGGCCCCCGACGCGGGTCCGCTGACCGCGCTGCTCGCTGCGGCCCGCCGGGTGCGGGTGCTGGGCGACCGCGCGACCCTGCCCCGCGCGGCGACGGGTGCCGCGACGAGCGTGGCGCGGGACCCCCGCGCCGCGGTCTGGCGAGGCTGGCGGGCGCGGCTCGAGGCGGAGCGCGCCGCGCTGCGCGAGGCCGCCCCGGAGGCGGTGCGGCACTGGGCGGTCGAGCGGCTGGCCGACGACGTGGGCCGCGACCTCGACCTGGTCGACGGGGCCACCGTCGAGGAGTGGACGGTCTTCCGGGAGGTCGTCACGGCGCTCGTGCACGACGCCGGCACCCTGCTGCCCGAGGTGCCGCTGGTCCCCCGGCTGGCCGCCTGGCTGGTCGAGCGGGACGACCGCGACGGCGTCGAGCGGTTGCTCACCTGGACCTGGGCGTCCGGCCACGGGCCCACCGCGTCCGTGGTCGACGGCCGGGTCGTGCTCGACCTGCCGGACCTGGGCCGGCCCGGTCGACCCCCGCGTTCCTGGGCCGTGCCCGCGCCGCGCGAGCGTCGTCCCTCCGCCGCGGTCGCCCGGCTGCGGCCGGTGGATCCCGAGGGGGGCTGGGAGCTCGACGTCGTGCTGTCGGTCGTCGCCCCCCGGCCGGGCACGGTCCCGGACCTGCCGGCGCCGGCCGTGTCGGGTGCCCGGGTGGGTCCGGGTGAGGTAGCGACCCGTCCGCTGGGCGACCCGGTCCTGGTCTCCCTGCAGGGCGACGCGGCCGCCGCCCGGGTGTCGTGGGCGGTCACGGTGACGATGACGCAGGCCCAGCTCGACGCCGTGCTCGACTCGCCCCCCGACGTCGGGTTGCTGCTCGGCGTGCGCGACGGGACCGGCGGGGTCGTCGAGGTCCCGGCCTCGGGCCTGGAGGCCTTCCCGACCTGGCGCACGCGGGTACCCGCGCAGCGCCGCGGCAGCGCCGACGTGGCCGTCACCGACGTCCGTCTCGTCGCCGGGCCCGCCCTCGAGGTCGACGTGACCTGGCTGACCGGCTCGCCCGAGCCCGGTGCGTGCAGCGCCACCCTCACCCAGCCCGGCCAGTCCGGCGAGGTCGTCCGCCTCCGCGTGGTGGCGACCGGCACGGACTCCGGCACGGTCACGCTGCCCCTGACCGGCAGCCGGTGGGGACGCCCCTCGAGGCCGCTGCCGGTCGGTCCGCTCGAGCTCGGCGTGGCGGTCGGTGACGCGATGGTCCGCCCCGACGTCGCCTCGCCCCGGTCCTCCGACCTGGCCGGGCGGCTCCCGCTCGACCTGACCGACGGCGTCGTGCGCGTGCGCCTCGCCGAGGGGGGCCGCGGGCGCCTGCTCGCCCGGCTGGTCCCCCCGCTGGCTGACGAGGAGGTGGGGCCGTCGGGCCAGCAGACGCTCCAGCGTCGGTACGCCGAGGAGGCCGAGCAGGCCGACATCGAGCCGGACACCGTCCTCCTCCAGAGCTACGCCGCCGAGTCCGCCACCGACAGCCCGCTCGCCCTCCACGAGGAGGTCCGCCGCACGTACCCCGGGCTCCGCACGCGGTGGGCGGTCGCCGACCACGCGGTCCACCTCCCCGAGGGTGCCGAGCCGGTCGTGCTCGGCTCGGCCGCCTGGTACGCCGCGATGGCGCGCTCGGCGTACCTCGTCCACAACACCCCGCTCCCGCTCTGGTTCCGGGACCGGCCGGGACAGCGGGCACTGCAGACCTTCCACGGCTATCCCGCCAAGTCGATGGGGATCATGCACTGGGAGGCCGCCGGCGACGGCCCGGTGCGCATCGCCCAGCGGCTGCAGCACGCCACCCGCGGCTGGACCGACATCCTCACGCCCTGCCCCGAGATGGACGTGCACTACCGCGAGCAGTACGCCTACCAGGGCCGGATCATCTCCGAGGGTCTCCCGCGCGACGACGACCTGGCCGAGCCTCGCCGGGACGAGCTGCGGCGTCGCGCGCGCGTGGTGCTGGGTGTCGCAGAGCACCAGCGGGTGCTGCTCTACGCCCCCACGTGGCGCGACCAGCTCGCCACCCGGGCCCGGGTGGCGCACCTCGACACCCACCTCGACATCCACCGGCTCGCCGAGCAGCTGGGGGACGACTGGGTGGTGCTGCTGCGCGGCCACCGCTTCCACGCCCGGGGACGACGCCCGGCGGGCTCCTCGCGGGTGCTCGACGTGACGACGTACCCCGAGATCAACGAGCTGGTCGCCGCCAGCGACGCCGCGGTGCTGGACTACAGCTCGCTGCGCTTCGACGTCGCGTTGGCGCAGGTGCCGACGGTCTTCCTGGTGCCCGACCTGGACGACTACACCGGCGTCGGTCGGGGCTTCCTGTTCGACTTCGTGCCCACCGCCCCCGGGCCGATGGTCGCGACCACCGACGAGGTCGCGGCGGAGCTCGCCGACCTCGGGTCGCTGCGGGCGCGGACCGCCGACGACGTCGCGGCGTTCAACGCTCGCTACCAGTACCGCCAGGACGGGCACACGGCCGCGCGCGTGCTCGCGGCGTTCCTCGGGGGGCCCGAGGAGGCCTGAGGATCGGCGGGGGTCAGGACGACTGCGGCGGCACGAGCGGGTCCTCGCGGCGTACGTCGATGGTGTGGCCGGTCATCGTGGAGAGGATCACGTCGAGACAGACCCGGGCGACGTGGTCGGCGGCCAGGAGGGTGTCAGGGTCCTCGGCGCCGAAGGCGCGGGTGCGCATCGGGGTGCCGGTGCGCTCGGGGTTGACCAGTTGACCCGGACGCCGTCGGGGCTCCACTCGTCGGCCAGGGCCTGGGTGAGGTTGACCAGCGCGGCCTTGGCGGAGGAGTAGAGGCTGTAGCCGGCCCGGCCGCGGGTGTAGGAGCTGGAGGTGAAGAGCATCAGCGAGCCCTGGGTCTGCGCGAGCAGCCGGTGGAACTCCTGGGCCACGTAGACCGGGGCGAGGTAGTTGACCTCGGTGGCGGCGAAGACCTCCTCCTCGGAGGTGTCCACCAGCGCCTGCCGCGGCAGGGTCGCGGCGGCGTGGACGACGTGGTCGACGCGACCCTCGGCGGCGAGCACGGTCTCGGCGGCGGCGCGGACGTCCTCGCGGCGCTCGACGTGGGTGCCGGTGCCGGAGCGGCTGAAGACGTGCACGGTGGCGCCGTGGGCGCGGGCGAGGTCGGCGACGTCGCGGCCGATGCCGTAGCTGCCGCCGAAGACGACCACGACCTTGCCGGTGAGCTCGGCGTCGTACTCGGCGTCGGTGCGGGCGCGGGGCAGCCGGGTCGAGGAGAGCTGGAAGAGCTTGTCGGCCAGGAAGATGTCGATCGGCTCGGTGACCTTCATGTTGCGCTCCTCGCCGGGCACCACCTTGATCGGCACCTCGGGGGTGTAGCGCAGCACGACGGTGCAGTCGTCGGTGGCGACGAAGTCCGGGTCGGCGTCGGCGAGGGCGTAGGCCGCGCGCAGGGTCGAGGCGCGGAAGCCCTGGGGGGTCTGGCCGCGGCGCAGCCACTGCCTCGGGGGGATCTCGCGGACCACGTCGTGCTCGTCGACCGCGACGATGGTGTCGGCCGAGGGGATCGCGGTGTCCACGGCGTCGTGCTCGGCGAGGGCGGCGAAGCAGCGGGTGATGATCTCGGGGCTGACCAGGGGCCGGACGGCGTCGTGGAAGAGCACGAGGGCCTCGTCGGGGCGAGGGCGTCGAGAGCGCGCTGGGTGGTGCCGTTGCGGGTCCCGGCACCGGGCAGGACCTGGGTCACCTTGGGGTGGCGGCCCGGAGGCGAGGATCTCGTGGACGGCGTCGAGGTGCCCCGGGGCCATCATGACCAGGACCTCGTCGACGTCGGGGTGGTCGGAGAAGACGGTCAGGGTGTGCTCGAGGATGGTGCGGCCCGCGATCTTGATCAGCTGCTTGGGCATCGCCAGACCGACGCGCGCACCCACGCCCCCGGCCAGCACCACCGCGATCCTGCGTTCCAGCGCACCCACCCCTCGAAGAACAGCCACCGTGACCCCGGAGCCAGGACCGTAGCCCACCTCGGCGGCAGGTCTGCCGAAGCCGCTCCCGGCGACGCCCGACGGACCTACCCTCACAGGGTGAAGGACGTGTTCGGCGCCCCGGGCGTGCACTGGACGCCCGTCTCCTGGCAGCTCCGGGTGATGCGACGGCTGGGCGTGCTCTGGGCGACCGACCTGGCCCTGCTCGGCTGCGCGGTCGGCACCGCACGCGAGGCCCCGGCCGCGCCGTGGCGCACCGAGATCGCCCTGGCCGTGCTCGCCGCCGGGCTGGTGGCCTGGGTGCTCGTCGGCCGGTCGGCTCGCAGCTGGGGCTACGCCGAGGAGGCCGAGGACCTCTACATCAAGCGGGGCACCCTCGTGCGGCAGGTCGTCGCCGTGCCCTACGGGCGGATGCAGTTCGTCGAGGTCACGGCCGGTCCGCTGCAGCAGGCCTTCCGGCTCTCCACCGTGCGGCTCAACACCGCCTCGCCGCGCTCGCGCGCCCGGATCGTCGGCGTCACGCCGCGCGAGGCCGCCCGGCTGCGCGACCGGCTGACCGAGCTGGGCCAGACCCGTGGTCCCGGCCTGTGACCCCGGTGCGGCGGCGCCACGGGACGACGGGGCGCTGAGGTGCGTGGCGAGCGGATCCCCAGGGAGACGGCACCGACGCCTCTCGCCCGCGACGCCGCTGGCGCGGAGCCTGATCTTCGTGCTCTTCGGCCTCGGTCTCGCCCAGGACGAGGTCCTCGCCGGAGAGCTCGGGCTGGTCGGCTGGGCGGTGCTCGGGCTCCTCCTCACCGGAGGTGTCTACGGCGCCGTCTCGTGGTGGCTCACCAAGTGGTGGTTGACGCCCGACGAGCTGCGCATCGACACCGGCGTGCTGAACCGGGTGTCCCGACGGATCCGGATCGACCGGATCCAGGAGATCGACGTCGTGTCCCCCTTGGGCGCGCGGGTCCTGGGCCTGGCCGAGGTGCGGCTCGACGTGGCCGGGGCGCAGGACAGCGATGCGCTCGCGTTCCTCGGGCGGGCCGAGGCCGCGGAGGTCAAGGAGATGCTGCTGGCGCGACGCCGGCCGGCGCACGAGCCCGGGGACTCCCCGGGGCCGCACACCGACGAGGGTCTGCTGCCCGTGGGCGGCGGGCTGCCGGCGACCGCGACCGCCGAGCCGGAGCGGCTGATCGCCCGGGTCTCGGTCGCCCGTCAGGTTGCCGTGACGGCGGCCAGCAGCACGGCGGCCGGACTGCTGGTGGCCGCGCCGCTGCTCGCGTGGCTCCAGGACGGGGGCCACCGGGTCCTCGCCGCGGTGCTGGTGCCGGTGACCGGCGCGCTGGCGCTGGTCCTGCTGCGCGACCTGAACGAGAACTACGGGTTCCGGCTCACCGAGGACCACCTCGGGCTGCACGTGCGCCGGGGCCTGGTCAACCACAGCCACCAGACCATCGCCCTGCACCGCCTGCACGGGGTCGTCGTGACCGAGCCCCTGCTGTGGCGCTGGGCCGGGTTGGCGCGCCTCGACGTCGCCACCGCGGGTGCCCTCGGGGTCGGGGCCTCGGGCCCGGACGCCTCCCGGGTGCTCGCCGTCGGCGACCGGGCGCTCGTGCGGGCGCTGGCCGGCCGCCTGATGGGCGTCGACCTCGACGACGTCGCCTTCCGTCCGGTGCCGTGGCGGGCCTGGCTCCTGGCCCCTCTGCGCGCGCACAGCCTGGGGGTCGCGGAGCACCCCGCCGTGGTGGCCTCGTGCGCCGGGCTGCTCGTGCGCCGGACCCGAAGTCGTGCCGCACGCCCGGGTGCAGTCGGTGCGGATGCGGCAGGGCCCGGTCCAGCGGCGGCTCGGGTTGGCGACGCTGCTCGTGGACTCCCCGGACGGTCCGGTGCGGGTCGCCGCCCAGCACCGCCCGGCCGCGGAGGCGCGCGGGCTGCTGGACCGCGAGGTCGGCGCGTCCCGACGCGCGCGTGCCGCGCTGCCGGGCCGGGTATGACGTCGGCGACGGGGGGCCCCGCTGGTGTGAGCAGACGCACCCGGGGTGCCCCTGCCCTCCCCGCGGGGCACGCCCTACGGTGGAACCAGTGATCAGCAGGACGTCAGCAGCCAGCCACGCAGGGACCGGAAGGTGGGCTCGATGAGCCGGATCGGGGTCGTCGGCGCCGGACGCGTCGGCGCCGTCCTCGCCAGCGTCCTGCGCTCGGCCGGTCACGAGGTCGTGGCCGTCGCCGGTGAGTCCGACGCCTCGCGCGGACGCGCCCGCGCCCTGGTGCCCGACGTGCCGGTGCGCAAGCCGACCGCCGTCGCCCGTGGCTGCGACCTGCTGCTGCTCACGGTGCCCGACGACATGCTCGACAACGTGGTGCGGATGCTGGCCGGCTCCGGGTCGCTGCGCGCCGGCCAGGTCGTCGCGCACACCTCCGGCCGGCACGGGCTCGAGGTGCTCGCCCCGGCGCAGGAGCGCGGCGCCCGGGTGCTCGCGCTGCACCCGGCGATGACCTTCACCGGCACCGAGCTGGACCTGCCCCGCCTGGCCGGTTGCGCCTTCGGCGTGACCGCCGGGCCCGACGAGCACGACCTCGCCGCGGGCCTGGTCGACGACCTGGGCGGACGGGCCGTGTGGGTCGACGAGCGGCACCGCACGCTCTACCACGCGGGGCTGGCCCACGGCGCCAACCACCTGGTGACCCTCGTCGCCGAGGCGATGGAGATGCTGGCCGGCTCTGGCGCCGACGACCCGGCCGCCACCCTGCGCCCCCTGCTCGAGGCCGCCCTGGACAACGCGCTCACCAGCGGTGACGCCGCGCTCACCGGGCCGATCGTGCGCGGTGACGTCGAGACCGTCCGCGCCCACCTCGCCGACCTCTCGGCGCACGCACCGCACACCCTGCCGTCGTACGTCGCGCTGGCCCGGGCCACCGTCGAGCGCGCACAGCTCGACGGTCGGCTGCTCCCGATCCGGGCGGCCACGCTCGGGCGCGCCCTGGACGCGGCTCTCGCCCCGACGTCGGAGCGCGCGTCCGCCCCCGTGCGCGAGCAGCCGGTCGTCGAGGACGTCGGCACCTCCCGGCGCCCGCGCGGATGAGCCCGACCGCCCGGACCGGGCCACCGCCCGTCGTGGTCGGGTCGCGGGCCGAGCTCGACGGCCGGCTGGCCCGGCGTACCGACGGCGAGGTTGCGCTGGTGCCCACGATGGGGGCGCTGCACGCCGGCCACCTCGCGCTGGTCGCCACGGCGCGGGAGCGGGTCGGGCCGTCCGGCACCGTCGTCGTGTCGGTCTTCGTCAACCCGATGCAGTTCGGCCCCGGCGAGGACCTCGACCGCTACCCCCGCACCCTGGAAGACGACGTCGCGGCCAGCGTCTCGGCCGGCGCCGACGTCGTCTTCGCGCCCTCGGTCGAGGAGGTCTACCCCCACGGGGAGGCGGAGGTGACCGTGGACGCCGGCCCGCGGGGCGGGCTGCTGGAGGGTGCCTCCCGCCCCACCCACTTCCGCGGCGTCCTCACGGTCGTGGCCAAGCTGCTCGGCCTCGTGGGACCCGACGTGGCCGTCTTCGGCGAGAAGGACTACCAGCAGCTCGTGCTGATCCGGGCGATGGTGGTGGAGCTCTGCCTCGACGTCGACGTCGTCGGCGTGCCGACCCAGCGCGAGGACGACGGTCTCGCGCGGTCCTCGCGCAACCGCTACCTCGACGCCGGGCAGCGGGCCTCCGCGCTGGCGCTCTCCCGGGCGCTGCTCGCCGGTCGCGAGCGCGCGGACGACGGGGCCGACGCCGTCGTCGGGGCCGCCCGGCGGGTGCTCGACGGGTGCCCGGAGGTCGAGGTGGACTACCTCACGCTGACCGACCCGGACCTCGGCCCCGCGCCGGACGAGGGCGAGGCCCGGCTGCTGGTGGCGGCCCGGGTCGGCTCCACCCGGCTGCTCGACAACCTGTCCGTCGTGCTCGGTCGGCCGTGACCGCGCGCGGCACGGGCGACCGGCACTAGGGTCGCTCGGATGGGGCTTCCTCCGCGGCGACTGTCCGCACCCGAGCCGGGCTGGACGACGTACGCCGACGTGGTGGTCGTGGGCTCCGGCGTCGCGGGCCTGACCGCCGCCCTGCGCATCGAGGCCCTGCTCTCCGCGGCGGCCGCCGACGGGGCGGAGGCCCCCACGGTGATGGTCGTGACGAAGGACGACCTCTCGGCCGGGTCGACGCACTGGGCGCAGGGGGGCATCGCCGCGGCACTCGGGCCGGGGGACACCCCCGACGAGCACCTCCAGGACACCCTCGTGGCCGGCGCGGGGCTCTGCGACCCCGACGCGGTGCGGGCCCTGGTCACCGAGGGGCCCGACCGGGTGCGCGAGCTGATCGCGCTCGGCACCCGCTTCGACCACTCCGACGCCGGCGAGCTGCTGCTCACCCGCGAGGGTGGACACCACCGTGACCGGATCGCCCACGCCGGCGGCGACGCCACCGGCCGCGAGATCCAGCGGGCGCTCGTGGCTGCGGTGCACGCCGCGCCCCGCGTCGAGGTGGTCGAGCACGCCCTGGCCGTCGACCTGCTGCTCGCCGACGACGGTGCCGTCGCGGGGCTCACCCTGCACGTGATGGGCGAGGGCCAGCGCGACGGCGTGGGGGCGGTGCACTGCCGGTCGGTGGTGCTGGCATCGGGCGGCCTCGGCCAGCTGTTCGCGGCGACGACGAACCCCCCGGTCGCCACCGGTGACGGGATGGCGCTGGCCTACCGGGCCGGCGCGAGCCTGAGGGACCTCGAGTTCGTGCAGTTCCACCCGACGGTGATGTGGCTGGGCGAGGACTCCCGCGGCCAGCAGCCGCTGATCTCCGAGGCCGTCCGTGGCGAGGGCGCCTTCCTCGTCGACGTGCACGGCGCGCGGGTGATGGCCGGCGTGCACCCGATGGCCGACCTCGCGCCCCGCGACGTCGTCGCCAAGGCGATCCACCGCCGGATGCGCGAGACCGACCGGCCGCACGTCTGGCTGGACGCCCGCGGCTTCGGCGAGGAGCGGTGGCAGGAGCGGTTCCCCACCATCCTGGCCACCTGCCGCAGCCACGGCGTCGACCCCGTGCACGAGCTGATCCCGGTCGTGCCGGCCTGCCACTACGCCTCGGGCGGGGTCGCGACCGACCTCGACGGCGCCACCTCGGTGCCGGGCCTCTACGCCTGCGGCGAGGTCGCCTGCTCCGGCGTGCACGGCGCCAACCGGCTCGCGTCCAACTCGCTGCTCGAGGGCCTCGTCTTCGGTCACCGGATCGCCACCACCCTCGGCGCCGCGCTCCCGGCGCGACGATCGCCCGCGACCGACCCCCGCCCCGCCTCGCTGACCCACCGCGACCGGATGGGCGAGGTGCAGGCACTGATGACGACGTACGCCGGGGTGCTGCGCACCGAGCACGGGCTGAGCACCGCCCGCGACCGGCTGGCCGCGCTCTGGCACGACGAGGACGCCGAGCCCGGCACCCGGCACTGGGAGACCAGCAACCTGCTCACCCTCGCCACGTTGCTCGTCGAGGCGGCGCTGGCGCGGAGGAGACCCGCGGCTCGCACTGGCGCGAGGACTACCCCGACACCGTCGAGGCCTGGCGCGGCCACCTCGACGCACGTGCGCCGGACACCGGCGGTGCCGCGACCCTCGCCTTCCACCCCCAGGAGGAGCTGTGAGCGCCCCCCCGCCGCACCGAGCCGTGCGCCTCGCCGCCCCCACCGTCGGCGAGCCCGTCGCCCTCCGCGGCGAGCTGGAGGCCGCCGGCCTCGACCCGACCGACGTGCACGCCGTCGTGAGCCGGGCCTTCGCGGAGGACTGCCCCGGCGAGGACGTCACCTCGTGGCCGACGATCCCGGCCGGGCAGGTGCAGACCGCGGACCTCGTCGCCCGTGCCGACGGCACCCTCGCCGGGCTGGCACTGGCCGAGACGGCCTTCCGCCACGTGCTCGGCGACGCGGTCCTGGTGCAGCGTCCCCGCGCCGACGGTGACACCGTGGAGCGCGGCGACGTCGTGCTCACGGCCCGCGGAGAGACCCGGCTGCTGCTCACCGCCGAGCGCACCGCGCTCAACCTGCTCTGCCACCTCTCCGGCGTCGCGACGGCGACGGCCTCCTGGGTCGCGGCCCTGGAGGGCACCGGCGCCCGGGTGCGGGACACCCGCAAGACCACGCCCGGCCTGCGCCACCTGGAGAAGTACGCCGTGCGCTGCGGCGGCGGCACCAACCATCGCACCTCGCTCTCGGACCAGGCCCTGGTCAAGGACAACCACGTGCTCGCCTGCGGCGGCGTGGTGGCGGCGTACGACGCGGTGCGCGCCGCGCACCCCGACCTGCCGGTGCAGGTCGAGGTGACCACGCTCGACCAGCTCGACGCGCTGCTCGAGGCGGGCTGCCCCGACGTGCTCCTCGACAACATGGACGACGCGACCATGCGCGAGGCCGTGCGCCGCAGCGCCGGCCGGGCCCGGCTCGAGGCCTCCGGCGGTCTCACCCTGGCCCGCGCCCGCGAGGTCGCCGGCACCGGCGTCGACACCATCGCGGTGGGGGCGCTGACCCACTCCGCGCCCGTGCTCGACGTCGCCATGGACCTGCGCGAGGGCTGAGCCGGCGGCGCCAGCCCGGCGGGTCCGGAGCGACGCCCCGGACGGATACCCTGCCGACCGTGAGCCAGCGTGAGAGCAGCCCCGCCCCCGAGGCCGACGTCCCCGAGCAGATCCGGGTGCGGCGGGAGAAGCGGGAGCGCCTGCTCGAGGCGGGGGTCCCGCCGTACCCGACGACCGTCGAGCGCACGCACACGCTGCGCGAGCTGCGCGAGACCTACGACGACGCCGCGCTCGAGCCCGACACCCGCACCGGCGTCGACGTCGCCGTGGTCGGGCGGGTCGTGTTCCTGCGCAACACCGGCAAGCTCTGCTTCGTGCGGCTCCGCGAGGGCGACGGCAGCGAGCTGCAGGCGATGCTCTCCCTCGCCGAGGTGGGGGAGGAGCGGCTGGCCGAGTTCAAGGCGTTGGTCGACCTGGGCGACCTGCTGGCCGTGCGCGGCGAGGTCGTCACCTCGCGGCGCGGCGAGCTCTCCGTGCAGACCACGGCCTGGGAGGTCGCGGCCAAGACCCTGCGCCCGCTGCCCAACGAGCACCGGCCGCTCTCCGACGAGGCGCGGATCCGGCTGCGCTACGTCGACATGATGCTGCGCCCGGAGCCGCGTGACATGGTGCGCACCAAGGCGACGGTGCTCCGCTCGCTGCGCGAGACCCTCCATCGCCGCGAGTACGTCGAGGTGGAGACGCCGATCCTCCAGCTCACCAACGGCGGCGCGGCGGCGCGACCGTTCCGCACCCACCTCAACGCCCTCGACCAGCCGATGCTGCTGCGGATCGCCCTCGAGCTGGACCTCAAGCGCGCCATGGTCGGCGGCGTCGACAAGGTCTACGAGATCGGCCGGACCTTCCGCAACGAGGGGCTCGACTCGACGCACGCCGCCGAGTTCTCGATGCTGGAGGCCTACGAGGCGTACGGCGACCAGTTCTCGATGATGGAGCTGACCCGGTCGCTCGTGGTCGACGCCGCCCACGCCGTCGGCCGCACGATCGTCCCGGGCCGCGACGGCAGCGAGATCGACCTCGAGGCGGAGTGGCGGCAGGCCCCGATCCTGGACCTGGTCTCCGAGGCGCTCGGTGAGCAGGTCACCGTGGAGACCGACGCGGAGACGCTGCGCCGCCACGCGGCGGCCCACGACGTCGAGCTGCAGCCCGCCTGGGGGGCCGAGGAGATCGTGGTCGAGCTCTACGAGCAGCTCGTCGAGGACTCGCTGATCACCCCGACCTTCGTTATGGACTACCCTGCGGCGGTCAAACCGCTGGCCAAGGCGCACCGCTCGCAGCCGGGCATCAACGAGGCCTGGGACCTGATCGTCAACGGCGTCGAGCTCGCGCCGGCGTACACCGAGCTGAACGACCCGGTGGTGCAGCGCGAGCGGCTCGAGGCGCAGTCGCGGCTGGCCGCAGCGGGCGACCCGGAGGCGATGGAGCTCGACGAGGTCTTCCTCAAGGCGATGGAGTTCGGCATGCCGCCGGCCGGCGGCATGGGGCTCGGCGTGGACCGGCTGGTCATGCTGCTCACCGGTGCCGGCATCCGGGAGACGATCCTTTTCCCCCTGTTGCGCCCGGAATAGAGCGCGCGGCACCGCCCGAGACCGGTGGAATGGGATACCGGCGGTATGCGCGCCCCGACGCGAAACCCTTTCCGTGCCGGATCTCCGCGTTCCGGCACCCCGGCGAGAAAGTCGCCGCTTTCGGCGCACGCCCGGTCCGGGTGTGCCGCCGACGTGCGCGACACTAAACCGCCACGAAATGGTGTGGACCGCGGCCGCGTTCGGCTTTGTTTCTGGAGAAAAGGCCCTAGGATGACCGCGGGGAATGGCAAAACAACGCACCGACCGATCCCGGTCGGGAATGAGAGGACAAAGCCCGTGGCCCAGAAAGTCAACATCGTGCTCGTCGACGACATCGACGGCAGCGAGGCCGAGGAGACCGTGAAGTTCGGCCTCGACGGCACGTCGTACGAGATCGACCTGACCGAGAAGCACGCCGAGGACTTGCGCGAGATGCTCGCGCCGTACATCGGCCACGCTCGCCGCGCCGAGGGCACCCGCCGTCGGTCGAGCCGCTCGAGCGGCCACAGCAGCAGCGCCGCGTCCGGCACCGACGCCGCCGACATCCGCGCCTGGGCCCGGGAGAACGGCATGGACGTGCCCGAGCGTGGCCGCGTGTCCGCCAAGGTGCGCGAGGCGTACGCCGCGGCCCACTGAGCCAGCACGACCCAGCGCGACCCAGCACGACCCAGCAAGACCCAGCACTCGCGAGGGTGCGGCACCCCGGGGGTTGTCGCACCCTCGCGGTGCGCTCGGGTGCGCTCGGGTGCGCTCGGGGGCGCTCGGGTGCGCTCGGGGGCGCTCGGGGGCGTCCCGAGCGGGCCAGGTCCCGCGTTCGCGCAGAGCGGACACGTTGCCTCGGGGGGAACACGTAGTCTGGGGAGCGGGTTGGGGAAGTCAGTGGGCACGGGTGGCGACGAGCCAGTCGGAGCACCCCGCACCCCGCCGGCACCCGTCGGCGGCGCCCCAACCAGCCGTACGCCGGGCACCCCGGCGGCGAGTGAGCCACGGTTCCTGAGGAGCGATGCACATGTTCGAGCGGTTCACCGACCGAGCGCGCCGGGTGGTCGTGCTGGCCCAGGAAGAGGCCCGCATGCTCTCCCACAACTACATCGGCACCGAGCACATCCTGCTCGGCCTGATCCACGAGGGCGAGGGTGTCGCCGCCAAGGCCCTGGAGAGCCTCGGCATCTCGCTGGAGGCGGTGCGGGCGCAGGTCGAGGAGATCATCGGCCAGGGTCAGCAGGCGCCCAGCGGCCACATCCCCTTCACCCCCCGCGCCAAGAAGGTCCTCGAGCTCAGCCTCCGCGAGGCGCTGCAGCTCGGCCACAACTACATCGGCACCGAGCACATCCTGCTCGGCCTGATCCGCGAGGGCGAGGGCGTCGCCGCCCAGGTGCTCGTCAAGCTCGGCGCGGACCTGAACTCCGTGCGCCAGCAGGTCATCCAGCTGCTCTCGGGCTTCCAGGGCAAGGAGACCGCCTCGGCGGGCGCCTCGCAGAGCCAGGAGGGCACGCCCTCCTCCTCGCTGGTGCTCGACCAGTTCGGCCGCAACCTCACCCAGGCGGCGAGGGAGGGCAAGCTCGATCCGGTGATCGGGCGCGGCACCGAGATCGAGCGCGTGATGCAGATCCTGTCCCGCCGCACGAAGAACAACCCGGTGCTCATCGGCGAGCCCGGCGTCGGCAAGACCACGATCGTGGAGGGCCTGGCGCAGGACATCGTCAAGGGCGACGTTCCCGAGACACTCAAGGACAAGCACATCTACACGCTCGACCTGGGTGCCCTGGTGGCCGGCTCGCGCTACCGCGGTGACTTCGAGGAGCGCCTGAAGAAGGTGCTCAAGGAGATCAAGACCCGCGGCGACATCGTGCTGTTCATCGACGAGATCCACACCCTCGTCGGGGCTGGTGCGGCCGAGGGCGCGATCGACGCGGCCTCGATCCTCAAGCCGATGCTGGCGCGGGGCGAGCTGCAGACGATCGGCGCGACCACCCTCGACGAGTACCGCAAGTACCTCGAGAAGGACGCCGCGCTCGAGCGGAGGTTCCAGCCGATCCAGGTCAACGAGCCCTCGATCGCGCACACCATCGAGATGCTCAAGGGCCTGCGTGACCGCTACGAGGCGCACCACCGCGTCACGATCACCGACGACGCGCTCGTGTCGGCCGCCACGTTGGCGGACCGGTACATCTCCGACCGGTTCCTGCCGGACAAGGCGATCGACCTCATCGACGAGGCCGGTTCGCGCCTGCGGATCCGCCGGATGACCGCGCCGCCGGACCTGCGCGAGTTCGACGACAAGATCGGCGGCGTGCGTCGGGAGAAGGAGGCCGCGATCGACGGCCAGGACTTCGAGGCCGCCGCGTCGCTCCGCGACCAGGAGAAGCAGCTCATCCTGGCCAAGGCCGAACGGGAGAAGCAGTGGAAGGCCGGCGACATGGACGTCGTCGCCGAGGTCGACGAGGAGCTCATCGCCGAGGTCCTCGCGATCGCCACCGGCATCCCCATCGTGAAGCTCTCCGAGGAGGAGTCCACCCGGCTGCTCAAGATGGAGGACGAGCTGCACAAGCGCGTCATCGGTCAGGACGAGGCCGTCAAGGCGCTCTCGCGGGCGATCCGTCGCACGCGTGCGGGCCTCAAGGACCCCAAGCGTCCCGGCGGCTCGTTCATCTTCGCCGGGCCCTCGGGCGTCGGCAAGACGTGGCTGTCCAAGACGCTCGCCGAGTTCCTGTTCGGTGACGAGGACTCGCTGATCCAGCTCGACATGTCGGAGTTCAGCGAGAAGCACACCGTCTCGCGGCTGTTCGGCTCCCCACCCGGCTACGTCGGTTACGAGGAGGGCGGCCAGCTCACCGAGAAGGTCCGTCGCAAGCCGTTCTCGGTCGTGCTCTTCGACGAGGTCGAGAAGGCGCACCCGGACATCTTCAACTCGTTGCTGCAGATCCTCGAGGAAGGCCGCCTGACCGATTCCCAGGGTCGCGTCGTCGACTTCAAGAACACGGTCATCATCATGACGACCAACCTCGGCACCCGCGACATCGCGAAGGGCGTCAGCCTGGGCTTCAACCAGGCGGGAGACAAGCAGGGGTCCTACGACCGGATGAAGGCGAAGGTGACGGAGGAGCTCAAGCAGCACTTCCGCCCGGAGTTCCTCAACCGCGTCGACGAGATCATCGTCTTCCCGCCGCTGTCGCAGGAGCAGATCGTCACGATGGTGGACAACATGGTCGCCTCGGTCGAGCTGCGGCTGAAGGACCGGGACATGTCGCTCGAGCTGACCGACGCCGCGAAGGACCTGCTCGCGAAGCGGGGCTTCGACCCCGTGCTCGGTGCGCGTCCGTTGCGCCGCACGGTGCAGCGCGAGATCGAGGACGTGCTCGCCGAGAAGATGCTCTTCGGAGAGGTCGGACCGGGCCAGATCATCCTGGTCGACGTCGAGGGCGACGGGCCCACGGCCACCTTCACCTTCGAGGGCACCAAGCGCGACGAGGTGCCGGACGTGCCGCCGATCCAGGTGGCCGGCGCGGACGGCGACTGACCGCTCCCGCGAGCACGGCACGACAGAGCACCACCGCACCCGCACGACGAAGGGGCGCCCACCTCCGGGTGGGCGCCCCGTCGTGCTGTGCGGGTCGTGCGGCTCGGGGAGGGCCGGGGCCGCTCAGTGCGGCGGCGCGTGCAGGTTGAGCACGACGACGCCGACGACGACCATCGCCAGCGCGCCAAGGCTCACCGCGTCCGGCCGGTAGCCGAGGAAGACCGCGGCCACCGCGACGATCCCCGCGGTGCCGAGGCCCGACCACACGGCGTACGCCACGGGCACGGGGATGTCGCGCACGGCGAGGGCGAGCAGCCAGATCGACAGGGCGTAGCCGCCGAGCACCAGGGCCGACCAGCCCGGCTGGTGGAAGCCCTCGGTGCGGTCGAGCACGCTCGTGGCGCCCACCTCCAGGAGGATGGCGAGCACGAGGAAGATCCAGGGGCCCATGGCACGACCTTTCTGTAGCGACTGCTACGTCAATGTAGCAGTCGCTACACTCGATCGTCGAGCCGAAGGAGGACAGGGTGACCCAGGACGCACCGAGCCGTCGTGACCAGCTGGGCGACGCCGCGACCGACTACACCCTCGAGCACGGGCTGATCGGCCTGAGCCTGCGACCGCTGGCGGCCGCGATCGGCACCAGCGACCGGATGCTGCTCTACCACTTCGCCGACCGGGACGACCTGGTGGCGAGGTGCTGCGGATCTCCACGGAGCGGTCGGTGGAGAGCGTGCGCGCGGTGCCGGCCGCCGAGGACGCACGCGGCGCCGTGCTGGCCCTCTGGGAGGCCCACCAGGGCAGCGGGCTCGCGGCATGCCAGCGGTTGTACGTCGAGGCTGCGGCGCTGGGGCTGTTCGGGCGCGACCCGTACGTCGAGGTGGTGCGCGCGTGCAACCACCGCTGGATGGCCGCGCTCGTGGGCTACCTGCGCCCGGTCAGCGGCTCGGACCGCGCCGCGCTGCGGGCCGCGAGCCTGGTGGACGCGGCCTTCGCCGGGTTCCTGCTCGACCAGCCGCTGGCCCGGGACGACGCCAGCGGGCAGGCCGTGGCGGACCTGGCCGACGCGGTGGCGGCGCTCGCCGGTCAGGGCAGCGCGTAGCGATCCTCGGGGCTCAGCACGAGCAGGCCGTCGGTCACCAGACCGGCGAGGCAGCGCTCGCGCTGCTCGGTGCGCGCCCACGCCTCGGCCAGCCGCTCGGCCGCGACCGACCCCGGCGCCTCGCGCACCACGGCCAGCAGCCGCCCACGGCACTGCCGGTCGGTGCCGGCGAACGCCTGCACCCGGCGCGTCGGGCCGGCGTACGGCGGACGCCCCGCCGCACCCACGCGCAGGCCCGGGCGACGGCACAGTCGTCGCACCGGGGTCGCGCGGCGGTGCAGACGAGCGCGCCCAGCTCCATCACAGCCACCGCCCAGGTGGCGGCGGTGGCCGGGTCGTCGGGGAGCAGGGCGGTGGCCCGGTCGCGCTCGGCCCGGGTGACCGAGGGCGAGGGGTGCTCCTCGCCGCCGACGGCCCGGGCCAGGACCCTCCGCACGTTGGTGTCGAGCACGACGTGCCGGCGCCCGAACGCGAAGGACGCCACCGCGGCCGCGGTGTAGTCGCCGACGCCGGGCAGCGCGATCAGCTCGTCGTAGGACCCGGGCACCTCCCCACCGTGCCGCCCCACGATTGCCGTCGCGGCCCCGTGCAGGCGCAGCGCGCGTCGGGGGTAGCCGAGCCGACCCCACGCGCGCACGGCCTCCCCGACGGGCGCCGCGGCCAGCGACGCGGGCGTCGGCCAGGTCTCCAGCCAGGCCGCGTGCACGGGGAGGACCCGTGCGACCGGGGTCTGCTGGAGCATCAGCTCGGAGACCAGCACCGACCACGCGGTCGCCTCGGGGCGTCGCCACGGCAGGTCGCGCTGGTGCTCGGCGTACCAGTCGAGGATGCGGGTCGTGCAGGTGCAGGTCGTGGCTCGTCCATCGCGGCCAGGATGGCAAACGACGCCGCCTGCGGGCGCGGGGGCCCGGTGTGCCTGCCCGGTAGGCGCGCCCGACGCACCCGGTGGGGTCATGCAGCTCGGCTGACCAGCCCGCGAGGCCCCCTGCCCCGGCGCGTCTACTGGGTCCGACGCCTCGTGCTGCTCATCGTCCTGGTCGCGGCTGGTCGTGGGGCTGGCCCAGCTGCTCGACGCCCGGCGACGAGGCCCCGTCCCAGGCGCGTGCGGTCGGCTCGGTCGCCCGCCCCGCCGCCGGCGCGGCCTCGACCACGGCGTCCTCGGCGGCCTCCCCCGAGGCGTCCACCCGGGCCGAGCCGAAGGCGGCCGCGGCCGACGAGAGCGACCGCCTGGCCCTCCGCCAGCCCAGCGGCCCGTGCCGCCCGGCGGACCTGCGGATCCGGGCGCGGGTCGGCACGGCGTACGCCGCCACCGACATCGCGATCCCGCTCGAGCTGGTCCCGCTGACCCCGCAGGCGTGCACCTGGGGGGTCTCGCCCGACACCGTGGCGATGAGCATCACCTCCGGCGACGCTCCGTGTGGAGCTCGCTGCAGTGCCCGAAGGTGCTCCCCGGCAGACGGTCGTCGTGCAGCCGGACCAGCCCGCCGAGGTCACGGTGACCTGGCGCGGGCAGCGCAGCGACCAGGACTGCACCCGCGCCGCCGACTACGCCGAGCCCGGCTGGTACCACGTCAAGGTCGCCCCGACCGGCGGAGAGCCGACCGACCAGCAGTTCGAGCTCACCAAGGCTCCCGACGAGGTGCGCACCCGGAAGCCCAAGCCGACGCCGGAGCCGAGCCCCAGCCCGAGCGACGACACCGGACTGACCGACACCAAGGGCCGCGCCGGCGACTGAGCGCCGCTCGGTCAGACGTACCGCTCGAGGATGCTCGACTCGGCGAGGCGGGAGAGACCCTCGCGCACGCTCCGGGCCCGCAGCTCGCCGACGCCCTCGACGGCCTGCAGGTCGTCGACGCTCGCCGCGAGCAGCTTCTGCAGCGACCCGAAGTGCTCGATCAGCCGGTCCACCACCGTGGCCGGCAGGCGGGGCACGCGGGCCAGCAGGCGGTAGCCGCGCGGGGCGACGGCCGCGTCGAGGTTCTCCGAGGAGCCGAGGCCGATCGAGCGCGACACCGCCCCGATGTCGACCAGGTCGGGCGGGGACAGCGCCTCGAGGCGGCTCAGCACCTCCGAGGTGGGCCGCTCCCTACGGGTGATCGGCTGGTAGTCGCGCACGACCAGCTGCCGCTCGGCGTCGACACCGGTGACGAGCTCGTCGAGCTGCAGCGACAGCAGCCGCCCGTCGGTGCCCAGCTCGAGCACGTAGCCCTCGATCTCCCGCGCGATGCGCGAGACCATCTCCAGCCGCTGGGCGACCACCGCGACGTCACGGGCGGTGACGAGGTCCTCGATCTCCAGGGCCGACAGCGTCGCCGACACCTCGTCCAGGCGCAGCTTGTAGCGCTCGAGGGTCGCGATCGCCTGGTTGGCGCGGGCGAGGATCTGGCCGCTGTCCTCGATGACGTAGCGGGTCTCGCCGACGTAGACCGCGATGATCTGCATCGACTGCGACACCGAGATCACCGTGAAGCCGGTCTGGCGGGCAACCCGGCTGGGCGGTGCGGTGGCGGGTGCCGGTCTCCTCGCTGGGGATGCTCTGGTCCGGCATCAGGTGCACCGCGGCGCGGACGATGCGGGAGACGTCCTTGTCGATGACGATCGCCCCGTCCATCTTGGCCAGCTCGCGCAGACCGGTGGCCGAGAACGGCACGTCGAGGGCGAAGCCGCCGGTCGAGAGGGACTCGACGAGCTTGTCCGCGCCGAGCACGATCAGGGCGCCGGTGCGGCCCCGCAGGATCCGCTCCAGCCCGTCGCGCAGCGAGGTGCCGGGGGCGATGCTCGCCAAGGCGCCGCGCAGCTGGGCGGCGGGCTCCTCGAGGGCCACGGCGTCTCTCCGGTCGGTGCGTGCGGTCGTCGCGTGCGACGGGGGCTGGGCGCCCCTGGGGTGAGTCTAGGCGTCGGGCGGACGAGCGGCGCCGCGCGCGGCGGGCAGCGCGGCGAAGGCGTCGGCGAGCGTGCGCACCTCGACCAGGCGTACGCCGGTGTCCCCCGTCGAGCGCTCGCGGGTGCCGACCGGCACGAGCAGGGTGGAGTAGCCCAGCCGGGCGGCCTCGGCGACCCGGGAGGACATGCCCGGCACCTTGCGGATGTCACCGGACAGGGTCACCTCGCCCATCGCGGCCACGTCGGCCGGCAGGGCGGTCTCGCGGACGGCGGAGGCGAGAGCCAGGCAGACCGCGAGGTCGGAGCCGGGGTCGCGAAGCCGGATGCCGCCCACGGTGGCGGCGAAGAGGTCGCGGTCCTTCAGGCTGATCCGGGCGTGCCGCTCGGTGACGGCGGTGAGCATGGCGATCCGCGCGGAGTCCAGGCCGGAGACCGCCCGCCGGGGCGACGGCAGGGTGGTGGGGACGACGAGGCACTGCACCTCGGCCAGGAGCGGTCGGCGGCCCTCGACGGTCACCGTCACGCAGGTGCCGGGCACGGGTCGCTCGCGGTCGCCGCGGAAGAGGGCCGAGGGGTCGGGCACCTCGCGCAGACCGTCGTCGGCCTGCTCGAAGCACGCCACCTCGTCGGCCGGGCCGTAGCGGTTCTTCACGGCGCGCAGCATCCGCAGGGCGGTGTGCGGGTCGCCCTCCATCGCCAGCGTCGTGTCGACGGTGTGCTCGAGCGCGCGGGGCCCGGCGACCGTGGACTCCTTGGTGACCTGGCCGACCAGGCAGGTCGGCAGGCCGCGCTGCTTGGCCGTGCGCACCAGCACCTGGGCGACCTCCATGACCTGGGCGACGCCGCCGGCCCGCCCCTCGACCTCGGGGCTGGCGATGGTCTGCACGGAGTCGACGATGAGCAGGGCGAGCCCCTCGGCGTGCTGCTCGACGTGCCCGAGCACCGCACCGAGGTCGGTGTCGTCGCTGACCAGCAACCGCTCGTGCAGGGCACCGATCCGCCGGGCCCGCACGGCGATCTGGTGCACGGACTCCTCGCCCGAGCAGTAGAGCACCGTGCGACCGCTCATCCGGGCGACGGCGTCGGCGACCATCAGCAGCAGGGTGCTCTTGCCCGCGCCCGGCTCGCCGGCGAGCAGCAGCACCTGGCCGGGCACGAGACCTCCGCCCAGCACCCGGTCGAACTCGCCCACCCCCGTGGGCAGGCGGTGCGGCGACGCCGACGCCGACACGGTGGCGACCGAGGCGGCGGGGCGCGACGGGGGACGGCCGCCGAGGCTCGTGCGGACCCCGGCGCTCTTGCCGGCCCGCTCGCGGGGGGCGACCTCCTGGACGGTGCCGAACTCCTGGCAGCGGGCGCACCGCCCATCCAGCGAGGCGCGTGCGCGCCGCAGGCGGAGCAGGCGTAGGCGACGCTGGTGCGGGCCACGTCGGGCTCCCGTCGTGAGGGGGTGGGACGAGGGCAACGTAACCGCCGGCGCCGACGCTCCCGGGGCGGCCACCCCGGGGGGCGCCCTCCGGTTGACTCGCAGGGGCGCGCGACGCACGATATGACGCGTTGGATCGTTCCAGGGCGGTCAGTTCCGCCAGGTCAAGACAGGTCAGGTCGAGGAGGAGCCCGGGGTGAGTCGCCCGCCCCGGTCGCGTGCTGCCCGACACGCCCACCCTAGCCACGGTCGCCGAGCGGGCCGGGGTGTCCCGGCAGACCGTCAGCAACGCGCTGAACAACCCTTCGCTGCTGCGCCCGGACACCCTCGAGCGCGTCCGCGCGGTGATCACCGAGCTCGGCTACTCGCCGAACCGGGCCGCCCGCAACCTGCGCACCCGCCGCGCCCACCTGATCGGGCTGCGCTTCGACCCGGCCGCCGAGGGCACGGCGAACGCGCTGATGGACCGCTTCGTGCACACGCTGGTCGACCGCAGCAAGGACGCTGGCTACCACGTGCTGCTGTTCTCCGGGCGGCCCGAGGACCCGGTGGCGGGCTACGACGACCTGCTGCGCTCGGGCTCGGTCGACGCCTTCGTGCTGACCGACACCTACTTCGGCAACCCCCAGGCCATGTGGCTGGAGGAGAACGGTGCCCCCTTCGTCGCCTTCGGCCGTCCGTGGGAGGACCCGGGTGCCCGGCACCCCTGGGTCGACGTGGACGGGGCCGAGGGCATCGCGCAGGCGACCCGGCACCTCATCTCGCGCGGCCACACCAGGATCGCCTGGCTGGGGCAGCGCAAGGACTCCCGGATCGGCGAGGACCGGCGCCGCGGCTGGGTGGAGACCATGCACGCCCACGGACTGTCCACGACGTCGTTGGCCGCGCGCGGCGAGGACACCGTCGACTTCGGGCGTACGGCGACCCACGAGCTGCTCGACGGCCAGTCGCCCACCGCCTTGGTCTGCGCCACCGACACGGTCGCCGTCGGCGCGTGGCAGATCCTCTACGAGCGGGGGCTGCGCCCGGGTCGCGACGTCGCGGTCACCGGCTTCGACGACTCGCAGGCCGCGAGGTGCTGCCCTCGGGCTACCAGCGTCCGGCAGCCGCTCGAGGACATCGCCGTCGAGGTCGTCCAGGCGCTCGGCCGCCTGCTGGCCCACCGCACCGTCGCGGAGCCGGGCGCGCTGCTCGCGCCCTCCCTCGCCGTACGGCGGGTCCTCCTGAGCCCCTGCCGGGGGCCCCGGGCTCCCGGCGCCGGCTCAGAAGGTGCGCGACCAGACGTTGACGGCATAGTCGACCTCGACCCCCCGGTGCTCGGCGACGAGCCGTTCGGCCAGCTCGGCGGGAACTCGATCCGCAGCACCGCCTCGAGGTCCTCGCGGCGCTCGAACCGCCACCCCATGTCGACCGGGGTGCGCGTCCATCCGCGGCGCGACCAGAAGCGCTCCACCTCGCCGGCACCCGGCGCCCGCGGGTAGCCGCGTCGGAACCACGACCCGAAGGTGCTGCGAGTCGGGTCGTTGTCGACCACCAGCGCCGTGCCGCCCCGGCGGACGACGCGGTCGAGCTCGGCCAGGCCCGGCTCGCAGCCCGGGCCGAAGAAGTACGCCCAGCGTGCCTGCACCCAGTCGACGGAGGCCTCGGGCAGCGGCAGCGCCGTGGCGCTGCCCTGACGGACCTCGACGTGCGGCAGCCGTCGCGACCGACGCCGGGCCACGGCCGCGAGGTCGGGGTGCGGCTCGACGCCGACCACCGAGCGGGCGCCGTCGGCCCACTGCGGGAGGTGGAACCCAGTGCCGCAGCCGACGTCGAGGACGTCGCGGCCCGACCAGTCGGCGAGGCGGCGCAGCGTGTCGTGGAGCCGGCCGTCCGGGTCGACCGCGCGGTTCTCGAGCTCGTACGTCGCGGGGTGCTGCCAGATGTTCGCGCTCGGGACCGCGCCCGGGCTCACGCCGTGGGGGGTCACCGGACCGGGCGTGGACGCGAGTCAGATGCGGACGAGGCCCGCGGGGGTGTGGAACTTCGCGGCGATCACGCCGGGGGTGCCGTGCGGGGCGACCCAGTCGACGGTGACGTCCTCGAGCGGCTCGGTCACCGGGCGGCCCAGCCAGTCGCTGACCCGGCCCGGGTCGCCGGCGATCTCCAGGCAGCACAGGGAGAGCTGTTCGCTGGCGCCGGTCGAGGGGTGGTCCGCGGCGTCGCCGAGCCACTCCACGAAGAAGGGCAGCTGGGGGTCGGACTGCAGGCCCTTGACGCCGACCTGGCGCCAGGTGATCTGGGTGCCGTCGGGGCGGTGCCGGTTGCCGGCCACGCCCTCGCGACCGAGCCGCTGCTCGACCGGGGCGAGGTCGTCGACCGCGACGACCCAGCCCAGCCAGCCGCCGCCGAGCTCGGAGCGGGCCCGCACGGCCTGGCCGAACGGCGCCTTGTCCGAGGCCGGGTGGTCGAGCACCTCGACCACCTCGAGGTAGGTGTGACCGCCGAGTGGCAGCACCATGTTGCGGGTGCCGAAGCGGGGATGGATGCCCCCGTCGACGAACTCGGCGCCGAGCAGGCCGGCGATGCGGGACGCGGTGCCCCGGAGCCCGTCCGGGCCAGCGGCGTACGAGAGGTGATCCAGGCGCATAGCGGCATTCTCACCCGAGCTCCGCACCGACACGCAACGGGGGGTCGCTCCGGGCGTGTTCTGGGACACGTCACGCCGGTCGCCCCGCAGGTCAGCGGGGGGACGCGGGGTGCAGCGCCAACGTCGACCGGGAGCGCAGGTGCGCCTCGCAGTGCCGCACCAGCTCGGCGTACCCGGCCGGTCCCATCAGGGCGTCGAGCTCGGCCGCGTTGCTGAGGTAGAGCGGCTCCGGGGCGACGTGCGCCTCGGTGTTCGCGGTGCAGTACCAGTCGAACTCGTGGCCCCCCGGGCCCCAGCCGCCGCGGTCGTACTCGGTGATCAGCACCTCGGTGTACTCGGTGCCGTCGTTGAGCTCGACCTCGCGGAAGTCCCGGCGGATCGGCAGCTGCCAGCACACGTCGGGCTTGGCCTCCAGCGGCTCGCGGCCCTGGCCTTGGGCGAGGGCGTGCAGGCTGCAACCCTGCCCGCCCGCGAAGCCGGGGCGGTTGGCGAACACGCAGGCGCCGTCGACGCGCGCCGTGACCCGGTCGCCCTCCTCGTCGGTGTGCACCCAGCCGTCGCGCAGGCCCGCCTCCCGGTGCTGCCAGTCGGCGTCGGTGAGCTGGTCGACGAAGCCCCGCACCCGCTCCTCGTCGGCCTCGTCGGCGAAGTGCGCCCCCAGGGTGCAGCAGCCGTCGTCGGGGCGGGAGGAGTAGATGCCGGCACAGCCGGCCGCGAAGATGCAGGTGTACGAGGAGGTCAGCCAGGTCAGGTCGCAGCGGAAGCGCTGGGTGTCGTCGCCCGGATCGACGAACTCGACCCAGGCACGGGGGAAGACGTCGAGGACCTCGGGCACCGGCACATCCTAGGGACCGGGGCGGTAGCGTGCGGACATGCGTCTGGGAGTGCTCGACATCGGCTCCAACACCGGGCACCTGCTGGTCGTGGACGCGCACGGGGGTGGCGCCCCCGTGCCGGCCTCGTCGCACAAGGCGCCGCTGCGGCTGGCCGAGCACCTCGACGAGGCCGGGGACCTGAGCCCGAAGGGCGTCGCGGCGCTCGTCGCCTTCGTCTCCGACGCGCTGGTCGTCGCCGAGGACAAGGGCTGCGGCGAGATCCTGGCCTTCGCCACCAGCGCCGTGCGCGACGCCGGCAACGTCGACGAGGTGCTCGCCACCGTGGAGCGGGAGACCGGGATCGACCTCGCGGTGCTTCCCGGCGAGGACGAGGCACGGCTGACGTTCCTCGCCGTACGCCGGTGGTTCGGCTGGTCCTCGGGCCGCCTGGCCGTCTTCGACATCGGGGGCGGTTCGCTCGAGCTGGCCACGGGTTCGGCGCAGGCGCCGTCGGCGGCGTACTCGCTGCCCCTGGGCGCCGGGCGGTTGACCCGCGACTTCCTCGGCGACAGCGTCTCCGGGCCGGACGACCGCCGGCTGCGTGACCTGCGCCGGCACGTGCGCAGTGCGGTGGCCGAGACCGTGGGGGCGCTGCGCCGCAGCGACGCCCCGACCCACGCGGTGGCCACGTCCAAGACCTTCCGCTCGCTGGCGCGGGTCTGCGGCGCGGCGCCCTCGGGGGAGGGTCCGTTCGTACGCCGTGTGCTCCCCGCCGCGGCGATCGCGGAGTGGGTGCCCCGGCTCGCCGGCATGAGCGCGTCCGAGATCGCGGGCCTCCCGGGGGTCTCGAGCAACCGGGCCCACCAGATGCTGGCCGGGGCCGTCGTCGCCGACGCGGTGATGGACATCTTCGAGACCGACGAGCTCGAGATCTGCCCCTGGGCCCTCCGCGAGGGCGTCATCCTCGACCGTCTCGACCGCCTCGGCACGCTGGGCTGAGCGCATGTCGACCACCGTCCCCATCGGGCTCTCGACCGCCTCGGTCTACCCGCAGACCACCGCGGAGGGCTTCGAGGTGGCCGCCCGGCTCGGCTACGACGCCGTCGAGGTCATGGTCAGCATCGAGCAGGCCAGCCAGGAGGCTGCGACGATGAAGCACCACGCGGAGTACCACGAGATCCCGGTGTGCGCCGTGCACGCGCCGTGCCTGCTCATCACGCAGCGGGTCTGGGGCACCGACCCCTGGGTCAAGCTGGAGCGTTCGGCCGAGATGGCCCACGAGCTCGGTGCCCCGACCGTGGTCGTGCACCCGCCGTTCCGCTGGCAGCGTGACTACGCGCGTGGCTTCGTCGAGGGCATCGCCCGTCTGGAGGAGTCCACCGGCCTCCACTTCGCGGTGGAGAACATGTACCCGTGGCGTACCTCCGCCCAGCGCGGCATGCAGATCTACCAGCCGGGCTGGGACCCCTCGGAGCAGCCGTACGCGCACACCACGATCGACCTCTCGCACTGCGCCACCGCGCAGGCCGACCCCCTCGAGATGGCGTTGCGCCTCGGCGACCGCGTGCGCCACATCCACATGACCGACGGGTCCGGCTCGGCCAAGGACGAGCACCTGGTGCCGGGCCGCGGCATCCAGCCGTGCGGACAGTTCCTCGAGCACCTCGCCGGCTCCGGCTTCGACGGGTCGATCGTGCTGGAGATCAACACCCGCCGCGCCACGCGCCAGCAGCGCGAGGCCGACCTGGCCGAGTCGCTGGCCTTCACCCGGCTGCACTTCTCCGGGACCGGTACCACCGACTGAGTCGCGCGCGACCCACGGGCCCCGCGACCACCGACCAGGCTGGGCCGCCCTTGACGGGCCGGGCCCCGGGGTCGAGATTCGGGGCGTGGTCACCCAAGCGGTCGAGGTCGACGGTCTGCTGGTGCGTCGCGGCGGCGTCGTCGTGCTGCACGACCTCGACCTGACCGTGCGCCCGGGCTCGGTGACCGGGCTGCTCGGACCGTCCGGCTGCGGCAAGTCCACGCTGATGCGCAGCGTCGTCGGCGTGCAGCGCACCCACGGGGGCCGGGTGACCGTGCTGGGTGAGCCGGCCGGATCGGCGGCGCTGCGCACCCGGATCGGCTACACCACACAGGAGCCGAGCGTCTACGACGACCTGTCGGTGCGCGAGAACGTGAGCTTCTTCGCGCGGGTCCTCGGCGTCGGCGCCGCCGAGGTGGATCGGGTCGTCGAGGCCGTGGACCTCGCCCGGCACGCCGGGTCGGTGGTGGGACGCCTCTCGGGGGGCCAGCGCGCGCGGGCCTCGCTCGCCGTCGCGCTGCTCGGGTCGCCGGACCTGCTCGTGCTCGACGAGCCGACCGTCGGGCTGGACCCGGTGCTGCGGGAGAGCCTCTGGGGCCTCTTCGACCGGCTCGCCGCGGCCGGGGTCACGGTGCTGGTGAGCAGCCACGTCATGGACGAGGCCGACCGGTGCTACCGGCTGCTGCTGCTGCGGGAAGGGCGGCTGCTGGCGGACGCCACGCCGGGCGCGCTGGTCGGGGACAGCGCCGCCGAGACCCTCGACGGGGCGTTCCTGGAGCTGGTCCGGCGGGCCGGAGCGACGACCCCGACGACCCGGGGGGGCACCGGTGGCCCCGCGTCGTACGGCCGCCGTGGCGCTGCGCGTGCTGCTCCAGCTGCGCCGCGACCACCGCACGGTGGCGCTGCTGCTCGTGGTGCCCTGCGTCCTGGAGACGCTGCTGTGGTGGATGTTCCGCGAGACGCCGGGGGAGGTGTTCGACCGGTTCGGGCCGGCACTGCTGGCTGTCTTCCCCTTCATCGTGATGTTCCTGGTGACGTCGGTGACGACGCTGCGCGAGCGCACGTCAGGCACGCTGGAGCGGCTGCTCGCGATGCCGCTGGCAAGGGCGACCTGCTCGCGGGCTACGCCCTCGCCTTCGGCGCGGCGGCCGCGGTGCAGTCGGCACTGCTGGTGGCGGTCTGCGTCGGGCTGCTCGGCCTCGGCGTGCAGGGGCCGGTGTGGGCGCTGGACGTGGTGGCGGTCGCCGACGCGGTGCTCGGCACCGCGCTGGGGTTGCTGGTCTCGGCCTTCGCCCGACCGAGTTCCAGGCCGTGCAGTTCATGCCCGCGGTGGTGTTCCCGCAGATCCTGCTGTGCGGGCTGTTCGTGCCGACCGACAAGATGCCCGACGTCGCTGCGGGCTGGTCGCGGACCGTGCTCCCGCTGACCTACGCCGTCGAGGCCATGCAGGCGTCGCCGGTCACGACCGCCGGCGGCTGGGCCGCGGGCGGGGGCGACCTGGCCGTCGTCCTCGGCTTCGTCGTCGTGGGCCTGCTGCGCTGGGCTCGGTGACCGCGACGGCGCACCGACTGCGTCGACGCGTACGGCGTCACGAGCACTGGCGCGCATCGAGACGGACCTGCAGCCTGCTGCGCCGGCCCCTGCTGAAGCTCGCCGACAGCGACAACGCCAGCGCGATGACCGACGAGCCCGGCTCGCGCGGGCGTGGTGGACCGCTTCGTGCCCGGTGAGGAGACCGCCGACGCGGTCGCGGCAGCGCGCGAGCTGGTCGCGCGACGGTCGCACCGTGACCCTGGACTTCCTGGGTGAGGACACCACCGACGAGGCCCAGGCCGAGCCACGCGTCGGCGCTACCTCGACGTCCTCGAGGCGCTCGCCGACGCGGGCCTGACCGCCCCCGTCGAGGTCTCGGTCAAGCTCTCCGCCGTCGGTCAGGCGCTCTCCGACGGCGGCAGCAAGGTCGCGCTGGAGAACGCCCGCACCATCTGCCGCGCTGCCGCGCTGCGCACGGCACCACGGTCACCTTGGACATGGAGGACCACTCCACCACCGACGCGACGCTGCGGACCCTGCGCGAGCTGCGCAAGGACTTCCCCGAGACCGGCGCGCGTGCTCCAGGCCTACCTGCGGCGCACCGAGACCGACTGCCGCGACCTGGCCGGCGAGGGCTCGCGGGTGCGGCTGTGCAAGGGCGCCTACGAGGAGCCCGAGCGGGTCGCGTTCCAGGCCGGCAGGAGGTCGACCTCTCCTACGTGCGCTGCCTCAAGGTCGCTGATGAACGGCGACGGCTACCCGATGGTCGCCACCCACGACCCGCGCATGGTCGCGATCGCCGGAGAGCTGGCGCAGCGCGGCGGGACGCGAGCCGGGCAGCTACGAGTACCAGATGCTCTACGGCATCCGGCCCGTCGAGCAGCAGCGACTGGCTGACGCCGGCGAGACGGTGCGCGTCTACGTGCCCTACGGTCAGGAGTGGTACGGCTACCTCGTGCGTCGGCTGGCCGAGCGCCCGCAGCAACGTGGCGTTCTTCCTGCGCTCACTGGCCACCACCGGCTGAGCGGCGATGAGCGGCTGACACGGTGAACCGCGTGGCCACGGGGCGGAGAGGAGACCCGATGACGGACACGGTCGCGATCCTGGGCGCCGGCGTGATGGGGGAGACCCTGCTGTCGGGGCTCGTGCGCGCCGGGCGGCGAGCCCTCCAGCTGCTGGTCGGCGAGAAGCGGCTGCAGCGCGCGACCGAGCTCGAGGAGAAGTACGGCGTCGCGTGGTCGGCAACCGCGACGCGGCCGCCGAGGCCGACACCGTCGTGGTGGTGGTCAAGCCGCAGGACATGGCCGACCTGCTGACCGACATCGCGCCGGTGCTGCGCCCGGGCCAGCTGCTGGTCTCGCTGGCGGCCGGCGTCACGACCTCGTTCATCGAGGAGCACGTGCCCGAGGGAGTCGCGGTGGTCCGGGTCATGCCCAACACCCCGGCCCTGGTCGACGAGGGCATGGCGGCGATCTCGCCGGGCACCCACTGCGACGACGACCACCTGGCGCGGGCCGAGGCGCTGCTCTCGGCCACCGGCCGGGTGCTGCGCGTGCCGGAGAACCAGCAGGATGCGGTCACCGCGATCAGCGGCTCCGGTCCGGCCTACCTCTTCTTCGTGGTCGAGGCGATGATCGAGGCCGGCGTCCACCTCGGCCTGCCGCGCCCGACCGCCACCGAGCTGGTCGTGCAGACCGTGGTCGGCTCGGCCAAGCTGCTGCGCGAGACCGGTGAGCACCCGACCGTGCTGCGCGAGCAGGTGACCTCGCCGGGCGGCACCACCGCCGCGGCGGTGCGCCAGCTGGAGGACCACAAGGTGCGCGCCGCGTTCCTGACCGCGATGGAGGCCGCGCGGGACCGGTCCCGCGACCTCGCCGGCGGGGCCTGAGGGTCGCGCCGATGAGTGCCGACGGCTGCCGCGGCCTGTGTGGTCTTCGACCCGTCGCTGGTCGACTACGACTTCGGCCACGACCACCCGCTCGAACCCGGTGCGGGTCGACCTGACGATGCTGCTGGCGACCGAGCTCGGCGTGGTCGCGGCCCCGGCTCCGCCTCGGGGCTGAGGCTGGTCAAGGCGCCGAGGCGCACCCGACGACCTCGTCCTCACCGTGCACGACGAGGAGTATCGTGGCCGCGGTCAAGCGCTCCGGGGCCGACCCGACGGTGCTGGACGCGAGGCGCGGTCTCGGCAGCGAGGACAACCCGACGTTCGAGGGCATGCACGAGGCGGCCGCCCACGTGGTGGGGGCCACGGTGGAGGCGGCCCGCCGGGTGTGGACCGGCGAGGTCGACCACGCCGCGAACATCGCCGGCGGCCTGCACCACGCGATGCCGGGCCGCGCCAGCGGCTTCTGCATCTACAACGACGTCGCGGTCGCGATCCGCTGGCTGCTGGACAACGGCGCCGAGCGGGTGGCCTACGTCGACGTCGACGTCCACCACGGCGACGGCGTGGAGAAGATCTTCTACGACGACCCGCGCGTGCTGACCGATCAGCCTGCACGAGACCGGCCAGATGCTCTTCCCGGGCACCGGCTTCCCCGACGAGACCGGCGGGCCGCGAGGCCGAGGGGTCGGCGGCCAACGTCGCGCTGCCGCCCGGGCACCGCCGACGCCGGCTGGCTGCGGGCCTTCCACGCGGTGGTGCCGCCGCTGGTGCGCGAGTTCGCCCCCGACGTGCTGGTCACCCAGCACGGCTGCGACTCCCACATCGAGGACCCGCTGGCCCACCTGCTGCTGAGCGTCGACGGCCAGCGGTCGTCGTACCTCGCGCTGCACGACCTGGCCCACGAGGTGTGCGGTGGCAAGTGGCTGGCCACCGGCGGGGGCGGCTACTCGCTCGTCGACGTCGTGCCGCGGGCCTGGACGCCACCTGCTGTCGATCGTCGGCCGGCTCGCCCGCTGGACCCCGGGCAGCCGGTCCCCGAGGACTGGCGCGAGCATGGTCCGCGGCCGTCTGCGGCGTACGGCGCCGCGCCGGATGACCGACGGCCGCACCCCCGCCTAGCGCGACTGGCGCGACGGCTACGACCCCGACGTCTGGCTCGACCGGGCCATCCACGCGACGCGGACGGCGGTCTTCCCGCTGCACGGGCTGGACCCGATGCCCTGATCCGTGGCATTGTGCGGTGCATGTCCAGCCGACACGCCACGTGATAGTTAACTTTTTGCCCAAGTCGTATCCGGTACCCCATCCGTCACACTACTCTCGAGACAGGAAAGCGCATCGTCGTCGCTCCGGTGGGGAAGCCGGAGGCGCTGTGGCTTGAGAAAGTGCGGTGCAGAACATGGCCGAATCCAGCTCCGGTGACATCTCCGGAGTCACGTTCCTCACCGTGGCCGAGGTGGCCTCGGTGATGCGCGTCTCCAAGATGACCGTGTACCGCCTCGTCCACAACGGCGACCTGCCCGCCGTGCGGGTGGGCCGGTCCTTCCGGGTCCCCGAGGACGCGGTGAACGAGTACCTCCAGCGCAGCTTCTTCCAGACCGGCTGACCGGCCCGGAGGAGCAGCGCCGCGACACCCGGCGAGCTGATCCGACGGAGCCGACGACCCCAGGGTCGTCGGCTCCGTCGCTTGCCCGAGGGCCTGCGCGGGAGGCGCCGCGGAGTCGTCGACGAGGTGGGACGGATTCGGGATCGACGCATCGGCCCGTTAGGCTGGGCCACTCGGCGGGGCAGGCTCTGCGTGCCCGGCGTCTCACGTTGGAAAGGTTCGACCCTTGGGTTCCGTGGTCAAGAAGCGTCGCAAGCGCATGGCGAAGAAGAAGCACCGCAAGCTGCTGAAGAAGACGCGCGTCCAGCGTCGTCGCCTCGGCAAGTAACGGCGACGCGGCACCAGGTCAGGTCGGACCGGCCGGGTCGGGACGCACCGATTCCGGTCGAGATCGACCAGCGACGCGGGGACGGGCAGCATGGGTCGGATCGTACTGGTCACCGGGGTCTCTCACGAGCTCGGTGGTCTCGTCGCGCGCCGGATGGCGACCGACCCCGAGGTGGGCCGCGTCATCGGTGTCGACGTGGTCCCGCCGCGCGGTGACCTCGGCGGCGTTCGCTTCGTGCGCGCCGACATCCGCAACCCGGTGATCGCCAAGGTGATCGCGGGCGAGGACGTCGACACCGTCGTCCACACCAGCGTCGTGTCGTCACCGGCCCAGGTCGGTGGGCGCGGCTCCATGAAGGAGCACAACGTCATCGGGACGATGCAGCTGCTGGCGGCCTGCCAGCGCGCGCCCGGCCTCGAGCGGCTGGTGGTGAAGTCCTCCGCGGCGGTCTACGGCTCCTCGAGCCGCGACCCCGCGATGTTCACCGAGGACATGGCGCCCAAGCGCATGCCCCGCGCCGGCTTCGCCAAGGACGTCCTCGAGGTCGAGGGCTACGTCCGCGGCTTCTCGCGTCGGCGTCCCGACGTCACGGTGACGCTGCTGCGCAACGCCCACACGATCTCCTCGCGCGGCGGGTCGATCATGGTCGACTACTTCTCGATGAGCCCGGTGCCCGAAGGTGCTCGGCTTCGACGCCCGGCTGCAGCTGCTGCACTACGACGACCTGCGTGGCCGTGCTCCACCACGCCACGCTCGCCGGCGTCCACGGCACCTTCAACGTCGCCGGCGACGGCGTCGTGATGATGTCGCAGGCGCTGCGCCGGCTCGGCCGCGTCTCGGTGCCGATGCCGCAGTTCGCCGTTGTCGCTCGCTCGGCTCGCTGATGCGCCAGACGCCGCTGACGGTGCCGACTTCTCGACCGAGCAGATCGACTACCTGGCCTTCGGTCGAGGTCTGGACACCACCCGGATGCGCCAGGTGCTGGGCTTCGAGCCCGTCTTCACCACTGAGCAGGCGCTCAACGAGCTGGCCTCGGGTCTCGGACCCGGGCTGCTCGAGACCACCCGGTCGTCACGCTGGAGCGGCTGGTGGTCGGCGCCCGGTGCGGTGGCCCGGCCGCACCGCGGATCAGGGGATGCAGGATCGCAGGCGCCGCAGGGCAGCGAGGGGACGCCGATGGCTGACGCAGAGATCATCCCGCTGGGGACCCGGGGCCGACCTGGGCGCGGCGTGGGCAAGGACAAGCCCCCGCCCACTGCCGCAGCCTGGCCGGCGGCGCCGGCGCGATGGCTCCTCGGGGCCGCGACCCGCCGAGGTCGATCGGCGCCGGAGCCCGACTCCGCGACGCGGCGCCCGCCGCCGCGAGGGCTCCCCGCTACCGGCGACGACGCCGGGGACGACCGCCGAGCGACCCCGGTCGGGCCCGCCGTCGACCCGGCCGCGCCTCGGAGCCGACCCGACGGAGGCCGCCGGCTCCCGCGCCTGGCGGACGCCGACAGGGCCGGCCCGACGCCGGCCGCGCCGAGGGCGGCATCCCGGTCGCCCGAGCTGCTCAGCGGCCGCGACCACGCTGCGCAGCGAGATCTTCGGCGAGCACGTGGGAGCCGAAGCTGGCCGCAGATGCTGGCGTTCGTGCGCCGCCGCGTCACCGGCGACTACATCATCGACGAGTTCGGCTTCGACGCCGAGGTCATCGAGCGCTTCTTCATGGCGATGGTGCGCCCGCTGAGGACCAAGCTGGTTCCGCGTCGAGGTGCGGGGCATCGAGAACCTCCCCACCACCGGCGGCGCCCTCGTGGTCTCCAACCACTCCGGCACCGTGCCCCTCGACGGCGTGATGACCGGGGCGGCCATCCACGACGAGACCGGGCGCTTCCTGCGTCCGCTCGGGTGCCGACCTGGTCTTCTCCCTGCCCGTGATCAGCGAGGTCGCGCGCAGGGCCGGGGCGACCCTGGCGTGCGGGGAGGACGCCGAGCGGATGCTGCGCAACGGTGAGCTGGTCGGCGTCTGGCCCGAGGGCTTCAAGGGCATCGGCAAGCCGTACGCCGAGCGGTACAAGCTGCAGCGCTTCGGCCGGGGCGGCTTCGTCGCGGCCGCCATCCGCACCGGCGTGCCGATCGTGCCGGTGTCGGTGGTCGGCGCGGAAGAGATCTACCCGCTCGTCGCGAACCTGCCCTCGCTGGCACGGCTGCTCGGCCTGCCGTACCTGCCGATCACGCCGTTCTTCCCGCTGCTCGGGCCGCTGGGCCTGGTGCCGCTGCCGTCCAAGTGGCTCATCGAGTTCGGCGAGCCGATCCGCACCGACACCTACGAGCCGCGCGCGGCCGAGGACCCGATGCTGGTCTTCAACGTCACCGACCAGGTGCGCGAGTCGATCCAGCAGACGCTGTACTCGCTGCTGGTGCAGCGGCGCTCGGTCTTCGGCTGACCGGCCGTCGCACCCGTCGTGCCGCGGCCCGGGGGGCCGGGGCGCCGGTAGGGGTCGAGGCCCCCGGTGAGGCCGCCCACGGAGTCCGAGAGCTTCGTGCTCGGCTTCGCGGTCGCCTCGCCCGACGGTGACGGCAGCACGCTGCCGGCGCCGTCGCGGACCGTGCCGGTCACCTCGTCGACCGTGTCGCCGAGGGTGCCCGAGTCGGGGGCGGGGTCCTTGCCCAGCTCGCCGACGACGTCGCCCAGCGGACGGGTCACGTCGCGTGCCGGCCCCTCGACCGGGGCGGTCGGCGAGGTCGTGGAGGTGCCCCCGGTGCTGCCGATGCTGCCGGTGCTGCCGGTGCCCCCCGGCTGCCGGTCGCGCTGCGGCCTGCTCTTCGGGGAGCGGGTCGGCACGTCGCGGGCGGCCTGCTCGGCCGGGTCGCGGCCACGACCGACGTCGAGCGGCGTCGTCCGGTCGACGCGCACGCCCTGTCCGGGGCCGTCGAGCACCTGGTCGAGCACGGGCACGTCCGCGGACGCGCGGGCGAAGGTCGGGAGGTCGAGCGGCCCACCGGAGCAGGTCGGGCAGATCCGGCTGATCCGGGCGTCTAGCGACTGCAGCGCCGCAGCGGCGTCGACCAGGGCGGGGAAGGCCACCGATCCGGAGCCGGTGGTGCGGGCCAGGTCCCCGAGCTGGGCCGACGACTGTGCGGCGAAGGCCCGCAGGGCGTCGCCGGCGGTCGACGCGCTGTCGGTGCGCTGCTCGGCGACGAGCAGGTCGCCGCCCTCGCGCGCCGCGGACTCGAAGTCCTGCACCGCGGTGCGCACCAGCTCCGGCGACTCCTCGGTGCCCTGGCCGGCCAGCACCTCGGCCTCGTCGAGCCGCTCCCGCGCCTGGTCGAGCAGGGCACGGCCCCGCTCGGCGTCGTCGTCCCCGACCATGGTCACCTGCTCGATGCCTCGCTTGAGCGGGTACAGCGCCTCCCCGGGCAGGGCCCCCTGGGCGGCGTACGACGCGGTAGCGCCACCACCGACGAGGACCGCTCCGGCGACGGCCGCGGCGACGGCGCGGTCGCGGCGTCGGCTGCGCGGCGGCAGGGCGAGCGGCTCGACCACGGTCGCCCGCTCGGCCTCGGCGAGCAGGCGCGCCCGGAGCTCGGAGACGAAGTCAGGGCGGGGTTCTACCGGCTCGCGCTCGAGCACCATCAGCCGCGCGGCCACCGGGGCCAGCTCGGGCACGGCGGCGTCGCGGAAGTCCTCGGCGGGGGCGTCCGCGAGGTCGTCGCGCGCCAGCAGGGCGGTCACGTCGTCGTCGAGCCGACGCGCGAGTCGGCGGTCCTCCCACGGTGTCATCGGGGGGCCCCTCCCCTCGCGCAGGTGCTCGGTCCAGACCAGAACGAGGAGCGGGTCGCGCAGGTTACGGGCGAGGGGTGACCCGGGCGTCGGCTCATCGCAGGCCCTCCGGCATCAGCTTGGCCAGGTTGCGCACGCCGCGCAGCTGCAGCTGCTTGACCGCGCCCTCGCTCCGCCCCAGGGCGGTGGCCACCTCGGCGATGGACTGGCCCTGCAGGAACCGGAGCACGATGCACTCCTCCTGCTCGGTGGGCAGCTGGTGCAGGGCCTCGAGCAGGGCTTCGTTGGTGAGCTGGCTCAGCACCGCGGACTCCGGCCCGTCCGAGGTGCTGTCGAGCAGGCTGGTGTCCTCGACGGAGTGCTCGAGCCGGTTGCGTGCGGACTTGAAGTGGTCGGTCGTCAGGTTGCGGGCGATGGTGACCAGCCAGGCGCCGAAGTCCTTGCCCTGCCACCGGAACGAGCCGATGTTGCGCAGCGCGCGGAAGAAGGTCTCCGACGTGAGGTCCTCGGCCAGCTGCACCGACCCCGTGCGGTAGTAGACGAAGCGGTAGACGCTGCGGTGGTAGTGGTCGAAGAGCTGACCGAACGCCTCGTGGTCGCCGGCCCGGGCCTGCTCGACCAGCCCGATCAGCCGTGCGGCCTCGTCGGGGTCCTCGACGGAGGAGGTGGCGTCGTCGTGGTCGTCGCCGCTCGGGCTCCCCGTGCCGGAGCCGTTGCCGGGCCCGCGAGGCGGGGCGGGGGCCGTGACGCGACCGGTGCGAGGGGTCTCGACGGCCTCGGAGAGGAGGCTCCGGACCCGCAGGTCCGCTGCGCGCGGCACGGAGCCCGGCGACGACGCCACCCCGGCGTACGACGGGACCGCAGGCGTGAGGAGGTCCTCGCACCAGACCGACAGCACAGCGTGCCGCAGTCGGGCCAGGCCGGCCCCTGTGCGCTCGTCTCGTGGCATTCGTGTCCCCCCAGGCCACGCAAGGGTAGCCCGGAGGACTCCTCCCGACGAGGGTTCGCGGTGGTTCGCCGTCCGGACGGGTGCGCGTCAGCGCAGGTGACGGCGCAGCGCGAGACCGGCGGCGACGGCCCCGGACCCCGCACCCGCCACCGCCGCCGCAAGGAGGCCTGCTCGGGCGGCCTTGCGCGCGGTGCGGTAGTCGCGGACCCGCCAGCCCCGCTTCTGGGCATGGTCGCGGAGCTTGCGGTCGGGGTTCACCGCGCAGGGGTCGCCGACCAGCCCGAGCATCGGCAGGTCGTTGAAGGAGTCGGAGTACGCCGAGCAGCGCGCGAGGTCGAGGCCCTCGCGCTCGGCGAGCGCCCGGACCGCCTCGGCCTTGGCCGGACCGTGCAGCAGGTCGCCGACCAGCTCGCCGGTGTAGACGCCGTCCACGTGCTCGGCGACCGTGCCCATGGCACCGGTGAGGCCGAGCCGGCGGGCGATGACGGTGGCGATCTCGATCGGGGCCGCGGTCACCAACCAGACCCGCTGGCCGCGGTCGAGGTGCAGCTGCGACAGGGCGCGGGTGCCGGGCCAGATCCGGTGCGCCATCGCCTCGTCGAAGATCTCCTCGGTGAGGTCGGCCAGCTCCTGCACGGTGTGACCGGCGATGAACCCGAGCGCGGCGCTGCGCGCCTCCGCCACGTGCTCGGGGTCCTCGACGCCGACCAGGCGGAAGTAGGTCTGCTTCCACGCGGCACCGAGCAGGTCCTTGGTCGTGAAGAACTCCCGCCGGTGCAGCCCGCGGGCGAGGTGGAAGATCGAGGCGCCCTGCATGATCGTGTTGTCGACGTCGAAGAACGCGGCGGCGGTGGGGTCCGGGGGTGCGGCCAGGGCGCTCTCCACCTCGGCGGCCGCGGCCGCCGCCTGCCCCGCGAGGGTGGACCGCTGCTGCAGGTTCCGCGACGGCGGGATGCTTCGGGAGGCCACGCGGCGACTCTACGGCTCCGTGGCATCCTGCGGCCATGGGCGAGCAGCGGGACACCGGTCGTGCCGCGGGGGCGCGCGTGGTCGTCTACACCCGCCCGGGCTGCCACCTGTGCGAGATTGCGCTGGCGACGGTCGCCGAGGTCTGCGCCGCCCGGGGGGTCGCCTGGACGGAGGTCGACATCACCCCGGACGAGGCCCTGACCACGCGGTACGGCGAGGAGGTCCCCGTCACTCTCGTCGACGGCAGGCAGCACGACTTCTGGCGGGTGGACGCTCAGCGGCTGACCGCCGCGCTCGACAGCGGGCCCCCGCGCGGGTGAGTCGCATCACCCTGTGCTAGTGCGGGGAGGCCCGACGCCCGCTCCGGTTTGTTCCCGCGTTCACAAACTCCTAGAGTGACCTGTCGTCGCGCTGTCGGCGCGGCAGTCCGTCTCTGTCTTCCGCGGGAGCGTCGTGAGTCCTTCCACGTCTTCGGTTGGCCGTGCCCCGGCACGGGCCGCCGGTGGGCGCGTCATCCCTGACGCGACGGTCGCGCGCCTGCCCGGATACCTGCGCGTCCTCGCCTCGCTGGGTGAGGCCGGCGAGGTCACCTGCTCCTCCGAGGTGCTGGCCACGGCCGCCGGCGTGAACAGCGCCACGCTGCGCAAGGACCTCTCGTACCTCGGCTCGTACGGCACCCGCGGCGTCGGCTACGAGGTGGACTACCTGCGCTCCCAGATCGACCGGGTGATCGGTCAGCTGCAGGACTGGCCCGTCGTCATCGTCGGGGTGGGCCACCTCGGGCACGCCCTGGCGACGTACTCCGGCCTCACCTCGCGCGGCTTCCGGATCGTCGCCCTCCTCGATGCCGACCCCGCCCGGGTCGCCGCGGAGGTCGGCGGTCGCGAGGTGCTCGGCATCGAGCGCCTCGAGGAGGTCGTGGCCGAGCACAACGTCGCCATCGGCGTCATCGCGACCCCGGCCTCGGCGGCGCAGGGCATCGCCGACCGGCTCGTGGCCGCGGGGGTCACCAGCATCCTGAACTTCGCCCCCGGCGTGCTCGAGACCGCGGACCACGTCGACGTCCGCCGCGTGGACCTCTCCACCGAGCTGCAGATCCTGGCCTACCACCAGCAGCAGCGCGGGTCCTCGGCCACGCCCCGCACGCCGCAGGGCATGCCGGTCGCCGAGCCGGGCACGACCACCGCCCTCGGGCGCCGGCTGGAGGAGTCGGCATGAGCGTCCTGGTCGTCGGCATCTCCCACAGCAGCGCGCCCGTGGAGCTCCTCGAGCGGGTCGCGGTCGACCCCGACGGCGCCCAGAAGCTGCTCGCCTCGGTCGCCGAGACCCCGCACGTCACCGAGGCGCTCGTGCTCGCCACCTGCAACCGGGTCGAGCTGTTCGCGGCGGTGGACCGCTTCCACGGCAGCGTCGAGGCGCTGTCCGGCCTGCTCGCCGACCGAGCGGGCGTGAGCCCGGAGCTGCTGGTTCCGCACCTCTACGTGCACTACGACGACGGTGCGGTCTCGCACCTGTTCCAGGTGGCCGCCGGGCTCGACTCGATGGTCGTCGGCGAGGGCCAGATCCTCGGCCAGGCCCGCGAGTCCCTGCGTGCGGGGCAGGAGGCCGGCAGCGTCGGACCCACCCTGAACACGCTCTTCCAACAGGCGCTGCGCGTCGGCAAGCGCGGGCACAGCGAGACCGACATCGACCGGGCTGCGCCGTCCCTGGTGAGCGTGACGATGGAGCGCGCCGCCGCCTGGGTGGACGGTCTCGCCGGACGCTCGGTGCTGGTGGTCGGCGCCGGGGCGATGGCCTCGCTGGCCGTCAGCACCGCCCGCCGGGCCGAGGCCCGGGTGCAGGTGTCCAACCGCACCCTCGCCCACGCCGAGCGGCTCGCCGCGGCGTACGACGCGGGCGTGGTGCCGCCGGAGATGCTCGGCCTCGTGGTCGCCGAGGCCGACGTGGTCGTGTCCTGCACCGGTGCCACCGGCACCGTGCTGGACGCCGAGCTGTTCGTCGGTCGCGCGGAGGGACGTCGCACCGCCGTCGTCGACCTGGCGCTGCCGCACGACGTCGACCCGAGCGTCGCCGACCTCCCGGGCGTCGAGCTGATCAGCCTGGGCGCCCTCGCGCAGAGCCTGCCCGGCGAGGCGCTCGGCGTCGGCGGGGTCGACGTCGACCGCGTGCGCGACATCGTCAACGAGGAGGTCACCGCCTTCCTCACCGCTCGTCGCGCCGCCGCGGTCACCCCCACGGTCGTGGCCCTGCGCAGCATGGCGACCAGCGTGGTGGACGCCGAGATGGCACGACTGTCGGCCAAGCGGCCGGCGCTGGCCGAGGCCGAGCTCGCCGACGTCCGGCAGACCGTGCAGCGGGTCGTCGACAAGCTGCTGCACGGCCCGACCGTGCGGGTGAAGGAGCTCGGCGACACCGGCGGGGTCACCTACGCGACCGCGCTCGCCCAGCTGTTCGCCCTCGACCCCGACGCCGTCGAGGCCGTCACCACCGCCGAGGGAGGCGGCCGATGAGCGCCACCCGCACGGCTGCCCCGACCCGCGCCGCGGCCGGTCGGGTGCTGCGCGTCGGCACCCGCGCCTCGCTGCTCGCCCGCACCCAGAGCGGCCACGTCGCCGACCGGGTCCGCACCGACCTCGGCGTCGAGGTCGAGCTGGTCGAGGTCACCACGCACGGTGACGTGAACCGCGCTCCGCTGGCGTCGATGGGCGGCGCCGGCGTCTTCGTCGGAGCCCTGCGCGACGCGCTGCTCGAGCGGCCGGGTCGACGTGGCGGTGCACTCCCTCAAGGACCTCCCGCCACCGCGCAGGCCGGCGTCGAGCTGGTCGCCGTACCGCCCCGGGAGGACCCCCGCGACGCCCTCGTGGCCCGGCACGGCCTGACCCTCGGCGAGCTGCCCGCGGGCTCCAAGGTCGGCACCGGCTCGCCCCGACGACGCGGCCCAGCTGGCCGCCCTCGGTCTGGGCGTGGAGCTGCACGAATCCGCGGCAACGTCGACACCCGGCTGCGCAAGGTCGCCGCCGGCGAGTTCGACGCGGTGGTGCTCGCTGCGGCAGGCTTGGCCCGCATCGGCCGGCGGACGTGGCGACCGAGGTGCTGGACCCGCTCCAGATGCTGCCCGCCCCCGGGCAGGGAGCGCTGGCCGTCGAGTGCCGCAGCGACGACACCGACCTGGTGACGCTGCTCGAGGACCTGGACGATGCCGCCACCCGGGCCGCGGTCACGGCCGAGCGCAGCGTGCTGGCCACGCTCGAGGCGGGCTGCTCCGCCCCGCTGGGGGCGCTGGCCGAGGTGGCCGAGGGGGACGACGGCGACGAGCTGTGGATCCGGGCGGTGGTGCTGTCGCACGACGGCGAGCTGTCCATCCGCCGCTCGGCCACCGGACCACCGGACCAGGCCACGACGCTCGGGCGCCGACCTGGCCGCGGAGCTGCTCGCCGAGGGAGCCGACGAACTGATGAACCGATGAGAACCGACACTGACAAGAGGTCGATCGTGAGCAACACCGCAGGCAAGAGCAGGACGACGGCACGACAGGCGGCCCACCCGGGCTGGGTGTCGTTCGTCGGCAGCGGGCCGGGCGACCCCGACCTGCTGACGGTGCGTGCCGCCGAGCTGCCTCGCGCCGCCGCCGACGTCGTGGTGACCGAGGTCCCCGACCACCGCGAGCTGTCGAGCGGTGCTCGCCGGCGCGCCGCAGCCGCGCGAGCACGGCCCCGAGCTCGGCGACGGTGGCTTCGGGCAGCACGACCAGCCGTTGACGCACGCCGCCCGGGCCAAGGTCGTCGTCAAGCACGCCAAGTCCGGCCGCAAGGTGGTCCGACTGCTGGCCGGCGACCCGTTCCTCTACGCCTCGGGCGCCGGAGGAGGCGCAGGCCTGCGTCAAGGCCGGCTCGCGTTCGAGATCGTGCCCGGCGTCTCCGCGGCCTCGGGCGTACCGACGCTACGCCGGGATCGCGCTGTCGATGCAAGGCACCGCGAGGTCCGGTCGTGTCCTGCCGCGAGCGGACGTGTGGACTGGAGCCGCCTCGCCTCCTCGCGACCCTCGTGCTGGTCTCGGCGCTGCGCCGGATCGCCGAGATCGCCGACGCGCTCGTCGAGGCACGGCCGCGGCGCCCGAGACGCCGGTCGCGATGACCAGCGCCGGCGCCACCACCGAGCAGCAGACCGTGGTCTCCACGCTCGGCGAGTTCGCCGCGGACGCGCCGACGCCGGCATGGCCGCCCCGCGGTGGTCGTCGTCGGGGACGTGGTCGACCTGCGCGCCACGCTGTCGTGGTTCGAGACCAAGCCGCTGTTCGGCTGGCGGGTGCTGGTGCCCCGCACCAAGGAGCAGGCCGGCGTCGCTGTCCGACGCAGTTGCGCGTCCTACGGCGCGGTGTCCGGGCGAGGTGCCGACCATCGCGGTGGAACCGCCGCGCACCCCGCAGCAGATGGACAGCGCGGTGCGCGGCCTCGTCGACGGGCCGCTACGAGTGGATCGCGTTCACCTCGGTCAACGCCGTGCGCGCGGTGCGGGAGAAGTTCGAGGAGTACGGCCTCGACGCCCGCGCGTTCTCCGGCATCAAGGTCGCGGCGGTCGGCGAGAAGACCGCGGCCGCGCTTGCCGCGTTCGGCGTCAGCCCGACCTGGTGCCCTCCGGCGAGCAGTCGGCGGCCGGGTTGCTCGAGGATTTCCCGCCGTACGACGACGTTCTCGACCCGATCAACCGGGTGCTTCTTGCCGCGCGCCGACATCGCGACCGAGACGCTGGTCGCCGGCCTGATCGAGCTGGGCTGGGAGGTCGACGACGTCACCGCGTACCGCACCGTGCGCGCCGCGCCGCCGCCGGCGCCGACCCGCGAGGCGATCAAGACCGGCGGGTTCGACGCGGTGGTGTTCACCTCGTCCTCGACGGTGCGCAACCTGGTCGGCATCGCCGGCAAGCCGCACGCCACAACGGTGATCGCCGTGATCGGCCCGGCCACCGCGAAGACCGCCGAGGAGCACGGGCTGCGGGTCGACGTGCATGGCGCCGAGCGCCATCGGTTGACGCGCTGGCCGACGCGCTCGCGGCGTTCGGCGCTCGCCCGGCGGTGGCGGCGAGGCGCCGAGCGAGGTCTGCCGCGGCACCAAGCCGTCGGGCCGCAGGCGGACAGCCGCCGCAAGGCGACCGTGCCGTCGTGACCGGTCCGGTCGGTCCGGCGTCCGTCCGCGCCGGCTGCGGCGCACGCCGGCGCTGCGGCGGTTGGTCGCCGAGACGCGGCTCGCGCCGGCCGACCTGGTGCTGCCGTTGTTCGTCAAGGAGGGCATCGCCGAGCCGGCGCCGATCGCGTCGATGCCGGGCGTCGTGCAGCACACCCGCGACTCGCTGCGCAAAGCCGCCGTCGAGGCGGTCGAGGCGGGCGTCGGCGGGCTGATGCTCTTCGGCGTGCCCGAGAAGAAGGACGCGCGCGGCAGCGCGGCGGCCGACGCCCCGACGGCGTCGTGCAACGTCGCGCTGCGCGACGTGCCGCCGAGGTCGGCGACGCCGACCGTGCTGATGAGCCGACCTGTGCCTCGACGAGTACACCGACCACGGCCACTGCGGGCTGCTCGCCGCCGACGGCACGTGTCGACAACGACGCGACGCTGGAGCGTGTACGCCGCGATCGCGGTCGCGCAGGCCGCGGCCGGCGTCGCACGTGGTCGGCGCCGAGCGGAATGATGGACGGCCAGGTCGGCGCGATCCGCGATTCGCTGGACGGCGCGGGCTTTACCGACGTGGCGATCCTGGCGTACTCCGCGAAGTACGCGTCGGCGTTCTACGGGCCGTTCCGCGACGCCGCCGAATGCGCGCCTCCAGGGCGACCGGCGGACCTACCAGCAGGACCTCGCCAACGGCGGCGAGGCGCGTGCGCGAGGTCGCGCTCGACGTCGCGGAAGGCGCCGACATCGGTGATGGTGAAGCCGGCGCTGGCCTACCTCGACGTGGTGCGCGGGTGCGCGACGCGGTCGACGTGCCTGTCGCGGCCTACAGGTCAGCGGCGAGTACGCCATGGTCGAGGCGGCCGCCGCAACGGGCTGGCTCGACCGCGACGCCGGTCGATGCTCGAGACGCTCACCTCGATCCGCCGGGCGGGCGCCGACTTCGTGCTCACCTACTGGGCGCTCGACGCCGCCGCCCACCTCCGCTGAGAGGGCACTCACTTCCCCGCGAGAGGGCAGGTAGTTCCCCGCGAGGGGGCAGGTAGTTCCCCGCGAGGGGGCAGGTAGTTCCCCGCGAGGGGGCAGGTAGTTCCCCGCGAGAGGGCAGTTGGTGCACGCATCCGGGAGCAACTGCCCTCTCGACGCGGCGGGAGTGCCCTCTCGCCGAGGATGGAGTGCCCTCTCGGCGGCCAGCTAGTCGGCTACCTGGTCCACGAAGCACCAGCGCCAGTCGTCACCGGACTCGGCCGAGCGCATCACCGGGTGGCCGGTCGACTCGAAGTGCCTGGTGGCGTGCTGGCCGACCGAGGAGTCGCAGCACCCGACGTGGCCGCAGGTCATGCAACCGCGCAGGTGCACCCAGGTCAGACCCTCCTCGAGGCAGTCATGGCACTCGCCGGGCGTCTGTTCCCGGACCGTCGGGTCGACGGCGTCGAGGTGCGCGCACGTCGTGTTCGTCGTACGCCGCACTGCGCGGATGCCGCTCTGCTGCTGCACCCGGCCGACCTGCTCGAGAAGCGACTCCTCGAGGTCGAGCTGGGCCAGCACCTCCTCGATCACGGCGTGCGGCACGGCGCCGCTGGAGCGCACCTCGAGCACGTGCTCCCGCTCCCGGGCGAGCATGCGTGAGCGCAGCCGGGTATAGGCCTCGCTCGGGGTCTCGCCGTCGACGCTGGCGTCGCCAAGCCGCTCCCACGCGGCGTACGACCGCTGCCGGACGCGTCGGCGGGCGGCGTCGTGGACGCCGTGCGGGTCGTCGGAGTCCTCCTCGTCGAGCACCGCGAGCCCCAGCTGGCTGGCCTGCTCGAGCAGGGTGGCGCGGGCGAGGGCATCCTCGCCGGGGTCGGGGCCCTGCACGCGCAGCAGCCGGGCGAGCAGGGGCAGGGTGAGCCCCTGGAGGAACAGGGTGCCGATGGTGACGGTGAACGCGACGAGCAGCAGCACCTCGCGGTACGGCGTGTCCGGCGGGATGACGAAGGCCGCGGCCAGGGTGACCGCGCCACGCATGCCGGCCCAGGACGCCAGCGCCAGAGACGACCACGAGGGCCGCTGACGCACGCCCGTGTGCTTGTCCGGACGCACGACCACGCTGCGGCTGCCCATCACCCAGACGATCCTCAGCACGATCACCGCGGCCAGCGCGGAGGCGCAGACCGCGACGACCCGACCGGCCCCGAGCCCGTTGCCGTCGACCGCCACCACGATGCGTCGGGCCTGCAGGCCGATCAGCAGGAAGATGCTGCTCTCGAGGATGAACGAGATCGTGCGCCAGTTGCTGGCCTCGGTGATCCTCGACGTGGCGCTCTGCAGCACCGGCGCGCGGTGGCCGAGCAGCAGGCCCGAGACCACGACGGCGAGCACGCCGGACGCGTGCAGCTCCTCGGCCGCGACGTACGCCGCGAACGGCACGATGAAGCCGAGCGCGCTGTCGAGCAGCGGGTCGGTCATCCGCGGGCGCAAGCGGGAGAGGACGGCGTAGAAGAGCAGCCCGACCGCGACCCCGCCGGCGGCGGCGATGGCGAAGTCGGTGGCGATCACGAGGGCCGAGGCGCTGCCCGTGATGGCGGTGCGCAGCGCGACGAGCGCGGTGGCGTCGTTGAGCAGGGACTCGCCCTCGAGCACGGTGACCACGCGTCGGGGCAGGCCGATCCGCTTGGCGATCGCGATCGCGGCGACCGCGTCGGGCGGGGCGACGACGGCGCCGATGGCGAAGGAGGCGGCCCAGCCGACCTCGGGCAGCACCGTGTGCACGACCAGCCCGACACCGAGGGTGGTGAAGACGACCAGGCCGACCGAGAGCAGCAGGATCGAGCGGCGGTTGACGTTGAAGTCGACGAGCGACGAGCGCTGCGCCGCGGCGTACAGCAGCGGAGGGAGGAAGCCGACCAGCACCATCTCGGGCGTCAGCTCGATGTCGGGCACCCGGGGCACGTAGGACCCGGCGATGCCCACGGCGACCATCACCAGAGGCACGGGCACCCGGGTGCGTCCTGCGACGGCGGTGACCGCGACGGCCGTCAGGGCCAGGAAGACGATCACGAGGGCGACGTGCACCGCACCATTGTGACCGCCTCCGAGAGGCCTCGTCCGGTGGAATCAGGGTGTGGGCATGCCCCCGTTGACGTTGAGGGTCTCGCCGGCGACGAAGCTGGACTCGGCGGAGGTCAGGAAGACGTACGCCGGGGCCTGCTCCACGGGCTGGGCCGCACGTCCCATCGGCGACTCCGACCAGCCGAACTCCGGCAGGGTGCTCGGGTCCACACCCCCGCTGGGCTGCAGCACCGTCCAGGTCGGGCCCGGGGCGACCACGTTGACCCGGATGCCGCGCGAGACGAGCTGCTGGGCCAACCCCTTCGACAGGTTGTTCACCGCCGCCTTCGTGCTGGCGTAGTCGAAGCGGTCGGGGGCCGGCTGGTAGGCCTCCAGGGAAGCCGTGTTGACGATGGTGGAACCCGCCGGCAGGTGCGTGAGCGCCGCGCGGATGATGCCGAAGGTGGCGACCACGTTGATGCGGTACGTCGACTCGAGGTCCTCCTCGTCCACGTCCTCGACCTTCTCGTGCCAGAGCTGGCGGCCGGCGACGTTGACCACCGCGTCCAGCCCGCCCAGGGCCTCTGCGGCCGCGTCGACCACACGGGCGCACTCGCCCGGCTGCGAGAGGTCTGCCGGCACCGTGACGGCCTTCCGGCCCGCGCCCTCCACCAGCGCCACGACGTGCTGGGCGTCGGGCTCCTCCACGGGGAGGTAGGTGAGGGCGACGTCCGCGCCCTCGCGGGCGAAGGCCACCGCCACGGCCGCACCGATGCCGGAGTCGCCGCCGGTGATCAGCGCCCGACGGCCCTCCAGGCGTCCGGTGCCGCGGTAGGAGTGCTCGCCGATGTCGGGCACCGGGTCCATCCGGGACTGGAGGCCGGGCTCGTCCTGCGTCTGCACCGGCGGCGTGACCACCGGGTGACGGGAACGGGGGTCCTCGAAGGTGTACTGGTCTCTGTCCACACTGGCTCCTGGGTCCGTGGCGGTCGGTCCGGCTGTCTCGGTCGTTCAGGGCGTGAAGACGACCTTGACGGTGCCGTCGGTCTTCCGCTGGAACTGCTCGTAGGCCAGCGCGGCGTCCGCGAGCGGCATCCGGTGGGTCGCGAACTGCTCGGTGCCCAAGGGGTCGGCGTCGTCCAGCAGCAGCGGCATGATGTCCTCGGCCCACCTCTTGACGTTGGCCTGGCCCATGCGCAGCTGTATCTGCTTGTCGAAGAGCGTCATCATCGGCATGGGGTCGCTCTGGCCGCCGTACACGCCGATCAGCGACACGGTGCCGCCGCGGCGTACGGCGTCGATCGCGGTGTAGAGCGCGCCGAGACGGTCGACGCCGACGTGGTCCATGAGTGCCGCGCTGATCCGCTTCGGCAGCTTGCCGAAGAGCGCCTGCCCCGCGGCGGCGACGGGGCTGCCGTGCGCCTCCATGCCGACGGCGTCGACCACGGCGTCCGCGCCGCGACCCTGGGTGCGGGAGCGCACCTCCTCGGCCACGTCGTCGACCGCGTCGAGGTCGATCGTCTCGGCGCCGAAGGCGGTGGCCCGGGCGATCCGCTCGGGCACCCGGTCGACGGCGATGACCCGCACGCCGCGGTGCCGCGCGATGCGTGTGGCCATGTCGCCGATCGGGCCCAGCCCGAGCACGAGGAGGGTGCCGCCGTCGGGGACGTCGGCGTACTCGACGGACTGCCAGGCCGTCGGCAGCACGTCGGAGAGGTACACGAAGCGGTCGTCGGAGGGCCCCTGGGGCACCTTGATGTGGGTGAACTGGGCCTGTGGCACGCGGAGGTACTCCGCCTGCCCACCGGCCACCTCGCCGTACAGCTTGCTGAAGCCGAACAGCGCGGCGCCCGTGCCCTGGTCGCGCACCTGGGTGGTCTCGCACTGGGTGAACAGACCGCGGTCGCACATCCAGCAGTGCCCACAGCTGATCTGGAACGGGATGACGACGCGGTCGCCCACGGACAGCCCACCCACGCCGGAGCCGACCTCCTCGACGACGCCCATCGGCTCGTGCCCAAGGATGTCGCCCTCACCCATGTACGGCGTCAGGGTCTCGTAGAGATGCAGGTCGGAGCCGCACAGACCGGTGGAGGTGACCCGGATGATTGCGTCCGTGCTCTCGGAGATCACCGGGTCCGGCACCTCCTCGACCCGTACGTCGCGTCGTCCCTGCCAGGTGACTGCCTTCATGCCGCACCGTCCTCGTCTGCGTGGTCGTCGATCCGGCCGTGAGCGGCGCTCGCGACCGTCCTCGGTCCGATGCCCGGCCCGCCAGGGGTCTAACCCACCTGGGGGTGGGTGAGCGCGACGAGCTTCGACGCACGTGCGTCCGCTGAGTTCTCGGACCGACCGGCGGTCCGGCAGGATGGCCCGATGAGCGAGGACACCGCGGACCCTGGCGAGCACTACTTCACCGCCGACCCGTCGGTGCCCTTCCAGAGGGTGCCGGTGCGGGCGAACGTCTGGGGCCACTGGCTCGAGCTGACCAGCGGCTCCGGCGTCTTCGCGCAGGGCCGTCTCGACACCGGCACCGGGGTGCTGCTGCGCGAGGTGTCCCCGCCCCAGGGTGCGAGCGAGGTGCTCGACCTCGGCTGCGGGTACGGCGTGATCGCCCTCGCGCTCGCCGTCGCGGTGCCTGAGGCCCGGGTGACGGCCGTCGACGTGAACGAGCGTGCGCTGCTGCTGGCCCGGGAGAACGCGGAGGCGCTCGGCGTCGCTGAGCGGATCGAGGTGGCGAACCCGGACGGCGTCGAGCCCGACCGCACGTACGACGAGATCTGGTCGAACCCGCCCATCCGGATCGGCAAGGAGGCGCTGCACGAGCTGCTGCTGTCGTGGTTGCCGCGTCTACGCCCTGGAGGACGCGCGGTGCTGGTGGTCGGCAAGAACCTCGGCGCGGACTCGCTGCAACGCTGGCTGGGCGAGCAGGGCTGGCCGACCGAGCGGCTGGCCAGCGCGAAGGGGTTCCGGGTGCTCGAGGCGCGTCGCGCCGGCGAGGCCTGAGTGCTGCGGGGCGCGCGTACGCCGCTCCTGGCCCGCCCGGGCCGGGTGTTGGTCGCCGGGTGACCGGGGCGGGGAAGACGACGCTGGCGCGAACACGTGGCCGACCGCTTCGACCTGCCGCACACCGAGGTCGACGGGTTGCGGTGGGGCCGGGCCGGGTGCCGCGGGCGTCCTTCGTGTCCGACGTCGAAGCCGTCACCTGGCCCCCGCTGGGTGGGGAAGTCGCAGTACTCCGCCGTCCGCTCGCTGCAGCTGCACCGGAACGACACCGTCGAGCCGCCGTTGCCCGCGGTGCTCACCGAGACGGGCACCTGGCGCCCCCGCAGCCGCGCGAGGCAGGATGACCCGCAACACGACCGAGCTGGCAAAGGGGTGGGGCATGGCGAGGGTTCTGGTGTTCGCGTTGTGCTTCCTGTTCGCGATCGGGTTCCTCGTCGCGTTCCTTGTGCGCGTGCTTTAGGTCCGTCTGGGGAAGGTGACCCGGCGTCCGGGGTCGATCAGGAGCCGGTGGTCGGGGTGGGGGGCCTGGCGGTGGTGCCGGGGACGGAGCAGGACGCCGTCGTCGACCGAGGTCGGGCCGCTGTGGGACCAGGGTCGTAGGTGGTGGGCGGGGCACCTGCCCGGTGGCCGGTCACCACCTGCTGCGCGGCAGCCGCGGTCGCGGATGCCGATCGCGATCCTCGGGGCCTGGGTGTGCAGGCGGCGTTCGCGGCCGGTGCCAGAACGTCAGCCAGACGGTCTCGTCGAAGACGTAGTCCTCGGAGTGCTCCATGACCACGAAGTAGTCGGCCGCGGGGTAGACGATCCGGTAGGCAGCCGGGTGGTCGACCGACACGATCAGGCGCCCGCCCGGCCGCAGCACCCGGCGCAGGGCGGCCGGGGCGCCCGCCCAGTCCTCGAGGTAGTGCAAGCACGAGGGAGGCGGTCGCGTCGTCGGCGAACGGCAGCGACGAGGCGAGGTCCGCTACGTGCAGGTCGGCGTCCTCGCCCGGCCTCTCCCGGCCCAGGTCGACCATGGCGGCGCTGGCGTCGAAGCCGGTGACGACGGCGCCCCGGTCGCGCAGCGCCGCCGTGAGCGGCCCCGAGCGGCCCCGAGCGGCCCCGAGCGGCAACCTGCGTCGAGGACCCGGTGCTGCCCGGCGACGTCGCGGGCGAAGCGGTCGTCGTCGGTGGCGCTCACGGAACCCGTCCCTCGGAGGAGTTTCGAGGCGTTCCTACCGGCCGTCCGGGGGGAACCCGTGAGCACCGACGCCGAGCGCCTACGCCGGCTCGACCAGCCGCAGCGCCATCAACGGGCACGACGCGACGGCCCTCCGTGCGTGGTCGGCCAGTGCGGCCGGCACCTCCGGGTCCGCCCGGCCCTCCCGCAGCCCGGGCCGCACTCGCGGGTAGCCCCAGTCGTCGCTCTCGAGCATCTCGGGCAGCAGGTCCGCGCAGAGGCCGTGACCGTCGCAGCGGGTCCAGTCAACGTGCAACCGTGGCATGGCAGGTCCCTTCGAGGTGGGCGTCGACGTGGTCGGCGAAGACGCGCAGGGTGCTGGCGAGGAACCGGGCGGTGCCGTCGGGGTGGGTACAGGCGCCGCGGCCGTCGACGAGCGCCTGCAGCTGCTGGAGCTCAGTGACCAGCCCGGGCCGGGCGCCGGGCGCGGCGAGGGCGTCGAGGGTGCGCGCCATCGCGGGCAGCCCGTTGACGCACGGCCCGCACTGGCGGGCGGACTGTGCCGCGAGGTAGTCCGCCACTCCCGCCGACGCCGCCAGCGGGCAGTCGTCGCGATCGAGCACGTGCACGACGCCCGCACCTACCGCGGCGCCGTACGCCGCCAGGTCGCCGCGCGTCATCAGCACCCGGCCGAGCGCCCGGGCCGGCACCCACGCGCCGTGGTAGCCGCCGACCAGCACCGCCTGTACGCGGTCGGTGCGGACACCCGCCCCGGCCAGCAGGAGCGCGAGCGGCACCCCACGGCCGGCCTCGACCACGCCCGGCCGGCGTACGACGTCCGCGGTCGAGCCGCTGACCGTGGCCAGGAAGGTGCCAGGGTCGCCCGGCAGACCCGCACCGCGGAACCACTCCGCGCCGTGCCGCGCGAGCAGCCCGACGTGCGCGGCGGTCTCGGCGTTCACCACCAGCGTGGGTGCGCCCCGCAGCCCGCGCTCGGTCACCCGCACGCCCGGGTCGGTCGGCGCCGCGGGACCGCCGTCGAGCCGACGGAGCAGCGCCGTCTCCTGACCGGCGAGGAAGCCGCCGCCCAGCACCTCCACGCGTACGCCGCGGCGCAGAGTCGCCGCCTCGGTCACCGGCGCGCTGTGGACGTGGTCGCCGACGGCCACCACCCGGCGCCGTGCGCGCAGGGCCTGGCCGAGCACGTCGAGCCCGTCCAGCACGAGGTCAGGCACCCGGGTGAGCAGCACCGCGTCCTTCTGGCTGAGCGGCTCGCCCTCCATGCCGTTCACCACGACCACGCCGCGGCCGCGGGCCGCGGCCACCGCGCGCAGCTTGCGGCCGGTCGGGAAGCCACCGCCGCCACGTCCGGTGAGCCCGGCGCTGTCCAGCAGCCGCACCAGCCCCTCCGCGTCGTACGCCGGCACGGGCGTGCGGTCGCGACGCTGCTCGGCCGGGGTGAGCGGGGCCTGGGCGAGCAGCCGGGGTCGCCCGGGCGGCCAGCCGGCGGCGGGGGCGGGGGCGTGCTGCAGGGTGGTCATCGGGTCACGGCCTCTCGGGTCGGTGTGCGGGGGGCGATCGCACGCGGTGCGCGGGTACGACCCCGTCCGGTGAACGAGGGGGTGACGCGCCAGCCGACGGCGGCGGTCACCAGGCCGGTGCAGACGGCGGTCAGGGCGACGGCCCAGGGCTGTCCGGAGTCGGTGCCCGTGCCGATGCCGTGCAGGACGGCGAGCGGCCACATCGCGTAGACCGCGTAGTGCACGACGGTGAAGACCCGCGGCCCGACCTTGTGCCGCAGCAGGCTCACCGTGGTGACGACGAGGAGCAGGTCGACGGCCAGGGTGCCCATCGCCAGGTAGAGGGGGCGGTAGGTGCCGAGGCCCGGCACCACCAGGTCGACGAGCCGCAGCTGCGCGTACGGGTCGAACATCAGGGTGGCGACGTGCACCACGGTCAGCGCGGTGGCGGTGAGCGCTGCGGTGCGGTGCACGTCGGCCGCTCCCAGGCGTCCGACGAGCGGCACCGGCCGGCCCGACCGAGTCAGCACGCCGAGACAGACCGCCAGGGAGAACAGCACCAGCGCGGTCAGCCCCGTGCCGCGGGAGAGGTACCAGAGCGCCTCGATCATGCCGACACCACCTCGGCCGGCCAGTCGCCCAGCACGAGCACGCTGCCGTCGTCGGCCAGCAGGCGTGCCGGCAGCCCGGTCGAGGCGAGCCAGTCGGCCCCGTGCTCGGCCTTGACCACGGTGGCGGTGGAGGCGGCGTTGGCGTCGGCGCACGACCGGGCGACGACGCTGACGACGCTCCAGGGGGAGCGGGCGCTGTCGCCGGTGCGCGGGTCGACCAGGTGGTGCACCGAGCGGTCGCCGTGCTGCCAGACCCGCCGGCGGGTGCTCGAGGTGGCCATCGCGACGCCGGAGTCCAGCGCCACGTCGACCGGGCGGTCGTCGACGGCGTCCTGCACCGTCACCCGCCAGCCGCCTGCGGGGGCCTCACCGGCCGTGGCCACGTCGCCCCCGAGGCAGACGAGCACCCCGGCGCCGGTGCGGGCGTGCACGGCCTCGGCACACCAGTCGGCGGCCACCGCCTTGGCGGTCGCCCCGAGGTCGAGCCGCAGACCGACGGGCACGGTGATCTGCCGACCGCTCAGGTGCACCCGTCGCCAGCCAGGGGCCGGCCGCAGCCGTACGGCCGTCCGCGCACCGTCCCGTCGCAGCACCGCGATGTCGCGGTCGTAGCCGAGCGCCTCCAGCGACGAGCCGACCGTCGGGTCGACGGCGCCGTCGGTGCGACGGGCGGTGTCCAGCGCGACCGCGAGCAGCCGGGCCAAGGTCGGCCCGACGGTGGTGCGGCCGGGCTTCAGGTCGAGCAGCTCGCTGCCTGCGTGGAAGCGGCTGGCGGCGCGCTCGACGTCGGCGAGCACCTCGCGGGTGACGTCGACCGCGACGCCGAGCGCCTCGGGGCGGGTCACGACGACCCGGGCGGTGGTGCTCCACAGCTCCCAGTCGGCGGTGCCGGACAGTGAGGACGTGTCAGCCAGCGTGGTCATCGCGGTCACGACCCCGACGACGTCGCGTGCCCGCCGGACGTGCCGCCGGACGAGCCGACCGAGGGAGCGCTCACCGAGCCTCGGGGCACCGGCTGCCAGGCGCCCGTGGTGCTCGAGGTGCCGCTCGAGCCGGAGCTCGAGCCGGAGCTCGAGTCCGGGTCGGAGCTCGAGTCCGAGCCGGAGCCCGAGGTCGACGACGTGCCGGCAGTGCTGCTCGACGTCGAAGCGGCGCCGGTGTCGGCCGTCGCGACGGTGGTGAAGCCGACGTACGACGCGATGCCCAGCGCGCCGCCGACGCCGGCGGCGACGACACCGACGCGGATCCGTGCGGTGCGACGCACGTGCGCGTCCCGGGTGCGTGTCCGCCCCGCGGGCGGCACGGGCATGGGGGTGAGGGAGGAGGGGGTGAGGTCGTCCATGACCACGACGGTGCGCCCGGCACCTGTCGGTTCCCTGTGAGCCGGCTGCGGGGTCGCCCTGAGGCGGGCGCCGCTGAGCAGGCCGGGCCGAGCAGGCCTACAGGAAGGCGGCCGGGTCGAACTCCTCGATCGGGATGATCCGCACACGAGGCAGCGACGTGCGGAAGGCCTGCACGTCGTACTCGAGGTCGAACGTCTCCAGGCCCTGCGAGGTCAGCTCGGTGAAGCCGTGGTTGCGGAACTCGGTGAACCCCACGACACCGGCCCGGCGCCCGTCGAGCAGGTCGCTCACCCCGCCGACGAAGTCGCCGTCGTTGCTGACCAGCATGACGTCGCCGTCGCGGCCCTCGAGCTCTTCCAGCGTGCGCAGGATCGCGATGTCGACGATCTTCTGGCCCGGGTCGCCGGACAGCGGCACCGGCTTCCAGCCCATCGCCAGCAGCGCCTGCACGAACGACATCGGCAGCTCGGTGTTGGCGGCGAGGAAGAACAGGCCGACGACGTCCTGCTCCCACTGCTCGCGGGCGAAGCGCAGCAGCCGGTCCCAGCGCGGGCGCTCCTCGGGCTTGGGGCGGCGGCCGAGGATCGAGGTGCCGATCGTGGCGTCGATGTTCTCGCCGTCGACCAGGACGTACGTCGTGCGCGCGGTCGGCGCGTGGGCCTCGCCGGGGTCGTGCTGACCCTCGGCGTGGCGCTCCTCACTCATGCCGGGGACTCTATCGTCCGAGGCCGCGCGAGCAGTGTCGTCCGGCCGCTCCACCGGGGGGCCGGCAGGGCGGCTGGCACGGCGACGGCGGACGACCACGAGGGGCACGGTAGCGGAGAGCCCGGCCCGGGGGTCGTCCGCGAATCCGGTTCGCGCGACGCGGTCCGACGGAGGACACTGACCGCTCGTGGGACACGTCGACGTCAACGCCGTCAGGTACGAGCTGCCCGACGGCCGGGTGCTGCTCGACGACGTCGCGTTCCGGGTCGGCGACGGTGCGAAGGTGGCGCTGGTCGGGGCCAACGGCGCTGGCAAGACGACCCTGCTGCGGATCGTCGCCGGCGATCTCGACCCGCACGCCGGCGCGGTGACCCGTTCCGGCGGCCTCGGGGTGATGCGCCAGCTGGCCCACCACGCCGACGCCGGAGCCACGGTGGCCGACCTGCTGCTCTCGGTCTCCCCGCCACGCGTCCGGGCGGCCGCGGCCACGGTCGACCGGTGCGAGGTGGCAATGATGGACGCCGACGACGAGGCCACCCAGATGCGGTACGCCGAGGCGCTCGGCGAGTGGGCCGACGCCGGCGGCTACGACGTCGAGGTCGTGTGGGACGTCTGCACGACGGCGGCGCTGGGCGTGCCGTACTCCCGCGCGAAGTACCGCGCGCTGGGCACCCTGTCCGGCGGTGAGCAGAAGCGGCTGGCCCTGGAGATGCTCCTGCGCGGCCCCGACGAGGTGCTGCTGCTCGACGAGCCCGACAACTTCCTCGACGTGCCCGGCAAGCGGTGGCTCGAGCAGCGGCTCGCGGAGTCGACCAAGACCGTGCTGATGGTCAGCCACGACCGCGAGCTGCTGGCCAACGCCGCCACCCGCATCGTCACCGTCGAGCTCGGCACCGCCGGGAACACGGTGTGGACCCACGCGGGCGGCTTCGCGTCGTACCACGAGGCCCGGAGGGACAGGTTCGCCCGCTTCGAGGAGCAGGCGCGGCGCTGGGACGAGGAGCACGCCAGGCTCAAGGCCTTCGTGCTGCGGCTCAAGGTGAAGGCGGAGTACAACGACGGCATGTCCTCGCAGTACCGCGCGGCCCAGACCCGGCTGCGTACGTTCCAGGAGGCCGGTCCGCCCACCGAGCAGCCGCGTGAGCAGCAGGTCACCATGCGGCTGACCGGCGGCCGCACCGGCAAGCGCGCCGTCGTCTGCGAGCAGCTGGAGATGACCGGGCTGATGAAGCCCTTCGACCTCGAGGTCTGGTACGGCGAGCGGGTCGCCGTGCTCGGCTCCAACGGCTCGGGCAAGTCGCACTTCCTGCGGTTGCTCGCTGCCGGCGGCACCGACCCCGACGTCGAGCACCAGCCCGTCGAGGACACCCCCGTCGAGCCCGTGCCGCACACCGGCCGGGCGCGGCTGGGGGCGCGGGTGCGGCCGGGCTGGTTCGTGCAGACCCACGAGCATCCCGAGCTCGTCGGCCGCACGCTGCTGGAGATCCTGCACCGGGGCGACGGCCACCGGTCCGGGATGGGCCGCGAGGCCGCCGCGCGGGCGCTGGACCGCTACGAGCTCGCGCACGCCTCCGAGCAGCGCTTCGAGTCGCTCTCGGGCGGCCAGCAGGCCCGCCTCCAGGTGCTGCTGCTCGAGCTCTCCGGCGCCACCCTGCTGCTGCTCGACGAGCCCACCGACAACCTCGACGTCGAGTCCGCCGAGGCGCTGGAGGAGGGGCTGGCCCGTTTCGAGGGCACCGTGCTCGCGGTGACCCACGACCGCTGGTTCGCCCGCTCCTTCGACCGCTACCTCGTGTACGGCGCGGACGGCAGCGTCTACGAGTCGGCCGAGCCGGTCTGGGACGAGGGCCGGGTGGCGCGCGCCCGCTGACCTTGCGGCGCTCCCTTTCCGGATGTGAGGCTCGTCACTCCGCCCCACCTGAGGAGCACGATGACCGAGGCCGCTGCCGCCCTGCCCGACCCGACCTTCCTCGACGACCGGCTGCGGCACTGGGCCGCCGAGACGCCGGACGCCGAGTCGATCACCTACCTCGAGCGCAGCTGGACCTGGGCCGAGACCCTCGAGCGCGTACGCCGCTGCGCCGGCGCCCTGCGCGCCCGCGGCGTCGGCCGGGGCGACGTGGTCGCCTTCCTCGACAAGAACCATCCCGCGTGCGTCGAGACCACCTTCGCCGCCGCCTCGCTGGGCGCGGCCACCGCGATCCTGAACTTCCGCCTCGCCGGCTCCGAGATCGACTACGCCCTCAACGACTCCGGCGCCCGGGTGGTCGTCGTGGGCAGCGAGCTGGTGCCGACCATCGACAAGATCCGCGACCGGCTGACCGGTGTCGAGCACGTCGTGGAGGTGACCCCGGACGGCGCCGACGGTGACGACTACGAGGCGATGCTCGCCGAGGCCGAGCCGGTCGACCGCGACGACGCGGTCGAGCCCGACGACACCTGTCTGGTGATGTACTCCTCGGGCACGACCGGCCGCCCCAAGGGCGTCCTGGTCACCCACGCCAACCTGGTCGCGCACACGCTGAACGCGCACGAGGGCTGGGGCTTCGACCCGGGCGACAAGAACATGGTCTCGATGCCGCTCTTCCACGTCGGTGGCACGTCGTACATGCAGTTCGGGGTGCACGACGGCGTACCCAGCGTGATGACCCGCGACCCGGACGGCGCCTCCCTGGCCGGCGCGATCATGCAGGGTGCGAACCGCACCTTCCTGGTGCCGGCGGTGCTGGCGCAGGTGCTGGCCTCCGGCGACGACGCGGTGACGCTCTTCGGGCGGCTCAAGACCTACTGCTACGGCGCCGCGCCGATGCCGCTGCCGCTGCTGCGGTCCGCGCTCGAGGCCTGGCCCGACACCGACTTCATCCAGGTGTACGGCCTGACCGAGGTCTGCGGCGTCATCACCCACCTCATGCCCGAGGACCACCGCGACCCCGAGCACCCCGAGCGGCTGGTCAGCGCGGGCACGGTGCTGCCGAACGGCGAGGTGCGCGTCGTCTCCCCGGACACCCTCCAGGACGTGCCGGTCGGCGAGCACGGCGAGCTGTGGTTCCGCACGCCGCAGCTGATGAAGGGCTTCCTGAACAAGCCCGAGGCCACCGCCGAGGTGATCACCGAGGACGGCTGGTTCCGCACCGGTGACATGGGCAAGGTCGACGAGGGCGGCTACGTCTTCGTGCAGGACCGGCTCAAGGACATGATCATCAGCGGCGGGGAGAACGTGTACTCGCCCGAGGTCGAGCGGGTCGTCGCCGAGCACCCCGCCGTCGCGGAGGTCGCGATCATCGGCGTCCCGGACGACACGTGGGGCGAGGTCGTCAAGGCCGTCGTCTCGCTCACGCCGGAGGGGTCGCTCACCGAGGACGAGCTGATCGCGCACTGCCGCGAGCACCTCGCCGGCTTCAAGTGCCCCCGCTCGGTCGACGTCATCGAGGCGCTGCCCCGCAACCCCACCGGCAAGATCCTCAAGCGCGACCTCCGCAGGCCCTATTGGGAGGGGCGCGACCGCTCCGTCGTCTGACGCCGAGAGGGCACCAACTTCCCGCCGAGGGGGCACAAAAGTCGCGTCGAGAGGGCACTCGCACCCGGCTCCCGGCGGTTGGTGCCCTCTCGCCGCGAACTGAGTGCCCTCTCGCGGGGAAATTGGTGCCCTCTCGGCGGGGGGTCAGTGCGGGTCGACGGGGTCGACGGCGTCGACCACGGTGGGGCGGCGGCGTCCGCGCCAGGAAGGCACCGCGAGGCGGGGGCGCAGCACACGCTCGCGCTCGCGGGCCTCGCGCTGGTCCCGCCGGCGGCCGGTGAGCAGCTGCGACAGCGACACCACCCCGACCACGCGGGAGGGGTCGTCGCGGGTGGTCACCGGCACCCGGCTGACCTCGTGCTCGGCCATCAGCTCGGCGACCTGGCGCAGCGGTTGGTCGAGGTGGGTGGTCACCCGCGGTGGGTGGGCGAGGGTGGTGAGCAGGACGGTGTCGTCGCCCTCGAGCAGCAGGGCGCGGCGGGTGACGACGCCGACCGTGCGGCCCTCGTCGTCGACCACCGGGTAGAGCCGCTGCTGCCACGTCTCGCCCCCGCCGACGACGGTGCCGATCGAGTCCCGCGCCTCGGCGACGGTGAGGTCCGCGCGCAGCCGGAGCACGTCGGCGGCCAGCACCTCGCTGACGAAGTGCACCTCGAGCGGGTCCACGTCGTACTCGCGGGAGAGGTGGTGCCCGCGCCGGGCGATCTTCTCGGTGAGCACCGAGCGCCGCAGCACCAGCACCGAGAACGTGTACGCCGCTGCCGAGCCGATCAACAGCGGGAGCAGCAGGTCGAGGTTCCCGGTGAGCTCGACGGCGAACGCCACGCCGGTCAGCGGCGCGCGCATCACCCCGCCGAGCACGCCGGCCACGGCGATCGCCGCCCAGAAGCCGGGCGCCACGGCCGGGAAGAGGAACGACTCGATCGACCCCAGCGCGCCGCCGATGAGGAACGTCGGGGCGAGCACGCCGCCGGAGGTGCCGGACCCGAGCGACAGCGACCAGATCAGCGTCTTCACCACGAAGATGCTCGCCACCGCGCCGAGCCCGATGGTGCCGGCCAGCTCCTCGCCGATCACGTCGTACCCGACCCCCAGCGCCCGCGGCTCGACCAGCCCGCCGAGACCGATCACGAGCCCGCCGATCGCCGGCCACCACATCCAGTGGAGGGGCAGCCGCGCGAAGGCGTCCTCGGACGCGTAGACGAGCTGCGTCGCGACCATCGCCAGCACCCCGCAGAGCACGCCCGAGACCACGCAGAGCAGGTAGACCACGGGCGTGAGGTGGGGTGCCACGTCCTGCGGGAAGAGCGGCCCCGACCCGAGCAGGGGCACCCGTACGACGGACGCGGTCGCCACCGCGGTCGCGACCGGCACCAGCGAGCGAGGGCGCCACTCGAAGAGCAGCAGCTCGACGGCCAGCACGACCGAGGCGAGCGGTGCGTTGAAGGTCGCCGCCATGCCGGCGGTGGCGCCCGCGACGAGCAGGGTCTTGCGCTCGTCGGCGGTCAGCCGCACGAGCTGGGCGAGGAGCGACCCGAGCGCGCCACCGGTCATGATGATCGGCCCCTCGGCGCCGAACGGGCCGCCGGTGCCGATCGAGACCGCCGCCGAGAGCGGCTTGAGGGCGGCCACGCGTGGCTGCACCCGGCTGCCGTGCACGAGCACGGCCTCGATGGTCTCGGGCATGCCGTGGCCGCGGATCCGCTCCGAGCCGTAGCGCGCCATGAGGCCCACGACCAGGCCGCCGGCGACCGGTGCGAGCAGCACCAGCAGAGGGTTGTGCTGCTGTCCGCCGGGCGCCACCAGGCCGGTGGCGACCCGTTGGTAGAAGACGAGGTTGGTGACCAGCCCGATCAGGTGCACCAGCACCCACGAGGCCAGCGCTGCCGCGACGCCGACCGGCACGGCGAGCGCCGCGATGAGGAGCAACCGCGGGGTGACGGTGAAGTCGCCGAGGTGGCGTACGTCGCGGGTGGGCACGGTCGTCACGGGTCGGGCGCCTCCGGCTGAGTCGTATCGGGTCCCTATGTACTGTAGGCATCGTGGACTCCGTCAACCAAACCGAGGCGGGTGAGCCCCCGTCCGCCGGCGCCTCCCCCCAGGCGGGCCCCACCGACGAGGACTACGCGCGGCTGCTCGCGCTGCGCGTGCGGCTGCGGCGGTTCGAGCGGTGGAGCCGGGCCGCCGCAGCCGAGGTGGGCCTCACCCACGCCCAGCACCAGCTGCTGCTCGCGGTGCGCGGCCACGACGGCGTGCTCGGACCGACGCTGGGAGAGGTGGCCGCCTACCTCCTCGTCAGCCAGCCGGCGGCCAGTGAGCTCGTCGAGCGCACCGTCGAGCTCGGGCTCGTGCGCCGTGAGCGTGACGTCGACGACGCCCGTCGGGTCCGGCTACGGCTCACCACCGAGGGGGACGCCGTGGTCCGCCGGTTGACCGCGGTGCACCTCGACGAGCTGCGCGCGCTGGCGCCGGCGCTGGGTCGGCTCTGACCCGGTCGCGCGGATCGGGCGGACCCCTCAGACTTCTCGGGCCCGGCGGCTCCCTCAGGTCCTCCCGCACGGCGACGCCGGGCCCGGCCGTGCGGGACCCGGCGTCGGCCGGTGCTACGCGAGGGTGCGGGTGGTGCGGGCTCAGCCCCAGCGCTCGTCGCGGGGGGTGAAGTCGAGACCGCGGTCGCCGACGTACACCTGCTTGGGTCGGGCGATCTTCTGGTCGGTGTCCTGCACCTGCTCGAGCCACTGGGCCAGCCAGCCCGGCGTGCGACCGATGGCGAAGAGCACGGTGAACATCTCCGGCGGGAACTCGAAGGCCTCGTAGATCAGGCCGGAGTAGAAGTCGACGTTCGGGTAGAGCTTGCGGTCGACGAAGTAGTCGTCCTCGAGCGCGACCTTCTCCAGCTCGAGGGCGATGTCGAGCAGCGGGTTGGTGCCGGTGACCTCGAAGACCTCGTCGGCCGACTTCTTGATGATCCGGGCCCGCGGGTCGTAGTTCTTGTAGACCCGGTGGCCGAAGCCCATCAGCCGTTCGTCGCCGTTCTTCACGCCCTCGACGAACTTCGAGACGTTGCCCTTGTCGCCGATCCTCCGCAGCATCCGCAGCACGGCCTCGTTGGCGCCGCCGTGCAGCGGGCCGTAGAGCGCGCTGACGCCCGCCGAGACGGCGGAGTAGGGGTCGACCTCGCTGGAGCCGACAGCGCGTACGGCGTTGGCCGAGCAGTTCTGCTCGTGGTCGGCGTGCAGGATCAGCAGCGTCTCGAGCGCCTTGGACATCCGCTCGTCGGTCTTGAACCGGCTCTCGCTCATCTTGAACAGCATCGAGAGGAAGTTGGTGCTGTAGTCGAGCTCGTTGTCGGGGTAGACGTACGGCTTGCCCAGCGCGTGCCGGAAGGCCCAGGCGCCGAGCGTCGGCATCTTCGCGATCATCCGGATGATCTGCAGCCGCCGGATCTCGGGGTCCTTGATGTTGCCGGCGTCGGGGTAGAACGTCGACAGGGCGCCCACCGAGGCCTGAAGCATGCCCATCGGGTGGGCGTCGTAGCGGAAGCCCTCCATGAACTGACGGACGTTCTCGTGCACGAACGTGTGGTACGTGATGTCGTGCACCCACTGCTCGTACTCCTCCTTCGAGGGGAGCGCGCCGTGGATCAGCAGGTAGGAGACCTCGAGGAAGGTGGACTTCTCCGCCAGCTGCTCGATCGGGTAGCCGCGGTACTCGAGGATGCCCTTGTCGCCGTCGATGAAGGTGACCTCGGACCGGCAGGACGCGGTGTTCTTGAAGCCCGGGTCGTAGGTCTTCAGACCGGGGTCCTCGTCGTCGATCGTGATCTGGCCGAGGTCCGCGGCCCTGATCGCGTTGTCCGCGATCACGATCTCGTACTCCTTGCCCGTCCGGTTGTCCCGGATGGTCAGGCTGTCCTTGCTGGTGGCCGTGTCGTCGGTCACGTCGGCTCCTCGGTGGGCCCCGTGGTGGGGACCGGGTCGTCAAGCGGGGGCTCCTGCTGGTGCCAACCTATTGCCCCGGCCGCGTCAGGGGTAACCGGTCCGGCCCGCCGCCCGCGGGCCGGGCCGTCCGGACAGCAGGGTCCGGCTCGTTTTGACCGCGTCGGAGGGGCAGGTCTACTCTTGAGAGTCGCTGTGGGCGCGCCGCAGTCCTTGTGGTCGCGCCGTCGTGGCTCCTGGCCCCCGAGGGCATCGTCCCGCACCTGCCGGAGCACGACGAGTCGCAAGCGACACACCCGAGACACCGATCGATCGTGAGGCCTGACACCCGTGCGTACGTACAGCCCCAAGCCCGCTGACATCCAGCGCGAGTGGCACGTCATCGACGCGTCCGACGTCGTGCTCGGACGCCTCGCCGTCCAGACCGCGACGCTCCTGCGCGGCAAGCACAAGCCGACCTACGCCCCCCACATGGACATGGGCGACTTCGTCATCATCGTCAACGCCTCCCAGGTCTCCCTGGCGGGCAACAAGAAGTCGACGAAGATGACCTACCGCCACTCCGGCTTCCCGGGCGGCCTCACCGCCACCGCCATCGGCGACGCCCTCGACAAGGACCCGCGCAAGGTCATCGAGAAGGCGGTCTGGGGCATGCTCCCGAAGAACCGCCTCGGGCGTCAGATGCTGACCAAGCTCAAGGTCTACGCCGGCCCGGACCACCCGCACGTGGCCCAGCAGGCCAAGCCCTTCGAGATCACCCAGGTCGCCCAGTAGCACCCCCAGTCCCCGACGGGGGTGCCTCCCGCGCCCCGGTCAACCCCTGATCGAGTCCCGATCGAGCACCGACGTACGAGTGAGGAACACCGTGGCTGAGACCACCCAGACCGAGGTCGAGGAGACCTACGAGACCAACGAGCAGGGCGTCGCCTACAGCTCCGAGAGCTCGCCCTCCGCCGACGCTCCCGAGCGTCCGGCCACGATCGCCCCGGCCGGTGCCACCGGCCGCCGCAAGGAGGCCGTCGCCCGCGTGCGCCTCGTCCCCGGCACCGGCGAGTGGACCCTCAACGGCCGCAGCCTGGAGAGCTACTTCCCGAACAAGCTGCACCAGCAGGTCGTCAAGGAGCCCTTCACCACCCTGGACCTCGACGGTCGCTTCGACGTCATCGCCCGTATCCACGGCGGCGGCATCACCGGTCAGGCCGGTGCCCTGCGCCTCGGCGTGGCCCGGGCCCTCAACGCCATCGACGTCGAGGTCAACCGCCCGTCGTTGAAGAAGGCCGGCCTGCTCACCCGTGACGCCCGCGCCATCGAGCGCAAGAAGGCCGGTCTGAAGAAGGCCCGCAAGGCGCCCCAGTTCAGCAAGCGCTGACCCGGCTCGACGCCCTCCACCGTGGGACGCATCTTCGGCACCGACGGTGTCCGGGGCTTGGCCAACGGCGACCTCACCGCCGAGCTGGCCCTGGACCTGTCCGTCGCTGCCGCCCACGTCCTCGGTGACCTGGGTGCGTTCGAGGGCCACCGCCCGGTGGCCCTGGTCGGTCGTGACCCGCGGATCTCGGGGCAGTTCCTCGAGGCCGCGGTCGTGGCCGGCCTGGCTTCGGCCGGCGTCGACGTGCGTCTCGTCGGGGTCGTGCCGACCCCGGGGCTGGCCTTCCTGACCGACCACCTCGGCGCCGACCTCGGCGTGATGCTGTCGGCGAGCCACAACCCGATGCCCGACAACGGCATCAAGTTCCTCTCCCGCGGCGGCGTCAAGCTCGACGACGTCGTGGAAGCCCAGATCGAGAAGCGCCTTCGCGAGACGTGGGAACGTCCGACCGGCGGCCGGGTCGGCCGCGTCGAGCACTACCCCGCGGCGAACGACGACTACGTCGCGCACCTCCTCTCCACGCTCACCGCTCCGGCCGACGCGCGACCGCTGGCCGGCCTCACGGTGGTGCTCGACTGCGCCGAGGGTGCGGCGTACGCCGCTGGACCGCGGGTGCTGGCCGACGCCGGCGCCGAGGTGGTCGCGATCCACGCGTCGCCGGACGGCCTGAACATCAACGACGGCTGCGGCTCCACCCACCTCGGCCCGCTCGGCGCCGCCGTCCTCGAGCACGGGGCCGACGCCGGCTTCGCCGTCGACGGGGACGCCGACCGGTGCCTGGCCGTCGACCACCTCGGCGACGTCGTCGACGGCGACCAGATCCTCGCGATCCTCGCCCTCGGCATGCGCGACGCCGGGCGGCTGCACACCGACACCGTGGTCGCGACCGTGATGAGCAACCTGGGCTTCGTGCAGGCCATGCGGGCCGAAGGCGTGGGCGTGCGGCAGACCAAGGTCGGCGACCGCTACGTGCTCGAGGCGATGAAGGCGCTGGGCTACACGCTCGGCGGCGAGCAGTCCGGCCACGTGATCATGAGCGACTTCGCCACGACCGGCGACGGCCTGCTGACCGCGCTGCACGTGCTGCAGCGGATGGCCGCCGAGCAGACCACCCTGCGCGACCTCGCCTCGGTCATGCAGCGGCTGCCGCAGGTGCTGGTCAACGTGCCCGGCGTCGACAAGGCGCGCACCGACGAGGACGGCCACGTCGCCGCCGCCGTCGCCGAGGCCGAGGCCGAGCTCGGGGACGGCGGTCGCGTGCTGCTGCGCCCGTCGGGCACCGAGCCGCTGGTGCGCGTGATGGTGGAGGCGCAGACCGGTGCGCAGGCGCAGGACGTCGCCGAGCGGCTCGCCGCGGTCGTCGGCCGTCGCCTCGCCCTCTGAGGACACTGGCCGGGCCGCTGCGCGGCCCGGCCGACACGAGTTCGTCGTAGCCTGGCGGGCATGGCCGACAAGATCGACATGAACTCCAAGCGCGAGCACCCGCACGTGATCGTGCTCTTCGGAGCCGCGGGCGACCTGGCGCAGCGCAAGCTGCTCCCCGGCCTGCTCCACCTCGACGAGGCCGGGCTGCTGGAGGAGACCCTCATCGTCGGCACCTCGCTCGAGGACCTCGACGACCAGTCCTTCCGCTCGATGGCGGCCGACGCCTGCGAGGAGTTCGGCGGCCACGCCACCGACAACGAGGTCTGGGACACCTTCGCCGCGCGGCTCTCCTACGTCGGCCACGAGGCGGGGGCCGAGGGCCTGCGCTCGGCGGTCGAGGCGGCGGAGAAGACGCTTGGCGAGGGCGGTCGCGAGGTCTCGCGCCTGCACTACCTCAGCGTGCCGCCCAAGGCCGCGCTGTCCGCGGTGGCGATGATCCACGAGGCCGGCCTCGCGCCGAGCTCGCGGATCGTGATGGAGAAGCCCTTCGGCGTGGACGCCGAGTCGGCCCGCAACCTCAACCACGAGCTGCACAAGACCTTCGACGAGGAGCAGATCTTCCGGATCGACCACTTCCTCGGCAAGGAGGCGGCCCAGAACATCCTCGCGTTCCGCTTCGCCAACGGTCTCTTCGAGCCGATCTGGAACCGCCAGTTCATCGACCACGTCCAGATCGACGTGCCGGAGACGCTCGGCCTAGAGACCCGGGCGGACTTCTACGAGGCCACCGGGGCCTACCGCGACATGGTCGTCACGCACCTGTTCCAGGTGATGGCGTTCATGGCGATGGAGCCGCCGACCGACCTGGCGCCGGGCCCGATCAGCGACGAGAAGAACAAGGTGTTCCGCTCGATGCGCCCGATCGAACCGGCCAACGTGGTGCGGGGGCAGTACTCCGGCTACCGCGAGCTCGAGGGGGTCGCCAACGACTCCGACACCGAGACCTTCGTGGCGCTCAAGGTGGAGATCGACAACTGGCGCTGGGCCGGGGTGCCGTTCTTCCTGCGGACCGGCAAGAAGTTGCAGGAGGGCGCGCGGATCATCTCGATCGCCTTCAAGGAGCCGCCGCGCTCGATGTTTCCCCAGGGCTCGGGCGTCGGCATGCAGGGACCCGACCACCTCACCTTCGACCTGGCCGACGAGTCCCGGGTGTCGCTCAGCTTCTACGGCAAGCGCCCGGGACCGGGCATGAAGCTGGAGAAGGCGTCGATGCAGTTCGCGATGGAGGAGATCAACACCTCCCGCTGGGCCCTGGAGGCCTACGAGCGCCTGATCCACGACGCGCTGCGCGGCGACCACACGCTGTTCACCACCGCCGTGGGCATCGAGACACTCTGGCAGCGCTCGGAGGCACTGCTCGCCGACCCCCCGCCGGTGCGGACCTACCGCGCGGGCACGTGGGGGCCCAACGCGATCCACCAGCTGATCGCGCCGCAGGCCTGGCGGCTGCCCTTCGAGCGCGAGTGGCGGGACAGGGACACCGGCAGCAAGGGGGGCTGAGACCTCAGGCTCGCTCGCCCTTGTCCTGCTCGCCCCTCTCTGGCTCGGCCTTCTCCGGCTCGGCCTTCTCCTGCTCGGCGAGCCAGTCCAGCATGGCCGGGATCATCTGCTGGTGCGCCCGGCGTCCGACGATCACCCCGGCGTGCCCGGCTCCGAGCTCGAGCCGCTCGAGGTCGGCGTTCGGCAGGTCGAGCGGGTCGCTGGAGGCGGCCGGCACGAGGGTGTCCTTCGCGCCGGTGATCGCCAGCACCGGCAGCCGGATGTCGGACAGCTCGACGCGGCGTCCACCGAGCGGCACGCTGCCGCGCACCAGCGCGTCGTCGTGGATGAACAGCTCGGTCATCTGCCGGAACGCCGCCCCGGGGAACGGGATGTGCGTCGTCGCCCACCGGGTGAGCGCGTCGTGGGCCGCCAACCGCTCGGGGTCGCCGAGGCTGTTCCAGAGGCTGAGGTACGTCGTGACGTCGGCGGCCGGCTCGAGCAGCTGGAACCCGCCCTGGATCCGGTCGGCCGGCACGTTGCCCGTCCAGTCGATCAGGTCGTCGACGCCGAGCTGACGGTCACGCAGCGTCGCGGTCAGCGGGCCGAGCACGGTCATGTCGACCGGCGTCGCCAGGAGCATCAGCGAGGTCACCGGCATCGTCGGGTGACCCGCCACGCTGAGGAGGGTCAGCACGGCGCCGAGGCAGTAGCCGAAGATCGTCAGCTGCTCCTTGCCCGACTCGGCCAGCACGGCCTCGACGGCCCGGGGGAGGTACTCGTCGCAGTAGGTCTCCAGGGTGTTCTCGGACTCGACGGCGTCCGGGGTCCCCCAGTCGAGCAGGTAGACGTCGTGACCCGCGTCCAGGAAGCGGCGGACCAGGCTGTTGTCCTCCTGGAGGTCGAAGACCAGCGCGGTCGTCACCAGGCTCATCACCAGCAGGACCGGCGTGCCCGTGCCCGGTCCGTCGTCGGTCTCGTAGCGGTACAGCGTCGCCTTGTCACGGGTCCACACCGTCAGCCGCGGCGTCGGGGTGGTGGTGGGCGCCGTGTCGAGCGCGGCGCGACGGGCTCCCCGGGCGAGGCGCTCCGTCGTACGGCTGACGCGGTGGGCGCCGGATCCCACAGCCCGGGCGACGGGGTCGACGACGGGGCTGACCACGCGGTCCACCAGGCGCCCGATCATGCGTAGGGCCCGGTGACGTCGGGCTGGGTGTCCTCCACGCGCTTGCGCAGCTCGCGGACCTCGCGCTCCAGCGACGCGATCTGCACCAGAAGCCGGTTGACGTCGCTGGCGGCCGGCACGTTCACCAGGTGCAGCAGCCGGCGGGTCGGACGCTCGGCGACCCGCACCACCCCGACCCGGGCCGCCTGGAGCGCGGCCATGCTCGCGGCGACCTCCTCGCGGTCGACGGCGGCGCGCAGTACGGGGTTGGCCCGCTGTTGCACCCCCACCACGGCTCGTTGCCACAGCGGTCCCTGGCTCACGCGATCACCTCGTCGTTCGTCGTCACGATCCCACCCTGCCCACCACGCGCACCCGCGGCACCCCCGGGTCTCGACCGGTCGGGACGCCAGGTCAGCCGGAAGTCGTCGGGCACGCGGAGGCGCAGGTGCAGCCCCCGCGGAGCATCCCACCGAGCGGCGCACCCGGTGGCCGTCTGGACCGGTTCAGAGCTTGCGCAGCCGCACGTAGCGCACGGAGTGGTCGGCGTCCTTGCGCAGCACCAGGGACGCCCGGGCCCGCGTGGGCTCGATGTTCTCGCGCAGGTTGGGCCCGTTGATGCTGTCCCAGATGTCTTCGGCCTGCCGGCGGGCGTCGTCCTCGGACAGCTCGGCGTACCGCTGGAAGTACGACGCCGGGTCGCGGAACGCGGTCTCCCGCAGACGCAGGAAGCGCTCGGTGTACCAGCGACGGATGTCGGCGGTCGCGGCGTCGACGAACACGGAGAAGTCGAAGAAGTCGCTCAGGGCCAGGCCCGTGCGTCCGTCGTCGCGCACGCGGGAGGGCTGCAGCACGTTCAGGCCCTCGACGATCACGATGTCGGGGTGCGTGATCACGGTGCGGCGATCGGGGACCACGTCGTAGGAGAGGTGGTCGTAGATCGGCGCCTCGACCTCGTCGCGACCGGACTTGATGTCGATGACGAAGCGGAGCAGCGCCTTGCGGTCGTAGGACTCCGGGAAGCCCTTGCGGTGCATCAGGCCACGACGCTCGAGCTCGGCGTTGGGGTGAAGGAACCCGTCGGTGGTGACGAGCGCGACCGAGGGGTGCTCGGGCCAGTGGGCGAGCATCTGGCGCAGCAGCCGGGCGGTGGTCGACTTGCCGACGGCGACCGAGCCGGCCAGGCCGATCACGAACGGCGTGCGCGGGGGCGTGGGGCGGTTGAGGAACGTCTCCTGCGCCCGGTGCAGCTCGCCCGCGGCGCGCACGTACATGCTCAGCAGCCGTGAGATCGGCAGGTAGACCTGCTCCACCTCGTCGAGGTCGAGCTCGTCGCCGAGGCCGCGGACCTCGTCGATCTCCTCGGTCGACAGCGGCTGCTGGGTCGCCCGCCCCAGCTCGGCCCAGGCGGCGCGGTCCAGCTCGACGAACGGCGAGGTCTCGCGGCTGGTGCCCGGGTGCGGCTCGCCGGGCCCGACCGCGCGGGCTGGATCGTGAACCATGCGGGCGATTGTTGCCTACGCCGCGCCGTGGGGAGCGTGCGGCACCGGGCACCTAGACTCCCGCCCATGTGCGGAATCGTGGGATACGTCGGTCACCAGTCCGCCCGTGACGTCGTCGTCAACGGGCTGCGCCGGCTGGAGTACCGCGGGTACGACTCCGCCGGCATCGCCCTCGTGCACGACGGCGAGATCACCTCCGAGAAGCGCGCCGGCAAGCTGGCGAACCTGGAGAAGGCGCTCGAGGAGACCCCGATGCCGCCCTCCCGCACCGGCATCGGGCACACCCGGTGGGCCACCCACGGGCCGCCCACCGACACCAACGCCCACCCGCACCTGGGCCGGCACCGTCGCGTCGCGCTCGTGCACAACGGGATCATCGAGAACTTCTCCCGGCTGCGCACGGCGCTCGAGGGTCGGGGCCACGACCTGCTCTCCGACACCGACACCGAGGTCGCCAGCCACCTGCTCGAGGTCGAGCTGGAGCGCACCGGCGACCTGACCAGCGCGATGCAGGCCGCCTGCCGGGAGCTGGAGGGCGCGTTCACGCTCGTCGCGGTCGACGGCCAGGACCCCAGCCGCGTCGTCGCGGCGCGGCGCAACTCACCGCTGGTCGTCGGGTTGGGCGAGGGCGAGAACTTCGTCGGCAGCGACGTCGCCGCCTTCATCGAGCACACCAGCGAGGCGATGGAGCTCGGGCAGGACCAGGTCGTCACCATCACCGCCGACGGCGTGGAGGTCACCGACTTCGACGGCAACCCGGCGGAGGGCACCCGCTACCACGTCGACTGGGACCTCACCGCCGCCGAGAAGGACGGCTACGACTGGTTCATGCGCAAGGAGATCTTCGAGCAGCCCCGCTCGGTCGCGGACTCGATGCTCGGGCGGCACGACTACCGCGGCCGGCTGCAGCTCGACGAGGTGCGGATGAGCGAGGACGAGCTGCGCGACGTCGACAAGATCATCATCACCGCCTGCGGCACCGCCTTCTACGCGGGTCTCGTCGCGAAGTACGCCATCGAGCACTGGACCCGGATCCCGTGCGAGGTCGAGCTCGCCCACGAGTTCCGCTACCGCGACCCGATCCTGACCCGCGACACGCTGGTCGTCGCGATCAGCCAGTCCGGCGAGACCGCCGACACCCTGATGGCGATCCGGCACGCGCGCGAGCAGCGCGCCAAGGTGCTCTCGATCTGCAACACCAACGGAGCGACCATCCCGCGCGAGTCCGACGCGGTGATCTACACCCACGCCGGTCCGGAGATCGGCGTCGCCTCGACCAAGGGCTTCTTGACCCAGCTGGTTGCCTGCTACCTGCTCGGGCTCTACCTCGCGCAGGTGCGCGGCACCCGGTACGGCGACGAGATCGCGGCCGTCGTGCGCGAGCTCGAGACCATGCCGGCGCAGATCGAGCTGATCCTGGAGCAGGCCGACCGGGTCTACGAGCTGGCGCACGAGCTCGAGGACGCCACCACCGTGCTCTTCCTGGGCCGGCACGCGGGCTTCCCGATCGCGCTCGAGGGCGCGCTCAAGCTCAAGGAGCTCGCCTACATCCACGCCGAGGGCTTCGCGGCCGGCGAGCTCAAGCACGGCCCGATCGCCCTGATCGAGCCGGGCATGCCGGTCTTCTGCATGGTGCCCCCGCCCGGACGCGACCAGCTGCACGCCAAGATGCTCAGCGGCATCCAGGAGGTGCGCGCCCGCGGTGCCCGCACGGTGGTGCTGGCCGAGGAGGGCGACGACGAGGTGGCGCAGTACGCCGACGCCCTGATCGCCCTGCCCCGGGTCTCGACGCTGCTGCAGCCGCTGCTCGCGGTCGTGCCGCTGCAGCTGTTCGCCTGCGAGCTGGCCACCGTCAAGGGCCACGACGTCGACCAGCCGCGCAACCTGGCCAAGTCGGTCACCGTCGAGTGAGTTGCCGAGTGAGTGCCGAGTGAGTGCCGGGTGAGCCCGCAGTGAGTCCCGTGGTGGGCGTCGGCATCGACGTCGCGGACCTGGAGCGCTTCGCCGCGTCGTTGCAGCGCACCCCGGGGCTGCGCGAGCGGCTGTTCACGCCGGGGGAGCGGTCGCTGCCGGTGAGCTCGCTCGCGGCGCGGTTCGCCGCCAAGGAGGCCCTCGCCAAGGCGCTGGGTGCCCCGGCCGGCCTGGACTGGCAGGACGCCGAGGTCGTCACCGAGGAGTCGGGGCAGCCCCGCTTCGAGCTCTCCGGCACCGTGGCGGCCCGGGCGGCCGAGCTGGGCGCCGGCGAGGTGCTGCTGTCGCTGTCCCACGACGCCGGCATCGCCTCAGCCGTGGTGCTGCTGCAGAGCTGACTGCTACGTAGGATCGGCCGCATGCGCCACGCCCACACCGTCGAGCAGGTCCGTGCGGCGGAGGCCGCCCTGAGGGCACGGCTGCCCGTCGGGGCGCTGATGGAACGAGCCTCGGTGGGGCTCGCCCACGCGATCGCCGACTTCGTCGGCCCGGTGTACGGCGCGCGCGTGCTCCTCGTCGTCGGCTCGGGCGACAACGGAGGGGACGCGCTGTTCGCCGGGGCGCACCTGGCCCGGCGGGGGGCCCGGGTCGAGGCGTTGCTGCTGCTGCCGGGCCGTGCCCACGAAGCCGGGTTGTCCGCGCTGCACCGGGCGGGCGGCCTCGCGACCACGGACGTCGCAAGGCTGCGCCGTCCCGACGTGCTCGTCGACGGGATCGTCGGGATCGGGGCCAGCGGGGGGCTCCGTGAGGACGCGCGCACGGCGCTGGCGGGGGTCCGGCAGCGGTTCGGCGCGCTGCCGGTCGTGGCCGTGGACCTCCCCTCCGGGGTCGGCGTCGACGACGGCACCGCGCCCGAGGACGCGTCGGCGTACGTGCACGCCGACCTCACCGTCACCTTCGGCACCCACAAGGCCTGCCACCTCGTCGAGCCGGCCGCCTCCGCCTGCGGCCCGGTGCAGCTGGTCGACCTGGGCCTGGACACGCCGGCCGCCCCGGTCACCTCGCTGCAGCGGGGGGACGTGGCGGCGCTGCTGCCGCAGCCGGACCGGGACGCGCACAAGTACACGCGCGGGGTGGTCGGGGTGCGCACCGGGTCGGAGCAGTACCCGGGCGCGGCCGTGCTCGGGGTCGGTGGTGCCAACACCGGTCTGGTCGGCATGGTGCGCTACGTCGGCGCCGCGGCCGACGCGGTGCGGGCGGCGTACCCCGAGGTCGTCGTGGGCGAGGAGCGGGTGCAGGCCTGGGTCGTCGGCTCCGGAGGCCACGACGACGCACGGGACGCGGTGGCCGCTGTGCGCGACGAGGGGGTGCCGCTCTGCCTCGACGCCGACGCGCTCGCGGCCGTCGACGGCCCGCTCGGCGTGCCCGCCGTGCTCACGCCGCACGCCGGCGAGCTGGCCCGGATGCTCGGAGTCGACCGGTCGGCCGTCGAGGCCCGCCAGCTCGAGCACGCGCGCCTGGCCGCCGAGCGGTACGGCTGCGTCGTGCTGCTCAAGGGCCGGCACAGCCTGGCCGCCCGGCCCGACGGGGCCGTGCGGGTGAACACCGCGGCCACGCCCTGGCTGGCCACCGCCGGGGCGGGAGACGTGCTTGCCGGCGTGGTGGGCGCGCTGCTCGCCGCCGGGCTGGAGCCGTACGACGCCTCCGCGGTCGGGGCGTGGGTGCACGGCTCGGCCGCCGCGCTGGCGTCGCGGGGCGGACCCCTCACGGCCGGCCGGATCGCCACGGCCGTGCCGGAGGTCGTACGCCGGTTGGTCGCCCCACGCTGACGGTGTCGGCGACACGCCGCGACCGGCCCGGGTTCCGGGTTTGGGATGATGGCCCCGTGCCGACCCCCTCCACCCCGTCCGGCCCCTCGCCGTCCCGGGCAGAGATCACCGTCGACCTCGCCGCGATCCGGCACAACGTGCGACGGCTGCGCGAGATCGCCGGGGTCGCGACGATGACGGTCGTGAAGGCCGACGGCTACGGGCACGGCATGGTCGAGGTCGCCCGCGCCGCTCGTGAGGCCGGCACCGACTGGATCGGGGTGGCGGCGACGGCCGAGGCGCTCGCGCTCCGCGCCGCCGGCGACGTCGGCCCGCTGCTGGCGTGGCTCGACGTGCCGGGGGAGGACTACGCCTCCGCGCTCGAGGCCGACGTCGACCTCAGCGTGTACGACGAGGCCGAGCTGGTCGCGATCGCCGGTGCCGCCCGGTCGCTGGGTCTCCGGGCCCGGGTGCACGTCAAGGTCGACACCGGGCTGAGCCGGGGCGGAGCCGTCGAGACGACGTGGCCGGCGCTCTTTGCGTCCCTGGCCGAGGCCGAGCGGTCCGGCGACGTCGACGTCGTCGCCCTCTGGTCGCACCTGGCCTGCGCCGACGAGCCCGACCACCCGGCGAACGCCGCGCAGGCCGCGGCCTTCGAGCGGGCCCTCGCCGCGGCGACGGCGGCCGGCCTGAGCCCGCGACTCCGGCACCTGGGCAACTCCGCGGTCGCCCTGCACCACCCGGCGCTGCGGTACGACCTGGTGCGGTGCGGCATCGCCAGCTACGGCCTCGCGCCGGCCCCCGACGTCGCCGGGTCGGCCGAGCTCGGGCTGGTGCCCGCGATGACGGTCACCGCACCGTTGGCGCTGGTCAAGCCGGTGCCCGCGGGGTCCGGTGTCTCCTACGGCCACACCCACGTGCTCGACGCCGACGCCACCGTGGGCCTCGTGCCGGTGGGGTACGGCGACGGGGTGCCGCGCCACGGCTCGGACCGGCTGCCCGTGCAGGTGGGCGGCGTACGACGCACGGTGCTGGGCCGGGTCTGCATGGACCAGGTCGTCGTGGACGTGAGCGACCTCGACGTCGTGGCCGGCGACCTCGTGGTGCTGTTCGGGCCGGGCCTCGGTGGAGAGCCCACCGCGCTGGACTGGGCCCGTGCCGCGGGCACCATCGACTACGAGATCGTCACGCGCCTCGGAGGACGGATGACCCGCCGCCACGTCGACAGCGACCCCGCGAGCGCCCCCGCGGTGGCCGGCGCATGAGCACGCGCCGTCGGGTCGCGCAGGGCCTCGCCGCGGTCGGGCTGGCCGGTGCCGGCGCCGCCACGGCGGGCGTGGTGCGGCACAACCGTGGGATCGCCCGCCGGGAGGGCCGGGTCGAGGACCTCGGCTCGCTGCGCGGCGAGGTGGTCACCGTCGTGGCGAGCGACGGGGTGCGACTGCACGTCGAGGTCGACGAGCCCGACGTGGACGCCCCGCCGGCCGCCAAGGCGCCGACCGTCGTGCTGGTGCACGGCTACGTGCTCAACCTCGACTGCTGGCACTTCCAACGGGCGCACCTGCGCGGTGGCCGTCGGGTCGTGCTCTACGACCAGCGCTCGCACGGCCGCTCGGACGCGAGCGAGCGTGGCCGCGCGAACATCGACCAGCTCGGCGACGACCTGCGGCGCGTGCTCGAGGCGGTCGCCCCTGACGAGAAGGTCGTGCTGGTCGGGCACTCGATGGGCGGCATGTCGATCATGGCGTTCGCCGAGACGCACCCGGAGGCCTTCCGGCGCCAGGTGGTCGGCGTCGCGCTGCTCTCCACCACCGCCGGTGGCCTCACCCCGAGCCGGCTGGTCGTGCCGTTCCTGCCGCGCCGTCTCACCAGCCCGCTCGCGGACCGGGGCATGGCGACACTCGCCCGCGGTCCGCGGCTCGTCGACCTGCTGCGTCGGGCCGGGGCGGACGTGGGACGGATGGCGACCGACCTGATGGCGTTCGGGCAGCGGGTGCCGGCGAGCCTGGTCGACTACGTCGACGACATGATCAGCTCGACGTCGTTCGACGTGATCTCGGCGTTCTTCCCCAGCTTCGGCGACCTGGACAAGTTCGAGGTGCTCGACCGGCTGGCCGAGGTGCCGACCTGGCTGGTGTGCGGCACGTCCGACAAGCTCACCAGCATCGGGCACAGCCGCAAGATGGCGGCGATGATGCCGTGGGCGCGGTTGGTCGAGGTCGCGGGCGCCGGCCACATGGTGATCATGGAGCAGCCCGGGCCGGTGAACAGCGCCCTCGACGACCTGCTGGCCTCCGTCGACGAGGCGGCCCGGCACCCCGTGCGGGCGGCCCGGCGGCGTCGCCGGCAGCAGAAGCAGAACGCGCGGCAGCAGGCCAAGGCCGAGGCCGCCGACCAGGCGGTCGAGGACGTCGATGCCGGGAGGGGCGCGACCGTCGAGCGCTCCCACGAGGACTCGGACGCGTGAGCGGCGGGGACCCCGACGCCCCGGCGACGGCCTCGCCCGCCGAGGTGGTCGCGGCCACCTCGAAGGACGCCGCCGAGGTGTTCGAGGTCGTCCACGCGGCGTTCTCCGCCCGCGAGCCGGTCGACCCGCCCCCGCCCGCGCTGAGCGAGACCGTCGAGACGATGCACCGGCGGCTCGACGAGTCCGGCGGCCTGGTCGCCCGGCGCGACGGCACGACGGTGGGGGCGCTGCTCTTCGCCGACCACGGCCGGCTGCTGGGGCTGGAGCGGGTCTCGGTGCGGCCCGGTGTCCAGGGTGGCGGGGTCGCGGGACGGCTGTGCCGCGCCGCGGCGTCGCACTCGCGCCTCAACGGCTACGAGGGCATGCACATCGTGGCGCGCGCGGAGCTGCCCCAGACCGTCGCCTTCTGGAAGCGGCAGGGGTACGCCGTCACTGGCCGCAACGGCCCGTTCCTGTCGATGACCCGCCTGTTCGCCGTGCAGCTCACGACGTCGACGGCCGAGGAGACCCGGCACCTCGGCATGCGTCTCGCATGGCGGCTGGTGCCTGGCGACCTGGTGATCCTCACCGGCGACCTCGGGGCCGGCAAGACCACCTTCACCCAGGGCCTCGGCGAGGGTCTGCGGGTGCGGGGTGACGTCACCTCGCCCACCTTCGTGATCTCACGGGTGCACCCGTCGACGGTCGAGGGGCCCTCGCTCGTGCACGTGGACGCCTACCGCCTGCAGGGCGTGCCCGAGCTCGACGACCTCGACCTCGACGAGGGCTTCGACGACGCCGTCACGGTGGTGGAGTGGGGTGAGGGCGTCGCTGAGGACCTCGCGGAGTCGCGGTTGGAGATCACCATCACCCGTGCCCCCGGCGACGCGGGCACGCCCTACGACCCCAGTGTGATGCCCGACGAGCACCGGCACTTCCGGATCAACCCGGTGGGCGACCGCTGGCTGGGTGCGGGCCTCGCGGCGCTGGTGCGCTCGGTGGAGGCCGAGCCCGACCGACGTCCGCTCGACGGCCGGCCGCGACGGCGCGGGCAGTAGCCTCGGTCCGTGCTGCTCGCCCTCGACACCGCCTCCTCCCGCGTCACCGTCGCCCTGCACGACGGTGAGCGCGTGGTCGCGGAGGCGCAGGGCGAGGTGGCGATGCGGCACGGCGAGCAGCTCGCGCCGCTGGTGCACCGCGTGCTCGACGACGCGGGCACCGACCGCCACGACCTGACGGCCGTGGCGGTGGGGATCGGTCCGGGGCCGTTCACCGGCCTGCGGGTCGGCCTGGTCACTGCCCGCACGTTGTCCGCGGTGCTCGGCGTGCCGGCGTACGGCGTGTGCACGCTGGACGTGCTCGCGGTCCAGGCACTCGAGCAGGGTCTGGTCGGCGGCGAGGCGGGGCACTTCCTCGTGGCGACGGACGCGCGGCGCAAGGAGGTCTACTGGGCGCGGTACGACGCCGACGGCGAGCGGGTCGCGGGGCCCGAGGTGGCCCGCCCGGCCGACCTCGACGACGAGCTGCGCGCTCTGCCGACGGTCGGCGTCGGGGCCGCGCTCTACCCCGACCTGCTGCCGCACGGAGTCGGGCCGCAGCTGCCGTCGGCCGCCTGGCTGGCCGTGACCGTCGCGGAGGAGCGCGCCCCGCTCGCGGACCCCGAGCCGCTCTACCTGCGCCGCCCCGACGCCGTCCAGCCGTCCGCCCGGAAGTCGGTCTCGTGACCCCGACGGTGCACCTCGGAGCGCCCGCACCGGCGGACGTGGACGCGCTGGTCGCGCTCGAGGCCGCGGCGCTGCCGGGCGAGGCCTGGACCCGTGCCCAGGTGGCCGACGAGCTGACCGCGCCGGGCCGGGTGCTGCGGGTGGCGCGCGAGGGCGACGCAGGTGCCCAGCGTGCCCAGGGTGCCCAGGGTGGGGCGGTGCTCGGCTGGCTGGACCTGGCCGTCGCCGGTGACGTCGCCGACCTGCTGCGCATCGCCGTGGCCGAGGGCGCCCGGCGGCACGGTCTCGCCTCGCGCCTGCTCGGCGACGGGCTCGCCGCGGTGCCCCCCGGCGTACGGCGGGTGCTGCTCGAGGTCGCCTCCGGCAACGCGGCTGCGCGGGCGTTCTACGCGCGGCACGGTTTCACCGAGGTCGACCGGCGGCGGGGCTACTACCGCGACGGCGACGACGCCGTCGTGCTGCAGTGCGTGCTGCCCGACCCGAGCCCGGAGGCGTGATGGACGACCGCGACGGACCCCTCGTGCTCGGCATCGAGACGTCCTGCGACGAGACGGGCGTCGGCATCGTGCGGGGACGCACCCTGCTCGCCGACGCGGTGGCCTCCTCGGTCGAGGAGCACGCCCGCTTCGGCGGCGTCGTGCCCGAGGTCGCCTCCCGGGCGCACCTCGAGGAGATGGTGCCCACGCTCGAGCGGGCCGCCGACGCCGCGGGCGTCACGCTGCACCAGGTCGACGCGGTCGCCGTCACCAGCGGGCCCGGCCTCGCGGGCGCGCTGCTCGTCGGCGTGGCGGCGGCGAAGGCGCTCTCGCTGGCGCTGGGCAAGCCGCTGTACGGCGTGAACCACCTCGCCGCGCACGTCGCCGTCGACCAGCTCGAGCACGGCCCGCTGCCCGAGCCGTGCCTGGCGCTGCTGGTCAGCGGGGGGCACTCCTCGCTGCTGCAGGTCTCCGACGTCACCGGCGACATCGACCCGATGGGCGCCACCATCGACGACGCCGCGGGGGAGGCGTTCGACAAGGTCGCCCGGCTGCTCGGGCTGCCGTTCCCCGGCGGCCCCTACATCGACCGGGCGGCGGCCACGGGCACGGTCACCATCGAGTTCCCCCGGGGGCTGACGGCGCGGCGCGACCTCGAGCGGCACGAGTTCGACTTCTCCTTCTCCGGCCTGAAGACCGCGGTCGCCCGCTGGGTCGAGGCCCGGGAGCGCTCCGGCGAACCCGTGCCGGTCGCCGACGTGGCCGCGTCCTTCCAGGAGGCCGTCTGCGACGTGCTCACCCGCAAGGCGGTCGCCGCGGCCACGTCGCGCGGCATCGGCCACGTGCTGATCGGCGGCGGGGTGGCGGCCAACTCGCGGCTGCGCGCGCTGGCCGTCGAGCGCGCCGAGGCGGCGGGGCTCGTCGTACGCGTGCCCCGGCCCGGCCTGTGCACCGACAACGGCGCCATGGTCGCGGCGCTCGGTGCGGAGATGGTGGCCCGCGGGCGTCCGCCGTCGTCGCTGGACCTGCCGGCCGACAGCTCGATGCCGGTGACCGACGTCCTCAACCCGTGACGAGGTGCGGGTCGCGCCTGCGGGCCGCCGGCCGTGGCACCCCCCGGCGTCCACGACGGCCGGGTCTCGAGGTCCTTCCACGCGCCGCTCGACCATCCTGGGGCGGCACCCTCCTGCTCGCCGGGTGGGCCGCCGTGGTGGTCGGCGGGGTGGCCGGGATCTTCGTCCCGGTGCCCGTCACCGCGGGATGGCCGTCGTCGGCATCGCCCTGCTGCCCACCGGCCCCCTGAACCGGACGCGCGACGGCCTGCGCGAGACGCGGCTCGAGCGCGCGCAGCAGCACGTCACCGGCGGCTGAGGCCGGTCGGTGGTCCGGGGCCCGACAGCGGGGAACTGGCGGTTACAGCGGGAAGGTTCCCGCTGTAACCGCAGGAATACCACGTTGACGTGGTGTTCTGCGCACAGAGCCCGCTGGCTAGGGTGAGCCGGACCACTCGCCGCACCCCCAGGAGTCCCCCATGCCGCAGCAGGTCCGAGCCGTGATCGCCCGGGAGCAGGGCGCCCCGGTCGAGGTCGTCACCATCAACGTCCCCGAGCCCGGCCCGGGTGAGGCGGTCGTGACGGTCCAGGCCTGCGGGGTCTGCCACACCGACCTGCACTACCGCGAGGGCGGCATCAACGACGAGTTCCCGTTCCTGCTCGGCCACGAGGCCGCGGGCGTCGTGGAGTCGGTCGGCGAGGGCGTCACCGACGTCGCGGCCGGCGACTTCGTGGTGCTCAACTGGCGCGCGGTCTGCGGGGAGTGCCGCGCCTGCAAGCGCGGCGACCTGAAGTACTGCTTCGCGACCCACAACGCCACCCAGAAGATGACCCTGGAGGACGGCACCGAGCTGTCCCCGGCACTGGGCATCGGCGCCTTCGCCGAGAAGACGCTGGTCGCGTCGGGCCAGTGCACCAAGGTCGACGACTCCGCCCGTCCCGCCGCGGTCGGCCTGCTCGGGTGCGGGGTGATGGCCGGCCTCGGTGCCGCGATCAACACCGGCCAGACCGGGCGCGGCACGTCCGCCGCGGTCATCGGCTGCGGCGGCGTCGGCGCGGCCGCGGTCGCCGGCGCGGCGCTGTCGGGCGCCTCGCCGGTCATCGCGATCGACATCGACGACAAGAAGCTCGAGTGGGCCACGGGCCTCGGCGCCACGCACACGATCAACAGCACGAACGAGGACGTCATCGAGCGGGTCAAGGAGATCTGCGGCGGCTACTACGAGGGCGCCGAGGGTGCCGACGTGGTGATCGAGGCCGTCGGCCGTCCGGAGACCTGGAAGCAGGCGTTCTACGCCCGCGACCTCGCCGGCACCGTCGTCCTGGTCGGCGTGCCCACCCCGGACATGAGGGTGCCGGACCTGCCGCTGATCGACGTCTTCGGCCGGGGCGGGGCGCTCAAGTCCAGCTGGTACGGCGACTGCCTACCGAGCCGCGACTTCCCGATGCTGGTCGACCTCTACCAGCAGGGCAGGCTCGACCTCGACGCGTTCGTGTCCGAGGAGGTCGGCCTCGAGGACGTGGAGGCCGCCTTCGAGAAGATGCACCACGGCGACGTGCTGCGCTCGGTCGTGATCCTGTGACCAGCCGCGTCGACCACGGGGTCACCTCCGGCACGTTCAGCCTGGACGGCGAGACCCACGACGTCGACAACAACGTCTGGGTCGTCGGCGACGACGAGGAGTGCGTCGTCATCGACGCCCCCCACGACGTCGACGCGATCATGGCCATCGTCGGGGACCGTCGCCTGACGGCGATCGTGTGCACCCACGCGCACGACGACCACGTGCGGGTGGCCCCCGAGCTGCGCGAGCGCACGGGCGCCCCGATCCACCTGCACCCCGACGACGCCCCGGTCTGGGAGCTCACCCACCCGCGGGTGTCCTGGGACCACGACCTCGCCGCCGGGCAGCAGCTCGACGTGGCCGGCACGAGGCTGCGCGTGCTGCACACGCCCGGCCACTCCCCGGGCGCGGTCTGCCTGGTCTCCGACGAGCACGGCTGCGTCTTCACCGGCGACACGCTGTTCCAGGGCGGCCCCGGCGCGACCGGTCGCTCGTTCAGCGACGAGGACCTGATCGAGGACTCGATCCGGGCCGAGCTGTTCGCCCTGCCCGACGAGACCGTCGTGCACACGGGCCACGGCGACGACACCACCATCGGGACCGAGCGGGCCAACCTCGACGGCTGACCCCGCACGGCGACCACGCCCCGACCCCGACGAGGCGTCCGGGGCGTCGGTGCGTCCCTCGGGTACGCCGGGTCCGCCGGTCGCCGGGTCCGCCGGGTCCGCCGGGTCCGCCGCATCGTGGTCGGTGGACAGGGCGCCGGTGTCCTGGCGTGTCGTCGCTCACGCCGTCCCGCTGCAGACCCCCCGACACGCCTCGCCGGGCCCGCGGCCGATGCCGTCCCGACAGCTCGGTCCTGCCACGATGACGGCGTGACCCTCGACCGCCGTCTCCTCGCCGCCTGTGCCGCGCTGACCGCGGTGCTGCTGGTGGTCAGCGGGTTGGTGGCGCGCGGGGGCGGCGAGGGGGACGACGCGCCTTCCGCCTCGGCGTACGCCGCGCAGGCGCAGCAGCGCGCCTCGCGCACCGCGGCCACCCTCGGCATCGGGACCGGGTGGGGCCCGTCGGACGTCGAGATCCGGGCCGCGGTGCGGAAGGTGCGACGGATGCCGTTGCGCGACTTGGCCGGCCAGGTGATCGTGGCCGACTACCGCGGCACCCGCACCCCGAGGGCGATGGTGCGCGACCTGCACCTCGGCGGGGTGATCGTGTTCGGCGAGAACGTCGGCTCCAGCACGTCGCTGCGCCGTCAGCTGGCCCGGCTGCAGCGCAGCTCGGGGCGCGACTGGCCGCTCTGGGTGTCGGCCGACCAGGAAGGCGGCCTCGTCGAGCGGATCCAGGCCGACCTCTCCCGCTTCCCCGCCTTCATGTCGGCCGGGGCGGCCGACGACGACCGCGTCACCCGCGAGGCCTACCGCGCCAGCGGTCGCGAGCTGCACCGGCTCGGCCTCACCGTCGACTTCGCGCCGGACGCCGACGTGACCTCGGGCCCGAGCGACCCGACCATCGGCTCGCGGTCGGCGTCGTCGTTCCCGAAGCGGGCCGCGCGCGCCGTCGTCGCCGCGGGCCAGGGCTTCATGTCGGCCGGCGTGGTGCCGGTGCTCAAGCACTTCCCGGGCCACGGCTCGGTGCCGGCGGACAGCCACCAGACCCTCCCACGCCAGACCCGCTCGCTGTCCCGGCTGCGCGCGGTCGACCTCGTGCCGTTCGCCCGGGGTGTCGACGCCGGTCTGCCGGCGGTCATGGTCGGCCACCTCGACGTGCGGAAGGTCGACCCCGGTACGCCGTCGAGCCTGTCCCGCACGGTCGTCACCGGGATGCTGCGCCAGGAGCTGGGCTTCCAGGGCGTGGTGGTCAGCGACGCCCTCGACATGGGGGCGGTCACGCGTCGCCACGGCTCGGCCTCCTCGGCGGTCCGTGCGCTGCGGGCCGGCGTGGACGTGCTCGTGATGCCGCCGTCACCGGCGGCGGCCCGCGCCGGCATCATCGCCGCGGTGCGCTCGGGGGCCCTGTCGAAGCGGCGCCTGCAGCAGGCCGCCGCGCGCCAGGTCGCCCTGCTCGAGCACCAGACCACGCTCGGCGGTCGGGGCCTGCGCCCGGGGCGGGCGGCGCCGGCGGCGTACCGCCTCTCCCGGCGCGCCGTCACGCAGGTGTCCGGCCCGTGCGGGCAGCGGCTGGTCGGCTCGTCGGTGCGGGTCACCGGCCCGGCCGACGACGTGGCCACCTTCTCCCGCGCCGCCCGCGCCGCGGGGCTGGGCGTCGGGTCGGGCACGCGGGTGTCGATCACCGGCTACCGCGGGGGGCCGGTCTCGGGCGACGTCGTCGTCGCGACCGACGCCCCCTGGTCGCTGGGCCCGAGCGTGGCCGGCGCCAAGATCGCGGCGTACGGCGACACCTACGGCACGATGCGTGCCGTCGTCCAGGTGCTGCTGGGTCGGCGGGCGCCCGGCCGCCTGCCCGTGCGGGTCGCGGGCGTGGGCGACGGCTGCTGACCAGGGGCCGGCAGCCGTCGACGCGACGCCGGACAGGCGTCAGGGGGTGGCGGTGTCCCCGCCTGGCTCCTCGGTCGGCTCGTCCGGGGTCCCGGTCGACGGCTCGTCGGTGCCGCACACCTCGATCTCGGAGGCCAGGTCCTGCCAGGCCTTCCTGGCCTCGTCCCACGCGGCCTTGGTCTCGCGCCGCTCGGAGCGCACCATCGCCCGCACCTCGCGGTCCTCGGCCCGGATCACGGCGCGCGCCTCGCGCAGCGCCGTCCGGGCCGCCCGCAGCTCCGCGCGGGCCCCGGCGCGGCTCTCCAGCGTGCTGCTCCGGCCGGGACGCGCGTCCCGGCGGGCCCGACGCAGGTCGGCCCGGGCGGCACGGGCCTCGGCCCGGGCCTCCGCGCGCTGCTGGCGGACATCGCGACCCATCGGTCCGCGCAGGTCGGTGAAGGACTTCCTGGCCGTCCAGGCGGCGCTGCGCGCCTCGTCGAGCATCGCCTGCGTGCCCTCGGCGTCGGTGCAGTCGACGGCGCTCGTGCTGCCGGACGTGCCGCCGCCGGTCGTCTCGGCGAGCGCGGGTGTGCCGCTGAGGCCGAGCACGGCCACGGCGGAGACGGCCACGGCGGCGGCGGGGTGGAGGTGGGGACGACGGGTCATGACGGGGCTCCTCGGCGGGCGACTGTGGGTTCGACCTTCGAGGGTGCCCGGGACCAAGGTCCCGAGTCCGGCGAATGCGCGAACGAGCCGGCGGTTGGGCCGACGCTCAACCGTCCGCCGGGAGGGCGGTGACCAGCAGGGCCACGGCCCCGTGGTGCGGCGTACGGGTGAGCACCACGGTCGCCTCCTCGTCGCCGCGCAGGGCCAGGCGCGGGCGCAGCTGCTCGGGGACGACGTGCACGCCCCGCTTCTTGATCGTGAGGCGCCCGACGCCCCGGGCCCGGAGCGCGGCCTTGAGCTGCTTCTCGCGGAACGGCAGCTCCTCCTCCACGCGGTAGGCCCGCGCGAAGGGGGTGGGAACGTGCGCGTCGGCGGTGACGTAGGCGAGGTGGGGGTCCACGAGGCCGCCGCCCACCCGGTCGGCCACCGCGGTGACCAGGCCGGCGCGGATCACCGCCCCGTCGGGCTCGTAGAGGTGGGTGCCGACCTCGCGCACCCCGACGACCTCGGCCCCGGGGTCGTCGGCCTCGGTGAGGGTGGCCATCGACCCGGACGCACCCCCGAGCAGGGTCGCCCGACGTCGCGCCGAGGCGAGCCCGCCCGACCAGAGGGCGGCCTCCTTCACCTCGCCGTCGACCGAGACCCACTCGGCCTCGACCCCGGTGGGCACCAGGTCGTGGGGGAGGCCGGGCGCGGCCTTGACGACGGCGTCGCCGGTCAGCAGCCGCTCGACGAAGGACCACGGCGGGCTCCAGTCCTCGGCCGCCCAGGTGCGCCCCCGCCCGTCGCGGCGGGCGGGGTCGCACAGCGCCACGTCGTACGGCGCGCGGTCGACCGCCGTGGCGTCCGCGACCTGCACCTCGCCCGGCAGCCCGAGCTCCGCGAGGTTGGCGGCGGCGACCGCGACCCGGACCGGGTCGAGGTCGACCCCGGTGACGTCGTGGCCGGCGCGGGCCAGGGAGAGCAGGTCGCCGCCGATGCCGCAGCCGAGGTCGACGACCGATCGCGGTCCGGCCCCGGCCAGCCGTCGGGCCCGGTGCTCGGCGACCCGGCCACGGGTCGCCTGCTCGAGGCCGTCGGGGGTGAACCACAGCCGCGCCGCGTCGGCGCCGAGCTTGGCGCTGGCCCGCTGCCGGAGCCGGGCCTGGGTGGCGGCCGCGGCGGCGCGGGGGCCGTCCGTCGTACGCCGCAGCCGGGTGCCGAGGGCGAGGTCGTCGAGGCCCTCGCGCACCCCCTGCTCGGCACGCGCCACGAGGGCCCGCCCCTCCGGACCACGCAGCCAGGCGAAGGTCTCGACGTCCACCCGCCGGATCCTCGCACGCGACCGACGGCGGTCTCGACACCCGCTGGCACTCATCCGGAGCGAGTGCTAAGTTCTGCTCTGGCACTCTCCCTGTGAGTGTGCCAACGCTCGCGAGCAGCGCGACCCCCGCGACGGCGTGCTGCGACCGCAGGCTCCCATCCTGAACATCCCCGTATTCACGAACATGGAGGTCGACCTCATGTCGGTCAACATCAAGCCTCTCGAGGACCGTCTCGTCGTCCAGGCCCTGGAGGCCGAGCAGACCACTGCCTCCGGCCTGGTCATCCCGGACACCGCCAAGGAGAAGCCCCAGGAGGGCGAGGTCATCGCTGTCGGCCCCGGCCGCGTCGACGACAACGGCAACCGCGTCCCGCTCGACGTCTCCGTCGGCGACAAGGTCATCTACAGCAAGTACGGCGGCACCGAGGTCAAGTACTCCGGCGAGGAGTACCTCATCCTCTCGGCGCGCGACGTGCTCGCGGTCGTCGGCTGACCCGACGCCCACCGCACCACCGGCACCACCCGCACCACCGAGCCCTCGGGCTCCCCGCGTCGACCCCGGTGCGCCCTCGGGGCCCGGGGTCGTCGCACGCACAGCCCCAGCACGGCGGAAGCCCCGCCGTACCCCCGCACACGTGAAGGAGCATCCCCAACGATGCCGAAGATTCTCGAGTTCGACGAGGAGGCCCGTCGCTCCCTGGAGCGCGGTGTCAACAAGCTCGCCGACGCCGTCAAGGTCACCCTGGGCCCCAAGGGCCGCTACGTCGTCCTGGACAAGAAGTGGGGCGCGCCGACCATCACCAACGACGGTGTCACCGTCGCGCGCGAGGTCGAGCTGGACGACCCCTTCGAGAACCTGGGCGCCCAGCTGGCCAAGGAGGTGGCGACCAAGACCAACGACATCGCGGGTGACGGCACCACCACCGCGACCGTGCTCGCCCAGTCGATGGTCCACGAGGGCCTGCGGGCCGTGGCCGCCGGCGCCAACCCGATGAGCCTCAAGCGCGGCATCGACACCGCCGTCGAGGCTGTCGGCAACGCCCTGCGCGACGCCGCCCGCGACGTCGACTCCCGTGAGGACATGGCCGCCGTCGCGACCGTCTCCTCGCGCGACAGCCACATCGGCGACCTGCTCGCGCAGGCCTTCGACAAGGTCGGCAAGGACGGTGTCATCACCGTCGAGGAGTCCAACACCATGGGCACCGACCTCGAGTTCACCGAGGGCATGCAGTTCGACAAGGGCTACCTCTCGCCGTACTTCGTGACCGACGCGGAGAGCATGGAGGCCGTCCTCGACGACCCCTACATCCTCCTGCACCAGGGCAAGATCGGCGCGATCGCCGACCTCCTGCCGCTGCTCGAGAAGGTCATCGCCGCCGGCAAGCCGCTCTTCATCCTCGCCGAGGACGTCGAGGGCGAGGCACTCTCCACCCTGGTCGTGAACAAGATCCGCGGCACGTTCAACGCCGTCGCGGTCAAGTCCCCGGCCTTCGGCGACCGCCGCAAGGCGATGATGCAGGACATCGCGTCCCTGACCGGTGGCCAGGTCATCGCCCCGGAGGTCGGCCTCAAGCTCGACCAGGTGGGTCTCGAGGTGCTGGGCCAGGCCCGGCGCGTCGTGGTCACCAAGGACACCACCACCATCGTCGAGGGATCCGGTGACTCCGCCGAGGTCGAGGGCCGCGTCAACCAGATCAAGGCCGAGATCGAGAAGAGCGACTCCGACTGGGACCGCGAGAAGCTCCAGGAGCGTCTGGCCAAGCTCGCCGGTGGCGTCTGCGTGATCCAGGTCGGCGCCGCCACCGAGGTGGAGCTCAAGGAGAAGAAGCACCGCATCGAGGACGCCGTCTCCGCGACGCGCGCCGCGATCGAGGAGGGCATCGTCCCCGGCGGTGGCTCGGCGCTCATCCACGCCGCCACGCTGCTCGAGGACGACCTCGGCCTCACCGGCGACGAGGCGACCGGCGTCCGCGTCGTGCGGGCCGCCGCCTCCGAGCCGCTGCGCTGGATCGCGGAGAACGGTGGCGAGCAGGGCTACGTCGTGGTCTCCAAGGTTCGCGAGGCGGGTCTCGGCAAGGGGTACAACGCCGCGACCGGCGAGTACGGCGACCTGCTGTCCCAGGGCATCCTGGACCCGGTCAAGGTCACCCGCTCCGCGCTGGTCAACGCCGCGTCCATCGCGAGCATGCTGCTGACGACCGAGACCCTGGTCGTCGACAAGCCCGAGGACGAGGACGACGCCCCCGCGGGCGGCCACGGCCACGGGCACGGCCACTGATCGGCTGAGCACACCAGGCCCCGTCCGGCACAGCCGGACGGGGCCTGGTCGCGTCCTCGGGCCTTCCCGCACGACGATGACAGCGTTACTGTCGGATTCATGCTGGCCGGCCGCGACTTCTGGTCCCGCCGGGTCGAGCGGCTCGACCCGGTCGAGGACTTCCACGAGATCACCCGCATCGTCGCCCTCCACGAGTTCCCCTGGGACGTCAACCAGGCACTGAGCTTCGCCCTCTTCCGCACGTACGCCGTGCCCTCGATCGGGCGGCTGCTGCACGACACCGGCGAGTTCACCGGCCAGGTGCAGAAGCGCTACGACGACACCGGCCTGCTGCTCGACCACGTGCTCCAGCACGGCCCCGGCAGCGCCGAGGGGCGTCGCGCCGTACGCCGGGTCAACCAGATGCACGCGATGTACGACATCAGCAACGCCGACATGCGCTACGTGCTCTCCACCTTCGTGACCGTCCCGATCCGGTGGCTCGACGACTACGGGTGGCGGCCGATGAGCGAGACCGAGAGGGTCGCGAGCTGCCACTACTACCGCGAGCTGGGCCGGCACATGGGCATCCGCGACCTGCCCGGCAGCTGGCAGGAGTTCGGCGCGCTGATGGACGACTACGAGGCGGTGCACCTCGCGTACGACGAGGGCGGGGTCGCCGTCGCCGACGCCACGCTCGAGCTGATGCTCACCTTCCCGCCGAACGACAAGGCGCCGGCGTCCGTCGTACGCCGCTTCTCCTACGCGCTGATGGACGAGCCGCTGCTCGACGCCTTCGGCTACCCGCACCCCACCCGCGCCGAGCGGGTCGCCGCCGGGGCCGCCCTGCGCGCCCGGTCGGCGGTGCTGCGCCGCCGTCCGCCCCGTCTGTCGCCGCGGCGGTTCGCCGACCTGCCCTCGGTGCGGACCTACCCTCGGGGCGCCGACGTCGAGACCCTCGGCACTTTCCGCCCCGGATGTCCGGCGGGGGCGGGTGCCTGACCGCCGCAGCGTTGCGGCTTTACGGGTCCGTTACCTGGCCGCCCAGGACGTGGAACACACGTGGCGCAGGATCGGGACATGATGTGGCGAGTCCGCGTGACGTTGAGCGACCGACCCGGTGCCCTGGCGCGCCTGGCCCAGGCCTGCGGTGACGCCGGCGTCAACATCCTCGGCATGCAGGTCTTCCCCGACGTCGATGCCGTGACCGACGAGTTCATCCTCGGCGCCCCGGAGGACTGGGGGCTCAGCGAGCTGGCCGCCCTCGTGGAGCGGGCTGGTGGCCGCAACGTCGCGGCCTGCCCCTGCGCCGACAGTGCGCTGATGGACCAGCCGGTCCGCTACCTGCACGCGGCCGCGCGGGTCGTCGCGGACCCCCGGCTCTTCACCGAGGTCGCCGCCGAGCTCTTCGACGCCGAGCTCGACCCGGTCGACCCCCGCCTCGCCGCTGTGCAGGACGTCATCGAGATGGCCGTCGGGGGCGTGGTCGTGCAGGTGCGCCGCACCGCCGCCTTCACCCCCTCCGAGCACGCCCGGGCGGCGTCGCTGGCCGCGATCGCCGACGAGGCGCTGCGCCGGCTGCGTCCCGTGACCGTGCCCCTGCCGGAGAGCGGCTCCGACGGTCCGCACACCCGGGTCTCCGGCGACCGCGTGCTGGCCGAGGTGTCCGGCCACCAGGTCGGCACCGCCGAGCTGCGCGACGAGGGCGAGCCGGGGACGCTCGCGCTCTCGGTCTCCGTGGTCACCGCCTGGCGTCGGCGGGGCGTCGGCAGCATGCTGCTGCGCGAGGCCGCCCGGCTGGGCAAGAGCCGCGGCGCCGTCGAGCTGGTGCTGCGCAGCCGGGCGCAGCACCCGGCCGTGCTGCCGATGGTGCTGGGCACCGGACTCTCCGGCCGGATCAGCGTGCAGGGCGAGGAGCTCGTGGTGCGCCTGCCGCTCGCCCGGGTGCAGGCGCCGACGCGTCGGCGTACGGATGGTGGCACGCCCGGGCACGGTGTGAGCGAGACGGCGCCCTGAGGGGCACCTGCTGGTCCGGGTCGGTGGTCGGACGGTCCTAGACTGGCGGCGCTCCCCAGCCCGTCGCCCCGGAAGGCACGCATGGACCTCACCGACCCCGAGTCCGCAGCTGTCCCGCCCAAGTTCGCCGCCCTGGGGCTGACGTACGACGACGTCCTGTTGCTACCGGGCGAGTCGGACCTCGAGCCCTCCGACATCGACACCACGACCCGGCTGACCCGCGAGCTGCGGATCCAGATCCCGGTGCTCTCCAGCGCCATGGACACCGTGACCGAGTCCCGGATGGCGATCGCGATGGCCCGCGAGGGCGGTCTGGGCGTGCTGCACCGCAACCTGTCCACCGAGGACCAGGCCTACCAGGTCGACCTCGTGAAGCGGACCCAGACCGGCATCATCTCCAACCCCGTGGTCATCGGACCGGACGCGACCCTCGAGCAGCTCGACGAGATCTGCGGCGAGTACCGCGTCTCCGGGCTGCCCGTCGTCGACGCCGACCACCGGCTGCTCGGCATCTGCACCAACCGCGACCTGCGCTTCACCCCGGTCGCCGAGTGGGCCACCACCAAGGTGGACGAGGTGATGACCCCGATGCCGCTGATCACCGGTCGCCCCGGCATCGACCGCGACGAGGCCACCCGGCTGCTGCGCAAGGACAAGCGCGAGCGGCTCCCGCTGGTCGACGAGGACGGTCGTCTCGCCGGGCTGATCACGGTGAAGGACTTCGTGAAGTCCGAGCAGTTCCCGCGCGCCAGCAAGGACGATTCGGGGCGGCTGATGGTCGGTGCCGCGATCGGCTACTTCGGCGACGCCTGGGCGCGTGCCTGCACCCTGGTCGACGCCGGCGTCGACGTGCTCGTCGCGGACACCGCGCACGGCCACGTGCGGCTGCTGCTGGAGATGGTGCGGCGGCTGAAGACCGACCCCGCGACCAGGCACGTGCAGGTCATCGGCGGCAACGTCGCCACCCGGGCCGGTGCGCAGGCCTTCGTCGACGCCGGTGCCGACGCCGTCAAGGTCGGGGTCGGGCCGGGTTCGATCTGCACCACCCGCGTCGTCACCGGCGTGGGCGCCCCGCAGGTCACCGCGGTCTACGAGGCCTCGCAGGCCTGCCGCCCGGCCGGGGTGCCCGTGATCGCCGACGGCGGCCTGCACTACTCCGGCGACATCGCCAAGGCCCTCGTCGCCGGTGCCGACTCGGTGATGGTCGGCTCGCTGCTGGCCGGGTGCGAGGAGAGCCCCGGCGACCTGGTGTTCGTCAACGGCAAGCAGTTCAAGTCCTACCGCGGCATGGGGTCGCTGTCCGCGATGTCGAGCCGGGGCAAGAAGTCGTACTCCAAGGACCGCTACTTCCAGGCCGAGGTCACCAGCGACGACAAGCTCGTGCCTGAGGGCATCGAGGGCAAGGTCGCCTACCGCGGCCCGCTGTCGGCCGTGGTGCACCAGCTCGTGGGCGGGCTGAACCAGTCGATGTTCTACGTCGGGGCCCGCACCGTTCCCGAGCTGCAGGACCGGGGCCAGTTCGTGCGGATCACCTCGGCCAGCCTCAAGGAGTCTCACCCCCACGACATCCAGATGGTCGCCGACGCCCCGAACTACTCCCGCTCGTAGCCTGCATTCAGCTGTAAATCGGGGTTACGGTCGCTCCACAAGCGTTGTGCAGGCTTCGGAGCGACCACAACCCTTGCGAAGCCGGCGTACGGCGCACTGCTGGCGGCCGCGCCGCCCAGAGCTCGCCGGTGAGGAACTGGATGCGGCCCCATGCGGGTGACCAGTGCTCCGACTCGTTGGCGCTGACCGACACCACGGGGTGCTCGGGCGTGCGTCGGCGCGGCGAGGCTGAACGCCGGGTCGTCGACCTGCTGCAAGATCTGCACGAGCACGCCGTCGGAGCCCGAGGCCGGGCCGGTCTCCTCGAAGGTGATCTCGCCGCCGTCGTGCCGCATGACCCCCCGGTTGCGGTCGCGCGGGGAGCGGCGAAACCATCCACTCCGGCTCGATGTCGGCGACGAGGTGGACCTGCTCGGGGAGCGGGCCTTCCACAGGGCCGTCGGACGAGTGCATGCCGGAGCCTGCATCCCGCCGGGTGGGGCACACGGCCCCGCGGTCGCAGGCGAAGCCGCGTCTCAGCCGCCACTTCGCAAGGGTTGTGGTCGCTCAGCGGCCCGCACAACCCTTGTGGAGCGACCGTAACCCCGATTTACATGTCCAGCAGACGGGGCCGCCAGGCCGGAGGCGGTCGCCGGTAGCCTGCTCCCCGTGACCGAGATCGAGATCGGCCGGGCCAAGCGTGGTCGGCGTGCCTACAGCTTCGACGACATCGCCATCGTGCCGAGTCGCCGCACCCGCGACACCGAGGAGGTCTCGGTGGCGTGGCAGATCGACGCCTACCGGTTCGACCTGCCGATCGTGGCGGCGCCGATGGACTCGGTGATGTCGCCGTCCACCGCGATCGCGCTCGGGCGCCTCGGCGGCCTGGGGGTGCTCAACCTCGAGGGTCTCTGGACCCGCTACTCCGACCCGGAGCCGCTGCTCGAGGAGGTCGCCGCCCTGCGGGGAGCGGCCGCCACCGAGCGGATGCAGGAGATCTACGAGGCCCCGATCCAGCCCGAGCTGATCGGTGCCCGCCTCACGCAGATGCGCGAGGCCGGCGTGGCGGTGGCGGGCTCGCTCTCGCCGCAGAACACCAAGGAGTACGCCCAGACCGTCGTCGAGGCCGGCGTCGACATGTTCGTCATCCGCGGCACGACGGTCTCGGCCGAGCACGTCTCCAGCCAGGCCGAGCCGCTGAACCTGAAGAACTTCATCTACGAGCTCGACGTGCCCGTGATCGTCGGCGGCTGCGCGACGTACCAGGCTGCCCTGCACCTGATGCGCACCGGTGCCGCGGGCGTGCTGGTGGGCTTCGGTGGCGGGGCGGCGCACACCACCCGCACCGTGCTCGGGGTCGCTGTGCCGATGGCGAGCGCCGTCGCCGACGTGTCCGCCGCCCGGCGCGACTACCTGGACGAGTCCGGCGGCCGCTACGTGCACGTGATCGCCGACGGCTCGATCGGCCGCAGCGGCGACCTCGCCAAGGCGATCGCCTGCGGTGCGGACGCCGTCATGGTCGGCTCACCGCTGGCGCGCGCCGAGGAGGCCCCCGGACGCGGCTTCCACTGGGGCGCCGAGGCGCACCACGCCGACCTTCCGCGTGGCGAGCGGGTCGAGTTCGACACCGTCGGCACGCTGAGCGAGATCCTGTTCGGGCCCTCCCGCGTGGCCGACGGCACGATGAACCTGGTCGGCGCGCTGACCCGGTCGATGGCCACCACCGGCTACACCGACCTCAAGGAGTTCCAGCGCGTGGAGGTCGTCGTCCAGTGACCCCGGGCGTCGGCCGTCCCGCGGAGCAGCCGCTGCGGGTGGCCGCTGCCCAGGCGACCTCGCTGCTCGGCGACGTCGAGGCCAACGTCGCGACCGCTGTAGCGCTGGTCGTCTCCGCAGCCCACCGCGGGGCCCGTGTGGTCGTGCTGCCCGAGGCGTTCCTCAGCGGCTACGACCCCGGCGGTGCCACCGGGCGCGGCCGCGTCACCGGCGACGACGAGCGCCTCCGCCCGCTGGCCCGGGCTCGGCCCGAGGTCGTCGTGCTCGCCGGCACCGCCTGGCAGCACCCCGACGGACGCGCGACCCTGGCCCTGCTCGAGGTTCGCGACGGCGCCGTGCGGCACGTCTACGACAAGCGCCACGTGGACGTCGACGAAGCGGGCACCTTCGTCGCCGGGCCCGACGCCGCCGCCCTGGTCGAGGTCGACGGTCACCGGCTGGGCCTGGGCATCTGCCGGGACGCCTCCGCGGCGGCCCACGTCGCCCAGGCCGCGGCGGCGGGAGCGACGGCGTACGTCGTGAGCGCGGCCTGGTTCGCGGGGTCGGAGGCCCGCCGCGACGCCACCCACGCAGCCCGGGCCCGCGAGTCCGGCCTGCCGCTCGTCGTCTCGTCCGCGACCGGGCCCTCCGCAGACGGCCGGCGCACCTGCGGCGGCAGCGGGGTCTTCGGGCCGGACGGCGAGACGCTCGCGCAGGTCGGCGACGACGACCCCGCCGTCGTCGTGTGGGAGATCTGAGGCCCTGAGCCGGGCTGGGACGGAGACCGGGGCCGATCTGAGGTCGGGCGACCCCAGATCGTGTGCAACCGGTCACCCGCAGGGGTCGAACGCTGGTCCGGGGAGACGTGGCTCACCTACCCTGACCCGATGAGCTCCTCGTCCTCCTCGACCGACACCGGGCCGTTCGACCCCGAGCACGACCCGAGGGGATCGCTGGCCCTGGAGCCCGACTACGCCCGGTCGCTGACCTCGCTCGTCGTCTCCAGCACCGGCCGCAGCAACGAGGTGGCCTCGCCGATCAACGGGCAGCCGCTGACGTCGGTGCCGCAGTCCGACGAGGGCGACGTCGACCGGGCCTTCGAGCTCGCTCGCGCGGCCCAGGTCGGCTGGGCGCGGACGTCGTACGCCGAACGTTCGGCGGCGCTGCTGCGGCTGCACGACACGATTCTCGACACGCAGGTCGAGATCATCGACATGATCTGTCTGGAGTCCGGCAAGGCCCGCAAGAACGCCTTCGACGAGACCCTCCACGTCGCCCTGACCGCGCGCTACTACGGCCGCACCCTGGCCCGGCACCTCTCCACCGAGCGCCGCCTCGGCGCCATCCCGCTGGCCACCCGCGTCGACCTCAACCACCTGCCCAAGGGCGTCGTCGGGGTCATCTCGCCGTGGAACTACCCGTTCACGATGGCGCTCTCCGACGGCATCGCCGCTCTCGCGGCCGGCAACGCGGTCGTGACCAAGCCCGATGCCCAGACGATGCTCACGGCGCTGCTCGGCGCCCGCCTGCTCGGGGAGGCCGGCATCCCGGCCGACTGCTGGAAGGTCGTCGCCGGCCCGGGCCGCGAGCTGGGCACCCCGATCATCGAGCGGTCCGACTACGTGCAGTTCACCGGCTCCACCGCCACCGGCAAGATCATCGCCGCGCAGTGCGCCGAGCGGCTGATCGGCTGCTCGCTCGAGCTGGGCGGCAAGAACCCGTTCCTGGTGCTCCACGACGCCGACGTCGAGAAGGCGGTCGAGGGTGCGATGCGCGCGGCGTTCGGCAACTCCGGCCAGCTCTGCGTCTCCAGCGAGCGGTTCTACGTGCACGAGGACCTGTACGACGACTTCCGGGCCCGGTTCCTGGAGCGGATCGACGCGATGCACCTGGAGGCCTCGCTGCGCTGGGAGTCCGACATGGGCTCGCTGATCAGCCAGGACCAGGTCGACACCTCCGCCGCCCACGTCGCCGACGCCCGGGAGAAGGGCGCCACCGTGCTCACTGGCGGCTCGACCCGGCCCGACCTCGGCCCGTTCTACTTCGAGCCCACCGTGCTCGAGGGGGTGACCCCGGAGATGACCTGCTACGAGCAGGAGACCTTCGGACCCGTCGTCTCGCTCTACCGCTTCTCCGACGAGGAGGACGCGATCGCGCGGGCCAACGAGGGCGAGTACGGCCTCAACGGGTCGGTCTACACCCGCGACACCGCTCGCGGTCGCGAGGTCGCCCGCCGGATCCTCTGCGGCACGGTCAACGTCAACGAGGCGTACGCCGGCACGTTCGGCTCCATCGACTCCCCGATGGGCGGCATGCGCACCTCCGGCCTGGGCCGTCGCCAGGGCGCCGAGGGCATCCTGCGGTTCACCGAGAGCCAGTCCGTCGCCACCCAGCGAGCGCTGCGCTTCGCCCCGGTGCTCGGCATGAGCGAGAAGCAGTACGCCCGGTTCATGACCCTGGGCCTGCGCCTGCTTCGCGCCGTACGCCGTCCTTGACCCGACCATCCCGGCACGGGCGCACCCGGCGCCCGCGCATCCCTGAGCGACCAGGAGCCTCCGTGCCCGCTGAGACCGACCTCGACTTCGACGTGCTCGTCATCGGCAGCGGCTTCGGCGGCTCGGTGACGGCGCTGCGGCTCACCGAGAAGGGCTACCGGGTCGGCGTGGTCGAGGCCGGCGCCCGCTTCGAGGACGACGACTACGCCGACACCAACTGGTCGCTCACCAGGTACCTCTTCCGGCCCGAGGTCGGCTGCTACGGCATCCAGCGCATCGACCTGCTCACGGACGCGATGATCCTCTCCGGCGCCGGGGTCGGCGGCGGGTCGCTCGTCTACGCCAACACCCTCTACGAGCCGCTCGACGCGTTCTACCGGGACCCGTCGTGGGCGCACATCGCGGACTGGAAGGGCGAGCTCGAGCCGTACTACGACCAGGCCAAGCGGATGCTCGGCGTCGTCACCAACCCCCTGCGCACCCACGCCGACGACCTGATGGAGGAGACCGCCAAGGAGATGGGCGTGGGCGACACCTTCCATCCCACCCCGGTCGGCGTCTTCTTCGGCGGCCCCGAGCACCGCGGCGGCGACTCGGTGCCCGACCCCTACTTCGGCGGCGCCGGCCCGGCCCGCAACGCCTGCATCGGCTGCGGCGAGTGCATGACCGGGTGCCGGCACAACGCCAAGAACACCCTGGTGAAGAACTACCTCTACCTGGCCGAGCAGCAGGGTGCGCGGGTGATGCCGCTGACGACGGTCACCCGGCTCGCGCAGCGCGCCGGCGGCGGCTACGACGTCGACGTCCGCTACACCAAGGCGAAGGTCGGCCGGGCCGCGGTACGCCGCACCCTCACCGCCGACCAGGTCGTGCTGGCCGCCTCCGCGCTCGGCACCCAGCGGCTGCTGCACCGGATGAAGGCCGACGGCACGTTGCCGAAGCTCTCCGACCGGCTGGGTCACCTCTCGCGGACCAACTCCGAGTCCATCCTCGGCGCGTTCGCCCCGAAGACCTACGAGGCCGACTTCACCCAGGGCGTCGCGATCACCTCGTCGTTCCACCCCGACGAGGACACCCACATCGAGCCGTGCCGCTACGGCAAGGGCTCCAACGCGATGTCGCTGATCAACACCGTGCTCACCGACGGCGGCCTCGACGAGGCCCGCTGGAAGACCTGGCTCAAGGCGATCGCGCGCGACCCGCTCGGCGCGCTGAGCGTGTACGACGTGAAGCACTGGTCCGAGCGCACCTTCATCGCCCTGGTCATGCAGACCGTGGACAACTCGATCACCGTCTTCCCGAAGAAGTCGCGGGTGACCGGTCGCTGGCGGCTCTGCTCCAGGCAGGGGTACGGCGCGCCGAACCCCACCTGGCTGCCCGTCGCCAACACCTTCATCCGCCGGATCGCCGACACGATGGGCGGCATCCCCGGCGGCTCGATCAGCGAGCCGTTCGAGAAGCCGATGACCGCGCACTTCATCGGCGGCTGCACGATGGGGCAGACCGCCGAGGAGGGTGTCATCGACCCCTGGCAGCGGGTGCACGGCTACCCCGGTCTCCACGTCGCCGACGGCTCGGCCATCTCGGCCAACCTCGGGGTGAACCCGTCGCTGACGATCACGGCACAGTCGGAGCGGGCGATGGCCTTCTGGCCGAACAAGGGCGAGGCCGACCCGCGGCCTGCCCTCGGCACGCCGTACGAGCGGGTGGAGGCGGTGCGTCCGCACGCCCCGGTGGTGCCCGACGACGCCCCCGCGGCGCTGCGCCTGCCGATCGTCGCCGTCTCCTGACCCTCGGGCCGCCGGGCCACCGGGCGGGAGAGGGCTCGGAGCCCGACCAGGGAGGGAGGTCGGGCCCCGAGCCACAGCGCGGGCCCGGCCTCGAGGGGAGGCGGCCAGGGGCCCCGCCACTGCTCCCCAACGACGCCGACGCCATGGGGTTATCCCCTCGCCGTTACGATCCGCAGGTGAATCCGGACCACGATCTCGTGCTCGTCGTCGACTTCGGCGCGCAGTACGCGCAGCTCATCGCCCGGCGCGTGCGCGAGGCCCACGTCTACTCCGAGATCGTGCCGCACACGATGCCGCTGGCCGAGATGCTGGCGCGCGGACCGAAGGCGCTGATCCTCTCCGGCGGCCCGTCGTCGGTGTACGAGGAGGGCGCCCCGCAGGTCGACGCGGCGGTGTTCGAGGCGGGCGTGCCCGTCTTCGGCATGTGCTACGGCTTCCAGGCGATGGCCCAGGCCCTCGGCGGCGAGGTGCGCCGCACCGGTGCCTCGGAGTACGGCCGCACCCCAGTCACCGTCACCGAGGCCGGCACCCTGCTGGCCGACGTGCCGGCCGAGCACCGGGTCTGGATGAGTCACGGCGACTCGGTCACCCGCGCGCCCGAGGGGTTCACCGCCCTCGCCACCACCACCGCGTCGCCGGTCGCCGCCTTCGAGCACGTCGACCGCGGCCTCGCGGGCGTGCAGTGGCACCCCGAGGTGATGCACAGCGAGCACGGCCAGCAGGTGCTCGCCCACTTCCTGCACCACATCGCCGGCTGTCGGCCGACCTGGACGATGGTGAACATCGTCGAGGAGCAGGTCGAGCGGATCCGCGAGCAGATCGGTGACGGTCAGGCGATCTGCGGGCTCTCCGGCGGCGTCGACTCCGCCGTGGCCGCCGCGCTGGTGCAGCGCGCCATCGGCGACCAGCTGACCTGCGTCTTCGTCGACCACGGGCTGCTGCGCAAGGGCGAGGCAGAGCAGGTCGAGCGCGACTTCGTCGCCGCCACCGGGGTCGACCTGCACGTCGTGGACGCCGAGCAGCGCTTCCTCGACGCGCTGGCCGGGGTCAGCGAGCCCGAGGAGAAGCGCAAGGTGATCGGGCGCGAGTTCATCCGCGTCTTCGAGGCCGCCCAGGCGCACGTGCTGGGCGACGCGGCCGAGGCCGGCGAGAAGGTCGCCTTCCTGGTGCAGGGCACCCTCTACCCCGACGTCGTCGAGTCCGGCGGCGGCGAGGGAGCCTCCACGATCAAGAGCCACCACAACGTCGGAGGGCTGCCCGACGACCTCGAGTTCGCCCTCGTCGAGCCGCTGCGCACCCTGTTCAAGGACGAGGTGCGCCTGGTCGGCGAGCAGCTGGGCCTGCCCGGCGAGATCGTGTGGCGCCAGCCCTTCCCGGGACCCGGCCTGGGCATCCGGATCATCGGCGAGGTCACCCGGGAGCGGCTCGACGTGCTGCGCGAGGCCGACGCCATCGCCCGCGAGGAGCTCACCCGCGCCGGCCTGGACCGCGACATCTGGCAGATGCCCGTCGTGCTGCTGGCCGACGTCCGCTCGGTGGGCGTGCAGGGCGACGGCCGCACGTACGGCCACCCGGTCGTGCTGCGCCCGGTGGTCTCCGAGGACGCGATGACCGCGGACTGGGCCCGGCTGCCCTTCGACGTGCTCGAGCAGGTCTCCACCCGGATCACCAACGAGGTCCGCGAGATCAACCGGGTCACCCTCGACGTCACGAGCAAGCCCCCGGGCACCATCGAGTGGGAGTGATCCTCACCCGCTGACGCGCCGCCGGACCCGTCCGAGCCCGGCACCGGAGCGGGCGAGCGCCACCCGTCAGCTGCCGAGCGTGCGCACGGTCGCCCGACCCCGGTCACTGCGGTCAGGAAGTCGTCGCGGTCCGGTCCGAGCCGCACCACGTCGGTCAGGGCGGTGACCGTCGCCGTCCGGAGTACGTCGCGCAGCAGCCCGGGCTCGGCCGGCGCGTCGAGGCGCGCGTCCGGGCCAGGAACGACTCGCCCTCGTCCTCGGACGGCTGACGACAGTCAGCGGGAGGGGTCGAGAGGACCACGGGCGCGCTGCGGCGCCGCGTCGTAGGACGTGAGTCGCTGGCGCACCGGCCGACCGATGCCGGCGCCGATCTCCTCGAGCTCGGGGGGCGTCTTGGCGGAGCCGTGCTCGGAGCCGGCCATCCGCGAGATGGTCTCCTCCATCAGGGTGCCGCCGAGGTCGTTGGCGCCGGCCCGGAGCATCGCGCGGGTGCCGTCGACGCCGAGCTTGACCCACGAGGTCTGGACGTTGTCGATCCGGCCGTGCAGCAGGATCCGCGCCATCGCGTGCACGGCGAGGTTGTCGCGGGGGGTCGGGCCGTTGCGGGCCACCCCGGCGAGGTAGATCGGTGAGGAGTGGTGCACGAACGGCAGCGGCACGAACTCGGTGAAGCCGCCGGTCTCGTCCTGGATCCGCGCCAGGAGCTGCAGGTGGGCGACCCAGTGCCGGGGGTGGTCGACGTGGCCGTACATCATCGTGGAGGTCGAGGGGACGCCCACCCGGTGCGCGGTGGTGACCACCTCGACCCACGCCGAGGTCGGCAGCTTGCCCTTGGTGAGCACCCAGCGCACCTCGTCGTCGAGGATCTCCGCCGCCGTGCCCGGGATGGAGTCCAACCCCGACTCGCGGGCCTTGACCAGGAAGTCCTCGATCGACAGGGCGGTGCGGGCGGCGCCCGAGACCACCTCCATCGGCGAGAAGGCGTGCACGTGCATCTCGGGCACGCGCCGCTTCACCGCCGTCGCCAGGTCGAAGTACGCCGTGGCGGGCAGCTCGGGGTCGATGCCGCCCTGCATGCAGACCTCGGTCGCGCCGAGGTCCCACGCCTCCTCGGCCCGGTCGGCGACCTGCTCGAGCGACAGCGAGAACGCGTCGGCGTCGGTGCGCCGCTGGGCGAACGCGCAGAACCGGCACCCGACGTAGCAGACGTTGGTGAAGTTGATGTTGCGGTTCACCACGTAGGTGACGTCGTCGCCCACGGCCTCGCGGCGCAGCCCGTCGGCCAGCGCCACGACCTGGGCGAGCAGCGGGCCCTCGGCGGTCATCAGGGTCAGCGCGTGCTCCGGGCTCAGGCCCGCGGGGTCACGCTCGGCCGCGGCCAGCGCCTCCCGGCCCTCGGCGTGCAGCACGGCCGGCGCGTCGGAGCCGGCGGCCCGGGCGTCGTCCGCGACGAGCGCCCAGTCGCCGTACACGCTGTCGAAGTCGCCGCGGCGGTCCGCCGAGCGCCCCTCGGTGTCGATGGCGGCGTGGAGGTCCGTCCGGCCGGTGCCGGTGGCGCCGTGCGGGCCGGAGAGCGTGCTGTCGGGCTCCTGCCACGGCAGACCCTCCGGCCGTACGCCGGGCCGGGCCAGGCCGGCCTCGGTGGACAGGGCGGCGACGTGCGGCCGCACCCGGGGGTCGATCCACGGCTCGCCGGCCCGCACGTACGCCGGATGGGCGGTCAGCCGCGGCACCAGCTCGAGACCGGCGTCCGCCGTCACCCGGCGCAGGGCCTCGACCGAGGGCCAGGGCCGCTCGGGGTTGACGTGGTCGGGCGTCAGCGGCGAGACGCCGCCCCAGTCGTCGACGCCGGAGTCGAGCAGCGCCCGGCACTCGGCGAGGTCGACCAGGTTGGGGGGCGCCTGCACGCTCACCCGGGGCGGCAGCACGACGCGGGCCGTGGCGATCGCGGCGAGGTGCTCGTCGAGGGCGAGGTCGTCGCGGTGCCGCATCGCGGTGTCGGGCTTGGCGCGGAAGTTCTGCACGATCACCTCCTGCACGTGCCCGTAGGCCAGCGCGACGCGGCGCAGCGCGAGCAGGGCGTCGGCGCGCTCGTCGAGGGTCTCGCCGATGCCGAGGAGCACACCGGTCGTGAACGGCACCGAGAGCCGCCCGGCGTCCTCGAGCACCCGCAGCCGCACGGCCGGGTCCTTGTCGGGCGAACCGTGGTGGGCCAGGCCCTTCTCGGTGTGCAGCCGCACCGAGGTGGTCTCCAGCATCATCCCCATCGACGGGGCGACCGGCTTGAGGCGCTGCAGCTCCTGCCAGCTCATGACACCGGGATTGAGGTGGGGCAGCAGCCCGGTCTCCTCGAGCACCCGCACCGCCATCGCCCGCACGTAGGCCAGCGTCGAGTCGTAGCCGTGGGCGTCGAGCCACTCCCGGGCGGCGGGCCAGCGGTCCTCGGGGCGGTCGCCGAGGGTGAAGAGCGCCTCGGTGCACCCGAGCACCGCCCCCTGCCGTGCGGTCTCGAGGATCTCGTCGGGCGAGAGGAAGGCCTCCTCCCCGTCGCGGGCGAGGTGGCCGGGCGTGGTGACGAAGGTGCAGTAGTGGCACCGGTCCCGGCACAGCCGGGTGACCGGCACGAACACCTTCGGTGAGTACGTCACGGTGCCCGGTCGGCCCCGGTCGGACAGCGAGGCGTCGCGCAGGCGCACGGCCGCCGCGCGCAGTCGGTCGAGCTCGGGCCCCCGGGCGGCGAGCAGGGCGGTGACCTCGGTGGCGTCCACCGCGGCGCCGCGCTCGGCGCGGGCGACCGCACGGCGTACGGCGTGGGGGGTGGGCCCCGGGGCTGGTGCGCTCACGCGACCACCCTAGGTCGGCGCCCGTGGGATCCCCGAGCGGCCCGGTTCGTCCGGGTCCGGGCCGCCCTGCGCGACCCCCGGGTGGCATGTCGCGGCCCGACGCGCCACGATGCAGAGGTGCCCGTCGTCCTCGCAAAGTCCGACCCGGTCCCGTTGCCGGAGTTCCTGCCCACCCTCGGCGCCGCCGTGGGGGCGGCGCTGGCCGTCATCGTGGCCATCTGGGTCGTGCTGCGGCTGGCCGGCCGCCGCTGGTTCGCGGCCTCCGAGCTGGCCCGGCACTGCCGCATCCCGTTCCGGCTGCTGGTGCTGCTGCTCGCCGTCAGCGCCGTCGCCGACGCCTACCGGCCCGACGTCGTGGCTCCGGCGTACTGGAGCGGGCTGAAGGTCGCCCTGCGGATGGCCTCCATCGGGGCGGGTGCGTGGCTGGTCGGCGCGGCGCTGCTGTTCGTCGAGGACCTCAGCCTGCAGCGGTGGTCGACCGACGTGCCGCACAGCAAGAACGCCCGCCGGGCCCGCACCCAGGTGCTGGTGCTGCGCCGGCTGACGGTCGCGGTGGTCGTCGTCGTCGCCTTCGGCGCGGCGCTGCTCACCTTCCCCGGGGTGCGCGCGATCGGCGCCTCGGTGCTGGCCTCGGCCGGACTGATCTCGATCGTCGCGGCCCTGGCCGCGCAGTCGATGCTGGCCAACGTCATCGCCGGGTTGCAGCTGGCCTTCAGCGACGCCATCCGGCTCGACGACGTGGTGGTCGTCGACGGCCAGTGGGGCAAGATCGAGGAGATCACGCTCAGCTACGTCGTGCTCCGCAGCTGGGACGAGCGCCGCTTCGTCTTCCCCTCCACCTTCTTCGTGCAGAACCCGTTCGAGAACTGGACCAAGTACGCCGCCGAGCTGACCGGCACCGTCGAGCTGGACCTGGACTGGGACGTCGACGTCGACGACGTGCGGGACGCCCTGGACCGCGCGCTGGCGGCCACCGACCTCTGGGACGAGCGGGCCAAGGTCGTGCAGGTCACCGACGCCGTCGCCGGCTGGGTGCGGGTGCGGGTGCTCGTCACGGCCGTCGACGCGAGCACGCTCTTCGACCTGCGCTGCCACGTCCGCGAGCACCTCGTCGCCTGGGTGCGCCGCGAACGCCCGGCCGGTCTTCCGCGCCAGCGCGTGGAGGTCAGCCGCCGTACGCCGAGCACGGACGCGGGCGAGCAGGCCGAGCGGCCGCCGCGGCCCGGGGTGACCGACGGGGACACCCGCCCGATCCGGGTGCGGGGCGGCCCCGGCGGTGACGGCTACTAGCCTCAGATGCCCAGCGAGCGGCCGATGATCTCCTTCTGGATCTCGGTCGTGCCGCCGTAGATGGTCTGGATCCGCGAGTCCATGAAGGCCTTCGCGATCGGGTACTCCGTCATGTAGCCGTATCCGCCGTGCAGCTGGACGCCCCGGTCGACGAGCTTGGTCTGCAGCTCGGTGGTCCACCACTTCGCCATCGAGGCCAGCGTGGTGTCGAGCCGGCCCTCGTTGTGCCGCGTCACGCAGTCGTCGACGAAGACCCGGCAGATGTGCGCCTCGGTGGCCATCTCGGCGACGAGGAACCGGTTGTGCTGGAACGCGCCGATCGGCTTGCCGAAGGCCTCGCGGTTCTTGGCGTACTCGAGGCACAGCTCGAGCGTGCGCTCGCAGGCGGCGGCCGCGATCATCGCGATCGACAGGCGCTCCTGCGGAAGGTTCCTCATCAGGTAGACGAAGCCCTCGCCGAGCTCGCCGAGCACGTTCTCCTTCGGCACCATCACGTTGTCGAAGAACAGCTCGGCGGTGTCCTGGGCGTGCAGGCCGACCTTCTCCAGCTTGCGGCCCCGCTCGAAGCCCTCCATGCCGGTCTCCACGACGAGCAGGCTGAAGCCCTTGTGGCCGGCGTCCGGGTCGGTGCGGGCCACGACGACCACGAGGTCGGCCATGATCCCGTTGCTGATGAACGTCTTGGAACCGTTCAGCACGAAGTGGTCGCCCTTGTCGACGGCCGAGGTGCGCAGCCCCTGCAGGTCGCTGCCGGCACCAGGCTCGGTCATGCCGATCGCGGTGATCAGCTCGCCGGAGACGCAGCCAGGCAGCCAGCGCCGCTTCTGCTCGGGCGTCCCGAGGGCGGAGATGTAGGGGACGATGATGTCGGTGTGCAGCAGGAAGCCGGGGCCGTGCACGCCGGCCCGGGTCAGCTCCTCGGCGACCACCAGGTTGTAGCGGAAGTCCGTGACGCCGGGGCCGCCGTACTCCTCGTCCACGTCGAAGCAGAGCAGCCCGGCCTCGCCCGCCTTCGTCCACACCTCCCGGCTCACCTGCCCGTCGACCTCCCACTGGTCGTGGTGCGGCAGCACCTCGCGCTCGACGAACGCGGCGACGGTCGCGCGGAAGTCCTCGTGCTCGGGGGTGAAGATCTCGCGCATCAGCTGGTCCACTCCTTGATCTGAGCCACCAGGGCGGCCGGGTCGTCGGCGACAGGAGTCATGTTCAGGTTCGTCACGCCGGACTCGCGGAAGGCCGCGATCCGCTCCTGCACGTGGGACGGCGGACCGACCAGGTTGGCCTGCTCGAGCAGCTCCAGCGGCACCGCCGCCTCGGCTTCCTTCTTCTTGCCGTCGAGGTACAGGTCCTGGATCTCCCTGGCCGCGTCGCCGAAGCCGTACGACGTCACCAGGTCGTTGTAGAAGTTCTTGCCGCGGGCGCCCATGCCGCCGATGTAGAGCGCCGCCATCGGCCGCGCCAGGTCGAGCAGCCGCTTGGTCTCCTCGCCCTCGCCGACCGCGACCATGCCGCCCGCGACGACCTCGAGGGGGGCGAGCGAGGCGTCGCGCTTGGCGAGCCCGGCCTCCAGCGCGTCGCCCCAGACCCCGGCCGCGCCCTCGGGGGAGTACATGAACGGCAGCCAGCCGTCGGCGTACTCCGCCGCGCCCTCGACGCTCTTGGGGCCGAGCGCCGCGATGTAGATCGGCACCGCGGGACGCTCCGGGTGGGTGAGCATCTTCAGCGGCTTGCCGAGGCCGGTGCCCTGGTCCGTGGGCAGGGGCAGGGTGACGACTCCCTCGTGGTGCAGCGGCTCGCGGCGCAGCGCCATCCGGATGATCTCGACGTACTCCTTCACCCGGGTAACGGGCTTGGAGTAGGGCAGGCCGTGCCAGCCCTCGACGACCTGGGGGCCGGACGCGCCGAGCCCGATGATCGCGCGCCCGCCGCTGACGTTGTCGAGGCCCGCAGCGGTCATCGCGACCAGGCCGGGCGTGCGCGAGAAGACGTTGATGATGGCCGCGCCGATCTCGACGGTCTCGGTGCGTGCGGCGAGGTAGCCCATCAGCGTGGGGGAGTCGAAGCCGTAGACCTCGGCCACCCAGATCGTGTCGAGGCCGGCCAACTCGAGGGCGGCCACCTGGTCCGCGGCCTCGCGGGGGTTGCCGGCGTACATCAGCTGGGTGGAGAGCTTCACGAGGACCTCACTGTCGGAGACAACAAAACTGTGACAGCGCTACTGTCACGATGCAAGGGAGCCCTCACCGTGTCGTGGTTCATGCTCCGCCGCGAGCATCGCACGCACCTAGGGTGGGGTCCATGAGTGCAGGGACCGCCGCGAGCGACGCAGCCGAGGCGAGCGGCGAGACCGGGGAGCCCGGGGAGCCCGGCCTGCTCACCATCGACCAGCTCGCCCGGGTCACCGGGGTCACGGTGCGCACCACCCGCTACTACGCGAGCCGCGGCCTGCTGCCCGCGCCGCTGCGACGGGGACGCGTGGCGTGGTACGCCGCGGAGCACCGGGCCCGGCTCGAGCTGGTGCGGGCGCTGCAGGACCACGGCTTCACCCTCGCCGCGATCGAGCGGCACCTCAGCTCGATCCCGCTCGAGGCCAGCGTCGACGAGCTCGCGCTCCAGCGGGCGATGCTGACCTCGTGGTCGCCGGTGTCGCGCGCGGCGCTCGACCGGGCCGGGCTCGACGAGGCCGCCGGCCGGCCCCTGACCGAGGACCAGCTCGACCGGCTCGTGCTCGTCGGCGCGGTGAGCGAGACCGACGGCGGCTGGGCGGCGACGCCGGCCTTCGACGTGGGGCTGCACATGCTCGACCTCGACGTCCCGACCGAGAGCCTGGTCGAGGCGGCGACCGCGATCAGCCGGCACATGGACGCGCTCGCCGACGAGCTCACCGAGATCGTCCGCGACCGGGTGCTCCGCCCGCGCCGGGCCGCCGGCGACGTCGACTCCTCGCTGGAGGCGACCTACTCGCTGCTCCGTCAGGTGACCCTCGAGGCCGTGGTCTCCGGCTTCCAGAGGGCGGCCGACGAGGTGATCACCCGCTCGCTGTCGCGCTGAGCCGCAGGGGCACCGCTCCGACGAGCGGCCGCACCACGACGCTGCTCGTGGGTCAGCGGCCCAGGGCGGGCACGACCTCCACGCCGGGGAGGTCGCCGAGCCGCGCGCCCGGCAGCAGCAGCTTGGAGCGGCGTACGCCGGAGCCGAGCACCACGACCGGCTCCTCCAGCAGGCGCGCGTCCACCAGCACCCGCCACCCCGTGGGCAGCCCGACGGGGGTGATGCCGCCGTGCTCCATGCCGGTCTCCTGGACCGCCCGCTCCATCGGCAGGAAGGTCGCCTTGCGGACGTCGAGGGTTCGCTTGACCAGGGTGTTGACGTCGGCGCGGGTGTCGGCGCGCACGACGCACGCAGCGACCCGCTCCTCGCCGGCCCGCTTGCCGTGCACGACGACGCAGTTGCCGCTGGCCTGCAGCGGCAGGTCGAAGGCCTCGGTGAGCGCGGTGGTGTCGGCCAGGTCGGCGTCGATCTCCACGACGCCGGCCTCGTGGGCGTACGGCCAGGACGCCAGCGCGGCCCGCACCGGCTCGGGGAGCAGGTCGGGCCGCGTGGCGACGGGCTGGGTGGTGAGGTGTCCGAGGGCGGGAGAGCTCATGGGCCCATCCTGCCCACCCGGCCGCTCAGGTCCGTGCCGAACCGGAGCGCTGCGAGAGCGCCAGCGCCAGCAGCCCCACGGCGCCGGCGAGGATGAGCAGGCTCGGCACCAGCCATCCGAGGTCGGCGCTGGTCACGTCGGTGACCTGGGCGACGGCCCAGATCGCGGCGATGCCGAGGTAGACGAGACCGAGCACCAGCGAGGCGAGCCGCAGCGGGTGGCGGTGCCGGCCGTGCACCTCGGTCTGGCCGTGGTCGGCCACCTCCTGGTCGCGGTCGGGGAGCACGACGGTCTCCTCCCGGTCGGTGGGGTCGTGGTCGTGGTCGTTCATGAGCTCTCCTCCGTGGTGACGTCTTCCTGCACGACGACCTGGACCGATCCCAGGCGCACCTGCGCGTCGACCCGGAAGGGCTCGAGGGCCGGGTCGGCACCGACGTCGAGCCGTCGTTCGAGCACCGGTCGCAGCCCCTCGGTCCGGAACCGGCCGACCTGCAGGCCGCCCGCCAGCTCGGCTCGCGTGCTCGCCTCGACCGGGACCCCCTCGGGCACGATCACGTGCACCTCCGCGAGTGACGCCCGGAGCCCGAGTGCCCGGCCGGACAGCTCGGCCGGATCGAGCCGGGTCAGGTCCAGGGTCCAGGTGCCCCAGCCGCGATCGACCTGGTCGGGGACCTGGGAGATGGCGCGGGGGTACAGCACCACGTCGCCGCTGGGCTCGGCCGTCACGGTGCCGGCCAGGCTCACGGTGAGCAGCAGGGCCACGCTGGTGAGCAGGCCGAGGGTGCCGAGCAGGAGCGGCCGGCCCCACCATGCGCCGAGCACGAGCATCGCGCCGACGATGCCGAGCACGAGCGCCGGGTACGCCGCCCCCGGCACCGAGGCCGCACCGTCGTCCACCAGCCCGAGCACGCCGAGCGCCAGGGCGACCAGCGCGAGGGTCGGCCAGAGCAGGAGCATCGGCCGGGGGCCGCGGGGGAGGGGCGCGGGCGGCGGCGGGGGAGGCGGGCCGTACGCCGGCGGCGGCTGCCCGTACGACGGGGGCTGGGGGCCGTACGACGACGGGGATCCGGTCGGCGGCACCGGTCCCCCGGTGGGCGGCACCGGTCCCCCGGTGGGCGGCACCGGTCCCCCGGTGGGCGGCACCGGTCCCCCGGTCGGCGGGAAGTTGGGGGACGGGGGGCCGTAGCCGTAGGCGGCTGCCTCGTAGGCCGCCCGGCGGCGGCGACGGTCGCGCACCCGGGCGAAGAGACCGATGCCCAGGCCGAGCAGCACCATCACGAACCACGAGTTGTCGCCGAAACCGAGCACGGGGCCGAGCAGCACCAGGGCGGAGACGACGGCGAGGGTCACCAACAGGATCGCCCGGCTGCTCGGCGAGATCGACACGGCGGCGTCGCCCTCCCGGTCGTCGGGGACGGCGATCCAGATCAGGGCGTAGGCGAGGAGGCCGACACCGAAGAGCCCGAGCACCACGAAGACGACGCGCACGAGCCGCGGGTCGGTGCGGGTGTGCAGGGCGATGCCGCTGCAGACGCCGGCGATCCGGCGGTGCTCGGCGCTGCGGGTGAGGTGGCCGAGGCGGGTGAGGAGGTCGGGCGGGGGAGGCGGCGGCGGCGGTGCCGCGGCGGGCTCCTGGGTCGAGGGGTCGGTCATGGCTCCATCGTGGTCCGCGCGAGCGGGGGGCGATATCGGGGAAGACCCTGATCCGTCCCTGCCTCTTTCCTGGGACGATGACGGGGTCATGACGAGCCTCGACCACCCTGCACCCGCGCCCACCCATGCGGCAGGTGCCGGCCCCGTGCAATCGGCCGCCGAGCATGCTGGCCTCCCCCGGGCCGTGCGCGAGACCGGCGACCGCCTGGTCGGGGGCGTCGCCTCGGGCGTGGCGCACCACCTGGGCTGGCCCGTCGGGTGGGTGCGGGTGGGGTTCGTGGTGAGCACCGTGCTCAGCGGCTTCGGGCTCGTCCTGTACGCCGCGCTCTGGGTCAGCCTGCCCAGGGATCGCACGGTCTCCCCGCTGGCGCCGGGCCTCGCCGCCGCGGAGCGGCAGGGTCGTCGGTCCGGTCGTGGGCTGGACCTGCGCGGACGCCGCGACCTGGGTCCGCTCGTGGCCGTGGCCGCCGTGGGAATCGGTGCCGCGGCGCTGCTGGCCACCGCAACCGGCACCGCCTGGATCGTCTGGCCCGTGCTCGTCGCCACCACCGGGGTGCTGCTCCTGTGGCGGCAGGCCGACGACGCCGAGGAGGACCGCTGGCACGACCGGGGTGGTCGGGTCGGGCCGCTGCGCCTGGTGCTGGGCTCCGGCGGGTGGGCGGCGTACACGCGGCTCGTTGCCGGGGTGGCGCTGCTCGTCGGTGCGCTCGGTCTCTTCGCCGCCACCACCGGCGGGGTCGCCGTCGTGCGCACCGTGCTCGTCGCGGCCACGGTGGCGGTGCTCGGGCTCGCCCTCGTGGCCGGGCCCTGGCTGGCGCGCCTCGCGGGCGACCTCAGCGAGGAGCGCGCCGAGCGCGTGCGCAGCCAGGAGCGTGCCGACGTGGCGGCGCACCTGCACGACTCGGTGCTGCAGACGCTCGCCCTGATCCAGCGCAACGCCACCGACCCGGCTGCCGTCGCCCGGCTCGCCCGGTCCCAGGAGCGCGACCTGCGCACGTGGCTCTTCGAGGCTCCGCGCGTCGCGGGGGCCACCCTGGCCGGCGAGCTGCGCGAGGTCGGCGCCCGCGTCGAGGACGACCACGGCGTCCCCGTCGAGGTCGTGGTGGTCGGCGACCTGCCGGCCGAGCGCTGCGAGGCGCTGGTGCCGGCGGTGCGGGAGGCCGTGGTCAACGCGGCCCGGCACTCCGGCGCCGCCCGCGTCGACGTGTACGCCGAGGTCGGCGCGGACGCCGTCGAGGTGTTCGTCCGCGACCGGGGCACGGGCTTCGACCCCGACCTCGTCCCCGCGGACCGCCGCGGCGTACGCCACAGCATCGAGGACCGGATGCGACGGCACGGCGGCACCGCCGCGGTCGTGTCACGGCCCGGCGAGGGCACCGAGGTGCGGCTGGGTCTGCCTCTCGAGCGCGACCGGTCCGGGGGGGTCCGGTGAGCGCCGCGACCGGTCGGCGCCGCGTCGTCCTCGTCGACGACCACGCGATGTTCCGCACCGGGGTCCGCTCCGAGCTCGGCGACCTGGTCGAGGTGGTCGCCGAGGCGGCCGACGTCGACGCCGCCGTGGCCGCCGTGCTGGCGGCGACGCCCGACGTCGTGCTGCTCGACGTGCACCTGCCCGGCGGGGGTGGCGCGGAGGTGATGCGGCGCGTCGGGGGCCGGTCGCCCGGCACCAGCTTCTTGGCGCTGAGCGTGTCCGACGCGGCCGAGGACGTCATCGGCACGATCCGGGCCGGGGCGAGGGGGTACGTCACCAAGACCATCACCGGGCCCGAGCTCGTCGACGCCATCGACCGGGTCGCGGGAGGGGACGCGGTGTTCTCGCCGCGCCTGGCCGGCTTCGTGCTCGACGCCTTCGCCGGGACCCTAGAGGTGGCCCAGGTCGACGAGGACCTCGACCGGCTGACCGAGCGGGAGCGCGAGGTCATGCGGCTGATCGCTCGGGGCTACAGCTACCGCGAGGTCGCCTCGACGCTGTTCATCTCGACCAAGACGGTCGAGACCCACATGTCCTCGGTGCTGCGCAAGCTGCAGCTGTCCTCGCGGCACGAGCTGACCCGGTGGGCCTCGGAGCGACGGTTGCTCTGAGCCGCCTACCCTGACCGCATGACCGTCGTCTTCGTCCTGCTGCTCGTGCTGCACATGGTCGGTCTGGCCGGCGCGCTCGTCGGCCTGCTCCGACAGGTGCGGTCGGGCACCAAGGTGATCGACGCGGTCGTGCGGCACTCGGTCACCACACAGCTGGTGTCGGGGCTTCTGCTCGTCGGCGTCGTCGAGGGCGGCGACGAGCCGGTCAACCACGGCAAGATCGCGGTCAAGCTGGTCGTCGCGCTGGTGCTGACCGTGCTGGCGTACGCCAACCGGCGCAATGCTTCCGTGCCCGACGGCCTGTTCTGGGGCTTCGTCGGGCTCGAGGTCGTCAACGTGGTCGTCGCGTTCACCCTCTGAGGTCGACCTCGTTCCGGCGGGCTCCTCCGGCCCGGTCGCGTCGGCGCGGGCACGTAGGGTGAGGTCCGAGATGAGCGCGTTGTTCCCGATCCCCCAGACCCCCTCGTCCGCGCCCGCGCCGGAGCCGTCCCGCGGCCGCGGACCGTCCGCCGAGCAGCTGCTCCACGGGCTGAACGGGCCGCAGCGCGAGGCGGTGGTCCACGCGGGTCCTCCGCTGCTCGTCGTCGCCGGCGCGGGCTCGGGCAAGACCCGGGTGCTGACCCGCCGGATCGCCTGGCTGATCTCCCAGCGCGACGCCCATCCCGGCTCGATCCTCGCGATCACCTTCACCAACAAGGCCGCCGCCGAGATGCGCGAGCGGGTCGAGGAGCTGGTCGGACGCCGGGCCCGGATCATGTGGGTCTCGACGTTCCACTCCTCGTGCGTGCGGATCCTGCGCAAGGAGGTGCAGCGGCTCGGCATCAAGTCGACGTTCACGATCTACGACGCCGCCGACTCGCGCCGGCTGATGACCCTGGTCTGCAAGGACCTCGACCTCGACGCCAAGCGCTACCCGCCCCGCGCCGTGCTCGGCTGGGTGTCGAACGCGAAGAACGAGCTCAAGGACCCCGAGACGGCCGCGAAGGACGCCCAGAACGGCCTGGAGGAGAAGTACGCCGCGGCGTACGCGCTCTACCAGCGGCGGCTGACCGACTCCCACGCGCTCGACTTCGACGACCTGATCATGACGACGGTGCACCTGTTCCAGGCGTTCCCCGAGGTGCGCGAGGCGTACCGCCGCCGTTTCCGGCACGTGCTGGTCGACGAGTACCAGGACACCAACCACGCGCAGTACGCCCTCGTGCACCAGCTCTGCGGCTACGACCCCGAGGACCAGGCGGGCCGGCCCGGGCAGGCCGGTGAGGCCGGCGAGGTGCGGGTGGCGCCGTCGGAGCTGATGGTCGTCGGTGACGCCGACCAGTCGATCTACGCCTTCCGTGGCGCCAACATCCGCAACATCATGGACTTCGAGACCGACTTCCCCGACGCCCGCACGGTGCTGCTGGAGCAGAACTACCGCTCGACCCAGACCATCCTCACCGCAGCCAACTCGGTGATCTCGCGCAACCGCGGTCGCAAGGACAAGCGGCTGTGGTCCGAGGCCGGCGACGGCGCCCGGATCGTGGGGTACGTCGGTGACGACGAGCGCGACGAGGCCCGGTTCGTCGCCGAGCAGGTCGACCAGCTGACCGACGACGGCGACGCGAAGCCGGGCGACATCGCGGTGTTCTACCGCACCAACGCGCAGAGCCGGGTCTTCGAGGAGGTCTTCATCCGGGTCGGGCTGCCGTACAAGGTGGTCGGCGGGGTGCGGTTCTACGAGCGCGCCGAGGTCAAGGACGCGCTCGCCTACCTCCGTGTGCTGGTCAACACCGCCGACGAGGTCTCGCTGCGGCGCATCCTGAACACCCCGCGACGCGGCATCGGCGACCGGGCGGAGGCCTGTGTCGCGGCGCTGGCCGAGCGCGAGCGGATCACCTTCTGGGAGGCCCTCACCCGTGCGGGCGACGCCCCGGGCATCGCGACCCGCTCGCTGACGAGCATCCGCTCCTTCGTGGCGATGATGGAGGAGCTCGTGCAGATGGTCGACGCCGGCGAGCGGGCCGACGTCGTCCTCGAGGCGACGCTGACCCGCAGCGGCTACCTCCCCGACCTCGAGGACCGGATCGAGGAGACCCACGACCCTCAGGACGAGACCCGGGTGGAGAACCTCGCTGAGCTCGTCGCGGTCGCCCGCGAGTTCGCCGACGACCCGGTCGTCGGGCCGTCCGCCGACCCGGCGGACGCCGAGGACGCCACCCTCGCGGCGATCCCCGGACTCTCGGACTTCCTGGAGCGGGTGGCGCTGGTGGCCGACGCCGACCAGATCCCCGACGCCCCCGACGGGGCCGAGAGCCAAGGCGTCGTCACGCTGATGACCCTGCACACCGCGAAGGGGCTGGAGTTCCCGGTCGTCTTCCTCACCGGGCTCGAGGACGGCATCTTCCCGCACATGCGGGCCCTCGGCGACCCGACCGAGCTCGAGGAGGAGCGGCGCCTCGCGTACGTCGGCCTCACCCGCGCCCGCGAGCGCCTGCACGTCTCACGCGCAGTCGTGCGGTCGGCCTGGGGGGCCCCGGCGCACAACCCGGCCAGCCGCTTCCTCGACGAGCTGCCCGTGGACCTCGTCGACTGGCGCCGCACCGAGGCCGCGATGTCCTCGTGGTCACGACCCGTCGCCGGCGGCGCTGCCGGCGCCGCGATCGGCGGGGGCGGAGGCTCCCTCGCGCCGATCACCCGCAAGGTGAGCCGGCCCTTCGGGTCGGCCGCCCTGCGCGCCGACGCCGCGGCCAAGGCCACCGCCGGACGCGACGTGCCCTCCCTCGACCCCGGTGACCGGGTCAGCCACGACTCCTTCGGCCTCGGCACCGTCGTCACCGTCGACGGGCAGGGCCCGCAGGCCACCGCCTCGATCGACTTCGGCTCGCTGGGCGTCAAGCGTCTGCTGCTGCGCTACGCCCCCGTCGAGAAGCTCTAGCCGGCCGCGCACCACGCGGCCCGAGACCGGGCCAGCAGCGGTTCTACCCTCCGTCGGTCAGGGCTTCACGCCGTGCGCGACGAGTGCCGCGAACGGGTCGACCGGGTCGCCGCCACCGGGGCGGACCTCGAGGTGCAGGTGGGGGCCGGTGACGTTGCCGGTGGCGCCGACCTCGGCGAGGATCTGGCCGGCAGGGACCTTCTGGCCGGGGCGGACGCCGAACGCCGAGAGGTGGCAGTACCAGGTCTCGGTGCCCTGCTGGTCGGTCAGCACGATCCGGTTGCCGTACGCGCCGGCGTCGCCGACCTCGGTGATCCGGCCGGACGTGACCGCGTGCACCGGGGTGCCGGTCGGTGCGGCGAAGTCGAGGCCGGTGTGCCGGGCCACCCACAGCGAGGAGCCCTCGCCGAAGCGGGCGGTCAAGGTGTAGGAGTCGACCGGCACCTGCCAGCCGCTGTCGGCCAGCTTGCCGGCGACCTTCTCGGCGCTCGCGGCCAGCTCGGCCAGTGCGGCGTTGCGCTGCTGGGCGGCGCCGGCGGTCTGCTGCTGCACCTCCATGTCGGCGGCCTGGCCGAGGGCCTGGCGCTCGGAGTCGCGGCTGACCATGGCGGCGCGGCCCACGAGGGAGGAGCCGCTCGACGCGGCGACCGGAGCGCTGCTCAGCGCCATCGCGCCCGCGGCGTACGTCGCGGTGGCCGAGGAGTCGGCGGGCGAGGACGCGGCAGCGGTGGCGGCCGGGTTGGTCGCGCCCAGCACGGCGACGGCGAGGAAGGCGACGCCGGAGAGGACGGGCCCGGCGACCGGCCCCCCGAGCCCACGGAGCCCCCCGAGCCCACGGAGCCCCTGGAGCCCCCGGAGCCCACGCTTGGGCAGGCGATGACGTGCCATGGCTGCGCCGACCTCATTTCCACGCGTCAGGAGGGCCGCCAGACGCGCGGGCCCAGGACCTGAACGATGACGGTACGGGAAACGTCACGGAATCGAACCTGTGACGACCGTCTCGGTGGACGAGGCGTACGCAGGACTGTTCCGACTACTCTCCCCGCATGAGCGGAACCTCCCCGGGAGCATCCCTGCGCATCGTGGTCGGCAAACCCGGCCTCGACGGGCACGACCGCGGGGTCAAGGTCGTGGCCCGCGCCTTGCGCGACGCCGGGCACGAGGTCGTCTACACGGGCCTGCACCAGACGCCGCAGCAGATCGTGGCCACCGCACTGCAGGAGGACGCCGACATGATCGGCCTCTCCGTGCTCTCCGGCGCCCACATGACGCTCTTCCGCACGCTCATGGAGCTGCTCGCGGAGAACGACGCCGACGACATCGTCGTCTTCGGCGGCGGGATCATCCCCGACGAGGACCTCCCCGAGCTCGAGCGGATGGGCGTGGCCAAGGTGTTCATCCCGGGAGCCACCACCGGCGAGATTACCGGCTGGGTGGCCGAGCGGATGGGCCTGGGCGCAGGCTGACCGCTCAGGTCGCCGACGTCAGCCCGACCTGCTCGCGCACCTGCTGCGCCACCCACGCCGGTCGGGCGCGGGGGAGCCAGTGGCCCTCCGCGACCTCCACGCGGCGAAGCCGCGAGCAACGCCGCTCCAGGCTCGCCATCGCCAGCGGGGTGACCCAGGGGTCCTCGGTCGCGACCAGCAGCAGCACGGGCACGTCGGTCGACCAGTCGCGGGGGCGCCGCAGCCGGCGTACGACGTTGGCGCGGTAGAGCTCCACCCCCTGCAGACCGTTGCGGCTCACGGACCTGCCCCACGGCAGGTGCCGGGTGCTGGGGTCGATCCGGGCGACGAGGGGGCGCAGCCACCGCTGACCGGGGCCCCACAGCAGCTCGGGCACGCGCGGCAGCAGGGTGAGCCAGACGTACCAGCTGTGCAGCAGCTGCGGCATCAACCGGCGCCAGCCCCCGCGGTCACGGCCGAGCAGGCCGAGGTGGTCGATGCTCGGCCCGCTCATGCACGTGTACGACGCCACGCGCCCGCGCAGCCCGGACGGGGCCTGGTCGTCGACGCCGAGCCAGGTCGCGATGCCGCCCCAGTCGTGCCCGACGAGGTGCACCTGCCGGTCCGCGGGAACGGTGGCACCGACGACGGCCTCGAGGTCGAGCACCAGCTCCTCCATCCGGTACGCCGCCCGGCCCCGCGGGACGTCCGAGCGGCCGGCGCCGCGCACGTCGTACCGCACCACGTGCCAGTCGGTCGGCAGACCGGCGACGACGTCGTCCCACATCGTCGAGTCGTCGGGGAAGCCGTGCACGAGCAGCACCTGCACCTGGGCGTCGGCGGGGCCCTGCTCGGTGACGCCGAGCCGCACGGGCCCGGAGTCGACGTGACGGTGCTGGGGAGCGCTCGGTCTGGGCATGGTGAGGAAGGTAGGCCGGAGGCGGCCCCCCGGGGGAGTGGGGAGTCCCATAGCCGGGCAGGTCCCCACGCGGGGCCGGCCGGGTCTAGGGTCGGCACGCAGTCCCGGCCGCGCGCCGGATCGTCGAGAAGACAGGGTGACCAGTGGACCTGATGGAGTACCAGGCGAAGGAGCTCTTCGCCAGACATGACGTGCCGGTGAGCATGGGCGTCGTCGTCGAGCAGGCCGAGGACGCCCGTGCGGCGGCCGAGGAGCTCGGCGGCAAGGTCGTGGTCAAGGCCCAGGTGAAGGTCGGTGGCCGCGGCAAGGCCGGCGGCGTGAAGCTGGCCAAGACCCCGGACGAGGCCGTCGAGAAGGCCGGGGAGATCCTCGGCATGGACATCAAGGGCCACACGGTGCACCGCGTGCTGCTGGTGCCCATCGCCTCCATCGCCGAGGAGTACTACTTCTCCTACCTCGTCGACCGCACCAACCGGTCCTACCTGTGCATCGCGTCGGTCGAGGGCGGTGTGGAGATCGAGGAGATCGCCAAGACCGACCCCGACAAGATCGCCCGGGTGCAGATCGACCCGCAGGTCGGCGTGACCGACGAGGTCGCCGACCAGATCATCCGCGAGGGTCAGTTCCCGACCGACATCGCCGACGGTCTCCGGGAGGCGTTCAAGGCGCTGTGGACCTGCTTCATCTCCGAGGACGCCTCGCTGGTCGAGGTCAACCCGCTCGGGCGGCTCGAGGACGGCTCCGTCGACGCGCTCGACGGCAAGGTGACCCTCGACGAGAACGCCGGCTTCCGGCACGAGGACCACGAGACCTTCGAGATCAAGGAGGAGGCCGACCCGCTGGAGGCCAAGGCCAAGGCGAAGGGCCTCAACTACGTCAAGCTCGACGGCGAGGTCGGCATCATCGGCAACGGCGCGGGCCTGGTCATGTCGACCCTCGACGTGGTCGCGTACGCCGGGGAGGGCCACGGCGGCGTCAAGCCGGCCAACTTCCTCGACATCGGCGGCGGCGCCTCGGCGCAGGTGATGGCCGACGGTCTCGACGTCATCGTCCACGACCCGCAGGTGAAGAGCGTCTTCGTCAACGTCTTCGGCGGCATCACCGCCTGCGACGCGGTCGCGGAGGGCATCGTGCAGGCGCTGGAGATGCTCGGCGACGAGGCCAACAAGCCGCTCGTCGTGCGTCTGGACGGCAACAACGTCGAGGAGGGTCGTCGCATCCTCGCCGAGGCCGACCACCCGCTGATCACGATGGCCGAGACCATGGACGGCGCGGCCGACAAGGCCGCCGAGCTGGCCCACCAGGCCTGAGAGGACGAGGAACCATGGCTATTTTCCTGACCAAGGACAGCAAGGTCGTCGTCCAGGGCATGACCGGCTCCGAGGGGATGAAGCACACCCGCCGGATGATCGCGTCGGGCACCCACGTCGTCGGGGGCGTGAATCCCAAGAAGGCCGGCGAGAAGGTCGACGTCGACGGCACCGAGGTGCCCGTCTTCGGGTCGGTCGCCGACGCGATGGCCGAGACCGGCGCGGACGTGTCGGTGCTCTTCGTGCCGCCGGCGTTCACCAAGGTCGCCGTGCGTGAGGCCGTCGACGCGGGCATGCCGCTCGCCGTCGTGATCACCGAGGGCGTCCCCGTGCACGACTCCGCGGACTTCTACTCCTACGCCGCGGAGAAGGGCACGACCCGGATCATCGGTCCGAACTGTCCCGGGCTGATCAGCCCCGGGCAGTCCAACGCCGGGATCATCCCCGCGAACATCGCCTCCGACGGCCGGGTCGGCCTGGTGTCGAAGTCGGGCACGCTGACCTACCAGATGATGTTCGAGCTGAAGGACTACGGGTTCACGACCGCCGTCGGCATCGGTGGTGACCCGATCATCGGCACCACCCACATCGACTGCCTCAAGGCGTTCGAGGAGGACCCCGACACCGAGGCGATCGTGATGATCGGCGAGATCGGCGGCGACGCCGAGGAGCGGGCCGCCGACTACATCAAGGAGCACGTGACCAAGCCGGTCGTCGGCTACGTCGCGGGCTTCACCGCCCCCGAGGGCAAGACGATGGGCCACGCCGGCGCCATCGTCTCCGGCTCCTCGGGCACCGCGGAGGCCAAGAAGGAGGCCCTCGAGGCCGCGGGTGTGAAGGTCGGGAAGACGCCGTCCGAGACCGCCGAGCTGCTCAAGGAGATCCTCGGCAGCTGATCCACCGCCCCACCCGGGAGGGGCCCGCCGTACGTCGGTGGGCCCCTCCTGTGCCGTCTCCTCAGCTGTAAATCGGGGTTACGGTCGCTCCACAAGGGCTGTGCAGGCTGTTTCGCGACCACAGCACCAGCGAAGTCGGGGCGCAAGGGAAACTCGAAGGTCCGGCTGTGCGCGTCCACGGCGCCACACCCGGCGTACGTCGTCCACAGCCGGCGCGCTCCCACCCGCGTCCGTCGGCTGCGCACGCCCACCCTGGCGCGATGCGCACCACGCTTGCCGCCCAGGCCCACCACCAGTCCGGCCTCGTCACCCGCAACCAGGCCCTCCGCTGCCACTACACCGAGCGCGAGCTGCGCACCCTGACCCGGCCGGACGGCCCCTGGGCCACGGTGCGCCGCGGCGTGTACGTCGACCGCAGGTCCTGGGACGCGCTCGACGAGCCGGAGCGGCACCGGCTGCGCGTGCGCGCCGTCTTCCTCAACGGCGCACAGCCGCTCGTGGCCAGCCACACCTCCGCGGCGGCGCTGCACGGTCTCGACCTGCTGCGTGAGACCACCCGGCTGCTGCACATGTCCGCGCCGGGCATCACCGGCGGCCGCACCGAGCACGGCGTGAAGTACCACCCGGCCGGCGTGCCGCCACGCGACGTCGTGGAGACGGCGTACGGCTGGGCGACGGGTCAGGCCCGCACCTCGGCGGACGTCGCGCGCGAGTACGGCTACGTGGCCGGGCTGGTCGTCGCCGACCAGGTGCTGCGCCGCGGCGTGCCGCAGGACGAGCTGGCGCGAGTGCTCGCCGACATGCGCTGCTGGCCGCGGGTGACCCGGGCGCGGGCGGCGCTGGCCGACGCGGACTCCGGGGCGGAGACGGTGGGCGAGACCCTGCTGCGGGCGATGGTGCTCGAGCTCGGTCTCGGGCGACCGCGGACGCAGCACCGGGTCGAGCAGGACGGACGGGTGGCGCTTGTCGACCTGCGGCTGGGGTGCCACCTGTTCGAGTTCGACGGTCGGCTGAAGTACCGGCGCGAGCGGCCGTGGAGTGACGGCCGCAGCGTGGAGCAGGTCCTCTGGCAAGAGAAGCGTCGCGAGGACTGGCTGCGCTCGGTCACCGGGTACGGCGTGTCCCGCGTCGTGTGGTCGGAGTGCCTCGGCCTCGAGCGTGCACGGACCGTCGCCCGCCTGCGCGACGAGGTCCAGGCGACGGTGCGTCGCGTCGGCCTCAAGGCCTGGACCGACGCGCTCGACTGACAGCCCGGCATCTCCGGGCCCTAGTTCGCTGGTGCTGTGGTCGCGAAACGGCCTGCACAACCCTTGTGGAGCGACCGTAACCCCGATTTACAGCTGAGTCAGGTGACGGCCTTGCGGACGGCGTACGTCGGGTGGTGGTGCTCGCCCAGGGCCAGGAGGTCGACGAGGTGGGCGACGGCCTCCACCACGTCGGCGTGGGTGACGTAGAGCGGGGCGAAGCCGAACCTCGCGAGGTCGGGCTCGCGGAAGTCGCCGACCACGCCACGCGCGATGAGCGCCTGCACCACGGCGTACGCCGCGGGGTGGCGCACCGACACGTGGCTGCCGCGCTGCTGCGGGTCACGGGGGGTGACCACCTCGACCTCGGGCACGTGCGCGGTCACCAGGTCGACGAAGAGGGCGGTCAACGACGTCGACACCGCCCGCACGGTCCCGATCCCGACCCCGTCGAAGACCTCGAGGGCGGCGTCGAGGGCGCTCAGCCCGAGCACCGGCGGGGTGCCCGAGGCGAGGCGACGTACGCCGGGCGCGGCGACGTGGTCGTGGGTCATGGCGAAGGGGTCCTGGTGGCCGATCCAGCCGGGCAGGGGTTGGTCGAGGTCGGCCTGGAGCCGGGCGTGCACCCACGTCCACGCCGGGGCGCCGGGGCCCCGTTGAGGTACTTGTAGCCGCACCCCACCGCCAGGTCGGCGTCGGCGTCGACCAGCCCGACCGGCACGGCGCCGACGGAGTGGCTGAGGTCCCACAGCACCAGCGCACCGGCCTCGTGCACGACCCGGGTGAGGGCGGCGACGTCGAGCAGCACGCCGGTGCGGAAGTCGACCTGCGTCAGGCAGACGACCGCCGCCCCGGCCAGCAGCGCGGGGTCGTCGGGCAGCGCCTGCGGGTCGACCTCGCGCAGCTCGAGGCCGTGCACCCGGGCGACCGCCGCCGCGACGTAGCGGTCGGTGGGGAAGGCGCCCCGCTCGAGCACCAGCGCGGTGCCGTGGGGCCGGGCGCGGACGCCGGCGACCATCGCCTTGTAGAGGGCGACCGTGGTCGAGTCGCCCACGTGCACGTCGTCGCCCTGGACGCCGAGCAGCGGCGCGATCCGCGCACCCACCCGGGCCGGCAGCTCCATCCAGGCGTGGGTGTTCCACGACCCGATCAGGTCGTGGCCCCACTGCGCCGTCACCACGTGCGCCAGCCGCTCGGGCACCACGCGGGGCAGCGCGCCGAGTGAGTTGCCGTCGAGGTAGACGACGCCGTCGGGGAGGTCGAAGAGCTCGCGCCGCCCCGCGAGCGGCGACCGGCCGTCGAGGTCGGCGGCCCGAGCGGCCGCGCCCGCACGGACGGCGCCGCCCGAGGCAGCTCCGGCGGGTCCGGCGGGTCGGGCAGCTCCGGCGGGTGCGGCAGGTCCGGCAGGTCCGGCGGGTCCGGCAGGTCCGGCAGGTGCGGCAGGCCGGGCGGGGTGGGGAGGTGGGGTGGGGGAGGCCATCACCGGCCACGGTAGGGGACCCCGCCGCCCGGGCCGGGCGTGGGAACCACGCACGGGCGCCCCCGGCGTGGAGCATGGCTGGTCATGACCGACCTGCTCCAGCGCAGCACCGACCACGACGCGCCCGACGCCGCCGAGAGCGGCGACCACGGCCCCGGTGTCGGCGGCACAGCCTCCCTGCTCGCCCTCCTCGAGGGCGCCGTCGCGGCGCTGTCGGTGCTGGTCGGGCTCGGCGTCCTCGCCCTGGCCGGGTGGTACGCCGCGGACGCCGGCCTGCGCTGGGAGCCGCACGCCGCGCTCCGGGTTGCCGGCGATGCCTGGGCCCTGGCGCACGGGTCCGGCCTCGCGCTGCCCGGGGGATCGGTCGGCGCCCTGCCGCTCGGGATCACCCTCCTCGCCCTCCTCGCCGCCCGCCGGGCGGGCCGCCGCGTCGGCGAGCGCTCCGGCGAGCTCGACGACGCCGAGCTCGGGATGGCGGCCGGCCTGCTGCTCGGCGGCTACCTGCTGGTGACCCTGGTCACCGTGGTGCTCGCTTCGACCGACCGGGCCGGGCCGGGCCTCGGTCGCGCGCTGCTCGGCGGCACCCTCGTCGTCGCGGTCGGCGCCCTCCCGCCGCTCGCCCGCACGACCGGCCGGCGCGACGCCTGGGCAGACCGCCTCCCCGCGGCCGTGCCCGGGGTGCTGCGCGCCGCCCGCGCCACCGCCCTGCTGGTGCTCGCGGCGGGCGCCGCGGCCCTCGGTCTCGCGCTGGCCCTGCACCTGCAGGACGGCGCGGACGTGCTCTCGCGGCTCCGGACGAGCCCCCTGGACGCCCTGCTGGTGCTGGCGGCGTGCCTGGCGGCGCTGCCCAACGCCGCCCTACTCACCGTCTCCTACCTCGCCGGCTCCGGCGTCGTGCTCGGCTCCGGCACCTTGGTCGCCCCGACGGTCGTCGTGCTCGGCCCGCTGCCCGCCTTCCCGCTGCTCGTGGTGCTGCCGGGCGTGGGCACGCAGCCGGCCTGGCTCGCCGCGATCCAGGTGCTGCCGGTGCTCGTCGGCGTCGTGGTCGCCCTGCTCCTGCGGCACGGGCGCCCGGCGTCGTGGACGGCGGTGCTGGCCGAGAGCGCGGGCGGCGCCGCCCTCGGCGGGCTCGGCGTCGCCGTGCTCGTGCTGCTCGCCGGCGGCGCGGTCGGCCCCGGCCGGATGGCCGACGTCGGCGCACCCGCCCTGTCGCTGCTGATGACGCTCACCTCCGCGACCGCCCTGGGCGGCCTGCTGGGCGGGCTGCTGGTGCTCGGCCTCGGCCGCCGCGCCGCCCGTGCGACCGACGGGGCCGCTGCTCGGTAGCCTTCGCCACGTGACTGCCCCCTCACCCGCCCGTCTCGTCGTGCTGGTCTCGGGAGCGGGCACCAACCTGCAGGCGCTGCTCGACGCGACCCAGGACCCGGCGTACGGCGCCACGGTGGTCGCGGTCGGCTCGGACCGTCCCGGTGTCGCCGGTCTCGAGCGCGCCGAGCGGGCCGGCGTGCCGACCTTCGTGCGCCGGCTGCGCGACCACCCCGACCGGGCCGCCTGGGACCAGGCGCTGGCCGAGACCGTCGCCGCGCACGAGCCCGACCTGGTCGTGCTGGCCGGCTTCATGAAGCTCACCGGGCCCGCGTTCCTCGCCCGGTTCGGTGGACGCACCGTCAACACCCATCCCGCGCTGTCGCCGTCGTTCCCCGGCATGCAGGGCCCCGCCGATGCCCTCGCGTACGGCGTCAAGGTCGCCGGTGCGACGCTGTTCGTCGTCGACGCGGGGGTCGACACCGGCCCGATCGTCGCCCAGTCGGCGGTGCCGGTGCACGACGACGACGACGTCGAGAGCCTGCACGAGCGGATCAAGGTCGCCGAGCGCGCCATGCTGGTCGAGCAGGTCGGCCGCCTGGCCCGCGAAGGCTTCTCCATCACCCACAGGAAGGTCCGGATCGGATCGTGAGCATCTCCAGCAGACCCGACAATCGTGCGCTGGTCCCCACCGAGGGTGAGGCCCGCGTGCCGCTGCGGCGGGCGCTCGTCTCGGTCTACGACAAGTCCGGGCTCGAGGACCTGGTGCGTGCTCTGCACGAGGCCGGCGTCGAGCTGGTCTCCACCGGCGGCTCGGCCCGCCTCATCGCGGAGCAGGGCCTGCCGGTCACCCGGGTCGAGGACCTGACCGGCTTCCCGGAGTGCCTCGACGGCCGGGTCAAGACGCTGCACCCGCGGGTGCACGCCGGGATCCTGGCCGACCGTCGGCTGGAGAGCCACGTGAGCCAGCTCGCCGACCTCGACGTCGCCCCGTTCGACCTGGTGGTCTCCAACCTCTACCCCTTTGCCGAGACGGTCGCCTCGGGTGCCGGCCCCGACGAGTGCGTCGAACAGATCGACATCGGCGGCCCCTCGATGGTGCGGGCGGCGGCGAAGAACCACCCCTCGGTCGCGATCGTCACCTCACCCGACCAGTACGCCGACGTCGTCGGCGCGCTCGCGGCCGGCGGCTTCACCCTGGCCCACCGCCGGGGCCTGGCGGCGGCGGCCTTCGCGCACACCGCGGCGTACGACGTCCAGGTCGCCTCCTGGATGGGCAGCGTGCTCACCGACAGCTCCGAGGGGACGGGGTTCCCGGCCTTCGTCGGGGGGACGTGGGACAAGACCTCGGTGCTCCGGTACGGCGAGAACCCGCACCAGCCGGCCGCGCTCTACCGCAACATCCACGGTGGCGGGCTGGCCCAGGCCGAGCAGCTGCACGGCAAGGAGATGTCCTACAACAACTACGTCGACGCCGACGCCGCTCGCCGCGCCGCGTACGACTTCGACGAGCCCGCGGTGGCCGTCGTCAAGCACGCCAACCCGTGCGGGATCGCCGTCGGCTCCGACGTCGCCGACGCGCACCGCAAGGCGCACGCCTGCGACCCGGTCTCGGCCTTCGGTGGCGTGATCGCGGTCAACCGCGCCGTGTCGGTGGCGATGGCCGAGCAGATCGCCGAGGTGTTCACCGAGGTCGTCGTCGCGCCCGGGTTCGAGCCGGGGGCGGTCGAGGTCCTGACCGCGAAGAAGAACATCCGGCTGCTGGTCTGCGAGGCACCGCCCGCTGCCGAGATCGAGATGCGGCCCGTCTCGGGAGGCCTCCTGGTCCAGGCCCGTGACGCCGTCGACGCCCAGGTCGACGGCGGCGGCGACGACCCGTCGACGTGGACGCTCGCGAGCGGTGATGCCGCGAGCCCCGCGGTGCTGGCAGACCTGGCCTTCGCCTGGACGGCCTGCCGGGCGGCGAAGTCCAACGCGATCCTGCTGGCCAAGGACGGCGCCTCCGTCGGCGTGGGAATGGGTCAGGTCAACCGGGTCGACTCCTGCCGGCTCGCGGTCAGCCGGGCCGGTGACCGGGCAGCGGGGTCGGTGGCGGCCAGCGACGCCTTCTTCCCCTTCGAGGACGGCCCCCAGATCCTGTTCGACGCCGGGGTCAGCGCGATCGTCCAGCCTGGAGGATCGGTGCGTGACGAGCTCACGATCGAGGCGGCGCGGGCAGCCGGCGTCACGATGTACTTCACCGGCACCCGGCACTTCTTCCACTGACGCGCCCGTGACCAGCCACTGACCAGACACGCACCCAGGAGCCCCATGACCGCGCAGATCCTCGACGGCACCGCGACCGCGACGGCGATCAAGTCCGAGCTGGCCGTACGCGTGCAGGCACTGCACGACCGTGGGGTGCGGCCCGGGCTCGGCACCGTGCTGGTCGGCGACGACCCCGGCAGCCGGTGGTACGTGAACGGCAAGCACAAGGACTGCGCCGAGGTCGGCATCGAGTCGATCCGCATCGACCTGCCCGGCACCGCCACGCAGGAGGAGATCGAGGAGGCCGTCCGCACCCTCAACGCCGATCCCGCCTGCACCGGCTACATCGTGCAGCTGCCGCTCCCGAAGGGGCGCGACGAGAACGCGGTGCTCGGCCTGATGGACCCGGCCAAGGACGCCGACGGCCTGCACCCGACCAACCTCGGCTGGCTGGTGCTCGGCAAGCAGGCGCCGCTGCCCTGCACGCCCTCCGGCATCGTCGAGCTGCTCCGCCGTCACGGCGTGGAGGTCGCCGGGCAGCACGTCGTGGTCGTCGGCCGCGGCGTGACCGTCGGGCGCCCCCTCGGGCTGCTGCTCACCCGGCGCTCCGAGAACGCCACGGTCACCCTGTGCCACACCGGGACCCGCGACCTCGCCGCCGAGGTGGCGCGGGCCGACATCGTCGTGGCGGCCGCCGGCGTGCCCGGGATCGTCACCGGCGCGATGGTCAAGCCCGGTGCGGCCTGCCTCGACGTCGGCGTCTCCCGTGTCGACGGCAGGCTCGCCGGGGACCTCGCCGCGGACGTCTCCGACGTGGCGGGCTGGGTCTCGCCGAACCCCGGCGGCGTCGGACCCATGACCCGGGCGATGCTGCTGGCCAACGTGGTCGCGCTGGCCGAGCGCGGTCAGGGCTGAGGACGCGGGTCCCCCGATGGCGAGGCCGACCACGCGCGGGCTGCTGAAGCGGCCGCAGACCACCGGCGGGGTGGTCTACCTCGTGCTGCTCCTCGCCTCGCTGGTCTCGTTGGCGGTGGTGGCGCTCGGCGCCTGGCGCACCGGCATCGCCGCCCTCGGCGTCAGCCTGCTGGTGGCGGCCGGCCTGCGGGTGGTGCTGCCCGAGACCGAGGCCGGCATGCTCGGCGTACGTCGCAAGGCCTCCGACGTGCTCGGGCTGGTCGTCGTGGGCGTGATGCTGATCGTGCTCTCCGTGCTCATCCCCGACCAGACCTGACCACGTCCCGCCGCCGGTCCGGCGTACGCCCGCTCCCACCTGGGCAGGCTTCTGTCGTCCCACGAACGGTGGGTCGTACCGATCGGTCGAGGAGTGCAACGGTGAGCGAGCAGCAGCAGGAGAAGGCGAACGTGGCGGTGGTCGGCCTGGCTGTGATGGGGTCGAACCTCGCCCGCAACCTCGCCTCCCGCGAGGGCAACACGGTCGCGGTGATGAACCGAACCTGGTCCAAGACCGAGTCGTTGCTCGGGGAGCACCCGGAGGCCGGCTTCGTGGCCGCCAAGGACTACGCCGAGCTCGTGGACTCGATGAGCGCACCCCGCACCGTCATCATCATGGTCAAGGCGGGCGCCGGCACCGACGCGGTGATCGACGACCTGCTCGACGTGCTCGAGCCCGGCGACATCATCGTCGACGGCGGCAACGCCGACTTCCACGACACCATCGCCCGGGAGGAGCGGATCCGCGAGACCGGCATCCAGTTCGTCGGCGCCGGCATCTCCGGCGGCGAGGTCGGTGCCCTGGAGGGGCCCTCGATCATGCCGGGCGGCTCGGCGGAGTCCTGGGAGACCCTCGGCCCGATCCTGGAGCGCATCGCCGCCACGGCGGGGGAGGACGACGACGAGCCGTGCGTGACCCACCTCGGCACCGACGGTGCGGGCCACTTCGTGAAGATGATCCACAACGGCATCGAGTACGCCGACATGCAGCTGATCGGGGAGGCCTACGACCTGATCCGGCGCGGCACCGGCAAGAGCCCCGCCGAGATCGCCGACGTCTTCGCCGGCTGGAACGACGGCGAGCTGGAGTCCTACCTCATCGAGATCACCGCCGAGGTGCTGCGCCAGGAGGACGCCGAGACGCAGCAGCCGCTGGTCGACGTCGTCCTCGACCAGGCCGGGGCCAAGGGCACCGGGGCCTGGACCGTGCAGAACGCCCTCGACCTCGGCGTCCCCGTCTCGATGATCGGCGAGGCCGTCTTCGCCCGCTCGCTGTCCTCCAAGCCCGCCCAGCGTGCGGCCGCGGCCGACCTGCCGGGCCCCGAGGGCTGGACCGCCGCGGACGCCGACCAGCTGGTCGCCGACGTCGAGAAGGCGCTCTACGCGTCCAAGATCGTGGCCTACTCGCAGGGCTTCGACGAGATCGTCGCCGGTGCCTCCGAGCACAAGTGGGACATCGACAAGGGCGCCGTGGCGCGCATCTGGCGGGGCGGTTGCATCATCCGGGCCCGCTTCCTCGACCGGATCACCGCGGCGTACGCCGAGGACCCCGAGCTGGTCGCGCTGATGCTGGCGCCGTTCTTCCGCGACGCCCTGGTCGACGCGCAGGACGCCTGGCGCCGGGTCGTCACGACCGCCGTGCAGGCCGGCATCCCCGCGCCGGCCTTCTCGGCCGCCCTGGCCTACTACGACGGCCTGCGCGCCGAGCGGCTGCCCGCTGCCCTGGTGCAGGGGCAGCGCGACTTCTTCGGGGCCCACACCTACCGGCGGGTCGACAAGGACGGCGTCTTCCACACGCTGTGGTCGGGCGACCGCAGCGAGGTGCGGCAGGAGGACTGACCCGAGGGCCCCGGGCCGACCGGCGCGCTCGCGGTCGTGACCTGGGCGCGCGCGGTGCCTATCCTCGTCGCATGCCGAGCGACGAGCTGACCGAGACGCTGCTGAGGATCGAGCGTCGAGGCTGGGACTCCTTGTGCGACGGCACGGGCGGCGACGTCTACGGTCGGCTGATGACCGAGGACGCCGTGATGGTGCTCGCCCACGGCGTCGTCCTGGACCGCGACGGGGTGGTCGCGTCGCTCGCGGACGCGCCCGCCTGGCGGACCTACCGCATCGACGACGTGCGGCTCGTCCCGTGCGGCTCGGGGGCGGTCGCCCTGGTCTACCGCGGGTCCGCCTACCGCGAGGCCGACCAGCCGGCCTTCGTCGGCCTGATGACGAGCGTCTACCAGCGGGTGGACGGGGACTGGCGCCTGGCGGTCTACCAGCAGACGCCGGTGCCGGCGGATTCCTAGCCCTCCCGCGACCCCGCAGTGGGGTCTCCTGGCCCGGGCCCCAGGCCCAGGACCCGTCGGCCGCGGGGCAGGGGTACGCCGAGCGCCCGGCGCGCGCGTCACCCCGACCCCACGGCGGTCGGCCCCAGCCCGCGGTCGGCGGCTCGGCGGCGGCGATCACGGCGAAGCGCTGCTCGACCGTGTCCCGCAGCGCCCTCTCGGTGACCTGGTCCAGCCGGCCGACGCGAGGCCACGACCGCGGCACCGGGCGCGGGGTTTTCCCCCGGCCACCTGGGCAACGGTGGAGGCATGACCGCGTCGGCGACTGCCCATGACGTGCTCCGCGACGCCTTCGGTCGCGTGCACGAAGCCCTGCCCGGCGTGCTGGAGGGCCTCGACGCCCACCAGCTCGCGTGGCGACCCGACGCCGAGGCCAACCCGGTCGGGTGGCTGGTCTGGCACCTCGCCCGGGTGCAGGACGACCACCTCGCCGCCCTCGGTGACGTCGCGCAGGTGTGGACGGCGCAGGGCTTCGCCGAGCGCTTCGACCTGCCGTACGCGGAGGACGACATCGGCTTCGGCCACTCCGCCGACCAGGTCGGGGCCTTCGCCGTGCAGGAGCCGAGCCTGCTGGTCGAGTACCACGAGGCCGTGCACCGGCAGACCCTCGAGGTGCTCGAGGCGATGTCGTCCGACGACCTCGCCGAGGTCGTCGACGAGCGTTGGGACCCGCCGGTCACGGCACTGGCCCGACTGGTCTCCGTCGTCGGGGACACGACCCAGCACGGAGGCCAGGCGGCGTACGTGCGCGGGCTGCTCGACCGCCGCTGACCGGGCTCAGCAGGCGAGCAGGGCGGCGCCGATGATCCCGGCCTTGTTCCGCAGCGTCGCCGGCACGATCTCGGTGCGCAGGTCCAGCAGCGGGAGGAACGAGTCGGCGTGCTTGCTCACCCCGCCGCCGACCACGAACAGGTCGGGCCAGAGCAGGTCCTCGAGCGTGCGGTAGGAGGTCTGCAGCCGCTCGGCCCACTGCTCCCAGGAGAGGTCGTCGCGCTGGCGCGCGGAGTCGGCCGCCCACACCTCCATCTCGCGTGCGCCGACCTCGAGGTGGCCGAGCTCGGAGTTGGGCAGCAGCACGCCGTCGACGACGAGGGCGGAGCCGATGCCGGTGCCGAGCGTGGTGAGGAGGACGAGGCCGGCCCGTCCCCGGGCGGCGCCGAAGCGGGCCTCGGCCACCCCGGCGGCGTCGGCGTCGTTGACGAGGTGCACCGCGCGCCCGAGCCGGTCGCTGAGCAGGGCGTCCGCGTCGGTGCCGATCCAGGAGCGGTCGATGTTGGCCGCGGACCGTACGACGCCCGCCTGCACCACCCCCGGCACGGTGACGCCGACCGGGCCGTCGTAGTCCGGGAAGCGGCCCACGAGGTCGACCATCACCTCGGCGACCGCGTCCGGGGTGGCCGGGTGCGGCGTGGGGACGCGCTCCCGCTCGGACGCGAAGCCGCCCTCGTCGAGGTCGACGAGGGCGGCCTTGATGCCGGAGCCTCCGAAGTCGATGCCGAGGCCGAGGGCGCTCACGTCAGCAGCCGACGATCACGGGAGGGCGCCGCCGACGGCGCCGCCCACCTTGTCGGTGGTGTCCTTGACCGAGCCGCCGACGTTGGCGAGCAGGTTGGACACGCCGCCGGCACCACCGCTGAGATACGCGTCGGTGCAGGCGCCCATGGAGGTGCCGGACAGGTCCTGGCCCGAGCAGTACGCCGTGGCCCGCTCGAGCGGGGTGACCACGTCCTTGACCGTCTTCTCGACGGTGTCGGTCGTGCTCTCCACGGTGTCCTGCACCGCGCCGGTCGCACCGGACCCCGTGCCGCCGCCGCCGCCGCCGCCACCGCCACCGCCGCCGGAGCCACCGGTCACGACGCTGGCGATACCGCCGCCACCCGTGCTGCTGCTGCTGCCGCCGCTGCTGGAACCGGTGACGACGCCGATCGGGCCGGTCGGGCGCTTCGGCGGCACCCTGCTGGCCTTGGCGACGTTGCCGCCGGTGCGCTTGGTGAGGACCTGGTCGGAGGGGGCGGGGTAGAAGGTCGACGCGGAGTACGTGCTGTTGGGCATCGTCGTCCAGTCGCCGGCCATGTAGGCCTTCATCAGCCCGAGCACCAGGTCGACGTACTCCTGGCTGTGGTTGTACCGGAAGACCGCGCTGCGGCGGCCTGGGTCCGCGCCGAGGTTCTCGTTGCCCGAGCAGAGGTACACCGCGGTGCCGAGGGCGGAGTCGTCGATGTCCTGCGGGTCCCGCGTCGCCGTCGCCGTCGGAGTCGACGCCCACGATCGACCAGGTGGAGGGGATGAACTGCATGGCACCCATGGCGCGGTCGAAGACCGGGTCCTTGTCGAACTCGCCACCGTCGGTGTCGGAGATCTTCGCGGTGCCGTGGGAGCCGTCGAGCGGGATGCCGTAGATGCCGGGGCGGCTCTTGCCGTCGGCGGTCAGCACGTTGCCGCCGTAGCGGCCGTGGTCGGACTCGACGCGGCCGATGGCCGCGACCAGCTGCCACGGGATGTTGCAGGACGTGTCGGCGGCGTTGATCACCTGCGCCGAGCGCTGGTACGCGGAGAGGGCGGCCGTGGGGATGCCGTTGGTGGAGGAGCTGTTGACGATCTGCTTGGCCGAGCCCGCGCCGCTGAGGAGGTTTGGCATGGAGAGGCTGGCCGGCGCCTCGATCGCCTGGGTCGGGATCGCGGAGCCGTCGGGCAGCGTGCCCGAGCCCTGGCTGCCGGCCGCCGTGGAGCTCGACGCGGCCTCCGCGTCCGAGGAGTCGCCCGAGGAAGGAGCCGCGAGGCTGGCCGTCCACGCTCCCGAGAGAATTGCCAGGGGCACGAGAGTCGTCGCCTTCTGCCACCGTGTCAGCGTCTTCTTGGCCATCGTCCGTTCTGCTCCCCTTGTCATGTGCCGCGGTCAGGACGCTTCTCCTCCGAAGCGCCGTCCATGCCCTCAACCGCTGCTGAGGGCCCCGGGTTACGGCGCCGCGCGATGTGAGGGTGGTCATGCCCCGAACGAGCGGTCGGAGGAGTGTCCCACGAATAGACACGTCTTGTCCCGTGCCGGTTTCGCCCGATTCGGAACCGCGCGCGCGGCCATTGGTGGCGTCGGCGATGATGGCGGGGCCATGTCTTCCTCCTCGCCCGCCTCCGGGCCCGCCAGCACCCCCCCGTCGGGGTCCCCCTCCACGACCGCCTCGCAGGCCCTGTTCGACCGGGCCCACGCGGTGACGCCGGGCGGGGTCAACTCCCCGGTCCGGGCCTTCCACGCCGTCGGGGGGACGCCCCGGTTCATCGCCTCGGCGCGCGGCCCCTACCTCACCGACGTCGACGGCACCGAGTACGTCGACCTGATCTGCTCGTGGGGCCCGATGCTGCTGGGCCACGCCCACCCCGAGGTGGTCGAGGCCGTCACCGCCGCCGCGGCGCGCGGCTCGTCGTACGGCACGCCCACCCTCCCCGAGGTCGAGCTGGCCGAGGAGATCGTCGGACGCACGTCGGTGGAGCAGGTGCGGTTCGTCTCCAGCGGCACCGAGGCCACCATGTCGGCCGTCCGGCTCGCGCGCGGCGTGACCGGTCGCGACACGGTGGTCAAGTTCTCCGGCTGCTACCACGGCCACGTCGACTCGCTGCTGGCCGCGGCCGGCTCCGGCCTGGCGACCTTCGCCGTCCCGGGCACGCCCGGTGTCCCCGCCGCGTCGACTGCCGACACCCTGGTGCTGCCGTACAACGACCGCGCGGCCGTCGAGCAGGCCTTCGCCGACCACGGCGACCAGATCGCCTGCCTGGTCACCGAGGCGATGCCCGGCAACATGGGCGTCGTCCCGCCCGAGCCCGGATTCAACGCGTTCCTCTCCGAGATCGCCGGCCGCCACGGCGCCCTCTTCGTCAGCGACGAGGTGATGACCGGCTTCCGGCTCAGCCGCGCCGGCATGTGGGGCCTCGACGGCAAGGTCGAGGGCTGGTCTCCCGACCTGGTCACCTTCGGCAAGGTGATGGGTGGCGGCTTCCCGGCCGCGGCCTTCGGTGGCCGTGCCGACCTGATGTCGCACCTGTCGCCCGAGGGCGCGGTCTACCAGGCCGGCACCCTCTCGGGGAACCCCGTGGCGACCACCGCGGGCCTGACGACCCTGCGGCTGGCGACCGACGCCGTGTACGCGCACGTCGACGCCGCCGCGCTCACCCTCCAGCAGGCCGCCGGGGACGCGCTGCGCGCGGCCGGGGTGCCCCATCTGGTGCAGGCCGGCGGCAGCATGTTCAGCGTCTTCTTCACGCCCGAGGGCACCGGGGCGGTCACCGATTTCGCCGGCGCCTCGACCCAGGAGGTGCACCGCTACCGCGCCTTCTTCCACAGCATGCTCGACCAGGGCGTGCACCTGCCGCCCAGCGCCTACGAGGCGTGGTTCGTGTCCGCCGCCCACGACGACGCCGCGCTCGACCGCGTGGTGGCCGCCCTGCCCGCTGCCGCCCGCGCGGCCGCGGCCGCCCGTCCCGAGGAGTCCCCGTCATGAGCGAGACCGTCATCCACGTGCTCCGGCACGGCGAGGTGCACAACCCCGACGGCGTCCTCTACGGCCGGTCGCCGGGCTACCACCTCTCCGAGCGCGGCCGGGCGATGGCCGAGCGGATCGCCGAGAGCATCGGCGACCGCGACATCACCCACGTGGTCGCCTCGCCGCTGGAGCGCGCCCAGGAGACCGCGGCCCCGCTGGCGCGACGCCTGGGCCTGGGGATCTCCACCGAGCCCCGCGTCGTCGAGTCGGGCAACATCTTCGAGGGCAAGCAGTTCTCCGTCGACGGCGCGCTCACCGACCCGTCCGCGTGGCGGCACCTGTGGAACCCGTTCCGGCCGTCCTGGGGCGAGGCGTACGTCGACGTCGCCCAGCGGATGTCCGCCGCCATCCGCGACGCCCGCACCCTGGCCGAGGGCCACGAGGCCGTCGTCGTCTCCCACCAGCTGCCGATCTGGATCGCGCGGCTCGCCGCCGAGGGGCGTTGGTTCGTGCACGACCCGCGCAGCCGCCGGTGCACGCTGTGCAGCCTCACCTCCTTCCACTTCCGCGACGAGCGGCTGCTCCGGGTGTCCTACTCCGAGCCGGCGGCCGACCTGATCCCCGAGGCGGACCGCGGCAAGAACTTCTCCTCCGGCGGCCGCGAGACCGAGCCCACGAGCGACCCCCAGGGGGCCGTGCACCCGTGACCCGGACCGTTCCCCGTCCGCTCCTCCTCCTGGTCGCCCTCCTGGTCGCCGGGCTGTCGCTGACCGGCTGTGCCAGCGATGCCGACACCGGCGGGGCCAAGGGGTTCGTGACGCGCGACGGCCAGCTCACGACCTTCGCCGTGGGGGAGCGCGAGCGGGTCGCGACGGTCGAGGGCAAGGACCTCGAGGGCGCGCCGGTGAGCCTGCAGGACCTGCGCGGGTCGGTCGTCGTGGTCAACGTGTGGGGCTCCTGGTGCACCCCGTGCCGCGCCGAGGCCGCCGACCTGGTGACGGCGTACGAGGACCTGGAGGCGGGCGCCGAGGGCTCGGACGTCGCCTTCCTCGGCATCAACACCCGCGACCCCAGCCCCGAGGCGGCGCAGAGCTTCCAGCGCACCTTCGAGGTGCCCTACCCCAGCCTCTTCGACCAGGGGGGCACCTCGCTGCTGGCCTTCGGGCGACCGCTGGTCATCCCCTCGACCGTGGTGGTCGACGCGCAGGGCCGGATCGCGGCCGCCGTGCTGGGCGAGCTGCCGAGCCCCCAGACCCTGGTGGACCTCGTCGACGACGTGCGTGCGGGGGCCTGAATGGGCGAGTGGTTCAGCCAGCAGGCCGCGGCGGGCTCCCTGCTGCTCGCCGTGCCCGTCGCCGTCATCGCCGGGCTGGTCTCCTTCTTCAGCCCGTGCGTGGTGCCGCTGCTGCCGGGCTACCTCTCCTACGCGACCGGGTTGTCCGGGGCCGACCTGGCCGACGCCAAGCGCGGCCGGATGCTGACCGGCAGCGTGCTCTTCGTGTCCGGCTTCGCAGTGGTCTTCGTCGCCTACGGCGCGCTCTTCGGCTCGCTGGGCTCGTGGCTGGCGCTGAACCGGCAGGTGATCACCACCGTGCTGGGCGGGGTCACGATCGTCCTCGGCCTGGCCTTCCTGGGCCTCGTGCCCGCGCTGCAGCGCGACGTACGCGTGCACAAGGTGCCGGCGGTCGGGCTGCTCGCGGCGCCGATGCTGGGCGTCCTCTTCGGGCTGGGGTGGACGCCCTGCGTGGGCCCCACCCTCGGCGTCATCCTCACCATGGCCGCCTCCGAGGGCACCGCGGCCCGGGGGGCCCTCCTGGCCGCGGTGTACGCCGCCGGGCTCGGCCTGCCCTTCGTGCTCGCCGGGCTGGCCTACCGCCGCTTCCTGGGCGCGATCGGCGTCGTCCGCCGCCACCAGCAGTGGGTGACCCGGTTCGGAGGCCTCATGCTGGTCGCCGTCGGGGTGCTGCTCGTGACGGGTTGGTGGGACCTGCTCGTCGCGCAGCTCCAGGTCAGCGTCGTCGGCTTCGAGCCGGGCGTGTGAGGGGGAGGGCATGAGCCAGGTCGAGGACCGCCCCACCGCGCCCCCCGCGCGCGCCGACGCCGGCCGCGCCGACCCGCCGCCGCTGAGCCCCGTGGAGCTCGGGCGCTGGGCGTGGCGCCAGCTGACGTCGATGCGCACCGCGCTGCTGCTGCTGCTCCTGCTCGCCCTGGCGGCGGTGCCGGGCTCGATCGTGCCGCAGACCGCGGTCGACAACTTCGCGGCCGCCCGCTGGAAGCAGGCGCACCCCTCGCTGACGCCGATCTACGAGCGGCTGGGGCTCTTCCACGTCTACGGGTCCGCGTGGTTCACCGCGGTCTACGTGCTGCTGATGGTCTCGCTGGTCGGCTGCATCGTCCCGCGCCTCGCGGTCTACTCCCGTGCTCTGCGCGCCCGTCCGCCCCGGGCCCCGAGGCGGCTGGAGCGGATGCCCTCGCACCGGGCGCTGGTGCTCCCCGGTGACGGGACCGAGGGGGCAGTGCGCGACCTGCACGCGGTGCGGGACGCCGCCCGCACGGTGCTCCGCGGCCGGCGCTACCGGGTGCTCGTCGACGACGAGGGCGACGGCGCGTTGTCGCTGGCCGCCGAGCGCGGTCGCCTGCGCGAGGCCGGCAACCTGGTCTTCCACCTGGCCGTGATCGTGGTGCTCGTCGGGGTCGCCTACGGCAGCCTGTTCGGCTACAAGGGCGGCGCGATCGTGCCGGTCGGGCAGACCTTCTCCGACCAGGTGTCCCAGTACGACGACTTCGTGCCCGGCGCGCTGATGGACCCCGCCGACCTGCCGCCGTACTCCTTCACCGTCGACGACTTCACCGTCGACTGGATCTACACCGGGGCCAGCCGGGGCCAGCCGCGCGGGTTCGACGCCGTGCTGACGGCGACCGAGGAGCCCGGTGCCCGGCCGCGCCGGATCCCGTTGCGGGTCAACGAACCCGTGAGCTTCGACGGCAGCAAGGTCTTCCTCGTCGGCCACGGCTACGCGCCCCGGTTCACGGTGCGCGACGGCAACGGCGACGTCGCCTTCTCCGGACCGGTGCCGTTCCTGCCCGAGGACCAGAGCTTCTCCTCGATCGGGGTGGTGAAGGTGCCCGACGCGGCGCCGACCCAGCTCGGGTTCCAGGGCGGGTTCTACCCGACGTACGGCTTCACGATGCAGCGCGGCCCGTTCTCCCGCTTCCCCGCCGCGCTCCAGCCGGTGGTCTCGATGCAGGTGTTCGAGGGCGACCTCGGCATGGACTCCGGCGAGGGCCAGTCGGTCTACGTGCTCGACCGCGACAAGCTGAGGCCGATCGACAACCCCGACAGCGAGGCGCCGTTCCGCGTCGACCTCGCGGTGGGCGACACCACGGAGCTGCCCGACGGGCGCGGCTCGATCACGTTCGACGGCGTCGACAAGTACGTCAAGCTGCAGATGGCCTCCAGCCCTGGTGCCGGTGTCGCGCTGGCCGGCATCGTCGTCGCGCTCGTGGGCCTGATGGGCAGCCTGTTCGTGCGACCTCGGCGGGCGTGGGTGCGGCTGCGTCGCCGTGACGACGGCGGCGTGGACGTGTCCGTGGCCGTGCTCGACCGCTCCGACGGCGGCGACCCGGACGTGGAGGTCGAGGCCCTGGTGAGCGCGCTCACCGCCACGACCGGTGGGCTCGGCGCAGACCCCGACGTAGGCTCGACGACGGACCGGCCGACGGTTGGTCCCCCCGGCGCCGCCAGGCCGACCACGGAGGACCCCTCGTGACCCAGACCTTCTTCGCGACGATCAGCAACAACGCGCTCGCGGCAGCAGGACTCGTCTACTTCCTGGCCTTCCTGGCCCACGTCGCGGAGTGGGCGACGGCCCGCGCGGCCGTCGTCGTCCCCACCGAGGAGCGGGCGCTGGTCGGCGCCGGCGCCGGCGAGTCCACGGCGACCCCGGCCCCTGCCGACGCGTCCGCGCCGGTGGTCGACGAGAGCCGCAGCGAGCGCAGCGACCTGGCCGGCCGCATCGGCGTCGCGCTGACCGTGGTCGCCGCGTTCGTGCACCTCGTCGCCGTGGTCACCCGCGGGCTGGCCAACGACCCGGTGCGGGTGCCGTGGGGCAACATGTTCGAGTTCACCATCACCGCCACCCTGGTCGTGACGCTGATCTACCTGGCGCTCGTCACACGGCTCGGGCTGCGCTGGCTGGGCCTGCTCGTGACCGGCTTCGTGATGGCGACGCTGATGGCCGCCGTCCGACTGCTCTACCTGCCCGCCGCTCCGCTGACCCCGGCGCTGCAGTCGCCGTGGCTGGTCATCCACGTCATCGCCGCGATCACCGCGACCGGCATCTTCACCCTGGGCGGCATGTTCTCGGTGCTGTACCTGCTCCGCGAGCGGGCCGAGAAGCGCGGCACGCTGCGCCCCGGCGGGTACCTCTCCCGGGTGCCCGACCTGCCGAGCCTGGACCGGCTGTCCTACCGGATGCACGCCTTCGGCTTCCCGGTGTGGACCTTCGGCGCCCTGATCGCCGGCCCGATCTGGGCCGAGAACGCGTGGAGCCGCTACTGGGGCTGGGACCCCAAGGAGGTCTGGGCGTTCATCACCTGGGTCGTGTACGCCGCCTACCTGCACGCCCGCGCGACCGGTGGCTGGCGGGGCCGTGGTGCGGCGATCCTCGCCCTGGTCGGTCTCGCCACGCTGTGGTTCAACTTCGTGGGGATCAACTTCTTCTTCGGCTCGGGGAGCATGCACTCCTACGCGAAGTAGCCGCCCGCTCACTCCGGGGCCGCCGGGGGCAGCGCGCGCCGGTCGAGCCAGGGTGCTGGGCGAGCCGCCAGGACCCGGTGCCAGCCAGGCCCGGCCCTCAGGCCTTGCCGGGCTCCGTGCCGCCCTGGCGGCGCTCCCGCTCCCGGCGCCGACGTTCGAGCTCGCGGAGGAAGTCCGGGTCGTCGTCGGGGCCGGTGACGCGAGGTCCCGCGGCCGGCGGAGGTGTGGGACGTGACGAGCCCCGGCCCGACGAACCGCCCCGGCCACGGCCGTGACGACGGGCCCGGCGACGCTCGAGGAGCCGGAAGCCGAGGTAGATGACTGCTCCCAGCAGGAGCAGAGCGAGCAGGATCTTTCCCACATCCTCACGGTACGTCGCTCCGTCAAGCCGTGTCGTGCGACCGCGGCGGTCCGGCGGCCCTGGACTCGTCCGGTGCGGCGCCGCGTCGTACCGTCGGGGGTGTGAAGGAGTTCCTCGTCTACACCGCCCTGCGCCTCGGCCTGATGGTCGCGGCGTTCGCCCTCGTCGGGGGCCTGTGGGCCCTGGTCGCCGGCCCGGGCGAGGTCAACTGGCTGCTCGTGATCGTGCTCGCGGCCGTGCTCTCCGCGGTCGGGTCCTGGCAGCTGCTCGCGCGGCAGCGGGACGACTTCGCCCGCGTCGTGTCCGAGCGCGCCGGCCGTGCCTCCGAGGCGCTGGAGCGGTCGCGCTCCAAGGAGGACCTCGACTGAGGTCGACCCCCTGCGGCACCGAGAGGTACCTAGAGCGCGAGGCCGACCAGCAGGCCGAGGCCGAGCAGCAGCTCGGCCAGGCCGGTGCGGGCCAGCACCGGCACCAGGTCGCGCCCGGTCGCCCCGCCCAGCACGAGCGCACGGCAGGCAGCGCGGCCACGACGTAGGCCATGCCCAGCAGCGCGAGCACGCCCGCGTCGAGCACCAGCCCGACCACCATCACCGCGGGCAGGGCGAGCAGCAGCGCGAACAGCCCGCGTGTGCGGTCGTCCCCGAGCCGCACGGCCAGGGTGAGCTTGCCCGCCCCGCGGTCGGTGGGGATGTCGCGCAGGTTGTTGACCACGAGGATCGCGCAGGCGACCGCCCCCACCGCCACCGCGGCCTCGAGGGCAGGCAGCAGGAGGCCGTGGGCGAGCGTGCCCACCTGCACGTACGCCGTGCCGACCACCGCGACCAGGCCGAAGAACACGAAGACCATCACCTCGCCCAGTCCGGAGTACCCGTAGGGCCGGGACCCGCCGGTGTAGAACCACCCCGCCGCGATGCTGGCCGCGCCCACGAGCACCAGCCACCACGCCGTGGTGAGGACGAGCACCAGGCCGGCAACGGCGGCCGCCCCGAAGGCGGCGAAGGCTGCGGCCCTGACCGCGCCCGGGGTGGCGGCCCGGGAGCCGGTGAGCCGCAGCGGGCCGACCCGGTCGTCGTCGGTGCCGCGCACCCCGTCGGAGTAGTCGTTGGCGTAGTTGACGCCCACCTGCAGCGCCAGCGCGACGACCAGGGCCAGCAGCGCCTTCCAGGCCACGAAGCCGTCGGCGTCGACGGCGACGCCGGTGCCGGCGGCGACGGGGGCGACGGCGGCGGGCAGCGTGCGCGGACGGGCGCCGGCGATCCACTGGGCGGGGGTGGCCATGCGCGCAGTCTTGCAACGCCGTCCGCGGCCACCGGGCCGGGGCCCGTCGGCGCCCCGGCGGGCTAGGTTGGGTCGGTGCCGCGCCCGACCTCCGACGACCCCGCCGAGCAGGTCCGCGATGACCTCGCCCGGTGGCTCGACGGTGCCGGGGGTGCCGACGAGGGGGAGCGGCTGCGCGTGCGCACGTCCGGCTCGACCGGCCCGGCCAAGCAGGTCGTGCTCACCCGTGCGGCGGTGCTGGCCTCGGCCGAGGCCACCCACCGACGGCTCGGCGGTCCGGGGGTCTGGCTGCTGGCGCTGCCGGCGGCCTACGTTGCGGGCCTGCAGGTGCTCGTGCGGTCGCTGCACGCCGGCCACGCGCCGGTGCTGCTCGGCGCCCAGGAGTCCTGGACCGAGGCGGTGCGGCGCCTGGAGGGTCCCCGTCGCTACGTCTCGCTGGTGCCCACCCAGCTGCACCGCGTGCTCGGGCCGGAGGGGTCCGACGCCGACCGGGACGCCCTCGCCGGTCTCGACGCCGTGCTGCTCGGCGGCGGGCCGGTGGACCGCGTCCTGCGCGACCGGGCGCACGCCCACGGCCTCACCACCGTGGCGACGTACGGCATGGCCGAGACCGCGGGCGGCTGCGTGTACGACGGGGTGCCCCTCGACGGCGCCGAGGTGCGGCTCGGCGAGCGCTCCCGGGTCGAGCTGCGCGGGCCGATGCTGATGGAGGGGTACGACGACCCCGCCGCGACCGCCGAGGCGCTGGTCGACGGCTGGTTCCGCACCGCCGACGCGGGCCGTCTCCACGGCGGCAGGCTCGACGTGCTCGGCCGCCTCGACGACGTCGTCGTCTCCGGCGGGGTCAACGTGCCCGGCGGCCTGGTGGCCCGTCGGCTGCGCGAGCACCCCGACGTGGAGGCGGCCGAGGCGCTCGGCGTCGACGACCCCGAGTGGGGGCGCCGGCTCGTCGCGGTCGTCGTGGGGCGGCTCACCCTCGCCGAGGCCCGCGCGTGGGTGGCGGACGTGCACCCGCGGGCGTGGGCGCCCCGGTCGCTGCACCACGTCGACGTGCTCCCGCAGCTGCCCAACGGCAAGACCGACCGACGTGCCCTGCTCGCGCTGCTCGGGCCGCCCGATCGCGCGGGGGAGGGCCCGTGAGGTCGGCGGTCTGGTCGGTCCCGATGCGCACCCGCTTCCGCGGCATCACCGTGCGCGAGGGCGTGCTGCTCGAGGGCCCGGCCGGGTGGGGCGAGTTCAGCCCGTTCCTGGAGTACGACGACGCCACGGCCGCCGCCTGGCTGCGCGCGGCCCTGGAGGCCGCCGAGCAGGGCTGGCCGGCGCCGGTGCGCGACACCGTGCCGGTCAACGTCACCGTGCCCGCCGTCGACCCCGAGCGGGCCCACGCCCTCGTGCTCGCGTCGGCGGGCTGCCGCACCGCGAAGGTCAAGGTCGCCGAGCCCGGGCAGACGCCCGCCGACGACGAGGCCCGGCTGGAGGCGGTGCGCGACGCGCTGGGGCCGGCCGGCGCGGTGCGGGTGGACGCCAACGGCGGCTGGGACGTCGACGCCGCCGTGACCGCCGTACGCCGCCTCGACCGCGCCGCCCGCGGCCTGGAGTACGTCGAGCAGCCGTGCGCCTCCGTCGAGGACCTGGCCCGGGTACGCCGGGCGGTCGACGTGCCGGTGGCCGCCGACGAGTCGATCCGTCGCGCGGCCGACCCCTACCGGGTGCGCGACCTCGAGGCCGCCGACGTCGCCGTGCTCAAGGTGCAGCCGCTGGGCGGGGTGCGGGCCTGCCTGCGGATCGCCGAGGACATCGGACTGCCCGTCGTCGTCAGCTCGGCCCTGGAGACCTCGGTCGGCATCGCCGCCGGCGTCGCGCTCGCCGCGGCGCTGCCCGCGCTGCCGTACGCCTGCGGCCTGGCCACCGTGCAGCTGCTCACCGACGACGTCGTGGTCGACCGGCTGCTGCCCGTCGACGGGGCGCTGCCGGTCGTGCGGCCCGTGGTCGACGAGTCCGCGCTGGAACGACTCGGGGCGGCTGCGCCGCGGCGGCAGCACTGGCAGGCTCGCCTCGAGGCCGTCGAGCGGCGCCTCGTCGACGGGGGAGGACCGACGTGAGCGAGCCCACCGACCTGCCCCTGAACGCCTCGACGGCGCTGGCCCGCACCGTGCTCGACACCCTCGTCGAGCGTGGCCTGCGCGAGCTGGTGCTCTGCCCCGGGTCGCGCAGCACGCCGCTGGCGCTCCACGCGCACACCCTCGCCGTCCGCGGACGCCTGCGGCTGCACACCCGGCTCGACGAGCGCACCGCAGCCTTCCTCGCGCTCGGCCTGGCGAAGTCGTCCCAGACGCCCGCGGCCGTGCTCACCACCTCCGGCACCGCCGTCGCCCACCTGCACCCCGCCGTGCTGGAGGCCTCGCACGCCGGTGTGCCGCTCGTGCTGCTCACCGCGGACCGGCCCGAGGCGATGCGCGGCACCGGCGCCAACCAGACGACCGACTTCGCGGTCACCTTCGGCGCGGCTTGCGTCTCCTACATCGACGTGCCCCCGGGCGAGGTCGGCGCCGAGGAGTCGCAGGTCGCGGCGTGGCGCGCGCACGTGGCCGACGTCCTGCGCCGGCTGCGGCTCAGCCCCGGGCCGGCCCACCTCAACCTCCAGCTCGCGCCGCCGCTGGTGCCGGGGACCCCCGACGGCTGGCAGCACCCGGCCGACCTCCCCCCGATCTCGCTGCCCGCGCTGGGCGGGGTGCTCGAGTCCGAGCCGGTGGCGCTCCCGACCGACCTGCGTACCGTCGTCGTCGCCGGCGACGACGCCGGGCCTCCGGCACGCCGACTCGCCGAGCAGGCGGGGTGGCCGCTCCTGGCCGAGCCCTCCAGCGGCGCCCGCACGGGCACGCACGCGCTGCGCACCTACCGGCTGCTGCTCGACGACCCAGGACTGGTCGAGGACGTCGAGCAGGTCGTCGTGGCCGGCCACCCGACGCTGTCCCGTCCGGTCACCGCCCTCCTCGGGCGCTCCGACGTCGACCACGTGGCGCTGCTCCCGCGCACCGACCGCACCGGTCGGCGCACCGTCACCGACCTCGCCGGTCGGGCCCGGCTGCGCGCCGCCGCCCTGGTGCCCGACGGCACCGCCGACCCGGCCTGGCTCGAGCGCTGGCGGCAGCGCGACCGCGAGGTCGGGGCCGCCCTGGACGCCCTGCTCGCCCGCCAGGACGCCCTGCTGCCGCACCACGTCGCCGCCGCCGTGGGCGCCGCGCTGCCGCCGGGCGGGCTGCTGGTGGTCGGTGCCTCGAACCCGATCCGCGACCTCGACCTCGTGCTCGCGCCGTACGCCGTGGGTGAGCGCCGGCTGGTGCTGGCCAACCGCGGTCTCTCCGGTATCGACGGGACGGTCTCCACGGCGCTCGGCGCCGCGCTCGGGCGTCCCGGCAGCAGCCGGGCGCTGGCCCTGATGGGTGACCTGACCTTCCTGCACGACCACGGCGGCCTGCTGCTCGGCGAGGCCGAGGAGCGGCCCGACCTGACCATCGTCGTGGTCAACGACGGGGGCGGCAGCATCTTCGCCGGCCTCGAGCAGGGCGGCCCCGAGCACGCCGACTCCTTCGAGCGGGTGTTCGCGCTGCCGCACCGGGTCGACCTCGGGTCGTTGTGCGCCGCGAGCCGTACGCCGTACACGCAGGTGCGCTCGCGCGGCGAGCTCGAGGCCTCGCTGGCCTCGCCCCACGGCGGGGTCGAGGTGGTCGAGGCCGTGGTGGACCGCAGCGGACGACGCGACCTCGACGCCCGGATCCGGGCCCTGGCCACCGGCTGACGCCGACGGGCCGGCTCAGTCGTCGGCGAGCGCCTCGCGCACCGGCACGAACTTGGCCTGCGACTCCGCCAGCTCGGCGTGCGGCCGCGAGCCAGAGACGATGCCGCAGCCCGCGAAGAGGCGTACGGCGTCGGGGCCGATCTCGGCCGAGCGCAGCGCGATGCCCCACTCGCCGTCGCCCCGGGCGTCCATCCAGCCGACCGGGCCGGCGTAGCGGCCCCGGTCCATCGCCTCGAGCTCGTCGATGAGCGCGACGGCGGTCGGGGTCGGGGTGCCCCCCACGGCCGCGGAGGGGTGCAGGGCGGCGGCCAGCTGCAGGCTGGTGGCGTCGTCGGCGCTGACCCCGGCGACGTCGCTGGCCAGGTGCATGACGTTGGGCAGCCGCAGCACGAAGGGCGCCTCGGGCACGTTCATCGACGTGCAGTGCGGGGCGAGCCGCTCGGCGACCGAGCGCACCGCGTACTCGTGCTCCTCGAGGTCCTTCGACGAGCGGCTCAGCGCGGCGGCGGCGGTGAGGTCGACCAGCTCCTCGCCGGAGCGCTGGATCGTGCCGGCGAGCACCCGCGACGTGACCAGGCCGCGCTCGAGCCGCACCAGCATCTCGGGGGTCGCGCCGAAGAGGCGGTCCACGTGGAAGGTCCAGCAGGTCGGGTAGTCGCGGGCGAGGCGGGCCAGCGGCCACCGCACGTCCAGCGGCTGCTCGGTGTGGGCGCGCAGGTCACGGGCGAGCACCACCTTCTCCAGGTCGCCCGCCTCGATCCGGCGCACCGCCTCGGCGACGCTGCGCTCCCACACGTCGCCGCCGACCGCGCCGTCGGAGAAGGTCACGGTGCCGGGGGAGCGGGGCGGGTCGGCGAGGGCCAGGTCGGGCAGCGGGCCGATGCCGGCACCCACCGTGGTCACCCAGCTGGTGCCGGCGCGACGACCGACCACCACCGACGGCACCACCAGCACGCTCTCGCCGGGGTCGTCGGCGAAGGCGAAGCTGCCGAAGCAGAGCAGGCCGCTGCCGGGCAGGTCGACCTCGTCGCGCACGACGGCACTGTCGGTGACCGCGCGCCACCACTCGCCCGCCCGCTCGAAGCGGTCCGCGCCGGAGAGCCGCACGAACGCCGCGACGCCCCAGCCGACCAGGCCGTCGTCGCGGCGCAGCCAGGCGCAGGGGGAGTCGTCGGGCACCAGCGAGAGCAGGTCGCCGGGGTCCGGCACCGTGCGGGTGCGGGCCACCAGGGCGGGCACGGGGACCGCGTCAGGGGCTGCACCGTCGCTCACGCTCACCCAATGTAGTGCCCACCCGCGCACGGTCGGCCGCCGACCGGCCGGCACCCGCACCGGCGGGTGGTCCCGACGGGTGCCCTCTAGGCTGGGGACGTGACGCGCGCAGACCTGGACAAGCAGCCCGCCGAGGTCGCCGCGATGTTCGACGGAGTGGCGCGGCGCTACGACCTCACCAACGACGTGCTCTCCCTCGGGCAGGACCGCCGCTGGCGCAACGAGGTCGTGCGGGCGGTCGACCCGGCGTACGGCGAGACCGTCCTCGACCTGGCGGCCGGCACCGGCACCTCCAGCCAGCCGTTCGCCGACCGCGGCGCCACCGTCGTGCCGTGCGACTTCTCCCTCGGCATGCTCGAGGTCGGCAAGGCCGCCCGCCCCGCGCTGCCCTTCACCGCCGGTGACGGCACCCGGCTGCCGTTCGGCGACGCGACCTTCGACGCCGTCACGATCTCCTTCGGGCTGCGCAACGTCGTCGACCCGTCGGCCGGACTGCGCGAGATGGCCCGGGTGACCAAGCCCGGGGGCCGCCTGGTCGTCTGCGAGTTCAGCTCGCCGACCTGGCGCCCGTTCCGCACCGCCTACATCGAGTACCTGATGAAGGCCCTGCCGCGGGTCGCCCGCGCCGTGTCCTCCAGCCCCGACGCCTACGTCTACCTCGCCGAGTCGATCCGCGCCTGGCCCGACCAGCGGGGACTCGCCGCCCTGGTCGCCGAGGCGGGCTGGTCCGAGGTGCGCTGGCGCAACCTCTCCGGTGGCGTCGTCGCGCTGCACCACGCGGTCCGGCCTGCCCGCTGAGCCCCCGCTCGGCGATGTCCGGTTCCTCCGTGCGCCGCGGGGGGCGGCCCGGGTCGCGCCGCTGTGACGTGGCCCCTAGAATCGGCCCCGCACGGACTCGTGAAGCAGTTCACGATCACGTGAGCCGATGGTCGCCGTGCGGGTCAGCCGCCCGCGACGGTCCCGCACCGACGCGAAGGAGAGCAGGACGATGGAGCTCTACACCCCGGTCCTCGGACTCTTCCTCCTGGGTCTGGGCTTCGCGGTCTTCTCGGTCGCGGCCAGCGCCTTCGTCGGCCCCAAGCGCTACAACCGCGCCAAGGTCGACTCCTACGAGTGCGGCATCGAGCCCTCGCCCCAGGCGGTCGGCGGCGGCAAGTTCCCGGTGAAGTACTACATCACCGCGATGCTGTTCATCGTCTTCGACATCGAGATCGTCTTCCTCTACCCGTACGCCGTGTACTTCTCGGAGTCGATGCCGGTCTTCGCCGTCGTCGAGATGTTCCTGTTCATCGCCACCGTGTTCGTCGCCTACGCCTACGTCTGGCGTCGCGGCGGGCTGGAGTGGGACTGACCCGCGTGGGTGCCCGCCCGGCGCACCCGTCGCACCCGGCGCTCGTGGGCGCCCCGCACGCATCCCTCGCCGCAGCGGCGCAGACAACGGAACCAGGTGGTCCTTGATGGGTCTGGAAGAGAAGCTCCCCAGCGGCGTGCTGCTGACGACCGTCGAGGGGGTGGCGGGCTACATGCGCAAGGCGTCGTTCTGGCCTGCGACCTTCGGCCTGGCCTGCTGCGCCATCGAGATGATGACGAGCGGCGGCCCCCGCTACGACCTCGCCCGCTACGGCATGGAGGTCTTCCGGGCCTCGCCCCGCCAGGCCGACCTGATGATCGTCGCCGGCCGGGTGAGCCAGAAGATGGCTCCGGTGCTGCGCCAGATCTACGACCAGATGGCCGAGCCCAAGTACGTCATCGCGATGGGCGTCTGCGCCAGCTCGGGTGGCATGTTCAACAACTACGCGATCGTCCAGGGCGTCGACCACGTCGTGCCCGTCGACATGTACCTCCCCGGCTGCCCGCCGCGGCCGGAGATGCTCATCGACGCCATCCTCAAGCTGCACGTCAAGGTCCAGGACACCAAGCTGGGCGCCAACCGCGCCGCCCAGATGGAGGAGCAGGAGACCGAGGGGCTCCGCGCGCTGCCGACCGGTGAGATGAGGGGGCTGCTCCGGTGACCGAGGAACAACCCGAGACACTGCCCGCCGACCCGCGGGTCGGCGGCGCCGAGGTGGTCGACGTCCGCGACGGCATGTTCGGCGTCCGCGGCACGGGCGACACGTCGGGCTACGGCGGCCTGGTGCGCCAGGTGGCGCTGCCCGGTGGCAGCGAGCGGCCCTTCGGCGGACCGTTCGACGCGATGTACGACACCCTGGTCGCGGGTCTGCGCGCCGGCGGCGTCGAGGACGCGCTCGAGCAGGTCGTGGTGCACCGCGGCGAGGCGACGTTCTTCGTCCGTCGCGAGCACCTGGTCGCCGTGGTGACGCTGCTGCGCGACGACCCCGAGCTGCGCTTCGAGTGGTGCTCCGGCGTCTCCGGGGTGCACTTCCCCGAGGACCACGGCCGTGAGCTGCACTCGGTCTACCACCTGCTCTCGATGACCCACAACCGCCGGCTCCGGCTCGAGGTCGTGTGCCCCGACTCCGACCCGCACGTGCCGTCGGTCGTCGCGGTCTACCCGACCGCCGACTGGCACGAGCGCGAGGCTTGGGACTTCTTCGGCATCGTGTACGACGGCCACCCGGCCCTGACCCGGATCCAGATGCCCGACGACTGGCCCGGTCACCCGCAGCGCAAGGACTACCCCCTCGGCGGAATCCCCGTCGAGTACAAGGGCGGCACCGTCCCGCCGCCGGACCAGCGGAGGTCCTACAACTGATGAGCGCCACCCAGAACGACCCCACCGGCTCCGGCGGCGCGCAGGACCCGTACGCCGCCAGCGAGGCGCCGTCCTCGGACACCTCCCAGGGCCGCGTCTTCACCGTGACCGGCCAGGACTGGGACTCGGTGACCCAGGCCATCGGCGAGCAGGCCGACGAGCGCGTGGTGGTCAACATGGGCCCGCAGCACCCCTCGACCCACGGGGTGCTCCGCCTGATCCTCGAGCTCGACGGCGAGACGGTGACCGAGGCCCGCTGCGGCATCGGCTACCTGCACACCGGCATCGAGAAGAACATGGAGTTCCGCTCCTGGGTGCAGGGCGTCACCTTCTGCACCCGGATGGACTACCTCTCTCCGTTCTTCAACGAGGCGTCCTACGTCTTCGGCGTCGAGCGGCTGCTCGGCATCGAGAACGACATCCCCGAGAAGGCCCAGGTCATGCGGGTGCTGCTGATGGAGCTCAACCGCATCTCCAGCCACCTCGTGTGCATCGCCACCGGCGGCATGGAGCTCGGCGCGCTGACCGTGATGACGATCGGCTTCCGTGAGCGCGAGCAGGTGCTCGACCTGTTCGAGCTGATCACCGGCCTGCGGATGAACCACGCGTTCATCCGCCCGGGCGGCGTGGCCCAGGGGATGCCCCCGGGCGCGCTGGACAAGGTGCGCGACTTCGTGGCGTTGATGCGCAAGCGGCTGCCGGAGATCGCCGCCCTCTGCAACGCCAACCCGGTGTTCAAGGGCCGGCTCGTCGACGTGGGCCACCTCGACCTCGCCGGCTGCATGGCGCTGGGCATCAGCGGCCCGATGCTGCGCGCCACCGGCTACGGCTGGGACCTGCGCAAGACCCAGCCCTACAGCGGCTACGAGACCTACGACTTCGACGTGCCGACGCGCGAGGACGCCGATGCGTACGGCCGCTTCCGGATCCGCCTCGACGAGATGCAGGAGTCGCTGAAGATCGTCGAGCAGTGCGCCGACCGGCTCCAAGGCACGGAGGAGCAGTCGGTGATGGTCGAGGACAAGAAGATCGCCTGGCCCAGCCAGCTCGCGATCGGCTCCGACGGCATGGGCAACAGCCTCGACCACATCAAGCACATCATGGGTGAGTCGATGGAGGCCCTGATCCACCACTTCAAGCTGGTCACCGAGGGCTTCCGGGTGCCGGCCGGCCAGGCGTACGTGCCGGTCGAGTCGCCGCGCGGCGAGCTGGGCGCGCACGTCGTCTCCGACGGCGGCACGCGGCCGTTCCGGGTGCACTTCCGCGACCCGTCCTTCGTGAACCTGCAGTCCACCTCGATCCTGGCCGAGGGCGGCCAGATCGCCGACGTGATCGTGGCCGTGGCCTCGATCGACCCCGTGATGGGAGGTGTCGACCGATGACCCTGCCCGCCGAGACGGTCGCGGAGCTGCACCAGATCGCGGCCCGCTACCCGCAGGGCCGCTCGGGCCTGCTGCCGATGCTGCACCTGGTGCAGAGCGTCGAGGGCCAGGTCACCGCCGAGGGCATCCAGGTCTGCGCCGACGTGCTGGACATCAGCGCGGCCCAGGTCTCGGGCGTCGCGACGTTCTACACGATGTACAAGCGTCGTCCGGTCGGCGACTACCACGTCGGCGTGTGCACCAACACGCTCTGTGCGGTGATGGGCGGCGACGAGATCTTCGACCGGCTGAAGAGCCACCTCGACGTGGGCAACGACGAGACGACCGACGACGGCGCGGTCACCCTCGAGCACATCGAGTGCAACGCCGCGTGCGACTACGCCCCGGTGATGACGGTCAACTGGGAGTTCATGGACAACATGACCCCCGACTCCGCCGTCGCGCTGGTCGAGGAGCTGCGCGCCGGCACCGAGGTCACCTCGACCCGGGGCGCCCGGATCTGCGACTGGCGCCAGGCCGAGCGGGTGCTGGCCGGGTTCCCCGACGGCCGCGTCGACGAGGGCCCGGCCGCCGGTGCCCCGTCGCTGCTGGGGTTGCGGATCGCCGAGGAGCGCGGCTGGTCCGCCCCCGACGGTGACTATCCCGGCGACAAGCCGTCCGGCCACGGCGTGGCCCAGGACGACCCGGAGAAGGCGTCGGCCGAAAGCTACGCCGACCGCTCCTTCTCCGAGACCCAGCTGGCCGGGTCCGACGCCGAGCAGAAGCACCTGGACGACCCCGACGACAAGGACACCCAGAGCTCGTGACCGACATGCTGACCCCGGTCCTGTCCGCCAACTGGGGAGACGACCGTCCCTGGAAGCTGGCCTCCTACGAGGCCCGTGGCGGCTACTCCGCCTTCGACAAGGCGCTGGGCATGGCCCAGGACGACATCATCGCCGCCGTCAAGGACTCCGGCCTGCGTGGTCGTGGCGGTGCCGGCTTCCCCACCGGCATGAAGTGGGGCTTCATCCCGCAGGACAACCCGAACCCGAAGTACCTCGTCGTCAACGCCGACGAGTCGGAGCCGGGCACCTGCAAGGACACCCCGCTGATGATGGCGAGCCCGCACACGCTCCTCGAGGGCGTCGCGATCTCGTCGTTCGCGATCCGGGCCAACACCGCCTTCATCTACGTGCGCGGCGAGATCCTGCACGTCGTCCGCCGCCTGCAGCAGGCCGTCGCCGAGGCGTACGAGGCCGGGCACCTCGGCACGGACATCCACGGCTCGGGCTACGACCTCGACGTGATCGTCCACGCCGGGGCCGGCGCCTACATCTGCGGCGAGGAGACGGCGCTGCTCGACTCCCTCGAGGGCCGTCGGGGGCAGCCCCGCCTGCGCCCGCCGTTCCCGGCCGTCGCGGGGCTCTACGCCTGCCCGACCGTGATCAACAACGTCGAGTCGATCGCCTCCGTGCCCGCCATCGTCGCCAACGGCGCCGACTGGTTCTCCGGGCTCGGCACTGAGAAGTCGACCGGCTTCGTCCTCTACTCGCTCTCGGGCCACGTCCGGAACCCTGGCCAGTTCGAGGCGCCGCTCGGCATCACCCTGCGTGAGCTGATCGACCTGGCCGGCGGCATGCGTGAGGGCCACGAGCTGAAGTTCTGGACCCCGGGCGGCTCCTCGACGCCGATCCTCACGGACGCGCACCTCGATGTGCCGCTGGACTACGAGAAGGTCGGCGAGGCCGGCTCGATGCTCGGCACCCGCGCCCTGCAGATCTTCGACGAGACCACCTGCGTGGTCCGGGCGGTGCTGCGCTGGACCGAGTTCTACAAGCACGAGTCCTGCGGCAAGTGCACCCCGTGCCGGGAGGGCACCTGGTGGCTGGTGCAGACCCTGGCCCAGCTCGAGCAGGGGAGGGGCCGCCCCGAGGACCTCGACCTGCTGCTCGACCAGTGCGACAACATCCTGGGCCGCTCCTTCTGCGCCCTCGGTGACGGGGCCACGAGCCCGATCACCTCGGCCATCGAGTACTTCCGTGAGGAGTTCCTCGAGCACCTCGAGCGGGGCGGCTGCCCCTTCGACCACCACGCCTCCACGGTGTACGCCGAGCAGGGCACGCCGCCGCGGGGACGCCAGCGCACCACCGACGCAGCGGGAGCACGCGCATGACCGTGAGCAGCGGCCGCACCGGCAGCACCGGAAGCACCGGCAAGGACGTCGTCGCCGAGGACCTCGTGACGCTGACCATCGACGGCGTCGAGGTGAGCGTGCCCAAGGGCACCCTGGTGATCCGGGCGGCCGAGCAGGTCGGCATCACCATCCCGCGGTTCTGCGACCACCCGCTGCTCGAGCCCGTCGGCGCCTGCCGGCAGTGCCTGGTCGAGGTGGCCATGCCCGACCGCGAGGGGGACCTGAAGACGATGCAGGGACCTCCCGGCCGGATGAAGCCGCAGGCCTCGTGCACCCTCGCGGTGACCGAGGGGATGGAGGTGAAGACCCACCTCTCCTCCGAGGGCGCCCGCAAGGCCCAGCACGGAGTGATGGAGTTCCTGCTGGTCAACCACCCGCTGGACTGCCCGGTCTGTGACAAGGGCGGCGAGTGCCCCCTGCAGAACCAGGCGCTCTCGCACGGCTACGGCGAGTCCCGCTTCGCCGAGAACAACGGCACCAAGCGCACCTTCCCGAAGCCGATCAACATCTCCGCGCAGGTGCTGCTGGACCGTGAGCGGTGCGTCCTCTGCGCCCGCTGCACCCGCTTCTCCGAGCAGATCGCCGGCGACCCCTTCATCGAGCTGATCGAGCGCGGGGCGCTGCAGCAGGTCGGCATCTACGAGGAGAAGCCGTTCGAGAGCTACTTCTCCGGCAACACGATCCAGATCTGCCCGGTGGGCGCGCTCACCTCGGCCGACTACCGCTTCCGCTCGCGCCCGTTCGACCTGGTGTCGACCCCGTCGGTGGGGGAGCACGACGCCTGCGGCGCCGCGCTGCGCACCGACCACCGGCGCTCCACGGTGATGCGTCGTCTCGCCGGGTTCGACCCGGAGGTCAACGAGGAGTGGTGCACCGACAAGGACCGCTTCGCCTTCCGCTACGCCCAGCTGCCCGACCGGCTCACCCGTCCGCTGGTGCGCGACGAGGACACCGGCGACCTGCGCGTCGCCTCCTGGCCCGAGGCGTTCGCCGTCGCGGCTCGCGGCCTCGAGGCCGCCGGCACGGTCGGCCTGCTGCCCGGGGGCCGGCTCACCGCCGAGGACGCCTTCGCGTGGAGCACCTTCGCCCGGGTGGCGATGGGCACCAACGACATCGACTTCCGGGCTCGCCCGCACTCGCGCGAGGAGGCCGACTTCCTGGCCGCCCACGTCGTGCTGGGCACCGGCGTCGACTACGCCGCGCTCGAGGGCGCGCGCACCGTGCTGCTCGCGGGCCTGGAGCCCGAGGACGAGGCCGGCACGATCTTCCTGCGTCTGCGCAAGGCGTCCCGCAAGGGCACGCAGGTGTGGTCGGTGGCCTCGCACAGCTCGCGCGGCCTGCAGAAGATGAGCGGTCGGCTGATCCCGACGGTGCCCGGCGGGGAGGCCCGGGCCCTGGAGGGCCTGGCCACGGACGGCGACGTCGTGCTCGACGAGACCTCGGTCATCCTCGTCGGCGAGCGCCTGGCCACCGTCCCGGGTGCGCTGACCGCGGCGGCCGCCGTCGCCCGCTCCACCGGCGCCCGGCTCGCCTGGGTGCCCCGTCGCGCCGGTGACCGGGGTGCGGTCGAGGCCGGCTGCCTGCCGCAGCTGCTCCCCGGCGGTCGCCCGGTGAGCGACGTGCAGGCGCGGGTGGACCTCGCCGCGGCCCTCGGCGTCGACACCCTGCCCGAGAGCCCCGGCCGGGACGGCGACGAGATCGTCGCCGCCGCGGCGGCCCGTGAGCTGCGCGGCCTGGTCGTGGGCGGTGTCGAGATCGACGACCTCGCCGACCCCGACCTGGCCCGGGCCGCGCTCGAGCGGGCCGACTTCGTGGTCAGCCTCGAGCTCCGGGAGAGCGAGGTGACCCGCGCGGCCGACGTCGTGCTGCCGGTCGCCCCGGTCGCGGAGAAGGCCGGCATGTTCGTCACCTGGGAAGGCCGTACGCGTCCCTTCGACCAGGTGATGGCCCAGCCGTCGGCGCTGCCCGACACCCGGGTGCTCGCCGGCGTCGCCGAGGAGCTGGGCCGCAGCCTCGGCTTCCGCACCTCGCTGCAGGCCCGGGCGCGCATGGTCGAGGTCGGTCCCTGGGACGGCGACCGCGTCACCGCACCGGCCGTGCCGGCGGCGCCGTTCGCCCCGGCCGAGGGCCTGGTGCTCGCCACCTGGAAGCAGATGGTCGACGACGGCCGGATGCAGGACGGCGAGGAGCACCTGCGGCGTACGGCGCGTCCGCCCGTCGCGGTCGTCTCCCCGGGCACCCTGGCCGCGCTCGGCCTGACCGAGGGTGAGAGCGTCACCCTCGCCTCCGACCGCGGGTCGGTGCAGCTGCCGGTCGCGGTCGCCGAGGACGCCCTCGACGGCGTCGTCTGGGCCCCGGCCAACTCCGGCGGCCTCGCGGTGCACCGCCGGGTCGGGCCCGCCGGCACGACCGTCCGCCTCGAGAGGAGCGCACGATGAGCACCATGGTCCCCGCCGCCCTGGGTGGCGTGCGTGCCGCCGAGGACCTCTCGGCCTTCGGCAACGACACGGTGTGGGTCGTGCTGCTCAAGACCGTCGCCGTCTTCGGACTGCTCGTGGTGCTGACGCTGTTCAACATCTGGTTCGAGCGCCGGGTCGTGGCGCGCATGCAGCACCGGATCGGCCCCAACATGCACGGCCCCTTCGGCCTGCTCCAGAGCCTGGCCGACGGCGTCAAGCTGGCGCTCAAGGAGGACATCCTCCCCAAGGGTGCCGACAAGATCATCTACTTCCTGGCCCCGGTCATCTCGGCGACCACGGCCTTCCTGACCTTCTCGGTGATCCCGTTCGGCCCCGAGGTGCGGATCCCCTTCACCGACACGATCACTCCGCTGCAGCTGACCGACATGCCGGTCGCGGTGCTCTTCGTGCTGGCGATCGCCTCGATCGGCATCTACGGCATCGTGCTCGCCGGGTGGTCGTCAGGCTCGACGTACGCCCTGCTCGGCGGTCTGCGCAGCTCGGCGCAGATGATCTCCTACGAGGTCGCGATGGGTCTCTCCCTCGTCACGGTCTTCCTCTTCGCCGGGTCCATGTCCACCTCGGGCATCGTCGCCGCGCAGGAGAACGGCTGGTTCGCCTTCGCGCTCTTCCCGTCCTTCGTGGTCTACATGATCTCGATGGTCGGCGAGACCAACCGGGCGCCCTTCGACCTCCCCGAGGCCGAGGGCGAGCTGGTCGGCGGCTTCCACACCGAGTACAGCTCGCTGAAGTTCGCGCTGTTCTTCCTCGCCGAGTACATCAACATGGTCACCGTCTCGGCGCTGGCCACCACGATGTTCCTCGGCGGGTGGCGCGCCCCGTGGCCGATCTCCCAGCTCTGGGAGGGCGCCAACGAGGGCTACTGGCCGATCCTGTGGTTCATCGGCAAGCTGTTCCTCTTCATCTTCGTCTTCATCTGGCTGCGCGGCACCCTGCCCCGCTTCCGCTACGACCAGTTCATGGCGATCGGCTGGAAGTTCCTCATCCCGTTCTCGCTGTTCTGGATCGTCATCGTCTCCGCGGCCCGGTCGTACAGCCTCAACGCCGCCGACGGGTCGCTGAACCGGTGGTTGCTGTTCGCGTTCGGGGCGGCGTTCGTGGTGCTGTTGGGCTCGCTGCTGATCGGCGGCAAGGGCCCCCTGCCCGACGACAGCCCCCACGAGGACGACCCCGCGACCGAGGAGGACGCCTTCGCCGGCGGCTTCCCCGTGCCGCCGATGGCCTCGGCACGCCAGCACTACGTCGTGCGCGACCGCGCCGACGACGACGAGCCGACCTTCACCCCCGACGCCGGCCAGGCACCGCGTAAGGAACCCGTCTGATGACTTTCTTCTCAGATCTCAAGGAAACCGTCGTCGACCCCGTCGCCGGCTTCGGGGTGACCTTCCGGACGATGTTCAAGAAGGTCGTCACCGAGGAGTACCCGAAGGAGAAGAAGCCGACCGCCCCCCGCTTCCACGGCCGGCACCAGCTCAACCGCTGGCCCGACGGCCTGGAGAAGTGCATCGGCTGCGAGCTGTGCGCCTGGGCCTGCCCCGCCGACGCGATCTACGTCGAGGGCGCCTCGAACACCGACGACGAGCGGTTCTCCCCCGGGGAGCGGTACGGCCGCGTCTACCAGATCAACTACCTGCGTTGCATCCTCTGCGGGCTGTGCATCGAGGCCTGCCCGACCCGGGCGCTGACGATGACCAACGAGTACGAGCTGGCCGACGACAACCGCAAGGACCTCATCTGGGAGAAGTCCGACCTGCTGGCGCCGATGCTGCCCGGCATGGAGCAGCCGCCGCACCCGATGCGGCTCGGCGACACCGAGAAGGACTACTACCTCGGCACCCTGCGTCCACCGGAGACCACCCCGGGCACCGAGGCCGGCACGCCCAACTCCGACCAGCAGGAGAGCTTCGGATGATCGCCTTCTGGATCCTGGCGCCGCTGATGGTGGTGGCAGCGCTCGGCGTGCTCGTCGTACGCAAGGCCGTGCACGCCGCCATGCTGCTGGCGGTCGTGATGATCAGCCTCGCGGTGCTCTACCTCGTGCAGGACGCCCCGTTCCTGTTCGCGGTGCAGATCATCGTCTACACCGGCGCGATCCTGATGCTGTTCCTCTTCGTGCTGATGCTGGTCGGCGTCGACTCGGCCGACTCGGTCGTCGAGACCATCCGCGGCCAGCGCCTCTTCGCGATCGTCCTGGGCCTCGTCTTCGGTGCCGTGCTCGTGACCGGGCTGGCGCAGGTCAGTGTCGGGGTCGTCGCGGGGCTCGACAGCGCGACGCCCGAGGGCAACGTGTCCGCACTCGCGCAGCTGCTGTTCAGCACGTACGTCCTCGCCTTCGAGGTGACCAGCGCGCTGCTGATCACCGCCGCGATGGGCGCGATGGTGCTGGCGCACCGCGAACGGCTCACGCCCAAGCCGACCCAGGGCGACCTGGCCAAGCAGCGGATGCGCGACTACGCCGCCACCGGCAAGTCCCTGGGTGCGCTGCCCTCGCCCGGCGTGTACGCCCGGCACAACGCCGTCGACACCCCGGCGCTGCTGCCGGACGGCTCGCCCGCGCCGACCTCGGTCTCCGCGGCGCTCAGCGCCCGCGGTGACATGAGGCCCGCGGCCGACCTGGCCGACGACCTCGAGGAGCTGACCCGCGAGATGAACCACCAGTCGACCGAGGGCACCGGGACCGCCCGCCGTGGCGGCGCCCGGGGCACCACGGAGGAGCTGTCGTGAGCGGACCCGACCCGACGGCGTTCCTCGTCCTGAGCGCGATCATCTTCACGATCGGCGCCGTGGGCGTGCTGACCCGACGCAACGCGATCGTGGTGTTCATGTGCGTCGAGCTGATGCTCAACGCCACGAACCTCGCCCTCGTGACGTTCTCGCGCGTGCACGGCAACCTCGAGGGGCAGGTGGGCGCCTTCTTCGTGATGGTCGTCGCCGCCGCCGAGGTCGTCGTCGGGCTGGCCATCATCATGACGATCTTCCGCACGCGTCGCTCGGCCTCGGTCGACGACGCGAGCCTGCTGAAGTACTGAGAGGGGCACCTGACGTGTCGTTCGCCATCGCTGCCGCCGTGCCCCGGCTGGCCGAGCTCGCCGAGGAGGTGCCGGTCGTCGACCCGCACTCCGGGACCGGCGCGCTGGGCCTGATCTGGCTGATCATCGCGCTGCCCCTCGCCGGAGCCGTCGTGCTGCTGCTGGGCGGGCGTCGTACCGACCGCTGGGGCCACCTGCTCGGCACGGCCACGACGACGGGCGCGTTCCTGGTCGCCCTGGTCGCCTTCGTGCAGATGCTCGGCCTCGAGGAGGGCGACCGCTCCCTCGGGCAGTCGCTGGGCACCTGGTTCAGCGCCGGCGACTGGACCGTCGAGCTGTCGCTGCTGCTCGACCCGCTGTCGGCGCTCTTCGTGCTGCTGATCACCGGCGTCGGTGCGCTGATCCACCTCTACTCGGTCGGCTACATGGAGCACGACGTACGTCGTCGCCGGTTCTTCGCCTACCTCAACCTCTTCGTCGCCGCGATGCTCACGCTGGTGCTCTCGGCCGACTACCTCGGCCTCTTCCTCGGCTGGGAGGGCGTCGGCCTCGCGTCGTACCTGCTGATCGGCTTCTGGCAGCACAAGACCAGCGCCGCGGTCGCCGCCAAGAAGGCCTTCGTGGTCAACCGGGTCGGTGACATGGGCCTGGTGCTCGGCGTGGGCCTGATGGTCGCGACCTTCGGCACCACCTCGTTCGCCGCGGTCTCGTCGGTCTCGGGCGAGGCGTCCACGGCGGCCGTCACCGCGATCGGGCTGCTCCTGCTCCTCGCCGCCTGCGGCAAGTCGGCCCAGGTGCCGCTGCAGTCCTGGCTGCTCGACGCGATGGAGGGCCCGACGCCGGTCTCGGCCCTGATCCACGCGGCGACCATGGTCACCGCCGGTGTCTACCTCGTGGTGCGCTCGAACTTCATCTTCGACTACGCCCCCTCCGCGCAGACCGCGGTCGTGGTCGTCGGTGCCGTCACGCTGCTGTACGGCGCGGTGATCGGCTGTGCCAAGGACGACATCAAGAAGGTGCTCGCCGGCTCCACCATGAGCCAGATCGGCTACATGATGCTCGCCGCCGGCCTCGGCGTCGCGGGCTACGCCTTCGCGATCTTCCACCTGCTGACCCACGGCTTCTTCAAGGCCAACATGTTCCTCGGCGCCGGCTCGGTCATGCACGCGATGGACGACGACGTCGACATGCGCCACTACGGCGCCCTGCGCAGGCTGCTGCCGGTCACCTTCCTGACCTTCGCGATGGGCTACCTCGCGATCATCGGCTTCCCGGGCTTCGCCGGCTTCTGGTCGAAGGACAGGATCATCGAGACGGCGTTCGCCGACAGCCCGGTGGCCGGGGTCGCCGCGCTCGTCGGTGCGGGCGTCACGGCGTTCTACATGACCCGCCTGATGCTGATGACCTTCCTCGGCAAGGACCGCTGGGCCGAGGGCGTCCACCCGCACGAGTCGCCGAAGGTGATGACGATCCCGCTGATCGTCCTCGGTGCGCTCTCGGTGCTCGGTGGCGCCCTGCTCCTGAACGACTGGATCGTCACCTGGCTGGCACCGGTCGTCGGCGAGCACGGCGAGGAGGAGCTGTTCGTTTCCCCGCTGGTGTTGTCGCTGGTCGTGACCCTGGTCGTCGCGGCCGGTGTGGCCGTGGCGTGGTTCCTCGTCGGCCGGCGCGACGTCCCGCGCGAGGCCCCGCAGGACGTCTCGGCGCTCACCCGCGCCGCGCGCCGCGACCTGTACGGCGACCTGGTCAACGAGGAGGTGTTCATGCGCCCCGGCGACAGTCTGGTGCGCAGCATGAACACCTTCGACCGCTCGGCGGTCGACGGCGCCGTCGAGGGCACGGCGTACGGCCTGGGCGGCCTGTCCGACCAGCTGCGCCGGCTGCAGAACGGCTTCGTGCGTTCCTACGCGCTCAGCCTGCTGCTCGGCGCACTGCTCGTGCTCGGCGTGATGCTGGTGGTGGCGCTCTCGTGATGTCCCTGACGCAGTCGATGTCGGCCCCCGGGTCGTCCCTGACCGGAACCGATGAAGTGGTGGCGACGTGAGCTTCCCCTGGCTGACCCTGGCCCTGGCCCTGCCCCTCGTGGCGGGGGTGGTCGTGACGCTCCTGCCGCGCACGAACATCGCGCTGCCCAAGCTGGTGGCGCTCGGCGCCTCGCTGCTGACCCTCATGCTGGTCGCCGTGATGGCGGCCGGCTACGACGTCGGCGCTGGCATGCAGTTCACCGAGGAGCACGCCTGGATCGAGGCGTTCGGCGCCCACTACGCGCTCGGCGTCGACGGCCTCGGGCTGGCGATGGTGCTGCTGACGGTGATCCTGACCCCGGTCGTGATGCTCGCCTCGTGGAACGACGCCGACGAGGGTCGTTGGAGCGTCAACGCGTTCTTCGGCTGGATGCTCGCGCTCGAGGGGCTCGCGATCGGCGTCTTCGCCGCAACCGACGTGTTCCTCTTCTACGTGCTCTTCGAGGCCACGCTGATCCCGATCTACTTCCTGATCGGTGGCTTCGGCGGCCCCGAGCGGGCGGCGGCGGCGTTGAAGTTCCTGCTCTTCTCACTGTTCGGCGGCCTGCTCATGCTGGCCGCGGTGATCGGCCTCTACGTCGTGTCCTCGGACGCGCAGGGCGGCCCGACGTACCTGCTCAGCGAGCTCTCGCAGGTCCCGATGGACCAGACGATCGGCCGCTGGCTCTTCGTCGGTTTCTTCGTCGCCTTCGCGATCAAGGCGCCGATGTTCCCGGTGCACACCTGGCTGCCCGACGCCACCGCGGCCGGCACCCCCGGCACCTCGGTGCTGCTGGTGAGCGTCCTGGACAAGATCGGCACCTTCGGCATGCTGCGCTTCTGCCTCGGGCTCTTCCCGGAGGCCTCGCAGTGGGCGACCCCGGTGGTGCTCGCGCTCGCCGCCGCGTCGGTGCTGTACGGCGCGCTGCTGGCGATCGGCCAGGACAACATCTCGCGCCTGATCGCCTACACGTCGATCTCGCACTTCGGCTTCATCGTGATCGGCATCTTCGTCTTCAACAGCCAGGGCCAGACCGGCGCGATCCTCTACATGGTCAACCACGGCCTCTCGACCGCGGCGCTGTTCCTGGTGACCGGCTTCCTGATCCACCGGCGCGGGTCGCAGCGGATCAGCGACTACGGCGGCGTCGAGAAGGTCGCCCCCGTGCTCGCCGGCGTGATGCTCGTCGCCGGTCTCAGCTCGCTGAGCCTGCCCGGCCTGGCGCCGTTCGTCAGCGAGCTGCTGGTGATGGTGGGGGCGTTCGTCTACTCGCCGGTGCTGGCCGTCGTGGTCGTGCCGGGCGTCGTGCTCGCGGCCCTCTACATCCTGCTGATGTACCAACGCACGATGACCGGGCCCACCCGCCCCGAGCTGATGACGATGCCCGACCTGCGTCCGCGCGAGGTCGGGGCGCTGGCTCCGCTGGTGCTGCTCATCGTGCTGCTGGGGTTCTACCCGACCCCGCTGCTCAACGTGATCAACCCCAACGTCGCCGACACCCTGTCGAACGTCGGCGTCTCGGACCCGGCACCCGCTGTCCCGGGTGACAAGGAGGCCACCCAGTGAGCGCCCTCACCGCTCTGCCCACGCTCACGGCCCTGCCCTCGCGGGCGGCGTCCGGCTTCCAGGCCCCCGACGTCGGCTACGGGATGATCTCGCCGCTCCTGGTGGTGCTGGGCGTGGCGATCCTGGGGGTCGCCGTCGAGGGCTTCGTGCCACGCGTGCACCGCTACACCGTGCAGATCACCCTGGGTGCGCTGGGCCTGACCACCGCCCTGGCGGCCACGCTCATCGTCGCCCTGGGCCTGAACCCGGTCGGCGACGGCCAGGCGTTCGGGGCGATCGCCACCATGGGTGCGATCGCCGTCGACGGACCCACGGTCTTCATCTGGGGCCTCGTGCTCGTGCTCGGCATCATCAGCCTGCTGCTGTTCGCCGAGCGGCGTCTCGACGGTGGGGTCACGGCCTTCGCCGGCCAGGCCGCGGCGCTGCCGGGCACCGAGGCCGAGCGCGAGGCGTCGGCCCGCGGTCTCGAGCAGACCGAGGTCTTCCCGCTGATGATGTTCGCGATCAGCGGCATGATGCTCTTCCCGGCGGCCAACGACCTGCTCACGCTGTTCGTGGCTCTCGAGGTGCTCTCGCTGCCGCTGTACCTGCTCTGCGGGCTCGCGCGGCGTCGCCGCCTGCTCAGCCAGGAAGCGGCGATGAAGTACTTCCTCCTCGGGGCGTTCTCCTCCGGCTTCTTCGTCTACGGCATCGCGCTCGTCTACGGCTTCTCCGGCTCGATGGAGTACGCCGGCATCGCCGCGGCGATCGAGGGCCGCGGCGACGGCACGGGGCTGCTGCTGGCCGGCATCGCGATGATCGCGGTCGGGCTGTTCTTCAAGGTCAGTGCCGTGCCGTTCCACTCCTGGACGCCCGACGTCTACCAGGGCGCACCCACCGCGGTGACGGCATTCATGGCCGCCACCACCAAGGTGGCCGCCTTCGGCGCGATGCTGCGGCTGTTCTACGTCGCCTTCGGCGGCGCCCGGTGGCAGTGGCTGCCGATGGTGGAGGTCGTCGCGGTGCTCACGATGGTCGTCGGCGTGGTGATGGCGCTGACCCAGTCGGACGTCAAGCGGCTGCTCGCCTACTCCTCGATCGCGCACGCCGGCTTCCTGCTCACCGGCCTGGTCGGCACCCAGCAGCTGGCCGCGGTGGGGGGCACGCAGATCACCTCGATCCAGGCGGTGCTCTTCTACCTGGTCACCTACGGCTTCATGACGGTGGGTGCGTTCGCGGTGGTCACGCTGGTGCGCGACAGCGGCGGCGAGGCCAACCAGCTCTCGCGCTGGGCCGGGCTGGGCAAAGAGTCGCCGGTGATCGCCGGGGTCTTCGCGTTCTTCCTCCTGGCGATGGCGGGCATCCCGCTCACCAGCGGCTTCACCGGCAAGTGGGCGCTGTTCGCCTCCGCGCTGGGCGCCGGGATGTGGCCGGTCGTGGTCGTCGCCGTGATCATGTCGGCGGTGGCGGCGTTCTTCTACATCCGCCTGATCGTGACGATGTACTTCTCCGAGCCCGTGGGTGCCGGACCGACCGTCAGCTCGCCGAGCGGCTTCACGCTCGTCGCCATCACGGTCGGCTTCGCCGTCACGCTGGTGCTCGGCATCGTCCCGGGTCCGCTGCTGGACCTGCTCGGCACCGCGGGTGAGTTCATCCGGTGAGCTCACTCGCCCTGCCGGTCCTGGACGAGGCACTCCAGGCCCGGCTCGTCGCGCGGATGGCCGAGGTGGAGGAGGCTCTGCACGGTCACGTGCAGTCCGAGGCCGACTTCGTCACCGAGGCCGCGCGGCACCTGCTCGCGGCGGGTGGCAAGCGGTTCCGGCCGCTGCTCGTGCTGCTGGCCGCCGAGACCGGGGACGGCAACGCGGAGGGGGTGATCACAGCGGCCTGCGTGGTCGAGCTCACCCACCTGGCGTCGCTGTACCACGACGACGTGATGGACGAGGCCGCCCTGCGTCGGGGGGCCGAGTCGGCGAACGCGCGGTGGGACAACCTGGTCGCGATCCTCACCGGGGACCTGCTCTTCGCGAAGTCCTCGGAGCTGACCGCCGAGCTCGGCGCGGACGCCGTACGCATCCAGGCACAGACGTTCGGCCGACTCGTCCAGGGTCAGATCCTCGAGACGGTGGGCCCCGCCGAGGGCGAGGACGCCCTCGGGCACTACCTGCGCGTCATCGGCGGCAAGACCGGCTCCCTGATCGCGACCTCCGCGCTCTACGGCGCGCGCTTCGCCAAGGCCCCCCGCGAGGTGGAGGAGGCGCTCACGGCGTACGGCGAGCGGATCGGCGCCGCCTTCCAGCTCAGCGACGACATCCTCGATGTCGCGTCCGACTCCGCCGACTCCGGCAAGACCCCCGGCACGGACCTGCGCGAGGGCGTGCTGACCCTGCCCAGCCTGCTCGCGCTGCGCTCCACCGACCCTGCCGACGCGCGGCTGCACGACCTGCTGTCCCGGCCGCTGACCGACGACGCCGAGCACGCCGAGGCGCTGGCCCTGCTGCGGGCCCACCCGGCCATGGACGAGGCCCGCGAGTACGTCGCCGAGCGCGCCGCCGAGGCCCGCGCCCTGCTCTGGGCCCTGCCCGAAGGGCCGGTGCGCGAGGCGCTGGACCGCTTCGCCGGGGTGCTCACCGAGCGCTCCGCCTGACCCCTCCCGCCGAGCGGGCAGTTGATGCACGCCTGAGTCCGCCGAGCGGGTAGTTGATGCACGCCTGAGTCCGCCGAGCGGGTAAGTTGATGCACGCCTGAGTCCGCCGAGCGGGCAGTTGATGCACGCCTGAGTCCGCCGAGCGGGTAGTTGATGCACGCCTGAGTCCGCCGAGCGGGTAGTTGATGCACGCTCGGGTCCGCCGTCAGGGGGCTGTACGCCGGGGCCTAGGCTTCCTAGGTGAACCAGGAACGCCGCGGACTTCTGCTCGGCATCGCGGCGTACTCCATGTGGGGTGTGTTCCCGCTGTACTTCCCGCTGATGGAGCCGGCCGGGGCGGTCGAGATCCTCGCGCACCGCATCGTCTGGTCGGTGCTGACCATGGTCGTGCTCGTCGTGGTCGTACGCCGCACCGGTCAGCTGCGCGCCCTGCCGAGGGACCGCCGCGCGCGCGCCTGGCTCGCGGTGGCGGCGCTCGTGATCGCGGTCAACTGGGGCGTCTACATCTGGGCGACGACCCACGAGCACGTGGTGGAGGCCTCGCTCGGCTACTTCATCAACCCGCTGGTCAGCGTGCTGCTCGGGGTGCTCTTCCTGGGTGAGCGGCTGCGTCGCGGGCAGTGGTGGGCGCTGAGCCTGGCCGGCGTCGCGGTCGTGGTGCTGGCCGTCGACTACGGATCGCCGCCGTGGGTCTCGCTCGCGCTGGCGTTCTCGTTCGGCACCTACGGGCTGGCCAAGAAGCAGGCCAACCGCGGGGCGGTCGAGGGGCTGACGTTCGAGACCTTGCTGCTGGCGCCCATCTCGCTGGGCTACCTCGTCTGGCTGCACGTCCAGGGTGACGGCACCTTCCTCAACCAGGGCGCCGGGCACGTCGCGCTGCTGGTGAGCCTCGGGCTGGTGACCGCCGTGCCGCTGCTCTGCTTCGGCGCCGCCGCCACGCGGATCAGCCTGACCACGATCGGGATGCTGCAGTACCTCACGCCCACCCTGCAGTTCGTCATCGGCGTCGCTCTGCTCGGCGAGGGGATGACGCCCGTGCGGTGGGTCGGCTTCGTGCTCGTGTGGCTGGCGCTGGCGATCTTCACCGCTGAGAGCCTGGGCCACCGGCACCGCGCGCACCGCCGTCAGGCGCTGGCACCCCTCGCCACCTGAGGGCGCGTGCAGCAACTGCCCCCTCACCGGCCTGCGGCGTGCACCAACTGCCCGCTCGGCGGACGTGAACGTGCCGCAAAAGCCCTGTCGGCGGGTTAGACGACGGTCCAGGTGTCGGCGCCGTGCAGCAGCCCCATCAGGGACTCCTGGGCGTCGGTCTCGGCCGCGGCGGCCGTGTGCACCTGCTCGCGGGTCTGGTCGTCGTACGTCGAGCGCTCGACCTGGCGGAAGACGCCGATGGGGGCGCGGTGCAGGTAACCCCCGTCGGTGAGCCGCGAGATCGCGAACGCCACGGTCGGGTCCGCCGCCTGGGCGTCGTGCACGAGCACCTCGTCGACACTCGCCTCGCCGGCGGCCAGGTCGACCACCCGCGCGCCACCGCCGGCGTCGAGCACGACGCCCTTGGAGCCGAGGCCGTCGGCCACCTCGTCGCTGGGCGCGCCGAACCGGATCGGCTCACCGTGCACCAGCGGGATGATCGCCTCGTCCTTGCCGCCCGTGAAGTCGCCCATGCCCTTGATCGCGTCGAAGGCGTTGTCGTTGAAGATCGGGCAGTTCTGGTAGATCTCGACGAGCGAGGTGCCGCGGTGCGCAGCCGCGGCCGACAGCACCGCGGTGAGGTGCTTGCGGTCGGAGTCGACCGTGCGGGCCACGAAGGTGGCCTCGGCGCCGAGCGCCAGCGAGACCGGGTTGAACGGCGCGTCGACCGAGCCCATCGGTGTCGACTTGGTGACCTTGCCCTGCTCCGAGGTGGGGGAGTACTGGCCCTTGGTCAAACCGTAGATCCGGTTGTTGAACAGCAGGATCGTCATGTTCACGTTGCGGCGCATCGCGTGGATGAGGTGGTTGCCGCCGATCGACAGCGCGTCGCCGTCGCCGGTGACGACCCACACCGAGAGGTCCTCGCGGGAGGTCGCCAGGCCGGTGGCGATCGCGGGCGCGCGGCCGTGGATCGAGTGCATGCCGTACGTGTCGAGGTAGTACGGGAACCGCGACGAGCAGCCGATGCCGGAGACGAAGGTGATGTTCTCGCGGCGCAGCCCGAGGTCGGGCAGGAACGACTGCACGGCCTTGAGCACGGCGTAGTCGCCGCACCCGGGGCACCAGCGCACCTCCTGGTCGGAGGTGAAGTCCTTGCCGGTCTGGGTCTCGCCCTCGGGCAGGGCCGGCACGCCGGCGGTGCCGGTGGGGAGGCCGGGGAACGGAAGCTCGGTGGTGCTCACTGGTCACCCTCCTGGGTGCTCACGAGGTCGAGGATCGCGGCCTCGAGGTCGGCCGCCTTGATCGGCATGCCGTTGACCTGGTTGAAGCCGATGGCGTCGACGAGGTACTCCGCACGCACGAGCAGGCTCAGCTGGCCGAGGTTCATCTCGGGCACGAGCACGCGGTCGTAGCGGCGCAGGATCTCGCCGAGGTCGCGGGGGAACGGGTTGAGGTGGCGCAGGTGGACCTGGGCCACCTGGTGGCCGGCGCGGCGTACACGACGGCACGCGGCACCGATCGGGCCGTACGTCGAGCCCCAGCCCAGCACGAGCACGGACGCCTCGCCCGACGGGTCGTCGACCTCGAGCGGGGGCAGCGACGCGGCGATGCCGGCGACCTTGGCGGCGCGCGTGCGCACCATGTGGTCGTGGTTGGCCGGGTCGTAGGAGATGTTGCCGTGGCCCTCGCCCTTCTCGAGCCCGCCGATGCGGTGCTCCAGACCAGGGGTGCCGGGCACCGCCCAGGGGCGCGCGAGGGTCTCCTCGTCGCGGAGGTACGGCCAGAAGTCCGGCTCGCCCTTCGCGGTCGTGTAGTTGGTCTCGGTCGCGAAGTCGGGGTCGATCGTGGGCAGGTCGGACAGCTCGGGCAGCGACCAGGGCTCGGAGCCGTTGGCGAGGTAGCCGTCGGAGAGCAGCATCACCGGGGTGCGGTAGGTGACCGCGATCCGGCAGGCCTCGAGCGCGGCGTCGAAGCAGTCGGCGGGCGACTGCGGCGCGACGATCGGCACCGGGGCCTCGCCGTTGCGGCCGAACATCGCCTGCAGCAGGTCGGCCTGCTCGGTCTTGGTCGGCAGGCCGGTGGAGGGGCCGCCGCGCTGCACGTCGACGACCACCAGCGGCAGCTCGGTCATCACGGCGAGGCCCACGGTCTCGGCCTTGAGCGCCACGCCGGGGCCGGACGTCGACGTCACGCCGAGCGCTCCGCCGAAGGACGCACCGAGGGCGGCGCCGATACCGGCGATCTCGTCCTCGGCCTGGAAGGTCGTGACGTTGAACCGCTTGTGCTTGCTGAGCTCGTGCAGGATGTCGCTGGCCGGGGTGATCGGGTAGGACCCGAGGAACAGCGGCAGGCCCGACTGCACGGCCCCGGCCACCAGGCCGTAGGACAGCGCGAGGTTGCCCGTGATGTTGCGGTAGGTGCCGGCCGAGACGGTCGCCGGCTTGACCTCGTAGCGCACCGCGAAGGCCTCGGTGGTCTCGCCGAAGTACCAGCCGGCGCGCAGCGCGGTGAGGTTGGCGTCGCGGATCGCGGGCACGCCGGCGAAGCGGCGCTCGAGGAACTGCTCGGTGCCGTCGGTGGGGCGGCCGTACATCCACGACAGCAGCCCGAGCGCGAACATGTTCTTGGCCCGCGAGGCGTCCTTGCGGGTCAGCCCGAACTCCTTGACCGCGCCGACGGTCAGACCGGTCAGGTCGATCTCGTGCACCTGGTACGCCGCGAGGGTGCCGTCCTCGAGCGGGTTCTCGTCGTACCCGGCCTTGGTGAGGTTGCGGCCGCCGAAGTCGGCGGTGTCGACGATGATCGTGGCTCCGGCGGGGAGGTCCCCGACGTTGGCCTTGAGGGCGGCCGGGTTCATCGCGACGAGCACGTCGGGGGCGTCGCCGGGGGTCAGGATGTCGTGGTCGGCGAAGTGCACCTGGAACGAGCTGACCCCGGCCATCGTGCCCTGGGGTGCCCGGATCTCGGCGGGGAAGTTCGGCAGGGTCGAGAGGTCGTTGCCGAACCCGGCCGTCTCCTGCGTGAACCGGTCGCCGGTGAGCTGCATGCCGTCACCGGAGTCGCCTGCGAACCGGATGACCACCCGGTCGAGCTGCTGGACCTGCGTGGTCACCGTGCCTCCTGCGCTTCGCGTCCGACCTGGGCGTGAGCCCGGCCGCGTGCGGGGCCCACGATAGTGCGGGCCCCGTGGGTGACCCCAGCGCGTTCACGGGCTGGACGTGTGATCTGTCGTACGCATGGCGCAGGTCGGCGCGACCGGAATACCGTCGGACCCGTGGACGACGCCGCTGCCACCAGCGCCGGCGTCGACGCGCGCCCACGTCGTACGGCGGGGTGGCTGCTCCTGGTGGCCGGTGGGCTGTTCCTGCTCGTCGGGTCCTACCTGCCGGTGGTGCTCGGACCGCTCGGCCTCGACCTGGAGATGCTCGACGACGAGGGGGCGATGCTCGGCTGGCTCGGAGGTCACGCCGGGGCGTACGCCGGGCTGTACGTGCTCTACCTCCTGCAGCAGGTCGTGCTGCTGGGTGCTGTCGTGACCGTGCGCCGGGTCCACGGGGTCGGCGGCCCCGCCCGGGACGCCGCCACGGTGGCCGGTCTGGTCTCGGTCGTGCTCGCCGTGCTCAGCGCCGGGCTGCTCGTGATGGCCGCGCACAGCGGCGCCGGCACCTGGGCGGCGGCCGGCGACGCGGGGGAGCGGTTCGCCGCGGTCGCGTCGTACACGACGAGTGCGGACGCCGGGAAGGGCGCCCGGCTGCTCTCGGAGGTCTTCCTGGGCTGCTGGTTCGGCTGGCTCGGCCTCGCCGCGCGAGGGACCGGCTCACGGGCCTGGCTGGCGCTGGTGCCGTTGGGTGCAGTCACCACGGTCGTCGGGCTGTGGAAGCTGCTCGACCCGTACCTGCCGTGGGAGGACTGGCTGGCGCTGCCCGTCTCGGTCGGACTCGCCGCGGCCGGCCTCGGGATGCTGCGCCGGAGGACGTGACGTCACCGGACTCCCGGTCGGCAGCCCGACAGGCTCGCACGCGTGGCGATGCTCGGTTCGCCCGTGCTCGGCTCCAGTCGAACGATCGAGACTCCACGTGCGGCCCACACCCTCGGCGTCGAGGGGATGGACGACCGCACGGGTGGTCCTGACCGGTGTACCGACGGCGCTGCCTGCGCTCGCTGTGAGCCGGGTGCCGTCGCCCGCGACGGGGGGGCGACCGGGTCCCCGACGAAAACGGACGTGTGAGCGCGGGGCCGTAGTTATGCTGCCCCGGACCAGCTTGCAGCGCGGGACCTGCCCGCGGGTATCACGGAGCCGCACTTGCCTTCTCGGGACCACCTCCTCGACACCGTACGTCTGGGCCGCCGCGCGGTCGTGCGCGCCGGCGCCCTGGGCCTCGCCGTCGTCGGGGGGCAGGGCCTCCTCGGGACCCCCGCGGCCCGTGCGCTGACCCCGGCGGCGCGCCGTACCCCTGTGGTGCAGCACTGGCTCGGACCCGACTGGTGGACCAACCGGCCCGGTGACTGGCTGTCGGTCGACGGGCGGATCGAGAACCATGCCCCCCGTCGCGACCGGCGGGGTCGCATCGCCGCGAACCTGACCACCGAGCTGACCGGCGGTGCCGCGGTGCTGCGCGTGCGCACCGGGACCCTCCAGGCCGGCGCGGGCTTCTCCGGCCTCGTGCTCGGGGTCGGTGAGCAGGGTGCGGACCCCCGCACCCGCGCCGTGCTCGGCTCGGCGTCCGGCGAGGGAGGCGGGCTGTTCTTCACCTACGAGGCGGACGGACGTGTCAAGGTGCGCGACCACCGCTCCGAGACCGACCAGTTCGACTACCCCGTGCTCCGCGCCGGTCGACGGTTGCGACGCGTGCGGCGCAGCACGCGGGAGGACGTCGAGCTCGTGGTCCGCGTGGTGCCGTCGACCCGCGGACGCTGCCGGGTGGTCGTGCGGGCCATCGACCTGCGCGCCCCGCGCGCGCGGCCCAAGGAGCGGTTGCTCTCCGAGGTGAGCATCGTCGTGCGCAGCACCGCCGTGCGCGGGGGCGTCGCCCTCGTCTCGTCCGACGACCAGGGCTCGCGCGCCCGGCACTGGTTCGAGGACTTCCGCAGCGCGGGGCGCGGGGCCCGCCACCGGCCCGAGCGCGCGCTCGGCCCCGTCGTCGGCACCCTCTTCACCCAGGTGGACGGGCGGCTGCGGCTGACCGCCCAGCTGATGCCGCTCGACCCCGCGAGCGTCCGGCGGGTCGTGCTCGAGCGGGGCACCGGCGCGGGGTGGGCCGTGGTCGGCCGGAGCCGGGTGGGGCCGGGCTTCGTGGCCAGCTTCGACGTGCGGGACTGGGACGGAAGCCGGGCGACGCCGTACCGGGTGCGCGTCGTGGGCCACCCGGACCGCCACTACACCGGCACCATCCCGGCGGAGCCGACGTCGGGGGACCTGGTGGTGGGCTCGATCTCCTGCGCCAAGGCCACCCACCGACCGGTGGACGCGCCCACCGAAGGTGAGCCGCACCGCCCCGGGGAGGAGCGGCTGGGTCTGTACACCCCGCGCAACGTGTGGTTCCCCTACCGGGGCGTGGTGCGCAACCTGCGTGCCCAGCGACCCGACCTCGTCGTGGCGCACGGCGACCAGTACTACGAGAACGCGCCCAGCTCCTTCCAGCGCGAGGACGCCGACCTGCTCGACGTGATGGGCCGCTACCTGCTGTGGGTGTGGGCGTTCGCCGAGATCACCCGCGACGTGCCCACGGTCGTGCTCGTCGACGACCACGACGTCTACCAGCCGAACCTCTGGGGAGCGGGGGGCATCGGCGTGCTCGCCGGTGAGTCCGTCAACGCCGGCGGCTACCGGCGCACCGTCTCCTGGGTCAACGCCGTGCAACGCATGCAGTGCGGCCACAACCCCGTGCCGGCGAGCACGGAGCTGGTCGGCGACGGCATCACGACGTACTACACGACCTTCCGCTACGGAGGCGTCGACTTCGCGCTCGTCGAGGACCGCAAGTTCAAGGCCGCCCCCACCGACGACCGACCGGAGGAGAAGCTGCCCCTGCTCGGGGACGCGCAGGAGCAGATGCTGCGCGACTGGGCCGCGGACGGCTCGGACCGGGCCAAGATCGTGCTCAGCCAGACCAGCTTCGTCGCGCTCAACACCGATGCCGCGGGAGCACCGGTGCCCGACCAGGACTCCGACGGGTGGCCCAAGCCCGCCCGCGACCGGGTCGTCGACCTGCTGGCCGGCCACAAGGTGCTGATGCTCGCCGGCGACCAGCACAGCGGGGCGCTGATCCGGCACGTGCATCCCCGGGGTGGGCCCCACCAGTTCGCCGCCCCCGCCGTCGCGGCCTCCTTCCAGCGGTGGTTCGAGCCACGCGGCAACCAGGAGGACGTCTCGGGCCCATGGACCGACGCCTTCGGCAACCGGGTGCGGGTGCACGCCGTCGTGCAGCCGGTGATCACCCGTGCCGAGTACGCCGAGGCCTACCCCACGACGTACGGCAGCTACGGGCAGGTCAAGTACCAGCGGATGGGCTACGGGGTGGTGCGCGTCGACGCGAACGCCCTCGACGCGACGGTCGAGGCGTGGCCGCCCGACGTGAACCCGACCCGCCCCGGTGCCCGGCCCTACCCGGGCTGGCCGATCACGGTCTCCCTCGAGGAACCGCCCGACTCCTTCGAGTGACCCGGCCGGGGCCCGGTCACCGGCACCTGACGGCGATGGCGCCCACCCGAGGCACCGTGCGGCCCGACCGGTCGACGCCATCGGCGTCCGGGACTGACGACGACGGTGCTCTCTCGCTCGTGCCGTGCTGGAAGACGCGGGCTGTCGATCCGGTCCTCGTGGAGTGATCGGCGTTGCCAGAGCTGGCTACCTCCGCTAGCGTGGGCTAACGTCGTTAGCCATCGTGGGGGTCAGCATGACCGAGGTTCTCATCGTCGACGGTGGCACCCTCGCCTACGAGGTCACCGGGAGCGGGCCGCTGGTCGTCCTCGCGCACGGCATGGGAGACAGCCGCGACTCCTACCGTTTCGTGGCGCCCCAGCTGGTCTCGGCCGGATACCGGGTGGCCAGCGTCGACCTGCGTGGCTGTGGCGAGTCGAGTGCCGACTGGCCGACGTACACCCGCACCGACGTCGCCGGCGACCTGGTCGCGCTGGTCCGGCACCTGGGCAGCCAGGCGGTGCTGGTCGGGCACTCCTTCTCGGGCGGCGCGGTCACCATCGCCGCCGCCCAGTGGCCCGAGCTTGTCACGGGCATCATCGAGCTCGGGCCGTTCACCCGCACACAGTCGATCAGCCTGGGCGGCCTGCGGGTGAAGCGGTACCGCACCGGCATGACCCGGCTGGTGATGACCGGCGTGCTGGGCAGCGTGAGGTGGTGGCACGCCTACCTCGACGTCGCATTTCCGGGCCGCAAGCCGGCCGACTGGGCCGACCAGCTACGGCGCAACAAGGCCACGTTGAGCGAGCCGGGGCGGATGAAGGCGATGCAACGCATGGCCACGTCGGCGCCGCTCGATGCCGGCGCTCAGCTGGCGAACGTCCGCTGCCCGGCACTGATCGTCGTAGGTTCCCTCGACCCCGACTGGGCCGACCCGCGGGCAGAGGCGGAGGCGGTCGTTGCTGCGATGCCGACCGGACTCGCCGAACTCGGGGTGATCGATGGTGCTGGGCACTACCCGCACACCCAGTTCCCCGACGAGACGGTCGCGCTGCTGCTGCCCTTCCTCGAGGCCCACGCCCGTGCCTAGGGCCGGCCTCGACCCCGCTCTCGTGGTCGCCGGCGCCGCCGGGCTCGCCGACGAGATCGGCCTCGCCAACGTGACCATGGGTCTGCTGGGCGAGCGGCTCGGAGTGCGCGCGCCTTCGCTCTACAAGCACGTCGACGGACAGGCCGACCTGACTCGACGGATCGCCGTGCTAGCCCTCACCGAGATGGGTGATGCGTTGCGGGACGCACTGAAGGAACGCGACGGTAGGGACGCTCTGTCCGCCGCGGCGCGGACGATCCGGGCGTTCACGATCGAGCATCCAGGCCGGTACGCCGCCACCCTCCGGATCGTCGCCGACGGGCCGGACGACCCGCTCGTCGCGGCCGGAGCGCGAGTGCTCGAGGCGCTGTCGTCGGTGCTGGCCGGATACCGGATCAACCCGGCCGATACCACCCACGCGCTGCGGATGCTGCGCAGCATGTTCCACGGCTTCGCCGTTCTCGAGGCCGCCGGCGGCTTCCAGATGAACACAGACATCGAGGACAGCTTCGAGTGGCTGGTCGACTTCGTGGATCAGGGCATGCGGAAGCTCTCTGCGTAGCAGCTGACCGTCCTCGCATCCAGGTGGCGCTGACCGGCAACGGCTCGGTGTCCCTCGCGGCAGGACAGCCAGGAACCAGAGTGCGCCGACTCGAGCCTGGGCGCTTCCTGGTCACGCGGCGACGAAGCCGTCGGTGGGGATGATTGCGGAGGCGGCCTGGCGTCGGGAGACGATGATGGCCGCAGCGACGAGCCAGAACGGCAACAGCAGGTAGTTCACCAGCCCGCCGGGGGGAATGCCCGCCGCCCCGAGCAGCGCCAGGACGCCCAGCACCACCGTGGTCACGGCGAACCATGTGGGCAGCACATGACTGCGTACTCCGCCCAACCCCATGGCGATGAAGGCGGTCGAGATCCCGATGCCCATCGCCAACCAGCCGAAGTACTGGGCGTAGCTGAGGGTCTCGACGGCCCCCGCGTTCTGGTCCTCCGCGGCCGAGAGCAGCGCCTTGTCCCACAACGCCATCTGGCCCAGGGCTGCCGAGACCGTGATCCAGGCTCCGTAGGCGACGCTGGAGTAGGTCGCCTCGCGGGCCTCCCCGGAGCGCAGCAGGTTGCGGACGGCCGTGGCGAAGAACAGCAGCGCTGCCCCCATCACGACGATGCAGGCCATGCTGCCGACGTTGAGCCCGGGGTGGTCGGTCATCTCTGCCACAGAGCCGCGGCCCGGCCGGTCCGAGGAGTACATCCTGGCCAGGACGTCCTGCCCGATCCAGGCGAGGCCGGCTATCAGCCCGCTCCACGGCAGGAATCTTTCGAAGGTGCTGAGCTGCATGACCGGTCCTTGGGGTTGGGCGGCGAGGGTCGCCGGTCCGAGCACTGTCGCGTTCCCGGCGACCCGACCGCATGAGGGGAACGTCCCGGACGCTCCGGGAACATGTCCCGGGCTAGGTGACGTAGTGGTGCGGCATCGGCACACTGTTCCGATGAGAGGTACGTGGCCGCTTGCGGTGCCGTTGCCGGTGCTGGGCCTGGCCGTGGTGCTCGTGGGGGACCAGGGGTGGCCGAGCGCGATGATCTGCGCGGTCGTGGTCGTGACGGGTGCGGTCGCACTCCTGATTCTGAGGCGACATCCGGGTCACCCCGTCGGATGGTTGCTGGCTCTGCACTCGTTCCTCGTGTCCGTCATCGCGCCGGGCGCCACCGGTGACAGCCAGGGAGAACTGGTGCTCGCCCAACTCCTTCAGGGCAGTTGGGTGCTCGTGCTCGTCTCCCCTGTCCTCATCGCCTACGTCTTCCCCGACGGGCACGCGCTGTCGAAGCGGTGGCGACTGTGGGTCGTCGTGTTTCTCGCGGCGTACGCCGTGTTCATGATCGCTGCCGCGAACGACCGAGCTGGCTTCCTCGAGGCGTTCCCAGGACAGGAACCGCCACTCCCGACCCTCGACCAACCCCTGGTGGGCCTCCTGGGTGTCGCCGCTCTTGCCTTCGTGCCGGCCAGCCTGATCGGTGCGGTCCTCTCGGCCCGTCGGCGTTGCCAGCGCTCACGCGGCAACGAGCGGCTACAGATGCTGTGGTTCACCCTGACGACGCTGAGCCTTCCGGCCATGATGGGCGTCCTGTGGGCTTCCTACTTCATCGGTGGCGGCAGCGAAGCCGTGGTCTACCCGGTGCTGGCAGTCGGCCTGATCGCGATCCCGCTCGGCCTCTTCGTCGCCATCGTGCGGTGGGGGTTGTTCGACATCGAGGTAGTGCTGAGTCGGGCCCTGACCTATGCAGGGTTGACGGTCGCTGCGGTCGCGTTCTACGGGCTGCTTCTCCTGGTGACCGCACGATTGTTCGGTCAACCGTCGGTAGGTGGCCTGCTCGCGGTCGGTGTGATGGCGATCGTCCTCCATCCGGTGTACACACGACTCAGGCGTCGGATCGAGCGCTGGGTCTACGGCTACCGATCCGAGCCGCACCAGGCGCTGCGCGTGCTTGCCGATCGGGCCACTCTGGCCGACCCTCTCCAGCTGACTGAGTCCATCACTGCCACGGTGGCCGAGCTGCTCAAGGTCGACGACGTCTGGGTCGAGGACCTGGGGGGCCAAGGCCGCGTCGACGACAAGGTCGTGCGCGTCCCGCTCGTGTATCGCGGCGAAAGGTTGGGTGACCTCGCTGTCGCGGTTCCTGAGGGTCGAACATTCTCGACCTCCGACCTCGAGCTGTTCACCGACCTCGCTCGGTATGCAGGAGTCCTGGTTCGAGCCGATGGGCTCACAGCCGAGCTGCAGCAGTCTCGTTCACGCCTGGTCACGGCTCGGGAAGAGGAGCGGCGACGACTCCGCCGCGACCTCCACGACGGACTCGGGCCCTCGCTGGCGGCCATCGTGCTCACGCTGAACGCCGTCGAGACGCGCAGCACCACGGGCGAGCGGAGCGCGCTGCTCGCGCAGACCCGCGAGGAGGCGAGGGCCGCGATCGCCGAGGTGCGCCGCCTCGTCGACGACCTGCGCCCCCCGGCGATCGACGAGGTAGGCCTGGTCGACGCGATCCGGCAACGGGTCGGGTCGCTGTCGGCCGACCTCACCGTCGAGGTGGTCGCACCGGATGCCTTGCCGCAGTTGCCTGCAGCGGTGGAGGTGGCGGCATTCCGCATTGCCTCAGAGGCCGTCACCAACGTCGTACGGCACTCTGGCGCCTCACGCTGCCGGGTCAGCGTGGAGCTCGACAGCGCCTTCTCGGTAACCGTCGCCGACAACGGACGAGGCGCCACCCAGCACACCGGTCGGGGAGTGGGCTGGACCTCTATGCATCAGCGTGCGTCCGAGCTCGGTGGGAGTTGCACCATCTCCAGCCCGGCGGAGGGCGGCCTCGTCATCCGCGCCGTGCTTCCCTTGGTCGACGCGACCGACGACCGAGGTGCCGAGGTCAAGACATGACGCGCGTGCTGATCGCCGACGACCACCCGGCCTATCGCCGCGGGCTGTCGCTCATGCTCTCCGGCATCGATGACCTCGAGATCGTCGGCGAGGCGGAGACGGGACTTCGGGCGGTGGCGTTGGCTGAGGATCTTCACCCCGACGTCGTCGTGATGGACCTGCGCATGCCCGGTCTCGACGGGATCGAGGCTACTCGTCGGTTGGCAGGTCGTACGGCCGCGCCGGCGGTGCTCGTGCTGACGATGTTCGAGGACGACGACTCGGTGTTCGCCGCCATGCGGGCAGGGGCCCACGGGTACCTCCTCAAGGACGCCGAGCAGGACGAGATCGTGCGAGCCATACGCGCGGCCGCAGCCGGAGAGGCGATCTTCGGACCGGACATAGCCGCACGGGTGATCGCCCACTTCGCGACCGGCGGCGGATCGACCTCCGCCGCCTTCCCGTCGTTGACCGAGCGGGAGCGTGACGTGCTCGAACTGCTCGCCGCAGGCAAGGGCAACGCAACCATCGCCCACCAGTTGATGATCAGCCTGAAGACGGTGCGCAACCACGTCTCCAACATCTTCACGAAGCTCCAGGTGTCGGACCGGGCCGCCGCCATCGTGAAAGCCAGGCAGGCAGGCCTGCCGGGCGGACGGTGACGTGGCAGCAGAATCTGCAAGGAGCCGTGTGGTCTGTCCCGCGCACGACAGTGCGGCCACGGCGTTGATGGCTTCCCACCCCGCCGTGAGGGTGGGTCCGGGCACCGCCCCAGGCGACCGCGTCGGCAACGTCGACGCCAGAAGCCGTGGCGCCATCAACCGAAGCGGGCGAGACCGCGGTTTCGCCGGCTGACCAACGACCTGGCGTTCAGCCCACGTGGCTAGGCACTGGCGGCCGACGGGTGCGCCGGCACGGTCTCGTCGCGCCCGGCCGAGGGAGCGGGCAGGATCATCGTGACGACGAACGAGACGACGACGGCCACGACGATCTCGGGTGTGGTGGACAGACCGTCCGCACCCAAGAGCAGCACGGCAAGCAAGGTGGAGGTCAGGGGCAGCCGCAGCATCGCCGTGCACATGGCCCCGATCCCGATCCCGATCCCAGGTGCCAGCCCCATCCCGGGCAACGCGGAGACCGCGATCCCCAGCGCGGCGCCGAGGAACATCGCCGGGAAGACCGGGCCGCCGCGGAACGCGCTCAACGAGAGCCCGTAGACGACTGTCTTGCAGGCCGCGAGCAGCAGCAGGGCGCCGATCGAGTAGTCGGCCGCGTGCGCCACGATGTCGGGCAGGGAGTCCTGTCCGGAAAACAGCACCTGGGTGAAGCTGCGCCCCGAGATGAGCTGGTAGGCCATCGCGGTCAGCCCGATCAGCAGCCCGAGGCACGTCGTCACGAGTACCCGGTTGCGGTGCACGACCGGCCGCAGCGACAGTCCGATCCAACGGACCACCCAGCCCAGGCCGGCGGCCAGGGCGCCCAGCGGCACTGCCCACAACAGGGTGGCCAGGGTGGGGGCGACCTCGGGCGGCACGGAGGTGAGGGCGAGGGAGAAGGTGCCCAGTCCGGTCCACTGGTCGAGCCCGACGAACACGAGGGCGCCGACGCCGGCGGCAAGCAGTCCCGGCAGCGCCACCAGGCTGAGGGTGATCCCTGCGATGCCGGCCGACTCCATGATCAGGAAGGCGCCGAGCAGCGGGGAACCGAGCAGGATGCTGATCGCCGCGAAGCTGCCGGCCGACGCCATGATCGTCACGGCCTGCGGCGGCGCGTCCTTGCGCAGCAGGCGCACCACCAGCGCGGCGAGTCCGCCCCCGATGGCGATGAGCGGCGCCTCCGGCCCCAGCACAGCCCCGAACGCGAGCGTGGTGAACGCCGCGAGGATGATCCCCGGCAGCTCCCGGTCGACGGGTGGGGCTCCGCCCGCATGGAAGCCGAACGCCGGGGAGTGGCCGCCGTTTCCCGGCAGGTAGCGGATGGTCAATGCGGTCAGCAACCCGCACAGCGCCAGGAAGGGGACCGGCCACCAGGCCGGGGTGCCGGTCGCGAACAGCTCGCCCGGCAGGTCCTGGAAGAGATAGCCCTGGATCTTCGCGACCAGCGCGAGAAAGCCGTAGGCGACCACCGAGATCGGGACGCCGAGCAGCGTCGCGAGAACCAGGGCCGAGAGGTAGGCCTTGGACCGGATGAGAGCGAGCGGATCCACCCCCGAGGAGTCCCCCGGCGAGGTTGTGGTGGTGCTGCCCGTGGTAGTCATCCGGGGCTCAGTTCACTGCATCCAGCCCCCGTGCGCCTCACGCGGATCGGACGACGTTGCTTCCTGCTCAGGGAGTGTCCGACACCGGCCGGACCTGTGGCGCCGGGCGGTCTCGGCGTGTGGGTCAGGACCGCGAGGGGGGTGTGGCCCAGCGGGGCTCCAGCGCGTTCCAGTGCGGGAGGTCGGACGCCAGGACGGGATCACCGCTCACGGTGATCCCCCGGGTCCGGAGAGCGCGTGACCAGGCCAACCGACCGCGATGCCAGTCCAGGAAGCAGCGGGTCTGCGCTTCGACGTACACCGCTGGGTCGCCGCCAGGGTCGGTGTAGCAGACCTGCGCCTCACGGTTCTCGACCAGCAGCCAGTAGCGACGGTGTCCGGGTGGTTGGTCCACGAACGTGAACGCGATGACCACACGGTCGACGGGTAGCGCGTCACGGTTCAGCTGTGCTGTGCACCAGGCCCAGAGCGCGAACCCCGGGTCCGTGTGATCCGTCCCGATCTCGGCCCAGCGTTCGCCCCACGCCGCCATCGTCTCCAAGACCCCGGCCAGGTCTTGCCCGGCGGAGGTGAGGAGATAGCGACTCCCGGCACCGGCTGGCTTGGGGGTGCGGATCACGATGCCCGCGTGCTCGAGCTCCTTGAGGCGGGTGACGAGCATCGACCGAGACATCGTCGGGACGCCCCGGGAGATGGCCGAGAAGGTATCGGCTCCGAACATCAGGTTGCGGATCACGAGCGGGGTCCAGCGTTCGGCGAGGATCTCGGAGGCCCGCGCAATCGGACAGTACTGCCCATAGCTCCGCACCACTACATGGTGCCCTCGATGCACCCCGGGGTGAAGTGCTGAATCAGGTCTTGAGGTCTGCCCGCGTCACTGCCGACGATGTTCCCCATGACGGAAGCGACGACTGGACAGGTTGACACCGGGGCCGCGGATCTTTACGAGAGGTTCTTCGTGCCGGCGCTGTTCGGCCAGTGGCCAGCCAGGCTGCTGACCCTGGCAGAGGTCGGGAGCGGGGACAGGGTCCTCGACGTCGGGTGTGGCACCGGAGTCCTGGCCCGCGCGGCTCGAGGGGTCGTGGGCCCGTCCGGCTCGGTCACTGGCGTCGACCCCAACGAGGCGATGCTCGCGGTCGCAGAGCGGTCGGATCGCGAGGTTGTCTGGCTCAAGGGCGTGGCCGAGGGCCTCCCGATCGCCACCGCCACCATGGATCGGGTCCTGTGTCAGTTCGCGCTGATGTTCTTCACCGACGGGAAGAAGGCGATGGCAGAGTTCGCCCGGGTCACCCGCCCCGGCGGAGGGGTGGTGATCGCGACCTGGGCGGAGGTGTCGACCAGCCCGGGCTACTCGGCGATGGTCGATCTGCTCCGCACCGTGGCCGGCGACGGACCGGCAGACGCGCTACTGGCGCCCTTCTCGGTCGGCACCGAATCCCTTCTCTACGAGGTGATGGCGCCGGAGTTCGCCCACGTCCAGGTCCGACGGTGGGACGGCACGGCGCGATTCCCGTCTGTCCTGCACTGGTTGGAGACCGACATCCGGGCCTGGACACTGGGCCCGCTCATGTCCGAGGACGCGTTCGCCGAGCTGCGGGAGAGAGCACCGCACGACCTCGTCCGATTCTGCGAACCTGACGGTTCGGTGAGCTTCTCCGCGCCGGCAATAGTGGCTGACGTCCGCGTGCCTCCCTAGAGCGTGCGCGGCCGGGGCCGGGCTACGGCGGTTCCCCCGTCCGTTCGTGCCCCGGGCGCCGATCCGCGTCCGGACGAGGAACCCTACGGGACTCCCGCATCGTCCTGGCGAGCTCGTTGACGAGGCCGCATGCGCTTGGTAGCGGATAATGGGCAGCCTCATCGACCATCGTCTGGCGTGGTCGGGTTCCCTAGTCCGTCGAGGATGAGGGTCAGGCCGAACTCGAACTCGTTGCTGAAGTCGTAGCCCGGTGCGAGGACGTGTTCGGTGGTGAGCTCCACCAGGTAGGGGTACTCGCCGGGAGGGAACCGCGCGGACATCGCTTCGGCGAGTTCGGACCTGTCCGCGCCGGTTGCCGGGAGGTTGGCCTCGTGGAGGGCGAAGCCGTAGATGTAGGAGTCGAGGAGGGCGTAGGCGTGGGCGGTCATCGCGATCGAGAACCCGGCCTGGCGTAGGCACCCCAGGACAGCGTCGTGGTCGCTGAGGGTTGCCGGCCCGGGGTTGGTGCGCGACTCCATGAGCGGTGTCGCCCACGGGTGTCGGGCGAGCACCGCTCGGGCCGATCGTGCCCGGTGCCGCAGTGCCGCCTTCCACTCGATGTGCACCGGGGGCGGGTCGATCTCGGCGAAGATCAGATCGATCATGCCGTCGACGATGGCCTCCTTGTGGGGGACGTGGTGGTAGATGGTCATGGGCTTCACGTCGATGGCGGCCGCGAGCCTGCGGATCGTGAAGCCGTCCATCCCCACCTCATCAGCCAGGGCGACGGCGCCCTGGAGCACTCGGTTCCGGCTCAGGACGGCTCGGGTCGGGGTTGCGGTCTCGCTACGCGGGGGTGTCATCGCTCGCTCTCCAGGGACTGCTCCTTGACGCTTCGTACTATGTACGAAGACGGTCTCGTCCAGACATCGTACATAGTACGAGACCGCAGGCGACCCAGACACGGAGAATCCCCATGACGAGCACCGCCACCCCCTCGACCGACAGGCCCACGGCCGCGCCGCAGCCGACCCGCCCCGGCACGAACCCTCGGACCGCTTTCGGAGTGCCGGCGTCGCCTCCGTGATCCTGTTCGCCCTCGTGTCCGCCAACTTCCTCGTCCGTGAGGGCCTCATCGTCAGCGGCGATGCCCGAGCCACCGCGGCCCACATGGTGGAGTCCGAGGGACTTGTCCGCCTCGGCATGGCCGCCTTGCTCACCATCGTCCCGACCGACGTGGTCGTCGCCTGGGCCCTCTACATCGTCGTCCGCAGTGCCCGACCGAGATCTCTCGCTGCTCACGGCCTGGTTCCGGCTCGTCTACACGATCTCTCTCGGCGCAGCCCCCTCTACTTCCTCCAGGCTCTCCAGCTCCACAACTCCACCTGGCTGGTCGGACTGGCCCGCCTTCGGTCTCCACCCGTTCCTCCTCGGCGGCGCCTCGTCCTCCGCTCCCGCTACGCCCCACGGCACTCGGGTACGTACTTGTCGCGGCCGGCGCCGCCGACGTGCTCGACACCCTCGCCCGCACCGTCCTGCCCAACTACAGCGACTACGAGTCGGTGTTCGTCACCGCCGTCTCCGTCCCCGCCGGCATCGCCGAAGGATGGTTCGGACTCTGGCTCCTCCTCCGAGCAGGCAAGCCACCGGGTGCGGGCCCACACGCACAGCTGACTGATGCTGGCTATCCGCATCCTCGGCCCCGCTGCTCGGCCACACCAGGGGCTTCTCAACCCTGCGGGGGAACAGTGGCATCGCTTCGGAGGCCACGAGGCGGCCGAGCCACAGCACGCCCTTCGGGGTCCGTGCAGGTCGGTCAGGTCCGGTCACCGTCCACCCGCTGCACCCAGTCGACCAAGACGGACGCCACCTGGTGGGGCTGGCCGAGCCAGGGGGCGTGGCCACCGTGGAACACCTCCAGCTCGGAGTGCGGGATCAGCGACTGAACGCGCCGTGCGACGTCACCACCGCCGACGGGGTCGCGGTCGCCCCCCACCAGCAGGGTCGGGACCTCGACCCCGTGCAGGTCTGCCTCGGTGATGCGCGCCCGGCGACGGAAACCGCTTCGACTCAGCAGCGCCGCCGGGGAGATCAGGGCGCGAACCTCCTCGTGAAGCGCTCGGCCGGCCACCGGGTCGTTGCCCACCGCCACCAGAAGATCCACCATCGCGGGGTGGGCGCCGAGGGTCTCACCCTCGCCTACCATCGTGGCGAACTGGCGGACGGACGTGGGTGTCTCGCGCTGCCGCAAGATCAGTGAACCGACTCCAGGGGTACCCATCACGCGGTACGGCAGCGGCGCCTGGGTGCCGGGCAGTGATGGGGCGCCGAGCATGGCGAGCCCCCTCACGCGCTCGGGTCGGGCGAGAGCGAAGCACAACGACCACAACCCACCCATGGAGTGGCCGACCAGGATCGCGGACGGTAGCCCCAGGGCATCGAGCAGGCGATCGATCCATCCGACCGCGGTCTCCTTCGAGGTGGCGGCGGGAACAATCGGGTCGCTCAGACCGAAGCCCGGCCGGTCGACCGCGAGCGCCCGCACGGACTCCAGTTCCTGCAGGACCGGAAGCCAGAACAATCCAGGGCTGCCCGAGCCGTGGATGAAGACCACCGAAGGCCCGGTCCCCGTGGCCATGACGTGCACGGCAGCGCCATCAGCGGTACGCACCATGCAGCCCTCGAGTCCAGCCTCGGACATGATCCGCCGGTGGACCTGGCGTACCTCATCTGGATGGGCTGAACTGCCGACTGGCAGCTGTCTCATCTCGACCTCTCTCAGGATGGGTGAACACACCTCTGAGTCTGCGCGGACGAGATGCCCTCAGCCAGTCCAGAATTCGTACTGGCCAGGGGGGGCATGCGTGGGCACACTCGGTCATGCGCTCCTACCGGCAGTACTGTCCGATCGCTCGCGCCTCCCAGGTCCTTGCCGAACGCTGGACGCCCATCGTGATGCGCAACCTGCTCACCGGCGCGGACACGTTCACGGAGTTGGCTCGGGGCGCACCCGGCATGTCCCGCAGCCTGCTCACCTCCAGACTGCGCGAGCTGGAGCGCGCGGGGGTGGTCGTGATTGATCCGCATCCAACGGGTCGTGGGCGGCGCTACCGGCCGAGCGAGGCCGGATTGGCGCTGCGGCCAGTGCTGGCGGCCATGGGCACGTGGGCAGAGGAGTGGTTCGAGCTGACACCTGAGGACAGCGATCCCGGGTTCCTCCTGCACAACTGGTGCCATCGCTACCTCGCGGTGGACCGACTCCCCGAACGCCGAGTCGTCACCCGCTTCGACTTCACCGATCAGCCACCCAGCAAACGCCGGCTGTGGATGCTCGTTGACACGGACGCCGCCGAGGTGTGCCTGACCGACCCGAAGATGGAGGAGGACCTCGTGGTCACCGCGGAGTCGATTGCGCTCGCGCAGTGGCACGTCGGGCAGCTCGAATGGTCACAGGCCTTGCGTGCGAAGCGGATCCGTGTGACCGGCCCCCTGGACCTGGCACGCGCGTTGCCCACCTGGAACAAGCGCAGCGTGTGGGCTGCATGATCGTCAACGCCCCGAAGGTCGCGCGTGGCATTGCCTAGCGACGTGGCGTGTCCGAACGTGCCCGGGCCGGGCTTCTTGGCGATGGGTCGCCTTCACGGCGTAGGTGCGGCGCCCCCACGATCGAGCAACGCGCTCCCGGGAAGCCCCCGCTGCGCGTTCATGACGCCACGACGGACAGCGAGCCGGATCACCCAAGAGCGCCCGCTCCCGTGCTCAGGTTGGCATGGACACCGCAGCGTCTTTCGACGTACCGATCCGGACCCAGCCCCACCGAGACGCCCACCGACCACCTCACATCGGTGGGCACCGACGGCGAGAGGGCTGGCTCTTCCAGTCAGGCGAGGCGCTGCTCACACCGCAACAGAGCCGGCCACCAGTGGCGCCTGCTCCGAGCCAGGGTCGGCTGGAGGAGTTCACGCTCCACGACCTCCGCCACTCGTACGCCAGCGGCCCCGTCGCCGCGGGCTGCGACGTGGTCACCGTCCAGCGTGCGCGTGGCCACGCCGGTGCCTCCATCACCCTCAGCACCTACCGCCACCTGTGGCCCACCGCGGATGACGGCACCGAGCAGCCGGGACCGAGTTGATGCGGCAGGTCGGCGTACCCCCGGCGGACTCCGTGCGGACTGACGAGCAGTGGCAGCGCGCTGACCAGCGCAGACAGCCCAGATCAGCGGTAGTTGGTGAACTGCACCGCGAAGTCGTAGTCCTGGGCCTTCACCAGCGAGATGACCTCCTGCAGGTCGTCGCGCTTCTTCGAGGTCACCCGCAGCTCGTCGCCCTGCACCTGCGCCTTGACACCCTTGGGCCCCTCGTCGCGGATCAGCTTGCCGATCTTCTTGGCGTCCTCGCTGGAGATGCCCTCCTTGAGCGCGATCGAGATGCGCGACTCGCGGCCCGACTGGCGGGGCTCGGAGGCGTCGAGGATCTTCAGCGACTGCTGTCGCTTGATCAGCTTCTCCTTGAAGACGTCGAGCACCGCGGTCGCACGGTCGTCGGCGCTGGCCTTGATCTCGATCGCCTCCTCGCCGGACCAGGAGATCTCGGCGCCGGTGCCCTTGAAGTCGTAGCGCTGGGAGATCTCGCGGGCCGTCTGGCCGAGCGCGTTGTCGACCTCCTGGCGGTCGATCTTGCTGACGATGTCGAAGGACGAGTCGGCCATGGGTGGGGGTTCCTCCCGGTTCGGCGGTGCGCGGATGCTGCGCTATCCTTTCGTCCGCTGCGCCAGGCTTCAAGCTGGGGCGTCAGCGGGGGCAGGTTGTCCGAGCGGCCAATGGAAACGGACTGTAAATCCGTCGCAGTATTGCTACGCAGGTTCGAATCCTGCACCTGCCACCCACGAGGCCCCCGACCGTGACGGTCGGGGGCCTCGCCCGTCGGCGGGTGCGCACCGTCCCGACGGTCCCGCCGGGCGACGGAGACCCCGAGGACGTCGGCGATCTCACGCGTGTACTCGTCGAGGCTGTCGGTGATCTCGGCCAGGCTCGGCTGCGGGACCGACGCGGCGAAGTCCGCCATCCGGTCCCAGACGTCGGCCAGCGCGACCTGCTGCTTGGCGTCGAGCACCCGCCCGGGTCGGTGCGAAACGGGCATTCGGCGCGCCGTCCTGCGGGTTTCACCCAGCGCCGGCCCGACTGCGGCGCGGCGCCCTCAGGCCAGCTCGGGCGGGAAGCCTCCGGTCGCGACCGGGCTCCAGTCGTCGGGGGTCACCCGGAGCAGGGACTTGCCCTGGTCGACCATCGCCCGGCGGTACTCGTCCCAGTCGCCGTGCTCGCCGGCGATCGAGCGGAAGTACTCGACGAAGGCGTCGAGCGCCGCCTCGTCCGGCTCGCCCCGGCCGTCGTGCCCCGCGGCGTCGAGCACCTCGCAGGTGCCGTCGACGTGCACCCACTCCGCGTCGAACTCGTCGGACAGCACGAGCACGCTGACCCTCGGGTCACGGCGGGCGTTCTTGACCTTGGCCCGGGTGGGGTAGCTCGCGATCACGAGACGGCCGTCGGCGTCCACCCCGCCGGACACGGGGGAGGACTGCGGTCGCCCGTCAGAGCGCCGCGTGATCAGCACGAACTTGTGCCGCGGTCGCGCGAACTCGAGCAGCTGCTCGCGGTCGACGTCGTCCTGGGTGGCGATCTTGCGGGCCACGGGCCCTCCTGGTGTACGGCGGGTGGTCGGTCACTCCCCACCATGCCCAGCTCGGGCGGCTGTCAGGCGCACGGCGGCATCCCACCGTCGCGTCGGGCTCGCCCACGTCAGCGCTCGTCGACGACCGGAGCCTCGACCAGCAGGGAGAGGCCGCCGTACGGCCCGAGGACGACGATGAAGCTGTGCAGGTCGTCGACCTGGTCCATCTCCACGTCCTGGAACATGTCGGTCACCGTGCCGCCGGGCGGCAGGTGCTCGGAGCGCACCGTGCCAGTGAGGTAGTCGGCGCCGAAGTTCAGCACCGTCAACTGCATCCTCTCGTCGGGCAGGCGGTGCACCATGACGAGCATGCTGCGGTGCGAGACCAGCGGCACGTCGACCTGGTCGGCGAGCGCGATGCCGTACCGCTCGCGCACCCGGAGCACCTCGGTCAGACGGGAGGCGAAGGAGGCGGGGTCCTCGAGCTGGTCGGGCAGTGGGCCGTAGAGCGCTCGGGCCTTGGGCATGCCCGCGGCGCTGAACTCGCCGCCGTACCCCATCAGGTCGTACGCCGAGCGGTGGATCCAGCGGGTGTCGCCCTCCTCGAGCAGGTGCTCGACCTGGCTGCGGGGCAGCGTCAGGTTGCCGCACAGGTCCCACCCGGACAGGGCGAAGACGCCGGGCTGCAGGGCGTTGAACATCGCCAGCACCAGGTGGGCCCGCTTGATCCGCTCGACGTCGGCGTCGGTGATCGCCTCCAGGTCGGTGAGGCCGAGCGTGGCCGCGATGACGGTGCCGGTCGTGGAGGCGATGCCGTTGGTGGTGAAGGTCGCGTTGTACGGCCCCGCGTCGCCGGTCAGACGCTCGGTGAGGTCGGCCCGCACCGTCACGGCGAGGTCCTCCCCGCGCATCTCGACTCCGCGGAAGTCAAAGAGGTCGTCCTTGTGCAGCGTGGCGAAGTGCACCAGCTCGTAGGTCAGCTCGTCGTGGTTCTGCATCGCGTGCACCAGCGTCAGCGGCGGCACCCCGTGATCGAGCGAGGAGTTCAGCGTCAGCCGCAGGAACTCGGTGTCGGCGGTGGCGAGCGCGTGGTGGTAGGCCGGGCGGTTCACGAAGTCGTAGGACAGGTCCGCGCCCGCCTCGGCGGTCTCGCGGATGTCGTCGATGGTGAGGTTGAGCTCCTGGAAGGTGAAGCCCCCGACCTTGCGCACCATGCTGGCGATGAGGTGGTTGGCGGCCTCCGACAGCGGGTGGCCCTCCGACCACGCCGGCGAGCCGTCGGTGGCGGACTTCTCGACGCCGAGGAAGCCGTTGGCGTCCAGGCGCAGGGCGCCGGTGCCGAGGTCGCCCAGCGAGTGCAGGGCGTCGCCCATCACCAGGCGCATGCCGGCGAAGCTCGGGTCGAGCCAGTTGATCGAGGGTTGGCCCGCCTTGAAGTAGTGCAGGTAGACCCATCTCCGCTCGACGCCGTCGGGGCCGAGCACCGGGCCGGTCGCCGACCAGTTGGTGTCCTTGACCCCGGGCTCGTAGAAGATCACCCGCTGCAGCGCGCCGATGATGTAGCCGGCCTGCTCCAGCCGGGCCTCGGCCTCGACGTCGAGGTTGGCCGAGTCGCGACCGCGGGGCACGTCGGGCAGCAGGCCCCAGTCGTCCCGGTCGATCTCGACCATGTGGTAGATCCCGGGGTAGTCGTCCACGCCCATCTCCGCGAGCCGGAAGTCCGGCCCCTTGCCGGTGTGGCCCGGGACGATGTCGTCGATGATCGTGCCGCCGTACTCGGCCGCGACCTCGCACATGTCGCGGAACTCCTCCTCGGTGCCGAAGGCGGTGTCGATCTGGGTGGACATCCGGTCGAAGTGCCCGTCGACGCTCGGCGTCGGCGACCAGCCGTCCAGACCTCCGGCCCGCTTCACCGGCCCGGTGTGCACGGCCTCGATGCCGATCCGCTCGAAGGACCGCCACAGGTCGCGGTCGCCCAGGGTGGCGAGGAAGGAGCGGCCCCACGGCGTGATCAGCGAGATCGGGTACGCCGTGAACCACACCGAGGCGCTCTGGATCGCGGCCCGGGGGTCGGGGTTGGCGAACGGGTTCTGCCACATCGAGCCCCTGCCGGTGAGCTGGCGGGCCAGCACGACCGCGTCGCTGAGCATCGACTGGTCGCGCAGCCAGGCGACGTACGACGTGTTGGTGCCGACCGCCTCGCCGGTCATCTCCTCGCCGTGCTCCGGGCCACCCTGCGGACGCAGGCGCGCCCGGGGCCGCAGCGCGCGCGGCCGGGCCGGGTAGAACTGTTCGGAGTAGGTGATCTCCGCAGGCCCGTGCCCGTCCGGCCCCTCCGGCTCGTCCTGGACGTGCCCCTCGGGGAGGTCGGCTGTGGTGTCGTCGTGCATGGGGTCGACGCTAGCGAACCCCGGGCCCGGACGACGACTCAGTCGCGTCGGAGGTACTCGGGCACCTGGTGGCGGTTGACCCGCACGACCGGGCACGGGCAGAACCGCGCGAGCACGTCGCCCTCGACCCGCCCCTGAGCGGTCCCGTCGTCGGCGTACACGACGAGGTCGGCGCGGCTGCCCGCCCCGGCCAGCGCCAGCTCGAGGCGGCCCTCGGTGGTGCTGACCAGCACCGGCACCCTGTTCTGCACGCTCAGCAGCACCTCGCTGACCCAGGCCTGCACCTGCCAGCGGTGATCCTTGCGGGCGGCGTCGTCGGTGGGGGAGGCGGTCTCGGACTCCGGCATCGGTCGCGAGTCGAGCACCATCACGTGGCCGTCCGAGCGGCGGGCCTGCCGCATCGCCCAGAGCAGGGCCGCGCTCCCGGCAGGGGACAGGTCGGCGCCCACGACCACGCGGCTCGGCGAGGCGGTGGTGAGGGTGCTGGACACGGTGCCTCCGAGGGAGCGGCGGGGTCGGACGGGCCCATCGTCGCGCCGATCGGTCACCGGCGGAAGCCGGACGCGCAGATCCGTCGCACCCGCCCCCCGCGGGCCCTGCTGGTCGTAGAGTCCCCCCGTGGACCTGGCCGGCACGGAACAGGAGCAGGGGATCACCCTGCTGGGGGCCGTGCGGGCCCTCGGGGCCGAGACCGACGAGCGCACGCTGCTGCGGCGTACGACGGAACTCGTGGTCGAGCTCTTCGACGCGCAGATCGCCGTGATCGCCACCTTCGGCATGAGCGGCCGGATCAGCGACTTCGTCGTGCACGTCTCCCCCTGGTTCCCCGAGGGCGGGACCGGCGACGGGGCGACGGGGGGTCCGCAACGGATCCGCGAGGGTTTCGAGGTGCTCTGCGCGGTGACGACACCGGCGCGGCTCGACGGGCTCCAGGAGTACCGCGATGTCCTGGATGCGGACGTCGAGAGCCGGCTGGCGATGCCGGTGATGCTGCTCGGGCTCGAGGTCGAGGGCGAGCAGCTGGGGCGGCTGCACGTCGCAGGACCGGTCGGGCGCCCCTTCACCGCCGAGCAGCAGCGCGCGGGCGAGGTGCTGCTGGAGTCGCTCGCGGTGCGGCTCGAGCAGTCCCGCGAGCGGGCGCGCGTCCAGCGTCGCCTGCACTTCCTCGAGGCGACGGCGAACATCTCGGAGGTGCTCGCCCCGCCGGTGAGGATCGAGGAGGGACTGGCCCACGTCGCCCAGGCCGCGGCGCGGATCGTGGACGCCTCGGCCGTGGCGGTGCTCCAGGAGGACGCCTCGTCCGGCCGGCCCGACATCGTCGCGGTGGCGGGCGAGAGCGCGCGCGAGGTGCCGGACGTGCTCTTCCGGATCCCCCCGGCCGTGCTCGCGGCGGCGGCGGAGACCGACGTCGTCTTCGTGCCGGACGGGCGCGAGCGCCTGGTCGTCCTGGTGCCGCTGAACGCGCACCTGTCCTTCAGCGGCGTGCTGCTGTGCCTGCTCGAGGGCGACCACAACGGGCTGCGCTACGACGAGGCCGAGGCGCTGGGCACCTTCGCGGACCAGACGGCCCTCGCCCTGGACCGGGCCCAGGCCGTCGCCGACAGGCACGAGCTGCTGCTGGTGACCGACCGTGACCGGATCGCGCGCGACCTGCACGACCTGGTGATCCAGCGGCTCTTCGCCACCGGCCTGCGGCTGCAAGGCACCCGCCGCTACATCACCGACGAGGACGTCGGCGAGCGGCTGGAGAGCGCCGTCGCCGACCTCGACGTCACGATCAGCGACATCCGCGGCACGATCTTCAACCTCCAGCGCGCCACCGTGAGCACGATCCGCGACGAGATCCGCGGTGTGGTGAAGGAGTACATCCCGCTGCTCGGTTTCACCCCGGTCGTGCGGACGTCCGGCCCGGTCGACACGGTGATCGACGGCGAGGTGCAGGACCACGTGCGCGCGGTCCTGCGCGAGGCGCTGTCGAACATCATGCGGCACGCGGGTGCCCGCTCGACGGTCGTCGAGCTCGCGGCCACCAGCGAGTGGGTGCGCCTGCGGATCACCGACGACGGACGCGGCCTTCCTCCCGAGCTGTCCCGCCAGAGCGGCCTGCGCAACATCCGCACCCGGGCCGACGAGCTCGGCGGCCTGGTCGACCTGCGGCCGGCGTCGCCGGCCGGCACGGTGCTGGAGTGGTCGGCCCCGCTCGCCCGGTGAGCGCCCCCTCCCCGGGCGAGCGGGCGGCGTACGGCCACTAGACTCGGGCCCGGCCGCGTCCCGCGCGGCAGCCCCTCGATCCACCAGCCCCAGGGAGCAACCCGTGGCCCGTGTCGTCGTCGACGTCATGCCCAAGCCCGAGATCCTCGACCCCCAGGGGAAGGCGGTGCAGGGTGCGCTTCCCCGGCTCGGCTTCTCCGGCGTCCTCGACGTGCGGCAGGGCAAGCGGTTCGAGATCGAGCTCGACGGCGAGGTGACCGACGAGCGGCTCGAGGACGTCCGCCGGATGGCCGAGACGCTGCTCTCGAACCCGGTCATCGAGGACTTCGAGGTGCACGTCGAGCAGCTCCCCGTCGCCGACAAGGCCGGAGAGGTGCTCGCGTGAAGGTCGGGGTCATCACCTTCCCTGGCTCCCTCGACGACGTCGACGCGGCGCGCGCCGTACGTCTGGGAGGGCACGATCCGGTCGCGCTGTGGCACGGCGACGGTGACCTGCACGGCGTCGACGCGGTGGTGCTTCCGGGGGGCTTCTCGTACGGCGACTACCTGCGCTGCGGGGCGATCTCGCGCTTCGCGCCGGTGATGGACGAGGTTGTCGCCGCGGCCGGTGGCGGCCTGCCCGTGCTCGGCATCTGCAACGGCTTCCAGGTGCTCTGCGAGTCGCACCTGCTGCCGGGGGCGCTGATCCGCAACGAGCGCCAGCAGTTCCTCTGCCTCGACCAAAGGCTGCGTGTCGAGAACGCGCGCACCCCGTGGACCGCGGCGTACGACGAGGGCCAGGAGGTCACCGTGGTGCTGAAGAACGGTGAGGGCTGCTTCGTCGCCGACGAGCCCACCCTGGACCGGCTCGAGGGGGAGGGGCGCGTGGTCGTGCGCTACCTCGGGCGCAACCCCAACGGCTCGCTGCGCGACATCGCCGGCATCACCAACGAGCGCGGCAACGTGGTCGGGCTGATGCCGCACCCCGAGCACGCGGTCGAGGACCTCTGCGGGCCCGGCACCGACGGGCTCGGCTTCTTCACCTCGCTGCTCGAGGCGGTGGCCTCGTGAGCGCCCCCGACCAGCCCGAGCAGACCTCCGTGGGCCGCCTCGACACCGTCGTCGTCGCCATGGAGGACCCCGACCGCGCGCAGCCGTGGGCCGACCTCGGCCTCAAGGCCGACGAGTACGCCGTGATCCGCGAGATCCTCGGCCGCCGCCCGACCTCGGCCGAGCTGGCGATGTACTCGGTGATGTGGAGCGAGCACTGCTCCTACAAGTCCACCAAGGTGCACCTCGAGCAGTTCTCCGCGATCCCGCAGGAGACCCGCGTCGGCAAGATGCTCGCGGGCATCGGCGAGAACGCCGGCGTGCTGGACATCGGCCAGGGCTACGCCGTCACCTTCAAGGTCGAGTCGCACAACCACCCGTCGTTCGTCGAGCCCTACCAGGGCGCGGCCACCGGCGTCGGCGGCATCGTGCGCGACATCCTGGCGATGGGCGCCCGCCCGGTCGCGGTGATGGACCCGCTCCGCTTCGGCCCGCTGGACGCCGCCGACACCGCCCGGGTGCTGCCCGGGATCGTGGCGGGCGTCGGGGGTTACGGCAACTGCCTCGGCCTGCCCAACATCGGCGGCGAGGTCGTCTTCGACGAGACCTACCTCGGCAACCCGCTGGTCAACGCGCTCTGCGTCGGCGTGCTGCGCCACGAGGACCTCCACCTCGCCGCGGCGTCCGGCACCGGCAACCGGGTCGTGCTGTACGGCGCCCGCACCGGCGGCGACGGCATCGGAGGCGTCAGCGTGCTGGCGTCCGAGACCTTCACGGTGTCCGACGACGGGGGGTCCGGCCCGGCGAAGCGGCCCAGCGTGCAGGTCGGCGACCCCTTCATGGAGAAGCTGCTCATCGAGTGCACCCTCGAGCTCTTCGCCGCCGGCCTGGTCGCCGGCATCCAGGACCTCGGCGGCGCGGGCCTCTCCTGCGCGACCTCCGAGCTGGCCTCGGCCGGCGACGGCGGCATGCACGTCGAGCTGGACCGGGTGCCGCTGCGCGACTCCACGCTCTCGCCGGAGGAGATCCTGATGAGCGAGAGCCAGGAGCGGATGATGGCGGTCGTCGAGCCCGCCCGTGTCGAGGAGTTCCTCGCCGTGTGCGGCAAGTGGGACGTCGAGGCCGTCGTCGTCGGCGAGGTCACCGACACCGGCCGGCTCGAGATCGACTGGCACGGCGAGCGAGTGGTCGACGTGCCGCCGCGCAGCGTCGCGCACGACGGACCGACGTACGAGCGGCCCTTCGCCCGGCCGGGTTGGCAGGACGCGCTGCAGGCCGACGGCGCCGAGGCGCTGCCGCGCCCCGACGGCGGCGACGAGCTGCGCGCGAACCTGCTGCGCCTGCTCGGCAGCCCCAACCTCTGCGACCGGTCGTGGGTCACCGACCAGTACGACCGCTACGTGCGCGGCAACTCGGTGCTCGCGCAGCCCGAGGACGCCGGCATGGTGCGCGTCGACGACGAGACCCACCTGGGAGTGGCGGTCGCGACCGACTGCAACGGCCGCTTCGCCAAGCTCGACCCGTACGCCGGCGCGCAGCTCGCGCTCGCCGAGGCCTACCGCAACGTCGCCACGACCGGTGGGCGCCCGCTCGCGGTCAGCGACTGCCTGAACTTCGGGTCGCCCGAGGACCCCGACGTGATGTGGCAGTTCGCCGAGGCCTGCCGCGGCCTCAAGGACGCCTGCCTCGCGCTGGGCGTGCCGGTCACCGGCGGCAACGTGTCGCTCTACAACCAGACCGGCGAGACGGCGATCCTGCCGACCCCGGTGGTCGCCGTGCTCGGAGTCGTCGACGACGTACGCCGGCGCACCCGGTCGGGCTTCGCGGCCGCCGGCGAGCGGCTGCTGCTGCTCGGCGAGACCCACGAGGAGCTGTCCGGCTCCGAGTGGGCGCACGTCGTGCACGGGCACCTGGGAGGCACGCCCCCGCGGGTCGACCTGGCCGCCGAGCGGGCGCTGGCCGAGCTGCTGGTCGAAGCCGGCCAGCAGGGGCTCGTCGGGTCGGCGCACGACCTGTCCGACGGAGGCCTCGGGCAGGCGCTGGCGGAGTCGGTGGTCCGGCACGGCCTCGGCGCGACGGTGCGGCTCGAGGGCGTGGCGACGGACCCCTTCGTGGCGCTGACCTCCGAGTCCACCGCACGGGTGCTGGTCTCGGTCGCGGAGTCGGAGCTCGCCCGGTTCGAGCGGCTGGCCGCCGGGCACGGCGTACCCGTCACCGCGCTCGGGACCACCGGCGGCGACGCGCTGGTCGTCGAGGGCGTCTTCGAGGTGCCGGCGACCGAGCTGCGCGACACCTGGACGGCCACCCTCCCCGCCGTGCTCAACCCCTGACCGCCGAGAGGGCACAAAGTTCTCGTCGAGGGGGCACAGAGTTCTCGTCCAGGGGGCACCAAGGTCCACTGACGGGCCTAGGGCGCACTACACCCGAAGAACGTGACCTCTCGACGCGATTTTTGTGCCCTCTCGGCGGGGGTCAGCGGCGGCCGGCGCGCAGCTGGGCCCAGGTGCGGTCAGCGACCACGCCGGTGACGGGCAGCCGCCGGCGCACCTGGTAGGCCCTGACGGCCGAGCTGGTGGTGGAGTCGAAGACGCCGGTCACGGCGAGCATCGAGCGGCCCGTGGCGTTCAGGGCGCGCTGCAGACGGCGTACGTCGTCGTTGCCCGAGCCGGTCTTCAGCACCGGGGTGCGCGGGCTCGCGGAGAGCATCGAGACCCAGGTGCGGCCGGTGAGACGCCCGTCGGCGGGCAGGCGATGGTCGGTCTGCCACCGAGCCACGGCGTTGGCCAGGAACGGGCGGAAGTCGGCCCGGATGCGGCCCTGGTAGACCCCCGCCAGCCGCAGCACGCACTGCGCGACCTTGACCCGCTCGTCGACGGCACCGCTGGCGAGCACGGGGTACGTCGGGTAGTCGAGGTTGGTGCGGCAGTGCCGGCCCGCCTTCCCGGGCACGGTGCCCCGGCCGATGTCCACCCAGTTCTTGTCGATCTCCATCGCGACGCCGCCGTAGTTGACGGTCGTGTCGAGGTGGTACTGGTGCACCCGGCGGTGCGGCGTCCAGGTCGTGGAGCGGGCGTACGGGCCCGTGTCGGAGTCGGCGCGGTAGTTGCCCCAGGCGAACCAGATGTGGTCGGGGGCGGCGTAGCTGGGCTTGGAGATGAGCTTGCGGTCGATCGCGGCGACCGCACCGGACGCCGAGGAGTAGACGCCCGCGACGTAGCCCGCCGACCGGACGGCCTTGGTCCACGTGGCCATGAAGGTCAGCGTCGCGTTGTTGCAGCGCCTGAGCCGTGTGTCGTAGTTCTCGATGTCCAGCCACAGCGTCGAGCCTGGCGCGATGCCGAGCCCTCGTGCCGCCGCGACCGAGCCGCGCGACTCGCGCTGGGCCTGTTCCCGGGCGGCGGCGAAGTAGCTGGTCGGGTCGTCGTCGATCCGGCCGCTGGAGTAGCGCGAGCACGGTGCCTGCAGGCCGACGGTGATCGGGAGGATGCCCCAGCCCTTCGAGCTCTGCTCGGCGACCCAGTCGGAGGTCAGGTTCGGCTGGACCTTGCAGTAGCGGTTCTTGCCGCTGGTGTAGACGCCGACCACGAAGTACGGCGACGTCGTCAGCCAGGTGTCCATCTGCGACTGGCTCGGCGTGTGGCAGGTGTCGAAGCCGTAGCCGGTGAAGTCGCCGGGGTGCACCTTCACGTCGGCGGAGGCCGGCGCCACCAGACCGCCGGCGACCAGGGCGGTGGACGCGAGGACGAGGGTTGCGGCGCGGGTGCGCAGGGGCAGCAGACGACGCATGGGATCTCCTCCGGACAGGGTGCTCGTGACCCGCGGCTGGCCGCCCGTCGGACGGGTGTGGACCCTGGGGCTGGTGGGGCGTCTGTTCCGCCCGGCCTCAGCAGGCTAGCCCGGCGGTCGGGGTGCCCGTGGCGGTTTCTAGGGTTCTCCCGTGGCCCACCGATTCGTCCCCGCCGACCCCGCGGCGGTGACCGCGGCGCTGGCGGCACACCGGGCCGGGGAGGCCGACCGGCGGCAGACCCGGTTGCTGGTCAAGCACCTGATGGCGGTGCTCGCCGAGCGCGCCCCCGGTGCCGCGGTGGAGATCCGGGTGCCGCCGTACGCCGCCGTGCAGTGCATCCCCGGCGTGCGCCACACCCGGGGGACGCCGCCCGCGGTCGTCGAGACCGACGCCGCGACCTGGATCGGTCTCGCGACGGGGGACCTGTCCTGGCCCGGGGCGGTGGTCGACGGTCGGGTGCGGGCATCGGGGGAGCGGTCGGACCTCTCCGCCTGGCTCCCGCTGGCGTGAGCCGCCCCGCCTAGGGTGGCGCCATGGCTGCCTCCTCCGACGACCTCCGCTCCGCCCTCGGCGACCTGGTGCCGCAGCTGCGCGCCGACCTCGAGGCGCTCGTCCGGATCCCGTCGGTGAGCGCGCTGCCGGCGCACCGCGACGACGTGGAGGCCTCCGCCGAGGCGGTCGCCGCCCTGCTGCGCGCCGAGGACCTCGACGTGCAGGTGCTGCGCGTGGACGGCGGGGCGCCGGCCGTCGTGGGCCGCCTCGCCGCGCCCGAGGGAGCGCCGACCGTGCTGCTCTACGCCCACCACGACGTGCAGCCGGTCGGCGACCCCGCCGACTGGGACACCGACCCCTTCGAGCCCACCGAGCGTGGCGATCGGCTCTACGCCCGCGGCGCGGCGGACGACAAGGCCGGCATCGCCGCGCACCTCGCCGCGCTGCGTGCCCACCGCCGGGTCTCCGGGTCGCTGCCGGTGGGGGTGACCGTGCTCGTCGAGGGCGAGGAGGAGGTCGGCTCGCCCACCCTCGAGCCGTTCCTCGAGGCGCACCGCGACCTGCTCGCCGCCGACGTCATCGTCATCGCCGACAGCGCCAACTGGGACGTCGGCGTCCCCGCCCTCACCACCAGCCTCCGGGGCTTCGCCGACTGCGTGGTGGAGCTGCGCACGCTCGACCACGCCCTGCACTCGGGCATCTGGGGCGGCCTTGCCCCGGACGCGCTGACCAGCCTGGTGCGCCTGCTCGCCACCCTGCACGACGACGCCGGCAACGTCGCGGTGGACGGGGTCGCCTCCGGCCCCGCGGCCGACGTCGACTACCCCGAGGAGCGGTGGCGCGCGGAGGCCGGCCTGCTGGCCGGCGTGACGCCGCTCGGCGACGGCACGGTCGTGGAGCGGCTCTGGACCCGGCCGGCGATCTCGGTGATCGCGCTCGACGCGACCCGGGTCGCCGACGCCAGCAACACCCTCGCCCCGGCCGCCCGCGCCAAGGTCTCGATGCGGGTGGCGCCCGGCGACGACGCGCGCAGCGCCCTCGCCGCGCTGACCCGCCACCTCGAGCAGCACGCGCCGTACGGCGCCCACGTCACGGTCACTGCCGGCGACACCGGCCAACCGATCGACATCGACGCGCAGGGCCCCGCGTACGACGCGGCACGCGAGGCGTTCCGGGAGGCGTGGGACGGCGCCGCCCCGGTCGACATGGGCATGGGCGGGTCGATCCCGTTCATCGCGTCCTTCCGCGAGGTCTTCCCCGACGCGGCCGTGCTCGTCACCGGCGTCGAGGACCCCGACACCCGCGCCCACGGCGCCAACGAGGGCCTCCACCTGACCGAGTTCGCCCGGGTCTGCCTGGCCGAGGCCCTGTTGCTGGAGCGACTCGCCGGGCGATGATCGGGCCATGCCCGTGACGCCCGACGCCGTCCTGACCTGGCTGCTCGACACCGACCCGGCCCTGCGCTGGCAGGTCGAGCGCGACCTGGCCGACGCTCCCGCGGCGGTGTGGCAGGCGACCCGGGCCCGGGTCGCCACCGAAGGGTTCGGGGCCCGGCTGCTGGCCGAGCAGGACGCCGACGCGCGGTGGGCGGGCGGGGCCTACTTCCCCCACCCGTTCAGCGAGGAGCTTTTCGAGCGGGAGGGCCAGCCGTGGACCGCCACCACCTGGAGCCTGTGCTCGCTGCGGGAGTGGGGCGTGCCGGCCGAGGCGCTCGGCGACACGGCGCAGCGGCTCGCGGAGCACTGCCGCTGGGAGTACGACGACCTGCCCTACTGGGGCGGCGAGGTCGACGCCTGCATCAACTCCTGGACGCTGTCCAACGGGCTCTGGCTCGGCGTCGACGTCGAGCCGCTGGTCACCTGGTTCCTCGCGCACCAGCTCGACGACGGCGGCTGGAACTGCATGTGGGTCGAGGGTGCCACCCGGTCGTCGTTCCACTCGACGTTGAACTCGCTCAAGGGTCTGCTCGACCTGGAGCGCACCGACGAGGCGCGGCCCGAGGTGCGGGCCGCCCGCCGGGCGGGCGAGGAGTACCTCCTCGAGCGCAGGCTGCGCCGTCGGCTGGGCACCGGTGAGGACGTCGGCCCGTGGGTGCACGAGCTGAGCCACCCGCCGCGGTGGCGGTACGACCTGCTGAACGCGCTGGACTGGTTCCGGGAGGCGGCCCTGGTCGACGGCACCACCCCCGACCCCCGCCTGGAGGAGGCCGTCGAGCTGGTGCGCGCGGCGCGGCAGCCTGACGGCCGCTGGCTGCAGGGCGACCGGCTGCCCGGACGCACCTGGTTCGAGGTCGACGTGCCTCCGGGAGCGCCGTCCCCCGGGGTCACCCTGCGCGCGCTGCGGGTGCTGCGCTGGTGGGACGGGTCAGGCGCCTAGCACCCGGCGTACGGCGTCGCGCGCGGCCATCGGGTCACCCGCGCCCGCGGCGGCCTCCGCGGCCTCCAGGCAGGCGGCCTCCTCCGTGGCCTCGAGCCGTGCCCCCACCGGGCGGACCGCCGCGGCGGCCATCGACAGCGACGTGATGCCCATGCCGACCAGCACGGTGGCCAGCAGCGGGTCGCCGGCGGCCTCGCCGCACACCCCGACCGGCTTGCCGGCGGCCCGGCCCGCCTCCGCGGTGATCGCGACGAGGCGGAGCACGGCCGGCTGCCACGGGTCGGTCAGGTGGGCGAGGTCGCGGGCCATCCGGTCGGCGGCCATCGTGTGCTGCGTGAGGTCGTTGGTGCCGATCGAGAGGAAGTCGACTTCTTCGAGCATCCGGTGCGCGAGCAGCGCGGCCGAGGGGATCTCGACCATGATGCCGGCCTTGAGGCCGTGGCCGCGGACGATGCGCGCGACCTCACGGGCCTCGGCGACGGTGGCGACCATGGGCGCCATCACCCAGGTCTCGGTGCCGGTGCGCTCGGCCGCGATCGCGATCGCCTCGACCTGACGCTCCAGCAGGCCCGGGTCCTCGAAGGACAGCCGGAGCCCGCGTACACCGAGGGCGGGGTTCTCCTCGCCCTCGTGGGTGACGAACGCGATCGGCTTGTCCGAGCCGGCGTCGAGCGTGCGCACCACGACGTGCCCGCGACCCGCGAAGGGCGCGAGCACCTCGGCGTACACCCGGGCCTGCGCCTCCACGCTGGGCTCCTCGCGTTCGCCGAGGAAGCACAGCTCGGTGCGGAAGAGGCCGACCCCCTCGACCGGCGCCTCGGCAGCGGCCACCGCGGACCGGCGGTCGGCGACGTTGGCCAGCACCTCGACCCGGCGGCCGTCGGCCGTGCGGCCCGGACCGGTCCACGACTCCGCGGCCTCGCGCTGCTCGCGGTCGCCCTCGACCCGGGCACGCGCCAGCTCGGGGTCGGGGTCGAGCAGGACCTCGCCGGTGGTGCCGTCGACGAGCAGGGGGGTGCCGTCGGGGATGTCGAGCAGACCGGCCACGGCCACCACGCAGGGGATGCCGAGCTGGCGGGCGATGATCGCGGTGTGGCTGGTGGGTCCGCCCTTGGCGGTGGCCAGCCCGACCACCAGCGACGCGTCGAGCCCGACCGTGTCCGCCGGCGCGAGGTCGTCGGCAAGCAGGACGCTGGGCACGTCGGGCAGCGGCACGCGCGGCTCGGGCACCCCGACCAGACGGGCCAGGACGCGGCGGTTGAGGTCCCGTAGGTCGGTGGCCCGCTCGGCCATCAGCCCGCCCCTCTGGGTGAACAGCGCCGCGAACTGCTCGATGGCGGCCTCCACCGAGCTCACGAGGTCGTGACCGGAGGCGAGGTTCTTGCTGACGGCGGCCTCCAGCCCCTTGTCCCGGGCCAGGCCGGCGGTGGCCGTCAGCACCTCCGCCGCGGACCCCGAGCTCTGCTCGGCGCGAGCAGTGAGGGAGGCCGACACCGCGGCCGCGGCCGCGGTGTAGGCGTCCAGCGCGGCGTCGGCGTCGCGCCCGTGGGCGCGGAACCGGTCCACCGCCACCTGGTCGAGCTGTGTGCGCACGCTCAGGGCGGGTGCGAAGACGGTGCCCGGCACGACCGCGGTGCCGGTGTAGGACGCGGGTCGGTCGGCGGTCGCGGTGGGGGGCGTAGCGGCGGACATGTCGCCTTTCTAGCCCCTGACCCCGTGCGCCGCCGCCGCGGCGTTCAGCGCCGTGCCCGGCGAGCCCCTCGCCGACCTGGTGCGGGCGCGGCCCGACGGGCTGAACTCGATGCGCGGCGGCTCCGCGGTCGCGCTCGGCATCCTCCTCGGCCTGAGGACGGCCCTGGACCTCGGCGGCCCCTTCGACGAGCCCGCCGACGTCGTCGTCACCCAGCGGCCGCGCTCGCCCTGGCGCCGTCGTCCGGCTGCGCCCGTGCAACCCGGCCGGGAGAACGGCACGTCGGCCTGGTGGCTCGGGGCCACCCTGCTCCGGGCCGCGATCTCGCGCCCAGCGGTCGACCCGCTGCGGGTGCCCGTCGGTGATGCTCGGCGACGGGCCCCCGGGGGGACTGTCCGCGCTGGCGAGGGTCGGTCTGCGTGCACCCCGCCCAGGCAGCGTGGTGCCCGTCGCCGTCGGCCGGCCGGGGAATCACGGCTCGGCGCCGTCAGCGGTCCTGGCCCAGGACCGCACCGTTCGACAGACTGCAGGCGGGCCGCCGCACGGGCCGTCCGCCCGCGGGGCCGACCCGGCCCGCCGTACCCCCCGCCGTCCCACCCCTGGAGGACACGTTCCATGGCCACCAAGACCGTCACCGTCGGCTCCGTCGTCGGCCTGCACGCCCGCCCGGCGGGGATCATCGCCGACCGCGCCGCCGAGCTGGGCTCGGACATCTTCGTCGCGACGCCCGGGGGCGACCCGGTCGACGCCAGCTCCGCGCTGATGATCATGACCCTCGGTGCCGGCCAGGGCTCAGACGTCGTGGTCAGCGGCGACGACGACGCGCACGTCGAGGAGATCGCCTCGCTCGTCGAGCAGGAGCTCGACGCCTGACTCCGGCGGGTCGTACGGGGTCCGGAGCGGCGGTCAGGCCGCCCCGAGCACCGCGCCGAAGGCCTCGACGAGCAGGTCGATGTCGGACTCCTCGGCCACGATCGGCGGCGCGAGACGCACCGTCTGGCCGTGCGCCTCCTTGGCGAGCACGCCGCGGGCCAGCAGGCCCTCGGTGACCTCGCGCCCGGTCATCCGGTCGGCACTGATGTCGGCGCCGGCCCACAGGCCGCGCACCCGCACCGCGTCGAGGCCCTGGCCCAGGAAGCCGCGCAGGCCCTGCTCGAGCTGGTGGCCGAGCTTGGCGGCGCGCTCCTGGAACTCGCCGGTCGCGAGCATGCCGACGACCTCGTGGCCGATCGCGGCGGCGAGCGGGTTGCCGCCGAAGGTCGAGCCGTGCGTGCCGGGCTCGATCACGCCGAGCACGTCACGGTCGGCGACCACCGCCGAGACGGGGTAGAGGCCGCCGCCGAGCGCCTTGCCGAGCACGTACATGTCGGGCACGACGTCCTCGTGCTCGCAGGCGAAGGTGCGACCGGTGCGGGCCAGGCCCGACTGGATCTCGTCGGCGATCATCAGCACGCCGCGCTCGTCGCACAGCGAGCGGACCCCGCGGAGGAAGCCCTCCGGCGGGATCACGACCCCGCCCTCGCCCTGGATCGGCTCGAGGAGCACGGCCACGGTGTCGTCGTCGACGGCGTCACGCAGGGCCTCGAGGTCGCCGTACGGCACCATCTCGAAGCCGGTCGTGTACGGCGCGTACTCGCGGCGGGCGACCTCGTCGTTGCTGAAGCTGATGATGGTGGTCGTGCGGCCGTGGAAGTTGCCGGCCATCACCACGATCTTCGCGGCGCCGTCGGCGACGCCGCGGTTGCGGTAGCCCCACTTGCGGGCGACCTTGACCGCGGTCTCGACGGCCTCGGCGCCGGTGTTCATCGGCAGCACCATCTCCTTGCCGGCAAGGGCGGCGAGGTCGCGGCTGAACGGGCCGAGCTGGTCGTTGTAGAAGGCGCGCGAGGTCAGCGTCAGCCGGTCGAGCTGTGCGTGTGCGCGCGCCAGCAGCCGCGGGTGGGAGTGCCCGAAGTTGAGCGCCGAGTAGCCGGCGAGGCAGTCGAGGTAGCGGCGGTCGTCGACGTCGGTCACCCAGGCGCCCTCGCCGTGCGCGATGACGACGGGGAGGGGGTGGTAGTTGTGCGCGGCGTACTTCTCGGTGAGGTCGACGTGCTCCTGCGTCAGCGGCGGGTGGTCGGTGCGATGGCCGGTCACGGCGTCCATCTCCTCGGGGCTGGAGGTGCTGCAGCGGGCTGCGGGCAGGCTGCGTGCGGGGGGCTCGACCACGGTCGCACACACCAGGATTGTCCGACAACCCGGCGGTCTCGCGCGGCGGCTATCCTGCGGGGGTGTCAGGCAAGCGCGGCGGCGATGGCCGCCTCACGACCGCTCTCGATCCCCACGACCTCGGTCCGCAGGACGCCTGCGGCGTCTTCGGCGTCTGGGCCCCCGGCGAGGAGGTCGCCAAGCTCACCTACTACGGCCTCTACGCGCTCCAGCACCGTGGGCAGGAGTCGGCTGGCATCGCGGTGAGCAACGGTCGCCAGATCCTCGTCTACAAGGACATGGGGCTGGTCTCGCAGGTCTTCGACGAGGCCACGCTGGCGACGCTGACCGGCCACCTCGCGATCGGGCACTCCCGCTACTCCACGACCGGCGCCTCGACCTGGCACAACGCCCAGCCGACCTTCCGGCCCACGGCCGACGGCTCGCTCGCGCTGGGCCACAACGGCAACCTGATCAACACCCGTGAGCTCGCCGACCTGGCCGACCGCATGCCAGCCAGCGCCACGGGCGAGATCGAGCTGCGGCTGCGCGACGTCTCGACCAACGACTCCAGCGTGCTGACCGCGCTGCTCGCGCACCACCCGGACACCTCGATGGAGGAGCGGGCCGCTGAGATCCTGCCGCAGGTGCGCGGGGCGTACTCGCTGGTGTGGATGGACGAGCACACGTTGTACGCCGCGCGTGACCCTCAGGGCATCCGTCCCCTCGTGCTCGGCCGGCTGGAGCGGGGCTGGGTGGTGGCCTCGGAGACCGCGGCCCTCGACATCGTCGGCGCCTCCTACATCCGCGAGATCGAGCCCGGCGAGATGATCGCCGTCGACGCCGACGGCCTGCGCTCGCGCACCTTCGCGGAGAAGGCGCCCAAGCACTGCCTCTTCGAGTTCGTCTACCTCGCCCGACCCGACACCTTGATGAACGACCAGCGCGTGCACAGCGTCCGCGTCGAGATCGGCCGACGGCTGGCCCGCGACTTCCCCGCCGAGGCCGACCTGGTGATCCCGGTGCCCGAGTCGGGCACCCCCGCCGCGATCGGGTACGCCGAGGAGTCCGGCATCCCCTACGGCACCGGCCTGGTGAAGAACTCCTACGTCGGCCGCACCTTCATCCAGCCCAGCGACACCATCCGCCAGCTCGGCATCCGGCTGAAGCTGAACCCGCTGCGCGACGTCATCGAGGGCAAGCGCCTCGTCGTGGTCGACGACACGATCGTGCGGGGCAACACCCAGCGCTCGTTGATCCGGATGCTTCGCGAGGCGGGGGCCAAGGAGATCCACGTGCGGATCTCGGCGCCCCCGGTGAAGTGGCCGTGCTTCTACGGCATCGACTTCGCCACCCGGGCCGAGCTGATCGCCAACGGCCTGTCCACCGACGAGATCCGGCGCAGCATCGACGCCGACTCGCTCGGCTACGTGTCGCTCGAGCAGCTGACCGAGGCCACGAACACTCCCTTCGACCAGCTCTGCCGGGCCTGCTTCGACGGCGTCTACCCGATCGACCTGCCCGACCCCGCCCTGCTCGGCAAGCACCTGCTCGAGTCCGACGCCGACCCCCTCGTCGACGCCGACGGGCTGAACGCCTCGTTGCGCGGGGCCGGCGCCGACGACGCCCTGCGTCGACCCTGACCGTCCACGGAGTCGGCCGGCCGACCGCGAGAGGACCCCATGACCCCCACCTCCGAGCACGCGACCTACGAGGCCGCCGGCGTCTCCATCGAGGCCGGTGACCGCGCCGTCGAGCTGATGAGGGTGTGGGTCGAGAAGGCACGCCGACCCGAGATGATCGGCGGGATCGGCGGCTTCGCGGGCCTGTTCGACGCGAGCGCGCTCAAGGCGTACGACCGTCCGCTGCTGGCCTCCTCCGCCGACGGCGTCGGCACCAAGGTCGCCATCGCCCAGGCCATGGACAAGCACGACACGATCGGTTTCGACCTGGTCGGGATGCTCGTCGACGACCTCGTCGTGTGTGGCGCCGAGCCGTTGTTCCTCACCGACTACATCGCCACCGGACGCGTCGTGCCCGAGCGGATCGCGAGCATCGTCAAGGGCATCGCGGAGGCCTGCGTCAGCGCCGGCTGCGCCCTCGTCGGCGGCGAGACCGCCGAGCACCCCGGGCTGCTGGAGCCGGACGAGTACGACGTGGCGGGGTCGACCACCGGCGTGGTCGAGGCCGAGCACCTGCTCGGCCCCGGCCGCGTGCGCCCGCGTGATGTCGTGGTGGCGATGGCCTCCAGCGGCCTGCACTCCAACGGCTACTCCCTGGTGCGGCACGTGCTGCTCGAGCGGGCCGGGTGGTCGCTGGACCGAGACGTGCCCGAGGTCGGCCGCACCCTGGGGGAGGAGCTGCTCGAGCCGACCCGGATCTACGCCAAGGCCTGCGTGGACCTCGCCCGCTCCACCGGCGTGCACGCGATGTCCCACATCACCGGAGGCGGGCTGGCGCAGAACCTGGCCCGGGTGCTGCCCGAGGAGCTGCACGCGCACCTCGACCGGGCAACCTGGACCCCCGCTCCCGTCTTCGACCTGGTGCGCCGGGTCGGGTCCGTCGAGCCCGAGGCGCTCGAGCGCACCCTGAACTGCGGCGTGGGCATGGTGGCCCTGCTGCCACCCGACGAGGTGGACACGGCGGCGGCCCTGCTGCGCGGGCACGGCGTGGACTCCTGGGTGCTCGGCGAGGTGCGCGCCGCCGACGGCGACACGCCCGGCGGGGTCACGGTGCGCGGGGCCCATCCCGGCTGGTGACCTCCGGGTCTCGGTGCGCGGACGGCCGGTCGGCGGGGTGCGGCGCGCTCGGGGCGAGGCCTTCCGGGGCCTCCCGGGACCTCGGCGGCGGGCCCGGTCCCGGGTCTCCTGACCGGGGAGTGTGCGAAACCCTCGGTGCGATGGGTAAAGTCGTCCTCACGACACAGGCTCACGATAGAGGGGGTCGACCCTATGGGGCGCGGCCGAGCAAAGGCTAAGCAGACGAAGGTCGCACGCGACCTCAAGTACCAGTCGCACGAGACAGACTTCGGGGCCCTGGCCCGGGAGCTGCGCGGCGACGAGTCCAGAGCATCGGACGAGTCGACCGACGACGCCGTCGAGGCGGATCCGTGGGACGACGACTCCTCGGGGACCCCCCCGAGGTGACCAGCGACGCCTGACGCCGTCAGCGTCGGCGCCGCCTGCGACGAGCCCCCGGACCTGGTGTCCGGGGGCTCGTCGACGTGGGGACTACGTCCCGGATCTCGAGGGCTGAACGTCCCGATCCGGGGCGTCCGACACCGTCCGGGGTGTCCTGGTTGAGAACTTTATGAGATACTGCCCACATGTCATCGGTCGCTCGGAAGAAAACCGAACGAACTCAGGCGGCTCGTGCCATTCTGATAAAGCCAGGGGGACTCGGTCCACAAAACCGGGCGCACAGAACGAGCGAGGAGACCGGATGAACACGCGACCCAGCGACACAGAAGCGCTGCTCACGCCAGCGGAGGTTGCTGCGATGTTCCGCGTCGATCCCAAGACGGTGACGCGGTGGGCGAAGGCGGGCAAGCTCAGCTCGATCCGCACGCTGGGGGGTCACCGCCGCTACCGCGAGTCCGAGGTGCGCAAGCTCCTCGAAGGCATGGGTGGCACCGCGGGCTGAGACAGCCCGCCACCACACGACACGACGGGGGACGGCACCGGTGCGGTGCCGTCCCCGTCGTGCGTCCTGGACGGGATACTCGGGGTGACCCCGGGTGGCCCGGGGAGACCCCGAGAGATCAGTCGGAGACGGTGCCGAAGGTGTCGATGTCGATGACGAACCGGTAGCGGACGTCGCCGGCGACGACCTTGTCCCAGGCCTCGTCGACGTCGTCGACGCGGATCTTCTCGATCGTGGCGCCGAGACCGTGCTCGGCGCAGAAGTCCAGCATCTCCTGGGTCTCGCGGATGCCGCCGATCTTCGAGCCCGCCATGCTGCGGCGCATGCCCGCGAGCGAGAAGGCGTGGAAGGTGTCGGCGTCCTCGGGGATGCCGACGTTGACCATCGCACCGTCGAGGCGCAGCAGCGAGAGGTACCTGTCGACGGGCAGGTTCGCCGCGACCGTGTTCACGATGAGGTCGAAGGTGCCGGCGAGCTCCGTGAAGGTCGCCTTGTCCTCGGTGGCGTAGTACGCCGAGGCGCCAAACGTCTCGCCGTCCTCCTGCTTGGCCGTGGTGCGGCTCAGCACGGTGACGTCTGCGCCCATGGCGGCGGCGATCTTGACACCCATGTGGCCCAGGCCGCCCATGCCGATGATCGCGACCTTCTTGCCCGTGCCGGCACCCCAGTGGTTCAGCGGGGAGAACAGCGTGATGCCGGCGCACAGCAGCGGCGCGGCCTCGTCGAGCTCGATGCCGTCGGGGATGCGCAGCACGTAGGCGTCCTGCACGACGACCTGGCGGGAGTAGCCGCCGTACGTCGGAGCCCCGTCGTACTCCGTGCCGTTGTAGGTCGGCACCTCGCCCTTGAGGCAGTACTGCTCCTCGCCGGCCCGGCAGCTGTCGCAGTCACGGCAGGAGTCGACGAAGCAGCCGACGCCGACGCGGTCGCCCACGGCGTACGTCGTGACCTCGTCGCCGACGGCGCTGACGGTGCCGGCGATCTCGTGGCCCGGCACCATCGGGAACAGTGCCTCGCCCCACTCCTCGCGGCCCTGGTGGATGTCGGAGTGGCAGATGCCGGCGAAGGCGATGTCGATGACGACGTCGTGCGGGCCGGGGTCGCGGCGCTCGATGGTGCTGCGTTCGAAGGGCTTGCCGGCGCCGGTGGTGACCAGTGCGTCCACGGTGGTGGGCATACGGGGGATCTCCTGGAGGTCGAGGTGGGGGACCCCGTCGCCCTACCCGGGATGTCGGGTGCTCACGCGGGGACGGTGCGCGCGGCCGTGCCGGCGGCCGACAGCCGGTGGTCGACCTGCGCCGGGGCGAGCAGCGCGTCGAGGGCCAGGGCCGCGCAGCCGACCAGGCCGGCGTGGTCGCCGTGGTGGGCCGGCACCAGCTGGAGGTCGCGTGCGGCGAGCGAGGTCAGCCGCGGGTAGAGCGTCTCGCGAACACCGGCGGCGTACAGGTCGAAGACCCCCGCCATGTCGCCGCCCAGCACGATGGCGGCGGGGTTGAGCACGTTCGCCGTCGCCGCGAGGGCGGTGCCGAGGTGCTGGCCGCCCGTGCGCAGGAGCGCCCGCGCCGTGGCGTCGCCGTGGCGCGCGCGGTGCACCAGCCGGCGGACGTGGGTGACGTCGAGGTCAGCGGGCACCTGCGCGACCAGCGCCCAACCGGCGGCCAGGGTCTCCAGGCACCCGGTCGCGCCGCAGCGGCAGACCAGGCCCTCGGCCTCGGGCACCCGCACGTGGCCGATCTCGCCGGCCGCCCCGGTGTGTCCCCGCACCACCCGGCCCTCGACGACCAGGCCCAGGCCCAGCCCGGTCGAGGCCTTGACCACGAGCGCGTCGCGCAGCGCCGCGCCCTGGGCGAGCAGCTCGGCCGAGGCGAGCACGTCCGCGTCGTTGCCGAGCACCAGCGGCACGTCGCCCAGCGGGGCCAGGTACGGCGCCAGCGGCACGCCGTCCCACCCGGCCAGCACGGGGGACTCCCGCACGGCCCCCGCGACGGGGTCGACGCTGCCGGGCACGGACATGCCGACGCCGAGCAGCGGCGCCTCGACGCGCTCGAGCAGGGTGGCCGTCTGCGTGACCAGTCGGGGGAGCAGCTGGGCGGGCGAGGGCAGGTCGAGGGGCGCCCCCTCGTGCTCGGTGGACTCGCTGACCAGCTCACGGCCGCGCAGGTCGAAGAGCCCGAGCTGGCTGCGGGACCGGCCCACGGCCACCGCGAGCACGCACCCGGCGCCGGGGTTGAGCGACAGCCCCTCGGCGGGCCGCCCTCCGGTCGCCTCCTCCTCACCGGTCACGAGGAGGCCCGCCTCGAGCAGCGCCCCCACCCGGACGGTCACCGCCGTACGGGACAGTCCGGTCCAGCGCATCAGGTCGCGCCGGGTGGTGGCCTGCCGTCGGCGGACGAGGTCCAGCAGCGCCCCGGCCGTCACCGGGCCACCGGCTCCCGCGGCAGGTGCTGCCGCCGAGGTCGCCGAGGGTGTGAGGAGGGGGGTGGAGAGGGGAGTGGGGAGCGTGCCGGGCATGCCTGCAGGATCCTCCTCGGGTCTCGCGGACGCGATCTACGTCGCCCTTTGAACTAGAAAAAGCCTAAGTCTGCTTGTATGCGGAACAAAGTGACCTTAGCCTGGTCGAATGTCGTCTTCCAGCGTCGCGTCCGGACCGGTCGCCCAGGCCAACCAGCTGGCCCTGCCCGCCTCCTGCGACTTCGTGGTCTTCGGTGGCACCGGCGACCTGGCCCTGCGCAAGCTGTTGCCGGCCCTGCTGCACAGCGACCAGGACGCCCACCTGCGCCGAGGACACCCGGATCATCGGAGTGTCCCGGTCGGCGATCGACGACGACGGCTACCGCGCCGAGGTGCGCGCCGCCCTCGAGCGAGCACGTGCCGGCCGACCAGCGCGACCCCGAGGCGGTCGACGCGGCTGCTGGGCCGCTTGCGGCACCTCTGCCTCGACGCCGAGGACCCGGACGACTGGCACGTCTTCCACGACGTGCTCAAGGACCGCCCCGACGCCGACGAGACCGTGCGGGTCTTCTACCTCGCCGTCGCGCCCCGCGCTCTTCGGGCCGACTCTGCGAGCGGCTCGGGCAGCTCGGCGTGGTCGACGAGCCGCGCCCGTGTGGTCATGGAGAAGCCGATCGGCCGCGACCTCGCGCTCCGCGCGCGAGGTCAACGATGCCGTGGGCCAGGTCTTCGAGGAGACGCAGATCTTCCGCATCGACCACTACCTCGGCAAGGAGAGCGTGCAGAACCTCCTCGTCACCCGCTTCGCCAACACCTTCCTCGAGCCGCTGTGGAACTCCCGCTGGGTCGACCACGTGCAGATCACCGTCGCCGAGACCGCTCGGGGTCGGCACCCGCGGCGGCTACTACGACCAGCGCCGGCGCGCTGCGCGACATGGTGCAGAACCACCTCCTCCAGCTGCTGTGCCTCGTCGCGATGGAGCCGCCGACGTACGTCGGCCGCGAGACGTGCGTGACGAGAAGCTCAAGGTGCTCCAGGCACTCAAGCCGATGACCGCCGCCGAGGTCGACCGCGACACCGTGCGCGGGCAGGTACGGCGCGGGCCTCGTCGACGGCGCGGTCGTGCCGTCGTACGCCGAGGAGCTCGGCCACCCCGGCAGCGACGACCGAGACCTACGTCGCGATCAAGGCCGAGGTGCAGCAACTGGCGCTGGGCCGGCGTGCCGTTCTACCTGCGCACCGGCAAGCGGATGGACCGCCGCAGTCTCGGAGATCGTCGTGGTCTTCAAGGAGCCGCCGCACGCGATGTTCCCCCACAGCGAGGGCGCCCACGAGCCCAACCGGCTCCACATCCAGGTGCAGCCCGACGAGGGCATGCGGCTGCACATGACCGCCAAGGAGCCCGGCCCCGGCGGGATCCGGCTGCGGCCGGTGTCGCTCGACCTCAGCTACGCCGCGACCTTCGAGGCGCCGCTCGCCCGACGCCTACGAGCGGCTGCTCATGGACGTCATCCGCGGCAACCCGACGCTGTTCATGCGCCGCGACGAGGTCGAGGCCGCCTGGACGTGGGTCGAGCCGATCCTCGACCGCTGGGCGGACCACGCCCAGCGCCCCAAGCAGTACCCGGCCGGCACCACCGGACCGACCGCCGCCGCCACGCTCCTCGAGCGCGACGGCCGAGCCTGGCAGGAGACCGACCAGTGAGCCCGCAGACGCTGCACCCCGTCGTCAGTCGCGGTGACCGCCCGCATCGTCGAGCGCAGCGCCGCCAGTCGCGCGGCGTACCTCGCGCGGATCCGCGCCGCCGCGACCGACGGTCCCGCCCGCGGCAAGCTCGGCTGCGCCAACCTCGCCCACGGCTTCGCCGCCTCTGCCGACCCGGAGAAGCGGCGCTGCGCGGCCGGGCGAAGCCGAACGTCGCGATCGTCACGTCCTACAACGACATGCTCTCCGCCCACCAGCCCTACGGCGCCTACCCGCCGGTGCTGAAGGACGCCGTCGCTCCGCGCCGGCGGCATCGCCCAGGTCGCCGGTGGCGTGCCCGCCATGTGCGACGGCATCACCCAGGGCCGCGACGGCATGCAGCTCTCGCTCTTCAGCCGCGACGTCATCGCCATGTCGGCCGCGATCGCGCTCTCGCCACGACATGTTCGACGGCGCGCTGATGCTCGGCGTGTGCGACAAGATCGTGCCCGGCCTGCATGATCGGCGCGCTGTCCTTCGGGCACCTGCCGACCGTGTTCGTGCCCGCCGGCCCGATGGCCTCCGGCCTGCCGAACAACGAGAAGGCGCGGGTGCGCCAGCTGCACGCCGAGGGCAAGGTCGGTCGCGAGGAGCTGCTCGACGCCGAGGCGGCGTCGTACCACTCGCGCCGGCACCTGCACCTTCTACGGCACCGCCAACTCCAACCAGCTGCTGATGGAGGTGATGGGCCTGCACCTGCCCGGCTCCTCCTTCGTCAACCCCGGCACCCCGATGCGCGAGGCGCTCACCGACGCCGCCGCGGCGCGCCGTCGCCGCGATCACCCACCAGGGCGGCGAGCCCACCCCGATCGGCGAGCTCGTCGACGAGAAGGCGATCGTCAACGCCTGTCGTCGCCCTGCTCGCCAGCGGCGGCTCGACCAACCACACGCTGCACCTCGTCGCCATCGCGCGCGCCGCCGGCATCGTGCTGACCTGGGAGGACCTGGCCGACCTCTCGGCCGTGGTGCCGCTGCTGGCGCGGGTCTACCCGAACGGCTCGGCCGACATCAACCACTTCCACGCCGCCGGCGGCGTCGCCTTCCTCGTGCACACGCTGCTCGGGGCGGGCCTGCTGCACGACGACGTGCGGACGATCATGGGCCGCGGCCTGTGGCGCTACACGACCGAGCCGCGGTGCGGCTGGGGGACGGCGAGCTCGCGCTGGGAGGAGGGCCCGAAGGCCTCCCGCGACCTCGACGTGCTGCGCCCGGCCGAGGACCCGTTCGCCGCCGACGGCGGGCTGCGGGTGCTGCGCGGCCCGCTCGGCACCGCCGTCATCAAGACCTCGGCGGTCACGCCCGAGCACCGCGTCGTCACCGCGCCGGCGCGTGGTCTTCGACGACCAGGCCGAGCTGCTGCGCCGCGTTCGACGACGGCGAGCTCGACGGCCGCGACCTCGTCGCCGTCGTCCGCTACCAGGGCCCGGCGGCCAACGGCATGCCCGAGCTGCACAAGCTCACCCCGGCCCTCGGGGTGCTGCAGGACCGCGGCCAGCAGGGTCGCGATCGTCACCGACGGCCGCATGTCCGGGGCCTCCGGCAAGGTGCCCGCCGCCATCCACGTCACCCCCGAGGCCGCCCTCGGCGGCCCGCTCGCCCGGGTGCGCGACGGCGACGTGATCACGCGTCGACGCCGAGCGCGGCCGGCTGGAGTAGTCGACAGCGCCGAGGCGCTGCGCCGCGCCGGTCGACCGGCCGCGCCGACCCGAGGCGGCGAGGAGTGGGCCGGCACCGGCCGCGAGCTGTTCGCCGGCTTCCGCGCCACCGTCGGCGCGGCCGACACCGGGGCCAGCGTCTTCCCGACCGGCCAGCTGACCCGCCAGGAGGTGCCCCGTTGTCCAGCCCGTCTGAGACCGTGCCGCGTCACCGCCGGGTCGCTGCTCGACCTCGCGCCGGTGGTGCCGGTCGTCGTGGTCCACGACGTCGCCACCGCCGTGCCCCGTCGCGCGGGCGCTGGCCGCCGGCGGCGTGCCGGTGATCGAGCTGACCCTGCGCACGCCGGTCGCGCTCGAGGCGATCCGCGCCATCGCCGACGAGGTGCCCGAGATCCGTCGTCGGCGCCGGCACCGTCGCTGGGCGCCGCGCCAGGCCGACGAGGCCCGGGCCGCCGGGGCGCGGTTCCTCGTCTCGCCCGGGGCGACGCCGACCCTGCTCGCAGGCGGCTCGGGACACGGGGCTGCCGTTCCTGCCCGGGCACGGCGACGGTCTCCGAGGCGCTCGCGGTGCTCGAGGCCGGCGTGACCGAGATGAAGTTCTTCCCCGCCGAGGCCTCCGGCGGGAGCGGCGTACCTGAAGGCCCTGGCCTCCCCGGTGCCCGACGGCCCGCTTCTGCCCGACCGGCGGGATCACGGCCGGCGACCGCGGCGTCGTACCTGGCGCTGCCGAACGTCGGCTGCGTCGGCGGCACCTGGCTGACCCCGGCCGACGCGATCGCGACGGGTGACTGGGACCGGGTCAGCCGGCTGGCCGCCGAGACGCTCGCCCTGCGCACCGGGGGCTGACCATCGCCCGGTGGTGTGACCGGACAGTCCGCTGCGCTCGGCATGCGGGCCTCTCGGCGGGGGCACGGTGCTGGGCATGACGTCTTCCCCGTCGACGGCCGACAGCGGTCGCGGCACGAAGTTCCCCCTCCCCATGCCGATCTCCGGGGCGGTCGCCGTGCCCGGCGCCTACCTCGGGCTCGCGGCGTACGTCGGACTCCCGGCGCCCGAGCTGCCGTCGCCGGCGCTCGCGGTGGTCTACGGCATCGCCATCGTCGGGGCGGCCTTCCTGCTGTCGTGGGCGGCCGAGGCGATCCAGGTCGACATCAACGCCGGGCTCGCCCTCGCGCTCCTCGCCCTGCTGGCCGTGCTGCCGGAGTACGCCGTCGACTTCGTCTTCACCGTCAAGTGCGGTGCCGAGGTCGGGGGCGGCGGTGGCGGCGGGGGAGTGCCCGAGGTCTGCACGCTCTCGCTGGCCAACATGACCGGCGCCAACCGGGTGCTCGTGGGCCTCGGCTGGCCGCTCGTCGTGCTGGTCGCGGCGATCACGGTGGCCCGGGCCAAGCGGGGCGGCGCCGAGGGCAGCGCCGCCGAGAGCAGCAGCACCCACGCCAAGACGGTCAGCCTCCCCCGGGTGATGTCGGCCGAGATCGCCTTCCTCGGCCTGGCCACGCTCTACTCGCTCACCCTGCCGCTGAAGACGTCGCTCACGCTGGTCGACTCCGTGGTGTTCATCGGCATCTTCGCGGCGTACGCCTGGCGCCTGACGAAGATGCCCACCGAGGAGCCCGACCTGATCGGCACCTCGCTCTACGTCGGTCAGCAGGACAAGCGCACGCGTCGCCTGATCGTGACCGGCATGTTCGCCTTCGCCGCCCTGGTGATCCTGTTCTCGGCCGAGCACTTCGCGGACTCGCTGGTGGACACCGGCAAGGAGCTCGGCATCAGCCAGTTCCTGCTCGTGCAGTGGGTCGCCCCGCTCGCGAGCGAGTCGCCCGAGCTGCTCGTCGCCTGCCTGTACGCCGCGCGGCTCAAGGCCGGTGATTCCCTGGGGGCGCTGCTGTCCAGCAAGGTCAACCAGTGGACCCTGCTGGTCGGCGGGCTGCCGTTGATCTTCGCGATCTCCGCCGGCACCGTCGACGGCCTCCCCCTCGACGCCGAGCAGCGCTTCGAGCTGCTGATCACCGCCGCCCAGTCACTGTTCGCCGTGTCGATCCTGATCGACCGACAGCTGAGCTACCGTGGCGCGGCCCTGCTGCTGACCCTCTTCCTGAGCCAGTTCCTGGTGAGCGTCGTGCTACCGGACTACAACCGCGCCGTCATCATCGCGCTGTCGGTGCTCTACCTGGTGCTCGCCGTCGGTCGGCTCGTGCTCAAGCGTGACGTGGCCTGGCAGACCGTCAAGGACGGCTTCCGCACCCCCATGGACACCCTCGCCCAGCAGGACGAGGACGACGAGAAGTCCCGCGTCGACCGCTGACCCCCACCCCGCCGAGAGGGCACCCCCACCCCGCCGAGAGAGCACTCACTTCGCGTCGAGAGGGCGCTCACTTCGCGTCGAGAGGGCGCGAACTCATACGGATCCTCCAGGCACGGGTTTCCCCGCCCTCTCGCCGCGAACTCCCTGCCCTCTCGGTGAGACTTTTGTGCCCTCTCGGCGGTCAGGTCTGCTCGGTGGGGCACGACCAGGTGGTGCGGCTACCCACGGTGGCCCGGGTCATCCGGGCGCCGCAGCGTGGGCAGTGCTCGCCCTGGCCCCGGTGGGGGATGACCTCGCCGGTGTGCACTCCGCCGTGGCGGTGGGCGGAGCGGATCGCCGCTCGGAGCCGACGCCGCAGCTCGTCGAGGTCGTCCTCGGTCAGCGCGTCGGTGCTGCGCTGCGGCGAGATCCGGGCCTGCCAGAGCACCTCGTCGGCGAGCAGGTTGCCGATGCCGGCGATCGAGGACTGGTCGAGCAGACGGGCCTTCACCGCGGTGGAGCCGCGCCCGACCACGTCGCGGAACTCCTGCCGGCCGACCTCCTCCGCGTCGGGGCCGAGGGCCATGACGTCGGGGTCGAGTCGCACCCGCCCCAGCCGCCGCTTGTCGAAGAGGCGGAGGCGGCCGCCGTCCTCGAAGTCGACGGTGAACCGGTACCACTCCTCCTTGCGGGCCCGGTGCGGGCGACCGTCGGAGCCGAGGTAGTCCCCGCCCTCGTCGTCGCCCTGCTCGCCGCTCACCAGGATCCGGCCGCTCATGCCCAGGTGCAGCCCGAGCGAGCGGCCGGGGGTGCCGTCGTCGGCAGCCGTCGCGCACCACATCAGCTTGCCGCGCCGGTGCGCAGCGACGAGGTGCAGCCCGACGAGGGCGTCCTTGATCTCGCCGGGGTCGTGGGGCCGGCACTCGTAGGTGTCGGAGTCGTCGACGTCGGCGATCCGGCGGTGCAGTGCGGACCGCTCGACGACCTGGCGGGCGGACTCGACCTCGGGCAGCTCGGGCACGGCACCAGCCTGCCCGCCCGGGCGCGGGCCACGCCCCGGGCCGCCGTCGCGGGACGGGTGGGAGGCTCGAGAGGTGGACCTCCTCTGGCACGACGACTCCGGCCCGCCCCCGGGCGACCCCGACGCCCCCGTGCTGGTGCTGCTGCACGCGTTCCCGCTCTGGTCGGTGATGTGGCACCGCGTGCTGCCGCTGCTCACGGCGTCCGTGCGCGTGGTGCGGGTGGACCTGCCCGGGCTCGGTCGTAGTGGTGACGCCGCGACCGGCGAGCCTTCCGTCGAGGCGATGGCCGCGGGTGTGTGGCGGGTGCTGGACCACCTCGACGTGCGTACGGCGGCGGTGCACGGCGTCTCGACCGGGGGGTACGTCGCCCTCGCGATGGCCCGGCAGGCCCCGGACCGCACGGCGGCGCTGCTGCTGTCCTCCACCACCCCCTGGACCGGCGCCCCCGACGTGCCGGCCGAGCGTCAGGAGACGGCCGACGACCTGCTCCGGACCCGCTCGCTGGAGCCCGTGTCGGACTCGGTCACCGGTGGGCTCGGCGCGACGGCGCGGTCCGCCCAACCCGGCTTGGTGGTGCTGCTCTCGGGCGTCATCGGCTCCGCCGACCCGGTCGGCGTAGCCTGGGCGGCCCGGGCGGTCGCGGCCCGGGAGGACACGTCCGCGGTGCTGGCGGCGTACGCCGGGCCGGTGCTCCTGCTCTTCGGCGAGGAGGACACGGAGGTGCCGGAGGGCACGGTCGTGGACATGGCCGGCCTCAGGCCGGCGGGCGCGACGACGTACGTCGAGGTGTTGCCGGGCGCCGGTCACCTGCTCGCACTGGAGCAGCCCCGAGCGGTCGCGGACCGTCTGCTCGGGGTGCTGCACCAGCCCTAGGGGCTGACCTGGCACCCCTCACGGGGTTAGCGTGCGCGCATGGAACGTGCGCCCCACGAGAACGTGGCGACCGTGCTGGTCGACCCGGCGGTGCTGCGCGACCTGGAGCTCGACCTCGTCGAGCGCGACCTCTGGGTGTGGCCGGTCGCCACGGCGCCGATCTGTGTCGACGGCCCGCGTCGCGCCTTCCAGCTGCGTCGCCGCCTGGTCGAGGCCCGGCGCGGGGCGTGGGACGACGCGGCGGAGTGGGTGCCGGTGTGGGTCGCGTTCGGCGAGACCTGGCGCACCGACGGCGAGCCCTTGCCCTGGTCGGCGCACCGCACGCTCTGGGACCTGCTTGCGTCGTACGACGGGCACGTGCGCTACCGGCTCGGCCTGGGGGGTGTGCCGCGGCTGCCCCTCCCGCGCGACGGGGACCGTCGGCGTGACGACCTGCCGGCGTGAGCCGGCGTCCCGAGCGACCTCAGGACCTCAGTAGTCGTCGTCGCTCTCGTGCGGCCGCCGGCCCCCGGTGTGCCGCCGCAGGTGCAGCCGACGGGTGAGCCGGATGCTCGGCCGGATGGCGAGCTGGATGCTGCCGACGAGGAACAGCCAGGTGCCCGCGGTCGCGGTGGACTCCTGGAAGAACAGGATGCTGCCGAGGGTGAACCAGAGCGCGATCAGCAGGTCGTTGACGATGCTGGCGATCTCGTAGCGCTGTCGCAGCACCATTTCGGCGTGGCCGGGGAGCTGGAGGTCCACGGTGTCTCCTCTCGGCGGCATCAGCCGGGTCCGGGCGGGCCTCGAGCCTACAACGGGTCCGACGCCGCCGACGCGATCGTGCCCGCACCACCGTCGAGGTGGTGCGGGCACGGGGGTCTCGTGCGATGGGGGCCTCAGCGCTCAGCGCTCAGCGCTCAGCGGCGCGGCGCGCGAGCGAGCGAGGGCTGGGTGTTGAAGGCCCACAGGGTGTAGTCGTCGAGCCACCGGAGCAGCCGACGGGAACGGGTCGAGGTCATCAGGATCTCCTCCGTCGTCGGGGGTGGTGCGGCGACGTACGACTCGGTGCGTCCGCCGTCAATTGGATCGTTCCAACTGACTTCTACTATGCGGCATCGCGCCGCAAGAAGCCAGGTGACGGACGGTGACTTCGACCACCTCCCGTGGATGTGGTGACGGTCGTCTCCCGGCCCTCCGCTTGGACCGGTCGGGGAGGCTGTCGGCACGGCAGGACCACCTGTCAAGCCCCGCACCCCCGCGCCGGCGACCTTTTTCTCCGCCGGTGCCGACACAGAACAGGCTCGTGATGTCCGCTCTCCTCCTCGGCTCCATCAGCACCGTCGTCGACACCTCGGAGCTGCAGCGCGAGTCCTTCAACGCGGCGTTCGCCGCAGCACGGTCTCGACTGGCGCTGGAGCGCGAGCGTCGGTACGCCGGGACCTGCTGACCGGCAACGGCGGCCGCGACCGGATCGCCGACGTACGCCGCCAGCAGCGGGGCGTCGAGGTCGACGCGGACGCCGTGCACGCGCACCAAGTCGGAGATCTTCCGGGAGCGCTCTGCGCCGCGGCGCCCTGCCGCCGCGGGCCGGCGTCGCCGACACCGTCCGCGACGCCCGCGCGGGCCGGCATGAAGGTCGCCCTGGTGACCACCACCTCCGCCGAGAACGTCGCCGCGCTGGCCGCCGCGGTCGCCGGCCCGGCCGACGCTCGCCGAGCTCGACCTCGTCGTCGACGCCCGGCACGTCGGGCGCGGCAAGCCGGACCGGCGCTGCCTACCTCTACGCGCTCGAGCAGCTCGGCGAGCGGCCCGAGGACTGCGTCGCGGTGGAGGACAACATCGGTGGCGTCGCCGCGGCGCAGGCCGCCGGCGTGCCGTGCGTCGCCTTCCCGAACGAGAACACCGCTGGCCACGACTTCTCCGAGGCCGACTGCCGGTCCGGTCGCTCGCGCTCGACCGAGCTCCGCGGCCTGCTCGACCAGGCCTGACCACGCAGTCCCGACCGCGCCCACGCCGATCCGCCGACCTCCCACCCGGCCCCTGAGGAGCACGCCATGCCAGCACCGTGCAGAGCCGCCTCGAGCGCCACCGACACGGCGTTCCGGGTCGAGGCCTACGAGAAGATCGACTACTCGCTCGAGCTACGTCGCCGGGGTCTTCGACCCCTCGCAGCAGCCGAGCTCGCCGACACCTTCGCCCCGTGCGGCCGCTGCCTGATGGTCGTCGACGAGAACGTCCTCGCCCTGCACGGCGACCGCGATCCGCGGCCTACTTCGCCCACCACGGGATCGACCTGACCGTGGTCGAGGTGCGGATCGCCGAGACGGCGAAGTCGCTGCGCACGCTGGAGCGGATCGTCGACGCCTTCGCCGAGTTCGGCCTGATGCGCAAGGAGCCGGTGCTCGTCGTCGGCGGCGGGCTGACCACCGACGTGGCCGGCTTCGCGTGCGCGTCCTACAAGCGCAGCACCGACTACGTGCGCATCCCGACCACCCTGATCGGGCTGATCGACGCCAGCGTGTCGATCAAGGTCGGCGCCAACCACGGCACGCTCAAGAACCGGCTCGGCGCCTACCACGCCTCGAAGAAGGTGCTGCTCGACTTCTCGCTGCTGCGCACCCTGCCGGTCGACCAGGTGCGCAACGGGATCGCCGAGATCATCAAGATCGCCACCGTCGGCGACCGCGGCATCTTCGAGGCCCTCGAGAAGTACGGCGAGGAGCTGCTGCACCACCTCGTTCGGGTACGCCGAGGGCGCCGAGCACCTGCGCGAGGTCGCCGACCGGGTCACCTACGACGCGATCCGCACGATGCTCGAGCTCGAGGTGCCCAACCTGCACGAGCTCGACCTCGACCGGGTCATCGCCTTCGGCCACACCTGGAGCCCGACGCTGGAGCTCGCGCCCGACGCCGCCGCTCTTCCACGGCCACGCGATCAGCGTCGACATGGCCTTCTCGGCCACCCTGGCCGAGCAGCGCGGCTACATCAGCACGCGGCCGACCGCGACCGGGTGCTCGGCCTGTTCAGCCGGCTGGGGCTGGCGGTCGACAGCCCGTGGTTCACCCCCGAGCTGCTGCGAGCAGCGCCACCGCGCTCGATCCTCGCAGACCCGCGACGGCCTGCTGCGCGCCGCCGTGCCCGCGCCCGATCGGCACCTGCCACTTCGTCAACGACCTCACCGTCGAGGAGCTGGTCGAGGCGCTGGCCGAGCACCGGCGGTCTGCGCGAGCTACCCGCGCGCGGGCCAGGCCGTCGAGCCGTACACCCGGCGGGGAGCGAGCGGCGCCGGCAGGACGCGCCGGCGCGCCGTAGCGCAGGCGCATGCGGGCGCCCGAGGGACCCGAGCCGGCTCCCGAGCGGCGCCGCCGGCCGCGTGCGGCCGCGTCGAGCGATCGCGGCCGCCGAGCTGGCGCGACCGGTCGACCGCCGGTGGCTCGCGGCCGACCTGCTCGGCGCTCGCCGAGGCTCCGGTGCTCGACGACGTGGCCGAGGCGGCCGGCTCGACCTGCGCCGGCCTGGGCGCGACCGCGTGCGTCGGGCGCTCACGACGCCGAGTCGCCGGCCCGCTCCGCGCGCTCGAGGCGCTCGAGCAGCGCACCGCCGCGGCCGACTGGCGGGACCGCGCCGCGGGGAGGGTGCCGCACCTGGAGCAGGAGATGCTCTCGGGCCACGTCGAGGGCGCGCTTCCTGCGCATGCTCGTCGCGCCTCACCGGTGCCCGGCGGGTGCTCGAGGTCGGCATGTTCACCGGCTACTCCGCCCTGGCGATGGCCGAGGCGCTCCCCGCCGGCGGCCGGCGTCGTCGGCCTGCGAGATCGACCCCGGCGTGGCCGCCCTGGCGCGGGAGTGCTTCGACGCCTCGCCCGGCGGCGGGCGCAGTCGCAGGTCGACGTCGGCCCGGCCGCGGAGACGCTGGCCGCGCCTGGCCGCCGCCGGCGAGCGGTTCGACCTGGTCTTCCTCGACGCCGACAAGCCGGGCTACGCCGGCTACCTCGACGCCGCTGCTCGACGGACGGGCTGCTGCGCCGACCCGGCGGGCGTGCGTCTGCGTCGACAACACCCTGCTGCAGGGCGAGCCGTGGGCCGGCGGTCGACTCCGGCGCCCGGGCGCGGCCGATCGCCGCCTTCAACGCGCCGCCGTCGCCGCCGACCCGCGCGTCGAGCAGGTCGCTGGTGCCGCTGCGCGACGGCGTCACCCTGCTGCGGCGCCGCGACGAGGATGGCCGACCCGCGACGACCCGCGATGACCACGGCTGAGCGCGGCCGGTGCGCCGCCGGGGCGCGCACCGCGCTCCGCACGCTGGGCGCCTTGGCGCTGCTCGCAGGCGACGCTGCCGGCCGACCTGGCCGTGACCGCGGCCGCCTGGTGCGCCCGCCGTCGCCGGCGCGTGCGCCCGCCGGGCCGCGGGTCGCCGCACGGTGCTGGTCAGCGGCGGCAAGATGACCAAGGCGCTGGTGCTGGCCCGCGCCTTCCACGCCGCCGGGCACCGGGTGGTCATGGTGGAGACCGCCCGCTACCGGCTGGACCGGGCACCGGTTCTCGCGCGCCGTCGACGCCTTCCACGTGGTGCCCGACGTCGGCCGACCCGGGCTACGCCGACGCGCTGCTGCGCGGTCGCGCAACGACGAGGGCGTCGACGTCTACGTGCCCGTGTGCAGCCCGGCGGCGAGCCTCGCCGACGCCGAGGCGCAAGTCCCTGCTGGAGGCCGCCGGGGTCGAGGTCGTCCACCTCGGACCCCGACGACCTGCGCGCCGTCGACGACAAGCACGCGTTCTCCGAGGCCGCGCGCCGCGCTGGGCCTCGCCGTGCCGGACACGCACCGGATCACCGACCCCCAGCAGGTGCTGGACTTCGACTTCGCCGCGCCGGTCGGCCGCGGCGTACGTGCTCAAGTCGATCGCCTACGACCCGGTCCGGCGTCTCGACCTGACCCCGCTGCCGCTGACCCACCCGGGCCGAGACCGAGGCGTTCGTGCGCACGCCTGCCGATCTCGCCGGAGCAGCCGTGGATCCTGCAGGAGCTGCTCAGGGCACGGAGTACTGCACCCACGGCACCGTCCGCGACGGCCGGCTGCGGGTGCTACGTGTGCTGCCGTCCTCGGCCTGGCAGCTGACCTACGAGATGGTCGACCAGCCCGACGATCCGCGCGTGGGTGGAGCGGTTCGTCGCCGGCGCCGGGCCTGACCGGGCAGGTGTCCTTCGACTTCATCGAGGATCGGCGGCGACGGGTGCCGCGGGCCATCGAGTGCAACCCGCGCACCCACTCCGCGATCACCCTGCTGCACCGGCGACCCGCGGCTCGCGGCCGGCCTACCTCGAGGACGCGCCGACGACACCCCGCTGGAGCCGCCCGCTCGGCGGCCGGCCCACGCACTGGACCCACCACGAGCTGTGGCAGGCCCTGCGCCACCCGCGCAGCGCGCCGGGCCGGCTGCGCACGCTGCTGCCGCGGCACGCGACGCGGTCTCGACCGCGGACGACCCGCTGCCGTTCCTGATGCTGCACCACGTGCACGTGCCCGTCGCTGCTGCTGGCCGAACCTGCGCGCACCTGCGGCCGTGGCTCACGGTCGACCTCAACATCGGCAAGCTCGTCGAGCCGGCGGGGGACTGAGGTGGAGCCGCCGCACCGGGCCGACCCGCCCCTGCGGGTGCTGCACCTCGCCGGCTCCGCGGTCGAGCGAGCTTCTCGCCGACGTCTCCCGGCTCTACGCCGCCGACTGCCTGGCGCGCCGTCGGCCGACCCCGACCGGCTACGACGCACCTCGTCGCCTACGTCTCGCCCCGACGGCCGCTGGCGCTTCCCGGCCGACCTGTCCGCAGGCGCGATGGCGGCCGCGACGCCGCCTGCCGGTCTGGCCGACGCGGTCGCGCACGTCGCCGCGCTCGCCGTCGACGTCGTCGTGCCGCAGATGTTCTGCCTGCCCGGGCATGACGCGACTACCGCGCGCTGCTCGACCTGCTCGGCGTGCCCGTACGTCGGCAACCGGCCGGCGATGATGGCGCTGGGCGCCGACAAGGCGCGGGCCTCCGCGGTGGTCGCCGGCGCCGGCGTGCGGGTGCCCGCAGGGCGCGGTGGTGCGGCCCGGGCGACCCGCTGCGCCGCTCGACCTGCCGGTGGTGGTCAAGCCGGTCGACGCCGACAACTCGCCTGGGCGTGGCCCTGGTGCGCGAGCCCGGCGGCGTGCGACGCGGCCGTGGCGGGTGCGCTGCCGAGCACACGCGCCGGGCGCGCGCTCGTCGAGAGCTACGTCGAGCTCGGCCGCGAGGTGCGCTGCGGGGTGCTCGAGCGTCGACGGGGAGCTGGTCTGCCTGCCGCTGGAGGAGTACGCCGTCGACCCGGCACGCAAGCCGGTGCGCGACCACGCCGACAAGCTGGCCGCGCGGAGACGACGGTGACCTCGGGCTGGTCGCCAAGGACGCCGACGCACGCCTGGATCGTCGACCGTCGACGACCCGGTCACCGCGGCGGTGCACGAGGCGGCGCGGCGCTGCTACGAGGCGCTGGGCTGCCGGCACTACGGCCTGTTCGACTTCCGCGTCGACCCGGGCGGCGACGCCGTACTTCCTCGAGGCCGGCCTCTACTGCTCCTACGCCCCCACCAGCGTGGTCGCGGTGATGGCGCGGGCCGCCGGCATCGACCTGCGAGCGAGCTCTTCGCCCTCGGCGTCCGTGCCGCCCTCCCCGCACCCGCCACGTAGTCACGCCCTGCCCCCGGGAATCGCCTCGCACCCACGGCTTCCCTCTCGACCAGACCCGCAAGGAGGACCCATGCAGCACGAGGTGCTCGACCCCGTCGGCGCCCGCGTGACCGGCGTCGACCTCGCCGACCCGCCGAGCCCGACCTCTGGTCGGTGCTGCGCGGCCTGCTGGCCGAGCACGGCATGGCCGTGCTGCCCGGCCAGGACGTCGACGACGACGGCTTCCTGGCCTTCCTGCGCGGGTTCGGCGACCTCGCCTTCACCGCGGGCGAGGCCTCGCTGGAGGGCTACCCCGACCTCAACGTGATCAGCAACGTCGGGCGGGACACCCCGCCGCGCGAGCACCTTCCACGTCGACACCGGCTACGTCGCGCGCCCCCGGCGTACACCGCGCTGCGGGCCGTGCGGATCCCCGACCAGGGTGGTGCCACGCAGTTCACCAACCAGTACCGCGCCCTGCGAGACCCTCCCGGCCGACCTGCGCGACGTGGTCGAGGGGCGCACGTTGCGGCACGTCGTGACCGGCGTCGAGCTCGAGCCGGACGACGAGGCCGAGGCCGAGCACCCGCTCGTGCGGCCGCACCCGGTCACCGGCCGCCCCGCGCTCTACCTCGACGCCCCCGCGCGGTGCGCCGCGGTCAGCGGTCTCGAGGCGGACGAGGGCCGCGCCCTCGTCGAGCGGCTGCTCGTGCACTCCACGCAACCGGCCCACACCTACGACCACGCCTGGGCGGCGGGTGACGTCGTCATCTGGGACAACGCGGTCGTGCTGCACCGCGCCGACCACGCCGGCGTCGTCGGCGACCGGGTGATGCACCGCGGGATGGTCGCCGCGCACGGCTGAGCCGCACCTTGCCTCGGGGCACGGCGACGAAGGTCCCCGCCGGGGTGCCGGCGGGGACCTCGCGGTGCTCGTGGGCAGGGGCGGGGTCGAACCGCCGACCTTCCACTTTTCAGGCGGACGCTCGTACCAACTGAGCTACCTGCCCGAGCGGTCAGAACCATACCCCACGCCGGTGGTCGCCCGAGCCGAGGTGGGGCCACGCAACAGCGCCCCGGACCTGGTGGTCCGGGGCGCTGGTCTGCGACCCCGACGGGACTCGAACCCGCGGCCTCCGCCGTGACAGGGCGGCGCGCTAACCAACTGCGCTACGGGGCCTGGATGGTGGTGCTGAGCGCACCCGCGAGCCGTGCTCACGAGGCGCTGGGAACTCTAGCCCATCGTCCCCGCCAGCCACGAATCGCACCCCCAACGGGATTCGAACCCGTGCTACCGCCGTGAAAGGGCGGGGTCCTAGGCCGCTAGACGATGGGGGCCCAGCGCTGCTGCGTCAGCATAGAGGACGCCGGGGGGCCGCCTGCGAGCATGAGGGCATGGCGGTGCAGATGACGCGGGAGCGCTTCGAGGAGCTGGTCTCCGACGCCCTTGACTCGATCCCGGAGGACCTCGCGCGCGTGGTCGACAACGTCGCGGTGATGGTGGAGGACGACGCCCCGACCGACGACCCGGACCTGCTCGGCGTGTACGTCGGCCGCGCGCTCACCGAGCGGGACACGACGTACACCTTCGAGGCGCCGGACGTCGTGCTCGTCTATCGCCACCCGACGCTGCGCCTCTGCGCCGACGAGGCCGAGGTCGCCCGCGAGGTTCGGGTGACCGTCGTGCACGAGCTCGCCCACCACCTCGGCATCGACGACGACCGGCTGCACGAGCTCGGTTGGGCGTGACCCCTCAGCGGGTGAGCGCGAGCCCGAGGGAGGCCATCGCCAGCCCGCCGACCAGGGTCAGCGCAACGTACGCCGCGGCGACGCGCGGCCGCTCTGCGAGCAGCTGCACCGTCTGCACGGCCAGGCCGCTCCACGTGGTGAACGCCCCGCACAGGCCCGTGCCGAGCACAGCGGCCGTCGCCCCGGAGTCGGCCGTGAGTCCCGCGACCAGACCGAAGGCCAGGCTGCCGAGCAGGTTGACCAGCAGGGTGCCGAGCGGCAGCCAACCGCCCCAGACGCGCGACACCTCGACGTCGACGAGGTAGCGGCCCGCGGCCCCGAGCGCGCCGCCGAGCGCGACCAGCAGCACGGTCACGACGGGACCTCGCGCTCGGCGCGCCGCCCCAGCACCAGGCCGAGTGCGGCGGCCGCGGTGGCGAGCACCAACGTCGCCACGACGTACGCCGCCGCGGTGGCCGGTGCCCCGGAGGCGCGGTCGACGGCCTGCACGGCGAAGGTGCTGAAGGTGGTGAACCCCCCGAGCAGCCCGGCGCCGGCGCCGGGGTGCAGCAGCCGGTGGGAGGAGCGCACCGCGACGAACCCGGCGACCATACCGAGCAGCAGGCTGCCGACGATGTTGACGCCCAGGGTCGCCCAGGGGAACCCGGCGGCGGGGGTCGGTGCGACCTCGGTGAGGAGGTGGCGCAGCACCGAGCCCACGGCACCACCCAGCGCGACGGCGCCGACCAGGGCCGCATCCGGGCGGTCAGCCACCATGGGGCAGGTCGTGCGGCGCGTCGTCCCGGGTGGCGGGTGGCCCGCCCAGCAGCTCGGCGGTCTCCGTGCCCACGAGCGGGGTCGCGTCAGTCTCCAACAGCACGACGTCTCCAACCCGGTGCGGTAGGACCCTCGGCGCTGGTGTCGCGTGCCGGGATCAGCGGCAGCCTAGACCGCCACCCACTGCTGGGGTAGTAGCTACGAGCCATGGCGGAGGTGTCTGGCACGGATCAGCGCGAAGCCGCCGTACGCCGCGAAGCCGAGGGCCACCACGACGACCGCGACCCGGCCGTAGGGCTGTCCTGTCAGCTCCCGCAGGGCCTGGTCCAGGCCACCGGACTGCTGCGCGTCGTGCTGGATCGCGGACCCGACGAAGAGGCCGCCGATGAGCACGAAGGCGGACCCCTTGCCGAGGTGGCCGATGCGCGCGACCGTGTCGTAGAAGCCGCCCTTGTTGCCCCGCCAGCCCTCCACGCTCAGCATGTCTCGGTACCCGCCGGTGACCCCGGTGACGATGAGCCCGCCCGCGTACCCCCACACCACGACCCCGATCAGCCCGACGAGCACCCGGCCGCCCGGGGCCGACATCAGCTGGGCCGACATGGTGTCCGCGCTGCCGCTGCCGCCGCCGCTGCCCTGGCCCAGCGCGATCTTGGCCGTCGACCAGGCGAGGGCGCCGTAGAGCACCGCCCTGAGCGACGAGTACGCCGGCATCAGCCAGGCCCGGGCGCCCTCCTCGTCCCGGTGCGAGTAGACCGCCGCGAGCAGCCGGGCCACGACGAGCGCGGCGAAACCGAGCGCCATCAGCCCCAGGGCCAGGTGCCCTCCGGTCTCGTCGGCCAGCTGGCTGAGCGCGCCGTCGGTCGAGGCCGACCCGCTCCGTTCGCCGAGGGCCAGCCGGACCGCGACGTACCCGACGAGCAGGTGGAGCACGGCGTACGCGACCAGGCCGACCTGCACGGCCCGCCGCAGGGCACTGCTGTCGTTGAGCCGACGGCCCCAGGCCTGGGCGTGGGCGGCGACCTCGCGGCCCTTCTCGGCGGCTTCGCGCCCCTTCTCGGCGCCCCGGTCGGTGGCGCTCATTCGTGCGGCACGTCGAGGCCGAGCAGGGCGTTCTCGACCAGCTCGGGGAGGGCGGGGTGGATCCAGTACTGCGTGCGGGCGACGTCGGCGACGGTCTGCCTGGTGCTGATCATCTGGATCAGCGGCTGGATCAGCGCTGACGCCTGCGGGCCGATCAGGTGGGCCCCGAGGAGGAGGCCCGAGCGCGGGTCGGCGAGCAGCTTGGCGAAACCGGTCGTGTCCTCCATCGCCCAGCCGTAGGCGACGTCGCCGTAGTCCTGCACCTTCTTCACGTACGGCCGCCCCGACTCCATCAGGGCGCGTTCGGTCTCGCCCACCGAGGCGACCTGCGGGTGCGTGAAGACCGCGTGCGGTACCGGCATGTCGCCGACCTCGCGGAGGTCCTCGGGGTGCAGCAGGTTGTGCTGGACGACGCGGGCCTCGTGGTTGGCGACGTGCTTGAGCTGGTGGGGGGAGCGCACGTCGCCGAGCGCCCAGACCCCCTCGGCGGTGGTACGGAGGTGGGCGTCGGTGGTGACGAGGCCGCGGGCGTCGGTCTTCACCCCGGCCCCCTCGAGGCCCATCCGGTCGGAGTTGGGCACCCGGCCGGTGGCGACCAGGACGACGTCGACCTCGACGCTCTCCCCCGTCGAGAGGGTCAGGCGGCGCCCCTCGTCGGTGCGCTCGACCCGGTCGACGGTGGCCCCGAGCCGGACGTCCCAGGAGCGGCATGCCAGCTCGGTGAAGCGGGCGGAGACGTCGTCGTCCTCGGCCTTGAGCAGCCGGTCGCCGCGCTGCACCTGCACCACCTGCGTGCCGAGCGCGGAGAAGACGTGGGCGAACTCGGCGGCGACGAACCCGCCGCCGATGATCGCCATGCTGCGCGGCTGCCCGTCGAGCCGCATGACGGTGTCGCTGGTCTCGTAGCCAGCCTGTTCCAGCCCCGGCGTGGGCGGCACGGAGACGCGGCTGCCCGTCGCGAGCACCACCTGGTCGGCGGTGACCTCCTCGCAGTCCCCGCCCTCGCGACCGTCGCCAGGGTCGATCTGCAACCTGCGCTCGCCGGTGAACCGCGCGGTGCCGTGCAGCACGTCGACGTGGTCGAGGTCTACGCGGTAGCTGCGGCCGCCGTGGGCGATCGCGTCGATCCGGCGGAAGATCCGATCCCGCATCGAGGACCAGTCGGCCCCGTGTCGCACGGTCTGCACGCCCAGGCGCGGGCCGTCGTGGGCGTACGACGCGATGTCGGCCGGCCAGACGAACATCTTCGTGGGGATGCAGCCCACGTTCAGGCAGGTGCCGCCGAAGGTGCCCTTCTCCACGATCGCGACGCGCTGGTCGGAGAAGCGTTCGTCGACCAGCGAGTTGCCCGAGCCGGTGCCGATGACGAGGAGGTCGTAGTGGGTCACGTCCGCAGTCTCCCCAGGACGGCCCGTCCGCACCAGCGCGGGCTCGGTGCGGGCGGGTCGGAGGGTGATCGTGACCCGGGCGTGACCGAGGATCCCGCCCGGTCGGCGTTCCCGAGGCCGTGTCGGGGAAGATGGGGGGAGGAAGACCGACCAGCGACGACAGCGACGATCAGGGCCCTCGGCCACTGCCGGGCGCCCGAGGAGGCCGAGACCCATGGCCAGCAGCGACACACAGGCCCCCCGCGACCCGGCGGAGTCCGCCCAGGAGCGCCAGGCCAGGGAGGACGTCCGGCACCGCGTGGTCGTCATCGGCTCCGGCTTCGGGGGGCTCTTCGGCGCCAAGGCCCTCAAGGGCGCCGACGTCGACGTCACCATGATCGCCAAGACGACCCACCACCTGTTCCAGCCACTGCTGTACCAGGTCGCGACGGGCATCCTCTCCGAGGGCGAGATCGCCCCGCCGACCCGCGAGGTGCTCTCCAAGCAGAAGAACGCCCGGGTGCTGCTCGGCGAGGTCACCGAGATCGACGTCGTGGCCCGCACGGTCACCTCGCACGTGCTCGGCCGCGTCACGGTGACGCCGTACGACAGCCTGCTGGTCGCTGCCGGCGCCGGTCAGTCCTACTTCGGCCACGACGAGTTTGCGCAGTTCGCGCCGGGCATGAAGAGCATCGACGACGCGCTCGAGCTGCGCGGCCGGATCTTCGGCGCCTTCGAGCTCGCCGAGCTCAGCGACGACGAGGAGGAGATCCAACGGCTGCTGACCTTCACCGTGGTCGGCGCCGGTCCGACCGGTGTGGAGATGGCCGGTCAGATCGCCGAGCTGGCCGAGCACACCCTCAAGCGCGACTTCCGGCACATCAACAGCCGGCACGCCCGCGTGATCCTGGTCGACGCCGCGGGACAGGTGCTGCCGCCCTTCGGCGAGAAGCTCGGTGCGTGGTCCCAGCGCTCGCTGGAGAAGCTCGGCGTCGAGGTGCAGCTCGGCGCGATGGTCGTCGACGTCGACGAGCGCGGGCTCGAGGTGCAGGACAAGGACGGCACCCGCCGCCGCATCGACTCGGTCACCAAGGTCTGGGCCGCCGGCGTGCAGGCATCGCCGCTCGGTCGGCAGCTCGGCGACGCCACGGGCGCCCCGGTCGACCGGATGGGCCGGATCGGCGTCAACCCCGACCTCACCCTGCCCGGTCACCCGGAGATCTTCGTCGTCGGCGACATGGTCGACCACGACAACCTGCCCGGTGTCGCGCAGGTGGCGATCCAGGGGTCCAAGTACGCCGCCAAGGAGATCGACCGGCGGATCAAGGGCAAGGCCCCGCAGGAGCCCTTCTCCTACTTCGACAAGGGCAGCATGGCGACCATCTCGCGGTTCAGCGCTGTCGCGATGGTCGGCAAGGTCCGGATCACCGGCTTCCTCGCCTGGCTGATGTGGCTCGCGGTACACCTCTTCTACATCACCGGCTTCAAGAACCAGATCAGCGCGCTGCTGCACTGGGCGATCACGTTCATGGCCAACGACCGGTCCGAGCGCACCGCGACCGAGCAACAGATCTTTGCCCGCGTGGCGCTCGAGCGGTTGGACGGCGGGGCCTCGGACCTGGTGAGCGACCCCGGCACCACCGAGCGGGAGCGGGAGCGCCTGGAGGCGCAGGCGCAGGAGGAGGTGCGTCTCACCGACACGCACTCCCGAGGCCTGCGCACCGACGCCGCACAGGCCGGCTGACCGCCTTTTCGGGCGTTCGCCCGCCGGTCGGCCGGGACTCGCCCAGACTTGCGCGATGCCCGCCCGGTACCGCCCCCGTCCCTACCGGCCTACGCCGGTGCCGACGGTCTGGGAGCGGCACCTGCTCGACCGGCTGACGCCGGGCTTCACGCCGGCGACGCGGCGTCAGCTCCGACGGGCGGGCGGGCCCGGGTGGAGGGCTGGTCCCCCGAGCAGCGCGGCTCCGCCGGGACCCGGGCCCGCGACGACAAGGGCGCCCAGGCGGCGTGGGAGTACGCCCGTGACTTCGGCTGCCTGCAGATGCTACGGCGGGTCCACACCACACGTGGGCTCCAGGAGACGATGACGGACTTCTGGGCCAACCACCTGCACGTCAACGCCAACCACGGTGACGCCTGGATGCACCGCTACGACTACCAGGACGTGCTGCGCCGGCATGCGCTCGTGCGCGCCTCCCGCTTTCCCGACCGGTCGCTGGGGCAGGTCTTCCCGGGGCTCACGTACGCGCCGCTCGGCGTGATGGTCTGACGCCGAGAGGGCACTTGTTGCGCGGGCAGGAGCTGCGAGAGGGCACTTGTTGCGCGGGCAGGGGCTGCGAGAGGGCACTTGTTGCGCGGGCAGGAGCTGCGAGAGGGCACTTGTTGCGCGGGCAGGAGCTGCGAGAGGGCACTTGTTGCGCGGGCAGGAGCTGCGAGAGGGCACTTGTTGCGCGGGCAGGAGCTCGAGAGGGCACTTGTTGCGCGGGCAGGGGCTGCGAGAGGGCACTTGTTGCGCGGGCAGGGGCTCCGAGAGGGCACTAATTGCGCAGGCACGGGCAGTCTCGGCGTGCACCAACTGCCCGCTCGCGTGACCTCGGCGTGCACCAACTGCCCGCTCGCGTGACCTCGGCGTGCACCAACTGCCCGCTCGCGTGACCTCGGCGTGCACCAACTGCCCGCTCGCGGGTCAGAGCAGGCCGAGACCGTCGACGGCCTCGCGCTCCTCGGCGAGCTCGGCGGTGCTGGCGTCGATCCGCTCGCGGGAGAAGTCGTCGACGGCCAGGCCCTCGACGATGCTCCAGTCGCCGTTGGAGGTGGTGACCGGGAACGAGGAGATCAGCCCCTCGGGCACGCCGTACGAGCCGTCCGACACGACCGCCATCGACACCCAGTCGCCCTCGGCGCTGCGGTGCAGCCAGTCGCGGGCGGCGTCGATCGTCGCGGACGCCGCCGACGCGGCGGAGGACGAGCCCCGAGCCTCGATGATGGCGGCACCGCGCTTGGCGACGGTCGGGATGAAGTCGTCGGCGATCCAGGCCCGGTCGTCGACGACCTCGACGGCGTTGCGGCCGCCGATCTCGGCGTTGAAGATGTCGGGGTACTGCGTCGCGGAGTGGTTGCCCCAGATCGTCAGCTTCTTGATGTCGGTGACCGGGGACCCGGTCTTGCGCGCGAGCTGCGAGATCGCCCGGTTGTGGTCCAGCCGGGTGAGCGCCGAGAAGCGCGCCTGCGGGATGTCGGGGGCGTTGGTCATCGCGATCAGGGCGTTGGTGTTGGCCGGGTTGCCGGTGACACCGATCCGTATGTCGTCGGCGGCGACCTCGTTCAGCGCCTTGCCCTGGGTGGTGAAGATCGCGCCGTTCTGCTCGAGCAGGTCGGCCCGCTCCATCCCCTTGCCGCGCGGCTTGGCGCCGACGAGGAGGGCGAGGTTCGCGCCGTCGAAGACCTGCGTCGCGTCGTCGCCGATCTCGACGCCGGCCAGGGTCGGGAAGGCGCAGTCGTCGAGCTCCATGACGACGCCCTCGAGCGCCTTCAGCGCCGGGGTGATCTCGAGGAGCCGCAGCTCCACGGGGGTGTCGGGGCCGAGCAGCGCGCCGCTCGCGATGCGGAAGAGGAGGCTGTAGCCGATCTGGCCCGCAGCCCCGGTGACGGCGATCTTGACGGGAGAGCTCACGTCGACTCCTAGTGAAGAGGGCGCCCGTGGCTGGCACGGACTGCTGTGTCCTGCTGTGTCGGGGCGACGCTAGCAGCGCCCCGGGTCGATCCGTCCTGTTGCAGGGGCCCGGTCGGGGCTACTAACGTCGCGGCGTGACGGACAAGCGCAGCGCATCGACCATCATCTACACCGAGACCGACGAGGCGCCCCGCCTGGCGACCTACTCGTTCCTCCCGGTGATCTCCGCCTACGCCTCCACGGCAGGGGTGGACGTCGAGACCCGGGACATCTCCCTGGCCGGCCGGATCGTCGCCCAGTTCCCCGAACGGATGACCGACGAGCAGCACCAGGACGACGCGCTCGCCGAGCTCGGCGACCTGGCGAAGACGCCCGAGGCCAACATCATCAAGCTGCCGAACATCTCGGCGTCCACGCCGCAGCTCAAGGCCGCGATCGCGGAGCTGCAGGAGCAGGGCTACGACCTCCCGGACTACCCCGACTCCCCGTCCAGCGACGAGGAGAAGGACGCGCGTGCCCGCTACGACAAGGTCAAGGGCAGCGCGGTCAACCCGGTGCTGCGCGAGGGCAACAGCGACCGTCGGGCGCCCGAGTCGGTCAAGGGCTACGCGCAGCGCAACCCGCACTCCATGGGTGAGTGGAGCAGCGACTCGCAGAGCAACGTCGCGACCATGGCCGCTGACGACTTCGCGCACACCGAGACCTCGCACGTGATGACGAGCGAGGGCGAGCTGCGCATCGAGCTGCACGCCGACGACGGCGAGACCACCGTCCTGCGCGAGCCGGTGCCGGTGCTCGCGGGCGAGGTCGTCGACGCCAGCGTGATGCGTGCCGCGGCCCTGGACGCCTTCCTGGACGAGTCGATCGCACGCGCCGAGCAGGAAGACGTGCTGTTCTCGCTGCACCTCAAGGCCACGATGATGAAGGTCTCCGACCCGATCATCTTCGGGCACGCGGTGCGGGCCTTCTTCCCGGAGGTCTACCGCGAGCGGGCCGACACGGTCGACGCCGCCGGCGTCTCCGCGAACGACGGCCTGGGGTCGCTGGACAAGGCGCTGTCCTCGATGGACGACGGCGACGCTCAGGCGATCAAGGACGCCGTCGAGCGCGCGAAGGCCGACGGTCCGCGCCTCTCGATGGTCGACGACCGCTTGGGCATCACCAACCTGCACGTGCCGAGCGACGTCATCATCGACGCCTCGATGCCGGCGATGATCCGCAACGGCGGCCACCTGTGGGGGCCCGACGGTGAGGAGGCCGACACGCTGGCGGTTATCCCCGACAGCAGCTACGCCGGCGTCTACCAGGCCACTATCGACGACTGCCGCGAGCACGGCGCCTTCGACGTCGCCACCATGGGCTCGGTGCCGAACGTCGGCCTGATGGCCAAGGCGGCCGAGGAGTACGGCTCCCACGACAAGACCTTCGAGATCACCGCCGCGGGCACCGTGAAGGTGGTCGACGGCTCGGGCGAGACCGTGCTCGAGCACCAGGTCGCCCAGGGCGACGTCTGGCGCATGTGCCAGACCAAGGACGAGCCGATCCGCGACTGGGTCAAGCTCGCCGTCACCCGGGCCCGGGCCTCGCAGACGCCGGCGATCTTCTGGCTCGACGCCGACCGCGCGCACGACGCCCGGCTGATCGAGAAGGTCGAGCGCTACCTCCAAGAGCACGACACCGAGGGCCTCGACATCACCATCGCGCCGCCGGTCGAGGCGACGAAGCGGTCCCTCGAGCGCATCCGCGAGGGCAAGGACACCATCTCGGTCACCGGCAACGTGCTGCGCGACTACCTCACCGACCTCTTCCCCATCCTCGAGCTCGGCACGAGCGCGAAGATGCTCTCGGTGGTCCCCCTGATCCAGGGCGGAGGCCTCTTCGAGACCGGCGCCGGCGGGTCGGCACCCAAGCACGTCAAGCAGCTCACCGAGGAGAACCACCTGCGCTGGGACAGCCTGGGTGAGTTCCTCGCGCTCTCGGAGAGCTTCGCCCACCTCGGGGAGACCACCGACAACGCCAGGGCCCGCATCCTCGCCGAGACCCTGGACAAGGCGACCGGCACCTTCCTCAACGAGAACCGCTCGCCCAGCCGCAAGGTCGGCGAGATCGACAACCGCGGCAGCCACTTCTACCTGGCGCTGTACTGGGCCGAGGAGCTCGCGGCCCAGGACGACGACGGCGTCCTCGCCGAGGCGTTCGCCCAGGTGGCGAGCGCCCTCAAGGAGCAGGAGGACACGATCGTGGCCGAGCTGCTCGAGGTGCAGGGCGAGCCGGTCGACATCGGCGGCTACTTCAACCCTGATCGCGAGAAGGCCGCGCAGGTCATGCGTCCGTCCGCCACGTTCAACGCCGCGCTCGAGGACCTGCGCCAGGACTGACGGCGCAGGACGTCGGTCCCGGACCGGTCGGGGAAGGTCGCCCGTCGCGGGAATGGACCGCGGCGGCACGACCTTGACGGAGGGGTGAGCACGACGACTTCCCCCCTCCGCGACGACCGGCCCGAGCTCGAGCTCTCGCCGCGTCGCGTGGCCGCGGCGACGACCGCCCTCGCGGTCGGTGGCTTCGCCATCGGCACCGCGGAGTTCGTCAGCATGGGCCTGCTGCCCGAGATCGCGCGCGGCGTCGGGGTGTCCATCCCCCAGGCCGGGCACGTCATCTCGGCGTACGCGCTGGGCGTCGTGGTCGGTGCGCCGCTGATCGCGGTGCTGGGCGCGCGGCTGCCCCGGCGGGCCCTGCTGCTGGGGCTCGCGACGGTGTTCACCGTCGGCAACACCGTGGCCGCCGCGGCTCCCGACTACGGGTCGCTCGTGCTGTCCCGCTTCGTCGCCGGGCTCCCGCACGGGGCCTACTTCGGGCTCGCCTCCCTCGTCGCCGCCTCGCTGGTGCCCCCGTCGCGCCGTGGGCGGGCGGTCAGCCGGGTGCTGCTCGGACTGCCGGTGGCCACCCTGGTCGGCGTGCCTCTCGCGACCTTCCTCGGGCAGCAGGTGGGCTGGCGGGCGGCGTACGTCGTGGTGTCGGTCGTCGGTCTCGTCACGGTCGTGCTCGTGCGTCTCGCCGTGCCCGAGATCGCCCGCGACGGCACGGCCAGCGGGCGGCGTGAGCTGCGGGCCTTCCGGGAGCCGCAGGTGTGGTTCACCCTGGCGATCGGCGGCGTGGGCTTCGGCGGCATGTTCGCGATGTACTCCTACATCGCCCCCGTGGTCACCGACGTGACCGGGCAGCGCCCCGTCGTGGTGCCCCTCTTCCTGTTCGTCTTCGGGGTGGGCTCGCTGCTCGGCACCGCCGCCGGCGGTCCACTGGCCGACCGCTCGGTGTCGCGGAGCATGGTGGCGTCCCTGGTCACGATGGGCGTCGGGCTCGCGCTGTTCGGCCTGGTCGCCGGGTCGCTCGTGCCCGCCCTCGTGCTGGGCTTCGCCGTCCCCTTCGTCAGCTCGGTGCTCGTGCTCTCGCTGCAGCTCCGGCTCATGCACGTCGCCGGCGAGGCGCAGAACATCGGCGCCGCGCTCAACCACGCCTCGCTCAACGCGGCGAACGCCCTGGGCGCCTACCTGGGCGGCGTCGTGATCGCCGTCGGGTACGGCCTGCGGGCCCCCAGCTTCGTGGGCGCGGGCCTGTGCCTGGGCGGCCTGGTCATCGCCCTCGTGGCGCTCGCGGCCGACCGACGTCCCTCGCGGGTGGCCGTCCCGGCTCTGACACACTGAGCGCCATGTCCACGCCCGAGTCGTCCTCCGCTCCGGCGTCCCCGAACACCGCGCCGCCCGCCCCTGGGGCGGGCACCCGGCCGCGCGTGCTCTCGGGGATCCAGCCCACCTCGGACTCGATCCACCTCGGCAACTACCTCGGCGCCGTGCGCCAGTGGGTGAGCCTGCAGGACGGAGCACGACCCGTTCTTCTTCGTCGCCGACCTGCACGCGATCACCGTGCCCCAGGACCCCAAGCTGCTGCGCGAGCGCACCCGTCGCGCTGTAGCCCAGCTTCTCGCCATGGGGATCGACCCGGAGCGGTCCACGATCTTCGTGCAGTCGCAGGTGCCCGCGCACACCCAGCTCCGCCTGGGTGCTGCAGTGCCTCACCGGGTTCGGCGAGGCACGGCGGATGACGCAGTTCAAGGACAAGTCCGCCAAGGGGGGCGAGGGCGCCTCGTCGGTCGGGCTGTTCACCTACCCGGTGCTCCAGGCCGCCGACATCCTGCTGTACCGGCCGGCGTACGTGCCGGTGGGCGAGGACCAGCGCCAGCACCTCGAGCTCACCCGCGATCTCGCCCAGCGGTTCAACCACCGCTACAAGAAGACCCTCCGGCTGCCGGAGCCCTACATCCTCGAGGAGACCGCGAAGATCCTCGACCTGCAGGTCCCACGATGAAGATGTCGAAGTCGGCGTCCTCGCCCGGCGGGCATCGTCGACGCTGCTGGACGACCCGAAGCGTCTCCGCGAAGAAGATCCGCTCGGCGGTCACCGACTCCGGCAGCGAGGTGCGCTTCGACGCGGCAGGGAAGCCCGGCGTCTCCAACCTGCTCACGATCTACTCCGCCCTCACCGGCGCACAACGTCGCCGAGCTCGAGGAGCGGTACGCCGGGCGCGGCTACGGCGACCTGAAGCGGGACCTCGCCGACGTCGTCGTCGACGTCGTGACCCCGGTGCGGGACCGGATGCCGAGCTGCTCGAGGACAGCGCCGAGCACCTGGACTCCGTGCTCGCCGCGGGCGCCGCCCGGGCGGGGGCCGTCGCGTCCCGGACCCTCGCCGACATGTACGACCGGGTGGGGCTCCTTCCGGCCAGGCCGGCATGCCGGGGTCGGACCGGTCGGACTCCCCGTCCGCGTCGGTGTCTCGGTCGAGGTCCCTGCGCCGTGGGGGCCGCAGCTGCAGGACTACCGCGACGGGCCTGGGCGACGACGCCGCCGCGTGTCCCGACCCACATGACGCTGGTGCCGCCGGTGGACTGGTCGACGAGCGCCAGCCGCTCGAGGCCGTCCTCGCAGCGCCTGGGGCAGCCGCTGGCGGTGGCGCCCTTCCCGGTCCACCTGCGCGGCACCGGCACGTTCCGTGCCGGTCTCCGCCGTCGTCTTCGTCGACCGTCGTCGAGGGCATCGCCTGCCTGGAGATTCTCGCCGGCCGCCGCCGCCGGGGGCCGTTGGCGGTGGACGCTGGAGTACCCGTACCACCCCCACGTGACATCGGCCCACGACCTGCCGGCGCGCCCCTGGACCGGGCGTTCGTCGAGCGGCCGGCTTCGACTGCGAGCTTCGACGTCGAGGCGTTCGACGCTCTACCGGCACGAGAGGCGTGCGGGGCTGGCAGCGTCTGACGCGCGAGTTCGCGTTGCGGGGCCAGCGCCGCCCCGCCACGGGTCAGGGTCGGAAGATGCGGACCGGGTAGGACATCGTGGCCCGGCCCGCGCCGCGGATCCCCGTGACGAAGACGCGGTAGCCGCCGGGACGGACGTTCGCGACGTCGAAGACGAGCGTCGGCATGGCGTAGCCGTTGTGCGGCGCGTAGCGCGTGACCGCCATCCGCGGCCCCCGGATCTTGCGCACGATCACCCTGGCCCGCGAGAAGTCGGCGCTGGAGCGCCCGGAGCTGACCGACCAGCGGCCCTGGGGCTCCATCGGGGCAGGGAACCAGCCGGCGGTCGGCCAGGTGACCCACGCCGGGTTGGCCCGACGGTAGTTGGACTTGCCGATCACGACGAGGCTGTTGGCCTCGGTGGTGCTTCCGTTGCCCATGACGCCGGCGAACGGGTTGAGCACCCAGCGGCGGTGCCCCGCGGCGGTGTTGCTGGCGCCCGAGTCGTCCATGTACAGCCGGACGACGTCGCCCGAGCTCATCTCGGGGTAGGCCAGCGCGAGGTTCGACCTGCCGGCCGTGCTGTACGCCGTGGGCGTCCAGCACCGCCAGCTCGACGGGGGCGAGTGGCTCAGGGAGCGGTTCGCGGCCATCACGAGCGCCGTCTGCTGGGCCTTCGCGGACAGGCGGGGCGAGAAGCGGACCGGCTGCAGGCCGGCGAGCGAGCGCACGAAGTTGAGGGACTGCAGGGTCGCGGCGTGCGAGGCCGGCGAGATGACCCCGGGGTCGCACGAGCCGGTGCTGCCCGTCCACGACGTCGGCACCTTCAGGTTCTCGGCGTAGCGCGCGTAGTACGCCTGCCGCACCGCGGCGCGGCTGGACGTCCGCAGCGCACCGGCCCAGCGGCCACCCGACGTCGTGGTGACCCGGGCGCCCAGGGCGACCGGGGCGCCGCCGAGCGTGGTCCCGTCGGCCGAGTTCGACAGGGGCGGGGCGAGCAGCTGGTGGCCGTTGTCGACGAGACCGACGACGGTGCCCACGGCGAGCGCGCCAGCACCCAATACCACCATGCGTGACCGATTGACGAGACGACCCATGGACCGAGGCTAGGGACTTTGGTCCCGAACCCGCAGGAGTCTGCCGATACACCCCGCAACCTTTACGTTGCGGGATGGCCGAGGTGTCACTCCGTCCCCGTGCGCCGGGTTCGCTCAGCCGTGGCGCAGCGCCGTACGCAGGTCCTTGTTCAGCTGCGAGATGACGTCGAGCGGGATCTCCTTGGGGCACGCCGAGGCGCACTCGCCGATGTTGGTGCACCCGCCGAAGCCGGCCGCGTCGTGCGCCGCGACCATGCCGAGCACGCGGTCGTCGCGCTGGGCCTGGCCCTGGGGCAGCTCGCCGAGGTGGGTGACCTTGGCGCCCAGGAACAACGAGGCCGAGGCGTTCGGGCACGCGGCGACGCAGGCACCGCAGGCGATGCAGGTGGCGGCGTCGAAGGCGCGGTCGGCCTTCTTCTTCTGCACCGACACGGTGTTGGCGTCCGGGGCCGCGCCGGTGTTGACCGAGACGTAGCCGCCGGCCTGGATGATGTCGTCGAACGCCGAGCGGTCGACCACGAGGTCTTTGACCACCGGGAACGCCTCGGCGCGCCAGGGCTCGATGACGATGGTCTCGCCGTCGGAGAAGGACCGCATGTGCAGCTGGCAGCTCGTGGTGCGCTCGGGACCGTGCGGCAGGCCGTTGATCATCAGCGCGCAGGAGCCGCAGATGCCCTCGCGGCAGTCGTGGTCGAAGGCGATCGGCTCCTCGTCCTTCTCGTTGAGGCGCTCGTTGAGCACGTCGAGCATCTCGAGGAACGACATGTCCTCGCTGACCTCGTCGAGCTCGTAGGTGTGCATCTTGCCCTCGGCCTGCGCCGACGGCTGGCGCCAGATCTTGAGGGTGAGCCTTCACTTGTAGCTCCTCTGCTTCATCGCGATGGCCGCGTAGGTCAGTTCTTCCTTGTGCAGCACCGGCAGGTCGTCGTCGCCGCCGAACTCCCACGCGGCGACGTAGGCGTAGTCGTCGTCGTGACGCAGTGCCTCGCCCTCCTCGGTCTGCGACTCTGCCCGGAAGTGGCCGCCGCACGACTCGCGCCGGTTCAGCGCGTCGATGCACATGAGCTCGCCGAGCTCGAGGAAGTCGGCGACCCGGCCGGCCTTCTCCAGGGACTGGTTCAGGGTCTCGGCCGCGCCGAGCACCTTGACGTTGCGCCAGAAGTCCTGCCGCAGGTCACGGATCGCACTGATGGCCTTGTTCAGGCCCTCCTCGGTGCGCTCCATGCCGCAGTAGTCCCACATGATCTGGCCCAGCTCCTTGTGGTAGCTGTCCACGCTGCGGTTGCCCTTGATCGACAGGAACGTCTCGATCCGCTGCTGCACCGACTCGCGGGCCTCGACCACGGCGGGGTGGTCGTCGTCGATGGCCTCGAACGGGCCGTCGGCGAGGTAGTCGCGGATCGTGTTCGGCAGCACGAAGTAGCCGTCGGCGAGGCCCTGCATCAGCGCGGAGGCGCCGAGGCGGTTGGCGCCGTGGTCGGAGAAGTTCGCCTCGCCGGAGACGAACAGGCCGTGGACGTTGGACTGCAGGTCGTAGTCCACCCACAGGCCGCCCATGACGTAGTGCACGGCGGGGTAGATGCGCATCGGTACCTCGTACGGGTTCTCGCCCGGTGATGCGCTCGTACATGTCGAAGAGGTTGCCGTACTTCGCCTCGACGGCCGTCGCGGCCCATCCGCTCGATGGCCTCGGCGAAGTCGAGATAGACGCCCAGCGCCGGTCTTGCCGACGCCCTTGCCCGGCGTCGCACTGGTACTTGGCGGCGCGCGAGGCGATGTCGCGCGGCACCAGGTTGCCGAAGCTCGGGTAGATCCGCTCGAGGTAGTAGTCGCGCTCGTCCTCGGGGATGTCGCGCGGGTCCTTGTCCCTGTCCTCCGCGTTCTTCGGCACCCAGATCCGGCCGTCGTTGCGCAGCGACTCGCTCATCAGGGTGAGCTTGGACTGGTAGTCGCCGGAGACCGGGATGCAGGTCGGGTGGATCTGCGTGAAGCAGGGGTTGGCCAAAGTAGGCGCCCTTGTGCGCCGCCACGACGCCGTGACGTTGCAGCCCATGGCGTTGGTGGAGAGGTAGAAGACGTTGCCGTAGCCGCCGGTGGAGAGCACGACCGCGTCGGCGAGGTGGGTCTCGATCTCGCCGGTGACGAGGTCGCGGGCGATGATGCCGCGGGCCTTGCCGTCGACGACGACCAGCTCGAGCATCTCGTGCCGGGTGAAGGTCTCCACCGTGCCGGCCGCGACCTGTCGCTCGAGGGCCTGGTAGGCGCCGATCAGCAGCTGCTGGCCCGTCTGGCCGCGGGCGTAGAAGGTGCGCTGCACCTGGGCGCCGCCGAAGGACCGGTTGTCGAGCAGGCCGCCGTACTCCCGGGCGAACGGGACGCCCTGCGCGACGCACTGGTCGATGATGTTGGCGCTGACCTCGGCCAGGCGGTAGACGTTGGACTCGCGGCTGCGGTAGTCGCCGCCCTTCACGGTGTCGTAGAAGAGCCGGTAGACCGAGTCGCCGTCGCCCTTGTAGTTCTTGGCCGCGTTGATGCCGCCCTGCGCGGCGATCGAGTGCGCGCGCCGCGGGGAGTCCTGGTAGCAGAACGACTTGACGTTGTAGCCGGCCTCTGCGAGCGTGGCGGCCGCCGAGGCGCCGGCCAGGCCCGTGCCGACGATGATCACGTCGAGCTTGCGCCGGTTGGAGGGGTTGACCAGCCGGGACTCGAACTGGTGCTTGGTCCACATCTGCTCGACGGGCACGGAGGGTGCCTTCGCGTCGGCGACGGCGCTCCCGTGGACGAAGTAGTCGCCGGCGTCGCCGGTGCCCGGCGAGGTCTCGGAGCGGTCGGTGGTCTGGGTCATGAGGGGATCCTCACTCGACGATGCCGAACAGGACGGACAGGGGGACGAGGGCGAAGCCGCCGGCGATGACGACCGCGAGGCCGAGACCGAGCATCCGGGCCCGTGCTGCCGCGGCCGGCGTGCTGGTCAGGCCCATCGTCTGGGAGGCGCTGAAGACGCCGTGGCGCAGGTGCATCGCCAGGGCGCCCATGGCGAGCAGGTAGACGACGGTGACGTACCAGAACTCGGGCTGGAAGCCGGCGACGAGACGCTGGTAGACCGAGTCGGAGTCGCTGCCCGGGGTGATCGTGCGGGTCGTCAGGTGGAGGATGTGGAAGACGATGAAGAACAGCAGCGCCAGGCCGCCCCAGCGCATCGTGCGCGAGGAGAGCGTCGAGGTCGTCACCTTCTTCATCGTGTACTTGTGGTCGCGCGCACCGCTGTTGCGCGACCACAGGGCGAAGGCGGCGTACACGTGGGCGACCAGCGAGGCGATCAGCACGACGCGGATGATCCAGAGCAGCCCCTCTCGCGGCAGGATCGGCTCACCGAACTCGCGCAGGTGCTCGGCGTACTCGTCGAACGCCGTCTGACCGGCGAAGACCTTCAGGTTGCCGTACATGTGCAGCAGCACGTAGCCGATGAACACGGCTCCGGTGACTGCCATCAGAAGCTTGAGGGCGATGGTGCTCCGCCGGGCGCGGGCAGCAACGGTTGTCGTCGTCACATCCATCACCGTACCGCCGGGACCGTGATCTGGGGCACGGCACAGGTGTGACATAGGCCGTACCTGCGGATTCGTGACGGTCGTCGGGTGGCGGCGGCGGGTGCCCGCTCCTAGTCTCAGCCGCATGAGTGCCCCCAGCAGCACCGACGGGCCCGCGGGCTCCCCGCTGCGTCTCGCGGTCGAGGACGCCGGCAGCAGGGAGGCCTGGGAGGCCGCCGCTGCCGGGGTCCTCCGCAGGTCCCGACGGCTCGGCCAGGAGGACCCGGACAGCGCGGTGTGGGACGTGCTCACGCGGTCGACGCTGGACGGCTTCGGCGTCCGCCCGCTGGGGACCGCCCAGGACGTCGCCGATCTGCCCGCCCACGGCGAGCCCGGCCTGCCCCCGTTCACCCGGGGCTCCGGGGTGTCGTCGGCCCTCGAGGGCTGGGACATCCGTACGCCGGTGCTCGCACCCGACCCCGCCACGGCACGGGAGGAGGCGCTGGTCGACCTCGACAACGGCGCTACCTCGCTGTGGCTGCAGCTGGTGCCCGGCGGACTGGCCGCCGGAGACCTCGCGACCGTGCTCGACGGGGTGCTGCTCGACCTGGCACCGGTCGCGCTCGAGGCGCCCCTCGACCCGGTCGGCGCGGCCGAGGCGCTGGTCGCGGTGCTCGACGACCGCGGCACCGATCCCCATCCCGGCACCAACCTCGGCGGCGACCCGCTCGGTCAGCTGCTGCGCCGGCTCGCGCTGGACGGCGAGGAGGGCGAGGTCTCGGACGACGGGGTCGTCGGCCGACTCGCGGGGCTGGCCCGGGGCACGGGCGTGCGGGCGCTGGTCGTCGACGCCACCGCCGCGCACGACCTGGGGGCCTCCGACGGACAGGAGCTCGGCTGGTCGCTCGCCGTCGGCGCGGCCTACCTGCGGCAGCTGGTCGCAGCGGGGGTCGACGTCGACACCGCCGCCGGGCTGGTCGACTTCCGCTACGCCGTGACCGACGAGCAGCTCACCTCGATCGCCAAGCTGCGGGCCGCGCGCCGGGTCTGGCACCGGGTCTGCCAGGCGAGCGGCGTCGCCGTCGAGGCCCGCGGCCAGCGGCAGCACGCGGTCACCTCGCGCCCGATGATGGCCCGGGTCGACCCCTGGGTGAACATCCTGCGCACCACCGTCGCGGCCTTCGCGGCAGGGGCCGGCGGTGCCGCCGCGGTGACCGTGCTGCCCTTCGACGCCCCGCTGGGCGTGCCCGCCGAGCTGGGCCGCCGCGTCGCCCGGAACGTCTCGAGCCTCCTCGTCTGAGGAGAGCCACGTCGCGCGGGTGACCGACCCGGCGGGCGGCTCCTACGCCATCGAGCGGCTCACCGACGACCTCGCCCGCGCCGCCTGGGCCGAGCTCGGCCGGATCGAGGGCGCCGGCGGCGCGGCTGCGGCCGTCGCCGACGGGTCCTTCCCCGGGCGAGTGGCCGGGGTCGCCGCGGAGCGGGAGCGGCAGGTCGCCCACCGCACCCGTCCGCTGACCGGCGTCAGCGAGTTCCCGCACCTCGGCGAGGAGGTGCCCGAGCGCGAGCCGTGGCCGGAAGGATCCCTCGCGGTGCGCTCGTACGGCGCGCGTACGAGGCGATGCGGGCCGCACCGACCTCGACGCCGGCCTTCCTGGCGACGCTGGGGCCGCTGGCGGCGTCCACCGCCCGGGCCACGTTCGCGGCCAACCTGCTCGCCGCCGGCGGCGTGGACAGCGTGCCCGGCGGACCGAGCGAGGGCCCCGACGACGTCGCCGCTGCCTGGCGCGAGCACGGCTCCTCGCCGGTCGCGGTGCTCTGCGGCGCCGACCCGACGTACGCCGAGTGGGGCGCCGACGCCGTCGCCGCCCTGCGCGCGGCGGGGGCGGCGTACGTCGTGGTGGCGGGCACGACCCGCGACCTCCCCGTCGACGACTCCTGCACGCTGGGCGTCGACGCCCTGGCCTTCCTGGGCCGGGTCCGTGACCAGCTGGAGGGCGACCGATGAGCATCCCCGAGAACTTCGCCGAGGTCTCCCTCGAGGCCGAGGAGACCACCCCGGCCGCGACCCCGCCCGCCGGGGCGGCGACACGGCGTCCGAGGAGCCGTGGGAGTCGCCCGAGGGCATCCCGATCAAGCCGCTCTACACCGCCGCGGACCTCGAGGGCCTCGACGCCCTGGACACCTGGCCGGGCCTCGCCGTTCCTGCGCGGGCCCTACTCGACGATGTACGCCAGCAGCCCTGGACCATGCGGCAGTACGCCGGCTTCTCCACCGCCGAGGCGTCCAACGCGTTCTACCGCCGCAACCTCGCGGCCGGCCAGAAGGGCCTGTCGGTCGCCTTCGACCTGCCGACCCACCGCGGCTACGACTCCGACCACCCGCGGGTGCGCGGCGACGTCGGCATGGCGGGCGTGGCGATCGACTCGATCTACGACGCCCGCAGCTCTTCGACGGCATCCCGCTGGACCAGATGTCGGTGTCGATGACGATGAACGGCGCCGTGCTACCGGTGATGGCGCTCTACATCGCCGCCGCCGAGGAGCAGGGGGTGAAGCCGGCGCAGCTCGCGGGGACCATCCAGAACGACATCCTCAAGGAGTTCATGGTCCGCAACACCTACATCTACCCGCCGCAGCCCTCGATGCGGGTCATCAGCGACATCTTCAGCTACACCGCCGCCGAGATGCCGCGCTTCAACTCCATCTCGATCTCCGGGTACCACATCCAGGAGGCCGGGGCGACGGCCGACCTCGAGCTCGCCTACACGCTCGCGGACGGCGTCGAGTACATCCGCGCCGGCCTCGACGCGGGGCTCGACATCGACGCCTTCGCCCCGCGGCTGTCGCTTCTTCTGGGCGATCGGCATGAACTTCTTCATGGAGGTCGCCAAGCTGCGGGCGGCGCGGGCGCTGTGGTCCCGGCTGGTGCAGCCAGTTCGAGCCGAAGAACGCGAAGTCGCTCTCGCTGCGCACGCACAGCCAGACGTCCGGCTGGTCGCTCACCGCGCAGGACGTCTTCAACAACGTGCGGCCGCACCTGCATCGAGGCGATGGCCGCGACGCAGGGCCACACCCAGTCGCTGCACACGAACGCCCTCGACGAGGCGATCGCCCTGCCCACCGACTTCTCGGCCCGGATCGCGCGCAACACCCAGCTGCTCCTGCAGCAGGAGTCGGGCACCACCGGGGTGATCGACCCCTGGGGCGGCTCCTACTACGTCGAGCGGCTCACCCACGACCTCGCCGAGAAGGCGTGGGCGCACCTCACCGAGGCCGAGGAGGCCGGCGGGATGGCCAAGGCGATCGAGGAGGGCATCCCCAAGCTGCGGATCGAGGAGGCCGCCGCGCGGACGCAGGCGCGGATCGACTCGGGCCAGCAGAAGCTGATCGGCGTCAACACCTACCGGCCCGCCGACCAGGACGAGCTCGACGTGCTCCGGGTCGACAACGACGAGGTCTACCGCGAGCAGGTCGCCAAGCTCGAGCGGCTGCGCGAGGAGCGGGACGGCGACGAGGTGCAACGCCACCTCGACGCGCTCACCCGCTCCGCGGAGCGGGGCGCCACCACGGGGTCGCTGGACGGCAACCTGCTCGGGCTCGCCGTCGACGCCGCCCGTGCCAAGGCCACCGTCGGCGAGATCTCCGAGGCGCTGGAGAAGGTCTACGGCCGGCACCGCGCCACGATCCGTACGATCAGCGGCGTGTACCGCTCGGAGTCCGGCTCGTCCGAGGGCGTCGCGAAGGTCGTCGAGGCCACCGAGCGCTTCGAGGAGGCCGAGGGTCGTCGTCCCCGCATCCTGGTGGCCAAGATGGGCCAGGACGGCCACGACCGCGGCCAGAAGGTGGTCGTCACCGCCTTCGCCGACATGGGCTTCGACGTCGACGTGGGCCCGCTGTTCTCCACCCCCGAGGAGGTGGCGCAGCAGGCGGTCGACGCCGACGTGCACATCGTCGGGGTCTCCTCGCTCGCGGCCGGGCACCTGTCGCTCGTGCCCGCGCTCAAGCAGGCGCTGGCCGACCACGGCGCGCCCGACACGATGATCGTCGTGGGTGGGGTCGTCCCCCCGGACGACGTGCCCACTCTTCGCGAGATGGGGGCCGCGGCGGTCTTCCTGCCCGGCACCGTGATCGCCGAGTCGGCGCTCGACCTGCTCGACAAGCTCGCGCACCAGCTCGGGCACGGCTGATCGGGTGGCTCGGCCGAGCATCGACGTCGCGGCCCTCGTCGCGGACGTCCGCGCGGGCAAGCGGGCCGCGGTGGCCCGCTCGATCACCCTGGTGGAGTCGAGCCGCGAGGACCACCGGGCGGTGGCCCGCGAGCTGCTCCGCGAGCTCACGCCGTACGCCGGGGGGTCGGTGCGGCTGGGCATCTCCGGCGTGCCGGGCGTCGGCAAGTCGACCTTCGTCGAGGCGCTGGGCGGCCACCTGACCACCGGCGGCCACAAGGTCGGCGTGCTCGCGGTCGACCCCTCCAGCGTGCGGACCGGCGGGTCGGTGCTGGGCGACAAGACCCGGATGCCCGACCTCGCCGTCGACCCCGCGGCGTACATCCGGCCCTCGCCGACCGCGGGCACGCTGGGCGGCGTCGCCCGGGCGACCACCCAGGCGATGATCGTGCTCGAGGCGGCCGGCTTCGACGTGGTGCTCGTCGAGACCGTCGGGGTGGGCCAGAGCGAGATCACCGTCGCCGCGATGGTCGACACGTTCCTGTTCCTCACCCTGGCCCGCACCGGCGACCAGCTGCAGGGCATCAAGAAGGGGATCCTCGAGATCGCCGACGTCATCGCCGTGAACAAGGCCGACGGCGACCGGGCCAAGGAGGCCGGGTCGGCGGCGCGCGACCTGGCGGGGGCGATCCGACTGGTGCACTCCTCGGCCGTCGACGGCGCGTGGGTGCCGCCGGTACTCACCTGCTCGGCGCTCGAGGGCACCGACGTCGACACGGTCTGGGAGCGGGTCCTCGCCCACCGCGACCACCTCGGCGAGCAGGGCGTGCACGACAAGCGTGCCCGCCAGCAGCTGGACTTCACCTGGGCGCTCGTGCGCGACGAGCTCGACCAGCGGCTGCGTCGCTCGCCGGGGGTCACGGCGGTGCGCGAGCAGCTGCGCGAGGAGATCCTGGCCGGGGACCTGGCCGCGCCGCTGGCGGCGGACCGGATCCTCGCGGCGTACGACCACCCCTGACCCGCTCGACACCCACGCACGGTCGGCGTGAGGACCCGTGACTGTGGGGGGCGGGTGAGCGGGGGGTAGCGTGCGGACGGTGAACCAGGCTCTCCGCTCCCGCATCGACGCGGCGGTGGAGCAGCACCTCGGGGAGCTGGTCGCGATCCGGCGCGACATCCACGCCCATCCGGAGACGGCCTGGCGCGAGGAGCGCACCACCGCGCTGGTCGCCAAGCGGCTGCTCGAGGTCGGGGCCCGCGTCCGCGACCTCCCGCGCAGCGGCCTGGTCGCCGACATCGGGCCCGAGGCGACCGCCGAGCGACCCGTGGTGGCGCTGCGGGCCGACCTCGACGCACTGGCCCTGCACGACCGCGGGGGCCTGCCGTTCGACAGCACCCGCTCCGGCGTCGCGCACGCGTGCGGCCACGACCTGCACACCACCGCCGTGCTCGGCGCCGGCCTCGCCCTGGCCGACGCCGCCGACGCGGGCCTGCTCGAGCACGGCGCCCGGCTGGTCTTCCAGCCGGCCGAGGAGACGATGCCCGGCGGTGCGCTGCACGCCCTCGAGGACCGCACGGTGCTCGCCGACGTCAGCCGGATCTTCGCGCTGCACTGCGACCCCAGCCTCGACGTCGGCCAGGTCGGCCTGCGGGAGGGTGCCCTCACCGGCGCCGCCGACCAGCTCGTCGTCGAGCTCACCGGGCGGGGCGGCCACACCTCGCGCCCGCACCTGACCCAGGACCTCACCTTCACCCTCGCCAAGGTCGTCACCGAGCTGCCCGCGGCGCTCTCGCGACGCCTCGACCCCCGCGCGGGGGTCAGCCTGGTCTGGGGCGTCGTGCGCTCGGGCGACGCGGTCAACGTGATCCCGGCGCACGGCCACCTCGGCGGCACCATCCGGATGCTCGACGTGGACGCCTGGGACAACGCCGAGCTGCTGGTGCGTGAGCTCGTCGAGCAGATCGTCGCGCCGTACGACGTGCAGGCCGACGTGCTCTACCAGCGCGGCGTCCCGCCGGTGGTCAACGACGGGGCCGCCGTCGAGGTCCTACGGCGCTCCGCCGCGCACGTCGTGGGCGAGCACGGCGTGGTGCACAGCGCGCAGAGCCTGGGCGGCGAGGACTTCGGGTGGTACCTCCACCACGTCCCGGGTGCGATGGCCCGGCTGGGCACGCGCACGCCGGGTGGGCCGACGTACGACCTGCACCAGGGGGACCTGCGGGTCGACGAGGGCGCGATCCCCGTCGCGGCCCGGCTGCTGGCCCACGCCACCGTCACCGGGCCCGACCGACCGGCCTGACCCGCGCTCCGGGGCGGACCGTACGACCGCCGGGGAACGGTTCGGTAACGCTTCCGCCCGTCGAGGTGTGCCGAGGGCGTCCCCTGGTCGGCACAGGTCCCGAGGTCGCTTAGGGTGACGCGTCATGCGCCCGGATCCGGGCGTCATCCCCACTCACAGAGGAGACCCGCCTTGCGTCGTACGACGAAGATCGCGGCACTGCTCTCCACCGCCGTCCTGACCCTGGGCGCGTGTGGCAGCAGCAACGACACCAACGCGAGCGGCTCCGGCGGCTCCGACAGCGGCTCGGGCTCCGGCTCCGGCAGCGACGTCAAGGTCGGCATGGCCTACGACGTCGGCGGACGGGGCGACCAGTCCTTCAACGACTCCGCCGCCAAGGGCCTGGACCAGGCCGTCAAGGAGTTCGGCTTCGAGTCCCAGGAGTCCGAGGCGGCCGACGGAGAGGCCGAGTCCGCTCGCGAGGAGCGCCTGCGCACCTTCGCCGACGCCGGCTACAACCCCGTCGTCGCGGTCGGCTTCGCCTACTCCGAGGCCGTCGCCAAGGTCGCCAAGGAGTACCCGGACGTCGACTTCGCCATCATCGACGACGAGGCCGCGACCGGCCCCAACATCGCCAACCTGGTGTTCGCCGAGGAGCAGGGCTCCTTCCTGGTCGGTGCCGCTGCGGCGCTGAAGACCACGACCGACAACGTCGGCTTCATCGGCGGCGTCGAGGTGCCGCTGATCCAGAAGTTCGAGGCCGGCTTCACCGCCGGTGCCGAGGCGGTCAACCCCGACATCACCGTGCAGAGCAAGTACCTCACCCAGCCGCCGGACTTCTCCGGCTTCGGTGACCCGGCCAAGGGCAAGACCACGGCCCAGGGGATGTACGACAACGGGGCCGACATCGTCTACCACGCGGCCGGCGGCTCGGGCAGCGGCCTCTTCGAGGCGGCCAGCGAGTCCGGCAACCTCGCCATCGGCGTCGACTCCGACCAGTACGAGACGGCCGACCCGTCCGTGCAGGACGCGATCCTCACCTCGATGCTGAAGAACGTGGACGTCGCGGTCTACGAGTACCTCTCCGGGGTCAACGACGGCAAGGCGCCCACCGGCGTCACCCGCTACGACCTGAGCGACGACGGCGTGGGCTACTCCACCAGCGGCGGCAAGATCGACGACATCACCAGCAAGCTCGACGACTACAAGCAGCAGATCATCGACGGGAAGATCACGGTCCCGACGTCCTGATCCGACGCCACCCCGGGCCCGGTGCCGCGCAGCGCGCGGTGCCGGGCCCTTGGTAGTTTTCGACCGGTTCACACTTCACGCGAGGAGGTCGGATGGCTGACGACGACGCCGTCCGCGACAGCGGCACCGACGCGGCGCACGCGCCCGCCGTACGGCTCCGGGGTATCGGCAAGCGGTTCCCGGGCGTGGTGGCCAACCACGACGTCGACGTCACGATCCGTCGCGGCAGCGTGCACGCGCTCGTGGGCGAGAACGGTGCCGGCAAGTCCACGCTGATGAAGATCCTGTACGGCGTGCAGTCACCAGACGACGGGACCATCGAGATCGAGGGCACCGAGGTCTCCCTCGGCTCGCCGTCGGACGCGATCCGCGCCGGCGTCGGCATGGTCTTCCAGCACTTCATGCTGGCAGACAACCTCACCGTGCTGGAGAACGTCGTGCTGGGCGCCGAGAAGATGCACGGCATCGGCGGCAAGGCCCGGGCGGAGATCGTGCGCATCTCCGACGTCTACGGCCTCGGCGTCGACCCCGACGTGCTGGTCGAGGAGCTCGGCGTCGGCGACCGGCAGCGCGTCGAGATCCTCAAGGTGCTCTACCGCGGTGCCCGGATCCTGATCCTCGACGAGCCCACCGCCGTGCTGGTGCCGCAGGAGGTCGACGAGCTCTTCGGCAACCTGCGCGAGCTCAAGGCGGAGGGGATGACCGTGCTCTTCATCTCGCACAAGCTCGACGAGGTGCTCTCGGTCGCCGACGACATCACGGTGATGCGCCGCGGCACCACGGTCGACACCGTCGACCCGGGCTCGGTCACCGCGCACGAGCTGGCCGAGCTGATGGTGGGCTCGGAGCTGCCGACCGCGAGCGCGGGCGAGTCCACGGTGCGCGACACGGTGCGGCTGTCCGTGCGGGGCCTGACCCTGGACAGCGCCACCGGCCGCCGGCTGCTCGAGGACGTCTCGTTCGAGATCCACGACGGCGAGGTGCTCGGCATCGCCGGGGTCGAGGGCAACGGCCAGGCCGAGCTGGTCGAGTCGATCATGGGCATGCGCCCCGCGCGCGGCACCGTCGAGCTCGCCGGAGCCGACCTCGCTGGCCGCGACACGCGGCAGCGACGTGCCGCCGGGATCGGCTTCATCCCCGAGGACCGGCACCGCCAGGCGCTGCTGCTCGACTCCCCGCTGTGGGAGAACCGGATCCTGGGCCACCAGGGTCGGGCCCCGGGCTCGGACGGCCGGCTCATCGACAAGAAGGCCGCCCGCGAGGACACCCGGCGGATCATCGAGGCGTACGACGTGCGCACCCCCGGCCCCGATACGCCCGCCAGGTCGCTCTCCGGCGGCAACCAGCAGAAGCTGATCGTCGGTCGCGAGATGGGTGGCGACCCCAGCCTGCTCGTGGCCGCCCACCCCACCCGCGGCGTCGACGTCGGCGCCCAGGCCGGCATCTGGGACCACATCCGCGAGGCCCGGCGCCAGGGTCTTGCCGTGCTGCTGGTCTCGGCCGACCTCGACGAGCTGATCGACCTGTCGGACCGCATCCAGGTCATCCTGCGCGGTCGGATGGTCGGCGAGTTCGACCCGAACGAGGTCGACCCCGAGCGCCTGGGGTCGGCGATGACCGGGGCCGATGGCCCCGCCGAGGCAGGCACCCGATGAGCCGTGCGCTCCGGCTGGGCCTGGGGATCGCCGCTCCGGCGCTGGCCCTGGTGCTCGCCTTCGTGCTGACCAGCCTCGTGCTGCTCGTGGCGGGCGACCCCGTCGGTGACGTCTGGTCGACGATCCTGCAGGTGCCCGACCCCCGCAACTTCGCAAACATCCTCAACAACGCGGGGGTGCTCTACCTCTCCGGCATCGCGGTCGCGATCGGGTTCCGGATGAACCTGTTCAACATCGGCGTCGACGGCCAGTACCGCGTCGCGGCCTTTGCCGCCGCCGTCGTGGCGGGCGAGGCCTGGCTCCCGGGCTACCTCAGCACCGTCCTCGCCGTCGCGGTCGCGATGCTCGTGGGCGCCGCCTGGGCCGGGATCGCGGGCGTGCTGCGCGCCTACCGCGGCGTCAGCGAGGTCATCTCGACGATCATGCTGAACTTCGTCTCGACCGGCCTGGTCGCCTACCTCCTGCGCGGGGTCGCCGTGCGCGACCCCGGCAGCAACGCGATCGGCACGAAGACCATCCCCGAGGGCAGCCGGATCGGCGGCATCCCCATGCCGGGGTCGAGCACCACGACGCTCAACGGCTTCCTCGTCGTGGCCGTCCTGGTCGGGTTCGTCTACTGGTTCGTGCTGACCCGCACCCGCTTCGGCTTCGACCTGCGGGCCACCGGCTCGTCGCCGTCGGCCGCCGTGGCGAGCGGCATCAGCGTCACCCGGATGACCGTCGTCGCGATGCTGCTCTCGGGCGCGGTCGCGGGCCTGGTGGGGCTGCCGATCCTGCTCGGTGACGCGTACAGCTACGGGTCGACCTTCCAGTCCGGGCTCGGCTTCGCCGGCATCGCGATCGCCCTGCTGGGGCGCAACCACCCGATCGGGATCGCCCTCGGCGCCTTCCTCTTCGCCTTCCTCGACGAGCAGTCCAACCCGCTGCAGATCCTGGTCGACGTGTCGCCGGAGATCGTCAAGATCACCCAGGGCGTCATCGTGCTGACCGTGGTGATCTCCTACGAGGTCGTACGCCGCTACGCCCTGCGGCTGGAACAGCAGCAGGTGGCGGCTCGGCTCGAGGAGCCCGGTGAGGGGCCCACCCAGGACGACTCGTCCGCCACGACGGGGGCCTCGGCATGAGCACCAGCACGAGCGCCACCCGCGGTGACGGCACCGGTCGGCGCAGCCCGGTGCAGCGGGCCGGCGAGCTGCCGCGCGCCGCGCTGGTGGTGCTCGTGCTGGTGCTCGTGATGCTTGCGCTCGCGACGCTCCAGGCCGTCACCGGGGCCCGCGACCTCGCCTCGTCGGGCACGTTCAACGCGACCCTCATCGCGGTCGTCCCGATCGCGATGGCCGGCCTCGGCGGGCTCTGGTCCGAGCGTGCGGGCATCGTGAACATCGGGCTCGAGGGAATGATGATCCTCGGCACCTTCGGCGCGGGGTTCTTCGCCTACCACTACGGCGCCTGGGCCGGCATCCTCGGCGCGATGCTGATGGGGGCGATCGGCGGCCTCGTGCACGCGATCGCCACGGTGCTCTTCGGGGTCGACCAGATCGTCTCGGGCGTCGCGGTCAACATCATCGCGCTCGGCGCGGTGCAGTACCTCGCCGCGCTGACCTTCGCCGAGATGCCCGGCGGCGGCACAACCCAGTCCCCGAAGCTGCCGGACGTCGGCTCGGTCAGCATCCCCCCGCTGGCCGACGCCTTCGGCGCGATCGAGGACAGGCAGATCTTCCTGGTCTCCGAGCTGGCCGGCCTGGGCAAGGCGCTCACCGGAGGACTCTCGCTGCTCACGCTCCTGGCCTTCGCGCTGGTCGCGCTGAGTGGCTTCGTGCTCTGGCGCACCACGTTCGGCCTCCGGCTGCGCTCCTGCGGCGAGAACCCAGCGGCTGCGGAGTCCCTGGGCGTCGACGTCTACCGCTACAAGTTCATCGCCGTGCTCGTCTCGGGTGCCTCTGCCGGCTTCGCGGGCGGGTTCCTCGCTCTCGTCGCGGCCAGCGCGTTCCGCGACGGCCAGACCGGCGGCCGCGGCTACATCGGCCTCGCCGCGATGATCTTCGGCAACTGGCGCCCGGGCGGCCTGCTCCTGGGTGCGGGCCTGTTCGGCTACACCGAGACGCTCGGGCTGCGGCAGGGCGGGTCCTCGGTGCACGCGCTGCTGCTCCTGGTGGCGGTGATCGGCGTCGCGATCGCGGTCTGGCAGCTGCGGCGGGGTATGCGTACGACGGCGCTCCTCGTCGGCGCCGTCGCGGTCGCCGTCGGTGTCGTCTACCTGCTCACCGACACGGTGGCCGGCGACTTCACCTTCATGACGCCCTACGTGACCACCCTCGTCGTGCTCGCCTTCGCCTCGCAGCGACTACGGATGCCGGCGGCGGACGGCAAGGTCTACCGGCGCGGGTCGGCCGGGTGAGCGCCGCCGAGGCGGAGGTGTTCGCGGCGCTGCGCACCGAGGCCGTCGACGCCGCGGCGCGCGCCTACGCGCCGTACTCGCACTTCCCGGTCGGGGCGGCCGCGCGGGTCGACGACGGCCGCACGGTCTCGGGGTGCAACGTCGAGAACGCGTCCTACGGCGTCGGCCTGTGCGCCGAGTGCGGCCTGGTGTCGCAGCTCCAGCGCACCGGCGGCGGTCGGCTCACGCACTTCGCCTGCGTCGACGGCCGGGGCGAGCCGCTGATGCCGTGCGGTCGCTGCCGCCAGCTGCTGTGGGAGTTCGGCGGGCCCGAGCTGCTGGTGATGACGGGCCGCGGCGTACGCCCGCTGTCCGATCTGCTGCCTGACGCCTTCGGTCCCGATGACCTCGACGACGCTCGACCTCGCTGACCCCGGCTTCCTCGCCGACCCCTACCCCGCGCTGGCGCGGGAGCGGGCGGCGGCGGAGGTGGCCTGGCACGAGCCCACGGGGCGCTGGCTGACGTTCGGACACGCGACCGCCTCCCAGGTGCTCCGGCAGCGCGGTCTCGGCCGGGTCTGGGCCGACCTGGAGCCGGCCGACGAGCTGGAGCCGTTCAACCTGTTGCACCGGCACCAGATGATGGAGAACGAGCCGCCCGAGCACACCCGGCTGCGTCGCGCCGTCGCCTCGGCCTTCGCCCGTGGTCACGTCGAGCGGCTGCGGCCCCGGGTGGAGGCGCTCGCCGGGGGCCTGCTCGACGAGGTGGACCCGGCCGGCTTCGACCTCGTCGTCGACTACGCGGAGCCGCTGCCGGTGCTGGTGATCGCCGAGCTGCTCGGGGTGCCCGGGAGCTGGGTGCCCGACCTGCGCCGGTGGTCGCAGGCGATCGTGCGGATGTACGAGCCCGGCGCGGACGCCGTCACCCGCGCGGCCGCCGTGGACGCCTCGCGCGACTTCGCCGACGCCGTGCGCACGCTGACCCGCGAGCGACGGGCCGAGCCCCGCGAGGACCTCGTCTCCCACCTCGTCTCCGACCCGGGGGGGACTCTGAACGAGGACGAGGTCGTCGCCTCGGTCGTGCTGCTGCTCAACGCCGGGCACGAGGCGTCGGTGAACGCGATGGGCAACGGCATGGTCGGCCTGCTCGGCCGCGGCCTCCGCCCGACGCCCGGGGAGGAGGCGACCTGCGTGGAGGAGATGCTGCGGCACGACTCCCCGCTGCAGCTCTTCGAGCGCACCGCCACCCGCGCGGTGCAGGTCGGGGACGTGCTGGTCGAGGAGGGCCAGCGGGTCGCGGCCCTGCTGGGGGCCGCGCACCGCGACCCGGCCGTCTTCGTCGACCCGGACCGCTTCGACCCCGGCCGGGACCCGAACCCCCACCTCGCCTTCGGGGTCGGGCTGCACCACTGCCTGGGGTCCCCGCTGGCCCGGCTCGAGCTGACCGTCGGGCTCCGGGTGCTGGGGGAGCGGTTGCCGGGGCTGCGCCTCGCGGGCGAGCCCGAGCAGCGCGGCACGTTCGTGCTGCGTGGCCACACCCGGGTGCCGGTCGGCGCCTAGAGCTGGTCGAGCAGCCAGGTCGGGCTGAACACCGTCGCGCCGGCGACCTCCGCGGCGGCGCGCAGCCCCCGGTCGGCGGTGACCACCACGACCCGCGGCGCCGACGCCAGCGCGACGAGTCGGCGTACCTCCAGCACCAGGGCGTCGTCGCCGTGGCCCGTCGCGTGCACGGTGCGCACGTGGGCGTCGGTGCCCGCCTTCACCCCGCCCTTGGCCTGACCCTCGAGCACCAGCACGACCTGGTCGTGCGGCAGGTCGGCGACCATCAGCCGCTCGTGCAGCCGCCGGGCCGCGCCGGCGCGGTCCTTCCACCAGCCGTCGGGACGGGCTCCGACCACGTTCGCGGCGTCGACGACGAGGACCTGCACGCGTCCAGGCTAGGGCCCGGGGCCTCGAGGCCAGCGCCAGGCCGACCACGGGCGGGCCCAGGCCGAGGCCCCGCCGCCAGCCGTACGGCGAGCGGCACGCGGTGCTCCCGGTGCTCCCGGTGCCCCCGGGGTGTGCGCGGCCGGGCCGGAGGAGGAGTGCGGGCGGACGCGGGTGTGCGTGGTCCACGCCCCGAGTCTCGGCGCGGCGCCGGCGTCGCGCCGGAGTCGGCGTACTCAGGTGGCCGGGTGCCCCGGGTCCCCTGCCGCCGGGCGCGGCCACCCCCTCGAGGAGGTCACCCGGCCAGCTGCAGCCGTGCGAACAGGAGGCTTCCGACGTGCCGGGCCCAGGTGCGCGAGACGTGGTAGTGGTTGCGGTAGACGTAACCCCCCGCCGCGGCGACAGGGCAGCGGCCCCGCAGGCACATCAGGCCCTGCGGATGGACGAAGCCGGCGCCGGCGCCGCGTGCTGCCCGCTCCATCGCGGTGTTCACCGTGCCGGTGACACCGCCGTTGCGGCCCTCGCACGCCCGCAGCGAGCGCTGCTCGCGGGGAAGACAGACCTGGGGGTCCTCGCGCAGGTAGGGGATGCCGCCGAGCACCGTCACCGCATCGGCTCGGGGCCCGAGCAGGTCGAGCGTGCGGCGGGTGGCCTGCCGGAACACCCGGGGCGCCGACCCGGCATCGACGATGCGTCCGTCGCCCAGCCGCACCGGGAAGTCGCGGTGCGTGCTCACCACCACCTGGTCGGGGTGGATCGCGGCGATGCGCCCGAGCGCCCAGCGACGGTTCTGCGTGCACTCGCGCCACACCACCCTGTTCCTCACCTCGGGGAGGTCGATCGGGGTGCAGCCGAACTTCACCAGCGGAACCAGCCGCACACCCTGGCGCCGGGCCTGGCCGACGAGCCCGGAGATCCACATGTTCATGTGCGAGCTGCCCCAGAGCACGACCGTGCGGATGCCGCTGGTGTCCCCGACGGGACACACCCGATGCCTGACCTCGCCGGGCTCGCTGGTGCAGGCCCGGTCGATGCGCTCCTTGTCGCGGGCGAGCCGGCTCAGCTCGGGCCGGGTCGCGGCGGGCACGCGCCGGCCCCGGTCGGCCGCGTCCAGGGCCGCGGCGAGCTCAGCACGCACCTGCGCGGCCGAGTCCGCCGACTGGGAGGCTGCCGTGTCGGCCCGGGCCGCGGGTGCGAGCACCACCAGGGCCACCAGCAGCCCGGCGAGGCGGCTGCCGAGCCCGCGCGTGCGGCGGCGTCCCGGTCGGGTCGGGGCGTGGTGCGTCAGGCGTGTCATGGGTCTCCCGGGGGTGGACCGAGCTGCCCGGCCCAGGTGACATCCCACCAACGTCGGGGCCGAGGGGCAACAGGCACTTGGTCACCGGTCGGTGCCGGGTGGTGCCACGGCGGGCCGCTCAGGCGTGAAAGGCTGCCTCCGCCGCGTTCGGGTCTACCTCTTCGGCCCCGTCACGCCCGCCCGCACAGCACGTCAGGAGGCCCCGATGACCGAGCCGTACGACGCCGTCGAGGTGATCGTCGCCAAGCGTGACGGCGGGCGCCTCGACGACGACCAGATCGACTGGGTCATCGACGCCTACACCCGTGGCGCTGTCGCGCAGGAGCAGATGTCGGCGCTGGCCATGGCGATCTTCCTGCGGGGCATGGACCGCACCGAGATCGAGCGCTGGACCCGCGCGATGATCGCGTCGGGGGAGCGGCTGGACTTCTCCGGCCTGTCCCGACCGACCGCCGACAAGCACTCCACCGGCGGCGTCGGCGACAAGATCACGCTGCCCCTCGCCCCCCTCGTCGCGGCGTGCGGCGTGGCCGTGCCGCAGCTTCGGGCCGCGGGCTCGGGCACACCGGAGGCACCCTCGACAAGCTCGAGTCGGTGCCGGGCTGGCGGCCCGACGTCACCAACGCGCAGATGCAGGCCCAGCTCGAGGACGTCGGCGCGGTGATCTGCGCCGCGGGCACCGGACTCGCCCCGGCGGACAAGCTGCTCTACGCCCTGCGCGACGTCACCGGCACGGTCGAGTCGATCCCGCTCATCGCCAGCTCGATCATGAGCAAGAAGATCGCGGAGGGCACCGGGGCGCTGGTCCTCGACGTCAAGGTCGGCTCGGGTGCCTTCATGAAGGACGTCGCCTCGGCCCGGGAGCTGGCCGGCACGATGGTCGCGCTCGGCCAGGACGCCGGTGTGCGCACGGTCGCGCTGCTCACCGACATGTCCACCCCGTTGGGGCTCACCGCCGGCAACGCGCTCGAGGTGCGCGAGTCGGTCGAGGTGCTCCAGGGGGCCGGTCCCGTCGACGTCGTCGAGCTCACCGTCGCGCTCGCCCGCGAGATGGTCGCCGCCGCCGGCGTGGACGACGTCGACCCGGCCGACCGGCTCGCCGACGGCACGGCGTACGACGTGTGGTGCGCGATGCTGCGCGCCCAGGGCGGTGACCCCGGGGCGCCGCTGCCCACCGCGCGGGAGACCGAGGTGGTTACCGCCCCCGCGTCCGGTGTGCTGACCCGGCTCGACGCGAGGGCCGTCGGCGTCGCGGCCTGGAGGCTCGGCGCGGGGCGCTCGCGACCGGGCGAGTCGGTCTCGGCCGGAGCCGGCGTCGAGCTGCACGCCAAGCCCGGGGACGAGGTGCGCGAGGGCCAGCCGCTGCTCACGCTGCACGCCGACGACACCCGACGGTTCGAGCGTGCGCGGGCCGCGCTGGCCGACTGCTGGGAGGTCGGTCAGACCGCGCCGGAGCGACCCGACCTGGTCATCGACCGGATCGACGCGGTCTAGCTAGGTCCGTCTGGGGAAGGTGACCCGGCGTCCGGGGTCGATCACGAGCCGGTGGTGGGCCTGGCGGTGGTGCCGGGGACGGAGCAGGACGCCTGCTGCGCGGCAGCCGCGGGCGCGGATGCCGATCGCGATCCTCTGGCCTGGGTGTTCAGGCGGCGTTCGCGGCCGAGGCGAGGGGTGGGGAGTCGCCGCCGAGGACGAGGGGGGCAGTGCGGAGGTGCCGGGCCGGCAGGGCGGCGACCTTCGCCGAGAGCCGTTCCAGGTCGCCGGCGGTGTGGGCGGCCTCGGGGCCGGTCAGGGACCACAGCGGGGTGGCGGCGGCGCCGTCGAGCAGGCGTGCCTCGTCTGGGTCGCGCCGGTGGCCGGGTGCTGCCGGGGTGTCGCCTCGGTCATGGATCGAACCTAGGTTCGACCGCCGACACGTTCGGCGAGCCTTCCCGCCGAAGCCCATCTCGCTGCGTGAGTCCCCCCGCCCGGACGGTTGGCCGCGCGACGCTCGAGCCGCCCTGGTGCTCAGACGCCCGGAAGCCCAGGGGCCCCGAGCGGGTCGGTGCGGCGTCGTGCGCTCGGAGAGACTCGAACTCTCACTGGCCAGGACCTAAACCTGGTGCCTCTGCCGGTTGGGCTACGAGCGCGCAGGCTCAGGATGCCAGGCCGAGGTCCCGCGTGAGCTTGGCGACGTGACCGGTCGCCTTGACGTTGTACTGCGCCACCTCGACGACCCCCTCCTCGTCGACGACGACGGTCGATCGGATGACGCCTTCGACGACCTTGCCGTAGAAGCTTCTTCTCGCCGAAGGCGGCGTAGGCCTTCATCACCTCTCGGTCGGGGTCGGAGAGGAGCGGGATGGTGAGACCGTCGCGCTCGCGGAACGTCGCGAGCTTCTCGGGCTGGTCCGGCGAGATGCCGACCACCGCGTAGCCGGCGTCGGTGAGCGACTGCTGGCTGGCGGTGAAGTCACAGGCCTGCGTGGTGCAGCCGGGCGTCATCGCGGCCGGGTAGAAGTAGACGATCACCTTGCGCCCGCGGAGGTCGGCGAGCGACACCGTCGATCCGTCGTCGGCGGTCAACGAGAAGTCGGGGGCGGGATCGCCGGGGGAGAGTCGCTCGGTCATCTCGTCGCTCCTTGGGTCTTGTTGCACACTATGTGCAACAGCGTACTATCGGCGCTACCGTCGCTGACGGCCCACCCAACCTATGCGAAAGGCCGGCTCATGCACGTGCCCGACGGGTTCCTGGACGCGACCACCTCGCTGACCACGGGTGCGGTGGCCGTGGTCGGGGTCGGTGTCGCGCTGCGCGGTGCACGCCGCGAGCTGGACGACCGCACCGCGCCGGTCGCGGGTCTCGTCGCCGTGTTCGTCTTCGCCGGCCAGATGGTCAACTTCCCGGTCGGCGCCGGCACGAGCGGCCACCTGCTCGGCGGGGCGCTGGCCGCCGTGCTCGCCGGTCCCTTCACCGCCACGCTCTGCCTCTCGGTGGTGCTGGTCGTGCAGAGCCTGCTCTTCGCCGACGGCGGCATCACCGCACTCGGCACCAACATCACCCTGATGGCGATCGTGGGTGTCTGGGTCGCCTGGCTGGTCCTCGTCGCGCTGCGCGCCGTGCTGCCGCGTCGTACGTCGCTCGTGGCGCCCGTCGCGGCGGTCGCGGCGTTCGTGAGCGTGCCGGTGACGGCCGCCGCGTTCGTCGCGCTCTTCGCGTGGGGCGGCACCGCCGACGTCCCGCTCGGCACCCTGCTGCCGGCGATGGTGGGCGTGCACCTCGTCATCGGTCTCGGCGAGGCCGTCATCACCGGCCTGGTGGTGGCGAGCGTCGTCGCCGTGCGTCCGGACCTCGTGTACGCCGCCCGGCCCGCCCTGGCCCGCCGCCGGGAGCAGCTGCGCCGGCGCCTCGAGGACGACGGCACGGTCGACGCGCGACCCGTCGGGTCGTCGCGCGGGGCCGCATGAGAGTCCCCCGCCGCGCCGGCCTGCTCGCCGCGGCGGCGTTCGTGGTCGTGCTGCTGGTCGCCGGCGTGCTGAGCACGTTCGCCTCGCGGAGCCCCGACGGGCTCGAGCGCGTGGCGCAGGACCAGGGCTTCGCCGACAGCGGGCGCGAGGCCCCCACGGCCGGGCCGCTCGACGGCTACCAGGTCGACGGCGTCGACGGTGCGCTCGGCCGTGGTCTGGCCGGCGTCGCCGGGGTCGGGCTGGTGCTCGTGCTGGCCGGCGGCCTCACCTGGGCGCTGCGTCGTCGCGACGAGCAGCCGCAGGCCGACGCCGTGCAGCCGGCCGAGCGCCGGGACGGTCGCTGACGTGGCCGGGGGCCACGGGGACCTGCTGTACGTCGACGCCGGCTCCCGCGTGCACCGCTGGCCGGCCCACCTCAAGCTGGTCGGCCTGCTGGTCACGATGCTGCTGGTGGTGGCGACCCCGGGCGGCTGGTGGCCGCTCTTCGCGGTCTGCCTGGCCGGGTTGCTCGCTCTCGCCCACGTCGCGCGGGTACCCGCGCGACACCTCGCCCCCCGGATGCTGGTGGAGACCCCCTTCGTCGTCTTCGCGCTCCTGCTGCCGTTCGTCGCGACGGGTCCGCGCACCGACGTGCTCGGCCTGAGCGTGTCTCAGTCCGGGCTGCATGCCGCCGGCCTGCTGCTGGCCAAGGGCAGCCTGGGGGTGCTGGCGAGCCTGCTGCTGGCCTCGACCACCACCCCGCGGCAGCTGCTCTCGGGGCTGGAGCGGCTGCACCTGCCCGCCCAGCTGGTGCTGATCACCGGGCTGATGGTCCGCTACCTGGAGGTCGTGGGCGGCGAGCTGCGCCGGATGCGGGTGGCGCAGGCCTCGCGCGGCTTCGACGGCCGGTCGGTGCGGCACTGGCCGGTGATCGCCCGCTCCGCCGGCGCGCTCTTCATCCGCTCCTACGAGCGCGGCGAGCGCGTCCACCTGGCGATGCTCTCGCGCGGCTACACCGCCGGTCGGCGCCCGCGGGACCACGCGTGAGCCCCACCGCCCCGCCGTCCCCGCCCGTGCTCGACGTACGCCGGCTGGCCCACGCCTACCCCGACGGTCACGAGGCGCTGTCCGGGGTCGACCTGCAGGTCGCGACGGGTGAGCGGGTCGCGTTGCTCGGGCCCAACGGAGCCGGCAAGACCACGCTGGTGCTGCACCTCAACGGCATCCTCGAGCCGACGGTGGGCGAGGTGCACGTCTCGGGCGTCCGGGTGGACACCCACGACCGGCCGTCGCTGGCCGAGGTGCGGCGCCGGGTCGGCATCGTCTTCCAGGACCCTGACGATCAGCTGTTCATGCCCACCGTCCGCGAGGACGTCGCCTTCGGTCCCCGCAACCTCGGCCTGCGCGGGGCGGCACTGGCCGCCCGGGTCGAGGAGGCCCTGGAGCAGGTCGGCATGGCCGCGGTCGCCGACCGACCGCCGCACCACCTCTCGTTCGGCCAGCGCCGCCGGGTGGCGGTGGCCACCGTGCTGGCGATGCGGCCCGACGTGCTGGTGCTCGACGAGCCCTCGTCGAACCTCGACCCGGCCTCGCGCCGCGAGCTCGCCGAAGTCCTGGAGTCGCTCGAGGTGACGGTGCTGATGGTCACCCACGACCTGCCCTACGCCCTCGAGCTCTGCACGCGGGCGGTCGTGCTCAGCGGGGGCCGGGTCGTGGCGGACGCGCCGACGTACGACGTGCTCACCGACGCCGAGCTGATGCGCGAGCACCGCCTCGAGCTGCCGTTCGGCTTCGACCCCCGGGCGACGCGGGACACCGGCGGCCGACCGGGACGATAGGGTCACCTGCGTCCCTCGGGCCCGACCGGGCAGGGACGACGACGAGAGGGAGAGGCGCCGTGGCCGACAAGAGCACCGACAGCGCAGCGGAACCGTCCGTGCAGGTCATGGAGAGCGAGATCGAGGCCACCCGCGACCACCTGGCCCACACGATCGACCAGCTCCTGTACCGGGTCAGCCCCAAGACGATCGCCAAGCGCGAGGTCGGCTCGGTCAAGGCGACCTACGTCGACGACGCGGGTCAGGTGCGCACGGACAACGTGGCCAAGACCGTCGGCGTGGTCGTCGCCGTGGCCGTCGTGGTCGTCGTGCTGCGCAAGGCCACCCGCTGAGCGCACCCGGCACCGCGAGGTAGACGGGGAGCCGACGGCTCAGCGGTGCGGCACGCCGAGGTCGTCGTCGCTGACCAGCACGTCGCTGGGCGACGACTGCGACGGCAGCGTCGGCAGCGACGACAGCGGCGACGACACCGAGGTGGCATCGGCCCGGGCGGCGGGTCGCGCCGACGGGCTCGTCGCCGGCCCCCGCGTGCGGTAGCCGGGCCTGGCCTCCGCCCCGGTCTCGGGCAGGTCCGGACGCCCGCTCCGGCCCGGGAGCACGACCCGCACGCTGGTGCCGGTGTCCAGGCTCGACCGCAACGAGATCGAGCCGGCGTGGCCGGTGACCACCGCATGGGCGATGCTCAGCCCGAGGCCGGTGCCCTGGATCGCCTGCGCCTCGGCCTCGGCGGACCGGAAGAAGCGGGTGAAGACGCGGCTCTGGTCGTCCGACGGCACCCCGACGCCGGTGTCGGTGACCTCCAGGGCGATCGTCCCCGCCTCGGGGTCGCCCTCGAGCGTGACGGCCACCCGTCCGCCCGGCGGAGTGAACTTCACCGCGTTGTCCACGATCGCGGTCAGGGCGCGCTCGAGCTGGCCGCGGTCGCCCCGCGTGACCATCGCACGGTCGCCGGTGCGGGTGGTGAGCGTGAGGTGGCGGGCCGCGAGCTGCTCGGCGTACGCCGTGACGACGGTGTCCACCACCCGTCGCAGGTCGACGGTGGCGAGGGTGACCTGCAGCTCGCCACGTTCGACGGAGTCGAGCAGGAGCAGGTCGTCGACGAGGTGGCGCAGGCGCTGGGCGTTGCGGCCGACGCGTCCCACGAGGTCGGCCTGGGGCGCGGCGAGCTCGCCCGCCAGGCCGTCCTCGAGCACCTCGAGGTAGCCCACGATGCTCGTGATCGGCGTCCGCAGCTCGTGGGAGATGGTCGTGACCAGTGCGTTCTTGACCTGGTCGGCCTCCCGCAGCAGTCGGCCGGACTCCTGCTCGCGCTCGAGGGCCTGGCGCAGCGCCAGCTCGGTCGTGGCGCGGTCGGTGACGTCCTCGGCCACGACGAGGTAGCCGACGACGGACCAGGGGCCGTCCGCGACGTGGGGACGGCCGGCGCCGGGGTCGCTGAGGTCGGTCATCGGCTCGACGCGGACGGCGATGGTGCGCACCTCGCCGTCGGCCCGGACGATCACCCGGTCACGCGAGCGCCGGTCGGCCATCAGCTCCAGCGGCGTCGCCTCCTGGCCCCGCGACGCACCCAGGCGGCCGGCCAGCAGCTCGGCGAAGGGCAGCCCGACGAGGTCCGTGCCGCGCAGCCCGAGCAGCTGGGCGGTCCCGGCGTTGGCCTGGATCACCCGACCGCGGCGGTCGACCGCGACGATGGCCAGCGCCGTCGCGGCGTCCAGCACCTGCTGCAGGGTGCGCTCGTGCCGGCGTGCCCGCTCCGCGACGGTGCGGTGGTGGGTCATCGCCAGATCCAGCGGCGTCACGACCAGGGCGAGGGCGGCGGTGAAGCCGAGCGTGACGACCAGGACGCCGACGGGCTTGAAGCCGATGTCGAGGGCGATGGCGCTGGGACCGGTGCCGGCCGCGGCGCTGAGGTAGCCGAGCGCGGCGAGGACGAGGGTCTGGAGGCTGGCCTCGACGCGGGAGCTCCGGATGGTGCCCCACACGAGCGGCGGCAACAGGCAGAACACCAGGGCACCGAAGGAGTGCGGCAGGTAGATCCCCAGGGCGACGGCCAGCAGGATCGTGCGCTGGGCCCACAGCTCGAGCCGGGAGCCCGTGGCTCGCCGCCGCCCTCGCCACTGCCCGCGCAGCGGCAGCACCAGCAGCAGGCCGGACAGCGTGCCGATCCCGCGGGCCGCGAGCTCCGGGGCTCGGGGCGTGTCGCCGAACGCGGCGGAGACCAGGAACAGCGTCAGCATCGAGCCCGTCGCGGCCACCACGCTCCAGCCCAGCAGCCGGGGCAGCTGGTCGGGCCCGCGCAGCTCGTAGCGGTGGTCGTCGTCGGGCTGCAGCGCCCACCGGGCGATGAGGGCACCCGCGGCGAGGCCGAGGGCGGAGCCGACCGCGGACACGGTGGTCGAGCCGGCCGCCTCGAGCAGCAGGGCCGTGAGCAGGCCGACGAGCGCGGCGAGCCCGGCAGCGCGACGCCAGGGCAGCTCGAGGAGCAGGAGCGCGAGGAGCCCAGCCACCGGCCAGGTCACCCCGAGGTCGGCGATGGCCGGGACGAGTGAGTTCACGGCGAAGGTGAGCGCGAGGACGACGGCCAGCGCCGCGGCGGTGGCACGGCTCACTCTCATCAGAACGCCTCCCCCGCCGCGCCTGGCGTGCCCAGCTCGAAGGTCGAGTATGTCCCGCGGGCCGGGTCCGGCGGGGCGGATTGGCGAGGTTGGCGGCCGTAGCGTGGGGCCGGTGCAGTGCGACTACTTCGACGCGGGCGCGTGCGGATCCTGCCGCTGGATGGGCACGCCGTACGCCGAGCAGCTCCTCCGAGTGCAGCAGCGCGCCGAGCAGGCGCTGCCCCAGCTGCCGGGGCTCCTGTGGGAGCCGGTGGCGCACGGCCCCGAGCGGGGCTTCCGCAACAGGGCCAAGATGGTCGTGGGTGGCACGACCGCGGAGCCGACGCTGGGCATCCTCGGGCCCGACGGGAAGGGTGTGGACCTGCGGCACTGCGGCCTGCACGAGCCGGCGCTCGCCGCCACCATGCCGGTGCTGGCCGGCTTCGTCACCCGGGCGGGCCTCACGCCGTACGACGTGCCCGCCCGCCGCGGCGAGCTCAAGCACGTGCTCGCGACGGTGTCGCCGGACGGCGAGCTGATGGTGCGCTGGGTGCTGCGCTCGACCGAGGCGCTGCCCCGGCTGCGCAAGCACCTGCCCTGGCTGCAGGAGCGACTGCCGGCGCTGGCGGTCGCGTCGGCCAACCTGCAGCCCGACCACAAGGCCGTGCTCGAGGGCCGGGAGGAGGTGCTGCTCACCGGACGCGGGACGCTGACGATGCGCGTGGCCGACCTCGAGCTGCACCTGCGCCCGCAGGGGTTCTTCCAGACCGACTCGGTCGTCGCCGCGGCTCTCTATCGCCAGGCGGGGGAGTGGATCTCCCGGCTCGGGCCGGCCAGCGTGTGGGACCTCTACTGCGGCGTCGGCGGCTTCGCGCTCACCGCGGCGAGGGCGGGGGTGCCGGCCGTGCTCGGGGTCGAGCTGAGCACGGAGGCGGTGCAGGCGGCCCGACGGTCGGCCGAGCGCCTCTCGCACGGTGACGTCGTCTTCGTCGCGGGCGACGCCACGGCGTACGCCACGGGTCGGCCGGTGGACGAGACCCCGGACCTCGTGGTGGTCAACCCGCCGCGGCGTGGGATCGGCGCCGAGCTCGCAGGCTGGCTCGAGCGGTCGTCGGTGCCGCACGTCCTGTACTCCAGCTGTCACCTCGGCTCGCTCGCGACGGACCTCGCCGCGATGCCCTCGCTGCGGCCGCAGCAGGGTCGGGTGCACGACATGTTTCCCCAGACCGCGCACGTCGAGACGCTGGTGCTGCTCACGCGGACCTGAGGCCCGACTCCTCCTGCGCGACGCACTCGTGCTGCGGCGGCGGCTCCGGGAGGGCCGGCACGTCCGCGGTCGACCGGGCCAGGGATGACGTCGGCTCCGCGGGTGCGGGCACGGAGGCGATCGCGGTCGGCAGCGTGACGGTGACCCGGGTGCCGCGGTCGCGCGCGGACTCCACGGACACGGCGCCGCGGTGCCCTTCGGCGATGGCCTGCACGATGGTCAGCCCGAGACCGGTGCCCTGGATGGCCTCCCGGGTGGCGGTGGTCGAGCGGAAGAACCGGGTGAACAGCCGGCCCTGCTCCTCCTCGGGGATGCCGAGGCCCGTGTCGGCCACCTGCAGCGTGGCCCGGTCGTCGGTGCTCGACAGCTCCATCGTCACGCGGCCGCCGTCGGGGGTGAACTTCACGGCGTTGGTGAGCAGGTTGGAGACCAGCCGCTCGAGCTGCACCGGGTCACCGTGCAGCGCGACGGCGTGCTCGGGGAGCTCCCACTGCACGTCGAGGGTACGTCGGGCCAGTGCCGGGCCGATGGCGTTGAGCGAGCTGCGGACCACGGTGCGCAGGTCGATCGCCTCGGGGGACAGGCTGAGCTCGCGGGCCTCGATGCGGGACAGCAGCAGGAGGTCCTCGATGAGCAGCAGCAGCCGCTGGCTGTTGCGGGAGACCCGACGCACCAGGTCGGCCTGGTCGGGGGTCAGGGCGCCGGCCGCGCCGTCCTCGAGCAGCTCGGTGAAGCCGCGGATCGAGCTGATGGGGGTGCGCAGCTCGTGGCTCACCGAGGCGACGAAGTCGCTCTTCACCTGGTCGAGGTCCTCGAGCCTGGCCACCGCCGCCTGCTCGTGGCGCAGGGTCGCCATCAGCGCCTCCCGTGCCGCGGTCTGTCTCGGTGATGTCTTCCGCGGTCAGCAGGAAGCCCGCCTGGTGGCCCTCCGCGTCGGTCACCGCGGTGACGTGCAGCGACAGCGTGCGGTCCTCGCCGTCGCCACGGCGCAGCACCCAGGGCCGCCGCTGCTCCGCCGAGGAGGCCTGCACCAGCACCCGCTCGGCCGGCGTCGCGGTCCCGGCCGGGCGGACGGGTCGGTCGGCTTCCTCGACCGGCCGCGGGTCGAAGTCGTCGAGCGTCGAGCCCAGCACCTCGTGGGCCGCCACGCCGAGCATCTGCTCCGCGCCGGGGTTGAAGACGGTGACGACGCCCCCCCGGTCGGTCGCGATGATGCCGGTGCCCGTGGCCGAGGCGATGAGGCCGGCCAGCAGCTCGCGCTCGGCGGCGGCCTCGGCCGCCGCCTGACGCTGCTGGGTGACGGCCACGGCCAGCGGCAGCATGATCAGGGCGCAGTCCAGCAGGAACAGCTGCAGCACGCCCGACGACAGCTCGGGGCCGAGCCCGTACCGCTCGCCGAGGCCCCACACCGGGCCGATTCCCCAGCTGGTCGCGCCGATGCCGATCGAGGCGACGACCGCCAGCACCACGGTGCCCTCGCGGATGGTGCCGCGGAAGGCCAGCCAGCCGAACATCGGCATCACCGCGAAGACCAGCGGCGGTGCGACGTCGCTGGAGAAGATCGCCGCCGTCGTGCCGACGACGAGGATCCACTGCACGAGTCGCTCCCGGCCGGTGGCGAGCGGCCGGAAGGGCGCGACGGGGAGGAAGAGCGGCAGGCACACCATGAGCGACGCGGCGTGCGTGCCGAAGACGGCCAGGGCGGTCAGGGCGGCCCGGTCGGCGTGCCCCGAGAGCAGGGCGACGGTCGCCGCCAGGCCGGCGGCGAGGGTCGCCGCGACCGTCACCGCCCCGATCAGCCGGGAGACGTCCCCGTCGTCGTCGAGCGTGGCCAGGCGGCCGTCGGGGGCGACGCGGTGGCGGACGAGCACGGCCTCGATGAGCGTCGCCGCCGTCGAGAAGGCGATCCACTCCAGCGGTATCGCGCCGCCCGCGAGCTGCAGCAGGGCCGGCACCAGCACGGCGGCGAGCAGCACGCCGGTGCGCCACCGCTGCGGGGTGGTCAGGAAGAGCCCCGCGGCCAGTCCCGAGGCCGGCCACAGGGGCGGCACCAGGCTCGCGTCGCGGTGGGCGGTCAGCGCGAACACCGTGCCGACGGCGACGGCGAGCAGCAGAAGTCCGACGCGAAGTGCGCGCAGCCGCGCCCGCGTCGGTCCTACCTGCGGCATCGCCTCCCCGTCGTTCGTCCCCGGACACGGCCAGAGTAGGAGGAACGGGGCCTCGGGGACCGGGCTTTGCCAGGGTTGGTCGGCATGCTCGGTGGGCGTCGGACCTGGACGCGCGGCGCCCCCGCTAGCGGGCCGAGGGGCCCGGGCCCACCCGCTGCGCCGGGTGGAGGAGGGTGCGCCATCAGGGACTCGAACCCCGAACCCGCTGATTAAGAGTCAGCTGCTCTGCCTATTGAGCTAATGGCGCGCGAAGCGAGTGGAACGATACCAGCGGCGGCCCGGCCCCAAAAATCCGGTGAGGATCCTCAGGGACCTCCCATCCGAGGGGCCCCGGGCGCCGAACACCCCATGACACCTGACACCGAGGAGGCAGCCATGGCCGCCGAACCAGGCTTGCGGCTCGTCCACCCCGGCGACGCGCCGGACCCGGACGCACTGCTCGGCGCCGTCGCCCTCGGCGACTCCGCGGCGTACGAGCAGCTCTTCGACGTGCTGGCACCCAGCGTCCTCGGCATCGCCCGGCGTGTCGTGCGCGACCCCTCGCTCGCCGAGGACGTGACGCAGGAGACGTTCCTGGAGGTGTGGCGCAACGCGACCCGCTTCGAGCGGGGCCGCGGCAAGGCCAAGACCTGGGTGCTCACCATCGCCCACCGCCGGGCGGTCGACGCCGTGCGCCGCAGCGAGGCGCAGCGTCGCAACGACGGCTACGCCGCACCCGACCAGGTCGACCACGACGCTCCCGAGGGGGCGGTGATCCGCGACGCCGAGCACGAGGACGTGCGTGGCTGCCTGGAGAGCCTCACCGAGCTCCAGCTGGAGTCCGTGCGCCTCGCCTTCTTCAACGGCTACTCCTACCCGGAGGTCGCCGCCCTCCTGGAGAAGCCCCTCCCCACCATCAAGACGCGCATGCGCGACGGCCTGATCCGGCTGCGTGACTGCCTGGAAGGACGGCCAGCATGAGCACCGACGTCCACACGCTCTCGGGCGCCTACGCGCTGCACGCCCTCAGCAAGGAAGAAGCCGCCGAGTTCGAGCGGCACCTCGCCGGCTGTGCGACCTGCCGGGCCGAGGTGGACGAGTTCAGCTCGGTCACCGCACAGCTCGCCGAGCTCGAGCCGGAGGTCGTGCCGGCGCGGCTCAAGGAGGCCGTGCTGCGCGCCGCCGACGCCCAGCGCCAGCTGCCCCCCGTGGTGACCCTCGACCAGTCCACGCGCTCGCCGGGTGTCCCCGTCGGTGACGTCAGCGACCCCGAGGGAGCCGAGGGGTCCTCCGACGAGGTCGCCACCGTGGTGCCGATCAACCGACCCACCCGGTGGGCCCGCGCCCTGGTGGCGGCCGCGGCGGCGATCGCCCTGGTGGTCGGTGTCGGCTACGGCATCGACCGCGCCACCTTCGACCAGCCGTTGGCGGCGTCGGCGGCCCAGGTGTTCGAGGCTCCGGACGCGCGTCACGTCGACATGCAGCTCGAGGACGGGGGAACGGTCGCGATGGCCACCGCGCCGTCGACCGGCCAGGTTGCCGTGGACACCCGCGGGCTGAACGACCCCGGTGAGGGCCGGGTCTACCAGCTCTGGACCGTCACCGAGGGCACGGCCCTGAGCGCCGGGGTGCTGGACGAGGGTGGCACCGCGCTGCGGATGCCGACCGAGGGCACCATGCTGGCCATCACCGTCGAGCCGGCCGGAGGGTCCTCGAGCCCGACGATGCCGATCGTCCTCGAGGTCGACCCGACCACCGTCTGACGCTCACGGGACAGCACCCGCGCCGCACCACCACGCAGGGCCCCACGCCACCGGCGTGGGGCCCTGCGTCGTGCGGTCAGCCCTCGGCGAGCACCGCCTGGGCGGCGTTGTGGCCACCGATCCCGCTGACGGCGCCGCCGCGCACCGCCCCGGAGCCGCACAGCAGCACCCGCGGCATGCCGGTGGCCACGCCCCACGCCCGCGCCGGGGAGTCGAGGTCCTGGTCGTGCGGGGCCCAGGGCCAGGCGAGGTCCTCGTGGAAGATGTGGCCGCCCGGCAGACCGAGCTCGCGCTCGAGGTCCTGCGGGATCTTCGCCTCGATGCAGGGGTTGCCGTCCCGGTCACGGCTCAGGCAGTCGGCCAACGGCTCGGCCAGGTGCTCGTCGAGCGCGGCGACCACCCGGCGAACGGCCTCGTCGCGCAGGGCCTCGGGGTCCGCGGCGAAGACGGAGGCGGGGGTGTGCAGCCCGAAGTAGGTCAGGGTGTGCGACCCGCGCTCGCGCAGCTCCGCGGACAGGATGCTGGGGTCGGTCAGGGTGTGGCAGTAGAGCTCGCCCGGGATGCGCTGGGGCAGCTGGCCCGCGGCGGCCTCGGCGTACGACGTGCGCAGCTCGGCCATCGACTCCGCGACGTGGAAGGTTCCGGCGAACGCCACCGACGGGTCGGCGCCCGAGCGCAGCCGGGGAAGCCGGTCGACCAGCAGGTTCACCTTGAGCTGGCTGCCCTCGGGCTTGGGCGGCTCGGCGAGCCGGCCGTCCGTGAGCCGCGACAGCGTCCAGGGCGAGACGCCGGAGAGCACGTGACCCGCCTCCACCCCGCCGGCCCGCCCGTCCCGGTGCCACGTCACGGAGACGCCGTCGTCGTCGCCGACCAGGCCGGTGACCTCGGCCCCGGTGAGGACCTCCGCACCGGCCCGGGTCGCGGCCTCGCCGAGGGCGTCGGTGACCGCGCCCATCCCACCGACCGGCACCCGCCACTCGCCGTCGCCGTTGCCGATCACGTGGTAGAGGAAGCAGCGGTTGGTCAGCCGGGCGGGGTCGTCGAGATCGGCGAAGGTGCCGATCAGGCCGTCGGTCGCGACGACGCCCCGCACGAGGTCGTCGGTGAAGCGCTGCTCGACGAGGTGACCGAGGGGCCGGCCCACGAAGTCGTCCCAGATCTCGGGGCCGACCGGCTCGCGCAGGTCGTCTTCGCGGGGGAGCGGGTCGGTCAACGTCGGCTCGACCACCGACGCGAGCCGGGCGGCGTCGGCGTGGAAGCGCTGCCACGCGGCGTACTCGTCGTCGGCACCGGTCAGGTCGCGGAAGGAGGCGCGGGTGGCCGTGCCCTCGGGGCGCTCCACGAGCAGGCCGCCGGGGCGGCCCTGGCGCCGTGCCGGGGTGTAGGAGGCGGTCCTGCGCGAGCGCAGCTCGAGGCGCAGGCCGAGGTCGCGCTGGACGCGCTCGGGCAGCAGCGAGACGAGGTAGGAGTAGCGCGACACGCGGGCGTCGACACCCGGGAAGGCGACCGCGCTGCACCGCGGCCCCGCCGACGTGGCCGAGGCGCTCGAGCACGAGCACGGACCTCCCCGCCCGGGCGAGGTAGGCGGCGGCGACGAGGCCGTTGTGGCCCCCTCCCACCACGACGACGTCGTACGTGCTTCGCGCGGGGACGCCCATGGCGAGACGGTAGCGCCGACCGGGAAAGCCGGCACCCGGACGCGCCACCGCCCCCGGGGCAGAGCTCCGGGGGCGGCGGCGGCAGGCCGCTGACCTGCGACCTTCCTGGGGTGAACGACGGGACTTGAACCCGCGACATCCGCGACCACAACGCGGCGCTCTACCAAACTGAGCTACGCCCACCATCGGCTCGAAAGCCGGGGGAAGTCTACATGGGACGCCGGGTGCCTCAGACCGACCCTCCGGTGCCGGCGGGGAAGGACCCGCCGTACGTCGCAGCGAGCTGTCGGGCCGTGGTGGTGTCGGGGCCGGGCGACTCGACGAAGACGGCGGCGCGGTAGTAGCGCAGCTCCTCGATGCTCTCCCGGATGTCGGCGAGGGCCCGGTGGTTGCCGGTCTTCTCGGGCGAGGCGTAGTAGGCCTTCGGGAACCACCGCCGGGCCAGCTCCTTGATCGAGGAGACGTCGATGTTGCGGTAGTGCAGGGTCGCCTCGAGCCGGGGCATGTCGCGGATCAGGAACGCGCGGTCGGTCGCGATGCTGTTGCCGGCGAGCGGGGGACGCGACCCCTCCGGGCAGTGCGAGGCCAGGTAGGCCGTCACGGCGTCCTCCGCCTCCTCCATGCCGACGCCGTCCTCGAGCTCGGGCAGCAGTCCCGAGGAGACGTGCATCTCGCGGACGAAGTCGCCCATCTGCTCCAGAGCGCCCTCCGGGGGCCGGATCACCACGGCCATGCCCTCGTCGAGCGCGTTGAGGTCCCAGTCGGTCACGATGGCGGCCACCTCGATGAGGGCGTCGTCCCCGAGGGAGAGTCCGGTCATCTCGCAGTCGATCCACACCAGTCGGTCAGCCACGGGTGGCACCCTACCCGCGGGCGCCTGCGGCCTCCCTGGGACGGCGGGTGCCGCCACCTAGGGTGACGCCATGCAGAGGTGGCTCGGTCTCGTGGCGCGGCTCGTCGTCGGAGGGGTGTGGATCGCCGCCGGGTGGCTCAAGCTGCCCGACCCGGCCGGCAGCGTCCGCGCCGTGCGGGCCTACGACCTGCTGCCCGAGGCCGTGGTGGCCCCGGTCGGCTACGCGCTGCCGATCGTCGAGATCGTCGTTGGCGTGCTGCTGGTGCTCGGGCTGCTCACCCGGGTCGCGGCCGCGGTCTCGTGCGTGCTGTTCGTCGCCTTCGTCGTCGGCATCGCCTCGGCCTGGTCGCGGGGGCTGCAGATCGACTGCGGCTGCTTCGGCGGCGGCGGGTTCGCGGCCGACGCGGCTGAGAAGTACCCGTGGGAAATCGCGCGGGACGTGGGTCTGCTGCTGCTGTCGGCCATGATGGTCTGGCGTCCCCGCAGCAGGCTCGCGCTCGACACGCTGGTCTTCGGGGCGCACCACCAGCAGGCCGCGACCCAGGGAGCGTGATGGCGAAGAGAAGCACGTCCGAGCGACGACAGCAGTCCGCGGCTGCGATGAGGGCGGCCGAGCTGCGCAAGGCGCAGGAGGCCAAGGAGCGTCGCCGCCGCTCGATCATCATCACGGTGGTGATGGTGCTCGTCATCGGCGTGATCGCCGGTGTGGCGGCCCTCGTCTACGCGAACCAGGACGCCACCGGCGCGGCCGGCGCACGACCTGCCGGCGCCGTCGCGACGTCGTCGGTGCCCGACAGCGCCGGCGGCAGGTACGCCGTCCCCTGGGGCGAGGCGTCCGCTCCGGTGGAGGTGGTCGTCTACGAGGACTTCCTCTGCCCCTTCTGCGCCGCCTTCGAGGCCTCGTCGAAGTCCGTGCTCCAGCCGTACGTCGCGGACGGCGACGTGCAGGTGCAGTACCGCGTGCTGAGCTTCCTGTCCGGCCTGGGCCCCTACTCCGAGATGGCGGCCAACGCTCACGCCGTGGTGCTCGCGTCCCAGGGCCAGGACGCCGCCAAGGAGTTCCACGACGCGCTCTACGCCAACCAGCCCGGCGAGTCGGGCCCCTTCCCGACCGCCGACGACCTGGTCGAGCGGGCCGTCGCCGCCGGCGTGCCCGAGGACGTCGCCCAGCAGGGGATCGACGAGGAGACCTACTCCACCTGGGTGGCCAACGGCACCGAGGCCGCGCAGAAGGAGGGTGTCGAGGGCACCCCGACCGTGGTGGTCGACGGCGAGCAGATCGAGCCCTCGAGCGAGCAGGACCTGGTCGCGCAGCTGACCGCCAAGATCGAGGCCGGCCTGAACGGCTGATCCACCGCACGTCCGCCGCGGACGTGCCACCGGGTGGGAGCATGCCGGGCCGGCAGGGGACCGGTGGGCACGTGTGGCGCCCGTGGCGGGCCCGGCGGGCCCGGCGGTGGGGCGCCCCCGGCAGGACTCGAACCTGCGACCTAGAGATTAGAAGGCTCTTGCTCTATCCAGCTGAGCTACAGGGGCAGCGTGGAACGGGCGCCAGTGTAGGACCCGTCCGCGGTCGGGGTGGGCTCGGCGGACCCGGCCGGCTGGTCGACCAGCGCGCGGGGCCCGGCCGGACGCGAGCACAGAGAGCGGGATGGCGGCGGCGACCAGCGGCCACGTCCGACCTCGAGGGTGGGCGGAGCAGACCGCTCGTCGGACACTGCACACCACCCCCGGAGACCCTGCCACAGCTCCAGGGCCCGCCCCCGCCGCGGTGACGGGTTCCGGTAGCTGCCCGCGGGCCCGTCGGTCGCCTATCCGCGCAGGCGCGCCATCCACTCCTCGACCTCGTCGGGCTCGCGGGGGAGCGCGGCGGAGAGGTTGCGGCAGCCGTCGGCGGTGACGACGACGTCGTCCTCGATCCGGATGCCGATGCCGCGCAGCTCCTCGGGTACCAGCAGGTCGTCCTCCTGGAAGTACAGGCCCGGCTCGACGGTGAGCACCATCCCCTCGGCGAGGTCTCCACCGGGGTAGACGCCGGGATCGCTGGAAGCGCAGTCGTGCACGTCCATGCCGAGCATGTGCGAGGTGCCGTGGAGGGTCCACCGGGCGTAGACGCGGCTGTCCGGTGACAGCGCCTCCTCGGCGCTCACCGGCAGCAGGCCCATGTCCTCGAGGCCGTGCGCCAGCACCGACATGGCGGCCAGGTGCGCGGCCCGGAAGGCGGCACCGGGGCGTACGGCGTCGATGCCGGCCTGCTGTGCGGTGAGCACGAGCCCGTAGAGCTCGCGCTGGAGCGGGGTGTAGGCGCCGTCGATCGGCAGGGTCCGGGTGACGTCGGCGGTGTAGAGCGAGGTCGCCTCGACGCCCATGTCGAGCAGCACCAGCTCGCCGGGCGTCATGGGTCCGTCGTTGGTGATCCAGTGCAGCGTCGTCGCGTGCCGGCCGCCACCCACGATCGAGTCGTAGCCGAGGTCGTTGCCCATCGCCCGGGCCCGACGGAAGAAGGTGCCCTCGACCCAGCGCTCGCCGTACTCCAGCGCGCGGTCCCAGTCGGCGACGGCGTCCTCGAAGCCGAGCGTGGTGATGTCGCAGGCGCGCTGCAGCTCGTCGACCTCCCAGGCGTCCTTGACCAGCCGCAGCTCGCCGAGCACCCGCGCCAGGTCGGTGTCGCGGCCCCCGTCGTCGTCGACCAGCACGTCGACGCGGTGGTCCACCCCACGCAGCACCCGGGTCTTGCCGCCGTGGGCGAGGTCGTCGGCCAGGTCGTCGAGGTGGCGGGTGCGGACGCCGAGGGAGTCGCCGAGCTCGCCGAGGGAGGGCCGGCGGCCGGCCCAGAGCTCGCCGTACTGGCGGTCGCGGAAGAACTCGTCGGTGACGCGCGAGGACCGCGGTCGGGCGTAGAGCACCGACTCCCCGTCCTCGACCACGAGCACCGCGTCGGAGGTCTGGTTGCCGGAGAGCCAGGCGTGGGCGGTGGACGGACGGAACCGGTAGTCGGTGTCGTGGGAGCGGACCTTGTAGCCGCCCGCGGGCACCACGAGCCGCTCCCCGGGGAAGATCTCGGCCAGCCGGTCGCGCCGCGCGGCCGCCCGGTCGGCGACCGGGTGCGGGGGCAGGTGCAGCTCGCGCTCGCCCCACCCGGTGCGCATGAACGCGGCGTACGCCGCCGGGACCGAGGGGTCGTGCGACTCCACCTTCTGCTCGCTCTCACTCATCCGGCCAGCCTACGACCGGGCCGGGACGGGCGTGCTGTCTACTCTGACCCCATGTCCCAGGGTCGGGCCCGCGCGGGCCTCTTCACCGTGCTCGTCACGGTCGCCGTCGTCGTCGGCTCCCTGATCACGACGCTCGTCCTGGCCGGCGCCGGCACGCGCGGCTCGCTGGTGGCCGGCTCCGCCCTGGCCGCGCTGCCGGTCGGCCCGGTGCTCGCGGCCTTCCTGTGGCCGGACCGCCACGAGCCCGAGCCTCGCTCGCTGCTGCTGCTCGGGTCCGCCTGGGGCGCCGTCGTGGCCACCTCGATCGCCCTCGTCGCCCAGCTGGTCGACTCCGTCGCCTTCGGACGGCCCGACGTGGTCTCCGCGACGCTGGTGGCGCCGGTCGTCGAGGAGGCGGGGCTGTTCCCGGGACCCGTCGGCCAGCCGGTCCGGAGCCCCTGGTGAGCGGCGCGGAGGGAGGCGGTCGGATGTCTGCCGAGCTGCCCCGCGCCGTCGGCGGACTGCGCGACGCCCTGGCCGGCGTGGCGTTGCCGCTGCACCTGCCCGACACCGCCCACGCCCGCTCCGAGCGGGCCGAGCTGCTCGACCAGCTCGACGACTACGTGCTGCCCCGCCTGCAGCAGCTCGACGCCCCGCTGCTCACCGTCGTCGGTGGGTCGACCGGCGCCGGCAAGTCGACGCTGGTGAACTCCCTGGTCGGCGTCCGGGTCAGCGAGCCGGGCGTGCTGCGCCCGACGACCCGGGCGCCGGTGCTGGTGCACCACCCCGACGACGTCGGCTGGTTCGACCGCTCGCGCGTCTTCCCGGACATGCCGCGGGTGACCGGGGCCGCCGGCGCCCCCGGATCGCTGCAGCTGGTGGCCCACCCCACGGTGCCCGTCGGCCTGGCGCTGCTCGACGCCCCCGACATCGACTCCGTCGAGGCGGACAACCGCACGCTGGCGGGCCAGCTCCTGGCGGCCGCGGACCTCTGGCTCTTCGTCACCACCGCGGCCCGCTACGCCGACCAGGTGCCGTGGGAGTTCCTCCGCCGGGCCGCCGACCGCAGCGCCGCGGTCGCGGTCGTGCTGGACCGCACCGACCCCGACGCCCTCGACCAGGTGCGGCACGACCTCGGCCGGATGCTGGCCGAGCGTGGCCTCGGCGGGTCGCGTCTCTTCGCGGTCACCGAGTCCGAGGTCGACGCCGACGGCCTCCTGCCCCCCGACGGCGTCGAGCCCGTCCTCTCCTGGCTGCGCGAGCTCGCGGCCGACGCCGACGCCCGCGCCGCGGTCGTGCGGCAGACCCTCGACGGCGCCCTGGCCTCGGTCGTGGCCCGCGCCGGCGAGGTGGCCGACGGCCTCGACGCCCAGGTGGCGGTGGCCGACCGGCTGCGCGAGGACGCCGAGACGGCGTACGCCGAGGCGGTGCGTGCGGTGGACGCCGCCTGCGCCGACGGCTCGCTGCTGCGCGGGGAGGTGCTCAACCGGTGGCAGGAGTTCGTGGGCGCCGGCAAGGTGCTGCGCGCGCTGGAGACCCGGGCCGGGTGGGTGCGCGACCGGGTGGGCGCGGCCCTGACCGGACGCCCCACCCAGGCGCACCGGGTGCGCGCCGCGGTCGAGTCGGGCCTGGAGACCCTCGTGGTCGAGCACGCCGAGGCGGCCGCCGAGCGGGCGGAGTCGGCCTGGCGCGCCAACCCCGCCGGTCGCGAGCTGCTCACGCGGGGTGGGCGCGACCTCGGTCGCGCCTCCCGCGGCCTCCGCGAGCGCACCGAGCGGGCGGTGCGCGACTGGCAGCAGGCCGTGCTCGAGATGGTGCGCACCGAGGGCGCCGACCGTCGTTCGACCGCGCGCTTCCTCGCCTTCGGGGTCAACGGCCTCGGTGTCGCCCTGATGATCGTGGTGTTCGCCCACACCGGCGGCCTGCTGGCCGGTGCCGAGGTGGGCGTGGCCGGCGGCAGCGCGGTGGTGGGCCAGAAGCTGCTCGAGGCGGTCTTCGGGGACCAGGCCGTGCGCCGGCTCGCCGACCTGGCCCGCGCCGACCTCGAGATGCGGGTGCGGGACCTGATGACCGAGGAGCGGGCGCGCTTCCTCGCGCTGCTCGACGACGTGCAGCCGGACCCCGGCGCGGGCGGTCGCCTCCGTGAGGCCGCGGCCACGGTGCAGCGGCTGCACGCGGGAGGTGCCGCATGAGCGGCGTGCTGGACCGGGCCCGCCGGCTGCTCTCCGGCGACCGCACCGAGCTCGTGGACCGGGTCTCCGGCCTGGAGGTGGCGGTCGACGCCGCCGCGCGTCACCTCGACGACCCGGAGGTGGACCGGGCCCGCGCCCTCGTCGCCCGGGCCGGAGAGCGGCTGCGGCTCTCCACCGACCACACCGTCGTGGCGCTGGCGGGGGCCACCGGCTCGGGCAAGTCGAGCATCTTCAACGCGCTGTGCGGCGCCGAGGTCGCGCGCACGGGCGTGCTGCGTCCCACGACCACGACGACGAGCGCCTGCGTGTGGGGCGACGAGGCCGCCGGGCCGCTGCTGGACTGGCTGCGGGTCGCCCGCCGCCACCGCATCGACGACGGCTCGGCCGACGGCCACCCCGAGCGGGCCACCCGCGAGCTCGACGGCCTGGTGCTGCTCGACCTGCCCGACCACGACTCGACCGAGACGTCCCACCACCGCGAGGTCGACCGCTTGGCCGACCTCGCCGACATGTTCGTCTGGGTGCTCGACCCGCAGAAGTACGCCGATGCCGCGGTGCACGAGCGCTACCTCCGCCCGCTCGCGCGTCACGCCGCCACCACCCTCGTGGTGCTCAACCAGGTGGACCGGGTGCCGCAGGTGCGCCGGGAGGCCGTGCTCACCGACCTGCGCCGCCTCCTCGCCGAGGACGGCCTCGGGGACGTGCCCGTGCTCGCGGTCTCGGCGCTGGACGGCACCGGCACCGACGACCTGCGCGCGGAGATCGCGTCGCGGGTCGCCCGCCGCGACGCCTCGCGCCGCCGGCTGCTGGCCGATGTGCTCGACGCGGGCCGGCTGGTCGCCGACACCCTGGGGGACGTGGAGCCCGGCGAGCTGCCGGCCGCGGCCCGCGACGAGCTCGTCGACGCGTTCGCGCAGGCCGCCGGGGTGCCGACGGTGACCGCGGCGGTGGGAGAGGCGGCCCGGCGTCGGGGCCGCAGCGCCACCGGCTGGCCGTTGACGTCCTGGATCGGCCGGCTCAAGCCGGACCCGCTGCGCCGGCTCCACCTCGACCTCGGCGGCTCGGGCCCGGACCTGGTCACCGCGGCCCGCACCTCGCTGCCCGCCCCCGGCAGCGTCGAGCTGGCCCGGGTCGACGGAGCCGTGCGGCGCGTCGTGGACGCCCGCACGGAGGGGCTGCCCACGCCCTGGGTCGCGGCGGTGCGCCGGGCCGCGACGGCTCCCCGCGAGGACGTCGCCGACGCCCTCGACCGGGCCGTCGTCGGCGTCGACCTCGGCATGGCGACGCAGCCGTTCTGGGTGCGTGCTGTGCGGTCGATGCAGTGGGTGCTGCTGGCGGTCGCGCTGGCCGGCGCGGTGTGGTTGGGCGTCCTGGCCGTGCTCGGGTACCTCCAGATCGACGCCCCGGACGCCGCGACCGGCGCTCGCTACGCGGGGGTGCCGCTGCCCACGCTGATGCTCCTCGGCGGCGTGGCCGCCGGGGTCGTGCTGGCCCTGCTGACGCGCTACGTCGTCTCGTGGTCGGCCCGACGGCGGGCGCGGCAGGCCGACCGAGAGCTCCGGGCGGCGGTGGCGGAGGTGGCCGACCGTCTGGTGCTCCAGCCCGTCGACGAGGTGCTGGCCGACCTTCGACGGGCCCGTGAGGGCCTGCGTGTCGTCGCCACCTGACCCTGCCGTCTGCACAGGCCGGGGTGGGGTGCCCGTCGTCCCCAGGCATCCGTCGTACGGCCGTGCGGCGGGGGTGGTCCCGGCGAGGCTCCTTGCATCGACGAGCGCCGGGCGACCGGCGGACCAGGAGGCAGACATGTTCGACACGCAGGTGACGGTGCAGGGATGGGTCGGCAGCCCGGTGACCTACCGCGAGACCTCGGGCGGCTGGGTGGCGTCGTTCCGGCTCGGCAGCACCCCGCGCACGCGGCGCGACGAGGAGTGGGTCGACGGCGAGACGGCCTGGTACTCGGTGAGCTGCTGGCGCACGCTGGGCCGCAACGTCGCGGAGTCGGTGAAGCTCGGCGACGCGGTGGTGGTGCACGGCAGGCTGCGCGCCGACTCGTGGCAGCGCGACGGCGTCACCGCGACGACGATGGTCGTCGACGCGGTTGCGGTCGGCCACGACCTGACCCGGGGCGTGAGCCGGTTCGCGAAGCCGACCGGGTCCTCGACGCAGGGCGCGCGCCCGGAGCAGGACGGTTCACGGTCCGCCGCCGCGGAGCAGCCGACCCGTCCGGCCGAGCCGGTCGCCGCCGGGGACGGCTGGAGCGTCCCGGGTGGTGGGGGGACGCCGGCGGCCACGTAGTCTCGGAGGCATGTCTGAGTACGTCTACACGCTGCGCAACGTGCGCAAGGCCCACGGGGAGAAGGTCGTCCTCGACAACGTCACCCTCTCCTTCCAGCACGGCGCGAAGATCGGTGTCGTCGGTCCCAACGGCACGGGCAAGTCCTCGTTGCTGAAGATCATGGCCGGCCTCGACGTCCCCTCCAACGGCGACGCGCTCCTCGACCCCGGTGCGACGGTCGGCATGCTCCAGCAGGAGCCGCCGCTGACCGAGGGCAGGACGGTGCTCGAGAACGTCGAGGAGGCCGTCGGCGACCTCAAGGCCAAGATGAAGCGTCTCGAGGACGCCTACATGGAGATGGGCGAGCCCGACGCCGACACCGACGCCCTGATGGCCGAGGCGGGCGAGCTGCAGACCGAGCTCGACAACACCGGTGCCTGGGACGTCGACAGCCGGCTCGAGCAGGCGATGGACGCCTTGCGCTGCCCGCCGACCGACGCGCTGGTCGACACCCTCTCCGGGGGTGAGCGGCGTCGCGTCGCGCTGTGCAAGCTGCTGCTCCAGCAGCCCTCGCTGCTGCTGCTCGACGAGCCCACCAACCACCTGGACGCCGAGTCCGTGCAGTGGCTCGAGGGCCACCTGGCCTCCTACCCCGGCGCCGTCCTGGCCGTGACCCACGACCGGTACTTCCTCGACAACGTCGCCGGCTGGATCCTCGAGCTCGACCGCGGCAAGACCCACCCCTACGAGGGCAACTACTCGACGTACCTCGAGACCAAGCAGTCCCGGCTCAAGGTGGAGGGGGCCAAGGACGCCAAGCGCGCCAAGATGTTGGAGCGCGAGCTCGAGTGGGTGCGGTCCAACCCCAAGGCCCGGCAGGCCAAGAGCAAGTCGCGGCTGGCGCGCTACGAGGAGATGGCGGCCGAGGCCGACCGGATGCGCAAGATCGACACCGGCGAGATCAACATCCCGGGCGGTCCGCGTCTGGGCGACGTGGTGCTCGAGTCCGACGACCTGACCAAGGGCTTCGGGGACCGTGTGCTGATCCACGACCTCGACTTCACGCTGCCGCGGGCCGGCATCGTCGGCGTCATCGGCCCGAACGGTGTCGGCAAGACCACGCTCTTCCGGATGATCATCGGCGAGGAGCAGCCCGACTCCGGTGACCTCAGGGTCGGCAAGACCGTGAGGATCTCCTACGTCGACCAGAGCCGCGGCGGCATCGACCCGCAGAAGAACGTCTGGGAGGTGGTCTCCGACGGGCTCGACCACATCAAGGTCGCGAACTTCGAGATGCCTTCCCGCGCCTACGTCGCGTCGTTCGGCTTCAAGGGTCCCGACCAGCAGAAGAAGGCCGGCGTCCTGTCCGGCGGCGAGCGGAACCGGCTCAACCTCGCGCTCACGCTGAAGATGGGCGGCAACATGCTGATGCTCGACGAGCCGACCAACGACCTGGACGTCGAGACCCTGCAGGCCCTCGAGGACGCGCTGCTGGAGTTCCCGGGCTGCGCCGTGGTCACCTCCCACGACCGGTGGTTCCTCGACCGGGTCGCCACCCACATCCTGGCCTGGGAGGGCACCGAGGAGGACCCGGCCGCGTGGTTCTGGTTCGAGGGCAACTTCGCGGCGTACGAGGCGAACAAGATCGAGCGCCTCGGCGTCGAGGCGGCCCGCCCCCACCGCGTCACGCACCGCCGCCTCACCCGCGACTGACCCGCGCGAGCGGGCAGTTGATGCACGCCCTGGCGTCGCGAGCGGGCGGTTGATGCACGCCCCGGCGTCGCGAGCGGGCGGTTGATGCACGCCCCGGCGTCGCGAGCGGGCGGTTGATGCACGCCCTGGCGTCGCGAGCGGGCGGTTGATGCACGCCCTGGCGTCGCGAGCGGGCAGTCAGTTCGCGCCGGACGGGAACCAACTGCCCTCTCGGCGGTGACTAACTGCCCTCTCAGCGGACGTCGGCCTCGGGGTGGCCGGCGATCAGCAGGTCGGTGACCCGGTCGAAGATGCGTCCCATCGCCGCGAGGTCCTGGCGCGAGGCGAGGTCCACGAAGTGCTCACGGACGGCGTCGACGTGCGAAGGAGCGGCGGCTTCGAGCAGCGCCTGGCCGGCCTTGGTCAGCACGGCGTCCACGCCACGGCCGTCCTCGGCGACGGACGCGCGCTGGACCAGACCGGCTTTCTCCATCCGCTTGACCGTGTGGGTCATCCGGCTGCGCGAGTGACGCAGGGCGTCGGCCAGCGACGCCATCCGCATCCGTCCCTCGGGGCGCTCGGCAAGACGGACGAGCACCTCGTACTCGCTCAGCGAGATCCCGTGCCGGCGCTGCAGGTCGTGGTCGAGCCGGTCGAGCAGCCAGGTGGTGCCCACCATGTAGGCGCGCCAGACGTGCTGTTGCTCGCTGTCGAGCCAGCGCACGCCGTCGTTCCCGGACACGAGGGGATGGTAGGCCAACCGGCCTCCGACCCCTCGTGCCCGGTGTGTCGTCAGCTCAGGCGCTCGAGCACCATCGCCATGCCCTGGCCCCCGCCGACGCACATCGTGACGACCCCGGTCTGCTTGTCGTGGTGCTGCAGCGAGTTGAGCATCGTGGCCTGCAGTCGGGCGCCGGTCATGCCGAAGGGGTGGCCGACCGCGATGGCCCCGCCGTTCACGTTGAGCCGGTCGATGTCGATGCCGAGGTCCTGGTACGACGGCACGACCTGCGCCGCGAACGCCTCGTTGATCTCCCACAGGTCGACGTCGTCGACGCTCATGCCGGCCCGCGCGAGCGCCTGGCGGCTGGCCTCGACGGGGCCGAGGCCCATGATCTCCGGTGAGAGGCCGGTGACGCCGGTGGAGACGATCCGCGCCAGCGGGGCCAGGCCGAGCTCGGCGGCCTTGGTGTCGGACATCACGACGACGGCGGCCGCGCCGTCGTTCAGCGCGCAGCAGTTGGCGCGGTGACGACGCCGTCGGGCCGGAAGACGGGCTGCATGTCCTTGACCGCGTCGTAGGTGACGCCCGCCCGGGGGCCGTCGTCGGAGTCGACGACCGTGCCGTCGGGGGTGGTGACAGGGGTGATCTCGTTGGCCCAGAAGCCGTCGGCGATCGCCTTCTCCGCGAGGTTCTGGCTGCGGACGCCGAACTCGTCGAGCTCCTGGCGGGACAGCCCGCGGATCTTGGCGACGTTCTCGGCGGTCTGGCCCATCGCGATGTAGGCGTCCGGGAGGAGGCCGTCCTCGCGGGGGTCGTGCCAGCCCTGGCCGCCCTCGGCGGTGGTCGTGGTGCGGACCTGCGCGTCGGCGAAGAGCGGGTTCTGGGTGTCGGGGATGTGGTCGGACGTGCCCTTGCGGAATCGCGACACCGTCTCGACGCCGGCGGAGATGAAGACGTCGCCCTCGCCGGCGCGGATCGCGTGCATCGCCATCCGGCTCGTCTGCACGCTCGAGGAGCAGTAGCGGGTGACCGTGGCAGCGGGGAGGTGGTCCATCCCCATCAGCACCGACACGATCCGACCGAGGTTGTTGCCCGACTCGCCGCCCGGCAGGCCGCAGCCGAGGTACAGGTCGTCGATCTCGGTCGGGTCCAGGCCCGGCACCTTGTCCAGCGCCGCCTGCACGATCGTGGCGGTGAGGTCGTCGGGACGTAGGTCCTTGAGCGAGCCCTTGTTCGCGCGGCCGATGGGTGAGCGGGCGACGGAGACGATGACGGCCTCAGGCATGGGGGCTCCTGTGGATGGGTGAGGGATGGTGCGGGACGACGAGCCGGGCCAGCCTAGCCAGGTCTGGCCGGTCTGGGAGGTGTCAGGATGGTGCCGTGCGCCACGTCTACGAATGCCCGCTGCGTTGGGGCGACATGGACATGCTCGGGCACGTCAACAACGTCCGGTACGTCGACTACCTGCAAGAGGCACGCATCGACATGCTCGCCCACCACGCGATGCTGCGCGGGGGCGAGGACCTCGCCGAGGGCGTGGTCGTCGTACGCCACGACGTGTCCTACGTCGCGCCGCTGGTCTTCCGCAGCGATCCGGTGCGGATCGAGTGCTGGGTCAGCGACGTCCGGCGGGCCAGCTTCACGCTGGCCCACGAGGTGTACGACGAGCGCCCCGACGGCAGCCGGCGGGTCTACCTGCGCGCCCGCACCGAGCTGTGCCCCTTCGACTTCACCACCGACCGGCCGCGTCGGCTCCGGCCCGAGGAGCTGACGGTGCTCGAGAGCTACCTGGAGCCGGTCGAGGGTCCCGGCCCGGACCTGCGGGGCGAGGTGCCGACGACCGTCACGACGTACGACGTGCAGGTGCGGTGGTCCGACGTCGACGCCTACCGTCACGTCAACAACGTCACCTACTTCGACTACCTCCAGGAGGCCCGGCTCCGGATGCTCGGCATGGAGCGGGGCGAGGGGTCCACGACGGGGTTCGAGAACCACCTCGTCGTGGCGCAGACCGGAGTCACCTACCGCCGGCCCGTGCTGTTCCGGCACACGCCGTACGCCGTCGACTCGTGGGTGAGCCGGGTTGGCGGGTCGTCCTTCGACGTCGACTCGGTGATCCGCGACCCCGAGGCCGCCGACGACGACGCGGTGCTGGCCCGGGCGCGGGTGAGCCTGGTCGGCTTCGACATGGCGGGGCAGAGGTCGGCCCCGCTGACCGACTCGTCGCGGTCGTTCCTCGAACGGCACCGCGGCCTCGAGTGACCCCGGCGCCCCGGCAGGGTCACGCGAGGGTGTTCACCATGAACCGTGCGGCGTGATCGACGTAGTCGCGGAACTGACGGTCGTGCTCGGGCGCGAGCGAGGCCTCGTCCAGCGCCGCGTGGAAGTGCGTCAACCAGTGCTCCATCGCGTCGGGAGTGACGGCGAAGGGGGCGTGCCGCATCCGCAGCCGCGGGTGCCCGCGGGTGTCGGAGTACGTCGTGGGGCCTCCCCAGTACTGCACGAGGAAGAGCCGGAAGCGCTCCTCGGCCGGCCCGAGGTCGGCCTCGGGGTACATCGGACGAAGCACCTCGTCGGTCGCCACGCCTTGGTAGAAGCGGTGCACGATCGCGGTGATCGTGGGCTCACCGCCGATGGCGTCGTAGAAGGTCTCCGCGGGCTGGCTCACCCCTCCATTGTCCAGGGTCAGCCTGCGGCACCCACCCCGGGCCGCGGTCCGGCGTCCTGCGTCGAGCCCGGTGCCGCCTCGGCCGGCGCGTCGCCGCGGTGCCACACGACGCGCTGCGGGAAGGGGATCTCGATGCCCTCGTGGTCGAAGCGACTCTTGATCCGTTGGCGCATCTCGCGCGCCACCCGCCACTGCTCGAGCGGGGCGGTCTTGAGCACCACGCGCACGACGACACCGTCGGCGGACAGCTCCTGCACGCCCCAGACCGCTGGCTCCTCGATGATGACGCCGCGGTAGTCCTCGTCGTCCCAGAGGTCGTGGGCCACGTCCTCGAGCACCGAGCGCACCCGGGTGATGTCCTCGCCGTAGCCGACGCCGATGTCGAGCACGCTGCGGGCCCAGTTCTGGCTCTGGTTGCCGACCCGCAGGATCTCGCCGTTGCGGACGTACCAGACCGTGCCGTCGACGGCACGGAGCCGGGTGATCCGCAGGTTGACGGCCTCGACGGTGCCGACGGCCTCGCCGAGGTCCACGACGTCGCCCACGCCGTACTGGTCCTCGAGCAGGATCGCGATGCCGGACAGGAAGTCCTGCACGACTGCCTGGGCGCCGAAGCCGACGGCCAGGCCGAGCACGCCGGCCGAGGCGAGCACCGGCGCGACGTCGAAGGAGAGCTGCGACAGCGCCATCACGAAGGTGATGCCGAAGATCACCACGCTGGTGATGTTCTTCAGCAGCGACCCCAGCGACTGGGCCCGCTGCGCGCGCCGGGAGTGCCCGGAGTGGGTGGCCGGCTCCACGCTGCGACCCAGGGAGCCCAGGCGTCCGGGGAGCACGCCGGTCTGGGCGCGCCCGACGAGCCGGTCGATCGCCCGGTGGGCCAGCCAGCGGGCGACCACGGCACCGATGACCAGGAGCAGGATGCTGAGCGCCGCGGGGGCGGCGTTCTCGAGCAGCCAGGAGCCCACGTCGGAGGTGGTCTGCTCGTCCCCGGCGGCTGCGGGGACGAGGGGCAGCACGAGCGGTGCGGGGAAGGCCATGGCCCGGAGGCTAGCGACGAGGTGCGTGAGCCCCAAGTCCGCTGGTTATCCTTGTCCCGTGACCCCGCGAGCCGCCGCCCCCGCCCGAGACACGCCCCCCGTACGACGACGCCGCACCCGGCTGCGCGGCGCGGCCGTCGCCACCGGTCTGGTCGTGGCGTCGGCGCCCGGCGTGGCCGTGGCCGTGCCCGCCGAGGGCTGGCCGGTCGCGCCGGAGGTGCCGCTCCTGCAGCTGCTCACCGTCATCGTCTTCATCCCGCTCGGGCTGGTCGCGATCCTCACCTTCGCGGTCGTGGCGCCGTCGCTGGCCGGGAGCCGTCGGGAGCAGGGCTCCTCGCGCGACGGACACCTGCCCGCGACCTGGATGGGTGGCCCCTCGAAGGGCCTCGACAGCGCCGACGCGGTCGACTCCGACGAGCTCGCCGACACCGATCGAGGTGGCGCGGGTGCTCGGTGGTAACGGTCCCCTGAAGTCCCGCGACCGGCTCGAGATCGACCGGGCGCTGCGTGCCGCGGAGACCTACTGCCGCCTCGAGTTCTCCGTCTTCGTGGGCTCGGTCGAGGACCACGAGCCCCGCGCCTTCGCGGAGCGGCTGCACGCCAGCCTGCTGACCCCCGAGATGTCGGTGCTGCTGATGGTCGACCCCGACGAGCGTGCGCTGGAGATCGTCACCGGCGCCGACGCCCGTCGGCGCCTCGACGACCGCTCCGTGGGGCTCGCCGCCACCACGATGCAGCGCTCCTTCGAGCGCGACGACCTCGTGGGCGGGCTGCGCGACGGCCTGCGCTGCCTCTCCGAGCACGCCCGCCGAGGCTGATCGCCCGGTCCTCGTCACCGACCCGGCGCGGTGGCCGGGTCAGCCCGTGGTGCCGTCGTACCGCTGCGCGGCCAGCGCCCGCTCGGCCTCCGCCCGGCCCTCGCGCACGTAGCGTTGGGCGGACGGGTCCGCCGACGTCTCGTCGAGCCAGCGGTCGACCCGCTCGAGCAGGTCCACGCTCGCCAGCGGCAGCGGGAACATCAGCGAGAGCACGACGCTGGCGCGCTGGGTGCCCTTGTCGTCCCAGATCGTCTCGGCGACGTCGAGGTACTTCTCAACGTACGGCTCGAGCAGGTCCGGGCGACGGCTTCCCGCGAAGGAGGCCGCGGTGCTGCGCTGGGTCTCGTTCGGCACGTCGTCGCGCACGACCGCGTCCTCCCACGCCTGCGCCTTCGCCTCGGCGGTGGGCCGGGACGCGAGGGCGGCCGCGGCCCGCTCGTGCCCGGCGATCGTGGAGTCACGCTCGCGCTCGGCGGCGATCCGGGCGCCGTCCGCGCGACCGTTGCGGGCGAGTGCGGCGAGCAGGCTCCAGCGCAAGTCGGCGTCGACGGTGAGCCCGTCGAGCTCGGTGGAGCCGTCGAGAAGGGCGGCGACGAGGTCGAGCCCCTCGTCGGTGACGGCGGCCGAGGCGAAGGCCCGGGCGAAGGAGAGCTGGTGGTCGCTCCCCGTCGCGGCCTCCTGGAGCAGGCGGCGGGTGCCGTGCTCCCACGTACGCCGCAGCTCGTCGCGGTGCTCGGGGGCCGAGAACCGCTCGACGGCCTGCTGGGCGTAGAGCGGCACCCGACCGATCGCGGTCAGGTCGCTCTCGCCGCCGATCGACCGGAGAACGAGGTCGACGAAGTCGCGCGCCCGCATCTCCGCGTCGCGCGTCATGTCCCAGGCAGCCCCCCAGCACAGGGCACGGGCCAGCGAGTCGTCGATCGAGCCGAGGTGCTCCACCGCGCTGCGCAAGCTGTGCTCGCCCAGCCGGATCTTGGCGTACGTGAGGTCCTCGTCGTTGAGCAGCAGCAGGTCGGGAGCGCGGTGGCCGACGAGCTCGGCGATCTCGACGCGCTCGCCGCGGACGTCGGTCTCGATGCGTTCGCGCAGCCGCAGGCCGTCGTCGGTCAGGTCGTAGAGACCGATGCCGATGCGGTGCCGGCGCAGGGTGGGGAAGGCCTCGATGGCCGACTGCACGACCTCGACGCGGGTCATCACGCCGTCGTCGTCGACGTCCACCTCGTCGCGCAGGGTGTTGACCCCGGACGTCTGCAGCCACTCCTGGGTCCAGGGCCGCAGCTCCCGGCCGGAGGAGGCTTCGAGCTCGACGAGCAGGTCCTCGAGGGTGGTGCTGCCGAAGGCGTGCTTGCCGAAGTAGCTGCGCAGGCCGGCGACGAACTCCTTCTCCCCGACCCAGGCGACGAGCTGCTTGAGCGCCGAGGCGCCCTTGGCGTAGGTGATGCCGTCGAAGTTGACCTCGACCGCGTGCAGGTCGTGGTTGTCCGCCGCGATCGGGTGCGTGCTGGGCAGCTGGTCCTGCCGGTAGGCCCAGACCTTGCGCGCGGTGGTGAAGGACGTCCAGGCGTCGGTGTACTCGGTGGCGTTGACCATGGCCCAGTGCGACGCCCACTCGGCGAAGGACTCGTTGAGCCAGAGGTCGTCCCACCAGCGCATGGTGACCAGGTCGCCGAACCACATGTGTGCCATCTCGTGCAGCACGGTGTTGGCGCGGTCGGCGTAGAACGCGCGGGTCTGCCGGCTGCGGGGGAGCAGGTCGTCACGGAAGGTGACGCACCCGGCGTTCTCCATCGCGCCCATGTTGTACTCCGGCACGAAGAGCTGGTCGTAGGTGCCGAAGGGGTAGGCCTGGTCGAACTGCTCCTCGAAGAACGCGAAGCCCTGCTTGGTGACGCGCAGCAGCTCGTCGACGTCGAGGTCGGGCCGCTTGGAGCGGCGGCAGTACAGCCCGAGGGGGATCTCGCCGCGCGCACCGGAGTAGGAGTCGCGCACCTCGTCGTACTCGCCGGCGACGACCGCCGTGATGTACGTCGAGATGGGTGCGGTCTCGGCGAACCGCCAGACCGCCGCGCCCTCGCCGATCTTCTCCGGCTCGACCCGCGCCGCGTTGGACACGACGGTCCATGCCTCGGGTGCGGTCACCGTGATGGTGAAGCGCGCCTTGAGGTCGGGCTGCTCGAAGCAGGCGTAGACCCGGCGCGCGTCCGGCACCTCGAACTGCGTGTAGGTGTAGACGCGGCCGTCGGCCGGGTCCACGAAGCGGTGCAGGCCCTCACCGGTGCGGCTGTAGCGGCAGTCGGCCCGCACGACCAGCTCGTTGTCGGCGGCCAGGTCCGGCAGCGGGATCCGGCTGTCGGCGTACGACGCGGGGTCGAGCGCCGTGCCGTTGAGCAGCACCTCCCGGACGTCGGCGCCGACCAGGTCCACCCAGGTGGTGGCCCCCTCCTCGCGGCAGCGGAAGCGCAGCGTCGTGGTGGACCCGAAGGTCGTCGCGCCCCCGGTCAGGTCGAGCTCGACAAGGTACGTGTCGACGTCGAGGAGGTCGGCCCGCTGGCGGGCTTCGTCGCGGGTCAGGTTGGTGCCAGGCATGGGCGCAATCCTTGCACCGGTCGACCAACCATCGGGGAATGACTCGTCGGTGCAGGTCGTTGAGGCCCCCATGACCACCGACACCGCGTCCACCGGCACCGCTCCCGAGACCGCCGACTTCTGGTTCGACCCCCTGTGCCCCTGGGCCTGGATGGCGTCGCGCTGGATGCTCGAGGTCGAACAGGTGCGCGACGTCAGCGTCGACTGGCACGTGATGAGCCTGGCCTACCTGAACTCCGACAAGGAGATGTCAGACGAGCAGCGCGAGGGCATGGCCAAGGCCTGGGGTCCCGTGCGCGTGTGCATCGCCGCCGCCCAGGACCACGGCGACGAGGTCCTCCTGCCGCTCTACACCGCGCTCGGCAACCGGATCCACCTCGAGGGCCGCGACCTCGACCGCGCGCTCCTCGAGGACGCGCTGCGCGAGGTGGACCTCCCCGTCGAGCTCGCCGCCGCCGCGGAGACCGACGCCTACGACGAGGCCTTGAGGACATCGCACCACGCGGGCATGGACCAGGTCGGCCAGGAGGTGGGCACCCCCGTCATCGCCGTGAAGGACACCGCGTTCTTCGGCCCCGTCGTCACCCCCGCCCCCAAGGGCGACGCCGCCGGGAAGCTCTGGGACGGCGCCCTGCTGGTCGCCGGCACCCCCGGCTTCTACGAGCTCAAGCGCAGCCGCGACAAGGGCCCCGACTTCTCCTGACCGTCGGTGGTCGGGGAGACCGTGCCCACCGGTGGTCGAGGGCGCCTCGTTCCTCGGCACTCGACTCCTCGACCTCCGGGCGTGCCGGCTCGTCCACCACCGGGGGAGCGGGCCCGGCTCGACTCACTAGGGTTGGGATCATGAGCCATGTCCTGTCTGCCGTCGCTTGGCCGTACGCCAACGGCCCGCGCCACATCGGCCACGTGGCCGGGTTCGGCGTGCCCTCCGACGTCTTCAGCCGCTACATGCGGATGGCGGGGCACGACGTGCTGATGGTCTCGGGCACCGACGAGCACGGCACACCGATCCTCATCGCTGCCGACGAGGCCGGGGTGAGCGCGCAGGAGCTCGCCGACCGCAACCACCGCCTCATCGCCGAGGACCTCGTCTCGCTCGGGCTCTGCTACGACCTCTACACGCGCACGACCACGCGCAACCACGAGCAGGTCGTGCAGGAGATGTTCACCGGGGTCCACGCCAACGGCTACTTCCTCGAGCGCACGACGTACGGCGCGATCTCGCCGTCCACGGGGCGCACGCTGCCCGACCGCTACATCGAGGGCACCTGCCCGATCTGCACGAGCCCCGGCGCGCGCGGCGACCAGTGCGACACCTGCGGCAACCAGCTCGACCCGGCCGACCTGATCGACCCCGTCAGCCGGATCAACGGTGAGACCCCGGAGTTCCAGGAGACCCGGCACTTCTTCCTCGACCTGCCCGCGCTGGCCGGGGCGCTGGGGGAGTGGCTCGACGAGCGCGAGGCGTCGGGCACCTGGCGGCCGAACGTGATCCGCTTCAGCCAGAACATCCTGTCCGAGATCCGTCCCCGGGCGATGACGCGCGACATCGACTGGGGCATCACCATCCCGCTCGACGGGTGGCGCGAGAACCCGAACAAGAAGCTCTACGTCTGGTTCGACGCCGTCATCGGCTACCTCTCGGCCAGCATCGAGTGGGCCCGCCGCACCGGCGAGCCGGAGCGGTGGCGCGAGTGGTGGAACCCGGCGGAGGGGGGCGAGGAGGCGCTCGCCTACTACTTCATGGGCAAGGACAACATCACCTTCCACTCCCAGATCTGGCCCGCCGAGCTGCTTGCGTACGCCGGCCGCGGGGACAGGGGAGGCAAGCCCGGCACGTGGGGCGTGCTGAACCTGCCCACCGAGGTCGTGAGCAGCGAGTTCCTCACGATGGAGGGCAAGAAGTTCTCCTCGTCCACGCGGGTGGTGATCTACGTCCGCGACATGCTCGAGCGGTACCAGGCCGACGCCTTCCGCTACTTCGTGGCGGCCGCCGGCCCGGAGAACCAGGACTCCGACTTCACCTGGGCCGAGTTCGTACGCCGCACCAACGACGAGCTGGTCGCCGGCTGGGGCAACCTGGTCAACCGCACCGCCACCCTGGTGGCCAAGAACTTCGGCGAGGTCCCCGTCGCCGGTGAGCTGACCACAACCGACGAGGCGCTGCTGGCCGCGGTGCGCGAGACCTTCACGACGGTCGGCGACCTGCTCGGTCGCCACCGGCAGAAGGCTGCGGTGGGCGAGGCGATGCGGGTGGTCGGCGAGGTGAACAAGTACGTCTCGGACGAGGCCCCGTGGACGCTCAAGGGCGACGACCAGCGCGAGCGCCTGGCGACCGTGCTGCACGTGATGACCCAAGCGGTGAGCGACCTCAACCTCGTGCTGGCGCCGTTCCTCCCCTTCTCGGCCAACGAGATCGACCGGATCCTCGGCGGCCGGGGCGACGTCGCGCCGATGCCGCGGCTCGACGAGGTGGAGGACCTCGACGGCGGGGCGCCGTACCCGGTGATCACCGGCGACTACACGGCCGTGCCCGCCTGGGCGAGCCGTCCGGTCGTCGCCGGCACGCCGGTGACCAAGCCGAGCCCCGTCTTCCGCAAGCTCGACCCGTCCGTGGTCGACGACGAGCTCGCCCGCCTCGCCGACGGCGCCTCCGTCGTGAGCGACGCCCCGCACTCGCCCGGCGCGCGCTGATGGTGCTGCACCCCCAGTCGAGGGACTGGCTGGAGAGGACCGCCGACCAGCCGCACGTCTCCGAGCCCGGTTTCGACATCGACCGCGCCCGCGCCGAGGCGCGGAGCGAGGCCGTGCGGGCCCCGCGTGTCGAGGTCGGGGAGGTACGGGACCTCGACGCCGACGGCGTCCCCTGCCGGCTGTACCGGCCCGAGGGCGCACGGCCGGGTGCCCTGGTGCACCTGCACGGGGGCGGGTTCGTGATGGGGGACGTCGAGGTGCACGACGCCGCGTGCCGGTCCCTGGCCGTGGCGTCGGAGGTCGCGGTGCTGAGCGTCGACTACCGCCGGCCGCCGGAGCACCCGTTCCCGGCGGCGCCGGACGACGTCAGCACCGTGCTGTCGTGGCTGGACCGTACGGCGACCGAGCTCGGGCTCGACGGCCCGACGTACCTGCACGGCGACAGTGCGGGGGCCAACCTCGCCCTCGTCGGCGCCCTGCGGCACCCGGGACGGGCCCGGGCGCTCGTGCTCGTCTACCCGTTCCTGGACCCCGCCGCCGGCTTCGACTCCTACCGCACCGAGACCCAGGGGTTCGACCCCCGCGACGCGGCCTGGTACTGGCAGCAGTACGCCCGCACCGAGGCGGACCTGCGGCACCCCGACCTCGCCCCGCTGCTGGCCGAGGGGCTCGCGGGACTGCCGCCGACCCTCGTGGTCACCGCCGAGCACGACCCCCTGCGTGACGAGGGCGAGCACCTGGCCGCACGGCTCGCCGAGCTCGGGGTACGGGTGCAGGGCGTGCGATGGCTCGGCATGCTGCACGGCTTCTGGCGGCACCCGGAGGTCTTCGACGCCGCGGAGCAGCTGACCGGGGCCGTGGCCAGGTTCCTCTCCGCCGAGTCGTCCTGAAAGGATCGAGTCATGCGCGTGCACCTCGGCTCCGACCATGCCGGCCTCGACCTCAAGGACCACCTCGTCGGATGGCTGCGCGAGCAGGGCCACGACCCCGTCGACCACGGCCCGCACGCCTACGACGCCCTGGACGACTACCCGGTGTTCTGCCTGCGGGCCGGCGAGGGAGTGGTGGGCGACCCGGGCAGCCTCGGGGTCGTCGTCGGCGGCAGCGGCAACGGTGAGGCGATCGCCGCCAACAAGGTGGAGGGGGTGCGTGCCGCGCTCGTCTGGAACGACGAGACGGCCCGGCTGGCGCGCGAGCACAACGACGCGAACGTCGTCTCCGTCGGCGGGCGGATGCACTCTCGTGCCGAGATGACCCGCTTCGTCGGCATATTCCTGTCTACCGCGTTCTCGGGCGAGGAGCGGCACGAGCGTCGGATCGCGATGCTGGCCGACTACGAGACCACGGGCGATCTGCCGCGCCTGCCTGACTCCGCCCTCTAGAGTCCTGCTGGGGGGCATGCACGTGCCCGAGTGACGGGGGTTCGACGTGAGGGTGCGCCGGGGGCGGAGGCTCGATCGGGAGACCCCGGTGCTCCTCGGCATCGTCGCGCTCGCCGCCTTCATCACGCTGGTGCACGAGATCGACCCCGAGCTGGCGCCGTTCGCGGCCCAGCTGGTCCCGATCTACCTCGGCAGCGTCTACCTCTCGCCCCGACGACTCGCGTGGTTCGTGGTCTACATGCTCGCCAACCTCGCGATCATGATCTCCAGCCAGCCCCTCTCCACCTGGCAGGCAGTCGTACGGCTGGTGCTGGTGGTCGTCGTCTCCGGCGTGGTCCTCCAGGGAGCGCTGAGACGCGGCCGGCTGGGCGTGACCAGCCGGATGGGCGACGACATGCTCGTCGACCTCCGCGACCGGATCCAGCGGCACAGCCAGATCCCGTCGGTGCCCCGTGGCTGGGCGGCGGAGGCCGAGCTGCGCCCGGCCGGCGGGTCGTCGTTCTCCGGCGACTTCGTCGTGGGGGCCCGCACCGAGCAGGGGCGGTGGCTGGACGTCGCCGTCGTCGACGTCTCCGGCAAGGGCGTGTCGGCGGGCACACGCTCCCTGCTGCTGTCCGGCGCGATGGGCGCGCTCATCGGAGCCGTGCCCGGGCGCGGCTTCCTCCCCGCTGCCAACGACTACCTGGTCGCACAGGAGTGGGACGAGGGGTTCGCCACAGCGGTGCACGTGCACCTCGACCTGGTCACCGGCGACTTCGAGGTGGGGTCGGCCGGTCACCCGCCGGCGGTGCAGCTCCTGGCAGGGTCCGGGCGTTGGTCCCCGGTCCCGGCCGCCGGGCCGGCGCTGGGGCTCCTCCCGGGGGCGGAGTTCCCCCCGGTGACGGGGCGCATGGGTCGCGGTGACGTGCTGCTGCTCTTCACCGACGGCATGGTCGAGACCCGGGAGCGCGACATCGAGCTGGGCATCGACCGGCTGGTGGGCGCCGCGGAGACCCTGCTGCGCGGCGGGCTGCAGGACGCCGCCCGAAGGATCGTGCAGCTGGCCGGCCAGCCCGACGACGACGACCGGGCCGTGGTGGTGCTGCACCGGCGGTGAGCCTCGGGCCCGAAGCCCGGGTCGTCGGGCCCGCCGCCGTGCCGTCCCCGTCGTGTCGTGTCGTGTTGTGGCGGGCTGTCGGCTGTCGGCTGTCGGCGCCCGGGGTTGCGCCGACGGGTCCGACGGTCCGTGCGCTCGGCGGCGCTCGTGAGGCGGTGGAGCGGATGACGGGAATCGAACCCGCGTAGCCAGTTTGGAAGACTGGGGCTCTACCATTGAGCTACATCCGCGCGAGCGGTCGAGGACCTCTCGGGCGACATCCTGGCACATCGGCGGACGCACGCCCCCGGGGTCGGCAGGGCCGCCTCGGGGCCTCCGGCGCTCGATTCGTGCCGCCTGAGCCACTCCACTACACTCATCGGGGTCCACCAGACCGGGGCGTAGCGTAGTGGCTAGCGCGCCTGCTTTGGGAGCAGGAGACCGCAGGTTCGAGTCCTGTCGCCCCGACCACCCAGTGGAACCCCGGCACTGCCCCGGAAGCATCGAGGAGAACACCTGTGAAGAGCGCCGTCGAGACGTTGACCCCGACCCGGGCCAAGCTGACCATCGAGGTGCCCTTCGAGGAGCTCAAGCCGAGCCTCGATGCGGCGTACCAGAGATCGCGAAGCAGATCAACGTGCCCGGGTTCCGGCGGGGCAAGGTGCCGCCGCAGGTGATCGACCGTCAGGTCGGACGCGGCGCGGTGCTGGACCAGGCGATCAACGAGGCCCTGCCCGGTTTCTACGTCGAGGCGCTGCAGTCCAACGAGCTCGAGCCCCTCGGCCAGCCCGAGATCGACATCACCAAGCTCGAGGACAACGACACCCTCGAGTTCACCGCCGAGCTCGACGTCCGCCCCGACGTCGAGGTCCCCGACTACCAGGGCCTCGAGGTGTCGGTCGACGACATCGAGGTGGCCGACGACGAGGTCGCGACCCAGGTCGAGGCGCTGCGTGAGCGGTTCGCCACCCTCAACGACGTCGACCGCCCGGCCGCCGACGGCGACTTCGTGACGATGGACCTCACCGCCACCCAGGACGGCGAGGTCGTCGACGGGGCCGAGGTGACCGGCACGAGCTACCAGGTCGGTCGCGGCGGCATGCTCGACGGCCTCGACGAGGCTCTCGCGGGCATGTCGGCCGGCGAGGAGAAGAACTTCTCCACCGAGCTGGTCGGCGGGGACCTCAAGGGCGAGTCGGTCGACGTGCTGGTGCGGGTCACCCAGGTCAAGGAGCAGGACCTCCCCGAGCTCGACGACGACTTCGCGCAGGAGGCCTCGGAGTTCGACACCGTCGAGGAGCTGCGGGAGGACGTCCGCACGCGCCTGGTGCGCGGCAAGCGCCTCGAGCAGGCCGCGGCCGCCCGTGACGCGGTCCTGGAGAGGCTGCTCGAGATGGTCGACGTACCGCTCCCCGACAGCGTCGTGGCCGAGGAGCTCACCGCCCGTCGGCAGAGCGTCGAGCAGCAGCTCATGTACGCCGGCATGACGATGGAGGCCTACCTCGACGACGAGGAGCAGACCGTCGACGAGTTCGAGGCCGACCTGGAGAAGCGCGTCCGCGACGCGGTCGCCGCCCAGTTCGTGCTCGACTCCATCGTCAAGGCCGAGGAGATCCAGGTCGAGGAGATGGAGCTCCAGCAGCACCTCATGCGTCGGGCGCAGCAGTCCGGCCAGGAGCCGCAGGAGTTCATCTCGCACATGCTCGAGCACAACCACGTCCCCGAGATGGTGGCCGAGGTGCTCCGCGGCAAGGCGCTGGCCAAGATCGTCGAGAGCGCGCAGGTCACCGACGGGTCCGGCGCGGCCGTCGAGCTCGCCCTCCTGCAGCCGGACGGCACGATCGGCGAGCCCACCGCCGAGGTCGACGAGGAGGCGCCCGACGCCGGGCCCGCCACCGAGACCGAGGGTGCGGAGCAGGAGACCACCGCCTCCGAGTGACCTGCGGCGTGCGAGGGCGTGGCCGCTTGACCGTGCCACCCGGTTCAGTGAACATGTGTACGTGAATGCTGCCCCGCCGTCCTCGCCCCGCCGGCCCCCGTTCGTGGGCGCCGAGCGCGCTTGTTCGGGCACCGGGAGCATCTACAGCGGCGTCGCCCTCGGCACCGAGGCGGCCGACGACCTCCTGGTGGGCACCGCCCGCGACGTCCACACCGCGGTCGCCGGCCGGATCTTCGACGTGTTCGACCACACCGCCGTCGGAATCCGGGAGATCGGACGTCTCTCGCGGACCGTCCACGACGGGATCAGCACGGCGGTCTACGGCGGCATCGGCCTGGCCTCGCGGGGCGCCTCCCGGGGCTTCCGCGAGCTCGACCGGCTCGGCTACGGCGACAAGCTGGAGGCCAGCAGCCAGGGCCGCTTCATCCTCTCGGCCGTCAACGGCCTGATCGGGGACACCCTGGTGGACGAGGGCTCGGACCTCGCGATCCACCTCGCGGTACGCCACCGGGGCGCCGACCTCCCGCTGGACCCGCCGGTCGTCGCCCAGGCCTACCCGGACGCCACCGGCGACGTCGTGGTCTTCGTGCACGGCCTGTGCGAGAGCGAGCAGTTCTGGTGGCGCGAGGCCGAGGAGACAGGGCGGCAGCTACGGCGACCGCCTGGCCGCCGACGGGTCGTGGACACCCGTCTACCTGCGCGTCAACACCGGCATGCCGATCGCCGAGAACGGTGCGGCCCTGGCCGGCCTGCTCGGCGACCTGGTCGCCGCCTGGCCGGTGCCCGTGCGTCGGATCGCTCTGGTCGGCCACTCGATGGGCGGCTTGGTCCTGCGGTCGGCCTGCGTCGTGACCACCCCGGCCGCGGACCCCTGGACGCACCTGGTCACCGACGTCGTCACCCTCGGCACGCCGCACCTCGGGGCACCCATCGAGCGCGTGATCGCGATCGGCGTGGGGCTCGTCGGGCGCGTGCCCGAGTCGGCGCCGTTCGGCCGGATCTTCGAGTACCGCTCCCGCGGGGTGCTCGACCTCCGCGACGGCCTCGCCCGCGACGTGGAGAACCTGCCGCACGCTCGCTACCACCTCGTCGGTGGCACGCTCGCCGGTTCCGCACGCCACCCCGTCTCGGAGGTGGCCGGCGACATGCTCGTGCGGTGGCCCTCCGCCATCGGCCGGCCGCGGCGGGGTCCGGAGATGTTCCCGGGCGCGGACACCCTGCACGTGCCGGGCGCCGACCACTTCGACCTGCTCAACCATCCCGACGTCTACGCCGCCCTGCGTCGCTGGCTCGCCTGAGCACGCACGTCGCAGGAGGACCCCCATGAGCACGCCCCAGCAGCGCGAGGCCGACCTCGAGGTCGAGGCGCCGGTCGCGGACGTCTGAGCCGTCGCCGGCGACCCCCGCCGGATGCCCGAGCCCAGCCCCGGGCCGCGGTGGTGCCGCGTGCTCGGCGACCTGGGGCCGAGGGCCCGGATCCTCGGGAAGAGCCGGCGCAAGGCCATGGTGGGGCCGACGCTGGCGACCGTGCTCGAGCTCGATCCGGAGCAGCGGATCTCCCGGCGCACCCGCGAGTCCGGCGCCAGGACCTGGCGGGTCGAGCCGGACGACGGCACCCCGGACGCCCGCGGGCGACGGTCGGCCGCGAGCTGCCGGCGTTCACGCAGGGCACCCACCCTGGTGGCCCCGTCCATCGGCGACGCCGAGGGGCACGACCGCGCTCGACGCCGGCATCCGCCGGTCGCTCGTGCGGCTGCGCGACGTGGTGCCGGCAGACCGCGCCTGAGCACGTCCGCGCCGCGCTCGTCACCCCCGTCAGCCAACAGCGAACACAGCGCTCCCTCGCGTGGCTACGTCGGGGCCTCGGGCTAGGGTCACGTCGTGACTGAGACGACGATCGACCCGAGGGGGCACTCGATGAGCGGTGGCGGAGTTCCGTCGTACGGCCTCGACGACCACATCTACCAGCGCCTGCTGCGCGAGCGGATCATCTTCCTGGGCTCGGAGGTCCGGGACCAGAACGCGAACGCGATCTGCGCGCAGATGCTCCTGCTCAGCGCGGAGGACCCGGAGGCGGACATCTTCCTCCACATCAACAGCCCCGGCGGCTCGGTCGACTCGGGCATGGCGATCTACGACACGATGAACTACATCCCCAACGACGTGGCCACGGTCGCGATGGGGCTGGCGGCCTCGATGGGCCAGTTCCTGCTGTGCGCCGGCGCCGCGGGCAAGCGCTACGCCCTGCCGCACGCGCGCATCATGATGCACCAGCCGTCGGGGGGCATGGGCGGCTCCGCCTCGGACATCAAGATCCAGGCGCAGCAGTCGCTGCACATCAAGAAGGTGCTCTTCGACCTGATCGCCGAGCACACCGGCCAGGCCGTCGAGCAGGTCGAGGCCGACGCCGACCGCGACCGCTGGTTCACCGCCGACCAGGCGAAGGACTACGGCTTCATCGACCACGTGATCACCCGGGCGGCCCAGGCCGCCGACGAGGGCCGTCCGGCCCGCAAGAAGTGAGGACCGCATGAACTACTACATCCCGCAGTGGGAGGAGCGGACCTCCTACGGCATCCGACGGATCGACCCGTACGGCAAGCTCTTCGAGGACCGCATCATCTTCCTCGGCACGCCGATCAGCGACGACATCGCCAACGCCGTGATGGCCCAGCTGCTCTGCCTGGAGTCGCTCGACCCCGACCGCGACATCCAGATCTACATCAACAGCCCCGGTGGCTCCTTCACCGCGCTGACCGCGATCTACGACACCATGCGGTTCATCCAGCCCGACGTGCAGACCGTGTGCCTGGGTCAGGCGGCCTCGGCGGCCGCGATCCTGCTCGCGGCCGGGGCGCCCGGCAAGCGTCTGGCGCTGCCGAACAGCCGCATCCTGATCCACCAGCCGTACACCGAGGGCACCTACGGGCAGGCCTCCGACATCGAGATCCAGGCCAACGAGATCCTGCGCATGCGGGAGCTGCTGGAGAAGATGATCGCCGAGCACAGCGGCAAGGACGTCGAGCAGGTCAGCCGCGACATCGACCGCGACAAGATCCTCACCGCCGAGGGTGCGCTCGAGTACGGCCTGATCGACTCGATCCTCGAGTCCCGCAAGGCCATCCCGGTCTGACCGGGGACGCGCGCATGCACGGGGGCACCGCGGATCCGCTTCGTCGCGGACCGCTTGCCGTGTCCCCGTGCCGCGTGGACCCGAACCGGGTTACCGTCGACGTCTGTGCCGGAGCGGCTCACCGCCCGGCGTCCAGGACCTCGACCCCCTCACCGACGGCCAGCGCCGTCGGTCCGATCGGTGAAGGAGACAGCCGGCGTGGCGCGAATCGGTGATGGTGGCGACCTGCTCAAGTGCTCGTTCTGTGGCAAGAGCCAGAAGCAGGTGAAGAAGCTCATCGCAGGGCCTGGGGTCTACATCTGCGACGAGTGCATCGACCTGTGCAACGAGATCATCGAGGAGGAGCTCAGCGAGGGCACCGAGGTCGGCCTCGACGAGCTGCCCAAGCCCCGCGAGATCTTCGACTTCCTGAACTCCTACGTGATCGGTCAGGAGACGGCGAAGAAGTCGCTCGCCGTCGCGGTCTACAACCACTACAAGCGGGTCCAGTCCGCGGGTGCCACGACGGCCCGCAAGGGCGAGGAGTCCGTGGAGGTGGCGAAGTCCAACATCCTCGTGATCGGGCCCACCGGCTGCGGCAAGACCTACCTCGCCCAGACCCTCGCCCGGATGCTCAACGTCCCCTTCGCGATCGCCGACGCCACGGCCCTGACGGAAGCGGGGTACGTCGGCGAGGACGTCGAGAACATCCTGCTCAAGCTGATCCAGGCCGCCGACTACGACGTGAAGAAGGCCGAGACCGGCATCATCTACATCGACGAGATCGACAAGGTGGCCCGCAAGGCGGAGAACCCCTCGATCACGCGCGACGTCTCCGGCGAGGGCGTGCAGCAGGCCCTGCTCAAGATCCTGGAGGGCACCACCGCCTCGGTGCCCCCGCAGGGCGGGCGCAAGCACCCGCACCAGGAGTTCATCCAGATCGACACGACGAACATCCTCTTCGTCGTCGGCGGGGCCTTCGCCGGCCTCGAGCACATCATCGAGCAGCGTGTCGGCAAGAAGTCGCTCGGCTTCACCGCGGAGATCCGTGACGCCTCGCAGCGCGAGACCGATGCCTTGTTCGCCCACGTGCGGCCCGAGGACCTCGTGAAGTTCGGGCTGATCCCGGAGTTCATCGGCCGGCTGCCCCTCATTGCGAGCGTCAACAAGCTCGACCGCGAAGCCCTGGTGCAGATCCTCACCGAGCCGCGCAACGCGCTGCTCAAGCAGTACCAGCGACTCTTCGACCTCGACGGGGTCGAGCTCGAGTTCACCGACGAGGCCGTGGCCGCGGTCGCGGACTCCGCCCTCGAGCGGGGCACCGGAGCCCGTGGGCTGCGCGCGATCATCGAGGAGTGCCTGCTCCAGGTGATGTACGAGGTGCCCTCGCGCGGCGACATCGCGCGGGTCGTCGTCACCGATGCGGTGATCACCTCGGGGGCGGCCCCGGAGCTGGTCGTGCGTGAGGACGAGCCGAAGAAGAAGAAGTCGGCCTGACCCGCGGCCTGGACCGGTGGCCTGATCCGGTCTACCCCCTGGGGCGGCAGGTGTCCGGATCCGGCTGACCGCCGGCCTCGGGGGCGGCATCCTGAGGACATGCGTCGTGAGTTCCGAGCCCCGGTGGCGAGCTACGTCGCGCTCGTGACCCTGTGCCTGCTGCTCACCGTTCAGGCCGTGGGCCGCGGCAGCGCCGTCCCGGGCCAGGTGGCTCGCGGGGGACCGTGGGTCGGCGACCCGGTCGGGGCCCTCGAGTCCTGGGGCGACCCGGCTCGCGGACACGACCGTCCGGCCGTCGACCGGCCCGGACGAGGTACGGAACGCGATCGACGTGCTGGGCGCCGGCAAGGATTCGCCGAGCGGTCGTCCCCGGCCGGAGATCGACTCCCTGCCGCTGACGACGAGGTCTGCGGTGCCCTCCGGGCCGGCAGCACCCTCCCGCGCGCCGGCGACGCCACGGCCCTCGTCGACCCCCTCGACCACGACCGTGCCGGCGTCCGACGACGCGACCCGCCGTACCGCCCCGCCCACCACTCCGCCCACCACTCCGCGTCGCTCCGCGGTCGGCGCCGCGCTCGGTGTCGGCGCGACCGTCCCGGGTGCCGGACTCCACGCGCTCCGACGGCCCCGCCGTCCCCACCGGGCCGGGGGCCGCGACCCCGACGCCGTCCGTCGAGCCGGACCCGCCGGTGGTCGACTTCTCCGAGCTGGTGCCGATGCAGGTCCCCACGCCGGGGACGGCGCCCGACGAGGTCAGGGGCGACGAGAACGCGCCGGAACCCGGCCCGCAGCCCTGACGGTCCGCCTCGCGACCCGGTCGGAGGTCAGTCGGCCGGTCGCTCGGCGTAGGCGACGTCCGCGCGGACCGTCACCTCGCTGGTGCCGTCAACGGCCTCGACGTCGATGCGTCCGGTGATCCGGCCGGCAGCCCGCAGGTCCCCCTCGACGAGCTCCACGAGCCCGACGAGCGACGGGGGAGCCGTCACGCTCACCGTGTCGATCTCGGTGCGCATCGACATCTTGGCCGCCGACTTGGCCCCCCGGACCCCCGCCAGCACCGTCGCCGCGGTCTCGAGCACCGCCGGGTCGCCCTCGCGCGCGGTCGCGACCTCGTCACGGGTGGGCCACGACGCCTGGTGCACCGACCCCTCCTGCCACCACGACCAGACCTCCTCGGTCACGTAGGGCAGGAACGGTGCGAGCAGCCGCAGCTGCACACGAAGCGCGACGGCGAGCGCGGCGAGCGCCGACTCGGTGAGCGACTCGCCGGGCGCGGCGTACGCACGCTCCTTGACCAGCTCGACGTAGTCGTCGCAGAACTCCCAGAAGAACCGCTCGGCGGCCTCGAGGGCGGAGGTGTAGTCGTAGGCGTCGAAGGCGGTCGTCGCACGCTCCACCACCTCACCGAGGCGGGCCAGCATCGCCGCGTCGAGGGCCTCGGTGACCATGCCGACGTCGGCGCGGGTCGCACCGACGCTGCCGAGCACGAAGCGCGACACGTTGAGCACCTTCATCGCCAGCCGGCGGCCGACCTTCATCTGGGTCTCGTCGAAGGGGGAGTCGAGGCCCGGCCGGGCCATCGCCGCCCGCCAGCGCACCGCGTCGGCGCCGTACTTGTCGAGGATCTCGGTCGGGACGACGACGTTGCCCTTGGACTTGGACATCTTCTTGCGGTCGGGGTCGACGACGAAGCCGGAGATCTGGGCGTGGGTCCACGGCACCGTGTGGTTCTCGAGGTGCGCCCGCACCACCCGCGAGAAGAGCCAGGTGCGGATGATGTCGTGCGCGTGGGTGCACAGGTCCATCGGGAAGACCCGGCTCCAGAGGTCGTTGTCCTCCTCCCAACCGCCCGCGATGTGCGGCGTCAGGCTGGAGGTGGCCCAGGTGTCCATGACGTCGGGGTCCCCGACGAAGCCCCGCGCCCGGCCGCGCTGGCTCTCGTCGTACCCGCGGGGGGCGTCGGTCGAGGGGTCCACCGGCAGCTCGGCCTCGCTCGGCATGAGCGGGTGGGCGTAGTCGGGGGAGCCCTGGTCGTCGAGCGGGTACCAGACCGGGAAGGGGATGCCGAAGAAGCGCTGGCGCGAGATCAGCCAGTCGCCGTTGAGGCCGCCGACCCAGTTCTCGTAGCGGTTGCGCATGTGGGCGGGCAGCCAGGTCAGCTCGCTGCCCCGCTCCAGCATCTCGTCGCGCAGGCTGTCGTTGCGCCCGCCGTTGGCGAGGTACCACTGCCGGGTCGAGACGATCTCGAGCGGCTTGTCGCCCTTCTCGTAGAAGTTGGCCATCCGCTGCGTCGGCGTCGGCTCCTCGACCAGCTCGCCGGTGTCGCGCAGCCGGGCGACCACGGCTTCCCGGGCGCTGAACACCGTCTTGCCGGCCAGCTCGGACCAGAAGCCCGCGCCGGGAGACTCCCCGATCCAGGCCGGCGCCTCGCCGTGCAGGCGGCCGGCGCGGTTCACGACCGTGCGGACCGGCAGGTGGAGCTCGCGCCACCACAGCACGTCGGTGAGGTCGCCGAAGGTGCAGCACATCGCGATGCCGGCACCCTTGTCGGGCTCGGCGGCCTCGTGGGCGAGCACGGGCACCTCGACGCCGAAGACCGGCGAGGTGACCGTCGTGCCGAACAGCGACTGGTAGCGCTGGTCGTCGGGGTGCGCGATCAGCGCGACCACGGCGGGCACCAGCTCGGGGCGGGTGGTCTCGACGTGCAGCGGGCTGCCGTCGGGGCGGTGGAAGGCGATGCGGTGGTAGGCGCCGGCGTACTCGCGCGCCTCGAGCTCGGCCTGGGCGACGGCGGTCTGGAAGGTGACGTCCCACAGCGTGGGGGCCTCGGACAGGTAGGCCTCGCCCCGGGCGACGTTGCGGAGGAACGCCCGCTGGCTCACCCGCTGCGCCCGGGTGCCGACCGTCGTGTAGTGCTGCTCCCAGTCGACCGAGAGGCCCAGGGTGCGCCACAGGTCCTCGAAGACCCGCTCGTCGGACTCGACGAGCGTCTCGCAGAGCGCGATGAAGTTGGGCCGGCTGATCGGCTGCTGGCGCTTGGGGTCGGGCTTCTCCGGCGGCGTGAAGCCGGGGTCGTACGGCAGCGAGGGGTCGCACCGGACGCCGAAGTAGTTCTGCACCCGGCGCTCGGTGGGCAGGCCGTTGTCGTCCCAGCCCATCGGGTAGAAGACGGTCTTGCCCTGCATCCGCTGGTAGCGCGCGACCAGGTCGGCGTGGGTGTAGCTGAAGACGTGGCCGACGTGCAGCGACCCCGAGACCGTCGGCGGCGGTGTGTCGATCGAGTAGACCTCGGCGCGGGGGCGCGTGCGGTCGAAGCGGTAGGTGCCCTCGTCCTTCCACCGCTGCGACCAGCGGGCCTCCAGCCCCTCGAGTGCCGGCTTCTCCGGGACGGCCACGTCACGACCGCCGGACGCGGCTGGGTCCGGGACGGTCTCGGGCGGGCCGGTGCGGGGCGATGCGGTCATGTGCCCGATTCTAGGGGGCGCCGCCGGTCCCGCCGACGCCCGTAGACTCGGGGCGAGATGACTCCTGAGACCACCCACGAGACCAACCCGCCGGCGCGGGCCGCCGAGACGTTCGCGGAGGCCGAGGACGCCCTGCTCTCGCGGTGGCCCGAGACGCGGCTGGAGCCCTCGCTGGACCGGATCGAGGCCTTCGTCGAGCTGCTCGGCCATCCCGAGCGGTCCTACCCGGTCGTGCACCTCACGGGCACCAACGGCAAGACGAGCACCGCCCGGATGGTCGACACGCTGCTGCGGGCGCTGGGGCTGCGCACCGGACGCTTCACCAGCCCGCACGTCGAGACCATGCACGAGCGGATCGTCGTCGACGGCGAGCAGCTCGACGACGACACCTTCGTGCGCGCCTTCAACGACGTCGCCCCGTTCACCCACCTCGTCGACTCCGACCAGCCGCACCCGCTGTCGTTCTTCGAGACGGTCGTCGGCATGGCGTTCGCCGCCTTCGCCGAGGCGCCCGTGGACGCCGCCGTCGTCGAGGTCGGCATGGGCGGGTCCTGGGACGCCACGAACGTCGTCGCCGCCGAGGTCGCCGTGCTGCTGCCGGTCTCCGTCGACCACGCGGCGTACCTGGGGGACAGCCCCGTCCGCGTCGCGCAGGAGAAGGCCGGGATCATCGGCGGGGGCGCCCGCGTCGTCATCGCCGAGCAGTCCGACGAGGTGCTCGAGGTGCTCCTTGCCCGGTGCGCCGAGGTGGGGGCCGAGCCGCTGCGCGAGGGCGTCGACTTCGGGGTCGGCTCCCGCGTGCCTGCGGTCGGCGGCCAGATGCTCACCCTGCACGGGCTGCGCGGGGAGTACTCCGAGGTGTTCCTCCCGCTGTACGGCGCGCACCAGGCCCAGAACGCCGTCGTCGCCCTCGCGGCCGTGGAGGCGCTGGTCGGGGGCGACGCGCTCGACGGCGACCTCGTCCGCGAGGCCTTCGCCGAGGTCACCTCACCCGGCCGGTTGGAGGTCGTGCGACGCAGCCCCACGATCGTGCTCGACGCCGCCCACAACCCGCACGCGGCCCGGGCCGTCGTCGTCGCGCTGGAGGACTCCTTCGTCTTCAGTCCGTTGATCGGGGTGCTCGGCGTGATGGCCGACAAGGACGTCGAGGGGCTGCTGGACGCCTTCGAGCCGGTCCTCGCCCACGTCGTCTGCACGCAGAGCTCCACCGACCGCGCGATGCCGGCCGCGGAGCTCGCGGAGGTCGCCGAGGGCATCTTCGGCACCGACCGCGTCTCGGTGGCGCCGCGGCTGTCCGACGCGCTCGACCAGGCCGGCGCGCTCGCCGAGGCCGGCGGGGTCCTCGGGGAGGCGATCGGGTCCGGCGGTGTGCTGGTCACCGGCTCGGTCGTCACGGTGGGCGAGGCCCGCACGATGCTGCACCGGGACCGCCGATGAGGAACCCCAAGCGCACGATGTGCGCGGCGGTGCTCGCGCTCGAGGCTGTCGTGCTCGGTCTCACCGTGCCCGTGCTCGTGGTCATCGAGGGGGTGCCGGTCGGCCTCTCGCTCGCCCTGGGTCTGGGCCTGCTGGTGCTGGCGGTCGTCGCGGCAGGGATGCTGCGCCGTCCGGCGGGCTACTACCTCGGCACGCTCGTGCAGGTCGGGGCGCTGGCGATGGCGTTCGTGATCGCCCAGATGGCCGTGGTCGGCGTGGTCTTCGGGGCGCTCTGGGCGACCGCGTGGTGGCTCGGGGTCAAGATCGACCGCGAGCGGGCGGCGTACGGCGCGACCTCCTGAGGCGGGCCACGCCCCGCGCACTAGGGTGGCGGCCATGTCTGAGCGCACCCTGGTCCTCCTCAAGCCCGACACCGTCCGCCGCGGGCTGGTGGGAGAGGTCGTGGGCCGGCTCGAGGCCAAGGGGCTGACGCTCGTGGCGATGGACCTGCGCACCATCGACGGGGAGATGGCCGACCGGCACTACGCCGAGCACGTCGAGCGGGACTTCTACCCTCCGCTCCGTGACTTCGTCACGAGCGGACCGCTCGTCGCGATGGTGCTCGAGGGCGACGCGGCGATCGAGGTCGTGCGGGCCCTGAACGGCGCCACCGACGGCCGGCAGGCTGCTCCGGGGACCATCCGTGGCGACCTGTCGCTCTCCAACCGCGAGAACCTCGTGCACGGGTCGGACTCCGCGGAGTCCGCTGCCTCGGAGATCGGGCTCTGGTTCCCCGACCTGGGCTGAGCACGCCCTCTGCCGCCGACGCCGTGCTCACCACCCCGCGTGTCATCCCGGGAGTTGAGCCTCCGTCTACCTACGCTTGACGCGGGCAGGGAGGTCCCTCTGCCCCCGGTTGAGCTCTTAGGCGGCAGCACACATGGCGAACAGCTTCATCGGCCGTGACATGGCCGTCGACCTCGGCACGGCCAACACGCTCGTCTACGTCCGTGGCAAGGGCATCATGCTCGACGAGCCGTCGGTGGTCGCGATGAACACCGAGACCGGCGAGGTGCTCGCCGTGGGGCACGAGGCGAAGCGGATGATCGGCCGGACGCCGGACACGATCAAGGCCATCCGGCCGCTCAAGGACGGCGTCATCGCCGACTTCGACGCGACCGAGCAGATGCTGCGCTTCTTCATCCAGCAGGTGCACCGCCGCCGCTACCTCGCCAAGCCGCGTCTGGTGGTCTGCGTGCCGTCGAGCATCACCGCGGTCGAGCAGCGGGCCGTCAAGGAGGCCGGCTACCAGGCCGGCGCCCGCCGGGTCTACATCGTCGAGGAGCCGATGGCCGCGGCGATCGGCGCCAACCTGCCCGTGCACCAGGCCACCGGCAACATGGTCTGCGACATCGGTGGCGGCACCACCGAGGTCGCCGTGATCTCGCTCGGGGGCATCGTGACCAGCCTGTCCGTGCGCACCGCGGGCGACGAGCTCGACCAGGCCATCATCGCCTGGATGAAGAAGGAGCACTCGCTCCTCCTCGGCGAGCGCACCGCCGAGGAGATCAAGATGACCCTCGGCACGGCGTTCCCGCTCGCGCAGGAGCCCGAGGCGGAGATCCGCGGGCGCGACATGATCAGCGGCCTCCCCAAGACCGTCGTGGTCTCCAGCTCCGAGGTGCGCCAGGCGCTCGAGGAGCCGCTGCACGCCATCATCGACGCGGTCCGCTCCACCCTCGACCAGACCCCGCCCGAGCTGGCCGGCGACATCATGGACCGCGGCATCGTGCTCACCGGCGGCGGCGCCCTGCTGCGTGGCCTCGACGAGCGTCTTCGGCACGAGACGGGCATGCCCGTGCACGTCGCCGAGGACCCGCTCAGCTCGGTGGCGATGGGCGTCGGCAAGTGCATCGAGGAGTTCGAGGCGCTCCAGCAGGTGCTCGTGACGGAGCGTCGCTGACCATGCCCGCCCCCGACAGCCGCGACCGCCGGCCCCAGCAGCCGAAGGTGCTGCTGGGTCTGCTGCTCGCTGCCGGCTTCGCCGTGGTGACCATCGACGCCCGCGACCCCGCGCACTCCCCGCTCGGCCCCGCCCGCGAGGCCGTCGCCGCGGTCGCCGGGCCCGCCGAGACCGCGACGGCCGCCCTCGTGCGTCCGTTCACCCGGGTGCCCGACTACCTCGACTCCACCCGGACGCTGCAGTCCGAGATCGCCTCGCTGGAGGCGCAGAACGCGCAGCTGCGCGGGCAGCTGTCCTCCACCGGGCTGCAGCGCCGCCAGGTAGAGGAGGTCGCCGGCCTGCTCGCCAAGGCCGGGGAGACCGGGTACGACCTGCTCCCCGCCCGCGTGGTGGCGATGGGGTCGGCGCAGAGCTTCACCCACACCGTGACCATCGACGCCGGTCGCAGCTCGGGCGTGCACGCCGACATGACCGTGGTGAACAACGACGGCCTCGTCGGCCGGGTGATCAGCGCGACCCGCAGCACCGCCGTCGTGCTCCTCGTCTCCGACCGCGACTCCGTCGTCGGCGCCCGGCTCGGCAGCAACCAGGAGGTCGGCTTCCTGCGCGGACGCGGCGACCTCGGGTCCGGGGGCCGTCTGGACCTCGATCTCGTCGACGACACCGTGACCCCGACCCGCGACGACGTCGTGGTGACCTGGGGCTCGAGCCAGGGCACGCCGTACGTCGCGGGCGTGCCGATCGGTCACGTCACCCAGGTCGTGAGCACGCCGCGCCAGCTCGCCCAGCACGCCGTGATCGAGCCTTTCGTCGACTTCTCCTCCCTCGACCTCGTCGGGGTGGTGGTGCCGGAGGGCACCACCGGTGACCGTGCCGTGATCGACGCCCGCGGAGAGAGCAAGCGATGATCGCCGTCCGACCGTTCGTGGCCGCCGCCCTGGTGGTGGTGGCCCTGCTGCTGCAGGTGACGCTGTTCCCGCAGGTCGCTATCGACGGCGTCGTGCCCGACGTCGTGCTGCTCGTGGTCGTGGCCGCGGCGCTCGTGCGCGGCCCGTCGTACGCCATGACGCTGGGGTTCCTCGCCGGCCTGGTGCTCGACCTCGCGCCACCCGCCGACCACGTCGCCGGCCGCTGGGCGATCGCCCTCGTCGTCGTCGGCTGGCTGGTCGGCCGGGTCCGCGGCGACGCGGCCTCCTCGGCCGTCGCGGCGCTCACCACCGTCGCCGCGGCGTCCTTCGTCGGCACCTCCATCTACGCGCTCTCGGGCCTCGTCCTGCGCGACCCCGCCCTCCCGGTCGCGGAGGCGCTGGCGGTCATCCCGATCGCCGTCCTCTGGGACCTCGTGCTCGCCCCCTTCCTGCTGCCGCCGACCATGGCGGCCTTCCGCCAGGTCGAGCCGCACCGGGTCCGGCTCTGATGGCGCCCCTCCGCACCGCCGTACGCCGCCGCGCCACCCAGGCCGAGCGGTCGCGCCTGCGTCTGATCGTCGTGCAGGCCCTGGTGCTCTCGCTCTTCGTGACGCTCTTCGCGCGGCTGTGGTTCCTCCAGGTGCTCGGTGGGGAGTCCTACCAGGCCCAGGCCGCGGAGCAGTCCGTGCGCGAGATCGTCGTGCAGCCCAACCGCGGCCTGATCGTCGACGACATGGGCCGACCGCTCGTGGCCAACCGCACGTCCTGGGTGGTCACGGTCGACCGCAACCTGCTCGCCAAGCTCGACGAGGCCGAGCAGGAGCGGGTGCTGCGCCGGGTGGCCGACGTGGTCAAGGAGAAGTACTCGCTGATCAAGGCCCGCACCCTGCTCTGCGGCCAGCCCGGCTCGGTGAGCGGCACCTGCTGGAACGGCTCGCCCTTCCAGCCCGTGCCCGTCGCCCGCGACGTCGGTCAGTCGGTCGCCGTCGCGATCTCCGAGCGCAGCGAGGACTTCCCCTCGGTGCTCGCGGAGTCGCAGAGCGTGCGCGCCTACCCCTCGCCGTACGGCATCAACGCCTCCCACCTCCTGGGATACCTCAGCCCGATCACGGAGGAGGAGCTCGACTCTGCGGAGAAGGACGACGACACCTCGGTCAACGGCGCCTCCAGCGTGGGCCGCTCCGGCCTCGAGCGCGAGTACGACGAGTCGCTGCGCGGCCAGCCCGGCTACCAGCGCGTGGCCGTCGACTCCATGGGCCGCGTGCTCGGCGGAAGCGGCGAGACGAGCAGCCAGCCCGGCGACACGCTGGTCACCTCCATCGACGCCCGCGTGCAGTCGGTGGTCGAGAAGCAGCTGCACGAGACGATCAAGAACGCCCGCAGCACCTTCGACAGCGTCACCGGCAAGAACTACGTGGCCGACTCCGGTGCGGCCGTCGTGCTCGAGGCGGACACCGGGCGGGTCGTCGCGATGGCCAGCCAGCCGACCTACGACCCCTCGGTCTGGGTCGGGGGGATCAGCCAGAAGGACCTCGACCGGCTGTACTCCGACAAGGCCGGCACCCCGCTGCTCTCCCGGGCGACCCAGGGTCAGTTCGCGCCCGGCTCGACCTGGAAGCCGGTGATGACGACCGGGGCGCTGACCCACGGGTACTCGCCCGACACCCGGCTGAACTGCTCGTCGTCGTTCCGCGTCGGCAACCGCGACTTCGCGAACTACGAGTCCGGCGCCTACGGCTACATCGACTTCCGCAAGGCCCTCGAGGTCTCCTGCAACACCTTCTTCTACCGGATCGGCTACGACTACTGGCGCCGCTTCGGCACCGACGAGACCGACGTCAACGCCAAGGACCCGTTGGTCCGCGAGGCACAAGCCTTCGGCTTCGGCAAGGAGACGGGCATCGACCTGCCCGGCGAGGCCAGCGGCCGGATCGCCGACCGCGAGTGGAAGCGCTCGTACTACGAGGCGATGAAGGACTACTACTGCCGCGTCGGCAAGAAGCCCGGCACCGACTTCCTGCACCGCTTCGCCCGCGAGTTCTGCGTCGAGGGCGACCACTACCGCGCCGGTGACGCCGTGAACTTCGCGATCGGCCAGGGCGACACCGTGGTCACCCCGCTCCAGCTGGCCCGGGCCTACGGTGCCATCGCCAACGGCGGCACCCTCTACGAGCCGCGCGTCGCCAAGGCCGTGGTCGACCCCGCCGGCGACGTCGTCCGGTCGATCCCGCCGACGGTGCAGGGCAAGGTCACGGCCCCCAAGGCGGTGTGGAAGTACATCGACAGCGCGCTGCAGGGCGTCGCCGACGTCGGCACCATGTCCTGGCGCCTGGTCGGCTTCCCCCTCGACGAGGTGCGGCTGCGGGCCAAGACCGGCTCGGCCGAGGTCTACGGCAAGCAGAGCACCTCGTGGGTGGCCAGCTACAGCGACGACTACGTCGTGGTGATGATGGTCAGCCAGGGCGGCACCGGGTCGGGCACCTCCGGGCCGGCCATCCGCAAGATCTGGGAGGAGCTGTACGGCGTACGCGGCGAGTCCGTGAAGCCGAAGCTCTCGCTGATCCCCGGCACCGAGCCGCCGGCCAAGCTGCCGGTCTTCTCCGACGACGGCTCGATCCTGCCGCCGGTGCCGCCCGCCGCCCTGACCCCCGAGCGTCGGAGGAAGAACCGATGAGCCAGTGGACCTCGTCACGCACCCGGATGCGGGTGCGCACCCGCGACGCCGGAGCCGACTGGGTGCTCGTGCTCGCGACCGGCGGGCTGCTCGTCGTGAGCGCGCTGCTCGTGTGGTCGGCGACGATGGACGAGGTCGACTCCACGGCCTTCCTCAAGCGGCACCTGGTCAACATCGCGATCGGCGTGCTGCTCGCGGTCGTGGTGGTCGCCACCGATCACCGCTGGGTGCGCATCCTGGCGCCGGTCGTCTACCTCGCCTCGCTCCTCGGGCTGCTGCTCGTGCTCGTCATGGGCAGCACGATCAACGGGTCCCGGTCCTGGCTGCTGCTGGGCGGGCTCTCGGTGCAGCCGGCCGAGTTCGCCAAGCTGGCTGTCGTGATCGGCATGGCCCTGCTGGTGGCCGAACGCACCGAGACCACGAGCACCCGCACGCGGGCGATGGGTTCGGTCGACGTCGTGGCGCTGCTGCTCGTCGCGGGTCTGCCCGCCGCGCTGATCCTGCTGCAGCCCGACCTCGGCACGGTGCTGGTGCTCGCAGCCACGGTCTTCGGCGTCCTGTCGGTCTCCGGCGCTCCCCGTCGGTGGCTGGTGGGCCTGGTCGTCTGCGCTCTGGGCACGGCCGTGCTCGCGGTGCGGTTGAGCCTGCTGGAGGCCTACCAGATCGACCGGTTCATGGCCTTCACGAACCCGATGCTCGACCCGCGGGGGGCGGGCTACAACACGACCCAGGCCCGCATCGCGATCGGCAACGGCGGGGTGTTCGGCCAGGGCATCTTCCAGGGGTCGCAGACCCACTCCGGCTTCGTGCCCGAGCAGCACACCGACTTCATCTTCACTGTCGCCGGCGAGGAGCTCGGGCTGGTCGGGGCCGGCGTCATCATCGCGCTCCTCGGCGTGGTGATCTGGCGGGCGCTGACCATCGCCTGGCGCGCCGACGACCTGTTCGGCCGGGTCGCCGCCGCGGGGATCGCCTGCTGGTTGGGCTTCCAGGGCTTCCAGAACATCGGAATGTGCCTCGGCATCATGCCGGTCACCGGCGTCCCGCTGCCGCTCGTCAGCTACGGCGGGTCGTCGATGTTCGCCACGCTGATGGCGGTGGGTCTGCTGCAGAACATCCACCTGCGCTCCGCCTCGCTCGACCCCGAGCGGCGGGGGCTGACTGCTGCGGCCTCCGCGTCGTACCGCCGGGCCGCACTGGTCTGAGCCTCGCTACGTCGATCCCGTTCAGGGTGGGGCGGACAGGGACAGGAACGCCGCCGGCGTCGACAGCCGCACCAACCCGTAGCAGGGTCGCGCGCGGCGGTCCCGCACCTGCGAGCACAGCGCCACCGCGAGCACCACCGGCGGTACGCCCCACCAGCTCGCCAGGTCGCCCCGTAGGTGAGCACGAGCGGGCTGAGCGGTGGAGCCCACCGGGTGACGGCGGCGGCTGCGACGAGGTGACGCAGGCGGTCGGGCCCGAGGTGACGCAGGCGGTCGGGCCCAGGGAGGCGCGGGTGACTGGCCGTGCGCGTCGGGGGACCGTCGCCGTCGGCTGGATCGCGTCGTCGTCGGGGCACCGCGTAGCCTTCAGGATCGGCGCCGCGTGCGCCGCCGTACGTCTCCGGCACCGCACCCCACCACCTGCGAGGTCCTCCTCCCCATGGCTCCCGCGTCGAGCTCCCCGTCCGCCGCCACCCTGGCGCGCGGTGATTCGCTCTTCCCCCTGCTGGAGGAGCTGCTGCCGCACGTGCAGAAGCCGATCCAGTACGTCGGCGGGGAGCTGAACGCGGTCACCAAGGCGTGGGACTCCCAGGACGGCGACCCCCGCGTGCGCTGGGCGCTGATGTACCCCGACGCCTACGAGGTCGGCCTGCCCAACCAGGGCGTGCAGATCCTGTACGAGGTGCTGAACGAGCGCGACTGGATCCTGGCCGAGCGCACGTACTCGGTCTGGCCGGACCTCGAGGACCTGATGCGCGAGCGGGGCGTGCCCCAGTTCACCGTGGACAGCCACCGCGCGGTCGGCGACTTCGACCTCCTCGGCATGTCCTTCTCGACCGAGCTCGGCTACACCAACATGCTCACCGCGCTCGACCTCGCGGGCATCCCGCTGCACGCCGTGGACCGCACCGACGACCACCCGCTGGTCGTCGCCGGCGGCCACGCCGCCTTCAACCCCGAGCCGGTCGCCGACTTCGTCGACGCCGCGGTGCTCGGCGACGGCGAGGAGGTCGTGCTCGCGATCTCCGACGTCGTCCGCGAGTGGAAGGGCGAGGGTCGACCCGGTTCCGCCGACGGCACCCTCGGCCCGCGCCAGGAGCTACTCCGGAGGCTGGCGGTCTCCGGGTCGGTCTACGTGCCGTCGTTCTACGACGTGACGTACACCGAGGACGGCGCCATCGCCGCGGTCGTACCGACCGTCGAGGGTGTCCCCGAGCGGGTGCGCAAGCACACCCTGATGGACCTGGACGCCTGGCCCTACCCGGCCAACCCGCTCGTGCCGCTGGCCGAGACCGTGCACGAGCGCTACAGCGTGGAGATCTTCCGGGGCTGCACGCGCGGCTGCCGCTTCTGCCAGGCAGGCATGATCACCCGCCCGGTACGCGAGCGCTCCATCACGACGATCGCCGCCATGGTCGACAACGGCATCCAGAAGACCGGCTTCGAGGAGGTCGGCCTGCTGTCGCTGTCCAGCGCCGACCACACCGAGATCGGTGAGGTCGCGACCGGCCTGGCCGACCGCTACGAGGGCTCCAACGTGTCGCTGTCGCTGCCCTCGACCCGGGTGGACGCCTTCAACATCACCCTGGCCAACGAGTTCTCCCGCAACGGTCGCCGGTCGGGCCTGACCTTCGCGCCCGAGGGCGGCTCGGAGCGGATGCGCAAGGTCATCAACAAGATGGTCAGCGAGGAGGACCTCATCCGCACGGTCGCGGCGGCGTACTCCCACGGCTGGCGCCAGGTGAAGCTCTACTTCATGTGCGGCCTGCCCACCGAGACCGACGAGGACGTGCTCGGCATCGCCGACCTCGCCAAGCGCGTGATCAGGACGGGCCGCGAGGTCTCCGGCCGCAACGACATCCGCTGCACGGTGTCCATCGGCGGCTTCGTGCCCAAGCCGCACACGCCCTTCCAGTGGGCGGCGCAGCTCGACCACGAGACCACCGACGAGCGGCTGCGCCAGCTGCGCGCCTCGGTGCAGTCGGACAAGAAGTTCGCCCGGGCGATCGGCTTCCGCTACCACGACGGCAAGCCCGGCATCGTCGAGGGACTGCTGTCGCGCGGTGACCGCCGCGTCGGTCGGATCATCGAGCAGGTCTGGCGCGACGGCGGCCGGTTCGACGGCTGGAGCGAGTACTTCTCCTACGAGAAGTGGATGTCGGCGGCCGAGCGCGGGCTGGCCGGCACCGGGGTCGACGTCGACTGGTACACCGTGCGCGAGCGGGGCCTCGACGAGGTCCTGCCGTGGGACCACCTCGACTCCGGCCTGGAGAAGGAATGGCTCTGGGACGACTGGGAGCAGTCGCTGGCCGCCGCCGCGGACCCCGACGGCGTCGAGGACGTCGAGGACTGCCGGTGGACGCCCTGCTACGACTGCGGCGTGTGCCCCGAGATGGGCACCGACATCCAGATCGGGCCCACCGGCCAGAAGATGCTCCCCCTGACCGTCGTCTGACCCCACCGCGAGCGGGCACTTGCTGCCCGCTTACGTCCGCCGAGCGGGCACTTTGTGCCCGCGAACGAACGCCGAACGGGCACTGTGTGCACGTTGTACGGCGCTGGGGGCGTACAGCAAGTGCCCGCTCGTCGCGTTCAGGCGTGCAGGAGGTGCCCGCTCGGCCGGCCGGGGCGTGCAGCAACTGCCCGGTCAGCGGGGGAGGTGGTCCTCGACGTACTCCGGCCGGGCGACGGAGAGGCCGACCAGCAGCTGGGGCACGGCGAGCACGAGGAGCACTCCCAGGGGCAGCGTCCATCCTCCGGAGACGTCGTGGAGCACCCCCACGGTGACCGGGCCGACGCTCGCGATCAGGTAGCCCGTCGACTGGGTGAAGCCGGACAGCGCCGCCGTCCCCTCCGAGGTGCGCGCCCGCAGCCCGATCAGCGTGAGCACGAGCGGGAAGGTCGACAGGGCGACACCCACGAGCACCGCCCACAGCCAGGCCCCGGCCTGGGGCGCCAGCACGAGACCCAGGTAGCCGATCGGGTACGCCGCCATGATCACCGCCAGCAGCAGTCGCTGGTCGGTGCGGCGAGAGGCGGCCCGCGGCACCAGCACGCTGAGCGGGATGCTGAGGCCGGTGATGACGCCGAGCAGTACGCCGGCCCGGGAGGCGTCGAACCCGGCGTCGCGGTAGACCTGCGCGAACCAGCCGAAGACGCTGTACGCCTGCAGCGACTGCAAGCCGAAGAACACCGCCATCCGCCAGCCCAGCGACGTCCGCGCCACGTCGAGCACGCCGACCCGCCCCCGACCGCCGGTCGGGCGGGGGTCCGACCGCACCAGGCCGAGCCAGGGGAGCGCGCAGACCAGCGCCAGCAGGGCCCAGCTGCCCAGCCCGGCACGCCAGCCACCGGCGGCGTCGGCGAGCGGCACGGTGAGTACGGACGCGGCGGTCAGGCCGACGGCCAGCGACGTCGAGTAGACCGCGGTGAGGGTGCCGACCCGGTCGGGGAAGTGCAGCTTGACCAGGGAGGGGAGCAGCACGTTGGCCGCCGCCGCGCCGCTCAGGGCGAGGGCGCTCAGCAGCAGGAAGGTGACCTGGCCGTCGACGACCACGCGCCCGCCCATGCCGGCCGCGGCCAGCAGCAGGCTGACCAGGGTCACCCGGTGCAGCCCCACCAGCCGGGCCAGGGACGGCGCCCCCAGTCCGAGCACCGCGAACGCGACCACGGGCAGGGTGGTCAGCAGGCCAGCGGTCAGCCCCGACATCCCGAGGCCGCGCTGCACTTCGTCGAGCACCGGTCCCACCGAGACGGCCGCCGGCCGCAGGTTCAGGCTCAGGGCCACGACAGCGACGAGCAGCAGCACGGTCGTGCCCCGGCTCCTCAGCCCGGGCTCGGTGGGGTCGGCTGTCGTGCTGGTCACCGGACCATCCTGCCCGGCCGTACGAGGCGCGGCGCGGAGGGTGCCGTCCTCGCGGGTAGGGTCACCGGCTGTGCGTGAGCAGCCGACCCAGCAGGCACCTCCGGTGCAACGACTCCGGCTGCGGTACGCCAAGACCGGCCGGCTGCGCTTCAGCAGCCACCGCGACTTCAGCCGCGCGTTCGAGCGGGCGCTGTCGCGTGCCGCCGTGCCGATGGCGTTCTCCTCCGGGTTCCACCCGCACCCCCGCATCTCCTACGCCGGCGCCGCACCCACCGGCGCCGCGAGCCAGGCCGAGTACGTCGAGATCGGGCTGGCCCGCGAGGTCGACCCCGAGCAGGTACGCCGGGCCGTCGACGTGGCGCTGCCCCCGGGTCTGGACGTCGTGGCCGCCCAGGTCAGCCCCGGCGGGTCCCTGGCCGACCTCCTCGAGGCCTCGCGCTGGGAGGTGCGTCTCGTCGGCGTCGACGAGGAGGTGCTGGCCGCGTCGGCCACCGCCTTCCTTGGCTCCGACGAGGTGCTCGTCGAGCGGATGACCAAGCGGGGGATGCGCGAGTTCGACGCCCGCGGCGCGGTGCTCGGGCTCACGTCCGACGGGGACACCCTGGACCTGGTGCTCCGGCACGGACAGCCGAGCGTGCGACCCGACGACGTCGTCTCGGCCCTCGCGGTGGTCGGCGCCGTCGTGCGACCGACCGACGTGCGGCAGTGTCGGCTCACGCAGGGTCCGCTCCGCGACGACGGCACCATCGCCGACCCGTTCGCCGCTGGTTGAGGCCGCGGTGGCTGGTCGGCGACGGCCCGGTTGGCTCATCGGTGCGTCCTCGGACACCAGGACGATCTGTGCGATACTCGCCACGGTCGCGCCCGGCGCCCGGCGCCGGTCGTGACCCGATGACGACTTGGCCGCGCACCCGCGCGACCTCACCGTCGGCGGACGTGCTGACCGCGACGCGGCGCTCCTCGTGACAGGAGGAGGGGCCAGCGACCGCGGTAGGACGCCCTCCGGCGAGGGGATTCCGGTCGCCGTCGCGCCGCTCCCGGACCTACGCAGGGGCGGCTCCACGCAGGCTTGAGCCGGCCCCGCGCGAGCGGGGCCAGGCAACGACACGCACTCGAGGCCGCCGGGCACCTCGAGCAGGAGAGCGAATGCTCGAGGACCAGCAGCCCGACGACACCACCCAGGGCGCCGGCGGCGACGCGGCCCCCACCGGAGACGACGCCCCGGTGAGGACCCCTGCCGCGCCGAAGGTGACTACCACGACCCGGCGACGGCGTACGGCGAAGGTCGCCACCCCGCCCCCGTCCGCCCCGGCGGACCCGCAGACCCCCGAGATCGGTGATGCCGGCGCCGTGCCGGTCGCGTCGCCCGCGGTCGAGGACAGCTCCGCCTCGGCCGGTGAGCCGGCCGGGGTCGCCAGCGTGCCCGCCCCGGTCGTGAAGAAGACGACCCGCAAGGCGGCGAAGGCGTCCACGTCCTCCACGGCGTCCACGGCGTCCACCTCCCGGTCGACGGCGAAGAAGGGCACCGCGAAGCGCACCGCCGCCAAGAAGTCGCCGCCGCCGGCCCCGGACGCCGACGAGCGCACGGCCGACGAGCCCACGGCCGACGAGCCCACGGCCGACGAGCCCACGGCGGACGCGACCCCGACGACCGACGACCTCGACGCCGGTCGCGTCGAGCACGCCAAGGCGGCGCAGCCGGAGACCGACGAGGTCGCCACCGGGGACGCCCAAGCCCCTGCGGCGGAGGCCTCGAACGACGCCGAGAGCGAGGCGGACGCCCACGCGGAGGGAGCCGACCCTGGCGCGGTCGCGCCCGGCCTGGTGTTCCAGGCCCCCGACGGGACCGACGGGACCGACGAGACCGACGGGACCGACGAGACCGACGAGACCGACGGGACCGACGAGGACACGGACTCCGGCGACGCCGACGAGACCGACGAGGACGCGGACTCCGGCGAGTCCGACGAGGAGCGGCCTGCCCGACGTCGCCGTCGGCGCGGTGGTCGACGCCGGCGTCGCGGCAAGGGCGGCGGCTCCGGGGGCGACCAGCAGTCCTCCGACGACGACAACGACGACGACCCCGAGCGCTCGGACCAGTCCCCGGGGTCGGCCGAGGCCGGCGGCAGCGACGACTCCGCCGACAGCGACTCCGAGGGCGAGGGCTCCCCCGACGCCGGCGAGCCGACGACGCAGACCCGGCGTCGGGAGCAGCAGCCGGGGCGCTCCGGCCAGGGCGGCGACGCCCCCGTGGCCGAGAGCTCCACGGACGGGGACGCCAGCGAGGCGAGCGTCGACGAGCAGGAGTCCACCGGCGACGGGCGCGGACAGTCGGGCCAGGGCGGCCAGGGCGGCCAGGGCGGCGACGGTGACGGCGCGTCGTCGGGCTCGCGCCGCCGTCGCCGCCGTCGTCGTTCCGGCGACGGCGACTCCTCGGGCGGCGACGACCCCGACAACACCGTCACCCGGGTGCGCAAGGGCCGGTCTCCGGAGGACGAGATCACCTCGCTCGCCGGCTCGACCCGGCTCGAGGCCAAGAAGCAGCGTCGCCGCGAGGGCCGCGAGGCCGGCCGCCGCCGCGCCCCCCTCGTGAGCGAGGCCGAGTTCCTCGCCCGCCGCGAGGCCGTGGACCGCGTCATGGTCGTGCGCCAGAACGACGACCTCACCCAGATCGCCGTGCTCGAGGACGACGTGCTCGTGGAGCACTACGTCGCGCGCAAGTCGCAGACCTCGATGATCGGCAACGTCTACCTCGGCCGCGTGCAGAACGTCCTCCCCTCGATGGAGGCCGCCTTCATCGACATCGGCAAGGGCCGCAACGCGGTGCTCTACGCCGGCGAGGTCAACTGGCGGGCCCTGGGCTCCAAGGATGGCCAGCCCCGCAAGATCGAGCAGGTGCTCAAGTCCGGCCAGAGCGTCCTGGTGCAGGTCAGCAAGGACCCCATCGGCCAGAAGGGCGCCCGTCTGACCGGGCAGGTGAGCCTCCCTGGCCGCTTCCTGGTCTACGTGCCCGACGGCACCACGAGCGGCATCTCCCGCAAGCTCCCCGACACCGAGCGGTCCCGTCTCAAGTCGCTGCTCAAGCAGATCGTCCCCGACACCGCCGGCGTCATCGTGCGCACCGCGGCGGAGGGCGCCAGCGAGGACGAGCTCACCCGCGACGTCGAGCGGCTGCGCAGCCACTGGGAGGACATCGAGAAGAAGGCCGCCAAGGGCAACTCCCCGCAGATGCTGTACGGCGAGCCGGACCTCACCCTGAAAGTCGTGCGGGACCTCTTCACCGAGGACTTCCGCACGCTGGTCGTCTCCGGCGACGACGCCTGGGACCTCGTGCACGGCTACGTCTCGCACCTGGCCCCTGATCTCGCGGACCGTCTCGAGCGCCATGACCCGGCCGAGAGCGGCGACGTCTTCGCGGCGCGCCGCCTCGACGAGCAGATCGCCAAGGCGCTCGACAACAAGGTGCACCTGCCCTCGGGTGGGTCGCTGATCATCGACCGCACCGAGGCGATGACCGTCGTCGACGTCAACACCGGCAAGTTCACCGGCTCGGGCGGCAACCTCGAGGAGACCGTCACCAAGAACAACCTCGAGGCCGCCGAGGAGCTCGTGCGCCAGCTCCGGCTGCGCGACATCGGCGGGATCATCGTCGTCGACTTCATCGACATGGTGCTGGAGAACAACCGCGACCTCGTGCTGCGCCGGATGATCGAGTGCCTCGGCCGCGACCGCACCCGGCACCAGGTCGCCGAGGTCACCTCGCTCGGGCTCGTGCAGATGACGCGCAAGCGCATCGGTACCGGTCTGCTGGAGGCCTTCAGCGAGCCGTGCTCGCACTGCAAGGGCCGGGGCCACACCGTGCACAGCGAGCCGATCGAGCCGCAGCAGCCCCAGGAGGACCTCCGACGCGGTGGTGGCGGCGGCAACCGCAAGGGCGGGCGCAAGGGCGGCGACCAGGACGCGCAGTCCTCGGGTCGCAGCGGCTCCGGCAACTCCGGCGCTCCGGCAGCTCCGGCAACTCCGGCAACTCCGGCAACAAGGGCGGCAAGGGCGGCAAGGGCGGCGCCGACGACGGGGGGTCGGACGGCCGTGGTGACCAGGGCGCGCAGCGTCAGGGCCCCACGCCCGCGATGATCGCCGCGATGGCGCGCTCGGAGAAGGCACAGGAGGCCGCGAAGGACACGGAGGACCCAGCGGACACGGAGGCCCCGGACAACGAGTCCACGGGGGGCTCGCAGCCCGCGACGCCCGCCCCGGAGCAGGCGCCCGAGGCCAGCGAGGCCACCCTGGCGCCCGAGGTCACGCCGGCCACCACCGAGGCCCCGGAAGCAACCGCCGAGGCTGTCCCCACGGTGCGCTCGTCGTCGCGTCGGCGCTCCTCCTCGCGGCGGGCGGCCGGCCCGCCGGTCGGCGAGGGCGACAGCCCCGAGGCCCCGTCCGCAGCCGACGCCACCTCCGGCGGCGACCAGGCCGACCGCACCGCCCCGGAGGTCGCCCCGCACGAGACCGCGGTCGCCGGCGACGAGCTCGCCGACGTGCCGGTGGAGCCCGCCGACGGCGCGGGTCCGGCCGGCGAGACCGACTGATCGTCGGACCGGGCCCGGCGCGCAGACCTCGTTTTGCGCCGGGTGCGGCCAGCGTCGTACCATCGATCCCTGGTGCGCCCGCCGCTCGTCCGCGGTGCGCCCTCGTGACGCGGCCGGTCCGGCCGCCCCCCATTCAGTGAAGTTCTACGAAGGAGACCGCGGTGTACGCGATCGTCAAGAGCGGAAGCCTGCAGCAGAAGGTGGCTGTCGGCGACGTCATCGAGATCGACAAGAACTCGACCGAGGTCGGCGGCACGATCACCCTCCCCGTGGTCATGCTCGTCGACGGTGAGACCGTCACCGCCGACGCGGACTCGCTCGGCAAGGCGAGCGTCACCGTCGAGGTCCTCGGCGCCACCAAGGGTCCCAAGATCGTGATCCAGAAGTTCAAGAACAAGACCGGCTACAAGAAGCGCCAGGGTCACCGCCAGCACTACACGCAGGTCAAGGTCACCGACATCTCTGCCTGAGCCTCCGGCCGGCACTCGCTCGAAGAAGAAGAGGGACATCCCATGGCACACAAGAAGGGCGCAGCGTCCACCAAGAACGGGCGCGACTCCAACGCGCAGCGTCTGGGCGTCAAGCGGTACGGCGGCCAGCTCGTCAACGCCGGCGAGATCATCGTCCGCCAGCGCGGCACCCACTTCCACCCGGGCTCGGGCGTCGGTCGCGGTGGCGACGACACCCTGTTCGCCCTGGTCGGTGGCTCGGTGGACTTCGGCACCAAGCGCGGTCGTCGCGTCGTGAACATCCTCCCGGCGGGCGAGTAACCACCCTCCGCCCCCTGACGACTCCCACGAGGGGCGTCCCCGGCACTCCCGGGGTTCGCCCCTCGTGTGTTTGCCACCGGCATCCACCCGCGTCGTGCCGCCGCCCCCGCAGCGGCCCCGGCGCCCCGCAGCACCCCACCTCCCAGGAGCCCTGATGGCCGTCCCGACCTTCGTCGACAGGGTCGACCTCGACGTCTCCGCGGGCCGGGGTGGCAACGGGGTGGCCTCGGTGCACCGCGAGAAGTTCAAGCCCCTGGGCGGTCCCGACGGGGGCAACGGCGGACCGGGCGGCTCGGTCGTGCTGCGGGTCGACACGTCGGTGACGACCCTCCTCGACTACCACCACCAGCCCCGGCGGGTGGCCGACCACGGCGGCCACGGCGCCGGTGGCCACCGCAACGGAGGCCACGGCCAGGACGTGGTGCTCGTCGTCCCCGACGGCACAGTCGTCATCGAGGGCGGCGAGGTGGTCGCCGACCTGGTGGGCGAGGGTACCGAGATGGTGGTCGCCCGGGGCGGGCGCGGCGGTCTCGGCAATGCCGCGCTGGCGTCGTCCAAGCGCAAAGCCCCCGGCTTTGCGCTCCTCGGCGAGCCCGGCGAGCAGCGGCTGATCACCCTCGAGCTCAAGGTCGTCGCCGACATCGGGCTGGTCGGGTTCCCCAGTGCCGGCAAGTCCAGCCTGATCGCGGCGCTGAGCCGGGCCCGTCCCAAGATCGCGGACTACCCCTTCACGACCCTGGTGCCCAACCTCGGGGTCGTGACGGCCGGCGACGTGACCTTCACCGTCGCCGACGTCCCCGGCCTGATCGAGGGCGCCAGCGAGGGCCGGGGCCTCGGGCACGACTTCCTCCGGCACGTCGAGCGCTGCGCGGCGATCGTGCACGTGGTCGACATGGCCACGATGGAGCCCGACCGCGAGCCCGTGGGCGACCTCGAGGTGATCGAGCGCGAGCTCGCCCGTTACGGCGGCCTCGAGGACCGCCCGCGCCTGGTGGTGCTGAACAAGGTCGACGTGCCCGACGGCCGCGACCTCGCCGACATCGTCATGGAGGACGTGCAGGCCCTCGGCCACCGGGTGCTGATGGTCAGCGCCGCCACCCACGAGGGCCTGCGCGAGCTGTCCTTCGCCATGGCCGGCATCGTGGCGGCCGCCCGTGCCGCCGCCGGGCCGGCCGCCCCCGCCCGCATCGTGATCCGGCCGAAGGGCGTCGACGGCGGCGACGACTTCCGGATCACCCGGACCGGCGAGGGCTGGCGCGTCCGCGGCGAGAAGCCCGAGCGATGGGTGCGCCAGACCGACTTCAGCAACGACGAGGCGGTGGGCTTCCTCGCCGACCGGCTGAACCGGCTCGGGGTGGAGACCCAGCTGATCAAGCTCGGCGCCCAGGAGGGCGACACCGTGCTGATCGGCGACCCCGACGACGCCGTCGTCTTCGACTTCCGGCCCGGCCTCGACGCCGGCGCCGAGAACCTCGCGCGCCGCGGCGAGGACACCCGCCTGATGCAGTCCCGCCCGGCGGCCCAGCGCCGTCGCGCGATCGACGCGGCCTTCGCCACCCGCCTCCCCCACGAGACCCGCGCCGACGTCGCGCGTCGTCTCGGGGTCGAGGACCCGGACGCCGAGGACGACCCCGAGCCCGCGCCGGCCCCCGGAACGCCGGACTGGCAGAGCGACTGGGAGGACGACGACCCCGACCGGCTCGCTCCGTGAGCACGGGCACGTCGGTGCGCGCCGAGGTGCTGGCCGCCCGGCGGGTGGTCGTCAAGGTGGGGTCCTCCTCGCTGACCGCTCCCGACGGGGGCATCGCCCAGCAGCGGCTCTCCGCGCTGGTGTCCGCGCTCGCCGCGGTCAGGGCCCGCGGGGCCGAGGTCGTGCTGGTCTCCTCGGGCGCCATCGCCGCGGGTCTCGCGCCGCTGGGCCTGCCGCGTCGCCCGCAGGACCTCGCCACCCAGCAGGCGGCGGCCGCGGTCGGTCAGGGCCTCCTCGTGCAGCGCTACACCGACGAGCTCTCCCGGCACGGCCTGACCACCGGGCAGGTGCTGCTCACCGCCGACGACGTGACTCGGCGCGGGCACTACCGCAACGCCTACAACACCCTCGCCCGGCTGCTCGAGCTGGGCGTGCTTCCGATCGTCAACGAGAACGACACGGTCGCCACCAGCGAGATCCGCTTCGGTGACAACGACCGGCTGGCCGCCCTGGTCGCTCACCTCGTGCACGCCGACCTCCTGGTGCTGCTCAGCGACGTCGACGGGTTGTACGACGGGCCGCCCGCGAGCGGTTCGGCCTCGCTGGTGCCGGTGGTCGAGGGCGACGCGGACCTGGCCGGGCTGGTGCTCGGCAAGCCCGGGGGAGCGGGCGTCGGCACCGGAGGCATGCGCACCAAGATCGAGGCTGCCCGGATCGCGACCGGCGCAGGGGTCCCGGTCGTGCTCACGGCCGCCGACCACGCCGGGGCTGCGCTCGAGGGAGCGGAGGTGGGCACCTGGTTCCGACCGACGGGGCGGCGTCGTCCGACCCGGCTGCTGTGGCTGGCCCACGCCACCGAGCCGACCGGCCGGGTGGTCCTCGACGCCGGGGCCGTGCGGGCCCTGGTCGAGCGGCGCGCCTCGCTGCTGCCGGCCGGAGTCGTGGCCGTCGAGGGCGCCTTCACGACCGGCGACCCGGTGGACCTGGTCGGCCCCGACGGGGCCCCGGTCGCCCGCGGACTGGTCAACTACGACTCGGAGGAGCTGCCCGGCCTCGCCGGCCGGTCCACCCGCGACCTGGCGCGCGAGCTGGGTGCAGCCTACGAGCGCGAGATCGTGCACCGGGACGACATGGTGCTGCTGGATCCGCCTGCCGGAGGCGGCCCGGACCACTGAGGCCGTCGTCAGGCGCCAGGCAGGCCGGGCTTGGTGAAATCTGTCCTGTTCCTGCGCCTCTGTCGGTCGGCCTGTCTACCCTCACAGCGTGAGCAGGGTGCTCGCCTTCGTTCGGACGGGATGGCAGTGGAGATTCAGGACGAACGACTTTGGCACGTGACGCTCACCGTGGGTGGGCCGAGCCGCGCTCTGGACGACGTCCGCACGGCGCTCACCGAGCTCAACACGCTGCGACCCTTCCTGCACTCGATGCGCTTCGACGCCGACCGGGCCGAGGTGCAGTTCTGGGAGGAGGCCGAGTCCATGCTCGACGCCGCCGCCCTGTCGATCCGGGTGTGGGGCGAGTTCCGCACCGAGATCGGCCTCGACGACTGGGTGATGCTCGGGTTCGACGTCGTGCACCGTTCGCAGCACCTGCGCCGGCACCAGCCGTGGGCCCGTCGCGTCGACGTCGGCATCACGCCCTTCGAGCCCTGACCGCAGCGTCGAGCCCCGCCCGGCCCGCCCGCGCCGCCGCCTATCCTGCGGTCATGCCCGACTCACCGGCGACCACCGACGACGAGGCCGTGCGCGGGGCCGCCCTGAGGGCTCGGGCCGCCGCCCCGCGGCTGGCTGCGGCCACGCGCGCGGACAAGGACGCGGCGCTGCACGTCATGGCCGACCTGCTCGGCGGGCCGCACCTCGAGCGCGTGCTCGAGGCGAACGCCCGGGACGTCGCGGACGCGGAGGCCGAGGGCACCGGGGCGCATCTCGTCGACCGGCTGCGCCTCGACGCCGAGCGGGTCGGGGCGATGGCCGACGGGCTGCGCGACGTCGCGGGGCTGGAGGACCCGGTCGGTCAGGTCGTCCGCGGCTCCCGGCTGGCCAACGGTCTCGAGATGCGCCAGGTGCGGGTGCCCTTCGGCGTGGTCGGCATGATCTACGAGGCCCGGCCCAACGTCACGGCGGACGCGGCCGGCCTCTGCCTGAAGTCCGGAAACGCCGTGCTCCTGCGAGGCTCCTCGAGCGCGTCGGCCTCCAACGAGGCGGTCGCCGACACCCTGCGGGCCGGCCTGCGGTCGGCCGGGCTGCCCGAGGACGCCGTGCAGCTGCTCGCGTCCGGCAGCCGCGGCACGGCGACGGCCCTGATGCGGGCCCGCGGGCTGGTCGACGTGCTCGTCCCCCGGGGCGGGGCGGGCCTGATCCGCTCCGTCGTGGAGGAGTCCACGGTGCCGGTGATCGAGACCGGCGTGGGCAACTGCCACGTGTACGTCGACCGCGACGTCGACCCCGAGATGGCGGTGGCGGTCGTGCTGAACTCCAAGACCCACCGCACCTCGGTCTGCAACTCCGCGGAGTCGCTGCTCGTGCACCGCCACCACGTCGGCGACCTGCTGCCCCGGCTGGTGGCGGCCCTGCAGGAGGCCGGGGTGACGGTGCACGGCGACGAGCAGGTCGCCCGGGTGCCGGGCGTGGTGCCGGCGACCGACGAGGACTGGGACACCGAGTACCTCTCCCTGGACATCGCCGCCGCGGTCGTCGACGACCTCGACGCCGCCCTCGCGCACGTGCGCCGGCACTCCTCGCAGCACACCGAGGCGATCCTGACCAGCTCGCAGGCCGCGGCCCGGCGGTTCGTGGCCGAGGTCGACTCGGCGGCCGTCATGGTGAACGCCTCGACCCGCTTCACCGACGGCGCGGAGCTCGGCTTCGGGGCCGAGATCGGCATCAGCACCCAGAAGCTGCACGCCCGCGGCCCGATGGGACTGCCCGAGATGACCACGACCAAGTACGTCGTGACGGGCGACGGGCACGTCCGGTGAGGGGCGAGGCCCCCCGCTGAGCGGGTGTCGGCCCCGGGCCGTGCGGTGCCGGCTGGCATGCTGGACGTCGGACCGAGGGCGTGCGAGCGCAGGAGGGCGGGGGGATGGTCTCGACAGCACTGGTGCTGGCGCTGTCGTCGGCCCTCGTCTACGCACTCTCCAACAGCCTTCAGCACCGCGCTGCCGGTCAGGTGGAGACCGGGCGTACGGCGGTCGGTCTCTGGCAGGGCTTCCTGAGCTCTCCGGGCTGGGTCGTCGGCACGGTGCTCGGCGGCGGCGGGCTGCTCCTGCACGCGCTGGCGCTCGGGGCGGGCGAGATCGCGCGGGTTCAGCCGTTCATGATCCTGGGCGTGGCTCTCGCGGTGCCCACCCGGGCGCTGCTGGCGCGGCGACGCCCGTCCGGCGTCGAGATGGGCACCGTCGTCGTCGCGGTGGTCGGCCTGATCGTGGTGCTCGTGGCCGTCGAGCCCGTCTCCGAGCGGCCGCTCACCCGGGGCGTCGAGGTGCTCGTCGTGCTCATCGGTCTCGTCGCCCTGGTCGGGGTGGCGCTGTTCGCGGTACGTCTGCTGCCGCGCAGCGGCCGACGGGGGTTCCTGCTCGCCCTGGCCGCCGGTGTCTGCTTCGGCGTCAACGCCGCCTTGATGAAGACCATCACCGAGGACCTCTCCGGGGGCCTTCCGGGCGCGCTGACGCACTGGCAGGCCTACGGCTTCGTCGTGATGGGGCTCGTCGGCTTCGGCCTCAACCAGTCCAGCTACCACTTCGCCCCGCTGGCGGTGACGCTCCCGGTGCTGAACGTGGTCGCGGTGCTCGAGGCCACCGTGCTCGGCATGCTGTTCTTCGACGAGGTGCCGTCCTACGGCCCGCTCAACGTGTTCGGGCAGCTGGTCGGCTTCGGGCTGCTCGTGGTCGCTCTGCGGATGACCGCCTTCGTCTCGCCCGATCTCGACCGCGTCCAGGCGGACGCGACCGTGCGAGCCTGACCGCGAGCGCTCCCGGTAGGCTGCGCCCATGCTGAGCTCATCCGTCGCGCACGCCGGCGCCGACCTGCACCTGTTGGCCGCCGAGAGTGGCTCCGAGGGCGGGTCGTCGCACGCCTACGTCGTGGGAGCCCTCGTCCTGCTGCTCCTGGTCGTCCTCGTGATGGCGACCCTCGCCATCGGCAAGGGTCGCGAGCACTCCTGAGCGGCACCGAGCAGGTCGCCGCCGTGCCCCGTCGCCGGATCGGCGTCATGGGCGGCACCTTCGACCCCGTGCACCACGGCCACCTCGTGGCGGCCAGCGAGGTGCAGTCCTGGTTCGGGCTCGACGAGGTCGTCTTCGTGCCCACGGGCCAGCCCTGGCAGAAGTCGGGCCGGCGGGTGTCCCCGGCCGAGGACCGTTACTTGATGACCGTCGTCGCCACGGCCTCCAACCCCCGCTTCACCGTGTCCCGCGTGGACGTAGACCGCGACGGGCCGACGTACACGGTGGACACGCTGCGCGACCTCTGCTCGCAGCTGCCCGACGCCGACCTCTACTTCATCACCGGCGCGGACGCCCTGGCCGAGATCTTCACCTGGCGCGACGCCGAGGAGCTCTTCTCGCTCGCGCACTTCGTGGGCTGCACCCGGCCCGGCTACGAGCTCTCGGCGGACGTGCTCGGCGAGATCCCGCAGGAGCGGCTCACCCTCCTGGAGATCCCCGCCCTCGCGATCTCCTCCTCCGACTGCCGGGCGCGCACGAAGCGCGGGCAGCCGGTCTGGTACCTCGTGCCCGACGGCGTCGTCCAGTACATCGTCAAGTACGGCCTCTACACCGAGGCGGACCCGGGGGTCGGGTCGCCGGCCTCGGTCTCCGGGCCGCCCGCCACCCGCACCGATCCCGACCCCGACCCCGAGGACCCCCGTTGACCGCCACCGACCGCGCCGTGCAGCTCGTGCACGCCGCCGCCCGCGCCGCCTCCGACAAGCTGGCCGAGAACATCGTCGCCTTCGACGTGTCCGAGCAGCTCGTCATCACCGACGCCTTCGTCCTGTGCTCGGCCCCCAACGACCGGCAGGTCCGCTCGATCGTGGACTCCGTGGAGGACGCCCTCCGCGGGCTGGACGCCAAGCCGGTACGACGCGAAGGGGCCCGCGAGGGCCGCTGGGTGCTGCTGGACTACGCCGAGATCGTCGTCCACGTCCTGCACGACGAGGAGCGCTCGTTCTACGCGCTCGAGCGGCTCTGGCGCGACTGCCCGCTGGTCGAGCTGCCCACCGACGTCACCTCGGGCCGGAGCGGCCCGTCCGCGCAGGAATGAGCGCGCCGGACGTCCCGGCGCGGCGGCGGCTGGTGCTGCTGCGGCACGGGCGCACGGCCTGGAACCTCGAGGGGCGGGCGCAGGGCCACTCCGACGTCGAGCTCGACGAGGTGGGGCACGAGCAGGCCCGCGTGAGCGCCCCGCACGTCGCGCGGGTCGCGCCCGACCTGGTGTGGAGCAGCGACCTCTGCCGGGCCTCGACGACGGCGTCGTACGTGGCCGAGGAGCTCGGCGCCGACCTGCGCACCGACACCCGGCTGCGCGAGCGGGGTCTCGGCGTCCGCGAGGGGCTGACCCTCGACGAGTTCGAGGAGCGTGAGCCCGCCGCGTACGCCGCCTGGCGCGCCGCGGACGGAGCTTGGGGCGCCGTGCCGGGGGCGGAGGACGACGACGCGGTGGCGGGCCGCACCGTGGCCGTCCTGACCGAGCTGATGGACGGCGTCCCGGCCGGGGGCACCGCCCTCGCCGTCGCGCACGGCGCCTGCCTCAAGGCCGCCACCGGCCGCCTGCTGGGGTGGCCGCCGGCCGCCCACCACCAGCTCGGGCCGCTCGACAACTGCGGCTGGGTCGTGCTCGACGAGGACGGCCGGGGAGGCGGGGGCTTCCGCCTGCACGCGTGGAACCGGGTCGCGCCGGGGGCCGAGTTCGCTTCCGGTCCGGGTGTTGGCTAACATTCCGCGAGTTGCCACGACATCGTTCGCGAGGTCCGGCAATGGGGCTGTGGCGCAGCTGGTAGCGCACCTGCATGGCATGCAGGGGGTCAGGGGTTCGAGTCCCCTCAGCTCCACCCACCACGACGACCGGCCCGACTCGAGGCGAGACGGATGACGCAGCGGCTGCCCGGCTGGGACGAGTCCGCCCGACCGCAGCGCGGCCCCGCGGCGTACGCCGACCCGTCGGCCTCGCAGGTGGCCGAGGGGCAGCACCTGCGGCTGATCCACGACATGTACCGCAACGGTCTCGCCCAGGTCGCCCACCTGCTGGCCGAGGTCGAGGCGGGCTTCGCCGACGTCGGGGACCTGCGGGCGGCCGTGCACGACCTGGGGCTGGACCAGGCCTACCAGCGGCTCGGCTCGTTCTGCGGTCAGATCTGCCGGGCCGTGGAGACCCATCACCGGATCGAGGACGCCTTCCTCTACCCCGCGCTGCGCCAGGCGGACGCGGACGGCCTCGGCGCCGTCATCGGCCGTCTTGACGACGAGCACCTGGTCGTCCACGAGGTGCTGGAGATCTTCGACGCGGTGCTCGTGCGGGCCGCCCGGGACCCCGCCGTGCTCCCCGAGGTGGCGCGGACGTTCCGGCACCTGCGCACGATCCTGGAGTCGCACTTCGCCTACGAGGAGGACCAGATCGGGCTCGCGCTCGCGGTGCACGGCATCCGCGTGTGAGCAGGCCGAGCCGCAGGTCGGTCAGTGGACGGGCAGCCGTAGCCGCACGGTGGTGCCCTCGCCCTCGACCGAGCTGACCTCGATCTGGCCGTGGTGCTGGTCGATGATCGCCTTGGCCAGCGACAGGCCCAGGCCGCTGCCCTGGATCTCGTGCTCGAGGGACAGCGAGGAGCGGAAGAACCGGCTGAACAGCCGCCGCTGCTCGCGGTCCGGGATGCCGAGACCGGTGTCGGACAGCACCACCTCGACGAAGGCCCGGCCGGCGCTGTCGGCGACCTCCCGAGCCGTGACCTCGATCTCGCCGCCGTCCCGGGTGAACTTGACCGCGTTGCTGAGCAGGTCGAGGAGGACCCGCTCGAGCTGGCCCCGGTCCGCGTGCACCGCGGGCAGGCCGCGACCTACGTCGACCCGCACGGTGAGGTCGCCGCCGCGACGTCAACGGTACGAGGGCCTGCTGGCAGTCCTCCACCACCTCGGCCAGGAACACCGGGGAGAGTCGCAGCCGCAGACCGGCGCGGTCGTGGTCGGAGAGCGCAAGCAGGTCCTCGACCAGACCACGCAGGCGCTCGGAGTTGCGGGCCACGACCCGCACGCCGAACTCGACGTCGGGGTCGAGCCGCCCGAGCCCGCCGTCCAGGATCATCTCCAGGTAACCCTGGATGCTCGTCAGCGGCGTGCGGAGCTCGTGCGACACCGACGACACGAAGGCGTCCTTGGCCTCGTCGAGCTCTTGGAGCTGCAGCATCGCGGTGCGCTGCTGCTCGAACGCCTGCACCTGGGCCAGCGAGGTGCCGAGGTCGATGCCGTGCCGCTCGGCGATGTCGAGCTCGCGCGTGCACCACTGCCGCGGGCCCCCGCGCGAGACGAGCAGCATCCAGCCCGAGACCGAGCGGCCCAGCAGGACGGGTACGGCGGCCAGGGAGCGCACCCCGAGCCGGCGCTCCAGCTCCTCGGAGGCCTGCGCCGTCGCGGGGTGCCTGCGCACGTCCTCGACGGCGGTGCTCACGCCCTGCCGGCCGCGCAGCTCGATCTCGGCGCGCAGCGCGTCGGGCAGGTCGCTCCACGCGAAGGGCGCGTGCTCGTCCGCGGCCGGCGACGTCCACTGGCCGGTGCCGGAGGCGCCGGGCAGGCCCAGCTCGTGGTGCACCTGGCAGGCGTCGGCGCCGGCGGCCTCGCCCAGGCCCGAGGCGGAGGCCTCGAGCACGCCGACGACGTCGGTCTGGTGCCGGAGGCGACGGGCGAGGTCGGCGACCACCCGCTCGCGGTCCGCGTGCTCCATGATCTCGTCCTGCACCGACCGCAGCTCGCGGACCGTCTCGACGAGCGCGCGGGTGGCCCGCTCGCCCGCCTCTGCCGCCGCGTCGCGGCGGTGCCGCTCCCGCAGGAGCAGCTCCTCCAACCGGACGATCTCCTCGTCCGGGGTCGGGCTGTCCGTGGCACCGGGGACCGTGCCTCGGCCGGGGACGACCTCGGGCTCCCCTGGGGCGGATCTTCGGCTCACGCGGACTCCGGAAAGAGCGGTGGACGCCACCGGGACCGGTGACGTCGGGCGGCCGTGGGCGCAGTCCTCCCGCAAATGCTCTCCCCATACTGCCCGACAGGGGGGTGTCCAACCCTCACGGAGGAGACAGATCCACCCGCGACGTTCCGGGGACCGCCGTGCTCGCCCGCCCAGAGGCCGCCTCGGCCGGCGGTGCGGTCAGGTGATCGTCATGCCACCGTCGACCGCGAGGGTCTGTCCGGTGACGTAGCCGCCCGCGTCCGAGGCGAGCCACACCGCCGTGGCGGCGAGCTCGCGGGGGTCGCCGGTACGACCGGCCGGCACCCGGCCGGTGACCTTCTCGAGGTAGCCGTCCGGGTACTGCTCGGTCATCTCCGAGGCGAAGAACCCGGGGGCGAGGGCGTTGACCCGGATGCCCTTGCGGCCGGTCCACTGCTGCGAGAGGTCCCTGGTCAGACCGATGATGGCGGCCTTGGACGCGGAGTACGCCGCCTGGGGGAGCCCGCCGGTGGTGAGCCCGAGCACCGAGCTGATGTTGATGATGCTGCTGCCCGGCTCCATCACCCGGCCGCAGGCCTGGGCCATCCAGTAGGAGCCGTTGAGGTTGACGTCCACGACCTGGCGGAACTGGTCGGGGGTCTCGCGGGTCGCGGGCACCGCGGTGCCGATGCCGGCGTTGTTGATCAGCACGTCGACGCGGCCGAGCTCCGACATCGCCTTCTCGACGAGCGCGGTGCACTGGTCGGGGTCGGAGACGTCGGTGCCCACGGTGACGACCTTGCGGCCCAGGTCGCGGACCGTCGAGGCGGTGTCCTCGAGCTTGTCCACGCGGCGGGCGCCGAGGGCCAGGTGGGCCCCGGCCTCGGCGAAGGCCTCGGCGAAGGAGACGCCGAGGCCGGAGGAGGCGCCGGTGACCACGACGACCTTGTCGTCGAGCCGGAACATGTCGAGGACGCTCATGAGGGGTTCCCTTCGCTGGTGGTGCCTGCGGCCTGCCGGGCGCGCCAGGCGCTGCTGACCATGTCGTGGAGCGAGTGCCGCATCTGCCAGTCGAGGTCGCGCGCGGCGAGGTCGCCGGAGGCGACGATCCGGGCCGGGTCACCCGGTCGGCGGTCGGCGAGCGCGGGCTCGAACTCGATGCCGGTGACGCTGCGGACTGCGTCCATGATCTCGCGCACCGAGCTGCCGTCGCCCGACCCGAGGTTGTAGATCGGCTCGACCGGCTCGCCGGCGGCCATCCGTCGGGCGGCCGCGACGTGGCTGGCCGCGAGGTCGGAGACGTGCACGTAGTCGCGCACGCAGGTGCCGTCGGGGGTGTCGTAGTCGGTGCCGAAGATGGTCGGCGTACGTCCCTCGACGAGGGCGTCGAAGACCAGCGGGAAGAGGTTGTGCGGGCTGGTGTCGTAGCGGTCCTCGTAGCCGGAGCCGACCACGTTGAAGTAGCGCAGCGACGTGTGCGCCAGCCCGGTCGCGGTCGCCTGGTCTCGCAGCAGCCACTCGCCGATCAGCTTGGACTCGCCGTACGGCGACTCGGGGTTCGTCGACGTCTCCTCGGTCACCAGGTCGGTGCCGGGCGTCCCGAAGGTCGCCGCGCTCGAGGAGAACACGACCATGCCGACGCCGGTGTCCTGCATCGCACGGAGCAGGTTCACGGTGCCGGTGACGTTCTGGTCGTAGGTGTGCAGCGGCCGCTGCACGGAGACCCCGGCGTACTTGTAGCCGGCGACGTGCACGACGCCCTCGACGTCGTGCCGCTTCATCGTCTCGCGCAGCAGGCCGGTGTCGAGGATCGTGCCCTCGACGAGGGTCGCACCCTCGTCGACGAAGTCGCGGTGGCCGCTGGAGAAGTCGTCGACCACGACGGTCTCCAGCCCGACGTCGCGGAACGCCCGCACCACGTGCGAGCCGATGTAGCCGGCTCCCCCGGTCACCAACCAGCTCATCGCCCCCACCTCTCGTCCGCGGTCCGGGATGCCCCCGGCACCGCCCGACCCTAGTCGCCCCGCCCGGGCGGACCAGCCCCACGGAGACCGGTACGGCGTGGCGCGAGCCAAAACCTTGCTGCCGCGTGCATCGTGAGGCAGCTGGGTACTCGTCGCTGGGAAGTGACGAGCGACACCGATCTTGGGAGGTCCCGCGTGGTCCAGGCAGCCAACGACCTACGGCTCGACGCGAACTTCGTCGACTTCGGCTGATCGCCGTCTACTTCGTCTTCGTGATCGGGGTCGGTCTCGCCGCCCGCCGCTCGGTGTCCAGCAGCATCGACTTCTTCCTGTCGGGGCGCTCGCTCCCCGCGTGGGTGACCGGCCTGGCCTTCATCTCCGCCAACCTCGGCGCCATCGAGATCATGGGCATGTCGGCGAACGGTGCGCAGTACGGCATCCCCACCGCGCACTACTTCTGGATCGGCGCCGTGCCGGCGATGCTGTTCCTCGGTGTGGTGATGATGCCGTTCTACTACGGCTCCAAGGTGCGGTCGGTGCCGGAGTTCCTGCGCAAGCGCTTCGGCAACACCTCGCACCTGGTGATCTCGATCAGCTTCGCGGTCGCCCAGCTGCTGATCGCGGGCATCAACCTGTTCCTGCTGGCCAAGATCCTCAACATCCTGCTCGGGCTGGCAGCTTGGTCTCGCTGGTGCTCGCCGCGGTCTGGTGCTCTCCTACATCACCGCTGGGCGGTCTGTCGGCGGCGATCTACAACGAGGTCCTGCAGTTCTTCGTCATCGTCGCGGCGCTGGTGCCGCTGACCCTGATCGGCCTGCTACAAGGTGGGCGGCTGGAGCGGTCTGACGGACAAGATCACCGAGCGCCAGCGGGGCCGCCGACCGCAGCTGTCGTCCTGGCCGGGCACCGAGCTGACGGGCATCGAAGCCCCGCTGCTGTCGGTGGTCGGCATCGTGCTTCGGGCTCGGCTTCGTGCTGTCGTTCGGCTACTGGACGACGAACTTCGTCGAGGTGCAGCGCGCGATGGCGTCCTCCTCGATGTCAGCCGCCCGACGCTCGCCGATCATCGGGTCCTTCCCGAAGATGTTCTTCCCGTTCATCGTCATGGTGCCCGGCATGATCGCGGCCGTCACCGTGGCCGAGGTGGTGGCGGCCAAGGCGAGCCGGACAGCACGCTTCGAGTACAACAACTCGCTGCTCTACCTGATGCGCGACCTGCTGCCCAACGGCATGCTCGGGCTGGCTATCGCCGGTCTGCTGGCCTCCTTCATGGCCGGCATGGCCGCGAACATCTCGGCCTTCAACACGGTGTTCTCCTACGACCTGTGGCAGGCCTACGTGGTCAAGGACCGGCCGGACGACTACTACCTGCCGGTGGGGCGCCTGGCGACGGTCGGCGCCACCGTGCTGGCCATCGGCACGGCGTTCATCGCCTCGCAGTACTCGAACATCATGGACTACATCCAGACGCTGTTCGGGTTCTTCAACGCCCCGCTCTTCGCGACCTTCATCCTCGGTATGCTGTGGAAGCGGATGACGCCAGCGGCCGGATGGACCGGGATGGTGGCCGGACCGGCCGCGGCCGGCGTCGTCGGCGATCCTCTGCGAGGACGTCTTCGGGGCGCCGGCGATCGGCGTGCTGCCGCTCGCCGGCCAGGGCGCCAGCTTCGTCGCGGCCGGCGCGGCGTTCTCGTCGACCTCGCTGGTCAGCATGGTCGTCACCCTGTCGTCGACAAGGCCAAGCCCGAGTCCGAGCTGCGGGGCGTGGTCTGGTCGCTGACCCCCAAGGAGGACATCCACGACGCGACGAGGGTGCGCTCGCTGGTACCAGAAGCCCACCCGCTGGCCGGCGGTCGTCGCTGGCGATGGTCATCGTCCTCAACCTCATGTTCTGGTGACCCCCCGGTCCGTGCAGCACAGCGAGAAGGAGCCCACATGAGCAACTCCGCCGACAAGTCCGTCGACGCCGAGGAAGGCACCAAGCACACCGCCGGCCTGTTCGACGTCCGGTTCTTCATCGGTGCGCTGATCGGGATCTACGGCGTCGTGCTCACCCTCGACGGCCTCCTCGCCAACAGTGAGGCCGACCTGGCCAAGACCGACGGCTTCCACCTCAACCTCGTCTCCGGCCTCGGCATGATCGTGTTCGCCGCCGGGATGCTGCTGTGGCAGCGGCTGCGGCCGACCGTGGTCGACGAGGCCGCGATCCCCGACGACGACGAGCAGGCGGCGCCCTGAAGCCCCGACGCCGTCCGGCGTACGCCGCACCGGCCCCTGCGCGGTAGGATGCGCGGGTGCGCACGGCCCGACTTCTTCCTTCGCCACGCTGACGCCACCGGCCGACCAGCCGGACGACAGCGTGGCCGCCCTCCTGACCGGAGGGCTTTTTCATGCCCGGGCACCGACGGCGACGTGAGGACGCGAGACCCACCATGAGCGAGACCCAGACCAGCCACCGCGACGACGCCGAGCGGCGCGAGGTCTACGACCCTTCGGCGCTCCAGGCCAAGTGGCTCCCGGTGTGGGACGAGCACCCCTTCACCGCCGGCGAGGGCGGCATCGGCGTCGCCCCGGGCAACGGCGAGAAGCGCTACGCGCTCACGATGTTCCCGTACCCTTCCGGCGACCTGCACATGGGCCACGCCGAGGTGACCGCGCATCCACGACGTCATCGCGCGCTACTGGTGGCAGCGGGGCTACGACGTGCTCAACCCGATCGGCTGGGACTCCTTCGGGCTGCCCGCCGAGAACGCCGCCATCAAGCGCGACGAGCACCCGGCGACGTACACCTACGCCAACATCGAGACCCAGGCCGACTCGTTCCGGCGCTACGGCATCGCCTTCGACTGGTCGCGCCGGCTGCACACCTCCGACCCGGAGTACTACCGCTGGACGCAGTGGTTGTTCCTGAAGTTCCGCGAGCGGGGCCTGGCCTACCGCAAGGCCAGCCCGGTCAACTGGTGCCCGGACGACCAGACCGTGCTGGCCAACGAGCAGGTCGTCGACGGCGCCTGCGAGCGGTGCGGCGCCGAGGTCACCAAGCGCGAGCTGACCCAGTGGTACTTCAAGGTCACCGACTACGCCCAGCGGCTGCTCGACGACATGGACGCAGCTGGAGGGCACCTGGCCCGAGCGGGTGCTCACGCTGCAGCGCAACTGGATCGGCCGCTCCGAGGGCGCGCACGTCGACTTCGAGATCGAGCTGGCCGACGGCGGCACGCGCACCGTCACGGTCTACACGACCCGGCCGGACACGCTGTACGGCGCGACGTTCTTGGTGGTCGCCGTCGACGCAGCGCTGGCCGCGTGAGATCGTGCGCCCCCGAGCAGCGGGCGGCGTCGAGGCGTACCTGGTCGAGGAGCGCAAGGCCTCCGACATCGACCGGCTGGCCACCGACCGCCCGAAGACCGGGGTCGACCTGGGCATCACGCGATCAACCCCGTCAACGGCGAGCGGTGCCGGTGTGGGCGACCGACTACGTGCTGGCCGACTACGGCACCGGCGCCGATCATGGCCGTGCCGGCGCACGACCAGCGCGACCTCGACTTCGCGCGCACCTTCGGCCTGCCGGTGCGCACGGTCGTCGCAGGCCGACGCCGACGACCCGGATGTGACCTGCGTCGCCACGACCGGCGACGGCCCTACATCAACAGCGGCCCGCTCGACGGCGCTGACCGACAAGGCGGCCGGCGTCCGGGCGATCATCGAGCGGCTGGAGGCGCAGGGCGTCGGCTCGGGGGCGGTGAACTTCCGGCTGCGCGACTGGCTGCTGAGCCGCCAGCGCTACTGGGGCGCCCGATCCCGATCATGCACTGCCCGGCGTGCGGCGAGGTCGCGGTGCCCGAGGACCAGCTGCCGGTGCTGCTGCCCGACCTGAAGGGCGCCGACCTGAAGCCGAAGGGCATCTCGCCGCTGGGCGCGGCCGAGGAGTGGGTCAACGTGGCCTGTCCCGCGCTGCGGCGGTCCGGCGACGCGGGACACCGACACGATGGACACCTTCGTCGACTCGTCCTGGTACTTCCTCCGCTACTGCTCGCCGCACGACGACGACGGCCCGTTCGACGTCGAGGCGGCGCGCACGTGGATGCCGGTCGACCTCTACGTCGGCGGCGTCGAGCACGCCGTGCTGCACCTGCTGTACAGCCGCTTCTTCACCAAGGTGCTGCACGACATGGGCCTGGTCGGCTTCGCGAGCCGTTCGCCGCCCTGCTCAACCAGGGCGTGGTGATCAACCAGGGCAAGAAGATGAGCAAGTCGCTGGGCAACGGCGTGAACCTGGGCGAGCAGCTCGCCGACTTCGGCGTCGACGCCGTACGGCTGACGCTGGTGTTCGCCGGGCCGCCCGAGGACGACATCGACTGGGCCGACCTGTCGCCGGCCGGGTCGCTGCGCTTCCTGCAGCGCGCCTGGCGGCTGTCCGGCGACGTCACCGCCGCCGCCGGACGCGGACGCCGTCGGCGGCGACGTCGGCGCTGCGGCGTACGACGCACCGCACCGTGCACGAGGCGACCACGCCTGGTCGAGACGTACCGGTTCAACGTGGTGGTCGCCCGGGTGATGGAGCTGGTCAACGCCACCCGCAAGGCGATCGACTCCGGCTGCGGCCCCGCCGACCCGGCCGTGCGCGAGGCGGCCGAGGCGGTGGCGGTGATGCTGTCGCTGGTCGCGCCGTTCACGGCCGAGGAGATGTGGGAGCGGCTGGGGCACGAGCCGACGGTCGCCCGCGCGGGCTGGCCGGAGGTCGACGAGGCGCTGCTGGTCGAGGAGACGGTCACGGCCGTGGTGCAGGTCAAGGGCAAGGTCAGGGCCCGGCTGGAGGTCGCTCCCGACATGTCCGAGGCCGACCTCGAGGCGGCGGCACTGGCCGACGAGTCGGTGCAGCGCGCGATCGAGGGCCGACGGTACGCAAGGTGGTCGTGCGGGCGCCGAAGCTGGTCAACATCGTCGTGTGAGCCGTCCCTTGGGGGGCGGCGGGCGCCGGTCAGGTCTGGACGTCCGGGCTCTCGGTCGGTCCCGGGCCGGTCGGCTGGCACTGGGCCAGCGTGACGAGCTGGTACTTCCGGTCCTCCGGCGCGGGCGGGAAGGCCGCGGCGAGCTCGTCGGCGTCGAGGGCGGCGTAGTAGGACACCGCCTCGAGCAGGCGACGGGCCGGAGGCACGGCGTACTCCTCGGCCTGCTGCCGCGCCAACGGGAGCGCGCGGTCGAACGCCGCGACGGCGGCGTCGTAGTCGCTGAGGTTGAAGGCGTCGATGCCCGCGCGCACGTCGGCACAGGCGGGGGTGGCGGCCGGTCGGCCGTAGTCGGGGCCGGCCGCACCCGGCGACGGGGTGGACGAGGCGGACGGCGCCGAGCTCGACGCGTCTGGGGCGGCCGGGGCGGCCGGGGCGGCCGTGCCGTCGGTGCCGGCCGTGCACGCCGCGGCCGGCAGCGCGAGCGCCAGCAGGGCGAGCGCGCGACGGGCGGCGGCGAGGGGGGTCACGGCGCCGAGCGTAGCCAGCGGTCGCGCGGGATAGCCTTCGGCCATGTCCGGCCGCATCGCTCTCGTCACCGACTCGACGGCCTCGCTGTCCGACGAGGTGGCCGGTGAGCGGGGCATCACCGTGGTCCCGCTGCAGGTGGTCGTCGGTGCCACGTCGTACGACGAGGGGGTCGACGACGCGTTGTCCTCGGACATGGTGACCGACGCGCTGCGCGAGTGGCAGCCGGTGTCGACGTCGCGCCCCAACCCGGAGTCGATCTCCGAGGTGTACGCCGACCTCGTGCGCGAGGGCGTCACCGAGATCGTGTCGGTGCACCTGTCGGGCGAGATGAGCGGCACGGTGGAGTCCGCCGAGACGGCGGCGGCGGGCTGCGAGGTGCCCGTGCACGTCGTCGACGCGCGGCAGGTCGGCGCGGCCACGGGCTTCGCCGTGCTGGCGGCGGCCGACGCCCTGGACGCGGGCGCGAGCGCCGAGGAGGCCGCCGCGGTGGCCCGCCGCCGGGGCGAGGCGACCCGGTCGATGTTCTACGTCGACACCCTGGAGTACCTCCGCAAGGGCGGTCGGATCGGGCACGCCCAGGCCCTCGTCGGGCTCGCTCTCGCGATGAAGCCGCTGCTGCAGATCGTCGACGGCAAGGTCGCGCCGCTGGAGAAGGTGCGCACCACGTCGCGTGCCCTCGGCCGGCTGGCCGACCTCACGGTCGAGGCGGCCGGCGACGGCCCGGTCGACGTCGCCGTCGCGCACCTGGCCAACCCCGAGCGCGCCGAGGGGCTCGCGAGCCGGCTGACCGCGCGGTTGGAGGCCAACCTCGAGGGGCGCGAGATCCTGATGGCCGAGATCGGCGCGGTGCTCGGTGCGCACGTGGGCCCGGGCATGGTCGCGGTGGCGGTCGCCCCCCGCGAGTGACCGTCGCGGCTGCGGCCGGAGCCCACCGGACCCGCACCGGGCCGCGCCCGTCCACAGCAGCGGAGGTCGGACGGGTCCTCCACAGGCCTGCGCGGCACGCGTGCCGCAGGGCGCGTGCGTCGCCCAGGCTGCTCGCATGCCGCTGCGCCGCGACCGCACCCCCGAGCTCTCCGAGGCCGCCCGTCACCGCCTGGAGGCGTTGCGTCGCGAGCTGGCCCGGGAGGCCGGCCACGACGACGCCCGGGCGTCGCCGGCGCTGCGCCCGACCGACCAGATCGACGACGCCGACCAGCCCGAGGAGCCCGTCGCCGTCGGGGAGGCGAGCACGGCTACCGGGCCCGGGCCCGGGCCCGGGCCCGTGACGATCCCGGTGCCAGGGCGCCACGCCCACCGCCGCGCCCCGCTGGCGCTGGAGCGGGTGGGGGGCCGGTTGCCCCGGGTCCCCGGGGTGCTCGGCGAGCTGAGCCGCCTCGGCCCCGCCCACCTGGCGGTCGTGGCGACGGTCGTGGCGGCCGCCGCGCTGGGCGGGGCCTGGTGGGCGCTCGGCGTCGAGCACGACGTCCGACCCGCTCGCGCCCTGGCGTCGGTGCCGGCCTCGACGGCGCCGCTCGTGGCGCTGCCGAGCGAGGATGTCCCGTCCTCCGCAGCCCCCGTCGGGGCGTCGTCGGAGCCGGCACCGACGGCGGAGGTGGTCGTCGACGTCGCCGGCCGGGTGCGCGAACCCGGCATCGCGATGTTGCCGGTGGGCTCGCGCGTCGCCGACGCACTGGAGGCGGCCGGGGGGCCGCGGCGGGGCGTCGACCTGACCGCGCTGAACCTGGCGCGCGTGCTCGCCGACGGCGAGCAGGTGCTGGTCGGTGTCGACCCGGTGCCCGGGGTGGCCGCGGGGGTGGTGAGCCAGCCCGGCAGCACCCCTCCGCCGGCCGGAGCGACCGCACCCCTGGTCGACCTGAACACCGCGGACGAGGCCCTGCTCGACACCCTGCCCGGCGTGGGTCCGGTGACCGCGGCGGCGATCACGGGGTGGCGCACCGACCACGGGGGCTTCAGCTCGGTCGACGAGCTCCTGGAGGTCTCGGGCATCGGCGAGGCGACGCTGGCCGAGCTCGCCCCCCTCGTGACCGTGTGAGGCGCTCCGCGGGTCCGGCGGTGCTGCCGCCCGGAGCGGTCGGCGGCACCGAGGGCACGGGCTCCCGGGGGTTGGACTCGCGGATCGCCGTGCTCGGGCTGGCGACCTGGGCGGGTGCCCTGCTCGGCACGCGGGCGACCCCGGGGGCGGGCGCCGTCGTCCTCGCGCTGGTCGCAGTGACGGCATGGCGCTGGCGGCGTACGGCTCTCGTCGTCGCGCTGGGGCTCCTCGTGCTCGGCGGGTGGGCCGCCGGCACGCTGCGGGCGCAGGCGTCGGCGGTGGCGGTCCTGGCGGCGTACGCCGAGCAGGAGGCCGTCGTGCGGGCCGAGGTGCAGGTGACCTCCGACCCGCGACGGATCGAGAGCCGGTACGGCGCGCTGGTGGTCACCCGGGGCGTCGTTCGGCAGGCCGAGGTCCGCGGCGTGCGGATCGCCGGCCGGGCACCGGTGCTCATGTTCGCCGACCCCGGCCGGGGTCGGCTGAGGCTGGGGGAGCGGGTGCGGCTGTTCGGACGGCTGTCCCCGTCCGACGACCCCGAGCTCGTCGCGCTGCTCTCGGTGCACGGTCGCCCGACGACGCTCGCCCGGCCCGACGCCTGGTGGCGCGGCGCCGCGCGGGTGCGGGCCGGGGTCCGCGGGTCGGTGGCGGGGCTCCCCGAAGGTCCGCGCGGGTTGGTGCCCGCGCTGGTCGACGGCGACGACGGCGGGCTGCCGACGGCCGTCGACACGGACTTCCGCACGACCGGGCTCACCCACCTGCTGGCCGTGTCTGGCACCAACCTGACGCTGGTCAGCGGCTTCCTGGTCTGGCTGGCGCGTGGGGTCGGGGTGCGTGGTCGGGGGCTCCAGGTGGTCGCCGGAGCCGGAATCGTGGGCTTCGTGCTGCTCGCACGGGGGGAGCCGAGCGTGCTGCGCGCCGCGGCCATGGGAGCGGTCGGCCTGGTCGCGCTCGGGGCCGCGGGCCGGCAGCAGGGGCCGCGCGCCTGGGGTGCGGCGGTGACCCTCCTCGTGCTGGCCGACCCGTGGCTGGCGGCGTCGCCCGGCTTCGCCCTGTCGGCACTGGCCACGGCCGGCATCTTGTGGTGGGCGCCGCCGTGGCGCGACGCCCTCGCCGGCTGGCTGCCCCGGTGGCTCGCCGAGGCCGTGGCGGTCTCCGCCGCGGCGCAGCTGGCCTGCACGCCGGTGATCGCCGCACTGTCCGGCGAGGTGAGCCTGGTCGCGGTCGTCGCCAACCTTGCGGCCGGCCCGGTCGTGGGCGTGACCACGGTCGCCGGGCTGCTCGGCGGGGTCGTGCACCTGGCCCTGCCGCCGGTGGCCGGCCTCGCCGGCCGGGTCGCCGGCGTCGGGGCGGGGTGGATCATCGCCGTGGCGACCTGGGGTGCCGGCCTGCCCACACCGTCGGTGCCCTGGCCGACGTCCCCCGGGGGACTGGCCTGCCTGGCGGCGCTGTGCCTCGCCCTGGCCCTCGGCGGCGCGCGCCTGCTGCGGCGTCGGGCCGTGACGGTGGTCGGGCTGGGCCTGGCTGCAGCCTGGGTGCTGCTGCCGTCGCCGCGCGTGGGCTGGCCGGAGGACGGGTGGGTGCTGGCGGTCTGCGACGTGGGTCAGGGTGACGCCCTCGTGCTCCCGGCGGGGCCGGGGGCGGCCATGGTCGTCGACGCCGGGCCGGATCCCGAGCCGGTGGACCGCTGCCTGCGCCGGCTCGGCGTCACCCGCGTGCCGACGCTCGTGCTGACGCACTTCCACGCCGACCACGTCGACGGGCTCGCCGGCGTGCTGGAGGGGCGCCGCGTGGGGGAGGTGCTGGTCAGCCCGCTGGCCGCGCCGTCGTACGGCGTGGAGGCGGTGCGACGCACGGCCGCGGCGGCCGGAGTGCCGGTGCGCGTGCCGACGTACGGCGAGACCCGGCACAGCGGTCCGCTCACCTGGCAGGTGGTCGGGCCCTCCCGGGTGCTTCCGGGCGACGTCTCGGACGGCTCGACGATCAACAACGCCAGCGTCACCGTGCTGGCCGACGTCCGTGGCACCCGCCTGCTCCTGCCCGGCGACGCCGAGCCGGAGGCGCAGGCGGCGCTCGAGCGGGCGCTGCCCACGCTGCACGTCGACGTGCTGAAGGTGCCGCACCACGGCAGCGCCCACCAGGACCTCGACGTGCTCCAGGGGCTCGGCGCGGCCGTGGCGGTGGTGCCGGTCGGGGTCGACAACGACTACGGTCACCCGGCCGACGCCACGCTCGAGGCGCTGACCCGGGCCGGAGTGACGGTCGGCCGCACCGACCTGCAGGGCGACCTGCTCGTCGTGCGCCGTGCGGACGGCGCGCTCGACCTGGTCGGCACCCGATGACCCGGCGCCCGGGCCGGCAGGCCACTCGCCGGCAGGGTCGGGGCGAGGTCGGTGCGGTGTGCCAGAGTGAGCGCACCATGACCAGCCCGACCGCCTCCGACGTGCTGGGCCGGATCACCCTGGTGACCGGGCCGGAGGAGTTCCTCGGCGAGCGCACCGTGGCTGCGGTCCGGGCCGCCGTGCGCGAGCACGACGGCGACGCCGAGTTCAGCGACACCGTCGGCGCGTCGGTCAGCGGTGCCGCGCTCGACGAGCTCTCGGCCCCCTCACTGTTCTCCGCGACCCGCTGCGTGGTGGTGCGCCTGCTCGAGGACCTCCCTGAGGACGCGGTCGACGGGGTCGTCGCGTACGCCGCGCAGCCCGCCGACGACGTGGCGCTGGTGCTGATGCACACCGGCAGGCAGCGCGGCACCGGCGTGCTCACCCGGCTGCGCAAGCTGGAGCGGGTCACCGAGGTCACCTCGCAGTCCCTGAAGCCGTCGGAGTTCTCCGGCTTCGTGGCCGGCGAGGTGCGGGGCCACGGCGGGCGCATCGAGCGCGACGCCGCCGACCGGCTGGTCCAGGCCGTGGGCCAGGACCTGCGCTCGCTCGCCGCAGCCTGCGACCAGCTCGTGCACGACTTCCCCGGCGAGGCGATCACCGGGGCCCGCGTCGCGCAGTACTTCGGCGGGCGGGCCGAGACGAAGTCCTTCGCGGTCGCCGACGCCACCGTGCTGGGCAAGGCCGCCACCGCCCTCGAGGAGCTGCGCTGGGCGCTGGACACCGGCACCCCCCCGGTGCTGGTGACGAGCGCGGTGGCCGGGTCGCTGCGGTCGCTGGCGCGTTACCGGGGGCGCCGCGCGGGATGCGCGAGGGCGACCTGGCACGTGAGCTGGGCGTGCCGCCGTGGAAGGTGCGCGCGGTGCGCGACCAGTCCCGCGGCTGGACCGAGGACGGTCTCGCCGTCGCAATCCGGTCGGTGGCCCGCGCCGACGCGCAGATCAAGGGCGCCGCCCACGACCCGGCGTACGCGCTGGAGCGGATGGTGCTCGACGTCTGCGCCGCCCACGGGGACTGAGCGGCGCACGAGCGCGCGGGGTGTGCGCACCCCTGGGGCCGGGGAGACGCAGCGACGGCGCCGACCGTGGGGTCGACGCCGTCGGCACCGAGAACGCAGCGGGGGCCGCGGGAGAGCGGGGGACCGGCCGCGTGGCCGGTCGGGGCCTCAGAGCGAGGCGGCCTGCCTGCTGATGGCGGACTTGCGGTTCGCGGCCTGGTTCTTGTGGATGACGCCCTTGGAGGCCGCCTTGTCCAGCTTGCGGTTCGCGTTCTGCGCGGCGGCGAGGGCGGCGTCCTTGTCGCCGGCGGCCGCGGCCTCGCGGAACTTGCGGATGGCGGACCGGAGACCGGTCTTGACGGCCTTGTTCCGCTCGTGCGCAACGAGGGTCTGCTTGTTGCGCTTGATCTGGGACTTGATGTTCGCCACGGGGCAAGCCTCGTCTGTTCTCGGGAGTGGTTCTGGTGGGCGTCGCTGCTGGGCGCCGCTGGTGCGGCGACCCGGAGGACTCGGTGGCGTGCCGCGCGGGGCGCAGGCACACGAAGGGCCAAGGTACCAGCGGCGCTCGGTGCCCCCCAAATCCTACGGGTCGTGCCTGGCTAGGTTGGTGGGATGCGTCCCGAGCACCTCGACCTGTGGCAGTCCTGTGGCCGTCCGGCGCCCACCCCCGACGGCAGCGAGGCGGTGGTCGCCGTGCAGCGTCCCGACCTCGAGCGGGACGCCTACGTGTCCTCGTTGTGGGTGGTCCCGGTCGCCGGGGGCCCGGCCCGGCGGCTGACCGGGGGACCGGCCGACACCGCCCCCGCGGTGAGCCCGGACGGGCGGTGGGTCGCGTTCCTCCGCGGCGGTCCCGGAGTCCCCGCGCAGGTCCACGTCACCGGCCTAACCGGTGGCGAGCCGCGTCGGCTCACCGACCACCCGTTGGGGGCGGGGGCGCCGCGGTGGAGCCCTGACGGCGCCCGCCTGGCCTACACGGCCCGCGAGGGGGAGCCGGGCCGGTACGGCGTGCCGGACGGCGACGGCGAGACCAGCGAGCCGGGCGCCGAGCCGCCGAGGCTCGTGACCGAGCTGTCCTACCGCGTCGACGACCTCGGCTACACCCGTGACCGGCGCCCTCACGTGCACGTGGTCGACGTGCCCCGTGACGACGACCTGACCGCGGACCCGACGGGGGAGCCCGCGGGCCAGCCGGCGGCAGGTCGGGTGTCCGGGCCGCGCCGGTTGACCGGCGGCGACCACGACGACCACGACCCGGCGTGGAGCCCCGACGGCAGGCTGCTGGCCTTCCGCTCGGCCCGGCACGCCACCCGCGAGGACGACCTGCGCTCCGGCGTCTACGTCGTGCACGCCGGCGGCACCGAGGTCGACGACGCACCGCGCTGCGTCGTCGCCGGCGACCTCGCCGTGTCCGGCGCCGCCTGGCTGCCCGACGGCCGGCTCGTGCTGAGCGCCGGTGACCTGGGCCCCGAGGGTCGAGACTTCGTCGGCCGCCCGGGTCGCCTGCGGGTGACCGACGGTGCGGTCGACGGGCAGCCGGGGCGCACGGAGCAGCCCGGGCCGGTCGCCACCCGGGCGCTGACCGACGACGCGTCGCTGCACGTCTCGGCCGGCTCCGCCGACCTCGTGCTGCACGAGGGGAGGGTCGTGGCCCCCGAGACCCACCGTGGCGCCGTGCGGCTCGTCGCCGTCGACCCCGACGGACCCGAGGTCGACGCGGCGGGGGCGGCGACCGTGCTCGACGGCCCCGTGGTTGTGTCGGGGCACGCGGCGGCCGACGGCGTGCTGCTCGTCAGTGCCGCGACCCCGGACCGGGTCGGCGACCTCGCCCGCGTGTCCGACGGACGGGCGCAGTGGCTCACCGACACCACCGCGGGGCTGCGGGCCCAGGCCGGCACCCTGCCGCCCGTCGAGCTCGAGGCCACCGCCGAGGACGGCCGGCCCGTGCACGGGTGGGTGGTGCTGCCCGACGCGACCCTGCACCCTGGCCCGCACCCGACGCTGCTCGTCGTGCACGGCGGCCCGTTCGCGGCGTACGGCTGGGACCTCTTCGACGAGGCCCAGGTGTACGCCGGGGCGGGCTACGCCGTGGTCATGTGCAACCCCCGGGGGTCGGCCGGCTACGGCCTCGAGCACGGCCGCGCGATCCGCGGAGCGATGGGCGGGGTCGACGCGGGCGACGTGCTGGACTTCCTCGACCACGTCCTGGCTCAGGGCGTGCTGCCGCTGGACGGCACCCGCGTCGGCGTGATGGGCGGGTCGTACGGCGGCTACATGACCGCGCTGCTCACGACCCGCACCGACCGTTTCGCGGCCGCCGTGGTCGAGCGCGGCTACCTCGACGCCACGTCCTTCGTCGGCTCCTCCGACATCGGGTGGTTCTTCCCGGGGGAGTACCACGGCGGGCCGGACGGCTTCGCCGAGCAGAGCCCGATGACCCACGTCGACCGGGTGTCCACCCCGACGCTGGTGATCCACTCCGAGGCCGACTGGCGCACGCCGGTCGAGCAGGGGCAGCGCTGGTTCACCGCCCTGCGCCTGCGCGGAGTCCCCGCCGAGCTGCTGCTGTTCCCCGCCGAGGGGCACGAGCTGAGCCGCAGCGGCCGGCCGCGGCACCGGCGGCAGCGGTTCGAGCACCTCCTGCGCTGGTGGGCCCGTTACCTGCCGGTGGACTGAACAGCGGCACGCCGGCGCGGGAGGACGGTCTGCGCCGGGCCGGTATCGGGTAGCGACCACCTGGGCGCCCGTCCCTGGGCGCCGTCCGGCCGATCTGAGGAGTCCCATGCCGACCGTCGCAGAGCTGATCGTCACCGCCCTCGCCGAGCACGGCGTCCGCAGCGTCTGGGGGGTGGTCGGCGACGCCCTCAACCCCGTCACCGACGCGATCCGGCGCGAGGACCGGATGGAGTGGGTCGGCGTGCGCCACGAGGAGGTCGGAGCCTTCGCGGCCAGCGGCCAGGCGCAGCTCACCGGTGAGCTGAGTGTGTGCATGGGCACCGTCGGGCCGGGCGCCGTCCACCTGCTCAACGGCCTGTACGACGCGAAGAAGAGCCATGCCCCGGTGCTCGCGATCTGCGGTCAGGTGCCCCGGCCCGACATCGGCAGCGACTTCTTCCAGGAGGTCGACAACGACGCCGTCTTCGCCGACGTCGCGGTCTTCAACGAGACGATCATGGACCCGTCCCAGCTGCCGCACCTGCTCGAGAAGGCGGTGAACAGCGCACTGTCGGCCCGCGGCGTCGCGGTGCTGTCGATTCCCGGGGACGTCGGCGAGCTCGAGGTGCCCGACGTCACCCGCGCCCCCCGCTTCGTGGGCGGTTCCCCGCCGGTGGCGGCCGACCCCGCGCTGGTGCAGGAGGCCGCGACCGCGATCGACACCGCCGACCGCGTCACGCTGCTGGTGGGCAAGGGCGCCCGGCACGCGCGCGCCGAGGTGATGGCGCTGGCCAAGAAGGTGAACGCCCCGATGGTGCTGACGCTGCAGGCCAAGGAGGGCTTCGACGACGACAACCCCTACGAGGTCGGTCAGTCGGGACTGATCGGCAACCCGGCCACCGCCGAGGCGTTCGCCGCGTGCGAGACCCTGGTGCTGATCGGCACCGACTTCCCCTACCGCGGCTTCCTGCCCGAGGGGAAGGTCGTGGTCCAGCTCGACGACCAGGGTGCCCACGTCGGACGCCGGATCCCGGTCGACCACCCCCTGGTCGGCGATGCGCGCCTGACCCTCCAGCAGCTGACTCCGCTCGTGGGGTCCAAGAGGAGCACCACCCACCTCAAGGCGGCGCGCAAGATCTACCAGACGTGGCAGGGACTGCAGCAGCACCTCGTCGACCCGGCGTACGACAAGAAGAAGACCAAGATCCTGCGGCGCACCGTGGACAACCCCGACGCGATGGTCCGGCCCGAGCTGCTCGCCGCCACGCTGGACCGCCACGCCGCCGCCGACGCCGTCTTCACCTCGGACACCGGCATGTCGACGGTCTGGCTCTCCCGTTTCATCCGGATGACCGGGGGTCGTCAGCTGCTGGGCTCCTTCAACCTGGGCTCGATGGCCAATGCGATGCCGCAGGCGCTCGGTGTGTCGGCGCTGGACCGCTCCCGCCAGGTGGTGGCGTTGTGCGGAGACGGAGGACTGTCGATGCTGATGGGTGACCTGATCACCGCGGTGACGCACGACCTGCCGGTCACGCTGGTGGTCTTCGACAACGGACGGCTCGGCATGGTCAAGCTGGAGATGGAGCAGGTGGGTCTGCCGGAGTTCGGCACCATGCTGCACAACCCCGACTTCGCCGCGGTCGCGCGGGCCGTGGGCCTGCACGGCGTACGGGTGACCTCTCCCGACGACGTCGACGACGCGGTGCGCGACGCGCTGGCGCACGACGGTCCGGTGCTGCTCGACGTGGTGACCAACCCGGCCGAGGTCGCCGTCCCGCCCAAGCCGACCATGGATCAGGCGATGGGCTTCGCGATCGCCAAGACCAAGGAGTTCGTCACCAGCCCGGAGTGAGCGTGCCGTCCCCGCCGAGGGGAGCGCGACGCAGCGAGGCCCCCGTCCGGTCCGGACGGGGGCCTCGCTGCGTGCGGGATGGTGCTACTTCTTGGCGCGCGACTGCGCCGGCTCGCGACTCCCGGAGCCGCGGCGTCGACGCTCGGACTCCTCGTCGGCGAAGCGCTCCTGCGCCTGGCGCACCTGCTCGTCACTGAGGTTGCCCGACTCGGCCTTCGGGCCGGCCGACATCCGCGCGTACTCACGCAGACCCGCCAGCGGCGGCGGCTCGAGGACGCTCGGCGAGTCGATGTCCTCGGCGCGCAGCGAGCGCATCAGGCCGGCGGCCATCAGGATCAGCACCACCGCGAACGGGAGCCCGGCCGCGATGGAGGCCGCCTGCAGGGCCGACAGCGCCTTGCCCGGGTCGTCGGGGAACGCCAACGCCCCCGAGACCAGGAGCACGGCGGCGACGACGCCCTCCATCAGGGCCCAGAAGAGGCGCTGCTGCCACTTCGGGTTCGGGTCCCCGCCGTTGGTCAGGATGTCGACCACCAGCGAGCCGGAGTCCGAGGAGGTCGCGAAGAACAGCACCACGACGAGCACGGCGAGCACCGATCCGACCGTCACCAGTACGTCGGGCAGGTTCAGCTGCTGGAGCAGCACGAAGATGCCGTTCGCCGGGTCGGACTCGGACTTGGCCACCGGGTTGTCGGCGTTCTGCAGCAGCATCGACAGCGCCGAGTCGCCGAAGACGGTCAGCCAGACGGCGGAGGCGCCGACGGGCAGGAACAGCGCACCGGCGACGAAGTTGCGGATCGTCCGGCCGTAGGAGATGCGGGCCAGGAACATGCCCACGAACGGTGACCAGGAGATCCACCAGCCCCAGTAGAAGAGCGTCCAGCTCGCCTGCCAGGCCTGCCCGCCCTCGTTGTTGGGGAACGTCTCCAGGCTCAGTCCCGGGAGCGCCGAGAGGTAGTTGCCGACGTTGGAGGCCAGCACGTTGACCAGGCCCAGCGACGAGCCGACCACGAACACGCCGACCATCAGGGCGAAGGCCAGCCACAGGTTGAGCAGGGACAGGTTGCGCACGCCCTTGTCGATACCGAGCATGATCGAGACCACGGCGACCGAGGTGATGGCCGCGATGATGGCGACCTGGAGGACCACGTTGTTGGGAAGTCCGAACAGCGTGTCCAGGCCGGAGCCGACCTGCCGGGCGCCGAGCCCGAGCGACGTCGCCAGGCCGAACAGGGTGCCGAACACGGCCAGCACGTCGACGACCGAGCCCTGCCAGCCGTAGATCCGGTCGCCGATCAGCGAGTAGAGCGCCGAGGCCGGGCGCAGCGGGAGGCCGCGACGGTAGGAGAAGTAACCCAGGGCGGTCGCGAGCAGGATGTAGATCGCCCACGGGTGGAAGCCCCAGTGGTAGAAGGTGTAGACCATCGCGTTCTGGGCGGCCTCGGGCGTGCCGCCCTGGCCGGTCGGGGGCGAGTTGAAGTGCGTCACCGGCTCCGCCACGGCGTAGTAGACAAGGCCGATGCCCATGCCCGCGGTGAAGAGCATCGCGAACCACGAGAGGTTGGAGTACTCCGGTCTGGAGTCGTTGGGACCGAGCCGGATCGAGCCGTAGCGGCTCAGCATCAGGCCGATGATCAGCACGAGGAAACCGGTGGCGGAGAACAGGTAGAGCCACCCGAAGGTGTCTGCGATGAAGGAGAGGGCGCTGTCGGCAGCGGTGCCGAGCTGAGCCGGTGCGATAACGCCGTACAGGACGAAGACGAGCACGACGGCCGCCGATCCGAGGAAGACCGGGGGATTCGTGTGCTCCTTGAGATAGCTGCGCATGGCAGTCCTCTCTGGCTGGAAGACTCAGGAACCTCTCAGCGTTTCCCGGGGTTCAACCCGGCTACACCCGCAAGGCGCGTCCGGCACGCCTTTTGTGACCTTCTCGTCACCGGATGGGACACTGGGCCCGACCGGTCCGCCCGTCGTCCGCCGCCCGCCGTCCGCCGTCCCCGAGAGGCACCCGCCACCCGTGAGCTCCCCCCTGCCCATCGCCCCGCCCCCCGGGCGCACCGACCCGGGGACGCTGCGCAACTTCTGCATCATCGCCCACATCGACCACGGCAAGTCGACCCTGGCCGACCGGATGCTGCAGCTCACCGGGGTGGTCGACGAGCGGGCCGCCCGGGCGCAGTACCTCGACCGGATGGACATCGAGCGCGAGCGCGGCATCACGATCAAGAGCCAGGCCGTTCGGATGCCGTGGACCGTCACCCTCGACAACGAGGCGGCCGCGAGCCCGGGCACCTACGTGCTCAACATGATCGACACGCCCGGCCACGTCGACTTCACCTACGAGGTGAGCCGCTCGCTGGAAGCCTGTGAGACGGCGGTGCTGCTCGTCGACGCCGCCCAGGGCATCGAGGCGCAGACCCTGGCGAACCTCTACCTCGCCATCGGCGCCGACCTGCACATCATCCCCGTGCTCAACAAGATCGACCTGCCCAGCGCGCAGCCGGAGAAGTACGCCGCCGAGCTGGCGGGCATCATCGGCTGCGACCCCGGGGACGTCCTCCAGGTCAGCGCCAAGACCGGATTCGGCGTACGCCGGCTGCTCGACGAGATCGTCGCCCAGACCCCCGCGCCGGTCGGCGACGCCGACAAGCCCGCCCGGGCCTTGATCTTCGACTCCGTCTACGACACCTACCGCGGCGTCGTGACCTACGTGCGCGTGGTCGACGGGCACCTCAGCCACCGCGACCGGATCAAGATGATGTCGACCGGTGCCGTGCACGAGATGCTCGAGGTGGGCGTGATCAGCCCCGAACCGGTCAAGGCCGACCGGATCGGCGTCGGCGAGGTCGGCTACCTCATCACCGGCGTGAAGGACGTGCGTCAGTCCCGCGTCGGCGACACCGTGACCAGCCAGCACGGCGGGGCGACGCAGGCCCTCGGCGGCTACAAGCACCCGAACCCGATGGTGTTCGCGGGGCTCTACCCGATCGACGGGGACGACTACCCGACGCTGCGCGACGCCCTCGACAAGCTGCAGCTCAACGACGCTGCGCTGGCCTACGAGCCGGAGACCTCCGGGGCGCTCGGCTTCGGCTTCCGCTGCGGCTTCCTCGGGCTGCTGCACATGGAGATCACCCGCGACCGGCTGGAACGCGAGTTCAACCTCGACCTGATCAGCACCGCGCCCAACGTCGTCTACGAGGTGGAGATGGAGGACGGCGCAAAGCACACCGTCACCAACCCCTCGGAGTACCCCGAGGGCAAGATCGCCGAGGTGCGCGAGCCGGTCGTCAAGGCGACGATCCTCAGCCCCAGCGACCACATCGGCGTGATCATGGAGCTCTGCCAGAGCAAGCGCGGGCAGCTGCAGGGCATGGACTACCTCTCCGAGGACCGCGTCGAGATGCGCTACACGCTGCCGCTCGCCGAGATCGTCTTCGACTTCTTCGACCAGCTGAAGTCGCGCACCAAGGGCTACGCCTCCCTGGACTACGAGCCCATCGCCGACCAGGCCGCCGACCTCGTCAAGGTCGACATCCTGCTGCAGGGCGAACCGGTCGACGCGTTCTCCGCGATCGTGCACCGCGAGGCGGCGTACGCCTACGGCGTGATGCTGGCCGGCACGTTGCGCGAGCTGATCCCGCGTCAGCAGTTCGAGGTGCCGATCCAAGCGGCCATCGGCGCCCGGGTGATCGCCCGCGAGACGATCCGCGCGATTCGCAAGGACGTGCTCGCCAAGTGCTACGGCGGCGACATCACCCGCAAGCGCAAGCTGCTCGAGAAGCAGAAGGAGGGCAAGAAGCGGATGAAGATGGTCGGCCGCGTCGAGGTCCCCCAGGAAGCCTTTATCGCCGCCCTCTCCACCTCCGGCCCCACGGGCGACAAGCCCAAGAAGTAGCCCCCAGCGGCTTGTAAATCGGGGTTACGGTCGCTCCACAAGGGTTGTGCGGGGCAGTTGGCGACCACAACACCAGCGAAGTGCCTGCGGTCCACCAGCGTGGGCGGCTCGGGGGCCGCCGCCCGGCGTACGGCGGGCAGAGCACCCACGGCGCCAGCTTCGCGAGGGTTGTGGAGGCTAGCGCGCCCTCACGACACGAGTGGAGCGACCATAACCCCGATTTACAAGGGTGACGACAGCGCCGAGCAGGCCTCGGCCAAGTCGAGGAGGGCGCCGTCGGAGCCGGTGGGGCCCATCAGCATCGCGCCCACCGGCATGTCGTCGTCGCTCGACAGGCCCGCGGGCACGGACACCGCGGCGAGACCGGTGAGGTTGGCAACGACGGTCCAGCAGTCGGTGTACGGCGCGAGCATCGGGTCGGCGACCGAGCTGGTCGGCGGGCCGGCGGGGGCGAAGCGCGGCGCCGTGGTGGGCATCGTCGGCGACAGCAGGGCGTCGCAACCGGCCAGCGCCGCGCCCACCTGCGTGACCAGCCGTGCGCGGAGCGTCGCCGCGCCGGCCATCCGCCCGTCGTCGGCGTCGCGCAGCCGCCGACCCAGCGACGTCCGCCGTACCACCTCGCGGCCGGCGCGTCCCCCGTCCGTCCAGGGCTCGAGGTGAGGGAGGCACTCGACGGAGGTGAGCTGGAGGTACGCCGCGAGTGCCTTCGGAGCGTCGGCCACGTGCACCGGCACGACCTCGACGCCGGAGGCCTCGAGGGCGGTCACGGTGCGGGCGAGCCCGGCGAGCACTTCGGGCTGGTTGGTGGCGTCGGCGAGCTCGACGACCAGCCCGACCCGGAGCCGGCCCACCGGAGCCGTCGGCACGTCGGCACTGGCCATCACGGCGAGCGCGGTGCGGAGGAGACCAGGGTCCGCGGCGATCGGCCCGACCCGGTCGCAGGACGGCGCGAAGGGAACGACGCCCTCGACCGGGACCAGCGCAGGGCTGGGAGCGAGCCCCCACACGCCGCACTGTGCCGACGGCTCGCGGATCGAGCCGCCGGTGTCGGTGCCGACGGCCAGGTCGGCGATCCCGACCGCGACGGCGGCCGCGCACCCACCGCTGCTGCCGCCGGGGGAGCGGCGGTGGTCCCAGGGGTTGCGGGTGGCCCCGTGCACCGACGTCGCGGTGGAGGCGCCCATGGCGAGCTCGTCCATGTTGGCCCGGCCGAGCAGCACCGCGCCGGCCGCGCGCAGCCGCGCCACCAGCGGTGCGTCGTACGCCGCGGGCTCGCCGGAGGCGGCGGCCGAGCAGCACCCGGTCACCTGCCCGGCGACGTCGATGTTGTCCTTCACGACGACGACCACCCCGTGCAGGGGGCCGGTGGCACGGCCGTCGCGCGTGGCGGCGTCGAGCCGGTCGGCCTGCGCGAGGGCGCCCTCGTCGTCGAGCAGCACCAGGCTGCGCAGCCCGGGCTCCCGCTCGCGCGCCAGCGCGATCCGCTGCTCCACCCGTGCGCGCACGCCCCTCCCGGCGTACGCCGTGCCGGTCGGGGTCTCAGGCATGGGCGAAACGCCCGAGCACCTGCTCGGCCCGGACGCCGGCGAGGTGGGCGGCGAAGACGCGCTGGTAGCCCAGCTCCTCGCGGGAGCGAGCCTGCGGCAGCCCGGCCAGCCGCTGGTCGGCCCAGTCCCGGTCGGGCACGAGCGCCTCGGCCTGGCGCGCCATCACCGCGGACGTGCCGGACCCGTCGCCGAACTGCTCCTTGCGCCGCCACAGGATCGACTCGGGCAGCCACCCGGCGAACGCCTCGCGCAGCAGCGCCTTCTCCTGGGCCTGCTCCTGGCCGTCCTCGCCGAGCAGCTTCCACTCCACCGGCACGCGCGCGGACGTGACCAGCACCTGGCGGGCCAGGAACGGCACCCGGGCCTCGAGACCGTGCGCCATGCTCACCCGGTCGGCGCGCTGCAGGTTGAGGTGGTGCAGCACCTCGAGTCCCTCGGCCAGGGCCTCGGCGAGCGCGCCGGCGTCCAGCTCGCGCAGGTGGTGGTAGCCGGCGAACAGCTCGTCGGCGCCCTCGCCGGTCAGCACGACCTTGACGTGCTGCGCGGCCAGCTCGGAGAGCAGGAAGTTGGGCACGGCGCTGCGCACCAGCGAGGGCTCGTAGCTCTCCATGCAGCGCACCACCTCGGGGAGCGCGTCGACGACGTCCTGGTCGTCGTACACCCGTTCGTGGTGCTCGAGCCCGAGGTGCGCGGCGACGGTGCGCGCGGCGACGAGGTCGGAGCTGTCGGGGGTGCCGGCGGCGAAGGAACGGATCACCTGGCCCGGCTCGGCCTCCCGGGCCATCACCGCGGCGACGATGCTCGAGTCGAGCCCACCGGAGAGGAAGACGCCGATCGGCACGTCGGCCATCATCCGTTCGCGCACGGCCTCGACGACCGACGCGCGGATCCCCTCCATCGCCTCCTCGCGCGAGGTGTACGCCGGCAGGCGGGCGGTGCCGAGCCGGAGCGGGTCGGTGCGCAGGTCGAGGAGGCGGCGCAGACCCCCTCGGGGGTCCACACGTGGCCGGGCGGGAACTCCTCGACGTCGCCGCGCACCTCCTCCGGGAAGGCACCCAGCTCGGAGGCCGCCAACACGCGGTCGTCGTGGTGCGCCCAGTACAACGGCTTGATCCCGAGCGGGTCGCGTCCGAGCACGACCCGACCGTCGGGGTGGGCCACCGCGAACGCGAACATCCCGAGCAGCCGCTGCGTCTGGTCCGCGCCGAGCTCGGCCACGACGTGCAGCACGACCTCGGAGTCCGAGCGGGTGCGGAACGGGCCGGCCAGCTCGTCGCGCAGCGCGTCGTGGTTGTAGACCTCGCCGTTGGCGACCACCCACCAGGCGTCGCGCTGGCGGGGGAGCGCGGTCATCGGCTGCGCCCCGCCCGCGAGGTCGACGATCGCGAGCCGGGTGTGCCCCAGCCACGTGGGACCGACCTGCTCGGTGCCCTCGCCGTCGGGTCCGCGGTGCCGCAGAGCCGGGAGCATCCGCTCGCCGAGCAGCCGGCCCTGGTCCAGCCGGTCGGGCGTGGGCTGCCGGTCGTGGACCATCGCGATTCCGCACACCCGACCAGTGTGGGCCACGGCGCGCGCTGGCACGATCCTGGCGTGACCGAACGCATCGTGGTGCCGGCCGGGCTGGAGGCGCAGCGAGGGCGCGGACCGGCCTGGGCGTCCTGGCTCGACGCGCTTCCCGCGCTGGCAGGCGAGGTGCTCGAGGACTGGGAGCTGGCGCTGGACGGGGCCCCTGCGCACGGTGAGTGCAGCGTGGTGCTTCCCGCGCGCACCGTCTCGGGGACGCCCGCGGTGCTCAAGCTCGGCTTCCCCGACGAGGAGAGCGAGCACGAGCACCTCGCGCTGCGGCACTGGGCGGGTCGGGGCGCCGTGCGCCTGCTGCGCGCCGACCCGCGACGTCGTGCCCTGCTGCTCGAGCGGCTGCACGCGGAGGACCTGCGCGACGTCTGGGACGTCGAGGCCTGCGAGGTCGTCGCCGGTCTGTACGGCGAGCTGCACCGTCCCGCGCCCCCGCAGCTGCGCCCGCTGACGGCGTACGTCGAGCGCTGGGCCGTCGCGCTCGACGCTCTCCCGCGGGAGGCGCCGCTGCCGCGGCGTCTCGTCGAGCAGGCGGTGTCGCTGGCTGCCGACCTGGTGGTCGACCCCGCCAGCACCGGGACGCTCGTGCACACCGACCTGCACTACGCCAACGTGCTGGCCGCGGACCGTGCGCCCTGGGTGGTCATCGACCCCAAGCCGGTCTCGGGAGACCCCCACTACGAGCCCTTCCCGATGCTGAGCAACCGCTGGGAGGAGGTGGTCGGCTCGCACAGCGTGCGGGCGCGGCTGCGGCTGCGCTTCCACACGCTTGTCGACGCAGGAGGACTGGATGAGCACCGCGCCCGCGACTGGGTCGTGGTGCGCAGCATGGTCGACGCGCTGTGGACGCTGCAGGACGCCGAGCGGGCCGGGCGCGCGCTGCTCGCCGGGGAGCGCCACGTGGTCACGCTGTGCGTGGCCATCGCCAAGGCGGTGCAGGGGTGAGCACCCACGGGGCGCGGATCGGCCTGCTGCAGGTCTGCGCCGCGGGTGTCCTGTGGGGCACGGGCGGCGTGGTGGTGACCGTGCTGAACGACCGTGCGGGGCTCGGGGCGACGACGGTCAGCGCCTGGCGGATGGGGCTGGCCGCGGTCGCGCTGGTCGGGTTCGGCCTGGTCACCCGGCGCTGGCGCGTCGTGGTCGCGACGATGCGCGACCACCCCCGGACAGCGGTCGCGGTCGGTTGCGGCACGGCGGTCTACCAGGCCTTCTACTTCGTCTCCGTGCTGCTGGTCGGGGTGGGCGTAGCGACCGTCGTCTCGCTGGGCCTCGCACCGCTGCTGGCCGCGGTCTGGGAGCACCTCGTCGCCCGCACGAGGCCGTCGTGGCGCGAGTCGGGCGTGCTCGCGGCAGCGCTCGGCGGCCTCGTGCTGATCAGCGCGACCGCGGGGCTCGGGTCCACCGCCCCGGGCGACCGGCCGGTCCTGGGGCTCGTGCTGGCCGTCGCGGCGGGGGCGACGTACGCCGCCACGACCGTGCTGGGCCACCACCTGGCCCAGCGGGTCGACCCCGTCGCGCTCACCACCTGCGCGACCGTCGCCGGCGCCGTGCTGCTCGCGCCGTTCCTGGGCGTCGCGGCGGTCGCGGGGGAGCCGGTGCTCAGCGCCGACCCGGTCTCGCTGACGCTGCTGGTCTACCTCGGTGTCGCGACGATGGCGCTGTCCTACGTCCTGCTGTACGCCGGGCTGCGGACGACGTCCGGGTCGGCCGCCACCGTGGCGACGCTGGTCGAGCCGGTGTCCGCGGCGCTGCTCGCGGTGGTCCTCGTGGACGAGCGGCTGACCTGGCCGGCCGTGCTCGGAGGCGTGCTGATCCTGGGTGCCGTCGTCGCGCTGAGGCCCTCGGAGGGCGGCCCGGTGCGCCTGAGCCCGCCTGAGCCCGCCCGTGCCGGCGCGAGGATCAGGTCGGGCGGTGGTCCGGGTCCCCGGTCGGCTCCGCGAGCAGGGCGCGCAGCGCGGTCCGGTGCCGCTTGTACGCCGCCCGAGCGGCGCGGGTGGCGCGGAAGGTCGTCGCCGACCCGCGGCCCCGGCCGCTCTTGCTGACCGTGACGTAGCCGGCCGCCTCCAGCGCCGACATCTGCTTGGAGAGGTCGGAGTCGCTGACCCTGAGGTGGTCACGCAGGTAGGCGAAGTCGGTGCCCTCGCTGCTGGCCAGCAGCGCGAGCGCGGCGAGCCGCTTGGGTGCCTGCAGCACCGGGTCGAGGCCGTCGAGCGGTCCGGCGTCGCCTGTCGGTGCTGCTCACGCGACGCGCTGGGACGTACGGCGGGCGGCTCCGGCGTACGCGTCGTTGTACCAGCTCACGAGGACGCCGATGCCCACGGCGAGCACGGGGCCGGACGCGGAGAGACCGAGCTGATGCTGCAGCAGGCTCACGACGCCGACCAGGGCGACGGCGGCGGCCACGAAGACGACCGCGGCGCGGTGAAGCTCCGGCGGCATCGAGCCCATCCGCGGCCAGGTGCCCCAGGACCGACGCATCCGCACGAGGAAGCCCACCTCCAGGAGTACCAGGACGAGCACCCCGAGGTCGGACCAGATCGCGTCGTCGTCCGCGGTCAGGCAGGCCAGCAGGGCGACCGACCAGCCGGCGAAGGCGGAGGGGTACCACCACGGCGGCGTCGGGTAGTCGGTCCACGGCGCGGCCTCGGCCCGGTCGGCCATCTGCTGCTGGGTGCGGAGGTCGGAATCACTATGGCAAGTGGTCGTGGGTGTCGACTTCGCTGGTGCTGTGGTCGCTCGCGGGGCCGCACAGCCCTTGTGGAGCGACCGTAACCCCGATTTACAGTTGCGCCGTGGGCCACCTCCTCGCCGTCAACGTCGGTCGACCGCGCGCGCTGTGGGCAGGGGGCCGGAGCGAGCTGACCGCCATCCGCAAGCGGGCCGCCCCCGGTCCGGTCGCCGTACGCCGGCTGGGCCTGGACGGCGACGGGGTCGCCGACACCCGGCACCACGGCGGGGTCGACCGGGCCGTGTACGCCTTCGCCGCCGAGGACCTCGCCCGGTGGTCGGCCGAGCTCGCGGCGACGCTGCCCCCGGGCGTCTTCGGGGAGAACCTCACCACCGAGGGCGTCGGCGTCAACGAGGCGCTCGTCGGCGAGCGGTGGCGGGTGGGCACGGCGCTGCTGGAGGTCGCGGAGGTGCGGATCCCGTGCGGCACGTTCGCGCGCTGGCTCACGGGCCTGGGCCACGACGTGCCGCGCTGGGTCGCACGGTTCACCGCGGAGGCACGCCCGGGCCCCTACCTGCGGGTGCTCGAGGAGGGGGTGCTCGCGGCCGGGGACCCCGTCGTCGTCGAGCACCGCCCCGAGCACGACGTCACCGTGAGCGAGATGTTCCGCGCGCTCACCACCGAGCGCGACCTGCTGCCCCGGCTGCGTCTGGTCGAGGGCCTCTCGCAGGACGCGGAGGCGCGGGTCGCGGCCTACGAGGCGGGCGCACGCGACGCCCGCACGGGCCCGACCCCGGGTCGAGGTCTCGTTTCCGCCGCCGAGCCCGCCGAGACGCTACCCAGGAGTAGCCGACGTCACATAGGTTGAGCGAATCCCTGTCCCGGAGCAGAAGCAGGAGTCATGTCCGCAGTCAGCTACGACCCGTCCATCATCGAGAACCGCTCTCCCCACGTCGCCGCCCAGTTCCGTGACCGCGTCGAGAAGAGCGGTGCCCGCGAGGCCTACCGCTGGCCCAGCGGTGGCTCCTGGGAGTCGATGACCTGGAAGGAGACCGGCGCCCGGGTCGACCGCATCGCCGCGGGGCTGCTGTCGCTGGGCGTCGAGGCCGAGCAGCGCGTGGGCATCGCGGCCGGCACGCGCGTGGAGTGGATCCTCGCCGACCTCGCCATCATGTGCGCGGGCGCCGCGACCACGACCGTCTACCCGTCCACGATGAGCGAGGACGTCGCCTACATCCTCTCGGACTCCGAGAGCGTCGTCGTCTTCGCCGAGGACGAGGAGCAGCTGGCCAAGCTGCGCGAGCAGAAGAACGAGCTGCCCCACCTGCACAAGGTGGTGGTCATCGACGGCGAGGGCGACGGTGACTGGGTGATCACCCTCGCGGAGCTCGAGCAGGCGGGTGCGGCCTACCTCGAGGAGCACCCCGACTGCATCGACCGGTCGATCGAGAAGATCCAGGGCGAGCACCTCGCCACGCTGATCTACACCTCGGGCACCACCGGCAAGCCCAAGGGCGTCCGGCTGCGGCATTCCTCGTGGACCTACGAGGGCGCCGCCATCGAGGCGCAGGGCATCCTCACCGAGGACGACGTGCACTTCCTGTGGCTGCCGATGGCGCACTCGTTCGGCAAGGTGTTGCTGTCCACGCAGCTGGCCATCGGGTTCCCGACCGCCGTCGACGGCACCGTCGACAAGATCATCGACAACCTCGCGGTGATCAAGCCGACCTTCATGGGTGCGGCCCCGCGGATCTTCGAGAAGGCGCACGCCCGCATCGTCACGATGCAGCAGCAGGAGGGCGGCGTGAAGGAGAAGATCTTCAACCAGGCCGTCAAGGTCGGCAAGGCCAAGCGCGAGCTCGAGCGCCAGGGCAAGTCCGTGCCGCTGCCGCTCAAGGCGCAGCACGCGCTGTTCGACAAGCTGGTGTTCAGCAAGGTGCGTGAGCGCTTCGGCGGGCAGGTGCGGTTCTTCATCTCCGGCGCCGCCGCCCTGAACCGCGACATCGGCGAGTGGTTCGACGCCGCCGGCATCGTCATCCTCGAGGGCTACGGCCTCACCGAGTCGGCCGCGGGCTCGTTCGTGAACCACCCCGACCAGTACAAGTTCGGCACCGTCGGCATGGTGATGCCCGGCAGCGAGGTCAAGATCGACGAGGGCACGGGGGAGATCATGATCAAGGGCCCCGGCATCATGGACGGCTACCACAACAACCCGGAGGAGACCGAGAAGGTCCTCACCAGCGACGGGTGGCTGCGCACCGGCGACAAGGGCGAGATCGACGAGGACGGTCACCTGCGGATCACCGGCCGGATCAAGGAGCTCTTCAAGACCTCCGGCGGCAAGTACATCGCGCCCCCGGCGATCGAGGCGAAGTTCAAGGCCGTGTGCCCCTACGCCAGCCAGTTCATCGTCTTCGGCAACGAGAAGAACTACTGCGTCGCGCTGGTCACCCTCGACGAGGACGCCATCGCCGGCTGGGCCAAGGACCACGGACTGGAGGGCAAGTCGTACTCCGAGATCGTCTCCTCCGAGGAGTGCGAGAAGATGGTCGCCGGCTACGTCGAGGAGCTGAACACGAAGGTCAACCGCTGGGAGACCGTCAAGAAGTGGGAGATCCTCGACCACGACCTCTCCGTGGAGTCCGGTGAGCTCACCCCCTCGATGAAGGTCAAGCGTGGCGTCGTCGAGGACAACTACTCCGACAAGATCGAGGCGTTCTACCACTGAGTCCCTCCACGCTTCCCGAGGGGGAGCGCGTCCCGACCGACGGGTCCCTGCCCGCGCAGTCCGCTGCGCAGGTGGGGGCCCGTCGGTTCGGCGTCTACCTCCACGTCCCGTTCTGCGCGGTGCGCTGCGGCTACTGCGACTTCAACACCTACACCGCCGAGGAGCTCGGCCCGACCCGCGGCGCCTCCCGGTCGACGTACGCCGGGGCGGCCGCCGCCGAGGTGCGGCTCGCGGCCCGGGTGCTGGGGGAGCGACGGCGCCCCGCGCACACCGTCTTCGTGGGCGGGGGTACCCCGACCCTGCTCGACCCCGACCACCTGGTGGGGGTGCTCGACGCCGTCCGCGACGAGCTCGGGCTCGAGCCGGACGCCGAGGTGTCGACCGAGGCCAACCCCGACTCGGTCACCGCGGAGGCCCTGGCCCGGCTGCGCGAGGGCGGCTTCACCCGGATCTCCTTCGGCATGCAGTCGGCCGAGCCGCACGTGCTCGCCGTGCTCGACCGCACCCACGACCCGGCGGGCGTGCCCCGGGCGGTGCGTCGGGCCCGCGACGCGGGTTTCGACCAGGTGAGCCTCGACCTGATCTACGGCACCCCCGGCGAGACCGTCCCCGGGTGGCGGCACTCGGTCGAGGCCGCGCTCGCCTGCGAGCCCGACCACGTCTCGGCGTACTCGCTCATCGTCGAGGACGGCACCGCCCTGGCCCGACGTGTGCGCCGCGGCGAGGTGCCGACCCCCGACGAGGACGACCTCGCCGAGAAGTACGAGGCCGCCGATGTCCTGCTCACCGCGGCCGGCCTGGGCTGGTACGAGGTCTCCAACTGGGCCCGCGACGAGGGGTCACGCTGTCGGCACAACCTCGGCTACTGGCGCGGCGAGGACTGGTGGGGCCTCGGCCCCGGCGCGCACTCCCACGTCGCCGGCACCCGGTGGTGGAACGTCAAGCACCCCACGGCGTACGCCGGACGCCTCGCGGCGGGCGAGTCCCCGGCGTACGCGCGCGAAGTGCTGAGCCCGGCCGACCGGCACGTCGAGCGGGTGCTGCTCGAGGTGAGGCTGCGCGAGGGTCTGCCCGCCGACGCCCTCGCAGGCGACGAGCGGGCGCGACTGGACGCACTGGTCGCGCGGGGCCTGGTGGAGGCCGGGCCGCTGGGACGGTGGGACCCGCGGGTGGTTCTCACCCGCCGAGGACGCCTGCTCGCCGACGCCGTCGTGCGCGACCTGCTCGGCTGACCAGGCACGTCCGCAACGAGAACGGTGCCCGGGTCGGCAGAAGCGCTGGGTCAGCTGACGAGCCGCATCGTCAGCGGGTAGCGGAAGAACCCGCCCTCCGATGCCTTGATGCTCGCCAGGATCACCACGACCAGGTAGAAGATCGCGACGGCGGCGAGCATGAAGATGCCGACCAGCACGAGCACCAGCACCGCGGACACGAGGATGTAGACCAGGGCGCTGAGCTGGAAGTTCAGCGACTCCACGGCGTGCGCCCGGATGTACGGCGAGTCCTTGCCCTTGACGAGCAGCACCAGCAGCGGGGCGAGGAAGCCCAACGCGACGTACGCCGCCACGAAGCTGCCGGCGTGGGCCGCGATCGCCCAGTTGCGCTCCTCGTCGGTCGGCTGGCCGCCGGGGACGGGCTGGCCGCCGTAGGGGCCGGGCTGCTGGGCGTACCCGCCCTGGTCACCGTACGCACCGGGCGGCTGCCCGTAGCCGCCACCCGACGCCGGGGGCTGCTGAGGCTGCTGCGGGTCCCGGCCGCCGGGGTCCTGGCCGCCGGGGGGCTGGGCGCCGTCGGGGTCCTGGGGTCCGTTCTGCTCGCTCATGCCCTCCAGGGTAGGTCAGGCGGACCCCGGAGCCGTGACGAAGTCGATCAGCTCCTCGACGCGTCCCAGCAGGGCCGGGTCGAGGTCGCCCCACGACCGCACCCTGCCCAGCACGTGCTTCCACGCCCGCGCCGTGTCGGCCTGGTCGCGGTGCGGCCAGCCGAGCCGCTGACAGGTGCCCTTCTTCCAGTCCTCGCCGCGAGGCACCTGCGGCCAGGCCCTGATGCCGACCGACGAGGGCTTCACGGCCTGCCAGATGTCGATGTAGGGGTGGCCGACGATGAGCACGTGCGTGCCGAGCGGGCTCTTCGCGACCGCCTGGGCGATCCGGCTCTCCTTGGAGCCCGGCACGAGGTGGTCGACGAGCACGCCGACGCGCCGCTCGGGGCCGGGGCGGAAGTCGCGCAGGTGGGCCGACAGGTCGTCGACGCCCTCGAGGTACTCGACGACGACGCCCTCGACGCGCAGGTCGGCGCCCCAGACCTTCTCGACCAGCTCGGCGTCGTGGCGGCCCTCGACGAAGATCCGGCTGGCCCGGGCCACCCGCGCCCGGGTGCCCGGCACGGCGACCGAGCCGCTGGCCGTGCGCGTCTCGGCGGCGGGGCCCCTGCGCGTCGGCGGCATCAGGATCACCGGCACCCCTTCGAGCAGGAAGCCCGGGCCCATCGGGAAGGTGCGCCGCGTGTCGCGGCGGTCCTCCAGGGTCACGGTGCGCAGGTCGCGGTCGATGCCGACGACCTCGCCGCAGAAGTCGGTGGTCACCTCCTCCAGCACGAGACCCTTGGCCGTCTCGATCTCGACGGCGCGGCCGCGCCTGGGGGCGCGCCAGTCGGTGGTGAGGACGTCGGCGCCGTAGCGGTCGTTCGGGGAGGGCATCGGGCCACGCTAGGCCGCGCGGGTCGGTCGCCGGGGGAGGCGTGCCGCAGGCGCCGTCAGGCCATCGGCAGCTGGCGGGAGCCCACCGGCAGGTGGGCGTAGGCGCGGCGTACGGCGTGGGCGAGCCCCTCGGCCGGGAAGGGCCACTCGGCCCGGCCCAGCGCCTCCTCCGGCCCGACACCGCTCGCGGCCAGGCCCCGGACGGTCTCGGCGACCGCGCCGACGCCGTCGCGCTGGTCCTCGACGAAGACACGGTCCACCGGCGCGCCGTGGCCGGGGACGACGACGGTGCCGGGCCCGGTCAGCTGCAGCACGAGGTCGAGCGTGGCCGGCCACTCCAGCGGGTAGCTGTCCTCCCCGTACGCCGGGGGGCCGCTGCTCTCGACCAGGTCACCGGCCAGCAGCGTGTCGGTGTCGGGTAGCCGCACGACCGCGTCGCCGGCGGTGTGTCCACGGCCGAGGTGCAGCACCTCCACCGCGCGGTCGCCGAGGTCGAGGACCCGGGCGGCGGAGAAGGTGTCGGCGGGCACGACCAGCCGCGAGGCGGCGTCGGCGGTGCCGTCGGACTGCTGCGCGGGGAGGAGGTCGGCCATCGCCACGGCGGCGAGGTCGTGGGCGGTCAGCGTCGCGTCGGGCCAGGCGTCGCGCACGGCGGCGTTGCCGAGCACGTGGTCGTGGTGGTGGTGGGTGTTCACGACCGCGACCACCGGGGCGTCGCCCAGTCGACGGATTGCGGGCAGCAGCGCGCGCAGCGCCCCCTCCGAGTCGAGCGTGTCGACGACGAGCAGCCCGCGGGAGCCGCCGACGACCGTGAGGTTCACCTCGTACGCCGGGTGACGCACGACCCAGCAGCGCTCGGACACCTCGGTGAAGTCGGCCATGTCGCCCGAGCCTAGTAGGCTTGGCACTCGGTGGAGTTGAGTGCCAAGACCAGCAGCGCCCGGTCCGGTCCGGGCCTCCGACCGCCGAGCTCAGCCCCCCGACCCTGTCGTACGCCGACGCACGCCCTCGAGGAGGTGCCCCGATGTCCGAGGACCGCCGCCTCGCCGTGCTCCGCGCGATCGTCGAGGACTACGTCTCCACCCACGAGCCGGTGGGCTCCAAGTCGCTGGTCGACCGGCACCAGCTCGGCGTCTCCTCGGCGACCGTGCGCAACGACATGGCCGTGCTGGAGGATGAGGGGTTCATCACCCAGCCGCACACCAGCGCGGGACGGATCCCCACCGACAAGGGCTATCGGCTGTTCGTCGACCGACTCAGCCAGGTCAAGCCGTTGTCGGCGGCCGAGCGTCGGGCGATCGCGACCCTGCTCGACGGGGCGGTCGACCTCGACGACGTCGTCCAGCGCAGCGTCCGGCTGCTCGCCCAGCTGACCCGGCACGTGGCGGTCATGCAGTACCCCACGCTCTCCCGGTCGACGGTGCGGCACGTCGAGTTCGTGCCGCTGACCGGCACCAAGCTGATGCTGGTGCTGATCCTGTCGACCGGCCGGGTCGAGCAGCGGGTCGTCGACGTGGGTCGGCCGCTCAGCGACGACGACCTCGTGCTGCTCCGCACCGCCGTCAACGGTGCGGTCGTCACCGAGCGGATCGCCGACGCGGCCGCCGCGCTGCCCGACCTGGTCTCGCAGCTCCCGGCGCAGCTCGCCGGCGCCGCGGAGACCGTCGGCGCCACGCTGACCGAGGCGATGATCGACCACCGCTCCGACCACCGGGTCGCCGTCGGCGGGGCCGCCAACCTGGCCGGCTACGGCGAGAGCTTCGACTCCGCGATGCGGCCCATGCTCGAGGCGCTCGAGGAGCACGTGGTGCTGCTCAAGCTGCTCGGGGAGGCGACGTCGTCCTCGGCCCTGACCGTCACCATCGGCCATGAGGGCCCGGTGCAGGAGCTCGCCTCCACCTCGGTGGTGTCCACCGGCTACGGCCCCGGCCGCGAGAGCCTCGCCGCCCTCGGCATCGTGGGCCCGACCCGCATGGACTACCCCGGCACGATGGCCTCGGTGCGCGCCGTCGCCCGCTACGTCTCGCGCATCCTCGACGAGCAGTAGCACCGCAGACTTTTCCCTTGTCCCGCACCACCCCGTAGAGAGAGAATCCGTGGCCCAGGACCTGTACGACGTACTCGGCGTGAGCCGCGAAGCCGACGCGGACGCCATCAAGAAGGCCTACCGCAGGCTCGCGCGCCAGCTGCACCCCGACGTGAACCCCGACCCGGCGACCCAGGACCGCTTCAAGGAGGTCTCGGCCGCCTACGAGGTGCTCTCGGACCCGGAGAAGCGTCAGCGGTACGACCTCGGCGGCGACCCCTTCGGTGGCGGCGCCGGTGGCTTCGGCGGCCAGGGCCAGGGCTTCTCGTTCAACGACATCATGGACGCCTTCTTCGGCGGCGCCCAGCAGGGGGGCGGCCGGGGTCCGCGGCCGCGCGTACGTCGCGGGCAGGACGCGCTCATCCGGCTGCAGGTCAGCCTGGCCGAGGCCGCCTTCGGCGCCCGCCGCGACCTCAAGGTCGACACCGCGGTCGTCTGCGGCCTGTGCCAGGGCGACGGTGCGGCGCCGGGCAGCAGCCCCCAGGCCTGCTCGACCTGCGGCGGCCGCGGCGAGGTCAGCCAGGTGCAGCGCTCGTTCCTCGGCGAGGTCCGCACGATGCGCCCGTGCGCGGCGTGCCGCGGTTTCGGCACGATCATCCCCGAGCCGTGCCGCGAGTGCTCCGGCGACGGCCGCGTGCGCTCGCGCCGCGAGATCACCGTGCAGATCCCGGCCGGCGTCGACTCCGGCACCCGGGTGCAGCTCTCCGACCAGGGCGAGGTGGGCCCCGGGGGCGGCCCTCCCGGTGACCTGTACGTGGAGATCGAGGTGCAGCAGCACGAGCGTTTCGTGCGCGACGGCAGCGACCTGGTCGCGAGCGTCTCGGTGCCGATGACGGCGGCAGCGCTGGGCACGAGCATCACGATGCCCCTGCTCGAGGCCGACGTGGCCTCGAACGGTGTCGACCACGAGGGTGCGCTGGAGACGAGTGTGCCGATCGAGGTGCGGGCAGGCACCCAGTCCGGCACCGAGCACCGGCTGCGCGGGCGCGGCGTGCCCGGCCTGCGCTCGAGCGCCCGCGGTGATCTGATCGTGCGGATCGTGGTGGACACCCCGACCCGCCTCGACGACCGCCAGAGCGACCTGCTCCGCGAGCTGGCGGAGCTGCGCGACGAGGAGTCGCCCGACGGCCAGATCCAGCACCCGCACCGCTCGGTGTTCGACCGGCTGCGCGACGCCTTCAAGTGACCCTCCCGGTCTACCTCGTCGACGACCCGCCCGGCCGGGTCGGGGCCACGGTGCGGGTCGAGGGCGAGGAGGCCCGGCACGCGGTCGTCGTACGCCGCACCCGGGTCGGCGCGCAGGTGCTGCTCGGCGACGGCCGGGGTCGGCGCGCGACCTGCGAGGTCGTCTCCACCGGCAAGGCCTCGCTGGAGGCGCGTGTGCTGTCCGTCGACGACGTGCCCGTCGAGACCCCCCGCGTGACCGTCGTGCAGGCGCTGCCCAAGGGCGACCGGGGCGAGCTGGCCGTCGAGGTGCTCACCGAGGTCGGCGTCGACGTCGTGGTGCCGTGGGCCGCCGAGCGCTGTGTGGCGGTCTGGAAGGGTGAGCGCGCGACCAAGGGTCTGGCCCGGTGGCGGTCCACCGCACGCGAGGCCGGCAAGCAGGCCCGACGCGCGTGGCTGCCCGAGGTGGCGCCGCTCGCGACGACCGATGACGTCGTGACCCGGGTCGCGGACGCCGACCTCGCACTGGTGCTGCACGAGGACGCCGACCTCCCGCTGGGGGGCCTCGACCTCGCCGGCGTCGGTTCGGTGCTGCTCGTCGTCGGCCCCGAAGGCGGCCTGACCGACGCCGAGGTCGACCGGCTGCGCGACGCCGGGGCGCTCGTCGTGCGACTCGGGTCGGCGGTGCTGCGCACGTCCACCGCAGGCGTGGTCGCCGTCGGGGCCGTGCTGGCCCGGACCCGCTGGCGCTGACTCCTCCGTGTCGGCTGGCCGACCTCGGCAGTCGCGGATCTCGAGACCGCGCTCGATGCTCCGGGGTCCGTCGTCCTGGGGGCGTGCCCCCGGCGACGAGTCCGGGTGGCGGTTCGCCTCGGCCGGGGCGGGCTCCTCGAGGTGCTGCCCGACGCGAGCGCGGATCCGTCCGGCCCGTCGGCCTCGAGGGTCCGGTGGCCGTCGCGCCCGGGTCGGTGGGGGAGACCTCGACCAGCCGCGGACCGCCCAGCACCGAGGGAGCCGTAGTCGGCCGCGCGGTCGGTCAGTCGTGCCCCCGGTTGCTCCGCACCTGCTGCGGCGACGTGGGGCTCGGGCGGTTCGCTGCCTGCCCCCCGCGCGGCGCTCGCCCTGTCGGGTTGACCGGAAGCGTGGTCTTTCTCGTCCGCGCGGGGCAGAGTGCACCCATGCCTGACACCGAGTGCCTGTTCTGCGCGATCGTCGCCGGCGACGTGCCCGCCGACGTCGTGCACCGCACCGAGTCCGCGGTGGCCTTCCGCGACATCAACGGCCAGGCGCCCACCCACGTGCTGGTCGTGCCGCGCACCCATCACGAGAACGCTGCGGCGCTGGCGGCGGCCGAGCCCGAGACGATGGCCGCCCTCGTGCGTGCGGCCCACGAGGTGGCCGAGGCCGACGGCCTCGACGGTCACTACCGGCTCGTCCTGAACACCGGCGAGGGTGCCGGGCAGAGCGTCTTCCACGTGCACCTCCACGTCATCGGTGGTCGCGACCTCGCCTGGCCCCCGGGATGACCCGCAGACGGGGGTACGTCGTCGCGGCCGCGACCGTCGCGGCCGTGCTGCTCGGCGGCTGCTCGGGCACGCCCGAGGCCGTGGAACCGCGAGAGCCCGCAGCCTCCGACCGAGGCACGGCGTCGTCGCACGGCGACGTGGACGCGCACGCGGCCCACGACGCCGCGGTCGAGGACGTCGCGCCGGTGGCCCTGCGCGCCGGCGAGCGCTTCGAGCGGCTGCGGATGCCGTCGGCGTACACCCCGTCCGCGCCGTACGGCGAGGGCACCGACGACTACCGCTGCTTCGTGCTCGACCCGGACCTGCAGCGGGACGCCTGGATCACCGGCATCGACGTCGAGCCCGGCGCGGCCGACGTCGTGCACCACGTGATCCTGTTCCGCGTGCCGCCCGAGCAGGTCGGGGCGGCCGAGGCGAAGGACGCCGCGGACGGTGGCGAGGGGTGGACCTGCTTCAGCGGCACCGGCCTCGAGGGTGGCGTCGGCGACCTGGATCGGGCGCCGTGGCTGGGCGCCTGGGCCCCGGGCGGCTCCGAGACCGTGATGGCCGACGACGTCGGCGTCCCGCTCGAGAAGGGGTCGCGTGTCGTGATGCAGGTGCACTACAACCTGCTCGCCGGCGCCGAGCCTGACCGCACCGCGGCCCGGCTGCGGCTGGCCAGGGGCTCCGTGCCGTTGGAGCCGCTGGAGACGATGCTGCTCCCGGCGCCGGTCGAGCTGCCGTGCCGACCCGGGCGGGACGGCCGGCTGTGCGACCGCGACGACGCGATCGACGACGTCGCGAGTCGCTTCGGCGAGCAGGCGCGGTTCATGGTCGACGGCCTGCACGTGCTCTGCGGGGGCGATCCGGTCGGGCCCACGCAGAGCTGCACCCGCACCGTCGACCGGCCGACCACCGTGCGCGCGGCGGCCGGGCACATGCACCTGCTGGGGGCGTCGGTGACCGTGGAGGCCAACCCGGGCACGCCGCGCGCCCGCACGCTGCTCGACGTCCCGGTCTGGAACTTCGACGACCAGGGGAGCCGAGCGCTGGACCGTCCGGCACGGCTGCGGGCCGGCGACAGCGTCGAGGTCACCTGCACCTGGGACCGCGACCTGCGCGACCGGCTCCCGAGCTTCCGCGGCACCGAGGAGCGTTACGTCGTCTGGGGCGAGGGGACCACCGACGAGATGTGCCTCGGCATCCTGCTCGTCACCGAGGGCTGAGGAGTCGCGGCACGATGGGGGCTACCGTGGGAAGACCTCTCTGCGCCACGGTGGCGGAGCCTACGACACGGCCGTCGGGCGTCGAGCACGCCAGCGAAGGAGGCCGCATGTTCTCGGACCCTGCCGCCCCCGTCGTCGAGGCCCTGGTCGCCTCCGTGCTGGCCGACTTCGTAGGCCGGGGCCTGCGCTCGATCTGCGTGAGCCGGGCCGTGGGGGACGACTACGGCGAGCGGGTCTACGCCAGCGACCAGCGGGCGATGCGTCTCGAGGACCTGCAACAGCTCGTGGGTGAGGGACCGGGGGTCACCTGTCTACGTCAGCGCGGGCCCGTGCTCGTGCCCGACATCTGCGCCGAGCGGTTCCTCGCGGAGTGGATGACCTTCGGCCGTGAGGCCGACGCGATCGGGGTCCGCGCAGTCTTCGCGTTCCCGATCCAGGTGGGTGCCGCCCGGATCGGGCTCGTGACCTGGAGCTCCTCCGAGCCCGTGGTCCTGGACGAGGGGGCAATCCAGTCGTTGCTCCAGCTGGCCGACCTCCTGTCGCTCGCCCTGCTCTCGTCCACGGTGGACGGGCACCTCGAGGACTGGGTGGAGGAGGTCCTCGGCTTCCGCGAGGCGGTCACCCAGCAGGCGGTCGGCATGGTCAGCGCGCAGCTCGGCAGCACGCTCGAGGATGCGCTCGCCGTGTTGCGAGCGCATGCTTATACCCAGCAACAGACACTGGTCGGCCTGGCCCGTGCCGTGGTCGGACGGCGGGTCAGCTTCGGTCCGTTGTCCGCGGAGGGGCCGTCCGAGCCCCCTGACGTGCTAGACGGAGGGCTGCACGATGACTGACACAGAGCTCCAGCTCCGTTTCCTCGAACGGTTGGTGACCCTCGCCGACGCGATGGTGGGAGGGTTCGACATCGTCGACCTGGCCGACCAGCTCGTCCATGGATGTCTGGACATCTCGGCGGTGGCCGAGGCCGGCATCCTGCTCGACGACCAGCGCGGTCAGCTGCGGGTGCTCGCCGCCTCCAGCGACGAGTCGCGCCTGCTCGAGCTGATGGAGCTGCAGAGCGACCAGGGGCCCTGCCTGGAGGCGTTCCGCACCGGCGAGAGGGTGCTGGTGCACTCCTTGAACGACGACCCGACGCGGTGGCCGGCCTTCGCCGGGACGGCCACCGCACAGGGCGTGACGGCGGTGTACGCCCTGCCGATGCGACTGCGCGAGCGCACGATCGGCGCGTTGAACGTGTTCTGCCGGGACGGCCAGCGGCTCGACGAGCACGAGCTGCAGCTGACGGGAGTGATGGCGACGATGGGCACCGTGGGCATCCTGAGCCACTGGACGTTCCGGCGTCAGGAGATCCTGGCCGAACAGCTGCAGACGGCCCTGGAGAGCCGGGTCGTCATCGAGCAGGCCAAGGGCGTCGTCGCCGAGCGCGAGGGCATCGGGATGGGCGCGGCCTTCATCCGGCTCCGCGACGCCGCCCGGTCGACCCGCCGGCCGCTCAGCGAGCTCGCGGCCGACGTCGCGCTCGGCCGGCTTCCCTCCTCGGAGCTCGACGGCTCGCCTTCCCCGAAGGACGGCCCCACCCCCTGACCTGGCCGGGGGCCGGCCGGATCAGGACCGAACCCGCTGCACGGGCAGCAGGGCGGGCGGCAGACCCGCGGCGGCCAGCGCCGCTGCCTTGAGGCGCGTGCTGACACCGAGCTTGCGCAGCACGCTCTGCACGTGCGACCGCACGGTGTGCGGGGAGATGCCGAGCTGGGTGGCCGCCTGGGCGTTGGAGCTGCCGGCCACCAGGGCCAGCAGGACGTCGAGCTCCCGGTCGGTCAGACGCTCCGGGTCGTGCGCGTGTCGCGCCGAGGGTCGGGCCGGACGCGAGGCCACCCGGGACCGGGGTGCGCCGAGTACCGCGTCGAGGGTTGCCGTGACGGAACGCAGACTCGCGGTCTTGCTGACCAGGGCGTCGACGGCACCCTCCTGCCTCAGGGCCCGCACGCCCGGCGTGAGCACCGCGGCGAGGACGACGAGGTCGGTCCGGGGCCAGGCGGTGCGCAGCTCGCGCAGCACCTGCACCGCCTCGTCGGGGTCCGGGCCGGGGTCGATGACGCACAGGTCGGGGCGGTGGAGACGCACCAGTGCCGCCGCTGCCTCCGGCTGGTCGGTGGTGGCGACGACGACGTACCCGTGCACGCGCAGGGCGTCGGAGAAAACGTCCAGCACCAGGGAGTCGCGGTCGGCGACCACGGTCCGGGGCGATGACCTCCGCGACGGCTCGACCTGGCGGCGTGGCCCACGGTCGATGCTCTGGCTCATGGTGCCCCCCGAACGCTCGTGGTGCGTGACGTCGGGCGGGGACCTGGCCCGTCCTGCGACGGTACGTCAGGGTGACGCCGTCGGGGAAGACTCCTGGCCCGGTGCTCGTCGCTCTGGCCTGGACCACACTGGTCCACCGCGGCCCGACGCTCAGCGGACAGGGGCGTCGGCCGGGGAGGTGCGGAGGCCGATGTCGCGGGCGGCGGACACCAGGGCGAGCGTGCTGTGCAGGCCCGATGCCCGCAGCAGGTTCTGGATGTGCGTGCGCACCGTGTGCGGCGAGATGAAGAGCCGCTGTGCGATCTCCTCGCGCCCCAGGCCCTCCACGAGGCACCGCAGCACCTGCGACTCGCGCGCTGTCAGGTGGTCGAGGAACGAGGGGGTCTGGCGGCGCCGGCCGGACTCGACGAGCAGCTGGTCGAGCACCGCACCGATGGCTTCGTCGGGAAGGAACGTGCGTCCGGCGTGTGCGTCGGCGACGCGCTGCACGAGCTGGTCGGCGCGGGCGGTCTTGAGGACCCATCCCCGGGCCCCCGCCTCGAGGGCGGTGAGCACCTGGTCGGTCGTCCAGCGGCCGGACAGCACGACGACGGCGGCAGGAGGCTCGAGACGGACCAGGAACGGGATGAGCTCGAGCCCGTTCTCGCGGCCCAGGGACCAGTCGAGCAGCACGACGTCGGGCCGCCGGCTGGCGACCGCGAGGCGGGCGGAGGCGAGGGAGTACGCCGCGTGCACGGGGCCCAGCCACGGGACGGTGGCGAGCCGCAGGCAGAGCGTGTCGGCGATGACCTGGTGGTCGTCGACCACGAGCACACCAAGCGGCTCCTGGACGGCGGCGGTGGTCTGGTCGCCGGGCCGCGGGTCGCTCATCACGCCCTGCGCTCGCGCCGGAGCTGCAAGCTCACCATCACGGACACCCCCCACCTAGGCAGCGGCGGGGTCCGGGCGGCTGCGACGCACGTCCATCTTGCCCTGATCCTTCGGCCAGCGCACCCGGCGGTCCGGGCGCCGGGGCCGTCGGCGGGCCTGCCGGGTGTTCCGTAGCATGGAGATGTGTTCGGCGGAGGGCCCGGCGGACAGTCAGACCGGGAGGCAGCCCCCCTGGGGCGTCCATGAGTGCACAGAACCGTTACAGCGAGTCCCCGCGACACACCTTCGTCGTCCCCAGCAGCGTCACCATGGTGGCCCTGCTCGGTCCTGGCGACGAGCACCTGGCCCTGCTGGAGCAAGCCTTCGAGGCCGACGTCCACGTGCGCGGCAACGAGTTCACCGTGCGCGGCGAGCCCGCCGAGGCTGCGCTCGTCGAGCGGCTGGTGGCCGAGCTGGTCACCATCCTGCGCACGGGGCAGGGCCTGAGCCGGGAGACGGTGGAGCGCGCGATCGGGATGATGCGCACCGAGACCCAGGAGCGCCCCGCGGACGTGCTGAGCCTCAACATCCTCAGCAACCGCGGCCGCACCATCCGTCCCAAGACGCTGAACCAGAAGACCTACGTCGACGCGATCGACAAGCACACCATCGTCTTCGGCATCGGCCCCGCGGGCACGGGCAAGACCTACCTCGCGATGGCCAAGGCGGTGCAGGCGCTCCAGGCCAAGAAGGTCACCCGGATCATCCTCACCCGCCCGGCCGTGGAGGCGGGGGAGCGTCTCGGCTACCTGCCCGGCACGCTCAGCGAGAAGATCGACCCGTACCTACGCCCCCTGTACGACGCCCTGCACGACATGCTCGACCCCGAGTCCGTGCCCAAGCTGCTCTCCGCGGGCACCATCGAGGTCGCACCGCTGGCCTACATGCGCGGACGGTCGCTCAACGACGCCTTCATCATCCTCGACGAGGCGCAGAACACCTCCCCCGAGCAGATGAAGATGTTCCTCACCCGGCTCGGGTTCGGCTCCAAGATCGTCGTCACCGGCGACACGACCCAGGTCGACCTCCCCTCGGGCACCCGGTCGGGTCTGCGCGTCGTCGAGGACATCCTCGCCGGGCTGGAGGACGTCTCGTTCAACCGGCTGACGGCCCAGGACGTCGTACGCCACCGCCTGGTCGGCAAGATCGTCGAGGCCTACGACGAGTACGACGCCCGCGCAGAGGGGCCGGGCCCCGTGCGGGCCGACGGTCGCCAGGACCGCCGGCTGGACCGACGACCGGAGGGTCGCCGACCGTGAACGTCGAGGTGCTCGACGAGACCGCGGAGGGCGACAGTCCTGGCGGGGTCGACCCGGCTGGGCTCCGACGGCTCGCGGCGCACGTGATGGCGCAGATGCGGGTGCACCCCGAGGCCGAGCTGGCCGTGCGGCTGGTCGCGGAGCCAGAGATCGCGGCGCTCAACGAGCAGTGGATGGACAAGACCGGCCCGACCGACGTGCTCGCCTTCCCGATGGACGAGCTGAGGCCCGGCGTCGAGGGGGAGGAGCCCGAGGAGGGCATCCTCGGCGACCTGATGATCTGCCCGTCGGTCGCCGCGGCGCAGGCGGCGTCGGTGCGTGCGGGCGGAGACGCGTCGTACACCACCGAGCGCGAGCTCGAGCTGCTGCTCACCCACGGCATCCTCCACCTGCTCGGGTACGACCACGCCGAGCCCGACGAGCACCGCGAGATGTTCGGTCTCCAGGACCGGATCCTCGCGGCCTGGCGAGAGCCCGGGACCACCGCGTGACCGGCCTCGACGTCCGCCTGGTGCTGCTCGCGGCCGTTCTCGTCGTGCTGGCCGGGGCGCTCAGCGCGGCCGACGCCGCGCTGGCCTCGTTCTCCCGGGCTCGCGCGCACGAGCTGCTCGACGACGGTCGCGCGGGGGCCCGACGGCTCGGGCAGGTGCTCGACGACCTGCCCCGCCACCTCAACGTGATGCTGTTCTTGCGGATGGCCTCCGAGGTCACCGCGATCGTCGTCGTCACCTACGTCGTGCTCGACGTCATGGGCCGCAGCCGTGACGTCACCGACTTCGACATCGGCAGCCGCTGGCCGGCCATGCTCGTGGCGGCGATGGTGATGGTGGTGGTGTCGTACGTCGTCGTCGGGGTCGCGCCCCGCACCTTCGGCCGGCAGCAGAACGAGCGAGTCGCCCTGCTCAGCGCCGCTCCGGTCAAGGCGGCCACGACCGTGCTCAGCCCGCTCGCGCGTGCGCTGATCTGGCTGGGCAACGTGCTCACCCCCGGGCGCGGCTTCAGCGAGGGACCGTTCGCCTCCGAGGCCGAGCTGCGCGAGCTGGTCGACCTGGCCGAGGCCTCCCGGGTGATCGAGTCCGGCGAGCGGGCGATGATCCACTCGGTCTTCGAGCTCGGCGACACCCTCGTCCGCGAGGTGATGGTGCCGCGCACCGACCTCGTCTTCGTCGAGCGGCACAAGACGCTGCGCCAGGCGATGTCCCTGGGGCTGCGCAGCGGCTACTCGCGGATCCCGGTCATCGGCGACAACCTCGACGAGATCCTCGGGTTCGCCTACCTCAAGGACGTGACGAAGCGGGTCTTCGACAACCACGAGGCCGAGAGCACCGAGCGGGTCGAGTCGGTGATGCGGCCGGTGACCTACGTGCCCGACTCCAAGCCGGTCGACGGGCTGCTGCGCGAGATGCAGGCCCAGCGCACCCACATCGCCGTCGTCGTCGACGAGTACGGCGGCACGGCGGGGATCGTGACGATCGAGGACATCCTCGAGGAGATCGTCGGCGAGATCACCGACGAGTACGACTCCGAGCTGCCCGCCCTGGAGCACCTGGAGGACGGGGTGCACCGGGTGACCTCGCGCTTCCCGGTCGACGACCTGCTCGACGCGGTCGGGGTCGAGGTCGAGGAGGAGGACGTCGAGACCGTCGGCGGGCTGATGGCCAAGCACCTCGGCAAGGTTGCGATCGCGGGCTCCGTCGTCGAGGCGCACGGGCTGCGGTTCGAGGCGGAGTCCACGACGGGGCGTCGCAACCAGGTCGGCACGGTGCTGATCGCGCGGGTCCTCGACGAGGACGACGAGCAGGCGGGGTCCTACGCTGAGTCGCATGCCGGACGAGACTCCTGACCCCAGCGCCTCGGAGGCGACCATGCAGCCTGCGCGGCTGACCGACGCCGAGGACGCCAAGCTCGTCACGCTGGCCCGCTCCGCCCGCGCCCGCACGCGTGCGGCCGAGGGCGCCGCCCTGCGTGACCTCGACGGTCGCACCTACGCCGCCGCGACGGTGGCGCTGCCCTCCTTCGGTGCCAGCGCGGTGCAGGTCGCGGTGGCGATGGCCGTGACCAGCGGTGCCCGCGGGCTCGAGGCGGTCGTCGTGCTCGGTGACGGGGACGCGGTGGCCACCGACGACGTGGCCGTGGCACGCGACCTGGCGGGGCAGGGCGTGCCGGTGCACCGCGTCCGCGCGTCCGGTGACCTCGTCACGACGGCCTCCACGTGAGCGTGCGCCCCGGCGCGCAGGCCGGTCGTGTCGTCGCGCAGGAGCAGCTGAGCGACCACCTGGTGCGTGTCACCGTCGGCGAGCTGGGCGGATTCGTCGGCACCGGCGTGCCCGACGAGTGGGTGGCGCTCACCGTCCCCGGCCAGTTCCAGACCCGCTACTACACCGTGCGCTCGTGGGACCCGTCGAGCACGACGATGGTGCTCGACGTGGTCGTGCACGCCGAGGGCCTGGTGACCGAGTGGGTGCGCACCGACTGCGTCGGCGACGAGGTGGGGATCTCCCCGGCGAAGGGTTCCTTCGCGGTGCCCGAGGACGCCGGCTGGGTCGTGCTCGCGGGCGACCTCACCGCGCTGCCCGCCGTCGCCCGGATCCTGGAGAGCGGGCTCGACGTGCCGGTGACGGCGTACCTCGAGGCCCCCGAGCCGGTGCCGGGCTACCTGCCCGAGGACGCCGGCGTCACCTGGGTGGCACCACCCGCGCCGGAGGCCTCCGGCCTCGCCGACCTGGTGCACGACCTGACCTGGCCCGCCGGGCCGGGCTACTTCTGGATGGCAGGGGAGTCCGCACAGATGCGACAGATCCGCGCGCCACGCCCGGCGCGAGCTCGGCTGGGACTCCCGCCGGCTCGACGTGATGGGCTACTGGTCCGGCACCCGCGGACGGCAGACCCGCGCGGTCGACCCCGGCCCGATCTACGCCCGGGGCAAGGCCGCCGGCAAGTCCGACGAGCAGATCTGGGCCGAGTACGACGCCGAGCGAGGTGACGCATGAGCGGGCTCGGTTCCACCGGCGTCGCCGGCGGCACGGCGGCCGGCGGCACCGACGGCACCGACGGCACCGACGGGGGCCACCGCAGCGGGTTCGCCTGCTTCGTCGGCCGACCCAACGTCGGCAAGTCCACCCTGACCAACGCCCTGGTCGGCCAGAAGGTGGTGATCACGTCCTCGCGCCCGCAGACCACCCGCACGGTGGTCCGCGGCATCGTGCACCGCCCCGACGGACAGCTGATCCTCGTCGACACCCCGGGGCTGCACCGCCCGCGCACCCTGCTCGGGGAGCGGCTCAACGACCTCGTGCGCACCACGTGGTCCGAGGTCGACGTCGTGGCCGTCTGCTTCCCGGCCGACGAGAAGATCGGCCCCGGCGACCGCTACCTCGTCGGCGAGCTCGCCAAGGTGCGCCGCGGCGTCCGCGTCGCCGTCGTCACGAAGACCGACCTGGCCACCCCCGACCAGGTCGGCGAGCAGCTGCTCGCCGTCGCGGCCCTGGGCGAGCAGACCGGCACCGACTGGGCCGAGATCGTGCCCGTCTCCGCCGCCGAGGGGGAACAGGTCGGGCTGCTCTCCGACCTGCTGCTGGCCCAGCTGCCGGAGGGGCCCCAGCTCTACCCCGACGGCGACCTGACCGACGCCCCCGAGGAGGTGCTGGTCGCCGAGCTCGTGCGCGAGGCCTCCCTGGAAGGGGTCCGCGACGAGCTGCCGCACTCGATCGCGGTGGTCGTCGAGGAGATGGGCCTGCGCGAGGGCCGTGACGCCGACCGCCCCCTGCTCGACGTCCACGCCGTCCTGTACGTCGAACGCGACTCCCAGAAGGGCATCGTGATCGGGCACCAGGGCTCCCGGCTCAAGGAGGTCGGCACCGAGGCCCGCACGCAGGTCGAAGCCCTCCTCGGCACCCCGGTGCACCTCGACCTACGGGTCAAGGTGGCCAAGGACTGGCAGCGCGACCCCCGCCAGCTCAGGCGCCTCGGCTTCTGACGCCCGCCCGGGGGGCGGAGGTGCGACCTCGGGCTCCTCGACCCCCGCGGGGGCGGCGGTCAGCGGGTGACGAGAGAGCCCTTCTCGACGTACAGCTCGGTGACGTCGCCGGCGAGGGCTTCCACCACCGCGTCGACGAGCACGGAGGCCGGCATCGGCGTCGGCATCGTCGGGGGGTCGCCGCCGAGGGCGCGCCGATCCAAGCCGGTGTCCAGGTGCGGCGGGCGTACGTCGAGCACGCGCAGGCGCCGACGGTTCTCGCGGCGAAGCACCGTCAGCCAGACCGAGAGCGCCGACTTCGCGGCGGAGTAGTCGGCCATGCCCGCGGTGGGCATGTCGGCCAGGATCGCCGAGAGCACCGCGACGGTGCCGCCGTCCTCGAGGTGGCCGGCGGCGGCGCGCACGAGCGACATCGGGCCGAGCACGTTGACGGCGAAGAGCTCCTCGCTCAGGGCTGCGCTGGTGTCCAGCGCCGTCCCGAAGCCGGCCGCGCCGACCGTCACGAGCACCGCGTCGAGACCGCCGAGCTGGTCGACGGCCGCGTCCACGGCGGCGGCGCAGGAGTCGACGTCGACCACGTCGACGTGCACCGGGTCGGTGCCGCACCGCTCCGCGACGGCGGCGAGCCGCTGCTCGTCACGGCCGCCCGCCACGACCCGGGCCCCCCGCTCGACCAGCGCGTCGCTGAGCGCGCCCCCGAGCTCTCCGGTCGCCCCGGCCACGAACACACGTGCTCCGTCGAGATCCATGCCGCACTCCTGCCCACGCGGCGGACGAGCCACGCCGACGCGGGCCGGTCGGTGCGGCGGTCAGGCCTCGGTCTTGGCCCAGCAGACCGAGCGCCGGTTGCCGGTCTTCCACTCCGCCTCGTGGAACCACGCGTAGGCGAAGTCGAACTCCGGTGGGTAGTCCTGCATCGCGGCCACGGAGTCGGAGCAGAAGTCGCGGCTGCGAGCGGCCACGATCTTGTCGCCCGGGTACGTCTCGTGGGGCTTGCCGACCTTGATCGTGCTGATCGCCCGCCAGTCGTGGGCCCTGGTGCAGGGGGTGGCGGGGGCGGCGGTGATCGACGCGCCCTTCACGCACTGCATCCACGCGTCGACGGGCCCGCGGGAGAAGAGACCACGGCCGGTCCTCGGCAGGTCGAGGTAGCGCGCGGCGTCGGGCGTGCCTCCGACGATGTCGCACCGGAACCAGCGGGACCCGTCGTTCCACTGGTCCTGGGTCGGACGGAACCAGACCCAGCTCACCAGGGAGCGGATGACGATGGACTCGTCACCGCCGACGAACTTCGCGAACCGGTCGGTGCACTCGTCGTAGATGAACCGTCCGAGCGAGGGGGAGCCGTACGCCGTGCCGCGCGTGACCTTCTCGGGGAAGGCGCCGACGACGAAGGTCTGGGCGGTGTGGCCGTCCCCGCAGTCGACGGCGTCGACCGTGTTCGCCTTCTGCGCCGAGTCCTTCGGGGCGATCTGGCGGCACGCGCCCAGCTGGGGCGCGTCCTTCATGGCCGGTGCGCTGCGGTCGACCTTCGGGGCCTTCGGCGGCGTGGCCGGTGAGGCCCGGTCGGCGGGGGAGCCCGTCGAGCTGGTCGGGCCGGAGGCCTTCTGCGGCTCGGCGGAGGAACAGGCGGCGAGGCCGGCCGCGAGCAGGGCGAAGCCCAGCAGCAGTGCGGGGGTGGCCAGCCGAGAGGCGGGACGGGGCGATCGACGACGCACGAATACCTCACGAACCGGACAGTAGTGACGCGATGGTAGCCCCCACTTCGAAGGCCGCAGCAGTTTCCGTGGTGCCGATCCCACCCGTCGGGGCGAGCACCTCGGCCGACTGGCGCCAGCCGAGCGCCTGGGTCATCGACAGCACCGAGCGCACCGCTCCCTCGGTGTCGTAGCGGCCGTGGACCACGAGCCCGAACGGTCGCCCGCGCGTGCCCTCCTGCCCGCCGGCCGCCGACCCGTCGTCGGAGAGGGCCCCGCCGATCTGCAGGAAGCAGGAGTCGAAGACGTGCTTGAGCGCCCCGGACATGTAGCCGAAGTTCGCCGGCGTGCAGAGCAGGTAGCCGTCGGCGGCGAGGATCGTCTCGTGGTCGGCCTCGCCGCGCGCCCACGCCAGCGCCTCTCGTACGTCGACGGCCACGCCCTCGATGTCCTCGTGCCGGGCACCGGCGACGAGCGCGTCGGAGAGGGCCGACGTCCCCGACGTGGGGGAGTGATGGATGACGAGGAGCCTGGGCACGGGTGGTGACTACCCACCGGGGGGAGGTCTCACAGCAGCCGGGCGGCGCCCAGGTCCACGCCGACGGCGCCGTGCTCGCCCAGGAGGTCGGAGAGTCGACCCCGGTCCTCGTCGCCGACGGCGGCCTGGTCGGCCGGGGCCCGGTCGACCCAGCAGCCCACGTCGTACGACACGGCGGGAACCTTTCCCCACCGGCGGGACCACCGGACCGTTACCCGCGGTGCCCGCGGCGGGCGTATGGTGGCCTTCTCATGACGACGCGCAGCCTCCTCCTTCGCTGCCGCAGCGAGGTCTGAGGACCGGACCCCTCGCTGCGGAGTCGAGTGACGCGCCCGGTCGCCACCGCCCGCTTCTGCGAGAGAGACCCGAATCATGAGCGACTTCCGATCCACCCAGGCGCCCAGCGGCATGCCCTTCGCGCGCTACCACGCCTTCGCCCCCATCGACCTGCACGACCGGACCTGGCCGAGCGGGTCGATCATCTCCACGCCGCGCTGGCTGTCCACCGACCTGCGCGACGGCAACCAGGCCCTCATCGACCCGATGACGCCGGCCCGCAAGCTGGCGATGTTCGACCTGCTGATCGCGATGGGCTACAAGGAGATCGAGGTCGGGTTCCCCAGTGCCAGCCAGACCGACTTCGACTTCGTCCGGCAGCTCGTCGAGGGTGACAAGATCCCCGACGACGTGCGGATCTCTGTGTTGACGCAGGCCCGCGAGGACCTGATCGAGCGCACCGTGCAGTCGCTGGTCGGCACCGACCGGGCCACGGTCCACATGTACAACGCCACCGCCCCGCTCTTCCGCTCGGTCGTCTTCGGCGTCGATCGCGACGAGTGCCGCGCGATCGGCGTCCATGGCACCGAGATGGTGATGAAGTACGCCGAGCAGCACCTCGGCGACCAAGTGAGCACCGGCGCCTTCGGCTACCAGTACTCCCCGGAGATCTTCACCGACACCGAGCTGGAGTTCTCCCTCGACGTCTCCGAGGCGGTCAGCGACGTCTGGCAGCCCGAGGCCGGACGCGAGATCATCCTCAACCTGCCGGCCACGGTGGAGATGTCCACGCCCAACGTGTACGCCGACCAGATCGAGTGGTTCTCCCGGCACCTGACCCGCCGGGAGCACTCGGCGATCAGCCTGCACCCGCACAACGACCGCGGCACCGCCGTCGGTGCGACCGAGCTGGGCCTGATGGCCGGGGCGGACCGCGTCGAGGGCTGCCTGTTCGGCCACGGCGAGCGCACCGGCAACGTCTGCCTGGTGACGCTGGGGATGAACCTCTTCAGCCAGGGCATCGACCCGCAGATCGACTTCTCCGACATCGACGAGGTGCGCCGCACCGTCGAGTACTGCACCCAGCTGCCGGTGCACCCTCGCCACCCGTACGCCGGCGACCTCGTCTACACGGCGTTCTCCGGCTCGCACCAGGACGCCATCAAGAAGGGCCTGGAGGCGCTCGAGGTCGAGGCCGCCGCGGCCGGTCATCCGGTCGAGGAGCACCCCTGGAAGGCGCCGTACCTGCCGATCGACCCCAAGGACGTCGGTCGTACCTACGAAGCCGTGATCCGGGTGAACAGCCAGTCCGGCAAGGGCGGGGTCGCCTACCTGCTCAAGTCCGAGCACAAGCTGGACCTGCCCCGACGCCTGCAGATCGAGTTCAGCCGGGTCGTGCAGGGCGTCACCGACGACACCGGCCGCGAGATCACGCCCGCCGAGATCTGGTCGCACTTCCGCTCCGAGTACCTCGACCGCGAGGAGCCGCTGGCCGTCCAGGCGGTGCGCACCGTCTCCGCGGCCGGCGAGCAGGACACCCTCGAGGTCGACGTCACCGTCGACGGCGAGACCCGCACCCTGACCGGGGCCGGCAACGGGCCGATCGCCGCCTTCGTCGCGGTGCTCAACACCGTGGTCGAGGAGAAGGCCGCGCAGGACCCCGCGTGGGCCGGGCGGCGCGACATCCGGGTGCTCGACTACCACGAGCACGCGCTCTCCTCCGGCGGCGACGCCATCGCCGCGGCGTACGTCGAGTGCGCGGTGGGCGACACCCTGCTCTGGGGCGTCGGCCTCGACGCGAACATCGTGACCGCCTCGCTCAAGGCGATCCTCTCGGCCGTCAACCGCTCCTGACACCCGGCTGCCACCGCGCGGGCGGGCGCCGGCGGACCCGGACGGGGTCAGGCGCCCGCCGCGAGCGGCAGCCGCACGTCGACGATCGTGCCCTCGTGCTCGACCGAGCTCAGCGACACGTCCCCACCGTGGGCCCCGACGATCGACGCCACGATCGACAGGCCCAGGCCGGTGCCCTGGATCGCCTGCGCCTGCGCGTTGCGGCAGCGGTAGAAGCGGGTGAAGACGTGGTCGACCTCGTCGGCGGGCACGCCCAGGCCGGCGTCCTCGACGACCACCCGGGCGGTGCCGCCCTCCGCATGCAGCTCGACGTGCACGGTGCTCTGGTCGTGGCTGAACTTGACCGCGTTGAGGAGCAGGTTGCCCACGGCCCGCTCGAGGTGGTCGCTGTCGCCCTGCACCGCGACCGGGGCCTCGGGCAGGACGAGCTCGATCGAGACGCGGCGGTGGCGAGCGGGCTGGTGCACCGCGTCGACCGCGCGGGACACCACCTCGCGCAGGTCCACCGTGCCGTGCACGACCTGTGCGGAGGCCGACTGGAAGGCCGAGAGGGTGACCAGGTCGTCGGCGAGGTCGCGGAGGCGGAAGGCGTTGCGGCGTACGACGTCGAGCAGATGCTGGCTCGCCGGCTCCGGCCGGGCGTCCATCTCGTCCTCGAACATCTCGATGTAGCCGACGATGCTGGTGACCGGGGTGCGCAGCTCGTGGCTCACCGTGGTGACGAAGTCGTTCTTGGCCTCGTCGAGGGCCTGCAACCGGTCGACGGCGTCGCGCTCCTTCTCCAGGGCGGCGAGCAGGAGCTCCTGGAAGCCTCGCTGCTCGGTGACGTCACGGGCGGTGACGAGGTAGCCGGTGGACAGCCCGGCCCCGTCGCTGACGGCGTCGAGGGTCTGGCTGACGAGCACCGTGCTGCCGTCCGCCCGGTGCCACGTGCGGTCGGCCGCCCGGGTGGAGCCCAGGGCGGTCAGCCGGGCGAGCTGCTCCGCCGGGGACACGTCGCCCGGGGGGTCGCGCAGCACGAGGGTGCCGAAGGACTGGCCGACCGCCGTCTCGGCGTCGATGCCGAGCAGGTCGACCGCGCCCTGGCTGAAGACCGTGATCCTGCCGGTGACGTCCATGCCGACGAAGGCGGTGCTGGAGGGCGCGCGCAGGAAGCGGGTGAGCATGCCGTCGGCGGTGCGCTCGCGCGTGACGTCGAGCCCGGTGACCACCACGGCGCGGGGTCGGCCGGTGTCGTCGAGCAGCGGGGAGACGGCGGCCGTGACCCGACGGATGTGGCCGTCGGCGGCCAGCATCGCCTCGACGCCGCTCAGCGAGCCGGCCGCGAGCACGCCTCCACTCCGGAAGGCCTCCGCGACGGCGGCCCGACGGCGCGGGAGCACCAGCCGCGACCAGAGCGGCCGGCCGACCAGCTCCTCGGCGGTCCATCCGGTGGAGACCTCGGTGGCCCGGTTGACCTGCTGCACGATGCCGTCGAGACCGACGACCAGGACGAGCGCGTCGCTGCTCTCGAGCACGGTCTGGTTGAAGTCGCGCTCCTGGCTCGCCGCCGCGGCGGCCGAGCGCTGGTGGGCGATCGTCACCGCGACGACCAGGGCGGCGAGCGCGAAGGAGGAGAGGTAGCCCTGCAGCGCCGCGGTGGCGGTGGGCCAGTCGGCGTACGCCGAGGCGGGGTCGATGTCGAAGGGCCCGCGGTCGGCGCTGGTGAGGACCACGGCGGCGCCGGCCAGCGTCAGGGTCTGCATGGCGACCACCCGGGGGGACTGGCGCAGGGCGCCCCACAGGAGGATCGGGAGCACGAGGAACGGCATGCTCGGCCGGCCGTCGGGGACGAAGACCAGGGCGATCACGGCGAGAAGCACGAGCCACTGCAGGACGCGCTCGCGGGCCGGGGCGTGCGCACGGCTCGACGTCGTGAGGAAGAGTGGGCCCAGGGTCAGCGCGGCGGTGACGTGCGAGAGCAGCACCTGGCCGAGCAGCGGGCCGTACGCCGAGTCGGGCAGCAGCACCGAGCTCGTCATCATCGCCAGGCCCACGCTCAGGACGAGGGCGCCCGCGACGTTGGCCAGCAGCAGCCAGCCGATGTCGCCCATCCGCTGCAGCCGGGTCGTGCCGCTGCGACGCAGCACCAGGGTGATCGCCAGCGCCTCGGACGCGGTCATCACCCCCAGGCCCAGGCTCAGGGCCCACCACCGGTCGGCGAGCAGCTGACCTGCGGTGATGGCGAGGACGCCCAGCGGCAGCAGCACCGGCCACCGGCGCACCGGCTGCAGCAGCAGCACGCCGACGGCGACGTAGGTCGCCGGCCACCAGATCGCCAACGAGGAAGCCGGAGGGGAGACCGCGACGGCGCCGAAGGCGGCGACGGTCAGCCAGACGAGCAGCCAGGCGGCGTGTGCGCGAGTGCCCTCCGTGCGCCCCGCACCCTCGTCCATGGCGTCATTGTCGCGGACCGGATCGGCCGCCGTGGGCTTTGTGCGAACCCGGCACCAAGGTCCCGATGCGCCCTCTCCGGACGGTCTCTCGTGGCCGCGGGGTCGCGCGCCCTATCGTGTGCGACATGAGCCTGGTGTCGGAGCGGGTCGGTCAGTTCTTCATCGACGACGACCGTGTGGAGTACACGGAGTACGGCAGCGGCAACCGGTGGGTCGTGCTGCTGCACGGGCAGCTGATGCCGCGCCGGATGTGCCAGCCGCTGGCGCGTGCGCTCGCGGCCGAGGGCGCCCACGTGGTGGCGGTCGACCTGCTCGGTCACGGTCGCTCCGACCGGCCCGTCGACCCGACGCAGTACTCCATGACCGCCTTCGGCGAGCAGGTCCTGGCGCTGCTGGACCACCTCGCTGTCGACGAGGCCGTCATCGGCGGCACCTCGCTCGGCGCCAACGTCTCGCTCGAGGTCGCCGACATGGCCCCGGAGCGGGTGCGCGGGGTGCTGGCCGAGATGCCCGTGCTCGACAACGCCGTGGAGGCCGGCATCATCGCCTTCGCCCCGCTCATGTTCGCGGCCCGGTTCCTGCCGTTCAGCGTCAACCTGCTGCGGCGTACGACGAAGCTCGTGCCGCGTGGGTTGGTGCCGTTCTGGGCGGGCATCGTGCTCGACACCCTGGGGCAGCGGCCCGCGCCGATGGCCGCCGCCATCCAGGGCATCTTCTTCGGCCGGGTCGCCCCGCCGAGTGCCCGACGCCGGCAGCTGCAGGTGCCCGCCATGGTGGTCGGCCACCCGCGCGACCCGATCCATCCCTTCGCCGACGCGGCGCTGCTGGCCGAGGAGATGCCGCACGCGCGCTTCGTGCAGGCCGACGGCATCCTCGAGTGGCGCTTCCGACCGGCGCGGCTCAACGCCGAGGCCTCCGCCTTCGTCGCGGACTGCTGGAGCGACGTCGAGCACCTACCGCACCTCTTTCTCCGCTGAGACCCCGCGCGGGACGGTAAAGAACTCCGCGCTCCACCCCGCTTCAGGCGTCCCGCCACCACACTGGGCACACACCAGGGAGAGGGGGACATGGCTACCGAATCCACGTGGGCGGCGCTGTTGCAGCGCGAGTCCACCATCGGCAAGCACGCGTCCCAGCGCCAGCAGCTCGCCCTCGCGGCCGCGGTGGCCGTCGAGGTCGCCGTCCGCACCACGCAGGGGGCCTCGGTCGGGCTGCTGCACGTCGCGGCCTTCCTCGGCTTCGGCCTGGCCGCGGTGGCGCACGTCGCGGCCCGGCGCGGCGACCGGGTGACCCTGTGGTGCTCCGTCGCGGCGCTGGCCAACACCCTGGCGTTCGGGTTGCTCCGGCCCGCGTCGCCGGACCTCTACACCGGGTTGCTGGTGCTGCTGCCGCTGCTCTACCTCGCCCGACTCAACGACCTGCGTGGTGCGGCGTACGGGGCGGCGGCCGTGCTCCTCCTCTACCTCCTGCCCGCGCTCGCGCTGGGCGCTCCCGACGTCGGTGACGTGGTCGCGCTGAGCGCCGTGGGCGCGCTGCTCGCGCTGTTCACCGGGGCGACGTCGCAGGCCTGGTCCGACGACCTGGGTGAGCTCGGGCACCAGCGCAGCGTGGTGGAAACGCTGGTGCAGACCGTCGACGTCGGGTTGGTGCTGATGGACCCGGACGGGGTCTACCAGGTGGTCAACCCCCGCCACCAGGAGTTCATCCGGATCGCCTACCCGGCCGGTCACCCCCTGGTCGCCGGGCGGGCCGAGGGCAACGTCTTCGACCGTGACCGCACGACCCCGCTTCCCCGCGACCGCCGACCCAGCGCCCGGGCGGCCGCCGGCGAGGAGTTCGCCGGCGAGGTGATCTTCGTCGGTCCGGCCGGGGGGCAGCGGGCACTGAGCGTCTCCTCGCGCGCCGTCCGCGACGAGGGCGGCGCGGTGCGCGGCATGGTGCTCGCGTACCACGACGTCACCGACGCGATGGAGGCGCTGCGCGTCAAGGACGACTTCGTCGCGCTCGTCTCCCACGAGCTGCGCACCCCGCTGACCTCGATCATGGGGTACCTCGACGTCGTGCTGGAGGACGAGGCGCTCCCCGCTGGCGCGGTCGGCCACCTCGAGGTCGCCGAGCGCAACGCGCAGCGGCTGCTCAAGCTGGTCACCGACCTGCTCAACACCGCGAGCGCCGAGCAGGGGACGCTCGAGATCGTGCTGCGCCCGACCGGCATGCGCGACCTGGTGGCCGAGGCGACCGAGGAGCTGGTCGGCCTCGCCCGCCAGCACGGCATCACGGTGCGCACCGTGCTGCACGACGTGCCGTCGGTGCAGGCCGACGTGCTGCGGATGGGCCAGGTCGTGACCAACCTGGTCTCGAACGCGATCAAGTACTCCTCGCGGGGCGGTGAGGTGCAGGTGCGGCTCTCCGTCGTCGAGGACCACGTGCGGCTCACCGTGACCGACCGCGGGATGGGCATGGACCAGGCCGAGACCGACCGCGCCTTCTCGGCGTTCTACCGCACCTCCTCGGTGCAGGAGCGGGCGATCCCGGGCGCCGGCCTCGGGCTCACGATCACCCGCACCATCGTGCAGGGCCACGGCGGCCGGATCTGGCTGCAGAGCGAGGAGGGCGTCGGCACCGTCGCCACCGTCGAGCTGCCGACCCGCGACGCCCCCGCCGTCGCCGGCGGGCCGGAGCCGGCGGGGTCGGATGGCCGTACGGCTGGCGGCACGACCGTCGGCGAGGACGGATCGCCCGGGCTCCTCCCCAGCGAGTCCCTGCCGACCCACTGACACCGCCGAGCGACAATGACGACATGCCGCTCTACCGCGAGGAGGCGGTCGTGCTGCGCACCCGCAAGCTGGGTGAGGCCGACCGGATCCTCACCCTGCTGACCCGCCGCCGCGGGCTGGTGCGGGCCGTCGCGCGCGGCGTACGGCGGACCAGCTCGAAGTTCGGCGCCCGGCTGGAGCCGTTCAGCCACGTGGACCTCCAGCTGGCCGAGGGTCGCTCGCTGGACGTGGTGACCCAGGTCGTGACCCTCACCCCGTTCGCCCAGCACCTCGGGGCGGACTACGAGCGCTACACCGCCGGCACGGTGATGCTCGAGACCGCCGAGCGGGTGGTCGTCGAGGAGGGCGAGCCGGCGGTGCCGCAGTTCCTGCTGCTGGTGGGCGCGCTGCGGGCCCTCACCGGCACCGACAAGCCCGTCACGCAGGTGCTGGACTCCTACCTGCTGCGCTCACTGGCGACCGCGGGCTACGCGCCCTCCTTCGACGCGTGCGCCCGCTGCGGCGAGATCGGGGAGCACCGCGCGTTCAGCCCGATGGCCGGCGGCATCCTGTGCACGCGCTGCCGGGTGCCGGGGTCGGCGCACCCGACCCTGGAGACCGTGCAGCTGCTCGGTGCCCTGCTCGCCGGGGACTGGCCGCACGTCGCGGCGGCCGAGCATCGTCACCGACGGGAGGCGAGCGGGCTGGTCTCGGCGTACGTCGCGTGGCACCTCGAGCGTGGTCTGCGATCCCTCGAGCACGTCGACCGGCGGTAGGTTGCGCTCGTGCGCTCCCCGACCCCGCATCCGTCCGGCGCCACCCCGCCACCGGTGCCCGCCGACCTGGTGCCGCGGCACGTCGCCCTCGTGATGGACGGCAACGGCCGGTGGGCCAAGCAGCGGGGGCTGCCCCGCACCAAGGGTCACGAGCAGGGCGAGCACGCGCTCTTCGACGTCGTCGAGGGGGCGATCGAGATCGGCGTGCAGGCGATCTCGGCGTACGCCTTCTCCACCGAGAACTGGTCGCGCTCGCCCGAGGAGGTGCGCTTCCTGATGGGCTTCAACCGCGACGTCATCCGGCGCCGGCGCGACGAGATGCACGAGCTCGGGGTGCGGGTGCGCTGGGCCGGGCGCGCGCCGCGGCTGTGGCGGTCGGTCGTCCGCGAGCTGCAGGTCGCCGAGGAGCTCACCCGCGACAACACCCGCTTCACCCTCACCATGTGCGTCAACTACGGCGGCCGGGCCGAGCTCGCCGACGCCGCCAAGGCGCTGGCCCACGACGTCGCCGCCGGGCGGGTACGGCCGGACAAGGTCACCGAGCAGACCCTGGCGCGCTACCTCTACGTGCCCGAGCTGCCCGACGCCGACATGGTCTGGCGCACCTCGGGAGAGCAGCGGCTCTCCAACTTCATGCTGTGGCAGGCGGCGTACTCCGAGCTGGTGTTCAGCAACGTGCTCTGGCCCGACGTGGATCGCCGCGACCTCTGGGCCGCGATCGAGCAGTACGCCTCCCGCGACCGCCGCTACGGCACGGCCCCCTGATCCGCCTCCGCTGCCGGGTCAGCGGCAGAGGGGGCACAGCCCGAAGATCTCCAGGCTGTGGCTGACCTGCTCGTAGCCGTGCTCGGCGGCCACCCGGTCGGCCCAGCGCTCGACGGCGGGGCCCTCGACCTCGACGGTGGCACCGCAGGTGCGGCAGACCAGGTGGTGGTGGTGGGTGTCGCTGCACCTCCGGTACGCCGCCTCCCCGCTCTCGGTGCGGAGCACGTCGACCTCGCCGGTCTCGGTCAGCGCCTGCAGCGTGCGGTAGACCGTGGCGAGCCCGACGGTCTCGCCGGTCTCGCCGAGCAGGGCGTGGATCTCCTGGGCGGAGCGGAAGTCGTCCACGCTGCTCAGCGCCGCCGCGACGGCGCGACGCTGGCGGGTCGGCCGGGCGGGGGCGGCGTCGGGACGGTCAGTGCTCGTCATAGTGGCTCCCGTGGCTGGCGTGGCGGTGGCCGTCGTGCAGGTAGTCGACGTGGTCCCCGTGCGGGACCGCCGGGTGGCCGCACTCGGGTCCGTGGTCGTGCTCGTGCCCGGGATCGTCGTCGTGGACGTGCTCGTCGGCCGGCTCGTGGCCGAGCGGCTCGTCGGTGAACGGCGCGAGCAGGCGCTGCCGGTGCCGGCGCCAGACGCCGAAGGGCCAGGTCAGCACGAAGAGGCCCAGCGAGAGCAGCACGATCGTCGCGCCCGGCGGCAGGTCGGCGTACGGCGAGACCAGCGCGGCGAGCACCACGCCCCCGACGGCCGCCGTGACGCCGAGCCCCATCGCGAGCAGCAGGGTGTCGCGGAAGCTGCGGGTGACCTGCTGCGCGGTGGCGACCGGCACCACCATCAGGGCGCTGACGAGCAGCAGCCCGACCGTGCGCATGGCGACCGTGACGGTCAGCGCGGCCAGCACGGCGACGACGAGGTTCCACACCCGCACCCGCACGCCCGCGACCCGGGCGAACTCGGGGTCCTGGGCCACGGCGAACAGCTGTGGCGACAGACCCAGGGCGAGCACCACGACGACGAGCGCGAAGACGCCGGTGAGCAGCACGTCGTCGCCGGAGACCGTGGTGATCGAGCCGAAGAGGTATTGCTGCAGCGTCGCCGTGGTCTGACCAGCGAGCCCGGTGACGACCAGACCCGCCGAGATGCCTCCGTAGAACAACATCGCCAGCGCCACGTCGCCGGACGTGCTGCCGCGCTCGCGCACCACCTCGAGGACGACCGCCCCCAGGGTCGCGACGACGACGGCGGTGACGGTCGGGGACGTCGCGGTGAGCAGCCCGACCGCGACGCCGAGCACGGCCACGTGGCCGAGGCCGTCGCCGAGCAGGGCCAGCCGGCGCTGCACCAGGTAGGTGCCGACCGCGGGGGCCGAGAGTCCCGTGAACACGGCGGCGAGCAGGGCGCGCAGCATGAAGTCGAGCAGCAGCAGGCTCATCAGGGTCCCTCCCGCCGCGGGGCGGGCTCGAGGGGGGAGACGACCTCGGGCAGGTGGTCGCGGCCCCGCGTCGGCGGGTGGTGGTGGCCGTGCCAGGTGAGGCCCTCCCAGGCACTCTCGCGCGGCGGTCCGTCGTAGACGAGACGGCCGTGGTCGAGCACGAGGCTGCGGTCCACCAGCGGCTCGAGGGGACCGAGCTCGTGCGCGACCAGCAGCACGGTGGTGCCGCGGTCGTGCAGCGCCGCCAGGGTGTCGGCGAGCTGCTGCTGGCTCGGGAGGTCGACCCCGGCGGTCGGCTCGTCGAGCAGCAGCAGGTCGGCCCCCCCGGCGAGCGCGCGGGCGATGAGCACCCGCTGCTGCTGGCCGCCGGAGAGCGCCGCCACCCGGTCACGGGCGTGGTCGGCCATCCCGACCGCCTCCAGCGCCTCCTCGACGGCCCGTCTGTCGGTGCGCGACATCGGACGCATCAGCCGCCGGTGGGCCAGGCGCCCGGTCGCCACCACCTCGCGCACGCTGGCGGGCACGCCGGTCGCGACCACGGAGTGCTGCGGCACGAAGCCGAGCCGCCGCCGCTCCCGCAGCTGGGTCAGCGGGGTGCCGAAGATCCGCACCTCGCCCTGGGCGAGCGGCAGCAGGCCGACCAGCGCGCGCACCAGCGTGGACTTGCCCGAGCCGTTGGCGCCGAGCAGCGCGACGGTCACCCCGGCGGGCACGGTGACGTCGACCCCGCGCAGCACGGGTCGTCCACCGCGGACGACGGCGAGGTCGCGGGCCTCGATCGCGGACGCCGCGGACGCCGCGGGCACCGCGCTCGCTGCGGTCATCAGGGGGCCCCGCAGCCGTTGGCGTGCTCGAGGGCGCGCAGGTTGTCGCGCATCACGCTGAGGTAGTCGCCCTGGACGGGCTGGGACTCCAGCGGGTCGAGCACGGCCAGCCGGGTGCCGGTGTCCTCGGCCAGTGCCGCGACCGGGCCGTCGCCGCCCAGCGGCTCGGAGAACACCGTGGTGACACCGAGCCGCTCGATCTCCGCCTCGATCCGGGCCAGGTCGCCGACGCTGGGCTCGGCCTCGGGCGTGCGCCCGACGACCGGCAAGAACTCCAGGCCGTAGCGGTCGAGGTAGTCGTAGGCCTCGTGGCTCACCACGACCACCTCGCGCTCGCACCGCGCGAGCCGGTCGCCGTACGCGAGGTCGAGGCGCTGCATGTCGCTGCGCAGGCCACCGACGTCGCCGCGGTAGTCGTCGCGGTGCTCGGGGTCGATGCGGGAGAGTGCCCGGACGACGTTGTCCCCGAGGTCGGCCATCAGGGAGGGGTCGAGCCAGAAGTGCGGGTCGTCGGGGCGCACCTCCGGGGCGAGGGTGGTGCGCATCGTGCGGGCGTCGACCGTGGGGATGCCCGGGTTCTGCTCCAGCAGGGTGTCCAGCGCCGGCTGGAAGCCGGACTCGAGCACGACCAGGTCCGCCTCGAGCACCTCGGCCACCTGTCGCACGCCCAGTTCGAGGTCGTGCGGCTCCTGGCCGGGCTGCGCCACCGAGACCACCTCGACCTGGTCGCCGACGCTGCTCTCCACGGCGTACTGCATCGGGTAGGCGCCGACGACGACCGTCGGGCCGGAGCCGCCCGCGACCGACGTCCCGCACGCGGAGAGGGCGGGGGCCAGGGCCAGGAGCGCGGCGGCGAGCCCGGCGGTACGACGCAACATGAGAACGATTCTCGTTGCGAATGAGAATCGTTGTCAACTCGGTCGGTGGGGCGGTCGACAGGCTCAGGCTTCGCGCGGCTCGGCCTCGTTGAGCTCGGCGCCCGGCTCCACCACCTCGTAGGCCGACGGCTCGTCGACCGCGCGGGAGAGCAGGGGCACCGCCCCCACCTTCACGTCGTACGACGACAGCGCCCGGCGGTAGCTGCCCACGTCGCGCCAGCGGGTCTGCAACGTCCACAGGGTGGGGTCGTCGACGTTGCGCCCGATCGCGCCGTGCAGGTAGCCGGGCCGGACGGCGAGCAGGGCGTGCGCCGCCTCGACGTCGGCACGGAAGGCGGCCTGGTCGTCCGGGGGCACGAGGAAGCGGGTCACGACGAGCATCGTCGGAGCCTAGGCGGTGGGTCGGGTCCGACCCCCGGGGCCCGACGAAGAGGCCGGTGCGGGCTGGGTACCCTACTCGCGCCGCCGCCATCGCCCCGGTGGTCCTCGATGCCGTGCAAGGAAGTCTCCCCGTGGCCAAGAAAGCCCCGTCCACCCTCGACCAGGTCGTCTCCCTCGCCAAGCGCAGGGGGTTCGTCTTCCCCTCCGGCGAGATCTACGGCGGGACCCGGTCGGCCTGGGACTACGGCCCGCTCGGCGTCGAGCTGAAGGAGAACATCAAGCGTCAGTGGTGGCGCTCGGTGGTGCAGGCCCGCGACGACGTGGTCGGCCTCGACTCCTCGGTGATCCTCCCCCGCAAGACCTGGGAGGCCTCGGGCCACGTCGGCACCTTCAACGACCCGCTCACCGAGTGCCAGAGCTGCCACAAGCGGTTCCGCGTCGACCACATGCAGGAGGCCGAGGCCGCCAGGAAGGCCGCCAAGAGCGGTGAGGAGGTCGACCCCGACTCCATCGACATCGGGGAGCTCGCCTGCAGCAACTGCGGCACCCGCGGCGCCTGGACCGAGCCGCGCGAGTTCAACATGATGCTCAAGACCCACCTCGGCGTCATCGAGGACGAGTCCGGGCTGCACTACCTGCGCCCGGAGACCGCGCAGGGCATCTTCCTCAACTTCGCGAACGTCGTGACCACCTCGCGCAAGAAGCCGCCGTTCGGCATCGCCCAGATCGGCAAGAGCTTCCGCAACGAGATCACGCCCGGCAACTTCATCTTCCGCACCCGCGAGTTCGAGCAGATGGAGATGGAGTTCTTCGTCAAGCCGGGCGAGGACGAGGAGTGGCACCAGTACTGGATCGACGAGCGCACCCGCTGGTACACCGACCTCGGCATCGACCCCGAGAACCTCCGCCACTTCGAGCACCCTGCCGAGAAGCTCTCGCACTACGCGAAGCGGACGGTCGACATCGAGTACCGCTTCGGCTTCGCCGGCGGCGAGTGGGGCGAGCTCGAGGGCCTGGCCAACCGCACCGACTTCGACCTGCGCCAGCACAGCGAGCACTCCGGCCAGGACCTCTCCTACTTCGACCAGGCCTCCGACGAGCGCTACACGCCGTACGTCATCGAGCCGGCGGCCGGCCCGAACCGCGCGATGATGGCCTTCCTCGTCGACGCCTACACCGAGGACGAGGCACCCAACTCCAAGGGCGGCGTCGACATGCGCACGGTGCTGCGGCTCGACCCGCGTCTCGCGCCGGTCAAGGCCGCCGTGCTGCCGCTCTCCCGCAACAGCGACCTCACCCCGAAGGCCCGTGCGCTCGCGGCCGAGCTGCGCCAGGTGTGGCAGGTCGACTTCGACGACTCCGGCGCGATCGGCCGTCGCTACCGACGCCAGGACGAGGTCGGCACGCCGTACTGCGTCACGGTCGACTTCGACACCCTCGAGGACGACGCGGTGACCGTGCGCGAGCGCGACTCGATGAGCCAGGAGCGGATCGGGCTCGGGCAGGTGCGCGGCTGGCTGGCCGAGCGGCTCCTCGGCTGCTGACCCGGGGTCGTTGCGCGGCCGGCGCGACTCGAGGGAGTGGCACGACGCGCCGCCGAGAGGTGCGGCGTGCACAATGGGCGCGTGCTGCTGCCCTCCCGCCCCTGGTCCTTGCCGGTCTTCCGTCGTACGGCGGTGCCCGCCGCGTGCGCCCTCCTCGCGCTCACCGGGTGCACCTCGGGTGGGAGCGAGGCCGACTCGGTCGCGTCCAGCGGCTCCGCCGGCCAGAGCGCCAGCAGCAGCCCCACCCCCCAGACCGACATCGAGGTGCCGGACGGCGTCAAGCTCACCCAGCCGGGCGCCGAGCTGAGCTACGGCGACTCCGCGACCGTCGCCGTCGAGCCCTCGCAGAACGCCGGCTCGGTGCTGACGATGACCGTCAGCGAGGTCCGCAAGGCAGCCATCTCCGACTTCAGCGCCTACGTGCTCGACGACCGCACGAAGTCCTCGACGCCCTTCTACGTCGACGTGAGCGTCACCAACGAGGGCCCGGGCAAGCTCGGCGCCGTCGGCGTCCCGCTGTTCGCCCAGGTCGGCGACGACACCCTGGTCGAGGCCTCCAACTTCCTCACGCCGTTCAAGAAGTGCCCCTCGGTCGCGCTGCCCGACAACTTCGGTCCCGGCAAGGAGGTCGACACCTGCCTCGTCTTCCTGCTGCCCGACAAGGGTGAGCTGCAGGGGGTCGCCTTCGCGCAGTCCGGCACCGACCCGATCGTGTGGAGCGGCGCCCTGACCACGCCGTCCCCCTCGCCGAAGGCCGACGGCAAGAAGAAGCAGAAGAACAACAACTGACCCGGCCGACCCGGCCCCCGGAGGGGCGCGCGGCGACGGCGTCGCACAATGGAGGCATGTCCGCCCCCGCCCCGACCGCGCTCGCGCCCGGGCCGTTGCGCCTGGGGTCGCTGACGGTCGACACGCCCGTGGTGCTCGCGCCGATGGCGGGCATCACCAACGCCGCCTACCGGCGGCTGTGCCGCGAGAGCGGCGCCGGGCTCTACGTGTGCGAGATGATCACCAGCCGCGGCCTCGTCGAGCGCGACGCGCACACCCTCGACATGCTGGTCTTCGACGAGCTCGAGGACGTCCGCTCCGTGCAGCTCTACGGCACCGACCCGGAGTACGTCGGGCGGGCCACCGAGATCCTCTGCGCCGAGTTCGGAGTGCGCCACGTGGACCTCAACTTCGGCTGCCCGGTCCCGAAGGTCACCCGCAAGGGCGGGGGAGCGGCCCTGCCGTGGAAGACCACGCTGCTGGGCGAGATCCTCACGGCTGCCGTGCGCGCCGCCGCGCCGTACGACGTGCCGGTGACGATGAAGACCCGGCTGGGGATCGACGCCGACCACCTCACCTACCGCGACGCCGGCCTGGTCGCCCAGGACACCGGCGCCGCGGCGATCGCCCTGCACGGTCGCACGGCGCAGCAGGCGTACGCCGGGCAGGCCGACTGGGAGCCGATCGGCGAGCTGGCCGCGCTCCTCGACATCCCGGTGCTCGGCAACGGCGACGTCTGGGAGGCCTCCGACGCGCTGCGCATGGTGGAGCGGACCGGTGCCGCGGGCGTCGTCGTCGGTCGGGGCTGCCTCGGGCGGCCCTGGCTCTTCCGCGACCTCGCCGCCGCGTTCGCCGGTGAGCAGGTGGCCACGCTGCCGTCGCTGGGCGAGGTGACGGCGATGATGCGTCGGCACGCAGAGCTGCTGTGCGGGCACATGGGTGAGGAGCGCGGCTGCAAGGAGTTCCGCAAGCACGTGAGCTGGTACCTCAAGGGCTTCCCCGTGGGTGGTGACCTCCGCCGGAGCCTCGCCCTGGTGGTCACGCGGGACGACGTCGACCGGCTGCTGGACACCCTCGACCCCGAGGTGTCCTTCCCGGTCAGCGAGCTCGGGACGCCCCGCGGGCGGCAGGGCAGCCCGCGACGTCGGGTGGCCCTCCCGGACGGCTGGCTGGACGACCGCGACGGGGTCGGCTCCGGTGTCCGCGAGGACGTCGAGGAGACCTCCGGAGGGTGACGCCGGTCTCGCGGCGTGTCGGGTCTCACCCACAGATCCGGCGCTCTCGGTTTGGTGCCGTTACCCAACCGTGATTCCGTGGGGTCGTCGCGGTCTCCCACTCTTCGCCGCGCTTTCCCTGTCTTCGAGTTGCACGAGGTGATCCCCCCGTGGCCCGTCCTGTCCCCATGCACCGCCATGCCCACGTCCGTCCGTCGCTGCGCTCCCGTCTCGCCGGAGCGCTCGTCCTCCCCGTCGCTGCGACGGCGGTGGTCGCCGGTGGCGGCGCTGCCTCCTCGCTCTCGGCGGGCGACGACGCCACGGTCACCCGGGCCATGACGATGGCCTCGGCGCCCGCCCCGCGGACGCTGGACGGCATCGACCTCCCCGCTCGGGCGGTCGACCCCGCCGAGGACCCCTTCGTCACCGTGCGACCCGGGCGCGTGCTCGAGCCGCGGTCGACCCAGCCCTCGCGCAGCTCGACCCGGGGCCCGCTCACGCTGGGCCCGGAGACCGCACCGGTCAAGATCAAGTTCCGCCGCTGGGCGACCCGGGCGGTCAACGTGCGCACGGGCCCCGGTGTGACGTACAAGCGCGCCGGCACGGTGCGCTTCCGCCAGGCGGTCGGCACCACCGGCCTTCGCTCGGGCGACTGGAGGCAGGTCAAGCTGCGCAACGGGTCGTTCTGGGTCCACGTCGACTTCCTCGCGGTCAACCGTCCGCCGAAGCCCAAGCCGGAGCCTGCGCCGGTGGCGGCCACGTCCTCGTCGTCCTCCTCCTCCTCGTCGTCCTCTTCGTCCTCGTCCTCGTCGTCGTCCTCGTCGTCGTCCTCGCGCAGCACCGGTGGGGCGAACACGTCGTCGTGCGGCACCTCGGTCAGCGGCGGCGCCCACGTGATCGGCGTGCACAACGCGGTGTGCCACGTCTTCCCGTCGATCGGGACCTACGGCACCTACCGGGCCGACTCGCCCGAGCACGCGTCGGGTCGCGCCGTCGACATCATGGTGTCGGGCTCGGCCGGCTCCGCGGTCGCCGAGTACGTCCGCGCGCACGCCGGCGAGCTCGGCGTCAGCGAGGTCATCTACTCCCAGCGCATCTGGACGGTGCAGCGCGCCGGCGAGGGCTGGCGAGGCATGGAGGACCGGGGTTCGACCACGGCCAACCACTACGACCACGTGCACGTCACGACGTACTGAGGCACGGCCCCGGGCCCGTTGCCGACCACGCGGCCGTCACCCCACCGGGGTGGCGGCCGCGTCGGCGTCCGGGGCTACCCTCGGCGGGCCATGACCAGCCGCTGGGACGACCTGTACGACGCGCCCTCGCGCGCCCGCCTGGTCGACGAGCCGGTCAAGCGGGTCGCCGCCCCCGAACGCACGCCCTTCGAGCGGGACCGGGCCCGGGTGGTGCACTCCGCGGCGCTGCGGCGGCTGGCGGACAAGACCCAGGTGCTCGGCCCGGCCAGCGACTTCGTGCGCAACCGGCTGACGCACAGCCTCGAGGTCGCCCAGGTGGGGCGCGACATCGCGCACGTGCTCGGCTGCCACCCCGACGTGGTGGAGACCGCGGCGCTGGCGCACGACCTCGGGCACCCGCCCTTCGGCCACAACGGCGAGCGCGTGCTCGACGAGCTCGGTGGGGCCGCCGGGGGCTTCGAGGGCAACGCACAGACGCTGCGGCTGCTCACCCGGCTGGAGGCCAAGTCGATCGGCGTCGACGGGAGTTCGGCCGGCCTGAACCTCACCCGCGCCACGCTGGACGCGTGCACGAAGTACCCGTGGACCCTGCCCGAGGGCGAGCCGCCGGTCGGCTACCACGGTGACGGATCGCCCCGTGCGGTGCGCAAGTTCGGCGTCTACGACGACGACCGCCCCGTCTTCGGATGGCTGCGCGAGGGCGTGCCCGGTCGCCGTCGGTGCGTCGAGGCGCAGGTGATGGACCTCGCCGACGACGTCGCCTACTCGGTGCACGACGTCGAGGACGGCGTGGTCTCCGGCGGCGTCGACCTGGCCCGGATGGAGTCGCGCGACGAACGCGCGGAGATCTGGGCGACGGTGCGCGCCTGGTACCTCCCCGGGGAGGACGACGCCGCCCTGGAGGAGGCCTGGGCGCAGCTGCGCGGGGTCGGCTCCTGGCCGAGCACGGCGTACGACGGCAGCCGTCCGGCGCTCCGGGCGCTGAAGAACCTCACCAGCGACGCCATCGGACGCTTCTGCGGCAGCGTCGAGCAGGCCACCCGGGGGCGCTTCGGGCCGCGTCCGCTGGTGCGGCACGACGCCGACCTCGTGGTGCCCGACGCGACCCGGCGCGAGGTCGCGGTGCTCAAGGGCGTGGCCGCCCACTACGTCATGCGCGCCGACCACCGGCTCGCCCTGCTGGAGCGGCAGCGCGAGCTGTTGGCCGAGCTCGTGGAGGCGGTGGCCGCAGGTGCGCCCGACACCCTGGCGCCCGACCTGCGTCTGGACCACGCGGCCGCCCCGGACGACGCCGCCCGGCTGCGGGTCGTGCTCGACCACGTCGCCTCCCTGACCGACAGTGCGGCCGTCCACAGCCACGCTCGGCTGCGACGCGGCCCCTCGGCGCGGACGTAGACTCACCGGCTGTGGCAGCAGGTCGGATCAAGGACGAGGACATCGCCGAGGTGCGCGACAAGGCGCGCATCGACGAGGTCGTCGGCGACTACGTCACCCTGCGCAACGCGGGCGGCGGCGCGATGAAGGGGTTGTGCCCCTTCCACGACGAGAAGTCGCCGTCCTTCCACGTCACCCCGAGCCGGAACTTGTTCCACTGCCTGGCCGGAGGCACCCGGGTGGTGACCTGGCACGGCGCCCGCCCCATCCGCGAGCTGGCCGGCGGCACCCACCGGGTGCTCGGGTCGTCGGGCCAGTGGGTCGACGCGCCGTTCGCGTCGTACGGCGTGCAGCGTCTGTGGCGGATCACGCTGACCCGGAACACACAGACCAAGGAGATCCTCGCGACCGACGAGCACCGGTGGTTCGTGCGCTCCGGGAGGCGCCTCGACACGCGTCGCGAGACCCTCACCCGCGACCTCCGGCCGGGCGACGGCCTCGCCTACACGGTGGTCCGGTCGCGGATCCACTCGACCGCCCCCTCGCCGTTCGGCGTGGCCCACGGGTTCACCTACGGCGACGGCACCCGGGCGGGTCGAGGCTCGCAGGCCCTGGTCTGCCCGCCGAAGGACTCGGCGATGCTGAAGTACTTCCCGCTCAGCGCGACGTACGCGTCGGGGAAGGACCTCCTGGTCACCGACCTGCCGGGCTACTTCGCGCAGCGGCCCTCCATCGAGGAGTCGGCGTCCTACCTGTACGGCTGGCTCGCCGGCTACTTCGCCGCCGACGGGCGCGTCGCCGCGGACGGCACGGTGATGATGAACAGCGCGCACCGCGAGGACCTCGAGTTCGTGCGCACGGTCTGCACCCGGCTCGGCATCGGCACCTACGGCATCACCGAGCAGCAGCGTGAGGGGTTCCCGGAGCGGGAGCCTCGCGTGCTCTACCGCGTGCACCTGGTCGACGAGGACCTGCGCGAGAGCTTCTTCCTCGTGCAGCAGCACCGCGAGCGCTTCCTGGCGTCCCCCACGAAGCACGCCCGCCGCGGATGGGTGGTCCGGGAGGTGGAGGAGACCGACCTGGAGGAGGAGGTGTTCTGCGCCGACGTCGAGGACGGGCACGCCTTCGTGCTGGAGGACGACATCCTCACCGGCAACTGCTTCGGCTGCCAGGCCGGCGGCGACGTCATCAAGTTCGTCATGGATATCGACGGCCTCTCCTTCACCGACACCGTCGAGTCGCTCGCCGGCAAGTACGGCGTCACCCTGCGCTACGAGGAGGGCGGCCCCTCCCCGGAGCAGCGTCGCGAGTCCTCGATGCGGCCCCGGCTGCTCGAGGCGCACAAGCTCGCCCAGGAGTGGTACGCCGACCAGCTGACCCGGCCCGAGGCGCTCGCGGCCCGGCAGTTCCTCGGGGCGCGCGAGTTCGGCCGCGACGATGCGACGCTCTTCGGCATCGGGTACGCGCCGCGCGGCGAGCGCGAGCTGGTGACGCACCTGAAGCAGAAGGGCTTCACCGACGACGAGCTGATCACCGGCAACCTGGCCAACCGCGGCCGCTACGACCGGTTCCAGGGCCGCCTGCTCTGGCCGATCCGTGACACCGCCGGCTCCACCATCGGCTTCGGGGCGCGCAAGCTCTACGACGACGACCGGATCGAGGCGAAGTACCTCAACACCTCCGAGACGCCGATCTACAAGAAGAGCCAGGTGCTCTACGGCCTCGACCTCGCCCGTCGCGAGATGGCCAAGACCTCCCAGGCCGTCGTCGTCGAGGGCTACACCGACGTGATGGCCTGCCACCTGTCCGGCGTCGGCACGGCCGTCGCCACCTGCGGCACCGCCTTCGGCGAGGAGCACGCCCGCGTGCTGCGCCGGCTGCTGCACGACCACGAGGACTTCCGCGGCGAGGTGATCTTCACCTTCGACGGCGACGAGGCCGGTCAGCGGGCGGCCCTCAAGGCCTTCCAGGGCGACCAGCAGTTCAGCGCCCAGACCTACGTCGCGGTCGAGCCGACCGGCGTGGACCCGTGCGAGCTGCGCCAGCGCGACGGCGACGCCGCCGTGCGGGAGCTGGTCGCCCGCCGGGTGCCGCTCTACCGGTTCGTGCTCGGCAACGTCCTCGGGCGCTACGACCTCGACCGCGCCGACGGTCGGATCGACGCCGTGCGCGAGGCCGCCCGGCTGGTGGCGTCGGTGCGCGACCGCTCCAAGGTCACCGCCTTCGCCCAGGAGATCTCGCGCATGGTCGGCTCCGACCTCGACACCAACCAGGTGCTCGACGAGGTGCGCCGGGCCCAGCGTCGCGTCGACTCCGGCGAGCGGCCGGCGACACCCGAGCGTCGCACGCCGCGCCGCGAGGCCGAGGAGGAGGTCGCCCCGGCCCCGCCGCGGGCGCCGCTGCCCGACCTGCGCGACCCCCGCTTCACCCTCGAGCGCGAGACGCTCAAGCTGGTGGTGCAGGTGCCGTCCGCGGTCGGTCGGATGGCGGCCGACGTCGACGCCGGCGACTTCGTGCACCCCGTCTACCGCGAGGTGTGGCGTCTGGTGTCCGAGGCCGGCGGCCCGTCGACGGCGTCCGGCCAGTGGGCGCAGACGCTGACCGAGGCCGCTCCCGACCAGGTCATCGAGGGGGCGATCAGCCAGCTCGCCGTGGAGCCGGTCAAGCGGCGCGGCGAGGTCGACCGCGCCTACGTCGCCCAGCACGTCTTCGGTCTGCAGGAGCTCACCGCCCTGCGTCGCATCGCCGACCTCAAGTCGCGACTCCAGCGCACCAACCCCGTCGACCACGCGACCGAGTACAACAAGATGTTCGGGGAGCTGGTCGCCCTCGAGCAGACCCGGCGCGCGCTGCGCGAGCAGGCCGTGGGCGACGCGTGAGGCTCCGTCGGCGCGCCGAGGACGCCCCCCGGGTCCCTGCCGCGACCCGCGACCGGGCCGGCGTCCGACCCCGCGACCTGCTCGCTGCGGCGTACGCCGAGGGCAGCGGCTGGCTGCTGGCCACGCGAAGGTCCCTGCTGCTGGTGCCCGACGACGAGGACGGCGCCGTGGGCCGCACGGACTGGATCGACGTCGACCTGCTCGACTGGACGAGCGACGACGACCGGCTCACCGTCGTCCCCTCGGACGCCGCGGCCGACCCGGTCACGGTGGTGCTGCGCGAGCCCGGCGACGTGCTGGCGGTGCTGCGCGAGCGGGTCACGTCCACGGTGGTGCTGGAACGGCACGCGGGCACGCCCGAGGGCCCGTTGACGGTGGTCTGCCGCCGCGCGTCGGTGTCCGACGACCTGGTCTGGCGGGTGCGCTACGCCGAGGGCGTGGACGCCGACGACCCGACCGTCCGACGGGTCGCCGCCCGGACGCTCGCACAGGCCCGCGACGAGCTCGGTGGGTGAGGCGACCGAGGTCGCACCATCCCTGCCAGGCTTGCTAGGCTGAGGCACGCTGCGCGAGCAGCCATTCCCCTGTAGCTCAATTGGCAGAGCATTCGGCTGTTAACCGGAGGGTTGTTGGTTCGAGTCCAACCGGGGGAGCAGTGGAAAACGGCCCGTGACCTGCGGAGACGCAGATCGCCGGCCGTTTGCATGTCCCGTGCATCGGCTGTGCATCGTTCAGGTTGTCGGTGGCGCCGCGAAGAGAGGCTGAGGGCGCCATCTCCGAGCTCACAACCCACAGGCAACCAAGCCGCGCTCCAGGCGCGTGAGATCGATGATCTGCGGCAAAGGCAGGGCCGCTTCGCGGCCGGCGGGAATCGTGGTCTTTCACGTCGCTGACGCCATGAACGCCGCCAGGATGTAGTTCGGGTGACGGTCGAGGTTGTTGCGAGCTCGGTCGTAGCGCATGGTCGTGCGCGGGTCGGCGTGACGTGCAGCGATCTGGACGTCACGCAGGTCGACGCCGGCGTCGAGCATGGTGGTCACTTCACAGGCCGCGTCGGAAGCGTGTCGCGCCGCCGCGACGTCGACCGGAGAATGCTGTGCGCTCAGTTCCGTTCCAGCGCAAAGAAGCCATCCATGAAGCCTTGGCGGGAGATCTCACCCGATGCGGATGGTGCGGCCGGCAACCCGGGTGAGCAACGCTGCAGAGGCGGGGATCCCCACCCGGCACTCCACGAACAAGCACATCGATCAGGGAGAACGTCCATGCCCAGACGTACTCGGTCCAATGCTCTCGACCATGTCGTGGTCGTCATGTTCGAGAATCGCTCCTTCGACAACCTGCTCGGTCGGTTGTACGAACCTGGTGAGGTGCCATCGTTCGAAGGGGTGCTCGGCAAGGACCTGAGCAACCCGATCCCGGAGTGGGCCGAGCACGGGGCCGACAAGAAGATCGTTTCGTACGGGGTCGCGCCCAACATGGATACCCCGTGGCCCGATCCGGGCGAGGAGTTGCCGCACATCAACACCCAGTTGTTCGGGATCCTCGACGAGGCCAACCGTGGCGTTCTGCAGCCGGAGGAGACCTTCAACACTCCGAACTACCCGACCCAGCACCCAAGCATGGAAGGGTTCCTCACCGACTACATCAGCACGTTCACGGCCGAGTTCGGCAGGCAACCGACCTATGCGGAATACGCGCAGTACATGACGGGCTACACCCCCGAACAGATGCCGGTCATGGCCGGACTGGCACGCGGTTTCGCCACGTTCGACCACTGGTTCTGCGACGTGCCTTCATGCACCTTCCCCAACCGTTCGTTCTTCCACGCTGCCACCTCGTCCGGCTACGTGGTGAACCTGAGTCCGCCGGAGTCGTTCGTCGCCCACAACGACGCCGAGACACTGTTCGACCGTCTCGAGGACCACGGGCTCACCTGGAAGGTCTACTGCGACCCGCCCTCGCACTACTCGCTGACCGGGCTCATCCACGCCCCGCGGCTACGGGACAGGTTCGCTACGCACTTCTTCTCCACTGACCAGTTCTTCGCGGACACCGAAAGGGGCGAGCTGCCCACGTACTCCTTCATCGAGCCCCAGATCATCGGTCACGCCCACAACGACATGCACCCCGCCTACGGGATGCTCACCCCGGGCCTGACCTGGGACCCGCCGTCCTCGCTGATCGGCGGCGAAGACCTGCTCGCCCGGCTCTACAACGCGATCCGTTCCTCGTCCTCCGAGACCGGGTCGAACTACCTCAACACGACCCTGCTGGTCACCTTCGACGAACACGGCGGCACCTACGACCACGTCCCCCCTCCTCCGGCGACACCTCCCGACCCCGCCGCGCCGGCTGGTCAATTCGGATTCACCTTCGACCGTTCGGGTGTGCGGATCCCGACACTGGCGATCTCGGCATGGATCCCCGAACGCACCGTGATCACCGAGGAGCACCGGGCCACGTCGTTGATCGCGACCATGCGCGAACGATGGGACCTCGGGGAGCCCTTCACCGAGCGCGACGCCACCGCTCGCAGCTTCACTTCGATCTTCACCCTCGACGAGCCGCGCGAGCAGGCCGATTGGCCCGACATCATGGCCCGTCCCGTCGAGGAGATGTCCGAGCCGCTCATGCCGCTATCCGCTCCGCTGAACGGGCTCGGCCAAGCACTCTTCGGCGGCCTCATGGCCCTCGGCAAGCAGATGGGAGCTGTAGTGCCGGACGTGGACCCCGACGCCGTCATCACCGGCGAGGAAGCCATTGCCATCACCCACGACATGTTCGGCGACCTCTTCCCCGCTATGCGACCTTCGATCGATACATGACCGATCCAGGTGCCCAGTCGTCTGCGTAGTCAGCGGCAGTCCGAGTCGCAGGCCATCGTTTGGGAACGATGATGGAGCCATGCCGAAGGACGTCACGCCGGGCAAGCCGACCACGCGTCGGTACAGCCCTGAGGAGAAGGCCGCTGCGGTGCGGATGGTCCGCAGTCTGCGAGCCGAGCTGGGAACCGAGCAGGGCACGATCAAGCGGGTCGCCGACGAGCTCGGCTACGGCACCGAGTCGGTGCGGTTGGGGTCAACCGGCCGACATCGACGAGGGCGACAGGCCCGGTGTCTCGACCGACGAAGCAGCCCGGGTCAAGGCACTCGAGCAGGAGGTCCGCGAGCTGCGTCGGGCCACTGAGATCTTGAAGCGGGCAGCGACGTTCTTCGGGGCGGAGCTCGACCGCCAACACAAGTGATCATTGACTTCATCGACGCCAACCGCGCCGACGTCGTCGAGGGACGCACGCTCGGAGTCGAGCCCATCTGCAGGACCCTGACGCAAGCAGGTCTGCAGGTAGCTCCGAGCCTCTACTACGCGGTGAGGTCCAGGCCGGTCTCTCAACGTGCACAGCGTGACGCGGTCACGGGCCCGGCGCTGGTGGGGTTGTGGGAGAACAACTACAAGGTCTACGGCGCCCGGAAGCTGTGGAGAGCCGCGCGTCGGTGCCGGTCACGACGTCGGTCGTGACCAGGTCGCCAGGTTGATGCGAACCGCGGGGATCGAGGGTGTCACCCGGACCAAGAAGGTCTGCACGACACCGCTGCCGACGCCTGGACAGAGGGCCTCCCCGGCGTCCACCCCCGGGCGTCAAGCCTGCAGGGCAGCCCCATGGTCACCGAGTCCGGACCACCCGCACCCTCCGCCGCGCCCGAGGGTCTCGCCGACGACCGCCTCCTCATCTCCGACGAGGCGCGCTCCTGCGTTGCGTCCCGGTGACCACCCGGCGCTGGGTGGTGGCAGCACGGGGGCGGCTCGCGCCGTACGGCCGCCGCAACTCCACCGCCGTGCCTCGTGCCGAGCCGCGGGGGTGGAGCTGTGCCACAACTCGTCGGGACCAATGGCCTCGGAACAGGGGACCACATTCGCTCACCCGGTGTGACGCAAGGCACTTCTCGGACCGGAGCGGCGGCCGCAGGGTGGACATCACGCACGTCGGCACCGAGCGAACCCTCCAGCGCACAAGCCCGAGCCGCGTCCGGCGCAGATCCCCACAAGCCACCTGGTCACACCCGGGAACGAGAACCGGGCACGGGAACCAGGCCTCGGAGGTGACAGATGAGAACCAGTCGACGCCAGGTCCTGAAGATGGGTCTCGCTGGTGGAGCCAGCGCCGTGGGGTACAGCCTCGTGGGCAACGGCTGGGCGCGCGCGGCCGCGCCCACCACCGCGAGGCTGGCCTCCTTCAGGCAGCCCCTGCAGGTGCCACCGGTCCTGGACATGACCGCAGGGGGGGCGTTCACCCTCACAGCGACCCACCTCACGCGCCAGCTCCACCCGGCGTTGCCCTCGCCCACGCACGTGTGGAGCTACGTCGGCACGGGGGCGACCGACCCGAACCCGGGCGGCTACCAGGGATTCCTCGGCCCGACCGTGGTGGTCGAGGAGGGCACGCCGGTGACGGCCACCTACGTGAACGCTCTCGATGCCTCCTACGGGTCCGTCCCGTGGCTGCCCTGCGACCAGAACTTCACCTCGAACCAGGACGACGCCGTCCGGCTGCTGACGCATCTGCACGGTGGCGTCGTGCATGGTCAGATGGACGGCAACCCTGCGGTCGACGTGGGCTACACCCGGGACCAGGCCCAGACCGTCTGGTACGGCAACGAGCAGCGCGGTGGACTGCTCTGGTACCACGACCACGGCATGGGGAACACCCGTCTGAACGTGTGGGCGGGTCTGGCGGGTGCCTACGTCATCCGCGACCAGTTCGACACCGGCGAGGTCAGCAACAGCAACAGCCTCCCGACCGGCTACGGCACCGGGCCGGGCGCGTACGAGGTGCCGCTGGTGTTCCAGGACCGGCAGTTCGTCAACTCTGCCACGAGCGGCGACATGCTGTATCCGACGTTCCCGCTCGGGGGAGCCATGGGCAGCTGGGGCATGGCCGGCACGGATCCGAAGTTCCCGGGGTACAAGACGAACGGACCCTGGACCGCCGAGGCCTTCGGCGACCACGGGCTCGTGAACGGGCTGGTCACGCCGTTCCTCGACGTCGAACCGCGGCTGTACCGGTTCCGCTGCCTCAACGGCTCCAACGCCCGGATCCTCGACCTGCGGTTGGTCGGCGGCGGTCTGCGCACTCCACCGCCGATGTACGTCATCGGCAACGATGGCGGCCTGCTGCCGTCACCGGTCCAGGTCAGGACGCTGACCATGATGCCGGCGGAGCGGGTCGACGTGCTCATCGACTTCACCGGCCACAGGGGCAAGGCGCAGCTGAAGAACATGAACCCGACCGGGTTCTACACGAGCCCGGCGCCGCGGCTGGTGAACTTCCTGCAGTTCAACGTCGGTGCCACCGTCAGCGACCCGCGGAACGGTTCGTTCGCGAACGTGCCGGCGGCGTTGGTCGGCGGCCAGAACGCCGACCCAGGCCCTACCACGATCCCGGCCCGCACGATCAACATGGTCGAGATGAACGCGATGGCCCTGCACTGGTGGATGGGACTGATCGGCACAGGAGGGGGTCTCGGAGACGTCGATGTTCCGGCGGGCGGGTTCGCGGACGCCGTCGACCCTCGGTGGAACGCCAACACGTTCCACCAGCCGATCGGGGAGAACCCACCGGAGAACAGCGTCCAGGAGTGGGACTTCGTCAACAACACCGCCGACAGCCACCCGATGCACGTGCACCTGGTGCAGTTCCAGGTGGTGAGCCGTAGAGACGTCGGCGCGGTGATTCCGGCGGCGGGCACGCTCGTCCACGCCTGGGAGAAGGGCTGGAAGGACACCGTCGCGGTGCACCCCGGTCAGATCACCCGGGTGAAGGCGAAGTTCGAGCTGCCCCAGCTGGCCTCGACAGTGCCCCCGCCGCTCGGGTACACCGAGGTCGGCACCTCGCCGCACTACGGCCTGGAGCCGGCAGATCCGCTGACCGGGCGGGCGCCAGAGGCACAGCGCTGCTTCGTGTACCACTGCCACATCCTCGAGCACGAGGAGAACGACATGATGCGACCGTTCCTCGTCACCTGACCCTGAGCGGGCGTTCGCGTGGACCGCCCGTGGCATCACGATCACCCCCGGGCCGGTCCCTTCGCCCTCCTCGGCACCCTGCACCACCTTCTGGCCGCGGAGCGAGCAAGGGACGTCGAGGCCGTCGCGACGAGCGGACAGCACACCGCGCTCCCGCAGGATGGCAACCTGGGCGGGCCTCGACCTGGCTGGGGCGAGTGCCGGGGCGACAGCGTGTCCGACGGTCATCTCGCCGTCTCGGAGCCCGTTGATGGGGAGGAGGCGCTCGGGGTCGAGGACGGCCGGGACCTTGCGTGGGTGGGTCCGATGAGGCTCCGCGAGCCCCCGTCGTGCCTCGGGAAGGTGACGCCTCGACGACGGGGCGTCCTCGTCGGCTTCTACGTGGGTGGTGCCGTCGGAGATCGCCGGCTCCCCTCAGCCGATGCGGACGGTGGCCATCCGCAGGGCGGCGCGGTAGCGCTGCAGCTCCCCGAGACCGTCCTCGAGAGCAGCGTCGAGAGCGCCGACCAGCTCCGGCAGGTCGTCGGTGGCGCCGGCGTCGACGCACAGCTCGACGGCGCGCGCCGCCTCGCCGGCCACCGTGAGCCCGAGGTTGAGCGCGGACCCGGCCAGCCGATGGGCGACCTGACGGACCCGCGGGTGGTCGCCCGCGTCGATCGCCGCACCGACCTCGCCGGCGGCTGCGGGGGTGCCCTGCAGGAAGCGCTCGATCGCCTGGAGCAGGTAGACCTCGGCGCCGTCGCCCATCTCGAGCAGGGCGTCCAGACGGGCGCCGTCGAGCACCTGGGGCCCGAGGTCGGCGGCCCGGCTCGCCCGGCTCGCCTGCTCGGTCGTTGCCGCCGACGCCGGGGCGGGAGCGGCGCCGGGCTCGCGGCCGACGAGGCAGCGCGCGAGGGCCTCGCCGAGGGTCTCCAGGTCGAGGGGCTTGGTCAGGAAGTCGTCCATGCCGGCGTCCGCGCAGCGCTGCCGCTCGCCGTCGACGGCCGCGGCGGTCATCGCCACGACGGGCAGCCGCAGCCCGCGGTACCTCGCGCGCAGCGCCCGGGTGGCGGCGTACCCGTCCAGCACCGGCATCTGCACGTCCATCAGCACGACGGCGTGCCGCTCGGGGTCGAAGAGGTCGAGGGCCTCCTGCCCGTTCTCGGCGACGTCGGCCTCGAAGCCGAGGGCGCTCAGCATGCCGACCGCCACGAGCTGGTTGACGGGGTTGTCCTCGACGACGAGGAGCCGCCGGTTGCCGAGCCGGGGAGCGGCGCTCACCATGTCGGCCCGGGGCGCGCCCGGATCGTGGGTGAGCACGTCGCGCAGCGCGGCGGTGGTCAGCGGGAACGGCAGCCGGTGCACCGGCGTGCGCAGCCCGGCGCGGGCGACCACGGCCTCCGGGTCGGGGGCGAGCACCGCGACGCGCTGGTCACGCAGCAGCCGGCGCAGGGCGAAGAGGGGGCGGGCGGCGTCGGGCACGTCGCTCCCCGGCGCGTCCACCAGCACCGCCACGAAGGGGTCGGCGGAGGTGCGGTCGGACAGCAGCACGTCGGTGGCCTCCGCGGCGTCGGCCGCGAGCACCACGTCGGGCCGCCACAGCCCCAGCTGTGTCGCGAGTCGGGCCCGACGCTCCCGCGCGGGACCGACCACCAGCACCCGGCGGCCGGTGAGCTGGGCCCGCGCCTCGGTGTCGAGCGGGTTGGAGGCCGTGTCGCCGGCTGCTCGCACCTGGGCGTCGAAGGTGAACGTGCTGCCGACGCCGAGCTCGCTGCGCACCCGGATCTCCCCGTGGTGGGCCTGGGCGATCTTGCGACAGATCGCCAGGCCCAGGCCCGTGCCGCCGTGGACCCGGGTGGTGGAGGCGTCGGCCTGGCCGAAGTCGTCGAAGATCCGCTCGAGCGCGTCGGAGGCGATGCCGGTGCCGGTGTCGGAGACCTCGACGCGGAGGCCGAGCGCGTCGGCCGCGTCCGCCTCCTCCGCGCCGTCGTTCCCGTCGCGGGCCGGGACGGCGGTCGTGGTGACGTGCACGAGCACCTGGCCCGCTTCGGTGAACTTCACGGCGTTCGACACCAGGTTGGTGACGACCTGGGCCACCCGGGTCGGGTCGCCGCAGAGTATCTCGGGTACGTCGGCGTCGGCGTAGACCGACAGCTCGACGTCCTTCGCGAGGGCGCTGCCCCCGAGCATCGCCGTCGCGCCCTCGACGACGCCACGCACGTCGAAGTCGACCTCCTCCAGGTCGAGGCGGCCGGCCTCGATCTTGGAGAGGTCCAGGATGTCGTTGATCAGGGTGAGCAGGTGGCGTCCTGCGGAGGCGACCCCGCTGGAGAGCTCGCGCTGGCGCGGCTCGAGCGGCGTACGCAGGAGCAGCTCGTTGAGACCCAGCACGCCGTTGAGCGGGGTGCGGATCTCGTGACTCATCACCGCCAGGAACTCCGACTTCGCCACCGACGCCTGCAGCGCCTCGTCGCGGCTCTCCTGCAGCCGACGGGCCGAGGCGTCGCGCTCGAGCACGTGCTCGAGCTGGGTCGCGGTCTGGCTGCAGTAGACCTCCAGGCGGTCGCGGTCGACCAGCGGCTCGTGGCTGATCAGGGTGAGCACCGCCTGGCAGGCGCCCTCGAAGACGATCGGGAAGGCGTAGACGTGACCGCCGTCGTCCGCCGCGAACCGCAGGGTCCGGTACGCCGTCCCGGCGACGAGCGCCTCGGCCGCGGCGTGCTCGGGCCACTGGCGGACGAAGTCGTGGTCCTCGTCGAAGAACGGCACCGTGGCCACGCCCGACCCGTCCGGATGGGGCACCCACGACCGGGTGTAGAGCCACGTCGGGTCGTCCAGCATGACGGCTCGGAGCCTGACGAGGGCTTCGGCGAGGTTCTGGGCGGTGTTCGCGGCGGCCATCACGGCGCGGACCGTCTCGTTCTCGTGGATCACGGTCGTGAGCTCGTCGCGCACCCGCACCTCGGCGTCGACGTCGCGGATGGTGCCGGTCCAGCGCACGACCTGACCGGTGTCCGGGTGCCGGTGCGGCTGGGCACGGCTGCAGGTCCAGAAGGTGCCGCCGTCGCGGAGCAGGTGCCGGCCGGAGAGCTCGAACGCGGTCTCGGCGGCGATGGCCCGCTCCAGCTCGGCGGCGGCGGCGACCCGGTCGTCGGGGTGCAGCCGCTCCAGCCACTGCTGCAGGGTCCGGTGGTCGCCCCCGTCGAGCTCGAAGATCTGCTTCAGGGCGTGCGAGACGGTCAGCGTGTCGGTCGCGACGACCCACTCCCAGCTGCCCAGGCGGGCCAGGGCCTGTGCCTCGTCGAGCTGGCGCTGGCGCTCGGCGAGCTCGTCGAGCCGGGTCCGGCGCTCGTCGTTGTCGGAGATCCGGTGGACGAGCCCGGTGACGGTGCCGTCGTCGTCGGTGAGGAGGGTCTCGCTCACGATCGTCCACACCGACGTGCCGTCACGACGGCGGTGCAGCGCCTCGACGGGCTGCGGGTTCGCCGCGGCCCCCCGGCGCAGGCTCTCGAGGTGCCGGGCGAAGTCGCCACGACCGACCTCGTCGAGGGTGTCGAAGACCGACAAGCCCGCGACGAACTCGGGCGTCTCGCCCAGCAGGTCGGCGAGCGCGGGGTTGGCCCACAGGGTGCGGCCGTGCAGGTCGAGCGCCCAGATGGCGTCGCTCGACGTCTCCGCGATGTACCGGAAGAAAGCTGCCTCCATCGTCCCCCCTCGCAGACCATGAGACCGCGCATCTTCCCTGGTGTCCGACGATCAGACCAGAACGCCCACGCTCTTTACCTCCAGCTTCACCTCGACCTCGACCTCGACTGCCGACCCCGACCCGACCCCTACCGGGTCGGGCGCACCGAGCCGCCGGGAGTGACGTCGGCCTCGCCCTGCAGGGCGGCCTTGAAGCTCGGCGTCGCCTGCAGCGCCACGATGTCGGCGGGCATCTCGATGCCGGCCTCGTCGAGGGCCCGCTTGGTCGTGGTGATCGCCGCGTCGAGCGCGAGCAGGGAGTCGTGCTGGTCCGGGCCGCACCAGATCCGCACGTCGAGGTCGACGGTCGACACCCCGAGCACCGCGACGAGCGCCTCCGGAGCGGGCGTCGCGTCGATGCGGGGGAGGCGGCCCAGGGCGCGCTCGATGACCTCGCACGCCTCGACGGCGTCGTTCTCGTAGGCGATGCCCACGGTGAACGACAACCGACGGCTCGGGAAGTGCGTGCGCACCACCAGCACGGCCTTGTAGACGTCACGGTTCGGGATCAGCACCAGCTGACCGTCGAAGGTCTTGATCCGGGTCTCGCGGATCGTGATCGCCTGGACCGTGCCGGACTGCTCGCCGACCGTGATCTGGTCACCGGACTGGAAGGGCTGGCGGAGCAGCAGGAGCACCCCGGACAGCAGGTTCTCCAAGATGTCCTGGAAGGCGAAGGCCGCGGCGACCGAGAAGAAGCCGAGCCCGGCGAGCATGTCCACCGGCTGCACCGAGGGGAAGACGATCACCACGGCGGCCAGCACCAGGAAGGCGGCGACGAACCAGCCGGCGAGGCGGCTCATCACCGCGGCGAAGCTCGGCGGGCGCCGGGGGCGCAGGAACCGGTGCAGCGCCCACCGCACCGCGCGGCCGAGCAGCACACCCACGGCGACCACGGCGAGGCCGACGAGCACACGGACGACCACGGCGGGCACCCCGGTGCTCGTGGCGAGGTCGTCGAAGAGCGAGGGGGACACCGGAGTCATGTCTCGACCCTAGGGCCGTGCCGCGGCCGCGGGGTGTCGCCACCCGCGGCGGAGCCCCCGACCGCTCAGCCGCTCAGCCGCTCAGCCGCTCAGCCGCCCCAGCCCATCGGGAAGACCTCGAAGCCGACGGCGTGGCTCGTGCCGAACCGCTGGCCGGTCTGGCGGGCCATGCCGCCGAGGAACTCCTCGGGGTCGAAGTCGTCCCAGCCGAGCCCGTCGATGTAGGCGCGGTGCTCCTCGAGCGAGGCGACGCCGTCGCCGATCGTCGCGGACACGTCCACGGCGTGGGTGCTGAGCGGCGAGCCGGCCGCCAGCACCAGGCCGACACCGCCCCACTGCTCCAGTCCGTCCTCGTCGAGCTGCTCGGGGAAGACCCACCGGTTGCCCGCGTCGCGCACGGCGTCGAGCAGGGCCTTGCCGACCGCGATGTGGTCGGCCTGGTTGAGGTTCTGGCCCCCGAAGGTGTCGCGGAAGTTGAGCGTCACCGCCACGTCAGGACGGTGCTTGCGCACCACCGCGGCCAGGGCGCGGCGCAGGGGTACGCCGTACTCGAGGACGCCGTCGGGCAGCCGCAGGAACTCGACCTCCTCGACGCCGACGACCCGCGCCGAGGCGACCTCCTCGGCCTCGCGCACCGGCCGGCACTCCTCGGGGTGCATGCCGTCGATGCCGGCCTCGCCGGAGGTGACCATGCAGTAGACGACCCGTTTGCCCTGTCCGGTCCAGCGGGCGACCGCGGAGGCCGCGCCGTACTCGAGGTCGTCGGGGTGGGCGACCACGCACAGGGCGGTCTGCCAGTCCTCGTCCAGGGGTTGCAGCTGGGTCGGTGTGTGCTCCGCGTCACTCATGCCGGGCACAACCGCCTTCGTCGGCGTCACATTCCCGTGCAGCAGCCCGGGTGGGGGCGTCAACGGTGTCGGTCGTGACCGCGCTGGTAGGCCGACTGGTAGGTCAGCAGGGCGGGGATGTCGATGGCGAGCAGGCTCTCCAGCCGCAGCGACAGGGTGGTGACGTCGTCGGTGAGCGGGCCGTCGGCCCGCTGCTCCAGGTCCCGCGCGGCTGCGCCGACCCGCTTCAGGCCCAGGTTCAGCGCGGAGCCGGCCAGCTTGTGGGCGGTGAAGCGCACGGCGTCGCCGTCGTTGCGCACGAGGGCGTCCCGGATCAGGGTGACCGCCTCGGGGCCACGCGCGACGAAGTTGGCGACGGCCTGGTCGAGGTACGCCGTGTCGGGGGCGTCCAGGTCGCGCAGCAGGTCGAGCCGGTCGAGGTCGAGTTCCTCGACCCCTCCCGGCACCGTCGCCGCGGTCGCCTCCCCGGTCGGCTCCGCCGGCGTCGGGCCCTCGGCGTTCTCAGGAGCGGCGGTGACGTCCGCCGCGCCGTCCGCCGCGTGGTCCGTCCAGCGGCTCAGCGTCCTCCGGAGCAGGGCGAGGTCGACCGGCTTGGTGAGGCACTCGTCCATGCCGGAGGCCAGGCAGCGCTCCCGCTCGCCGCTGATCGCGCCGGCGGTCATCGCGATGATGGGGGTGCGGATCGAGTCCCCGTAGCGCTCCCGGAGGGCGCGCGCCGCGCCGTACCCGTCGAGCCGAGGCATCTGCACGTCCATCAGGACGACGTGGTGGACGGCGGGGTCGAAGATCTCGAGCGCGACGACGCCGTCGGGAGCGACCTGGACCTCGTACCCGAGGGACGTGAGCATCCCGGTGGCCACCATCTGGTTGACCTCGTTGTCCTCCACGACGAGCACCCGGAGCCCGGTGGGGGAGCCCGACGACAGCGCGGCGACGTGGGGGTCGGCGGTGCCGACGCTCGGCCCGGACAGGGCCTCGCGCAGGGCGGTGCTGGGGGCCGGCTTGACCAGCACGTGCAGGGCGGCGCGCTCCTCGGGGCGGACGTCCACGACCTCCGGGTCGACGGCGAGCACCACCACCGCAGTCGAGGGCGGCACCGTCGCCAGCACCCGCTCGAGCCGGTGCCGCGCCTCCCCGGCGTCGTCCGGAAGGTCGAGCACGACGGCGGCGACGGGATCGGGGCACCCGGTGGACGAGGTGGACGTGGAGACCAGCTGCTCGGCCTCCGTGACCGCGGCGACGGCCTCGACGCGGGCCTGCCAGAGCGAGACCTGGTGGCCGATCAGTTCCCGCCGACGGTCGCTGGGGCACACCACGAGGACGCGGGCCCCCTGCAGGCGGGCCCGGGCCTCGTCGTCCTGGACGCTGGTGGCGGGTCCCTCGGGGTGGTCGAGGAGCGCGGAGAACGTGAAGGTGCTGCCGCTGCCCGGGCTGCTGGTCACGGTGACCTCGCCCTGCATGTCGCGGGCGATCTGCCGGCTGATCGCGAGGCCGAGCCCGGTGCCGCCGTGCACCCGGGTGGTGGACGCGTCGGCCTGGGTGAAGTTCTCGAAGAGCCGCTCGACGGCCTCGGGGGCGATGCCGATGCCGGTGTCGGAGACCTCCACGAGGAGTCGCACCCGGCCCGCCTCCTGGCGGCTGCCGACGTGCGCCAGCACCTCGCCGGACTCCGTGAACTTCACGGCGTTGGACACCAGGTTGGTGACCACCTGGGAGAGCCGGGTGGGGTCACCGGCCAGGACCTCGGGCACCCCCGGGTCGCAGGCGACCGCCAGCTCGAGGCCCTTGGCGCGGGCGGCCCCGCCCACGATGCCCGCGGCGTGCTCGACGGCGCTGCGTACGTCGAAGTCGACGCGCTCGAGCTCGAGCCGGCCGGCCTCGATCTTGGAGAGGTCCAAGATGTCGTTGATCAACGTGAGGAGGCTCCGGCCCGCCTGGCGTACGCCGGTCGCGAGCTGGTGCTGCCGGCTCGACAGCGGCGTCCTCATCATCAGCTCGTTCAGACCGAGCACGCCGTTGAGCGGCGTACGGATCTCGTGGCTCATCACGGCGAGGAACTCCGACTTGGCCCGGGAGGCCGCGACCGCGGCGTCACGGGCGGCCGCCAGGGCCGCGTTCGCCTGCTCGCGCTCGATGACCTGCCCGAGCTGCAGCGCGGCACGCTGCGCGGTCGCCGCGGTGTGGGCGGGCTTCTCGGTGACGACGTCGCTGTGCAGGCTGCACACGGCGAACACCCGGCCGTCGTGGAGCAGGGGGAAGGCCAGGTCGGTCCGGGCGTCGTTCCACACCGGCACGTGGGCCGCGAGCGCCCGCTCGGCCAGGGCGACGTTGCCGGGTGCCGGACGTTGCTCCTCGACCTTGCCGGGGGCCTGCATCGGGACCAGTCCGTCGGGACCGGGCGTGTACGCGTAGGCCTCGGACCACCCCGGGTCGGCGAGAGCCACGTCGCGGAGGCCGAGCAGGGCCTCCTGCAAGGTGGCGGACTCGTTGGAGGCGGTGGCGACGACCTCGGTGAGCGTGTTCTGGAGCAGCTGGTCCTCGAGCTCCTGCTCGAGATGCTTGTGCTCGGTGATGTCCTGCAGCGTGCCCCACCGGCGCACGACGACGCCGTCGACGACCTTGGCGGCGGACTGGCCCCGGGTCCACATCCACTCGCCCCGCACCTGCAGGCGCACGGTGTACTCCGCCGTCGTGCCCGTGCTCTGGGCGTGGGTGATCTGCTCGACCCAGCCGGGGCGGTCCTCCGGGTGCACGAGCCCGCTCCAGACGTCCCGCTCGTCCTCGAGCTGCTCGTGGGTGATGTCGAAGAGGGCGGTGAAGTTCTCCGAGCAGTCGACGGTGCCGGTGGTGGGGTCGTAGCTCCAGCTGCCGAGGCGCGCCATGCCCTGGGCCTGCGCGAGCTCGCGCCGGCTCTTGCCGATCTCGTCGAGCTCGCGCCGGCGGCGGTGGTTGTTGCTCCACCGGTGGACGACGCCGCGCAGGACGCCGTCCCCGTCGCGCAGGGGAGAGGCGCTGACCAGCGCCCAGAACTGTCGGCCGTCCCGTCGCCGGGCCGACACCTCGACCGCCTCCGCGTCCCGCCGGCCCCGGCGGAGCTCCTCGAGGTGGTCCTCGAGCTGCTCACGGCCCTGGGCGTCGATCCTGCTCCGGACGTCCACCTCGGCCATCTCGGCCGGCGTGTAGCCGAACATCGTGGCCAGGGCGTCGTTCACGTGGACGGTGCGGCCGTCGAGGTCGAGCGCCCAGATGCCGTCGACCGAGGTCTCGACGACCAGCTGGTAGAACTCGGCGTCCATCCGCTCCCCTCCCGGACCCATCACACCCTGACCGGGACCGCGCTGTCCGGGCCTTTCGTGCGAGCACGGGTGAAGATTACGCGGCGGAGGTCTCCGTGCCACGGCGTGCCGGGAAGGGCAGCACCGCGGCGGCCTTGCGCAGCCCGAGCCTGCGGGTGACCTTCTCCTTCTGCGTCTCCACGAAGCCGTTCGGCAGCGACAGCCGGATGATCTTGGCCCACGCCGAGGCGACCTGCACGGGCAGCGGACCGCTCACGTACGGCAGGTCGTACTCGTCGAAGATGGCGCGCACCTGGGGGGCGATCTCCTGGTAGCGGTTGCTCGGGAGGTCGGGGTAGAGGTGGTGCTCGATCTGGTAGCTCAGGTTGCCGGTCGCGATGTGCATCGCCCGCGAGCCGGTGATGTTGGCGGCGCCGAGCATCTGGCGCACGTACCACTCGCCCTTGGTCTCGCCCTCGATGGAGCGACGCTCGAAGGTCGACACGCCATCGGGGAAGTGGCCGCACATGATCACCGAGTGCGTCCACAGGTTGCGCACGACGTTGGCGGTGAAGTTCGCCGACAGCGTGGTCAGGGCCGAGGGGCCGGACAGCAGCGGGTGCAGCAGGTAGTCCTTGGTGACCTGGCCGCGGATCTTGCGGCCGACCTGGGCGGCACGGGCCCGGAACTCCGGGTTCGCCCGACGCTTCTTGGTCTTGAGGTTCTTGCCGAGCTCGAGGTCGTAGGCGGCGATGCCGTACTCGAAGAAGCAGGCGTTGACCAGGTTCCAGACCGGCTGGAGCAGGTAGAAGGGCACCCAGCGCTGGTCCTCGTCGACGCGCATGATGCCGTAGCCGAGGTCGTTGTCCTTGCCGACGACGTTCGTGTACGTGTGGTGCACGACGTTGTGCGCGTGCTTCCACTGCGCCGACGGAGAGGCGTTGTCCCACTCCCAGCTGGTGGAGTGGATCTTCGGGTCGCGCATCCAGTCCCACTGGCCGTGCATGATGTTGTGCCCGATCTCCATGTTCTCCAGGATCTTGGCGACCGCAAGGCCGGCGGTACCGAGGGCCCAGGCCGGCGGGAAGATCGAGACGAGCAGCAGGGAACGGCTGCCGACCTCGAGCTGGCGCTGCGTGCGGATGACCTTGCGGATGTACGCCGAGTCCCGCTCACCGCGGTCCTCGATCACGTCGGCGCGGATCGCCTCGAGGCGACGGCCGATCGTCTCGATGTCCTCGTCGGTGAGGTGCGCGATCGGGTTGTCGGTGTCGGGCTTCTTCTGCAGGACGGTCATGGTCTCTCCTTCGGTCGGAGCGGGGTGTGTGATGTCGTGGTGCGGGTGGGCTGCGGCCTAGCGGCCGATCACGCAGTCGCCCGCTGCGGCGCTGACGCAGGTCTGGATCTTGGTGGCGGCGACGCCGGTGACGTCCTCGGTGGCCTCGATCAGCTCGCCGGTGCGCAGGTCGCGCACGGCGCCGGAGACCAGCGGGGAGACGCAGGAGTAGCAGATGCCCATGCGGCATCCCGACGGCATCAGCACACCGGCCTCCTCGCCCGTCTCCAGCACGGGGGAGCCGCCGTCGTTGGTGGCCTCCACGTCGCTGTCGGCGAAGCGCACGGTGCCGCCCTCGCCGACGGCGACGGCCGCGACACGGAACTGCTCGGTCGACAGGGGCAGCCCGAGCTCGTCGTGGTGCGCCGTGAGGGCGTCCAGCAGGCCGGCCGGGCCGCAGGCGAAGGTGGTGCGCTCGGCCAGGTCGGGCACCAGCGTGGTGAGGTCGGCGACGTCGAGCACGCCGTGCTGGTCGTCGTACCGGGCGACGAGGCGGATCGCGCCGACCTCGTCCAGGGCCCGCAGGTTGTCGAGGAAGATCGACTCGGGCCGGCTGGGAGCGACGTGGACGACCACGATGTCGAGGTCGGCGCTGCGCTCGGGCTGCAGCACGCCGGCGTCGGTCGCGGGGAACAGGTTGCGCAGCATGCCGATGACCGGGGTGACTCCGGAGCCGGCGGTCACGAAGAGCAGCTTGCGCGCCTGCTCGGGGAGCACGAACTCGCCGGCCGCCTGCTCGAGGTGCACCAGGGTGCCGGGCCGGGCGTCGTGCACCAGGTGGGTGCTGACCCGGCCGTCGGGCACGGCCTTGACGGTGATGGAGATGCGCCCGTCGGCGCGCGGGCCGTGCGTGAGGGAGTAGGCGCGCCAGTGGCGCACGCCGTCGACGTCGACGCCGATCCGGACGTACTGGCCGGGGACGTGCCCGGCCCAGTCGGCGCCGGGCTGCAGCAGCAGGGTGGCGGCGTCGCGCGTCTCGGGGTGCACGTCGACCACGCGGGCCCGGAGGTCGGCCCCGCTGCGCAGCGGGGCGAACAGGTCGAGGTAGTCCTCGGGCAGGAGCGGGGTGGTCAGCGCCTCGGCGACCGCGACGGCCCTCGTGGACACCGTGCGGCGCCACGTCGTGAGCGCGTCCGGTCGGACGTCGGGGTGGGTGTCGGTGACCATGCCTCTACAGTGCCCGCGATCTGCGGGTCCCACCTCACCCCACGAAGTGAATCGGGCGGGTAGGATTGTTCACAACGAACAATTTCTGGGGGTGTGCGGATGACTGAGGCGGACTCGTCCACAGAGCCGGCACAACCGCGACCCGCGGTGCCGTCGGTGCCGTCGGTGCCGTCGTCCCGGCCCTCGACGCAGGCCGGGGCGGGTCTGCGCCTCGACCTCACGGTGGTCGAGGCGCTGCGCGCGTCGCTTCCCCACGTCGCCGAGCGCACCGTGCGGGCCGTCATCATCGAGGTGCCCAGCTACGCCAACGCCCTGGCCGGGGACATGGGCCAGAACATCCGGGTGGCCGTCGAGGTGGCCCTGGGCGGCTTTCTGTCGCTCGTGTCCCGTCCGCGGGCCGACGACAAGGGGACGCCGACCGCCCCTGCGATCGAGGGTGCGTACGCGCTCGGTCGGGGGGAGGCACGCAGCGGCCGCAGCATGGACGCACTGCTCGCGGCCTACCGCGTGGGGGCCCGGGTCTCCTGGCGGGAGATGTCCACCACCGCGGTCGCGGCGGGCGTCGGGGCGGAGTCGCTGGGGCGTTTCGCCGAGCTGGTGTTCGCCTACATCGACCAGCTGTCGGCGGCCTCGGTGGCCGGTCACGCGGACGAGCTCGCCACGACGGGCCAGGTGCGCGAGCGCTACCGGCGTCGGCTGGGCCAGGCGCTGCTGCGGGGCGAGGACGAGGTCGAGCTCGAGGCGGCCGCGGAGCGCGCCGACTGGGAACCGCCCCTGTCGCTGACCGCGGTGGTGCTGGCCAACCCGCACGTGCGCACCGTGCTCGGCCTGCTGGACGAGCGGACGCTGCGGCTCGACGACGACCTGCCCCACCTCGACGAGGCGCTCGGGGACGAGGTGGGCGACCTGGCCGTGCTGCTCGTGCCCGGCATCGACTCGGCGGGCGCTCGCACGGCGCTCCTGCGGACGCTGTCGGGAGCCCGAGCCACCGCGGGCCCGACCCGGCCGTGGCAGGAGGTGCGCTCGTCGTACGTGCGCTCCCTGCGCGTACGCCGGGTGGTCGCCCCGCGCGGCGCGCGGGCGCAGGACACCGAGCAGCACCTGGCCGAGGTGCTCCTGAGCTCGGACCCCGAGGCCCTCGGCGACCTGAGGCGGCACGTGCTCGCGCCCCTCGAGGGCGAGACCGAGGCCAGCCGGGAGCGGCTGGAGGAGACGCTGCGCCAATGGCTGCTCCACCAGGGGCGGCGCGAGGACGTCGCGTCCGCCCTGCACGTGCACCCCCAGACCGTGCGCTACCGGCTGGGACGCCTGCGCGAGCTCTTCGGGTCCGCGCTCGAGGAGCCGCACGCCACGTTGGCGCTGACGGTCGCGCTCGCCCTGCCGGTGACCCGGGACGCCGAGGACGTCTGACTCGTCCCGGTGCGGCCGAGGCACTCGGTCTCGGCGCGCTGCTCGACACCGCGACCGCGGGCCTCTCCGCCACCTTGGTCACCCGGGCGGCTCCGGCGACGGCGACGCCTCCGGCGGCCCCAGCACGGGGCAGGCTCGTCGGCCTGGGACTGCTCCCCGTCCTGGTGGGCGCCGGCCTCGTCGCGCGCCGTCGCCCTCCGGACCGTGCTCCACGACGTGCTGGTCCGGCCAGGGGGTCGCTCGGGGCCCGAACGGGTAGGACCCGCCCATGAGCTACCGACTGAGCCGTCTGATGTCCACCGCCACCGCCGGGTACGGCGTGTTCGCCCTCGTCGAGCCCGCCCACCTCGGCAGGGCCCTCGAGGCCGACAAGGCACAGCTGCCGGGCTTCGAGGTGCTGGCCCAGACGTACGGCGTGCGCGACCTCGCGATCAGCTCGTTCGGCATGTTCGGCCGCTCCGGGAAGACCGTGAAGACCGCGATGAAGGTCCGCATCCTCAACGACATCGGCGACGGCCTCGTGCTGGCCGCGCGGACCTCGGACCCCGACGTGCGTCAGAAGGTGCTCGCGGTGACGATGGGGTGGGCCGCGCTGAACACCCTGGCGCTGGCCGTGGACAGTGCCCGCAACGACGACTGACCGAGCCCTCCCGGCGGCGTGGGTGCGAAGACGCGCCCGAGCGCGTCGTGGCGCTCACGCCGTGCGTCGTGGGCGTCGGTAGGGTCGTCGCCGAGGGGCGGTAGCTCAGTCGGTCAGAGCAGAGGACTCATAATCCTTGGGTCGTGGGTTCGAGCCCCACCCGCCCCACGGCTGCGCGAGCTTGCGTCGGCGAGACGCCGCCGACGTCAGCGCCCGGGCAGGGCGCCGACCAGCCCCCGGACCAGGTCGTACGTCGCCCGGTCGGCCGCCGCCACCAGGCCGCGGGGCGCCGGGTCCTGCGGTCGGTAGGCCCCACCGGAGAACGTGCCGACGTGGCCACCGGCCTCGGTGAGCAGCAGCGAACCGGGCGCGTGGTCCCACGGCTTGGCCTTGAGGAAGAGCGCGTAGTCGGCGTCGCCCTCGACCACCTTGGGGTAGTCCACCCCGCAGCAGACCCAGGTGAGCTCGAGCGCGCGCAGGCTGCCGAGTGCGCGGCCGATCCAGCTGCGCCGCGAGGTGACGCCGCGCAGCTGCTCGCCGACGGCCCCCCGGGTGAGCCGCCTGCCGTCGCACCAGGCGCCGGCGCCCCGCTCGGCGACGTAGGCGTGACGGTGCTGCGGCTGCCAGATCCAGCTCCGCACGACCTCGCCGCCCCGCAGCTCGGCCGCCATCACGGCGTGGTCGGGGGAGCCCTTCACGAAGTTCTTGGTGCCGTCGACCGGGTCGACGGTGAAGGCGTGGTCGGCGCTCGTGAACCGGTCGAGCACCGACGCGTCGGCCGCACACGCCTCCTCGCCCAGCACGACCGCGTCGGGGTAGGCGGCCTCGAGCGCCTCGGTGATCAGCACCTCGGCCTCGCGGTCGGCCACGGTCACCAGGTCACCGGGGTTCTTCTCGCTCACCTCGCCCTCGCCGAGGCTGCGGAAGCGCGGCTCCACCACCTCCGCCGACACGTCCTGCAGCAGCCTCAGCACGGCGTCGGTGTCCATGCCCGTGAGCCTAGTCACGGCCGCGCGCCGGGTCAGCGGTCGGCCAGCCCCAGCCGGTCGAGGATCCAGGCCAGCGTGAAGGCCCGCTCGCGCCAGGACTTGTAGCGCCCCGACACCCCGCCGTGCCCGCCGGCCATCTCGGTGCGCAGCAGCACGTCGGGCCGGTGGTCCTCGGCGGTGGCCCGCAGCCGGGCGACCCACTTGGCCGGCTCGACGTAGAAGACGCGGGTGTCGTTCAGGCTGGTCTCGGCCAGGATCGGCGGGTAGTCCTGCTCGCCCACGTTGTCGTACGGCGCGTAGAGGCTCATGTAGTCGTAGACCTCGGGGTCGCCCTCGGGGTTGCCCCACTCGTCGTACTCCGAGACCGTCAGCGGCAGCGACGAGTCCAGCATCGTGGTGAGCGCGTCGACGAAGGGCACCCCGGCCACGGCGCCGTCGAACGCCTCGGGCGCCTGGTTGACCACCGCGCCGACGAGCAGCCCGCCCGCGCTGGCCCCTTCGGCGACGACCCGGCTGGCCCAGCCGGTCTCGCGCAGGTGCCGGGCGCAGGCGATGAAGTCGCCGAAGGTGTTCTGCTTGCGCAGCAGCTTGCCGTCGTCGTACCAGCGCCGGCCCATCTCGCCGCCGCCGCGCACGTGGGCGACCGCGAAGGCCCCGCCCCGGTCCAGCAGCGAGAGCCGGGCGATCGAGAAGCCGGGGTCGATGGAGTGCTCGTAGGAGCCGTAGCCGTACAGGTGCAGCGGCACCGGCCCGGACGCCCGCGCGTCCCGGCGTACGACGAGGGAGATCGGCACCGGCTCGCCGTCGGGGGCGGAGGCCCAGAGGCGGTGCTCCTCGTAGTCGTCGCCGTCGAAGTCGCCCAGCACGTCCTGCTGGCGCAGCAGGGTCAGCGTGCGGGTGCGCACGTCGTAGTCGTAGACCGAGGACGGCAGGGTCAGCGAGGTCAGTCCGAGGCGTACGACGGGGGAGGCGAAGACGCGGTTGCCCATCGCGCCGACGGTGTAGACGTCTCGCCCGAACGGCACCAGGTAGTCGTCGGTGACGCCCTCGGGCCCCAGGTCGAGCACGCGCAGCTGGGTGAGGCCTCCGCTGCGCTGGTGCACGAGCAGGTGCCCGGCGAAGGCGTCGACGTCCTCGACCCGTACGGCGGCGTCGTGCGGCAGCAGCGCCTCCCACTGCTCGGGCGGGGTCGGGGCCACCGGGGCCAGGGAGACGCCGAAGTTCGGGCCGTCGGCGTTGTGGGTCACCACGAACCGGTCCTCGCCGGCGACGACCGCGTGCTCGATCGAGTACTCCAACCCCTCGCGCCGTGCGGAGAAGGTGCGGAAGCCCAGGTCGGGCTGCTCGGTGTCGAGCACGGCGTACTCGGTCGTGGTCTTGGAGTGCGAGGCCGTGATCAGGAAGCGCTGCGACCGGCTGCGTCCGACCCCGACGCCGAACCGCTCGTCGGGCTCGTGGCGGACGATCTCGTCGTCGGACTGCGGGGTGCCGAGCCGGTGCTGCCACACCGTGTCCGAGCGCCACGCGTCGTCGACGGTCACGTAGTAGAAGGACTCGCCGTCCGGCGACCAGGTGGCGCCGCCGACCACCCCGGTGAGGTGGTCCTCGCGCAGCGCGCGCGTGGCCAGGTCGAGCACCCGCACCTCGTAGCGCTCGTCGCCGACGACGTCGAGCGAGTAGGCCAGCAGGGTGCCGTCCAGGCTCACCGCGTTGCCGCCGAGGGAGAAGAACTCGTGCCCCTCGGCGAGCGCGTCGAGGTCGAGCAGCAGCTCCTCGCCGGGCAGCGCCGGGCGGCCGGGATCGGTCTCGGAGTCCGGCACCGGGGCCGTCCAGTCGTCCGGTGCGGCGACGGCCACCCGGCAGGTCGCGCCGTACTCGCGACCCTGGAAGGAGCGGTGGTAGTACCACCAGTCGCCGACCCGGGTGGGCACCGAGAGGTCGGTCTCGCGGGTGCGGGTGCGGATCTCCTCGAAGACCTGCTCGCGGAGCCCGCCGAGGTGGGCGGTGCGCTCCTCGGTCCAGGCGTTCTCGGCCTCGAGGTGGGCGAGCACCTCGGGGTCCTCCTTGGCGCGCAGCCACTCGTAGTCGTCGTGCCGGCTGCGGCCGTGGATCTCGCGGGTGGAGGTGCGGGTCGCGGCGATCGGCGGGGTGGAGGTCACCCCGCGAGCCTAGGGGGCCACCGCCGGCTTCCCTAGGCTCCGCCCATGCCGTTCACCCCCGCGCACGCCGCCGCGGTGCTGCCCCTCGCCCGCCCGCCGCTGCCGCTGACCGCGCTGGTGGCGGGCTCGATGGTGCCGGACCTGCCGCTGTTCCTCCGCGACGTGCCGGACCTGCCGGTGCTGCCCGCGTACTCCTTCACCCACAGCCTGCTCGGCATCGTCACCGTCGACGTCGTCCTCGGCGTCCTCGCCGTCACGCTGTGGCTGCTCTGGCTCCGCGACCCGCTGGTCGACCTGGGGCCCCGGTGGTCCCGGCACCGGCTGCCCGCCCGGGGCGACCGCGCCGCCGTGGCCTGGCGGTGGGTGCCCGTGGCGGCCGCCGTCGGCGCGGCGACGCACGTCGGTTGGGACGCCTTCACCCACCGGGGCCGCTGGGGCACCGAGCTGGTGCCCTGGCTCACGACACCCCACGGGCCGCTGAACGGCTACCGCTGGGCGCAGTACGTCTCCGGCGTGGTCGGTCTCGCGGTCGTCGCCGTCGTCGCGTGGCGCCGGCTCGCGTCGCGGCGGCCGCACGAGCGGGGCCCGGTCGTGCCCGGTGCGCGGACCTCGGCGCTGCTCGCCGCGGTGGCGCTGGCCGTGCTGGGCGGCGCGCTCGGCCTCGTGTCGTACGCCGCGGAGGGAGCCAAGGCGGCGGCGTTCCTCGCGGCCGACGGGTTCGCCGTCGGGGTGCTGCTGTCCTGCACGGGGTGGCAGCTGCGGGCCCGGTGCCGCGGTGGCGCGGACGGGTACGGTCGCACCTGACCCGGAGAGGGCGCCGGCACCCGTCCGGCGTTCACCGGGAGGCGTCGTGCGAGGGACCTGGGACGACGTCAACCGACGGCTGGTCAGCGCGTTCCTGGCGCTCGACCTCGACGACGTGCTGACCGTCGGCGAGCGCGAGCAGGTGCAGAAGCGGCAGCCCGGGCGGATGGGCCGCCGCCCACCCTCGCCCCCGCGCCGGTTCGTGCGGGTCACCGGGTCCCTCGGCGGCAGCCGGCCGAGGGAGGCCAAGATGGAGGCCTCGCTGCGCCGCCAGGGACGGGAGGACCCGTGGTCGCCCGCGCGCCCCTACTTCCAGCGCGAGACCTCGATCCTGGTCATTCCCCGGTCGGCCGCCGCCGTGGTCGAGGCGCTGCGCACCCTCGAGCTGGAGGTCGAGGACCTGCAGGTCGAGTTCAGCCGCGACGAGCCGGAGGCCTGGGGCCGGGCCCGTGGACGAGCCTCAGCGGTGGCCCGACACCGGGTGCGGCCGGTAGTCCGCCCCGAGCTCGGTCAGCTCGTCGTCGGTGAGGTCGAGGTCGACCGCGGCGACGGCGTCGTCGAGGTGGTGGTCCTGGGTGACGCCGACGATCGGTGAGGTGACCACCGGCTGGTGCATCAACCAGGCCAGCGCGACCTGGGCCCGGGAGACGCCCCGGCGCTCAGCGACGGCGGCCACCCGGTCGACGGTCGCGGCGTCCTCGTCGCGGTAGAGGGTCGCCCCGAACTCGTCGGTCTCGGTGCGGGAGGTCTCGGTGTCCCAGTCACGCGTGAGCCGGCCGCGGGCGAGCGGGCTCCACGGCAGCACCCCGACGCCCTGGTCGGCGCACAGCGGCAGCATCTCCCGCTCCTCCTCGCGGTAGAGCAGGTTGTAGTGGTCCTGCATCGAGACGAAGCGCGTCCAGCCGCCGAGGTCGGCGGTGTGCTGGGCCTTGGCGAACTGCCACGCCCACATCGACGAGGCGCCGACGTAGCGGGCCTTGCCTGCCTTCACGACGTCGTGCAGCGCCTCCATCGTCTCCTCGATCGGCGTGCGGTCGTCCCACCGGTGGATCTGGTAGAGGTCGACGTAGTCGGTGCCCAGGCGCGTGAGCGAGGCGTCGACCTCGCGGATGATCGCGGCCCGGGACAGGCCGGCGCCGTTGGGCCCCGGCCGCATCCGGCCGTGCACCTTGGTCGCCAGCACGACGTCGGCGCGGTCGACGGCCTTCCACAGCGCCCGGCCGGTGAACTCCTCGCTGGAGCCGCCGGAGTAGACGTTGGCGGTGTCGAAGAACGTGATGCCGGCCTCGAGGGCGCGGTGGATGATCCGCTCCCCGTCCTCGTAGGGGAGCACCCACGGGTGCCCGCCTCGGTCGGGGTCGCCCCAGCTCATGCAGCCGAGGGTGACGGCCGAGACCTGCAGACCGGTCGAGCCGAGCCGGGTGTACCTCATCGCTGCCTGTCCTTCCGTCGTACGCCGGGTGGTCCGGCTCGACGCTAGCCCCGGGCGGAAACCCCGTCGCGGCGTACGGCGGTCGACCGCGGCGGCAGCGCGAAGAGCAGCGAGAAGGTGGCCGAGCGCTGCTGGGCCAGAGCGGCCAGGCAGCAGGCGGTCACCACGGCGACGAAGACCGCGGCCACCATCAGGACCCCGTGGTCGAGCAGGCCGGGCACGCCGCTCAGGGCGGCGATGGCCGCGCTGACCAGCAGCCAGTGCGTCACGTAGACGACCAGGGACTGCCGGCCCAGCCAGGCCAGCGGGGTGGCCGCGCGGGTGCGCTCGAGCCGCACGGCCGTGGCCGCCAGCACGACCAGACCGGTTACCGCGAACGGCAGCGCGCCGACGAAGTAGCGCGCCTCGCTCTCCTCCGTCGCCGCGAGCAGCACCAGTGGGCTGGCGAGCACCGCGCAGCACGCCACGACCCGGCGGTCGCGGTAGAGGTGCAGGCCGCCGTCGAGGTGGCGGGCGACCAGGTCGCCGGCGACGAAGAAGGCGAAGAGGGTCAGCGGGCGCTCCCACAGCGGGTGGTCGCCGCCGGCGACGGCGGCGAGGCCGAGCGCCGCGACCACGAGGGTCCACCGCGGGAGGCGCTGCAGCACCAGCACGACGAGGTAGAAGGCCATCAGGTGGTGGAGGTACCAGAGCACCGACATCGGCTCGACGGGGATGCGGAGCACCGAGGCACGGTCGTGCACCATGCCGTCGAGGGTCGGGAAGAGCCGCCAGACCAGCAGGTACAGCAGCGACCACACGACGTACGGGTGGGCGATCTGGCGGACCTTGCCGTCGAGGAACCGTCGGGGTCCCTTGGCCAGCGAGCGCTCGAGCAGCATCCCGGAGAGGAACATCAGCGTCGGGATGCGCACCGGTGCGAGGGTGTCGGAGAGCAGCGCCAGCGCGCCCGGGTCGATGCCGTGGTGTCGGTCGAGCTGGGCCAAGGTGTGGGTGAGCACCACGAGCAGCAGCGCGATGCCGCGCAGGACGTCCATCCAGACCTGACGGCCCGGGTCGGTGGGGCGCCCGCCGACCCGCTCCGCGGGGCCGGTCGCGCGCGGGGTCTGGCCGTCGCCGGCCCACAGCACGCTCACAGGGCGCAACTCTAGGGCGATCCCGGGCGGCCCCGCTCCCGGCGCCGCGCACGGGGTGAGCAGCCCCACGCCGGTGGGCCGTCCGGGTGTCGGGCAGGATCAGCCCCATGAGCCCCTCGCCGGACCACACCACCGTGCACGACTGGTCGCCCGAGCAGCTGCCCGACCTGACCGGTCGGACCTACCTCGTCACCGGCGCCAACAGCGGCCTGGGGCTCGAGGCCTGCACGATGTTGCGTCGGGCCGGCGGCGACGTGGTGGTCGGGGCACGCTCGCCCGAGAAGGGTCGCGCGGCGGTCGACCGGCTGGGGGCCGTGCCCGGCCCGGGCACGGTGCAGCTGCTGGAGCTCGACCTGGCCAGCACCGCACAGGTCCGCGCCGCCGTCGAGCGCCTGCGCGGGATGACCGACGGCCTCGACGCGGTGGTCAACAACGCCGGGGTGATGCAGACCCCCCAGCGGCGCACCGAGGACGGCTTCGAGCTGCAGCTGGGCACCAACCACCTCGGCCACTTCCTGCTCGACGCCCTGGTCTTCGACCTGGTCCGCGCCAGGCAGGGGCGCATCGTGCCGGTCAGCAGCATCGCCCACCGGCAGGTCCGCGGCATCGACTTCGACGACCCGATGCTCGAGCGCGGGTACAGCGCCACGAAGGCCTACGGGCAGAGCAAGCTGGCGAACCTGATGTTCGGGCTCGAGCTGTCCCGGCGGCTCGAGGCGGCCGGCAGCCCGGTGATCGCGGCGACCGCCCACCCCGGGTACGCCGCCACCAACCTCCAGAGCACCGGCCCCACCGGCCTGCTGCAGGCGCTCTACCGGGTGACCAACCGGGTGCTCGCCCAGAGCGCCGAGGAGGGTGCCGTGCCCGAGGTGCTCGCCGCGGCCGGCACCGAGGCGCGCAACGGCGCCTACTACGGACCCACCCGCTTCCTGGACACCCGCGGGCCCGTCGGGGAGTCCACGGTCTCGTCGGCCGCCCGCGACGAGGAGGCCGCGGCCCGGCTCTGGACGCTGAGCGAGGAGCTGCTCGGCCACGAGTTCGCGGTGCACTGACCGTGTCGCCCCGCCGCTCGGGACGCGTGCTCGGACGGGTCGCCGTGCTCGTGCTGGCGGTGTTGCTGGTGCTGCTCGGCGCGGCCTGGACCGCCCAGGCGCTGGGCTACGCCGACGGCCCGAGCGCGGGCAACGACGTGTTCGCGATCGTCGGCCCCCTGGTCGCGGGGCTGGGTCTCGCGCTGGGGTGGGTCGCGCTCACCGGCGCCCGCCGCTGAGCGGGCTCTGCGGGGTGCGCTCAGCCGTGCTGGGCGGCGTCGGCCGAGGCCCTCTGGGCCATCTCGGACTCGTCGAGCGCCTTGGCCTCCGCGCGCACCCGGTCGCGCCGCTCGCGGGCCAGCTGCTGGCGGCCGTCGGCGTGCAGCGACGAGGGGCGCGGCTGCTTCTGCTCCTCGCGGAGCCGCGACCGCTCCTCGGCCAGCCGCTCCCGGCTGCGCAGCAGCCGTAGGCAGGTGACCAGCCGAGACCGCCGACGACGTTGCCGACGACCACGTAGCCGATCCAGCCGAGCCAGTCGACGTAGCCGAAGGTCGTCTACCGGTGTGCAGGGCGCCGAAGATCAGCAGCGAGTCCAGGATCGAGTGGAAGAGACCGGTGCCGGCGAGCAGGAAGCCGATGCCGATCGCGGCGCCCATCTTGGCGACCATCTCGTCGCTGCCGGTCTGCATGCGCGTCATCAGGGTGATCGCCATCCGGCGAGCACGGCGAGGCAGAAGCCTTCCGCGCCGAACGGCGCCTCGGCGTAGTCGCTGGCCAGCATGACCAGGTCTCTCGTGCAGCTCGGGGAACCCGGGCACGACCAGCCACATGATCAGCCAGCCGCCGACGAGGTTGGCGACGAGCACGCCGCCCCACAGCGGCAACAGGCGCCACGGCCGCGCGCGCTTGGCGGCGACGGCGAAGACCGGCACGAGGAAGCCCTCGGTGAACAGCTCGCTGTTGCCCAGCAGCAGGGCCAGGAAGCCGATCGAGAAGGCGAGCCCGGCGAGCAGGTGGCTGCCGGTCTCGTGGTAGGTGAAGACGAGGGCGAGCACGCCCAACGCCACCTCGGTGCCGCCGAAGAAGCCCGTGACGAGGATCTCGGTCTTGGTGCGGCCCAGCCGCTGCGTGCCCTCCTCGACCAGTCGGTCGAAGGCGTCCTCGAGGTCGTCCTCGAGGGGGCCGTCCGTGGCGCCCCGGGACTTGGAGTCGTCGTCGGCGGTGTCCAGGCCCGGCGGGTCGGTGGCCGCGTTCTCGAAGTCGTCGGCGAAGTCGTCCTCGGGGGGCGCTCCCCCCGGACGACGGTGGCTCTCGGCGGCCATAGGGGCTCCTCTCGCGACGCCGGCACGTCTCGGCGCGGCGTACGTGTGCTCACCGACAGACTTCCAGTACCCGCCAAAGGGTGCGGCACCGGACACCCGCAGGGACGTGAGCAGGGTCGCGGCCGAGGATTCTCCCGGGAGGGCCGCGACGTCCTACTCTGGTGCGATGCAACGCGAGTCCCATGAGTGAGCCCTCGAGCACCACGACCTCGGACGCGGCGGCGGACGCGCCCCCCGACTTCGAGAGCCTCGGTCTCGACCGCAAGGTGCTGCGCGCGCTGAGCGACGTCGGGTACGAGTCGCCCTCGCCGATCCAGGCGGCGACGATCCCCGAGCTGATGGCCGGGCGCGACGTCGTCGGCCTCGCGCAGACCGGCACCGGCAAGACCGCCGCCTTCGCGCTGCCGGTGCTGTCCCGCCTCGACCCGGGCCAGAAGTCCCCGCAGGCCCTCGTGCTCGCCCCCACCCGTGAGCTCGCGCTCCAGGTCGCCGAGGCCTTCGAGCGGTACGCCGCGCACCTGCCGGTGCGGGTGCTCGCCGTCTACGGCGGGCAGGCGTACGGCGTACAGCTCTCGGCGCTGCGCCGCGGCGTGCAGGTCGTCGTCGGCACTCCCGGCCGGATCATGGACCACCTGGAGAAGGGCACCCTCGACCTCTCCGAGCTGCGCTACCTCGTGCTCGACGAGGCCGACGAGATGCTCAACATGGGCTTCGCCGAGGACGTCGAGACGATCCTGGCCGACACCCCCGACTCCAAGCAGGTCGCGCTCTTCTCCGCGACGATGCCGAAGCAGATCCGCCGGCTCGCGCAGCAGTACCTCCACGACCCGGTCGAGGTCAGCGTCCGCGACAAGCCCTCCACCGCCGGCAACATCACCCAGCGCTGGCTGCAGGTCGCCTGGCCGCAGAAGATCGACGCGATGACGCGGCTGCTCGAGGTGGAGAACTTCGAGGGCATGATCGTCTTCGTCCGTACCAAGCAGGCGACCGAGGAGGTCGCCGAGAAGCTGCGGGCCCGGGGCTTCTCCGCCGCCGCGATCAACGGCGACGTCGCCCAGGTGCAGCGCGAGCGGCTGATCCGGTCGCTGCGCGACGCCAAGCTCGACATCCTCGTCGCCACCGACGTCGCGGCGCGCGGCCTCGACGTCGACCGGATCACCCACGTCGTCAACTTCGACATCCCGACCGACACCGAGTCCTACGTGCACCGGATCGGGCGCACGGGCCGGGCCGGGCGCGCGGGCGACGCGATCTCCTTCGTCACCCCCCGCGAGCGGCACCTGCTGAAGGCGATCGAGCGGGCGCAGAAGCAGCAGATCCCCGAGGTGCCGCTCCCGACCGCCGAGGACGTCAACACCTCCCGGGTCGCGCGCTTCCAGGAGGCGGTCACCAAGGCTCTGCAGTCCTCGCAGATGCCGGGCTTCCGCGACCTGGTGCAGAGCTACGTCAACGACCGTGACGTGCCGGCCCTCGACGTGGCCGCCGCTCTCGCGGTGATGGTGCACGACGGCGAGCCGCTGCTGCTCGGCCCCGACACGGCCCCGCCGCCACGCAAGGCGCGCACCGACCGGCCCGACCGGGGCGACCGTCCGGACCGTGGCGCGAAGCCCCCGCGGCAGACGCCCGCCGGGCTGTCGACGTACCGGATCGAGGTGGGGCGCCGGCACAAGGTCGAGCCCCGGCAGATCGTGGGCGCGCTCGCCAACGAGGGCGGCCTGCAGCGCAAGGACTTCGGCCACATCGACATCCGGCTCAACTACAGCCTGGTCGAGCTGCCGTCCTCGCTGCCGAGCGAGGTCACCGACAAGCTGTCGACGACCCGCATCTCGGGCAAGCTGATCGAGCTGCAGCCCGACCGTGGGCCCAGCCCCCGCCGCGACGGCCCGCCGTCGCGGTCGGGTCCGCCGAACCGGCGCCCCGACGCGGGTGGCCCGCCGAAGGCCAAGAAGCCGCGGCACAAGAAGTTCTGACCCGCTGAGTCGCTGACCCGCTGGGCCCCGCGCCGCCGCCGCCGCCCTCACCGGGCCGCCCCCACCGGTCCGGGGTGGGCCGTGTGGTCCTGCCGTGTCACCCGAGCCAGCAGCACGAGGGCCGCGAGCTGCGCGACCGCGACCAGGGCCACGAGCACCCCGACCCGGTCGGCGTCGTAGAGGGCGCCGGCGGTGACCCCGCCGACGAGGGCGGCGACCCCCTGCCACGCCGCGAACACTCCGTACGCCGTGCCGAGGCGTCCGGCGGGCACGACGTCGGCGACCAGCGCCTTGACCGTGGAGTCCTGCACGCCGGTCGCTACGCCCCAGACGGCCAGGCCGACCAGCACGAGGCCGAGGGACCCGGCGAACGACAGGGCCGGCACCAGCACGACGAGCGGGGGCACCACCAGCAGCACCCGGGCGCCGTGGGTGTCGTAGGCGGCGCCGGTCGCCAGTGCCCCGACGGCCTCGACGGCCATCGCGCCGGCGTACACGACGGGCACCAGGGCCACGGGCACGAGGTCGGAGGCGACGAGGTGCACCGAGAGCACCCCGAAGGTCATCAGGCCGGCCGTGCTCAGGGCGCAGGACAGGGCGACGAGGTGGAAGCGGCGGGGCAGGCGTGTGCGCAGGTCCGCGGTGGTGGCGCGGACGGTGACGGTCTCGTCGTACGCCGCGGGGTCGGGCACGCGTCGCCGGGTGAGCAGCAGCAGCGCCATGGCCACGGCGCCGGGCACGGCGAGCGCCCCGAGGGCGACCGCGGTGGAACCGCTGGCGTAGGCGATGCCGGCGACGACGAGCGGGCCCGCGAGGGCCCCGACCTGGTCGAGCGCCTTGTGCACCGCGAAGCCGCGCCCCCGCCCCACGCTGCGCGCAGCGGCGGCCAGCAGCGCCGACTTGGCGGGGGAGCGCACGGCCTTGCCGGTGCGCTCGACGACCACCAGGGTCGCGCCCACGGTCAGGCCGGCCCCGCCCAGCAGCGGCGCGAGCGCGAGCAGCGGCACCGCCACCGCGGTCATCGCGTAGCCGAGCACGGTGAGCGGCCAGTACGACGTACCGCGGTCGGCGAGCGGACCGAAGACCAGCCGCAGCCCGAGGGCAGCGGCCTCGCCGAGACCGGTGACCAGGCCGACGAGGGCGGCGCTCGCGCCGAGGGCCACGAGGTAGGGGCCGGTGACCGCACGGGCGCCCTCGTAGACCATGTCGGCGGCCAGGCTGACGACGCCGAAGGTGACGACGGTGCGCCAGGGCGACCACGCGGGGACCCGACTCGAGGACTGCACGCCCCCAGAGTGGCCAGTTCCTGGTCACCGGCGCGAATCTGCGTCACAATGGGGGACACAACTTGACACAGGTCACGCGCATCACACGCGAGTGCACCTCTCATCCCGCACGGAGCCCGCTGGGGAAGGCGTTGCTCGACGCCGGAGATGAGGAGGACACCCGAGATGACGCGTACGACCACGAGAGGCGTCCTGTACGTCCACTCCGCGCCGTCTGCACTGTGCCCGCACATTGAATGGGCCGTGGGCGGCGTACTTGGTGTGCACGCGAACCTGACGTGGACGCCGCAACCCGCCCAGGCCGGCGCCTACCGCGCCGAGCACTCCTGGGCCGGCGACGTCGGCACGGCCGCGGCCGTCGCCTCGGCGCTGCGCGGCTGGAACCACCTGCGCTTCGAGATCACCGAGGAGCCGACCTCCGGCAGCGAGGGCGCCCGCTACGCGTGCACCCCCGACCTCGGCATCTTCCATGCCGTCTCGGGCCTGCACGGCGACCTGTTGATCCCCGAGGACCGGCTCAAGGCCGCGGTGCTCAAGGCCGCCCTCGGCGAGGTCGAGCTCACCTCCGAGATCGACCGCCTGCTCGGCAAGCCCTGGGACGACGAGCTCGAGACCTTCCGGCACGCGGGCGACGGCGCCCCCGTGCGGTGGCTCCACCAGGTCGTCTGAGCCACGAGCCCTACTGACCGGGGACCCGGCAGCGGAAAACATGCACTTGCAGCGGGAACCTTCCCGCTGCAAGTGCCGGATTACCACGTTGACGTGGTGTTCTGCCGCCCCTAGAGGGGGATGTTGCCGTGCTGGCCACGTCGTCCTTCGCCGGCGGCGGCGAGGGCCTGGGCGATGCGGGACCGGGTGGCCTGGGGGGTGACGACCTCGTCGACGACGCCGATCTCGACGGCCTTGTCGACCCCGCCGGCGAGCTTCTCGTGCTCGGCGGCGAGCTCGGCCTCGACCTGGGCGCGCAGGTCGGGGGCGACCTCGGCCAGCTTGCGGCGGTGCAGGATCCGCACGGCGGCCACCGGGCCCATCACGGCCACCTCGGCGCCCGGCCAGGCGAACACCGTCGAGGCGCCGAGCGCGCGGGCGTTCATCGCGATGTAGGCGCCGCCGTAGGTCTTGCGGGTCACCAGGGTCACGCGCGGCACGACGGCCTCGCCGAAGGCGTGCAACAGCTTGGCGCCGCGGCGTACGACGCCGTCCCACTCCTGGCCGACGCCGGGCAGGTAGCCGGGCACGTCGACGAGCACGACCAGCGGGAGTCCGAAGGCGTCGCAGGTGCGCACGAAGCGCGCGGCCTTCTCGGCCGACATCGAGTCCAGGCAGCCTCCGAGGCGCAGCGGGTTGTTGGCGACGACGCCGACGCTGCGACCGCCGAGGCGGCCCAGGGCGGTGACGATGTTCGGCGCCCAGCGGGTGTGCAGCTCCTGCACACTGCCGTCGTCGAGCACGGCCTCGACCAGCGGGTGCACGTCGTAGGCGCGCTTCGGGTTCTCCGGCAGCATCTGCGCGAGGTCGACGTCGGCGACGGACTCCATGTCGAGCCGGCCGGGGTCGCCGAGCAGCGACGCGGTGGTGCGGGCGCGCTCGAGGGCCTCCTGCTCGGACTCGGTGAGGATGTGCACGACGCCGCTGCGCCGTCCGTGCGGCTCAGGGCCGCCCAGGCGGGCCATGTCGACGGACTCGCCGGTCACCGAGCGCACGACGTCGGGCCCGGTGACGAAGATGCGTCCCTCGGGGCCGAGGATCACGACGTCGGTCAGCGCCGGGCCGTACGCCGCGCCACCCGCGGCGGCGCCGAGCACGACCGAGATCTGCGGGATCCGGCCGGACGCGTCGGTCATCACCTTGAAGATCAGGCCGACCGCGTGCAGCGAGAGCACGCCCTCGGCGAGGCGGGCCCCGCCGGAGTGCCACAGGCCGATGATCGGGGCCTGCTCGGCGAGGGCCTGCTCGTAGGCCTGCACGACGACCTTGCAGCCGTCGTGGCCCATCGCTCCGCCCATGACGGTGGGGTCGGAGCAGAAGGCGACGACCCGGGTGCCGTGCACGGTCCCGCGGACGGCGAGCATGCCGGAGTCGTCGACGGGGCTGATCAGCTCCATCGAGTCGTCGTCGAGCAGGGCACCGAGCCGGTGCAGCGGGTGACGCGGGTCCTGATCGCGGGGCGGCTTGGTGCCGCGCTGGGCGGGCGGGTTGGCGGCGGGCGCGGAAGTGGCGGTCATCTACTGGCTCCTGAAGGCGATGGCGACGTTGTGGCCGCCGAAGCCGAACGAGTTGTTGAGGGCGGCGAGCGGGCCGTCGCCGAGCTTGCGGGCGCTGGTGGCGATGTCGAGCCCGACGTCCTCGGCGTCCTCGAGGTTGATCGTCGGGGGCACGACCCGGTGGTGCAGGGCCAGCACGGTGGCGATCGACTCGAGCGCGCCGGCCGCGCCGAGCAGGTGGCCGGTCATCGACTTGGTGGAGGTGACGACGAGGTCGTCGACCCCCTCCTTGAGCGCCGTACGGATCGCGAGCGCCTCGGCCACGTCGCCCTGCGGGGTCGAGGTGGCGTGGGCGTTGAGGTGGCGTACGTCGGTCGCGGCGAGCCCGGCCTCGCGTAGCGCCATCGTCATCGCGCGGGTCGCGCCGGCGCCGGACGGGTCGGGCTGGGCGATGTCGTGGGAGTCGGCGGTGATGCCGGCGCCGGCGGCCTCGGCGTACACGCGGGCGCCGCGGGCGGCGGCGTGCTCCTCGGACTCCAGCACCAGGCAGCCTGCGCCCTCGCCGAGCACGAAGCCGTCGCGGCCGGTGTCCCAGGGCCGGGAGGCGCGCTCGGGCTCGTCGTTGCGTTGGCTCAGCGCGCGCATCTGGCCGAAGGCGGCCATCGGCAGCTCGTGGATCGCCGCCTCCGTGCCACCGACCACGACGACGTCGGCGCGGCCGAGGCGGATCAGGTCGATGCCCAGCGCGATCGACTCGTTGCCCGAGGCGCAGGCGGAGACGGGGGTGTGCACGCCCGCCTGGGCGCCGAGGGCCAGGCCGATGGCGGCGGCCGGACCGTTCGGCATCAGCATCGGGATCGAGAGGGGGGAGACCCGGCGGGGCCCCTTCTCCTTCAGCGTGTCGTAGTTCGACAGCAGCGTCGTGACACCGCCGATGCCCGAGGCCATCGCGACGGCGGTGCGCTCCGCGTCGTGCGCCCCCTCGGCGTCGAGTCCGGCGTCGGCCCACGCCTCCAGGGCGGCGACGAGCGCGAACTGGCCGGAGCGGTCCAGACGACGGGCCTTCACCCGCTCGATCACCTCGGTCGGCTCGACGGCCACGCGGGCGGCGATCTGGGTGGCGAGGTCGCCGGCCCACTCCTCCTCGAGAAGACGGACACCGGAGCGACCGTCCAGCAGGGCCGCCCAGGTCGAGGCGACGTCACCTCCCACGGGGGAGGTCGTGCCGAGGCCGGTGACGACGACGCGGGTGGGGCTCATGGGATCAGTCCTTCAGGGTGGAGGGGCGCGGACCCCGCGGGCCGGGGACCGTGAGGCCACCGACCCGCGGACGGGACACGAGGTGCGTCACGCAGCCTGGTTCTTCTCGATGTACGTGACGGCGTCGCCGACGGTCTTGAGGTTCTTGACCTCCTCGTCGGGGATCCGGACCTCGAACTTCTCCTCGGCGGCGACGACGATCTCGACCATCGACAGCGAGTCGACGTCGAGGTCGTCGGTGAAGGACTTGTCCATCTGGACCTCCTCCGCGTCGACGCCGGCGACGTCGTTGACGATCGCGGCGAGGTCGGTGCGGATCTCTTCGGTGGTGGCCATGTGGCCCTCCTTCTTCATGGGGGTGATCGGTGGTGATCGGGGTGGGTCGGGGTGGGGTGCTGCGGGTGGGGGGCTCAGGGCACGCGGACGACCTGGCCGGCGTACGCGAGGCCGGCGCCGAACGCGATGATCAGCGCCAGGTCGCCGCTCCTGGCCTGGCCGTCCTCGCGCAGGCGCTGCAGGGCAAGCGGCACGGACGCGGCCGAGCTGTTGCCCTGGTCGGCGACGTCGCGCGCGACCTGCACGTGGTCGGGCAGCTTGAGCGTGCGCACCAGGACGTCGGTGATCCGCATGTTGGCCTGGTGCGGCACGAAGACGTCGAGGTCGTCGACAGTCAGGCCGCTGCGGTCCAGGACCTCCTGCGCGACCTTCGCCATCTCGAAGGCGGCCCACCGGAACACGGCGTTGCCCTGCATCGTCAGGTGCGGCATGCGGGGCTCGTCGGAGGCGAGTACGTCGCGCCAGTCCTGGCGGGAGCGGATCAGGTCGAACTGCTCGCCGTCCGAGCCCCACACCACGGGGCCGATGCCCGGCTCGGTCGACGGTCCGACGAGCACCGCGCCCGCGCCGTCGGAGAAGATGAAGGCGGTGCCGCGGTCGGTCGGGTCGGTGATGTCGGAGAGGCGCTCGACGCCGACCACGAGCACGTGGCGGGCCGATCCTCCGCGCACCATGTCGCTGGCCAGCGAGACGCCGTGGCAGAAGCCGGCGCACGCGGCGGAGATGTCGAAGGCCGCGGCCCGCTCGGTGCCGAGCTCGTGGGCCACGAGGGTCGCGACCGCGGGGGTCTGCATGAGGTGCGAGACGGTGGCCACGATGACGGCGTCGACCTGCGCGGCCTCGATGCCGGCCTCGTCGAGCGCGGCGCGGCAGGCCGAGACCGACATCATCTGCACGGTCTCGTGCGGCTCGGCGAAGCGCCGGGTGCGGATGCCGGAGCGCTGCTGGATCCACTCGTCGGAGGAGTCGATCGCGTCGACCACCTCGGAGTTCGGGACGACGCGGCTGCCGCGGTGGATGCCGAGCCCGAGCAGGGCGGCCTCGCGGGCGCCGGTGTGGCGGGCGATCTGGGCGGGCATCAGGCGCCGACCTCCGGGTGCAGGCGGACCAGGGGCTGGCCGGGGGAGACCAGGTCGCCGTCCTCGACGAGCCACTCGACGACCCGGCCGCCGTGCGGCGCCGTCACCGAGGTCTCGTCGCGCGAGCCGCGGACCGTGCCGACCGAGGCCCGCTCCGGGATCGAGGTGCCCTCGGGCAGGTCCTGGGCGAGGTGGAACGTGCCCTTGGCGGGCGACACCAGCATCCGCCAGGTGGGCGTGGATTCGATGACAGACCGCTCGCCGTGCTTCTCGCAGAAGGCGCGGGCGTCGTCGAGCTGCTCGGGACCCTTGAGGGCGAAGGTGTCGACGCCCTTCATGGCCCGCTTCGCGATGCCGGTCAGGGTGCCCGCCGGCGGCATCTCCAGGAGCCCGGTGACGCCGAGGTCGAGCATGGTGTCCATGCAGAGGTCCCAGCGCACCGGGTGGGCGACCTGCGCGACGATCCGGCGCAGCACCTGCTTGCCGTCGTGCACGACCTGTCCGTCGCGGTTGGAGATCACCGGCGTGCGGGGGTCGTGCGTCGAGATGGAGCGCGACAGGGTGCCGAGCACGTCGACGGCCGGAGCCATGTGCTCGGTGTGGAAGGCGCCGGCGACCGGCAGGGGCGTGAGCCGGCCGCGCTTGGCCAGCGGGGTCTCCTCGCAGGAGGCGGCGAAGGCGTCGAGCTGTTCGCGGGTGCCGGCGGCGACGACCTGACCCGGGCCGTTGTCGTTGGCCGCGGTGAGGCCGTGCTCGGCGATGCGGGCGAGCACCTCCTCGCGTTCACCGCCCAGCACCGCGCTCATGCCGGTCGGGGTCGTCGCCGCGGCGGTGGCCATGGACCGGCCGCGCTCGCGCACCAGCACCATCGCCTGCTCGGCGGAGATGACCCGTGCTCCGGCGGCGGCCGAGATCTCGCCGACGCTGTGGCCGGCGACGGCCCCGACGACCCCGAAGGCGTCCGAGGGGTGCGGGAAGAGGCTCAGCGCGCCGACCATGCCGGCGGCCACGAGCAGGGGCTGGGCGACTGCGGTGTCGCGGATCGTGTCGGCGTCGGAGGTGGTGCCGTGGGCGACGAGGTCGACGTTCGCCACGGTGGAGAGCCAATGCATCCGGTCCGCGAAGAGCGGGTCCTCCAGCCAGGGGCTGAGGAATCCGGGCGTCTGGGCACCTTGGCCGGGGGCAGCAATAACGAGCACGTGTTCACTGTCCCCCGCGCGGACCCGTTTCGCCCCTCCGGCAGGCACGAAACGGGCGGTAGGCTTTTGTAGGTTTCCTACAATGAGCCCGGGGCGAGACGACCGAGGGTCAGGGCGATCCGCAGGGTGTAGGCGTCGCGCGGGTCCGTGGCCTCGAGGTGGGTGACCTCGCAGGCCCGGCGGAGCCGGTAGCGCACGGTGTTGGCGTGCACGAAGAGCACCCGCGCCGTGGCCTCCAGCGAGCCGCCCTGCTCGAGGTACGCCGAGACGGTCTCGAGCAGCGCCCCGCCGGCGGACGCCAGCGGGGCGTGCACCCGGTCGACCAGGTCGTGCCGGGCCGTCTCGTCGCCGGCCAGCGCACGCTCGGGCAGCAGGTCCGCGCTGCTGACCGGTCGTGGTGCGCTGGGCCAGCCCTCGGCGGAACGGAACCCGGCGACCGCCGAGCGGGCCGAGACCCCGGCGTAGACGAGGTCGTCGACGAGGGGGCCGACCACCAGGGGGCCGTCGCCGAAGGACGAGGCCAGGCTGGTGGTCGCCTGCACCGGGTCGGTGACCCCGCCGAGCACCACGACGAGGCGGTCTCCCTGGATCGCGCACAGGGCGTCGAGGTCGGCGTGGGCAGCGATGCCGTGCACCTCGTCGATCACGCCGGAGCGGGTGGGGCGTTCGCCGCTGGGGGCGTGCCCGAGGACGACGGTCACGCCGCCGCGGTCGCGCCACCCGAGTGCGGCGGCCCGCGAGCGCAGGGTGTCGTCGGTCTCCGAGCGGAGCACGGAGTCGACCGCGAGCGCCTCGAGCCTGGCGTCCCAGGCGCCACGCTGCTCGGCGGCCCGGGCGTAGACCTCGGCGGTCGCGAAGGCAACCTCTCGGGCGTACAGCATGATCGCCAGACGAACGGCGGCCGCCTCCTCCTCGGCGACGACGTCGTCCAGGTTCTCCTCGACCACCTCGATCGTGGTGCGCACCAGCTGCACCGTCTGTTGCAGGGACACCAGCCCGGTGAGCGCCTGGGGGGCGTCGCCGAAGACCTGGGCCGACAGCTCGCGGGGTGCGCCCGGCTCGGCGTACCAGGTGAGGAAGCTCTTGATGCCCGCCTGGGCGACGAGCGCGATCCACGAGCGCGCCCCCGCGTCGAGGTCGCGGAACCACGCGAGGTCACGCTCCATGCGGGCCGTGGCCGCGTTCGTGAGACCACCGACTGCCTGGGAGAGCACCGCCAGGAGGGTGTCGGAGGGGTCGTCGTCGCCGTTGCCCGTTACTGTGGCCGAGGTCACATCAACAGCCTAGGGCCTGTCCGCCAGCTCAGGTGAGACGGTGGGTCGCGGAAGAGGAATCGCTTTGCCTGCAAGGGGAAAGTGCCCGATCTAGACAACCTCCGTGCCATACGGGATAGTCACGATTCGAATGACTGCGGCCTTCCGGACGTCGTCACCACATGCGGGGGAGATCGATGAGCACCAGCGCCTACGAGCTGCAGCACATCACGATCCACGGACACCGCCGCGCGTACGTCAAGACCGGCACGGGCCCGGCCCTGCTCCTCCTGCACGGCCTCGGGTGCGACCACAGCACCTGGACCCCGGTCATCGCGCAGCTCGCCAAGCGCTACACGGTGATCGCCCCCGACCTCCTCGGCCACGGCGACTCGGCCAAGCCCCGGGCCGACTACAGCGTGGGGGGCTACGCCAACGGCATGCGCGACCTGCTGACCGTCCTCGGCATCGAGGTGGTGACCGTGGTGGGCCACAGCCTCGGCGGCGGTGTGGCGATGCAGTTCGCCTACCAGTTTCCCGAGCGCACGGCGAGGATGATCCTGCTGGCCCCCGGCGGGATCGGCCCCGAGGTGACCCGGGCGATCCGGCTGCTGACCGTGCCCGGCGCGGAGGCCTTCCTCTCCCTGGTGACCCTCCCCGGCGTGCGCCACGTGGGAGAGGCGGCCCTGCGCGTCCTCTCGCGCACCCACGTCCAGCACACCCGCGACCTCGACGAGGTCGCTGACATCTACCACTCCTTCAAGGACCGGCACGCCCGTGCGGCGGTGCGCCACGTGATCCGCGCGGCCATCGACTGGAAGGGCCAGGTCATCACGATGGCCGACCGGGCCTACCTGACCGCCGCAATGCCGATGTGCGTGATCTGGGGCAGCGACGACGCGGTCATCCCGGTGCGGCACGCGGCGATCGCCCAGGAGATCGCCCCCGCAGCACGCGTGGAGGTGATCGCCAACGCCGGTCACTTCCCGCACAAGGACCACCCCGAGCGCGTCGTCAAGATCATGAACGACTTCATCCGTGCGACCGAGCCCGCCGCCTACGGGCGCGAGCTGTGGCAAGACCTCCTCGTGCACGGGCCCGACGCCCCCGCGGTGCGGGAGGGCGCGGGCGACTGGCCGCTGACCCCGGTCAGCCGGATCAGCGCGCGACGATCCGGCGCCACCGCCTGAGCCTCCGCGGGCCCCTCGGCGCGCGTCCCCGGCGCCTGCGCAGCAGGTGTACGCACGAGCGCCCCACCCGGATCTCTCCGGGTGGGGCGCTCGTGGTGGTGGGAGGTGTCAGCCGGCCGGCTGCACGTCCGGGATCCCGCTCGACGGCGGGGCGTCGTTGGCCTGCTCCGAGGCGTCGGCCTCGATCGGAGCATCGCCGATGTCGCTGGTGAGCACCTTGGTGAGGTCCTCTCCGTCGCCGCCCTGCAGCTCGATCACCCGCATGCCGCTGATCCCGAGGTGGGAGTCGGCGGAGTAGCGGAAGGGCGCCAGCTGCGGACCCCCGAAGTCGGATCCCACCTTCTCCACCGCCGACACCAGACCGTCACGGGTCAGGTCCGGTCCGGCAGCCTGCAGGGACTGCACCATCGCGTAGGCCTGCGACATGCCGTAGATGCGGTAGTTGGTCAGCTCGCCCTTGGCGCCCTCCTGGTCCCACACCTTCTGCCACAGCTGCACCCACGGGTCGTCGGGAGCGTCGACACCGGGGATGTACTCCGTGGTCAGCACGCCGTCGAGGGCGCCGGAGTCACCGTCGACCGCACCCTCGGAGAAGTTGGCGAGCAGCGAGCCCACCAGTGCGGCGTCGGACCCGACGTTGCTGTAGAACCAGTCCGGCTTGTAGTTGAGCTTCAGCGCCGTCAGCTGGGTCAGTGCGGTGTACGAGGGTGTGTTGAAGCCGATCACGAAGTCCGCTCCCGAGGACTGCAGCTGGGTGATCTGGGGAGCCACGTCGGTGTTGCCGGAGACGTAGCGGGCGACACCGACGATCTGCTTGTCGAGGAACTGGCGCACGCCCTTCTCGCCGTCGCGACCGAAGTCGTCGTCCTGCAGGAAGAGACCGACCTTCGCGTCGGGCATGTTCTCGGCGATGTACTGGCCGATGATCTTGCCCTCGATCTCGTAGTCGGGCTGCCAGCCGAACGTGTACGGGAACTTGCCCGGTTGGTCACCCCACTGGAGCGAGCCCGACGACACGAACATGTCGGGGACCCCCTCGCCGTTGAGGAAGTCGACGACGGCGCCGTGGGTCGGGGTGCCGAGCCCGCCCATGATCGCGAAGACCTCCTCCTTCAGGACGAGCTCGTTGGTGACGGCGGTGGTGTTGGTGGGGTTGTAGCCGTCATCCTTGACCGAGTACTCGATCTTGCGACCGTTCACCCCGCCCTGGGCGTTGACGTAGTCGAAGTAGGCCTTGTGCCCGGTGGAGATCTCGCTGTAGCCCGGAGCGGCGACACCGGTCAGCGGCTGGTGGGTGCCGAGCTTGATCGTGTCTTCGGTCACCCCGACGTCCGAGGCCGTGCCACCCCCTCCTCCGCCTGATCCCTCGGACCGTCCTCCGGCGCCGCAGGCGGAGAGCACGAGCGCTCCGGCCAGCAGTGCCGCGGCCCCGGTGAGGGGTCGGGTCGTCTTCTTCATCGGTGTTCTCCCTTGGTCGCGGCGGACGACCGTCCGCCGTTGGTGGGTCGATCGTCGGTGGTTGAGTCGGTGGTCGAGTCAGTGGATGCCGAGCCGTCTGAGCCGCCGCGGCGCGCGCGTGCCGCGGCCCGCGCTCGACGTACGGAGCCGGCGATGCCGGTCGGGGCGAGGAGGATCACCAGCACCATCACGATGCCGTAGACCAACGGGGCGAGCTGGGCCGAGGTCAGGTCGCTGAGACCCAGGTTCCCACCCACGTTGGTGCTGATGGTCGGCAGAAAGGCGAGCAGGCCGGCGCCGACGAGCGCGCCCCCGAGGCTGCCGAGTCCGCCGAGCACGACCACGGTGAGCAGCGTCAGGCTCAGCTCGAGCGTGAAGCTGCCCGGGGCGGCGAGCCGGTTGGCGAGGACGAGCATGGCGCCGGCGAGACCGGCGGCCGCCGTGCTGACCACGAAGGCGGCCACCCGGGCCCGGCCCAGGTCGATGCCCGCGAGCTCGGCGGAGACGTCGTCGTCACGGACCGCTGCCCATCGGCGACCGACCCGACTGTGGGTCAGGTTGGCCAGCAACACGAAGATGACGATCAGCGTCACCCAGGTGAGGTAGGTGACGTACTGGGTGTTGTCGAGGTCGGTCCCGAGCACGAAGTAGTGCGCGTCGGCGAGCCAGCCCGGGATGTCCGGGACGATCACCCGCAACCCTTGCTCACCACCGAGGGTGTTGCTGAAGTAGAGCGGCAATCCGAGCACGGCGACTGCCAACGCGAGCGTGGCGCCCGCGATGTAGGGGCCGCTGAGAGGGGCAGCGGCGTAGCCGACCGCAACGCCCACGACGAGCGTGACCAGCATGGCCACCACCACGATCAGCAGGAGCGGGAAAGGCTGATCATCCCGGCTGAGGAAGAGCGCGGTGGTGTAGCCGCCGACCGCCATGAAGGCACCGTGGCCGAGCGAGAGCTGTCCGTTGACCCCGGTCAGCACGGTGAGACCACCGGCGGCGAGGGCGAGGTACCCATACTCGGTGAGCTGGCTGTTGCGGTACGCGCTGAGGTTCTCCACCACCACGATCAGCACCAGCAGGGCCCCGAGGGCGATCAGCAGGTGTCGTGACCCGGTGCCCTGCCAGAGTCGCCGTGCGGTGCCGGTGAACCGTGCCGTGCTCGCCATCAGACCCGCCTCGCCGTCGACGTGGAGAACAGGCCCCCAGGTTTGAAGGTCAGCACGGCCATCAGGATGAGGAGCGCGACGAGCGCCTTGAGGCTGTCGTCGGCATACCCGCTGACCATGCTCAGCGAGACGCCGATCAGCAGACCGCCGACGACCGCGCCGAGCGGGCTGTCCAGGCCCCCCAGCACCGCGGCGACGAATCCGAAGACGACGACCGAGTCCATGTACTCCGGAAACACCAGCCCACCGCCGGCGATCAGCAGCCCCGAGAGCGAGCCGACCAGCGCGGCGAGGGCCCACCCGAGCGTCAGCATCGCTCCGACGCGGACGCCGAGCAGCCGGGACACCTCCTGGCTGAACGCGGCGGCGCGCATCCGCAGGCCGACGTCGGTGAATCGGAACAGCGCCAGCAGGAGGCCCATCGTCACCAGCACCGAGACAATGGTGAAGATGCCGAAGCTGGTGAGTGCCACCTGCACCTCACCCAGCCTGAAGCCCCGCACCCCGAACGGACCGGTGGGGAAGGAGCGGTAGGAGTTGCCGAAGATGACCGCGGCGAGGGCGTGGAAGACGATGAAGAGGCCCAGGGTGAGGATGACAGCGTTGATCTGGGCCTTGCCCTCCACCGGACGCACGAAGACGCGTTCGACCACGGCTCCGAGCGCCAGCCCGCTGAGCAGGGCCGCGGCGAAGGCCAGCCAGAACGAGTAGCCGGCGTCGATGATCGCAAGGGCGACGTACGTCGTCAGCATCGCCATCGGGGCCTGGGCGAAGTTCACGATGCGAGTGGAACGCCAGATCAGCACGAGGGCGAGGGCGAACGCCGCATACACGAAGCCCACGGTGAGACCGGTCAGGGTGAGGGTCAGGAGTTGCTGCACGGGGGTCTCCTTTAAAAGCCCAGGTAGGCGTGACGCAGCTGTTCGTCGCTGCTCAAGACGTGGGCGTCTTCGTCCGCGACGATCTTGCCGAGGTTGAGCACGACGCCGCGGTCGGCGATGGACAGGGCACTGCGAGCGTTCTGCTCCACCAGCAGCACCGTCAGACCTTCGGACTCGACCAGCCCGCGGAGCAGGTCGAAGATCTGGTGGACGATACGTGGCGCGAGGCCCAAGGACGGCTCGTCGAGCAGCAGCAGCGTCGGCTGGGCCATCAACGCGCGCCCGACCACCAGCATCTGCCGCTCACCGCCCGAGAGCGTGTGCGAATGGGCGTCGCGACGCTCGCCGAGCACGGGGAAGAGGTCGTAGATCTCCTCGAGCTCCCGGGTCTCGGCCCCGGTGCGCTTGCCCAGGGCTCCGAGACGGAGGTTCTCCTCCACGGTCAGCTCGGTGATCACGCCGCGGCCCTCGGGGACCTGCGACAGCCCGAGCGCGGGCATCCGCTCGGCGGAGGTGGACGTGAGGTCGGTGCCGTCGAAGGAGAGGGAGCCGGACACGGGGTGGATCAGTCCCGAGATCGTGCGCAGGAGGGTGGTCTTGCCTGCCCCGTTGGCGCCGAGCACGGCGGTGAGCTGGCCCTTCGGCACCTGCAGGGTGACGCCGGTGAGGGCGGTGACGGGGCCGTAGGCCACGGTCAGGTCCCGGATGTCGAGCGTCGGGCGCGCTGTCGGCACTCTGGGTGCTCTGGGTGCTCTGGGTGCTCACGCGGCACCGTCCCCGAGGTAGGCCTCCAGCACGGCGGGGTTCTCCCGAATCTGGTCGGGTGGGCCGTGCGCGATCAGCTGGCCGAAGTTGAGCACGGCGATGTCGTCGCAGACGCTCATCACCAGGTCCATGTGGTGCTCGACCAGCATTACGCTCATCCGCTCGGACACGCTGCGGATGCGATCACCGAGCGCGGTCATCTCATCCGAGGACAGTCCGCTCGCCGGCTCGTCCAGCAGCAGCACCTCGGGCTCGCCGACGAGGGCTCGAGCGAGCGCAACCTGCTTGCGGATCGCGTACGGAAGGCTGTCGGGGTAGGCGTGGCGGAACTCGGCGATGCCGAGCTCTGCCAAGGTGACCTCGACCCGGTCCCGCAGGGCGTCCTCGTCGTGCGTGCTGCTCGGCAGGGCCAGCAGCGAGGACCAGAAGCCGGCCTTGGCGTGCCGATCGGCGCCCAGCATCACGTTGTCGAGCACGGTGAGCCCGTTGAACAGCCCCAGGCCCTGCAAGGTCCGGGCCATGCCCAGGCCGGGGAGCTGGTGGGACTTCACGCCGGTGATCTCGCGGTCCCCTCGGTGCAGGGTGCCGGTGTCGGGGGAGACGAAGCCGCAGGCGACGTTGAACAACGTCGTCTTGCCCGCGCCGTTGGGCCCGATCACGCCCAGCACGCGTCGCTCCTCGACCGCGACGCTGACGTCCTCGAGGGCCGTGACGCCGCCGAAGCGGACGGTGATGTTGCTCATCGTCAGAGCGGGCGTGCTGTCAGCCATCGGGAGGTTCCTCGCGTCGTCTGGCGGCGGTCGTCTGGCGGTCGTCTGGTGGTTCTGGGTCATCGTGGGGGGCCCAAAATGATGGTCTGCGGCATCGCGTGACACCAGTCACGTGGGGCTGACCCTACGCAGAGTCCGCGCCGGGTGGAAAGTCGCCACTCATGACGAAAGGGACTCGGTTCGTCCGTGGGCGCCGCACACGCCACGGCGACCCGACCCAGAGGTGGCCTGAAGCGGGCGCGGGTAGTGGGTCGGGCCGGTGGTACGGACCAGCTAGGCGTCGCCGCCCTCCTGCTGCACGCCGCGCACGGAGGTCGGGTCGTCGATGCGGTACTTCCCGAAGGCCTTGACCACCACGTCGCCGTCGACCTCGCCACGGGCGGCGAGCGCTTGCAGCGTCCGCACCACGAGCGAGGCGGCGTCGATGTGGAAGAAGCGCCGCGCAGCAGGGCGGGTGTCGGCGAAGCCGAAGCCGTCGGCGCCGAGCACGTGGAAGTCGGTCGGCACCCACGGCGCGATCTGCAGGGGCACCGCGGACTGGAAGTCGGTCACCGCCACGATCGGGCTGTCGACGCTCTCCAGCTGCTGCGTGAGCCACGGCGTACGCGCCTCCTGGTCGGGGTGCAGCAGGTTCCACTCGTCGACCGCGATCGCCTCGCGGGAGAGCTCGTTCCACGAGGTGACCGACCAGATCTCGGCGCCTACGCCCCACTCCTCGGCCAGCATCTGCTGCGCCTCGCGGGCCCACGGCATGGCGACGCCGCTGGCCATCAGGACCGCGGAGGGCCCCTCCACCTCGGGGGCGTCGCAGAAGCGGTACATGCCCTTGAGCAGCGCCGCGACGTCGAGGTCGTCGGGCTCGGCGGGCTGCTGCACCGGCTCGTTGTAGACGGTGAGGTAGTAGATGAGGTCCTCGCCCTGGGGGTGCTCGTCGGTGACGCTGTACATGCGTCGCAGCCCGTCCTGCACGATGTGCGCCACCTCGTAGGCGGTGGCCGGGTCGTAGTGCAGGACGGCGGGGTTGGTCGCGGCCAGCAGCGGCGAGTGGCCGTCGGCGTGCTGCAGCCCCTCGCCGGTCAGCGTCGTGCGGCCCGCGGTGGCGCCGATCAGGAAGCCGCGCGCCATCTGGTCGGCCATCTGCCAGATCGAGTCGCCGGTGCGCTGGAAGCCGAACATCGAGTAGAAGAAGTAGAACGGCACCATCGGCAGCCCGTGGGTGGCGTACGACGACCCCGCGGCGATGGCCGACGCCATCGCACCGGCCTCGGAGATGCCTTCGTGCAGCAGCTGGCCCTTGGTCGACTGCTTGTAGTTGAGCAGCAGCTTGCGGTCGACCGACTCGTACTGCTGACCGTGCGGGTCGTAGATCATCGCCGAGGGGAACAGCGAGTCCATGCCGAAGGTGCGGTACTCGTCGGGGGCGATCGGCACCAGGTGCGGGCCGAACTTCTTGTCCTTGAGGAAGTCGCGGAGCAGCCGCACCAGCGCCATCGTGGTCGCGACGGACTGCTTGCCGGAGCCCTTCTTCAGCTCGGCGTACGCCTCGTCGTCGGGCAGCTTGAGCAGCTTGGCGACCTTGACCCGGCGCTCGGGGACCGGACCGCCCAGCGCGGCCCGGCGCTCCTTGAGGTAGTCGAGCTCCCGGCTGTGCTCACCCGGGTGGTAGAACGGGGCGATCGGCGATTCGTCGATCTGCTGATCGCTGATCGGGAGGCGCAGCCTGTCGCGGAACTTCTTCAGGTCCTCCTTGGTCAGCTTCTTCATCTGGTGGGTGGCGTTGCGCGCCTCGAGGGCGTCGATCGTCCAGCCCTTCACCGTGTGCGCCAGGATCACCGACGGCTGACCGACGTGCTTGGTGGCGGCCTTGAACGCCGCGAAGACCTTGCGGTAGTCGTGGCCGCCGCGGGGCAGCGCCTCGATCTGCTCGTCGCTGAGGTGCTCGACGAGCTTCTGCAGGCCCGGGGTGTCGAAGAAGTGCTCGCGGATGTACGCGCCGTCCTCGGTCGCGTAGGTCTGGAACTGCCCGTCCGGCGTGGAGTTCATCTTGTTGATGAGCTCGCCGTCGACGTCCTTGGCGAGCAGGTCGTCCCACTCGCGGCCCCACACGACCTTGATGACGTTCCAGCCGGCACCCAGGAAGATCGACTCGAGCTCCTGGATGATCTTGCCGTTGCCGCGCACCGGGCCGTCGAGCTGCTGGAGGTTGCAGTTGATGACGAAGGTGAGGTTGTCGAGCTCCTCGCGCGCCGCGATGCTGATCGCGCCGAGCGACTCGGGCTCGCCCATCTCGCCGTCGCCGAGGAACGCCCAGACGTGCTGGTCGCTGGTGTCCTTGAGGCCACGGTTCTCCAGGTAGCGGTTGAACCGGGCCTGGTAGATCGCGCTCAGGGCGGTGAGGCCCATCGACACGGTCGGGAACTCCCAGAACTCCGGCATCAGCCGCGGGTGCGGGTAGGAGGAGAGACCCTCGCCGGGGCCGTGCTGCACCTCCTGGCGGAAACGGCCGATCTGGTCGGTGGTGAGGCGGCCCATCAGCCAGGCGCGGGCGTAGATGCCAGGGGAGGCGTGGCCCTGGATGAGGACCTGGTCGCCGCCTCCGGGGTGGTCCTTGCCGCGGAAGAAGTGGTTGTAGCCGACCTCGTAGAGCGACGCGGCCGAGGCGTACGACGCGATGTGCCCGCCGACCTCGAGGCCCTTGCGGTTCGCCGCGGACACCATCACGGCGGCGTTCCAGCGCAGCACCCGACGGATCTGGCGCTCGAGGTCCTCGTCCCCGGGGAACCACGGCTCCTTCTCGGGCGGGATCGTGTTGATGTAGTCGCTGCTGCGCAGCCCGGGCACGCCCACGCTCCGCTCGCGCGAGCGCTGCAGCAGCTTCAGCATCACGTAGCGGGCGCGGGAGGGGCCGCGCTGGTCGATGAGCCGCTCGAGCGACTCGAGCCACTCCGCGGTCTCGGCGGGGTCCACGTCGGGCAGACCGGTGGGGAGGCCGCCGGTGATCACGGGCGGGTGCGAGCTCTGGCGGGAATCGTCGGCCACGACGGGTTGCTCCTTGTGGTCCAGGGGGATCCGGGGTGCCTGGTGCACGGCTGGTGAGCCGGCTCACTCATCGTTGCACGCGCGGCACGCGGGGCTCCAACTACTGATGAGTAGCCCGGGCGGGCGTGGAGGGGACCCGTCCAGGGCCGCCCGACGCGCTCACGGGCGACCTCCGGGACCCCACCGGTGTGGTCGGGGGGTTGCGGTGTGGCCCCGGGTCCGCTGGACTAGCGCAGTCTGAGCACCGTCAGGTGCCCGGCAGGAACTCCGGCGTACGCCGGGGCCGACGAGCTGGAGGGTGACGAGTGAGCGCGACCACGGGTGGGGAGACCACCCAGACGACCGCCGGCGACAAGCTGGGACTGGCCAAGGGCATGGTCGTCCAGGAGCTGGGCTGGGACGACGACGTGGACGACCATCTGCGCGAGGCGATCGAGGACGTCATCGACGCCGACATGGTCGACGGCGAGTACGGCAACGTGGTCGACGCGGTGGTGCTGTGGTGGCGCGACAACGACGGCGACCTCGTGGACGCCCTCGTCGACTCGCTGACCGACCTCGCCGACGGGGGGCTGATCTGGCTGGTGACGCCGAAGGTCGGCCGCGCGCAGGCCGTCGATCCGGCAGACATCGCGGAGGCGGCACCGGTCGCGGGGCTCGCGACGACCTCGACGGTCGTGCTGAGCAAGGAGTGGTCGGGCACCCGCCTGGTGGCTCCCAAGCACGCCCGGGGCTGAGCCCCCGGTCCACCACCCGGGGCGCGGCACGCACGGGTTTTCGCCAGGCCGGATCGGACGATTCACGGCCTGGCGTGGGCGGTGTCAACCGACGCCGGCCGAAGTCTCGGGCAGACAGGACGACGATGGTGCAGAAGATCGCGCAGACCGCGAAGGTGCAGGCCGTGACGCTCGCGGCGCTCGGCCGCTCGGGGGTCATCAAGCCCTACTCCCCGCGGGTCCTGGCGCAGATCGCCCTCCGCCTTGTCCGCCATGGGTTGGGCTTCGCCGGCGGGTTCGGCGCGATGGCCGCCCGCGACCCCGACCGCACCGCGGTGATCGACGAGCTCGGCAGCCTGACCTACGGCGAGATCGACGAGCGCTCCACCCGGCTGGCCAACGCGCTGGCCGGCCTCGGCATCGCCGAGAAGGACTCGGTGGCCGTCTTGGTGCGCAACCACCGCGGCTTCATCGACGTCTCGATCGCGCTGTCCAAGATCGGCGCCGACATCCTGTACCTCAACACCGCCTTCGCGGCGCCGCAGATCGGCGAGGTCTGCGCGCGCGAGAAGCCCGTCGCCCTGGTGTACGACGAGGAGTTCTCGACGCTGGTCGACGAGTCCGGTGTCGAGGTGCGGCGTGTCGTGGCGTGGACCGACTCCGACCCCGACGACCTCGACGCGGACGTCGTCGAGCGGCTGATCGCGTCCGGCTCCGGGAATGCCGTCCCCGTGCCCGACCACAAGAGCCGCCCCGTCATCCTGACGTCGGGCACCACGGGGACGCCGAAGGGCGCCCCCCGCGGCGAGGCCGGCATCGACGCCGCGGGCGCGCTGCTGTCCCGGATCCCGCTGAAGTACGGCTGGAAGACCCACATCGCCGCGCCGCTCTTCCACACCTGGGGCTGGGCCCACCTGAACATCGCGATGCTGCTCGGCTCGACGATGGTGCTGCGCCGCAAGTTCGACCCCGAGGGCTGCCTGCAGGCGATCACCGAGGAGCAGTGCGACTCCGTGGTGGTGATCCCGGTGATGCTGCAGCGGATCATGCGTCTGGACCCCTCCGTGCTCGACAGCTACGACCTGCACCACGTGCAGGCGATCACCGCGTCCGGCTCCGCGCTCCCCGGCGACTTCAGCACCACCTGGATGGACCGCTTCGGCGACAGCCTCTACAACATCTACGGCTCGACCGAGGTCGCCTGGGCCACCATCGCGACGCCGCACGACTTGCGCGCCGCCCCCGGCACGGCCGGCAAGCCCCCGATGAACACCGTCGTCAAGCTGTACGACGAGGAGGGCAACCCCGTCGAGCAGGGCGAGACCGGCCGCATCTTCGTGGGGAACTCGATGCTCTTCGAGGGCTACACCGGCGACACCGAGGAGGCCAAGGACGTCATCGACGGGCTGATGAGCTCGGGCGACATCGGTCGCTTCGACGAGGAGGGCTACCTCTTCATCGAGGGCCGCGACGACGAGATGATCGTGTCCGGGGGCGAGAACGTCTTCCCCAAGGAGGTCGAGGACTGCCTCTCCCGCCACGAGAACGTCGATGAGGCCGCCTGCCTCGGGGTGGACGACGAGGAGTTCGGCAAGCGGCTGCGGGCCTTCGTGGTCAAGGACGGCGAGGTCGACGAGGACACCCTCAAGCAGCACGTCAAGGAGCAGCTCGCGCGCTACAAGGTGCCGCGCGAGATCGTCTTCCTCGACGAGCTGCCGCGCAACGCGACCGGCAAGATCCTCAAGCGCGAGCTGGACGAGCTCGACGAGCACGGCGAGAAGCAGGACGCCGAGGGCTCGTCCTGACGCTCTCCGAGGACCCGGTCCCGCTGCAGGTCTGCGCCACGGCGCCGGCGGTGTCCCTGCGCGACCAGCACGGCACCGAGCGCTCCTTCGGCGACCTCGCCGGCCCGCGGGGGCTGCTGCTCGCCTTCCTGCCCTTCGCCTTCAGCGGCGTCTGCACCGATGAGCTCGCTCAGCTCGACGTCCTGGCCGACGAGGCCGAGGGGCGGGGTGTCGGCATCGCCGTGGTCTCCTGCGACTCCCGGTACGCCCTGCGCACCCAGGCCGACCGCGACGGGCTCGGCGTACCCCTGCTCTCGGACTTCTGGCCGCACGGCGCCGTGGCCGCGGCGTACGGCGTGCTCGACCCGACCGTGGGTGCGGCCCGACGGTCCAGCTTCGCGATCGACCCCGACGGCATCGTGGTGTGGGCGCTGCACCAGCCGTGGGGCGAAGCGAGACCAGACGCCGCGCACCGCTCGGCGGTGGACCTGCTGGCGGGATGACCCGCGGGGCGGGGCCCGTCGAAGCCTGTGACGGACGCGACCGCTGGATACGTGGGGAATGCATTCGAGGGCAAGGGGGCGAGCGTCTCGGTGCGCTAACGTTTGCAGTGCTGCAGCCGTCGGCGTTCCCGAGAGGTCGGCGGCTGCAGTTCCCACGCCAGGACGCCGGCTCTCCTGCTCCGCAGGGCTCGCGTAGGCTGCGCGCCGGACGACGACCCTCGGGTCGGTCCCTCCGGGCGTATAGCTCAGCGGTAGAGCCCCTGCCTTACAAGCAGGTGGTCGCAGGTTCGATCCCTGCTGCGCCCACCCCCGACACAGCGGGTGCTGAACCCACTTCAGCACCCGCCGTGCGCCGCCGTAGCGGCTGCGTCACGCCGCCCCCTGTGATGCGGCGCTTCGCGTCGTCGGGCAACGGCTCCGAGGCTCTCGGTGGGCCGCTGCGACCTATCCGCAATCCTAGCCGGGATGGGGGCGTTTTGCCCGGTTCGCACGGCCTTCAACCAGAACCGTGGCCAAGCCGAGACCGACGGTATCCGTCACGGGGCACACCCGGGCCCTGAACCGTGCCCGACGGGCCTCCACGGTGCGATTCGTGGGGTGTCGGAGGTCACGGTGCGGGCCTAGGGTGGGCAGGTCTCTCGCGCACCGGAGGTGCCCCTGTGTTCGTCCCCCTGACCGTCCGAGACTTCCTCGACCGCGCCGAGGCGGTGTACGCCGACCGGGTCGGCGTCGTCGACGAGCCCGACCAGCCGGCGGCCCCGCTCGGCGGTGACCCGGGGCTGTCGTACGGCGCGCTGGCTGAGCGGGCCCGCGCGATGGCTGCCCGGCTCGACGAAGTCGGCCTGGCGCCCGGCGAGCGCGTGGCGGTGGTGTCGCAGAACAGCGCCCGGCTGCTCACCGCGTTCTTCGGCGTCTGTGGCTGGGGGCGGGTGCTCGTGCCGGTGAACTTCCGGCTGCGGCCCGACGAGGTCCGGTACATCGTCGAGCACTCGGGCGCGCGGGTGCTGCTCGTGGACCCGGAGCTCGAGGACTCCCTCGCCGACGTGGTCGCCGAGCGGCGGTTCGTGCTGGGGCGGGACGACGACCTCTTCCTCGAGGGGGTCGCACCGCGACCCTGGGAGCCCGACGAGGCCGCCACGGCGACGATCAACTACACCTCGGGCACGACCGCACGGCCCAAGGGCGTGCAGCTCACCCACCGCAACCTGTGGGTGAACGCCACGACCTTCGCGATGCACCTGGCGGTGACCGATCGCGACGTCTATCTGCACACGCTGCCGATGTTCCACGCGAACGGCTGGGGGATGCCCTTCGCGACCACCGGGCTCGGGGTTCCGCAGGTCGTGCTCCGCAAGGTCGACGGCGCGGAGATCCTGCGCCGGGTCCAGCAGCACGGCGTCACCCTGATGTGTGCGGCGCCGGCGGTCGTCGCCGCCGTGCTGGAGGCGGCGGCGACGTGGGAGGGGGAGGTCCCCGGCCGCGGCCGGGTGCGGATCGTGGTCGCCGGCGCCCCACCCCCGACCAAGACGATCCTGCGCGTGCAGGACGAGCTCGGTTGGGAGTTCGTGCAGATCTACGGCCTCACCGAGACCTCGCCACTGCTCACCGTCAACCGGGTGCGCCAGGAGTGGGACGACCTGCCGGCCGAGGAACGCGCCCGCCTGCTGGTGCGCGCCGGGGCGCCCGCGCTCGGCGTACGGCTGCGCACGGACGAGCAGGGGGAGGTGCTGGCCCGATCGAACGTGTGCCTGGAGGGCTACTGGGAGCAGCCCGAGGAGACCGAGCGCTGCCTGCGCGACGGGTGGTTCCGCACCGGCGACGGCGGCCACGTGGGTGAGGACGGCTACCTCACGATCAGCGACCGCAAGAAGGACGTGATCATCACCGGCGGCGAGAACGTCTCCTCGATCGAGGTCGAGGACGTGCTCTTCAGCCACCCGGCGGTCGCCGAGGCGGCGGTGATCGGCGTGCCGCACGAGAAGTGGGGCGAGACCATCACTGCCCTCGTCGTGCTGGCGCCCGGTGAGGAGGTCGACGAGGCCGCCCTGATCGCGTGGTGCAAGCAGAGGGCGGCGGGCTACAAGGCGCCCACGACGGTCGAGTTCCGCGACGAGCTCGCCCGCACCGCCACCGGCAAGCTGCAGAAGTTCAAGCTCCGTGCGCCGTACTGGGAGGGCCGCCGCCGCCAGGTCAATTGACCCCGCGAGCGGGTAGTTGGTGCACGCCTGCGATGCGCGAGCGGGTAGTTGGTGCACGCCTGCGATGCGCGAGCGGGTAGTTGATGCACGCCTGCGATGCGCGAGCGGGTAGTTGATGCACGCCTGCGATGCGCGAGCGGGTAGTTGATGCACGCCGGCGACGCGCGAGCGGGTAGTTGATGCTCGCCGAGACTGTCTGTGCCTGTGCAACACGTGCCCGCTCGGAATGCCGGGGGCGTGCAGCACGTGCCCGCTCGGAAGGCCGGGGCGTGCAGCACGTGCCCGCTCGGAAGGCCGGGGCGTGCAGCAAGTGCCCTGTCGGAGGGCCGGGGCGTGCAGCAAGTGCCCTGTCAGAAGGCCGGGGCGTGCAGCAACTGCCCGCTCACGGATAGGTTGCGTGGCCATGATGGCCCTGCGCGACGTGACGGACCTGATCGAGCAGTGGTACCCCCCACGGATCGCGGAGTCCTGGGACCGCGTGGGGCTGGTCTGCGGTGACCCCGCCCAGCCCGTACGCCGGGTGCTGCTTGCCGTCGACCCGTCGCCGGCCGTGGCGCAGGAGGCCGCGGAGTGGGGTGCCGACCTGGTCGTCGTGCACCACCCGTTGTTCCTGCACGGCGTGCACGGGGTGGCCGCGACCACGCCGAAGGGGCGCACCCTGCACACGTTGCTGACCCACGGGTGCGCGCTCTACACGGCGCACACCAACGCCGACCTCCCGTCGGGAGGCGTCAACGAGGCCCTGGCGGCGGCCCTGGGGGTGCAGGAGCCTGCGCTGCTGGCGCCCGCGCCCGGCGACCCCCTCGACCACCTCGCCGTCTACGCGCCGATGGCCCACGCCGAGGGGCTGCGCGCCGCGCTCGCCGCCGCCGGGGCGGGGGCGATCGGCGAGTACGACCGGTGCAGCTTCACCTCGACCGGGGAGGGTCGGTTCCGTCCTGTCGGCGACGCCCGTCCCAGCATCGGCGAGGTCGGCCGCGAGGAGACGGTCGCCGAGACCCGCGTCGAGGTCGTCCTCCCGCGCAGCCCGCGGGCGGGGGTGCTGGCCGCGATGCGGGCGGCGCACCCCTACGAGGAGGTCGCCCACCAGGTCGTCGAGATGGCCGACGACCCGCAGGGCTCCGGCCGCGGCTCCGGTCGGCTGGGCGACCTGGCCGACCCCACGACGTTGCGCAACTTCGCCGAGCGCGTCGCGGCCGTCCTCCCCGCCACCGCGCGGGGGGTCGCCGTCGCGGGCGACCCCGACCGCGTCGTACGCCGGGTCGCCACCGTCAGCGGCGCCGGCGACTTCGCGCTGGACCTGGTGCGGGCCACGGACGCCGACGTGCTCGTCACCTCCGACGTGCGCCACCACCCCGCCTCGGAGTTCGTCGACCACGACGGACCGGCGCTGGTCGACGTGGCGCACTGGGCCGCCGAGTGGACCTGGCTGCCGGTGCTCGAGGCGCGGATGCGGGATAGCGTGGGCGACGGCGTCGAGCTGCGCGTCAGCACGGTGCGCACCGACCCGTGGACCTTCCAGGTCCCCCAGCACCCCCAGCACCCCGTGCGACCCCAGCAGACCCAGCAGCCCCAGCACCGGAGAGGATCACGCGTGAAGTCCGACCCGTCCGCACAGCTGACGCTCCTGGACCTGCAAGGGCTGGACGCACGGAGCGACGTGCTGCGGCACCGCCGCGCGCCCTTCCGGAGGCCGCTGAGCTGGAGACGGTGCCGGCCGGCGCAAGCAGGTCGAGCGACCAGGCCCGCGACGCCCGCGTGCTCGTCGAGGACCTCACCCGCGAGCAGTCCCGCTCCGACGCCGACGTCGAGCAGGTGCGCGCCCGCCGCGACCGCGACCAGCGCGGATGGACTCGGGGCAGGTCGCCAACCCAAGGACCTCGAGCGCATGCAGCACGAGATGGTCTCGCTGCAGCGCCGCATCACCGAGCTCGAGGACGTCGAGCTCGAGGTGATGGAGCGGCTGGAGGCGGCCACGGGCATGCGCGACGACCTCGAGGCCCAGCTGGCACGGTGATCGACGCCCGCGCCCAGGAGCTGGTGGTCGCCCGCGACGCCTCGGCGGGGGAGATCGACGCCGAGCTCACCGAGCTGGTCGGGGGTGCGCAGCCGCACCGCCGCCGACGTCCCCCACGACCTTGCTGCGCTGTACGAGAAGATCCGCGAGCGCCAGGGGGGTGTCGGGGCGGCCGAGCTGCGCGCCCGGCAGTGCGGCGGCTGCCGGCTCACCCTGAACCCCTCCGAGCTCGCCGAGATCGCCAAGGCCGCTGCCGACGACGTGGTGCGGTGCGAGGAGTGCTCAACGCATCCTCGTGCGCACGCCCGAGTCGGGGTTGTGCCGGACCGCCCCTCCGTGCCCGGCCCCACCTCGGTCGTCGTCGAGGCCGACGGCGGTTCGCGCGGCAACCCGGGTGACGGCGGCGTACGGCGCGCTGCTCAAGGACGCCGCGACCGGCGAGGTGCTGGCCGAGACAGGGGCCCGGATCGGGGTCGCCAGCAACAACGTGGCGGAGTACCGCGGCCTGATCGCGGCCCTGGGGCTGCACGCGAGCTCGACCCCCGACGCGAGCGCTCGAGGTGCGGATGGACTCCAAGCTGGTCGTCGAGCAGATGGCCGGCAACTGGAAGATCAAGCACCCCGACATGCGCACCCTCGCCGCGCGCGCCCACCAGCTCGCCCCGGCCGAGGTCGACCTGGACCTGGATCCCGCGGGAGCGGAACTCCACGCCGACCGGCTCGCCAACGAGGCTCTGGACGGCGACGCGCGTCCGGCACGACGTACGCCGCGGGCGACCCGCCCCCGATGAGCCGACCCCGGGGGCGCGGCGCAGCCGGAGGCCTGCGAGACCAGAGCCCCCGCGGCTGGTCCGCCGGCCTCGACCGCCGACGACGCTCGTGCTCGTGCGGCACGGCGTCACCGCGCACACGCGGACAAGCGCTTCTCCGGCGGGCTCCGGGGCAACGACCCCGGCGCTCGACGCCCGAGGGACGCGCCCAGGTGCGTGGCCACCGCACGCTGGCTGGCCCCGCTCGTCGACCGCGCCGACGCCCTGCTCTCCCTCGCCGGTACGCCGGGCGGAGGAGTCGGCGCAGATCGTCGCCGAGGTGCTGGGGCTCCGGGTCGAGACCGAGCCGGGGCTCGCCGAGATGGAGTTCGGCGCGTGGGAGGGACTGACCTTCGGCGAGGTGAAGGATCGGGAGCCCGAGACGCTGCAGGCCTGGCTCGACTCCCCGCACGAGCCCGCGGGCCACACCGGCGAGTCCTTCGCCCAGGTGACCGAGCGCACGCGGTCCGGTCTCGCCCGGATCCGCGCCGGCCACACCGGTCGCACGGTCGTGGCGGTGAGCCACGTGACGCCGATCAAGGTGCTCGTCGCCGAGGCCCTCGGCTCGGACCCGCTCGCCGGCGACCTGCTGCGGCGGATGGAGCTCAGCCCGGCCTCGGTGACGGTGGTCGCCTTCCACGAGGACGGCTCGTCGTCCCTGCGGATGTTCAACGCGGGGCCGACCGCCCTCTGACCCGGCGAGACGCTCGAGGTGCGGTCGGGGTCAGTCCTTCGTGCCCTTGCCGTCGCCCTTGCCGTCGCCCTTGCCGTCGCCCTTGCCGTCGCCCCCCCCTTGCCGTCGCCCTTGCCGTCGCCCTTGCCGTCGCCCTTGCCGTCGCCCTTGCCGTCGCCCTTGCCGTCGCCCTTGCCGTCGCCCTTGCCGTCGCCCTTCGCGGGCTTCTTCTCGGGCTTCGTGCCCTTCTCGTCCTTCGCGGGCTTCTTCTCGGGCTTCGTGCCCTTCTCGTCCTTCGGTGACTTCTCGGGCTTCGAGCCCTGCGAGTCCTTCTTCCCCTTGTCGCCCTTCTGCGTGCCCTCGGCCTTGTCGTCCTTCTTCGGAGCCGTCGTCGCCGGCGGCGTCGTCTCGGGGGCCGACTCGGAGGTGGCGGGAGCGCTCGGGGAGGCCGGCGTGGACGGCGTCACCCGCGGTGTGCGCCGGGTCGGGCTCGGCGTGGTGGCGGCGGGCGACGGCGTGCTGACCTGTGACGACGGCGCGTCGGGGGAGTCCGTGCCGATGAGCGCGCCGACCAGGAACGCGCCGACGGGCAGCGCGACGATCAGCGCGGCGACCGCCAGGACCATGCGGGACATGTCGCCATCGTGCCCGGCGGAGCCGCGCGAATCCCTACCGGGGTAGCGAGAATGCGCCGCGAGAACCACGGGTCGCACAAAATTCTGGGGTGCGAGGCAACCCTGGGTCTCCGCCGGGACGAGCAGAGGACACGGAGAACGCGCCGCCGAGCTTCGAGCGGTGGGCGCAGCCGAGCCGGTGCGCCTGCGCCGGCTGGCCCTCGCCCTGACCCGGGGCGGGCACGGTGCCGAGGACCTCGTGCAGGACCCGCACGCGCATGGTCACGGCCTGGGAGCGGGTCGACGAGCGGGGCCTCTCGCGCACGCCACGACGGTCATGACCCGGCTCGCCCGGCTCGCCCGGCGCGGCCGCGCGAGGGACGCGCTCGGCCAGGTGCTGCTGCGCGACCGGGCACGGGAGCGCACGGCGACGGGGGACGACCTCGACGAACGGCTCGCGCTGCGAGCGGGTGTGCGGGCGCTGCCGCCCGGCAGCGGGCACTGGGTGGTGCTGCGCTACCTGTGCGACCGGTCCGTCGTGGACATCGCGGCAGCCTCGGCTGCTCCGCCGGCACCGTGAAGAGCCAGGCCAGCACGGCCCTGCGCATCCTCTCCGGGCAGCTCTCCGAGCCTGCCCCGAGCTCGTGGGGGAGGACCGAGGAGCAACGACACCACCGGGTGGAGCAGCTGCTGCGCGAGCGCGACTGGGTCGACCCCGGTGACCCCGTCCACGCCCCGCTGCCGTACGCCGCGTGGTCGGCCCCGGCCGACGTGCCCCGCAGCACGCGCCGTGCGGTCGTGCTCGTCGCCGCCGCGGTGGCCGTGCGGGTGCTCGGCGCGGCCCGGCTGTCGTCCTGGCTCCCGCTCGGGCGCTCGGCGCCCCCGGTGAGGGGCCGACCGGGGGCGTCACGACGGGCGCCGCCCTCGCTCGCTCGGGTCTGCGGGCCGAGCTGGCAGGGCCGGACGGTGCGGCAGGGGGGCCTCGCCTTCCGGCTGGTGGTGGCCAAGGACGGCGACGGTGAGACCACGCCGCCCCGGTGTCCGGTGTCCGGTGTCCGGTGTCCGGCGTACGTCGCACGGCTCGCTTCCCGACCGGCCGCGTCGACGCAGCCCGACTGCGCCCGGGGCGACCAGTGCTGGAGAGCGGCGCCGCGACCGGGTTGCGCGCCCTCGTGCCCCTCTCCGACGGCGTGAGCACCCGCGGCCACGTCGTGCGCTGGTGGCTCCTCGACGACTCCTCCGCCGCCGCGGGTCGAGGACGGTCGGCTGCGCCTGGCCGTGCGGTTCACCCACGTGGCCCGGGACCCTGCGGAGCACCCCGCGTGCACGGGCAGCGACCTGCGGGACGCCCCCGGCCGTCCGGGTCGTCGTGCGACCTACCGGTGGACGACCACGAGCCGTCCGAGCCGGAGGCGTCCGCTCGCCGGGCGCGAGCCCGGGACTGACCGCGGCGGTGTCCGGTCCGGTGCGCGTGAGGACGCGCGCGGGCGTCCTCGACGTGCGCCTGTCCCGCCCCACCGGGCAGGCGATCACCCTCGACGGGTGCGCCCGGCAGACGACCCGGGACGCGGCCCGGCCCGGCCCGGCCCGGGGCTCGACCCGGACCGCACGGCGGCCGTCACCCCGACGTCTGCTCGGGGGAGGACGCGGTGGTGAGCCGGGCAACGCCCTCACGACGACGTACGGGGTGGTGCTGCCCGACGAGTCCGTCGCCCGGCTGGTCTTCCAGGGACCGATCGGCACCGAGGTGGGGGTACCGCTGCCGCCGGCCTGAGCCGGTGCGGTGAGGCCTCAGACCTCACGCACGACCACGTCGAGGCGGGTGCCGGTCGGACCGGACGGTCCGACCTCGACGGTCCACCCGAGGTCGCCGAGCTGGTCGACGAAGCCGGGCACGCGCCGGGGGTGTCCGCCGTCCTCGAGCAGGCTCCGCACGATCCGCCCCTTGGTCGCCTTGTTGAAGTGGCTGACCACGGACCGCTTCCCGCCCTGCTCGTGCAGCACCCGCACCGTCACGACGCGCTCGGGTGCGGGGCCCCCGTCCTTGCCGGGCCGCCAGAACGCGGCGTACGTCCCCGAGCGCAGGTCGACCACGAGCCCGTCGCCGGCGGCCTCGTCGACGACCGGCCCCAGGTGGTGGCGCCAGTGCGCGGCGACGCCGCCGAGGCCCGGCAGGCGCACGTCGCCGGAGAGGCGGTACGACGCGATCGGGTCGGACGGGCGCACCAGCCCGTAGAGCGAGGAGGTGACCAGCAGCCGGCGGGCGGCCAGCCGCTTGGCCACGGTCGGCAGCGTCGCGGCGTCGAGGTGGTCGTACAGCACGCCCGTGTAGACCCGGCCCGCGCGCGCCGTGGGGGCGTCGCGCAGGCCGGCGTTGCGACGTACCTCGTCGGCCTGGGTCGGGCCCAGGCCCAGCACCTCGGCCGCGTCGGCCCGCTGCTCGCAGAGGTCGACGAGGGCGTCGAGCACCCGGTCCCGCGCCGGGGTGAGGGCGGGGTGGGCGAGCCGGGCGAGGTCGAGCCGGGTGCCGCGGCGGGGCACCGCCTTGCCCTCGGACGGCGGTAGCAGGATCAGCACCGGTCCACCCTAGAGAGCGTGGCGAGGAGGCCCGCCAGGCCTAGGGTGGCGGCGTCCACCCGCCGTTGCCCCAGGAGGCCCCATGCCACGCCGCGTGCTGCACGCCACCGACGCCGCCGGGGAGCGTCTCCGCGAACAGGTCGACCAGATCCGCACCGAGCTCGAGATCGACGCGGACTTCCCGGCCGAGGTGCTCGCCGCAGCCGAGGCCGCCGCGGGGGCCCCGCGCATGCCCGACCTCGACCGCACCGACCTCGCGCTGGTCACCATCGACCCCGCCACCGCCCGCGACCTCGACCAGGCGCTGCACCTGGAGCGGGACCCGGAACGCCCTGACGGGTATGTCGTGCACTACGCGATCGCCGACGTCGCGGCCTTCGTGAGCGCGGGGGACCCGGTCGACGTCGAGGCGCACCGCCGCGGAGAGACGTTGTACGGCGCGGACTCCACGGTGCCGTTGCACCCACCGGCGCTCTCCGAGGACGCCGCCTCCCTGCTCCCCGACGCGGTGCGCCCGGCCCTGCTCTGGACAGTGCACCTCGACGCTGAGGGCGAGGAGGTCGACGCCCGTCTCGAGCGCGCCCGGGTGCGCAGCCGCGAGCAGCTGTCCTACGAGGAGGCGCAGCGCCGCATCGACAGCGGAGAGGCCTCCGAGAGCCTGGTGCTCCTGCGCGAGGTCGGCGAGAAGCGGCTGGCCCGCGAGGCCGCTCGTGGCGGCATCTCGCTGCCGCTGCCCGACCAGCAGGTCGCGGTCGAGGGCGACCGTTGGACTCTCGAGCTGCGCACTCCGCTGCCCGTGGAGCAGTGGAACGCGCAGGTCTCGCTGCTCACGGGCATGGCCGGCGCGGCGATGATGGTCTACGCCCGCGTCGGGATCCTGCGCACGCTCCCACCCGCGGGCCCCGGCGTCGTCCAGCAGCTGCACCGCACCGCCCGCGGGCTCGGGCTGACCTGGCCGGCCGAGGTGCTGCCGCCCGACTTCATCCGGGGCCTCGACCCCAGCGTGCCCGCCGAGGCCGCGATGGTGCTGTCCTGCACGGGCCTGCTGCGCGGCGCGTCGTACGTCGCCTTCGACGACGAGCTGCCCGACCAGCCGGTGCACGCGGGGCTGGCCTCGGAGTACGCCCACGTCACCGCGCCGCTGCGGCGGCTGGTCGACCGCTACGGCCTCGAGGTCTGCCTGGCGCTCAGCGAGGGGCGGGCCGTGCCCGGCTGGGTGCTGGAGGCGCTGCCCGGGCTGCCCGAGACGATGCGGCGCTCCGGTGCGCTGGCCGGGCGCTACGAGCGGGCGCTGCTGGACCTCGTGGAGGCTGCGTTGCTGCAGCACCGGGTGGGCGAGACGTTCACCGGCGTGGTCGTCGACGTGGACGACGAGCGTCCGACCCGTGGCACGGTGCAGCTGGCCGACCAGGCGGTCTCGGACCGGGTCAGCTCGGAGTCGCCCCTGCCGCTCGGCGAGCAGGTCGAGGTGCGGTTGACCGAGGCCGACGTCGCCACGCGCACGGTGGAGTTCGTGCACTGAGAGGTGGCCTATCCTGGGGGAGCGGATGGGTTGGCCGGGCGGCCGCGTCCCGTCGTACACGTGAGAGCGGGTGCGGCGGGCCGAGGAAGGTCCGGGCTCCACAGGGCAAGGTGGTGGGTAACCCCCACCCGAGGTGACTCGCGGGACAGTGCCACAGAGAACAGACCGCCACCGCCACGGCGGTGGTCAGGGTGAAACGGCGGTGTAAGAGACCACCAGCACCCCGGGTGACCGGGGTGGCTCGGCAAACCCCACCTGGAGCAAGGTCAAGAAGTCGGGACTCCGGTCCCGGCGCACGGACGATCGAGGGCGGCCCGCCCGAGTTCGTGGGTAGACCGCAGGAGGCTGTCGGCAACGGCAGTCGTAGATGGATGGTCGCCGAACCGGCACCGTGAGGTGGCGGGGAACAGAACCCGGCCTACAGGCCAACCCGTCCGCACCAAGCCTGCCCGGGGCATGCGCCTCGCACTCGGGATCACCACCGTGCTCTGCGTCCTGATCTCCTTCGGCGTCTTCGCCCGGAGGGTGGACGAGGTGGTCGCCACCGATGAGACGGCGATCGCCAGGGCGGCCGGTTCGGCACTCGGTCAGGCCGGGTTCGCGGTGATGGTCGTGGCGGCCCCGCTGGCCCACGTCGCCGTCGGTGAACACCCACATCTACACGCTGCCGGGTCGACGGCCAAGCTCGCGGAGACCGACACCTTCCCGCCCATGTTCCGGCAGCGTGTCAGGGTCGGCGGAGGGTCACCCGGGAGCAGGCAGAGGTGAGAACTCGTGCCGTTCCTCGTGGCCGCCCTGAACGATCAGGCAGGTGGACTCCGGGACTTCCTGCCATGCTCCGCGCAGGTCACCCAGCGGCTCGGATACCACCAGCCGGGCATCGTCGGAGAGGTCGTGCAACACCGAGTGGTCGGGATGCTGGAGGCGCAGCGTGGAGACGTTCGTGCTGTGGAACAGGGATCGAGACCTGCCTTCGCTGGAGTAGCGGAACGCCCACGTGGTCTCCCCGTCGGTGGTGGCCACCGTCATCTGGATCGGGTGCTCGACGCCGTGGCGTCGTCCCGTCTCCTCGATGAGGCCGACTGCGCGGGCCACGGCGTTCGGTGGATCCGCTTCGAGTCCGAAGGTCAGGGCCAGGAAGAAGAAGATCTCGGAGTCGGTTGAGCCCTCGATCTCCCTGAAGAGTGTGGGTTCGACAGCAAAAGTCAGGTCGCGCTTCACCGACGGGAAGTCTGCGATGGCGCCGTTGTGCATCCAGAGCCAGCGGCCGTGGCGGAAGGGATGGCAGTTGGTCTGCTGCACTGCGGTCCCGGTCGTGGCGCGGATGTGGGCGAAGACGCGGCCGGCAGATGCATGGGCGGCTAGCTCGCGCAGGTTGCGGTCGCTCCAGGCTGGTTCGGTGCTGTGGTAGACCCCGGGGTCTCCAGTGCGCCGTACCAGCCGACGCCGAAGCCGTCGCCGTTGACCGGTTCCGCCCCCAGTCGAGAGTGCACGCTCTGCACCACGAGGGAGTTCTCGGGTTTGTAGAGAAGATCCTCGAGGAGCACCGGGGATCCTGAGTACGCGAGCCAACGACACATAGCAACCTCACTCTCCGGTCCAGTACACGGCGGGACCACGCCCCGGGCATCGTCCGCGAAGGGTGAGGACGACCCAGGTGGTCCGCACGACCCTGCTGGCTGTCGGCGGTGTGTCGCCGACCCGACGGACGGCGTTGTTCCGGCAGCCGGGCGCGGTCCTCGGCGCAACCTTCGGGAGGGTGCGGGGGGCCGGGGCCCTGGCCGCGGTCGCCCTCACCCGCGTCCCGAGGATCGGCCTGTCCACCCTCAGCCGCACCGTCGACCTGTTCTTCCTGCCCCCGCACGGCCAGGGTCACGAGGTGGACCACCTCCCCGTGGCGAACGGGACCGGCGAGGGCGTGCCCGTCTTCCCGGGCTCGCGGATCGAGCAGGTCGGGCTCCTCGACGCTGGCTGCGTGGTCGCGGAGCTGGTCGTCGTGGGGTGCGTGCTGGCACTGCTCCCGCCTCCGCTCCGCGCCAGGGTGAGCACCGTCGCCGTGGTCGTCGCGGCCGGCCTGGTCGTCGCCGGGGGAGTCAGCCTGGTGCGGTGACCCGGCCAGGCCACGGCGTGCCGCGGAGCCCCGCCCCGGGGGCACGTCTAGTCCCCGGGCTCCCTCATCCAGACAAAAAGGTCAGGCTGGTCCCAGGTCGACGCCCCCGTCGACCTCGCCGGACCGTGCGGCGCCCCCCTTCGTGAAGGGCTCAGCCATGGGATACGCAGAGGACGCCAGGAGCAGGCTCGCCGAGGCCGAGGCCGAGGAGCGGGGCGATGCACTCGGGCTCGCCCAGGTCTACGCGACGCTGGCTGTGCTGGAACGGGTCGACGCACTCGTCGTGCTGGTCTCGATGATGGCCGAGGCGGCTGACCGCCAGCGCTCGCGGGAGAAGCCCCACCCGGACACCATCTGGTGACGGGGGGACCCGTCGCCCGCGCTGGTGAGAGTCCGTCGTCGCTGGTGCGGGTGCAGGAGGCCGCACCCGCAACCACACCCGCGGGAGACCCGTGCACGGTGAGGCTCAGACCTGGGTGAGGATCTCCGCGCCCGTCGTCGGTGACCAGCAGCGTGTGCTCGAACTGCGCGGAGCGGCGCCGGTCCTTGGTCACCACGGTCCAGCCGTCGTCCCACATGTCCCACTCGTGGCGTGCCGAGGTTGAGCATCGGCTCGATGGTGAAGGTCATGCCCGCCTCGATGACGGTCGTCGTAAGCGGCGTCGTCGTAGTGGGGGATCGACCAGGCCGGAGTGGAAGGCGGTGCCGATGCCGTGGCCGGTGAAGTCGCGGACGACGCCGTAGCCGAAGCGGCGGCGTAGGCCTCGATGACCCGGCCGATGACGTTGACGCGGCGACCCGGGCGTGACGGCCTTGATCGCCGCGGTCGAGCGCCTCGTGGGTGCGCTCGACCAGCAGCCGCGTCTCCTCGTCGACGTCGCCGGCGAGGAAGGTGGCGTTGGTGTCGCCGTGCACGCCGTCGATGGTAGGCGGTGATGTCGATGTTGACGATGTCGCCGTCCTCGACCACCCGGTCGTCGGGGATGCCGTGGCAGATGACCTCGTTGACGCTGGTGCACAGCGACTTCGGGAAGCCGCGGTAGCCGAGCGTCGAGGGGTAGGCGCCGTGGTCGCAGCAGGAACTCGTGGCCGACGCGGTCCAGCTCGTCGGTGGTCACCCCGGGGCCGACGTGCGCGGCCGACCTCGGCCAGCGCCTGGGCGGCGAGCCGTCCGGCGACGCGCATCCGCTCGATCGGTCTCGGCGTCCTTGACCTCCGGCCCGGTGAACGGCGGCGGGGCGGGCCGGTCGACGTACTCGGGCGCGGCGATGGACGTGGGCACGGCGCGACGCGGGGAGAGCGTGCCGGGAGACGACGGGGCACAGGCCGACGAGTGTAGGTTCACGCTCGCGGCCGCACGCGACAGGAGTGGAGCGGCCATGAGCGACGGACGACGAGGAGTACTGGTACTGCCTCAAGCACCACCGCGTGGAGCCGCGCGACGGGCTGCAAGAACGCCGACCGGCTCGGCCCCTACCCCACGCCGCGCGGAGGCGTCCCGCGCGCTGGAGAAGGTCGAGGAGCGCAACGAGGCCTGGGACAACGACCCCGACTGGAACGACGACGTCGCGCTCGAGGACTGACGCCGCCCCGGCAGGCTCCGCCGCGGTCAGAGGAGCAGCACGGCCCCGAACCCATCAGCACGATCCACACCGGCAACAGGGCCACCTTGCGCGGGTAGCGCGTGAACCACCGGGTGGCCAGCGCGAAGCACACCAGCCAGACCAGGGTCATCGCCACGACGGCCCACCACGGCACCAGCGGGCCCGAGGCGAGCACGAGGAACAGCGTCGAGGCCAGGCCGACGACACCCACGATCGACCTCTTGAGGGCCTGGACCGCCTCCGGTGTCGCGAGGCCCGGGTCGGGCGTCTCCTCGGGCTCGTCCGGTCCGCGGGTGGGGTCGAGGCTCACCGACGTCTCAGAAGGTGTGCTCGTCGGCCGGGGAAGGACCCGTCCCTGACGTCCGCGGCGTACGCCCGGGCGCCCTCGAGCAGGACGCCGCGCAGGTCGGCGTACTGCTTGACGAAGCGTGGCATCCGACCCGTGCGCAGACCGAAGGCGTCCTGCCAGACCAGCACCTGGCCGTCGCAGTCGCGCCCGGCACCGATGCCGATCGTGGGGATGCGCACCGAGGTGGTGACCTCGGCGGCGACGCTCCCGGGCACCATCTCCATCACGACGGCGAAGGCGCCGGCCTCCTCCAGCGCGGTCGCCTGCTGCACCACGCGGGCGGCCTGCTCGCCACGGCCCTGCACGCGGTAGCCCCCCAGCGCGTGCTCGCTCTGCGGGGTGAATCCGATGTGCGCCATCACCGGCACGCCGCCCTCGAGCCAGCTTGCGCACCTGCGGCAACATCTCGGTGCCGCCCTCGAGCTTGACCGCGTGCGCCTCGGCCTCCTTCATGAAGCGGACGGCGGTGAGGTACGCCTGCTCGGGCGAGGCCTGGTAGGACCCGAACGGCAGGTCGGCGACGACCAGGGCGCGGGTCGCCGCGCGGGACACCGCGCGGGCCAGGGGGAGCAGCTCGTCGACGGTGACCGGCAGCGAGGTCGCGTTGCCGTAGACGTTGTTCGACGCGGAGTCGCCGACCAGCAGCACCTCGATGCCGGCGTCGTCGAAGACCTCCGCGGCGTACTGCTCGTAGGCCGTGAGCATCGCGAACCGCTCGCCGCGCTCCTTCATCTCCCGCAGGTGGTGGGTGCGCACCCGCCGCAGGGGTTTCGCGGCACCGCTCGGGTCGCCCGCGCCGCTGCCATACGGCGCCGGCTGCTCGCTCTCGCTCATGCCTGCAGCGTAGGCCCAGCGACGGGGGCGCGGCGGACTCCGGCCGACCACCCGTCCCACGTGGGAGACTCGCGGGCGTGGACTTCCTCTCGGCGTACGCGCACGGCTTCGCCCGCGTCGCGGCCTGCACGGTGCCCGTGGCGGTCGGCGACCCGGCCACCAACGCGGCCACCGTGCTGGAGCAGGCTCGGGAGTGCCACGACGAGGGTGTCGCGGTCGCCGTCTTCCCCGAGCTGTGCCTGACCGGCTACGCCATCGACGACCTGGTGCTGCAGGACGCGCTCCTCGACGCGGTGCACGGCGCCCTGGACGGCCTCGTGCGGGCCAGCGTCGACCTGTTCCCGGTGCTCGTGGTCGGGGCGCCGCTGCGCCAGGGTCACCGGCTGCTCAACTGCGCCGTCGTCGTCCACCGCGGCGAGGTGCTCGGCGTCACCCCGAAGTCGGCCCTGCCGACCTACCGCGAGTTCTACGAGCGCCGCCACTACGCCCCGGGCGACGACCGTCGCGGCACCACCATCGAGGTCGCCGGGCGCGAGGTGCCTTGCGGGCCCGACCTGCTCTTCGTCTGCGACGACGTGCCCGGGCTCGTGCTGCACGCCGAGGTCTGCGAGGACATGTGGGTGCCGGTGCCGCCGTCGGCCGAGGCCGCGCTGGCCGGGGCGAGCGTGCTGGTCAACCTCTCCGGCTCCCCGATCACGGTGGCCCGCGCCGACGACCGGCGGCTGCTGGTGCGCTCGCGCCTCGATGCGCTGCCAGGCGGCGTACGTCTTCGCCGCCGCCGGCCAGGGGGAGTCCACCACCGACCTGTCCTGGGACGGCCAGACGATGGCCTACGAGTGCGGGGACCTGCTGGGGGAGACCGAGCGCTTCCCGGACGGCCCGCGCCGCACGGTGGTCGACGTCGACCTCGACCGGATCCGCCAGCAGCGGCTGCGCCAGGGCACGCTCGACGACAACCGACGCACCCACGAGGCGCGTACGACGCCCTTCCGCCGCGTCGGCTTCACCCTCGAGCCGCCCGCCGGCGACGTCGGCCTGCGTCGTCGGGTCGCGCGCTTCCCGTTCGTGCCCGACGACGCCGACCGGCTCGCCCAGGACTGCTACGAGGCCTATTACATCCAGGTCAGCGGTCTCGTGCAGCGGCTCAGCGCGATCGGCGGCCCCGACGTCGTCATCGGAGTCTCGGGCGGCCTCGACTCCACCCACGCGCTGATCGTCGCCGCGCAGGCGATGGACCGGCTCGGCCGCCCCCGCAGCGACGTCCACGCCATCACGATGCCCGGCTTCGCGACCGGCGCGGAGACCAAGGACCGCGCCGTGCGCCTCAGCCGCGCCCTCGGGGTGCGCTTCGAGGAGATCGACATCCGGCCGGCCTGCGAGCAGATGCTGCGCGACCTCGACCACCCGTTCTCCGACGGCGAGCCCGTCTACGACGTGACCTTCGAGAACGTCCAGGCCGGGCATGCGCACCGACTACCTCTTCCGGCTGGCCAACCACCGCGGCGGCATCGTGCTCGGCACCGGCGACCTGTCCGAGCTGGCCCTGGGCTGGTGCACGTACGGCGTGGGCGACCAGATGAGCCACTACGCCGTCAACACCGGCGTGCCCAAGACGCTCATCCAGCACCTGATCCGCTGGGTCGCCGACAGCGACCAGCTCGGGTCGACCCGAGGCCGAGGAGGTGCTCCGCGAGATCGTCGCGCAGGAGATCACCCCCGAGCTCGTGCCCGCCGGCGAGGACGGCGCGGTGCAGTCGACCCAGGCCCGGATCGGCCCCTACGCGCTCCAGGACTTCACCCTCTGGCACGTGTTGCGCGACGGCGCCCGGCCGAGCAAGATCGCCTTCCTGGCCCACCACGCCTGGCGCGACGCCCGGGCCGGCGAGTGGCCGCCCGGCTTCCCCGAGGAGCGGCGTACGGCGTACGACCTCGGCGAGGTGCGGCACTGGCTGGGAGTGTTCTGCGAGCGGTTCTTCGGGTTCAGCCAGTTCAAGCGCTCGGCGCTCCCCAACGGCCCCAAGGTCTCGCCCGGTGGCTCGCTCAGCCCGCGCGGCGACTGGCGGGCACCGTCCGACGGCAACGCCGCCGTGTGGCTGGCCGACCTGGAGCGTGTGCCGGACACCCCGCCGCGATAGCGTCGACACCACTTGCGCAGGCGCGCGGGAGCGATTCCAGGAGGTAGGCATGGGCAAGCAGGAGGACTTCGTCCTGCGGGCGCTGGAGGAGCGCGACGTGCGCTTCGTCCGGCTGTGGTTCACCGACGTGCTCGGCTTCCTCAAGTCCGTCTCCGTGGCACCCGCCGAGCTCGACGGGGCCTTCGACGAGGGGATCGGCTTCGACGGCTCCGCGATCGAGGGCTTCGCCCGGGTCTACGAGTCCGACATGCTCGCCCACCCCGACCCGAGCACCTTCCAGATCCTGCCCTGGCGCGGCGAGGGCCCCTCGACGGCGCGGATGTTCTGCGACATCCGGATGCCCGACGGCTCCCCGTCGTACGCCGACCCGCGCTACGTGCTCAAGCGCACCCTCGACCACGCGGCCGAGCAGGGGTTCACCTTCTACACGCACCCCGAGATCGAGTTCTACCTGTTCAAGGACGTGCCGACCCCCGGCGCCGAGCCCCGGCCGGTCGACCGCAGCGGCTTCTTCGACCACACCGCCCAGAGCCGCGGCTCGGACTTCCGCCGTGAGGTCATCACGATGCTGGAGTCGATGGGCATCTCGGTGGAGTTCAGCCACCACGAGGGCGGCCCCGGCCAGCAGGAGATCGACCTGCGCTACGCCGACGCCCTGTCGATGGCCGACAACATCATGACCTTCCGCACCGTGGTGCGTGAGGTGGCGCTCGGCCAGGGCATCTGGGCCAGCTTCATGCCCAAGCCGTTCACCACCCACCCCGGCTCGGGCATGCACACGCACGTGTCGCTCTTCGAGGGCGACAACAACGCGTTCTTCCAGGCCGGCGGCGAGTACCAGCTGTCGGCGACCGGGCGGCACTTCATCGCCGGCCTGCTGCGGCACGCCGGCGAGATCACCGCGATCACCAACCAGTGGGTGAACTCCTACAAGCGGCTCATCGGCGGCGGCGAGGCCCCGTCGTACATCACCTGGGGCCACAACAACCGCTCCGCGATGGTGCGGGTGCCGATGTACAAGCCCAACAAGGGTCAGTCCACCCGGGTCGAGCTGCGCACCATCGACCCCGCCTGCAACCCCTACCTCGCCTTCGCGGTGATCCTGGCCGCGGGCATGAAGGGGATCGAGGGTGAGTACCAGCTGCCCGCCGAGGCCGAGGACGACGTGTGGGCCCTCACCGAGGGGGAGCGCCGCTCGCTGGGCATCAAGCCGCTGCCGAGCAACCTCTCCCAGGCCATCGAGGTGATGGAGGAGAGCGAGCTGCTCGCCGAGACCCTGGGCGAGCGCGTCTACGACTTCTACCTGCGCAACAAGCGCACCGAGTGGCGCGAGTACCGCACGCAGGTCTCCGCCTACGAGCGCGACCAGATGCTGCCGGTGATCTGAGCCTCCGATGGCGCAGCCACCACGCGTGCTCGTCGTCGAGCACGAGCACGGCACGGACGCCCACCTGGTCGGCGCCTGGCTGGTCGAGGAGGGCTGCGTGCTGGACGTGGTGCGGCCCTACCTCGGCGACGCCGTGGGCGCGGACGCCACGGCGTACGACGCGGTGCTCGTGCTGGGCGGTGAGCGCGACGCCTGGGACGACGCCGCGCAGCCGTGGCTGCCGAGGACCCGGGAGCTCGTGCGGGACGCCGCGGGTCGGGCGACGCCCCTGCTCGGCATCTGCATGGGTCATCAGGTCGCCGTGCTGGCCCTCGGCGGGAAGGTCGGCCGCAACCCGGCCGGCGAGACCAAGGCGGTCGCCCCGGTGGGGTGGGCCGCCGAGGCGGCCGACGACCCGCTGCTGGCCGGCGTGTCCGGCGCCCGGGTCGCCGTGCACGTCAACCGCGACGTCGCGCTCTCGCTGCCGCCGGGCACGCAGGTGCTGGCCCTGACCGCCGACGGTGCCCCGCAGGCGGTCCGGCTGGCGCCGACCGTGTGGGGGGTCCAGTGCCACCCCGAGGCCGACGCCGCGCTCATCGACCGCTGGGTGGGGCCCGAGGACGCGGAGCTCGTGCAGCAGGTCTCCGCCGCGGGGGACGAGCTGGTCGCGGGCTGGCGGCCGCTCGCCACCGGCCTGGCCGCGCTGGCCCGCGAGGCCGCGGCCCGTCGTACGGAGCAGCGAGCGTGACCCCGAAGCGCGCCGAGTCGCCACGGATGCACCTGGTGCGCCTGGGCTTCCTCGACTCCGCCTCCAGCCTGGGGGCGCTCGCGCGGCTCGGCGCGGAGGCGGCGGACCCTCTGGTCGCCATCTTGGCCACCACCGCCGATCCCGACCTCGCGGTGCGGGTGCTCGCCGGACCTGGCGGAGCGCGTGCAGGGGGCCGACGGTGCCGGGACGCGCGAGGACTTCCTGCGCGCCGTCGTCGACGACGAGGGCACCGCGATGCGGTTGTGCGCGGTGCTCGGCGCCAGCCAGGCACTCGGCGAGCACCTGCTGCGGCACCCCGAGCCACTGGCGCGAGCTCACCGACCCGACGCTGGGCAGCACGCGGCCGGCCGCGTGGGCGGTGCGCGCCGCGATGCTGGCCGCGGTCGGGGCCGACCCGCCGGACGCCGACCCGGTCGCGACGCTCGAGGACGCCGAGGCGGTCGACGCGCTGCGGGTCGAGTACCGCCGCGTCCTGCTGCGCCTCGTCGCCCGGGACCTCGCGCACGGTGTGGGCGTCGACGATGTCGCCGCCGAGATCTGCGACCTGGCCGCCGGCGACCCTGGAGGCCGCGCTGGCCGTGGCCCGGGCCCGCGTCGGCGAGCCGCCGCCACCTGCCGGCTGGCGGTCATCGCGATGGGCAAGTGCGGCGGGCACGAGCTCAACTACGTCAGCGACGTGGACGTCGTCTTCGTCGCCGAGCCGGTCGACGGCGCCGAGGAGCAGCCGGCCATGCGCGCCGCCACCCAGCTGGCCTCGCAGCTGATGCGGATCTGCGGCGACCAGACCGCCGAGGGCACGATCTGGCCCGTCGACGCGGCGCTGCGCCCCGAGGGCAGGTCGGGCCCGCTGGTGCGCACGCTCGCCAGCACGAGGGCTACTACGAGCGCTGGGCCAAGACGTGGGAGTTCCAGGCGCTGCTCAAGGCCCGGCCGGTCGCCGGCGACGCCGCGCTGGGTGCGGCGTACGTCGAGGCGATGGGGCCGCTGGTCTGGCAGGCCGCGCAGCGCGACGGCTTCGTGACCGAGGTGCAGGCGATGCGGCGCCGGGTCATCGACCACATCCCGGCGCGAGGAGGAGGAACGTCAGCTCAAGCTCGGGAGCGGGGGGCTGCGCGACGTCGAGTTCGCCGTGCAGCTGCTGCAGATGGTGCACGGGCGCGCGACGAGCGGATCCGGCAGCCCACGACGCTGTCCGCGCTGGCCGCCCTCACCGCGGGCGGCTACATCGGCCGCGACGACGGCGCCGCGCTGCACGTGGCCTACGCGTTCCTGCGCACGCGTCGAGCACCGGCTGCAGCTGGCGTCGTTGCGACGCACCCACCTGATCCCCGAGGACGCCGCGGGCCTGCGGCGGCTGGGCCGGTCCCTGGGGCTGCGCCGCGACCCGGTCGCCGAGCTGCAGGTCGAGCTGCGCGAGCAGCGGCTCGAGGTGCGCCGCCTGCACGAGAAGATCTTCTACCGGCCGCTGCTCGACTACGGTCGCGCGGAACCCGCACACTCCGGCCTCGGCCGTGACGCCGCCCGCCAGCGGCTGGCCGCCCTGGGCTTCATGGACCCCTCGTCGGCGCTGCGTCACCTCGAGGCGATGACCACCGGCGTACGGCGCAGCGCCAAGATCCGCCGCACGCTGCTGCCCGTCATGCTCGAGTGGTTCGCCGACACCCCCGACCCGGACGCCGGACTGTTCGGCTTCCGCCGGATCAGCGAGGCGCTCGGCCAGACGCCGTGGTACCTCCGGATGCTGCGCGACGAGGGGGAGGTGGCCCAGCGGATGGCGCTGATCCTCGGCACGCCGCTACGCCGCCACGCTGCTGGACCATGAGCCCGAGGGCGCCCGGCTGCTCTCGGGCACGGGCCTGGACCTCCTCGGGCGCGAGACGCTCCAGATCGAGATGCTCGCCGCGGCGGGACGCAAGGACGACCGGGTCTCGGCGACGGCGTCCGTCCGGGCGATCCGGCGCCGCGAACTGCTGCGCATCGCGGCCGCGGACCTCTGCGGCCTGGCCGACGTCGCCGAGGTCGGGGAGGGGCTGACCGAGATCACCCACGCCACGCTCGAGGCGACGCTGATGGTCGCGACCCGGGTCGCCGAGCACGAGCGCGGCGCACCCGTGCCGACCCGCATGGCGATCGTGTCGATGGGCCGGCTCGGCGGCCACGAGATCGGCTACGGCAGCGACGCCGACGTCATGTTCGTGCACGAGCCGCTGCCGGGGGCCGACCCCAGCCGAGGCATCGCGGGCCGCCCAGCGGTCGCCAACGAGGTGCGCCGGCTGCTGGCGCTCCCGGGCCGACCCGGCGCTCGAGGTCGACGCCGGGCTGCGGCCCGAGGGTCGGCAGGGCGCGCTGGTGCGCACGCTCGACTCCTACGCGGCGTACTACGCCAAGTGGTCGGCGGTGTGGGAGGCCCAGGCGCTGCTGCGGGCCGAGGCGGTCGTCGGCGACGCCGAGCTGTGCGAGCGGTTCACCGCGCTGATCGACCCGCTTCGCTACCCCGAGCGGGCTTGGGCGAGGCCGACGTGCGCGAGGTGCGGCGGATCAAGGCCCGCGTCGACGAGGAGCGGCTTCCCCGAGGGGCCGATCGCAGCGCCCACCTCAAGCTCGGTCGGGGCGGGCTCGGCGACATCGAGTGGACGGTGCAGCTGCTGCAGATGCGGCACGCCGGCCAGGTGCCGGGGCTGCGTACGACGCGCACGCTGCTGGCCCTGAAGGCGGCCCGCGAGGCCGGGCTGGTCGCCCCGGAGCAGTCTTACGCCCTGGCGGAGTCCTGGCGGCTGGCCAGCCGCGCCCGCAACGCCATGACGCTGGTGCGGGGCACGTCCGGCGACCAGCTGCCCCGCGACGTACGCGACCTGGCCGCGGTGTCGGCGGTGCTCGGCTACGAGCCCGGCGAGACCGAGACGATGACCAACGACCTCCGGCGCGTGATGCGGCGCGCCCGTGCCGTCGTCGACCAGATCTTCTGGGACTGACCCCCCGCCGAGAGGGCACTAACTTCTGCGCGAGAGGGCAGGAAGTTTCCCACGGCACGGCACGCCGGCAGGTCGCCGCGACGTCGGTGCCCTCTCGCCGCGAACCAAGTGCCCTCTCGGGGGAAGGGAGTGCCCCTTCGGCGGGAAGGGAGTGCCCCCTCGGGTCAGGAGTGCGGGTGCGGGTCGCCGGGGTGGAATGTGGCCGCGAGCAGGTCGGTCAGCTCGCTCCAGTGCCGGCGGGTGGCGTCCTCGTCGTACGCCGCGGTGTCGGCCATCGTGAAGCCGTGCCGCGCGCCGGCGTACACGTCAGCGGTGAGGTCGACCCTGGCCTCGTGGGCGGCCTCGGCGAAGCGCTGCTGCTGCTCGGGCGGGTTGTGGGAGTCCTCGTCGGCGTGGCCGAGCAGCACCGCGGCGTCGAGCCGGTCCAGCACCAGGTGCGGGCTCGACGGGTCGTCGGTGGCGAGACCGGCGCCGTGGAAGCCGGCGACCGCGGCGACCCGGTCGGGCGCGGTGGCGGCGGCGCGCAGGGCGTGGGCGACCCCCATGCAGTAGCCGAGCGTGAGCACGGGGCCGTCGGTGACGTCGGAACGCGCGGTGAGGAAGTCGAGGTAGGAGACCGCGTCGGCCTCGATCCGCTCGGAGGTGAGGCTCTGCATCAGCGGACGCAGCAGGCCGAAGACCTCGCCGCGGGCGTCGGGGTCGGTGAGGTCGGGCAGCTCCACGACGGGGGAGCGGCCGTCGCGATAGTAGAGGTTGGGCACGAGCACGGCGTACCCGTGAGCGGCGAGGTAGGAGGCCATCTCCTCCAGCCGCCCGCGCACGCCGAAGGCGTCCATGAAGACCAGGACGCCCGGCCACGCCCCCTCCCGCTCCGGCGCCACGAGCAGCCCGTCGGCGACGCCCTCGGTGGTCGGGATGTCGACGTGGTGCACGGTGGTCGGAAGGAGTTCGTGGTCGCTCATGCGCCCATCGTGGCACCGGGCCGGGCACGGCCCGGGTCGTCGCGCTCCGACGTGCCGGGTCGGGCATGATCCGTCCCATGGCTACGACGTACGCCCGCCGGGTGCGGGTCCACGGACACGTGCAGGGGGTCTTCTTCCGCGCCTCCTGCCAGGACGAGGCGCAGCGCCGCGAGGTGACCGGGTGGGTCGGCAACGAGCCCGACGGCACCGTCGAGGCCTTCTTCGAGGGCAGCCGCGAGGGCGTCGAGGCGATGGTCGCGTGGTGCCGCACGGGCCCCGATCGGGCCCGGGTCAGCGGCGTGGAGGCGACGCAGGCCGAGCCGGAGGGGTTCGGTTCGTTCGAGGTGCGCTGAGCGCCGCCGGCCGGGCGGCTGCAGGCGGTCGCCTCAGGCGTGCACGGGGACGGACCGCTGACGACGTACGTGCTGGGGGCGGTCTCCGGCCTCGCCGGCTTCTGCCGGCCGGTGCTCGGCGCCGTGCCCGCCGTCGCGGCGACGCGGGCCCGCTGCGCGGCGGGGTGCTCCTCGCGGCGTACGCGCCGGGCCTGGCGGTGCCGCTGTTCCTGCTCGCCGCGCTGTGGGACCGGCTCGACCTCGGCCGCTGCCGCTGGCTGCGCCCGCGCACCTGGGCGGTGGGTCCGCTGCGTGTGCACCCCTTCTCGGCGCTCGCGGGCCTGCTGCTCGTCGGGGTCGGAGCCGTGTTCCTGCGCCACGACGGCACCGCGGGCGTGGTCGCCGGACTGGGCGTGCCCGACCTCAGCAACGCCGAGTACGTCGCGCAGGAGGCGGTCGGTGCGTGGGCCGCGACCGTGCCGTCGTGGGTGCTCCCGGCCGTCGTGCTCGTCGTGGCGTGGGCGGTCGCGTTCGTCCGCCGGCGCGCCGACGGCTGACGGGGTCAGGCGGCGGCCGAGGCCAGCGCCCGGTCCAGCATCTCGATCGCCTCGGTGACCTCCTCCTCGCTGGCGGTCAGCGGCGGGACGACGTGGATCCGGTTGACGTTGGAGACCACCAGCAGGCCCTCCGCCTTGACCGCGGCGAGCACCGTCGCCATCTCGGGGCTCGACCCGCCGTACGGCGCCAGCGGCTCGCGAGTCTCGCGGTCGCGCACCAGGTCGAGCGCCCAGAAGCAGCCTGCGCCACGCACCTCGCCGATCCACGGGTGCCGGTCGGCGAGCTCGCGCAGGCCGGGGCCGAGCACCGCGCGGCCGATCCGGTCGGCGTGCTCGACGATGCCGTCGCGCTGCATCACCTCGATGGTGGCCACGGCGGCGGCGCAGGCCAACGGGTGGCCCGAGTAGGTCAGCCCGCCGGGGTAGGCGCGCTCGTCGAAGGTGGCCGCGATCGGCGCGCTGATCGCGACGCCGCCGAGCGGCACGTAGCCGGAGTTCACGCCCTTGGCGAAGGTCACCAGGTCGGGCACCACGTCGTCGAGCTCGAAGGCGAACCAGCGCCCGGCGCGGCCGAACCCGGCCATCACCTCGTCGGCGATCAGCACGATGCCGTGCTGGTCGCACAGCGCCCGCACGCCGCTGAGGTAGCCGGGCGGCGGCACCATGATGCCGGCGGTGCCGGGGATCGACTCGAGGGCGATCGCCGCGATCGTCTGCGGACCTTCCATCTCGACGGTGTGGGCGAGATGGGCCAGCGCGCGCTCGCACTCCTCCTCCTCGGTGCTGGCGTGGAACTCCGAGCGGTAGAGGAACGGGCCGTGGTGGTGCACGACGCCCTGCGAGCCCAGGTCGTTGGGCCAGCGGCGCGGGTCGCCGGTCATCGTGACCGCGAGCTGGGTGCCGCCGTGGTAGCTGCGGTAGCGCGTGAGCACCTTGTGCCGGCCGGTGTGCAGCCGCGCCATGCGTACGGCGTGCTCGTTGGCGTCGGCGCCGCCGTTGGTGAAGAAGATCTTGTCGAGGCCGTCGGGCAGCAGGCCGGCGATCAGTCGCGCCGCCTCGGAGCGCGCGGCGACCGCGTGCTGCGGCGCGACGGTGCACAGCCGCGCGGCCTGGGCTTGGATCGCGCGCACGACGTCGGGGTGCTGGTGCCCGAGGTTGGTGTAGACGAGCTGGCCGCTGAAGTCGAGCAGCCGGCGCCCCTCGCCGTCCCACAGCCACGACCCTTCGGCCTGGGTCACGACCATCGGCGTGAGCGCGCCCTGGGCCGACCACGAGTGGAAGACGTGCGCGCGGTCGAGCTCGTAGGTGCGGGCGGCGTCGGCCTGGGCGTCGACGCCGAGCGGGGTGGTGAGGGTCATCTGGTCCTCCTGAGCGGTCCGGCGCGACTGCCGGGTGGACGGTCTGTGGTCCGGCATCGCTGCCGGGCCGGCGGGTCAGTCGTTGCGGGGGAAGCCGAGGTTGATCCCCCCGGTCGGACGGGCGGCCGGGTCGGTCCAGCGCGAGGTGACGACCTTGCCGCGGGTGAAGAAGTGCACGCCCTCGGCGCCGTGGGCGTGGGTGTCGCCGAAGAGCGATCGCTTCCAGCCGCCGAAGGAGTAGTAGGCCACCGGCACCGGGATCGGCACGTTGATCCCGATCATGCCGACCTCGACCTCGTCCTCGAACGTCCGCGCGGCGCCGCCGTCGTTGGTGAAGATCGCCGTCCCGTTGCCGTACTCGTGCGCGTTGACCAGCCCGACCGCTGCGTCGTACGACGCGACGCGGACGACCGAGAGCACGGGACCGAAGATCTCCTCGGTGTAGACCGACATGTCGGTGCTGACGTGGTCGAGCAGCGTGGGGCCGAGCCAGAAGCCGTCCTCGGCGCCGCGGGGGCTGACCTCGCGGCCGTCGACGACGACCTTGGCGCCGGCGCTCTCCCCCTGGGCGACGAAGTCCGCGACCCGGTCGCGGTGCTCGCGGGTGACCAGCGGACCCATGTCGGCCTCGGACCCGCCCTCCGCGGTGGCGGTGGGGCCACCGTCGCCGATGACCAGGCCGCGGGTGCGCTCGGCGATCTTGGCGACGAGGTCGTCGGCGACGGGCTCGACCGCGACGAGCACGCTGATCGCCATGCAGCGCTCACCGGCCGAGCCGTAGCCGGCGTTCACCGCCGCGTCAGCGGCGAGATCGAGGTCGGCGTCGGGCAGCACGACCATGTGGTTCTTGGCGCCGCCGAGGGCCTGCACGCGCTTGCCGTGCCGGGTGCCCTCGCGGTAGACGTGCTCGGCGACCGCGGTGGAGCCGACGAACGAGATCGACGAGACCTCCGGGCTCTCCAGCAGCGCGTCGACGGCGGTCCTGTCGCCCTGGAGCACGTTGAACACGCCGTCGGGCAACCCGGCCTCCTGCCACAGCCGAGCCATCCACAGCGCGGAGGACGGGTCCTTCTCGCTGGGCTTGAGCACGACGGCGTTGCCGCAGGCGATCGCGACGGGGAAGAACCACATCGGCACCATCGCCGGGAAGTTGAACGGGCTGATGATGCCCACGACGCCGAGCGGCTGGCGCTTGGAGTGCACGTCGACGCCGGTGGACGCCGACTCGGTGTAGCCGCCCTTGAGGTGGTGGGCGATGCCGCACGCCCACTCGACGACCTCCTGGCCACGGCCGACCTCGCCGAGCGCGTCGGAGAGCACCTTGCCGTGCTCGGCCGAGATCAGCTCGGCGAGCTCGCCCTTGCGGGAGTCGAGCAGCTCGCGGAACCTGAACATCACCTGCGTACGCCGGGCCAGCGACGTCGCGGCCCAGCCGCGCTTGGCGGCGGCCGCGGAGGCGATCACCCGGTCGGCGTCCTCGCGCGTGGCGAGCGCGACCCGGGCGACCTCCTCGCCGGTCGCCGGGTTGGTGACCGGAAGGGTGTCGGTCGAGGTGCCCTCGAAGGTCGAGCCGTCGGACCAGTGCGAGATCAGCGTCATGCCTCGATCCTGTGCTGCCCGCGGTGTGCCCGGTGGAGACGGTGTGTCTGGCGGCAGACGAGCCTGCCGACGTACTGTCGGGTCGTGAGCGTGACGACCGTGGCTGACACCCTGGCCCTGCCCGCGCTCCGGGCGGCCCGTCCCGAGGTCGTCGCCGGCGCCGTGGGCTGCGACCGGGCCGTGCGCTGGGTGCACAGCAGCGAGATCGCCGACATCGCCGGGCTGCTCCGTGGGGGAGAGCTGGTGCTGACGACCGGCATCGCGCTGCCCGACGACGGACCGGGCCTGGTCGGCTTCGTCGACAGCCTGGTCGAGGTCGGTGCGGCAGGGCTGGTGGTCGAGCTCGGCCGCCGGTGGAGCGACGCCCTGCCCGGGTCGCTGGTGACCGCCTGCGAGCAGCAGGGCTTGCCGCTGGTCGCCCTGAGCAGGGAGGTCCGCTTCGCCGCCGTGGCGCAGGAGGTCGGCGAGCGGATCGTGGACGCCCAGCTGGCCGAGCTGCGGCTCTCGGCCCGGATCCACGAGACCTTCACCGGCCTCGGGGTCGCCGAGGCGGGGCCGGCCGAGGTGCTGCGCGCCGCCGGCCGCCTGGCCGGAGCGGCCGTCGTGCTCGAGAGCGAGCAGCACCGGGTGCTCGACGTGGTGACCGGGCCGGGCGGCGAGGGCTTCCTCGACGACTGGCACGCGCGCTCGCGGCGGGTGGTCACCGCCGAGGCGACCTCGTGGGACAGCGCCCAGGGCTGGCTCGTCGCCCGCGTCGGGCGGCGCGACCGGGGCTGGGGCAGGCTCGTCGTCGAGGCGCCCGAGGAGCCGCCCCCGCACCTCTACGTGCTCGCGGAGCGGGCCGCCGCGGCGCTGGCGCTGCACCGCCTGCACGACCGCGACCGGCACGGCGCCGTGCGACGGGCGCACGCCGAGCTGGTGACCGCGCTGCTCGCCGACGCCGATGGTCCCGACCTGAGGCGGCGCTGCGAGCTGGCCGGCCTGCCCCTGGAGCGGCGTCGCCTCGTCGGCGTCGCCCTCCGGCCGCACCTGCGCTCCGACCGGCCGGCCACGGCCCGGGCCTCGCTCACCGACGAGGTTGTCGCCGCCGTGCTCCACGCGGCCGAGACCGCCCGGGTGCCCGTGCTGGTCTGCGCCGTCGACGGCGTCGCCCGGGCGCTGCTGTCGCTGCCCGGCCGGGCCGACGACACGTCGGCCGTCGACCGGCTGGCGGCCACCGTCGCCGAGCGGCACGACGTCGTGGTCGGGGTCGGCCGCACCGTGGCCGAGGCCGCCGCCGCGGGGGAGACCCTGCGCGAGGCCAGCCACGTGCTCGACGCGCTGCCCGAGGTCCCCGGCCCGCGGGCGCACCGGCTGGAGGACGCGCACGTGCGCGGCCTGCTCACGCTGCTCGGCGACGACGACCGGGTGCGGCTCTTCGTCGACCGCGAGCTGTCCGCCGTACGCCGGGCCCCCGGGGCCGAGCGCGCCCGTCTGGAGGCCACGCTGCGGGCCTGGGTGGCCCACCCGGGCAACCGGACCGCAGCGGCGACGGCGCTGCACGTCTCGCGGGCGACCTTCTACGACCGGCTCGCCCGGCTCGGCGCGGTGCTCGGTCGGGACCTGGACGACCCCGAGACCCGGCTGTCGCTGCACCTCGCGGTGGTGGCCGCCGACCTCGGGGCCTGAGTCGGGCCGGTCGGTCGGGACGACAACGCCGGAGGCCGAGGGCTTCAGCTCGTGCGAGGTGCGGCGAGGTCTCGACGTGGGCGGCGCCGCAGCCGGGACACGAGGCCGCACGGGCAGTGGAGACCGCGGACGCCGCGTGACGTCGTCCGGTAGGGACGCGCGGGAGGCGGGCGTGGTTCCGCCGCCACCCCCGTCGGACTACCAGACACAGCGATCCGATCGATCCGAGACCCCGGACCCCGGACCCCCCCTGGGGGTCGTCCGACGGGGGGGGGGGCAGCCGACCCGGATCTGCGGCTGTCGCGCGGCCCCCTTCTGCGACCGGCCGACCCAGGCGGCGAGCCGGTGCACGGTCCACCGGAGTCCAGGCCCCACTTCGTGGCCCGACGCCGACGCCGACGCGGCAGCCAGGTCAGCGGCGCCCCAGCCGCAGCCGCCGGTGGGCGAGCGCCGCGCGGGCGGCATTGCCGCCCGGGCCGCCGTGCACCCCGCCCCCGGGGTGCGCCGAGGCGGAGGCGAGGTAGAGCCCGCCGACGCCGGTCTCGGCGCGGCCCCACATGCCCGGCACCGGCCGGAACACCAGCTGCTGGTGCAGCTGCTGGGTCCCGCCGCCGACCGCGCCGCCGACCAAGTTGGCGTTGCGTGCCTGCAGCTCGTGCGGGCCGAGCACGCGGCGCGCCACGACCCGGGAGCCGAAGCCGGGGGCGAGCCGCTCGATGCGGGCCTGCATCCGGTCCGCGAAGCGCTCGGTGTCGTCGTGGCCCCAGGCGCCGCTCACCTCGCCACCCTCGCCGCCCTCGTCCTGGACCATCCGCTGCGGGACGTGGGTGTAACCCCAGGCCGACTCGGTGCCCGGCGGCGACCGGTCGGGGTCGGCCGTGGTCATCTGCCCCATCAGCAGGAACGGCTTGCTCGGCACCACGCCCATCGCGACCTTGGCCCACGCCGAGGCCATGTCCTCCCGGGAGTCCGCGACGTGCACCGTGCCGGGCGCATGGGCCGGCGCGCTGGCCCAGGGCACCTTGCCGTCCAGCGCCCAGTCGACCTTGACCGTCGCCGGGTCGGGCTGCCAGCGGTCGAGGTGCCGGGCCACCCGGGTGGGCACGTCGGAGGGGTCGAGCAGGGTGCGGAACAGCACCGGAACGGTCACGTCGGCGACGACCGCGTGCCGGGCACCGATCCGCTCACCGTCCCGCAGGCGTACGCCGGTCGCCCTCCCGTCGCGCACCAGCACATCGGCGACCTCGGCGTCGCACCGCAGCCCACCCCCGCGCGAGCGCAGCCGCGTCACGAGCGCGTCGGTGAGGCCGACCGCGCCGCCGCGGGGCACCGGGAAGCCGACCTGCTGGCCCAGCATCGTCATGATCAGCGCGAGCAGCCCCGAGCCTGACGCCTCCAGCGGGATGTCGGCGTGGCCGGCGTTGCCAGCCATCAGGATCCGCAGCGCGTCGCCGCCGAGCTCGGCGTGCCCGAGGTCCATCGCCGGGGTGAGCAGCTGCTGCACCATGCCGAGCCCACCGGCCCTCGGCAGCCGGGCGAGCACGCCGAGGGCGTGACGCACGGGGGGCATCGGCGAGAGCAGGGCGCCCAGCAGGCTGTCGCCGAGCCGGTCCCACTGCGCCACCATCTCCAGCCACGCCTCGCCGTCACCGGGGTGCTCGGCGTCGGCGAGCCGGGCGGTCTCCTGCCGGTCGCGGTGCAGCAGGGCCCAGCGCCCGTCGGGATAGGGGTGGCCGAGCACGGCCGGCGCGTGTCGCCACTCCAGCCCGTGCTCCTCCAGCCGCAGGCTGCGCACCACCGGCGAAGCGGCCGCGAACGGGTAGAACGCGCTGAAGGTGTCCGAGACGTACGCCGGGCTCATCTCCCGGTCGCTGCGCACCGCGCCGCCGGGGGTGTCCTGGGCCTCGAGCACGAGCACCGACCAGCCCGCGTCGGTCAACAGGTTGGCGGCGACCAGGCCGTTCGGCCCCGCCCCGACCACCACGGCGTCGTAGGAGGTGCTCACCTCGGCATCCCGGTGCGACCCTCGACCAGCAGGGTGAGCCGACGGACGGTCTCCTCGTTGCGCCAACGCAGCGGGGGCTGCCGGAGGAACGGCGGCACCACCCGCGCGGGCCCGAGGTGCGCGTCCTCCTCCAGGGTCAGCACGGTCGTCGAGCCCGAGGCGGCGAGGTGCAGGTCGACTCGGGCCTCGCCCGTCGGCCACGCCTTGGCCTGCAGGCTCAGGAAGCTCGGGGGCCTGGCGTCCAGCACCTCGGTCTCGTCGTCGATCAGCACGGGCCAGGCGCCGACGGAGTGGTGCAGGAGACTGCCGACCTCCGGCCAGGTCGGGTCCACGGCGCGCATCCGGGACGCCCCGACCACCCAGAGTGGGAAGAGCCAGCCGTCGGCCAGGACGTCCCAGACTTGTTCGGGGGTGGCCCTGATCCGGCCGGTGGTCCTCGTGCTCATCGTGGCTCCTCGACGTCTGGCTCCCGGCGTGGCACCGGCAGGCTCCTTGCTCCAGTGCACCGTTCGGGGTGTTTGCATTCCCGCCGGTGGTCGTGGGGCCGTCACGCAAGGCGCGCCGCGCCGTCGCGCCCGGGCTTCGCAGGTCGCGTCAGCCGGGGCCGGCCGACCCCTCTCGGTCGTTCCGATGTCGGCGCGACCACCCCTCCTGAAGGACGCGCGGCCGCGGCGGGGCGACGACCTCGTGACGCACGTCGACGATGGCGTCGACGTCGACCGCCTCGATGATGTTGCGCAACGAGGTGATCAGCGCCCCGTACAGCGGCCAGAGGAGGCCGGGCAGATCCTCGCGCGACATCTGCGTGGAGACCTCGTCGAGACGTGTGCGCAGGTCCGTGACCTCCGTGGCGGGGTCACCCAGCCGGCGACCGGCGTCGTGCAGCAGATTGGTCCAGGCATCGCGGAAGGCAGGGTCCCAGGTCTGTGACCCGGCTACCGAGGTGGCCACGACCCGGGCCAGGGCACGCGTGTGGGCGACGGCGTCCTCGAGACCGACGAGCGCCGCGGAGTACGCCGCCGGGTCGCCGGCGTGCCGTGAGCGCCGCCGGCGTGGGTTCCACGACTGGGTCTCGCGCGTGTAGTCGACCAGCTCGGAGGTGTGGTGGAGGTCGTCGTCGATCCCGCGCGTCTCGGTGATCCAGCCATCGGTGTCCTCGGTGCCGGCGGAGGTGATCGAGCCGGCCATCTCCACCAACAGCGCGCCCAGCCGGCTCAGCACCCGCTCGATCTGTCGGCCGGCGGTGTGGTCGTCCAGCGGCGGCACGACCAGGAGGTTGACGAGCATCGCGGCCGCGACGCCGACGAGGGTGGCCTCGAAGCGGTCGACGAGCGCAGGCTCCTCGACGGTGCGGTAGGACGTCAGCACGAAGACCGCGGTCGTGGCGACGGTGATCCCCTCCAGCGAGATCATCGGCACCCGCGCCAGCACCAGCCCGAGCAGGACGGCGACGCCGAGGGTGGTGACGCCGTAGCCGACGACCTGCACCGAGCCGTAGGCGACCAGGATGCCGAGGAAGGTCGCCGCCACCGTCTGCAGGCCGTGCGTCAGCGAGCGGTGCACGGTGACGTGCACGGTCACCAGGGCCGAGTACGCCGCCAGGAACGGTTGGTCGAGGCCGAGCAGCCCCTCGCTGACCAGCCACGCGACGACCGTCGCGAGCACGGCCTTGAGCAGCTGGATCAGCTCGGTCTGCGTCTCCGACACCCGCGCCGGGGCCAGCAACCAGCGCGTGACGGACCGGGAGTACATGCCCTCAGCCACCGAGGTCGGCGTGGCCGAGCAGCCCCGGGACCCCACCGGTGTGCATCAGCACGGTGCACTCGCCCCGGCGGATCACGCCGCTGCCGGCCGCCGCCACCAGGCCGGCGGCGGCGCGACCGACGTACGTCGCGTCGAGCAGCACACCCTCGGTGCGGGCGACCAGCTCGACGGCGGATCGGGTCGACGGCGAGAGGTGCTCGTAGTCGGAGCCCACCTGGTCGTCGTCGATCCGCAGCTCAGCGGCGTGGCCGGGGTGGCCCATGTCGGCGAGCAGACGGTCGACGGCGGCCCGGGGGTCGGGCACCGCGCCCGTGTGGACGCCCAGCACCCGGTCGGCGCCGAGGACGGTCACCAGCCCGGCCATCGTGCCGCCGGAGCCGACGGCGACGAGCACGTGGCCTACGTCGGGCAGCTGGCCGAGCAGCTCGTGCGCGGCGGTGGCGTACCCGAGTGCGGACGTGGCGCTGGACCCGCCGTACGGCACCAGCCCGGGACGGGCACCGTCGGCCGCGAGCGCCTGCACGGTCTCGTGGGCGACGTCGTCGGTGTGCCGGTCGCCGGCCCAGACGACACGGGCGCCGAAGAGGTCGTCGAGCAGCAGGTTGCCGCGTCGGTGCGCCGGCTCGTCGCCGCGCAGCACCAGCACGACGTCGAAGCCGAGCCGGGCGCCCGCGGCGGCGGTCAGCCGAGCGTGGTTGCTCTGCTGGGCCCCGGTGGTGACCAGGGTGCGCACACCGGTCGCGAACGCCTCCGCGAGCAGCACCTCGAGCTTGCGCAGCTTGTTGCCGCCTCCGCCGATGCCGGTGAGGTCCTCGCGCTTGAGCCAGAGGTCGCCCTCCCCGAGACCGAGAGCGGCCGCGAGGCGCGGCACGGGCTGAAGCGGCGTGGGCGTCTCGACGAGCCGCACGCGCGAAGGACCGGGGACGTGGTCTGTGGGCACGTCCCGGTCCTATCACGCCGAACGGTGGAGTCAGCGTCCGCCGGAGAAGGTCGCGGCGCTGTGGTTGCGACCGCCACCCCCGGTGCCGCCGCCGCCACCGGAGGGGCGACGACGGCGCGAGGAGCCCGAGGGCGCCGCGGAGGAGCCGCGGCCACCCGGGGACTTCTGGCCGCCGGAGCCGCCCTGGCCGCTGCGCGAGCGACCACGGCCGCCGCCACCGTTGCGACCGCCACCGTTGCGACCGCCGCCGTTGCGCGAGCCGCCTTGCTGCTGCGCGGGCGGGTCGAGCAGGCCGAGGCTGCGGGCGTCGACGTACTCGCGGTCGCCGGGGGCGATCTGGACGAGCAGCGGGTGGCCCGGGTTGACCTTCGTCGTGGTCGGCTTGATGCCGGCCTTGCGGGTCAGGTCGCGCACGTCGCCGCGCTGCGAGTCCAGCATCATCGTGACGACGGTGCCGGCGGCACCGGCACGCGCCGTGCGGCCCGAGCGGTGCAGGTAGGCCTTGTGCTCGACCGGCGGGTCGGCGTGGATGACCAGGCCGACGTCGTCGACGTGGATGCCGCGGGCCGCGATGTCGGTGGCGACCAGGGTGGTCGCCGTGCCGTCGGAGAAGCGCGCGAGGTTGCGGGTGCGGGCGCCCTGCGACAGGTTGCCGTGCAGCTCGACCGAGGGCACGCCCTGGCTGTTGAGCTTGCGGGCGAGCGCCTTGGCACCGTGCTTGGTGCGGGTGAAGACGACCGTGCGGCCGGGGGCGGCGGCGAGGTCGGCGATGACTGGCAGGCGCTCCTCGTGCCCGACCTGCAGCACGTGGTGGGTCATCGCGCCGACCGACGAGGTCGACGCCTCGACGCTGTGCACCGTGGGGTCGGTCAGGTAACGCTTGACCAGCACGTCGATCGCGTTGTCGAGGGTGGCGGAGAAGAGCATCCGCTGACCGCCGCGCGGGGTGGCGTCCATGATCCGCTTGACGCCGGGCAGGAAGCCGAGGTCGGCCATGTGGTCGGCCTCGTCGAGCACGGTGACCTCGACGGCGTCGAGCTTCACGTAGCCGCCGCGCATGTGGTCCTCGAGGCGACCGGGGCAGGCGATGAGCACGTCGACGCCCGCGCGCAGCCGCTGCTGCTGCGGCCCGGCCTTGACGCCACCGAACACGGTCAGGGTGCGCATGCCGACGGCCTCGGCCAGGGGCTTGATGACCGCGTCGATCTGGCTGGCCAGCTCACGGGTCGGCGCGAGCACGAGCGCGCGGGGACGGCCCGGCGTACGGCGGTGGCCCGAGGCGGCGAGGCGGGCGACCAGCGGCACCGCGAAGGCGATCGTCTTGCCCGAGCCGGTGCGGCCGCGGCCGAGCACGTCGCGCCCGGCCAGCGAGTCCGGAAGCGTCGCAGCCTGGATCGGGAAGGGGGTGGTGACGCCGTCGCGGCAGAGCACGTCGACGAGGGGGGCGGGGACGCCCAGGGCGGAGAAGGTGGAATCAGTCATGGTGGGTGCAGGCAGAGGCCTGCCGAGCCAACTTTCGCAACAAGAGGAAGGTCGTCCTGCCCGGCGCGGGAATCTTCAGCCCGCGGCGCACGGTCTGTGACGAGTGCCGGCCCGAGGCAGAACTGGCGGGGCCGGTCGGACCAGCCTAGCGGCTCGGCGAGGTGGGATCGGCCAGATCCGACGTGAGAAGGGACGCAACGACGTCGCGCGCCGGGCGACCGACCCCGATCAGCGTGGCCGAGGCGGCGCCGCACCAGTCGCCGTACCCGACGAACCAGACGTGCTCGTGCGACGTCGACCGGACCGCGTGCACCGGGACCGCCGGGCCCGTCGGGCCCGTCGGGGCCGGCGGGACCGACGTGTCCGGCCGCCCGCCGGTCGTCGCGAGCCCGAGGTGGTGCAGGTGGCGGAGCGCGGGGCGGAAGCCGGTCGCCCACACCACGGCGTCGAAGGGCGCCTCGTGGCCGTCGGGCCAGGCGGCGCCGTACGGGGTGAGACGTCGGACCATCGGCTCGGCGCGGAGGCCGTGCTCGTCGCGGGCCGCCCTGACCGAGGGCACGGCGACCACGTCACCGAGCGACGCCACGCCGCGCACCGGTCGACCTGCTGCGCGGTCACGCACGGCCTGGGTGGCGGTCTCGAAGAGCACCCGCCCGTCGACGTCGTCGGGCAGGTAGCGCGGCGGGCGCAGGGCGACCCAGCGCAGCGTGTCGGCCACCGGCAGCAGGTCGGCCGCTATCTGTGCCCCGGAGTTGCCGCCGCCGACGACCAGCACCCGCTTCCCGGCGTACGGCGTCGGCCCGCGGTAGTCGTGCGTGTGCACCTGCGTGCCCCGGAAGCCGTCGGGCCCCGCCATGCCCGGCAGCCGCGGCCAGAACGGGCGGTCCCAGGTGCCGGTCGCGTTGACGAGGTGCCGGGTCGAGAGCTCGCCGTCGCTCGTGGTCACCCGCAGCCGGTCCTCGTCGCCGGCGCCGTCCGGGTCGTCGCGGACGTCGGTGACGGTCACCGGCCGGCGCACGGGCAGGGCGTAGCGCCGCTCGTAGTCGGCGAGGTAGGCCGCGACGTGACGCGCGGGTGGGTTGCCGGACCCCTCGTGCGCGGGCATCAGGCGACCGGGCAGCGAGCTGTAGGACGCCGGCGAGAACAGCTCCAGGCTCGACCAGGCGTCGGGCCACGCCCCACCGGGTCGGTCGTGGGCGTCCAGCAGCGCGAAGGACACCTCCGGTCGCCCCTGAGGTCGACGGTCGCGGTTCGCCCGGTGCAGGTGGTAGCCCACGGCCAGGCCCGACTGGCCGGCGCCCACGACGCACACGTCGACCCGCTCCACCGGGGGCACTCCCGTGACCTCAGACCGTGGTGGGGCGGGGCCGGGCCGGCGCGCGGTGGGAGGCCGGGGGCTCGGTCAGCACGCGGAGCGCGAGATCGGTCGTGGCCGGCACCCCGAGGTAGCCGACGACGCGCGAGACCCGGTCCGGGGCCAGCGGGAGCAGGCCGGGGGTCCCGGCGACGTCCGGGTGCAGGCCGAGGTCGAGGTCGGCGTGGCCCTGCATGATCGACAGGTTGAACTCGAATCGCTCACGAGCGCCCGGAGCGGCCAGTCGCTTCACCAGGCCGGCACCGACGCGGGCCCGGCCCTGCTCGGTGCACCACGAGTCGAGGGCGGCGGCCACGTTCGCGCCGGCGCAGTGGTCGACGTCGGCCCAGACGGACTGCATCGGTCCGGCGTGGGAGAGAAGCAGGGCCGCGGTCTTCTCGCCGATCCCGCGCACTCCGGGGAGGTTGTCGCTCGCGTCGCCACGCAGCGCGGCGTACTCGAGGTAGTGCTCGGCGGCCACGCCGTACATCGTCTGCAGGCGGGCGGGCGTCAGCATCGGGGAGCCGCCGATACCGCCGGTGATCAGCCGCAGCACGCGGGTGCGCCCGCTGATGTGGGAGAAGGCGTCGCGGTCGGAGGTGACGATGACGCAACACCACCCGCGGGCCTCGGCCCACGCGGCGCCCGACGCGCTGACGTCGTCGGCCTCCAGCCCGGGCGGGGTCAACGTGAGCAGTCCGAGGGCGTCGAGCAGGGCGGCGGCCCGCTCGAGCTGATCGACGAGGGCGGGGTCCTTGGCGGCACGGCCGGCCTTGTACGCCGGGTAGACCCGCTCGCGCACCGAGTCGGCGCGGTCGTCGAGCCCGAAGAGCACTGCGTCGGGCGCGAGCTGGTCGATCGCCTCGAGGATCTGCCGGAGCATGCCGTGCAGCGCCCAGGCCGGTCGCCCGCTCACGTCGCGGAGGTCGGAGTCGACACGAGCGTGGTGGTTGCGGTGCAGCAGGGAGGGGGCGTCGACGACCAGCAGCAGCGGCGGCTCGGGGGCGGGGGACGACGACACGGTGCGGCCACCGTACGCGCGTCCACGCCGCCCTCCCCCGTGAGCGGGCAGTTCCTGCACGGTTTCGGAGGCCGAGAGGGCACTTACGGCCCGTTTGCGGACGCCGAGAGGGCACTTACGGCCCGTTTGCGGACGCCGAGAGGGCATCTCCTGCACGTTTTGCGGCGCCAGGCACCGGCTGCGCGCGCCGATCGGACCAGGGTGCACCACCTGACCGCTCGACGGCTCGGGGCGCGCACCACCTGCCCGCTCGACGGTTCGGGGCGCGCACCACCTGCCCGCTCGACGGCTCGGGGCGCGCACCACCTGCCCGCTCGACGGCTCGGGGCGCGCACCACGTGCCCGCTCGACGGGGTGGTCGGGTGGACTACTCCGCGGCCTGCACGACCTGGGAGCGGTAGCCCTCGATGATGGCGTTGAACTCGGTGCGCTCACGCTGGGGGACACCGAGGAACATCAGCGTGGCCGCGATCTCCATCGCGGCGGCGTCGAAGCCGGCCGCGTCGATGGCCAGGCCGTCGTGGGCGGCGACCATGTCGCGGCCGAGGTAGCACGACGGGCCTCCGGCGGCCTCGATCGACCAGGCGGTGACGAGGAACTTGTAGCCGGGTCCGTTGGCAGCGTCGCCGTGGTGGGCGTGCACCCCGGCGTTGGCGTTGACCAGCACGTTGGCGAACAGTCGGTCGACGAGCACGTCGACCGCGCCGGCGATGGCGTAGACGCCACCGAGACGCTCGTAGAGCGAGGCGTCGTCGGAGACCTGCGCGGCGGCGTCGGAGAGGTCGCCGACCTCGGCCTGGGGCTCGATGATCTGGGTCATGGCACTGCTCCTTGATGGGGGGCCGGGCCGCGGACGGGAGGGGGCGGCCGCCGGGTTTCGTGTGTCGGGCGTCACACGTGAACCAATGCACCACGTCTGGCGGATCGCGTCAACAGTTGCGCGCAATTGATGACGCGTGGGCGACGGGCTGGCGCAGGATCGTTCGGAGGCGCGCGGGGTCGGTGCGCCGGGGGTCGGAGAGATAAACCTCGTGGTGCGGGCCGGTCGGCACCAGCCCGTGGGCCGACAGCTCGTCGTGCAGCCGGGCGATCGTGGGCCCCTCCGCGTCGTACGGCCCGACGTGGAGCACCTGCACGCAGCGGCCCTCCGTGCGGGTCTCGAGGCGGAGCCGGTCAAGCCCGGGGAGTCGCTTGCCGCGGGCGCCGAGCAGTGCCTCCGCGACGACGTCGGCGGTGACCCAGGCCGGCTGCGTGATCATCATCGTCCACTTCCACGCAGCCTTGTCGCGGGTGTGGAAGACCCGGAGGTCCCCGGCCGACCACAGCCCCTCGAGCGGAGCGACCACGTGCACCCGGCCCGCCCGTGCCTTCGCAACGGCGCGCACGGCGTACGACGCGGTGTAGAGCGCCTCGACCGCCTCGCGGTAGGCGGGAGCGGTGTTCGGGTCGCCGCGACCGGCGACCAGCAGGAACGGGAGGGGCGGGACGTCGACGAACTCGACGTCCGAGGTTCGGGGCGCGTAGAGGTGGCGCAGGTCGCGCTTCACGTCGTACGGCGTCATCTCGCCCGCTCCTTCAGGTCGACGTACCCCGCTCCGGATGCGCGAAGACCCCCCAGGCGCGGATCCTGGAGGGCCCCGTAGACAGTGCAGAGCGGGTGGCTCAGATGTCGTAGCACTGACTGACTGACTGACCAATGCTGATCTGCGCAAACGTGATGAGTGGCCGGCCATGTGTGCCGGGCGTGCAACAGGCTAGCTCCAGTTCGGGGCGTCC
>CAWDBA010000002.1:0-440911 GCA_963800485.1 uncultured Actinomycetota bacterium
GTCGCCCGGTGGATCGGGTCTCGGGGGTCGGATCAGGCGGGTCGGGTGGGGCAGTGCGGCGGCGCGGGGCCGCCGACGGGGTCTCAGGTGAGGGTCGCGGTCAGCAACTCTAGGAGCCCTGGCACGAGGTCGTGTCCCTCGACGACGGAGGCCGGGTCGTCGTGGGAGCGCAGTCGCAACGCACAGTACGTCGTGCCGTCGCGCAGCACAGCAGCCACGATGCGTACCTCCTGGCGGTCGGGGTGCTCGGCGACGTACGCCGCAGCGTCCACGTCGTCGGGCAGGTCGGCCTCGGCCCCCCGGGCAGCATCAGTCGCTCGGTGGCCGCGACACAGCCCTGGACGGTCTGCGGCCAGTCCAGCTGCACGAGGAGGTCCTCAGCTCGGACCCGGCGTCGACCTCCTGCTCGACCGGCGTCAACGAGTCCGGGGGGACCTCGCCGTCGCCGAGGCCGAGCGACTCGGCCAGCTGGGGCGCGGCCTCCAGGAGCGCGACGGTGTCGGCGAGCGCGAACAGCCGCGGGGCGCCGTCCCAGCCGGCGTCGGCCACGTGGCGCTCGACCTCGAGGACGACCGAGCGCAGTGCTGTCACCCGCATGTCGGCAGCTCCGCGTCCTCGTCCGTGGTCCAGGCCCGCAGGGAGTCCAGCGCGCCCTCCATCGTGGTCGCCTCCACCAGCCGCATCCCTTCGGGCGCCGGCGCCGCGGTGGCGGCGTCGCAGTTGCCCTTCGGCACGAAGAAGAGCTCGGCGTCGGAGCGGGAGGCGCCGATGATCTTCTGCTGGATGCCGCCGATCGGCCCCACGGTGCCGCTGTCGTCCACCGTGCCGGTGCCGGCGACCACGTGGCCCTGGGTCAGCGACCCGGGGGTGAGGGTGTCGTAGACGGCGAGGGAGAACATCAGCCCGGCACTGGGGCCGCCGATGTTGTCGGAGATGTCGACCTGCACCGAGTAGGGGAAGTCGTAGCCGAGCCCGACGACGATGCCGAGCAGCGCCTTGGTCGGGTCGTCCGGGGACGGCTTGGTGCGCACCGGCACGGTCAGTCGCTTGCCCTCACGGCGGACCGTGACCCGCACCCGGTCGCCCGGCTCGACCTTCGACACGGCGTCGACGACGTCCTGGGAGGTCGTGATCGGGGTGCCGGCCACGGAGATCAGCTGGTCGCGTACGGCGAGCGCCCCGTCGGCGCCGCTGCCCCTGGCCACGTCGAGCACCTCGGTGACCGCCGGCACGGTGGCGCCCGTGGCGCGCATCGCGTTGGCGACAGCGGCGTCCTGCGAGGAGACCATCTGCACGCTGGACTCGCGCTCGGCGTCGGCGGCGGACTGGTCGTCGGGGTAGACGACCTCGCGCGGGTAGACGGCGTCGTTGCGGCTCACCCAGGCGGTCACCGCGTCGAAGATGTTGAGCCGCTGCTCGGCCCCGGTCACCGCCACGGTGGTGAACCGGATCTGGCCGTCGTCGCGGTAGGCCTCGTGCCCCTCGACCTCGACGATCTCGTCGCCCCGGTCCTCGGCCAGGACGTCGAAGGTGGGGCCGGGCCGGTAGACGACGTACGGCACGGGGGCCGCCACCGCCAGCACCACGAGGACGACGAACAGCCCCGACGCGAGGAGGCTGGCCAGGGTGCGGGACTTCACGGGGCTCAGCCTCTCAGACGGCGCGGGCCCACCCCAGGCCGGACAGCCTCCTCGGCGGGTCTATCAGCGAGAACACAGCCGCCCATCAGCAGCCTGTGACCGCATGGAGACCTGGACCCTCCCCCGGGACGGTCAGGCGCTGCGACGCACGTCGGTCGGCACGCCGCGCGAGGGACGTACGGCGATGCCGGTGCTGCGGTCGCGCACCACGGCGGGCCTCGGTCGACCCACGCCGGGGTGGGTGCGCTCGATGGCGCGGGCGAACCGCTCCTGCGCCGCCTCGGACCGGTCGACGACGTCTGCTGCCCGGGGACGCCCGAGCCAGCCGACCCAGGCCATCGCCAGGGCACCGACCAGGGCGGGCGGGGCCAGCCACCAGAGGATCTCCACGGACTGAGCGTAGGACCGCCCGGCGCGCCAACCGCGGCGCAACGCCGGGCGGGTCCCGACGACGGACCCCGGGTCAGGGGGTGCCGACCCACTCCTCGGTCCCGTCGGCGAACCGCTGGTGCTTCCAGATCGGCACCCGCGCCTTGAGCTCGTCGATGAGCATCCGGGACGCGTCGAAGGCCTCGCCGCGGTGGTCGGCCGCCGCGGCGACCACGACGGCGGCGTCGCCGACGTCGAGGTGCCCGACGCGGTGCACGGCCGCGATCCCCCGCAGCGGGTGCGCGGCGAGCACCTCGTCGACCACGTCGTTGAGCCGGTCGAGCGCGGTGGGGTGGGCCGAGTAGTCCAGCCCGCGCACGCCCTTGTCGTCGTCGTGGTCGCGCACCACCCCCACGAACAGGGTCACTCCCCCGGCGGCGTCGTCGCCCACCGCGGCCATCACCTCGGCCACGTCGAGGGCGGTCTCTCGGATGTCCACCAGGCGCATGCCCGCAGGCTAGCCGGGCGTGGACGGGCGGCAGCCCCGTGCTGCGCCGCGGCGGCTCCGCCCCGCGGAGCCCGGCGGTCTCCACCGGCCCCTCGACGTCGTGGCCGGGCGAGTAACTTGGAGGGCATGAGCAGCCACGGTCGCTTCAGCAACGACGACTCCGACGACGACGAGCGCCCCGACTCCTCGGGTGAGGCCACCAACCCGTTCGCCGGCACGCCGCTCGAAGGTCTGCTCGGCGGGCTCCTGGGCGGCCAGGGCGGTGCCCCGGGCTCCGGCCCGGCCGGCTTCGGCGCCGGGATGCCCGACCTGTCGGCCCTGATGGGCCAGATGCAGTCGCTGATGCAGCCGTACGACGGACCGGTCAACTGGCAGCTCGCCACCGACACCGCGCGCAGGACGGTCGCCGCCGAGAAGGATCCCTCCCCCTCGCAGCGCGAGCAGGACGCGGTGGCCGACGCCGTCCGCCTGGCCGACCACTGGCTCGACGAGGTGACCGACCTCGACAGCGGCGTCACCAGCACCGCGGCGTGGTCGCGCGCCGAGTGGGTCGAGCAGACCCAGGAGTCCTGGCGGGCCCTGGTCACCCCGGTCGCGGGCAACGTCGTGGCCGGCATGGACGAGGCCCTGCCCGAGGAGATGAAGGCGATGGCCGGCCCCTTCCTCGCGATGATGGGCAAGGCCAGCGGCGCGATGTTCGGCGCCCAGGCCGGGCAGGCCATCGGCGGCCTGGCCGCCGAGGTGCTCACCGCCTCCGACGTCGGCCTGCCGCTCGGTCCGGCCGGACGTGCCGCACTGGTCACCTCCAACGTCGTGGCCTTCGGTGAGGGCCTCGGTGTCGGTGACGACGACCTGCGGCTCTACCTCGCGCTGCGCGAGGCCGCCCACCAGCGGCTCTTCGCCGGCGTCCCGTGGCTGCGCGAGCGGCTGCTCGCCTCGGTCGCCGAGGTCGCGCGAGGCACCCGGATCGACGCCTCGGCGATCGAGGCCAAGCTCTCCCAGCTCGACCCGACCAACCCTGCCGGCATCCAGGAGGCGCTGCAGAACGGCCTCTTCGAGCCCGAGCAAACCGATGCCCAGAAGGCCGCGGCCCTCCGCCTGGAGACGCTGCTGGCCCTCGTCGAGGGCTGGATCGACGAGGTCGTCGCCCAGGCCGCAGGCGAGCGGATGCCGCAGGCCGCCCAGCTGCAGGAGGCCGTGCGCCGTCGGCGTGCCAGCGGCGGACCGGCCGAGTCGACCTTCGCCACCCTGGTCGGGCTCGACCTGCGCCCCCGGCGCCTACGCGACGCCTCGACGCTCTGGGGATCCCTGCGCACGCGGCAGGGCGTCGAGGCCCGCGATGCCGTGTGGACGCACCCCGACCTGCTGCCCACCCCGGCCGACCTCGACGACCCGCTCGGCTTCCGCGAGTCGGTGACCGCGCCCGCCGAGCTGAGCGACGAGGAGTTCGACGCCGCGCTCAACGACCTGCTCGCCTCCGAGACCGGCACCGACGACCCCGACGGCACGGCACCCGGCGGAGCCGGCTCCTGAGCGCTCTGCACGACGACGCTGTCGCCCGACTGACCGCCTGGATCCCTCCCGACGTCGAGCAGGGGCGGGTGCGCGCGGCGTACCTCGAGCACCTCGCCGCCCACCCGGACGGCCTGCTCCGGGAGTGCCGCCCCGACCACCTGACGGCCAGCACGCTGGTGCTGTCGGCCGACGGGCGGGAGGTGCTGCTGACGCTGCACGCGAAGGCGGTGCGCTGGTTCCAGCTGGGCGGACACTGCGAGCCCGCGGACGACGGTCTGCTCACGGCGGCCACCCGGGAGGCCCGCGAGGAGTCCGGGCTGCCGGGCCTGGTCGTCGACGAGGAGCCGCTGCAGCTCGACCTGCACCCCGTCGACTTCTGCGGGCAGGGCCCGGCGCGGCACCTGGACGTGCGCTTCCTGGCCGTCGCCTCGCCGGAGGACCGGCCGGCAACCAGCCGGGAGTCGCTGGCGGTGCGCTGGTGGCCCGTCGACGAGCTGCCGAGCGGCGAGGAGTCGCTCGTGTCGTTGGTCGCGGCCGCACGACGTCGCTTCCGGCACCGCGACGGCTGAGCGTCGGGCCTCAGGGGCTCGCGACGTCGGCGTCCGGGACGAGCGGGTGCTCGCTCGTGCGCGCGGTCTCGGACTCGCTCGTCGTCGCCGAACCGTCCTCGGTGAAGCGGACGCCTGCGGCCCAGCCCTCCAGGAAGCCCTGGGCCCGTCCGGAGCGGGGGTAGCCGTCGACCCACGACCAGAACCGGTCGGTGTGGCCCGGTTCGAGCAGGTGGGCCAGCTCGTGCACGAGCACGTAGTCGAGCACCCACGAGGGCATGTCGCGGACCCGGTCGGAGATCCGGATCGAGCCGTCGGCGGGAGTGCACGACCCCCACCGGGAGCGCTGGTTGGCCGACCACCGCACCGACGTCGGTCGGGCCAGGCCGCCGAGGTACTCCTCGCTCAGCCGCCTCGCTCGCTCGGCCAGCGCGTCGTCGGAGAGCCGACGGCGCGCTTCGGAGCGCTCCAGCTTGGCGACCATCTTGTCGACCCACTCGCGCTCCTCGGCGCGGCTGAACCGGGCGGGCAGCAGGACGACGACCCGACCGCCCTCGCGGTACGCCGACACGGTGCGCGTGCGGCGCCGCGAGCGACGGACCTCGATCTCCATGTGAGCGACGTTACCGCTCGAACCCGTTGGTATCGCCTCAGCCGTGACCGACGTCGCGCGCGTCGGCGGCCCAGGCGGTGAGCCGCTCGCGCGGCCAGGTGTTCACGATCCGCTCCGTCGGCACCCCCAGCCGGGCGGCCCGCGCGCAGCCGTGGTCGAGGAAGTCGAGCTGTCCGGGGGCGTGCGCGTCGGAGTCGACGGAGAACAGGCAGCCGAGCTCGAGCGCCAGGGTGACCAGCTCGTCCGGGGGGTCGGTGCGCTCGGGCCGGGAGTTGATCTCCACCGCCGTGCCGGTCTCGGCGCAGGCCTCGAAGACCGCCCGGGCGTCGAAGCGGGACGGCGGGCGGGTGCCGCGGTTGCCCTCGACCAGCCTCCCGGTGCAGTGGCCGAGCACGGTGGCCCGGGGGTTGCGCACCGCCGCGACCATCCGCCGCGTCATCGCCTCGGGCTCCATCGCGAGCTTGGAGTGCACCGAGGCGACCCGCAGGTCCAACCGGTCGAGCATCTCGTCGGTCTGGTCGAGCCGCCCGTCGTCGAGGATGTCGACCTCGATGCCCGTGAGCAGGGTGAAGTCGGTGAGGTGCGCGTTGACCGCGGCCACCACGTCGAGCTGCTGGGCCAGCCGCTCCGCGGTCAGCCCGTGCGCGACCGTGAGCCGCGGCGAGTGGTCGGTGAGCACGGCGTACTCGTGGCCCAGCTCGATCGCGGTGAAGGCCATCTCCTCGATCGGCGAGCCGCCGTCGGACCAGTCCGAGTGCAGGTGCAGGTCGCCGCGCAGGGCGGCGCGCACCGCCTCCCCGCCGGGCACGAGCGGGCCCCGGTGCTCCTCTTCGAGCGCGGCGAGCCGCGGGGCGACCTCGCCGCGCACGGCCGCCTCCACGACCTGCGCGGTCGAGGGGCCGATGCCGGGCAGCTCGCGCAGGGTGCCCTCGTCGACGCGGCGGGCGACCTCCGAGGCCCCCAGGGGCAGCAGGGTGGCGGCCGCACCCCGGAACGCCTTGACCTTGACCGACTCGGCGCGACCCCGCTCGAGCAGGAACGCCACCCGGCGCAGCGCCGCGACCGGTCCGAGGGGACTCTGGGGCATTGCTCCGCCTTTCGGACAATCCGTTGACCACACCGCACGCGGCTCCTACGGTAGTGGTCAGTGGAGGCCCTTCGCCGGGTCGCAGCGCTCGCAAGGGGAAGGCAAGCGCCGCAGGACCGGCGGGGGCCTCTTCTGCGTCTCTCCCTGCCCGCGTCCGACGGGTTCCGACGGGTCGGACCGGGCCCGTTCAGCGGCCGCGGAAGACCGGCGTGCGTCGCTCCTGGACGGCGCGGATGCCCTCCTGCAGGTCCTCGGTGGTCATCGTGACCGGCTGGGCGAGCGCCTCCCAGCGGATCGCCGCCTCGACCCCGCCGACCCCGCCGTGACCGCCGTCGCGCAGGGCGACCGTGGTCAGCCGGCTGGCCAGCGGCGCGGTGGCCGCGATACCGGCCGCGACGTCGAGCACGGCGTCGAGGTCGCCGTCGGGCACCACTCCCCCGACCAGGCCGATCCGCTCCGCCTCCTCGGCGTCGACCATGCGGCCGGTGAGCAGCAGGTCGCGGGCCCGGGCGGGACCGACCACGTCGGGCAGCAGCGCCGTGGCGGCCATGCCGGGGTGCAGGCCGAGCCTGACGAAGGGGGCACCGAGCCGGGCCGACGCCGCGGCGTACCGAAGGTCGCAGGCCAGGGCGAGGCACAGGCCGGCGCCGACCGCCGGCCCGTTGACAGCCGCGATCGTCGGCACCTCGAGCGTCCGCACGGCGAGCCAGTCGCGGTAGAACGCCTGCATCCGGTCACGCAGGTCGGGCACCCGGGCGTCGGGCTCACCCGCGATCCACGAGGTGTCGCCGCCCGAGCAGAAGGCGCTGCCCTCCCCGGTGACGACCACCGCCCGCACGTCGGGCCGCCCGCGCAGCGCGGTCACCGCCCGCACCCAGGAGCGGGTCATCGGCTCCGACATGGCGTTGCGCTGGTCGGGGTTGTCGAGGGTGAGCAGGGCGACCCCCGGGCGCGGTTCCTCGAGCCGCAGGTGCTCGAGCGGGGAGTCGGTGACCGGCTCCGCGACGGCGCCGCCGTCGGCGTCGCGGCGGTCGGACGGGTCGGGTGCGGGGGTCGCGTCGGCCATGTCGGCGGACCCTACGCGGGATCACGGCGGCGGCACCCGGGCCAGAAGGGGCGCGCCCGTAGGCGTGCCGGGGTGAGCCGCGCGGCCGCCCGTGGGGTACGTTCCCGCTGATCGCCGACCGTGCCACCACGCCGGTCGGAACCCCACCGGACACAAGGAGGCCCTCATGGCAGAGACCTGGAGCGGCGAGTTCTACTGCGTCAAGTGCAAGGAGAAGCGCACTGCCGACGGTGAGGTGAAGGTGAACGAGAAGGGCACCCGCATGGCCAAGGCCGTGTGCCCCGTCTGCAGCACCAACCTCAACCGGATCCTCGGCAAGGCCTGAGACCGAACCGTCCTCGCCGGGTGACCTGAGGGTCACCGGCCGGGACCACGCACCGTGGCGACCACCTCCGGGGGGTCGCCACGATGCGTTCCGGACCGGGCGCTGTGGACGACTGCGGCGCTCGGCGACCGGGCGCTGGCAGGGTGCGCACGTGCCCCTGCCCGCCCACCTGCTGCTGCCCGGTCTCGTGACCGTGCGCCGCAGTCGCGCCGAGCTGCAGGTCGGGCTCACCCCCCGCCACGCGGTGCGCCTCGACGACGACGACGCGGCCCGGTGCACGCTCGACCTCACTGCCGGCACGCTGCGCGAGGCGCCGGACCCGCCCGTCGTCGAGGCCCTGGCCGCGCAGGGCCTGCTGGTGCCGCCGGAGGCGCTGGGTCTGGTGCTCCCCGGGCGCTCCGGCGCCGCGGGGCGACCCGCCCGGGACCGGGCGCACTCGGTGCTCCGGCACGGCCGCCGGGCGGTCGAGGCCCGCGAGCGGCGCCGCGCGACGTACGTCGTGGTGCGCACGCACGGCGACGACGTCGCCCACGACACCGCCGTGCGCCTGGTCGCGCTGCTCGCCGACTCCGAGGTGGCCGCCGTCCTCCCCCACCGGGACGACCCGCCCACCGGGTGGGCGCCGTCGGTCGTGGTCGTGGTCGCGGGCGGCGAGACCCCGCGCGAGGAGGTCGACGACCTGCTGCGCGACCGGGTGCCGCACCTGCACCTGCGGCTGGTGGAGGGCGAGGTCGTCGTCGGGCCGTTCGTGATGCCGGGGGTGACGGCGTGCCTACGCTGCCTCGACCTGCACCGGGCCACCGCGGACCCGGCCTGGCCGTTGGTGGTGCGGCAGGCCGCGGCGGCGTCCGCGCGCCCCCGCCCCGACGGCGTCCCCGCCCCCGTCGACGCCACGGCCCTGGCCTTGGGCCTGGGCTGGGCTGCCCGCGACGTCGTGCTCGCCGCGGAGGGCCTGCGACCCGGCACCTGGTCGTCCACGGCGCGTGTCGGGGTCAGCGACCCGGCGCCGGAGCACACGTCGTGGTGGCGGCACCCGGCGTGCGCCTGCTCGTGCTGGGACCCGCCCGGCAGCGCGGTCGTGGGTGAGGCTGGGGTCGGACGGGCAGACTGAGGGTGTGACCGACCTCCCCCGCAAGGCTGCCGCCCGCACCGCGAGGCTTGCCGCGCTGCCGCTCGGCTTCGCCGGACGCAAGGCCGCGGGGGTCGGACGGCGGATGGGCGGCGCCTCCGCCGAGCAGGTGCTCACCGATGTCCAGCAGGCGACCGCGGAGCAGGTGTTCCGCACCCTGGGCGAGCTCAAGGGCGGCGCGATGAAGATGGGGCAGGCCTTCTCGGTGCTCGAAGGGGCGTTGCCCGAGGAGGTGATGGCGCCCTACCGCGACCACCTCACCGCTCTGCAGGACTCCGCGCCGCCGATGTCGGCGACCACCGTGCACCAGGTGCTGGCCCGCGAGCTCGGTCCGTCCTGGCGCAAGCAGCTCGTCGAGCTGACCCCGGAGCCCACCGCGTCCGCCTCGATCGGCCAGGTGCACCGCGGGCGCTGGGCCGACGGACGCGACGTCGCGGTCAAGGTGCAGTACCCGGGCGCCGCCGCGGCCCTGGCCTCCGACCTGCGCCAGATCTCGCGTCTCTCCCGGCCCTTCGCCGCGATGCTGCCCGGCATCGACATCAAGCCGCTGGTCGCCGAGCTGCAGGACCGGATGGCCGAGGAGACCGACTACCGGCTCGAGGCCGAGGCGCAGCACGTCTTCGCCAGCGCCTTCCGCGAGGACCCGGCGTACGTCGTGCCCGACACCGTCGCGCACACCGAGCGGGTGCTGGTCACCGAGTGGATGGACAGCACCGGCTCGCTGGCCCGGCTCGCCGCCGAGGGCACCCGGGAGGAGCGCGACCGGTACGGCGAGGCCTACGTGCGGTTCCTCTTCGGGGGCCCGCAGCGCTGCGGCCTGCTGCACGCCGACCCGCACCCGGGCAACTTCCGGCTGCGCGACGACGGTCGCCTCGGGGTCGTCGACTTCGGCGCCGTCGCCCGGCTCGAGGGTGGTCAGCTGCCCCGCGCGATGGGGGCCCTGATCCGGATCGCGTCCTACGACGACTACGACCAGGTGCTCGCCCACCTGCGCGACGAGCGGTTCGTCAAGCCGGGCATCACCATCGACCCGGCGCTGCTGAGGGAGTACCTCTCCCCCTTCGTCGAGCCCGCGCTCGCCGACTCGTTCCGGTTCAACCGGGAGTGGCTGCGCACGCAGTTCGTGCGGATCAACGACCCGCGCGAGCCGACGTACTCGCTGGCGTTCAAGCTGAACCTGCCGCCCTCGTACCTGCTCATCCACCGCACCTGGCTGGGCGCGGTCGGCGTGCTGAGCCAGCTCGAGGCCGCGGTGCCGTTCCGGCAGATCCTCACCGAGTCGCTGCCGGGCTTCGTCGAGGGCAGCTGAGCCTCACCACCACTCGAGGTCCAGCCGGGCCTCGATGGAGCGGGCGTGCCGGCGCGTGCACCCCGGGCAGACGACGACCGTGCGGCCGCGCTCGAGCGACGTCGTCCAGCCGGTCGGCGGGAGGATCCGCGGCGCGGACGACGACGGCTCCGGCCCCTCGGAGGAGGAGCCGGAGCCGTCGACGGGTGCCGTGGCGCCGCAGGTCGCGCAGGTGACGTGGCTACTCACACGGCGAGCCTACGGGCCAGCGCGGCCCGCGCCCGGTGGGCCAGGAGGACCATCCGGGAGGGGCGTCGCGGGACGACCGGCAGGTGCCGGGGCCCCGGGGGGCGCTCGGCGCGGTAGGGACGCTGCAGGGCTCGGCGACGCTCGGCGTCGAGCACGGGCAGGAGCTGCTCGTGGAGCTGGTTCATCAGAAGTCCTCGGGTCGATGTGTGTTGCCCCGTGAGTTCGGGGTGGGTCAGGCGACGAGGGCCGGGGTGTCCTTGCGGGGCCGGCCGCGGGGGCGTTTGCGGGCCATCACGACGCCGGAGAGCACGAGCTCGCCGCCCCAGACGCCCCACGGCTCGGCCCGGTCGAGGGCGCCGGCGAGGCACTCCCGACGCAGGGGGCAGGTCGTGCACAACGCCTTCGCGCGCTCCACGTCGGCGGGTGCCTCGGCGAAGAACAGCTCGGGGTCGTGGCGGTGGCACGGCAGCGAGGCCCGGGAAGCCGGGGCCGCCGGGGTGTGCTCGATGTCGGACGAGCAGCTCATGGTGTGCTCCTGAGCTCGGACGGACGGGACGGGTCCGGGAGCACGAGGCGCACCACGAGGGTGGCCGCGACTCCCAGGTGGGTGCCGCGGCCGCTGCTGCTGGGTCAGGCGGTGGAGCCGCCCAGCGGAAGAAGTCCGAGGAACCCGGTGGAGGGGGTGCTCACGACGGAGCCCACCCCTGCGCGACGGCGATCCGGGCCGGCGAGCACGCCGGGACCGGTGCCGAGGACGGCGGAGGTGCCGGCGATCCAGGGGGTGCAACCCGTGCGGACCAGCTCCACGCCGGTCGGGCCGGTCGGGCCGGTCGGGCCGGTCGGGATGGTCTCGGTGGTCAGGATCATTCGGTACACCTCCTCGTCTCGTCGTCGGGTGACATCAACGGGGTCGACGGTACGCCCGAGCACAGATCATGGGCAAACAATTTTTACGGTCATGACGAAACCGGCCACCGGTGCCTAGCCCGCCTCGCCCCCGGGCGCGGTCACCAGCGCGAGGACGTCCTCGGCGTAGCGGTCGACCTTGGCCCGGCCGATGCCCGAGATCGCCAGCAGCGCCGCCTCGTCCGCCGGCAGCACCTCGGCGATCGCCTGCAGCGTGGCGTCGGTGAACACGACGTACGCCGGCACGCTGTCGGCCGCCGCACGCTCCTTGCGCCAGTCGCGCAGCCGCTCGAACAGCGCCTCGTCGTACGGCACGGGGCAGTCGACGTGGTGGCCGGTCTTGCGCTCGGCGGCGCTGCCGAGCGACGCCCCGCACACGCGGCACATGGCGGGCGTGGCTCGGGACGAGCCGCGCCCGCCCGAACGGACCTTGCCGGACGGGCCGACCGGTCGGTCGAGGTCGGGCGCGACCGGCACCAGGAAGCGCGAGGGCTTGCGGCTGGCCCGCTGCCCGGGGTTGCGCGCCCGGGCCCACGACACGGCGAGCCGCTGGCGGCCCCGGGTGAGCGCGACGTAGAAGAGCCGGCGCTCCTCCTCGACCGCCTCGGGGGTGTCGGCGTAGGTGATCGGCAGCGACCCCTCCTGGGCGCCGCAGACGAAGACCGCGTCCCACTCCAGGCCCTTGGCGGCGTGCATCGTGGCGAGGGTGACACCCTCGGCGACCGGCGCGAACCGCTCGGCGGCGCGGCCGTCGAGGTCGTCGACGAAGGCGCCGAGGTCGGCGTCGGGGTGGGCACGGACGAAGTCCTCGGCGACCGCGACCAGGGCGGCGTAGGACTCCCAGCGGTCGCGCTGCTGGCCACGGCCCGTCGGCGCGGTGTCGCTCCAGCCGAGCCCGGCCAGCACGGCGCGGGTGTCGGCGACCACGCCTTCCGCGGTGGCCTCACCGCCGCGGGCGGCGCCGCGCAGCAGGGTGACGGCCTGGCGCACCTCGGCGCGCTCGAAGAACCGGGCGGCGCCCCGGACGACGTACGCGACGCCGTGCTCGGCGAGCGCCTCCTCCAGCGCCTCGGACTGGGCGTTGATCCGGAACAGCACCGCCACCTCGCGCAGCGGCACACCCTCGTCGCGCAGGGCCACGATCTCGCGGGCCACCGCGTCGGCCTCGGCGACCTCGTCGGCGTGCTCGCGGAAGGTGACCGGGGCCCCGGGCGCGCGCTGGCTGCGCAGGCGCACCCCGCCCGAGCCGCCGCCCGCCCCGAGCACCGTGTTGGCGACATGCACCACCTCGGGGGTCGACCGGTAGTTGCGGACCAGCTCGACCCGGGTCGCAGACGGGTGCGTGCGGGTGAAGTCGCGGAGGTAGGAGGGGCTCGCCCCGGCGAAGCTGTAGATCGTCTGCGCGGGGTCGCCGACCACGCACAGCTCGTCGCGGCCGCCGAGCCACAGGTCCAGCAAGGTGGCCTGCACGGGCGAGACGTCCTGGAACTCGTCGACGGTGAACCACGCGTACTGCTGGCGGACCTGCGCGGCGACCCGCTCGTCCTCGGTCAGCAGCGCGGCCGCAAGGAGCAGCACGTCCTCCATGTCCATGCGGCCCTGCTCGCGCTTGACCTCCTCGTAGCCGGCGAACACGTGGCCGACCACCGCCGGGTCGACCCCGGAGACCGAGCGGCCCCGGCCCGGGGCGAGCGCGGCGTACTCGGTGGGGCGGACGTTGGAGACCTTGCACCACTCGATCTCCGAGGCCAGGTCGCGCAGGGTGGCCTGGTCGGGGCTGAGCCGCTGCCGACGCGCAGCCATGGCGAGCATGCCGAGCTTGGACTCCACCAGCGAGGGCGGCTCGCCGCCGTACACGCGGGGCCAGAAGTAGCGCACCTGGCGCAGCGCCGCGGAGTGGAAGGTGCGGGCCTGGACCCCCGGCGCGCCGAGGGCCCGGAGCCGCGTGCGCATCTCGCCGGCCGCGCGGGCGGTGAAGGTCACCGCGAGCATCTGCTGCGGGGCGTAGAGCCCCGTGGCGACGCCGTACGCGATCCGGTGGGTGATCGCCCGCGTCTTGCCGGTGCCGGCACCCGCCAGGACCCGCACCGGCCCGCGCAGCGCCTCGGCCACGGCCCGCTGCTCGGGGTCGAGCGCCTCCAGGAGGGGGTGCGACATGGGGCGGCTCCGCGGATCGGGGGACTGTGACGCGAACGTGACTGCACCGGAGGTGGTGACCGCCGGGGCGGCGGGTAGGGCACCACAGCGGACCGGTTACAGTCCGCCCGCGCTCGCACCCGGGTGCGACCAGCCTAGTTGCGAGGGGGGACACTCCATGGGGGCGGCCTTCACCATGTACACCACGTCGTGGTGTCCGTTCTGCTCGATGCTGAAGCGGCGCCTCGCCGACAGTGGCGTCGCCTACGACGAGGTCGACATCGACGTCGACGAGGAGGCCGGCGTCCGCGTGATGCAGGTCAACAACGGCAACCGCACGGTGCCGACGCTGGTCTACGCCGACGGCAGCACGCAGACCAATCCCTCGGTGCAGCAGGTGACTCCAAGCTGGAGAAGCTCGCCACCACCTGATCGGTCACCAGTGGCCCGCCAGCGGCTCGCCGTACCACGCCTCGATCAGGCTGCGGGAGATCGAGATCCCGCCGGGAAGCACGAGGGTGCCCGCCTCGGTCTCGGCCCGCATCTCGGCGCGGGTGAACCACCGGGCGTGCTCGATCTCGACGCCGTCGACCATGACCTCCGAGCTCTCGGCGCGCGCGGTGAAGCCGAGCATCAGGCTGGCCGGGAACGGCCACGGTTGGTTGCCGAAGTAGCGCACCTCGCCGACCCGCACCGAGGTCTCCTCGGCCACCTCGCGGCGGACGGCGTCCTCCATCGACTCGCCCGGCTCGACGAAGCCGGCCAGCGTGGAGTACCGCCCCTCCGGCCACTGCGGGTGCCGGCCCAGCAGGCAGCGCTCGAGCTCGCCCTCGCCGTCGGTCACGACCATGATCACGGCCGGGTCGGTGCGCGGGAAGTGGTGCCGCCCGCAGCCGGGGCAGCGCAGCACGTGCCCGGCCTGGCCCGGCACCACGGCGCTGCCGCAGCGCGGGCAGTACCGGTGGCTGCGGTGCCACTCCGCAAGCGCGAGCGCGTGCACGACGAGGACCGCGTCGTCCTCGGCGAGGCTCGCGACGACGTCGCGCAGGGTGCGCCAGGCGGCCGGCTCGCCGGTGCCGGGCCTTTCGGGGTCGTTGTCGGGCGGCCCGGGGTGCAGCAGGGCGAGGTGCACCACGTCGTCGCGCACGCCCAGGAGCACCTCCACGCTCCCCCGCCCTCGGCGCGGGCGACGTCGAGCGCCGGCCTCCAGGCGACATGCACCTCGCCGTCGCGCTCGACGACCGGCACCATGGCCGCGCGCAGCTCGAGCACCCGGGCGGCCGGGTCCTGCCAGGCCGGCGGCCAGCCAGGCCTCGTCGGTGCGGCGCTCGGCGGCGCGGTCGTGGGCGCCGGCCGACAGCGCGATCGGGGGCCGGGTGCCCATCAGCCGAGCCAGCTCTCGAAGGCGCGCGCGTCGTAGGGCCGGCCGAGGAAGTCCGCGACCAGCTCGGCTGCGTCCTTGCAGCCGCCCGGCACGAGGACCGTGTCGCGGTAGCGCCGCGCCACGTCCGGGTGCCATCAGGTCGTCGTCGTCGAAGGCGCGAGAACAGGTCCTTGGCGATGACCAGCGACCAGATGTAGGTGTAGTAGGCCGAGCCGAGTAGCCCTCGAGGTGACCGAATCCGGCGTGGAAGTGGGTGCCCTGCGAGCGGCCGATCAGGCTGTACTCGTCGTGCAGCTCGGCCGTGCGCGCGGTCGAGGTCCTCGGGCACCTCGGGTGGAAGCGGTAGGAGACCGCGGCGTAGAACAGCTGGCGTGCGGTACGACGAGGCCGTTGCCGAACTCGTCGGCCCCCCGCATCCGCTCGACCAGCTCCGCCGGGATCGGGGTGCCGTCGGCGTCGGTGGCGAAGCGCTGCAGCACGTCGGCGTCCCAGGCCCACTCCTCGAGCATCTGCGAGGGCGCCTCCACGAAGTCCCACTCGGTGGCGACACCGGAGAACCGCGCCCAGCGCGTGCCGGCCGGCGAGCACGTGGTGCAGCAGGTGGCCGAACTCGTGGAAGAGCGTCACCACCTCGCGGTGGTCCATCAGGCCGCGACGGGAAGTTGCAGACCAGCACGCCCTCGGCGAGCTGCCGGCCGGCGATGCCGGGGGCGAGGTCGAACTGCGCGGCGTGGTTGTACTTGCGGGCCCGCGGGTGCAGGTCGAGGTGGATCCGGCCGACCGCGCTCCCCTCCAGGGTCACGTCGTAGGTCGACACGTCCTCGTGCCAGGTGGCGCCTCCACGCGGCGCGTAGCTGCAGGCCGAAGAGCCGGCAGGTCACGTCGAGGAGGCCGTGGCGCACCTTCGCCGAAGTCGAAGTAGCGGCGCACCTCCTGGGCGTCGACGCCGTACTCGTCGCGCGCGCACCACCTCGCACCAGTAGCGCCAGCTCGACAGGTCGACGGTGTCCTCGCCGTCGCGGCGCGGCCCGGTCGCGGAGCACGCTCGATGTCGCGGCGGCTGGCCTCGCGGGCCGCCTCGGCGATCCGGTCGACGAACTGGGCATCACCGCGTCGCCGGTGCCGATCATCTTCACCTCGGCGTCGAACGTCGGCCAGTCGGCGTAGCCCAGCAGCGTCGCCTGCTCGCGGCGCAGCGCGCAGCAGCTCGCGCAGCACCTCGTCGTTGTCCGGCCAGGCGAGGTTGGAGAGGCGCGGCGCGACCTCGCGGCGGGCCTCGGCGTCGCGCGCGTAGCGTCAGGAACGGGTGGCTGTCGGGGTAGTCGCGTGGTGATCGCGACCGTGCCGTCGGCGTCCGGCGGGTGGTCGTCGACCGTAGTCCTGCGGGCATCCCCTCGGTCGCCCGCGCCGGCACCGGGGTGACCCCCGGCCGTCGCGGATGTTGCGGGCGAAGGCCTGAGCCGAGCTCGTTCTCGCTGCTCGTTGAGCTCGCGGAGCCGGCTGCGGGTGGCCTGGTCCCGGTCGACCCCGGCCCGGCGGAAGTCGCGCAGCGGCGTGGGCGAGCACCCGCTGGGCGCCCGCGCCGTCGTCGGCGCCTCGGGTCGCGGGGTCGAGCGAGTCGAGCTGCGCGAAGACCTCGGCGTCGAGCATGCAGGTCGTTGCCGAAACGCGGTCACCTCGACCTCAGCTCTCCTCGGCCGGGTACGACGCCGGGGTCGGGGTGCACCTGGGCGAACAGCGCGGCTGCCGCGACCGCGTTGCGCCAGGGCGAGCGTGCGCGTCGTTCCAGAGCTCCAGGATGCTGCGCGTCGCCGGGCGGGGCCGCCTTGAGCGCCGCCGACGTGCATCGCGGCGGCGGCAAGCGCGTCCGGCGATCCGCGCTCGCCGGAGGCAGCCCTCCCAGTCGCCGTCCCGTCGGGCAGCTCAAGGGGGGCGAGGTGCGTGCTCGGCGCGGATGGCGTTCGCGCACCGCAGGGAGGCCCGCCGCTCGGGGCCGCGGCGACCCGGGCGTCGGTGCAGGAGCGCCGTCGAGGGCCGCCGCGGCCGGGCAGCTCCGCCGGCTCGACGAGGTCGCCGGTGCGGACATAGCGGAAGGCGGCGCGCACCCGCTCGACCGGCACGCCGGCGAGCTCGGCCCAGGCCACCCGGTAGAGCGCGAGCTGCAACGGGTCGGCGCTCCGGTGCCGGTTGGTCTTCCAGTCCACGACGAGCCAGTGGTCCGGGCCCGCGCTCGTCGTCGGCGTACACCGCGTCGATCCGGCCCCGCACCACCTGGCCGGCGAGCACGAGGGCGAACGGCGGCTCCACCGCCGCCGGTGGCCGGTCGGCGAACGGCCCGGCCTCGAACGCGGCGACCATCGCCTGCAGGTCGGCCTCGTCGTCGATCCCGCTGTCGGCGCGGCCCGGCAGGTCGTCGGGGTCGAGCAGCTCCTGCTGGCCGAACCGGCGCCTCCACCCAGGCGTGGAACCGGGTGCCGAACGGCGGCCGGCGGGCGAGGGCGGCGCGGCATCGGGCGGGCCAGGTCGCGCGGCGAACTGTCGGGGTCGGTCGCGCAGCCGCGCCAGCGCTGGTCGCCGACAGGCTCGCCGGCAGGGGCACCTCGACGGTCGCCGGCTCGGCCGCGCGCGACCTCGGCGAGCAGCCGCTCGAGCTCGTCGTCCCACTCGTTGACGGTGCCGGCCTGCTCGGCGAGGTCAGGTCGGGCTCGGCGGCGCGAGCGCCGCGACCGGCGGCGGCCCGCTGCATGGCGGCGCCCACGAGGGCCGCGGCCGCCAGGCGGCGCTCGACCTCCGGGGTCGTGCACGGTGACCGGCCAGGCGACGTCGCGGGCACGGCGTGGAGCGGGTTGGGGGCTGCCCTTGGCCGGCGCGTCCGCCCACCAGTCGGCGGCCGTCGCCCCAGCGCGGCGAGCGCGTCGCGGCAGACCTGCTGGTAGGGCGAGGGGCCGAGGGGGTTCTTGCGGGCGATCCAGAGGTGGGAGGAGACCCAGGCAGGTGCCGGGCGCGGGTGAACGCGACGTACCCGAGCCGCAGCTCCTCCTCGGCCTGCGTGCTGCCCGGGCCTCGCTCGTGCAGCGCCTCGAGGCCGGCCGCGTGGCCGCGGCAGCGCGGGCAGGTCCGCGGCGTCACCGCGCAGGGCGTCGGGCAGCGCGCCGGCGCCGGTGGTCCACTGGCTGCGGCGTTGGCTGGTTGGGGAACTTCTCCGCGCAGACGCCGACGAGGAAGACGACGTCCCACTCCAGGCCCTTGGCCCGGTGCACCGTGAGCAGCTTGACCGAGTCGGCCTCGCTGGGCGTGGCGACGTCGAGGCCCCTGCCCATCTCGTCCTCGGCCTCCAGCCAGGCCAGCAGCGCGGGGAGGGTGACCGCCCCGTCGATCGCGCTGGAAGTCGGCGACGGCGCTTCGACGAAGAGGTCGAGGTTGTCGCGCCGGGCCGCGGCGGCCGGGCGAGACCGAGGAGGCGAGCTCGACGTCGAGCCCAGGGCATCGACGATCCGGCGGACGAGGTCGAGCAGCGGCTCCCCGACGTGCGCCGCGCAGCGACCGCAGCTCGGCCGAGAGCAGGCCGAACCGCTCCCGCGCCTCGGCGGAGTAGGGGATCGTGCAGGTCGCCGGGGTCGTCGAGGGCGTCGCACAGCGACGACGACCTCGACGGGGTCCGAACCGGTGACCGCGCCGTCGAGCTGGTCCGCGACGGCTCGCGGTGCCGTCGGCGACGCCGGACCGGACGCTGCCGGCGAGGCTCCCGGGCCCGGCGGCCGAGCATCGCGAGGTCGCGGGGCCCGATCGCCCACCGCGGCGCCGGTCAGCAGCGGTGAGCAGCGTCGGCGTTGGCGCCGAGGTCGTCAGCAGGGCGAGGGTGGCGACGACCTCGGCCACCTCGGGCAGGCGGAGCAGTCCGGAGAGGCCGACGATCTCGACCGGCACGTCGTGCGCGGTGAGGGCGTCGAAGACGTCGGCGGCGTGGGCGTTGTCGCGGCACAGCACGCCGATCTCGCGCCAGGGCACCGCGGGCGCGGACGAGCCCCGGGGTGGCCGGTGCGCGGCCAGCACCTCCCGGGCCAGCCAGGCCTGCTCGTCGGGGTAGGTCTCGTGCACGACGACGTCGACCACGCCGGGCTCCGCGTCGTCGGGTGCCGCGAGCGGCGCGCACCTCGGGGGTCGCGGCGTACAGCGGGTCGGCGAGGGCGTTGGCGACCTCGAGGATGCGGGCGTCCGAGCGCCGGTTGACGGTGAGCGGGTAGGTCTCCGCCTCCCCGGAGGCGGCCGGGAAGTCGCGCGCCGAAGCCGAGGATGTTGGAGACCGAGGCGCCCCGCCACGCCGTAGATCGCCTGGTTGGGGTCGCCCGACCGCGGTCACCGGGTGGCCGCGACCGCGGTCGGCGTCGGGTCCGGAGAAGAGCGCGGAGAGCATCCGGGCCTGGGCGACGGAGGTGTCCTGGTACTCGTCGAGCAGCACCACCCGGTACTTCTCGCGCTCGGACTCGCCCCACGACCGGGTGCTCGCTCGGCCAGCCGGCGCGCCAGCGCGATCTGGTCGGAGAAGTCCATCAGGCCCAGCTCGCCCTTGAGGCGCGCGGTAGCTCCTCGACGAGGTGCGAGCAGCTCGGCCCGGCCGGCGCCGGCGACGAGGGCCTTCTGCAGGTCGGCGCGCGCCCGCACCGGCGGCCAGCGCCGCCTCGAACAGGGCGCGCTCGCGGGCTGTACGCGCGCACGTCGGCGACGTCGACGAGGTGCTCGCTGAGCGTGCTCTCCAGCTGGAGCAGGTAGGTCGCCGCGTGCACCGGGCTGTCGGTGAGCGCCTCGACGTCGCGGCGGTGCCGCTGCACCGCGCGGGCGGCGAGCTGGTAGCCGCGCGGCGTCGGCGAGCAGCCGGATGTCCGGCTCGTGGCCGATCCGCAGCCCGTGTTCGCGCAGCAGCCGCGGTGGCGTAGGCGTTGTAGGTCGAGATGGTCGGCTCGAGCACCTCACCCCTCCTCGTCGACGCCGCCGAGCGAGCCCGGCGCCGGCCAGCGCGTCGTGCACCTTGGTGGCCAGCTCGGCGGTCGCCTTGGTGGTGAAGGTCAGGCCGAGCACCTCGTCGGGCCGCACCTGTCCGGTGGCGACGAGGTAGACCACGCGGGCGGCCATCAGCGAGGTCTTGCCCGAGCCCGCGCCGGCGACGACCACGGCCGGGCTCGCAGCGGCGCGGCGACCGCCGCCCACTGCTCGTCGCTGACGTGTACGGCGTGCCCATCAGGCGGCGAAGGTCGACCGCGTCGTCGAGCCGGGGCCGCGTGGTGCTCACGAGAGCACGTCCCGGCGATGGGCCGGGCAGAGCGGCGGAAGGCGCAGCGCTCGCACCGCGTGCCGCGGGCGGGCCGGCGAACTGCTCGCGCGCGTACGGCGTCGGCCGCGCCCATCAGCTGGCGCTGCACCGACAGTCTGCCGTCCTCGTCGGGCTGCTGCGGCCTGCTGCACTGCACCTTGGCCAGCGGACCGTCTCGGTGCGCAGCTGCCAGAGCTCCGCGCCGCCGGACGCGACCGGCGCCAGGTCCCCCGGCGCAGGTCGGCGCAGCGCCCCGTGCTCGACGGCGAACTGGTAGAGCCCGAGCTGCGGGTGCTCGCGCGACCTCGTCGGCCGTCGGGGCGTACTTGCCGGTCTTCAGGTCGACCACGACCACCTGCCCGGCCGTCGTCGACCTCGACCCGGTCGGCGCTGACCCGTGCAGCCGCACCCGCTGCCCGTCGGGCAGGGTCACCTCGGCGGTGAGTCGCGCTCGGTGGCGAGCACGGTCGCGGGCCCGGGCGCGCGGTGCTGGGCCAGGAACTGCGCCAGCGCCGCCGCACCTGCTCCCGCTCCCGCTCCCGCGACCAGGGGTGCGGAAGGGCAGCGGGCCCCAGACCGGTCGACGTGCTCCATCAGCCGCTCGAGCCGCGGCGCGTGGCCGTCGAGATCTCGCCGCGGCGCCACGACCCGGGTCGGCGAGCGCGTGCACGACGTTGCCGAAGCCCTGCGGCCGGCGACGGCGTGCGTCGCCGCCGGCCTCGCGCTCGAGGAACCAGCGGGTGGGGCATCCAGACCAGCGACGACAACGCGCTCGCGGAGAGCCGCACCGGCTCGTCCGCCGGACGCGACCGGCTCCTCGGCCGCCGAGGTGCCGCGCGTGCCCCACCAACCGGACGGGTCCGCCGCCGGCACCCGCGCGCCCGGCTCCGCGCCGGTGCCGGTGGCGAGCGCGGCGAGCCGGCTGGCCGCGGCCTCCCGCAGTGGCTCGGGGACGGTCGGGTCGGCCGCGGTGCGGCGCAGCTCGGCGACCACACCGGAGAGCGGGAGCGGTCGACGCGGGCGCCCGCCCACGTGCACCCGTTGGCTGCCCTGACCGGCCGGCGACACCTCGTCGAGGAACCGGGAGGGTCGCTCGCCGTCCTCGGTGCGGGGCCGAGACGGCGGTGACGACGAGTCGGTGCCGCGCCCGGGTGCAGGCGACGTAGAACAGCCGTCTCTCCTCGGCGAGCAGCGCGCGCGTGGTCGTCGGCGGGCAGCAGCACCGGACGACCGGCCGCGTCCGCCGGGCCGAGCCGGTCGGCCGCGAGCAGGCTGGCCCGGCGTCGCAGGTCGGGCCAGACCTCCTCCTGCACGTGGGCGGCCACCACGAGGTCCCACTCCAGGCCCTTGGACCGGTGCGCGGTGAGCAGCCGTACCGCCTCGCCGCGCACGCCGGTGTCGGCGAGGGTGTCGCCCGGGATCTGCTGCGCGCGCAGGGTGCGACGAAGCGTCTCGACGCCGGCGAGGCCCTGCTGCTCCTCCATCCGGGCGGCCGCCTCGAAGAGCGCGTTGACGGCGTCGAGGTCGCGGTGGGCGTGCCGGGCCGAGGCCCCTCCCCGGTCCACCCCGGCGCGCAGTCGCTGCGGCCAGCGGGTGCCGTCCCAGAGGCGCCACAGCACCGTCTCGGCGCTGGCCCCCGCGAGGAGCTCGTCGGCGGCGGTCCGCAGCAGCAGGGCGAGGCCCTGGGCCGCCCGGGCCGCGTCGCCCACCAGCCCCCCGGAGCCGAGCAGCGGCTCCAGCTTCCCGGGGTCGAGCAGCGCGTCGCGGAGCAGGTGCTCGGAGCCGAGCACGGGCCGGCCGCCGGACTCGGCATGGACGCGGTCGCGCAAGCGGAGGGCGCGCGAGACGGCGCGTACGTCGGTGGCGTCCAGCCCGGCGAGCGGAGAGGTCACCAGCGAGCGGGCCAGCTCGGGACTGACCTCCGCGGCCGAGAGGGCGCTCATCTCGACGGGGTCCTCGAGGGCGTCGAGGACGTCGCCGGCGCGGTCGGAGTCCTGTGCGCCGTCGGCGCGGTGCACGGCCTGGGCGAGCAGGGCGACGACCCGGAGGGCGTCGAGCAGCGGGGCGACCGCGGGCTCGTGCACCAACGGCGTCTCGTCGCCGGCGACCTCGACCGGCACACCGGCGGCCGCGAGCGACCGGCGCAGCGCGGGGACCGTGTCTCGCGCCGAGCGCAGGAGGACGGCCATTCCGACCCCAGGGCACACCGTCCTCGAGGTGCGCCCGCCGCAGCAGGTCGGCGAGGTGCTCGGTCTCAGCCCGCTCGCTGTCGAAGGTCAGCACGTCGACGCGGCCGGGGTCGGCGCCGGGCACCGGCTGTGGCGCCAGGAACGCGTCGCGAGCCCCCGGGTCGATGCTGCCGCCCAGCCCGATCCGCCCGGCCACCCTCTGGGAGGCGGTCAGCAGCCGGGGGCCGAAGCGTCGGGTGGTGCGCAGCACGACGGTGTCGGCCGGGGCGCCGTCGGCGCGCGGGAACTCCGTGGGGAAGTCGAGGATGCCGCGCACCTCCGCGCCGCGGAAGCCGTAGATGCTCTGGTGCGGGTCGCCGACGGCGACGAGGTCGCGACCGTCGCCGGCCAGCGCCCGGAGCAGGGCGACCTGGCCGGGGTCGGTGTCCTGGTACTCGTCGACGAGGACGAGCCGGTAGCGCTGGCGCAGCTCGGCCTGGTGCACCCGGGCCTCCAGCACCGCGCGGCGCAGCAGGTCGGCGTAGTCGGTGGCGCTCTGCGCGTCGAGGTTGTCGAGGTAGCCGGCCATGAACCGCCCGGCCGCCTGCATCTCGACCAGCCCGTGCTCGGCGCCCAGGGCGGCCAGCTGCTCGGGCTCCAGCCCCTTCTCCCGGGCGCGCGAGAGCACCGCCCCCACCTCGCGGGCGAACCCCCGGGTGGCGACGGCGCGGCGGAGGCCCTCGGGCCAGCGGTCCGGCTCGTCGACGGCCGAGAGCAGCTCGGCGAGCACCACGTCCTGCTCGGGGGCCGACAACAGGCGCAGCGCTCCGGCGTACAGCTCGGCGGGGGCGTAGTGCCGCAGCAGCGCGAGCGCGAAGGAGTGGAAGGTCGAGCCGGGCACCTCGGCCACGGTGCGGCCGAGCCGCGCGGTGACCCGGTCGCGCAGCTGCTCCGCGGCCTTGCGGGAGAACGTCAGCGCGAGCACCGAGGCCGGGTCGAGGCCACGCTCCTCGACCCGCTCGACGATCGTCTCCACCAGCGTCGTGGTCTTGCCGGTGCCGGGGCCGGCCAGCACGAGCAGCGGCCCGCCGGGGTGCTCCACGACGGCGCGCTGGTGCTCGTCGAGGGCGGGCGCGGGCGCGCGACCGGCGGAGGGCCGGGTGAGGCGGTACGTCGTCACGACGACATCGGACCATCCGGCACCGACAGCGGCGGCGCCGGCTGCCAGAAGGCGCGCGCCAGGTCCACCCGCCCCGAGGGCCGCAGCGGCGTGCCCTCGTCGAGGTAGGCGGCGTGCGCCCGGCGGTCGTGGCTGGGCGGCAACGAGCCGTCGGCCCGCACGACGCGCCACCACGGCACCCCGCCCCCGTCGGAGCCGAGCACCCGGCCGACCAGCCGGGGGCCGGAGCCCACGACGTCGCCGATCGCGCCGTACGTCGTCACGCGTCCGCGCGGCACCAGCTCGACCACGGTGAGCACCCGCTCGACGTACTCCTCGTCCAGACGTGCGACCACCCCGGGGACGCTACCCCGGGGTGGTCGTCGCTCAGAGGCCCGGGGAGAAAGGCTCGGTGCCCTCGACCAGGCGCAGGCCGGACAGGCCCGACTCCTGCTGGGCGAACGTGAGCTCCTGGGCCAGGTCGCCGACGCCGTTCGAGGCCGGCAGCGGGGCCAGGGCCAGCGTGGACAGGGTGCCCAGCGCCTCGCCGTCGCGGTCCAGGAAGCCGCTGCCGGAGTCGCCCGGCACGCCCGGCGAGAGCGTGTAGACCGCGTGGCTCCAGCCGGTGCCCTGGTCACCGAGGCTGGCGCCGCGCTTCGGCGAGAGCGGCTCGAGGCCGGCGCGGAGGCTGGAGCTGCCGTAGGACAGCACGCGCTCCCCGACGGTGGTGCCGTCGGTGTCGAGGCCGGTCGGCCCGCCGACGAAGGGCACGGACGGGTTGACCTTGCCGAGGTCGGTGGCGTCGACCTCGACGAGGGCGAGGTCGTTGTAGGCGCAGGTGTCGGGGTCGGTGGTCCCGGCCTGCTGCATGGCCAGCCACGACGAGTACACCAGCGTGCCGCCGCCGAGGCGCTCGCCGCTACCGAACAGGCTGCCGCCCCGCACGAAGTCGACCTCGGTGCCCAGCGGGAGCGAGCCGGCGTCGCACCCGTTGGTGTCCGTGGCCCCGCCGGTGCCGGCGCAGTGCGCCGCGTAGCCGACGTACACACGGTCCGCGGCGTCGGTGTAGACGAAGTTCGCGGTGCACTGCGCGCCGACCGTGTACATCTGCACGCCGGGCGTGATCGTGGCCTCGTCGACGGGCGCCCAGGCGGGGGCGGCGCTCACGGCGCCCGGGGCCGCGAGCGCCGCTCCGGCCAGGGCACCGGCCCCGGTGAGGACGGTCAGCGCGCGGCGTCGGGCGGCGGTGCGGGGGCTGAGGGGGCTGCGGGGGCTGCGGGGGCTGCGGGGGCTGCGGGTGAAGGACATGCGTCTCCCGGGTCGGAGGTCGTCGGACACCAGCCCCAACGACGCCGGGTGAGCCCGGTCACGGCCTCGGACGCATCCGGTGGCTGCGCGTCGGTGCACCGCGGGCCGTGCAGACCTGCGGTGCCCCCTCAGTACGACGGCTGCGAGGGGTCGAGCTGGGTGACCCAGGCCACCACGCCGCCGCCCACGTGCACGGCGTCGTCGTACCCGGCGCCCTTGAGCACCGACAGGGCCTCGGCCGAGCGCACGCCCGACTTGCAGTGCAGGACGACCTGCGCGCCGGAGTCGACCGTCGGCAGCTGCGACAGTGCGTTGCCGTTGAGGAACTCGCCCTTGGGGATGAGCACCGAGCCCGGGATCCGGTTGATCTCGTACTCGTTGGGCTCCCGCACGTCGACCAGCACGAAGTCCCGGCTGCCTTCCTCGCGCTCCTTGAGCATGGAGTCGAGGGTGGTGACCGAGATCGTCGAGCCGGCGGCGGCGTCGGCGGCCTCGTCGCTGACCGCGCCGCAGAAGTACTCGTAGTCGATCAGCTCGGTGACGGTGGGGTTCTCGCCGCAGAGCGCGCAGCGGGGGTCCTTGCGGACCTTCAGCTTGCGGTACTCCATCTCCAGGGCGTCGTAGATCATCAGCCGGCCGACAAGAGGCTCTCCCATGCCGGTGATCACCTTGATCGCCTCGTTGACCTGGATCGAGCCGATCGACGCGCACAGCACGCCGAGCACGCCGCCCTCCGCGCACGACGGCACCATGCCGGGCGGCGGGGGCTCGGGGTACAGGCAGCGGTAGCAGGGCGCCTCGCCGCCGGGGGCGTGCGGCCAGAAGACCGACGCCTGGCCGTCGAAGCGGTAGATCGAGCCCCAGACGTAGGGCTTCCTCGCGAAGTACGCCGCGTCGTTGACGAGGTAGCGGGTCGCGAAGTTGTCGGTGCCGTCGACGATCAGGTCGTACGGCTCGATGATCTCGTAGACGTTGTCGTTGTCGAGGCGCTCCTCGTGCACGACCACGTCCACCAGCGGGTTGATCTCGGCGACCGACTCGGCCGCGGACACCGCCTTGGGCCGGCCGACGTCGGACTGGCCGTGGATGATCTGGCGCTGCAGGTTCGACTCGTCGACCTCGTCGAACTCGACGACGCCCAGGGTGCCGACGCCGGCGGCGGCGAGGTACATCAGCGCCGGGCTGCCGAGGCCGCCCGCGCCGATGACGAGGACCTTGGCGTTCTTCAGCCGCTTCTGCCCCGTCATCCCGACGTCGGGGATGATCAGGTGGCGGCTGTAGCGACGCACCTCGTCGATGGTCAGCTCGGCCGCGGGCTCCACGAGAGCGGGGTAGGGCACGACGGAACTCCTCGTTGCGGGTCTGGTCGGTGGACCGGTGCGGTCTGCCGGGGACGCGTCGTAGAACACGACGACGGTCCCCGATCTTCCCGCACGCCGGGCCGGCGTCGTCCCCCGCCCCGGCTACTGTGTCGCCAGTGGACCCGATCACCCCTGCGCCCCGCGGGCTGCGCCTCCCCCGACGCGCCCGTCGGGCCCAGCTGCTGACCTCGGCGATGGAGGTCTTCGCGGCCCAGGGCTACCACGCCGCTGCGATGGACGACATCGCCGACCGGGCGGGGGTCTCCAAGCCGGTGCTCTACCAGCACTTCCCGGGCAAGCTCGACCTCTACCTCGCCCTGCTCGACCAGGCCTGCGACGAGATCATCGACGCGGTGCGCGGCGCGCTGGAGTCCACCGAGGACAACAAGCAGCGGGTCGCCGCGACGATGCAGGCCTTCTACGGGTACGTCGCCAGCGCGACCGGCGCCTTCCGGCTGGTCTTCGAGTCCGACCTGACCAGCGAGCCGGCCGTGCGCGAGCGCGTCGACCGGGTGACCCGCGAGTGCGCGGCGATGACCACCCGGGTGATCGCCGACGACACCGGCCTCACCGAGGAGCAGTCCCACCTGCTGGCCGTCTCGATGGTCGGGATGGCCCAAGTGAGCGCCCGGTACTGGCTCGACGCCTCCGACATCGACCGCAACGAGGCGGCGTCGCTGATCGCGGGGCTGGCCTGGCGCGGCATCCGCGGCTACCCCCGCACCGACGACGGCTCCTCGGCCGCCCGCTGACCCAGCCGCCGATGCGGCCTCACCGGCCGCCTGCGAGCATCACCCTGCACGACCCACGACGCACCGAGGAGTCCCCATGGAGATCAAGATCGGCCTGCAGAGCACCCGCGAGCTCGTCGTGGACCTCGACGTGAGCCCCGACGACCTCAAGACGCAGCTCGACGCCGCCGACGGTGGTCTGGTCACGCTGACCGACCGCCGGGGCCGCACCACTCTGGTGTCCAGCGCCAAGGTCGCGTACGTCGAGTTCGGCGGCCCGTCGCAGGGCACGGTCGGCTACCGCTCCTGACCCCGCCTCACCCGCCCCGACCGCACCGGTCGGCCCGGCTGACCTGGCTGTTTGCACGACCCCACTCGCGGGAACCGGAGGAGGGGCCCGGCATACCGCCGAGCCACGACGATCCCTATCGACGACAAGGACCACCGCACCATGGAGTACGTCTACCTCGTGATCGCCGGCATCGTCGTCGGGTTGCTCGGCAAGTTCCTCGCCCCCGGCGACAAGGACAACACCCCGCTCTGGCTGACCGTGGTCTGCGGCGTCGGCGGGATCCTGATCGGCGACGTCATCTTCACCCAGGCGCTGGACAGCGACTCCGCCGTGCTGCGTTGGCTGATCGCCGTCGCCGTCGCGGCGGTGCTCGTCGTGATCGCCTCGACGATCACCGGCCGCAACACCTCCAAGCGGCGGCGACGCAAGGACAAGGCCCGAGCCTGACCCTGCTCCCCTCCGGCCTCCCCGGACGGGCTCAGTGCTCCAGGCCCAGCCGGCCCATCCGGTCGGCGTGCCGCTCGGTCAGCCGGATGAACATCCGGCCGATCTCGGCGAGGTCCATGCCGGGACGTTGGGCGTTGCCGGTGAGCAGCGCGGTGAGCGAGTCCCGCTCGGCGGCCACCCGCTGACCCTGCGAGAGCGCCTCCCCCATCAGCCGGCGCCCCCAGAGGGCCAGCCGTCCGCCGACCCGGTGGTCCTCGGCGATCGCCCGACGGATCCGGTCGACGGCGAAGTCGGCCTGCCCCGCGTCGGCCAGCGCCTCGATGACGACGTAGCGGGTGCGGGCGTCGAGGAACTCGGCGATCTCGCGGTAGAAGTCCGCGGCGAGCGCGTCGCCGACGTACGCCTTGACCAGGCCCTCGAGCCAGTCACGGGGAGCGGTGTGGGCGTGGAACCGGTCGATCGAGGTCGTGAACGGCTCCATCGCGGAGAGCAGGTCCGAGCCCAGCTCCTCGATCCGGGTGCGCAGGCCCTGCACGTGCCCGAGCTCGGTGGCCGCCATGGTGGCGAGGGCGAGCTTGTCCTCGAGCTCGGGGGCCAGCTTGGAGTCCTCGGCGAGGCGCTCGAAGGCGCTGATCTCGCCGTACGCGATGGCACCGAGCAGGTCGACCACGGCCGCTCGGAAGGAGTCGTCGAGCTCCTCCTCCGGCGGCGTCTGGCTGGTGTCCTCGGGCGCTGCGGTGGGGGACTCGCTCATGGGCCGAAAGACTAACCCCAGGTCGGGGTTAGACTCGGGGTGCACATGTGACGAGTAGACAGGCGAAGATCCTGACCACCTTCAGAGACCTCGGGGTCATCCCCGGGATCGCCGACGCCCTCGAGCGCGCCGGCATCACCACACCCTTTCCCATCCAGGAGATGACCCTCTCGGTCGCTCTGATGGGCACCGACCTCATCGGACAGGCTCGCACCGGCACCGGAAAGACGCTGGCGTTCGGCATCCCGGTGATCCAGCGGGCCACGGCTCCCGACGACCCGTCGTTCCACGAGATGGACGACCCCGGGAAGCCGCAGGCGCTCATCGTGGCGCCGACGCGCGAGCTGGCCATCCAGGTGGCCGGCGACCTCAAGCTGGCCAGCCACGACGTGGGCCTGCGGGTCCTCACCGTGTACGGCGGCGTCCCCTACGAGGGCCAGCTCGACGCCCTCGAGCGGGGGGTCGAGATCGTCGTCGGCACGCCCGGGCGGCTGATCGACCTGGCCAACCGGCGCTCGCTGGACCTCTCCCGCGTGCAGACGCTGGTGCTGGACGAGGCCGACGAGATGCTCGACCTGGGCTTCCTGCCCGACGTCGAGCGGCTGCTGGCCAAGACCCCGACGACGCGCCAGACCATGCTGTTCTCGGCCACGATGCCCTCGGCGATCGTGTCGCTGGCGCGCACCCACATGCGCCACCCGATGAACATCCGGGCCGAGTCGTCCGCGGACAACCAGATGGTTCCCGCGACCGCGCAGTTCGTCTACCAGGCGCACGACCTCGACAAGCCCGAGATGATCGGGCGGCTGCTGCAGGCCGAGCACTCCGGCAAGACGATCGTCTTCACCCGCACCAAGCGCCAGGCGCAGCGGATCGCCGACGACCTCGCGGACCGGGGTTTCGAAGCAAGCCCGCTGCACGGCGACATGGCGCAGACGGCGCGCGAGAAGGCGCTGACCAAGTTCCGGGACGGCAAGCTGCGCGTGCTGGTCGCGACCGACGTCGCCGCGCGCGGCATCGACGTCGAGGCCGTCAGCCACGTCATCAACTACACCTGCCCCGAGGACGACAAGACCTACGTGCACCGCGTCGGTCGCACCGGTCGTGCCGGCAAGACCGGCGTCGCGATCACGCTGGTCGACTGGGCTGACGTGACGCGGTGGAAGGTCATCAACAAGACCCTCGACCTGCCCTTCGAGGACCCGCCGGAGACGTACTCGTCGTCGGAGAACTTCCTCACCGACCACGGCATCCCCGCCGGGGTCAGGGGCCGGCTCGTGCCCGAGAAGCCGCGCGAGCCCAAGCCCCGTGACGGCGACAGCCGCCCCGGCGGCCGGGGCGGCAGCCGCTCCGGCGGCAACCGGTCCGGCGGCGACCGTCAGCGTCAGCGGAGCCGGTCCGGGGGGTCTGGCCCCGGCGAGCAGGGCGCCCCGGTCGTCGTGGCCTCGGCCGACGGCGAGGGCGGCAGCCCGAGCCGCAACCGCAACCGGCGACGCCGCCGCAGCCGCGGCGGTCAGCCGACCGGCGACGCCGGTTCCGCCGCCACCGAGAGCAGCACCGGCACCGACGGCTGACGCCGAGAGGGCACTCAAGTCGCGGCGAGAGGGCAGGGAGTTTCCTGCCCTCTCGGCGGGAATTTTGTGCCCTCTCGGCAGGGGGTCAGGCCGTGACGACGACGGTGGCGCCGAGCTGGGCGAAGTCCCACATGACCTTCGCGTCGGGCAGGGCCTGCCGGATGCAGCCGTGCGAGGTGGCGGTCCCCAGCTCGCTGCGCGGCTGCAGCGGCGCGCCGTCCTTGGTCGGGATGCTGTGGAACCCGATAGCGGCGTTGTCGCCGTGGGTGAACCGCACGAAGTAGCGCATCTCGCCGGAGTCGTCGATGCCCCACGCCTGCTCGGAGCGGGAGTAGACCTCGTACGTGCCGGGGTCGAGGTTGTCGTAGACGCTGCCCGACACGAGGTAGCTGTGCTCGACCGCGCCGTCGTCGCCGACGAGCCAGACCCGTTGACGGGACTGGTCGAACACCGCGCGCCGGCCCTCGCCCGAGTCCGCGGGAACGACCGGCACGAGGCCGTCCTCGGCCGACGTGGCCACGGCGAGGTCGCCGGAGACCGCGTGCACCCCGCGCGGCGGGCCGGCCTGCCCTTCCGGCGGGACTGAGTGCCCTCCGGCGGGACTGAGTGCCCTCTCGGCGGGACTGAGTGCCCTCTCGGCGGGACTGAGTGCCCTCTCGGCGGGGAGACGGTGCTGCCCGGGCTTGCGCTGGCGGTCTCGACCACGCCGAGCGGGCCCAGCGCCGCGACGCAGGTCGCGAGCACGGAGGTGGCCAACGCACCGAGCCGCAGGAAGCGCGGGCGGGCGGCCGGGGTCACGACGTACGGCGGGATCGGGTGACGAGGTTCTTGGCGACCTCGCGGTAGGCCTGCGCACCCTTGTGCGTGCGGGTGGTCGACAGGATCGAGCGGCCGGCGGCGGGTGCCTCGGCGAAGCGGATCGACTTCGGGATCGGCGGCTCGACGACCTCGAGCTCGTAGGTCTCCGAGATCGTCTCGAGCACGGTGCGCGCGTGGGTGGTGCGGCCGTCGTACAGCGTCGGCAGGACCCCCCAGACGGCGAGCTTCTTGTTGGTGAAGCGGCGCACGTCGTGGACGGTGTCGAGCAGCTGGCCGACGCCGCGGTGCGAGAGCGTCTCGCACTGCAGCGGGATGAGCACGCCGGTGGCCGCGGTCAACGCCGCGACGGTGAGGACGCCCAGCGACGGCGGGCAGTCCAGCAGGATCCAGTCGTACTCGTCGAGGTCCTCGAGGCTGGACTTGAGGACGTGCTCGCGGCCGGTGCGGGTCAGCAGGTCGGCCTCGGCCCGGGCCAGCTCGATGGTGGCCGGGAGCAGGTCCACGGCGTCCTCGGTGGTGAGGATCGCCTCGGTGGGGTCCAGGCCCTTGGTGAGCACGTGGTGCACCGACACGTCGAGGTCCTCGGGGTCGATCCCCAGGCTGAAGGTGAGGCAGGCCTGGGGGTCGAGGTCGACCAGCAGCACGCGGTGACCCAGCTCGGCCAGGGCCGCACCGAGGGAGGCGACGGACGTCGTCTTGGCGACGCCGCCCTTCTGGTTGGCGATCGCGAGCGTGATAGTCATCGCGGCCATTGTGCAACAGTCGTGCTGGTTCTCCGGGGAGGCGTGCGCCACATGGACGTGTCCGGCAAGGTGGGTCCATGCGTACGCCCCTCCCCCGCGGTCTCGCGGTCGTCACCGGTGGCACCGCCGGCATCGGTCTGTCCTTCGCCGAGCAGCTCGCCGCCCGCGGGCACGACCTGCTCCTGGTGGCGCGCGACGAGCTGCGGCTGGCGTCGGTCTCGCGACGGCTCGCCGCCGACCACGACGTCACCGTCGAGACCCTGGTGGCCGACCTGGCCGACCGCGACGGGCAGCGCACGCTCGAGCAGCGGCTCGCCGACCCCGACCGACCGGTCGCGCTGCTGGTCAACAACGCCGGCTTCGGCCTCAAGGCGCCGCTGCTCGACAACGACGTCGAGGCCGAGCAGCAGATGCTCGACGTGCTCGTCACGGCCGTGATGCGGCTGACCCACGCGGCGCTCGGGGCGATGGTCGAGCGCGGCGAGGGCGCGGTCGTCAACGTCTCCAGCGTGGCGGGCTTCCTGCCGCGCGGCACCTACGGCGCCTCGAAGTCGTACGTGACGGCGCTGAGCGAGTGGGCCGACCTGACCTACCGCGCCCGCGGCGTGCGGGTGATGGCGGTGCTGCCCCGGCTTCGTGCGCACCGAGTTCCACGGGCGGATGGACGTCGGCTTCGACTCCGCGCCCGACTTCTTGTGGCTGGACGCCGACGACCTCGTGCGCGGCGCCCTGGCCGACCTCGAGGCGGGCCAGCGGGTCTCGGTGCCCAGCAAGCGGTTCAAGGTGATCAGCACCGCGGCCCGGCACGTGCCGCGCGGGCTGCTCGGCGGGCTGCAGGGCTCGGCCGCCGCTAGCCCCCACCGGGCAGCACGACGTCCGGCGTACGCCGCCGGGCGCGCGCGGCCGCGTCGTCGCACGCCGCCAGCAGTGCGTCGACGCCGCCGGCGCGGTGGTGTTGCAGCCGAGGTCGTGGTCGGTCTTGCCGGTGCCGTGGTAGTCGCTCGACCCGGTGACCAGCAGGCCGAGGTCGCGGCCGATGCGCCCGCAGCCGCTCCCGGGTGTCGCGGGCCGTGGTCCTGGTGGTCGACCTCGACCCCGGTCAGGCCGGCCTCGGCGAGCTCGGCGAGGCCGCGCCGGTCCAGCGCGACGTGCCGTGCCGGTCGGCCCAGGGGTGGGCCAGCACGCTGACCCCGCCGGCCCCACGCACCAGCCCGAGGGCGTCGAGCAGCGAGGTCGGAGTAGCGGGCGACGTACGCCGGGCCGCCCGGGCCGAGCAGCCGGTCGAAGGCCTCGTCGCGGGAGGCGACGGGCCACGGGCGACCAGGGCGTCGGCGATGTGCGGGCGACCGGGCGACGCGGCACTCGCCGGAGACCGCCACGACGTCCTCGACACCGAGGTCGTAGCCGAGTCGCGCGGAGCCGGCGACATGCGCGGCGTCGGTCGCCGCGTCCGTCGACGACCGCGTCGAGGCTCGCGGCACCAGCGGGCGGGTACGTCGGGTCGGGGCAGGTAGACGAGCAGGTGGCACGCCGGCGCGGGCGTAGAGGCAGCTGCAGCTCGATGCCGAGCACGAGCGCCGGCGCCTGCGGCCGCGAGGACGGCCTCGACCGCCTCGTCCCAGCCGGCCGCGTGTCGTGGTCGGTCAGGCCGAGCACGTCGAGGCCCGCCGCGGCGGCGTCGTCGCACGAGCGCGGCGGGGTGACCGTGCCGTCGGAGCGGTCGGTGTGGGTGTGCAGGTCGATCGCGTCAGGCTAGTCGCGCGGCGCGTCACCACAGCGGGGGCGGGGCGCCGCCGAAGGACAGCGCGACCAGCTCGGGACCGAACGCGCCGACGTCGACCAGGATCCAGTCGTCGCGCAGCAGCAGCACCGCCGAGGCGGGCCGCAGCACCAGCCACAGCCAGCGGCCGGCGCCTCGCCGGCGAAGCACCGCCCGGTCGAGCGCCGTCGTCGGCGGCGCTGGTCGACACCGACCACAGCGGCACGGCGTTGCCGTCGACCCGCACCTGAGCAGCGGCGTGCCCGACGCCGGCCTCGGCGCCCGGGGTCGTCTGCGCCGTGCCGGCGACCCGGGCGCCCAGCCCCACGCCGGGCTCCTCGGTGACCACGGAGAGCTCCACCGGGCCGTCCATCGGCTCGGTGCCGGCACCAGCAGACCGCGGCGGCCGCGGCTCGCGTCACCTTCGCGACGCAGCCGAAGTCGGTCACCTGCCAGCCGGCCCCAGCGGCCACGGCACCAGGTGGCAAGCCGCCGGCGTAGCTGCAGGTGCTCGCCGAAGGCGTCGTAGTCGCCCCGGCGGGCGCCACAACGGGCGGCACCACGCCGTGGCTCGAGGCAGCGTCGATCTCCGCTCCCTCGCCCGAGCACCGGCGCAGGAGCATCGGGGGCACCCGGCGGCCATGGCTCACGGCGTCAACCTGACCCGACTAGCGTGGTCGGTGTGGCCGATCCCGTGCCCCGCGTGCAGGTCCCGTGCGTGGGCGCCGTGGTGCGGTCGACCGCGACGGGCGGCCTGCTGCTGGTCCGGCGCGGCACCGACCCGGCCGCGGGCTCTGGTCGGTGCCCGGCGGGCGGGTGGAGCCGGGCGAGACGTCCGCCGAGGCAGCGGCGCGGGAGTCGCAGGAGGAGACCGGTCTGCGCGTGCGTCGTCCGCGGGTCTGGCCGGCACCGTCGAGCGCGCCGGGCCGGACGGTGCGGTCTACGTCATCGACGACCACGTGCGAGCGTGGCGCCCGCGCGCCGACCCCGGCCGCGGTCCGCGCCGGCGACGACGCCGCCGAGGTCCGCTGGGTGTACGCCGAGCAGCTCGCGGAGCTGCCCTGCGTCGAGGGACTGGTCGCGGCGCTCGCGCGCTGGGCGCTGGGCTAGCCGGCCGGGTCAGGCGTTCCAGCGGATGACGACCGGCGAGCCACGGTCGTGGCCGAGCACGCTGATCGTGGCGGTGTCGAGGTAGAGGAAGCGGCCGTAGCTCGACGGGCTGAGCCCCAGCCAGCGCGCGGCCAGCGCCCGCAGCGCGTGCCCGTGGCTGAAGACCAGCGGTCCGCGCGTCGGCGCGCCGCGCGCCCGCTCGCACCACGCGGTCGAGCCGCTCCGCGACCTCGCTCGGCGCTCTCGCCGCCCGGCGTGCGGATGGGTCCAGACCGACCAGCCGCGGGACGCGTCTCGCGGATCTCCGGGCGTGGTGATGCCCTCGTAGTCGCCGTAGGCCCACTCGACCAGGTCCTCGTCGACCTCGGCGTCGGGGTGGCCGGCCAGCTCGGAGGTGCGTCGGGCCCGGAGCCGCGGGCTGGTCAGCACCAGGTCGAAGTCGACGCCGGCGAGCTTGTCCGGCAGCGCGCTTGGCCACCCGCTCCCCCTCCTCGGTCAGGGGGAGGTCGGTCACCGAGGTGTGCTTGCCGTTGCGGCTCCACTCGGTCTCGCCGTGCCGGACCAGCCAGAGCTCCGTGCCTTCAGTCGCCATGGGGGACATCCTGCACCCGATCGACTCAGGTCGCGTCGGGACCGGGCCAGTTCTTGTCCGGCTGCGGCACCGGACGACCCGGCTGCTCTCCGCCACGCGCCTCGAGGTAGCTGTCCTTGGGCACCATCACCTTGCGGCGGAAGATGCACACGACCTTGCCGTCCTGGTTGTAGCCGATGGTCTCGACGTGGACGACGCCCCGGTCGTCCTTGGACTTCGACTCCCACTTGTCGAGCACGCGCGTCTCGCCGTACAGGGTGTCGCCGTGGAAGGTGGGCGCGACGTGGCGCAGCGACTCGATCTCGAGGTTGGCGATCGCCTTGCCCGAGATGTCGGGCACCGACATGCCCAGCAGGATCGAGTAGACGTAGTTGCCCACCACCACGTTCTTGCCGAACTGCGTGGTCTCCTCGGCGTAGTTGCTGGTCGAGGTGCAGCGGGTGGTGGTTCATCGTCAGCAGGCAGAACATGTGGTCGTCGAACTCGGTGACCGTCTTGCCTGGCCAGTGCTTGTAGGTCGCGCCGACCTCGAACTCCTCGTAGCTGCGGCCGAACTGCATGCTCACTCCTCGCCGGACTGGGTCGCCTCATCCTGCCAACGCGGGGACGTGCTGAGAACCTCCCGCCGGGTGGGATTGCCACCCGCCGGCGGGGAAGGACCGTCAGGAGCCGCCGCCGCCCGCCTTGCGCCGGTGCATGTGCACGCCACCGAGGGGGCCGTGGGTCTCGGGGCCGTGTTCCTTCTCCTTGTGCCCGTGCTCCTCGACCCCGTCGTGCGGCTTCTTCCGGTCGAGCGCCTCGCGCATCTTGGCCTTGACGTCGTCGTTGCCGTTGTTCCCCTGGTCGCCAGGCATGCCGCTCCTCGTGCTCGGGGGGACCCTCGCCCGTCCACCACCCACGCACCGCAGACGTCAGCGGTCGAGCGGATTCGTCCTCCTGCCCTCACGTCCACCGGGCGGGTACGCCGTGCGGGTCCGCCGTCCCGAGCACCGCGACGCCCCGCCGGGCCAGGTCGTGAGGGTGACCAGGAACTCGTGGTCCTGTCCGGCGCTGCGGCGCTCGGGCTCCAGCCGCAGGTGCGCGAACGGCGCGTCCGCGGTCGCCCTCGTCGCCAGCGCCGGCGAGCCGCGGTCGTGACCCGTCCTGCTCGGCGCGCGACAGGTACTGCCACATCACCGAGTGCCACAGCACGGTCAGGGTGCCCGGCGCCAGGTCCAGGCCGCTCGACGCGTCCGGCCGCGCCGGCCCGGCGTACGTCGCCGGCGGCTGCGGCTGCGCGAGCGCGAGCGCCGCCCGCAGCCGCTCGTGGCGCTCGGGCTGGTCGGGCCAGACGTACGCGGTGAGCGCGAGCCGGCCGTCGCGTGGTGGCCGCGTCGACGGCATCACGTCGCTGCCGACCGCTCGACCACCGCAGCCCGGGCGCGCTCGGGACGACCCGCCAGGCGGCGTCGAGCCAGGGCTGGCCGGCGCGGGCCGAACGACGGCCGTCGTCGGTGGCGTAGCGTAGTGGTCGGCGAGCAGGTTGAGCCCGGCCGACGAGCCGATCTCGACGCAGCCGCACCGGGAGGTCGCCGGGGCCGGCGAGGTGCAGCAGCCCGCCCAGCAGCGCGGCGCGCCCGGCCGACCTCGTTGGTCTGCGGCGGCCGGTCGAGCCACTCCCGGACGGCGTCCGGCTCGCGCGGCGAGCAGGCGCGGAAGGCCGCGCCAGCCGCCGTCGGGCTCCCAGGTGCCGCCCACGCTCGGGTAGTACGTCGCGAGCCGCCCGGCCCGCCGCTCGAGCACCAGCCGGTGCACCGATCCGAGCAGGCGCAGCGCCAGCGCCGAGGGCCGGGGTCGTCCTCGTGGCCGGCCAGCACGTCGCGCGACGGGCCAGCCCGGCGTCGACGTCGTCGGCGCACCGCGCCGAGCAGGGCGGCGTACATCGGCGAGCCGAGCCGCGCGCAGGCCGCGGCCTGCGCCGCGGAGCGCTCGGCGAGGTCCACGGTGCCGGGCCGACGTCAGCCCTTGTTCTCGTACTCCTTGAGCATGCGCGCGGCCGATGATCATCTTCTGGATGTCGGCGGTGCCCTCGCCGATCAGCAGGAACGGCGACCTCGCGGTAGAGCCGCTCGATCTCGTACTCCTTGGAGTAGCCGTAGCCGCCGTGGATGCGGAACGACGCCTCGACGACCTCGTGGGCAGTACTCCGCGGCGAGGTACTTCGCCATGCCCGCCTCGACGTCGTTGCGCTCGCCCTTGTCCTTGAGGCGCGCGGCCTTGACCATCATCGCGTGGGCGGTCTCGACCTTGGTCGCCATCTCCGCGAGGCGGAAGAGCATCGCCTGGTGCTGGGCGATCTGCTTGCCGAAGGTCTCGCGCTGCTGGGCGTAGGCGATGCCGAGCTCGAAGGCCCGGTTGGCGACGCCGCAGGCGCGGGCGGCGACGTTGACGCGGCCGACCTCGACGCCGTCCATCATCTGGTAGAAGCCCTTGCCGGGCTCGCCGCCGAGGACCTGGTCGGCGGCGATCTGCGTGGCCCTCGAGCACCATCTCGGTGGTGTCGACGCCCTTGTAGCCCATCTTGTCGATCTTGCCGGGGATGGTCAGGCCCGGCGCGGTCTCGCCGAAGCCGGCCTCCTTCTCCACCAGGAAGGTGGTCATGTTCTTGTAGACCGAGTCGTTGCCCTCGTCGGTCTTGACCAGGCAGGCGACCAGGGTGGACGAGCCACCGTTGGTCAGCCACATCTTCTGGCCGGTGATCTCGTAGCCGCCGTCGTCGCGTCTGCCTGGCCTTGGTGGTGATCGCGGACGACGTCGGAGCCCAGGCCCGGCTCGCGACATCGAGAAGGCGCCGCGGACCTCGCCCGTCGGCCATCCGGGGCAGGTACTTCTGCTTCTGCTCCTCGGTGCCGTGGCTGCATGCAGCATGTAGGCCACGATGAAGTGGGTGTTGATGACGCCGGAGACGCTCATCCAGCCGCGGGCGATCTCCTCGACCACGAGCGCGTAGGTCAGCAGCGACTCGCCGAGGCCGCCGTACTCCTCGGGGATCATCAGGCCGAAGATGCCGAGCTCCTTGAGGCCCTCGACGATCTCGGTCGGGTACTCGTCGGCGTGCTCGAGCTCGGTGGCGACCGGGATGATCTCGCTCGTCGACGAACTGGCGGACCGTCTTGAGGATCTCGGACTGGATGTCGGTGAGGCCCTCGGTCTCGCACAGGCGGGTCATGGGGAGTCCTTTCGCGAAGTCGCCGACGCCGGGGGCGTCGCCGGGACCCTCGGCACGGTGTCCCGGTTCGAGTATGGCGGGCCGGTGCGCACGGCGTCTGTCACCGAGATCACGCCACCGGCTCAGTCCTCGTCCGGGTCCTCCTCGCCGGCCGCGGGGGCGGAACTGCCCGGGCCGCCGCGCCGGCGTCCGTCCAGGTGCCCGTCGAGCACGAGCAGCCGCAGCGCGTCCACCGCCGCGTCGCGCACGTCGGCCCGCGGCACCCGGTCGGGGTCGCGGCCCGGCACCCGCTTCGGCTCGAGCTCGTCGAGGTCGCCGACCACCCGCACCCCGGTCCGCTCGATGCGGGCGCGGTGCTCCGCGGTGAGCCGGGCCATCCAGCGCGGCGGGCGGTAGCCGATCGGCTCGCCCCGCCGCTGCGGCAGCGCCTGCTTGGCGATGACGAACTTCACCACGTGGTGGTAGGCGCGCTTGTTCTCGAGCTCGACGAGGCCGGTGTTGATCTCGCGGAGCACCTCCACGGAGGCCGCGTCGAGCGAGGTGTTGGCGGCCGGGACGGGCGGGCAGTCGCTGCCGTCGAAACGGGCGGCCTCGCAGAAGCGCTCCCAGAGCAGGTTGCGGTCCGCCCCGGACGGCGGCACGGTCACCGCGGTGACCTGGTCGGCGCCGAGCACGTCGGACCACCGCTCGACGATGTCGGCCATCGCCTGCTGGGTCCAGAAGATGGACGCGGCGTCGGACTCGACCCGACGCAGGTCGCGCAGGAAGTAGGACCAGCCGATGACGCCGCCGTTCTTCAGCCGCTCCTGCCACATGGCCGGGACGTTGCGGCCGAGGTCGCGCAACGTCACGACGACCTCGACCCTCGTGCCGGCGAGGTCGTCCCGGATCCTGGTGATCTGCTCGGTGGTCGCGGCGGCCAGGAACTCCATGCTGATCACGGCCGTGCCGGGGACCCGGGACGTCTCCTCGACGAACCGGTCCCAGGCGCCGGCGGTGTTCTTGGGATTCACCTTGCCCATCACGTCGGCGGCCGCCCGCACGTGCAGCCGCCACGTCCACCGGGGAGGTGGACGTCCTGCGCGGCGAGCTGCTCCTGGCTCGCGAACAGCCGCTCCTGAATGTAGGACGTCCCGGACTTCATCAGCCCGACGTGCATCACCACTCGCTGTGCCATGCGGCCGATCCTAGGGGGTCGGTCGGGCCGCGCCGGGGAGGCGTGGAGGAGGGCCGGCAGCGCTCAGCCGTCCGCGCCGATGGTCTCGGTGATGCTCTCGCGGCTGTGCCGCGCCGAGACCTCCTGGCGCGGGCGGAACCAGCGCCGGGCGGCGGTGAGCTCCTCCGAAGAGCTGCTCCACCGGTCCGCGATCCGCTCCCTCGTGTACGACGCGGCGGTGCGCCGGGCCGCCGCACCCATCGCGACGCGCACCTCGTCGTCGCCCATCAGCTGGCGCAGCGCCGCGACGTACGTCGCGTGGTCGCCGTCGTCGACGAGCCGCCCGTTGACGCCGTCCTCGATCAGGTCGGCCGGGCCACGCGGGCAGTCGTAGGCGACGACCGGCAGGCCCGAGGCCTGGGCCTCGAGGAGCACCATCGGCAGGCCCTCGTAGGTGCTGCCCATCGCGTAGAACGACGCCCCGCGCAGCACGGCGTCGAACTCGTCGGTGAAGCCCATCATGTGCACCTGGCCGCCGACGCCGAGCTCGTCGATCAGCGCGTGCAGCTGCTGCTCGACCGCCGCCTCACCGGAGCCGTAGACCTGCAGCTGCCAGTCGGGGTAGTCCCCGGCGGCCTCGGCGAAGGCCCGGATCACCCGGTCGAAGCCCTTGCGCGCCTCGAGCCGGCCGGCGGTGACGATCCGGCGGCTGTCCAGGGCACCGGGCTCGCCGATGGCGAAGGGCGACGCGTTGGGCACGGTGACGATCCGGAGCGAGGCCTTGGGGTCGTCGGTCCAGCGGGCGGTGTAGTCCTGCTCGTCGCCGTGCGTGAGCGTCACGAAGGCGTCGAGGCGGTGCGAGGCCGCGTCGAGGACGTCCATCAGCGGCGGGTTGCGCGACCGGACGATGTAGTTGAGGTGGTCCTGGGCGATCCGCACCACCCAGGGTGGCGACCACCGGGCCGCGGCCCGGTGCAGGGTCGGCCGCGTCGAGACCAGGATGCCGGGGCCCAGCCGTCCGAGCGCCCGCATGAGCAGGAGGTCGGTGAGCCGGGTGTGGTCGCCGTCCTCGTCGTGCGAGTCGATCAGCGAGGACGGCTGGGAGTCGAGGGCGCGCAGCCAGCCCGGGGCCAGCGCGTCCTTGCGCGGCCGCACCCGGCGGCGGGGCAGCTCGCGGCTCTTCAGCACCCAGACCACCCGCACCCGCGGGTCGATGTCGAAGCGGGGGTGCTTGCGGCCGCTCACGACGCTCAGGATCGTCACGTCGTGGCTCTCGGCGAGGGTGTTCGCCAGCCCGATGACGGTGCGGGCGACGCCGCCCCCGCCGTGCACGTTCTGCATCAGGAACGTCACCCGGCGCGGCACCCACGCCGCGGCCGTCGGCGGGCCGAGCTCACCGTCGCCGGTCGGGGACGACGAGGCGGGGGGCGGGGGTGCGGTCACGCGCTCATTGTGCGTGCTGGGGCGGGCAAGTCCAGCACCGCCGTACCGCACGGACGGGGTGTCCGCTCAGGCCCCACCCTGCCGGTCGGTGCCCTCGCGGCGCAGGGTCTCCTCGCGCACCCTCGCCAGCAGGTCGGCCATGACGGGCACGGCGAGGGCGAGCACATCCTCGTCGCGCACCTCGTCGGGGCTGACCGAGCCGGGTGCGCTGCGCACGCCGACGAGCTCCTCGAGGTCGCCGACGACGCGGTACCCCGCCGCGACCAGGGCGTTGCGGGAGCGTCGGCTGCGGTCGTCGAGGGCGGCCTCCAGGTGGGCGGGCACCCCGATCCGGTGACCCGGCTGCGGCACGAGCAGGTCGTGACCGAGGTAGCGACGCAGCCACCGGTAGCGGTCGGTCCAGTGCGCCGCGTCGAAGTCGACCCGCTCGGCCACCGCCGGCCCGAGCCGGCTGAGCAGCACGGCAGCCTCCGCCGAGAGCGACTCGTTGGGCGTGCTCGCCGTGGCGTCGCACCACGCGGCGTCGAAGCCGCACGCCTCGGCGAACCGGCGCAGCAGCAGGTCCGGCTCGCCCCGTGTCGTGGGCACGGTCACGACGGTGACCCGGTCGGCGGCACGTGCGCGGACCACCGCGCGAGCACCCGGTCGGCCTGCAGGCTCCACCAGCTCCAGCGCTCGGCCTCGTCGTCGTCGAGCTCCCCGACGAACTCCTCCAGCGTGTGCGGCGCGCCGAGCTTGAGGGTCTCCTGCCAGGCGGCCGGCGCCAGCGGCACCAGCGCCCTGGCGGTGTAGACGACCTCGACCCGCGCCGGCGCGAAGTGCGCGACGGCCCGCGGCACGAGCTCCTCCGGCGTGAGGCAGAACCACTCCGAGCTCAGGATCGCGTCGCCGTCCCAGGCGGTCACGGCCTCACCCATCTCGCGCCAGGTGCGCCCGGCCGGGCCCTTGCCCAGCCGGGGGGTGCGCATCGCCCGGGCGGCGCGGGCGTAGTCGCCGACGCCCTGGCCGGGCACCAGCCAACCGTGCCGGGCCAGCGAGTCCTGCGAGGCGAAGAGGATCGACTGCAGGTAGGTCGTGCCCGACTTGGGGGCCCCGACGTGCAGGACCACGCGCTCAGCCACGGGCCGGCTCCACGACCTGGCCGCGCGCGACGGCGCGGACGCCGCCGGCCACGTGCAGCAGCACCGCCCGGTCGCCCTCGGGCGTCGGCGCGGTCTCGACGCGGCCGAGCAGCCGGGAGGGTCGGCCCATCTCCAGGCCCTGCGACACGACGTACGAGCCGCCGTCGTGCAGCCGCCCGTCGGCCACGAGCACCATGCCGAGCCCGGTCGCCGAGCTGCCTGTCGCGGCGTCCTCGGGCACCGAGAGCCCCGGCACGAAGACGCGGGCGTGCACCTCGACCTCGTCCGCCCCTCCGACCACGAGGCTGTGCAGGTCGACACCCTCCACCGGGTCGCGCACCCCGTCCAGCAGGTCCGCCCACGGGGCGAGCCGCTCGGCCAGCGGAACGGTGGAGGGGCGTGCGGTCGTCACGGCGTACGCGCGCACCGGCACGTGCAGGAAGGTGAGCCCGGTGCCGGCCAGCCAGGCGTCGCCGTCACGGTCGTCCGGGCCGAGACCGAGGTCGGCCAGCACCGCCGCGACGAGGTCCTCGGGCAGCGGCCCGACGAGGTCCCGCGGCGGCGCGGACAGGCCCAGGGTCTGCTCGCCGAGCACGGCGACGGCGACGTCCCCGGCGCCGCAGCGCTGGACGAGCGAGTCGCCGGAGAGGAGGCCGCGCGAGCGCAGTGCGTACGCCGTGCCGAGCGTCGGGTGCCCCGCGAAGGGCACCTCGCCGCCGGGGGTGAAGATGCGCACGTCGTAGGACGTCTCGCCCGTCGGCACGGGGAAGGTGGTCTCGGAGTAGCCGAACTCGCGGGCCAGCGCCAGGCACTGCTCGCTCGCCAGCCCGCCGGCGCCGTGCACCACCGCGAGCTGGTTGCCCGCGAAGGGCCGGTCGGTGAACACGTCGAGGACGTCGTAGTCGAGCCTGGGAACCGCCACCCGAGCATCGTGGCACGTGCGGGGTCGGGAAGGGCCGGGGTGCGGCGCGGGCGCAGTAACCTCGCCCCGTGACCACTGGCCCGAACCGCGTCTTCGTCGCCCGCCTGGTCGGCCTGCCCGTCTTCGACCCCAACGGCGACCAGGTCGGCAAGGTGCGCGACGTGGTGGCGTTCCTGCGCGCGGGCGTGCAGCAGCCGCGGGTGGTCGGCCTGGTCGTGGAGGTCTTCGGGCGTCGCAGCATCTTCGTGCCGATGACCCGGGTGACCGGCCTCGAGGGCGGCCAGGTGCTCACCACCGGGCTGGTCAACATGCGCCGCTTCGCCCAGCGCTCGGCCGAGACCCTGGTGATGGCGCAGATGCTGGACCGACAGGTGACGGTGCCCGACAGCGAGATCTCCGGCGCGGTCTACGACCTCGGCATGGAGCAGGCACGCAACCGGGACTGGGTGATCACCAAGGTGGCCCTCACCGAGGGCGGCAAGCGGTTCGGGCGCCGGGGCCAGACCCACGTCGTGGACTGGCGCGACGTCGAGGGCTTCGCCGTCCCCCAGCCCGAGCAGGGGCAGGCCACCTCGTCGCCAGCCTGTCCGAGCTCAAGCCCGCCGACGCCGCGGCGATCCTGCACGACCTCCCGCAGGACCGCCGGGCCCAGGTCGTGGCGGCGATCGACGACGAGCTGCTCGCGGACCTCCTCGAGGAGCTGCCCGACGAGGACCAGGTCGCGATCGTCAACCAGCTCGACTCCGAGCGGGCCGCCGACGTGCTCGAGGAGATGTCGGCCGACGACGCCGCCGACCTGATCGCCGACCTGCCGCCCGAGGTCGCCAAGACCCTGCTGGAGCTGATGGAGCCGGAGGAGGCCGAGGACGTCCGCCGGCTGATGTCGTACGACGACCTGACCGCCGGCGGCATGATGACGCCGGAGCCGGTGATCCTGCCCCCCGACGCGACCGTCGCCGAGGCCCTCGCCCACGTGCGGAACGAGGACCTCACCCCCAGCCTGGCCGCGCTCGTCTACGTCTGCCGCAGCCCGTTGGAGCCCCCCACCGGCCGGTACGTCGGCGTCGCCCACATCCAGAAGCTGCTCCGCGAGCCCCCGTCGACCCTGGTGGCCGGCTGCATCGACGCCGACAGCAAGGCGATCCGGCCCGAGGCGTCGCTCGAGGAGGTGGCCGCGCACATGGCGGCGTACAACCTGGTGGCCTGCCCGGTCGTCGACGCCGACAACCGGCTGCTCGGCGCCGTCACGGTCGACGACCTGCTCGACCACATGCTGCCGGCGAACTGGCGCGACCGCGGCGGTCGCGCGTCCCTGCGGGCGGAGGCGCGTCGTGGCCGCTGACCGCCCCCGCCGCCGGCGCCGCGGGGACGCCCGCCGCACGCGCACGCCGCACCTGCCGGGGACCTCCCCAGGCGGCAAGCTGGACACCCCGCGCGACGTCGGCCGCACCCTGTCGCTGCGGCCGTCCTTCGACAACGACACCTTCGGCGTCTTCGCCGAGCAGTTCGCGCGCTTCATGGGCACCGCGACGTTCCTGCTCTACATGACCGGCTTCGTCGCGATCTGGCTGGTCTGGAACTCGGTGGTGCCCCCGTCGTTGCGGTTCGACCCGTACGCCTTCATCTTCCTGACCCTCATCCTGTCGCTGCAGGCGTCGTACGCCGCTCCGCTCATCCTGCTCGCGCAGAACCGGCAGGAGCAGCGCGACCGGGTGCAGGCCGAGCAGGACCGGCAGGCCAACACCAGGGCGCACGCCGACATGGAGTTCCTGGCCCGCGAGGTGGCCTCGCTGCGGATGGGGCTGGGCGAGGTGGCCACCCGCGACTACCTGCGTTCCGAGCTGCGCATCCTGCTCTCCGAGCTCGACGAGCGGATCTCCGTCCCCGACGGCCCGGCGCCCGCTGCCGCCACCGAGGAGGCCGTCGCCGACGAGCTGGCGGGGGTCGACACCGACCGTCCGACCACGGGTGACCAAGACGACGGTCCGCCCCGCTCGGACGCTTCGTGACCAGCACGTAGCCTGACGGCATGCCCTCCCCCGTCATCGACCAGGTCCACGCCGCGCTCGCGACGGTCAACGACCCCGAGATCCGCCGTCCGATCACCGAGCTGAACATGGTCGAGTCGGTCGAGGTCGACCCCGACGGCGTCGCGCACGTCACCGTGCTGCTGACCGTCTCGGGCTGCCCGATGAAGGACACGATCACCCGTGAGGTCACCGACGCGGTCTCCAAGGTGCCGGGCATCAGCCGGGTCGCGGTCACCCTCGGGGTGATGTCGCCGGAGCAGCGTGAGGGCCTCCAAGAGGTGCTCCGCGACGGACGCGCGCAGCGCGAGATCCCGTTCGGCAAGGCCGGCAACCTGACCCGGGTGCTCGCAGTCGCCTCGGGCAAGGGCGGCGTCGGCAAGTCCACCGTCACGGTGAACCTCGCGGTGGCGATGGCCGCGCAGGGCCTCAAGGTGGGCGTCGTCGACGCCGACATCTACGGCCACTCCGTGCCGGCGATGCTCGGGGTGGCCGACGCCCGGCCCACCCAGGTCGAGGAGATGATCATGCCCGTGCCGACCGAGTACGGCGTCTCGGTCATCTCGATCGGCATGCTCAAGCCGCGTCGCGACCAGGTGGTCGCCTGGCGCGGGCCGATGCTCGACCGGGCGCTCGTGCAGATGCTCGCCGACGTCTACTGGGGCGACCTCGACGTGCTCCTGCTGGACCTGCCGCCGGGCACCGGCGACGTCGCGATGAGCCTCGGCCAGCACATCCCCACCTCCGAGGTGGTCGTGGTGACCACCCCGCAGGAGGCGGCGGCCGAGGTGGCCGAGCGCGCCGGCACGATGGCCTCGATGATGCACCAGCGGCTGGTCGGCGTCGTCGAGAACATGTCCTACCTGCCCTGCCCGCACTGCGGCCCCGAGCACCGGCTCGAGGTCTTCGGCAGCGGCGGCGGCGACCGGGTCGCCGAGACCCTGTCGGCCCGCTTCGGCCACGACGTGCCCGTGCTCGCGCGGATCCCGCTCGAGGGCGAGCTGCGCGCCGGGGGTGACCGTGGCCGACCGATCGTGGTGGCCGACCCCGACTCCCCCGCCGCGCGCAGCCTGACCAAGGTGGCCGCCACGCTGACCGGCAAGGGTCGCGGGCTGGCCGGCATGCAGCTGGGCCTGACCCCCAGCGGCCGGGCCTGACCGGCCCCCGCCCCCGCCGGCGGGTAGGTTGCCAAGGTGTTCGACGTCGGCCTCCCCGAGATGCTGGTGATCCTCGTCGTCGGCATCGTCGTCTTCGGTCCCGACCGGCTGCCCGAGTTCGCCCGGACGGCGGGCCGGGCCGTGCGCCAGCTGCGCGAGTTCACCCAGAACGCCCGCGACGAGATCCGCTCCGAGCTCGGCCCCGACTTCGCCGACTTCGAGTTCGAGGACCTCGACCCGCGAGCCGTCGTGCGCAAGCAGCTGAGCGGCGTCTGGGACGACGAGGAGGACGAGCCCGTCGCGCCGGGCCTGCAGCCGCTCGGCAAGGGGGAGCCACCGCCGTACGACGACGAGGCGACCTGACCCTGCCGCCCGCCCGACGCGCCCCGGGGCGCCGGCGGTCAGCCGACCTTGGAGTCCAGTCGGACGGTGAGGTCCTGGGCCTCCCCGCCGCGGCGCACGGTCACGGTGACCTGCTCGTCGGGCTGGTGCGACCGGATCGCCACGATCAGCCCGATGCCGTCGATGACCGGGGTGCCGTCGACGGCCACGACCCGGTCGTCGTCCCGCAACCCACCCGCCTCGGCCGGCGAGCCGGGCAGCACCTCGCTCACGATCGCGCCCGGCGCGGTCGGGTCGCCGCCGCCGACGTCGACCGAGGCGCCGATGACGGGGTAGCGCGCCTCGCCGGTCTCCAGGATCTGGGTGGCGGTGATCCGCACCTGCTCCACGGGGATCGCGAAGCCGACGCCGATGTTGCCGCCCTCGCCACCGAAGGAGCCGCCGGTGGTGGCGATCGCGGAGTTGACGCCGATCACCTGCCCGGTGACGTTGACCAGCGGACCGCCGGAGTTGCCGGGGTTGATCGCGGCGTCGGTCTGCAGGGCGTTGATGTATGACGCGTCGTCCTGGCCGCCGGTGGTGACCGGGCGGTCGAGCGCCGACAGGATGCCCGACGTGACCGTCGAGCTCAGCCCGAGCGGCGAGCCGACGGCGAGCACCGTCTCGCCGACCCGCATCTGCCGCGAGGCGCCCAGGGCGGCGGGGTCGAGGCCGTCCGTGTCGGCCACCTCGAGCACCGCGAGGTCGTAGGTGGGGCTACGGCCCACGATGGTGGCCTCGCGGGAGCGGCCCTCGCCGTCGATGATGCTGATCGTGCCACTGCCGGCGGCCCCGGCCACGACGTGGTTGTTGGTCACCACGTGACCCTGGCGGTCGAGCACGAAGCCGGACCCGGTCGCGCCGTTGTCCTGGCCGTCGTACTCGGCGCTGATCTGCACCGTGCTCGGCAGCACCTGCTGGGCGACCGCGGCCAGCGAGTCGTTGCCCGGAGGCAGCGGCGCGGGCGCGGCGTCGCCGAGGTCCACGGTGGTCGAGGTGCCGGAGGACGAGTCCTGCAGGGCGAGGCCGGCGACCGCACCCCCGATGCCGCCGCCGAGCAGGCCCAGCACGAAGGCGAGCACCGCGACGAGCGGCCAGGTCCAACCGGGCAGGCCGGAGCGACGGCTCCCGCCCTGGCCGGGGGGCGGGCCCCCGGGACCACCCTGGCCACCAGGACCCCACGGGGCGCCGGGGCCCGCGGGCGGCGGCGGGCCCTGCGGCCCGTGCGGCTGCTGTGGCCGGTAGGGCGGGAGCGGCTGGGTCTGGTCGGTCGGAGCACCCCAGGGTCCGTGATCCTCGGCGCGCCACGGCCCGGGCTCACCGGACGGCGGCGCGAAGACCGAGTCCTGCCCGTCACCCTCGGGGTCCTGACCGCCGCCGGCCCACCAGGGGCGCTCGCGCGAGGCCGGGGGCTCCTGGCCGGCGGGCTCGGGCTGCTCGGGCTGCTCGGGCTGCTCGGGCTGCTCCGGCTGCTCGGGGTCCCGGGGAGTGCTCACCGCGTCATTGTTGCCCACGGTCCCCAGCAGCGGGGAGGGTACGGCGCCGCTCGGCGCGACGCGGGTCAGCCCAGGGCGGGGCGCACGGCCGGGCCGGCCCAGCGCCGGCGGGTCGGCGTACGCCGGTGTGCCAGGGCGTTCCGCAGCTGCCCGCGGCCGCGGTGCAGCCGCGACCGCACGGTGCCGACGCGGACGCCGAGCACCGCGGCCGCCTCCTCGTAGGAGAGCTGCTCGATGTCGCAGAGCACGACGGTGGCGCGGTACTCGGCGCTCAGGGCCTCCAGCGCGCCGGCGACGTCCTCGTCGAGGGTGCGCTCCACGATCGGGCGGTCGGCCGACCCGTCCCGGCTGACCAGCCGGGCGGCCACGTCGTCGGCCAACAGGTCGATCCGCAGCCGCTGCCGACGGCGGGCCTGGTCGAGGAACAGGTTGGTCGTGATCCTGCGGAGCCAGCCCTGCACCGAGCCGGCGTGCTCGGGGGTGAAGCCGTCCCAGGCGCCGAAGGCCCGCACGAAGACCTCCTGCGTCAGGTCGGCGGCGTCCTCGGCGTTGCCGGTCAGCCGGTAGGCCACGCGGCGCACGAAGGCTTCGTGCTCCTGCACGAGCTGCTCCCACCCGGGGTGCGCGGTCATCGTGGTGGCTCCGTCCAGTCGCCCGGCGACGGGAGGGGAACCCGTCGCGCACAATCGAACGGTACGGCGGCGGGCTGAGACCGCGCTGAGACCGGCCTGGACGGGTCCTGTGGCGGTGCACCAGGGGTCCCGGAGGCCGGGGACGACGCTCCGTGCGATGCCTACCTGCTGGCGATGCCGTGCCTGGGGGCGCCGCGGTGCCGAACAGGTGTGCCCCGCCCGCGAGAGCGACCCGCACCCAGCGGGGGCCCCGGGGCGGAGGAGCGGCGGGGGGCCGGTGCCGCACGGGCGGGCGGGGTCGCGACAGGCGAGAGCCGGTCTGACCCGGTCGGTGTGCCAGTCGGGCGCCACGGCCTCGCACCCCGACGCGCCAGCCCGTCGACGGCGGGAGGTCGCCAGGTGACGCCGGGACCTCGGCTGCCACCGCTTCCACCGAGAGGCCCAGCGGCCCGTCCTTGCCGCGGACGTGGGTGCGGACTCGTCACCGTGACACCGAGACGCCCAGACGCCCAGACGCTTCGCCAACCCTCGCACGGTCGGGTCCTCGACCCCCACTCGTGGACAAGGCCGACGCCGGCGGCGACCGCCGCCGCGCGATCCAGCCGCGCCCGGGCGGTCGGGTCCTGCTGCGACATGGTCCTCCGACCGAGGGGTGGTCCACCGGGGCCTTGACGCCGTACATCGTGCGGCCAACACTTGGGGCGGCACCGTACATTGTACGGCCAGCCCGAGGAGGAGAGATGACCCAGCACCCCGACTCCCAGTCCCGCAGCCGCCCGGAGCCGTCGGCACGGATGCAGGCGGTCGTCGGCCGCCGGTACGGCTCCCCCGAGACGTTGTCCGTCGAGTCCGTGCCGGTGCCCACGCCCGACGTCGGGGAAGTGCTTGTCGCGGTCGAGGCGTCGTCGCTGAACGCCCTCGACTGGCACTTCGTGACCGGTACGCCGTACCTGCTGCGACTGTCGAACGGCCTGCGGCGACCCCGGCGGCTGGTGCCCGGGGTCGACGTCGCGGGCACGGTCACCGCGACCGGGCCCGACGTCGGCCGGTTCGGCGTCGGGGACGCCGTCTTCGGGGTATCCGAGGGGGAGGGTGCGCGCCCTTCGCCGCCGTCGCCGCCGTCCACCTGGTCGAACGGCCGAGCACCGTGTCCGTGCAGGACGCCTCTGCGACCCCGGTGGCCGGACTCACCGCGCTGCAAGGACTGCGCACCCACGGTCGCGTCGGGGTCGACGACCACGTCCTGGTCAACGGCGCCGCCGGCGGCGTCGGCACGTTCGCGGTCCAGGTCGCCAAGGCACTCGGCGCCGAGGTCACCGCCGTGTGCAGCGGCCGCAACGTGGAGCTGGTGCGCAGCCTGGGTGCCGACACCGTCGTCGACTACGCCCAGGCCGACCCCCTGGAGGGGGGTGCCCGCTTCGACGTGATGTTCGACGGCGTCGGCAACCACTCCCCCGCCCGCTGCCTGTCCGCGCTCCGCCCCGGCGCCAGGTACGTCGCCGTCAGCGGACCGAAGGGCAACAGATGGCTCGGCCCGGTGCCGCACCTCGTGCGTACCGCTCTGGCGTTCCGCGGCGCGGACGCGACGTTCCACCAGTTCACGGCGTTCCCGAGCGCGGAGGACCTCGCCGTTCTCGCTGGTCTGCTCGTCTCGGGGAAGGTGAGGCCGGCGATCGCCCGGGTCGTCGGCCTGGGCGGCGTGGCGGACGCACTCACGGAGATCGGCACCGGACACACGCGGTCGAAGATCGTGGTCGCGCCCGTGCCGTGAGCCCGTCCCGGGCCCCTCCCGAGCCCGTCACGCGCCGGTGCCACCGCACGACGCGGGACGTCGGATCGTTGCCCGTGTGGGCGCTGTCGTCCCGCACCCGACCCGCGACGCCACGCGCTGGACCGTGCTCCGGCTCGCGGTATGGTCCCCGTGGCCCGCCAGGGCCCCAGTCCTGCCGCAGCGACCGCTGCACCGACGCGAGGAGGCCGTCATCTCCGGCTTGAAGCCTGCCAGCTGGTCCTACGCCGAGGAGTACGTGGGCGAGGACGACGTCCTGCGCGCGGCCCGTCAGCGCGCCGAGGAGGTCGGTGTCAGCGCGATCGGCGCCGGCGGCGGCGCGGCCCTGCGCCTGGTCGCCGCGCTGGTCGACGCCCGCGCGGTGGTCGAGATCGGCACCGGCACCGGCGTCTCCGGCACCTGGCTGCTGCGCGGCATGCGCGAGGACGGCATCCTCACCACCGTCGACACCGAGGCCGAGCACCAGCGCCTGGCCAAGCAGACCTTCGCCGAGGCCGGCGTCCCGTCCCAGCGCGTGCGGATCATCCCGGGGCCGGCGCTGCACGTGCTGCCGCGCCTCACCGACGGCGTGTACGACGTGGTGTTCTGCGACGGCGACAAGCGCGAGTACGAGGACTACCTCGTCGAGGCGCTCCGGCTGCTGCGTCCCGGCGGCGTGGTGGCCTTCGACAACGCGCTGTGGCACGACAAGGTCGCCGACCCCGCCCAGCGCGACGAGGAGACCGTGGCGATCCGCGAGCTCGGCCGCGCGGTGCGCGAGTCCGAGGAGCTGGTTCCGGCGCTGCTCCCGGTCGGCGACGGCCTGCTGGTCGCCAAGAAGGTCCTCGGCGCCTGACCCGTCCGTCGGTGGACGGTCCGCGTCAGGTCAGCGGCGGCGGCGACCGCGCGGCGGCGTGCTGGGCGTGGCCGGCGTCTCGGCGACCCCCGCGAGCGGTTCATCGCTGCCCAGCCAGCGCAGCAGCAGGCGAGTGCCGAAGCCGGTGGCGCCCTGGGTCCACTCGTAGGCGTCGACCGGGGAGTCCCCGACCGAGGCGATGTCGAGGTGCGCCCAGGGCAGCCCGCCGGTGAAGTGCCGCAGGAAGAGGGCCGCGGTGATCGCGCCACCGCCCCCGCGCGGCGCGTTGTCGGCGTCGGCGACCTCGGACTCGAGCAGGGACTCGTAGTCCTCGACGAGCGGCATCCGCCACAGCGGCTCCCCCGCGTTGGCGCCGGCCTGGAGCAGGTGGCCGGCCAGGGCGTCGTCGGAGGCGAAGATGCCTCCTGTGCGCTGGCCCAGCGCGACCTTGACCGCCCCGGTGAGGGTGGCCACGTCGACCAGCACGCTCGGACGCAGCTCGTCCACGGCGTACGCCAGCGCGTCGGCCATCACCAGACGGCCCTCGGCGTCGGTGTTGGTCACCTCGCTGGTGCGGCCTCCGTAGTGCCGCAGCACGTCGCCGGGGCGGATCGAGTGGGCACCGATCGCGTTCTCCGCCGCCGCCACGAGGCCGGTCACGCGCACGGGGCACCCGACGGCGGCCAGCGCGCCCATCACCGCGATGACGACACCGCCCCCGGTCATGTCGCGCTTCATCGTGGTCATGCCGTCGGCCGGCTTGATGGACAGGCCGCCGGTGTCGAAGGTGATGCCCTTGCCGACGAGCACGACGTGCGGGGTGCTGGTGGTGGCGCCGGGAGGGTCGTAGGCCAGGCGCACCAGCCGCGGCGGTGTGGCCGACCCCTGGCCGACACCGACGATGCCGCCGAACCCGTCGCGGGCGAGCTGCTGCTCGTCGTACACCTCGACCTCGAGGCCGGCGGACTCGGCGATCCGCTCCGCCTGCGAGGCGAGCCACGGTGGGTTCTTGATGTTGCTGGGCACCAGGGCGAGCGTGCGGGCCATCCAGGCGGCCCCGGCCACCGCGAGGGCGCTGGTGAGCACGTCGCGGCACTCCTGACCGTCCGGCAGACCGGCGAGCACCACCTGGGCGACCGGGGTCGAGGGCGGGCCCGCGGAGCGGACGTGGAAGACGAAGGAGCCCAGCACGAGACCCTCGACGAGTGCGGCCAGGCCCTCGTCGTCGCAGGTCGCGGCGAGGCAGGAGGCGACGCTGCCGCGGCCGCGCGTACGTCGTGCCAGCGCGGCGCCCGCCCGGCGCACCGAGCCCGACGACCCGTCGCCCAGCCCGACGAGCAGCACCGAGCGCCACGGGAGCTCCCCGGCCGCGGAGCCGCCCAGGGCGGCCACGGGGATCTCGGCGACCTCACCGGCGCGGCCGGTGTGCTGGTGGTGGGCGAGCCAGGCGAAGACGTCGACGCCGCGCGCCTCGAGTCGCTCCACGACCTGCTCGGCGCCGGGGCCGAGCAGCGGTGCTGGGGCCTCCTCGGAACCGGAGCCTTCGTCGGGGTCGGCGGGCGACCCGGGCGGTACCTCGTCCAGCGGCGTGCCGGGCTCCGCCTCCCGCGGCAGCACCGCGAGCGCGACCACCTCGGCGCCCTCGACCGCGCCCACGTCGAGCTCGCTGAGGGCGATCACGGGCGGCGAGACCTGGGGCGGCATGAGCATGACCGGACCCTACACAGACCGGGCGGTGCACCCGGCCCGGACGCAGCGCGAGGGCCGCCCCTGCCGGGACGGCCCTCGCGGGGTGCAGCGTGATCAGCCGACGACGTCGTGCAGAGCGGCGCCCAGGGCGCCCGCCTCCTCCGCGTTCAACTCGACCACAAGCCGGCCGCCACCTTCGAGCGGGACACGCATCACGATGCCGCGCCCCTCCTTGGTGACCTCGAGCGGACCGTCGCCTGTCCGCGGCTTCATCGCCGCCATGCGCGCACCTCTTCCTCAGCAAGGGCACGCCGCTGCGGCACGCCGTGTCGGCATTATCCCATCATGCGCCGCGGGGCGGGAAGTCCACCTGACCCCCGACACCCTCGGCGCTTCGCCGGACAGCGGGGACGAATCCCCTGATACTGGACCCAACGGCGCCCGCCCGAGCCGTCACCCCGCCTCGCGCACCGGCCTCGGCGTCCTGGCCCTCCTGGTCGTCCTGGCCCTCCTGGTCGTCGCGGCGCTCCTGCCCACGGCCTGCTCGGCCCGTCCGCCACCGTCCGGCGTGCTCGGTCCACTACCCCTACGGGCTGGTGCTCGGCGTCAACCTGCCTCGGGGCGTGCACTGGTCGGCCTCGCGCGGGCACCCGCGGGTGCGGTCGCTCGTGCGCCGGCTCGACCCGGGCACGCGTCCCGCGCATCCTGGTGGGCCCGGAGCCCTGGCTGCGCCGGCTGGCCGGCTGGCCGGCGGGGCCACCGGCCCGTCCGCGCCGGGCGACCACGGCGGCGAGCACCCCGCGCGGGCAGTTCCGGTGGAGGTCGACGCCGTGGACGGGGTGGCTGTCGTGGGCCGAGAAGCCGTCCGGGTTGAGCACCGGAACGTCCGCCCCGGTCACCGGCTGCCCGTCCCGGATCTGCCACCGCGTGCGCCGTCACGCGGCCTCGTCGCCGTGGATGGAGGCCGTGAGCACGACCGGGCGGCCCGACGTGGTCCCCGACCCGCAAGGCGTGGATCGGCCGGCCCGGCACGGTGTGGCCGATCACCCTCACCCGGTGGCCGGTGGCCGGTGGCCGGTGGCCGGGGCCGTGGCCGTCGGGCGGGCGGTCCGGGCCTCGCCGGCCCGGCCACCGGCACGGGGCCGGCGCCGAGGCCCAGGGCGAGCACGAGCGCGGTCAGCGCGCGGGGGGGTGCGCGGCACGCGGGTCATGCCGGCCCCTGTTCCTGCGTGGCCTGCTCGTCGGCCGCGGGCGTGCGGCGGGGCGGCAGGTCGGCGAGCTCGCCCCCGTGGCCCTCCCCCACCCACCAGGCGACGACGACGACCGAGACGGCCAGCACGGCGAAGACCCATGCCACGGCCCTCAGTCCCCCGTGACGCCTCCGGCACCGGAGGCAGGGCCGAAGAAGGACATGACCTCGTCGAGGTCGTCGGTGACGTGCAGGAGGTCGAGGTCCTTCCCCGAGATGGCACCGTGCGGCAGGACGGTCGCCCGCAACCAGTCCACGAGGCCGCCCCAGTAGTCGCTGCCGACGAGCACGATCGGGAAGGACGTCACCTTGCCGGTCTGGGTCAGCGTGAGCGCCTCGAACAGCTCGTCGAAGGTGCCGAACCCGCCCGGCAGGACGACGAAGCCCTGCGAGTACTTCACGAACATCGTCTTGCGGGCGAAGAAGTAGCGGAAGTTCACCCCCAGGTCGACCCAGTCGTTGAGGCCCTGCTCGTGGGGCAGCTCGATGCCGAGCCCGACCGAGACGCCGTCGGCCTCGCAGGCGCCCTTGTTGGCCGCCTCCATCACGCCGGGGCCTCCCCCGGTGATCACGGCGAAACCGGCCTCCGCGAGACGCCGGCCGAGGTCCTCGGCCATCGCGTAGTGCGCGTCGTCGGTCGTCGTGCGGGCCGATCCGAAGACCGCGATGGCCGGGCCGAGCTCGGCCAGGGTGCCGAAGCCCTCGACGAACTCGCTCTGGATGCGCAGCACCCGCCAGGGGTCGGCGTGCACCCAGTCGGTCGGTCCGCGGGTGTCGAGCAGGTGCTGGTCGGTCGTGGTGCCCTGGCGCTGTCCGCGGCGCAGCTGCACGGGACCGCGACTGTGCACGCGGTCGTCATGCTCGTCGGAGGTGGGGGCATCGGCTTGGGTCTGGAGTTCGGGCACGGGCCGATCCTGCCAGCCGGTGCCGGCGGCGTGCTGCATACTCCCGGAACGCGCTCCCTCACCCTGGTCGCCGTGCTGGCGCTCCTCGCGCTGCCGACCGGCTGCAGCGGTGGGGACGACGGGTCTGCGGAACGATCCGAGGGCGCCGCCTCCCGTGGGCCGGGCGAGCCCTGCTGGCCGCCTGCGCCCGGGGTAGGTCCGTCGACGGGGGCCTGCAGCAGGTCACCGGGCGCACCCGTCCCGACTCACCCGACGTCGCCGCGGCCGAGCTCGAGGCGTTGCCCCCGGTGGCGCACGAAGGGCCGGCGGGGCACCGGGGTCACCTACGCGGCCGACGAGGTCACGCCGCAGGGCAGGCCCGCCCCGGGCCGTCCGCACGGGGAGCTGAGCCGACGGGCCTTCGACGGTGACGTCCTCGACGCGCTGGCGGTGCTGAGCACCGGCTGCGTCGAGGTGACCTGGACGTTCTGGGTGACCGGACCGGACGGCGTACCCGGCCCCCTGGACCGCACCGAGCACGCACGGGCCGCGCGGCACCCGCTACTGGCCCTCCTGACCCGACGTCAGCCAGGTGCGGAGCCGATCCTCGACCGCGCGGAGCTGCTCCAGCGGCACGTGCTCGTCCTGCTTGTGCGCCAGCAGCGGGTCGCCCGGGCCGTAGTTGACCGCGGGCACGCCGAGGCCGGTGAACCGCGAGACGTCGGTCCAGCCGAACTTCGGCCCGACCTCGCCGCCGACCGCCTCGACGAAGGCGGCGGCGGCCGGCACCGAGAGCCCGGGCAGGGCGCCGGGCGCGAGGTCGGTGCAGACCACGTCGTACGCCGCGAACAGCTCGCGCACGTGGGCGAGGGCCTCCTCGGTGGAGCGGTCGGGCGCGAACCGGTAGTTCACGGTGACCGTGCAGGCGTCCGGCACCACGTTGCCCGCGACGCCTCCGGAGACGGCGACGGCGTTCAGGCCCTCGTGGTACTCCAGGCCGTCGATGACCGGGCGGCGCGGCTCGTAGTCGGTGAGCAGCGCCAGGATCGGTGCGGCGGCGTGGATGGCGTTGGAGCCCATCCACGACCGGGCGGAGTGTGCGCGCTCGCCGCGGGTGGTCACCTCGACACGCAGGGTGCCCTGGCAGCCGGCCTCCACCCGGGCGACCGAGGGCTCCATCAGGATCGCGAAGTCGCCCGCGAGCAGGTCCGGCCGCTCGCTGGCGAGCCGGCGCAGGCCGTTGCGCTCCTCCTCGACCTCCTCGGCCTCGTAGAACACGTAGGTCACGTCGCGCACCGGGTCGGGCACGGTGGCCGCCATCCGCAGCGCCACGGCGACCCCGCCCTTCATGTCGCACGAGCCGAGCCCGTGCAGCAGGGTGCCGTCGTCGCGGCTCGGGAGGTTGTCGTTGAGCGGCACGGTGTCCAGGTGCCCGGCGACGACCACCCGCTCGGCGCGCCCCAGGTCGGTGCGGGCGACGACGTTGTGGCCGAGCCGATCCACGGTGAGGTGTGGCAGGGCGCGCAGCGCCTCCTCGACCGCGTCGGCGATGCGCTGCTCCTCACCGCTGACCGACGCGATGTCGACGAGGGCGGCGGTGAGCCGGGTGACCTCGCTGCCGAGATCGAGCCTCACGCAGTCTCCTCGTCCAGGCCCGGGTCCTGGCCGCGGTCGGCGTGCACGCAGAACTCGTTGCCCTCGGGGTCGGTCATCGTCGTCCAGCCCGACTGGGTCCACACCTCGTGCGCGCCGTGCTCGCGCAGCCGCTCGTGGTCGCCGTACAGGTCCCAGTGGATGCGGTTCTTGGTCTTCTTCGGCCCGCTCACGTCGACGAAGTCGAGGGTGACGTCGGGGTGCGGGTGCGCGCCCTCCAGCGTCCAGTGGTCCTCGTGGTCCAAGGCCTCGACCCCGAACGCCTCGCCCCACCAGCGGGCCAGCGAGGCGGCGTCGTCGCAGTCCACGACGATCGCGTGCAGCCGGTAGTCGGGCAGCGGGTCCGTGACGAACGCGCACAACTCGCCGCCGGCCGGGTCGACCATCACCGTCCAGGGCAGTCCCTCGTCGGACTCGCCGCTCTCGTGCGGCTTGGCGCCGAGCTCGTGGAGGTCCTCGACCGAGGCGGTGAAGACGTCGAGGTGCACGCGGTTCTTGCCCGCGGGGTCCTGGGGCACCGGCGAGACCTGCACGCCGAGGCCGGGCTGCTCGGCCACCACGTCGGGGGGACCGGTGCGCACCACGTCCCCGATCCCGAGCCCGAGGGCGCCGGCCCAGAAGTTCGAGAGCCGGGTGTCCTCGGCGGCGGTGTCCATCACGAGGGTCTTCCACCGTGCCAGGGGGCGCTCCGAGCGCGCGTCGTCTGCCATGGCCCGAGCCTAGGGGAGATCGACTCCCTTACGTAGGGTGTGGACGTGACCGAGCAGACGAGCCCGACCACCTCGACCAGCGCAGCCTGGGGCCACGGCCTCGCGACCCGGGTCGACGGAGGTGACCAGGACGGCACCGTGCTCGACGTGTGGTTCCCCGAGCCGCACCTCGGGCAGCCCGACGGCTCGGACGCCCCCGGCGCCCTGACCGGGCTCGCCGGCCTCGACGCGGCGCGCGGGGTACGCCGGGAGCTCGTCACCGTCGTCGACGCCGACCTCACCACGGCGCCGACCGAGGCGACCCAGGTCTGGCTGCGGCTGCACCTGCTCAGCCACCGACTGGTCACCCCGCACGGCGCCTCGATGGACGGCGCCTTCGGCCTGCTGGCCAACGTCGTGTGGACCAACCTCGGCCCGTGCGCGGTGCCCGGCTTCGAGCTCACCCGGGCCAGGCTGAAGGCGGCCGGCCACCACGTCACCGTCTTCGGCGTAGACAAGTTCCCCCGGATGGTCGACTACGTCGTGCCGTCCGGCGTACGGGTCGCCGACGCCGACCGGGTGCGGCTCGGCGCGCACCTCGCCGAGGGCACCACGGTCATGCACGAGGGGTTCGTCAACTTCAACGCCGGCACCCTCGGGTCGTCGATGGTCGAGGGCCGGATCAGCGCCGGCGTCGTCGTCGGCGACGGCTCTGACGTCGGTGGCGGCGCCTCGATCATGGGCACGCTCTCCGGCGGCGGCACGTCCGTCATCTCGATCGGCGAGCGGTGCCTGCTCGGCGCCAACGCGGGCATCGGCATCTCGCTCGGCGACGACTGCGTCGTGGAGGCCGGTTGCTACGTCACCGCAGGCACCAAGGTGCTGCTGCGGGGCGCGGAGACCGGTCGCGACGGGGAGACGGTCAAGGCCTCCGAGCTGTCGGGCGCCTCCGGCCTGCTCTTCCGCCGCAACTCCGTCTCCGGCGCGGTCGAGGCGGTCACCCGGGCGGGCACGGGTGTCGAGCTCAACGCTGCCCTGCATGCGAACTGACCCGCTCCCGTCGGCCGCGGCCCCCCGGCGCAGCTCGAGGGCGTCCGAGGGCGGTGCGGGCGGACGCTTCCTCGTCCTCGTGCTCGTGGCGGTGCTGGTCTTCACCGGGGTCGGTGTCGCGTTCTACCTCGGCGCCGGTCCCCTGCCCGACCCGGAAGGCTGCGAGGTCACGGTGGGCCGCACCACCGTCGAGCTCGACACCGAGCAGGCCGAGAACGCGACCCTGATCGCCGCCCTCGGTGTACGCCGTGGGCTCCCCGCCCGCGCGGTGAGCATCGCGCTCGCCACCGCGCGGCAGGAGAGCAAGCTGCGCAACCTCGACCACGGCGACCGGGACTCGCTGGGCCTGTTCCAGCAGCGGCCCTCGCAGGGGTGGGGCACCGAGCGGCAGGTGCAGCGGCCGACCTACGCGATCAACGCCTTCTACGACGCGCTCGAGCAGGTGCCGGGCTACGAGGAGATGCGGATCACCGAGGCCGCCCAGGAGGTGCAGCGCTCGGCCTTCCCCGAGGCCTACGCCTTGCACGAGGAGGACTCCCGGGCGCTGGCCTCGGCGCTGACCGGCTACTCCGGCGGCGGCCGCTTCAGCTGCACGGTGCGGCACTCCTTCGACGAGAACCTGTCAGACCGGCTCACCCCCGCCGGGCTCACCCCCGCCGCGGGCCGGGTGCGCCGCAACCTCGAGCGCGCCTTCGGCGACCTCCCCCTCGGCGGCTTCGCCCCCGGCGGGATCGCCAGCGGCCACTCGGAGGGCTCCGCGCACTACGAGGGCCGGGCCGTCGACGTCTTCGTGCGCCCGGTCACCGAGGCCAACAACCGCCTCGGCTGGGCGATCTCGGCGTACCTCGTCGCCCACGCCTCCCGGCTCAAGATCGACCACGTCATCTTCGACGCCCGGATCTGGAGCGCCGGCGCCCGCTCCGAGCTCGGCTGGCGCGACTACGACGTCTCCCGCGACGCCAACGGCGACCGGGCCGTGCTGCTGCACCGGGACCACGTGCACGTCGACGTCGTGGATTGAGGGGCCGAAGAACACCACGTCAACGTGGTAAACCGGCACTTACAGCGGGAAGGTTCCCGCTGTAAGTGCCAGAACACCACGTTGACGTGGTAATCCGTCAGGGCCGCAGGCGCTTCGCCGCGGCGGCGATCCGCTCGTCGGTGGCGGTGAAGGCGACCCGCACGTGCCGCGAGCCGGCGGGGCCGTAGAACGAGCCGGGGGCGACCAGGATGCCGAGGTCGGCGAGGGCCGAGACGGTGGCCCAGCAGTCCTCGTCGCGGGTGGCCCAGAGGTAGAGGGCGCCCTCGGAGTGGTCGATCCGGAAGCCCGCCCCCTCCAGCGCCGTCCGCAGCGTCGTACGCCGTGCGGCGTAGCGGGCGTGCTGCTCGGCGACGTGGGCGTCGTCCTCGAGCGCGGCGACCATGGCGCGCTGCTGGGGCTCGGGCATCTGCAGGCCGAGGTTCTTGCGTACGGCGAGCAGCTCGCCCACCACGCGCGGGTCACCGGCGACGAAGGCGCAGCGGTAGCCGGCGAGGTTGGAGCGCTTGGAGAGCGAGTGCACGGCGAGGACGCCCTCGGTGGAGCCGCCGCAGACGTCGGGGTGCAGCACCGAGACGGGCTCGTCGCCCCCGCCCCAGGTCAGCTCGAGGTAGCACTCGTCGGACACCAGCAGCGTGCCGCGCTCACGGCACCATGCGACGACCTTGCGCAGGTGGTCGGGGCCGAGCACGCGACCGGTGGGGTTGGACGGGGAGTTCAACCAGAGCACCGACACGTGCTCGGGGCCGAGGCTGACGAGCGAGTCGGTGGCGACCGACCGTGCCCCGGCCAGCACCGCCCCGACCTCGTACGTCGGGTAGGCGAGCTCGGGGTAGGCGACCAGGTCCTCGGGCCCCAGGCCCAGGTGCACCGCTAGCGAGCCGATCAGCTCCTTGGAGCCGATCACCGGCAGCACCGCGTCCAGGCCGAGGTCGGTGACGCCCCACCGGCGCGCCAGCCAGTCGACGCAGGCCTGCCGGGTCTCCACCCGCCCGACCGTGACCGGGTATCCGGGCGCGTCGGTCGCCTCGCGCAGCGCGTCCTGCACGACCTGCGGGGTGGGGTCGACGGGCGTGCCGACCGACAGGTCGACGAGGCCGTCGCCGTGCGCCCGGGCCCGCTCGGCGTACGTCGCGAGGTGGTCCCAGGGGAAGTCCGGCAACCGCCGCGAGACGACCCGCTCGACGCCGGGGAGCGACCGGGCGGGGGTCACGCGGGACTCACTCCTGGTTCTGCGGCGGCAGAACCTCGATGATCGGGTGGTCCTTGTCGATCTCACCCATCTTGGCCGCGCCGCCGGGGGAGCCCAGGTCGTCGAAGAAGTGCACGTTCGCGTCGTAGTACTCCTTCCACTGCTCCGGGGTGTCGTCCTCGTAGTAGATCGCCTCGACCGGGCACACCGGCTCGCAGGCGCCGCAGTCGACGCACTCGTCGGGCTGGATGTACAGCATCCGCTTGCCCTCGTAGATGCAGTCCACCGGACACTCGTCGACGCACGCACGGTCCTTGACGTCCACACACGGCTGGGCGATGACGTAGGTCACCGATTCCTCCTCGGTTGCGCTCACCGAGCCCACGCACGAGCGGGCCGGACCAACGCAGGACAGCCTAGTATCCCGCCGGTACGCCGCGTCGCCGACGCCCCCACGTGAGACCAGCACGACCGAACGAGACCGGGAGGTCCTCGTGCCCGAGCACCGCGCCAGCCCCCCGTGCGCACAACCTCGGGCCGCACGCGGTCGGCCAGCGGGTCGTCGTACGCCGGGTGGTCGAGGGCGAGCGCGGCCCCACCGGGGGCCCGGCGTTCACCGACCTGCTGGGCGAGCTGGTGGCCTGGGACGACTCCCCCGCCGGCGAGGCCGTGCTCCGCTCCGCTGACGGCGAGGTGCACCGGGTGGCGACCCGGCTGGTCGTGTCCGGCAAGCCGGTGCCGCCCCGGCCCTCGACGCTGCTGCGGGTGCCGGCGCCCGAGCTGCACCGCCGCGCGCTGCGGGCGTTCGCGCCCAGCACGACCGAGCGCCTCGGCGACTGGACGTTGCGCGACCACCCCGACGACCACCGGCGGGTCGCCCGGCTGACCTCGGCGCTCGCCGTCGGCGACCCCGGCGTCCCGGCCGACGAGGCGGTCGCGGCGGTGGCGCGGTGGTACGCCGACCGGGGCCGCACGCCGTGGGTGTCGGTGCTGGCCGACTCCGCGCCGGAGTCGTGGTTCCGCGACGCCGGCTGGGGGGTGGCACGCGACGGCGAGGCCGACAGCGAGCTGTGGGTGGGGTCGGTGTCGCGGGCGCGACGTGCGCTCCCCGACCCCGACGGCGACCCGGACGCGCCGATCGAGCGCGGACGCTGTGGACGCTGTGGACCCGGCGGACGCTGGGCGCCGGCACCAGGTGCGCGTGCGCGTGCGTGTCGGCGACGACACCGTGGCCTCGGGGCGTTGCGTCCTCGACGGCGACTGGGTCGGGGTGCTCGGGCTGTCCGTCGACCCCGCCCACCGTCGCCACGGCCTCGCCCGGTCCGTGCTGGCCGGGCTGCTCGAGGCGGCGGCCGAGCGCGGCGCGACGACGGCCTGGCTGCAGGTGGTGGCCGACAACGCCCCGGCGCGCACCTTGTACGACGCCCTGGGCTGGGCTCCGCACCACGCCTACCGCTACCTGGCCCCGCGCCCCACCAGCGTCACCGGCGGGCGCTGAGCCGCACGGTGACCGGCAGCCGGTCGTCGGTGCGCAGGCCCTGGCAGGCGGCGGTGGTGCCGGCCCAGCAGGTGTAGCGCGCGCTGGTGTTCGCCAGCACGACGACGACCCGGGCGACCCGGGAGCGGTCGAGGTCGAGGACGGCGACACCGTCGCCACGCCGGTCGAGCCGCACGGAGCGGATGCTGCGGTGCCCGTCGCGGCCGACGACGACGGTCATCGCGCGGGTGCCGCGCCGCGCGGGAGGACCATCCACCGCGACGCGGAGCCGGTGGAAGCGCCCGGACCGGGGCGAGGTCGGCACGGTGATGCTGTGGCTGCCGAGCTGGGCCAGCTGCAGCGTCACGGGGCCGTTGGTCGCCCGCCGGGGACGGGGGTCGAACCGCCGCACGCTCGGGGCCACGGGGTACCACCCGGCGCGCGCCTCCTCGAAGCTCTGGCGCGGCCAGCGCAGCGCGACCGCGAACCGCGGGAACGTCGCGGCCAGGCTGGTGCCCCGGGCGCGCAGCGCCGCGTCGACGGCGGTGACCGAGAAGTGGTCGGGGCCCCGGAGCCAGGCGGCCTGCTCCCACACCTCGCGCACGACCTGGTCGCCGTACCGCTCGGCGAGCCACTGGAAGAACACCCAGTCGCCGTACATGCCGCGCGTGTCGTCCAGCGACCGCTCGGGGTGCCGCAGGGGGCCGGAGTCGAGGAACTGCCGGTTGTCGTCGACGTCGTCGAAGAGCACGTCCTCGAACCAGGTGGCGGTGCCCTCGCGCAGCCAGTCGTCCTCGGTGAAGTCGTAGGCGTACTGCACCGCGTGGAAGAACTCGTGCGCGGCGGTCACGGCCAGGCTGTCGGCGGGGTCGGTGCCGCCGTACTGCCCGCTCGCGAAGTCGTCGTCGAGCACGCAGTACGCCGCCCGGGCGAAGCGCAGCCCCGCCACCTGCTCCGGTGCGCAGTAGCCGTACCAGCCGAAGGCCCCGAGGTCGGCGAGGTAGACGTCGAAGCGGGGTCGGCCGTCGGGGTCGCCCACCGCCCGCGAGTCGGCCAGCGGTGTCCTCCAGCCCTGGGCCCGGGTGCGGTCGTAGACGTCCTCCACCACGGCGAGCGTGCGGGCGACCTGGTCGGGCACCCCGTCCAGGTCGAGGTCCTCGGGCGGCGGGGCGTCGGGGCCTCTGCTCACCCAGTGCACGCACGCCGACGGGCCGCAGACGTGGTCCAGCTCGGCGCCGAGGGGGTAGGAGACGAGGTCGTCGCCGAGCGCGTTGGTGGGCCGCGCGAGCAGCCGTCGGGCCCGCCGGCGGTCGGTGCCGGTCAGGTCGTCCTGGGCGAGCGCGAGGTCGCTCAACGCGAGCGAGAGGTCGGGCGCAGCGGCGTCCCCGGTCGACCCGGTCGGCTCCTCGCCCCCGGAGGCGAGGAGCGCCTCCACGCGGTCGAGCGCGTCGACCGCCGTCTGGGTGGCCTGGTCGGGGAGCTCGGGGAGGTCGGGCTGCGCCTGCACGGGGGCGGCGAGCACGGTGGCGAGCAGCGTCACGAGCACGGTCACGCCGCGCGCACCGAGCACACCGAGGGCCCGCGGCCGTGCCCGGGTGGGGGGTCCCGAGACCCGCAGCGGCTGCATGCGGCTCACGGTAGAGGGACGGGAGGACCCGCGCGGGCTATTCGCCCACACACACGATCGTGGCCGCCGGACGGTACGACGTGCTCACCTGCTCCCGACCCTGGGGCCGGCCCGCGGGGGTGACGAGGGTGCGGGTGACCGTCACGTCGAAGCCGGGCTGGCCGGTCTGGGGCACGCAGCGCCGGGTCGCGTCGTACTCGGTGCTGGGGGGCGTGCGGTCGGTCAGCGGCGAGGTCTCGGTGCGCCCCTGCCGCCACGGGGCGGAGTAGAGGCGCACGGTGACCGAGCGGGCTCCGCGGGTGGTGGCCTCGGCCGAGACGAGCACGCCGTACGGGCTGGGGTTGCTGACCACCAGGTCGTAGGAGCCGAAGCGCACCGCGGCGTCCAGACCGAGTGGGTACTCCCCCAGGTGCCACGGCATCGGGGTGCGCTGGTCGGTGGCCAGGCCGGCGTCCCAGGTCGCCTTGAACAGTGCCGTGGAGAGCCGGCTGAGGCCCGCGCCGACCCCGGCGTAGCTCTGGCCGTCGTCGCGCAGCGGGCCGGAGGTGAAGCCACGCTCGGGGGTGGGGGGGCCGACGACGTCGTTGAAGGACAGTGCGTCGCCGGGCAGGAGCAGCGCCCCGTCGAGCCGGTCGGCGGCCCGGGCGAGGTTGGTGTCGCGGAACCCCGCGGCCGGGTAGCCGATGCTGACCTCGGCGACCCGCCGCTCCACCCGCAACCGGCGGGCGCCCCGTGTGGTGAGGTCGGCGGCCGAGGGGCTGGTCGGCACCCGGACGGTGCGACCGTCGCCGGACTCCGCGAGGGCCGCGAGCACCCGGCGCCGCGTCGGCTCGACGCGCACGGCGCGTCCGGGTCGCGCGGGCCGCACGCGGGGTCGACCGTCGACGAGCACGATCCGTGCGTCCCGGGGGGTGGGCAGGGCCCCCGCCCGTCGGAGCACCTCGGTGACCCGGGGGGCCAGGCGCTCGGCGTTGAGCACGGCGGCGAGGGCACCGTCGCGCGGCTCCGTCGTGAGCAGGTCGGTGTAGTCCTGGCGCCGCATGGTCACGGTCTCCCGCCCCAGCTGCAGCTGCAGCGGGGCGGACACGGCCGGGGTCGCGAAGGTGCGCACGGCCCGGTCGACGTCGGCCTGGTCGATGTCCGGGGCGGCGGTCACCAGCGGCATCTCGACGGGCCCGGCGTCCAGCCACCGCGCGCGCAGCTGCTCGAGGGCGGCCTCGCGGTCGAGGACGCGACCGCTGATCGGCTCGACGGTGCGGAAGCCGGTCGCGGTGAAGAGCACCTCGCCCTCGCGGGGCTCGCGCTCGGCGTCGGCGACCAGGTCGTCGAGCACCGGGTTGAGCACGCTGCGGTCGACCCGCACCAGGGCGTCGGTGCGCTCGCCCCCGGTGTAGTAGTCCCACAACGCCCCGGGCAGCCACCGCGGGCCTCCGCTGACCCGGTCGACCGACGTGCGGTAGTCGACCGAGAGCCCCAGCTGCTGCGGCGTACGGCGGGCGGCGGCGCCGGCGACGACGAGGTCGACCGGGTCGTCGGTGCGGCCGGCGAGCTCGGTGCGCAGGCGGAGCTCGGCCGCGCCCGGTTCGAGGCCGCCGAGGTCGATGCCCTCGACGGTCGTGCCGGAGGCGAGCTTGACACCGGCCTCGCGCGTGGCCCAGGTGTAGCCGGCCACCGCGAGCACGGAGAGCAGCAGGAGCAACCCGACCACCACGGGGGCGCCGGAGCGCTCGGGTCCGAGCGCCGGCGTGCCGAAGTCGTCTCCGCCGAGTCCGCCCTGGGTCACGGCGCCGAGGATAGGCGTCGCGGGGGCCAGGTGGCGGTCACCACGAGCAGGAGCACGCCGCCGGTGCCGAGGAGGAAGAGGCTGGACGGGTCGACGAGCAGGGCCACGTCGCCCTCCGGGCGTCCGAGCAGGGCGCCCCCCACGACGAGCAGCCAGCCTCCGACGAGCAGGGCCCGGGGGCGGCCCGCCGGGGTCAGCAGCACGACGCCCGTGACGAGCAGCGCCTGCGCGACCATCCCCCAGTCACGGGGGTAGAGCAGGAGGCTGGCCAGGCCCGCGACGACCCCGGCGGCGAGCAGCACGGGGACGAGCAGCGCCCGGGCGGGCCCGGTCACAACCCGGCGAAGAGGTCGACCTCGAGACCGTCGTCCCCGACCGGGCCCGGGGTCCCCTTGACGATGCGGTAGTACTCCGCCGACCACGCCTCCTGACCGACGTTGTTCGACAGCGCGAAGAAGGGTCCCTCCGTGGTGATCTGAGTGGCGTGGGCGGCCAGGGCGGCCATCTTGCGGTCGACGTGGACGAGGCTCTCGACGACGGCGGTGAGGTCCTCGTCGGCGGTGACGAACGGCGGCAGCGTGCCGTCGGGGTCCATGCCCTCGAAGCTGGTCGTGTCCCCGGCCTCGCGCAGCCGGCGCAGCCCGTCGCGCATCTTCGACTCCGACATCGCGCCCCAGTAGATCTTCGCGATCTCCCAGGCCTCCCCGAGGTCCCGGCGGTACGACGGCACGGCCGCGAGCTGCGCGGCGTACATGGCGACCCGGTGGGCCTGGATGTGGTCGGGGTGGCCGTAGCCGCCGAACTCGTCGTAGGTGACCAGCACCTGTGGCCGCACCTCGCGCACCACCGCGACGAGGTCGGTGGCGGCCGCGGTCAGGTCGGCGCACCAGAACGCGTCGGGGTGGGTGGTGTCCTCGGGGATCGCGTGACCGTCGGGGTGCCACTGCATGCCGGAGTCGCGGTAGGTCTTGAACCCGCCCAGGTAGCGGTGGTCGGTGACCCCGAGCTCCTTCATCGCGTCCGCCAGCTCGCCGCGGCGGTGCTCGGCGAGCGTGTCGTCGCGCTCGGCGGCGAGGTGCTCGAGCTCGGGCACGAGGATCTCGCCCTGCTCGCCGCCGGTGCAGGTGACCAGCGTGACCAGGGCGCCCTCGTCGGCGTACTTCGCCATCGTCACGCCCTGACCGATGCTCTCGTCGTCGGGGTGGGCGTGCACGAGAAGGATGCGGCGGTCCGGCAGGTCGGTCATGGCTCCAGCGTAGTGAGTCGCCACGAGGGCGCCTCCTCGTCCATGCCCGGGGGCGACGCCGGGGGACGGTGGTGGCGGCGGGGTGCCCGCGGCAGGTCGAGGGGGGCGCCGGTGAGGTGCGCCGGCCCGGGCGCGTCCAGCCACCCGTCGTGCGCCTCGCAGAGCAGGTCGAGGGCCGCCTCGGGCGCGTCCGTGCGCACCGCCCAGGCGTGGTCCTCGTCGTCGTCCTCGCCGGCAAACGGTTCCCGGGACACCACGGCGTCGAAGCCGTCGGCGCGCAGCCGACGGCCCACGGCCCGGGCGTCGCCCTCGGCGCCGAAGACGGCCCGGCTCACGGCCGACCCAGCAGGGCCGGCAGCTGCGCCACGAAGGGACGGTCGCTGGCGAGCCAGTCGACCTCCGCGAGCTCGTCGGCCGACAACCAGCGCAGCGCCCTGTGCTCGTGCGGCTCGGGGCTGCCGGAGACCAGCCGGGCGGTGGCCACCCGGAGCGTCAGCCCGGGCCCCACCTCCTCCTCGCCGTCGAGCCAGCCGGTGACGTCCACGGCACAGCCCAGCTCCTCGGCCCACTCGCGACGTACGGCGTCGACGTCACCCTCCCCCGGCTCGACCTTGCCGCCGGGCAGCTCCCAGCGGCCGGCGACCGGGGCCGGGCGCGCCCGCTGGGCCGCGAGCACGCGCCCCTCGTGCAGCAGGGCGGCGCCGACCACGATCCGGATCATCCGCCCAGTCTGCCGCAGGAGGAACGTGTGCCGTATCGCGATCTCTCTGGGCACGGCACGAGCCCTCGCTCTCCCGGGCCCCGGTGTGCCGGATCCCTGCGCGGTGACCACGAGCCCCGCCCTGGTCGGCCGGGGTCGCGGGCAACCCTTCCGGTCCCCCGAGGACCCACGAGGACCCACGAGGACCCTCGCCGGTCGCCGGAGGCACCCGGGGACGGCTCGACCTCGGTGCGAGGGGTCGCGCCCGGGGCGACATGATGGACCGGTGAGCGACTTCCAGGACGCGATGCGCGTCACCCCCCACGCCGACGACCCCGCGACGTACGACGCCCGGCTGAGCGACCGCTGGTCGGTCGGCGGGGCGATCAACGGCGGCGCCCAGCTCGCCCTGGTGGGCTCGGCGCTGAGCCACGCCTTCGGCGACCGCGGGCAGCCGCACCCCGTCGCGATGAGCGCTGTCTTCCTGGCGCCGGGGCAGGACGGCCCGGCCGAGGTCGCCACGAGCGTCGTGCGGCAGGGCGGCCGCACGTCGGTCGGCCAGGCCTCCCTGCTGCAGGACGGCCGCGAGCGGCTGCGCGCCACGGCGGTGATGTCCGACCTGACCGGCTTCACCGGCGACGTGCGCACCACCGCGGAGCGGCCCGCCATCCCGCCCCCCGACGCGTGCGTGTCGACCGCCGACGCGCCCTCCGGCTTCACCGACACGGTGCAGCTGGTGCAGCGCTTCGACCTTCGCCTCGACCCGGCCACCGCCGGCTGGGCGGTCGGCTCACCGTCGGGCCAGGGCGCGATCCAGGCCTGGGCCCGCTTCGAGGACGGCCATCCCTGGGACGTGCTCTCGCTGCTCCTCGCGGTCGACGTGCTGCCCCCGGTCACCTTCGACCTCGGCCTGGGCGGCTGGGCCCCCACCGTCGAGCTCACCGCCCACGTGCGCGCCGTGCCCGCCCCGGGGTGGGTACAGGTGCGGCACGCGACCCGCAACCTCGCGGGCGGCCTGTTCGAGGAGGACGCCGAGGTGTGGGACTCCGCGGGCCGCCTGGTCGCGCAGTCCCGCCAGCTGGCCATGGTGCCGAAGGAGCACGCCTGAGCGTTCAGCAGCGGGCCCAGACGCCCCGCGGCGCCGACCGGGCGTCGTCCTCCGCCGCGTCGTACGCCGGCAGCCGCGCGTAGGACGCGTCGTACACGTAGACCTCGGCCCAGCCCGCGCGCAGCTGCGCCTGCTGCACGTCGAGCCCGTCGGAGCGGCGTGCGACGTAGCGCAGCAGCCGGTCGTAGCGGTCGACCCGGTCCTGGGTGGGGTCGGCGACCAGCCACACCTCGGTGCCCTCCGGCAACAACCGCTCGAGCAGCTGGGTCGCCGGGCCGGAGCCGCACTCGGGCGGGTCGGTGAACGCCTCGGGGGTATCGATGCCGATCAGGCGCACCCGCTCCTCGGCGCCGTCGTCGAGCCGCACCCGCACCGTGTCGCCGTCGGAGACGGCCACGACGACCGCCCCCTCGCGGGTGCCGGCCCCGTCGGTGCCGCCGGACCCGGTCGGGGGCCGCGCGGCCGTGCACGCGGCCAGCGACGCGGCCGCGCACGCCACCAGCACGGGCCGGAGGACACCGGCCCGGCGTCGACGTCGCGAGGAGGCACCGGGCATGGTGGAAGCGTGACTCACCGCGATCCCGAGACCATGTTCGCCAGCCGGTCCGTGCCGGTGCACCTCCTCCGCGGCGTCGTGGGCGCGGCGTTGGTCGTGGCGGCCGTCGCGCTCACCCCGGCGTACGGCGCGGGCTCGCTGCTGGTCGCGCTGCCCGCCGTCTGGCTGTGGCGCGGCTGCCCCAGCTGCTGGACGCTCGGCCTGGTGCAGACCCGCGCCCGCCGCGAGAGCGACACCTGTGCGCCGCCACGGGACCGCGTGGACCGGGTGGACCGGGTGGACCGGGTGGACGCCTGAGCGGCTCACGAGCTGCCGAGCACGGCTACCTCGAGCGCCCGTTCGGGGAACCACTCGAGGGTGACCAGCCAGCCCCGGCCCGGTCGGCGGCACAAGTAGGCGACCTGTCCCTCCCAGCCGTCGGCGCCCCGCCGCCACTCCAGCAGCAGGCCCGCGCGCTTGGCGAGCGTGCCGTCGGCTGGGTCGAGCACCCAGCAGTGCCGCGCCGGGTAGCCCGGCAGCTCCGGCTCGGCGGATGACGCCGCCCCGGCCCCGCGCTGCGCCCGGTCGTCACCGAGCCGCACCCGCTCGGACATGGGGATCCCCCCGCCACGTTTGTTCATCCCGCCGGCCATCCCTGCATCATGCCACGCATTCGAACACCTGTTCGACACCACCGCGCGGTGGGGATGCCGGACGCACGACGGTGGTGGCCCCGGCCGGGCGGGTGCCCGGCGCAGGACCACCACCGTGTGGTGTGGCTGGGGTTCAGCGGCCTCGGAGCTTCGAGAAAGCCTTGCGGACACCTCGGCCGATGGCCGCGTCCTTGCCTCCGCCCCCGGCGCCCCCGGCGCCCCCGGCGCCGCCTGCGGCTCCGGTGGTGCGCTTGCCCGGCGTCGACGTGCGTCGACCCGAACCGGTGACGCGGCTGATGATCTGGTTCACAGCACCCATGGTGGGACCTCCCTCTCTTCCTCAGAGAGGTGCCCGAAGCAGCGGACTTCATGCACGCGCGACAGCACCGGCGCGGCCGACGACGACCTTGACGCCGGGGGGGCGCGTCGGCCGACTCCGCGCCGCACCCGGCGGGCAGGGCGGCGGGCACGGACAGGTGGGATCGGGTCGGGGCACGGGCTCCAGCGTCCCCGACGGGGTCTGCGGAGACCCGACTACCGTCGTGGTCATGGACCTGAGCGCCCGGCACTGGGGGACCACCCCGGCCGAGGAGCGGGAGACCTGGCGCTGCGCCGAGCTGGTCGGCGAGCCCGCCCTCGTGCGGGCGGTCACCGTGCGGGCCGACCCGTGCACCGCCTGGCGGTGGGTGCGCCAGCTGCGGGTGGCGCCGTACTCCTACGACCTCGTCGACAACCTGGGCCGCCGCAGTCCCCGCCGGCTCACCCCCGACCTGGAGCCCTTCGCCCCCGGTCAGGTCGTGATGGTCGTGTTCGAGGTCGCCGAGGTCGGCGACCACGAGGTCACCCTCGTACGACGCCCCGACGTGCTCCGTCGCCTCGGGCCGGTCGCGATGACGTACGCCGTGCGCGCCGACCCGTCGAACCCTTCCGCCTGCCGGCTGGTGGGCACGCTGAGCTCGACCGCCGGGTCCGGACACGGGCCGCTGAGCCGGGTCGTCGGCCTGGCGCTGGCGTGGGGCGACCTCGTGATGATGCGCAAGCAGCTGCGGACGCTGGCGGCGTACGCCGGGCGCGAGGCCGGGCGCTGAGGCGGACCGCCCGCTTCAGCTGTCGAAGGAGACCGTCGGCACCGGCGCCTGCCAGCCCCACCTCATGGCGGCCAGCCGCACCGAGGAGATCACCGCGGCGGCCAGCACGGCCACCCACGCCTCGGTGATCCCGGCCGTCCAGAGTCCGGCGAAGAGCGCGCTCCCCACCAGGGCGGGGATGGCGTAGAGCTCGCGCGCGGCCAGCAGGTCGGGCACCTGGTCGGCCAGGATGTCGCGGATCACGCCACCTCCGACGCCGGTGAGGGTGCCGACGAGCACCGAGGTCAGCCCGGACTGGCCATGCTCGAGGGCCTTCAGGGTGCCGGCGACGGCGAAGAAGCCCAGGCCGACGGCGTCCAGCCGACGTACGAGCCGCCCCCGGCGCTCCACCTTCGGCCCGAAGCGGAAGGTCACCAGCGCCGCCACGCAGACGACCACGATCAGCCGCCAGTCGCTCACGCCCACCGGCGGCGTCACGCCGATCAGCAGGTCGCGGAGCACGCCGCCACCCAGCCCGGCCGCGCCGGCCAGCACGATCACTCCGAGCAGGTCGAAGCGGCGGCGTACGCCGGCCAGACCACCCGACAGCGCGAAGGCGAAGACCCCGACCAGCTCGAGGACTTGGAGGCCGATGGTCGGCGCGTCGGGTTCCACCCCGTCAGGCTAGGGCGTGGCGGAGGGTGCCGCCCCGCGAGGGCAGGCGGCGCGGCTGGTGGTGTGCTCGTCTGGTTCGGCTCGGCCCCGGGACCGCCGGCGCCTCGGTGTCGACCCCTGGGGACACCTCCCGGCGACCCCGCTCGGGCCCCGGCGACGCTCGCCGACGGTGCTCCCGGCGTACGCCCAGGCGACGCGCCGGCCGGCGGTTGCCAGGATGGCCCCATGCGCACCGCCCCGACCGTCGACGACCCACCGCCGCTGATCGACCGCTTCGGGCTGCTGCTGGCGGTCGTGGCCGTCACGATCGCGGTCATGTCGCTGGTGGACGCCCGGGCCTCCTACGCGACCACGGCGCTGACCCAGACGCTGACCGGTGCGGCCCTGCTCGTCGCGGTGCAGACCGCCGGGGTCCCCCGCCGCTGGCGGCGCCGGGCGCTGGTGCTGGTGCTGGCCTCGTTGTTGGTCACCGGCACCACGGCAGTACTGGCGGCGCTCGGGTACATCGAGAAGGGCACCCAGGCCGGTGGGCCGCAGGTGCTCTGGGTGGTCGCCGCCCTGCTCGTGCCGGCGGCGGTGGCGCGCCGTCTGCTCCGCCACGACGTCGTCAGCCTGAGCACGCTGCTCGGCGCGGTCGCGGCGTACCTGGAGATCGCCGTGGGGTTCGCGATCGCGCTGCAGTCCCTGGATGCCGTGACCGCCTCGCCGATCTACGGCCAGACCGTCCCCACCACCTCCTACATCTACGCCAGCCTGGTCACCATCACCACGACCGGTTTCGGCGACCTCGTTCCGGTGACGCCACCGGCCCGCCTGCTCACCACCACCGAGGCGGTGCTCGGCCAGGTCTTCCTGGTCACCTTCGTGGCGATGATCGTGAGCCGGTTCCCGCTGTTCGGGGCCTCCGGTGGCGGCTCCGACGGCGACCACGCCTGACGTCGCCCGCCCGCACCCGGGCCCGCCACGACGTGGAGCACCGAGGCCGCTGTCCTACCCGGTCGGGCGACGCCGCGCGGCCGTGGCCGCCCAGCCCCGCCCCGCTGCCGTGCCGGGCCCGGCCTCGAGCTCCTCGAGCTCGGCGTGCAACGCCGCCAGGATCCGCTCGGGGTGGTGGATCACGGCAGCATCGGTCTTGAAGCCGATGCGCACGGTGCCGGCGTAGGTGAAGATGCACGTCCCGAGTGCCTGGTCCCCCGAGCCCGGGACCCAGCCCAGCAGCCCCGAGATCCGCGTTCCCGCCAGGTAGCGCGCTTCTCGAGGCCCCGGGACGTTGGTGGTGACCCCCACGACCTTGCCGGCGAAGAACGAGACCAGCAGGCGGCTGAGTCGGGTGCCGAGCCGACCGATGGCCAGGATCAGGCTGAACGTGATGGCCGGCTCCGGAGACGCCTTGATCGCGTCCATCCGGCGCTTGGTCTCGACCAGGCGCGGGGCCGGCCCACCCGGTCCCGACGGCAGGCGCAACACGACGAGCGCAAAGCGGTTGCCGAGCTCACGCGGCAGGGGGAGGTGGAGCGGTCGCAGGTTGACCGGGATCATCGTCGGCAGGTCGACCGCGCTCGCGCCGTGCTCGACCTGGTAGCGCTGGAGAGCACCGGCCAGTGCCGAGACCAGTACGTCGTTGACCGTGGCCCCGGAGCGCGCCGCGATCTCCTTGACCCGCTGCAGCGGGATCGGGTCCGACCAGACCGCCTGCTTCGTGCGACCCGCGACCCCGGCCACGGCGCTGTCCGGGTTGCGGGTGACGAGCAGCTTCGTGAGGACCCCCACGCCGCTCAGCGTCCGCCGTACGCCGGCCCGCACGCCCGCGCGCAGCCGCGCCGCGCGCGGCGTCTGCGGCACCTCCGGGGCGGTTCGTCGGGCCACCCGGGCGACCTCCGAGAGCACGTGGTGGCGACCGTCGGGTCGGAAGGAGCCGTCGCGGTCACCCTCGGCCGACAGGTCGGTCAGCGAGAACAGCACCTGGGTCAGCGCGATTCCGTCGGCCAACGCGTGGTGCAGTCGCACGAAGATCGCGGAGCCCTCGGCCAGACCCTCGATGAGGTGGATCTCCCACAGCGGCCGGTCGCGGGGCAGCGGGGTGGCGAGGAATCCCCCGACGTAGGCCTGCAGCGCCGCGTCGTCACCGGGAGCGGGCAGGCGCACCTCGCGCAGGTGGCGACTCAGGTCGACCTCCCCCACGTCGCGCCACCGGGCACGGGCCCACCGGCTCCGCCCGGGCACGGGCCGGCGGGAGAACACGGGGAACAGTGCGAGGAGCCGGGTGCGCAGGACCTGCTCGAAGCGCTCGCGATCGACCGGCCCGTCGAGGAACATCAGGCATTCGATGACCATCAGGTTCTGCGGCCGGTCCATGTTCAACCAGATGGCGTCGACCGGATCGACGCGGTGCTCTCTCACCCACCGAACCTGTCATCGTCGTCCAACTCCGGCGACGGCAGACCCTCCGCTCGAGCGCGCTGGAGCGGGACGGAGCGAGTAGACCGGTCGATTTCTCGTGGCCGCCCACGCGGGTCGCCAGGCGGCCCTGCCAGCGCCCGAGACGCCGTTCCCTCCGGTTCCGAGCCGATGAATCCGGCTCCGCGGGGCCGACCGGGCGTACGCTGCCAGGAGTCGGCAACCAAGGGGTGACCGTGGCCACCAAGGACCTGTTGGAACAGCTCGAGCCGGTCGTGGCCGAGAACCTCGACCGTCACCTGGGGATGGCCCAGGAGTGGCACCCGCACGACTACGTGCCGTGGAGCGAAGGTCGCGACTTCGCCTTCCTCGGCGGCGAGGACTGGCACCCCGAGCAGTCGCGGCTGTCCGAGACCGCACAGGCCGCGATGGTCACCAACCTCCTCACCGAGGACAACCTGCCGTCCTACCACCGCGAGATCGCCACCCGCTTCGGACGCGACGGCGCCTGGGGCACCTGGGTGGGGCGCTGGACCGCGGAGGAGGGCCGGCACGGCATCGCCATGCGCGACTACCTCGTCGTCACCCGCGGCGTCGACCCGGTCGAGCTGGAGCAGGCCCGGATGGACTACATGACCTCCGGCTACGACTCCGGCGACAAGACCGCCCTGGAGGCCGTGACGTACGTGTCGTTCCAGGAGCTGGCGACCCGTGTCTCGCACCGCAACACCGGCAAGGTGACCCGGCGACCCGATCGCCGACCGGATGCTCGCCCGGATCTCCAAGGACGAGAACCTGCACATGGTCTTCTACCGCAACATCGTGGCGGCGGCGCTGGAGATCGCCCCCGACGAGACCATGCGCGCCATCGCCGACGAGGTGATCGGCTTCGAGATGCCCGGCGCCACGATGGCCGGCTTCCGGCGCAGCTCGATGATCATCGCCAAGGCCGGCATCTACGACATCCGGCTGCACCACGACGAGGTGATCATGCCGATCCTGCGGCACTGGGACGTCTTCGACCGCACCGACCTCGGTGCCGTCGGCGAGCAGGCACGCGACGAGCTGGCGGGCTTCCTCGAGCGGCTCGACGCCCAGGCCACGACGTTCGTCGACCGCCGCGCCGAAGGCCGTGCCCGAGCGGCCGCCACGGTCCGAGACCGGCGAGGCGCCCGACATCGCCTCCTGAGGCGGCCGTGCGGGCAAGCCCGCGGACAGCGCCGGGACCGCGCTCACCTCAGCACCCACCTCCACGGCGCCCACGGCGACGGCACCCTCCACCGCACCCTCTTGCGGACCCGACCACGAACCGGTGCCGCCCTTCCCCGCGGGCGCGGGTCGACAACAGCGCTGGACACCGGGGGCGGGGACCTGGGGGGACCTGGTGGTCACCGACTCCGGGTCGTCACGGAGTCCGACGCGCCGTCTCCCCCGGCCGGCGGGTGCGCCAGGTCCAGCAGGCGGTCCCCTGCCCGACCGCCCGGCCCGGTCGCGCTGGAGGGCGACCCGATCTTGAGCGCGGTCGCCGGCCGGACCACCCCGTCGTCGACGTCGTGGCCCCGGGGGACGTTCGAGGGCGTCCCGGGGCACCTCCCCGTGGTCGACGTCGGGTGAGGGCGCGGCCTGGGAGGCTGAGGGCGTGTCCTCCGACCCCGTACGCCGTCTGCTGGCCGAGCCGCCGGACCTGCCGGTCGTCGGCAGCCTGGGCGAGGTGCTGGCCGGGCTCGCCGGGCGCGGGGCGGTCGTCGTGCAGGCGCCGCCGGGCACCGGCAAGACCTCGATGGTCCCGCCGGCCGTCGCCGACGGTGTCGGCGGCCGCGTGGTGGTGACCGCCCCGCGGCGCATCGCCGCCCGGGCCGCGGCGCGTCGGCTCGCGGTCCTGCTCGGCGAGGAGGTCGGCGCGACGAGCGGGTACGCCGTGCGCGGCGACCGGCGTACGGGTCCCGGCACCCGCGTGGAGTTCGTGACCACCGGGATCCTGCTGCGCCGGCTGCAGCGCGACCCCGACCTGCCCGGTGTCGACGCGGTCGTGCTCGACGAGGTGCACGAGCGCCACCTCGACGGCGACCTCACGCTCGCCCTGCTGGTCGACGTGCGCACTCACCTGCGTCCCGACCTGCGGCTCGTGGCGATGTCAGCGACCGTCGAGGCCGAGCGCACCGCTGCACTGCTCGGGCCCAGCACCCCGGTGGTCACCGTGCCCGGGGCGCTGCACCCGGTCGCGCAGCACTGGGTCGGCCCGCCGCCGGGCGTGCTGCGCACCGACGACCGTGGCGTCACCCCCGCCTTCCTCGACCACGTCGGGGTCTGCACCCGCCGGGCGGTGGCCGAGCAGCCGGGCGACGTGCTGGTGTTCGTGCCCGGCGTCGCCGAGGTCGCGGGCGTCGTACGCCGCTTGGGCGGCCTCGGTGCCGGAGAGGTCGACGTGCACCCGCTGCACGGCCGGTTGTCGGCCGCCGAGCAGGACCGCGTGCTCCGCCCCGGGACCCGGCGGCGCGTGGTGGTCTCCACCTCGGTGTCCGAGTCGTCGCTGACCGTCCCGGGCGTGCGGACGGTCGTCGACGCCGGACTGGTGCGACGACCGGTGACCGACCACCGTCGAGGACTCTCCGGCCTGGTGACCGTGCGGGTCAGCCGGGCCTCGGCGGAGCAGCGCGCCGGCCGTGCGGGCCGCGAGGCGCCGGGCGCGGCGTACCGCTGCTGGGGCGAGGCCGACCACGCCCACCTGCCCGCCCATCCCGAGCCCGAGGTGGCCACCGCCGACCTGACGTCGTTCGCCCTCGAGCTGGCGGCCTGGGGAAGCCCCGACGGCTCCGGGCTCGCCCTGCTCGACGCCCCCCCGGCGGCCGCGCTGGAGGTCGCCCGCGGCACCCTGCGGGGGCTCGGGGCGGTCGGCGAGGACGGTGCACTGACCCCCCGGGGCGCGCAGATGGCCGCGGTCGCGGCCGACCCCCGGCTGGCGCGGGCACTGCTCGACGGCGCCCCGCTGGTGGGGCCGCGTCGGGCCGCCGAGGTGGTCGCGCTGCTGGCCGAGGACGTGCGGGTGCCGGGCGGGGACCTGGTCGCCGGGCTGCGCGCGATGCGTCGGGGCGGACCGGCCGCCGCACCCTGGAAACGGACCCGCGACCAGCTGCTGGCCGCGGGGCCGCGGGGCGCCGAGCCGGCTGCGGGCCTGGCCGACGACCTCGCGGTGGGTCTGGTCGTGGCGCTGGCCCACCCCGACCGGGTGGCGCGGCTGCGGCCGGGCTCGAGCTCGGGGACGTACCTGATGGCCTCCGGCACCGGGGCGGTGCTCCCGCGCGGGGAGTCCGTCCTGACCGGCACGCCGTGGCTGGCCGTCGCCGACGTCGAGCGCCGGCCCGGCATGCGCGACGCCACCATCCGGCTGGCGGCCGTGCTCACCGAGGACACCGCCCTCGAGGCCGCCTCCGCGCTGTGGGTCGAGACCGACGAGGTGGGGTGGGTCGACGGTCGGGTCTCGGCCCGCCGTACGACGCGGCTCGGCGCGATCGAGCTGGCCGCCGCGACGCTGGCCGACCCGCCGCCCGCCGCGGTCGCGGCAGCCGTGCGCGAGGGCCTGCGCACCGAGGGCCTCGCGGTGCTCCCCTGGACCGACGCGGCACGCTCGCTGCGGCACCGGATGGCTTTCCTGCACGCCGCGCTCGGCGACCCCTGGCCCGACGTCTCCGACGACGCGTTGACCGACGGGGTCGAGGCCTGGCTGGGCCCCGAGCTCGGCCGTGGTGCGCGGCGCCCGCGACCTGGGCCGCATCGACGTGACCGGGGCCCTGCGTCGGCTGCTCCCCTGGCCCGCCGCCGGCCGGCTCCACGAGCTCGCGCCCGAGCGGGTGCAGGTGCCCAGCGGCAGCCAGGTGCGGGTCGACTACGCGGGCGAGCAGCCCGTGCTCGCCGTACGCGTGCAGGAGGTCTTCGGGTGGGCCGAGGCCCCGCGACTGGCCGACGGCCGGGTGCCGCTGCTGCTGCACCTCCTCTCACCGGCCCGGCGTCCGGCCGCGGTCACCGCCGACCTGCGGTCGTTCTGGGAGCACGGCTACCCGGCGGTGCGGGCCGACCTGCGCGGCAGGTACCCCAAGCACGCGTGGCCCGAGGACCCGTGGACGGCGCCGCCGACCCGCGGCGTACGGCGCTGAGCGCCGGGCTCAGGCGACGAAGTCCTTCCAGCCGGCCGCGAGGTAGTCGACGAAGGTGGGGCTGACCGCCTCGGCTGCCAGGTGCTCACGGCTGACCGGCTGGGGCCGACTCACGAAGGCGGGGTCGGCGACGGCCTGCGCGGCGAAGTCGTGGTGGACGATCGCGCCCATGCCGACCGAAACGAAGTCGACCCCCTGCTCCAGGCACCATGCGGCGTCAGCGGCCGACCGGATCGTGCCGGTCACGCCCACGCGGGTGCCCCCGCGCGGCAGGTCGGTGAAGTGCTCGATGAGCAGGCCCTCGTGGCCCTCCCCGCGCGGCGGCATGAAGACGTCCCACAGCGAGAGGTCGAGGTAGTCGAGCAGGCCGGACGCCAGCGTCCGCCGGGCGACCTCGCGACCCTCCGGGAGGGTGATCCCCATGCCCTCCGGCGTGAGCCGCAGGCCGAGCTGGAAGTCGGGGCCGGTGGCGGCACGGATGCCTTCGAGGGTCTCGGTCAGCATGCGGGCGCGGTCGTCGAGGGAGCCGCCGTACCCGTCCTCGCGGTGGTTGTGCCGGCCGTCGAGGAACTGGCCGACCAGGTAGCCGTGGGCGCCGTGCACCTCGACGCCGTCGAAGCCCGCGGTCTCCGCCCGGACCGCAGCGGCCACGAAGTCGACGACCGACTGCTCGACCTCGGCGGTGGTCATCGCCACCGCCGCCTTGTCGGGGTCGTCCCACGGGCACTGGTTGGGTCGTCCGCTGAGGGCGGGATCGGCCCGTCGGCCGCCGTGGTGCAGCTGCACCGACGAGCGCGTGCCGGTGGCCCGGAGCCCGTCGGCGAGCCGGGTCAGGCCGGCCAGGTGCGTGTCGTCGGCCACGCCGAGCTGCCCGCCCCACGCCTGGCCCGCCGGCGCGACGTACGCCGCACAGGTCATCACCAGCCCGAAGCCGCCGCGCCCACGGGCCTCGAGCCACGTGTACTCGTCGTCGGACAGGGTGCCGTCGGCGTGGCTCTGGGTGTTGGTGAGGGGCGCGAGGGCGAGCCGGTTGGGCCAGGAGGAGCCGTGGGCGAGGGGCAGGGCGTCGGCGAGGGAGGTCACCGAGCCATCCTGCCGGGTGGACGCAGACGGACGACCACACGGGCCCGCGGCCCCGTTCGTGGGCCTCCGGGAGCGACCTTTGCTCGTCCGCCTGGTCCCGACCCACTCGTTGCAGGTCGGACGAGGTTCGTTGGCTGGTCTCGCAGCTCGCTCAGGTCGCCCGGAGTCACCCTCTGTGGATGAGGCGACCGCCTCGCTGCGCGTGAACCCTGGATCAGGGAGGGATCAGGGATCAGGGATCAGGGATCAGGAAGAAGGGTGGAACGGCTATGCGTCGTGGGTCTGCGTCGTTCGGGTGGATGGCGCCCGGCGGTGCGTCCCGAGCGTGGGTCCTGGCCAGTGGCGACATGACCCCACGCCCGCTCGGTTCGGCCGACCACGTGGCGCCGGATCGCCTGACCAGGATCAACCGCGTCGCGGCGGTCGCCTTCATCCTGGGCGGGAGTCTGTTCGCCCTGGGTGCGTGCTTTGCCCAGCTCGGGTGGGGATCCCTCGTGGCGATCAACATCACCTACCTGGTCGGTGGGTTCTTCTTCAGCTCCGGCGGTTACGCCTCGATCCTGCTGGTCGTCAACGACACCCGCGACCAGCGCCGCGCCACGGGGGTGCGGATGCGGTGGTGGAGCTTCCGGCCAGAGCGACGCGACTGGCTGAGCGCGGTCGTGTTGTTCGTCGGGACGCTGCTCTTCGCGGTCAGCCTGGTTGCGGCCTTCGCCGAAGGCCTCACGCCTCGCCAGTCCGATGGGTGGATCTGGTTCCCCGACATTCTCGGCTGCATCTGCTTCCTCGTCTCCGGTCGCCTCGCGATGCTCCAGGTGGGTGCTGGTCACGTCGTGGTGCGGGTCCAGGAGCTCGGGTGGTGGGTGGTGGGCGTCAACCAGCTCGGCTCGATCCTGTTCTTCCTCGCCGGCATCGCGGCCTTCACGCGTCCCGCGACCGACAGCGCCATCAATGCAGGCCTCGTCAACTGGGGGACGTTCGCCGGCGCGGTCTGTTTCGCGGTGGGCGGGGTCATCCAGGTCTTCGCTGCGCCAACTTCGACACGAACGGTGGTACCTCGCACGCCATGACGACACTGAGCCACACAGAAGCAGAGGCGCTCTACGGCAACCGGTTCCTGACGGATCGGGTCCCGTCGACGTCGTTCCCGCAGGGCGGGATGAGCCCGACAGATGCGATGCGGCTCGTGGCCGAGGACCTGAACCTCGAAGGCGACCCGCAGCGCAACCTGGCCACCTTCGTCACGACCTGGATGGAGCCGGAAGCGCAGCGGATCATCGCCGAGAACCTGCACCGCAACTTCATCGACCACGCCGAGTATCCGATCTCGGCGGAGATCGAGCAGCGGTGCGTGCGGATGCTGGCCGACCTGTTCAACGCCCCCGGAGCGACGACGGGGTGCCGCACCCAGGGGTCGTCCGAGGCGATCATGCTCGGCGCTCTGTCTCTGAAGTGGAAGTGGAAGGAGCGACGTCAGGCAGCGAAGCTCTCGACGGACCGACCGAACCTCGTGTTCGGGGGCGACGTCCACGTGGTGTGGGAGAAGTTCTGTCGTTACTTCGACGTGGAACCACGGATCGTCGCGCTCGCCGAGAACAAGTACACGATCGGCCCCGAGGACGTGGCACCACACCTCGATGAGAACACCATCGGCGTCGTCGGCGTCCTGGGGACGACCTTCACCGGGCACATGGACGACATCGTCGGGATCAACGACCTCTTGCTCGACCTCAGGAGCAAGCGCGACCTCGACATCCCTCTCCACGTGGACGCGGCAAGCGGCGGGTTCGTGTGGCCGTTCCTCTACCCCGACTCCCCGTGGGACTTTCGTCTCGAGCAGGTCCGCTCGATCAACGTGTCTGGCCACAAGTACGGCCTCGTCTACCCCGGGATCGGCTGGCTGATCTTCCGTGAGGAGTCCGACCTCGCCCAGGACCTGGTGTTCTACGAGAACTACCTCGGCAAGACCGATGCCACCTTCACGTTGAACTTCTCGACGGGCGCCTCGATGGTCCTGGCGCAGTACTACAACTTCGTCCGCCTGGGTCGTCATGGCTACACCTACGTGATGCAGCAGATGCAGCAGAACGCTCAGGCGCTGGCAGCCAACCTGCGCGCGAGCGGGAGGTTCGAGGTGATCGGAGGGGACGCAGAACAGCTGCCGCTCGTGGCTTTCCGGCTCTCGGGCAAGCACGACAGCTACGACGAGTCCGACATCGCCTGGCAGCTCTCGGCCGAGCGCGGCTGGATGGTCCCGGCGTACACCCTTCCTCCGAACGCCGAGGGAGTGAAGATCATGCGTGCTCTGGTGAAGGAGACCATGAGTCGGGAACAGGTGGAACGTCTGACGCTCGACATCGAGGCCGCCTGCACAACCCTCGACCTCAAGGGCGGGACGACCCACACCGAGCGCGAGCAGACCAAGACCGGCACCGGGTACTGACGTCGCAGCGGATCCAGCCCGGCCGCCGGCCTGGGGACGGAGTCGTCGACTGCGACCGACGGCTGCACCTCGTCACGGATCAGAAGCCACCGACCGGTGCGTGCGTCCTGAGCACGCTGCTCGTCAGGGACACGAACCGCCTGGACTCCACTGCGCTCGCCGCCCGCCGAGGAGCCGACACCGTCGTGGGTGGTCACCTGGCTCCTTCCGCCTAGCGGTCTACCGCGAGGCCTCCAGGGCCACATCCGAAGCGGGCTGACCCGCCAGTGCGCGAGCCGGCGGCGCCCATGACCGGAGGTGACGCCAGCGGCAGGGCGCCGCCGTAGCCACCACGGCCGGCAGGTCGTGTGACGCATGCTGACGGGCCCCGTGGGCCACGGTCACCAGACGCCTCACAGCGTCCCCGCCCCACCCTGATCCGCCGTACACCCATGTCCGACGATGTTCCGGCTCAGGCTTCGCTCGACACGGACTGCACGAGCAGCATGCCGTCCCGGCTGGTCCCTGCTGCCCGCGGGGGATGCGCTGTCAGCCACCGGTCAGCCCTGTCGAACGTCCGTGGGGCTGGGACCGATGGCCCTTTGCCGCCCACGTATCGACGGGAAGCATTGATGGTGCCTTGATGAGTTGCTGCGTCCAGCGACCTGCTGAAGCGCCAGACGACGGCAGAGTCGAGGCCCACCAGCTGGATGGAGTTCACATGATCGAGGCCCTTGACCTCACCAAGCGCTACGGGGAAACGACCGCTGTCGACGACGTCTCGTTCGCCGTGCTGCCCGGAACGGTGACGGGCTTCCTTGGTCCCAATGGGGCGGGGAAGTCCACCACGATGAGGATGATCGTCGGGCTCGATCGCCCGACCGCCGGCTCGGTCACCGTCAACGGCAAGCCGTACGTCGCGCATCCGGCGCCGCTGCAGGAGGTCGGGGTGCTGCTGGACGCCACGGCGATGCACACCGGCCGGACCGCGTACCAGCACCTGCACGCCATGGCGGCCACCCACGGCATCCCGACCAGTCGGGTGCGTCATGTCATCGACATGACGGGCTTGGACCGGGTCGCCGACAAGCGGGTCGGCGGGTTCTCTCTCGGCATGGGTCAGCGGCTCGGCATCGCCGCAGCCCTCCTCGGCGACCCCCACACCCTGATCCTGGACGAGCCTGTCAACGGGCTCGACCCCGAAGGCGTGAAGTGGGTTCGGACCATGGTCCGGCGCCTCGCGGACGAGGGGCGCACCGTGTTCATCTCCTCGCACCTGATGAGCGAAATGGCCCAGACCGCCGACCACCTACTCGTCATCGGCAGAGGCAAGATCATCACCGCCGGACCGCTGGAGGACGTGGTCGCGACGGCCACCGAGGCCACCGTTCGGGTGGTGACACCCAGGCCGACCGAGCTCGCCGAATTGCTTACGGGCAAGGGAGCAACGGTTACCGCGATATCTCCTGGAAGGCTCGAGGTGAAAGGGATGACCAGCCCCGGGATCGGCGACATAGCCGCTGTGCACGGCCTTTCGCTGCACGAGCTGACGCCGGTCAGCGCGTCCTTGGAGGAGGCCTTCCTCTCCTTGACCCACGACGACGTCGAATACCGGTCCAAGACCACGAAAGAGGCGGCACGATGAGCGCGCACACTGCCGACCACACCGAGATCACCCCGCGCGTCGACGTGCAACCGGTGTCCTTCGCACGCGTCCTGCACGCGGAATGGATCAAGTTGTGGAGCCTGCGCTCCACGTACTGGACAGTTCTCAGCACCCTCGCCGCGATGGTGCTGATCGCCGTCATGCTGGGTGTCGCTTCCCTGGCGGACGACGGGACCGTCGTCCCGGACGGCCAGATGGCGATCGGCATGAGCTACACCTTCGCGCAGGTCGTCGTGGCCGTGCTCGGGGTGCTCACGATCACCGGCGAATACACCACTGGCATGATCCGGTCGACCCTCGTCGCCGTGCCCACGCGGTTGCCGGTCCTGGCAGCCAAGGCGGTCCTGGTTGCCGGAGTCGGCTTCCTGCTCGGTGTCATCGGGGTGGCCCTGTCGTACCTGGCCAGCTACCCGTTCTTCGGGGCTGACGGTGCGGCGGACCTCAACGACCCGGCCGTCCAACGGCTCTTTTGGGGCAGTGGCCTGTACCTCGCAGGGGTGGCACTCCTGGGCCTGGCCGTCGGGGCAATCCTCCGGCACACGGCCGGCGCGATCACCATCATCCTCGGCGTGCTGCTCCTGCTCTCGACGATGTGGCAGTTGTTGATGATGACCTCGGACTGGTTCACCACGAGCTACGCGTACCTGCCGTCGACCGCCGGGGAGCGGATCGCGACGCCCGAACTCTCCGAGGTGGTCGCTGGCGCTCCCCACATGCTCAGCCCCTGGGCCGGCTTCCTGGTCTTCATGATCTACGTGTCTATCGCCACCCTGGGCGCGGCCGTTCTCCTACGCAGGAGGGATGCATGAGCGAGGAACCATCCCGGCAACAATCCGACACGAACCAGACAGATCGCACGGGGTGGAGCGGACTGCTGGTCGCGTGGGGCATGGTGGTCGGCGCCGTCGCCGGGGGCATCTGTGGTCTCATTCTCGGCGACGTGGGGGGACTCGGCCTAGGGCTGGCGGTCGGCGCAGGACTCGGCGTGGTTTCCGGAGCCACAGCGGGCGCCGCCATCCGGACCATGGGATCAGGCAAGGGAGATCCGTACGGCACGGAGTAAACGCAGGATGGATGCCTGACTGTCGTTCTACGTAGGTCATGCCAGCCGAATCGCACTCTCGAGCGTCCCACCTGCAAGGCCTCACCCATGCCCTCGGACGGATGGAGACCCCGCAGGTCCGGGGACTGCTTGCGGACTGAGACAGGTAGCAGTCCGACCGACGTGCGCACGCGCGCCGCTCCACACGTTGAAGCGGGACGATCGCGCGGGGTTTCGGTTCTTGCGGACTATGTGCGGACCGCTGACGACGCCTGCTGTGTCAGAGACTGACTCGATCTCTCCAGTAGCCGGGTCGACGCTTGGCGTGAGCCACCGCCACGATTGTCAGCACGTCGCGGTTAACGACGTAGACGACCCTGTAGGGGAAGCCGGTCACGCCCTTCGAACGCGCGACCGGCTCGCGCTCCCAGCCAGGCCGTCGCCCAGGCCGCGGGATCATCGACGGCAGCGTCGATGGCTGCACGGACCGCTTCGGCGAAGCGGCCGCCCACGCCAGTCTCGTGGGAGTCGTACCAGTCGACGTCAGCGGCGAACTCGGCCTGGGCTTCCGGATGGAAGTCGAAGGCGAGGGTCATGCGTTGTCGGCGGCCCGTCGTGCGGCGAGGTCGGCAAAAACCTGCTCGCCAGGAATGGCCGGGACCTTGCCACTGACGATGTCGTCCACACGAGACGAGAGTTCGTTGGTCCACGCCTCCTCGATCGTGCCGTCGTCAACGACCTCGACCGACTCGAGGAGTCGGAGGGCGATGTCCTTGCGTACCGAGGGAGGCAGAGCAAGGCCCGCCTCATAGAACTCCGACGCGCTGAACGACATGGCGCCAGTGTATGCCTTGAGACCGACCGCACATCGGTCCCAAGCCATGGTCTGCCTGCGTACCGGAAGCCGATCCCTCACCGGGACGCGGCCCGTGGCCGCATTGCCCCATAGCCCAGAGCGACGCGGCGATGACCGCCATGGCTTGGTTCGTGCCACATGACCCTGCTCCCCAGCGCGCACCTCGGTGCGCACATCCTGCTCCGGGCGACCGTTATCGCGTTCCTCCTGTCAGAAGTGAGCATCCGACTGCGCGGCCTCGCGCGCCGAAGCGGCTCCCGCGTGGACCGTGGCAGCATCGGGGCGGTCGTCGTGGGGATCGCGCTTCGCCAGTGGGCGGTTTGGGTTCTGGGGCGGTTCTTCACCGTCGTCGTGCGGGTGACCGCCGGGCAGACCGTGATCGACCGCGGACCGTACCGCTGGGTCCGGCATCCGTCGTACACCGGTCTCCTGCTGACCTTGTCCGGCGCTGGCGTGGCCTTCGGCAACTGGCTCTCCATCCTCGCGCTGATCATCTGGTCCGCGCTCGGGCTTGCGATCCGGATCCGCGTCGAGGAGCGCGCTCTCCTGGCTGCTCTCGGCGAGCCCTAGTGGGCGTACGCCGCTCATCATCGGGCGCCTGATCCCGGGCATCTGGTGACAAGACCCCGAGGTTCGCTGAGCGGCTAGGTCCGTCCTGTATCTGCCGCGCACGGCTCCGACCAGGTGCCGTGTGCTCCTACTCTTGAGGCAGCGTCCTCGCAGTGTCACCGCCAGACGCGGGCGGCTCATCAGCTCCGCCGGCGTGGTTAACCGGGTGGGGGCCCCTTGTGTGCTCGAGGCCGTTGGACCTTACTCTTGAGGTGGGTGGCCTCGCCTATTTCAGGTCCAGGCTGCGACGAACTCGACCGCTCCACTCCTAGACGCATCAGGTCCGGGGTTCTGCCCCGGGTGGGAGCCGCCCACCCACCGGGAGTCCCGCTAGTCCGAGTGGACGACTCTCGGCGGAGAGTACGCCCCGGCCCGCGAATCTTGTCCCGCTCTCCTTACAGGCTGATCGCAGAATTGAGAGGGCGAACCACCGCATCCACCAAGGAGAAGGGCAGCCGCGGCGAAGCTCACCGCGGATCGGCCCGGCGTCCGCGCTGATATGACGCAGGCGTGCGCGATGGTTGCACGCGCATGCCGCGATCGGCGGTCAGCTCCCGGTGCTGGGCATCGAAGGCGCCGAGCAGCGCGAGCACCTGGGTCGTCACGCTCGAGCCGCTCACCTCGTCGCGGTAGGCGACGCCCATCGTCCCCGAGGTTCCGGTTCCTGGCAACCTCGGTGCGACGGTATATAGCGTGCAGTCGTGACCCCTAAACCCGTTGACCTCTCCGGCGCCGAAGCGCTGCTCGTCACCCTGGTCGACGCCGGCGTTGACACCTGCTTCATGAACCCGGGCACCTCGGAGATGCACTTCGTCAAGGCCCTGGACACCAGCGAGGGGATGCGCGGTGTGCTGACCCTCTTCGAAGGCGTCGCGACTGGCGCAGCCGACGGGTACGCCCGGATCGCTCGACGCCCGGCAGCCGCGCTCCTCCATCTGGGTCCCGGGCTGGGCAACGGCTACGCCAACCTGCACAACGCGCGGCGCGCTCACACGCCGCTGGTGTGCATCGTGGGTGTCCACGCCGCCGATCACGTCGGCTACGACGCGCCCCTCCAGCTGGAGGTCGAGGCCATCGCGCGCACCCTCGACGGCTGGGTCAGGACCAGTGGCACCTCCCGCTCCCTGCCGGTCGACGCCGCCCGTGCGGTCGCGGCCAGCCAGAGCAACGGTGGCCAGATCGCGACCTTGATCGTGCCCGCCGACGCCTCGTGGAAGACCGGTGCGAACCCGGCCGCGCCGCGCCCCGTGCCCGTCCGTACGCCGAGCCCAGCTGCGGCGTGCGACATCGCAGCCGAGTGGATGCGCGAGGGAGCCAGCACCCTGCTGCTGCTCGGCGGGCCGGCGCTCGACGAGCCGGCCGTCCTGGCCGCTGACGCCATCCGCGCGGCCACCGGGGCGAGCGTGCTGGTCGAGACCTTCCCCTCGCGCGTCGACCAGGGGGGCGACCTCCCCTCGTTCGACCGCATCCCCTATCTCCCCGAGATGGCTGATGCGAAGCTGGCCGGTATCGAGAAGATCATCCTGGTCGGGGCCGCGGCTCCGGCGACGTTCTTCGGCTACCCCGGACGTAGCGGTGATCTCGTCGGCGAGCGCCCGCTGCTTCCGCTCTGCGACGTCACCCATGACGTCGCGGCCACGTTGCAGGGCCTCGCCGAGGCCCTCGACGCCCCGCCGACCGGTCCGGCTGAGCGTGCGGTGGCGCCCGAGGTCTCCCCCGGGGAGTCGCTCGACGTGATGAGTCTCGTGCAGGTCGTCGCGGCGACCCTTCCCGAAGGCGCGATCGTGGTCGACGAGCTTAACACCTCTGGTTCGGGACTGCCGGCGGCCTTGAAGTCCGCCCCGCGCCACAGCCTGCTCACGCTAACCGGAGGCGCCATCGGGCAGGGAATGCCAGTGGCGACAGGGGCGGCCCTGGCAGCTCCGGAACGCCGCGTCTTCTCCTTCGAGGCCGACGGCAGCGCCGCCTACACGATCCAGTCACTCTGGACCCAGGCTCGTGAGAACCTGCGGGTCACCACGGTCCTGGTCAACAACGCCGCCTACGCGATCCTGCGCATGGAGCTGCAGCGCACGGGCGCAGGAGCGCCCGGCACGAAGGCCCGCGCGATGCTCGACCTGGACTCCCCGGTGCTCGACTTCACCGCCATCAGCACCGGCTTCGGCGTACCGGCTCGCCGGGTCACGACGACCACCGAGCTTCAGGAGGCCCTCGCGGAGGCGGAGCGCACCGACGGTCCGTTCCTCATCGAGGCCATCGTCCCGGCGATCGCCTAGACGCACTGTCGCGGCCGCGATGAACCCGAATGCCGACTCGCCCCGGAAGTGGAACCGCGGTCGGGAACGGCGCCGCTTGCGATTGGCTCCGGTCACGACCGCTTGTCGGCGTCCCGCGAGGGTGTCGGTTGCGGGAGGCCGGCCAACTTGCGTCTGGACCGTGCGGAGACGTCGGCTAGTTCTGCTTTCGCGGCACTGCGTTGGCGTTCGATGGCGCGGTAGACGGTGGAGCGTCCTACGCCGAACAGCTCGGCTACCTCGAGAGTGCTGTACTCGCCGCTGTGCACGAGCGAGACCAGGTGCGCCCCCTGCTTGCGGCTCAGCTTGGGCTGCTTGCCAGCCGACCCTTGGCCTTGGCGACCTTCATGCCCTCGACCGTGCGGAGGCGAATCAGGTCGGACTCGAACTCGGCCACCATGGCCAGGACGTTGAACAGCAGCCGCCCAACCGCGTCGGTCGGGTCGTAGACGGAACCGCCAAGCGACAGGCTGATCTGCCTCGCGGTCAGTTCGTCGGCGATCGCGCGAGCGTCGGGCAGGGATCGGGCCAGGCGGTCTAGCTTGGTGACCACCAAGGTGTCCCCCGCTCGGCAGGCGGCCAGTGACTCGCGAAGGCCGGGGCGTTCGCGGTTGGTGCCGGTCAGGCCGTGGTCGACGTAGATCCGCTCGGCCTCGACACCGAGGCCGAGGAGGCCGTCCCGTTGCGCGGTCAGGTCTGTTGATCGGTGGAGCATCGGGCGTACCCGATAAGGAGGGCGCTCATGGCGCACCTCCGGGTTGTTGGCCGGTTCGAGAAGGCTCTCGGTCACCGGCAACGACGATGTGCCGCTCTTCGCAACTTAGGTTGTCAGGCGGGGCGTGGCAACGTATGTTGGATCGTGGAGGCGCTGATCACCGCCAGCGCTCGCAAGCACGGCGTCACTGACGACGACATGCTCCACGCGTTCAACCATCCGATCAGCTACGCGGACCTCGATGAGGGCTTCGTGATGATCATCGGACGCACCAGTTCTGCCGAACTGATCGAGCTCGGGTCCATCGACACCGACCCACGACCGGTCATCGTGCATGCGATGACCGCCCGCAGAAAGTACTCGAGGTGATGACCATGCCCCGCAGCCTGCAGGAGATCCTCGAGCACGCCGATGAGCTCGAGCGTCGCTTCTCCGACCACGAGCCGACTGACGTGCGCGATGCCGAGCCACTCCGGACGCTACGCGATGCCGTCACCGAGCGTGCCGCCACCGAGCGTCGCATCGCCGAAGCCGTCGCCAACGCCCGACAGGCGGGCGTGTCCTGGTCCGCCATCGGCGGGATGCTTGGAACCTCCGGAGAGGCGGCACGCAAGCGCTACGCGGTCAGCACCAAGACCGGCTGACGCCCTGCGACGGCCGGGCATACCAGAACGGGTTGGGCTCGCGGAGCGCGTCGTAGCGGGATCCCGCTGTGGCACGCTCCGCGTGCCGATCCCGTGAGCGGGACGGGGCGAAGGCCGTCCGGTCATCGTCTGTAGACGTGGCTGCGTCGATCGATGTGCACGATCTCGACGGTGCGGACATCCTGAAGCACGCCGTAGATCACCCGGTAGTCACCTCGGCGAGCAGAGTGCAGGCCGCCGAGCTCGCCGCGCAGCGGCTTGCCCACCCGCTGTGGATTGTCAGCGAGGGCTCCGAAGATGAACTCGACGCAAGCCGTGGCCATCTTCTCCGGTAACCGCTGCAGATCGCGTTCGGCTCGAGCCGTGACTGGGATCGAGTACCGCTCCTCCACTCAGGCGATCCCGTAGCGGGATTTGAGTGCGTCGTTGTCGGCGAAGCGGCCTGCGGCGGCGTCGGCGAGGCCCTCGCTGATGGCTTCGGCAGCGCCGGGCGTTCCGAGAATCTCCAGAGTCTCCTCAATGGCGGCGAGATCGTCGGCGGAGATGAGAACCGCAGCGGGGTGACCGTGGCGGGTGATGGTCACCCGCTGATGGGTGCGTTCCACTTCCGACACGTACTCGGAGAGCCGGTCTCGCGCATCGCCAAGGGGCACTGCAGTCATGCTCGCAGGGTAGCCAAAACACCGGGCATACTTCGACTCCCGGTTCTGCACGGCGATGGTGACGCCGGGGCGGACCGGCGTACTGCCCGGCTGCGACCCTTGCGGCCGGAATGGGCCGAGCGCCTTGCTGGCGACGTCGGGCACTGCCCGATGCTCGAGTCGGCGCGTCCCGCGGACCGACCGAGCCCAGCCCTTGGAGGTGCGCCATGAGCGCACTGCTTGTCGGGTACGCCCGATGCTCCACCGATCAGCAGGATCTCACCGCTCAACGCGATGGCCTGCTCGGCCTCGGGGCCCAGGCCGATCGAACTACGTCGACCACGGCCTGACCGGCACCGACCGGGAGCGACCCGGCCTCGCGAGGCACTGGCTGTCTGCCGCGCGGGCGACAGCTGGTGGTGATCACGCGCGACCATCCGGCAAAGACCTGGCCGGAGCGGTCGAAGTGTCGAGCTCACTCCCGGCGAGATCGCCGGCACGGGGCGGCCGGTCTCACCCGATCCGACGCTGTCGGGCGACTGCTCTTCAAGCGCCATGGTCGCCGTAGTTCGAATCAGATCTGATCCGGCTTCGCACCGTGGAGGGCATGAAGGTCGCGAAGGCCAAGGGCCGGTTGCGGGGCAAGCAGCCCAAGCTCAAGCCGAAGCAAGAAGCGCATCTGGTCTCGTTGGTGCACAGCGGCGAGTACAGCACGCTGGAGGTCGCCGAGCTGTTCGGCGTAGGACGCTCCACGGTCTATCGCGCCATCGAACGGCAACGCATGGCGGCCAAGGCCAACCTCGCAGAGTCGTCAGCACGTCGCTGACTGAGGCCGGCGCCGGCTGCCCCGGAACTGACACCCCAGCGGGACGCCGCCGCCCCAGCCCTCCGCTTGGCGCAGTCTCCTCCGATAGCGGTTCCTCTACCGGTCGTATTCGCGTGGCGCTGAACTGAGACCAAGTCAACGGGGGCATCGAAGTCTGCGCCGCTGCTGTCGCGCCCAGCGGTTCGGCTTCGTTGGGCCGCATCTGCTCAGCCCGGTCGAAAGCCGCTGCACACGAGTCGCAGATCGGCAATCTGACCGTCCGCCTCGGTGTGGTAGATGACCTGCTCGACCACCGACGGCCCCGACTCGAGGTCCACTCTGAGGCGATAGCTGACCTTCTCCACGTCACCGACGCGGTCGGTTGCCAGCGAGGTGATGGCCATGACCTGTTTGTCGGGTCCGAACCAGATGCCGAGAATGATGTCGGCCACATCGACGGCGGTCTCTGCGTCAAAGAACCTGCGCGGGGTGACCGCCCGGAACGTCACCGGCGTCGACAGCAGGCTGCTAAGTACTCCGGCGTCCTGCGTGGCGATGGCGTGTGCGAGTTCGGTTCCGAGTGAGCGATCAGCAACTGAAGGTGTTGGCTGGCTCATCGCCGATCCACCCCCACATCGGGACAGTGCCACCGAGCTTCCGCGTTGTCCACCAGGTCCGCCTTGTCGAGGTGCTTGGCGTCGAAGCAGATCGGGCAGACCAGGAAGTGACCCCGGCCTCGGGGTACCTACGCATCAGGTCCTCCAGCGGTGGACACCCCTCGCATGCCGTGCCTCGAGAGACGTCGCCGACGACGAGACGCACGGCCTCCTTGGTGAGAAACATCAGCGTGGGGCGGTCGCCCTCGGCAGACCCGACGGCGACGAGAAGGGCCACTGTGACCTTCTCGGCGTCCTCCAGTCCGGTGCTGAGACTGATTACTGACTTGGTCTTCATGTGCGACTCCTTCTCTCGCCTCCGATGATGGCGAGTTGAGGAGTCCCTGGTCATGGGGCAGGTGCCCCGTCTTCGGCGGTGCCGACCATGCCCCGCTCGAGCGCGAACAGCATCACGCCGGTGCGGTTGGTGACCCGAGCCTTCAGGTAGATGTGTTCGAGGTGGTTGCGCACTGTCTTGACGCTGATGAACAGGCGCTGCGCGATCTCGTTGCTGGCGAAGCCTTGCGAGAGCAACCCCAGCACCTCCACTTCGCGCGCGGTGAGTCCGGACGGGCCCGATGTACGCCGACCGGAGCGGTGACCAGCGACCCAGAGGACGGCGTCGACAGCGGTGGGATCGAGCCTGCCGGCATCGGCCTCGCCCCGGAGCCTGGTCGCCGCGGCTTCGCCCACCAGCGCAGGTCGATGTGGCCGATGCTCGAGCGAACCCTGATAGCTGTCCGCGGCCGCGAGGATGCGCTGGGCGATCGGCAGCGCGGACCCCTTGAGGCCGCGGGGATAACCCGACCCGTCGAGACGTTCGCGGTGTGCCTCGGCGACCGCTGTCACCCGCTCCAGGCCGCGAACCCGGTTGAGAACCCGTCCTGTCAGGTAGGGATACAGCCGGATCCGCTCCCAATCGGACTCGGACAGCGGCGCGAACCGCTCCCACACCGAGTTCGGCACACCCATGCGCCCGAGATCGTGCACCAGCCCTGCCCGTCGAACGACGTCCACCTCGGTGGGGGCGAGCCCCATTCGCGTCGCTGCGGCGGCGGCGAGTTCGGCCACTGCGCGGGAGTGCCCCACGGTGAACGGGCACTTGAGGTCGGCGAAGTCGCCGATGGCGCCGAGCAGTGAGTCCAGGTCCGCGCCGCGCAGCATCACATCGGCGTCCGGGGCGAGCTCCAGTGCGCGCGTCCACACGTCCTGGTCGGGAGCGCATCGATCCGTCCCCGGCAGGCGAGCAATGCCTCCACCAGCATCGGGTCGAACTGACCACCACTGCGCTCCCTGGCCATCGCAAGCGCACTAGACGTGCCGTGCGTCCGCAGGTGCACCTCGCAGGTCTCCGCCAGCTGGACGACCCGCGTTGCCAGGGGGATCTGGTCGCCATGTCTCCCCTGAGGCAGCCCGGTGCCGTCCCATCGCTCGTAGGAACACTCAACGGCCTCGGCAACCGCACGGCAGAGACCGATACGTTCCGCCATCAGGCCTGCCGACAGGCAGTGGGAGTGGATCAGCGCCGCCATCCGCCTCCGAGGCGCCGCCATCAAGGTGATCAGCAGGCCTGTACGTCGCGCCACCGGTTGGTGTGAACCGGTGCGCTGGAGGAGAAAGCGCGTTAGGGGAGGCCGGCCCAGTCGAGCTGATAGCTGTCGCGCCGCATGGCGAGGTCGTCACCGAACCAGTGGCTGAACTCGTGCGAATCGGCATGGCAGCCGATCCACAGCACCAAGTTCGTGTAGTAGATCTTCGCCTGCTCCTCGTCGGAGAGGTTCAACTCGTCGGCGAGCATCGAGGCCAGCAGCTACGATCGCAACACGTGTTCCATCGGTAGCCCGAGCCCCAGGTCGATGGCGATTGAGAGCGCCGCGAGGACCTCAGCCCGGCGGCCCTCGGACCCGGCTGGACTCGGCGGCACCATGGGTACCAGTCTGGCACCCGTTCAGGCATTCACCGAGACCTCGTGGACAACGTCCGCCGGGTGACCCGCCCGCTCGTGGATCCGCTGGACTGCCTCGGCCGACGGTGCCTCGGAGAGGCAGAAGACCACGCCGGTGGTCGGATCGGCCCACGCATGCTTGAAGGTGACGCCCTCATCGTCCTGGATCGCCAGATCGGCCGCGTGAGCCTCTGCGAGCGCCTCGTTGGTCACTCCTGTCATGCCACTGTGAACGTCCATGAACTCAGCCCTGATCCACCGAGGGTGATTCGCGGATGGCGATCTCTGGCTTTCTGACTGCAATCGGTTCTGTGAGCGTGCGGGAGCGCCGGCCGGGTGCCGGTGTCTCCGTGGTTCCTCGGGTCGTGGCCGATGGCGGCCGGGGTGGTCAGGTCGTGAGCACGCGGGGCGGGCCGGTGGCGGTGTGCCACAGCGACCACCAGGCAGAAGCCCAGGGCCAGTGGGTCGGGAGGTGCAGGACGAGGCGTCGGCCGGTGGCGGCGATCCGGCCGGGGATGTTGATGATCCGGGTGCGCAGGGTCGCTGATCGTGCGGTGTGCATTCCGGCGGCGACAGCTGCGGCGCGGGCGAGGTTGAACGCGATGACCGCAGCAGAGACCCAGGCTGCGTTCGCGGCGTAGCGGCCCGAGGGTAGGTGGGCCAGGGGTCCGTTCTTCAGCTCGGCGATGACCTGCTCGACCACGGCGTGGTCGCGATGCCGCTGATCGGCCTCGACCGTGGTCAGGGTGGAGTTGGTGATGAAGGCATGGTGTCGCCAGTGGGCGAACAGCTCTGACTGCTCGGTGCCATCCGATGCCAGCGGCTGGAGCCGCCGGACCCGACGCACGACCAGCCGGCAGGACACGTGCTCGGCCTTGCGTCGGCTGGTGAACACGGTGACCGGGACCTCGGCCACTTCTGCGTCGGAGACCCACCTGCCCTCTGCTTCGTCGAACACCGCGTTCGGGTATCGGATCGGGATCCACGCGTCCGGTTCGATGCCCGCGATCGCGGCGTTGATCTGCGGGTTCCTCCGTGCGGTCACGCTGAACCAGGCGCCGTGACGGACCGCGGTCCCGACGAAGTCGTGGCCGTAGTAGGCCGAGTCTGCTCGGGCCAGGACCTGCCCGGTGGCGCCGGCGGCCCGGGCGGTGCCGATGGCCTGGGCCAGCAGACGACCGCATCCCGACGCCGACGCAGCAGCGCCGCGGCGCAGCCGCGCCCGGGCGATCACCGGCGCCGCGGTCGGGGTGCTGATCGTGGCGAGCTGGACGTTGAGGCCTCGGACGCCGGAGTACCCGAACGACGCGGCCTGCTTGGAGTAACCGTGGACCTCCTTGATCGTGTCGTCGAGATCGATGAACGCGATCCCGCCCCCGCCACCCCCGGTGAGCAGGCCGGGAACGTGCGCGGCGAGCCCCGCCAGCAGCTCCCCGCCGACCTTGTCGAGTTGCTGGACGTGCCCGTGGGTGAAGGACCGCAGGAACGTGCCCAGCGTCGAGGGCGCCCGCACTCCCTCCAACAGCCTGCCCATGCCGCCGTGGCGCAGCAGGTCCAGGTCATCGATCGAGTCCGCCCCGGCGAGCATCCCGCCGACCACCGCGACGGTCTTCGCGGCCGCGTTCGGCGAAGCCACCGACAGTCCCGCCAGCTGGTCGTGGAGGCCAGCTGTCTCGGCCAGCCGCAACACCGGCACCAGACCAGCCGCCGACACGAGATTCGGGTCATCGAAAACAGGCCTGATCGCGTGAGATGCTTTCACTTACGAAGTGCCCCTCTGATTCGGGTCCGATGCTGACGTCGTAATCAACATCGTTCCTGGTCAGAGGGCATTTCTCGTTCTACGCCACGCTCACGACAACCTCGTCATCGGTGGATCAGGGCTCAGGCATCAAGTCCCCATCTCGATAGGTGTTGCCGTGGAGTTGAATCTCGAAGTTCCACGCTGACACCGTCGGCGCTCCCGACGCATGGGGCAACTGCCCCATCCATGCCACGCCTAGCTCGAGGACGTGCCCTCCCTTGATGGCCACCTTCTTCGTCCCGACGGGCGACGGTCACGCGGAGTGTGCCGGTGGCGGATCGTTGCGCGGGACGCGCTCCAGTACAGGATCGTCGCGGACGAGTGTCGGCAACGAGGCTCCGCGGGCCGAAGGCTCTCTGGACGATGGCCGGTAGCGTGCAGCCGTTCCTCTGCTGGGCGGCGCTGCCGGTGCAGTGCTGGCATCCCCCGAAGACAGCAGCGGCCAACCGCCACGGCTTGCTTCTCGCGCAGTCAGTGTCGAGCGAAGCTCGAGCCTGAGGCATCTTCGGTCGGCGTCGGATCAGGGTTCAGCCGGCGAGGGCGCTGAATGCCTCGAACACCATGGACGCCGGCCAGAAGATGCCGCCCTGGAAGATCGCGTAGGCCTGCGCCCAGAAGCCATCGGCCTGTTGCCAGAAGAACACCCAGGCCCCGAAGATGCCCAGTCCGTACAGGGCGCCGCTGCCAGCCGCGCCGGCGTTGTTGCCGCCGTCAGCCATCAGATCGCGCCCTCGCGCGCCTCGCGAGCTCGGGTGCCACCAGGATCGTCACCGGGATGAGCAGCCACAGTCGGCCCTCGAGGATGTTGTAGTCCGCGAGCAGCGCGCTCCAGGAGTTGCCGGTGACGTAGTGCCCGAAGCCGAACTCGAACGCGATCGTCATCGCCACCCACGCGGCGCCAACCTGCCAGGCCGTCCGGCTGCTGGTCAGCGGCCACCACCGCTGCAGCAGCCACGAATAGCCGGCGATCAGCACGATCAGCGTCCCCGTGGAAATCTGGTGCGCCGCCTGATCGCCCACGGCCTCGCCGTAGAGGCTCTGGCGCGCGACGCCGTTGGCGATCGCCAGGGCAGACAGCCCGAGCCAGGCACCGATCCAGCGGGGTCGTGCCGACCTGGGACGGCGGGTGGCACTGGGGACAGGTATGCGGTGCGGGAGCGCCATCGAGACCCCCTCTCTGGTCGTCTCATCTCGACTCCTCCATCTTGCGCTTGCGGTGGGGCCGAGCACAGTTCCGCAGGTCACAGTGCCTGTCGGCAGTGCCGCGCTCGGTCGGAGGTGGGGAGCCCGACCGGGGGCCGGAGGGAGTCGAGGCTCTGCCGATCCGCTGGGGCACGCTCCGCGTGCCGATCCCGAATCGATACAGATCTTCTTGTGGCTGTGGGGGTACCGGCGCGGGCACGAATGCTCCTCCGGCGATCGACCCGACCATGCAGGTGAAGGACCAGAGGCACTGACCGGTGCGGGCGGGACCACCTAGCGCTAGCGTCGAGCACGGGCGACTGCGTGACCCAGTTCCGGTTGAGGATGATCGCTCGTCAGTGGACGGAGACGGACGGAGACACCCCATGGCCGACGTTGACGAGGCGACCGTGCGGAGTGACGCACGGCCGTGGCGCGGGCTCCTCGTCACGGGGGCGTGGTGCGCCTTCGCGAGTGTCGTGATGATCGTGGTGCAGGTCCCCGTCTACGTCGTCTGGCCACCGCCTGAGTCGACGGAGGGGTTCTTCGAGCTGCTGGTGGACAACCCGGTTCTGGGCTTGGTCTCGCTGGACGTGTTGTACGTCGTCTCGAACGCCCTGATGTACCTGGTCTATCTCGCGCTGGCCGTCGTGCTGTGGCGGGTCAGCCGGTCGGCCGTCGCGATCGCGCTGGCGTTCTGCGTTGTCGGGATAGCCGCCTACATGAGCAGCCCGCGACCGGTCGAGATGCTTTCCCTCGCCCAGGCCTACGCCGACGCCGACGCCGAGACCCGCACCGCCTTGCTGGCGACCGGAGACGGCATGCTCGCGACGTGGGCGGGCACGGGCTATGACATCTACTACTACTTCACTTTCGTGACCTTGGCGGTCCTGGCCGTTCTGATGCTGCGGTCTTCGATCTTCTCTCGAGCCACGGCGGTGTGGGGCCTGGTGAGCGCCGCCCTCATGACCGTCCCCACAAACTTCGGGACGGTCGGCATGGTGTTTGCGATCGCGTCGCTGGTGCCGTTCTCGGTGTTCGCCGTTCTGGTCGGGAAACGCCTCCTGGAATCGCAAGCCCGGGGAAGCCCGCGGCGGCTACAGAAGGTTCACCAGATCGCGAAGCCGGCAGGTCGGGCCGAGAACCCCGACCGTGACCCCACGACTTGCTGGGGAGCAAGCGTCCCGGTCATGGAATCCTCGGCCGCACCGTGGAGCGCGGGCTGCTCGGGCATCGGGCACGGCCCGACTTCCTCAGCACGCGCCTTCTAAGCTGCGAGCGCAACAGCGCCGCTTGCCACAAGCCGATCCCGTACCGGTCACGCTTCGATTGGGTCCAACTTACGGGGCAACCGAACTCGGCTTTCGGGCCGGCGACCAACGTGACACGTCGATCGCGTGAGCGAACTTGTTGCCCTGGAGCACCCAACCGCTCAACAAGCAGCGACCGCGTCCACCTGCATGGCGGACGCGGTCGCAGCGTCGCTGGGGAGTGATCAGAACGGATTGACCGTCGTCGGATCCACGACCGGGCGGACCTCGACGCCACCGCCAGGGGCGGGGGCCGGACACAGCTTGGCGATCGCGATGGCGTGGTCGAGGTCACGCGCCTCGACGACGTAGTAGCCGTTGAGGGTCTCCTTGGTCTCGACGAACGGACCGTCCGTCACGGTGCCGGCACCCTTGATCGTCGTGGCAGCCGTGGGGGGCGCCAGCGCGTCCCCGCCCGCAAGGGAACCACCGAGCTCGGAGACCTGCTCGACGAACTTGCCGTGGGCGCCGACGATCGCCGGCCACTCCTCGGGCGAGAGGCTCTCGTAGAAGGCCGGGTCTTCGTAGATGAGGATCGCGTACTTGGTCATGGGACTGCCTCCTGCACATGGTCGCGGGCCGGCCTGTCCGGCTCCGTCATTAGTCACAGCGAACGGCGCGTCGCCGGATCGACAGGCTCATCTGAATTTTCTTCAATGATCTTTCGTTGCCAGCGCCGCCGCGCCTGGCGTCCCCGGGTGGGGTGGCGCTTTCGCGGCGCGCGTCGAGGCGGGGTCCGCTTCAGGGATCGACCCGCGCCTCCAGCAGGCGCCGCTCGGCGTCGTTCGCAGTGAGTTCCAAGGCGAACAGGTCTTCGGCCATCGCCTCGTCCCGGCGGCCAAGGTGCCGCAGCATCCTCGCGCGAACGGCGTGCCACAGGTGGTATCCGGTGAGGGCGTGCCGGAGAGCATCCACCTCCTCCAGTGCCGCCTGCGGTCCGTCGACCTCAGCCCTGATCCACCGATGACGAGGTTGTCGTGAGCGTGGCGTAGAACGAGAAATGCCCTCTGACCAGGAACGATGTTGATTACGACGTCAGCATCGGACCCGAATCAGAGGGGCACCTCGTAAGTGAAAGCATCTCACGCGATCAGGCCTGTTTTCGATGACCCGAATCTCGTGTCGGCGGCTGGTCTGGTGCCGGTGTTGCGGCTGGCCGAGACAGCTGGCCTCCACGACCAGCTGGCGGGACTGTCGGTGGCTTCGCCGAACGCGGCCGCGAAGACCGTCGCGGTGGTCGGCGGGATGCTCGCCGGGGCGGACTCGATCGATGACCTGGACCTGCTGCGCCACGGCGGCATGGGCAGGCTGTTGGAGGGAGTGCGGGCGCCCTCGACGCTGGGCACGTTCCTGCGGTCCTTCACCCACGGGCACGTCCAGCAACTCGACAAGGTCGGCGGGGAGCTGCTGGCGGGGCTCGCCGCGCACGTTCCCGGCCTGCTCACCGGGGGTGGCGGGGGCGGGATCGCGTTCATCGATCTCGACGACACGATCAAGGAGGTCCACGGTTACTCCAAGCAGGCCGCGTCGTTCGGGTACTCCGGCGTCCGAGGCCTCAACGTCCAGCTCGCCACGATCAGCACCCCGACCGCGGCGCCGGTGATCGCCCGGGCGCGGCTGCGCCGCGGCGCTGCTGCGTCGGCGTCGGGATGCGGTCGTCTGCTGGCCCAGGCCATCGGCACCGCCCGGGCCGCCGGCGCCACCGGGCAGGTCCTGGCCCGAGCAGACTCGGCCTACTACGGCCACGACTTCGTCGGGACCGCGGTCCGTCACGGCGCCTGGTTCAGCGTGACCGCACGGAGGAACCCGCAGATCAACGCCGCGATCGCGGGCATCGAACCGGACGCGTGGATCCCGATCCGATACCCGAACGCGGTGTTCGACGAAGCAGAGGGCAGGTGGGTCTCCGACGCAGAAGTGGCCGAGGTCCCGGTCACCGTGTTCACCAGCCGACGCAAGGCCGAGCACGTGTCCTGCCGGCTGGTCGTGCGTCGGGTCCGGCGGCTCCAGCCGCTGGCATCGGATGGCACCGAGCAGTCAGAGCTGTTCGCCCACTGGCGACACCATGCCTTCATCACCAACTCCACCCTGACCACGGTCGAGGCCGATCAGCGGCATCGCGACCACGCCGTGGTCGAGCAGGTCATCGCCGAGCTGAAGAACGGACCCCTGGCCCACCTACCCTCGGGCCGCTACGCCGCGAACGCAGCCTGGGTCTCTGCTGCGGTCATCGCGTTCAACCTCGCCCGCGCCGCAGCTGTCGCCGCCGGAATGCACACCGCACGATCAGCGACCCTGCGCACCCGGATCATCAACATCCCCGGCCGGATCGCCGCCACCGGCCGACGCCTCGTCCTGCACCTCCCGACCCACTGGCCCTGGGCTTCTGCCTGGTGGTCGCTGTGGCACACCGCCACCGGCCCGCCCCGCGTGCTCACGACCTGACCACCCCGGCCGCCATCGGCCACGACCCGAGGAACCACGGAGACACCGGCACCCGGCCGGCGCTCCCGCACGCTCACAGAACCGATTGCAGTCAGAAAGCCAGAGATCGCCATCCGCGAATCACCCTCGGTGGATCAGGGCTCAGCGAGCGCCACCGCGCGGTTGAGCCGTACGACCGGCGACCGGTCGTGCGCCAGCAGCATGTTGTAAAGCGTGAGCACCTGAAGCCAATCGGTGTCGCCGCCGTCGCGCGTGTCGGAGTGGCACGCGGCGATCGCCGCGTGCAGCTGCCAGCGTCCTGGGCGTCGTAGCATCGCCGCTTTCTCGAGCACGTCTTGTGCCTCGTCGATCAGTCGCCGATCCCACCGGGCCCGGTCCTGATCAGCGAGGAGGACGAGCTCTCCATCGACGGCGCGTGCCGCTTCGCGTGCTCGGTGGAACAGCAGCAGTGCGAGCAGTCCCTGTGCCTCCGCCTCGCGCGGCAGTTCGTGGGCGACGACGCGTGCGAGCCACAGGGCGTCGTCGGCGAGATCGCGGTCCGCGGCCGCGTCTCCCCCGGCGACCAGGTGGGCCTCGCTGTACATCACCGAGACGACCGTCAGGACGATATCCAGGCGCTCGGCCCGCTCGGATCCCTCGGGGATCCGCAGGGGGATGCCTGCCGCACCTATCTTCCGCTTGGCCCGCACAATCCGCTGCGCGACCGTCGATTCCGGCGGCCAGGGTGGCACGTGCGATCTGCGCGGTCGTGAGGCCGCAGATCGCACGGAGGGTCAGCGCGAGCTGCGCGTCCGGGGAGATAGCGGGGTGACAGCAGCCGAACAGGAGCGGCAGTCGCTCGTCGGGCTCGCCGGGCTCGCCGGTCGAGCGGTGGCGGCGCCTCGGCTCGGCGATCCGCGAGCAGGGCCACCTTCTCGCGGTACCGCTTCTCGCGCCGCAGGCGGTCAAGGGCGTTATTGCGGGCCGCCTGCGTGAGCCATCCCCCGGGATTATCAGGCACCCCGCGCGTGCGCCACTCGCGCACGGCCTCCGCGATCGCCTCGGCGACCGACTCCTCCGCAAGATCGAGGCTCCCGAGCCACCTCGTGAGCGCCCCAACGATCCGCGCGGACTCCTCGCGGATCACCTCGGCGAGGAGTTGATCGGACGCCGCGGCGTGGGCCCGGCCTGACTCCGCTGCCGCGCCGTCCGATTCATCCACGAGCTCGAGGTGCCTTAGTAGACGACGATCGGGCGGATCTCGACCGACACGCCGGGCAGCTCGAGCAGCGGCCACGTCTTGACCACGGCGATCGCCGCGTCGAGGTCGGGCACGTCGATCACCTGGAATCCACCGATGACCTCCTTCGCCTCCAAGAACGGCCCGTCGGCCACGACCGGCCCCTCGTCGCCGTAGCTAACCGTGGTCGCGGTATCGACCGGCTGCAGCTGCGCACCGGACTCGGTCATCACCTCGCGGTGCGTGCCGAACCACTCGTAGGTGCGGCCGTAGACCTGCTCGACGCGCTCAGGCGACACCTGCGCCTCGAGGTCGGGCGTGGTCGTGAACATGATGACGTACTTCACGGTCGTGTCCTTTCGTCATGGGAACCGTTTCACCGCGACAGCGAACGAACAAGCCCGAATTCGACACGAACCGCGATATCGGCCCCAGACGAGCGACGGCGGCTGGAGTGGGGAGTCGCACGGTCACCGTCGGTGCGACAGGCACGCGGAGTGTGCCGAAACGGGAACCTCGAAGAGAGACACACATCCCTGGGTTGCGGGCCGATGTTGGACGCCCGTCCCGTACGCCCCGTCCGGGTGGCATCTTCGGGAAGGGGGCGGCCTGCGGGCCGGTTTCGCCAACGATCTCCACCTCCGCAGCCCCGCTTCCATCCTCCGGCCGACCTCCGAGTCGTTGGCCCCTCCTGACTATCGACGGCCCGCAGAATCCCGTACGGATACCTACCTTCCCAGCCCGTCAACCCCTCCTCTCCATGCGGCACGGATCCTGCGCGCCGTTGCAGAGTCCTACGAACGGGACGCCGTCCGTGAGGACGAACGAACCCAACTGGACCAAGATCTGGACTGACACCGCTGGCAGCCCTGGCGATGAGCGCCATGGCCGTCGCGATGGTCATCGCCAATTTCAGGCAGGGCCGCGCCTGAGGTCCGCTTCTGCCGTGAACGATCCCGGACCTGCGCCACACCGCCTCAAGAGTCACCTCACGCGCGGGTCACTGGCAGCACCCGGGGTCCCGAGCGGCCCTCCGAACTGCCGGATCGAGCCCGTCACACTAGATTTCTTGCGGACTGTGTGCGGACTGGGAGAGGTCACGCCCCGCTGACCTGCGCAAACGCGCCGATTCACACGTTGAAGCGGAACCTGTTCCCCGTGAAGAACAGCAGATGGCAACAGTTGGCACTAGCGGATCTACCTGCGGCTTTGCGCATCATGACGTTGACCACTGCTTGTCGCTGACGGATCTGGCGGGGGCAATTCGGGGGCAACGCATCAGTTCGTAGGACCGGTCCGACCGGCCCGACATGCGGCAGCCAGGCGGGCTGTCGACGGTGGGCGCGGCGGTGGGGAGCGACTGACTGAGCCTTGATCCACCGACCTTGGTTCGGGTTCGGTGATTTCGGCCCATCGCTGTGGGGCCGGAGAGTTGGGCGTGGCTGACTGGCCGGTCTGGCCCGGCTCTTCCACTTTGGTCCTGGTCGTGCCGTGATGGCTGGCTGGTCAGGTCGCGACGGTGGGGGGTGGTCCGGTCGCGCTCGACCACAGCGACTGCCAGCCAGTCGACCAGGGCCAGTGGGTCGGCAGGTGCAGCACTAGCCGTCGGCCGGTGGTGGCGATGCGGGCGGGGATGTTGATGATCTGGGTGCGTAGCGTCGCCCAGCGGGCGCGGTGCTGGCCGGCGGTGATCGCAGCAGCGCGGGCGATGTTGAACGCGATCACCGAGCAGGCGACCCAGGCGGCGTTCGCGGCGTAGGAGCCAGACGGCAGGTGCGCGAGCGGGCCGTCCTTGAGCTCGGCGATGACCTGCTCGACATGGGCGTGGTCGCGGTGGTGCTGGTCGGCCTCGAGCATGGGCAGGGTGCTGTTGGTGATGAAGGCGTGATGGCGGTATGCGGCCATGAGCTCGCCCTGCTCGGTGCCGTCGGATGCCAAGGGTTGGAGTCGCTTGACCCGGCGCACGATGAGCCGGCAGCCCACGTGCTGGTGTTTGCGGCGGGAGGTGAAGGCGGTGAAGGGAACCTCGGCGACCTCGGCATCGCTGATCCAGCGGCCCTCGGCCTCGTCGAAGACCGCGTTGGGGTACTTGATCGGCGTCCATGTGCCGGGCTCGATGTTGCCGATCGTGGTCTTGACCTGCGGATTCATCCGCGCGGTCACCGAGAACCAGGCGCCGTGACGTAGGGCTGTGCCAACAAAGGCGTGCCCGTAGTAGGCCGAGTCGGCGCGGGCCAGGACCTGTCCGAGCACTCCGGCGGCGCGGGCGGTGCTCAGGGCCTGGGCCAGCAGCCGGCCGGCGCCGGTGGCCGAGGCGGTGTTGCCCTTGCGGAGCCGGGCGCGGGCGATGACCGGGGCCGCGGTCGGGGTGCTGATGGTGGCGACCTGCACGTTGAGCCCACGCACGCCGGTGTAGCCGAACCCGGCGGCCTGCTTGGCGTAGCCGTGGACCTCGCGGATGGTGTCGTCGACATCGACGAACGCGATCCCCTGCGCATCCGAGCCGGCCAGCAGCCCCGGCACTCGCGCTGCGAGTCCGGCCAGGAGACCGGCGTTGATCTTGTCGAGCTGTTGGACGTGGCCGTGGGTGAAGGAGCGCAGGAAGGTGCCCAGCGTCGAGGGCGCCCGTACCCCGCCGAACAGGCGTGCCATGCCGCCGTGGCGCAGTAGGTCGAGGTCGTCGATGCAATCGGCTCCTGCGAGCATCGCGCCGACCACGCACCCGGCCTTCGCCCCCGCGTTCGGCGAGGGCACCGACAAGGCGCCGAGCAGGTCGTGGAACCCGGCCGACTCCGCGAGCCGCATCGTCGGGACCAGGCCAGCTGCCGACACCAGATTCGGATCATCGAAAACCGGTCGGATCGTGTGAGAAGGTTTCACTTCCGAGGTGCCCTTCTTGAGCGTGGGGTTGTTGACGTCGCAATCGACATCTTCCCTGCTCAGAGGGGCTCTCTCGTTCTACGCCACGCTCACACCCGCCACCGCCGTCGGTGGATCAGGGCTGAGCTCATCAGTACCAGGGGAAGTCGGCGAGGGGTTCTCGACCGCTGTTGGACGTTCATGGCGCCCTACGGAAACAGCGGCTGAACTGGGCGTTTCCGTTGCGGAAGCTGCTGGACGCTTCGGGTAGATGACGGAATTTGACGAACCTTTTGCGGACTATCTGCGGACCCAGGGACTGTCCACCAGGACGGCTTCGGCCGAAAGCCGGCGCGCCTGTGAGCGACATGCAACCCGGGGTGCCTCACAACGACTGACAAGCTAGCCAAGGGGGAGCTATGCGACGGTCGCGTGAACCTCGATGATCGTTGTCGACATATGGTTTCAAGATTTCGACTCCCCGGAAGCGCCCACACCCCCAGGGTTGGTGGGGCGGACTCTCAAGGGTCAGGTGCCGTAGGTCACGTCAAGGTGTCAACCGAACTGTGGGCAGGTCCCGTTCCCCGTTCCGCCGCCGGTGGTGTCGGCGTTGGGGATGGTCTTGGTGCGGCCGAGATTGTCGTAGGTGTAGCCGGTGTTGGTGATGCGGTTGCCGGCGTCGTAGGTGTTCGTCTTCGACATCGACAACCGATAGAACGTCTGCTCGCTGATCTGCAGCCGCTTGCACACTCACGGGACCGTCGAGCCCTGCGCCTGCAGCTTCTCTGCCCCACGCAGCTTCGCCACGATCTGCTCCGCCGCGTACCTCCTCTTAGCCGGCATCAGAACCCTCCATGAGCACTCTCAAAGTCAGGAGCATTCTCACAGGAACCGGACCGAAAAAAGGGGACCGGGCACATCAATAAAGGCAGCGCGCATGACCTGAATCGTGCCACCGGGGTGTGTCACTGAGCGCTGATCCCGAGTGCGTCGAGGATCGCCTCGGCGACGGGCGTGATCGGGTCCTCGGCGATGTGTTCGTGGCCGGCGATGCGGACGGTGATCTGCTGGATCGGTCGCAGGGTCTGGACGATCTTGCGGATGCTCAGCCCGGTGGCGTTCTGCAGGTGGCGGGCGATCGCGAGGGCGGCGAACACGATCGTGAGGTGGGCCTCGATCGCCTCACGGGTGTGGTGGAACATCGGCCGTGCAGCCAGGTCGGTCTTCGACATCCTGAAGGACTGCTCGACGTGCCACAGGTCGTGGTAGCTCGCGATCACCTCGCCCGCTGGCATCAGGCCGGGTTCGATGTTGGTGACGTAGCCCTTCAACCCCACGAGTTCGCGTGCCCTGGTCAGTGAGGTCTCGTCCAGCTCGTTGGCACCGTTGCGGGTCTTGACGAACCGTGGCGTCCTGGCGGCCTTCTCTCCGGCCACGACGGCACGGGCCTTGTTCTCCTGCAAGGTCAAGGTCGCGTTGTCGCGCACCGCCCGCTTGCGGGAGTAGGCCCACACTGCGCGCCACGACTTCGCATGCACGGCCGGATCCCAGACGGGCTCGGCCCGACGCATGGGGTCGCTGCTCTTCACCGCGGTGCCGCGATGGTCGCGTGGGGTGATGGTGTCGATGACCTGCCCGTTGGTGAACGCGGTGCCGTGCCAGCGGAAGTGGGACTCCAGGTCCTTCGGTGCCTTGGTGACCCGGGATCCAACGATGAACCGCAGCCCGGCCCCGTCCAGATCACGCAGGTTGCTCGAGGACAACATCCCGGCGTCGGCAACGACGACCATGTCCGCGATGCCGTGGCGCTCGGCGAACTGCTTGACGATCGGGATGATCGTCAAGGTCTCGGCCTTGGTGCCCTCGAAGCAGCCGATCTCGAGTGGGAACCCGTGTCGGTCGACCAGCAGACCGACCACGACCTGCGGGTCGACGCGGCGCTCCTTGCTGTAGCCGACCTTGCGAAGCTCGTCTTCCTGCTCTGCCTCGAAGTAGAGCGTGGTGACGTCGTAGAGCACCAGGCTGACGTCGCCGTGAGTCATCGCGTGGCTGAAGCAGGCCGTGGCGATCTGGGCGCGGTAGTCACGCTCGGTGGCTCGTTGCAGCGAGCGGAACATCGTGCGCAGCGACGCCGACGCAACACCGATCTCCTTCAGCACTCGCACTGAGTCGGCCTTCGAGGTCGGCTCGATGATGCGCGCCAGCACGAGTTGAGCGAAGGCGTCGTCATCGATGGCGTCGAACCCCAGCCGGGCGTACGCCTCGGTGAGGACCTGCCACAACAGCGCCGAGCGCTTGCGCGTGATCAGGCCAGGCCGCTGCGGCACGCCCTCATCCTCAAGCCCGACGATCTCCAGGTCGAGAGCCTCCTGCCCCTCGTGCAGCTGCCGGCGTGCTTGGGCCATGAGCACTGCCAGCTCGGCGCCGGTTCGGGCCGTGCCGACGTGCTCGACCACGACGTCGCGCCCATCACGACGATCAGCGATCTGGACCTTCGTGCTCCCCGATCGACCTGGGGACCTCCGCACGAACACCACCGGCCGGACCCTACCGAGCCCCGGGGTGTGTCAATCAACGACGCCGCAACGCGCTCACCTGCGAAGACGCTGACGCAGTCACCGATCCGCGGTCAAGTGGCACGAGTCAGGGGGGACCGGGCACATCAATAAAGGCAGCGCGCATGACTTTCGGCGTGCCAGCCAGATGCTGCGATCGGCGCGACAGGTGATACTAGATCTGTCTCACAAATACGGCCACCACAAACGCGACCGCACCCGCCCATCCCGCATTTCTAGAGGCCGCCCAAGTTCGAGATTGCATCTTCGAGTCACGTCTATTTTCGGCCGTCTTTTTACCTCGCAACATTTCCCAGGCTAAAGCAAGTATCACAACGACGCCGGCAGTAGAGAAGACTGCGATGTACGAGAGCAAGAAAACACGCATCGGCTCGAAGAAAGCGAGGGGCGAGCCGAGCGCTAGCGCTAGTGCAATTCGAACCACTTGCAGATAGCAGAGTTGAGTCATCGTCGACTCGAAATTGCCGCCTCCCGCCTCCTCCCACGTCGCAGGAAGAACTAGACTCAGAAATTGCTGAGTGAATGGCCAAGTCGTCAGAGGATGAACCTGCGTGTGGGCATTTTTCATCAGCAGCGACCCCGACTAAACCGGTCTCGCGCCGTTTACTTGCCTGGCGACTCCTACCGCAAACGCACCACTCGCTACCGCCGCATAGACTTTTTCGAACTTTCTATGCGTCACTATGCGGCTATCGAGACGTTTGATCGTTCTGCCGACTTTGTGTCGCGTGTTCCTCATGCCCCTCTGTCCATGGAGTTTCTTCCAGCTTCTCAATATGGCAAACTTCGCTCCTTTCAGCAAGGTGCCCAACCCAGCCGTACCGAGACCGACTACGTCCAGCGCTAAGCCGTCCCAATCCTTCTCCTTGACAGCGTAATACGCGTCGGCTGACCCCGCTGCCGCGCCGGCCGCTGTGGCAATGGCCGCACACGCTCCTGAGCACGGCGTGAAGACGGCTGCAGCTGCCACTACGGCCGGCCCGTGTGTTGACTAACGCATCAGGCCAATAACAAGAATCTATGGAGGGCTTCACCCTGCACAGTCTCAGGCACTTCTACGCCTCCGGTCTGATCGCGGCGGGTTGCGACGTGGTGACCGTCCAGCGGGCGCTCGGGCACGCGAAGGCGACCACGACGCTGGAGACGTACTGGCACCTGTGGCCCTCGGCGGAGGACAGGACGCGCAAGGCCGCGTCGACGCTCGCAGGGGAAGTCCTCACCTCTGACGGGGCAAGAGGGGGCAAGAGCGATTAGGTGATTGAACTGGGCGTTTACACGTTGAAGCGGAACTCCACCACGTCGCCGTCGGCCATGACGTAGTCCTTGCCCTCCATGCGGACCTTGCCGGCCGACTTCGCCGTGGCCATCGAGCCCGCCTCGACGAGGTCGTCGAAGGACACGATCTCGGCCTTGATGAAGCCGCTCTGGAAGTCGGTGTGGATGACACCGGCGGCCTCGGGGGCGGTGGCGCCCTTGGGGATCGTCCAGGCGCGCGACTCCTTGGGGCCGGCGGTCAGGTAGGTCTGCAGTCCGAGGGTGTCGAAGCCGACCCGGGCCAGCACGTCGAGGCCCGGCTCGTCGACGCCCATCTCGGCGAGCATCTCGCGGGCCTCGTCCTCGTCGCCGAGCTCGACCAGCTCGGCCTCGAACTTCGCGTCGAGGAAGATCGCCTCGGCCGGCGCGACCAGGTCGCGCATCCGCTGCTTGAGGTCCTCGTCGGCGAGCTCGTCGGCGTCGCAGTTGAAGACGTAGATGTAGGGCTTCGCGGTCAGCAGCGACAGCTCGCGGATCAGCGCCGGTCGATCTTCGTGGCGATGATCGGGGTGCCGGCCTCGAGCGCCTCCATCGCCTCCTTGGCGGCGGCGAGGTGGGCGCCGAGCTCCTTGCGGGCTGCGCGCCTCCTTCTCCAGCCGCGGGATCGCCTTCTCGACGGTCTGCAGGTCGGCCAGGATCATCTCGGTCTGGATCGTGGAGATGTCGGAGGCCGGGTTGACCTCGCCGTCGACGTGGGTGACGTCCTCGTCGCGGAAGACCCGGGTCACCTGGCAGATCGCGGCCGACTCACGGATGTGGGAGAGGAACTTGTTGCCCAGACCCTCGCCCTCGCGAGGCGCCGCGCGACGATGCCGGCGATGTCGACGAACTCGACGGTCGCGGGGAGGATCTTGGCCGAGCCGAAGATCCCGGCGAGCGTGCCCAGCCGTGGGTCCGGGACGCCGACCACGCCGACGTTGGGCTCGATCGTCGCGAACGGGTAGTTCGCCGCGAGCACGTCGTTCTTGGTCAGGGCGTTGAAGAGGGTCGACTTGCCCGCGTTGGGGAGTCCGACGATGCCGATGGTGAGAGCCACGTGGCCGGAGTCTAGGTGCCGCACGTCGGGCGGCCGAATCGTCGACGTGGTGTGCGACGCTCGGAGCGTGAGCGAGCAGACTGACGCGGCCGCCCGTCGTACGCCGGAGCTGGTGCTGCGCGAGCCCCGCGAGCGGGTCTCCCCCCGGGCGAAGGGCATGTGGCGGGTCGCGTCGATCCCGGTCCTCGTGCTCATGCTGGTCGGCCTCGTCGTCGTCCTCGTGGTCGGCGAGGCCCCCGCCGCACTGGCGCTGGTCCCCGGCGTGCTGGTGCTGACCGAGGTCGCCTACATCGTCTTCGTGCCCGCGATCCGGTACCGGGTGCACCGATGGGAGGTCACCCACGAGGCCTTCTACACACAGTCGGGCTGGCTGACCCGGGACGTGCGCATCGTGCCGCTGAACCGGGTGCAGACCGTGGACTCGAGCCAGGGTGCCCTGGAGCGGTTGTTCGGCCTCGCCTCGGTGCGGGTGACCACCGCGTCGGGCTCGGGCACCGCCTTCGTGCACGGGCTCGAGGAGGACCTCGCCAAGCGGGTCGTGGCCGACCTGGTGCGCGACACCGCTGCCGTCGCGGGCGACGCCACGTGACCACCCCTGCCGGCGACGAGGATCGGGACGTCTGGGCGCCCCCCGACCCCGCGGACCCGCCGCTTGAGCGACCGGCCGCGCCCACGTCTCCTGCCCACGCGCCCGACGGCACGACCGACCAGGCGCCGCCGGGCATCGAGGGCTGGCGACGGATGAGCGCGCTTCAGCTGCTGGTCAACCCGGTCCGCACGCTGCGGCAGTTCGCCCTCCCTCTGCTGGTGGCCGTGTTCGGTCTCAGTCGCGGCGGCGACGGTCTCGGTATCCTGTCGACCGCGGTGCCCCTGCTGCTCGCCACCCTGGTGTTCAGCGCGGTGCCGTGGTTCGGCACCCGGTGGCGGCTGCACGACGGTCGGCTGCAGTGGCAGTACCGGCTGCTCACCACCAAGCAGACCAGCGTCTCGCTGGAGCGGGTGCGCAGCGTCGATCTCGAGTCCACGCTCATGCACCGCCTGCTCGGACTGAGCGTCGTGCGGATCGGCACCGGCGTCGACAGCGACCGGGTCACCCTCGACTCGCTGCGGGCGGACGAGGCGGAGCGGTTGCGGCAGTTCCTGCTTGCCCGGTCGGCCGTGCTGAGCCCCGCCACCGGCGGCGGGGCGACCGACGACCCCGACGCTGACGGCGATGCGCTCGCCGGCGACACGCCCGGCCGCGCGCCGTCTCCGCGGGAAGAGCTCGCGCGCCTGGACTGGGGCTGGCTGAAGTACGCCCCGCTCCAGGTCGGCCAGCTCGTCGCGCTGGTCGCGGTGATCGGCGTGTTCTTCCAGGCCGTCGAACAGGTCGGCATCGACGAGGAGGGCCTCGTCACCTCCGCCGCCGACGAGTTCCAGCGTCTGGGGGTCGTCGTCGCCGTCGTCGTCCTGCTCGTCCTGGGGCTGGTGCTCTACCTCCTCGCGGCCGTAGCGGCGTACGCCGTGCGCTGGGGCGGGCTCGTCGTCTCCCGCGCCGACGGCTCGGTGCGCGTCGAGGCCGGCCTGCTCACGACGCGTTCGACCACCGTCGAGGAGCGACGCATCCGCGGCATCGTGGTCGTCGAGCCCGCGCTGGTGCGGCTCGGCGGCGGTGCCCAGCTCAACGCGCTGGCCACCGGCGTCGGCAGCGGCGGCACGACCAACGTGCTCCCTTCCTGCCCGCTCACCGTGGTCTTTCGCGTCGGCGCCGACCTGCTGGAGGCCGGGGACGCCCTCACGGTGCCGCTGGTCGCGCACGGGCCCCGTGCCCGTCGTCGACGGCTCGTCCGCGGGTTGAACGTGGCCCTCGTCCTGTCCGTGGCCACCGTCGTGGGCCTGGTCCTCCTCGGTGCACCGTGGTGGGCGCCGGTGCTCGCGGTGGCGGCGCTGGTGGGTGTGGGCGTGGGGCTGGCCGAAGTGTCCTACCGCCACCTCGGGCACCGGGTCACGCCGGCGCACCTCGTTTCGGGATCGGGCCTCCTGGGGCGTCAGCGCACCGTGCTCGAGCGCGACGGCGTCATCGGCTGGCGGGTCTCCCAGACCTACTTCCAACGTCGCCTCGACCTCGCCGACCTGGTCGCCGCGACGGCGGCGGGCTCCGAGGCGGTGCGCATCGCCGACGTACGCCTCGACGTGGCCGTGGCCCTGGCGGGAGAGGTCACCGCCGACCTCGTCGCGCCGTTCGGCGCGGTCTGAGTAGGGTCCGGACGGTGCGCATCGCCACCTGGAACGTCAACTCCGTCCGGACCCGCATCGATCGGGTCGAAGCCTTCCTGCAGCGCCACGACGTGGACGTGCTCGCGCTCCAGGAGACCAAGGCCAAGGACGCGCAGTGGCCCACGATGGGTCTGGAGTCGCTCGGGTACGAGGTCGCTACCTACGGGCTGAACCAGTGGAACGGCGTCGCGATCGTCTCCCGGGTCGGCATCGAGGACGTCTCGGCCGGCTTCGAGGGGATGCCGCAGTGGGGCGACCCGCCGGTGGCGGAAGCCCGCGCTCTCGGTGCGACCTGCGGCGGCGTACGGGTGTGGTCGCTGTACGTCCCCAACGGCCGCAAGCCCGGCGACCCGCACCTCGCCTACAAGCTCCAGTGGCTGGCCGCCCTGCGCACGCAGGCGGCCGGCTGGGTGACCGGCGAGCACCCCGTGGCGCTGGTCGGCGACTGGAACATCGCGCCGCTCGACGGCGACGTCTTCGACATCGCGCAGTTCACGACCTCGACCCACGTGACACCGGAGGAGCGGGCGGCCTTCGGTGGCTTCGTCGACGACGGGTACGCCGACGTGATGCGGCCGTTGCTGCCCGGCGACGACGTCTACACCTACTGGGACTACTACCGACAGCGCTACGAGCGCAACCGCGGCATGCGGATCGACTTCGTGCTGGGCTCCCCCGCGTTCGCCGGTGCCGTCTCCGACGTGTTCGTCGACCGCGAGGAGCGCGGTGGCGAGGACGGCCACGGCAAGGGCGCCAGCGACCACGCCCCCGTCGTGGTGGACGTCGACCTCCCCGCCTGACCTGCCGAGAGGGCACTAACTTCGCGCCGAGAGGGCAGTTGCTGCCCGCCTCAGTTGGCCGAGAGGGCAGTTCCTACACGCTCAGTGCAGCCGAGAGGGTGGTTCCTACACGCTCAGGACCGCCCGAAGGGCAGTTCGTGCGTCCGGCCGCTTCTGGTCGGGTGCACCAAGTGCCCGCTCGTTGTCCTACGGCGTGCACCAACTGCCCTCTCGCGGAGAAGTTGGTGCCCTCTCGCGGAGAAGTTGGTGCCCTGTCGGTCAGAGGCGGAGGAGGCCCTCGCAGGTGAACACCAGGTCTCCCTCGGTGTCGCTGGCGTCGAGGTCGACCACCGCGACCACCCGCCAGTCGTGGTGGCCCTCGGGGTCGTCGACGACCTGCTGGACCCGCCAGGCGCGGCCCTCCGCGCCCTCGGGCCGCTCGTCGACCTGGAACATCCGCGGCCCTCGCGCGTCAGCGCCCGCCAGCATCTCGTCGTGCTCCTCGAAGTACGCCGCCACGGCGTCGGCCCACACCGATCCGTCGAGCTCCTCGAGCTCGGCGACGCGCCGCCGCGAGGCCAGCTCGACCCGGCGGAACATGGCGTTGCGCACCAGCACCCGGAAGCCGCGAGTGTCGGAGGTGAGCGTGTCCGGGGCCTTCGGTCGCACCGGGTCGCCGGCGGCCAGCGAGGCCGCGTCGGCGCCCTCGACCAGCGCCGACCACTCGTCGAGCAGCGAGGAGTCGGTCTGCCGCACCACGGCCTCGAGCCAGTCCTGGACGTCGTCTAGCTCGGGCGTGCGCACCGCGTCCGGCACGGTCTGGCGCAGCGCCCGCCAGGCGTCGGAGAGGTAGCGCAGGAGCAAGCCCTCGGAGCGGGCGAGCCCGTAGAAGGAGACGTACTCGGCGAAGGTCAGCCGCCGCTCGTACATGTCGCGGACCACCGACTTGGGCGACACCGGCGTCTCGGTGATCCACGGGTGGCTGCCCGAGTACACGTCGTAGGTCGCCTCGAGCAGCTCGTCGAGCGGCTTGGGGTAGGTGACCTCCTCGAGCAGGTCCATCCGCTCGTCGTACTCGATGCCCTCGGCCTTCATCTCGGCCACGGCCTCGCCACGCTCGCGGTGTTGCTGCGACATCAGCACCTGCCGGGGGTCGTCGAGCACCGACTCGAGCACCGACAGCACGTCGAGGGTGTAGGTCTCCCCCTCGGGGTCGAGCGCCTCGAAGGTCGCCAAGGCGTACGTCGCGAGCGGCTGGTTGAGGGCGAAGCCGACCTGGAGGTCCTCGTCGACGACGGCCCGCCTGCCGTACGCGTCCGGCTCCGGCAGCTGCCGGACGACGCCCCCGGCGAGGAGCGAGCGGTAGATGCCGACCGCCCGACGCACCAGCTGCACCTGGCGGGGGCCCGGCTCGTGGTTCGCGCGCAACAGGCGGTGCAGCACCGGGAGCGGGTCCTCGCGCCGCGACAGCACGTTGAGCAGCATGCCGTGGGTGACCCGCATGCGGGAGTGCAGCTGCTCGGGCTCGCCGGCGACGAGGCGCTCGTAGGCCTGCTCGGTGTAGGTGACCTGCCCCTCGGGCGCCTTCTTCTTCTGGATCTTGCGCAGCTTCTTGGGGGTCGTCACCGGCCTTGGCGATCGCCTTGGCGTTGTCGACGAGGTGGTCCGGTGCCTGCACGACGACGGTGCCCGCGGTGTCGAAGCCGGCGCGCCCGGCGCGACCGGCGACCTGGTGGAACTCGCGCGCGGTGAGCAGCCGCTGGCGGCGGCCGTCGTACTTGGTCAGGCCGCTCAGCACGACGGTGCGGATCGGCACGTTGATGCCGACGCCGAGGGTGTCGGTGCCGCAGACGACCTGCAGCAGCCCGGCCTGGGCCAGGGTCTCCACCAGCCGTCGGTAGCGCGGCAGCATGCCGGCGTGGTGCACCCCTACGCCGAGCCGCAGCAGCCGCGACAAGGTCTTGCCGAAGCCGGGGCCGAAGCGGAACGCACCGATCGCCTCCGCGATGGCGTCGCGCTGCGGGCGGCTGGCGACGTTGGCCGAGCTGAGCGCCTGGGCCCGCTCCAGCGCCGAGACCTGGGTGAAGTGCACGACGTAGACGGGGGCCTGGTGGGTGGTCAACAGCTCCTCGAGCGTCTCGTGCATCGGCGTCAGCGCCCAGTGGAAGGTCAGCGGCACCGGCCGCTCCACCGCGGTGACCAGCGCCGTCTCGCGTCCCGTACGTCGCACGAGGTCGTCGCGGATCGTGGTGACGTCGCCGAGGGTGGCCGACATCAGCAGGAACTGCGCCTGCGGCAGCTCCAGCAGCGGCACCTGCCACGCCCAGCCCCGGTCGCGGTCGGCGTAGTAGTGGAACTCGTCCATCACCACCTGCCCGACGTCGGCTGCCTCGCCCTCCCGCAGCGCCTGCTGGGCCAGGATCTCGGCGGTGCAACAGATGATCGGGGCGCCGGCGTTGACCGAGGCGTCGCCGGTGAGCATGCCGACGTGCTCGGCGCCGAACCTCTCGCACAGGTCGAAGAACTTCTCGCTGACCAGGGCCTTGATCGGGGCCGTGTAGTAGGTGCGCCGCCCCTGGGCCACCGCGATGGTGTGCGCGGCCAGCGCGACCAGGCTCTTGCCGGAGCCGGTCGGCGTCGCGAGGACGACATTGCTGCCGGTGGCGAGCTCGAGCAGCGCCTCCTCCTGGGCCGGGTAGAGGCTCAGGCCGAGGCCCTCGACGTACGCCGTGACCCGGTCGACGACGGCGTCGGGGTCGTACCCGTCGGGGCTCCCCGCCTCGGGCCAGTCGACGAGGGGGCTGGTCATGCCCTCTGTCTAGCAGCACCGACCGACGTGCGCGGCCCGCGGGTGCGCCGCCGTACGGAGCCAACGGACGCCGGGAGGCCTCAGTCGCCGGTGAGGGTGAGGTCGACCATCAGCTCGTCGGCCAGCCGCTCGAGCACCGCCCGCGCCTCGTCGACGTCGACGCCGGCGGGCAGCGCGAGCACGGCGTCGGCCGCGAAGAGCATGCCGCCGGCCATCGGCGCCTCGTGCACGTCGGTCACCAGCTCGTCGATGCCGATCCGGCGCTCGGCCAGCGCGGCCGAGACCTCCGCGACGATGCCGGGGCGGTCGGAGCCCAGCAGGTGCAGCCGCCACGACCTGTCGCGCCGTGCCGCGGCCGCGGGCTCGCCGGATCCGTCGTGGTCGTCCGCGGCCCGTTCGACGGTGACGTCGAGACCGTCCGCGGACAACCCGACGAGCCGCTGCTCGAGGCCGGCCACGGCGTCGTCGGGCACCGACACCAGCACGACCCCGGCGAACTTGCCCGCCAGCCGGGCCAGCTGGCTGCGCTGCCAGCTGCCGCCCGCCGCCTCGACGGGGCCGGAGAGGGTGGAGACCAGGCCTGGCCGGTCGTCGCCGAGGACGGTGAGCACGAGGGACGCCATGCCCCGCAGGCTAGTGCTCCCGCTCCCCCGTCGGCGGTGTCGCCCGGGAAACGTCGGTGGTCCGGTTCAGGGTGGGGTCATGGACTCACCGCTGACGCTGCTGCTCGTGGCCCTGCTGGCCTTCGCGCTCGGTGCCGCCGTCGCGTTGCTCGCCCTGGTGGCCCGCGGCAGGCGGCCCGCCGACGACGGCGCGCTGGCCGCGCTCGTGGCCCGCACCGAGGAGCAGGCCGTGCTCCGCGACGGGCTGGACCGCCTCGACAGCACGGTGCGCGAGCTCACCGACCAGCGCGTGTCCTGGCAGAGCCAGCTGCGCCAGCAGGTGGAGGACGTGCGCCACTCCACCGACGCCCTGCGGCGCGAGACGACCTCGCTGTCCACCGCGTTGCGCAAGCCGCAGGTGCGCGGCCGCTGGGGCGAGCTGCACCTGCGGCGCACGGTCGAGGCGGCGGGCATGTCGGCGCACTGCGACTTCGACGAGCAGAGCACCCTCGGCGAGGGCGGGCCCGGTGCGCTGCGCCCCGACCTCGTCGTGCACCTGGCGGGTGACAAGCACGTCGTCGTGGACTCCAAGGTGCCGCTCGACGCGTTCCTCGACGCGACCACGGCCGAGGACCCCGAGGAGAGCGAGGCCCACCTGCGCCGGCACGCCCGCCAGCTGCGCACCCACACCGACCAGCTCTCGGCGAAGTCCTACTGGCGCAGCCTCGACGGCACGCCCGAGTTCGTCGTGCTGTTCGTGCCCGGGGAGTCGTTCCTCGCCGCGGCGCTCGAGACCGACCCGGGCCTGCTGGAGCACGCGGCGGACCGGCAGGTCGTGCTGGCGACGCCGACCACCCTGATCGCGCTGCTGCGCACGGTGGCGCACGCCTGGACGCAGGAGACGCTCGCCGAACGGGCCCGGGAGATCCACGGGCTGGGCCGCGAGCTGCACGAGCGGCTGGCCACGGTCGGCGGCCACCTCGACAAGCTCGGCCGGTCGCTGGGGGCCTCGGTCGGGGCCTACAACAGCGCCGTCGGGTCGCTGGAGACCCGGGTGCTGGTCTCGGCGCGCCGGCTCTCCGAGCTCGGGGTCACCGACGACGAGCTGCCCTCGCCCCGGGTGCTGGACGACGCCCCCCGCCCGCTCGCGGCCCGCGAGCTGCTCGAGGCCGTCGCCGAGGAGCGCGACGAGCTGCCCTCGCTGCGGCGCGTCACCCCGCCGGAGGATCTCGACGTGCCTACGGTGGGCGCGTGACCCCGACGCTGTGGCAAGAGGGCCGCCTGAGCGGGCGGGACGTCGCACTCGCGGCTGCCGCCGCCACCCTGCTCGTCGTGGCCTCCGACCTGGTGCTCACCGGCCGACTCTCGTTCTTCTTCGACGTGACGCTCGTGCCGCTGTGCCTGCTGGCCGCGCTCGCCGTACGCCCGCGCGACTTCTTCTGGGTGGCGGTGCTGCCGCCGCTGCTCGTGCTCGGCACCACGGTGGTGCTCGCCCTGTCGGCCCACGGCGCGATCGCCGACGCCGGTGACGGGCCGGTGCAGTCGGTCGTCACCGGTCTCGCGACCCACGGCGCGGCCACCCTGGCCTGCCAGGCCCTCGCGCTGGCGGTGCTCGGCGTACGCCGCCGGGTGCTCGCGATGCCCGCTCTCGTGCCGCCCGCCGTGCCGATGCCTGCGCCGGTCGACCGGCAGGACGACCCGGTGCTCGCCGACGGAGAGCCGGTCACCACCCCGCAGGAGGAGATGGCCCCTGCGGAGGCTCAGTCGAACGGGGACGGGTCGCCCGCGCCCACCCTGAGGATCTCGGGGTAGCCCTCCGAGAAGTCGACCACCGTCGTCGGCTCGCGGCCGCACTCCCCGCTGTCGACGACCGCGTCCACCTGGTGGTCGAGCCGCTCCTTGATCTCCCAGCCGTCGACCAGGGGCTCCTCGTCGTCGGGCAACAGCAGCGTGCTGGAGAGCAGGGGCTCCCCGAGCCGCTCCAGCAGCTCGTGCACGACCGTGTGGTCGGGGATCCGCACCCCGATCGTGCGCTTCTTGGGGTGCAGCAGCCGCTTGGGCACCTCGCGGGTGGCCGGGAGGATGAAGGTGTACGGGCCCGGGGTCGCGGCCTTGACCGCCCGGAAGACCGCGTTGTCGACGTGCGCGAGCTGCCCGAGCTGGGCGAAGTCACGGCACAGCAGAGTGAAGTGGTGCTGGTCGTCGAGTCTGCGGATGCGCCGCACCCGGTCGAGCCCGTCCCGGTTGCCGAGCTGCACGCCGAGGGCGTAGCAGGAGTCGGTCGGGTAGGCGATGAGCGCGTCGTCGCGCAGCATCGCGACGAGCTGGTCGAGGGTCCTCGGCTGGGGGTTGTCCGGGTGGACGTCGAGGTAGCGGGCCATCGGGATCGGGCTCAGCTCACGCCCGCGGCGCGCATGTCGCGGCGCAGCTCGGGCGGCAGCGCGAAGATGAGGGACTCCTCGGCCGTCTGCACCGCGCGGGCGTTCGGGTAGCCCCGCTCGCCCAGGTAGGAGAGCACGTCGTCCACCAGGGTCTCCGGCACCGAAGCACCCGAGGTCACGCTGACGACGTCCACGCCTTCGAGCCAGGACTCCTCGATCTCGGACACGTCGTCGACGCGGTACGACGCCTTCGCCCCGGCCTCGAGCGCGACCTCGACGAGGCGCACCGAGTTCGAGGAGTTCGCCGAGCCGACCACGATCACCAGGTCGGCGTCGGCGCTGATCTCCTTGACCGCGGACTGACGGTTCTGGGTGGCGTAGCAGATGTCGTCGCTCGGCGGGTCGAGCAGGTCGGGGAACCGCTCGCGGATCGCGGCCACCGTCTCCATCGTCTCGTCGACCGACAACGTGGTCTGGGAGAGCCAGGCGACCCGGGTGGGGTCCTTCACCTCGATGCCCGGCACATCCGCGGGGCCCTGCACCAGCTGGATCGCCACCGGGGCCTCGCCCCAGGTGCCCTCGACCTCCTCGTGGCCCTCGTGGCCGATCAGCAGGATGTCGTAGCCGTCCTTGTCGAAACGACGGGCCTCGTGGTGGACCTTGGTCACCAGCGGGCAGGTCGCGTCGATGGTCTTGAGCTCGCGCTCCTGGGCCTGCGCGTGCACCGCGGGTGACACACCGTGGGCGGAGAACACCACGGTCTCGCCGGCGGGGACCTCGTCGAGCTCCTCGACGAAGACCGCACCGCGCGACTCGAGGTCGGCGACCACGTGCTTGTTGTGCACGATCTGCTTGCGGACGTAGACCGGAGACCCGTAGAGGTCCAGGGCCTTCTCCACCGTGATGACGGCGCGGTCGACGCCGGCGCAGTACCCCCGGGGGGCGGCCAGGCGGACGTCGCGTTCGGCGTCGTCGGCGACGACGGTGGGCATGCCCAGGTTGGTGCTCATGGGGTCCATCCTAGGCGGCGGGTGCTACCGCGAGCGGCCGCGTCCTGCCCGGTGACCCGCTGCGACGCACCCCCGGGAGGAGTCGCGTGTCCTGCCCGGACGCTCGGGGCGACCGCTGGGCCCTCCGCTCGCACTGAGCCGCGCCCGCGACTGTCGGGGATCGGGCTTAGGGTCGGCGGCGTGGCCATGCAGACCAGCGCGGAGTCCCCCGCCCCCGTGCGCCAGGTCGCCATGGCGGTGGCCGGCTGGGTCGACCGCCTCGGCGTGATCTGGGTGGAGGGCCAGGTGGCCCAGCTCAACCGGCGCTCCGCCTCGGCCACCGTGTTCCTCACGCTGCGCGACTCGGCCGCCGACATCTCGGTCTCGGTGACCGCCCCCCGCTCGCTCATCGACCGGCTCGACCCGCCGCTCGTCGAGGGCGCCTCGGTCGTGGTGCAGGCCAAGCCGACGTACTACGCCCCCCGGGGCAGCTTCTCGTTGCAGGCGCGCGACCTGAGGATGGTCGGCCTCGGCGAGCTGCTCGCCCGGCTGGAGCGGCGCCGTCAGCTGCTGGCCGCCGAGGGGCTCTTCGCGACCGAACGCAAACGGCCGCTCCCGTTCCTGCCGCAGGGCCTCGGCCTCGTGACCGCGTCCGGCTCGGCCGCCGAGCGCGACGTCGTCGAGCAGGCCCGCCGACGCTGGCCCGGGCTGCGGATCCGCGCGGCGTACGCCGCGATGCAGGGCCACCGCTGCGTGGCCGAGGTCATGGAGGCGCTCGCGCAGCTCGACCGCGACCCCGAGATCGACGTGATCGTCGTGGCCCGCGGGGGCGGCTCCATCGAGGACCTCCTCCCCTTCTCCGACGAGGGCCTGGTGCGCGCGGTCTCGGCCTGCCGCACCCCCGTGGTGTCGGCGATCGGCCACGAGCCCGACGTCCCGCTGCTCGACCTGGTCGCCGACCTGCGCGTCTCCACCCCGACCGACGCCGCCAAGACCGTCGTGCCCGACGTCGCCGAGCAGCTCGCCGGCGTGGCCCAGCTGCGCGACCGCGGCCGTCGTACGGTGCACGGCCTGCTCGAGCGCGAGGAGCGTGCACTGGCCTCGCTGCGCAGCCGCCCGGCGCTCGCCGACCCCCGGCACGGCCTCGACGAGCGGCTGCACGCCGTCACCGAGCTGCGCGACCGGGCGCGGCGGACGCTGCGCCACGGGGTCGACCGCGCCGACGCCGACATGGCCCACGGTCTCGCCCGGGTGCGCGCGCTCTCCCCGCTCGCGACCCTGCAGCGCGGGTACGCCGTCGTGCAGACCCCCACGGGAGACGTGGTCACCGACCCCGCCGACGTGACCGTGGGCAGCACCCTGGACATCCGGGTCGCGGCGGGCCGCCTCGGCGCCGCCGTGACCGCCACCCGACCCGCACCGGAGGACCCCGATGCCTGAGCAGACCGACGCCACCACCGACGACGCCGACCTGTCCTACGAGGAGGCGCGCGACGAGCTCGTCGACACCGTGCGACGTCTGGAGGCCGGCGGCACCACGCTCGAGGAGTCGCTGGCCCTGTGGGAGCGCGGAGAGCAGCTGGCCCGGCTCTGCCAAGGCTTCTTGGAGGGCGCACGACGTCGTCTCGACGAGGTCGTCGACGGTCCGCGCGAGCCCGCCGACGACTGATCCGGGACCCGGGCAGGCGCCGTGGGGTGTCGCCCGGCAGGCAGCCGCGGCACTCAGCCCAGGATCGGCGTCAGCGCAGGGTGAGCGTGGCGGTGACCGCGCGGAGGTCGGCGAGCGTCCCGCTGGTGACCAGCAGCAGCGGGTGGCCGTCCACCTCCGTGGAGATGGCGAGGTCACCGTCGGCGCCGGCCCACTGCGCCCACGACGTGCCCGCCGCTCCCGACGTCGGCAGGACGACGTCGCCCCGACGCTCGACGTCGGCGTCGACGTGCTCGCTCAGCAGGCCCCCTTCACCCTGGAGGGGCTGCTCGGCCTCCTCGATGGCGACGTACTCCTCGGCCTTGGTGATCATCCCGAGGTGCCAGGACGCCCCCGGCTCGCTGGTCCAGGTCACCGAGGTCGCGACCCAGCCCTTCGGCAGGTCGGCCGGAGCCACCACCGGCCAGCCGGTCTGCTCCGAGGCCACGCGGGTCACGGCGCCGTAGTCCACCGGCCGGATCGGGGTGGCGTCAGGGTTGTCGCGCACGCTGCCCCGGAAGAGCACGAACGCCCCCACGACCAGCACGAGCACGGCCAGCGCCGCGACCAGGCCCGAGACGCTGCGCTGGTAGCGACCGGGGGCGCCGCTCTGCTCTTCCGGTTTCGTCTGGGTCACGTCCCCATCGTCGCAAACGGTGCCGCACGTTCGGCGCGCGGCGCTGCCACGCAGATGCGGACTCAGAGTGGGATTTGCGCCGCACCTGCGGCATAGTGATCAGGTGAGCAGCTACCGAGTCGCGGAGGCAGCCGGGTACCTCGGTGTCAGCGACGACACCCTGCGCCGGTGGATCGAGGCCGGCCGGATCGAGGCCCGCAGCGAGCACGGCCGCACCGTCGTGGACGGTGGCGACCTCGCGGTCCTCGCCCTCCAGCTCGCCGAGACGCCCGAGCGCGACGTCCCCCGCGCCGGTGCGGTCAGCGCGCGCAACCGCTTCGAGGGGCTGGTGACCCGCGTAGTCAGCGACCCGGTGATGTCGCAGGTCGAGCTGGTCTGCGGGCCCTACCGGGTGGTCTCGCTGATGAGCACCGAGGCGGTGCGCGACCTCGGCCTGCAGCCCGGCTCGCGCGCGCTGGCCTCGGTGAAGTCGACCAACGTCGTGGTGGAGGTCCCGTGACCCGCTCGTCCCGCCTGCCCGCGGCCCTGCTCACGGTCGCCCTCGCCGGGCTCACCAGCGGCTGCGGAGGTGCCAGCGCGGACGACCCCGCCGTCGGCGCCGGCAGCGCCGGTCAGGCGCCGGCCCCACGGCGGCTGACCGTGCTCGCCGCCTCGTCGCTGACCGAGGTCTACGGCGAGCTCGGGCGGGCGTTCTCCCGGGCGCACCCGGGGGCAACCGTGGACTTCGCCTTCGACTCCTCGGCGACCCTCGCCGACCAGGCCGCCCAGGGCGCGCCCGCCGACGTCCTGGCCACCGCCGACGCCGCGACGATGGCGACCGCCGTGGACGCGGGCGCGGTGCGCGGCCGCCCCGCCGACTTCGCGAGCAACTCGCTGGTGCTGGTGACCCCACGGGACGACCCCGGCGACGTGTCGGGGGTGCGCGACCTCGACCGCTCCGGCGTCCAGTACGTCGTGTGCGTGACGACCGCGCCGTGCGGCGCCCTGGCCGAGCGGGTGCTCACCCTCGACGACGTGACCGCCCCGCCGGTCAGCCAGGAGATCGACGTCAAGGCGGTGCTGGCCCGGGTGACCGGGGGCGAGGCGGACGCCGGCGTCGTCTACGCCACCGACGCGGTCACGGCCGGCGAGGCCGTGCGGTCGATCCCCCTGCCGCGCGCCGGCGAGGCCCCCACGACGTACTCGACGGGCGTCCTGGCGCAGAGCGAGCAGGTCGACCTGGCCCGCCGGTGGGTCGCCTTCGTGAGCTCGGAGCGCGGCGGTCGGGCGCTCCGGGCGGCCGGCTTCGGCCCACCGTGAGTGCGCGCCTGGGGCGTCCCCCGGCGCTGCTGCTCGCCGTGGCCGGCCTGGCCTCGCTGTTCCTGGTGGTGCCGCTGGTGACCCTGGTCGCGGGCACCCCCTGGCGCGACCTGCCCGACCTGCTCTCCGAGCCCCTCGTGCTGGCCGCCCTGCGGCTCTCGCTGCTCACCTCGCTCGCGGCCAGCACCCTCTGCCTGGTGCTCGGCCTGCCCCTGGCGTGGGTGCTGGCCCGGGTCGACTTCCCCGGCCGCGGGCTGCTGCGGGCCCTGGTGCTGGTGCCGCTGGTGCTGCCCCCGGTCGTGGCCGGGGTCGCCCTGGTGACGGCGCTGGGGCGCACCGGCGTGGTCGGCGCGCCGCTGCTCGCGCTCACCGGGCTGACGCTGCCGTACACGACCTCCGCGGTCGTGGTGGCGCACACCTTCGTCTCGCTGCCGTTCTTCGTGATCAGCGTCGAGGGCGCCCTGCGGGCGCGCGGTGGCTCCTACGACGCGGTCGCCGCCACCCTGGGCGCCTCGCGATGGCGGACCTTCACCCGGGTGACGGTGCCCCTGGTCGCGCCGGGCGTGGCCGCCGGGCTGGTGCTGGCCTGGGCCCGCTCGCTCGGCGAGTTCGGGGCGACCATCACCTTCGCCGGCAACTACCCGCGCACCACCCAGACGATGCCGTCGCTGATCTACACCGCCCTGCAGTCCGACCCGGCCGCCGCCCGCACCCTGAGCCTGGTGCTGCTGCTGGTCTCGGTCGGCGTGCTGGCCGGTCTGCGCAGCCGCTGGCTGGTGGCGGCATGAGCACCGAGCCGGCGCTGTCCCTCGCGCTCACGGTGGACGGGCGCCTGGACGCCGCCCTGGACGCCTCCCCCGGTGACGTGGTCGCCGTGCTCGGGCCGAACGGCGCCGGCAAGAGCACGCTGCTGGCCGCGGTCGCGGGGCTGGTGCCGGCCCGCGGCCACCTCCGGGTGCACGGCGAGGACTGGCTCGACCGCCCGGTGCGCGACCGCCGGCTCGGGATGCTCTTCCAGGACCGGCTGCTCTTCCCCCATCTCAGCGCCCGCGACAACGTCGCCTTCGGGCTGCGGTCGCGCGGCACCGACCGGCGTACGGCGCGGCAGCGCGCCGACGTGTGGCTCGACCGCGTCGGCGTGGCCGAGCTCGCCGACCGCCGCCCCGGGGCGCTGTCCGGCGGGCAGGCCCAGCGGGTCGCCCTCGCCCGGGCGCTCGTGCTCGAGCCCGACCTGCTCCTGCTCGACGAGCCGATGGGCGCGCTGGACGTCGGGGCGGCCGCGGCGCTGCGGCTCGAGCTCGCCCGGCAGCTGTACGGCTTCGCCGGCGTCACGCTGCTGGTCACCCACGACGCCGTCGACGCGCTCACCCTGGCCTCGCGGGTCGTGGTGCTCGAGGACGGGCTGGTGCGCCAGGCCGGCACCCCGGCCGAGGTCGCTGCCCGCCCCCGCACCGACCACGTCGCGCGGCTGGTCGGGCTCAACGTGGTGCGCGGGCAGTCGCGGGGCACCGAGGTGCACCTGCGTGACGGGCGCGTGCTGCGCACCGCCACGGCGTACGACGGGGCCGCCCACGTCTGCTTCGCGGCCGGCGCCGTCGCCCTGGGACGCACCGAGCCGGAGGGGTCGGTGCGCAACCGCTGGCGCGGACGGGTGCGGGGCCTGACCGCCCAGGAGAACCGGGTGCGCGTGATGGTGGACCTCGACGGGCGGCCCGACGACGGGCGCCCCGTGCTCGCCGACGTCACGACCATGGCGGCCGCCGAGCTCGGCCTCGACCCGGGGCAGCCGGTCTGGGTCTCGGTGAAGGCCACCGAGATGAGCGTGTACGCCGCCTGACCGGCCCGGCCGGCACCTTCAGCCGGCAGCGACGCTCCGCTAGGGTTCCCGCCATGTCGGACTCTGCCGTGCCGCCCGAGCTCGAGGTCACCCCGCCGGTCCCCGACCGCAACCTGGCGATGGAGCTGGTCCGGGTCACCGAGGCCGCTGCGATGGCCGCCGGACGCTGGTCGGGCCGGGGTGACAAGAACGGCGCCGACGGCGTCGCGGTCAACGCCATGCGGGTGATGATCTCGACCGTGGGCATGGCCGGCACCGTCGTCATCGGCGAGGGCGAGAAGGACGAGGCCCCGATGCTGTTCAACGGCGAGGAGGTCGGTGACGGCAGCGGGCCGGAGTGCGACGTCGCCGTCGACCCCATCGACGGCACCACCCTCGCCGCCAAGGGCATGAACAACGCCGTGGCCGTGCTCGCGGTCGCTCCCCGCGGCTCGATGTACGACCCCAGCGCCGTGTTCTACATGGAGAAGCTGGTCACCGGTCCCGAGGCCGCCGACGTCGTGGACATCCGCGACCCCGTGCGCGCCAACATCGAGGCGGTGGCCAAGGCCAAGGGCTCGCGCAAGGAGGACATCACCGTCGTCCTGCTCGACCGTCCCCGCCACGAGCAGCTCGCCAAGGAGATCCGCGAGGCGGGAGCCCGGATCAAGTTCATCTCCGACGGTGACGTGGCCGGCGCGATCATGGCCGCCCGGGAGGGCACCGGTGTCGACCTGCTCGTCGGGGTCGGCGGCACTCCCGAGGGCATCATCACCGCCTGCGCGATGAAGTGCATGGGCGGCGTGATCCAGGGTCGGCTGTGGCCCACCGACGACGAGGAGCGCCAGCGTGCCCTCGACGCCGGGCACGACCTCGACGCCGACCACGTGCTGACCACCGACGACCTCGTCCGCGGCGACGACTGCTTCTTCGTGGCGACCGGGATCACCGACGGCGAGCTGGTGGAGGGCGTGCGCTACCGCCAGGGCGGCGCCACGACGCACTCGCTGGTGATGCGCTCGCGCAGCGGCACCATCCGCTCGATCCGCTCCGAGCACCGCCTGGAGAAGCTGCAGGCGTACGCCGCGGTCGACTTCGAGCACTGAGCGCACAGGGGCCCGGTCGTGATCGTCGTGGTGGGAGAAGCCCTCGTCGACGTGCTCGTGCGCGAGGACGGCTCCCGCACCGAGGCGCCGGGCGGCTCCTGCCTCAACGTCGCCGTGGCGGCGTCCCGGCTCGGCACGGAGACCACGCTGCTCACCGAGATCGGCGAGGACGCCTACGGCCGGCTGCTCCGCACCCACGCCGAGGACAGCGGCGTCACGATGGTGGCCGACGAGCCTCGCACGGGTCGCTCGGCGAGCGCGACGGCCACCATCGACGCCGACGGCACCGCGACCTACGACTTCGACCTGGACTGGGCGCTGCGGCCCCAGCGGCTGCCCGACGGGGTGGTGCTGCACACGGGCTCGCTGGGCAGCGCCCTCACCCCCGGGGCCGACACGGTGGCCGACCTCGCCGAGCAGGCGTCGGGTCGCGGCGCCCTGGTGACCTACGACCCCAACGCGCGTCCGGCCTTCGTCGACGACCCCGCAGACGCGTGGAGCGCCGTACGCACCTGCGCTGCCCGGGCCGACCTGGTCAAGCTCAGCGACGAGGACTGCGCGGTGCTGTGCCCCGGCGCCGACGTGGACGAGGTGGCCCGCACCCTGCTCGCCGGCCGCACCCGCCTGGTGGTCGTGACCCGCGGCGGCGACGGCTCCACGGCGTACGCCGAGGGCCTGGAGGTGCACGCCGACCCGGTGCGGGTCGACGTGGCCGACACCGTCGGGGCCGGGGACACCTTCACGGCGGGCCTCGTCGTCGCCCTGGTCGACCTCGACCTGCTCGACGGCGACGCGTGGCACACCGACGAGACCGTCGTACGCCGGCTGCTGGCGTCGGCGGCGGCCGCTGCGGCGGTCACGGTGACCCGGGCAGGGGCGAACCCACCGACGCGAGCCGAGCTGGGCACCTGGCCGACGGCCTGAGCCGTCCCGCCCGGTCGCGCCTCAGCCGGCGGTGGCGCGGGTGAGGTGGTCGACGTCGTCGCGGCGGGCGGCGTGCACGCGCAGCGCGGTCTCGACCCGGTCGAAGACGGCCGGGTCGACCGCCATCCCGACGTGGCTGGAGGTGACCTCGACGGGCTCCGCCGCCGGGTCGATGCAGCCGCGCCAGTCGACGACGCCGTCGTGGCGGGAGTAGATGGCCGTGAAGCCCTGGTCGGCGGCCAGCGGCTGCTGGCTCAGCCGCCACGACTCCTTGGCGCACTCGCCGCGCACGCAGTCGAAGGACATCACCGCGTGCAGCCCGGCGTTGCTCATCGTGGTCAGCACGCCGGTGGCGACCTGCAGCACGGTGTGGGCGGCCCCCGGGGACATCATCGGGCTCCCCATGGTCACGATGCCCCCGACGAGGTCGGGACGCCGTGCGGCGAGGCCGCGGGCCAGCATGCCGCCGAGGGAGTGGCCGACGATCGTCACGCGCTTCTCGCGACGGATGGCGATGGTCTCGATCCGCTTCTCGAGCCGGTCGACGGCGGCGAGCGTGCACCCGACGTTGACGTGGATGTCGGAGCGGTAGGTGCGGAAGCCGCGGGAGCGCAGGTGGCGGCTCATCAGCAGCAGGCTGGCGTCGCCGGCGAGGAAGCCGGGGACCAGCACGACGGGGTCCGCGGCGCGCACGGGGCGACCGGTGACGTGCGCCTTGTGCCGGACGCCGGTGCGCTCGGCGAGCGCGTGCCGGGCCCAGCGGCCGGCCTCGGGCACGACGGTGGCCTCGCGGGAGATCGTGCGCAGCCCGCGGGGAGGGGCGTACCCCTGCGGGACGAGGAACTCACCGAGTGCCATGCAGATCACAATAGGCTCGCAGAGGTGCCGTGAAACGCTTTACCGGGCAGAATCAGCCCGCGACGATGACTTGTCACTCTTTCGTGACCCAGACCACTGACATCGAACCTTCGGAGGACTTCTGTGCCCGACATCGACAGTGACAGCCCTCGAGGGGTGCCGATGTCCGAGGAGCTGCTCGCCCCGGTGAGCACCGACGTCGAGCTCTGCTACCAGACCTTCGGCGACCCCTCCGGCGACCCGCTGCTCCTCGTGATGGGGTTGAGCGGTCCGATGACGTGGTGGGACGCGGACTTCTGCCGGATGCTCGCCGACCAGGGTTTCTTCGTGGCCCGCTTCGACAACCGCGACATCGGCCGCTCGACGAAGATGCGGGGTCGGGTCAAGCGCTCGCGGGTGGTCGCCGCCTTCCTCGGCCGCCCGGTGCACGCGCCGTACAGCCTGGCCGACATGGCCCGGGACGCCTTCGGGCTGATGGACCACCTGGGCTGGCGCTCCTCGCACGTCGTCGGCGTCTCCATGGGCGGCATGATCGCCCAGACGATGGCGCTCTCCGAGCCGCACCGGATCTGCTCGCTGACCTCGATGTCGTCGACCACGGGCCGCCGCACGGTCGGCTGGCAGCACCCCCGGCTGCTCCCGTTGCTCACCACCAACCGGGGCGCGGGCCGGCAGTCCTACATCGACAACTCCGTCTCGATCTGGCGGCACCTGGAGTCGCCCGCCTACCGCGACGACGAGCAGGTGATGCGCGACCGTGCCGCTGACACCTACGACCGCGGTTGGTGGGCCGGCGGCGCGCTGCGCCAGATGATGGCGGTGCTCACCCAGCCCGACCGCTCGCGCACGCTGCGCTCCCTGCGGATGCCCGCGCTCGTCGTGCACGGCCTCGCCGACTCGATGGTGCACGTGTCGGGCGGCCGCGCCACCGCCTCGGCGATCCACGGGGCCGAGCTGCTGCTCGTCGAGGGGATGGGCCACGACCTGCCGAAGCCGCTGTGGGAGACCTTTGTCGAGGCGATCCGGCGTACGGCGGACCGCGTCTCGGTCTCCGCGGACCGCTGCTGACCCGTCCCCCAGCCCGGCTCAGTCGGTCGGCACCGTGGCGACCAGCGCGTCGAGGGCGTCCTCGAGGTAGCCGATCACCTTCCACAGGTCTGGCATCCGCGACCGGTCCGCGATCAGGCCGAAGTCCAGCGACCCGTCGTAGCTGAACAGCGTCACGTTGAGGGCGCCGCTGATCTCACTGATCGCGGAGACGGGGTAGATGCCCTGCACCAGCGCGCCGGCGACGTAGAGCGGCACCTGCGGGCCGGGAACGTTGCTGACGAAGAGGTTGAACGGCACCCCGGCGACCGACGTGCCGATCTTGAACAGCGACCGGGCGGCCAGGCCGTTGAGCCCCATCGGCACCGTCTTGGCGAGGTCCTGGAGGATGCGCGCGGGCACGGCGTCGAACTGCTCCTTGGCCTCCCCCATCGACCGGGACATGAAGGCCAGCTGCTCGGCGGGGTCGCGCAGGTGGGTCGGCAGCTCGGCGAGCATCACCGAGACCTCGTTGCCGCCCTGACCGGTCTGGTCGTCGGTGCGCACCGAGACCGGCACCGCGACCACGAGCGGCGTGGACGGCAGCGCGTCGTGGTCGAGCAGCCAGCGACGCAGCGCCGCCGCCGTCATCGTCATCATCACGTCGTTGACGGTCAGGTCGTGGTGCTTCTTCACCGCCTTGACCCGGTCGAGGTCGACCGAGCCGAAGGCGACCCGGCGGTGCGGCGTGATCTTGCCGTTGAGCGGAGTGCGGGGCGGCTTCAGCGAGGGACGCGAGGGCAACGTGCCCTGGCCCAGCACCTGTGAGACCGCGCCGGCGACCCCGGTTACGAGGCGCACGCCCGGCACGTTCTGCGCGCCCGGCAGGCTCGCGAGGTAGGGCAGCTCGCGCGGCACCGCCACGGCGAGCTCGACCGGCCACGTCGCCAGCGACCAGACGCCGTGGCGGAGCAGGCGGCGGCGGGACGTGCGGCGGGTGGTCTGCTCGGGCTCGGGCTCGACCTCGCGCGGCTCGACGGTGACGTCGAAGATCTGCTCGAGGATCTCCTCGCCCGAGACTCCGTCGATCGCCGCGTGGTGGATCTTCGTGTAGTACGCCGCGCGGCCGCCCTCGAGGCCGGTGATGACGTAGGCCTCCCACAAGGGCCGCCGGCGGTCCAGCGGACGGGCGTGGATGCGCGCGACCTGCTCGCCGAGCATGGCGTCGGTGCCCGGAGCGGGCAGCGCGAGCTCGCGCAGGTGGAACTCGATGTCGAACTCGTCGTCGTCGACCCAGTAGGGACGACCGAGGCCGAAGGGCACCTGGGCGAGCTTCTGGCGCAGCGGTGCGGCCAGGTGGAGACGGGGCTCGAGCACGGCCCGCACCACGTCGAGGCCCCAGCCCTCGGGATCCGGCGCGGTGGACGGGTCCACGATCGTCAGGCTGCCGACGTGACCGGTGGTGACCGAGTCCTCGACGTTGAGGAACTGGGCGTCGAGCGCCGTGAGCTGCCGCATGGTCCGACCCTAGCCGGGAGCGCGACCGGCTCCTTGGCCGAAGACCCACCCGCCGCGACTCACCCGGCATGCCCCGGCGCGTGACCGTGACCAGCAGCGCGCCCGCGGACGACGACCCGGGGCGAGGCGTCGTCGGGCCGAGCCGTGGTCGTGGATCGGGTCGCGCCGACGTCGCCGCGCACCGCCGTCCCGTCCACGACCACCCGGGTGGTGGCGTTCCCCAGCACCGCAACGCTGCGCGGCACGGCGGACGCGGGAGACCGCCGGGCCGCCGGCGGACCTCGTCGGCAGGTCCGGGGTCAGCGGCGCGAGCTCGGCGTAGGTGCGGGCGGCGTACGTCGCGTCCAGCCGCTCGTCGGGCTCGTCGAGCTCGTCGAGTTCGTCGAGTTCGTGCGTCCGTCGCCCGCCGCCGCGCGGAGCACCTCGGCCACCCCTCGTGCCGGTCGGCGTCGGAGGCGCGGAGGTGCCCCCGGTCGGCGTCCGGTGCGCTCATCCCTGCACCCACACGTGGCCCCAGGCCGGCAGCCGAAAACCCGGGCCGAGCTCCGGCGCGCGGCCACCCGAGGCGTCCACGACGTGAGGCGCCGTGATGCCGGCCCGGGTCAGCACGGCGAGGTCGACGGCGGTGCTCGTGTCGGAAAAGTTCGCCAGCACCAGCAGCGGGCCGCAACGCGGGTGGTAGCGGCCGAAGGCGAGCACGTGCGGGTCGTCGACGTCGGCGATCCAGACCTCGGCGTCCGAGCGCAGCGCCTGCGTCGACGCCCGGGCGCGGGCCAGTCGCTGCAGCGTGGCGAACATCCGCCCGGGCACGGTGGTCGCGTCGTGGCGCTGCGCCGCGACCCCCCAGCGCATCGGGGGCCGGTGCGCCCACCGGTTGTCGTCGGCGTGGGCGGGGTCCGAGGCCCAGTCGGGGTCGTTGGTCAGCGCGAGCTCGTCGCCCATGTAGACCAGCGGCACCCCGCCCCAGGCGTAGGCGACCGAGTGCAGCAGCTCGAGCCGGGCCGCACGGCGTCGCTCCGGCCGGGCTGGCCCGAGGCCGCGGCCGCCTCCAAGCCGGCCAGCGACGCGGCCGCGCCCGACGTCCGGACGTCGCCGCTCTCGGGGTTGCCGCCGAAGTCGAGACCGGCAGCGTCGCTGCCGGGGTGCCGTCCGGCGTAGTAGTCGGCCAGGAAGCGTCGGTGCGCCGCGGGATCCGCACCGACGGCCCACGCGTCCTCGTCGGCCACGGCCCAGCCGATGTCGTCGTGGCAGCGCACGTAGGTGACCCAGCCGGTGCCCGCGGGCTTGGCCGGGCGCCGGCCCAGGGCGTGGCGCGCCAGCCGGGTGTCCCGCGCGGCGAGGCAGGACCACAGCATCACCATCAGCTGGTTGTCATAGGCCAGGTCGCACTCGGGCCTGACGTCGCGGTGACCCCCGAGGTACGGCACGAGCTGGTCCGGGCCCACGATCGCCTCGGCCTTGAGCAGCAGGCCCGGGGCCGCGAGCCGGCTGGCCGCCCGGAGCGCCTGGAGCAGCCGGTGCGCCTCGGGCTGGTTCTGGCAGTCGGTGCCGAGCCGCTTCCACAGGAACGGCGCCGCGTCGAGACGTACGACGTCGACGCCGCGGTTGGCCAGGCGCAGCAGCACGCCCAGCATCGCCCGGAACACCGCGGGGTTGGCCCAGTCGAGGTCCCACTGGAACTCGTGGAAGGTCGTCCAGACCCACTCGTCGGCCTCGGGCAGGTGGGTGAAGCTGCCCGGCGCCATGTCGGGGAAGACGTCGGGCAGGGTCGCCTCGTAGGCGTCCGGCTCCGTGCGGTCTGGGAAGAACAGGTAGAAGCCCCGGTACGCCGGGTCGCCCGCGAGCGCCTGGCGCGCCCAGGCGTGCTCCCGGGCGGTGTGGTTGAGCACGAGGTCGACGCACAGGGCCACGCCGCGCTCGTGAAGGTCGTCCGCGAGCCCCTCGAGGTCGGCCATCGTGCCCAGCCGCGGGTCCACCGCGTCGTAGTCGGCCACCGCGTAGCCGCCATCGTTCTCCCCCGCCCGCGGGGCGAGCAGCGGCATCAGGTGCAGGTAGCGCACGCCGAGCTCGCCGAGGTAGTCCAGCCGCTCCCGCACGCCGGCGATCCCCCCGGCGAAGCGGTCGGCGTAGCAGGCGTAGCCGACCAGCTGCTCGGACAGGAACCAGGTGGGGTCCACCTCGCGGCGGCGGTCGAGCACGCGCAACGACAGCGGACGCACGGACGACGCCTCGAGTGCGTCGGCCGCGACGGCGTCGCGCAGCGCCTCGGCACGGGCACCGCCGTAGACCTCGGTCAGCGCCTCGAGCAGGTCTGGTCCGACCTGCTCGAGGCGTGCCGTGAAGGCCTCGCCCTCAAGCACGCCGAGGCGCTCCCGAGCGCGCGCCGCGAGCTCGGCGAAACCACCCACGGGCGGCGCGGCGGACGTCGGTCAGTCCGAGAGCCGGTCGCCGGTCTCGGTGTCGAAGACGTGCACGTGGTCGGGGTCGGTCGTGACGTAGACGGTGTCCCCCTTGGCCGACGTCTGACGCCCCGGCAGCCGGATGATGATGTTGTTCGGCACACCCTCGACGTCGCTGGAGCCGTAGATGAAGTTGTCCGAGCCGAGCTGCTCGACGACCGTCACCTTGACCGGCAGGCCCTCGTCCTCGGAGACGACGCGCCAGTTCTCCGGACGCACGCCGACCGTCACCTTGCCGTCCATCCGCTTGCGAGCGCCCGGGTCGACCGGCACGGTGTAGCCACCGAGCTTGACCTCGCCGTCCGCGGACGTGCCCTCGAGCAGGTTCATCGCCGGCGACCCGATGAAACCCGCGACGAAGAGGTTGCACGGCTTGTCGTAGAGCGCGAGCGGGGTGTCGACCTGCTGGAGGACCCCGAGCTTCATCACCGCGACCCGGTCGCCCATCGTCATCGCCTCGACCTGGTCGTGGGTGACGTAGACGGTGGTGATGCCGAGGTCGGACTGCAGCTTGGCGATGTCGGTGCGGGTGTTCACGCGCATCTTGGCATCGAGGTTCGACAGCGGCTCATCCATGCAGAAGACCTGCGGCTCGCGCACGATCGCCCGGCCCATCGCCACCCGCTGGCGCTGGCCACCCGACAGTGCCTTGGGCTTGCGGTCGAGGAAGTCGGTGAGACCGAGCAGCTCCGCGGCGTGCTTGATCTTCTTCTCGCGCTCCTCGGAGGGCACCTTGGCCATCTTGAGGCTGAAGCCCATGTTGTCCGCAACGCTCATGTGCGGATACAGGGCGTAGTTCTGGAAGACCATCGCGATGTCGCGGTCCTTGGGCGGCAGCGTGGTGACCTCGCGGTCGCCGATGAAGATGTGGCCGTCGGTCACGTCCTCGAGACCCGCGAGCATCCGCAGGGTCGTCGACTTGCCACAGCCGGACGGACCGACGAGCACCATGAACTCGCCGTCGTGGATCTCGAGGTCGATGCCCGGCACGGCCGGGGTGTCGGACCCCGGGTACCAGCGCTGGGCCTTCTCGAACCTGATGGACGCCATGACGTCTCACATCCCTTCACCGGCAGGAACGTGCCGGACGATCCGTTGTCTGGGTGAGGCCGGTCACAGTAACCGTTTGCTCTCCCGCTCGCCACCACCGGGAGGACCGGGGCAGACCACGTTGCGCGCGGCGCCACGGAGCCGATAGCAATGACACCGGCTCCTGTGACTTGCGTTACACAATCGTGTCTCTACGCCTCTTGCGGCCCGGCTCTCGCAAACGTTTACTCAGAGTCACCATGCTTCGGGGTGATCGCCCCGTCCGATCCACGGCCCCCGCGGCCAGAGAGAGGTTTCCACCACATGCGACACACCAGTAACCGCCGCGCAGCGACGGGGGTGGCCGCCCTCGCGGTGGCCGCCGTCGCCCTCACCGGCTGCGTGTCCGAGGACACCGGCGGCACGCAGAAAGCCAGCGGCACCTCGCCCGGCGAGGGCAACCCCGCCTGCGCCCAGCTGACCCAGTTCGGCGACCTCACCGGCACGTCGGTGAGCGTCTACACCTCCATCGTCGACCCCGAGGCCAGCGCGCAGAAGGACAGCTACAAGCTGTTCACCAAGTGCACCGGCGCCAAGGTCGACTACGAGGGCTCGCAGGACTTCGAGACCCAGCTGGCCGTGCGCGTGCGCGGCGGCAACGCCCCCGACATCGCCTACATCCCCCAGCCCGGCCTGCTCAACACCCTGGTCGCCACCGGCAAGGTCGTCGAGGCGCCCCAGCCCACCGCCGACAACGTCGACAAGTGGTGGGGCGGCGACTGGAAGCAGTACGGCAGCGTGGACGGCACGTTCTATGCCGCCCCGCTCGGCGCCAACGTGAAGTCCTTCGTCTGGTACAGCCCGAAGTACTTCTCCGACAACGGCTTCGAGATTCCCCAGACCTGGGACGAGATGATCGCGATCTCCGACAAGATCGCCGCCAGCGGCGCCAAGAGCGGCGTCAAGCCCTGGTGCGCCGGCATCGAGTCGGGCACCGCGACCGGCTGGACGGTCACCGACTGGCTCGAGGACGCCATCCTGCGGGACCAGGGCGCGGACTTCTACGACCAGTGGGTCAACCACGAGGTGCCCTTCAACGACCCGAAGGTCGCCGACTCCCTCGACCGCGTCGGCGGCATCCTCAAGGACGGCAAGTACGTCAACGGCGGCTTCGGCGACGTGAAGTCGATCGCCACCACGTCGTTCCAGGAGGCCGGCTACCCGATCCTCACCGACAACTGCGCGATGATGCGCCAGGCGTCGTTCTACGCGGCGCAGTGGTCCGAGGCCCCCAACGCGGGCAGCGGGCTCGACGTCTCGGAGAACGGCGACGTGTTCGCCTTCTACCTCCCGGTCACCCAGGAGGGCGGCGACAAGCCGGTCCTCGGCGGCGGCGAGTTCGTCGCGGCGTTCGACAACCGTCCCGAGGTGCAGGCCTTCCAGACCTACCTGTCCTCGGACGTGTGGGCCAACGAGAAGGCCAAGTCCACCCCGGACGGCGGCTGGGTCAGCGCCAACAAGGGCCTGGACATCGACCTGCTGAACAGCCCGATCGACCAGCTGTCGGCCGAGACGTTCCAGGACCCCGACGCGGTGTTCCGCTTCGACGGATCCGACCAGATGCCCGGCGCCGTGGGCGCCGGCTCGTTCTGGACCCAGATGACCGACTGGATCACCGGCAAGAGCACCCAGGACGCCCTCACGCAGATCGAGAACTCCTGGCCGGCCAGCTGACCGTCCCGGTCACCCCGGGACGGTGACCGCCTGATGCGCACGGTGCCGGGGTCGGCTGCCCCGAGCAGCCGACCCCGGCACCTGTGCGTCACAGCACCCAGCAGCACCAGCACGACCTCCTCCCCCTCCTCGACGAGAGAGCGAGACATGAGCACACCCGAGAAGCTGATCCAGATGGTGATCGCCATCGCCCTGTTCTTCACCGTGATGGTGGTGATCCTCCTGGTCACCAGCCGCCTGCGCTCCCGCTCCGGGGAGCGCATCCAGGCCGCCGCCTTCCTGCTCCCCGCGGTGCTGCTCGTCGCCTTCGGGCTGCTCTACCCCGGACTCTCGACCGTCTGGTCGTCGTTCTTCGACAGCACCGGGTCCTCGTTCGTCGGTGTGGCGAACTACGAGCAGGTCGTCACCAACCCCGACCTGCTGATCGTGCTGCGCAACACCGCGCTGTGGGTGATCCTCGTGCCCACCCTGGCCACGTTCGTCGGCCTGGTGTACGCGGTGCTCGTCGACGGCTCGCGCTTCGAGAAGCTCGCCAAGGCGCTGATCTTCCTGCCGATGGCGATCTCGCTGGTCGGCGCCTCGATCATCTGGAAGTTCGTCTACGCCTACCGCGACAGCGGCCTGGTGCTGGCCAACGGCAGCAGCCCCAACCAGATCGGCATCCTCAACGCGGTGCTCGACGGCCTCGGTCTCCCGACCTTCGCCTTCCTGACCTCGCCGCCGTGGAACACGTTCTTCCTCATCGTCATCCTGATCTGGATCCAGGCCGGGTTCGCGATGGTGATCCTCTCGGCGTCGATCAAGGCGATCCCGGAGGACATCATCGAGGCCGCCCGGCTCGACGGCGTGAGCGGGGTGAAGATGTTCCTGTACATCACCATCCCGAGCATCCGACCTGCCCTGATCGTCGTGCTCACCACGATCAGCATCGCGACCCTCAAGGTCTTCGACATCGTGCAGACCATCGGTGGTCAGTTCGACACCAGCGTGCTCGCCTTCGAGTTCTACCGACAGTTCTTCGTGCAGGGCAACGAGGGCCTCGCGGCCGCCCTGGCGACCGTGATCTTCCTGCTCGTGACCCCGATCATCATCTACAACGTCCGTCAGATGCGCCGCCTGGAGGCACGATGAGCACGACGACCCCCGACGCCCCCTCCGAGGCCGGCGCCACGCAGTCCGCACCACCCCCGCCCAAGCGTGCGGCGACCGCGCAGAACGCCCTGACCGGTCGCGTCGGCTCGTCCATCGCGCTGGTGATCGCGGTCCTGTGGACGCTGCCGACGTTCGGTCTCTTCGTGACGTCGTTCCGTCCGCCGTCACAGATCAACACCTCCGGCTGGTGGACGTTCTTCTCCGACCCCGAGGTGACGCTGGGCAACTACCAGGAAGTGCTGACCAGCGGCGGTGAGTTCAACCTCGCCACCTACTTCATCAACTCCTTCGTCATCACGATCCCGGCGGTGGTCATCCCGATCACGCTGGCCTCGCTGGCGGCGTACGCCTTCGCCTGGATGGACTTCAAGGGCCGCAACCTGCTCTTCATCGCGGTCTTCGCGCTGCAGATCGTGCCGATCCAGGTCACCCTGATCCCGCTGCTGTCGATCTACACGGACCCTCCGGGCACCTTCGCGCCGCTCGGTGGCCAGGACGCCATCGGCGGGGGCTTCTACGCGCTGTGGCTCTCACACGCGATCTTCGCGATGCCGCTGGCCATCTACCTGCTGCACAACTTCATGCGAGAGATCCCCGGTGAGCTGATCGAGTCCGCGCGGGTGGACGGTGCCGGTCACGTGCAGATCTTCACCCGGATCATGCTGCCGCTGATGGCACCGGCGATCGCGGCCTTCGGCATCTTCCAGTTCCTCTGGGTGTGGAACGACCTGCTCGTAGCGCTCGTCTTCGCGGGCGGCAACCCCGACGCCTCACCGCTCACGGTGCCACTGTCGAGCCTCGCCGGTCAGCGTGGTGAGTCCTACTACCTGCTCTCGGCGGGTGCGTTCGTCTCACTGGTCGTGCCGCTGGTCGTGTTCCTCTCGCTGCAGCGCTACTTCGTGCGCGGGCTCCTGGCCGGCGGCGTGAAGGGCTGAGCGGGTCGCGCGAGGGGTGGGCTCAGGCATCGAGCCTCGAGGCCACCTCTCGCGCGTACCACCCGTAGGACGCCTTCGGCGTCCGCCTCAGGTCCTCGCGGTCGACGTGCACCAGACCGAAGGTCTTGGTGTAGCCCTCGGCCCACTCGTAGTTGTCCATCAACGTCCAGAGCAGGTACGCCCGCACGTCGGCGCCCCCCTCGAGGGCGCGGTCCACGGCCCGGAGGTGATCGTGCAGGTAGGAGATCCGGTCCTGGTCGTCGACCGTGCCGTCCTCGGTGACGACGTCGACGCAGGCGGCGCCGTTCTCGCTGACCACCAGCGGCAGGCCGGTGCGCGCCGACGTGTCGACCAGCAGCTCCTCGAGCCCGTGCGGGTCGATCTCCCAGCCGATGTCGGTGACCGGCTCCCGCTCGGGCAGCACCAGGTCGCCGGCGCCGGGGAAGGGCGAGGACCCCTCCCCCGCGTCCGCCGTGCCCGCGGTGGCACGGCCCACCCGCACCGGGGTGTAGTAGTTGACGCCCAGCCAGTCGGCGGAGCCCTGGATCAGGCCCAGGTCGCCGTCGCGCACCAGGTCGGTGTCGGCGAGCTCGGGGGCCACGCGCAACAGGCCCTCGTCGTACGCCCCGTCGACGAGGGGGTCGATCCACACCCGGTTGCGGATCGCGTCCACGGCCTCGGCGGCCTCGTCGTCACCCTCGGCGCCCTCGGACCAGACCGGCGCCAGGTTGTGCACCACACCGGCCTCGAGGCCGCGCGCCCGCAGCCGCTCGCTGGTGAGGGCATGGGCCAGGTTGAGGTGATGGGCGGCACGGTGGGCCGCCCCTCCCTCCCGACGGCCCGGCGCGTGCACGCCGGCGGCGTAGCCGAGATACGCCGCGCACCAGGCCTCGTTCAGCGTCGCCCACACCTCGACGCGGTCGCCGAGCCGCTCGGCGACCACGTCGCCGTACTCCGCCATCGCCTCGGCCGTGCCGCGGGTCAGCCAGCCGCCCTCGTCCTCGAGCGCCTGCGGCAGGTCCCAGTGGTAGAGCGTGACCATCGGGGCGAGCCCCCGGGCCAGGCACCCGTCGACGAGCCGGTCGTAGTAGTCCAGGCCGCGCTGCTCGACCCGGCCCCGACCCTCGGGCACGACGCGCGGCCAGGCGACCGAAAAGCGGTACCAGCCGACGCCGAGACCGGCCACGAGGTCGAGGTCGTCGTCGGGGCGGTACCACGAGCCGCACGCGTCCGAGCCGTCCGAGCCGTCCACGACGGCGCCCGGCCGGGCGGCGAAGGTGTCCCAGATGGAGGGACCTCGTCCGTCCTGGTCGAGGCCCCCCTCGATCTGGTAGGAGGCCGTGGCCGTGCCGTAGGCGAGGGGACCGGGCGCAGGCAGTCGCGTCATGAGCTCCACGCTACGGGGACGGCCACCCGCACCGCGACGGATGAGGGCACGTGACGGGCTCGCACCGGCGCGGCCACCCCACCGAGGTCGTGTCGATGCACGACGTCGCCCGCGCGGCCAACGTATCCATCGCCACCGTGTCACGCACGCTCAGCGGCCGGCCCGGGGTCAGCGAAGAGACCCGGGCCCGGGTGCGGGCGGTGGCCGACCGTCTCGACTACGTCGTCTCCCCCGAGGCCTCACGGCTGGCCCGCGGGGAGACCGGCAGGATCGCGGTCCTCGTCTCCTCGGTCGGCGCGTGGTTCTTCGCGACCATGCTCTCCCACATCGAGAGCGAGCTGCGCGAGCACGGCTTCGACGTGCTTCTCTTCCAGCTGGGCAGCGCGGGGGAGCGCAGGGCCTTCTTCGAGTCCCTGCCGGCCCGCCGCAAGGCCGACGCCGTGATCGTGGTGACCCTTCCCGTGCCCGAGGAGCAGGCCAGCCGGCTCGACCTGCTCGGCATGCACGTGGTGGTCGCCGGCGGACGCCTGCTCGACCACCCCTGCGTGCGGATCGACGACCGCGCCGTCGGCGAGCTCGCCACCGCGCACCTCGTGGGCCTCGGCCACCGCCGGATCGCGATGGTGCGCACCCGCGACGCCGAGGGCCTGATCTGGACGTCCGACCGCGACCGTCACCGGGGGTACGCCGACGCCCTGGCGCGTGCCGACCTCCCGAGCGACGAGACCCTCGTGCACAACGTCGAGTTCGGCATCGAGGGGGGTCGGGCCGCGGTCGACCACCTGTGGTCGCTGCCCGACCCTCCGACCGCCGTCTTCGCGCACTCCGACGAGATCGCCATCGGCGTCGTCCACCAGCTGCGCGACCGAGGGCTCCGCGTGCCGGAGGACGTGTCGGTGGTGGGCGTCGACGACCACCCGTTCGCCGCGCTCTACGACCTGACCACGGTGCGCCAGGACATCGCCGCGCAGGCGCGGGGCGCGGCGGCGAGCGCCGTACGCCTGGTGCGGGGCGAGCCCGGCGGCCGTGACGACCAGATCGTGCCCTGCGAGCTCGTCGTGCGCGGGTCCACCGCGGTCCCGCCGGACGGCGCGTGAGCCCCTCGCGGGAGCTCGGTCGCGCAAGGACCGACCGCGGCGAGGTGGTGCTGGTGCAGCGCGTCGCGAGCGACGGGAGCGACCGGGTCGAGCTGCGCGTCAACGGCGTCTTCGTGATGGACGACGCGGAGACGAGCAGCGAGCGGGAGATGGCCCGCCTCGCCCTGTCCCGCGCACCCGCCCCGCGACGCGTGCTCGTCGGCGGGCTCGGCCTCGGCTTCACCCTGGGAGCGGTGCTGGCCGACGAGCGGGTCGAGCGGGTGGTCGTCGCCGAGATCGAGGCCCCGGTGGTCGGCTGGATGCACGACGGCACGGTGCCGCACGGCCCGGCGCTGCTGGCGGACCCCCGCCTGCAGGTGCGGGTCGAGGACGTCGCCGACACCGTCGAGCGGCTGCCGCCGGGGTCGGTCGACCTCACCCTGCTCGACGTCGACAACGGTCCGTCGTACCTCGTGCACGACGGCAACGCCGACCTCTACCGGCCCGGGTTCCTGCGCTCGCTGCACGGGGCCCTGGCGGAGGGGGGCGTGGTGGTGGTCTGGTCGATGACCTGGGAGGCGGACCTGGTCCGTGCGCTGGAGGAGGTCTTCGGCGAGGTGGAGCAGGTCCCCTACGCCGTGGACCTGCAGGGCCGTGCGGAACGCTACTGGCTCTTCGTCGCGACGCGGGCGACGGCTCAGCGGCGGTAGCGCGACCCCTCGGGGATGGGGGCTCCCTCGCCCGCGGGGTCGGCCGGTGCGGCCTCCTCGATCGCCTCGTGGTCGCGCTCGCGCACCGCCGCCCGGATCTGCTGGAGGTTGTTGCGCAGCAGGTCGGCGACCAGCTCGTCGGTGCGATCGTCGGCGAGCATCTCGATGACCACACGCAACGTCATCTCGGTCGCCTCGGAGACGACGGTGTCGTACCCCGGGATGCGCCTGACCAGCGTGGTGTTGCGGTCCTGGGCGACCTTCTCGGCCACCAGGTCCTTGATCTCGGTGTAGTTCTCGATCAGGGCGTCCGAGACGTTCTGGGTGTAGCGACCGGTCTGGATCACCGCCGCCACCTCGTCGAGCACGACGATGGTCAGCGGCCGCTTCACCGCGCCGAACGCCTTCTCGGCGAGCTGGCTCCAGCGTCGCAGCACCCAAGGCTTGTGCATGCCGAAGCGCACCAGCACCGCGCCGAGGATGGCGGCGAGCACCGAGCCGCCGAGGGTCACGGCGGCGACGAGCAACAGCACCTGAACCGTGCTCAGGCTGTCCAACCACTGCCCCATCGGCGTCCCTCCTCGTCGGTCTGCCCCCATCCCACCACCTCGGGGCGCACCTGGCGTGCTCACCCGGCCCGACGGGCCCGACGGGCCCGACGGACCCGACGGGACCTCGGCAGGCGTGGCCGGCGCGGGGCTGGATAGGTTCGCCCCATGAGCGCTGAGCAGGAGACCCGGACCGAGCACGACTCGATGGGCGAGGTGGAGGTGCCCGCGCACGCCCTGTGGCGCGCCCAGACGCAGCGGGCGGTCGAGAACTTCCCGATCAGCGGCACCACGCTGGACCCCGCCCACATCCGGGCGATGGCCCTGCTCAAGGCGGCCGCCGCCCGCGCCAACGGCGAGCTGGGCGTGCTGGAGGCCGAGCAGGTCGACGCCATCGTCGCCGCGGCGGGCGAGGTCGCCGAGGGCCGGCACGACGGCGAGTTCCCGATCGACGTGTTCCAGACCGGTTCCGGCACGTCGTCGAACATGAACATGAACGAGGTGCTCGCCTCGATCTGCGCGCGCGACGGCGTCGACGTGCACCCCAACGACGAGGTGAACGCCAGCCAGTCGTCCAACGACACCTTCCCGACGTCGATCCACGTCGCCGCCACCGAGGCCGCCGGCCGCACCCTCACCCCCGCCCTGGCTCGCCTCGCGGAGTCGCTGGAGGGCAAGGCCGAGGAGTTCGGCGGCCTGGTGAAGTCGGGCCGCACCCACCTGATGGACGCGACCCCGGTGATGCTCGGCCAGGAGTTCGGCGGGTACGCCGCCGCCGTCCGCTACGGCATCGAGCGGATCGACGCCGCCCTCCCCCGGGTCGCCGAGCTCGCCATCGGCGGCACCGCCGTCGGCACCGGCATCAACACCCCCGACGGCTTCGGCGGCAAGGTCGTCGACCTGCTCGCGGAGGAGACCGGGCTGCCGTTCCGCGAGGCCCGCAACCACTTCGAGGCCCAGGGCGCCCGTGACGCGCTCGTCGAGCTGTCCGGGATGCTCAAGACGATCGCGGTGAGCCTGACCAAGCTCTGCAACGACCTGCGCTGGATGTCCTCGGGCCCGACCACCGGCCTCGCCGAGATCCACCTGCCCGACCTGCAGCCGGGGTCCAGCATCATGCCCGGCAAGGTCAACCCGGTGCTTCCGGAGGCGACCCTGCAGGTCTGCGCCCAGGTGATCGGCAACGACGCCGCCATCACCTACGGCGGTCAGGCCGGCAACTTCGAGCTCAACGTGATGATGCCGATGATGGCCCGCAACCTGCTGGAGTCGATCCGCCTGCTGGCCAACTCCGCGCGGCTGCTCGCCGACCGCTGCATCGACGGCATCACCGCCGACGCCGAGCGGATGCGCACGTACGCCGAGTCCTCGCCGTCGGTGGTGACTCCGCTGAACCGCTACATCGGCTACGAGGAGGCCTCCAAGGTCGCCAAGACCGCGCTCAGGGAGGGCCGCACGATCCGGGAGCAGGTGCTCGAGATGGGGTACGTCGAGCGCGGCGACCTCACCGAGGAGCAGCTCGACGAGGCCCTCGACGTCGAGTCGATGACCGGCCACCAGCGCTGACGCCGAGAGGGCACGAACTTCGCGGCGAGGACTAGGTCGGCGGGGTCCGCGCCGCCTCGGCGAGGGCGCGGGTGAGGGGGTCGAGGCCCGCCCGCGCCAGGGCGTGCCGCCGGGCCACCCCGACGTACGCCGCCACCGCGCCGGGGTCGGCGACGAGCGGTGCGTCGAGGCCGACCATGGAGTCGACGGCGGCCTCCCAGGTGGGGTGCAGCCCCGCCCCGACCGCGGCGCAGACGGCTGATCCGACGAGCACGGCGTCGCGCACGACCGGCCTCCGCACCGGCCGGTCGAAGATGTCGGCCACCAGCTGGGCGACGAGGTCCGACCGGCTGCCCCCGCCGGAGACGACGACCTCGTCGTGCCTCCGGCCGAGCACCTCCTCGAGCGCCAGCACGTGCTCGTGCATGGTCAGCACGACGCCCTCGAGCACGGCGCGCAGCACGTGCCCGCCCCCCTGGGTGCCGTCGAAGCCGATCAGCGCGCCGCGCCGGTGCGGCGCGTCGGTGGGGGCGAGCCAGTCGAGCACCGCCACCAGGCCGTCGCAGCCCGGGGGCACCGCGGCCGCCTGCGCGCCCAGCGACTCCAGGTCGCCGTCGAGCAGCCGCTCGGCCCAGCTCACCGTCCACATCCCCCGGCGGACACCCGCGCTCTCGGCCAGCCACCGGCCGGGCACGCAGGCGGAGTTGGTCCAGGCCCCCGACGCCGCAACGTCCTGCCCCAACCGGGTCGGCGTCGGCGTCATCGCCGCGACGTAGGTGCCGAGCGACAGCAGCACGGGGGCGCCCTCGCGGTCGTCCACCACCCCGCACCCCAGCGCCTCCACGGCCTTGTCGTTGGCGGTCGCGTGCACGGGGAGCCCCGCCGGCAGACCGGTCGCGGCCGCGGCCTCCGGCGTGACCCGGCCGAGCAGGCCGCCGGGGTCCACCAGGTCGGGGAGCAGGCCGCGCGAGAGCCCGCTCGCGTCGTACGCCGCGGGGTCGCCGCTCCAGTCGCGCGCCACCGGATCGACCGGCCACGGCCCCTCGTAGGCCGCGGCCCCGTCGCGCCGCTCACCGGTCAGCCGACGGTTGAGGTAGCCGGTCGCCGAGCAGGCGGTCGCCACCCGGCGGTCGGCCTCGGGGGTCGGGCGATCCGCTCGTCCATCCAGCTGAGCACCGGCTCGACGAGCCCTCCGTCGGCGTCCAGCAGCGCCCGGCAGGAGCGGATGCTGCACAGCCCCAGCGCGACGACCTCGTCGACCGGACCGTCCCAGCCCTCCAGCAGGGCGCCGCAGCGCGGAGACCAGCGAGTGCCAGAGGTCGTCGTCGGGGTGCACGACCTGGCCCCGTCCGGGAGAGCCGGTCGGGCGCAGGCGGTGTTGCGCCGTGGCGTGCACGCGCCCGTGCTCGTCGAGCACCGCCACCTTCGTGCTCTGGCTGCCCCCGTCGACGGCGAACAGGTAGGCCACCGCTCAGGCCCGGTCCGCGGTGGAGCGGGAAGATCGTGCCGGGGTTCATGATGCCGGCAGGGTCGAAGGTCGCCTTGAGCGCGGCGAGCACCGGGTAGGCGCTGCCGTGCTCCTGCTCGGTCCACGGGGTGCGGTACTTGCCGATTCCGTGGTGGTGCGCCATCGACCCGCCGAGCCGCAGCGCCTCCTCGACCACGATCGCGTTGAGCGGCAGGTGGTACTCGGTGATCTCCTCGCGCGGCTCCACCAGACGTCGTAGTCGTAGACGAAGTAGAGGTTCGTGCCGGTCTGGTAGCTGTGCGAGGAGTGCGCGCCCAGCATCGTGAGGTCCCCGGCCCGGGGGAACTCCGCGCGCACCCGGCGCACCACGGACTCGTAGAGCTCGGTGACGCCCGACCAGCCGATCGAGACCTCGGTGGTGAAGCCGACGTGCGGCTCGTCGAGCATGTCCTGGCGCTCCTGGCGCAGCTTGTCGGGACCCCAGTTCAGGTGGGTGAACCAGTCCTCGACGACCGCGCTGTCGACCGGCGCGTGGTCGATGCCGTCGAAGATCTCCTGGATCCCCTCGAGCGTCGCGTCGGAGACCCGCTGCGGGCCCTCGGTGGCCATCACCACCAGGTTGCGGTCGCCCACCAGGTCGGCGAAGTGCGCGTGCTGGGCAGCGTCCTCGGGCGAGTAGAGCCGGGCGACCGAGGGGCGGTAGCCGTCGGCCATCACCTGACGCAGGCCGCGGACGCCGTCGGCGAAGTCGTCGAGCAGGTAGCCGGCGTACCGCCGGGTCTCGGGCTGGTGCCGGAAGAGCTTGACGGTGACCTCGGTGACGACGCACAGCGCACCCTCGTTGCCGATCACCACGTGCCGGATGTCCGGCCCGGCGGCACGACGGGGCACGCTCTTGATCCTCGCGACCGAGCCGTCGGGGAAGACCGCCTCCAGCCCGGCCACCAGGTCCTCGATGCCGCCGTACAACGTGGAGAGCTGGCCGATCGAGCGGGTGGCGACCAGGCCGCCCATCTGCGCGACCGGCTGCGACTGTGGCGAGTGCCCGGTGGTGAGGCCGTGCTCGCGCACCGCGTCCTCGAGCCGGGCCAGCGGCACGCCGCACTGCGCGGTCGCGGTCATGTCCTCGGGGTCGATCGCGACGATCTCGTCGAGGCCGGAGCAGTCGAGCACCACCGTGCCCTCGACGACGACCTCGAGCCCGCCCTCGGTCGCCGTGCCGCCGGTGCGGGGCAGCACCGCCACCCCGTGCTCGGAGGCCCAGGCCAGCACCGCGACCACGTCGGCGGTGTCCCGGGGCCGGGCGATCGCGGCGGGAACGGCCCGTCGAAGATGCCGTGCACGGCGGTGTACTTGCGGTAGCGGTCGACGCTGGACTCGCGCAGCCGCTGGGCGTCGGTGTCCACGCGGTCGGCGCCGAGCAGCCCGGTCAGCGCCTCCACGGTGGTCGTGGCAGCGGGCACGGGGTCGGTGCTCATGGTCCTCCTGGGACTCAGCGGACGAGGTAGCCGCCGTCGACGACCAGCGTGTGGCCGTTGACGTACGACGAGGCGTCGCTGGCCAGGAAGACCAACGCGCCCATCAGGTCGGTGGGGTCGCCCCAGCGGCCGGCGGGGATGTGGTCGAGGATGCGCTGGCAGGTGACCGGGTCCGACCGCGACGCCCGGGTGAGCGCGGTCGCGTAGTAGCCCGGCGCGAGGGCGTTGACCTGCACGCCGAGGCCGGCGAGCTCGTCGCAGTAGGCCTTGGTGAACCCGACGATGCCGGCCTTCGTCGCGGCGTACGCCGGGGAGCCCTGGCCGCCGAGGTAGGAGAACAGCGAGGCGATGTTGACGATCTTGCCGGCGCCCCGCCCGACCATGTGCCGGCCGGCGGCGCGGGCGAGCTCGAAGGCCGCCGTCAGGTTGACCGCCACCATCGCGTCCCACGGGGTGCGGTCGAAGGTGTCGGTGTCGCCGACGAGGCAGAGGCCGGCCGAGTTGACCAGCACGTCGAGGCAGCCGAGCGCCTCCACGCAGTCGTCGACCACCCGGGGTGCACACGCCGGGCACGGTGAGGTCGGCGACCACCTCGACGTACCGCCGCCCGGCCCCCTCGACCAGTGCCCGCGTCGAGCCGTCGTCGGGCAGCACGCTGACGACGTACACGTCGGCCCCGGCCCGGGCCAGTGCCACGGTGAACGCTTGGCCGAGCCCGGTGTTGCCGCCGGTGACCAAGGCGCGTCGTCCGTCCAGCGAGAACAGGTCGAGGCTGAAGCCCGCGAGCGCCGAGGGAGTCGCGTCCACCGCACGGACGCTAGGACCCCGTGACCCCGCCGGGCTAGGCTGTTGCGTCTATGGCAACACCCTCGCCCGGCCCTCGTCGCAACAGCTCCGGTCTCGTCCGTGATGTCGAGATCCTCGAGCTGCTCGGTGGCGAGGACGTGGGCGAGGGGGGTCTCGGCGTGCGCCGGGTCGCCGAGCTCACCGGCCGCGACAAGGCGGTCGTCTCCCGCACCCTGGCCACCCTCGCGGACGCCGGCCTCGTCGACCGCGACCCTGCGACCCGCCGCTACCGGCTGGGCAGCCGGCTCTTCGTGCTCGCCGCCCGCACCGCCGAGGCCGCGCTCGTGCGACGCGCCCGCGCCCACCTGCGTGAGGTGGCCCGGGTCACCGGGGAGACCACGCACCTGTGCGTGCTGCGCGGGGGCGCGGTGGTCACGCTGGCCAGCGAGGTCGGGCACCAGCCCGGGCGCACCTCGCCCTGGGAGGGCGTCAGCACCGCCGCGTGGCGCACGCCGTCCGGACGGGTGCTGCTCAGTGGCTGGGACGGCGCGACGCTCGAGGCGTGGTGGGCCGAGCACGGCGACCCGGCCCCGCTACCCCGCGCCCGGTGGCGTCGGATCGGCCCGGAGGGTGGGCTGCTGGTGCGCTCGCCGCGCGGGGCCGGCGCCCCGGTGCACGACCTGGCCACCTTGCGGGCCGAGCTCCGGCGCGTGTGCGAGGCCGGGTACGCCGTCTCGCGGAGCGAGCTGGAGCCGGGTGTGGTCGCCGCGTCGGCACCGGTGCGGTCCTTCACCGGTGAGGTGGTCGCGGCGCTCAACGTCAGCGCGCCGGAGACACGGTCGAGGCGCTCGCCGCATCGGCTCGGAGAGTTCCTGCGGGTGAGCGCGGTCGAGCTGTCCCGTCAGCTGGGCGACCAGCCCTGACCCCCGCCCCGACCCTGCTCGGGCTGCAGGGCCCCGGCCCCAGCAGGGTCACGGCAGCACCCGCACGGGCTCAGAGGTCGCGCACGGAGATCACGCCCCAGCGGCGGGTGCGCGGCAGGGTGCCGGTGCGGGCGAAGTCGGCCCACAGGCCCCGGATGGTGCGGCCCCGGGCGTCGACCTCGTCCCAGTCGGCGCCGGCGATCATCGGCGCCGGCCCCCACGACTCCTTCGTGCCGAACAGCAGCGGCATGTCCGAGACGTGCGCCCCGTCGTACGGGTTGCCGGGCACGCCCCAGGTCAGCGTGTAGCGCATGCCGCGACCGCCGGCGCGCCGGTGCCGGGTCGCGAACCGCACGACGCCCGACCCGAAGATCTGCCAGGTGAGCAGACGTACCAGCGAGGCGACCAACCGACCACCGATCACCGGCACCCGCGAGGCCTTGACCAGCGGCGGCATCGCGGTGGCGTAGAGCGCGACCTCGCGGTCGGTGCTGCCGATCAGCACGTCGACGTCGGGGGCGACGCGTGCCCAGGCGGCGTCGACGTCCTCCTCGGCGGGCAGCGGGTGCCGGCCGTACTCCGTGCCGAACGGCATGCCGGCCAGCAGCCCGAACGGCGCGGCCGCGGCCACGACCTGCTCCTGCGCGGCCACCAGCTCGGCGGCCGGTGCCGTGCGCGGGTCCGGCACGGTGCGGCGTACGGCGGCCACGACGGCGGCGGTCATCGCGCTGCGTCCGCGGGAGATGCCCAGCGGGGCGCTCTGGATGATCGCCCGCTCGAAGAGCCGCTCGGTGCCTTGGGCGAGCATCAGGTGCGCCACCGCGTCGCCCCCGGCGGACTGGCCGAAGAGGGTCACGTTGCGCACGTCTCCGCCGAAGGCCGCGACGTTGTGGCGCACCCAGCGCAGCGCCTGGAGCTGGTCGAGCAGCCCGAGGTTGGCCGGCAGGCCGTCGCCGAGGCCGAGGTAGCCGAACAGGCCGAGCCGGTAGGTCACCGCGACCACGACGACGCGCTGCTCGCGCACCAGCGGCGCCGGGTCGAAGATCGGGGCGTCACCGGCGCCGATCCGGTAGGCACCGCCGTGGATCCAGACCATCACCGGGAGCACCTCGTCGGCACCCCGGTCGGCGGGCACGGTCACCGACACCCGCAGGCAGTCCTCGTCGTAGGTCATGCCGCCCATCGGCTCGTGGCACGAGGCCTCGAGGATCGGTGAGCCCGGCTGCGGGCAGGCCGGCGCGAACGCGGTGGCGTCGATCGGCTGCTCGGCCACCGGAGCGGCGACCGGCGGCTCGAAGCGCTCCGCCACGGCGTACCGGATGCCGGTGGCGCGGAGCACGTCGCCGTCGCGCCAACCGCGCACGGTGCCGGCGGCGCAGGTCCACTCGGGGGCCTCGGGGGCCTCGCGGGTCTCGGGGGTCTCGGGGGTCTGGGTGCTGGTCACCGCCCGACCCTAACCAGCGGACCGGTGCCGGCACACGCCGCACCGGGGGCTCAGTAGAAGTTGTTGCCCTGCTTGAAGCTCCACGCGGCGCACGGGGTGCCGTAGGACGAGCGGATGTAGTCCAGGCCCCAGCGGATCTGCGTGACGGGGTTCGTCATGTAGCCGGCGGGCATCGCGTGGGCGCTCATCATGGCCTGCGGGATGCCGTAGGCCGACGACGACGGGTTGTCGGCGTGCATGTCCCAGTCGCTCTCGCTCACCCACAGGGCGTCGAGGCAGCTGAACTCGGAGGAGGAGAAGCCGTACTCACCCATCAGACCCAACGCGATCGTGCGCGGGTCCTGGGCGGCCAGCGCGGCTTCGGCGGCCTGCGCCTTCTGCGCGGGCGTGAGGTACTCCGAGGCCTTGCGCGAACCCTCGGTGCGGTCGGAGACCACTGCCTCACGGTCGGCCCGGCTGCCGACGCTGACACCAGGTCGTCGGCCTCGTACGACGCGTCCGTCCGCACCGCGGAGCGGGAGACGGTCAGCGTGCGGTCGGCGAGGACCTCCTGCGACGACGCGCTCGGCCCCTGCGTCGAGGAGACGTACGGCGAGCTGGTCGCCGCCTCGAGCTCCAGGCTGGGGCCCCCGGTCGGGGAGGCGGCCGTCACGGTCGACCCACCGGCCACGGCAACACCGAGGACGGCGGTGCCGACCACGGCGGAGGCAGCGATCCGGAGGGACGTGCGGGCGCGCGATGAGGTCTTGGACAGCACAGGATGCACCACTCGAGGTAGACGACAGGGGGTGGGATGGTCGCCGGACCGCAGGGGTGGGTGGCGGTCTCACGGCGACAGATCCACCCTCCCAGTGCTAGCTGTTGTTAGCAAACTGAGACCCGCTGAGGTGATGCAGATCGCGCATGGGCGTGCTATGGACCACTCCTGTCGCAAGGCACAGCCGTCCCCGGGACGCGGGCGGGCCGGCCCGTGCGCGAGGCACGGACCGGCCCGGGTCCCGTCGCGGGCGAGGCACGCGCTGCTACATCGTGACGTTCTCCAGCATCTCGGTGACGAGCGCGGCGATCGGCGAGCGCTCGCTGCGGGTCAACGTCACGTGGCCGAAGAGCGGGTGGCCCTTGAGCCGCTCCACGACCGCGACGACGCCGTCGTGGCGGCCGACGCGCAGGTTGTCGCGCTGCGCGACGTCGTGGGTGAGCACGACCTTGGAGTTGGCGCCCACCCGGGAGAGCACGGTGAGCAGCACGTTGCGCTCGAGCGACTGCGCCTCGTCGACGATGACGAACGCGTCGTGCAGCGACCGACCGCGGATGTGCGTGAGCGGCAGCACCTCGAGCATGCCGCGGTCGAGAACCTCCTCGATCACGTCCGGGCTGGTCACCGAGCCGAGCGTGTCGAAGACGGCCTGGCCCCAGGGCGACATCTTCTCCGACTCGCTGCCGGGCAGGTAGCCGAGCTCCTGGCCGCCCACGGCGAACAGCGGACGGAACACCACGACCTTCTTGTGCTGCCGGCGCTCGAGCACCGCCTCGAGGCCGGCGCACAGGGCGAGCGCCGACTTGCCGGTGCCGGCCCGGCCGCCCAGCGAGACGATGCCGACCTCGGGGTCGAGCAGGAGGTCGAGGGCGATCCGCTGCTCCGCGGAGCGACCGTGCAGGCCGAAGGCGTCGCGGTCGCCGCGCACCAGCTGTACCGACTTGTCGGGCCGCACCCGGCCCAGGGCGCTGCCGCGCTCGGAGATCAGGCGCAGGCCGGTGTGGCAGGGCAGCTCGGCCGCCTCGGCCAGCTCGGTGGTGCCCTCGCCGTACAACGCGTCGATGTCGGCGGCGGGCACGTCCAGCTCGACCATGCCCGACCAGCCGGTGTCGGAGTCGCCCACGCGCTCGGCGCGGTACTCCTCGGCGTCCAGCCCCACCGCGGAGGCCTTGATCCGCAGCGGGAGGTCCTTGCTGACCAGGGTCACCCGCCGCCCCTCGTCGGCGAGGTTCTTGGCCACGGCAAGGATCCGGGTGTCGTTGTCACCGAGCCGGAAGCCCGACGGCAGCGCGGCGGGGTCGGTGTGGTTCAGCTCGACGCGGAGCATCCCGCCGGCCTCCCCCACCGGCACGGGACGGTCGAGGCGCCCGTGGGCGACCCGGAGCTCGTCGAGCATCCGCAGGGCGGCGCGGGCGAAGTACCCCAGCTCGGGGTGGTGCCGCTTGCCCTCGAGCTCGGTGATGACGACGACGGGCAGCACGACCTCGTGCTCGTCGAAGCGACGCAGCGCGCCCGGGTCCGCCAGCAGGACGCTGGTGTCGAGGACGTACGCGCGGACGTCGGAGGATGCAACCTGCTGCTCAGCCACGGGGGTCTCCCTTGTGGACCGGCGCGCGCACCCGCTGCCCCGGCCCGCTTCAGTCGTGCGCGGACCGGGTCTGTGCCCAGGGGCCCGAGTGCGGGCTCCTGCTGCTCTGCTCGTGACGAGTCACGATCGGACCTCCCGGTACGACGGGCTTCCCCACCCCTCGTGGACGTGACGCTACGCCGCGGGAGGCACCCGACCAAGGCACGACACGCCCGGTCACGGGGAGCGGCCGGCGGGGTGCCTCAGGCGCCGAAGCGTCGCTCGCGGTCGGCGTACGTGCGCAGGGCCCGGAGGAAGTCGACCTTGCGGAAGGCCGGCCAGTAGACGTCGCAGAAGTAGAACTCGCTCTTCGCGCTCTGCCAGAGCAGGAAGCCGCCGAGCCGCTGCTCCCCCGAGGTGCGGATCACCAGGTCGGGGTCGGGCTGGCCCTTGGTGTAGAGGTGGGCCGCGATGTGCTCGACGTCGAGGGACTCGGCCACCTCGTCCAGCGTGGCCCCCCGGGCGGAGTGCTCCTGCAGCAGCGACCGCACCGCGTCGGTGATCTCCTGCCGACCGCCGTACCCGACGGCGATGTTGACCAGGATGCCGTCGACGTCGGCCGTCGCTGCGGCCGCGGCGGCCAGGCCGGCGCGGGTCGCGGGCGGCAGCAGGTCGAGGGCGCCCACCACGTGCAGCTTCCAGCGGCGCTGGGCCGCGAGCTCGTCCACGACGTCGCCGATGATGCCCAGGAGCGGCTCGAGCTCGGCGGGGCTGCGCTGCAGGTTGTCGGTCGACAGCAGCCACAGCGTGACCACCTCCACGCCGACCTCCTCGCTCCAGGTCAGCAGCGGCTCGATGTTGGCTGCGCCGGCGCGGTGCCCGTGCGCCGACGACGCGCCGAGGGCCTTGGCCCAGCGTCGGTTGCCGTCGAGCATCACCCCGATGTGCCGGGGGATCCGGTCGGTCGGCAACCGCCGCTGCACGCGCGCCTCGTACGCCGGGTAGAGCACCCGTCGCACTCCCCGCTTCCAGTCCGGCACGCGAACGAGGTTAGCCCGGTCGGAGACCGCAGGTGACGCGGACGAGGCCGGTCACGTGCCTGCGCCTAGAGTTTCGGCATGGCGCGCGCGGACCGACGACCCCGGACAGAGGATCCCGGGAGTCGTGCGCACGACGTGGCGAGTGCCCCGGGGGCGGCCAAGGAGATCGCGCACAAGGTGCGCGAGAAGGTCAGCCACAAGGTCGACGAGGTCAAGCCCAAGCTGCGCGGTTGGCTGCACCTGGCCACCGCCCCGCTCACGCTCGCCGCCGGCATCGTGCTCTTCGCTCTTTCCCCCACCACGGCGGCCAGGGCGGGCTCCGCGGTCTTCACCCTGACCGCGCTGCTGCTGTTCACGGTGTCGGCGATCTACCACCGCGGCACCTGGTCGGAGCCGACGTGGGCGTTCCTGCGCCGCTTCGACCACGCCAACATCTTCTTGCTCATCGCCGGCTCCTACACGCCCTTCACGCTGCTCCTGCTCAGCGGCAACGAGCGCACGCTGCTGCTGTGGATCGTGTGGGTGGGCGCGCTCGCGGGCGTCTGCTTCCGGATCTTCTGGACCGACGCCCCGCGCTGGCTCTACGTGCCGATCTACATGTCCCTGGGCTGGGCGGCGCTGTTCTTCATCGGCGACTTCATCGACGCGGGCTCGCCTGCCGTGCTCTGGTGCATCGTCGCGGGCGGCCTGCTCTACACCCTCGGCGGCGTGGTCTACGGGCTGAAGTGGCCCGACCCGCACCCGACGTGGTTCGGCTTCCACGAGGTCTTCCACTCCTTCACGATCGCCGCGTTCGCCGTGCACTACGTCGGCGTGTCGATCGCGACCTACTCGTTGCGGTAGGCGGGCCGCAGAACACCACGTCAACGTGGTAATCCGGCACTTGCAGCGGGAACCTTCCCGCGGGAAGTGACAGTTCTCCGCTGTCGCGTCCGCCGTACGACGGTCTCGCTAGGCGGACGCGGCCCGCAGCAGGCACACTCCCGCCATGACTTTCCGCCGGTACGTCGCACTCGGGGACTCCTTCACCGAGGGCTTGGGCGACCCCGACCCGACGCGTCCCCACGGCCTGCGCGGTTGGGCCGACCGGGTGGCCGACGTGCTGTCCGAGGGGGCGGCGGCCGCCGGCGAGGACTTCGGCTACGCCAACCTCGCGATCCGTGGGCGCAAGCTCGACCCGATCATCGACCAGCAGGTCGAGCCCGCCATCGCGCTCGAGCCCGACCTCGTGACGATCTACGCCGGCGCCAACGACATCCTGCGCCCCAAGGTCGACATCGACCGGATCGTCGGGAGGTACGACGAGGCGCTGGGCCGGCTGGCCGACACCGGGGCGCACGTCGTCGTCTTCACCGCCTTCGACCCCGCGCACTCGGCGATCTACCGCACCGTGCGGGGTCGGTTCGCGATCTACACCGAGCTGGTGCGGGCCGCGGCCGACCGGCACGCGGCCACCGTCGTCGACTTCTGGCGGATGCGCGAGTACACCGACTGGGGCTACTGGGACGACGACCGGATGCACATGGGCACCCCGGGCCACCAGCGGATGGCGATCGCCGTCCTCGACGCCCTCGGGGTGCCGCACGACCTCGAGGCGATCCCGCCCCGCGTGCTCACCCCGCCGCCCCTGGGCCAGCGGGTGCGCAACGACCTCACCTGGGCCCGCGAGTCGATGCTGCCGTGGGTGCACCGGCGGCTCGCCGGTCGCTCGTCGGGCGACGGCATGGAGCCGCGCTTCGGAACCTTCGGCACCTTCGGCGTGTCCGGTGCCGGAGGGGCCGGCCCGCTCACCTGAGTTTCGACCCGTCCACGGTGAAGCCGTGGGGTGCTGCTGGCGCCCCACCGGCCCTCCCCCGCGATCTCGACGGCACGGCGGACGGGCTCCAGGGTCGCCCTGGACCGCCACGGGGTACGGGACTGCTCGAGCGCCCGCGCTCTCCCCCGCCGGACCGAGAGAAGGCCACGATGCCCGACCGCCCCGCCGCTACCGGGCTCGCGCCCGGCCGCCACCCCGGACCACCCGTGTCCACCGGCCACACCGCGCCCTGCCCACGACGGGTCCGCGCCCGCGACGCGGACGGCTGGGTGCTCGACACCACGCGGGCGTCCTACGTGTGGGAGCAGCCCTACTACCCCCAGTACGCCGTGCCGCGCGCCGACCTCCCCGACGCCCTGCGCGCGCGGACGCGCCCGCTCCCGGACGGCGCCGACCTCGACGACCACGTGGTGCTGCCCTTCGACGCCGCCGAGGCGTGGTTCGAGGAGGACGAGCCCGTGCACGTCCACCCGCGCAACCCCTACGTGCGCGTCGACGCGCTGCGCTCGAGCCGCACGGTCACCGTGGCCCTGCCGTCCACCGACGGGACGGCGGCACGGGTGCTGGCCCGCAGCGCCAACCCGGTCGCCGTCTTCGAGACCGGGTTGCCGCCGCGGTGGTACCTCGACCCCACCGACGTCGACTGGTCGCTGCTCACCGCCACGACGACCGTCACCCACTGTCCCTACAAGGGCGACGCCGGCAGCTGGTGGAGCGCCGGAGACCTCGAGGACGTCGCCTGGAGCTACACCGCCCCGGCGCTCGCGCTCACCCCGATCGCCGGACTGGTCTGCTTCGACGACAGCCTCGTCGACGTGCAGGTGTCGCTCTGACCGGTCGGGTCGGCGGGTCCGGTCAGGTCCAGGCCCAGCGCACCGCCACGCGCCGGTCGTGGTTGACGTCGCGCAGCCGGCGTACGGCGCGCAGCAGGTTGCGGTAGCGCTCCTGCTCCTCGGTGCCGGCGACCAGGTCGACCACGAGCACCACCCACGGCACGACGCCGAGCAGCCGCGCGAGCACGACCACCGCGGCGAGGACCGCCACGAGCACGATCTCCACCGGCAAGAAGAGCACCGACAGCACCACGAGCAGCACCGGGGCAGCGAGCAGCAGGAGCAGCCAGACCACCAGCCCGACCACGAAGCCTGCGACGTCGTCGGCGAGCACGAACGGGTCGAAACCCGTGACGTCGGGGTCGGACCTCTCCATCGCCCGACGCCGGGGGCGCCACGGCAGCACCCGCACCTCGAGGAACGCCGCGCGCCTCATTGCCGCAGGGTCGCGACGAGCTCGTCGGGCGTCGCCACCGGCCGCTCGCAGACGAACCCGCGGCAGACGTACGCCGCGGCTGCGCCGTCGAGCAGGTCGCGCCCGGCCAGCAGCGGCACGTCGAGGCCGGGCTCGCCCGCGACCACGACCGCACCCGGGCTCGTCGTACGCCGGGCGCGCCGCCGCGAGCGCGTCGCGGTCGGGCGCCGGCGCGGCCCGACGACGGCGACCTCCAGCGGCCCGTCACCGCCGCCTCGGCCGCGGCCAGCGACCAGCCGGCGAAGCGCGGCGCCCGGGCGACCAGCTGCCACGGTCGCGCAGCGCCGCCTCGGCGGCCGTCGCGGTGCCGGCCCGAGCCGGTGAGCGCGGCGTACGTCAGCCAGGCGTGCACCGTCGCCGAGGAGCCGCACGGGCTGGCGTTGTCGGTGGGGTCGCGGGGCCGAGCGACCAGCGCCTCGGCGTCGTCGGCGGTGTCGTGGAAGCCGCCGTCGTCGGCGCCGAAGCGCCCCAGCGCGGCGTCGAGCAGCGATCCCGGCGCGGGTCAGCCACACGGGATCGCCGGTGGCCTGGAGCAGGGCGAGGAAGCCCGTCGGCCACGCAGGCGTGGTCCTCGAGCACGCCGGCGTGCTGCCCGGCGCGGCCGTCGCGGGAGACCCGCCGCAGGGCCGCGCCGTCGGACAGGTGCACGTCGCACCAGCAGCTCGCCGGCCGCCACGGCGGCGTCGACCCAGGCCGGCTCGTCGAGCAGCGGCCCGCCTCGGCGAGCGCGGCGATCGCCAGGCCGTTCCAGGCCGGCGACCACCTTGTCGTCGCGGGCCGGGCGGCGTGCGCTCGGCCCGGGCCGCGAGCAGCCGCGCGCGCACGTCGGCCCAGCGCTGCGGGTCGTCGGGGTCGGCGAGCAGCTGCAGCGTCGAGGCGCCGTGCTCGAAGGTGCCGCGCTCGGTGACCTCGAGCAGGCCGCGCCGCCCAGGCGGCCGTCGTCCTCGCCGAGCACCTCGACCAGCTGCGCCGGGCGTCCAGGCGTAGAACGCGCCCTCGACGCCCTCGGCTGTCGGCGTCCAGCGCGGAGGCGAAGCCGCCCTCGGGCGTGCGCAGCTCGCGGAGCAGGAAGTCGGCGGTCTCCGCGCCACCCGCGCGGCGAGCGGGTCGCCGGCGCCCGCCACCAGTGCGCGTAGACGCCGAGCAGCAGGGCGTTGTCGTAGAGCATCTTCTCGAAGTGCGGCACCACCCAGCCGCGCGTCGACGGAGTAGCGGGCGAAGCCGCCGCCGAGCTGGTCGTAGATGCCGCCGCGGGCCATCGCCTCGCAGGTGCGTCGACCACGGTCGCCAGCTCGGCCGTCTCGGGCGGCCGTGCCGGGCCCGCGTGGCGCAGCAGGAGCTCCAGCACCATCGACGGCGGGAACTTCGGCGCGCCGCCGAACCCGCCGTGCGCGGCGTCGTACTCCCGCGCCAGCGTCGTGCGACCGCGGCGTCGAGCAGCGCGTCGGTCGGAGCGGGGCCGCGGCCGGCGAGCGACGTGCTCTGCCGCAGGTGGGCGGTGATCGCTGCCGCCGAGCGGTCCACCTCGTCGCGCGCGCGTCTCGCCACGCCTCGCCCAGCGCCTGGCAGCACCTGGCGTGAACGACGGCTGCCCGTGCCGCGGCTGGTCGGGGAAGTACGTGCCGGCGAAGAACGGGCTGCCGTCGTGGTCGAGCACGCAGGTCATCGGCCAGCCGCCCGTGGCCGGTCATCGCCGTGGTCGCCTTCATGTAGACCGCGTCGACGTCGGGCCGCTCCTCGCGGTCGACCTTGATCGCGACGAAGTGCTCGTTGAGGTACGCCGCGGTCGCCTCGTCCTCGAAGGACTCGTGCGCCATCACGTGGCACCAGTGGCAGGCGGCGTACCCGACGCAGAGCAGCACCGGCACGTTGCGGCGGCGCGGCCTCGGCGAAGGCCTCGGCGCCCCACTCCCACCAGTCCACCGGGTTGTCGGCGTGCTGGAGCAGGTAGGGCGAGGTGGCGTCGGCCAGGCGGTTGGGCATCACCCCACGCTAACGGGAGACGCCCGTGCGGTCAGCCGCCCAGCTCCAGCGCGACGACCCCGGCGATCACCAGCACCAGCCCCAGCACCTGGCGTCGGCTGAGCCGGTCTCCGAAGGCGAGCGCACCCATCAGCGCGGCGAAGGCGAGCCCCGCCCCCGTCCAGATCGCGTAGGCCACCGCCAGCGGCATGCCCCCTGCGATCGCCCGGCCCACGGGCAGGATCGAGCCGACCAGCCCGACGTACGCCGCCACCGCGAGCAGCGGCCGGCGCAGCCCGCCCGAGGCCCGGAGCGCCGCCAGCCCCGCCGACTGCAGCAGCACCGCGAGCGCGATCCACGCCCCGGCGCTCACGCCGGCTCCTGCTGAAGCAGCCAGACGCCCACGCCGAGCACGGCGATCCCGGCGACCTGCAGATCGCCGAGCGCGTCCCCGAAGACGGCCACGCTCAGCAACGTCGCCGCCGCGAGTCCCGTGCCGGTCAGCGTGCCGTAGGCGACCCCCAGCTCGGTCCCCCGGTCGAGCACCTGGCCGAAGACGGCGATGCTCGCGCCGTAGCAGGCGACGACGCCGACCGCGAAGACCGGGCGCGTCAGTCCGTCGGAGAGGCGCAGCGACGCCGTGCCCAGGACCTCACCGGCGACGGCGAGGAGCAGGAGCACCCAGGTGGGTGTCGTCGCGGCGGTCACACGCAGACCGTAGGCCTACCCTCCGGGGATGCTCACGCTGCCGTACGACGAAGCCCTGGTCGACCCGCACATCCACCAGTGGGACCCGTTCACCACGCCCCGCGTGATCAGCGCGCGCGCGAGGCTGCTGCGCCCCCTGCCGCGCATCCCGCGGCTGCTCCAGCGGCTCTCGCCGCGCGCCGAACGGGAGTTCGTCGGCGACCCGACCTTCGTGCTCAAGCCCTACCTGCCCGCCGACTACACGGCCGACCGCGACGGCCTGGGGGTCTCCTCGGTCGTCCACGTGCAGGCCGGCTGGGAGGGGCATCGCCACCTGGACTCGGTGGACGAGACGCGCTGGGTCGCCGGGCTTCCGTTCGGGGTCGACCGGGCGCCCGACCTCGGGGCGATCGTCGTCCACGCCGACCCCCGCGAGGCCGACGTCGGCGCCGTGCTGGACGCCCACCTCGCCGCCGACCCGCGGGTGCGAGGCGTCCGGTGCATCGCCGCGCACCACCCCGACCCGGGCGTGCTTCGGTGGATCCGCGAGCCGCACCTGCTGACCGCCCCGGCGTTCCTGCACGGGTTCGCGGCGCTGGCCGAGCGCGCGATGACCTTCGACGCCTGGGTCTACGGCCCGCAGCTGCCCGACGTGGTGACGCTCGCGACGGAGTATCCCGAAACCACCATCGTGCTCGACCACTACGGCACCCCGGTCGGTGTCTGGGGACCCCGCGGCACGCGGACCGGGCACACCTCCGCCGACCGCGCCTCGATCCTCGCGCGCTGGCGAGACGACCTCGCCGCCGTGGCCTCCTGCCCCAACGTCGTGGCCAAGCACTCCGGGCTCGGCATGCCCCTGCTCGGCCTGGCGCCCGACGCACGCGCCACCTCGCACGACCACCAACGGCTCGTCGACGTGGCCGGTCCGCTCGTGACGCACGCCCACGACCTTTTCGGCCCGGAGCGCTCGATGTGGGCCTCGAACCACCCGATCGACAAGCCCGGGGCCTCGCTGCCCGCCACCGCCCTCGTGCTGGCCGAGGTGCTCGGCGACGACCTCCACGCCGACGCGATGTACGCCGGCACCGCCCGCCGGGTCTACGGCCTGGACTGACCTGCCCGCGCCGCACTCACCAGCGGGACGCGTCGGTCAGGCAGAAGGGGTGCCCGGCCGGGTCGAGCACCACCCGCCAGGTCTCCCCCGGCTGCTCGTCGGGCACCGTCGCCCCGAGCGCCACGGCCTCGCGCTGAGCGGCGTCCAGGTCGTCGACGGCCAGGTCGAGGTGGAACTGCTTGCTCCCCCGCTCGTTGGGCCAGGCCGGCGGCTCGTAATCGGCCAGCGCTCCGAAGCCGAGCGCGTGGGAGGGGCCGGTGAGCATGCCGTACTGCTCGTCGACGTACGCCGTCTCCCAGCCGAGGAACGCGGACCAGAAGTCCACCTCCGCCCGCACGTCGGCGCAGTCGAGGGTGATCATCTTCAGCGTGGCCACGGCCATCGGCGGACTCCTCGGGTCGGTGGGAGCGGCACTCCCGGTTCCGCACCGACTCTCCTAGGCTCGGCGGATGGCGGCTTGGACAAAGACGACACCCACGTCGTCCGGAGCCGGCGTCCTGCACCCGGCCGAGCTCGCCCGGTACGTCGACCGGGCGACGACGCCGTGCCTGTCGGGCGCTTCCCCCTGGGTCGAGGCCTGGTGGTCGCTCTCGTGGGACCTGCCGGCCGGCACCCATCACGTCGGCCGCACGCTGCCGCACCCGACCTGCCACCTGAGCCTGGAGCGCGGCGACACCCGCGACGCGGTCGGCGAGGACCCCCTGGTGGTCACCGGCCCGGTCACCCGTCGCTTCGACGCCGAGCTGCGCGGCACCGGCTCGGTGCTGGGTGTCAAGTTGCGGCCCGGCGGCCTTACCGCCCTCACCGGCGTCCCCGCCACGACCTGGACCGACCGCACCCTCCCGGCCGCCGACGTGCTGCCACCCGACGTCTGCGCCGCTCTGAGGCACCTGGACGGGGACCCCGACTGGGCGTGGACCGGCGTCGTCGAGGCCGCCGTCGTCGCCCTCGCTCCGGCCCCGGACCCGCTCCACGAGCAGGTGCTCGCCGTCGTGGCCGACATGCTCGCCGACCGGACGCTGGTGACCGTCGACCAGGTCGCCGACCGGCACGGCGTCGGGCCGCGCACGCTGCAGCGCCGGTTCCGGCACTACCTCGGGGTGGGACCCAAGGCCGTGCTCGCGCGCTTCCGGGTGCAGGACGCGGTGGAGGACCTGAACGCCGGGTACGACGGACCGCTCAGCGACCTCGCCCACCGCTACGGCTGGTACGACCAGTCGCACTTCGTGCGGGACTTCACCGCCCTGGTCGGCGAGCCGCCGAGCCACTACCGGCGTTGACCTGGGCTGCCTCGGTCGAGGCTGGTGCGCGACCGCTCGTGCTCGGCCCGCTCGCGCAGGTGCTGGCCCCCCGGCAGCCGGGCCAGGGTCCACCGGGCCATCGCGTCGCGGTAGCGCGTGTTGTTCGGCACGACCGAGCGCGGGTTGACCAGGTCGCGGTAGCCGAGCACCGCCCACCCGACCGCTCCGGCCGCGTCGCCCAGGCCCGCGCCGGTGCGGCTGGGCGAGGCGGCGGCGAGCCCGAGCGCGCACAGGGCGTGCACCGCGTCGACCCACACGCCCATCGCCAGCACCTCGGGGCTGGGCCGCGCGCCCGAGAGCACGGCCTGGGCGAGGTGGCGCGCCCCGAGGACCCGGCCGACCACCACCATCGTGCGGTCGCCCCCGGTGCCGACCGCGCTCAGCACCGGCGAGGGGGCGACGAGCATGGCCAGACCCCAGGCGCCCCGCACCAGCTCGATCCGGCGCCACTGCACATCGCCGCTGCGCGGGTGGGTCATGTCGTCGAGGTCGGTCATGGCCGCACCATGCCCCACGACCGGCGACGTCACGTCACACCGACGACCGAAAGTCGCCCAAGGGCGCACGCGCGGGGCCGGACCGGCACCTTCGGTCGTCGGAGTGGGGCTCAGCCGGTATTACGCATCCCCGCGGCGATGCCGTTGATGGTCAGCAGCAGCGCCCGCTCGAGGTCGGGGCCGTCCTCGCCGTCGCGGAAGCGCCGCAGCAGCTGCACCTGCAGCAGGTGCAGCGGCTCGAGGTAGTTCTCCCGCACCTCGAGCGTCTGCCGCAGCACGGGCTCGCGCTGGAGCAGGTGCTCGTCGCCGGTGACGGCCAGCACCTGCTGCACGGTCAGCTCGAACTCCTCGCGCACATGGCGAAGACGTGCCGGGTGTGCTCGGGGGCCAGCGCGTGACGTAGCGCTCGGCCAGGGTCATGTCGGCCTTGGCCAGCGTCATCGCGACGTTGTCGAGGAAGGTCCGGAAGAACGGCCACCGCTCGGTACATCGCCCGCAGCTCGTCGTGGTCCCGCCCCGACGGCCGCGAGGCCCGAGCCGACGCCGAACCAGCCCGGCACGATCTGGCGCGACTGCGTCCAGCCGAAGACCCACGGGATGGCGCGCAGCCCGTCGAGGCCGGCGTCCTGGCCCGGACGGCTGGAGGGTCGCGACCCGATGTGCAGCGCCCCGAGCATGTCGACCGGCGTGCAGGCCAGGAAGTACTCCGGCAGCTCCTGGATCGCGACCAGCTCGTCGTACCGCGCCTGCGAGGCCTCGGAGACCCGGTCGACCAGGCCGTCCCAGTGCGCGCGCTGGTCCGGCGTGCGTCGGTCCTCGCGATGCAGCAGCGAGGCCTCCAGGGTGCCTGCGACGAGCAGCTCGAGGTTCTCCCGGGCCAGCACCGGCAGGGCGTACTTGTCGCTGATCACCTCCCCCTGCTCGGTCAGCTTGACCTCGCCGTCGACCGTGCCGAACGGCAGCGCCATGATCGCGTCGTAGGTCGGGCCGCCGCCTCGCCCGACCGAGCCGCCGCGGCCGTGGAAGAACCGCAGCCGCACGCCGTGCTTGAGGGCGACGTCGCGGGCGCGGCGCTGGGCGCGCTGGATCTGCCACTGGGAGGTCGCGATGCCGCCGGACTTGTTGGAGTCGCTGTAGCCCAGCATCACCTCCTGCACGTCCCCGCGCGCGGCCACGATGCCGCGGTAGGACGCGTCGGCGAAGAGCGCCTCGAGGATCGGCTCGGCCCGGTCCAGCTCCTCGACGGTCTCCAGCAGCGGCACGAACCCGATCCGCGAGGTGCCCGCGACGGGGTCGCAGAGACCCGCCTCGCGGGCGAGCACGACGGCGGCGAAGACGTCGTCGGCGTCCCGGGTCATCGAGAGGATGTAGCTCTCGATCACCCGCTCGCCGTAGGTGTCGAGCGCCTCGCCGATCACGTCGAAGACGGCCGTGGTGCGCTGCCCCTCCTCGTCGAGCGGCGCCGGACGCGACGACAACGGCCGGCGGGCGCGCATCTCCTCACTCAGCAGGGCGAGCCGCGCCGGCCGCTCGAGCTCGGCGTACGGCGTGCCCGACGCGTCGAGCCGGTCGAGCAGCTGGGCGAGGACGTGGTGGTGCTTCTCGGCGTGCTCGCGCACGTCGAGGGTGGCCAGGGTGAGGCCGGAGGCGGCGACGGTGCGCACCAGCCGGGCGACCTCGCCCCCGGCGATCAGCTCGCCCTGGTGCTCGAGCACCGAGGCGTGCAGCAGCCGGAGGTCGGCGAGCAGCCCGACGTCGTCGGCGTAGTCGCGGTCGGCCTCGTGCGGGCCCTCGGACTCGATCCGGCCGGCCGTCAGCTGCAGGCGGACGTCGACACAGGTCAGGAACAACCGGTAGGGCTCCTCGACGTTGAGCCTGCGGTAGCGCGGCTCGACCTCGGGCAGCCGGTCCAGCATCTCGTCGGTGCGACCGCGCAGCTCGTCGGAGACCGAGGAGATCCGCTCGCTGACCGAGAGGGTGCGCCGCAGCTCGTTGATCTTGCCGCGGATCAGCGCGATGCCGTGCCGGGCCTGCAGCCGCAGCACCTCGCGCGTCACCTCGGGGGTGACGTTCGGGTTGCCGTCGCGGTCGCCGCCCATCCAGCTGCCGAAGCGCAGCGGGCTCGCGGTCAGCGGCAGGTCGACGCCGAGCTCGCCGAGCCGGTCGTCGAGCTCGTCCACGACGTCCAGCACGGCGGCGTTGGCCAGGCCCTCGAGGTAGTAGACGCCGTTGCGGGCCTCGTCCACCGGCTCGGGCCGGTCCACCCGCAGCTCGTCGGTCTGCCAGAGCAGGTCGACGGCGGCCTCGAGGGCCCGGGTGCGGCGCCGGGAGTCCGGCTGGCCGAGCAGCGCGGCGACGGCGCGCAGCTTGTCGAGCGTCGTACGCCGTGCCACCTCGGTCGGGTGGGCGGTGAACACCGAGCGCACCGCCACCTGGCCCACCACGGCGGCGATGTCGTCGGCACCCAGCTCGGCCTCCCGCACGCGACCGAGCGCCCGGGCCAGCGGTCCGCCGCCCTCGTCGCGCCGGGCGGCGGTCACCCAGCCGCGGTGCTCCTGCTCGGTGACGTTGGCGAGGTTGAAGTACGCCGTGAACGCCCGCGCCAGGGTCGTGGCCGTCTCGACGTCGAGCTCGGGCAGGTCGAGGGTGTCGTCCTTCGCGGCCGTGCGCACGCTCTCGACCAGGTCGAGCAGCTCCCGGCCGTGGGTGCGCGTGAGGGTCTCCCCCAGCATCGAGGTGACCAGGCGGATGTCGCGCCGCAACGGCGCCTCGGAGTCCAGCGGCAGGTGTTCGGACATGAGGTGGCCTCGCAGTACGGCGATCGGGTCGACGGGGGACCCGTCTCGGGACTCGCGGTGCGACGGCTCTGGCGCACCCACCCAATCTAGGGGGCGCGGCCGACCGGCACCGAGCCGGTCCGCTACCCGCCGGTCACCTCAGCCCCGCGCGAGCACGTCCTCGAGCGACTCCGGCGGGCGGCCGGTCAGCCGGGCGACGCCCCCGCTGATCGAGGCGACCTCACCGGCGGCCACCGCGGTGTACGTCGAGACCCAGGCGTCGAGCAGGTACTGCTCGGCGTCGTAGCCCGAGCGCGAGGCGTAGGCCTCCTCGATCGACTCGTCCTCGAAGCGCACCTCGCGCCCCCAGGCCGTCGAGATCCGGGCGCAGGCATCGGCCAGGGTCAGGGACTCCGGGCCGGTCAGGTCGTAGCAGGCTCCCTCGTGGGCCTCCGGGTCGAGCAGCACGGCCACCAGCGACCGGGCGCAGTCGGCGCGCGAGACGGCGGCCACGGAACCCTGCCCGGCCGGGCCCCGCAGCACGTCGTCGTCGCCGACGAAGAGCGGCAGCACGTCGAGGTAGAAGCTGTTGCGGGCGAAGGTGTGCGCCATGCCGGACGCCCGCAGGTGCTCCTCGGTCGCGAAGTGGTCGCGGCCGAGGGTGAAGATGCTGTCGGCGGCCGCTCCCTGGAACGACGTGTAGACGACGTGCCGCACGCCGGCCCGGGCCGCGGCGTCGATGACGGTGCGGTGCTGGTCCAGACGGTCGGGGGCCTCGGCGCCCGAGACCATCATCAGCACGTCGACCCCGTCGAGGGCCTCCTGCGTGGCTGCGCCGTCGGCGTACTCCGCGACGGCGACGTCCGCCCCGGCGAGGTCCGGGGCGCGGGAGGCGTCGCCCCGCACGATCAGGCGCTGGGGCACGCGGCGGTCGGCGAGGTCCCGGGCGACCAGCCCGCCGAGGGCGCCGGTGCTGCCGGTGACGGCGAGGCGGGGACGGACGGTGGCCATGGTGGCGAACCTATCCGGCGGTGCCACCTTGCCGCGGGCCCTCGTCCGGCGCCTCGGGAGTCGGGGCCGCCTCCTGCACCTCGGGCTCCTCGTGCTCGCCGCGCACCATGCCGAGGATCCGGTCCCAGACGTCGTCGTCGGACAACTGCACCGGGGTCGGCGGGGCCGCCGGGCGCTCGACGGGCCGCGCCTCCACCGCGGGCCGCGCCTCCACAGAGGGCCGCGCCGGGGGCGGGGCGGGCGCGGAGGGACCACGCGGTGCGACCCGTGCACGCTCGCGACCAGGGGCGCGCTCGGGTTTCGGCGCGCGTGCCGGCTCCGGGGTGCGCTGCGGCTCCGGGGTGCGCTCGGGCTCGGGGCTGCGCTCGGTCCGGGACGGGCGCGCCGGGCGCCACGGGGACGCCGGGTCGGTCACGGCGACGGAGTCGAAGAACCCGAGCCCGCCCGAGCCCGACGCCTCCCCGTCGGTCGCCTCCGCGGTCACGTCGTCGGGGCGGGCGGCGGCGACGTCGGACCGGCCACGCGACCGCTCCTCCTCGTGCGACCGTGCGGTGGCCCGGCCCACGGACCGCAGCAAGAGCGCAGCCGCGAGACCGCACAGCAGGAAGACGGCGACGACGAACCAGGTCACGGGCACACCCCTCCGCTCGGCGCGGGCGTCGACGACGCCGTTGGTGCACGACGGTAGCCAGGCCGCTCCCGTGTGGCCAGTGGGGCGTCCTGACGTGCCGGGCGTGATGCTGCGGAGGGCGCACGGCCCTCGTCGGTCCGGACCCGGAGGCGGACCCGGCCTCCTGCCGGCGACGTCGCGCGCCTCGGCACCGGGGACCACGTCCCCTCCGGACCGACCAGGCACCGGCCGGGACCGGCGACCCGTCACCGTGAGGAGTTTGCGACGATCGGGTACCCGCACACGATGCCGGAGTCCGAGAACCTCCCCGACGCACCCCCCCGAGGACCGATGAGCACCCCACCGCAAGGTCCCGAGACCTCCGTGTCGACGCCGCACGGCTCGCCGACGAGCTCAGCACCTCGGACGCGCGAGCGCGTCATCGGCGAGGGCATCACCTGGCTCTCCCGGTGGACCCTCCGCTGGGTGGTCATCGCCCTCGGCGCCTACCTGCTCGGCTGGATCGTCGCCCACGTGTGGAGCATCCTCCTGCCGGTGATGCTCGCGCTGGTCCTGGCGACGGTGCTCGCTCCGCCCGCGCGGCTGCTGCACGAGCGGGGCTCGGTGCCCAAGACGCTCGCCGCCGCGATCGTCCTGCTCGGCAGCGTGGCGGTCGTGGGCGTGATCGGTGCCGTCATCGTGCCGACGGTGGCACCGCAGGTGACCGACCTGGCCGACAGCGCGACCATGGGCCTGAGCGACGTACGCACCTTCTTGCGCGACGGCCCGTTCGGCGTGACGCAGGGACAGATCGACTCGCTGATCAAGGCGGCGCAGGACAGGCTGCAGTCCAGCGCCAGCACCATCGCCTCGGGCGTGCTCGTCGGGCTCGGCGCCCTGACGTCGGCGCTGATCAACCTGGTGCTGACCCTGGTGCTGGCCTTCCTGTTCATCAAGGACGGAGACCGGTTCCTGGACTGGGTGCACGGGTTGTCCGGCCACCGGGCCGGCCGCCACCTCGGCGAGGTGCTCCGCCGTTCCTGGGCCGCGCTCAGCGGGTTCGTGCGGGCCCAGGCCCTGGTCGGGCTGATCGACGCCGTCCTCATCGGCATCGGCCTGATCGTGCTCGGCGTCCCGCTGGCGCTGCCGCTTGCCGTGCTCACGTTCATCGCGGCCTTCGCGCCGATCGTCGGTGCGGTGACCATCGGCGTCCTGTCGGTGCTGGTCGCCCTGGTCGCGAACGGCTGGGTGACCGCCCTGATCGTGCTCGGCCTGGTGCTGCTGGTGCAGCAGCTCGAGGGCAACGTGTTCCTGCCGTGGCTCCAGGGCCGCAGCCTGCAGCTGCACGCTGCGGTGGTGCTGCTGGTGATCGTGCTGGGCTCGACCCTCTTCGGCGTGGTCGGGGCGTTCCTGGCCGTCCCCGTGGCCGCGGTCGTCGCGGTCGTGCTCCGCTACCTCGACGAGGTGGTCAGCGAGCAGGTCGCCGGCGGGTCCCCCGGGCGGGACGCCATCGACCAGTCGCCGGGTGAGCGTGCGGCGACCGAGGACGACGGTGAGCCCGCCACCGGGTCCTGACCGGTGGCGGGGTCAGCGGGGGCAGCTGCAGCGCTGCTCCTCCGGCACCCCGCCCAGGGCGTGCTCGACGTGGTCGCCGCAGCCGGCCCAGGTGGGCTTGCCGCAGCGGGGGCAGGTGACGCGCTGGCACATGGTGTCCTCCGGGTCCGGTCGTGTGCGACCACGGTACGTCGCTCCCCCGGGGGGAATACTCCGGGCGTCGTGGGCCTTGTGCCAGGAGTACGACATACCCCACGCCGTATCATCACGGCATCGTCGAGAGATCGTCACGACTGACGAGAAGGAGCCGACAGTGGCCACCAAGGACCTGACCTACAGCGAGTTCGAGAGCACCGTGAGCGACAACGGGATCGTGCTCGTGGACTTCTGGGCCGAGTGGTGCGGACCGTGCAAGCAGTTCGCGCCCACCTACGAGAACGCCTCCGGCAAGCACGAGGACGTCGTCTTCGGCAAGGTCGACACCGAGACCGAGCGCGAGCTCGCGTCCGCGGCGAACATCACCTCGATCCCCACGCTGATGGCCTTCCGGGACGGCATCCTCGTCTTCTCCCAGCCGGGCGCCCTCCCGCCGGCCGGCCTCGAGCAAGTCATCACCGGGGTCAAGGAGCTCGACATGGACGACGTACGCCGCCAGATCGCCGACCAGCAGTCCGCCGAGACCACCACCGGCGACCAGGGCGGGACACCCGCCTGATGTCGCCGTACACCCTCTCGCGCGAGCTCTCCACGCCGTACGCCGAGACGGTCGAGGCCGTCCGCGCGGCGCTCGGGGAGCAGGGCTTCGGCGTGCTCACCGAGATCGACCTGGCGGCGACCCTCCACACCAAGCTCGGTGTGGAGGTCGCGCCGCAGGTCATCCTTGGCGCGTGCCGCCCGCCGCTCGCCTACCAGGCGATCCAGGTGGAGCCGTCCGTGGGAGCCCTGCTGCCCTGCAACGTGGTCGTCCGCTCGACCGGCGAGAGGAGCACGGTCGTCGAGGCGCTCGACCCGCAGATGATGGTCTCGGTCACCGAGAACCCCGCCCTCGGCGACGTCGCCGAGGACGCCGGCACCCGGCTGCGGGCGGCGCTCGACGCGCTCGGCTGACCCACCGCCCCACCCACGTCCCCGCGCCACCCCGCACGAGACCAGCACAGGAGTCGTCATGGAGCTGCCCCCCGAGGAGATGCCCGCGGTCATCAACCGGCTCAAGCGTGCCCGAGGCCAGCTCGAGGGCGTCGTGCGGATGCTGGAGGAGGGCCGCGAGTGCGAGGACGTCGTCATGCAGCTCGCCGCGGTGAGCCGGGCGCTCGACCGGGCCGGCTTCGCGATCGTGGCGACGGGCCTCAAGCAGTGCCTGGCCAACGGCGAGGAGGGCGCGCTCGACACCAAGAAGATGGAGCGCCTCTTCCTCTCCCTGGCCTGAGGCGGCCGGCGTGGATGCCGCCGAGTGGGACGCCCGCTACGCCTCGTCCGACCTGATCTGGTCGGCCGGGCCCAACGAGTTCGTGGCCGCCGAGCTCGCCGACCTGTCCCCCGGCTCCGCCGTGGACCTGGCGGCCGGCGAGGGCCGCAACGCCCTGTGGCTCGCCGACCTCGGCTGGCACGTGCACGCGGTCGACTTCAGCCAGTCCGGCCTGGACAAGGGCCGCCGTCTCGCCGAGGACCACGACCTGTCCGGCTCGGGCGGCTCGGTCGCCTGGCACTGCGCCGACGCCCGCCGGTGGACCCCCGAGGAGCCGGTCGACCTCGTCGTCGTCGCCTACCTCCAGCTGGCCGCGCCGGCCCGCGGCGAGTCGCTGCGCCACGCGTTGACGATGCTGCGCCGGGGCGGGGTGCTGCTCGTCGTCGCCCACGACTCGACCAACCTCACCTGGGGGTACGGCGGACCACCCGACCCGACGGTGCTCTACACCGCCGAGGACGTGCTGGCCGACCTCGGGTCGGCGGGCGTGGCACACGACGTCGCCCGGGCCGAGCGGGTGCCCCGCACGGTCACGGCCGGCGACGGCAGCCACACGGCGTACGACTGCCTGGTGCGGGTGACCCGGGGCTGAGCCGGCTCAGGCCCGCTGACCGGGCTCGGCGTCGGGGGCCCCGGTGCGGGGCGGGTTCTCCTCGTACATGCCGGCGGCGGCGTTCTCGCGCACCGTGCGCAGGTGCCGGGTCAGCGAGACCAGCAGCAGCACCAGGGCGACGGCCATGCCGAGGAAGACGACGAGCCCGATCCACCCGGCGGTGACGTCGGCGTCCTCCGGCACGGGGTCGAGCTCGGCGAGCCGGACCAAGGCGGCGGCGGGGTGCACGGTCATGCTCTCATTCTCTCACTCGGCTGGGCGTCGACCTGCTCCCCGGCGTCCCCGAGGCCGACGTGCTCCTCGGGTGCCGGCGGCGCCTCCCGGGGCACGCGGTGCTCGTCGGGGTCGACCGCCCCGGCGGGCGTGTGGTCGACCGACCCGGGGGCCTGGTCACCGTGCGCCGCGACGTGCTCGCGCACCCCGGCGAAGAGGTCGTCCTCGGGCAGCGAGGTCTCGACCAGCGAGTGCACCAGCTCGAAGTCCTCGGTCGGCCAGACCTCCTGCCGCATCGACAGCGGTGCCCGGAACCAGTGCCCCTCGGGGTCGATCTGCGTCGCGTGCGCGATCAGGGCGCGGTCGCCGACCTCGAAGTAGTCGGCGCAGGGCACCCGGGTGGTGATCCGCCGGGCGTGGTCGGGGTCGGGCTTCCACTTCTCCAGCCGCTCTGCGTACGGCGAGTCCAGGCCGCCCGCGACCATCGCGTCGTGCAGGCGCTCGAACTTCTCGCGGGTGAAGGCGTGGTGGTAGTAGAGCTTCAGCGGCTGCCAGGGCTCGCCGGCGTCGGGGTAGCGCTCCGGGTCGGCCGCGGCGTCCCAGGCCGCCATCGTCACCTCGTGACACCGGATGTGGTCGGGGTGCGGGTAGCCGCCCTTCTCGTCGTACGTCGTGACGACGTGCGGCTTGAACCAGCGGATCAGCGCGACCAGCCGCTCGGCGGAGTCCTCCAGCGGCACCAGCGCGAAGCAGCCCTCGGGCAGCGGCGGCTTGGGGTCGCCCTCGGGCCAGCCGGAGTCGACGAAGCCGAGCCAGTCCTGCGTGACGCCGAGGATCTCGCGCGCCTGCGCCATCTCGGCCCGGCGGATCTCGGTCATGTTCGCCAGCACGTCGGGCCGGTCCATGGCCGGGTTGAGCACCGAGCCTCGCTCGCCCCCGGTGCAGGTGACCACGTGCACGTCGACACCCTCGGCGACGTACTTGGCCGTGCTGGCCGCACCTTTGCTGGACTCGTCGTCGGGGTGGGCGTGCACGTGCATCAGACGGAGCATGGGCGCCATCGTAGGTCGGCGCCGCGCCCGCCGGTCACGGGCCCGGTGAGAGACTGGTGGGCGTGAGCGTGATGGATCCCGACCTGCGAGCCGAGCGGTACGGCGCCCCTCGTGCGGGCCGCCGCCGCCTCGCCCTCGTGGTCGTCGCGGCCGTGGCGCTGCTGGGCCTGGGCTGGGTGGCGTGGGTGATGGTGAGCAGCACGCGGGCCGAGGCGTCGTCGCAGCTGCAGTCCTACGACGTCCCCGGCGTGCACAAGGCCGTCGCCACGGTGGTGGTCGGCAGGTCCTCGCCGGACGTCCGCGCGACCTGTCTGCTGCGGGCGTACGGGGTCGACCACGCCGCGGTCGGCGAGACCGCCTTCACCCTCGGCCCCGGCGACCCGGAGAGCTCGCGCCTCACCCTGACCGTGCGCACCGAGCGGCGCGCCGTGCAGGTCGTCAGCGTCGGCTGCACGACCCCCGGCCAGGCCCGCCCCCGCTGAGCCGACGCGTGACCGTCGTCGCCACCGTCGTCGCCGGGACGTGACCCTGGAGGGCCGGGTTGCTACGGTGTGCCCTTGTTTCCGGCGCGGCCCCGCTGCCGCGCCCCGCTGCCAGCAGCGCAGCGCACCCCGACAGGGTCCCGCAGAGGCGATCGCCTCGTCGGGACCTTTCTTCGACTTCCAGGAGATTGACGTGACGCAGCAGCAGGACGAGTCGGTCATCTGGCTCACCCAGGACAGCTACGACAAGCTCACCCACGAGCTCGAGGAGCTCAAGGGCCCCGGTCGCCAGGAGGTCGTCGAGCGCATCGCCACGGCCCGCGACGAGGGTGACCTGAAGGAGAACGGCGGCTACCACGCCGCCCGCGAGGAGCAGGGCAAGCTCGAGGCCCGGATCATCCAGGTCGAGGACATGATCCGCCGCGCCAAGGTCGGCGAGACCCCCGTCGACGACGGCCAGGTCCGGCCCGGCATGACGGTGACGATTCGTTTCAAGGGCGACTCCGACACCGAGCAGTTCCTCTTCGGTGCCCGCGAGATGGCCGGCGACACCGACCTCGAGGTCTACAGCCCGCAGTCCGCGATGGGCGTCGCGATCGACGGGCACGCCAAGGGCGACACCGTCACCTACGTCGCCCCCAACGGCAAGGAGCTCGAGCTCGACATCGTCCAGGCGGTCCCCTACCAGGCATGAGGTCGGCGGGCGAGCCTCCCAGGTGGACCTGGGAGGCTCGTGGCCCTAGACCGGCGGCTCGTCGTAGCTGACGGTGTAGCCGCGCTCGCGCAGGGCGTGCAGCACCTTCTCCGCGTGGTCGGTGCCGCGGGCCTCGGCCTGCAGGCGCACCTCGACCTCGTCGAGGCGCAGGCTGGGTGACACCCGCTCGTGCGCGACCTCCAGCACGTTCAGCTGCAGTGCCGCGACCTCGTCGAGGAACGCGAGCAACCCTCCCGGCACGTCGTCGATGAGCGCCCGCAGGTAGACGAAGCGACCCGCGGCAGCGAGCCCGTGCCGCAGCACGCGGGTGAGCAGCAGCGGGTCGATGTTGCCGCCCGAGAGCACCGCGACCGCCGGGGTCTCGAAGGCGTCAGGATCGTCCAGGATGGCCGCCACGGCCACCGCCCCGGCGGCCTCGACGAGCAGCTTGGCCCGCTCCAGGAGCATCAGCAGAGCCCGGGAGAGCGATTCCTCGGAGACCGTGACGACGCGCTCGACGTACTCCTCGATGGCGGCGTACGGCACCTGGCCGGGGCGTCCGACGGCGATGCCGTCGGCCATGGTCGACATCGTGGTCAGCGGCACCGGGTGCCCGGCCTGCAGCGAGGGCGGGTACGACGCGGCGCCCTTGGCCTGCACCCCGACGATGCGGACGTCGGGCCGCTGCGCGCGGATGGCGGTGGCGATGCCGGCGATGAACCCGCCGCCGCCGGTCGGGACCACGACGGTGCGCAGGTCGGGGCACTGCTCGAGGATCTCGAGGCCGCAGGTGCCCTGCCCGGCAACGATGTCGGGGTGGTCGTAGGGGTGGATCAGCGTCGCGCCGGTCTCCCCCGCGAACTCGAGGGCGGCGTCGAGGGCCTCGTCGATGGTGCGGCCGGCGAAGCGCACCTCCGCGCCGTACCCGCGTGTGGCCTTCTCCTTCGGGATCGGCGCGCCCTCCGGCATGAAGACCGTTGCGTCCACGCCCAGCATCTGCGCGGCCAGCGCGACGCCCTGGGCGTGGTTGCCGGCACTGGCCGCGACCACCCCGGCCGCGCGGGCCTCCTCGGGCATCCGGGCCAGCCGGGTGTAGGCGCCGCGGATCTTGAACGAGCCGGTGCGCTGGAGGTTCTCGCACTTCAGCACGACCGGCCCACCGGCCACCTCGGAGAGCCAGCGCGCGCCCTGGAGGGGCGTCGTGGTGGAGACCCCCTCGAGCAGCTCGCGGGCGGCACGAATGTCCTCGAGCGTCACCCGCGGCACAGCCAGCGCGCCGCCCTGGTCGTGCTCGTGGTGCTGCATGTCGTCAGCCTAGGACGGCGTGGCTCGCGCCGCCGTCGGCCCGGTCAGGCCGGTTCGGGTTCGGGGTCGTCGCCGAGGGGCCCGGTGTCGGCCAGCGGCCCGCCGGGAGCCACAGGTTGTCGCGCGAGGTCGGCGATGACCGCGTTGAGCGACGCGGCCAGCGGCACCGCGATCAGGGCGCCCACGATGCCCGCGACGATGACGCCCACGCCGATCGCGAGGATGACCCCGAGCGGGTGCACGGAGACGAAGCGCCCCATCAGGAAAGGCTGCAGCACGTGCGCCTCGATCTGCTGCACGAGGATCACGCCGCCGAGCATCAGCAGCGCCACCACCGGCCCCTGGGCGACGAGCGCGACCAGCACGGCGACGCTGCCCGACACCGTCGCGCCGATCATCGGCACGAACGCACCCAGGAAGACGAGCACGCCGATCGCGAGGACGAACGGCACGTCCAGCAGGGCGGCGACGATCATCACGCCGATCGCGTCGGTGGCGGCGACGAGCACGGTGGCCCGCACGAACTGTGTGAGCGAGTGCCAGGCGACCCGACCCGAGCGGTCGACGCGGGTGCGGGCCGCGGCCGGGAAGAGGCGCACCAGCCAGGACCAGATCAGGTTGCCGTCGGCGAGGAAGAAGTACGTCGAGAACACGATGATGAAGAAACCGGCGACGACGTGGCCCACGGCGGTCGTGACCTCGGTGGCCCGGGTGAGGTAGCCGGTGTTGCCCGAGGCGAGCGTGTCGCCCAGGCTGTTCAGGGCGTCGCTGATCTGGCTGCCGCTGACCTCGAGCGGTCCGGTGCGCAGCCACTGCTCGAGCTCGTCGACGCCCTGGGCGAGCTGGCCGCCGAGCTGCCCGGCCCCGTCGGCGACCTGCTGCCCGACGAAGGTGAGCAGGAGCGACACCAGGCCGAGGCCGCCGACCACGGTGAGCAACGCAGCCAGCCGCCGCGGCAGCCGCAGCCGCTGGCCGGCGCCGACGACCGGGCCGACCAGGGCGGTCAGCAGCAGCGCGATGACCACCGGGATCGAGATCACCCGCACGTACCAGAATCCCCAGACCAGCGCACTGCCGGCGAGCAGGATCATCAGGAAGCGCCACGACCACGCCGCGGCGAGGTCGAGCGCCCAGGGCACCTCGGCGCGTCCGACCCGGGTGGGTCCGTCGACGATCGGCGCGATCGGACGGTCCTCGACCCGGCGCTCGCGGACGTACTGCCACTGGGTGGACATCCGGTCGGCGAACCGCTCTGCGATCCGCTCGTTCCGGGCCTCCCGGTGGCGCCTGCGGCGCGAGGTCACCGCGCCCAGTCGACGACCAACCCGGCCCCGGAGCCCCCGGGCTCCGGGCGCCGTCGGGTCGGACTCGTCCGGGGGGGCGCCCGGGCGCTCCGGGTCCGGCGGGGTCATGGCTCGACAGTAGCCACCGCCGTCGCCGGGGCGGCCGTCCCACGCAGGCGACCCAGCAGCGCGTGCGCCGCCCGCGGGTGGTCGGCGGCCAGCAGCCCCGCCGGCGCGAGCACGTAGTCGGCGTCGACCACCAGCGACGGCGTCTCCGGGCGCTGCCAGCCGTCGCGGTCCGGTCCCGCGACGACAGCGAGCAGGGCCCGGGCATCGGCGTCGGGGCGGTGGCGCAGCACTCCCCCGGAGCCGACGACGAGGCCGACCGGGCGCAGGTCCACGCCACTGCGCTCCACCACCCGCCCGTCGGGCCCGGTGACGACCCGGGCGCGGCCCGCGTGACGGCGTACGGCGAGCAGCATCGCGGCGCGGGCGAGCGCGTCGTCGACGGCGGCCCCGGCAGCGGTGTCCGGCAGGTAGCCGGGGTCACGGTGACGGTCCGGGGCGGGGTCGGGGCCGGTCCACACGCCGGCGGCGAGGGCCTCGGCGTACGTCGTCGCGGCGCTCCACCGCAGGCCCAGGTCGGCCTCGACCGTGCGGGTGGCCGGCGCCGAGGCGACCACCTCGCGGGCCAGCCCGACGTCCTCGGGGTCGAGGGTGACGACGCTGTGCACGTCGGTGGTGGCCCCCCCGACGTCGAGCACCACCACGTCGCCCGCGGCCCGCGTCGCGCCGTCGCCCGCGGCGAGCAGCTCGACCGCCGTCAGCACCAGGTCGGGAGTGGCACCCCGCACCAGCGCCGTGAACTCCGGCCGCGCGGAGAGCTCCTTGCCGCCGATCACGTGAGCCAGGAACATCGCGCGGATCGCCGCCCGTGCGGACCCCGGGTTCAGCACGCCGATCCGCGGGAGCACGTTGTCGGCGAGCACGGTCGGCACCCCGGCCCCGTCGAGCAGGGCGGCGACCTCGTCGCGGACGGCGACGTTGCCGGCCACCACCACGGGGCCGGGCCATCCGGCCGCGGCGAGGGTACGGGCGTTGGCCAGCAGCACCTCGGCGTTGCCCCCGTCGGTGCCCCCGAGCAGCAGCAGCACGTCGGGCCGGTCCGCGGCCAGCGCCTCGATCCCGGCCGCGTCGAGACGGCCGTGCCAGACGTGGGCGACGGTGCCGCCCGCGGACAGCGCGACCCGTCGACCGGCCTCGGCGGAGACCAGCTGCTCGTGCCCGACGACGCCGATCCGTAGGCCGCCTCCCGCCGACGAGCAGCCGCGCACCTCGGCGTACGCCGCCGCCGGTTCGGTCTCCGCGAGCCGTGCGACGCAGGCGTCGACGCCGTCCATCACGTCGCCGACGCCCGCGACCGGGTGCGTCGTGGGGTGGGACGCGGTCGCACGCAGCAGCCCCTGGGGCAGGCCGACCAGCGCGGCCTTGGTCCAGGTCGAGCCGACGTCGACGCAGACCACCAGTCCGCCCGCCGCTGCCTCGCCCATGCCGCGACGGTAGCGAGCGCGCGGGTTGCGTCGCGAGGGAGGATGGAGCCATGTTCGGACGCAGCAAGACGATGAGCCTCCCCACCGTCGAGGACGCCCTGCCGGGCCGCGCCCAGCGCCCGTGGCGCCTCCCCGCCGAGCACGCCGTGCTCGACGCACCCCTGGTCACCGACGAGGTGCCCGAGGGCCTGGAGTCCGTGGTGTTCGGGCTCGGCTGCTTCTGGGGCGCCGAGGAGATCTACTGGAAGGTCCCCGGGGTCTGGTCGACCTCGGTCGGGTACGCCGGCGGCGTGACGCCGCACCCGACGTACGAGGAGGTGTGCTCGGGTCGCACCGGCCACACCGAGGCCGTCCGGGTCGTCTACGACCCGACCACGGTCGCCTTCGACGACCTGGTGAAGATCTTCTTCGAGGTGCACGACCCCACCCAGGGCATGCGCCAGGGCAACGACGTGGGCACGCAGTACCGCTCGGCGATCTACACGACCACCGACGAGCAGGCCGCCACGGCCGCGCGACTCACCCAGGCGTACGGCGAGGAGCTGGAGCGGCGAGGCCTCGGCGGCATCACCACCGAGATCGCGCCCGCCGCCACCTACTTCTACGCCGAGGAGCCGCACCAGCAGTACCTCCACAAGGTCCCGTGGGGCTACCGCTGCCACGCCAACACCGGCGTGAAGTTCCCCGCGAACGCCTGAGTCAGGCCGCGTGCAGCGGGGCGGGTGCGACGCTACCGTGACCCGGTGACGGCCTTCGCTGCGCACCCCACGTTCGTGCTGGACTGCCCCGACCCGGGCCGGCTCGCCCGCTTCTACGGCGAGATGCTCGGGTGGGAGCAGTCCGTCGACGACGACGGCTCGTGGGCCGAGGTCCGCCCCACCGACGGCAGCACCTGCATCTCGTTCCAGCGGGTGGAGGACTACCGCGCGCCGCAGTGGCCCGGGCAGGCGCACCCGCAGCAGGTGCACCTGGACGTGCTGGTCCGCGACCTCGACGACGCCGAGACCTCGGCCCTGGAGATCGGCGCGACCCGGACCGACGAGCAACCGGGCACCACGTTCCGCGTGTTCCTGGACCCCGCCGGGCACCCGTTCTGCCTGTGCGTCTCCTGACGTGACCGGCCCGGCCCCTCGACGCCCGGATCGGCTGCTACGACCGCTGGTCGAACGTCGGACGGTGGGCTGTGCCCTCCGTCCGGCCGGCGACGGCCGCCGAGCGAGCGCCCCCTCGTCAGACAGGTGGGGTTCGTCGGCCCCGTCGTGGGCGGTGACCTCCGCGCGCCGGCCGACGGCAGCAGCGACGCCGCCGCCGCGTGGCAGCCGCTCGCCGACGTCCGGGGCTGGAGCGGTGGGACACGCGACCCCGTCGCGGGGCATGCTGGGGCCATGCCCGACACCCGGATCGACTCGCTGGGCCGTGAGGTCACCACCGTGACCACACCCGACGGTGCGACGTACTGGCTGGTGGTGGCCCCTCGTGGGGCCGGCCTGCGCGAGCCGAGCACGCCGCAGTCGGCCGGCGAGGTGACCGCGATGACGCTGGCCGCCGTGGGCCGGGCGGTGGACCCCCGCCGTGGGGTGCGCGTCGGGGTGTTCGCGAAGGGCACCCGCTGGGACCGGACGGTCACGCAGCGCCGTGCGGCCAGCCTCGAGGAGGCGCGGGCGCTGGTGACCGACCTGGCGAGAAGGCTCGAGGCGGGCGAGTCCGGGCCGGCGTTCGGCGGTTGAGGGGACCGCGGTCTCGACCACGGCGGGTCCGCACCTCGACCACCCTGGGGGCCCCCGATCGCTAGCCTGGCCCGGTGCGGACGCGGTGGGGACGGGGGCTTGACGTCGAGCACCCCCTCCCGGAGCACCCCCGCCCGCAGCTGGAGCGCGACCGCTGGGTGAGCCTCAACGGCGTGTGGGAGTGCTCCTTCTCCCCCACCGGGGCTCCCGCCCGCGTGTGGCAGCCGATCGTGGTGCCGTTCTCGCCGGAGAGCGAGCTCTCCGGCGTACGTCGTCAGCTGCTGCCCGACGAGACGCTGCACTACCGCCGCGACGTCGACCTGCCCGACGACTTCCCGCCCGGGCACCGGGTGCTGCTGCACCTCGGGGCCGTCGACCAGCGCTGCCGGGTGCGGGTGAACGGCACCGACGTCGGCGGCGGCGAGTGCGGCTACCTCCCGATCACCTGCGACGTCACCGACGTGGCGCGGCGCACCGGCAACACCCTCGAGGTGCAGGTCACCGACCCGTCCGACACCGGCCAGGGGATGCGCGGCAAGCAGCGGCTCGAGCGCGGCGGCATCTGGTACACCGCCACCTCCGGCATCTGGCAGAGCGTCTGGCTCGAGTCCGTGCCCCCGGCGTACGTCGTGCGGCTGGAGCTGACGCCCTGGCAGCGCGACGGCTCCTGGGGCCTGACCGTGCTCCTCGAGCCCGGTGGCACCGCGTCCACCGACGACCCGGCCCGCGTGCGGCTGGGCCTGCCCGGCGGGGGCACGGACGAGCACGAGGTGCCGCTGGGCCGTCCGGCCGAGGTCGTCGTGACCGCCGCCCGCCCGTGGACCCCCGACGACCCCCACCTGTACGCCGTGGAGGTGACCCTCGGGGAGGGCGCCGACGCCGACACGGTCACGTCGTACGCCGCGCTGCGCACCACCTCCGTCGGCCCGGACGCCGACCGCACCCCCCGGCTGCTGCTCAACCGCGAGCCGGTCTTCCACGCCGGTGTGCTCGACCAGGGCTACTGGCCCGACGGGCTGCTCACCGCGCCGTCGGACGCCGCCGTCGTCGCCGACCTCGAGGCGGTGCGCCGGCTCGGCTTCACCGTGGTGCGCAAGCACGTCAAGGTCGAACCGCTGCGCTGGTACCACCACTGCGACCGGCTCGGCCTGCTCGTCTGGCAGGACCTTCCCAACGGCGGCGCGCCGTACGTCGGCCGGGTGATCAACGGGATGTCCTCGGTGCCCGAGCGGCCGCGCCGGCTGCACGGTCGGGCCGACGCGGCCGGGCGCGCGGGGTTCGAGCGCGACGCCGCCGCCCTGGTGCGACACCTGCGCGGCGTGCCGAGCATCGTGCTGTGGACGGTCTTCAACGAGGGCTGGGGCCAGTTCGACACCCTGCGCGTCGGCACGGCCGTGGAGCGGCTCGACCCCAGCCGGCCGGTCGTGCACGCCAGCGGCTGGCACGACCGCGGCGGCGGCCAGGTGACCACCCGGCACGAGTACCTCCGACCCTGGCGCCTCCCGTCGCGCACCGACGACCGACGGGTGCTGGCCCTGGGCGAGTACGGCGGCGTCGCCCTCCCTGTGCCCGGCCACACCTGGGGCGAGCGGCCGTGGGGGTACCGCGACGCCGAGAGCCCCGAGGACCTCACCGCGCACGTCGTACGCCTGCACGACGCGTGCCTCGCCCCGACCGTCGCGGGAGGGCTGTCGGCGGCGGTGTGGACGCAGCTGACCGACGTGGAGGACGAGCACAACGGGCTGCTGACCTGGGACCGCGAGGTAATCAAGCCCGACGCCGCCGCCGTACGCGCCTCGCTGGACCGGCTCAGGGCGACGGTGACGGACCGGGGAACCGGGGCCGAATCGCCCTGACGCTGGACACGGCCACCCCGGGTGATGAGACTGCGCGGGTGCCCCGATCCTTCTTGAAGATCAACGACTCGGCGTGGATGTTCGCCGAGCAGCCTCCGCACGCCGATGCAGGTCGGCATGCTCGCGACCTTCCGCGTGCCCGACGGGAGCCCCGACTTCGTCGCCGACCTCGTCGAGCGGTGGCGCGAGGTGCGCGAGTTCCGGGCCCCCTTCAACCTCCAGCTGAAGATGCTGCCGGTGCCGGGCTGGGCAGGAGCTCGACGACGACGAGATCGACCTCGACTACCACGTGCGGCACTCCGCCCTGCCCTACCCGGGCTCCCAGCGCGAGCTCGGTGTGCTCGTCTCGCGCCTGCACTCGACCAAGATGGACCGGCGCTACCCGCTGTGGGAGTGCCACGTCATCGAGGGCCTCGAGGGCGACAAGTCGTCGCTGTACATGCAAGGTGCACCACTCCCAGATCGACGGTGTCGGGGGCATCCGGCTGCTCAAGCGGATGCTCGCGGCCGACCCCGACGCCCGCGACATGCTGCCCGCCGTGGGCGGTGGGCACCGCGCGGGCCCGACCAGTCGGGCCTGCCCTCGCGCAAGGACGCCGCGCTCGCGCTGACCTCGACCGACGGCCCCACGTCGACGCTGCGCCGTCTCGGCGGCGTCGTGCCGCGGCGGTGCGTCCGACACCGCCCACGTCGCCGGCTCGCTGACCAAGACCTACACCGAGTCCGCGACGGGCATCGGCGACCCGGGCCGGGCCGTGCCCGTTCCGCGCCCCGAGGACGATCTTCAACGGCCGCATCCACACGCCGCGACGGTTCGCCACGCAGCAGTACGACATCGAGCGGATGAAGGCGGTCGGTGACCGCGACCGACGGCAGCCTGAACGACGTCTTCCTCGCGGTGGTCGGGGGTGCGTTGCGTCGCTACCTGAGCGAGCAGGGCGCGCTGCCCGGCGAGTCCCTGATCGCCAACGTCCCGGTCTCGGTGCGCCCCGACGGCGGCGCGCAGGTCGGCAACGCGCTCACCTTCCTGTACGCCACGCTCGGCACCGACATCGAGGACCCGATCGAGCGGATCCGCGCGATCCGCGACTCCACCCGGATGGGCAAGCGCCGCCTGCCCGAGGTGGGGGGCGCAGCGATGGACGCCTACACCACGATCCTGATGGCGCCCTTCCTCGGCCAGGCGATCCTCGGCTTCGGCGGCCGTGGTCGTCCGGCGGCCAACGTCGTGGTCTCGAACGTGCCCGGGCATGGCCGAGCCGCGCTACCTCGACGGCGGCCCGGCTCGAGGAGATCTACCCGGTGTCGCTGCTGTTCAACGGGCAGGCGCTCAACATCACCGCGGTGTCCTACGACGGCAGGTTCAACATCGGCTTCACCGGCTGCCGCGACTCCGTGCCGAGCCTGCAGCGCATCGCCGTGTACGCCGGTGAGGAGCTCGAGTCGCTCGAGGCGGCGCTGGCGCAGCGCACCACGAAGCGCAAGCGCGGCAGCTGAGCTGCTGAGCCTTCGGGCGCGACGCTCCGGTCCGGTCCGGTAGCCGAAGTTTCGGCCGCCGTGCTCGGAGGCACAAGCCCGGGGTGAGCAGCGCCCGAGCCCTCGTCACGGCCCGCCCCCTGATCCTGCGGTGCGCCGGTCTGGCGTGCTACCTCCTCCTCCTCGGCGGTCTGGCCGTCACGGTCAGCAGCCCGCAGGTCGGCACCCTCGCGGTCGACGCCACGTCGTGGCGGGTGCCGGTCTTCGGTGTCGGTCTCCTCGGCATCGGTCTGCTGGTCGCCGCGCGCGGCCGCCGGCGCGCTCGCCCCTGACCGGGCCGCTCCCGGTCACCGACCGGCCGCGCGGCTGGTTCGGTCGAGCCAGCACCGGGGAGCCCGCACCGACCCCGGCTCCGTCGCGGTCCTGGTGCCCCTCTCCGGTCGGTGGGCTGGTCGTGACGCTCGACGGCGGGCCCGTCCGAGACCGCCCAGCGGGAAGCGGGCCGCCGAGCCGGCGCTCGCCGAGGCGCTCTGGACGGCCAGATCGGTGGGGAAGTCACGGCGAGGAGGGCAGGTCGACCCAGGTGGTCCCGCCCTCCTCGGCCGCCACCGACCCGCCGGTCAGCGCGGCGAGCAGCTGCTGCAGCTCGGCGACCTGTCCGACCGGGGCCGCCAGCCGGATGGTGGCCGCCGCCGCGTAGTCGGTGCCGAGCACCACCACGTCGCGGACGCGCAGGTCGTTCTCCAGCCGGCCGACGTCGGCGTGCGCGACGGTCACGGCCAGCAGACGGCGCTCTTCGCGCCGCAGCACGCCGGCCTCGTCGAGCCCGGCGCGGGTGGCGTCGCCGTACGCCCGCACCAGGCCCCCGGCACCGAGCAGCACCCCGCCGAACCACCGCGTCACGACGACGGCGACGTCGCTCAGGCCGCGCCCCTGCAGCACCTCGAGGATCGGGGCACCCGCCGTGCCCGACGGCTCGCCGTCGTCGCTGGAGCGGGCGACGTCGGCGGCGGGGCCCAGCACGAACGCCGAGCAGTGGTGCCGTGCGTCCCCGTGCGTCCGTCGGGCCGTGTCCACCGCGGCACGCGCGGCGTCCTCGTCGGCGACCCGCTCCACCCGGGCCAGGAAGCGCGAGCCCCGGTCCTCGACCTCGACCTCGGCGGTGCGGGCCACGGTGGCGTACGACGTCACCCCCACAGCCCGAGCACCTCCCCGCCGATCCGCACCACGAACACCCCGACCACCACGAGGAAGAAGATGCGCACGAAGGCCGCCCCCCGACCGATCGCGGTCCGCGCACCGAGGTAGCCGCCGACCAGGTTGGCCGCCCCGACGGTCAGGCCGATCCGCCAGTCGACGACGCCCATCGGCACGAAGACGACCAGCGCGGCGAGGTTGGTCGCCCAGTTCGCCAGCTTGGCCTGGGCCGACGCGTCCAGGAACGAGTAGCCCAGCAGCGCGACCAGCCCGATCACGAAGAACGACCCGGTGCCCGGTCCCAGGAAGCCGTCGTAGAAGCCGACCCCGAGGCCGACGCCGACGGCGGCGACGAGGTGCCCGCGCGCGGACAGGCGCAGCTCGGTGACCTGACCGGCGTCGGGCTTGAGCAGCGTCCAGGCACCGACCAGCAGCAGCGCCACGAGCACGATCGGGGCGAAGGCCTCCTCGGTGATCCAGCGGGCGGACACGGCGCCACCCAGGGAGCCCGCGAAGGCGCACCCCATCAGCGGTCCGAAGGTGCGGGGGTCGGGCCGCAGCCGCCGGTAGTAGGTCGCCGAGCTGACCGTCGTGCCGCAGATCGAGCCGAGCTTGTTCGTGGCCAGCACCTGCAGCGGGCTGGCGCCGGGCATGCCGAGCAGCAGGGCCGGCAGCTGCACCAGTCCCCCGCCGCCGACGACGGCGTCCACGAAGCCGGCAACCAGGCCCGCCGCGGCGAGCAGGGCGAGCGTCACGGGGTCCGCGGGCGCACCACGTGGACGACGTCGCCCGCCCGCACGTCGACCTCGACCACGACGCGGGCGGTGCGGCCGCGCGAACGCAGGCCGAGGTCGTCGGGGGCGTTCACCCAGGCCAGCGCTGCCTTGCCGCACCGCACCCGGACCTCCAGGCAGCCCCGGCGCGGCTGCTCGGCGACCTCGCCGACCGCGCACCCCAGCCCGAGGCGCGTCCCCGCCGGCCGGTCGCCCGCGCCCAGGTCGAGGTCCAGGGGGAGCCCGTCGCCGGCCGGGACCCACCGCTCCAGCTCGTCGGAGCCGGCGACCGCGGCGCGACCGCTGCCGTGCACCGCTCGGGTATCTCCCCTGACGCCCGCGTGGCGCGAGATCCGGCGTACGCCCTCGAGCGACGCGTCGGGCCGGGCACGGGTGGGGAGGTCGGTCTCGGCCATGCGGCGATCCTCGCACCGGCTGGCAGGGTGGGGCCATGCGGATCGTGTCGCTCCTGCCCTCGACCACCGAGATCCTCTTCGCGCTCGGCGCGGGCGAGGACGTGGTGGGCGTGACCTTCGAGTGCGACCACCCGTCCGAGGCCCGGCAGCGCACCGTCGTGTCGACCAGCTCGATGCCGCACGGGCTGTCCGCAGCCGAGATCGACACCTGGGTGGTGGCGGCGATGCGGCGGGGCGAGGACCTCTACCACCTCGACGAGGGGGCGTTGGCCGGCCTCGACGCCGACCTCGTGGTCACCCAGGACCTGTGCGCGGTCTGCGCCGTCGACACCTCGGTGGTCGACGAGGCGCTGGCCCACCTCGGCTGCGACGCCGAGGTGCTCACCGTCGACCCGCACACCCTCGAGGCCGTGCTGGGCTCGGTGCGCACGCTGGGCGCCGCGACCGGCACGACCGGGGTGGCTGACGCCCTCGTCTCCTCCCTGCACCGGCGGCTCGCCGACGTCGCCGCCCGGGTGGCCGGGCTGCCCCGCCCCCGGGTCGTGCTGCTGGAGTGGACCGACCCGGCGTACGCCCCCGGACACTGGGTGCCCGAGATGGTCGAGGCCGCCGGCGGCACCAGCGTGCTCGGCACCGCCGGCGAGAAGTCCGTACGGGTCGCCTGGGAGGACGTCGCGCGGGCGGCGCCCGACGTCGTGGTGTGCGCGCCCTGCGGCTTCGACCTGGCCGGGTCGACGGCGCTGGCGCGCGCACTGGTGGAGGCGGGGCACCTGCCCGCGGACGTGCCGGTGTGGGCCGTGGACGCCAACGCGTCCTTCGCCCGGCCGGGACCGCGTCTCGTGGACGGCGTCGAGACGCTCGCGGCCCTGCTCCACCCCCCGACCGACGGGGCGGAGGGTCCCGGCGGGGCCGACGAGGTGGCGGTGTCGTCCGCCCGGAGGGTGCGCTGACCGGGAGAAATGGTGTGAGACACGACACGCGCCGGACGATCCTGGGTCACAGACCGGTGGAGATGAAGCACTGCCGGTGGGGACCTTGCTCGCGCGCGCCTACCATCGGGGGTATGGAGCGAGGTGTAGTGCACGCAGTCGCCGGAGTCGCCGTCAAGGGCGGCGCCGGAGTGCTCGCTGCCACCGCCTCCTCCGTGGCCCTGCTCGCCGCCGAGGCGCAGCTCGCCCGCCGGGTCATCGGCAAGATCGACGACCCGGTGCGCGTGGCCTCCGGCTGGTACGGCCGCGGCCTGCCCGGCCCGGCCCTGCGGATCGCGCTGGTCGGCGACAGCCTGGCCGCCGGGTACGGCGTGGAGCACGTCGTCGACACCCCCGGCGCCCGCCTCGCCTCCGGCGTGGCCGAGCGCGCCGGTCGACGCGTGCACCTCAAGGTCTTCGCCGTCGTCGGCGCCGAGACCAAGGACCTCCACGCCCAGGTCGACCAGGCGCTGGCCTTCCAGCCCGACCTCGTCGTCGTCATCGTCGGTGGCAACGACGTCACGCACATGGCCTCGGCCTCCACCTCGGCGCAGCGCCTGCGCGGTCACGTGCGGGCACTGTCCGAGGCCGGCGCGGAGGTGGTGGTGGGCACCTGCCCCGACCTCGGCGCCCTGAGCTCCTTCGCCTGGCCCCTGCGCGACGTCGCCGGCCGCTGGTCCCGCCAGCTCGCCGAGGCCCAGGCCCGGGTCACCGCCGAGGAGGGCGCCCGCTCGGTGTCGCTGGGCTCGCTGCTTGCGGCCGACTTCGTGGCCAACCCCAGCCTCTTCGGGCCCGACCGGTTCCACCCCTCCGCCGAGGGCTACGACGCGGTCGTGTCGGTGCTGCTGCCCTCCTCGCTCGCCGCGCTCGGCCACGACGTCGAGGACGGTCTCGCCACGGCGTACCGCCCGGACGCGATGGAGATGCACGAGGCGGTCGAGGAGGCCGCCCGCGTGCCCGGCACCGAGATCGACGGCTCCGAGCGCACCCGCCGCTTCGCCGGCGGCCTGGTGCGACTGCGCCGTCGCCAGCGCGACAGCGGCCCCGCCGTGCAGTCGCCGCGCACCACCGAGACCGGGCTGCGCGAGACCTCCGCCGGCGACGGTGCGCTCAGCCCGGTCTGAGACCCGCCACCCCTTCGCACGACGAACGCCCCCCGGCCGGAGCCGGGGGGCGGTGGTCTGTCAGCAGCCTGCGGGTCAGTCGCCACGCAGGATGGCGAGGATGCGCAGCAGGTTGATGTAGATCCAGACGATGGTGACGGTCAGGCCGAAGGCCGCCCGCCACGACTCCCGCTCCGGCAGTCCGGCGGCGATGCCGCGCTCGACGAAGTCGAAGTCGAGGATCAGCATCAGGATGCCGATGCCCAAGCCCGCGACGCTGGCCAGCAGGCCCATCGGTCCGAAGCCGGTGAATCCGAAGCCGGCGCCGAACACCTGCAGCACGACGTCGAGCAGGGACAGGGCGACGAAGCCGAACATCGCGCCGACCACCCAGGTGCGGAACTTGTTGCCGACCTGGATGTCGAAGAACTTGTACGCCGCCAGCGTGCCGCCGGCCGCGGCGAAGGTGCCGAGCACGGCGGGGAGCACGACGCTCTCGCCGTTCTGCACGATCACGTTGTCGACGACCTTGGAGAAGGCGCCGACGAAGATGCCCTCGAGCACCGAGAAGGCGAGCACCAGCGCGGGGCTGATGACCTTCTTGAAGGAGTTGACCAGCGAGAGCACGAAGGCGCCGATCGAGCCGAGGAACGAGAGCCCCGTGGCGGTCGCCACGGACGCGTCGTCGACCATCGGGCCGATGAACACCCAGGTGAGCATCGCGACGACGGCGACGGTGCCGAGCGTCATCGCGGACTTCTGCACGACCGAGTCGATGGTCATCCGGCCGGTGTCGTGGGTCGGGGTGGAGCCGGCGCCGCCGTACCCCTGGCCGCCGTACGGAGCCTGGCCGGCCTGGCCGGCCTGACCGGGTGCGCCCGTGCTCCACGAGGAGGGGGACCTCGCGTAGGAGGTCTGTCCGCGCCCGTTGAACCCTTCGGACCGGGCGAAGACGGGGTTGTTGCTCTGCATGGTCGCTCCTCGAGCTCGACTCTCACGCCGATCTGGCGTGACGACGTGTCTCAAACTGTAGCCGTCCGGGGTGGCCCGGCGGGGCCGCCGGGTCGTGCGACGACGACTTCTGCCCACGTTCACAGACGCCTCTCAGCCACGCGTCGCCGCAGGTCGTTGCCGGGGTCAACCCTGATCGTGGCCCGACCCGACCGCGGAACCTCTCGGTGCCCCCGGTGGGACTCGAACCCACACTGTGACGTGTTTAAGACGTCTGCCTCTGCCGTTGGGCTACGGGGGCCGCAACGCTCGCCCCGACCCTAGGACGTCGCCCGCGCCCGGTGGTGCCGCCGTACGCCGCTAGGGTCGCGCCGTGTCCTCGACCCAGCCTCCCTCGTCCCCCGCCGACCGGCTCGTGCCCGAGGGCGCTCCCACGCACCCGCTGCGCGACTTCGTCGCGGGCCTGCCCAAGGCCGAGATCCACGTGCACCAGGTCGGGTCCGCCTCGCCCCGGATCGTGTCCGAGCTCGCGGCACGGCACCCCGGCACGGTGCCCAGCGACCTCGACGCGCTGCGCGACTTCTACTCGTTCCGCGACTTCGCGCACTTCATCGAGGTCTACCTGGCCGTCGTCGACCTGGTGAAGACACCGGAGGACCTCCGGCTGCTGACCTACGAGGTCGCCCGCGAGCTCGCCGCCCAGCAGGTGCGCTACGCCGAGCTGACCCTGACGCCGCACACGTCGGTGCTCACCGGAATCGCGATCGAGGCCTTCACCGAGGCCGTCGAGGACGCCCGCGTCGCGGCCGAGCGTGACCACGGCGTGGTGCTGCGGTGGATCTACGACGTGCCCGGCGAGTTCGGCGTGCCCGCGGCGGAGGCCACCGCGACGTACGCCCTGGAGCACGCGCCGTCGGCGCTGGTCGGCTTCGGGCTCGGCGGGCCCGAGATCGGCGTCGAGCGGCCGCCGTTCGCGCCCGCCTTCGCCCGCGCCCGCGCCGCCGGACTGCACTCGGTGCCGCACGCCGGCGAGACGACGGGTCCGCAGACCATCCGGGACGCCCTCGAGCACCTCGGGGCCGAGCGGATCGGCCACGGCACCTCCCTGGTGCGCGACGCCGCCCTGCTCGCGGAGGTCGCCGAGCGCCAGGTACCGCTGGAGGTCTGCCCGACCTCCAACATCGCCACGGGCGCGGTCGAACGGCTCGAGGACCACCCCGTGCGCCAGCTGGTCGAGGCGGGCTGCCTGGTCACCATCAACTCCGACGACCCGCCGATGTTCGGCACGACCCTCTGCCGCGAGTACGAGATCGCGGCCGACCTGCTCGGGCTGGACGAGGCCGGGCTCGTCGACCTGGCCGGGCGGGCGGTCACCGCGTCGTTCGCCCCGCCCGAGGTGGTGCACCGGCTGCTGGCCGAGCAGCAGGACTACCTGACCCGCTGGAACGCCGCCCCCTGACCCGCCGAGAGGGCACCAACTTCCCGCCGAGGGGGCACCCACTTCCCGCCGAGAGGGCGCTCAGCTCGCGGCGAGGGGGCGCTGGCTACCGTCCACCCACCGTGCGCCCCGCCCGGCCTGGGATTTTGTGCCCTCTCACGAGAACATTTGTGCCCTCTCACGGGGACCTTGGTGCCCTCTCGGCGAGGTGGACGGCGCGGGTGAGGGCAGCGTCGATCATCGGCTCGGTCAAGCGGCCGGTGAAGGTGTTCTGCTGGCTGGGGTGGAAGCAGCCGAGGAGGGTCAGCCCACCGTCGTCGGGCCGGTCGGGGTGGGTCAGGGCCGCCTCGGCGCCGTGGCCGAAACGTGGCTGCGGGGAGGGCACGACGTACCCCAGGGACCGGTGGGACCGCAGCGCCGCGGCCCACGCGAAGCCGCCCAGGCACACCACGACCCGCGCGGTCGGCGCGAGCAGGGTCAGCTCGCGCTCCAGCCACGGCGCGCAGGCGTCGCGCTCGCCGGTGGTCGGCTTGTTGTCCGGCGGGGCGCAGCGGACGGCGGCGAGCACCCGGGTGTCGTGCAGCACGAGTCCGTCGCCCGCGTGTCGGGCGTCTGGCTGGGAGGCCAGGCCGGCGCGGTGCAGCGCGGCGAACAGCCAGTCGCCGGAGCGGTCGCCGGTGAAGACCCGGCCGGTGCGGTTGGCGCCGTGGGCGGCGGGCGCGAGCCCCAGCACGAGCACCCGGGCCGCACCGTCGCCGAACCCGGGGGCGGGGCGGCCCCAGTAGGGCTCCCCGGCGTACGACGCGCGCTTGCCGACCGCGGTCTCCTCGCGCCAGGCGACCAGCCTGGGGCAGGCGGCGCAGACGCTCACGGCGGCGTCGAGAGCGGCCAGGTCGGCCCGGGCGGCCAACCGACGCACCCCGGCGGACGAGCGCGCCACCCTCGTGTCCCGGGTGGCCGGGTCGTCGGGCCAGCCGGTGCCCGGGGGCACGGGGCTGACGAACGCCCCGCCGACCAGCGGGTGCGGCAGGGGCACCGCGCCGGGGGGCGGGTGCGGCGACCCGCTCAGCTGCGGAGGTTGCGGACGACGGCGACGGCCACACCGAGCACGCCGGCGGCCGCCAGGGCCTTGCCCGTGGTGCTGGTGCCCGGCGACGTACCGGCCGAGCTGACGACCTGTCCCTTCGGGGGTGCGGTCGGCCGCTCGCGCTCGTACCCGTTGTCGTCGGTGGTGGTCTCGTCGGAGGCCTGGTCGTCGCTCACGGGGTCCCCCGTCTCGTGGGTGGTGGTCTCGTCGGTCGCCCTCGGGGCCTCGGCGTTCGAGGACCTGTCGGCTCCCTCGTGGACCAGGGCACCGGCCTCGATGACGCCGTACTCGGCGGCGATCTCGCCGTCGGGGTCCGCGTCGGCGCGGATCTGCCTACCCAGCTCGAGGTACTTCTCCGCCTTGTCCTGCGACTTCTTGATGCCGCTGGTGTCCCGGGCGGGGAGCCGCAGCTCCTCCTCGGCGGGGATGCCCGCCTGGAGCTCACGGCCGCGCTCGAGCTCGGAGTCGATCTCGGCACCGAGCAGCAGGGCCAGGTTGGTGATCCAGAGCCACAACAGGGTGACCACGGCGCCGGCGAGCGAGCCGTAGGTCTTGTCGTAGGAGCCGAAGTTGGCGACGTACAGCGCGAACGCGGCCGACGCCAGCACCCAGATCACGATGGCCAGGCCCGCGCCGACGGAGATCCAGCGGAACTTCGGCTGCTGGATGTTGGGGGTGGCGTAGTAGAGCATGGCCACGATCAGCATCACGAGGAGGAACAGCACCGGCCACTTGGCGATCTGCCAGACGAGCACGAAGGTGGCGGTGGTCTGCGACTCCAGGCCGATGGTCGAGCCGATCGGCGTCCGACCGACTCCGCGAGCGGCCCGCTGACGATGAGCATCAGCAGCACCATCGCCGCCATGACGACGGCGACGATCGTGACCACGAGCATGATCGGCCGGAGCTTCCAGATCGGCCGCCCCTCCTGGATCTCGTAGATCCGGTTCATCGCACGACTGAAGGCGTTGACGTAGCCCGAGGCGGAGAAGAGCGCTCCGAGGAGTCCGATGACCAGGGTCAGGCCGGCGCGCTGGGAGCCGGCCATCGACCGGAGCACCGGCTCGATCGTCTCGATCGTCCCCGACGAGACCAGGGGGCCGAGGACGTTGATGACGGTGTCCACCGCCTTGCCCGACTGCCCGACCAGCCCGAGGATCGACAGCAGCGCGAGCAGGCCCGGGAAGATGGCGAGCACGGCGTAGTAGGTCAGCGCCGCCGCCTGGTCGGTGCACTGGTCCTCGCTGAACTCCTGCAGTGTCTTGCGGACGATGTACGTGATCGACGGCTTGTGCAGGTCGGTCGGCTTGTCCGGCTTGATCTCGGCGTCCGGGTCAGGGCCCTGCGTGCCGTCGCGGTGGTGGTCGAAGGACGTGGTGTCCTCGCCGGTGCTCGTCGCGCTCATCGGCGTGCACGCCAGACCGTCAGCGCCACGAGGGCCACGACGACCGCCCCGGCGACGTACAGTCCCGGCCGCGGGCCGCCGGCGTCGCTCGTCAGGCGGTGCTTGGCCTGGGCCTTCACGTCGAGCCGTGCCGCGAGCTGGTCGACGCTCCGGGCGAGCTGATCGCGTTGCCGCTCGAGGCCGGCCTCGATCTCCGCAGGGGTCGCGGACCCCGGGCCACCCGCTGCAGTCATGGATTTCCTGTCTCCGCATGTCGGACCTGGCAAACGCGCTGCGCACCGGCCCTCACACCATCGACCAGGCGATCCCGTCGACGATGTCGGTGCTCGAGACGACCAGCTCGGCGGCCTCGACGCGGCGCACCACCCGGTCGAGGATCAGCGCGCCGGCCGCGATCACGTCGGCGCGTCCCGGGTGCATGGGCCCCAGCTCGCGCCGTTCGGCCACGCTCATGGCGAGCAGCCGCCGGGTCGTGGCCGTCACCTGCTCGGCGGTCAGCCGCGCGTGGTGCAGGGCGTCGTGGTCGTACTCCGCCAGGTCGAGCGCGACCGCGGCGGTGGTGGTCACGGTGCCCGCCACGCCGACCAGGGTGCGGGCGCGGCGTACGTCGACGTCGCACCCGGCGAGCACGTCGTCGACCAGCTCCACGCACCGGGCCACCTCGTCGTCGGTGGGCGGGTCGCCGCGCAGCAGCCGCTCGGTCAGCCGCACCGAGCCGATGTCGAGCGACACCGCCTGGTCGACCGAGCCGCCGGAGCCCAGCACCAGCTCGGTGGAGCCGCCGCCGATGTCGACGACCAGCACGGGCTCGTCGTCGTCGGCCAGGCGGCCGGCCAGCGGGCGGGTGGCGCCGGCGAAGGACAAGCGCGCCTCCTCGACCCCCTCGACGACCTCGGGGCGCACGCCGAGGCGCTCCTCCACCCCCTCCAGGAAGGCCTCGCCGTTGCGGGCGTCGCGGGCCGCCGACGTAGCCACGAACCGCACCGCCCCCGCCTCGTGCTCGCGGACCAGGTCGGCGATCTCCGCCACGGCGTCCAGAGTGCGCTCGAGGGCCTCGGGGTCGATCTCGCCGGTCTCGTCGACGCCCTGCCCGAGGCGGGTGATCCAGCCCCGCCGGAGCAGCACCGTCTCGTCGTCGGTGCCGGGGTCGAGGTCGGCGACCAGCAGCTTGACCGAGTTGGTGCCGCAGTCGACGGCCGCGACGCGGGTCACGTGCCCCCGCCCGTGGTGTCGACGCAGGTGGTGTCGACGCACGGGCCGGCGGCCCACCACTCCCCCAGGGCATCGAGCACCTCGTCACCGAGCGGGTTCACCCCGCGCCCCATGGCCAGGGCCTGGCCGGCCAGCACGTGCAGGCACTTGACCCGCGTCGGCATGCCCCCGGCGGAGACGCCGGCGATCTCGGGCACCTCGCCGAGCTCGCGCGCGGGCTGCGAGGTAGGCGTCGTGGGCCCGGGCGTACGCCGCCGCGAGGTCGGCGTCCTGCTCGAGCCGCTCGCTCATGGTCGCCATCAGCCCCGAGGACTCCAGCGTGCCGATCCGCGAGGCCGCCCGGGGGCAGGTCAGGTAGAAGGTCGTCGGGAACGGTGTGCCGTCGGGAAGCCGGGGATCGGTGGTGACCACGTCGGGGTTCCGCACGGGCAGCGGTGCCCGACGAGCGGGAGCCGCGCGGCGTACGCCCGAGCTGGGCCTCGACCGCGGCCGTCGTCGGCGGCGTCCGGGCGCCACTGGTCAGCCCTCGGGGAGGCGCTTGCCCTTCGGCGCCTCTCAGGCGGTCCGCCGGCACCGGCACCCGCTCGGGGTGGCCGGCGGCCTGCGACGCCCGCCCAGGTCTGCTGCCACCAGGTCTGCTCCGGGGCCTCCGCGGCCGCGGCGGGGTCGGTCAGGACGCTCTGGGTCTCCAGGGGCTTGCCGTCGCGGCCGAGCACCTGGTACGCGACCTCGCCGGGCTTGACGAAGCCGAACCGCTCGCGCGCCTGCTGCTCGACGTACGCCTCGTCCCTCCAGCGGTGGCGCTCGCGCTCGAGACCCACCAGGGCGGTCTGGGCGGTGTCGATGCGGCGCGGAGCGCCGCCAGCTCGCTGCGCTGCTGGAGGTAGGCCCGCATGCTCGAGGCGTAGGAGACCATCAGGACCAGCACCACGAGCACCAGCACCAGCGCGCGGCTGGTGAAGCGGGGTCCCCGGACGCCACCGCGACGTCGCCGTCGTGGGTGGCGTCGGCGGCGTCCGAGGTGGCGGCGCCCCGGGACCGGTCCGTGGGCAGGGGCACGTCAGCCTCGCGACCTCGGGAAGGCCGCGGCACCGGCGTAGCGGGCGGCGTCGTCGAGGAGGTCCTCGATGCGGAGCAGCTGGTTGTACTTCGCGACCCGCTCGGAGCGGGCCGGGGCACCGGTCTTGATCTGGCCGCAGTCGGTGGCGACGGCCAGGTCGGCGATGGTCGTGTCCTCGGTCTCGCCCGACCGGTGGCTCATCATGCAGCGGAAGCCGCTGCGGTGGGCCAGCTCGACGGCGTCGAGGGTCTCGGTCAGCGAGCCGATCTGGTTGACCTTGACCAGCAGGGCGTTGGCCTGGCCCCCGTCGATCCCGCGCTGGAGACGCTCGGTGTTGGTGACGAACAGGTCGTCGCCGACGATCTGCACCCGGTCGCCGAGCTGCTCGGTCAGGGCCTTCCAGCCGTCCCAGTCCTCCTCGTCGAGCGGGTCCTCGATGCGAGACGATCGGGTAGGCGTCGACGAGCTCGGCGTAGTACGTCGACCATGTCGGCGCTGCTGCGCTTCTTGCCCTCGAAGGAGTACTTCTTCTTCTCGAAGAACTCCGCCGCGGCGACGTCGAGGGCCAGCGCGATGTCGTGGCCGAGCTTGAGGCCGGCGTCCTCGACGGCGTCGGCCGATCAGGTCGAGCGCCTCGCGGTTGTTCGGCAGGTCCGGCGCGAAGCCGCCCTCGTCGCCGAGTCCGGTGGAGAGGCCCTTCTTCTTCAGCACCGCCTTGAGGGCGTGGTAGACCTCGGCGCCCTGCTGCAGCGCCTCGCGGAAGGTCGCCGCGCCGACGGGCGCGATCATGAACTCCTGGACGTCGACGCCGGAGTCGGCGTGCGCGCCGCCGTTGAGGATGTTCATCATCGGCACCGGCAGCACGTAGGCGTTGGGGCCGCCGAGGTAGCGGAAGAGCGGAAGGTCGGCGGACTCCGCGGCCGCGCGGGCGACCGCGAGGGAGACGCCGAGGATGGCGTTGGCGCCGAGCGTTCGCCTTGTTCGGCGTCCGTCGAGGTCGATCATCGCCTGGTCGATCAGCCGCTGGTCGTCCGCGTCGAAGCCGAGCACCGCGGGGCCGATCTGGTCCTCGACCGCGGCCACCGCCTTCGTGCACGCCCTTGCCGCCGTAGCGGTCGCCACCGTCGCGCAGCTCGACGGCCTCGAAGGCGCCGGTCGAGGCACCCGAGGGCACCGCCGCGCGGCCGAGCGCTGCCGTCGTCGAGCACCACCTCGACCTCGACGGTGGGGTTGCCCCGGGAGTCCAGGATCTCGCGGGCGGCGACGACGTCGATGGCGGCCATGAGGGCACTCCTGGATCGGGGACTGATCGGCCGCGTCCAGCTGGACACGACCCGTGATCGAACGGTGACCACCCTAACGACGCCACCGCGGCGCGACGGCGCGGCTCGCCCGGTGGCTTGGAGCGGTCAGGCGGGAGTGTGGGGCGGGTCGGCGTCGGCGACCACGCGGCGTACGACGTCACGCAGGGCCTGCTCGGGGTCCACGCCCTCGGCGTGGGCCCGGCGCACAAGCGCCCACAGCTGTTCCCCGACCTCCGCGGCGGCGTCGCCCGGCTGGCCCGTGGCGGCGGGCGACGGGTCCGTCGCACGGCCGGTGCGCTCGAGCCGCTCGACCACCTTCTGGGCGGTGGCGAGCGCCGGCAGCGTCGGGGCGATGCCGTCGAGCACGGAGTCGCGGGGCTTCTCGGCGGCCTTGACCTGCTCCCAGCGCGCGTTCACCGCCTCGGCGTCGTCCCGGTCGATCGGGTCGAGGCCGGCCGCCTGCGAGGTGGCCTCGTCGACGCCGAACACGTGCGGGTTGCGGCGCCGCAGCTTGTCGGTGATGCCGTCGGCCACCTCGACCACGTCGAAGGGGGTCGGCGACTCCTCGGCGATCCGGGCGTGGAAGACGACCTGCAGCAGCAGGTCGCCGAGCTCCTCGCGCAGGTCCTCGGCGGTGCCGGTCTCGACGGCCTCCACCACCTCGTGGCTCTCCTCGACGAGGAACCGCACGAGCGAGCGATGGGTCTGGCCGCGCTTCCAGGCGCACTCGCGTCGCAGCCGGTCCATCACCGCGACGAGGTCGGCGAACGCCTCCCCGGCACCGCGTGCGGCCAGCTCGGCGGACACCGGGTCGCCTCGGCTCAGGAGCAGACCTGGGACGGCGGGCGCGTGCCCGACCCGTCGTCGAGGCCCTTGGCCGTGTCGCTACTGGGCGACCGACAGCGAGCCGTCGCCCGGCAGGAGGGCGCCCGCCGTGGTAGACGCCGTAGCGCGGGTCGACGTCGACGGACGGCGCCTCCTGCTGCAACCAGCGGTTGCAGGCCTGCGCCCCCTGCTGGGCGGCCGCGTCGGCCTGGTCGCCGGCCTGGTCGCCGAGCGCCTTGGCGCCGGCGTTGAGCAGCGTCTGCTGCGACCGTCACGATCGAGGTGATGGTGTCGACGTAGTCCTGACGGACCTCGCGCGGCAGCGCGGACGCGTCCGCCTGGGTCGTGGCGAGACCCGGGCCTGGCCGATCTGCGCACCGCTGGGGGTGGCACCGACGTCGCGGCCGAACTTCTGCACCAGGGTCGTGCCGATCAGGAAGTCGATCGCCTTGCGCCGGGCCGTGGCCTGCACCGCCGGCGACCGACTGGTCGACGATGCAGACCACCGCGGAGGTGTTCTCGACCTGGTCGGGGGTGATCTCGGTGTCGCCGACCACGGCGGCCGCCCCGGGGTGGCATCTCCCCGCAACCGCTCAGCACGAGCGCTGCTCCGGCGGCAAGGACGGCGAGCGTCGTACGGGTCCTGCGGGGGGTCCGGGCTGACATCCTCGGCCTCACTCCTTCGCGGCAGTGGCAGCCAGTGCCGGCTGCCGGTCGATCACGGTGTCGATCACCTCGCGGACCCACTGCAGCAGCGGCTCGCACGCGGCGGTTGGCCGCCGACGAGCGCCGTGGTGGGCGCGGCACGAGCATCGTACGCGCGCCCGGCTTGACCAGGCTCTGCGGGTGAAGCCGCTTCAGCCGGGCCGCGGAGGAGTCGGGCAGGTCGACGGGCGCGAACCGGAGGTGCTTGCCCTGCAGGGTGAGGTCGGTCAGGCCGGCGTGCCGGGCGCGGGCGCGCAGGCTCGCCACCTGCAGCAGGCTCGCGACCGGGGCCGGCGGCTCGCCGTACCGGTCGCGCAGCTCCTCGCGGAGCAGGGTCGACGTCGTCGTCGGTGCGCACCTCGGAGAGCCGCTTGTACATCTCGAGCCGGAGACGCTCCAGCCGATGTAGTCGTGCGGCAGGTGCGCGTCGATCGGCAGCTCGATGCGGACCTCGTCGAGCTGCTCCTCGGCGCCGTCGCCCTTGAACTCGTTGACGGCCTCGCCGACCAGGCGTACGTAGAGGTCGAAGCCGACGTCGGCGATGTGCCCGGACTGCTCGCCGCCGAGCAGGTTGCCGGCACCGCGGATCTCGAGGTCCTTCATCGCGATCGCCATGCCGCCGCCGAGGTCGGAGTGCTGGGCCAGCGTCGCGAGCCGCTCGTGCGCGGTCTCGGTCAGCGGCTTGTCGGTCGGGTAGAGGAAGTAGGCGTAGGCCCGCTCCCGGCCCCGCCCCACCCGGCCGCGCAGCTGGTGCAGCTGGGACAGGCCGAGGGCGTCAGCGCGCTCGATGATCATCGTGTTGGCGTTGGAGACGTCGAGGCCGGACTCCACGATCGTGGTGCACACGAGCACGTCGAACTCCTTCTCCCAGAAGCCGACCATCACCTGCTCGAGCTGGTGCTCCGCCATCTGGCCGTGCGCGGTGGCGACCCGGGCCTCCGGCACCAGCTCACGGATCCGCGCGGCGGCCTTGTCGATCGACTGCACCCGGTTGTGGATGAAGAAGACCTGGCCGTCGCGCAACAGCTCGCGGCGTACGGCGGCCACCACCTGACGGTCCTCGTAGCCGCCGACGTAGGTCAGCACGGGGTGCCGCTCCTCCGGCGGCGTGGTGATCGTGGACATCTCGCGGATGCCGGTGATCGCCATCTCGAGCGTGCGCGGGATGGGCGTCGCGGACATGGCGAGGACGTCGACGCTGGTGCGCAGCCGCTTCATCTTCTCCTTGTGCTCGACGCCGAAGCGCTGCTCCTCGTCGACGATGATCAGACCGAGGTCCTTGAACCACGATGTCGGGGTTGAGCAGCCGGTGCGTGCCGATGACGATGTCGACCGTGCCGTCGGCGAGGCCCGCGACGACCTCGGCGGACTCCTTGTCGCTCTGGAAGCGCGACAGCGGGCGCAGGGTCACCGGGAAGCCGCTCATCCGCTCCGCGAAAGTCGAGTAGTGCTGGGTGACCAGGAGGGTGGTCGGCACGAGGACGATGACCTGCTTGCCCTCCTGCACCGCCTTGAAGGCCGCCCGCACCGCGATCTCGGTCTTGCCGTAGCCGACGTCGCCGCAGACCAGGCGGTCCATCGGCACGCGTCGCTCCATGTCGCGCTTGACCTCGTCGACCGTGCTCAGCTGGTCGGGGGTCTCCACGAACGGGAAGGCGTCCTCGAGCTCGCGCTGCCAGGGGCTGTCCGCCCCGAAGGCGTGGCCCCGGGTGGCCTGGCGCGCGGCGTACAGCTTGATCAGCTCGGCCGCGATCTGGCGCACCGCCTTGCGCGCGCGGCCCTTGCGCTTGGCCCAGTCGCCGCCCCCGAGGCGGTCCAGGCTCGGCATCTCGCCGCCGACGTAGCGGGTGACCTGGTCCAGGGCGTCGGCGGGCACGAAGAGCCGGTCCGGCGGGGCGCCGCGCTTGGAGGAGCCGTACTCGAGCAGGAGGTACTCCCGCGTCGCCCCCTGCACCTCGCGCTGGCGCATCTCGAGGAAGCGGCCGACGCCGTGCTGCTCGTGCACCACGAAGTCGCCGGGCGCGAGCTCGAGCGGATCGATCTGCTTGCGCCGCCGGGCCGGCATCCGGCGCATGTCCTTGGTCGAGGACTTCTGGCCGCTCACGTCGTCGCCGGTGAGCACGACCAGCCGCTCGGCCGGGTGCACGAAGCCGTGGTCGAGGCAGCCGGTGCCGATGACGGCCACGCCGGGCGGCAGCTGGGCGTGGCTGCCCAGCGAGTCGACGAGCCGGGCGGGCACGTCGTGCTCGGCGAGCAGCTGCTTCATCCGCTCGGCCGGCCCGTGGCCCTCGTGCACGAGCACGACCTTCTGGCCCTCGCCGAGCCAGCGGCGTACGTCGCCCACGGCCCGCTCGACGTCGCCGCGGTAGGGGTCGACGCCGGTGATGGCGACGGCGCGGGTCTCGACGTGCTCCGAGTCCCACGCCGTCCACCGACGGAGCGTCGTCGCCCTCGATGCCGAAGGGGCTCAGGGTCCACCAGGAGCGGCCGGTGGCGAGCGGCGTGCTCGCGCACGTCGCCCAGCGCGCGGTACGACGCGGCCTGCAGGTCGACCGGCGCCTGTCCGCCGCCGGCGGCGACCGCCCAGGAGGCGCCGAGGAACTCCTCGCTCGTCGCCACGAGGTCCTGCGCCCGGCCCCGTGCCCGCTCGGGATCCATCACCAGCACGGCGGTCCGCTCGGGGAGCAGGTCGACCAGCAGCTCCATCTCGTCGACCAGGGCGGGGGCCAACGACTCCATGCCCTCGACGGCGATGCCCTCGGCGAGCTTGGTGGTGATCTCGGCCAGCTCAGGGTGCAGCTCGCCGAGCTCGGCCGCACGACGGCGTACCTCGTCGGTGAGCAGCAGCTCGCGGCAGGGCGGGGCCCAGACCCGGTCGACGCGCCTCCAGGGTGCGCTGGTCGGCGACGGCGAACGAGCGGATCTCCTCCACGTCGTCGCCCCAGAACTCGACCCGCAGCGGGTGCTCCTCGGTGGGCGGGAAGATGTCGACCAGGCCGCCGCGCACCGCGAACTCGCCGCGCTTCTCGACCAGGTCGACCCGGGTGTACGCCGCGCCGACCAGCTGCGCGGTGACCGCGTCCGAGGTCGGCGGTCTGGCCGACGACGAGCTCGACCGGGTCGAGGTCGGCGAGTCCCTTGACCTGCGGCTGCAGCACGCTGCGTACGGGGGCGACGACGACCTTGACCGGGCCGGTGGCCGCGGCCTCCCCGGGGTGGGCGAGCCGCCGCAGCACGGCCAGCCGTCGGCCGACCGTGTCGCTGCGGGGGCTGAGCCGCTCGTGCGGCAGCGTCTCCCAGGAAGGGTAGTAGGCGACCTCGGCCGGGTCGACGAGCCCGCTCAGCGTCGTCACCAGGTCCTCGGCCTCGCGGCCGGTCGCGGTCACCGCCAGCACGGTGCGGCCGGCGCCGACGAGGCCGGCCACCACGAACGGACGCAGCGCCGCCGGCGCGGTCAGGTCGAGCGCGGGCGCCTCGCCGTCGCGCACCTCCGCGAGCGAGGTGGCCAGGGCGCGCTCGGCGAGCACGAGGTCGGACAGGGCGGTGAGGCTCAACGGCGTACTCCTGGACGGCGCGCGGCGGGTGCGCGCGCAACGCAAACGGCCCCCGGCCGGCGCGGCAGGGGGTGCGCCCCCAGTCTAGGACGGGCCGCCCCGCGCACCAGGTGCCCGTGCCCACCCCGGGGCGGGTCCCGCTCCGGCGCCCTGTGGGACGTGTGGGACGTGTGGGACGTGTGGGACGTGTGGGACGTGTGGGACGTGTGGGACGTCGTGACGACCTCGGCGATGCCGGTCCGAATGACGCTCGCGGTCTCCGGCACGGCGGGCGAGGTGCCCCGACGTACGCCGAGGGCGAGCCGTCCGCGACGCCGATCCGGGCCAGGACTCACAGCCGGACACGAAGACCGCCGACGCTGCCCCGCACTCCGACGACGGCGGCCACCCGTGGGGGTGGCGGTCGGCTTCTGCTGCTCGACACGCCCGGGCTGGTGCCTTTGCTGCTCACGCGACGGGCGGTCGGCTCACGCCGCGACGCCTGAATCGGGTCAGGCCGCCGCGCCGGCCCGGAGCCCGAGGACGGACACGGCGACGTAGGCCAGCGCGACCGGCACCGCGACCCCCGGCGCCTGCCCCGACACGAGCACGCCGAGACCGAGCAGCACGCCTCCGGCCGCTCCGGCGACGAGGTGGGTGACCGTGGGGGCGCCGAGGCGGCTGCCGAGGGCGTAGCACCCGCCGGCCAGGCCGACGGCGGTGACGACCAGCGAGATCACCACGCCCAGGGCGACCTGCTCGCTGAAGGACAGCAGCAGCTGGGTGACCACGAAGGCCAGCACCGTGGTGAGCAGGGCCACCAGCAGCGAGCCGCCCGCGAGGCGCCCCAGCGTGGGGGCGCGGGCGGTGTCAGCGGTCTCGGCCGTGCGGGAAGTGGTCACCGGTGGAGGGTGCCCACTGCGGCACCGGCTCACCGGCCCCGAGGACGTGGGTCACGTCTCGTCGGGCACCGGCGGCGGCTCCACGCCGTCGGCCTCGTCGCGGTCGGCCCACTCCAGCAGGCCGGCGAGGTCGAACGGGTGGTCGTCGATGCCCGCGTGCAGGTCGCCGAGCTCGGCGTACCGCGCCGGGACGGTGGCGAGGGTGAAGTCGTCGGGCTCGCAGTCGTCGACCTCCTCCCACCGCACCGGGGTGGAGACGGTACCGAGGGGTTGCCGCGCACGGAGTACGCCGCCGCGATCGTGTGGTCGCGGGCGTTCTGGTTGTAGTCGACGAAGAGCTGGTCGGGCTGGCGGTCCTTGCGCCACCACGCCGTGGTCACCTCCCCCCGGCCCGCCGCTCGACCTCACGGGCGAAGGCGAGCGCGGCGCGTCGTACGTCGGCGAAGCCGTGGACGGGCGTGATCCGCACGTAGACGTGCAGCCCCGACCCGCCCGAGGTCTTGGGGAAACCGACGGCATCGAGGTCGTCGAGCACCTCGCGGACGACGTGGGCGGTGCGCTGCACCGCCTCCCACGGGCAGTCCGGCCCGGGGTCGAGGTCGATCCGCCACTCGTCGGGCTTCTCGACGTCGGCCCGCCGACTGTTCCAGGGGTGGAACTCGACGGTCGACATCTGCACCGCCCAGACCACCTGCGCCAGCTCGGTCACGCAGAGCTCGTCCGCGTGCCGGTTCCACCGCGGGAAGTGCACCCGCACCGTCTCCATCCACGGCGGCGCCCCCTGCGGCAGCCGCTTCTGGTGCACCTTCTCGCCCTCGACCCCGGTCGGGAACCGGTGCAGCATGCACGGCCGCTCGCGCAGCGCGTTGACGATGCCGTCGCCGACCGAGAGGTAGTAGTGCGACGAGATCGAGCTTGGTCTCGCCGCGGGCCGGGAAGTACACGCGGTCGGGGTTGCTCACCCGCACCACCCGGTCGTCGACCTCCAGCTCGACCGAGGGGCTCTTCGACGACGCCATGTCGGCAGGCTAACCCCATGTAAATCGGGGATATGGTCGCTCCACAAGCGCTGTGCGGTGCCTGCGGCGACCACAGCACCATCGAAGAAGGGCTCCATGTCCAGCTCTGACCTCACCCGTCTCGCCGTCCTCATCGACGCCGACAACGCCACGGCGACGCTGACGAGCGCCATGCTGGCCGAGCTCGCGAAGTACGGCACGCTCACCGTCAAGCGCGCGTACGGCGACTGGACGACCCAGCGCCTCGTCGGTTGGAAGAAGCAGCTCAACAGCCACGCCATCCAGCCGGTGCAGCAGTTCGCCTACACGACCGGCAAGAACGCCACCGACTCCGCGATGATCATCGACGCGATGGACCTGCTCTACAGCGACACCCTCGACGGGTTCTGCATCGTCTCCTCCGACAGCGACTTCACCCGTCTGGCCACCCGCCTGCGCGAGGCCGGCAAGACCGTCTACGGCCTCGGCCAGCGCAAGACGCCGGAGGCCTTCATCGCCGCTTGCGACCGGTTCGTCTTCGCCGAGGTGCTCGACGGCAGCAAGCAGAAGCCGACCAAGAAGACGGCGAGCAGCCGCGGCCGCTCCGCGCAGCCCGACCAGGCCGCGCCGCCCGACCAGGCGGACCGGCCCGCACCCGAGCAGGACGACCAGCCGACGCAGCCCGCGAAGAAGGCGGCGAAGAAGACCTCCCGCCGCACCAAGGCCGCCCCGCCCGAGCCGGAGGACGCGGCCCCCGAGACCAGCACGGACGCCGACGACAGCGCGGACTCGAGCGACACCGCGAGCGCGGCGAGCGCCGCGGGCACCACGACGGTCACCAAGCGGGCCCGCGGCAAGGGCGGTCAGCGCACCACCAAGGAGACCCCGCCCGAGCCGGTCGAGATCGACGAGCCGGCCGACGAGGACGACCCCGACGACGGGGACGACGGGGACGAGCAGGAGTTCCCCTCGATCGAGGAGATCCTCCAGCCGGCCATCGACGGCACGGCCAAGGAGAGCGGCTGGGCCTCGCTGGGCTCGGTCGGCAGCTACGTCAACAAGCGGCACTCCTCCTTCGACCCGCGCAACTACGGGTACCCGCGGCTCAGCGTGCTCGTGAAGGACCTCGACTGGGTCGACGTCAAGGAGGTCCCGGACGCCAACGACTTCCCACAGCTCTGGGTGCGGGTGAGCAGCGACCCGGCGTGAGGCCGCTGACCCAGGCGGCGCTCGGCCTGGCACTGGTGCTCGCGGACCTCCGGGTCGGCTCCCTCGACGTGCTGCCCGACCCCGTCGGCTGGGTGCTCGTGCTGGTCGGGCTGTGGCCGCTGCGCTCGCGCCACACCGGCCTCGTGGTGGCGGTCGTCGCCGGGGTGGTGATGGTGCCGGTGTCGGTGCCCTCGGTGTTCGTCGACCCCGCGGACGTCGGCGCCCTGCTCGACCTCGCCGACCTGCTCGTCGAGGCGGTCTTCTTCTTCGCGCTGCTCACCGCGGTGCGCGCGCTCACGTACGACGGCTCGACCCGGCGTACGGCGTCGATCATCCGCGCCATCGACGTGGCCTGGAGCCTGCTCGGGCTGGCACTGCTGGTCGTCCTCGGCGAGACCGACGCGAGCTACCAGGTGGACGGCGCCGGCAGCGCTCTGATCCTCGTGCTGCTGCTGGCCGTGACCGGCGCCCTGGTCGGGGCGCTGGTCTGGCTGCACCGGGTGGGCGAGCAGGAGCCGTTCCTGCCCACCTTCACGCCCGCCTGACCCGTACGCCGCGTCAGTCGGTGCCGGAGGTGCCTAGCGGCAGCCCGAGCTCGGCGAGGTGGGAGCGCAACACGTCGCCGCCCTCCTCGAAGTGCCAGTGCACCCCGCGCATGCCCACGTGCCGGGCGGCCTCGACGTTGGGCAGCTTGTCGTCGACGAAGACCAGCTGCCCCGCCGGGACCCCCAGGGTGTCCACGATGTGCTGGAAGAAGCCCGGGTAGGGTTTCGCCACCCCCATCTCCCACGAGTAGAAGCCGCCGTCGAAGAGGTCGTCGAAGCCCAGCGTCTCGCGCATGTGGTCGCCGCGGCGCTGGTGCTGGTTGGTCGCGGTCCACACGGACACACCGGCCCTCCGGAGCTCGGCGACCACCTCGAAGCCGGGTTCCTTGAGCTCGATGTCGAGGTGCACCTTCATCAGGTCCTCGGGGTCCACCTGCCACCCCTTGTGCTCCACGATGCCGCGCACGGCGTCCATCAGGTCGCGGTCGTGGCTCTGCGCCGGGCGCTCGGCCTGCCCGACCATCTCCTCGAAGTCATCGCCGTCGCCGCCGATCAGCGGGGAGAAGCGACCGCCGCGCTCGCCGACGATGTCCATCAGCACGCCGTCGCAGTCGAAGAGCACCGTGTGGATCGCCTGCGCGGAGGCGGTGCAGGGGTCGGAGTCGGTTCGGGCCGTAGGTGTGGTCACCCGATCAGTCTTCACCTCTTCACTCGGTGCCATGCTCCCGGATGAACGTGAGGATCTGCTCACTCAGCTCGGGGCGGCAGACGACCAGGTCAGGGAGGTAGACGTCGTCCTGGTTGTAGACAAGTGGCGACCCGTCGACGCGCGAGGTGAAGAGGCCGGCCGCGCGGGCGACGGCCACCGGCGCGGCGGAGTCCCACTCGTACTGTCCGCCCGCGTGCACGTAGGCGTCGGTGACGTCGCGCACCACCGAGATCACCTTGGCGCCGGCGGAGCCCATCGGCACCATGTCGGCGCCGATCTGTTCGGCCATCGCCTCGACGAACGCCGGCGGACGGGTGCGCGACACGGCGATCCGCGGTCGCTGCGACGTGCGCTCGGGCACCACCGGGGGCTCGCCGGTGTGGAAGGTGGTGTCGAGGCCGGGCTGGGCCACGGCACCGGCGACCAGGTCCCCGTCGCGCCAGAGCGCGACGTGGATCGCCCAGTCCTCGCGCGGGGGCTCGGAGAACTCGCGGGTGCCGTCGAGCGGGTCGATGATCCACACCCGCTCGGCCTCGAGACGGGCCTTGTCGTCCTTGCCCTCCTCGGAGAGCACGGCGTCGTCGGGGCGGTGCTCGGCGAGCAGCCGGATCAGGAACTCGTGGGCGGCGCGGTCGCCGGCGTCCTTGAGCTCCTTGCCCCTGAGCCCCCCCTGCCGCACCTGCTCGAGCAGCGCCCCGGCCCGGGTCGCGGCCCAGGCGGCGAGGGTGTGGTCGTCGGTCTGGCTGCCCGCGGGAGCGGGACCGGCGTCGAAGTGGTCGTAGGAAGTCACGGGCTCACCCTAGTGCGACCCCACCCGCCGAAAGGGCACAAAATCACCCGCGAGAGGGCAGGAAGTCCGTGCCGAGGGGGCAGCAAGTTCCCGGCCCGGGGAGGTGCACACCTCGCCCCCGTGCCCCCTCGCGGCGAAGTCAGGGCCCCCTCGCGGCGAAGTTGGTGCCCTCTCAGCGGTTGAAGCGCTGCTGGGTCTCGGCGAGCCCGTGCTCGATCAGGCACTCGACCGCGTCGGCGGCCTCGACCAGCTGGATCGGCAGCTCCTTGCGCTCGACCGACGAGTACGCCGACAGCACGAAGTCCGCGGGCGCCTGACGGCCCGGAGGACGGCCGACGCCGCAGCGCACCCGGTAGAACTCGCCCGAGCCCAGGGACGCGCGCATCGACTTCAGACCGTTGTGACCGTTGTCCCCGCCGCCCAGCTTGGTGCGCAGCGTGCCGAAGTCGATGTCGAGCTCGTCGTGCACCGCGACGATCCGCTCGGGCGGGACCTTGTAGAACGTCGCGAGCGCCTTGACCGGTCCCCCGGTCTCGTTCATGAAGCAGCGCGGACGCACCAGCACGACCTTGGGCGCGTCCGGGCCGGGCGGGGCGAGGCGTCCTTCGACGACCTCGGCCCGGCCCGCCTTGTGGGAGCGGAACGGCGAGCCCATCCGTACGGCGAGCTCGTCGGTGACGAGGTAGCCCACGTTGTGCCGGGTGGCGGCGTAGGTGGGGCCGGGGTTGCCCAGCCCCACCACCAGCCACGGGTCGGAGGTCACTCCTCGGAGGACTCCGCCGAGTCGCCCTCGCCGGGCTCGGTGCCGGCCTCGACGCCCTCGTCGGACTCGTCGGACTCGTCGCGCTCGATGCCGGCCTCGGACTCGGCCTCCTCCAGCTCCGCCTCGACCTCGGCCGCGGTGGGCGCGTGGGTGACGTTGACGACCAGGGCGTCGTGGTCGTTGAGCACGACCGCGCCGTCACGCAGCTGCAGGTCGCCGGCGATGAACTGGGTGCCGGCCTCGGCGTCGGTGACGTCGACGTCCGCGGACTCGGGAATGCTGGTGGCCTCGGCCTCGACGGTCACCGTGTTCAGCTCGGTGACGACCAGCGCGTCGCGGGCGGGCTCGCCGACGACGACCACGGGCACCTCGACGGTGACCTTCTCGCCGCGGTTGATCGCCACGAAGTCGATGTGCTCCAGGAAGCCCTTGATCGGGTCGGCCTGGACCTGCTTGGTCAGCGCGAGCTGCGAGGTGCCCTCGACGTCGAGCTCGAGGACGGTGTTCGCGCCGCCGTGCTTGAGCGCCATCATCGTGTCGTGGCCCGGGAGGCTGAGGTGCTGCGGGTCGCCACCGTGGCCGTACAGCACGGCGGGGACCTTGTCCTCGCGGCGGATGCGGCGGGCTGCGCCCTTGCCGAACGTGGTGCGCTGCTCGGCCTTGATCTTGTCGGTCATCGAGGACTCCTCGGGGTCGTCTCAGGGGAATGGGCGGCCCGCGGGAGGAAGCGCATCCGCAACGCGACCGCGTGCGGAGGCACGGAGGGTGCCCAAGGCACCTCCGGGCGGACCGCGTCGATCACGGAGCGAGAAGCTCTCCCTCGCCGAGGCAACTGAGCGATCCTACAAGCCCCTCCAGGCCGCGTGCGAATCGGCCGGGGCAGCACCCCGTCGGCCGTGCCTCAGGCGCGGCCGTCGAACAGCGAGGTCACCGAGCCGTCCTCGAAGACCTCGCGGATCGCCTTGCTGAGCAGGGGCGCGATGGACAGGCAGGTGAGCTTGTCGAAGCGGCGGTCGTCGGCGATCGGCAGCGTGTTGGTGACGATCACCTCCTCCGCGACGCAGTTCTTCAGCCGGTCCACAGCGGGGTCGGACAGGATCGCGTGGGTGGCGGCGATGACCACCCCGGCGGCGCCGTCGTCCATCAGCGCCTCGGCGGCCTTCACGACCGTGCCGCCGGTGTCGATCATGTCGTCGACCAGGATGCAGATCCGGCCGGCGACCTCGCCGACGACCCGGTTGGCGACCGACTCGTTGGGCCGGTCGATGTCGCGGGTCTTGTGGATGAAGGCCAGCGGGGCGCCCCCGAGCCGGTGCGACCACTGCTCGGCGACCTTGATCCGACCGGCGTCGGGCGAGACCACGGCGAGCTGCTGGTGGCCGTACTTGTTGCGGACGTACTCCGAGAGCGTCGGCAGCGCCATCAGGTGGTCGACCGGGCCGTTGAAGAAGCCCTGGATCTGGTCGGTGTGCAGGTCGACGGCGATCAGCCGGTCGGCCCCTGCGGTCTTGAACAGGTCGGCCATCAGACGCGCCGAGATCGGCTCGCGACCGCGGTGCTTCTTGTCCTGGCGGGCGTAGCCGTAGAACGGCAGCACCACGGTGATCCGCTTGGCCGAGGCGCGCTTCAGCGCGTCGACCATGATCAGGTGCTCCATGATCCACTCGTTGACCGGAGCGGTGTGGCTCTGGATCACGAAGGCGTCGCACCCACGCACGGACTCCTCGAAGCGCACGTAGATCTCGGAGTTGGCGAACTCGTACGCCGAGGTCGGCACGAGCTCGGTGCCCAACGCGTCGGCCACCTCCTGGGACAGCTCCGGGTGGGCCCTTCCGGAGAAGACCATCAGGTTCTTCTCGGTGGTGCGCTTCATCCCGCTCACGCGTGCTCCTCGGTCGCCGGTGCGGACGGTGCGTGGCCCATCCTCACCCCTCGGTGGCCCCGGGGGGAAACCGGGGCGGTGTGACGTGGACGCCGCGTCGCCTCAGCCGCCGACGGCACCCGGCGCGAGCCACGGCGACCGGTCTGCTCGCCGTGCCGCCGGGTGTAGCCGTCCACTCCGAGGAAGGCGGACGCCTCAGTGCTGCGCGTCGCTCTCACGGCCCCGGCGACGGTTCTCCACCCAGCCCTCGAGGATGCGCATCGGGCCGGCCGAGACGGCGAGCGCCCCGGCGGGGACGTCCTCGCGCACGGTCGTGCCGCCCCCGGTCATCGCGCCGTCGCCGATGCTGACCGGGGCGACGAAGGTGTTGTTGGAGCCGGTGCGGGCGCCGTCGCCGATCGTGGTGCGGTGCTTGGCGACCCCGTCGTAGTTGGCGAAGATCGTGCCCGCGCCGATGTTGGAGCCCTCGCCGATGCTCGCGTCGCCGACGTAGGACAGGTGCGGCACCTTGGAGCCGGCACCGACCTGGGCGTTCTTGGTCTCCACGAACGCGCCGATCTTGCCGCCGTCGCCGAGCCGGGTGCCGGGGCGCAGGTAGGAGAAGGGGCCGACGGTCGCGCCGGCGCCGATGACCGCGTCGACGCCGTGGGTGCGTACGACGGTGGCGCACCCGCCGACCTCGACGTCGCGCAGCGTCGTGTCCGGCCCGACGCTCGCGCCGCCCGCGACCGTCGTACGCCCGAGCAGCTGGGTGCCCGGCAGCACGGTGACGTCCTGCTCGAGGGTGGCCTGCACGTCGACCCACGTGGTGTCCGGGTCGACGACGGTGACGCCCTCGCGCATCCAGCCCTCGAGCACGCGCCGGTTGAGCATCCGGCCGAGCGCGGCGAGCTGCACCCGGTCGTTGGCGCCCTCGGTCTCGGCGACGTCGTGGACGGTGAACGCGCCCACGCTCAGGCCGTCGGCCCGGGCCAGCGCGACGGTGTCGGTGAGGTAGTACTCGCCCTTGGCGTTGTCGTTGGCTATCCGCGGGAGTGCGGAGGCCAGGAACTCGGCGTCGAAGGCGAGGATGCCGGAGTTGATCTCGCGCACCGCCCGCTGCTCCGGCGTGCACTCCTTCTCCTCCACGATGGCGAGCACGTCCGCGTCGGCCGCATGGGTGTCGCCGTCGCGGATGATCCGGCCGTAGCCGTGCGGGTCGGGCACCAGGCCGCTGAGGATGCTCATCGCGTGGTCGGAGGCGACGTGCTGCGCCACGAAGTCGGTCAGCGTCGCGCCGCGCAGCAGCGGGGTGTCGCCGGTGCACACCAGCACCGTGCCGCTCAGCGGCTCGCCGGCGGCCTCGGCCGCCTCCGCCGCCATCCGTACGGCGTGACCGGTGCCGTCCTGGGTCTCCTGCACGGCCAGCACCGTCCCCGGCAGCAACTCCTGGGCGTGCGGGCCGACCTGCTCTCGCTGGTGGCCGACGACGGTGACCACGCGGCGCGGCTCGAGCGCCTGCACCGCGTGCAGCACGTGGCCGAGCATCGAGCGGCCGCCGATCTCGTGCAGCACCTTCATCGTCGCGGACTTCATCCGGGTGCCACCTCCGGCGGCGAGGACGACGACGGTGACGTCGGAGGAGGGGATCTCGGGCACGGCGGCTCCTGGTTGGGGGACGTCCGCACCCTAGTCAGGCTCGCGACGTCGTGCGGTCATGGACCCCTCGCGCCGGGATCGACGGAGCCGGCCGGAGACTCTGCTCGTGCCGGGGCGGCGCTCCCGTCCCGTCCCCGGGACGGTGCTGCCGCACGGCTCACCCGCGCTGCCCGTGGTGAACCGGCATCTCCCGGGCGGCCGGTGGGCACGGTGATCCCCAGCGACGAGAGGAGCGACGCCGTGGCACTCAACCACCGGGCGACAGCCCGCTTCGGACGACGTGAGCCGTCCCTGCCGCGGGGTCGGGACATCGCCCTGACCGGGTTCGTGGTCACGGCGGTCACCTTCGGCCCCGCGCGGATGAGCTTCGGGCTGCACCTGCCCCAGCTGCGTGAGGAGTTCGCGCTGTCCAGCACCGTCGCCGGCATGATCGGCGCGGGCGTCTTCGCCGCCTTCCTCGTCGCGGCCGTGGCCGCGAGCTGGCTCACCGCCGCCCTGGGCCCCCGGATCTCGGTGCTGACCGGGTGCGGGGCGGCGTTCACCGGTCTGGCACTCACCACGCTCGCGCCCGGCCCCCTGCTCGTCGCGACCGGCGTCGTGGCCGCCGGAGCTGGAGCGGGCCTGTGCTGGAGCCCCTTCAACGACGCCGCCGCCCGGTCGCTGGCCGAGCCCCAACGCGGCACGCCGCTGTCCCTCGTCAGCACGGGCACGACCATCGGGATCGCCGCGGCCGGCGGGGCGCAGCTGCTCCTCGTGCTCGCCGGGGTCGGCTGGCGCTGGGCCTGGGCGTCGTACGCGGTCGCGGCGGCGGTCGCAGGCCTGTTGGCGCTGGTGCGCCTGCCTCCCATGCTGGGGCGGGCCGAGGAAACGGGGGTCACGCCCCGGCACGTACGGCGTCTCGGCCGCGCGCTCGTCTGGCCGGTGCTGGCGGCATCGTCCTTCGGAGCGACGTCCTCGTTGTACCTCGCCTTCGCCGCGGACGTCACCACCGCCGCGGGCGGGTTGCCCGGGCTGCCCAGCCCAGCGGGGGCAGGCGTCCTCTTCGTCGCGTACGGCGTCGCCGGTCTGGTCGGTCTGAGCGCGGCCTCCATCGAGCACCGATCTGGCTTGCGGACCCTGCTCCTGCTCGTCTTCTCGGCGTCCGCCGCCTCGCTGCTGGTGCTGGCCCTGGCCCCGGCGACCTGGGGCGGCGCGCTGACCTCCGCCTCGCTGCAGGGTGGGGCGACGATGGTGGTCAGCGCCCTGTTGTCGTTCTGGACGGCGCGGCTGTTCCCCGGGGCGGCCTCGATGGCCTTCACCGTCGTCGTCGCCTCGTTGGCCGCCGGCGGGGTGGTCGGCCCGGCACTGGCCGGGCTCCTCCTGGACCCGCTGGGGGCGACCACCGTCTTCGCCGGCGCAGCGGCGCTCTCGGCCCTCACCGGCGTGCTGCTGGCGGTCGCGCACCCGCCGATCCGCGCAACCCCCGCCGAGACCGGCGCCACCCCGTAGCGTGGACCCTCGCGCGAGTAGCGTCGCTGGCGTGACCGACACCCCCTCCCCCGGACCCTTCACCAACCACCTCGGCTTCGAGCTCGTGCGCGCCGATGCCGACGGGGCGCACCTCGCGGCGCTCCCCGGACCCGAGCACTGCAACGGCGGGGGGATCCTGCACGGCGGCTACCTCAGCGCACTCCTCGACAGCACGACCGGCTGGGCGGTGCACGCGCACGACGACTCGGGTGGGGCCTGGCCGCACGTGCAGATCAGCGTGCAGTTCCTCCGCGCAGCCGTGCCCGGCGAGACGCTGACGTGCTCCGCCCGGTGCGTGTCGCAAGGACGGCGGCTCGCCACGGCCGAGGCCGAGGTGCGACAGGGCGGCCGGGTGGTGGCACGCGCGACGTCCACCCATGCGGCGCTGCGTCCGCGATGATCTCGACCGGTCGGTCTGGCGCCGATGAGTCGGGGGACGCCTCCAGGTCTGCACCACCGACACCCCACCAGGGCCGGCACCGGGCCGGCCCGCCACCGACCGAGGAGTCGCCATGACCGCCGAGCTCGTGCCCTACCTGATGTTCCCCGGCCACGCCCGCGAGGCGCTGCAGCTCTACCAGTCCGTCTTCGGCGGCGACGTGGAGATGATGACGTTCGCCGACCAGGGCGGCATGGGCCTGCCGGAGGCGGACCAGCAGCTCGTGATGCACGGCGCGCTGGCCGCCCCCGGGGTGCACGTGTTCGTGAGCGACACGCCCGAGGCGATGGGGCAACCGCACGCGAACGGCGCGATGGCGCTGGCCGGCGCCGCCGCCGACACCACCACGCTGCACCGCTGGTGGGACGCGCTCGCCGAGGGCGGCACGGTCGACGTACCGCTGGAGCAGGCGCCGTGGGGCGACGAGTTCGGCCAGGTGAAGGACCGCTTCGGCATCGACTGGATGTTCAACATCGGCGGCCAGGGCTGATCTCGACGCGACGGACCCGCAGCCTCGCCGCTGGCAGTCTTCGTGGCCGGGTCGCCCCGGCCGGGCGCGGTCGTGGTTGGCTCCCCGGGCAGGAGTCGAACCTGCGTCGCTTGTCCTGATTCAAAGTCAGGCGGGCCCTGCCGGCAGACCAACCGGGGATCGGTGCACCGACGCTACCGTGCCGCCGCGCTGGCGCCGAGCAGCGGTCAGCCGGCGTCCTCCGCCGCGACCAGCCACTCCATCTCCAGCTCGTCGCGTTGGGCCCGCACCGCCGAGAGCTGCATGCCCAGCTCGGTGAGCCGGGTGGGGTCGGTCGCGGCCTCGAGCAGCTGGGCGTTGATCGCGGCGTCCTGGTCGCCGAGCTTCTCCAGCTGCTTCTCGATGCGGGCCAGGGCCTTGCGCGCCGTACGCCGCTCGGCCGGGGACACCGCGTCGTCCGCGGTCGCGGCCGCTCCCGCGCCGCCGGTGATCTCGTCGGTGCCGCGACCGCCCAGCTTGCCGGCGGCCGAGAGTCCGCGCCGCCGCTCGAGGTACTCCTCCACACCGCGCGGCAGCATCCGCAGGTCGCCGTCGCCGAGCAGCGCCCAGACCGAGTCGGTGACCCGCTCGAGGAAGTAGCGGTCGTGGCTGACCACCACGAGGGTGCCGGGCCACCCGTCGAGGAAGTCCTCGAGCACGTTGAGGGTGTCGATGTCGAGGTCGTTCGTGGGCTCGTCGAGGAGCAGCACGTTGGGCTCGCCCAGCAGCAGGCAGAGCAGCTGGAAGCGGCGGCGCTCGCCTCCGGACAGGTCACCGACCCGGGCGGTGAGCCGGTCGCCGGTGAAGCCGAACCGCTCCAGCATCGAGGAGGCGGTGATCTCGCCGTCCTTGGTCTTGACGACCCGCCGGATGCCCTCGACGGCGTCGAGCACGCGCTGCTGCAGGTCGACCGGGGTGACGTCCTGGCTGAGGTGCGCCATCGAGACGGTGCGCCCGGTCTTCACCCGCCCCTGGGTGGGCGCGAGGTCGCCGGTGAGCAGACGGAGCACCGAGGTCTTGCCCGCGCCGTTGACGCCGACGAGGCCGAGCCGGTCGCCGGGGCCGAGCCGCCACGTGGTGCCCGAGAGCAGCTGGCGCTCGCCGCGGTGCAGGTCGACGTCCTCGACGTCCAGCACGTCCTTGCCGAGCCGCTGCGTGGCGAACTTCTGCAGCTCGAGCCGGTCGCGCGGCGGCGGGACGTCCTCGATCAGTGCGTTGGCCGCCTCGATCCGGAACTTCGGCTTCGACGTCCGCGCGGGGGCGCCGCGCTGCAGCCAGGCGAGCTCCTTGCGCACCAGGTTCTGGCGGCGCGACTCGTTGGCGGCCGCTTGGCGCTGGCGCTCGGCCTTCGCGAGCACGAACGCGGCGTACCCGCCGTCGTACACGTCGACGACCCCGTCGTGCACCTCCCACGTGGTGGTGCACACCGCGTCGAGGAACCACCGGTCGTGGGTCACGACGACCAGCGAGCAGCTGAGCCCGCGCAGGTGGCGCGCGAGCCAGTCGACCGCCTCGACGTCCAGGTGGTTGGTGGGCTCGTCGAGGACGACGACGTCGTGCTCGCCGAGCAGCAGCCGGGCCAGGGCGCAGCGTCGCCGCTCGCCCCCGGACAGTCCGCCGATCCCCCGGTCGAGCGAGACGCCGGCCAGCAGCTCCTCGACGACCTCGCGGGTGGCCGGGTCGGCCGCCCACTCGTGGTCGGCCATGCCCTGGAGCACGACCTCGCGCACGGTCGAGTCGTGGTCGAGCACGTCGCGCTGGTCGAGGTAGCCGAGGTGCAGGCCGCGGGTCTGCGAGACGCGGCCCTCGTCGGGCTCCTCCCGGCCGGCGATCAGGTCGAGCAACGTGGTCTTGCCGTCGCCGTTGCGCCCGACCACGCCGATCCGCTGGCCGGCCTGCACGCCGAGGGAGACGCCGTCCAGCAGCGGTCGCACCCCCCACGCCTTGTGCACGCGCTCGAGGTTGACCAGGTTGGCCTTCGCCGGTCCTGCCATCAGTTCGTCTCCTCGACCCGCGCGCCCGGCGCGGGTCCGTTCACCACGAGCAGTCGCTCGTGGGTCGTCGTGGGGTCGGCGCCGGGGAGGGCGCCCAGGGTGCGGTGCAGGGCCGAGCGCAGCGCGTACGCCGCGGGCTCGCCGTCGGCGAGGAACACGCAGGACGGTCCCGACCCGGACAGCATGCCGGCCAGGGCTCCGGCCTCACGACCGGCCGCCCAGCACGGCGGCCAGGTCGGGCCGCAGGTCGAGGGCGGGCGGCTCGAGGTGGTTGGCGAGCTTGCGCGCGAGCAGCGCCCGGTCGCCGTCGCGCAGCGCGCCGACGAGGTTCCACGGCACCCACGGGTCGGGGTCGGGGTCGGGCACCAGCTCGTCGAACCGGCGGTAGACCGCCGGCGTGGAGAGGCCCTCGTCGGAGAGCGCGACGACCCACCACCAGTCGCCGTTGTCCTCGAGCTGCTCGACGACCTCGCCGTGGCCGGTGCCCAGGGCACTGCCGCCGACGAGCGCGAAGGGCACGTCGCTGCCCAGGGTGGCCGCGATCCGGTGCAGGTCGCCGTCGGCGGTGCCGAGGTCCCACAGCCGGTCCAGCGCCACCAGGGTGGCGGCCGCGTCGGCCGACCCTCCGGCCATGCCGCCGGCGACGGGCACGTGCTTGTCGATGACCACCCGGGCGGCCGCCTCGACCTCGTGGTGGGCGAGCAGGGCACGACCGGCCCGCACGACGAGGTTGTCGTCGCCGACGGGCACGTCGCCGCGGACGTGGTCGGCGGTGGTGACGCGTACCTCCCAGGTCGGCGCGCTGCTCACGGTCACCCGGTCGCGGAGGTCGACGGCCTGGTAGACGGTCATCAGCCGGTGGTAGCCGTCGTCGAGCACCGGCCCCACGCCGAGGTGGAGGTTCAGCTTGGCGGGGGCGCTCGCGGTGACCTCGAGGGCCGTCACGACGGGTCCTCGCCGCGGCGGGGCGCCGCGGGAAGCACGGAGCGCAGCTCGCCGGCCAGCGCGGCGTACTCCTCGACGGTGAGGGTCTCGCCCCGGGCGGACGGGTCGATGCCCGCGGCGCGCAGGGCCGCCTCGGCGACGCCGCCGCTGCCGGCGAGCACCTTGAGCGCCGAGCGCAGCGTCTTGCGACGCTGCGCGAAGGCGGCATCGACCACGGCGAAGACCTGCTCGCGGGTGGCCTCGGTCGGAGGCGGGTCGCGACGGTCCAGCGCGACGAGGCCCGAGTCGACGTGGGGGGCCGGCCAGAACACCTGGCGCCCGACGGCACCGGCGCGGCGTACGTCGGCGTACCAGGCGGCCTTGACCGACGGGACGCCGTACGTGCGGGAGCCGGGGCCCGCGGCGAGCCGGTCGGCGACCTCGGACTGCACCATCACCAGCCCCGTCCGCAGGGTCGGGAAGGTCGCGAGCAGGTGCAGCAGCACCGGCACCGACACGTTGTAGGGCAGGTTGGCCACCACGGTGGTCGGCGGGGGGCCAGGAAGCTCGCGCACGGTCATCGCGTCGGCGGTGACGACGTCGCACCGCGCGACCAGCCCCGGCGCGTACGCCGCCAGCGTGGCCGGCAGGGCGTCGGCCAGCACGGGGTCGAGCTCGACGGCGACCACGTGACGCGACACCGGAAGGAGCGCCAGGGTCAGCGAGCCGAGTCCCGGCCCGACCTCCAGCACGGTGTCGCCCGGGCCGACCCCGGCGACCGCGACGATCCGGCGCACGGTGTTGGCGTCGATGACGAAGTTCTGCCCCTTCTGCTTGGTGGGGCGCACGTCGTGCTCCGCCGCCAGCCGACGCACGTCCGCCGGACCGAGGAGTCTCGATCCGGCGGACGAAGGGGTTGCGTCGTTCACGCGGGTGACTGTCGCACAGCGGTCCCGCGCGGCACCTGGCGCCTTACTGGGGCAGGCCGAGCGACTGCGAGCAGGCCGGCCAGGAGCCGTAGCCGCCGCGTGCGGCCCGCACCTTCTCGGCGATCGCGATCTGGGTCTCGCGGCTGTTCTCGCTGGGCAGGCCGGTGCCGCCGTAGCCCTGCCACGTGGACTGGTCGAACTGCAGGCCGCCGTAGTAGCCGTTGCCGGTGTTGATGGCCCAGTTGCCGCCGGACTCGCACTGCGCGATCTGGTCCCACACCGTGCTGCCGCTGGCGAAGTTGGTCGCCGAGGACGAGCCGGAGGACGACGACGAGGACGAGGACGACGACGAGGACGAGCTGGACGACGGCGCCGGGGCCGGGGCAGGAGCCGGGGCGGGCTTGGACTTCGTGCCGTAGACGACCACGGTCGGGACCGCGCGCTGCACGATGCGGGTCTTGACCTTGTCGCGGTCGACCACCTTGAGGTCCTCGAGGGTCACCTTGTAGGTCGAGCGCTGGATGCGGTCGCGGCCGCCCTGCACGACCTTGTTGCGGCCCTCGAGCATCGAGGAGTCGTACTTCTTGATGGTGCGGTTGGCGACCTGCTCGCGCTTGGTGACCCGCTTCGTGCTGCGGTGGCTGAAGACGACGGTGTCGCCCTCGTCGATCTGCCGGTCGAAGCCCGCGACGGTCTTCTTCGAGTCCGCGCGACGCACGACGACCTTGTCGTCGGAGTCGTGCTCGACCCCGGTCTCGTCGACGACGTCCTGCGCGGTCAGCACCGGCGCGGTCATCTTCTTCATGTCGTGGTTGGCCACCTTGACCTTGATGGTCTTGGGGGTCACGACGTCGACCGCGAGGCCCTGGCGGCCAATGCTCGCGGAGCGGCTGACGGACAGGTCGGCGCCGGTGAAACGGCTGCCGATCTCGCCGAGCGCGTCGGACACCTCGGTGGCGAGCACCCAGTGCGAGGACTCCTCGCCGTCGACGTCCAGCTCGAGCTGGCGTGCGTAGCGCACGGCGATCCGGTCGTCGTCGTCGACAGGGGTGTCGAGCGACGGCGCGACGACATCGCGGTCGCTGAGGGTGATGCCCTCCTCGGCGAGCACGCCGCCGACGGTGTCGGCCTGCGAGGTCACCTGGTCGGTGGCGCCGTCGACGGACAGGGTGAGGGTGTTCGCGCTCGCCTCGACCGCGGTGGCGCCGACTGCGGTGAGGACCGCTGCGCCGGCCAGGCCACCCAGAAGGGCGCGGCTCTTGGTCATGGGCGTGAAGGGGTTCTGCACAACTCTCCAGGGGGCTAGGGCTCTCCGGGCGGCGGTTGCCGGCGGCGGTGCCTGGGGCCGCCCACCGAGGTGGGTCGTGGCCCGGCTACGTGGTCCCGGTCGGTGCTCGCGCCTGGTTGCGGCCCGTGGTGGGGCCGACCCGTGGGTGACGCGGCACGCAGAGGTGGGACTCCGTCCGACGCCGACCGGGAACCGCTCCCGGCCAACATCACAGGACCATAACGACGATCGTGGCGAGGATCGAACCGAGGTGTGACCTGCGCCGCCCGAGAAGCGCCTCGCGAGGCTCGGCCACGCCTGCGAGAGCCCCGCGTCCGTGGCCCGAATCACGTCGTTGCGCAGCGTGTCGACCGACGGGTTCCGCTACCAGGCGCCCCCGAAAGCGTGGAAAGTGTTGGTCTGGACCGCCACGCACAGCGTCTCCAGGTCGTCCCCGCGGGTCTCCGCCATCGCCCGCACCGTGTAGGGCACGAGGTAGGAGGCGTTGGGCCGGCCGCGGTAGGGGGTGGGGCTCAGGTACGGCGCGTCGGTCTCGACGAGGATCCGGTCGAGGGGTGCCAGCTCGAGTGCGTCGCGCACCGGCTGGGCGTTCTTGAAGGTGATCGTGCCCGCGAAGGAGAGGTGGGCGCCCCGGTCGAGGCAGGCTCGCGCGAAGTCGGCGTCGCCGCTGAAGCAGTGCATCACCCACCGGTCGGGCACCCCCTCCTCGTCGAGGACGCGGAGCACGTCCTGGTGGGCGTCGCGGTCGTGGATCACCAGGGTCTTGTCGAGGCGGCGCGCAATGTCGACGTGTCGCCGGAAGGACTCCTCCTGGGCCGGGCGGCCGTCGTCGCCGGTGCGGAAGTGGTCGAGCCCCGTCTCCCCCACGGCGCGCACCCGGGGCGAGGAGGTGGCCAGACGCTCGATCTCGGCCCACGCCCCCTCGAGCCGCCCGTCCGCGGCCAGCAGGGGCGCCTCGTTGGGGTGCAGCGCCACGCCGGCCACGAGCGCGTCGTGCGCGTCCGCGGCCTCGACCGCCCACCGGGCGCCCGGGAGGTCGCAGCCGATCTGGACGATCCGGGGTACGCCGACCGCGGCCGCCGCCTCGATCGCGGCCTCGGTGCCCAGCCATGACCCCTCGGGCCCGTCGGCGATGTCGAGGTGGCAGTGGTTGTCCACGACCGGCGCCGGCAGCGGCTCCGGGGCCGGCGGCCGCGAGCGGTCGCGGTCACCCCCACGTCGGGAACGGGTCGGCTGGTCGGTCACGGGTCGACCGTAGCGCCGTCGTGCCGCGCCCGACCCGAGGCGGGACCGGTGCTCGACTCCTCGACCACCGGGGGGTCGCACCTCGTTCCCGGGCTGGGTCAGCGGCGGTGCACTGCGTCGTACACGACCCGCTTGGGGACGCCGGCGCGCTGGGCGACGTCGCGGATGGCCTCCTTGCGGGGGGTGCCGACGGCCTCGTCGGCGAGCACGGCGGCCAGCAGCGAGGCGGGGTCGTCGGCGACGTCGGGGGTGGGCTCGGCACCGCTGACGACGAGGGTGACCTCGCCGCGGACGCCCCCCTCGGCCCAGGTGACCAGGTCGGCGACGGGGCCGCGCACGACCTCCTCGTGGGTCTTGGTCAGCTCGCGGCACACGGCCCCGCGACGATCGGCGCCGAACGCCCCAGTCATCGCCGCGAGCGTCGCGGCGGTGCGGTGCGGCGCCTCGAAGAACACCATCGTGCGCTCCTCGGTGCGCAGGCCGGCGAGACGGCGCGACCGCTCCCCCGGCTTGCGCGGCAGGAACCCCTCGAAGCAGAAGCGATCCACAGGCAGGCCCGAGACGGCCAGCGCGGTCAGCACCGCCGAGGGGCCGGGCACCGCGGTGACCGGCAGCCCCCGCTCGACGAGGGCCGCGACCAGGCGGTAGCCGGGGTCGGAGACGCTGGGCATGCCAGCGTCGGTCACGAGCACGACCCGCTCCCCCGCCGCGACGGCGGCGACGAGGTCCGGCGTACGCGTCGCCTCGTTGCCCTCGAAGTACGACACGACCCGGCCACGCAGCTCGACGCCGAGCTCGCCGAGCAGGCGACGCAGGCGGCGCGTGTCCTCGGCCGCGACGACGTCGGCGCCGGCGAGCTCCTCCGCCAGGCGGGCGGGGGCGTCCCCGACCTGCCCGATCGGAGTGGCGGCGAGCACGAGCACGCCTCCGTCGCGAGGGCGGCGGGGGTGGTCGGTCGGTGCGTCGTCCGGGCTCATCGTGAGGATCATCGCAGCCCCTCCTACGCTGAGGTCGTGACGGACGCCCTGCGCACCCGCCCCGCCATCGACGCCCTGGACCCGGTGCGTGGCTGGTGGGCGACCCTGACGGTCACCGCGTTCGCGTTCCTCCTCCGGGTGTGGGACCTGCGCACGCCCAACACCCTGCTCTTCGACGAGACGTACTACGCCAAGGACGCCTGGTCGATGCACCGCTTCGGCTACGTGCGCACCTACGTCGAGGACGCCAACGACCGCATCGCCGACGGACGTACCAGCGGGCTCTTCGCCGACGGGCCGTCGATGATCGTCCACCCCGCGGTCGGCAAGTGGATCATCGCCGCGGGCGAGTCCGTCTTCGGCATGAACGGCTTCGGCTGGCGCATCTCCAGCGCCGTCGTCGGCGCCCTGATGGTGATGGTCATGGTGCGGCTCGCCCGACGGGTCACCGGCTCCACCCTGCTCGGGGTGGTCGCCGGGCTGCTGGTCGCCCTCGACGGGGTGGCTCTGGTGCTGTCCCGTCTGGCCCTGCTCGACATCTACGTGGCGTTCTTCCTGGTCTGCGCCGTCTCCTGCATGGTGGCCGACCGCGACCAGCGCCGCCGCCGGTTCGCCGACCGCGTCTCCGGCACGTCGGCCACCGGGGTCGGGCCGGTCCGCGGCATGCTGCTGCGGCCTTGGCTGGCCGGCGCCGGCGTCGCGTTCGGGCTCTCGCTGGGCACGAAGTGGAGCAACGTCTACGCCCTCGCCGCGATGGGGCTGCTCGTGTGGGCGTGGGACGTCGGCCTGCGCCGCCGGTGGGGGGCGCGGGCGCCGGTGCGTGCGGCCCTGCTGGTCGACGCCGCCCCGGCCTTCGTGCAGGTCGTGCTGGTCGCCCTGGTCGTGTACGTCGTGAGCTGGAGCGGCTGGCTGCTGCACGCCGACGTCTACGAGCAGGCGTTCTCCAACACGCAGTACGGCCCCTACTGGGGCTCCTACCTGGAGACCGACGCCCAGGGCTTCCTGCCCGAGCTCGCTCAGTCGCTGCGCTCGCTGTGGCACTACCACCTCGACGTCTACACGTTCCACACCCAGTTCCTCGACGGCGCGACGCACGTCTACCAGTCCGACCCGGCCGGCTGGCTGGTGCTGAACCGTCCGGTCGGCATCGACGCGCAGCTCGACATCGCGCCCGGCGAGCAGGGCTGCGCCGCGGCGGCCGGCAGCACCTGCCTGCGCCAGGTGCTGCTGCTCGGCACCCCCGCGGTGTGGTGGTTCGGCAGCGCAGCGGGGCTCGTCTCGCTGGTGCTGTGGATCCGGTCGCGCGACTGGCGCGACGGCCTGGTCGTCGTCGGCGCGCTGTCGACGTGGCTGCCCTGGCTGCAGTACGCCGACCGGCCGATCTTCTCCTTCTACGCCATCAGCACGCTGCCGTTCCTCGTGCTCGCCGCGGTGCTCGTCCTGGGCCGCGTGCTCGGCCGCGCCGACGCGTCGCGGCCACGACGGCGCGCGGGCGCGGCCCTGGTCGGGGCGTACGTCGTGCTGGTCGTGCTCAACGCCGGCTGGTTCTGGCCGATCTGGACCGACGAGCTCCTCACGAACGCCGAGTGGCTGAGCCGGATCTGGTTCGACAGCTGGATCTGAGGCGTGGTCGAGACGTCCGGACCAGGAGTTCGGGACGTAGGCTGCGGCCGTGGGACCCACGCGCGCGAGGAGTGAAGGATGAGCGAGCAGGAGACCCTCCCGGCGACGGTCGTCGACGGCGGGGAGGCCACGCAGCACCTCATGGCCGTCGCGCTGCTCCCGGTGCGTCACGCCCACCTCCGGTCGCGGGTCGTCGCTCGGTGACGTCGTGGCGGCCGCAGGGCGAGCCGTGGGCCGCCCTCCCCGAGGACCTCGATGCCTTCTGGGCCGAGCGGCACCTGCTCACGCTCACCACGCTGCGTGCCGACGGCAGCCCGCACGTCGTGCCGGTCGGCGTCGTGCTGGACCCGGAGCGGGCCTGCGCGTGGGTCATCACCAGCCGTGGGTCGCGCAAGGCCCGCAACCTCCAGGAGCGACCGGGCAGCCCGGTCGCCGCGTGCCAGGTCGACGGCCGTCGCTGGGCGACGCTCGAGGGCACCGCGACGGTGACCGCGGACGTCGCCGACGTCGCCCGCGCCGAGCTGCTGTACGCCGCGCGCTACCGCCAGCCGCGTCCCAACCCCGAGCGCGTGGCCCTACAGGTGCAGGTCGACCGCATCCTGCACTCGCGCACCCTCACCGCGGGCTGAGCCCACGTCAGAGCGAGGACCGCAGCACCGTCCGACCGGCCGCGCCGACCACCACGGCCGCCGACACGTCGTCGCCCGACCCGGGCCGACGCCGCACCACCACAGGACCCTGCACCCCTGCAGGCCACGGACCCCGACGGCGAGCTCGCCGTCGGGGTCCTGTGCGTCCGGGGGTCAGCGGAAGACGTGGTCCACGGCCGCGAAGGCGCCCAGCTCGTGGTCGCTGCGGAAGTGCGTGTGGTCCTCGCGGAGCCGGTCGGCGGCCTCCACCGCCCAGTTCACGATGTCCTCGACGAACAGCTCGGGCGACCCGATGGCCTTGACGATGTCGGGCTCGATGTCGTGGTCGAGCAGGCCGGCCTCGTCGGAGAGCGCGTGCGACTGGGCCAGCGACCGGCCGCAGATGGCGGCGTACTTGCGCCACGTCTTCTTGCTCAGCTCGTCGAGGTCGATGCTGTCGCGGAACGGCGAACGCTCGCGCACCATGAAGCTCAGGCCGTCCATCTCGACGGCGCCGTAGAACCGGTCGCCGCGCACCAGGTGCACCCCCTGGGCGTGCGAGATGCGCTCGGCGTTGCCGTCCACCACGAACTCCGACGGCGGGGCGAGACCGGCCAGGGCCGAGGCCCGGGCCTGCTTGAACTCGAGGATGACGTCGTCGGTGCCGTCGGCCTTCGGACCCTCGAGCATCAGGTAGTAGCGCGGCAGCCCGAGCGAGGCGGTGCCCTGCCCCAGACGCTGGCAGACGTCCTTGATCTTCATCCCCTGGGTGCGGTCGGGCACCTCGATGTCGTTGTCGGCGATGAACCGGTCCAGCGCCTCCTGGAACTCCTCCACCCGGCCGGTGACGGGCACGTGCTCGTCGTCGGCGAGGAAGCCGCGTCGGAACTCGTCGTGGTACTTGCGCTGGAGCCACTCGTCGCGGGGCTCGAGCGCATTCTCGATGAGCGCGCGGACCACCTTGGGGGCGTTGTCGGTGCGCATCTGGCTCTGCTGCTCGGTCGTCGCGTCGGCGTACTCGCGCATCCCCTCCACGTAGCCCCGCACGAACGCGGCCGCGCTCTTGCGCTGGTGCTTGGGGGACAGCTCACCCTCGACCTCGGCGCCGACCACGAAGCCGGTGGCGCCGCGCTTGAGGTCCCAGGTGAACGGGGCGTAGAAGGCCTCGTCGAAGTCGTTGACACCGAAGATCGGCACGTTGTCGGCGCTCGGCATCACGCCGTAGTTCTCCGGGTGCACGTCGCCGAGGGTGAGCACGGTGGGCATCCAGGCGTCCTCGCCCGCCATGTCGCGGTAGAAGAGCAGGCAGGTGCCGCGAAAGAAGGAGAAGAGGCTGTCGTGGAGCTTGTCGAACTTCGCGGTCGTGTCCTCGGCCCGGGTCGAGATCCGGGTCTGGTGGTCCTCGCGCAACGTCTGGCGCACGTGGATCCGGCGCTCGTGCCCGGTGAGGTTGCGGGGCAGGAAGACCATCTCGCCCTCGGCACGGCGCTCGGCCATGTCACGGAAGGCGTCCACCCGGGAGCCGGTCGGCTTCTCCCGGGGCTCGGCGGTGCCGCTGGCGAGGTCGAGCGCCCGCTTCAGCTCCTTCTTGCTCATCGAGGACCGGCCGCTCACACCCTCGTCACGGGCACGGTCCATCAGCTCGGCGCGGGTCAGGTCGGGGAGGTCGTCGCTCATCCTCGGCATGTACCCCGCCCGGTGGGGACTACCCGTCGCGGCGCTCCCGCGCGTGCTCGGCGAACCAGTCCAGCATCTCGGGGTGGTCCACCGCGCCCCGGCCGGCCTCGTCGACCGCGCGGCCCTGGAGGATCCGCTTGACCGGCACCTCCAGGCGCTTGCCGCTCAGCGTGCGGGGCACCGCGGGCACGGCGATGACGTCGTCGGGCACGTGCCGCGGGGAGAGCTCGGTGCGCAGCACCCGACGGATCCGGTCGCGCAGCGCCTCGTCGAGCGGCGCGCCGTCGGCCGGCACGACGTACAACGGCATCCAGTAGCCGCCGCCGGGCTGCTCGACCCCGATCACCAGGCTGTCGGCGACGCCGGGCAGGTGGTCCAGCACGCCGTACAGCTCCGCCGAGCCGAGGCGGACGCCGCCGCGGTTGAGGGTGGAGTCCGAGCGTCCCGCGACCGTGACCGTGCCGTCCTCGCCGACCACCACCCAGTCGCCGTGCCGCCAGACCCCGGGGAAGACGTCGAAGTAGCTGTCCCGGTAGCGCCGGCCGTCGGGGTCCTCGACCAGTCGCAGCGGCATCGACGGCATCGGCCGGGTCACCACCAGCTCGGCCTCCTCGCCGGTGACGGGCTCGCCGTCGGGGGTCCACGCCTGCAGGTCGACGCCCAGGGCCGGTGCCGCGATGCGACCGACGTAGACCGGCAGCAGCGGGCTCGACCCGGCCAGCAACGAGCAGACGTCGGTGCCGCCGGTGATCGACTGCAGCCAGACGCCGGGACGGACGACCTCGACGACCCAGCGCCAGTCCTCGTCGGGCAACGTCGAGCCGGTCTGGAGCACCGAGCGCAGGCGGCCCAGGTCGTGGCTGGTGCCAGGGACGCTCCCGGCGCGGTGGCCGTGGGTCAGGTACGCCGCGCCCACGCCGACGACGGTCGCGGCGTACCGCTCGGCAACGGTCCAGACCCGGTCGACGTCGGGATACGTGGGCGACCCGTCGTACAGGACGACCTGACAGCCGGTCAGCAGCGAGCCGACCAGCCAGTTCCACATCATCCAGCCCGAGGAGGTGTGCTGGAAGTAGGTGTCGTCGCGGCGCAGGTCGCAGCCCAGCCGCAACGCCTTGAGCAGCTCGAGGGTGACCCCGCCGTGGGAGTGCACGATGCCCTTGGGCCGCCCGGTGGTGCCCGAGGACCACAGCACCCACAGCGGGTCGGAGAAGTCCGTGTCGGCGAACTCGGGGGCCTCGGGGGTCTCGTGCTCCGACTCCGCGGTGCCACCCACCAGCGCGTCCCACCCGACGTGCGACACCCCGTCGGGCAGGGCGGGGGGGCCGCAGCCAAGGACGGGGACCGTCACCACGGTCTCGAGCGACGGCAGCGCGGCCGCGACCGCCTCGACCTCGGCGCACCGGTCGTGCTCGCGGCCGGCGAACCGGTAGCCGTCGACCGCGACCAGCAGCCGTGGCCGCACCTGCGCGAAGCGGTCGACCACGCTCGGGGTGCCGAACTCCGGTGCCGCGCAGGTCCACACCGCGCCCACCGCGACCGTGCCGAGCATCGCGACCACGGTCTCGAGCCGGTTCGACAGGTAGCCCGCGACGTGGTCGCCCGGACCGAGCCCGAGGTCGCGCAGGGCCCGCGCACACCGCGCGACCAGGGTGGTGAGCTCGCCGTAGGTGACGACCCGGTCCTCCAGCGTCTCCTCGCACGCGAGCAGGGCGACGTCGTCGGGGTCCCCGCCGGCCAGGCAGCGCTCGGCGAAGTTCAGCCGCGCACCGGTGAACCAGCGGGCGCCCGGCATCGTCTGCTCGACCAGCACCTCGTCGTACGTCGTGACGGCCGCGACGTCGTCCAGCCCGTGGAAGTCCCAGATGCTCGCCCAGAAGTCCTCGAGGTGCTCGACGCTCCAGTGGTGCAGCGCGGCGTACCCGTCGACCTCGACGCCGCGGTCGGCGAGGAAGGCGAGGTAGGACTCCATCGGCGAGCCCGCCAGCGTCTGCGCGGTCGGCTCCCAGATCGGCTGTTCGGTCATGGAGGCACTATGTCCCGGCGACGGGGGCGAGTCACGCACGGCTCAACGGAAGGACTCGACCGTGAGCTCCTCCGTCCGGTGCCGTCCGCCGAGAGGGCACTCAGTTCGCGGCGAGACGGCACTCAGATCCCCGCGAGAGGGCACTCAGTTCGTAGCGAGACGGCACTCGCCCCCCTCACTCGGAAGTGAGTGCCCCCTCGACACGAAGTAAGTGCCCTCTGGGCGGGAAGGGAGTGCCCTCTCGGCTGGCTCTGCTTTTGGTCCCGCCGTATGCCGCCGCGCTCGACACCGCGCTCGTCATCGCGAACTGAGCGGTCGCACGACCGGACGGTCCAGCACGGAGCCGACGCCCGGGCGCGGGCTGCGCACCCCCGACAGCGAGATCCAGACCGTACGGCGACGCGCGGTGAACCGCAGCGTGAGCGTCCGGAACCGGCGGTCGGACCTGTTGGTGAGCGACCACCTCGCCGACTGCCCGGCCGCCTCGGCCCGCACCACCACCGGTCCCGGCCCGGCCCGGCGGTCGCGTGCCGCCCGGATGCTCAACGAGTAGCGCTCACCTCGGCGGAACCCCACCAGCCGGCTGCGCACCGAGCCCGACCGACCCGTCTCCAGGACGGTGCCCGAGGCGCCCCTGCCCCCGTGCCGGGCGGCGTCGGCGAACCGCACCTGCCGTACGACGTCCCAGCGCCCGGCCCGCACCCTCGGTGACACCGAGGTGCCCACCTGCCGCGCGGGAACGTCGTCGAAGCCGCCGAGCCGGTACCACTTCGGCAGGGCGGCCGGGGCCACGTCGCGGCCGTGCTCGAAGACGGTCACCTGGCCCGGGCCGGTGCGGCCGAGCCGGACCACCTGGCCCGGCGACGGGTGCCCGTCGTCGTCGACGACGGTGAGCAGGTAGAAGCCCGGCACCACGACGTTCGGGTCGCCGGGCAGGTCGACCGTCACCCGGCTGCCCCGCTGCTGCATCCGCAGCGGGATCCGGCGTTGGTCGGTGGCGAGCGAGTGGGTCACCCCGCCCATGCTCGTGAGCGAGGCCTCCCGCAGCGGGCGGTCGTCGCTCATCACCAGGTCGGTCGAGCCGCCGAGCCGGAGGTCGCCCGACATCTCGGTGATGGCGGGGCGGTCGGCCCAGCGCACCGCCCCGGAGGCGGTCCGCTCGAAGAGGTACGGCGGGTAGTACGTCTCGCTGTCGGTGTTGTACTGCGGCCCCGGCGCCCCTCCACCCGCCGTGAGCACCGCACCGCTGGGCAGCAGGAGGGCCGTGGAGTGGTAGGTGCGCCAGCGCTGCTGTTCGGCCCCGAGCCGCCAGGTGTTGGTGTCGGGATCCCACCGCTCGACCCTCCTGACCGGTCCGCTCTTGTAGCCGACCCTGGTGCCACCCGTCGCGAGCACGTCACCGTCGGGAAGGACGGTCAGGTTGTGCCAGTTTCGCTGACGCCGCAACGGGGCCACGGACCGCACGCTCCCCCATCCCCTCGTCAGGTCGACCACGCTCGCCGACCGGTGGTTGCTCGTCAGGAGCACCTTGCCCGGGGCGTACATCAACGCGGAGCCCTCGGAGCCCATCGGCGTCGGGAGCGTCCCGACCCGGCTGATCGAGCCACCACGCTTGTCGTTCATCCGGTAGACGCGGCGCTTGCTCACGACCAGGACGCGGCCGTCCGGGGCGTTCCACGCCCGGGGGTACCACCATCCCCCGCCCGTCCCCCCGAAGGCCGAGTCGTCGGTCGCCCCGCCCAGCTCCCGCCATCCTCCCTCCGGGTCGCCCGTCTCCGGGGTGGAGGCGTAGGGGGAGGCACCCGGCGCGGTCTGGTCCCCCCGGCTCTTGCCCCCCATCACCAGCAGTCGGCCGTCGGGCCGGCGGAGCACCGTCCCGTACCACCGCCCGCCCGACAGCTCCTGCCCGTGCGTCTGCCCCAGCGTGACCGGGTCGATGATGTGGCTGCCGCGCGAGGTGTTGCCCCCGACCATGGCCACGCGTCCGTCGAGCAGCAGGGTCGAGCCGGCGCAGAAGCTGTCGTAGGACATCATCGAGTCGGCCACGCGGTGCTCGTCGGTGCCCGGCGACCAGACGTCGAAGGAGATGCCCCGCTGGCCCACGCCGCCTTCCGGCGTCCCGGACGCGACCACCGACCCGGTGGGCGTGAGCGTGGCGAGGAGCGGGATGACCGCCCAGGGCTTGACGGGTCCGAACATGCCCTGCTCCGGCGCGTCGGCCGTGGGCGTGAGCGTCCCGAGGCCGGGGTCGGTGGGCTGCCGCAGGCGCACCGGGCTCCGCCCCACCTCGCGGTACGGCGAGCCCCCCGGCGACGTGCTCGTCGCCGTCGAGACCGTGGCCGGCGCGAGCCTCGGCGACGTGGCCGAAACCTCGCTCGCCACTGCGTGCTGTGGAGCCGCGGCCGTGGCCGCGAGCGCGATCCCGAGGGCTACCAGGCCGGGCTTGAACGAACTCATGCTCCGTTATCTCAAGCCGTAAGAAGACCTCTGTAGAGTCGTTCGTCCCCTTCAGGGTCCCGTCGTGGCGGGTCGTCCGACCCCCTCAGTCGCGCTTCTGGCCGGCCAACGTCAACCAGGTGTCCACCACGGTGTCGGGGTTCAGCGACATCGACTCGATGCCCTGGTCCAGCAGCCATTGCGCCAGCGCGGGGTCGTCGGAGGGCCCCTGGCCGCAGATGCCGACGTACTTGCCGGCGTCGCGGCAGGCCTTGATGGCCCGCTCGAGCAGGAACAGCACCGCCGGGTCGCGCTCGCTGAAGGTCCTTGCCACGAGCGAGGAGTCGCGGTCGACGCCGAGCGTGAGCTGGGTCAGGTCGTTGGAGCCGATCGAGAAGCCGTCGAAGTGCTCGAGGAACTGCTCGGGGATGATCGCGTTCGACGGCACCTCGCACATCATCACGACCTGGAGGTCGTCCTTGCCGCGCTCGAGCCCGTGCTCGGCCAGCAGCGCGATCACGCCCTCGGCCTCGGCCACGGTGCGGACGAAGGGGATCATCACCGTGACGTTGGTGAGGCCCATCTCCTCGCGCACGTGCCGGATCGCCGCGACCTCCATGGCGAAGCAGTCGACGAACTCCTCGGAGAGGTACCGCGAAGCGCCGCGGTAGCCGATCATCGGGTTCTCCTCGTGCGGCTCGTAGCGCGGGCCGCCGACGAGGTTGGCGTACTCGTTGGACTTGAAGTCGCTCATCCGCACGATCACCGGCTCCGGGGCGAACGCCGCCGCGATGGTGGAGACGCCCTCGGCCACCCGGCGCACGAAGAACTCGCGCGGCCCGTCGTACGCCGTGATCAGGTGCTCGACCTCCGCGCGCAGCTCGGTCGGGAGGTCCTCGCCGCCGGACTCGAGCTCGAGCAGCGCCTTGGGGTGGATGCCGATCTGGCGGTTGATGATGAACTCGAGCCGCATCAGCCCGACACCCTTGTTCGGCAGCTGGGCGAAGGAGAACGCCTGGTCGGGCGTGCCGACGTTCATCATGATCTTGGTCGGCACGTCCGGCATGGAGTCGAGCTCGGTGCGCTCGACCTCGAAGTCGAGGATGCCCTCGTAGATGAAGCCGGTGTCGCCCTCGGCGCAGGAGACGGTGACCTCGCGACCGTCGGCGAGGTCCCGGGTCGCCGAGGAGGTGCCGACGACGGCGGGGATGCCGAGCTCGCGCGCGATGATCGCAGCGTGGCAGGTGCGGCCGCCGCGGTTGGTGATGATCGCGGCCGCCCGCTTCATGATCGGCTCCCAGTCGGGGTCAGTCATGTCCGCGACGAGCACGTCACCGGGAGTGAAGTCGTGCATCTCGTCGACCGAGCGCAGCACGCGTACGGCGCCCGCACCGATCTTCTGGCCGATGGCACGACCCTCGATGAGCACGTCGGCGCCCTCGGTGCGCTCGATCTTGTAGCGCTCGAGCACGCTGGAGGCCCGCGACTGCACGGTCTCGGGCCGCGCCTGGAGGATGTAGAGACGCCCGTCGACGCCGTCCTTGCCCCACTCGATGTCCATCGGGCGCCCGTAGTGCTCCTCGATGGTGAGCGCGTGCCGGGCCAGCTCGGTGACCTCGCCGTCGGTGAGGCTGAGCCGACGCTGTGCGGCCCCGTCGACGTCCACGAACTCCGTGGTCGCGCCGACCTCCGCGCTGTCGGTGTAGATCATCTTGGTGGCCTTGGCACCGACGTTGCGCTTGAGCACCGCCGGCCGGTCCGCGCGCAGCGACGGCTTGTAGACGTAGAACTCGTCGGGGTTCACCGCCCCCTGCACGACCCCCTCGCCCAGGCCGTACGCCGAGGTCACGAAGACCGCGTCGGTGAAGCCGGACTCGGTGTCCACGGTGAACATCACGCCCGAGGAGCCGATGTCGGAGCGCACCATCTTCTGCACGCCGGCCGAGATGCCGACCTCGGCGTGCTCGAAGCCGTGGTGCACGCGGTAGGAGATCGCCCGGTCGTTGTAGAGCGAGGCGTAGACCTCGCGCACCGACTGCAGCACCGCGTCGATGCCACGCACGTTGAGGAAGGTCTCCTGCTGGCCGGCGAAGGAGGCGTCGGGCAGGTCCTCGGCGGTGGCCGAGGACCGTACGGCGAACGACGCCTCCTCGCCCGAGCCGCCGACAAGGGTGTCGTAGGCCTCCCGGATCGCCGTCTCGAGGTCCTCGGCGAAGGGGTGCTCGTTGATCCAGCCACGGATCTCCTTGCCGGCCGCGGCGAGGGCGCGGGTGTCGTCGACGTCGAGGTCCTTCATCCGGCCCACGATCCGGTCGCCGAGGTGGTCGACGTCGAGGAAGCGGATGAACGCGCTGGAGGTGGTGGCGAAGCCGTCGGGCACCGAGACGCCGAGGTCGGCCAGGTTGCTGACCATCTCGCCCAGCGACGCGTTCTTGCCGCCGACCTCGCCGACGTCGTCCATCCCGATCTCGGAGAACCACCGGACGGCAGGCTCGTGGGGTGTCTCGCTCATGGGGTGTCCTTCCGGTAGGGCGGTGTGGTCCGAGCCGCCGACGCCTCGGCGGCGTGGGCCCGGCGGCGCAGCTGCTGCACGATGATCGCGGACATCTCCTCGACCGAGCGCGAGGAGGAGTCGATGACGGTGACGTGGTGGGTCTCGTAGAGGCGCTGGGCCTGGCGCAGCTCCCACCTGCACTGCTCGACGCTGGCGTACGGCGACCCGGGCCGCCGCTCCCCGCGCACCCGGCTGAGCCGCTCGGGGTTGGTCATCAGGCCGAAGATCGGCACCGACAGCCCGCGCACCGGGCGCGGCAGGTCGGCGTCGTCGAGGTCCTCGTCGACGAGCGGGTAGTTGGCGACGTGCAGGCTGTGCTGGAGGGCGAGGTACATGCTCGTCGGCGTCTTGCCGCAGCGCGACGGGGCCAGGAGCACCACGTCGGCGTTGTCGAGGCTCCGCACGCTCGCGCCGTCGTCGTGCTCGATGGTGAACTCGATGGCCGCCATCCGGTTGTTGTAGCGCTTGACGTCCCCGACGCCGTGCAGCCGGGCGGGCTGTCGTGTGCCCTGCTCGTGCAGGATCCCCTCGACCCGGCGCAGGTGCATGTCGAAGAAGTCGATCACCGTCGCACGTGAGGTCTGCAGCACCTCGCGGACCTCGTTGGACGCCGCCGTGGTGAAGGCGAGCGGCGGCACGGGCCCGGCCACGGCGGCGTCGAGCTGCTCGACCACCTTGCGAGCCTCGTCCACGGTGGTGATGAACGGGATGAGGGTGCGCTCGAAGCGGCGGTGCGGGAACTGCAGCAGCAGGGCGTTGCCCATCGTCTCCGCGCTGATGCCCGTGCTGTCGGAGAGGAAGAAGACGGGCACGACGGCCGCGTCGTCGGGCCCGTCGCCGGTGCTGGTCACGCCGTCTCCCGTCCGCGGCACGGCGTCCGCCGCGACCCGCTGTCCGTCCCGAGGGACGCTAGCCCCTGGGCCGGCGTCCGTGTGCTCGGGCCTATGCCTGACCCGGCCGCGCCGACCCGCGCCGGCCCGCGCCGGCCCGCGTCAGGCCCGGTCACCTCGTCCGGGAGGCCAGGGCGACGAGGTCGGCCACCGAGTCGACGACCAGACCGGGCCGGTAGGGGAAGTGCTGGACCTCGCTCTTCGTGGTCGAGCCGCTCAGGACGAGCACCGAGCGCACACCTGCCTCCAGGCCGCTCTTGACGTCGGTGTCCATCCGGTCGCCGATCATCACCGCGGTCTCGGAGTGGGCGCCCAACCGGTTGAGCGCGCTGCGCATCATCAACGGGTTGGGCTTGCCCACGAAGTAGGGCGCGCGACCGGTGGCCTTGCTGATCAGCGCGGCCACCGACCCGGTCGCGGGCAGCTTGCCCTCGGGGCTCGGGCCGCTGGCGTCGGGGTTGGTCGCGATGAACCGCGCGCCGTCCTCGATCAGCCGGATGGCGCGGGTGATCGCCTCGAAGGAGTACGTGCGGGTCTCGCCGAGCACGACGTACTCGGGGTCGCGGTCGGTCAGCACGTAGCCGTTCTCGTGCATCGCCGTGGTGAGGCCCGACTCCCCCACGACGTACGCCGAGCCGCCCGGCCGTTGCTCGTGCAGGAACTGCGCCGTCGCCAGTGCGGAGGTCCAGATCGACTCCTCGGGCACGTCGATGCCGCTGCCCTGCAGCCGCGAGCGCAGGTCGCGCGGAGTGAAGATGGAGTTGTTGGTCAGCACGAGGAACGGGCTGTCGGCCCCGCGCAGCGCCCCGATGAAGTCCTCGGCGCCGTCGATGGCCTTGTCCTCGTGCACGAGGACACCGTCCATGTCGGTCAGCCAGTAGTCGATCGGCCGCTCGAAGGCCTCGTTGCCGTCCCAGGGCTGCGTGCTCTTCTTGTCCGCCACGATGACTCCCTGCCTGTCGGTCTGCTGCGTCAAGCCTCCCACGGGCCGGGGCGGGTGCGTCCGTCGTGGGTCGTTGCGCGATGCTGCGCGCATGACCCGGATCTCCGACTTCCTCGGCGTCGGTCTCAACGGCGCCCTCGGTCTCGAGCTCGTCGACCCCGAGCATCCGTCCGCGGGGGTGCGGATGCCGGTCGAGGGCCTGGCCGCCACCCCGTTCGGTGGCGGCCACGCGGCGGCCATCGAGGCGCTGCTGGACGTCACCGCCCTGGTGACGCTGCTGCCGCACCTCGAGGACGGCGAGCACGCCGTGACGCACGCGGCGTCGTTCCAGCTGATCGGCGCGACCCCGACCGGCTCCGTGCTGGAGGCGGAGGCGCACCTGGACCGCCGCACGCGGCGTACGGCGTTCTTGCAGGTGGTGGCCCGGATCGACAGCGAGGTGGTCGCGCGGGCCCAGGTCACCAAGAGCGTGGTGCGACCGCGATGAGCCGCCGAAAGGGCAGTTGATGCCCGCCCGGAGCCGCCGAGTGGGCGGTTGGTGTTCGCCCGGAGTCGCCGAGTGGGCGGTTGGTGTTCGCCCGGAGTCGCCGAGTGGGCAGTTGATGTACAGACCCTGGCGCTGGGCAGGAGGCGGAGCGCGAAGCGGGCGAGGCCGGCGCGCGGGTCGACGCCGCGCTCGACCATCTCGGCGGGCGTCGCGACCCGGAGCGCCCCGGGACCGCACGCAGGACAGGCGTCCTCGTCGCTCCTTGCCGAGTGATCGTGGACGCACGACGGCGCTGGCGCACCGACCCCGAGGGGGCCGACGCGCCAGCGCTGGTGTCGAACTACCGGGGAGGTCCCTGCGAAGCCCCTCCCCGCCAGATCACTGGGTGGCGACGGTGATCGTCGCGGTGCCCACGAGCAGGCCCGGCGTGACCGCGTCGGTCCCGAACGTGTCGTTGAGCAGCGGGGCCGCGACGTCGGAGATCTTGACCTGGGTACCGGTCAGGATCGCGTCCGAGCCCTGCGTCTTCAGCGGCTCGAGCGTGGAGCCGTCGGCCTTGAACAGGTAGGCGTTGGTCGCGGCGGTCTTGCCGTTCACGGCCACGTCGCCGTAGATCTTCGAGGCGCCGGGGTCGACGTTGAAGTCCGTCAGCTCGACCGTGGTGCCACCGGCCTCGAGCGAGAGGCCCGAGCCCTCGTGCCAGATCTGGCCGATGACGTAGGGACGCACGGCGCCCTTCTCGAACACGCTCACGTTGCCGCCGGTGATCGGGAAGATCAGCGACCCGTTCTCCAGCTGGCCCTCACCGACCACACCGGGGGTGAGCTTGAGCGAGGTCAGCGCGTCCAGGAAGCCCTGGTCCAGCGCGATCTCGGTGGTCTTGCCGTTGGAGAGGTCCGGCACCGAGGCGACCGGCATCAGCGGGCCGTTGCCCGAGGCGGCGGTCACGCTGCCCGAGGTCGCGACGTCGTTGCCGGCGTAGGCGGCCACCGGGACCGCGAGCAGGCCGAGGGTGGCGGCAGCAGCGAGGGTGCGGCGGGTGCGGGTGGTGGTGTTCATGAGGATGTAATTCCTTCCGATCGATGACGGCGCGGGAAGTCTCCCCGCCGAGCGGTTATCAGGGGTTCGCGCCGACAGCAGGGGCGGATTGGTCATCCACCCGACTACCTGCAGATTCGCGCCTGGCGGGATCTTTTTGCCCGCCCCACTCGCGGCTACACGCGTACTTCCTAAAGGCATCCTGAATGTGTGCGGAGAAAGGGTGAAGCGTTTGTCGGAGTCAACAAAGCCTGCCCGTAAACACGAATTCGTGAAATGAGACCCGATCGGATCGAGGCGTCTGGAAAAAGGCCCACTACTGGACATCGAGGTCACTGGAATCGGGTGAGGGTGTGCGTCTCCCCGCGCCGGATCGTCGAGCGCGACAACCCCACTGCGAGGAGACGAGCCATGACGACACTGACCGTGTGGAAGTTCGACACCACCGACGGAGCGCACGAGGGCGCGGAGATCCTCAAGCGACTCGCCACCCAGGACCTCGTGGTCATCCACGACGCCGCGACGGTGTCCTGGGAGCCCGGCAAGAAGAAGCCGAAGACCGAGCAGCTGCACGACCTCGCCGGCCGGGGCGCGATGGGGGGCGCCTTCTGGGGCCTCCTCTTCGGCCTGATCTTCTTCGTGCCCCTGCTCGGCGCTGCGATCGGCGCCGCCACCGGGGCCCTCTCCGGGAGCCTGGCCGACGTCGGTATCGACGACGGGTTCATCAACCAGGCCCGCGACCAGATCACCCCGGGCACCTCCGCCCTCTTCCTGATGTCGTCGGACGCCGTCATCGACAAGGTCAAGGACGCCTTCGAGGGGCACTCGCCCGCCGAGCTCATGTTCACCAACCTGAGCGGCGAGCAGGAGGACGCGCTGCGCGAGGTCTTCGCCGAGTGACGGCGTGACGCAAAGCCCGCGGCCGTCCCCTGGCCGCGGGCTCCTCCTCCTACGCGAGGGATGAGGCCGCTCGTCGGGCGCGGGCCTAGCGTCGTCAGGGTCAAGCCGGACCTCCGGTTGGGAGGGCCGCTCCTTCCCAGGGTCCTGAGGACGGGCCTCGCGCACCGAGGAGACCGTATGACCCCAGCATCCGTGCCGCGGCAGCTCCGGCCTGATGACGCCTCGACCCTCACCGGCCGGCCCGCGGTGACGCCCGGCGGGCCGCAAGGCCAGGGGAGCTCGGAGATCCCCTCGCTGCCCGCCACTGTCCTCCCGCGCGCGCGGTTGTGGCGACGCCTGGACGAGGCCACCCGTCACGCGGTGACGATCACCGTCGCCCCCGCAGGAGCCGGCAAGACCACGGGGGTCGCGGGCTGGCTCCGGCAGTCACGCCCGGACGTGCACGCGACCTGGTTCCACGCCTCCCGCGAGACGCAGGTGCACAACCTCGCCCGGGTCCTGGCCGAGACCGGACCGGCCGTCGAAGGCCCCGCGCTCGCGGTGGTGGACGACGCGCATCTCCTCCCGGCCGCCTGCGTCCGCTACCTGGAGGAACGACTCGGCCGCGATCCCCACTCGTTCCGGTTGCTGCTGCTGACCCGACGCGACCTCGCCCTCGGCCGGCTTCTGCCCGAGCTCCTGGGCGACCTCACCCTGGTCCGTGGCGACAGCCTGCGGCTCGACCCGCACGAGTCGCGGCAGCTCGTCGAGGCCCACGAACGATCCGGGTCCCCCCACGTGCGGGAGGCCATCGTCGACGCCTGCGACGGATGGTGCGCCCCGCTGGTGCTGGCGGCGCGGGCCAGCCCGTCCCGCCCGCCCACGCCGGCGGGCGTGACCTCCGGCGGCGCCGTCGTCGGCCACAGCGCCGCCGAGCAGGTCGCCGGGGAGGTGTTCACCACGTTGAGCTCGCCCGCACGCCATCTGCTGCTCTGCACCGCCGAGGAGCCCGTGCTCGACAGCGACACCGCACGCCACGTCACCGCAGACCCGAGAGCGGGCGAGGTGCTCGCGACCCTCGAGTCGACCGGCCTCCTGGTGCGGCGCCTCGAGGCGGGCCCGGGCAGCGAGGGAGCACGGCAGCGGACCCGCTACCGCGTCCACCCGCTCCTCCTCACGGTGGTCAGGCAGCGGTCGGCCGCGGGAGGCGTCGACGTGCAACATGCCCGCGCGACCATGCTGCGGGCCGCGCGACTGGACCTGGCCCGCGGCCTCGTGGCCAGCGGCCTCAGGCGTCTGCTCCAGCTCGGCGAGCACGACGCCGCCGCCGCCGTGCTGGCCGAACACGGGCCGAGGCTCGTCTCGACGACGCACGGGGACTGTGCCGACCTGTACCTCCGTCACGCCGAGCTCAGCGTCGTCCAGCACCCCGCCACGTGGGGCACGCTCGCCTTCTCGCGGTGGATCGCCGGCGACGCGGACGGGGCGCGGCACTGGGGCGACCGCGTGCTGCGGCACGCACGCCGACACCCCGGCGTGATTCCCGAGCTGCACGTGGCGTGCATCCGGCTGCACGCGGCCCGCCGCGGCGCGGAGCCGGTGGACGACGCCGTCGACGCCGCTGTTCCCTTCGTGGACGGGTCACGGTCCCGGTCCGCCCAGGACCCGTTCCTGGCGTGGCTCCTGGTGGAGCTCGGAGTCGCGTGCAACTGGCTCGGCGACCTGGCCCGGGCCGAGGCGCACCTCAACGAAGCCATCCTGATCAGCCGGTCCGACGACATGCTCGGTCTCACCGCCGAGGCCATGTCCCACCTTGCCCTGACCCAGTTCATGAAGGGTCGCGAGCACGCCTGCGCCGCGCTGGCGGGCGAGGCGATCGCCCTGGGCGAGGAGTCGGCGACGCCCTGGGGCGTGCGCGTGCGCAGCGAGCTCGCACAGACCCTGGTCAGCCAACGCTGGTCGCTGTGGAGCACCGTCGCCCCGACCCGCGGCGAGCCCGCCGCACCGGTGCCGCCGGACGACCTGACCGGTCGCTTCTGGGCCCGACTCCTCACCTCCCGACTCGCGCTGTTCGACGGGTCGCTCGCCCGGGCCCAGCTGCGGCTCGAGCTGCCGCTCGAGGGACCTCCGCTCAGGCCGCACCTGCGCATCGTCGAACTGCACGAACGCGCGCTGCACGCCTCGATCAGCCGGGACGCGCCGGAGCTGCGCGGGATCGTCGCCGAGTTCGAGGCGGTCGGGGCGCGCGGCGAGCTGCTCTGGGCCCGCGGCGTGCTCGCCGACGTCAACGGTGACCTGCGCGGAGCGGCGGCCCTGTACCGCGCGGCCGCTGCGGCACCGTGCCAGAGCCAACCGCCGACCGCGTCCCTCGCCCTGGTGGCCGCCGCCCAGATGTTCGACGCCATCGGCCACGTCACCACCGCCACCGAGCTGACGACCGCGGCGGTGCGCGCGACGCAGTCGCGCCGTACGCCGCTCCCGTTCCTCGGCTGGAGCTCGCGCGGCACGCAGGTCGCCCTGCTGCTCGAGCGTGTGCCCGCGGCGGACGCGTCGCCGTGGAGCGCCGAGCTGCTCGACACCTGCACCCGGAGCGCCGGGCTCGCCGAGACCTTCTCCCCCCGGCTCGCCACCCGACCGGAGCTCGCCACGGTGTCCGCGCCACGACTGGCCCAGGCGCTCAGCCCCCGGGAGCGCGACGTGCTCAACGAGCTGGCCCGAGGATCGACCTACGCCGACATCGCGGCCAACCTCTACGTCAGCGAGAACACCGTGAAGACCCACATCTCCGGCCTGTACGTGAAGCTGTGCGCCGGGAGCCGCAGCGAGGCCCTCGCCGTGGCGCGCAAGATGCACCTGCTGTGAGACGGCTGTGCCGTCGAGCGGGGGCGAGGGCTCGCCTGGCCGCCCTCACCCCCCCTCCGGGAGCGACTCCGCCCGTACGGCGGACCTCAGGGCCGCTGTGGTCGACTCGCCGATGAGCGGCGTCGGCCCCGCGGGGCACCGTGTGCACACGTGAGCGGTGGATGCCCGTCGGGCGGGGCGGCTCGGGACCGACGGGCTCCTCCGGCTCGCCGGCCAGGCTCACGGGTTGGCTGAGGGCAACACCGGTCCACCGTCGGCCGGAGCGGGAGGTGCTGCCTCACGGTTCGACAGCAGGGGCTGCATCCACCGCGCCTGCGGATCGAGGTCCACCAGGAGGGCGCGAGCGAGCAGGCTGAGCGGGATGGCGAGGAGAGCCCCGAGTGGGCCCAGGACCCACGCCCAGAAGATCAGCGAGATGAAGGTCAGGCTGGTGGACAGGCCGACGGCGTCGCCCACGAACCTCGGCTGGATGACGCTCTGGATGACTACGTTGATCACGCTGTAGGTGATCACCACGGCGAGGCACAGCCCCGGCCCCCCCTCGAGGAGCCCCAGCACCGCAGGGGGCACGAGGCCGATGACGAAACCGATGTTGGGGATGTAGTTGGTGATGAACGCCAGCAGTCCCCACAGGATGGGCACGGGGATGCCCAGGAGGTAGAGAAGTCCGGTATCGATCACCGCCACGATCAACCCGAACACGGTCGAGACGAGGAGATAGCTGCGCGTCCCTGCCGCGAACGTCGTCAACGCGTCGACGAGCGGTGCCCTGGTGTCCCCGGACTGCCTGAGCAGACGAGGGAACACCGTCGCATCGACGATCAGGAAGAGCACCATCGTCAAGATCACGAGCAGGTTCGAGACGATGCCCACCGTCGCCCCGAGCACGGACTCAACGGGTCCGGCCAACTTGCTGAGGTCGGCCGAGGAGATCATGTTCCGGACCTGGTTGTCTTCGATCCCGAGCTTGTTGAGCTGCGAGCCGATGTTGTCGACGAGGTCCTGGAACTGCGCCTGGTACGCCGGGAGCAGGCTCGCGAACTGCGCGACCGCGAGGGCCATCGCCACGGCGAGGACCACCACGATCAGGTAGACCGTCGTCACGCAGACCAGGGCGGCGGCCCAGCCCGGCAGGTGCATCCGGGTCAGCCACCGGCGCATCGGGTGCACGGCGATCGACAGCACTAGGGCCAGCAGCACAGGGCCGACGAGCCCCGACGAGGCCCTCAGCCCCGCGACCACGATCGTCGCCGCCGCGAGGCCGAACAGCGCGGTCAGTCCTGCGGGCCGCACGGGCCGAAGGGCGGTCAGCTCGGACATGTCGACCTCGACCGGGTCGACGGGACGGGGCGGTGGCCCGCACGGAGGCCGTCCTCACCGAGGTCCCTGCTGCCCGCGCCTGTGACGTGGTCTCTCAACTCGGGCTCCTGTCGTCCACGCCGGCGCAGGCGCGCGAGCGGTTGACTCGACAGTCCTCGCAATGGCGCACCGTCGGCCTCATCCGACGGGGGTGAGCCCGACCCGCGGCCGTGCTCTGCACGCCGCCGATCACCCGTGGCTCCGGACAGGTCTGCCCAGAGCCGCAGCCGGTCCTCGATCCGCGTGGACCACGGCGTCCAGCTGGCATCGAACTCGGCACCCACGGCGGCACTCACCGCGAGGAACCCCGCCAGCGCGAGCAACCAGCCGATCAGCGCGATCGCGATGCCGAACGACCCGAACTCGCTGGTGTACCGCCTCGTCAACGTCGGCATGTACAGCGTCGTGGCGACGGCGTGCGCCACCGTGCCCAGCGAGGTGAGGAAGCCGCAGGCGAGCAGGCGGCGCCACTGGAGTTGGCGGTCGAGCACCAGGTGCGGGATCGAGGTCCACAGCGGGATCCCGAGGCGATCCAGACTGGCACGGCCAGCAGCCAGCTCTCCGTGACGCTCCGGAAGGCGGCCCGACCCGCGTACAGCCCCCGATCATCACGATCAGGCCGAGCGCGGCGTGGAGACCGCTGCGCACACCGGCCTTCCCCCCTGGCGCCACGCCCTCCGGTGCTTCGCGGGAGCCGCCGGGTGAACGACGTGCCGGTCGCCTCCTCCTGCAACCCGAACCGGCGGTCGAGCGAGGCGCTGAGCAGGTTCTTTGGGTCGTCCGGGTTCAGGCTGGCCACCGGCGCACGGCCCATCCCACGAGCACGACCCGCCCGGACCGTCCAGCGCAGTGACCCCCAGGACCGGCTACTGCCGGGACACAGCGACTCGTGCCACGTCCCCGGGGTCGATGAGGTGGGAGTGATCGTCCTCGCCCACGTGGAGCCGGACCACCTCGATGCGCCCGTTGAACCTGCTGCTGCCCGCGTAGGCCGCGCTGACCGGCATCCCGTAGTCGTCGCCGATGTCGGTCGTCTCGTCCGCGGAGAAGATCATCGGCTGGGTCGTGTCCACCCGTCCTGCCCCCACCGCCTCGCCGTCGTAGAGCAACGTCACGTCGCCGCCCTTGGCGAGACCGCCGCCGTCGTACGCGAACTCGGCACTGACTTGGTGCCGCCCGGCCGGCAGCACCTCGGTGGCCACCGTCACGAACTCCTGCATGCCGAGCAGGTTGTAGACGAAGGAGCCCCGCCCTTCCTTGACGTACAGCGCCCACCCGCCGAAGCGACCACCCTGCGCGATCAGGACCCCGTTCGCGGTGACGCCCTCCGCGGTCTCGACAGCCGCAGTGACCGTGAACGACCGGTTCTTGACGTCGAGCACGCTGTGCTCGCTGAGCCGCTTCATGCCGCGGAACAGGACCTGCGTGTCGCCCCGGATGAGCTGTGGCCGGCCGGCGATCGTCGGGTTCAGACGTTCGAACCGGCGGTCGTCGATCGGCAGGACGTTGTGCTTGACCGCCTCGATCAACCAGAGCCGTTGCAACGAGGCCAGCCGCTCCGGCTGCTCGTGGGCGAGGTCGCGCGCCTGGGTCCAGTCGTGCTCGCCGTCGTAGAGCTCCCAGACGTCGTCGTCGAGGGCCGGCAGCTCCTCGTTGGGCAGCCAGGGGGTGCTGTGCCGGGTGACCGCACTCCAGCCCCGGAAGTAGATGCCGCGGTTGCCGGCCATCTCGAAGTACTGCCGGTCGTGGCGCTCGGGAGCACCCTGGTCGGTGAAGCTGTAGAGCATGCTGGTGCCCTCGATCGGCGCCTGCTGCACGCCGTCGACGAACGTGGGGTGGGGCAGCCCCGCCGCCTCCAGCACCGTGGGTGCCACGTCGATCACGTGGCTGAACTGCGTCCGGGTCTCGCCGTGGCCCTCGAACCCGTGCGGCCAGTGCACGATGGTGCCGTTGCGGGTCCCTCCCCAGTGGGAGGCGACCTGCTTCGTCCACTGGTACGGCGTGCACATGGCCCAGGCCCAGCCCACCGAGTAGTGGTTGTACGCCTCGGGGGAGCCGAGCTTGTCCTTCATGCTCGTCATGAACTCCGGCGTCTCGATCGAGGCGAGCCCGTTGAAGTTGGCCATCTCGTTGACGGCGCCGTTGACCGTGCCCTCGGCGGAGGCGCCGTTGTCGCCGATGATGTAGAAGATCAGCGTGTCCTCCAGGGCGCCGATCTCCTCCACGGCGTCGACCAGCCTGCCGACGTGGAAGTCGGTGTGCTCGAGGAAGCCTGCGTACACCTCCATCTGTCGCTCCAGCACCGGCTTGAGCTCGTCGCTCATGTCGTCCCACGCAGGGATGGCGTCGGGGCGTGCGGTGAGCTCGGCCTCGTCGGGGACGCTCCCCCGCTGCTTCTGCCGGGCGATGATCGCCTCACGCTGCGCGTCCCAGCCGTCGGCGAACGCGCCGGCGTAGCGGTCGCTCCACTCCGGCGGCACGTGGTGGGGTGCGTGCGTGGCACCGGGCGCGAAGTAGACGAAGAACGGCCGGTCGGGTGCCAACGCCTTCTGGGTCTTGACCCAGTCGATGGCGTGGTCGGCCAGGTCCTCGGTCAGGTGGTAGCCCTCCTCCGGGGTCCGCTCCGGCTCCACCGGAGCCGTCCCCTCGTAGAGCGCCGGGTAGTACTGGTTGTTCTCGCCGCCGATGAACCCGTAGAAGTGCTCGAAACCGCCGCCGACCGAGGGCCAGGCGTCGAAGGGCCCCACGGGGGACGTCTGCCACGGAGGCACCTCGTGGCACTTGCCGAACTGTGCCGTCGAGTAGCCGTTCAGCGTCAGGGTCCTGGGCAGGGTCGCCTTGGTGTTGGGCCGCACGCCGCTGGACCCCGGCGCGGCGGTGGCCGTCTCGGTGATCATCCCCATGCCGACCGAGTGGTGGTTGCGGCCGCTCAGCAGAGCGGCGCGCGTGGGCGCGCAGAGAGCGGTCGTGTGGAACCGGGTGTAGCTGAGCCCGTTCGACTGCAGGCGCTCGGCGGTGGGCATGTTGACCGGCCCACCGAAGCTGCTGGACGCCCCGAAGCCCACGTCGTCGAGGAGCACCACCAGCACGTTGGGCGCGCCCGGGGGTGGGCGGAGCGGCTCGATGGGCGGGAAGGCGGTGTCCGGGTCCTTCGCGTCGTAGGTGACGAGGCCGACCTGCTCCTGGTCCGGGATGGGCAGTACGCCGCGCTGGTGGTCAGAGGGACTCACGGTGCTCCTCACGGTGGTGGGACACCCACGTCCTGAGGACGGGGCACGGACGCCTCGTCCGCCGCGGACGAGGTGGGCGCACGGTCACCCGAGGATCTGGGCCTTCTGCCGCGCGAACTCCTCGTCGGTCAGGAGGCCCTCGCGCTTGAGCTCCGCGAGCCCCTGCAGCTGCTGGACCGGGTCGGGCGGCGCGGCCGCCGGTGCAGGGGCCGGCTGCGCGTAGACCGCTCCTTGTGGCGCCGGGTCGCCGAAGCGCCTGGCCTGACGACGTTGAACCCGGCCACTCACCGAGGTCGCCGTTCCGGCGATCACCGCAGTGCGAGCCACACCTCTCAACAATCCTGGCATCTGTCTCTCCTCAGCTCTGGGCGGACGCGTCTTCAAGGGCCGAGAGAGCCTCCACGACCCGCTCGGCGGGGATGCGGGCGCTCGCGACGAGCTCTCCGCCGTTCTCCCGTGCTGCCGCGACGAAGGGCACGGCCCACGTGTTCTCGTAGAGGATGCAGGCCGCCACGGTGCCGGGCCTCAGGACCTCACCCGCCTCGCGGAGGTCCTCTTCGTCGAAGAGCCCGCTGTGGGCGCCGTCGAAGTCGCCGAAGCCCGCCAGGAGCTCCGAGGAGGTGTCGGCGACCTCGACCGCGACCACGGTCCCGTCGTCGTCCTTCCGGATCAGCATCAGGTCGTAGACACGGACCAGCTGCCGGTCGACGAGGTCGAGCAGCGCTGCCGCGGTCGAACCGGTGAAGCGCTCGCCGGAGAACTCCAGGATCAGGAAGTCGATGGGTCCGTGGACCTCAGGTGCCAGGGTCGTCATGGCGCCAGTCTCCGAGCCCGTCCGACCCGCCGCCTCACCCCGCGGGGATGACAGCAACCTGCGCTCACCGACCGGACCGCGAGCTCACTGCAGGGCGGAGGTCAGGCGCATCACGTTGTCGACGTACCTGGCCCGGAAGGACCGCGCCGTCCACACGTCGAGGGTGAGCTCCTCGGACACCCGCCGGTAGTTGTCCTCCACCTCCCGGACCCTGGCCACGACGGCGCGGTCCACGAACATGGTGGACACCTCGTAGTTCAGTGCGAACGAACGAATGTCCATGTTGCTCGACCCGATCACGGCGACGTCGTCGTCGAGGCTGAAGTGCTTGGCGTGCAGGACGGCCGGCGCCGGATACAGGTAGATGCGCACACCGGCCTCGAGCAGGGCCCGGTAAAAGGAGCTCTGCGCGTGAGCGACCATCATCTGGTCGCCCTCCGCACTGACGAAGAGCTCCACGTCGACCCCGCGCTGCGCCGCGGTCGTGACGGCATAGAGCAACGACTCGTCGGGCACGAAGTACGGGCTGGTGATCGACACCCGACGCTGCGCTCCGTAGATCAGCGTGGTGAAAGCGCGCAGGTTGTTCTCGGTGGAGAAGCCTGGCCCGCTGGGGATCACCTGGCAGACGAAGTCGCTCCCGGACGTCGTGTCGGAGGTCGACTCGATCGCCTCGAGGGTGAGCAGCTCACCGGTCTCGCTGTACCAGTCGGTCGCGAAGACGACGCCGAGGGAGGCCACCACCGGGCCCCGCAGCCGGCAGGTGAGCTCGACCCACTTCCGGCCCTCGCGGTGGTTCTTGGGCTTGTTGTAGCCCGGCTCGATCAGGTTCTGCGAGCCCACCACGGCGACGGTGCCGTCGACGACCAGGATCTTGCGGTGGTTGCGCAGGTCCGGCCGTCTGAGGTTCCCCTTGCGCAGGCCCACCGACAACATCGCGTGCCACTCGATCTCGGTGCCGTCGAGGCGCGCGCACATGTCCTTGTAGCCCGCGATGCCGCGGGACCCGAGGTGGTCGAACATGAGGCGCGCGACCACGCCGCGCTCGGTGGCGCGGATCAGGGCGAGGAAGAACGGTTCGGTGACCGCGTCCCAGGCGGTGATGAAGAACTCCACGTGGACGAACCGGACCGCCGCGTCCACCTCGGCCGTCATCGCCGCGATGGAGGCCTCGTAGTCGGTGAAGAGCGTCGCGTCGCTCCCCCTCAGGGCCGGGAGCGCGCCGAGGTTCTCGTTGAGCGTGACGACGCTGCCCAGGGAGGCGTGGTCGAGGCCGAGCTCGGGAGCCGGGAACCTCTCGGGGCTGCGCGTGCGGATCCGGTCGTTCACCTCGAGCTGCTGCATGCGCCGGCGCCCGCCCAGCTTGTCGCTCCCGAACACGAGGAAGATGACGAAGCCGGCGTACGGGACGAGCACGATCAGCAGCAGCCACGCCATCGCCGTGGAGGGCTTCCGGTCGCCCGGGATGACGCCGAGGGCGCCCACCACGAGCAGCACGTGCAGGAGGGTGAGGATCAGCCCCAGCATCGTCGTCCCCTCAGCTCTGCCGGTCGGCCGAAGGCACGGGCTCGTCCGGGCCCCGGTGCGGCGCGATGTCCCGGGCCCCTCTGCGCGGCGCGATCCAGATGTCCTCCCCCAGCGTGAGGGGTGCGCGGAGCCAGCTCGGCACCTGCTCGACGGGGGGACCGGTCTCGCGGGCCTCGAAGCGCAGCCACCGCAGGAGCGCTCCGGCCACCAGTCCGGACACCGCGAACTACATGGAAGGTGGCCAGCGGCGCCGAGATCATGCGAGTCCGCCGTGCGCGCGACCCGGAGCGGGCGGGGAGGCGTCGGGGGCCACCCCGTGGTCGGCCAGCCGGCGGACACTCACGATCGACTCGACCCCCAGACCCGCGTCCCGCAGCTGGTCGACCAGCCCGACGAGGTCGCGCCCCGGTCGTGGCAGAGCCACGATGACGGCCCGGCCCGGCGACTCCGCCACGCCGTAGGGTTCGAGGGCGGCGCGGAACACCGGCCCCAGGGGACCGGAGACCGTGAGCTCGTACACGGCCCCGTCGTCGGCGTGGCCGGTCATCGGGGCTCCCCTCCCGCCGGCTCGTCGGCCTCCGGAGGGTCGGACCGACGACGCACCTCGACCACCTCGAGACCCAGGCCCCGCACCCGGTTCAGCAGGCCGTACAACGCGGCTTGGTCGACGAAGTGACCGACCAGGATCGTCCTCGTCTCCGTCGGGTTCACCTCGACGTCGGGGATCTGGTTCAGCACCTGAGCGGACACCGGCCCGGACACGCACACCTCGTAGTACGTCTCGTCGCTCATCAACACCGCCCCTCCGGGGGTCTCGACCCTGGTCGGCTGCCACTGTGCGCGGTGTGGCACCCGGCCGGCATCGTCTGAGCCGGACGACCTTTGCCGTGGGTTCAGTTCGCCAGCAGCTCGAGCTCGCGTGCCCGGCGGACGGCAGCGTTGCGTCGGGTGACCCCGAGCTTGCGCAGGATGCTCCGCACGTGGGTGCGGATCGTGTTCACCGAGACGCACAGCTGGGCGGCCACCTCCTGGGTCGAGAGCAGCTCTGCGAAGAGCGTCAGGACCTCGAGCTCCTTGGGGGTGAGCTTGTCGATGACCGGCAGTGGCTCGGCCGGCTCGTCGTCCCCGAGCGAGCCCGCCGAGGGCTGCCGCTGCCGAGGGAGTCCGGGGCCCGAGGGCTGGTCGTGGAGGGGCAGCAGCTCCGGAGTCGTGGACTCGAACGGGCGGCGCAGTTGCCCGTCGTCCGCCAGCCGCCGGGCCCTGTCCATGGCTGCCTCGGCGCGAGAGGGGGACCCGCGCTTCCGCTGACGGGCGGACTCGACGAGCCACCCCCACACGAGCGCATCGACCGGAGCATCCCGCACGAGCACGCGCCGGAGGGCCTTCTCGACCTCCGCGTCCGCGCCGAGTGCCAGCTGGGCGCGGGCCCGGACCAGAGCCACCCGGACGGGGTAGGCGTCCTCCAGACCCGCAACCTCACCCTCGGCCAGTGACGGGCTGCCGGCCGTGAGGCGCACGTGCGCTCGCTCGAGCCGACGGTGGTCGCCCAGCCACCCGTCCTCCACGGCGGACGGCGGGCCGGCGAGCGCACGCAGGGCTCCCCCGGTGTCGCCCCGGGCGACCAGTAGACGGGACGTCACGATGTCGAGCCACGCGGTGGAGACCGGGTCCACGCACAGGTCGTCGCAGTCGAGGGCCGCCTCGACCGCGCGCCGCGCGCTGCCGAGCTCGTGCCGCTCGACGTCGACCCACGCGCGCGCGACGAGGAGCGCGGCCGGCAGCTCGGCCGGGCGCACGCCCTCGCCGACCCCGTCCGCCCTCGACACGAGCTCACGCGCGTCGCTGACGTGGCCCTCGACGCCGGCGAGCAGAGCCAGGTTGCCAAGGGACTCGAGCTGCAACCGTCGACGCACGGGCGCCTCGGTGCCCGCCGCCGCCTCGAACGAGGCCCGGGCCTCGGCGCGCCGACCGAGCCGGAAGAGCGCGGCACCCCGACAGACGTGCACCAGCGCGCGCAGCTCCGGGGGTGAGTCGTACGACGCGTCAGGTGCGGGCCCGAGGAGCTCCGCCGTGGCACCGGCCCGATCGAGCGCGGCCTGGGGCGAGGACCAGTAGCGCGCGTGCACCATCTGGAGCGTCCTCAGGCCGATCACCATCGCCCGGTCCGGTGTGGTCGGCTCCGGGGGCCACTCCACCGCGTGCACCGACCCGTCGGCGAACCTGCCCGGACCACCGGGCGACAACGCCATCGCCTCCCGGACCAGCCAGACCGACGGGTCCGCCGCGTCGCTCTTGATCCTCCCGAGCGCGCGCGGCAGCGACGCCGTGCTGTCGCTGAGGATGAGCTCGGCCACCGCCAGGTGGTCGATGACGCAGCGGGCCGCGTCGAGGCTCGACCCGATGGCGAGGTAGTGGCCGACCGCATCGTCGAGCATCCCCTCGTCGGCGAACCACGCGGCCGCGATGCGGTGGAGGCCGCTCAGGACCTCCGGCCCCTCGTAGGCGAGCTCGGCCCGCAGCAGCGTGCGGAAGAAGGGGTGGTAGCGGAAGCGGCCGGGGTGCTCGGGGACCGGCTCGATGAACGCGTTCTGCTTCGAAAGCGCGACGAGCCCACGACCGGCGGCATGGCCCGCCAGCGCCGTCGCGAGCCCGGGCCGGATCACGTCCGGGACGCTGGTCCGCAGCAACAGCTCGCGCGTGCCCGGTGACTGGGCGTCGAGCACCTCGCCGAGGAGGTACTCGGCGATGTTGCCGTGCTCACCGGTGATCTGGCCGACGGCGGTGTCCAGGTCCGTGCGCCCGACCAGCGTGCCCACCGCGAACCGGAGCCCCGTCGCCCACCCGGCCGTGGACCGCACCAGCGCACGCAACGACACGTCGCTGAGCACGACCCCGGCACGATCGAGCAGGGCGACGGTCTCGTCCTCGGTGAACGCGAGGTCGGGCGTCCTCAGCTCGACCAGCGAGCCCTCCAACCGGTAGCGGTAGAGGGGAAGGACGGGGTCGGTGCGCGTGATCATCACCAGCTGCAACCGGCCGCCAGAGTGTCGGAGCAGGAAGTCCAGGTCGTCGGCCATTGCCGGGGCGAGCAGCTCGTAGCCGTCGAGCACCACGGCGACGCGCACGGGATGGCCGGCCACCGCCGCGGCGGACTGCGTGAGGAGGCGGCGACTCTGCGAGGACGTCCCCTCGGAGAACGCGCGTTCCGAGACCGGGACGCCGAGTCGTTCCAGGCACCCCATGAGGCCCGGCCAGAAGGTGTGCTCGTCGCACTCGAAGGTCACCCAGTCGGTGGTCTGGGCCCGAGCAGGTGACGAGGCCCATTCCGCCACCACCGAGGTCTTGCCGGTCCCGGCGGCGGCGCTGACGACAACCAGACGCTTCCCGGCCGCCTGGTCGAGCGTCCGCATCAGTCGCGGACGGCTCACGTGGTGCTCGGGGAGCGAGGGAGTGCCGAACGAGCACGGCTCCCGACCCTCCGCCGCGTGGTCGCTCTCGTCGGCCGACCCTGCGGGCGGGGGGAGCATTGGCCAGGACACCTTCCGGCTCTGCGTCGACCGACCGCCTAGGTCCGGGGCGGAGCGGAGAAGGATGCTTCTTCTCGAAAGTAGCAGGGGGCCACGGCGAAGAACAGGCCGGTCGACACCACCACCTCCCCGCCGGCGGCGGGGGTCGACGTGGTCTGGCGGGAGGGTCGACGTGGTCTGGGGGGTCAGTCCTGCCGGACCTCGGAGCCGTGCACCGTCAGGGCCATCACCACGACGACTGCCAGCGCAATCATCAGCAGCGACCACACCGGGTAGGCGGGCAGGAAGGCCAGGTTCACCACCGCGCTGACCATCGCGACCCCGACACCGACGGCGCGGGCCCAGACCTGTCCGGCCATGATCCCGAAGCCGGCTAGCACCACCACGACTCCCCCCACGACGTGCACCCACCCCCACGTCGTGTAGCTGACGCTGACCAGGAGCCCCGACTCGCCGACCAGGTACACCTGGTCCCGCGTCAGGGCGACGACCCCGTCGACGAAGTGGAAGAGGCCGAGCAGCATCATCATCAAGGCGGCGAACCCGATCCAGCCCACCCACCCTGATGCGGGCGGCCCTGATGCGGGCGTCGGCTCGCCTGTCCGGTTGGGCATCGATGAACGTGCTTCCACGGGAGAGGTCATGGTCGTCCTGCCTTCGCAGTGCGTGCTTCGCGTATGGAGCCTGGTCCTACGGTGACGGCGTGCGCCCCTCCGGGCCTCATCCCGCCGGGATGGTCTCCCCGCGACCATCGTTACGGACAAGCTGGTCCCGGGTCGGCCGGCGCGTTCGACGGAGGCGTTGCGCAGGCATCTCCCAGCGAGCTCATCCGGTGCCCGACGCCGCGACGGGGTTGTCCCTGACCGCTCCCGACTTCACGCTTCGGTCCTGGCATCCGTATTACCCGTCGGGGATGAGGCCCCGCCGCTGGAACGGTGATGGCATCAGTGGTGGGGTTGGAATCCATACGGGAGGCGCCATGATCTGGGCACTGTTGGTCTTCTTGGGCGTTCCTCTGTGGCTGTGCGCTCTCGGTATCTTCGCTCTCCTCTTCCGCAACCGCTCCCTCCGAACCCGGCGTGGTGACCTGCCCGTACGGGTGTTGCGGCCCGGCAAGAGCCGCTGGACGCGAGGGCACGCCCTCTGGATCTCCAACGTTCTTGCCTGGCGCGGTAGCCCCGCCGCATGGAGCGAGAGCCTCGAGGAGATCGTCGAAGTGAGGCTGGACAGGGTGACGCCGGAGGAGCAGAAGCGCCTGCATCGCCTCGGTGAGGGTCCGGCGGTCGCTGCCTTGACCACAGCCGATGGTGCCGTCGTGCGCGTCGCGACGACGGCGGACCGCAGCTCCGCCCTCCTGGGCCCATTCGGACGCGATGCCGGATCCGGACGGCACTCGCCATGAGTTGCCTCAGGACCCGCCGCGACCCACCCCAGCGCCACCGGGTCGAGCACCGTTGCGCGTCGATCAGCTGACGGACCCGGAGTTCGAAGACCCACGTGCAACCGATCGCCGCGGCCGCTCCTCGACAGGGTGCGGGACGCTCTGTCGACCACCTGCCCTCGCTTCCCACCGGTCGGGCGGATCATCCGTGGGGGGTGACGCCGTCGCCCGTCAGACGTGCCTAGCGTGTTGATCGGCGACGCCTGCCGCCACGACGACGAGGGAGTGCCGATGTCGGATCTGGTGACGTACGCGGACGGGGGGCCGTTCTCCGGTGTGATCGGCCGTACGACGATGGAGTCGAGCCCGGCGTGGCCCACGCCGCCCAGGGCCCGTTCGGGTGCGCCCAATGTGTTGGTCTTCGTGCTCGACGACGTCGGGTTCGGTCAGCTGTCGAGCTTCGGTGGCCTGGTGGAGACGCCCGTGATCGATCGCGTGGCCGCGAACGGGCTCCGTTACACCAACATGCACACCACGGCCCTCTGCTCGCCGTCACGCGGGTGCATCCTGACCGGACGCAACCATCACTCGATCGGGCTGGCGACGATCTCGGAGACCTCGAGTGGCTATCCGGGCTACAACGCGATTCTGCCCTTCGACAAGGGCATGCTCGGCGACATGCTGCTGCCTCATGGCTACAACACCTTCATGGTGGGCAAGTGGCACCTGACACCGCCCGAGCACGAGACGCCGGCCGGGCCCTATGACCGCTGGCCGTTGGCACGGGGGTTCGAGCGCTACTACGGCTTCCTCGGCGGGGACACCAACCAGTGGTATCCCGAGCTGGTCTACGACAACCACTACGTCGACCAGCCATACACGCCAGAGGAGGGTTATCACCTCAGCGTCGACCTGGCAGACAAGGCGATCGAGTTCATCAAGGACGCCCACGTCAACGCCCCGGACAAGCCCTTCTACCTGCACTACTGCACGGGGGCCGCGCACGCGCCGCACCACGTGCCCAAGGAGTGGGCCGACCGCTACGCCGGGAAGTTCGACGGCGGCTGGGACGAGTACCGCACGGTCGTGCACCAGCGTCAGCTGGACATGGGCATCCTGCCTCCTGGCACAGCGCTCTCGGAGGCCGATCCCGACTTCCCCCGCTGGGAGACGTTGAGCGCGGACCAGAAGCGTCTGTACACGCGAATGATGGAGGTGTTCGCCGGCTTCCTGACCTATACCGACCATCACTTCGGGCGCGTGATCGAGTTCCTCGAGGAGATCGGCGAGATCGACAACACGCTGATCATGGTGATCTCCGACAATGGCGCCAGCTCCGAGGGCGGTCCGCTGGGCTCGGTCAACGAGATGTTCTTCTTCAACAACGTGGCCGAGACGCTGGAGGAGAACCTCGCCCAGCTCGACGACCTCGGCGGCCCGACCGCGTTCAACCACTACCCATGGGGGTGGACCAACGCCGGCAACACGCCATTCCGTCGATGGAAGCGCGAGACCTACCGCGGCGGGGTCAGCGATCCCTTCGTCATCTCCTGGCCCCGGAAGATCACCGCCAGAGGCGAGATCCGGACCCAGTACGCCCACGCCATCGACCTGGTCCCGACCATTCTGGACGCGTTGGAGATCGAACCGCCGACGACCATCCGGGGCGTCCCCCAGGCTCCGATCGAAGGGGTCAGCTTCGCGCACACCTTCAACGCCGGCGACGTCGACTCGAAGCACCGCACCCAGTACTTCGAGATGTTCGGGCACCGGGCGATCTACCACGAGGGCTGGCGCGCGGTCTGCCCGTGGCCCGGCCCCAACTTCACCGAGGCAGCCCAGAAGGGCCGGGCCTTCAGCAGCCCGATCACCCCCGAGGTGTTGGCGGACATCGAGGCGAACGACTGGGAGCTCTACGACCTGACCACCGACGCGGCAGAGACCGATGACCTCGCAGCCGACCACCGCGACCGGTTGATCGAGATGGTCGGCCGGTGGTGGGCCGAAGCCGGGAAGTACGGCGTGATGCCGCTGGACGGCGACGTTCGAGCCCGGCTATCAGTGGAACGGCCGACCATCGCCGCGGCCCGTGACTCGGTGACGTTCTACCCGAACGGCGCACCCGTGCCGTTCGCCGCTGCCCCGAAGCTCTACAACCGTCCGTTCAGCATCACCGCCGACACCGTCATCCCTGACGGAGGCGCGGAGGGGGTGCTCCTCGCCCAAGGCGGCAACACCGGTGGCTACTCCTTCTTCGTCAAGGACCGGCGCGTGCACTTCGTCTACAACTATCTCGGCCGCGACGTGTTCACGGTGACCTCCGACGACGACGTTCCGACCGGAGACGTCTCCCTGCGCTACGAGTTCGAGCCCACCGGCGAACCCGACTTCGCCGTCGGCAAGGGGACGCCCGCCCGGGGCGAGCTGTACATCGGCAAGAGCCTCGTGGGGGCTGTCGACATGCCGCACAGCGTTCCCATGATCTTCGGCACCGAGGGACTCACCTGCGGGCGAGATGCGGGCAGCCGCGTGGCCCCAGACACGTACAGCGACGACTTCGCCTTCACCGGGACGCTGAAGCGGGTCACGATCGACACCAGCGGGGACCTCATCGCCGACACGGAGAGAGACATCCGCATCGCCATGGCGCGCCAGTGAGGCGGCATGGACGGTGAGGGCTGCTGCGCGCCGTCCCGGGCGGAGGCGCCCGGGAGCGGTGCCGGCGTCTCGCGAGACCCGGCTGTGTCGGAGCCGACGACCCTGGTGACGCTTCGGGGCGGGCTCTTCGAGATGGGGAGCGAGAACCAGAACGCCTATCCGGCCGACGGTGAGGGACCGGTGCACGAGGTCGAGATCCCCACGTTCGCGCTCGACGCCGTGGCTGTGGACAACGAGCGCTTCGATGCATTCACCCGCACCACCGGCTACCTCACCGACGCGGAGAGGTTCGGCTGGTCCTTCGTCTTCGCCGGACACCTGCCGGACGACTTCGTCGACACCGCCGGAGTCGCTGCCGCACCGTGGTGGCGCCAGGTCTTCGGCGCGGACTGGCGACACCCCGAGGGGCCACGCTCCGGGATCGAGGACCGGGCACACCATCCGGTCGTCCATGTCTCCTGGAACGACGCGACCGCGTACTGCGTCTGGAGCGGTACCCGCCTTCCCACCGAGGCCGAGTGGGAGTACGGCGCGCGCGGCGGACTCGTCGGGAGGACGTTCCCCTGGGGTGACGACCTCGAGCCAGGTGGGACCCACCGGATGAACGTGTTCCAGGGGCAGTTCCCACAGCAGGACACCGGAGACGACGGGTACCGCGGCACGGCCCCGGTCACCTCCTACGAACCGAACGGTCTCGGCCTGTACAACATGACCGGCAACGTGTGGGAGTGGTGCGCCGACTGGTACGACCCCGACTACTACGCGCGGGCGCCCCGGCAGTCGCCGGCGGGGCCCGAGGCCGGGACCAACCGGGCCATCCGGGGTGGCTCGTTCTTGTGCCATGCCTCCTACTGCCGTCGGTATCGCGTCGCGGCGCGCAGCGGGAGCGAGCCGTCGAGCAGCACCGGGCACGTGGGGTTCAGGATCGCTGCTCGGTGACGTGGCCGACCGTCAGGACCCGAGGCCGGGGCCGGCCTGACCAGGGCACCTGCACGCCATCGGCCGCAAGCTCGTACCAGGACGGGGGGCCATCCCGTGCTCGTCCTGAGCCGAGTCGATGCTTGGTGAGCACCGGGACCGCTCGACGGAATCGCGCCACCCGTGCGGCCCTCGATCCGCCGAGGGCGGCGCCGGTGTGGGTGGCTAGATAGCTCGTCGGCCCCGGCCAGGCCTGGCAGCGGCGGCGACGACGGCGGTCTTGGCCACCAGGGGTCCGATGACGCCTCCCCTTCCTACGCGAGCGGGCCTCAGTGGCATCGCAGTTCTTTTCGTTCGCAGAGTCGTCGGCCTCGAGCGAGGACGGGATCGCTTGGTCGGGATCGGCCGTCGGCAGTGAGCCGGCCACCGGCCCGCCGTGCAGCCGAGGCGAACGGGGGCCCCAGAGGCTCTCCCAGATCACGACACCGGCGGTGCTCCCCGGTCCATGGCGGCGGAGAGCTCCATCGCGTCCACCTCCCCCTCCGCGGCCGTGGTGAGGACCACCATGTCGACCACCCGAATGGTTCCGGCTTCCGCGAGAGCTACCAGCTCGGTGGCCATCTCGCCGGTGAGGTTGCTGCGGCCCTCGGGGAGCTCGACGACGAGGTGGTCCACGGGACCGAGCTCGTCGAGACGCGTGGGGTCATCTCCATCGTCTTCCTTCGTGGTGGTGAGGCGGTCGCGGTTCGGCCGCGGGTGGGGGTCACGCTTGCGTGCCCGTGGGGTAGCCCGGCACCCGACTGCGCTGGGTGGCAGTGGCACCCCCGTGGCCGATGTCGAGCAGGGCGGCCAGGAACACCCAGAACCAGTCCCAGCCGTTGAGACCGCCCGCCTGCCACAGGACCACGTAGATCAAGGTGGCAAAGGGAAGGAAGAAGAACCCGAGGAGCGGCCAGATCCAGGTGTCGAACGCGGCGTCCACCATCGTGGGTCGCGCGACCCAGACGATGACCAGCCCGAGACGCGGAAAGATGCCACCCAACAGGACAAACAGACAGGCCATCGAACACTCCTCTCCGTGATCGTGGAATAGAGCCTGTCCTGACCTGCCGGCGAGGCGGATCATCCGCAGTGGGTGATTCGCGCGAGCGCCCCTCGGCGGAGAGTCTCCCCACGGGCCGAGCTCGTCGATCCACGTGTTGCGTCATGACGGCCACACCTCGGGGCCGAGGCTGAACCGCCGACGGTTCCCGGATGTACTCACCAGTGGACATGCCACGGGCGCCGACGCCAGATCCGTTGGCTCGTTGCACTGCCATCGAGTACGGGACCATCATGACCGCACAGCCACTCACGCTGGGTGACCCGGGGCACCCGACCGTGCAGCAGCCCCCAGTCGTACGTCGTCAGGAGCCACTTGTGAACCTTCCGGGAACCAACGTGGCCGCGGCCGACATCGAGCGGATGACCGGCAGGTTGTGGATTCTCCAGGGGACAGACCGGCCGGCAAAGTCGTCGGCGTTCTGGGTGCTGCTGGTGCTCGCGGCTGTGATCGCCAGTGCCGGAGTCGTCTCGGACTCGACGGCCACGGTCATCGGCGCCATGATCGTCGCGCCGTTGATGACACCGATCCTCGGCTCCGCGCTCGCCCTGGTGCTCGCACGGCGTCGCCAGCTGCTGATCAACTTCGCCATCGTCGTCGGCGGCGCGGTGGTCGTGATCGTGGTGGGCTACCTGATCGCTCTCTTGCACGTCTTCCCGATCGATGCCGCCAACAACAGCCAGGTGGCCGGTCGGGTCAGTCCCCGTCTGATCGACCTCCTCGCGGCCTTGGCCACGGGCGCGGTGGGCGCGTTCGCACTGATCCGCTCCGACATCTCCGACACGCTGCCCGGTGTCGCGATCGCGATCTCCCTGGTTCCACCGTTGGCTGTCGTCGGCATCACGCTCGAGTCGGGACAGCCGTCCGAGGCACTGGGCGCCCTGTTGTTGTTCGGGACGAACGTCGCCGCCATCATCGCCACCGGCACCGCGGTGCTGCTCGCGTTCGAGGTACGCGCGGTCGCCGTCGCCGGTGGTTTCGAGGTCGGACGGATGACCGGAAGGACGCTGACCGTGGTTGCCGCGATGGTCGGGCTGGTAGCGATACCGCTGACAATCGGAAGCGTGAACGTGTACCAACAGGAAGCGATCATCACCGAGGCGACGCCGATCGCCCAGAGTTGGGCGAAGGGCCAGGACTGGCAGGTCCAAAGCGTGACCTACCGGCAGGGGGAGCTCCAGATCGCGGCCCTCGGACCTCCGCCCAGCATCGACGAGAAGCCCCTACGCACGGCTCTGGACGACGGCGGGCTCGGCGACGTCAAGGTGCGCGTGACCCTCGTGGTGGGAGGAAGCCGGACCCTCCCGGCAACGTCGTCCCAGGGGTGAAGCAAGGAAACGCTACGGACCGTGGGCTCGTACGTGACCGCCGGGTCGTGGCGGATCGAGACCGCCGGCTGATCACACCGATCGCTCGCCACCATCACCACACCTGACGCACCCGTGTGGACGGGTGCGCCAGGTCGTGTTCTGCTGGGGCTCAGTCGGTGACCACGGCGCGCAGCACGTCGACCTTCGCGGCCGTGCGTGCCGGACCGATCGCAGCCACGACTCCGGCCACGGCGGCCAGGCCCACGAACAGCGCCACCTGGGGCACCGGGACCGACACCGCGGTGACGCCTTCGTCTCGGAGCATCCGGGCCAGGGCGACCCCGATCCCCGTTCCCAGCGCCGCACCGGTGAGCGCGCCGATCAGCGCAATCACCGCCGACTCCCAGCGGACCATGGCACGCACCTGTCCGCGGGTCATGCCCACGGCGCGCAGCAGTCCCAGTTCGCGGGTGCGCTCGAAGACCGAGAGAGCCAGGGTGTTGACGATCCCCAGCAGTGCGATGGTGACCGCGAGCAGGAGCATGATCACGACGAACGTGAGCAGCTGGTCCACGAACCCACCGGCGAACGCCTCGTACTCGTCCTGGTCCATCACCTGGGCGTCGGGGTGCGAGGCGAGAGCGTCTGCGACCGCGGCGTGGACGGCTTGGACGTCCTGGCCGGCCGCGAGCGTGACCAGCGCGCTGGTGACCAGCTGCGGTCCTGCCAGCGCCTGCTGCGACTCGACGCTGATGAGGAAGTCGTCCCCCAACCACCCCGAACCGCCGTACACGCCGACGATGCGAAGGGTGTGCTCGCCGCTGGCGGCGAATTCCGCCGTGATGCTCTCTCCCGTTGTCCACCCTTTCGCTGCCGCCGTGTCCTGCGCCACGACGACCCCTCCCTCGTCGAGAGCCGAGACGGAGCCGGAGGAGACCTTCAGGTGCATCATGGCCTCGGCGTTGCCGGGGTCCACGGCCGAGTAGCTCGACGCTGTCCCGCGTCGAACTCGGCCTCGCCCCAACCACTCGCCGAGAGACCTGCTCAATCCCCTCCACGTCTCTCACGTCCGCGACGGCCGAGGGGGAGAACCCGGGGGACTGCGGACTGGATGCAGCGAGGTAGAGCTCGGCCTCGGTCTGTCCGGCGGTCATGTCACCGAAGGAGGCCTTGAGCGAGGAGGCGAAGACGCTCATGCTCACCACCAGCGTCAGACCGACCATCAGTGCCGCGGCCGTCGCCGCGGTACGGCGCGGGTTGCGGGCAGCGTTCTGCTCGGCCAGCTCCGCGGGTAGACCGCGCCACCGCAAGGGCGCCGCGAGCACCGGCAGCGCCACCATGACTCCGGTGATGACCGCGAGGAGCCCCACCCCGAAGACCATCGGGTCAGCGTCCCCGTAGAGCGTGGCGGCGACCCCGGCCGCGCCTGCCATCAGGAGCGCCGCGCCGACCTGATCCACGTCCGGGTAACCGGTGAGCCCGGTCAGGTGACGCTCCTGGTGGAGGACGACGGCATCGGGTTCGACGGCCCCACGGCCCCGGCGGGCCAGGGACTGAGTGGCATGGGTGACCGGGTCGAGGCGCTGGGTGGCACCCTGAGCACCGAGTCCGTCCCCGGTTCAGGGACCCGGGTCGATGCTCGTCTGCCGGTGCCTGTGCCAAGCGACCATGCCGGGGGCCGCTGAGATGGCGGCCCGACTGGCGTGGTGCCTCGCGGGGGTCACCCTGCTCCTTCACCCACGACGCCACCGCGGCGGCCTACGCGGGGCGGATCTCCTCGGTGAGAAGCAGCGACGCCTCCCCCGAGGCCGCAGCGCCGACCACCTCGAAGCCGGGGGTCTCCCGCACCACGGCGCGCATCGCGGACCGGAACCTCTCCTGGTCATCGACGACCAGCACACGCACGTCAGCCACGGCCCCTCCTCACGGCCCAGCCTGCGCCGGCCACCAGTGCAGTGCCACCGTGCTGGCCGCTCGGAGTGGTGCGGCTGACCTCATCGCCGTCCCGAGCCGCCGCGCGCGTCGAGGAAGGCCAAGACAGCGACCACCCGACGGTTCGTCTCGGCCTCGTGCTCCAGCCCCAGCTTCTGGAAGACCGAGCCCACGTGCTTCCCCACCGCACGTTCACTCATGAACAGCACCTTGGCCGTGGCCGAGTTGCTCCGCCCGGCCGCGAGCTCCTGCAGGACCTCGTGCTCGCGCAAACGTGAGACCGGGCAGGGACGAGTCGGTCTCGCGGGACTTGCGGGCGAGCAGCCCCTCGACGACCGTCGGGTCCAGCGCGGACCCGCCGTGGGCCACGTCGTACAGCGCCCGCACCAGGTCGTCGGCCTGGGAGACCCGCTCCTTGAGCAGGTACCCGAGGCCGGCCACCCCGTCGGAGAGCAGCTCGAAGGCGTAGTCCTCCTCGGCGTACTGCGACAGGACGACGACGCCGGTCTCCGCGAACTCTGCCCGGATCCGCTTGGCTGCCTCGATGCCTTCGATCGTGAAGGTGGGCGGCATCCTGATGTCGGTCAACACCGCATCCGGCCGATGCCTGGCCACCGACGCATACAAGGTCTCGGGGTCGGCGACACACTCGAGCAGCTCCACCTCGGGGGCTGGCGGCGAGCAGTCCCGCGACACCCTCGCGGACCAGGTAGTTGTCGTCGGCGAAGACGACTCGCACGGTCATTCGATCACTCTATGCGCGGCCCCATGACCAGCCGGTGACCTGACTACCAGGCAGAGGGGAGGTCGGGGTGGCGGGTCGGCTCACCTGCGCACCGAGGGACGCGACGGATGGCCGGAGAGAGAGTGGCGCTCAGATGAAGAGCAGCTGCGCACCGTCGGTGAGCTCGATGAAGTCCGAGGCGCTGATGATCGCCTCCACACCCTCGTAGAGGTCGCTCTGCGCGAGATGCTGCATGTCCGCGGACATCCGGCAGGCCCACAGGTGGCCGCCCGAGTCCACGATCTGTTCGAGGAACTCGGGGACCTCCGGGACGTCGAGCTCGGCGATGCTCTTCTTCATCTGGTGGGTCGCCAGGGCAGTCATGCCGGGCAGTCCCCCCAGTCCCTGCGGCAGGTGGGTGGCGGTGTTGCCGAGGGGGGTGAACTTCAGGTCCCCCATGGTCTTGCGGTTGATCATGTCGAAACCCCAGAAGGTGAAGAAGAGGTGCGTCTCCACACCTTCGCCCACAGCCGCGTTGGCCAGGACCAGTGCCGGGTAGGCCATGTCGAGATTGCCCTTGGAACAGATGATCGCCAGCTTCCGACCGGGCCACTCGTCGTCGAATGACGGGATCAGCGGAGCAGCCTGGGTGGGGTCCGGCGTGGAGGTGGGCGTAGGGGTCATCAGGTTTCCTTCTCTCGGTAGCGGGTGGGGGGCGACGGCCTCAGACGCACCCTTGCGGCTTGGGCAGGCCGGCGATGTAGGCAAGCTTCTTGGCCGGGCGCTTGGGGAACAGCCGGAAGAGCGTCTTGGTCGGGATGCCACCGACCGTTGCGAGGCGGCGTACCGTCGCGGTCTCACCGGTGCTGGCGAAGTCCTGGCGCAGGAAGTGGATCGCCTTCCAGTGCTCGTCGCCCAGCTCGAGTCCGATGCCGGCTGCCAGGTCGACTGCCAGGTCCGTAGACCATTCCGCGGGGTCGGTGAGGAATCCCTCCTCGTTGACGTGGACCGTCCGGTCGCCCAGGGTTCTCGTGGTGGTCATGATGCTGCCTCCTGCGATGTCGTGACCTTTCCGGCCATGCTCATGTGGTTGCTGATCGGGAGGGGGTAGCCCGGTAGCAGCACGTTCCAGTAGAGCTGCCGGAACGCGAGCTTCCCGATGTGATTGAGACGCGTCTCCTCCAGCAGGCTGAGCGGGCCGACCTTGGGGAGTGGGAACTTCCCGGGCAACGGCTCCGTCGTGTAGTTGAAGTCCAACAACAGGGCGCGATCGTTCCCGGACTCGATGAAGCAGTTGGCATGCCCGTCGAAGGAGGCGTCCATCGGCCGGCCCTCGATCTTGGCTTCCAGGTTCTCGACGAGCACCTCGACTGCGAAGTGCGCCGAGGACCCCGCCTTCGACGTCGGGAGCTCGGCGGCGTCACCGACGGCGAACACCTCCGGATGCGTCGGCGACTGGAGGGTGTGCCGGTCCACGGGCACGTGGTTGAGCTCGTCACCGAGCCCCGACCTCGCCACGAACTCGGCGCCCATGTTGACCGGGATGGTGACCAGCAGGTCGAACGGGACCTCGCGCTCGTCGTAGGACACGAGGGTCTTGCGGTCGTTGTCGACACGCTCGGTCAGGAAGTCGTGCTCGACCAGGATCGCCCGCTCCTCCAGCATCCCGCCGAGGTGCGCCGACGCCACGGGCTTGGTGAAGGCGCCGTCGAGGGGGGTCACGAAGACCAGCTCCGTCCTGTCCCTCAGCCCCTTCTCGCGCAGCCAGGCCTCGACCAGGAAGACGAACTCCAACGGCGCCACCGGGCACTTGACCGGGAGCTCGTTGAGGTGGACCACCAGGCGGCCGCCCTCGAACCGTCGGAGAGCGTCGTACAGGGCCTCGGCGCCGTCCAGGCTGTAGAAGTCGAAGATGCTCTCCCGCCACAGGCTGCCGGTCATGCCCTCGGTCTGGTCGGGACGAGGCGACGTGCCGGACGCGATGACCAGCAGGTCGTAGTCGAGGGACCGACCGTCCGCGAGCCGCACGGACCGCTCCGCGGGCGCGACCCGGTCGATCTCGGCCTGTACCAGGTTGATCCCGTCCGAGAGGAAGTGGTGTCGACTGCGAACGAGATCGGCACGCGTGTGACCGCCGAAGGGCACGAAGAGGTAGCCGGGCTGGTAGTGGTGCTCATCGTCTCGGTCGACCACGGTCACCGACCACTGGTCGGCGTCCAGACGTCGCCGCATCTTGTTGGCCGTCATGGTGCCCGCGGTGCCCGCGCCGAGGATGAGCAAGCGTCTCATCAGTCCTCCACAAGGTTCACCTGCAGCCCTCTCGCTCGCAGGTCCTGGACCTCACACAACCGCCCGCGCAGGGTCCGCGTCTGCTGCCGGATGACCTCAACGGATGGACCCTTGTCACGAGCTCACGAGGCGTCAGCGGTCCACGGCCACGGCGCGCGGCCCCGACGACGCACCGACCACCCACGGGTCCACGACCGGCCCGTCCGATCGGGGCTGGCCCCTCGGGCTCGGTCGCCGTCGGGGTCGTCGTCGATGTGGTCGAGGCGGAGCTCGATGTAGGCGAACTCGCCCTCGGGCTCCGGTGCGTGCCAGCGACCCTCCCCGTGCGTGGCGACGCGGCGCCCGGCGAGCTCGCGGTAGGCGCCGACCGGGGTGGACCAGCTCTGCGAGATCTGGTGAGAGCCGTCCGCGGAGGTCCTGGCCCTGTCCTCGGAGACGAAGTCGACCAGGTCGTGCTCGCCGTCGAAGACGAGGACCGCACTCACCGTGACGCCACGGTTCGTGAAGGAGCCGCGCACGTGCTGGGTGTCCAGGGTCTCCCAGCTCACGTCGGCCCCGAGCAGGGCGGAGGGGGCGAAGACGGTCAGGTCGTTGAACAAGGTGACCGTCTCGGCGCGCGTGAAGTCCGCGCCGCGGGCGTCGACCATCGGGACCAGGGACAACACCTTCACCCGCATCCGGGCCACGCCGTCGACGAAGGTGTGCAACACGTCGACCGGCAGTCCTCCACGGGTCGCGTCCATGTGGAACAGCCTGGTCGGGTCCTGACCGTAGGTGTTCACCTGCGTCGATGTGACGTGCATCCATGGATCCTGGACGCCGGAACGGATGCGTCCGTGAAAGCGCGCCTGGAAGCTGAGCACCGGTGGCTTGCCCACGGCCCCGGAGGCACGTACGTACGCCGCCACCGGATCGGGCAGGCCGAGGACGAGTGCCCCGCGGTCCTGGTGGCGTCAGCCATCGCGGCCTCGACCTGCGCGTCGTACTCCGCGCGGAAGCTGGTGGGCCCGAGCGCTGCGAACCCGAGCCCTACGCCCAGGGCCAGGACCACGTTGGCCGCGGTGCCCGCCTGCGCGTCGGCCCACGACGACACCACCATGGTCTGCGACGCCAGGACGGCTACGAGGCCGACGGCCCACCACCAGCTCACGCCGCCGACGAGGAGAGCGGCGGTCGCCAGCACGAGCAGGCAGGCAGCGAGCCACGCCCACGCCTCTGCCCCACCGGTGGCCCCTCGCAGTGGGGGGACCTCGGCCCAGCCGAAGCCCTTGGCGGCCCCGAGCAGGTGGATCAGCCCGTGCAGAACCAGGATCCCGACGAAGACCCGGCGGACCGCTTCCCTCATCGGCCGCTCACCGCCGTCGGGCAGCCGGCGCAGGGCGAGCCCGCGCCGCGCCCGGGCCCGCGACCCCCCGTCGGTTCGCTTCGGTCGCACGCGCCTTCCCTGCCACGGCCCCAGTGCAGCGCAGCCAACCCCTGACCTCCGGTGGCCCAGGACACCAGTCGATGGTCGGAGGACCCGAAGGTCTGATGACGAAAGACCTCTCCAACGTCAACCAGCAGCCCTGCTGGTCGCGTCGCACCCGGCCCAGGCTTGACGTGCAGCGACCATCCGACTTGAGGAGAGCGTCATGGCTCACACGACCCGCAGCAGCCAGCCGACTGGCGAGGCCGGCCCGAGCGTCCAAGGCCGGGACCGCGGCGGCGCCGCGCCGCACGACACCCGGGGTGCCGCCCAGACCGACAGGGCCGGTCAGCCGGCGGCCGTGGGCTATGTCCTCGCGGCCCTGCGGCTCAGCCTCGGTTGGGTGTTCCTGTGGGCGTTCCTCGACAAGACCTTCGGGCTCGGCCAGGCCACCGAGAGCGCCGACGCATGGCTCGACGGGGGAAGCCCGTCCGCCGGCTTCCTCTCCTTCGCCGCGACCGGGCCCTTCCAGGGCTTCTACAACGACCTGGCCGGGCAGACCTGGGTCGACTGGCTGTTCATGCTCGGCCTCCTCGGCATCGCGGTGGCCCTGGTGCTCGGCGTGGCGATGCGCGTGGCCGCAGCCTCCGGCGCGCTGATGTTGGTCATGATGTGGACCGCCGTGCTGCCCCCGGAGAACAACCCGTTCATGGACGACCACCTCGTCTACGCCCTCGTGCTGGTGCTGTTGGCCCAGCTGCACGCGGGGCGCTGGCTCGGTTTCGGCTCCTGGTGGGAGGGCCTGCCCATCGTCCGCGACCACGCGTGGTTGCGCTGACGGGCTGGAACGGTCACCGTCGGCAGGATCAAGGCTCTCCCCGCGGGAGCCGTGGTCATAGGGATCGACGGCTCCAAGCACAGCAACCGCCGGCACGGCTCTCGGCTCTCGGGATCGCCGCCGTGGAGCACCATCCGCTGCACCTGGTGGGGCGGCGGACTCGGCGGAGGCCGAGGGCCGGGTCACCCTGGGCACCGACGCAGCCGCTGGGCCGATGGCCGCCTCGTCCGTCGCTCGGAGCACAGCCGTCTGGTGGTCGTCGGTGCGGGACGCAGGCCTAGGGCAGGGGAACGCTCCAGCCGATCTTCGTACCTCTGCCGGGCCCGCCGCCGGGCGAGCCCTCGGTGCGGGTGCCGACCACGAGCTCGCCGGCGCGGGCCTCGGCGCGCTTGGCCAGGTTCGCCAGCCCGCTCCGGCGCCCCTCGGAGGCCTGCAGCCCCTGCCCGTCGTCGATGACCTCGACGGTCAACGTCTCCGCCTCGGCAGCGATCCGGGCGGTGACGCTGGAGGCCTGACCGTGGCGGGCCACGTTGGTGAGCGCTTCGCGGACGACGGCACGCACGTCCAGGACCAGCTCGGCGTCGCTGACAGCGTCGACGGGCCCCTCGAACCGCACCCGCGGCTGCAGGCCGAGGATCGGCCGAACCTCTGCGACTACCTCCAGCACCGCCGACCTCAGGCTGCCGGTGCTCATCGGGCTCGGCCGCAAGTGGAAGATCGACGTGCGGATCTGCCCGATGGCGTCGTCGACGATGTCGACGACCTTCTCGAGCAACTGGGCCTCCGGGCGACCGGCGAGCGTGGAAGTGGCGCCCTGGACCGTCATTCCGGCCGCGAACAACTGCTGGATGACGTGGTCGTGCAGGTCGCGGGCGATGCGCGCGCGATCCTCCAACAGCTGTACCCGTTGCTGATCGCGCCGGAAGTCGGCCAGCTCGAGCGCCAGCGACAGGTGACTGGCAAAGGTGGCGGCCATGTCGAGCTCGGCTGCGGAGAAGGGGCGTCCCCCGGACTCACGCACGCACAGCAGGACGCCGCGTGCGTGGTCCGAACCCACCAGCGGCAACACCATGGCACCGCCGAGTCTGCCCGGCTCGACAGTTACCGCCACCCGCCCCTCCTCGGTCACGAAACCGCCGCCGTCGTCGAGCCGCATCGCCTCACCGGTACCGAGCACGGCCTCGACGAGTGCCAGTCGCTCCTGATCGGTGAGCAGGTCGTCACTGCCGCCGGCAACGGCGCTACGACGCGGGTCGGCCTCGCCCCCGAGGCCCGGCACCCACAGGGCGGCGTGGTCGGCGGCGGCGAGCCGGTGCACGGTCTCGGCGATCAGCTCCCCGGTGTGCTCATCGCCCTCGCTCAGCACCTCCCGGGTGGCGTCGGTGGACGCCTCCAGCCAGGCCCCGCGCCGTCGGGCTTCGTCAAACAGGCGTGCGTTCTCGATGGCCACCCCGGCGGTCGCGGCCAGTGAAAGCGCGACGCGCTCGTCTTCCGCGGTGAACTCGTGTGGGGTCGACCTGGTGAGGTAGAGGTTGCCGAAGACCTCTCGGCGTACCCGGATCGGCACGCCCAGGAACGCCGCCATCGGCGGATGGTTGGCGGGCATGCCCACCGAGCGCATGTCCTCCGCGAGGTGACGCAGCCGGACGGGGTGCGGCTCCTCGATCAGCGCACCGAGAAGACCCTTCCCGCTGGGGAGGTGTCCGATGGCGTCGACCGTCTGTGGATGCATCCCGACGTGCACGAACTGCTCGAGCCCCTCCCCGTCGACCGAGATGACGCCGAGGGCTGCGTAGTCCGCCCCCACCACCTGCCGGGCCGAGTGGATGATGCGCTGCAGCACTGATCCGAGCGACAGCTCGCGGACGATGCCGATGTTCGCGTCCAGCAGCGGGGCGAGACGCTCCTGCAGGCCGTCGCACGTGGTGGCCCCCGGCTCACCCACCGTGCGACTCCGGACCCAGCAGTCGGGTCGCGAGCACCGCGGCCTGGGTGCGTCGCTCGACTCCGAGCTTGCCGAGCAGGTTCGAGACGTAGTTCTTCACGGTCTTCTCGGCCAAGAACATCTGCTCGCTGATCTGCCGGTTCGTCATCCCCTCGGCGATGAAGCCGAGGAGCTTGAGCTCCTGCTCGCTCAGGTGCTCGAGCTCCGGGGCCACCGCGGGACCGTTGCGCACCCGGTCCAGCACCTTGGTCACCAGGGTGGGGTCGATCAGGGAGTCGCCGGCATGGACGCGTTCGACGGCATGAAGCAGATCCCCGCGGCGTACATCTTTGAGAACGTAGCCCGACGCGCCGGCCATGATGGCGGCGAACAGCGCCTCGTCGTCGTCGTACGACGTGAGCATCAACGCCTTCAACGTGGGGTCGACCGAGCGGATGGAGCGGCACACCTCGATGCCGGACCCGTCAGGGAGGCGCACGTCGAGCACGCAGACGTCCGGACGCAGCGCGGGGATGCGGGTCGCCGCCTGCTCGGCGGACTCGGACTCCCCCACAACCCGCACCTTGCCGGAGGCTTCGAGCATCGTGCGGATGCCCTGACGCACCACCTCATGGTCATCGAGGAGGTAGACGCGGATCAGTCGGTCGACCGGCTCGTCCTTTGTCAGCGCGGTTGTCATTGCCCCATTGCACCAAGTCGACGCCGCCCCGTGAAGTCCCGGCTCGGGAACCGGCCCAGCGGTCCCGCGAGTCGCGACGCTCAGTGGGCGATCACCCGGCGACCCGAGACCTCCATCGGCCGGATCTGCACGACGACCGAGCGAACGCCATTCGGCCACGGATCCGGCTGGAGACTGTCGGACGACGACCCGACCAGCAGCTCGGCCACGCCCCTCACGAGAACGCTCCAACCGGACTCGGTGAAGTCGTCCACCTCATCGACCTCGAAGGCCACCACCGTGCCGCCGACGTGTCGGGTGATGCTGTTGTAGGGCGAGGTCCGGAAACGAATCCCGTCGTGGTCGGCGACGTGGTTGACCGGCAGGATCGAGGGGCCGTCGGGCGTCCAGAACGCGAGCCTTCCCACAGCCCGGCTCGACAGCAGCTCGCGACACTCGGACTCCTCCAGCACCTGGAACGAGCCGCCTCGCCAGCTCGCCCTTTCCGACGCGTCGGGGCTCGGTGTTGCTCCCGGTCGCCCCCTCTGTGGCACGGTCATCGTCACGCCCTCCTCACGGTCGGTGGTGCACTGTGCGGTGTCGATCCGACCTCATCCCAGAACATCGACGGCGTGCAGAGCAAGAAGTCACCAGTCGAAGGGTCATCCGCCGAAGGGCTCGACCACCAGACCCAGACCCACGGATCAGCTGAACGTCCGACCCCGCTCAACTCGAGACGAGCGGCCGGCTGCCTCACCTGCATACCAGCAGGCAGCTGCCAGGAACATCGATCGCTCGGAGAAGCCCCCACACCGCAGTAGACATGAACATCGGTACACCGAGAGCAATGGCCAGCACCACGAGGTCCGGGACCGTGCTGGTCCACGAGCTGGGCGGCGGGCGATCGCCACGGCGACCGCTCCGACGATGAAGCCCACGCCCACGAGGGAAGCGAACAGCCCAACCGAGCCACCCACGCCCCCTCGATCCCCTGCGCGGCGGACTCGCTGGCGCCGTTCTCACGCCAGGAGTACGACGGAGGAAGCCACAGCGGAGCCAACGACAAGAGGACCGTGGCACCGAGCAGAAGTATGACTATCCCCGCCGCCGGCCCGCTCCAGAAACGGACTCCGCTCGGCGCCGGGACACCCTCTCGACGCGCTCCGCTCGTCCTCATCCAGCGCCCCTGAGCGAGCAACAGGATCGCTGCCTGCAGGCCCGCCAATCCGTGCAGCACCACGAGGTAGGGCAGCAGGCCGGGGGCGCGACCGCAGCGTCAGCGCGAGGACCAGCGCAAGCGGAAAGTAGGACGACGCACGCCACGCGGCGAAGCGGTAGTCGGAGACCAACGGCAGCGTCGCGTGCTGGAGCGCAAGGAACCCCGCCGTCACCCCAATGGCGACCCAGGCGCGCCCGCTCAATGTCTCCACCCTGCCCACGCACGGTGAGGCAGGGCACTTGGTCATCGAGACCCCTCTCAAGCGGCCCTACGCACGTGCGCTGCCGCACTGTGGACTGGGTGCCCGATGAGGAGTAGTCGAGTGAGGAGTCGTTCGACGAACATGCGCACCCAGGAGGAGCAGTCCGCCAGCGGGGCCGACCGCTCCACGGCAGTTGACGGCACCGGTGGACTTCGTGGGCCGACCGCACGGCAGAGCCACCACCGCGTGGCGGTTCTCGTCGCGGTCTCCCTCGCCGCGGCGTGGGGTCTGGTCGCGGGCTGGTGGACGCCGCGCGGGCCGGTGACGACGAGTACGGCGATCTGGTCGATCCTCATCAGCCTGGCCGTAGGCGGCCTGGCGGGCCTGGTACTGCGCAGCCGGTGGGCGTTGCTCCTGGCGCCGGCGGTGTTCGTCGTCGTCTTCGAGCTGGTCCGGCCTGAGAGTCGACGGACCGATGGTCGACGACATCCACCTGAGCGTCTACGGGTCGATCGCCCTGATCACTGGCCGTGGTTTCCACGCCTTGCTGACGTTGCTCCCGATGGCTCTCGGTGCCGCGGTGGGGGCCGGGGCGGCCCGAGTGAGGGGGGGCGACCGGCCGGACGCCTCGCGTCGGTGGGCGCGGGTGCTCGGGCGTACCGGTGCTGTGGTGGTCGGGATTGGCGTTGCTGGCACTCGTCGCTGGCCTGGCCCGGCCGGCGACGACGGCACCGATCACGGGGGCCGACGGGGCCCAGGGCGAACGCCTCCCCGGGTCGGTTGCGGCGCTGACCACCGTCCGCCTCGGTGGCCATGACCTGGGTCTGATGATCCGCGGCACCAGCACCGACAACCCTGTCCTGTTGTTCCTGGCCGGGGGGCCGGGCGGATCGGAGTTCGGGGCCATGCGGCGCCATCTGCCCGCCCTCGAAGAGCACTTCACCGTCGTGACCTGGGACCAGCGCGGTTCCGGCACGTCGTACGCCGAGCTCGACCCGACCGACACGATCACCCTCGATGGCTATGTCTCGGACACGATCGAGCTGACCAACTACCTGCGCGACCGGTTCGAGAAGGACGACATCTATCTGCTCGGCCAGTCCTGGGGGACGACGCTCGGGGTCCTCGCCGTGCAGGAGCGTCCCGACCTCTACCGGGCCTTCATCGGCACCGGGCAGATGGTCAGCCAGTCGGCCACCGACCGGATCTTCTACAGCGACACGCTCGCGTGGGCGAAGCGCACAGGAAACGACGGCCTGGTCACGCAGCTGGAGTCGTCCGGCCCACCGCCGTACGAGGCGATGTTCCCCTACGAGACCGCACTGGCCCACGAGCAGGACGTCTACCCCTACGACCACAGCGGGAACTCCGAAGGCGTCGGGCAGATGTCGGAGAACCTGCTCGTGGAGGAGTACACGCTGATCGACCAGGTGCACGTGCTCGGCGCCTTCATGGACACCTTCGCCGTCCTCTACCCGCAGCTGCAGGGCATCGACTTCCGCCAGAGTGCCACGGACTTCGAGGTCCCGATGTTCTTCGTCGAGGGAGCCCACGAGGCCGGCGGCCGCGCTGACCCGTTCGCGCAGTGGTACCCGATGGTCGATGCCCCGATCAAGGACCTCGCGGTGTTCGACACCTCGGGACACCGGCCGCTGTTCGAGCAGCCCGGCGAGTTCGTCGACTACATGGTCGACACGGTGCTGGCCAAGACGAGCCCGCGATGATGCTCGGGGCATTCGCCCGCCGGCACGGGCTGGCTCTTGCGGTGAGCACCATCCTGGCCGGGGGGATGGCCTGGTTCGGTGTCGACGCGGCGACAGACCCAGCACCCGACGGACACCGGGGACGTCTACGAACGCATCGACGCCTCCGTGTCCGATCAGCTCGACGACTCCCGCATCCCGGGCGCGGCGCTCGCCATCGTCGACGGGGGGCGCACCGTGCATGCGACCGGGTTTGGCAGCGACGGTCACGGCAACGCGATCAGCGCCGACACGCCGTTCTGGATCGGCTCGAACACCAAGTCGGTTACCGCCCTGGCCGTCATGCAGCTGGTTGAGGACGGAGATGTGGACCTGGACGCGCCGGTCCAGCGCTACCTGCCCGACTTCCGGGTGGCCGACCCGGCTGCCTCGGCGAGGATCACGGTGCGTCACCTGGTGAACCAGACGAGCGGGATCTCGAGGCTCGGACGGCATCACGGCCGTAGCGGAAGGTGGCGGGAAGTCGATGCGGGACACCGTCGCGCAGATGGCGGACCTGAAGCTCAACCGACCGGTGGGGTCGTCCTTCGAGTACGCCAACCTGAACTCCGTCGTCCTCGGTGTCCTCATCGAACAGGTGACCGGTCAGACCTGGCAGGACTACGTCGAGGAACACATCTTCGCACCGCTCGGCATGAACAGCTCCTTCACCGACCGCAATGCCGCCGAGGACGCCGGACTGACGTCGACCTACCGGTCCTTCTTCGGGTTCCCACGCGAGACCGATGGCGCACACCGTGAGGGGCTCGCTGCCTCCGGCTACGTCTACTCCACCGCCTCCGACATGGCCCGCTACCTCGCGATGTTCCTCGACGAGGGGACTCTGGAGGGCACCCGAGTCCTCGACGCGGGCGTCGTCGAGGAGATGCTGATCCCGGCGACCGCCCCCCGGACCTTTCCCCTTCAGAGCCAGGAATTCACCGCCAGCTATGGGGCAGGCTGGTTCGTTGGCCCCTTCGGCGCGGCCGAAACCGCGCGGTGGCACCAGGGTTCGCTGCCGCACTTCACGGCATGGATGGTGCTCCTCCCCGACTCCGACCAGGGCGTGGTCGTGTTGCTCAACGAGGGCAACCAGTTCGAGTTCGGAGGAGCCAACGCGACCTGGAGCCGCATCCCGCAGGGAGTGGTGAACCTGCTCGTGGGGGCAGAACCGGTCCAGGGCCCAGGCTCCACACCGTTCTTCATCATCTTCACCACACTCGTCGTCGCCCTCATCACGACCCAGGTGTGGCACCTGGCAAGGGTGGCGCGTACCGGGATCCCGTCGAGGATCGGAACCCTCAGGGCGGCGGCGCCGTTGGTCTGGGAGTTCGGGCTCGCCGGGACCGTGCTGTTGCTCTACCCACGGATCCTCGGCGGCCTCGGGTGGTCGGCCACCTTCGCGTTCCTACCCGACCTCACCCTCACCGTGCTTGTGGTGGCGGGCCTGGCGGTTGTCACCGGTGTCGTCCGGACCGCACTGCTGGTGCGTCGCCACCGCCGCTCCCCCACAGCCAACACCACCGCGTCCGCTGGGCCGGGCCCCGTCGACCGGCGCGAGGCGATGGCGCACTCGCAGGGGAGGCAGACATGACCCCCTCGCCCATTCGCGGGATCGCTGCCGCCGCCGGTCATACCGCGGAGAGCAGGTCCCTTCCCGGAGGCGAGGGCCCCGACCTGTTGGCTGCCGTGACGTCCACCTCCTCGAGTGGGGGCCCGTACGCGCCCGAGGCGCTGTCGCTCGGGCGGACGCATCGTCACGCTTTCGGGGCGCAGGCCTCCGAACGCCTCGTTGCCTCTGTCGAGGAAGCGGTCCGCGCGCACCCCGTAGAGCGGCGGTGGGTGCCACCGGGTGATGAGCGACGGCACGTTGCTTCCCGGGTCGCGGACGAAGACCCCGCGCAGTGTGCCGATCCCGCGTGGCGACGCGGACCGTCCACGTGGATACGCCCTCGTCGCGCCGGGGACGGGCTGACGCCGCCCTGGTGGTTGGCACCGGTCATCCGTCGCGTGCTGGCCCATGCCGAGGTGGGGGCGCGCACTGCCCGCGCCGAGGCCGCTGCCACCGTCGCCGCTCCGCGGGTGGTTCTTCGCCTTGCTCACGCCCCCAGGGGGCGCAGAACGCCGCGACGAACGCCCGACCGCGTCCCCACGAAGGAGTAGCTATGACCACGCAGCGTGCCCCGTCCCGGCCTGCGCGGCTGGGTGATCGGGCCCTGGGCGCGATCATGTTCGCCTTGGCCGCCGGCGTTGTCGTGCTCTCGGTCCTGGGGCCGCTGGGGGCGCACGCCCTCGAGTACCACGTCGCCGCGGAGGTCGAGAACCAGGTGATCGGCGGCGATGCCGCGGCGTTGACACTGGTGGCGCCGATCTCGGTGCTCGCGGGGATCCTCGCATGGAGAGGACGCGGCGGTGGAGCCGTGCTGGCGCTGGCACCCACGGCGTTCGCCGTCTACCTGTACACGCAGCTGGCCGTCGGAGGTGACTTCGCCTCCCGGCCCGGCAACAGCGAACGGTTCTTCTTGCTGTTCCTGCTCGTCTTCCTGCTCGCGACCGCAGGTTTGGTGCTCGCGTGGCGACGGGCCTCATCGCTTCGACTCCCGGACCTCGCTCCGGGTGCGCGTCGCGCCGTGACGACCGTTCTTCTCGCGGTCGCGTTCTTTCTCGTGGTGGGGCTGCACCTGCGCGGCATCGCAGACCTCATCACTGGCCCCCCCTACGGGGTCGACTACACCCAGAGCCCTGCGGTCTTCCTCATCGTCAAGTGGATGGACCTCGGACTGGTCGTTCCCCTTGCCCTGGTCACGGCGCTCGGAGTGTGGCAAAGGGCCGACTGGTCGGGCCTGTTGGCAGTCGCGGTCCTCGGCTGGGGAGCCCTGCTTGGCGGCGCCGTCTCCGCGATGGCGGTCGTCATGGTGCTCAACGACGACCCCGCCGCCAGCATCCCTCTCGCCGTCGGCTTCCTCATCCTCACCGGCGCCCTGCTCGTGCTGGCCGGGTGGCTCCTGACCCCGGTGATCCGCCACGGGGACGACACGCCTCTCGGCTCACCTTCCACGGGGGCGCCCACTGCTCCAGCCACGACCAGCGTTCACGAAGGGACCCACCATGTATCGACTTGACATCACCCATCTGACCAAGCGCCATGGCCACGACACCATCGTCGACGACCTGTCCTTCACCGTGGAGCCGGGCGGGTGACCGGGTTCTTGGGCCCCCATGGTGCCGGCACATCCACGGCGATGAAGATCCTGCTCGACCTCGCCAAGGCGACCAGAGGCAGCGCCACGATCGACGGGAAGCGGTACCGCGACCTCGACGACCCGACCCGCACGGTCGGCGTAGTCCTGGAGCCCAACGCCTTCCATCCCGGGCGCAGCGCGCGCAACCACGTGAAGGTCCTTGCCGACGGCGGCGGGTTCCCCTCGGCGCGGGTCGAGGAGATGCTGGAAGCGGTCGGGCTGGCCAAGGTCGCCGACCGTCGCGCGGGCGCGTTCTCCCTCGGGATGCGGCAGCGGCTCAGCCTGGCTGCGGCTCTGCTCGGCGACCCGCCGGTGGTCGTCCTTGATGAGCCGGGCAACGGACTCGACCCACAAGGTATCCGATGGTTGCGGAAGCTCCTGCGGGCGCGAGCGGAGGCCGGCGGCACCGTGTTCGTGTCCAGCCACCTGCTCGCGGAAGTCGAACACCTGGCAGACGACGTCGTGGTGATCAACCGCGGCCGGCCGGTGGCCGCCGGCGCGCTGGCCGACCTGCAGCACGCGGGCACCACGGTCCGCACACCGCAACCCGCCGCGCTGACACGGGCACTCTCCACCGCCGGAGCCGAGATCCGGCCAGGGGCGGACGGCGAGCTGGTCGTCCGCGGGAGGAGCATCAACGACATCGGGAACCGCGCCCTGGCCGACAGGATCGCGCTGGACGAGCTCTCCCCCAGGCAGGCTCGCTGGAGGACCTGGCTACGACTCATCACAGGCGAGCTGCGCAAGCTCGTCACCACCAAGGTCGTGCTGGGCTTCCTCCTCGCGCTGGTAGTGATCGCGGCCATCGACGCAGCCGCAGTCGCCGTCGGCACATGACCCCAGACTGCTCAGTCCAGCTCTACTGGATACCCCTCGGCGCCGGGGGACACGTGGTGCGCTGGAACGGCCGGATCTACGAGGCGATCGCGGCGAGGTCTGCCCACCGGCCGCGGCGCGACCTCTACCACGCCGCGCTCACCGTCGGGCTTGCCGGCGTCACCTCGAGCATCGAGATGGGCCCGGTCTGGAACGTCGCGGACGCGGAGCGTGGTGTTGTCGGCACCGGCCCGGTCGGCTCGCCACTGCTGGGCCGCTACCGGATGTTCCGCTACGAGGTCCGCTGCTGGCCGGGCGGACGGATTCCCGACCTCGACCACGCCGTCAGCTCATTCCAGGTGAGCTCGGACCATGCGCACGCCACACAGGTACTCAATCTGACCCGCGAGGTCCCTCTGGCCACCTGGGGCCGTGACGAGCAGCGCACCGGCGAGATGTGGAACTCCAACTCCCTGGTCTCCTGGCTGCTAGCGCGAACCGGACACGATCTCGCCCCCGTGCAGCCACCCGATCGCGGACGAGCCCCAGGCTGGAACGCCGCCTGGTCGTCGCCGCCCGAGGGGTGCCCACCGGGCGCTGCTCACCTGCGGACGGGGACTGACCAGCCCCCTCAGAGACGAAGAGCCGGTGGTCGTCGGTCCGAACTCCGTCGCTGCAGGATCGGGCCCCGACGGCCCCAGGACGACGCGGTCCGGGCCGGCCTTCTGTGGGTAGCCCCGCGAAGCTCGGCGGCTGTCCCCCTCCCCGCGGTCCCCCCTCGGCGAACCACAGTGCATGTACGGCAACCTTGGCCAACAGATCCACGGAGAGAGATCGCGCGCTGGAGCACCAATGGTCCGCGGGACCAGGTACCGGACCGGCAGCCAGACGAAGACCTACGTAGCGACAGCGGTCCTGCAGCTCGTTGCGCAGCACCGTATCCTCGCTCCCTACCACTACGTCCTGGCGGGGCTGATGGGCCAGGCCGTGACCGGGCACCGTCTGGGCGACGTGCTCCGCACCCGGGTGTTCTTCACGGCGCACCTGGAGGCCACGACGTTCACCAAGGCGCGGACGTTGCCCGCACCCGCGACCCCGGGTACTTCGTGTTCCCCGGCGACGACCCGCCGAACGACATCACCTCCGTCTACCCTACCCGTGGGCCTCGGCGGCGGCGGTGTCGACCGTCCCGGACGTCGCCCGGTTCTCCCGGCGCCTTCTCTCCGGCCAGTTGTTGCCGCGACAGCCCATGGCCACGATGAAGACGACCGTTGACTCCTCGAGCGAAGAGGGCCCAGGCGCGCGAGGCCGGCTCGGGGCTCCAGCGCTTCCGCACACCCTGTGGACTAGCCTGGGGCCACGGTGGAGCGCGAACTGAGCTGGGAGCGGGCCTAGATACCGCCGACCTACACCCACGAAGGGCGCGCGAGCCGCGGTCGGAGCTGCGGGAGAAACACTCCGAACTCGGCATCTTGCTGCTGTCCCAGTCCCTGGAGAGCCGCTACGTCGTGGACCTGGTGCGTGCCTACCCTCAGCGGTTCGGCTACCTGCTCAAGGACCGAGTGGTCGATGTCGACGTCCTGGTCCAGGCGATGCACACCATCCTGGACGGCGGCACCGTGCTCGACCCCTCGGTGGTCTCGCACTTGATGGGTAACAGCGGTCTTGCCGGCGAGACGAGAGGCTCAGCGCTCGCGAACGAGAAGTGCTGGAGCTGATGGCCCAGGGCCGTTCGACCTGAGTCGTGCCACCGGGGTGTGTCAGTGAGCGTTGATCTCGAGCGCGTCGAGGATCGCCTCGGCGGCAGGCGTGATCGGGTCCTCGGCGATGTGTTCGTGGCCGGCGATGCGGACGGTGATCTGCTGGATCGGTCGCAGGGTCTGGACGATCTTCTTGATGCTCAGCCCGGTGACGTCTGCAGGTGGCGGGCGATCGCGAGGGCGGCGAACACGATCGTGAGGTGGGCCTCGATCGCCTCGCGGGTGTGGTGGAACATCGGCCGCGCAGCCAGGTCGGTCTTCGACATCCTGAAGGACTGCTCGACGTGCCACAGGTCGTGGTAGCTCGCGATCACCTCGCCAGCTGGCATGAGACCGGCTTCGATGTTGGTGACGTAGCCCTTCAACCCGACGAGATCGCGTGCCCTGGCCAGTGAGGCCTCGTCGAGTTCGGTGGCGCCGTTGCGGGTCTTGACGAACCGCGGCGTCCTGGCGGCCTTCTCTCCGGCCACGACGGCACGGGCCTTGTTCTCCTGCAAGCGTGAGCGTCTTGTTGTCCCGCACCGCCCGCTTGCGGGAGTAGGCCCACACCGCGCGCCAGGACTTCGCATGCACGGCCGGATCCCAGACCGGTTCGGCCTTCACCTTCGGGTCGCTGACCTTGACTGTGGTGCCGCGCTGGTCGCGTGGGGTGATGGTGTCGATGACCTGTCCGTCGGTGAACGCGGTGCCGTGCCAGCGGAAGTGGGACTCCAGGTCCTTCGGTGCCTTCGTGACCCGCGACCCGACGATGAACCGCAGCCCGGCCTCGTCCAGATCACGCAGGTTGCTCGCGGACAGCATCCCGGCGTCGGCGACGACGACCATGTCCGCGATGCCGTGGCGCTCGGCGAACTGCTTGACGATCGGGATGATCGTGAGGGTCTCGGCCTTGTTGCCCTCGAAGCAGCCGATCTCGAGCGGGAACCCGTGCCGGTCCACCAGCAGACCACGACGATCTGGGGATCGACGCGGCGTTCCTTGGAGTAGCCGACCTTGCGCAGCTCGTCTTCCTTCTCTGCCTCGAAGTAGAGCGTGGTCACGTCGTAGAGCACCAGGCTCACGTCGCCGTGCGTCATGGCGTGGTTGAAGCAGGCGGTGGCGATCTGGCCGCGGTAGTCGCGTTCCTGGGCGCGGTGCAGCGCACGGAACATCGTGCGCAGCGAGGCCGATGCCATACCGATCTCGTTCAGCACCCGCACCGAATCGGCCTTCGAGGTCGGCTCGATGATCCGCGCCAGCACGAGCTGGGCGAACGCCTCGTCATTGATGACGTCGAACCCCAGCCGGGCGTATGCCTCGGTCAGGACCTGCCACAACAACGCCGAGCGCTTGCTGGTGATGAGGCCAGGCCGCTGCGGCACACCCTCATCCTCAAGCCCGACACCGTCGAGGTCGAGAGTCTCCTGCCCCTCGTGCAACCGCCGGCGCGCCTGGGCCATGAGCACCGCCAGCTCGGCGTCGGTGCGGGCAGTGCCGACGTGCTCGAGAACGACATCGCGCCCGTCACGGCGCTCGGCGATCTGGACCTTCATGCTGCCCGATCGCCCCGGCGACCTTCCGCACGAACACCACCGGCCGGACCCTACCGAGCCCCGGGGTGTGTCAATCACGCCGCCGCAACGCGCTCACCTGCAAAGAACACTGACGAGTCAGCGATCTCCGGTCAAGTGGCACGAGTCAGGTGGTCTCGCACTTGATGGGTAACAGCGGTCTTGCCGGCGAGCTCGAGAGGCTCAGCGCTCGCGAACGAGAAGTGCTGGAGCTGATGGCCCAGGGCCGTTCGAACGTCGCGATCGCCGCCGAGCTCGTCATCGACCTGCGAACGGTCGAGAGCCACATCGCCCGGATCATGACCAAGCTGGAGCTGCATCCCACTGCCGACGATCACCGGCGAGTTCTTGCCGTACTGGCCTGGCTGCGTACCTGACAGGACGACGCTCGCCCCACGTGCTGTCCGGGCCGAAGCGACTCGTTCCACGCTGTGGCTGCGCGTACGACTTGTGACGCGAGCGGGACGGCACGGCCTGCTCGTGTATCCGGGCGGTGCCTCTGACCCGTGGTTCGGTGGAGCTGAGGGGATTCGAACCCCTGACCTTCTCATTGCGAGAGAGCCTGCTCCATGCCTCGGAGATTCTCGACGAATCTCAAGGAAACACCCGCTGACCTGTGTCTATCGCCGCCGTCAGTGTCGCTTCTAGCGTCGACAATACCCCGCTAGCTCGAGTGATCTCGGAGTTCCTCTGACGGTAAGTGGAGCATAAGTGGCGACGCCCGGCCACGCTGCGCTCTGCGGCCTCGCCGTCGCTCACCCCGCTACATTGGCGGGGATATGACGCAGTTGCCCATTCCCCCGATCTGTCGCGGCGAGATTCCGTGGTTAGCCTATAAGTACTTCGCTTTTCCACTCCTGCTCGAATTCCAACGCGTTGTCCCAGGCAGCAAGAATGGGCTGGTATGCGCGCCACCATTCTGCGAATCGGTCTCCGCTCATCGCCTCGTCCAGCGCGGCGCGGTCCGGCCAGCACTGGATCGCGAGGACCGTCGTTTCATCCAACGCTTCGAGGCCGAGGACGGCTGCCTCTGAGAGTTTGCGGTAGTGCGGGATGACTCGGTCCTCGACCAAGGTGGCGACCCGATCGAGAGTCACGCCCTCACGCAGCCGCCAACGCTTGTAGAGGACCACCCTGCGTTCTCCATGACTCATGAGGCCACTGTCGTGGAGCTCGAGGAAGTCGGCAAGCGTGGTGAATGGTCTCGTCGGTCTCACTCGCTTTGGATGGCGGGCCAGATCAGGGCGAAGACCAGTGATGCGTCGCGTGTTCCGGCACGCGTAGATGGCGGCGGACCCCGTGACCGTAGCCGCCCCCAACGCGGGTGATCCGACAGCCCTCGGGCGCCAGCAAGCCGAGATCCAGGTCGACTGCGGTGGTAGGAAGCAGCCGCTTCGCGGGGAAGGACGCAGCGTCACTCGCGGGGATAAGACGCGGCGCAGCCTGGCTGTCTACACACGGGTGCGGTGCCGATACGAGTTCTACACAGTGCCCTTGACGCGGACTAGAGTCTGACTCCTCAGCGCCCGTTGACGAGGTGTGGCATGGACATGCACGACGATCGGATTGCCGACTTCCATCGGCTGCACTCCTCGGGGTGCTTCGTGATGCCGAACCCGTGGGACGTGGGGAGCGCGCGGGCCCTGGAGGACCTGGGATTCAAGGCATTGGCCACGACGAGTGCTGGCCTGGCCTGGACGCTGGGTCGCAGGGACACACAGGCGACTCGCGATCAGGTGCTCGACCATCTCCGTCTCATTGCCGGAGCTGTCACGGTGCCGGTGAACGCGGACTTCGAGAGCGGCTACGCGGTGGACCCCGCAGGTGTCGCCGCGAATGTGAAGATCGCGGCAGACACGGGGATCGCCGGACTCTCGATCGAAGACTCGTCGGGAGACAAGGCCCATCCACTGGTCGAGTTCGACTTGGCCGTGCAACGCGTCGCCGCCGCACGACGAGCGATCGATGAGAGCGGAACGGGCATCGTTCTCACGGGACGCTCCGAGGGCTTCGTATGTGGGCGTCCTGACATCGACGAGACGATTCGTCGGCTGAAGGCCTACGCCGAAGCCGGCGCGGATTGCCTCTACGCTCCGCGGATCGACAAGCTCGAGCACGTGTCAGCGATCGTGGACGCGGTCTCACCGAAGCCGGTGAATCTGTTGATCAATGCTCCGTTCACCACTGTCGCGGAGGCGGCGCAGCTGGGCGTCCGGCGGATCAGCGTGGGCGGCACACTCGCACGTACCGCATGGGGTGGATTCCTGGCGGCCGCCGAGGAAATCGCGGATGGGGGGACGTTCTCGCGGTTCGAGGGTCTACCCAACGTCGACGCCCTGCTCGGCGGCTGACCGGGACTCGCGCGCGGGTTCGACCGCGACTAGGTGACGCGGGCCCGGTTCGGTGGCTGGGGTCGCTGTGTTGCGGAGAAAGGGGATCTCGCGCCCGCGCACATCGCGGACTCGGTCATTCCACCGCGCCGATTGCGGGGGAGTGACGCAGCAACCGCTGCGGATGTTGCAGGACCCAGACCATGCTCGTGATGTCGGGTGGGCTTAGCCGGCGGCAAGCTTCTTGACTACGAACTGGTTGAGGCTCATGTGCTGCTCGGCCGCGTGCATGGCGAGATCCCGGTGAAGGTATTCGCCGATGCGGACGTTGAATGTTCCGGAGAACCTGCGTTCTGCCAAAGGCTCGGGAACCTTCTCGTCGTTGTCGTTCATGTCGTCGACGACATCGGAGACCAGTTGCTCAAGTCCCTCGATGGCCTCGTTGCGTGACGAGGCCAACCAGGACAACGACGGGAACTCCAGGCAGGTAGCGACGAACTCGCCGTCTTCAGCCGACCACGTGACGCGGAACGTGTAGTGTGACACGTCCAGCACTTGATTTTGGGTGTCCATCACATAGCTTCCTTCTTCTCGATGGCTGTGAGGACCTGCCGCACCTGGTAGGCCTTCGCCTTGCCCTTGTCGTTCTGGATGTTGACGCGAGGGTCGCCTGCCCACGGCATCTTGAACACCGCATGGGACGTTCCGCGTTGACGTGGCTGTCCGAAGTAGTGCTCACACACCTTGAGGAGGTCGTTGTAGGCGAGGTTCTGCGGATTGCTCCGCATTAGCCGAACGATCTTCTCGATGGAAGGCACCCGTCATGGTACTACTGGCGGTACCGCCCGGCAACGCTCCGGACTCATGCCCTCCGCAGAGCCGTGCGTCGCACGCGGGGAAGTGACGCGACTCTGAGGCGGGCCCGACCCATGGGTTCGCAGGGACGGTGTGGCGGCGACAACTGCCAAGAGTGGCACGGCACGAGCCCCGCGTCGCGGTGTCGATCATCGCTCCGTGAACCGACACCGGCGCACATCGGTCCCCCTCCACTTTGGGACTTCCAGACCGCTCCCGTCGCAGATAACGTCCGACCATGTCGTACCCGGACCCCACGTACTTCGGCAACGGCGACGTCCTGGCTCGCTACCGCCCGGCGACCAGGCCACCCGATCTGCCTCGTCCCGGTGGCTCGGCGAGCTACCTGGCCACGGGGGCGACGACTGACGGCCGCTTCGGGCTCTACCGATGGGACATGGGCCCGGAGCCGGCCGGGGCACAGCCGCACTTCCACCGCACCATCAGCGAGTCCTTCTTCGTGGTCTCGGGCACGGTCCGGCTCTACGACGGCAGCACCTGGCTGGAGGGCCAACCGGGGGACTTCGTCTACGTCCCGGAGGGAGGCCTCCACGGCTTTCGCAACGATTCAGGCGAGCCTGCCTCGCTGCTGATCCTCTTCGCGCCCGGCGCCCCCCGCGAGGCCTACTTCGAAGGACTGGTCGAGTTGGCCGAAGGGCGCTGGACGCCGAGTCACGACGAACTGCAGGAGTTCATGGAGAAGCACGACAACATCTACCTGTGACACGGGGCCTGCGGACACCCGGACCCGTGACACCTCCCGGCGTGTCCGGGGACTCGCCGGGAGGTGTCACGAGCCGGGAACCGACGGATGAACCACATGATCCACATCGCCGCGATGAGCCAGATCCGACTCGACACCGACGGCCGGGTTTACTACCGACGCAAGTTGGCCGAGGGCAAGAAGCCGCTCGAGGCGATCAGGTGTCTCAAGCGCAGGATCTCGGATGCGATCTATCGCCAGCTTGTCGAGGACACACAGCGCGCCGCCGTCGGCGAGGTTGGCACGGGTCCGGGAGGGCACTGCAGGGCGACTCAAGAATCCAGCGCGGTCGACCTACCCCTGCACATCGACACTTCGGATCAGCCACTTCCCGGACCCGCGGAGAAGACGCTACGCCGAACCGGTTGACAACAGAAGGGAGCCGGTATGACGCACCTCGCCGACGCGCTCGCCGAGAAGCGTGTCGAAGGTCTTGTCCCTTCGACCCCACTCCTCTTGCTCGAGGGGTGGGGTCGGGCGGTTGCGCCGCTGCTGTTGTAGCGCTCGGAGTGGGCTGCGGGCGAGGTCAGGCGTCCGAGAGGCGGACCGTGGCGGCGACCACGACGGTCCAGATGGCGAACAGGACGAACGGTGCGAACGCGAGCGGTCCGAGCGGTGACATCACACCGAGCACGATCGATGCCCAGCAGAGCCATGTCGGCAGCGCCTGCTCACGCAGTGCGGTGACACCGACCCCGACCATCGCGCAGCTCATGGACAGCATCGCCAGCGGGAAGTTCGTGGTGTCGATGACGTTGATCGCCCTGACGACGCCGGTGTCCCCGATGTCAACGGCGTGATAGAGGGCGAGGGCGCTGATGGCCCACGTGACCAAGCGTCAACGCCATCAGCACGAAGCCGAGGAGCGCGACATCCGCGGTCCACCGCCGCGTGCGCTGGGTCAGCGCGGACCGGAGCGCCTGCCCCGAAGAAGACGAGGACGGCGCCGGCGACGACAGTGCGCGTAGGTGACGATCTGGATGACCGTGGCGCTGATGTCGTAGTCGGCGATCAGCTTGGCCGGGTTGGCGTCCGGCTCGCGGTCGGCGCCGGTGGCCATGAGGAGGGCGAAGAACCGAGGTAGATGACGGCGAGCGTCACCATGGTTCGGCGACCCGCATGCGGGCCGTCGAGTGCGGTGGTAACGAGGAGGTGTACTGGTGATGGTCATGCGACTCAGCCTCGTTTCAACCGCGGCTGAGCACATCGGAGCGCACTCGGCAAATGTGTGGCGTGCCCACCCCGACGAGAGGTTCCGTGCCCTCACGGATACGGAAAGCCGCTTCTTGGTGTCAGCATTCGAGGGTGGGCGCGCGCCGGGCACGGTGGATCGCGACCTCGGTCGTCGCGATCGAGGCCGTCGTCCTGCTCGCGGGGTTGGTCTCGGACCGGTTGCTCGTCCGTGCAGGTCATGCCGACCTGGTCAGGTTCCGCGGTGAGACCTGGGTCCTGCTCCTGGGCGTTGCCTCGGCCGCCGCTGGTCGGGTTCGCGATCGTCCGCACCCAGCCGCGGCACCCGGTCGGCTGGCTCTTCCTGGCGCTGAGCGCCACGATCCTGGTCTCCGGCCCTCTCGAGGCCTGGATCGAGTGGGGTCGACTGGCACGGCCCGGGTCGCTGCCCGCGAACAGGCGCTGTCGCGGCGATCAACGACGCCACGTGGATCCCGTGGTTCGTCCTCGTCGCGCTTGATCCTGCTCCTCACACCTACAGGCACCTATCTCTCGCCACGTTGGCGCGCGCTCGGGCGGGTCATCGTCGGTGCCGGCGCGGTGGCGTTCCTGCTGAGCCTCGCTGAAGACGGACCCGTTCGAATCGCCGTTCCAGGACATCGAGAACCCGTGGGCCGTGCCGGCGATCCAGCCGGCGTCCGCCTGGGTCGAATACGGCCTGGTGCTGCTCGTGGCCGCCGGCCTGATCGCTTCCGGTGTGTCGCTCCTGCTGCGCTGGCGACGCGCCAGCGGCGACGACCGTCGCCAGCTGCTGTGGCTAGCCCTCGTCGTGGTGCCCGCTGCCCGCTCTTCGTCGTCGCGGCGTTCGTCGCCTCGAGCGTCGGCAGCTCGGTCGGCACGGTCGCGGCGACCGGCGGGTTCGTCGTGCTCATCCCGATCGCGGCCGGACTGTCGATCACCCGCTACCACCTCTACGACGTCGAGCGGATCCTGGCCCGGACCACGACCTATGTCGCGTCTTACCTTGCTGCTGATCGGGACCTACGCACTGATCGTGTGGTTCGGCGCGCGCGGGGCCCAGCGCTGGTCGATCTCTCCGGCGATCGCCGCCACGGTGGGTGCCCTCGCCGTCGCGGCCATCGCGGCGCCGGCTCAGACGTGTCATCCAGGACCTCATCGACCGACGCTTCAACCGACGGCGCTACGACGCCGTTCGGCTGGTGGGCGCCGAGCTCGCCGACGAGCGGGCCGGACGCGATCTCGCGGCGTTGTTCCGTCGGGCGTTCGAGATCCGTCAGTCGTCGGTGGCCTATCCAGGTGCCCGGCCGGACACGTGGGTCACGGACACGGGGCGTGGCGCCGCCCGCCATGGCCGACTGGGTGGACGTCGTGCGGCACGGTCGCGTCGTTGCCAGGATCGGCTACGACCCGGCACGTACCGACGCCGAGGTGGTCGGCTGCGGGTGCCCGGGTCGCCGCCGCCGAGCTGGACAACGCCGGCCTCCGCGCGGAGCTCGCCCGCCGGCTCGCCGACGTCGAGAGCTCGCGTCGCCGGCTCGCCGAAGCCCAGCGCACCGAGCGCCGACGAATCGAGCGCGACCTCCACGACGGCGCACAACAGCGGCTCCTCGCGCTGGCGATGGAGCTCAGGTCCGCCCAGCTCAGTGGGAACGACGACCGCATGCGCCAGGCCCTCTCCGACGGCGCAACTGCCGCGCAGTCGGCCGTCCGCGAACTTCGAGACCTGGCCAACGGCCTGCACCCGGCAGCCTTGGCCGACGGCGGTCTTCCGGCGGCGCTCGACGACCTCGCCCGGCACTCGCCGGTCGACCTGCACCTCGACGTGAATGTTCCGCGTCTCGACTCCGGCTCTCGAGTTCACGGCCTGGCTCGTGATCGGCGAGTCGGTGGTCAACGCCCAGAAGCACGCGACACGCCACGAGCGTCGCCGATCGAGGTGCACCAACACGACTGCCAGCTGCGCATCCAGGATCCGCGACGACGGATGCGGTGCGGCCAATCCCGACGGGCCCGGACTCCGGGGCATGCGCGACCGGGTCGAGGCGGCGGGTGGCAACGTTGGTCATCGACTCCCCGGCCGGTGGCGGAACGACCATCAGGCGGTGCTGCCGTGCGCGTCGTGATCGCGGACGACTCCGGGCTACTCCGGGACGGACTCAGCTCGACTGCTGGCGGAGACCGGCACCGAGGTGGTCGCGGCGGTCGGGGACGCCACGATCTGATCGCGACCGTCGACCAACACCGGCCCGACCTCGCCGTGATCGACATCAGGATGCCGCCGACCTACACACACGAAGGCGCCCGCGCCGCGGTCGAGCTACGGGAGCGGCACCCCGAACTCGGCATCCTGCTGCTGTCCCAGTCCCTGGAGAGCCGGTACGTCGTGGACCTGGTGCGTGCTCACCCGCAACGGTTCGGCTACCTGCTCAAGGACCGGGTCGTCGATGTCGACGTGCTGGTCCAGGCGATGCACACCATCCTCGCCGGCGGCACCGTGCTCGACCCGGCAGTGTCTCGCACCTGCATGGGTAACACCGGTCTCGCCGACGAGCTCGACAAGGCTCAGCGCACGCGAGCGAGAAGTGCTGGAGCTGATGGCCCAGGGCCGTTCGAACGCGGCGATCGCCGCCGACCTCGTCATCGACCTGCGCACGGTCGAGAGCCACATCGCCCGGATCATGACCAAGCTGGAGCTGCATCCCACCGCTGACGAGCACAGGCGGGTTCTCGCCGTACTGGCTTGGCTGCGCAGCTGACACGGCAGTCGGCGACAGAAGGATCGCGCGCGTCATAGTGGGCGAGATGGGCTACCCCGGCTCAGGCGCCTGTCGAGGCCTGCCGCGTGCACGCCTGCGCCGCTGAGCCACGGCGGCGATGCGGTTTCCAAGTTGCGAGGAGATGGTCAGAGTCCGAGGTCGCGACTGGAGGTGGTTTGCAGAGCCTGGACGGGGCGGATGTAGCGCTCGATGAGGACGTCGATGCGGCGGTGGCGGGTCTGCGCGGCGATCCGGTCGACGCCGATGCCGGCGAGTGCGGCGCTGGTGGCGTGGCCGGCGCGCAGTGAGTGCCCGGTGATCCGTTCGGGCGACAGGCCGGCGGCCCGGGCACGGTCCTTGACGATGTTGGAGACGGCGTTGCCGGAGATCGGCTCGAGCGAGGAGAGTCCGGGACGCATGCTGGTGAACACCGGCCCGGCGGCCGTGCCCCGGACGGCGAGCCAGGCGTCCAGGGCGGTGATGGGGTCGGTGAGGGCGTGTTGGCCGTGGGCGATGCCGACGACCTGGCCGCGACGTTCGGGGTCGGTCTTGGAGCGGCGTAGGTGGAGCAGGAGGCCTGCGGGTTTGGCCTCGATGTCATCGACAGTGAGTGCGGCGAGCTCGGAGCGTCGCAGCGCGCCGGCGAAGCCGACCAGGATCAGGGCGGTGTCGCGGAGGCCTCGTGGGGCGGTGCGGTCGATCGCGGTGACGATCTGGCGCAGGTCGGCCACGCTGAGCGGCCGGGCCGGACGGACGGCGGGGCGCGGTGCCGAGGATGCGACGCAGGCCGCGGCGGACCTGGCGGACCGCGTCGGCGTCGATCGGGCCGGGCAGGCCATGGCTGCGGTGCTGGTGGCCGATCGCCGCGCAGGCCGCGTCGATGGTGGCCAGCGAGACGCCTTGTTCGGCGCGCTCGGTGAGGTAGGCGCACACCGCGGCGGCCTCGGCCGGGAACGGCATCAGTCCGCGTCCGGCGCTCCAGCGGACCCACTGCCGCCAGGCCTGCGCGTAGGCCTTGCGGGTGGTCTCGGCGTAGCCCGCGGCCATCGCGGCCGCGACGCGTCTCGCGTCGTCGTCAGTGAGGTGATCCCAGGTGTCGGCGGGGGTGTCGAGAGCCGGCAGGTGATCGGGGATGGGCAAAGAGAGGGTCATCGCAGGGTTGTAGCGGGTCCTGCGGGGTCGGTCTCCTCTGCGGTCCCAGCCGACCCGTGCCGTCCCGCGGGGCGCCGGGGCAGCGGCGATAAGTGAGAATAAGTGGAGAGTTGCCACTCCGTCCTCCTGTGTAAGGACGGCGGGCATGGACTCTGACCTGCGGGTTTGGTGGAGCTGAGGGGATTCGAACCCCTGACCTTCTCCAATGGACAAGCCGCGGGAATCACTCGGACTCCATCGGCCGATCTCGGGCCAACTCGCTCAGTCTTCAACCCTGCAACGGATCGCGTTGCCTGACCCCACCAATCCTACCCGTGCACCAGAGATGACCTCGACCGTTCTCGGTCTGACTTTGCGCTGACTTTTCGGTACATCTGGAACGAACCTGGATGCGCGTCGCGGGTCACGACCTCCTTCGAATCGGTGCTTGCGAGTCAGCCGGTTTCTCGGCCTGAACCGTAGATGGAGAGTTCTCCCGTCCAACCCATCACGATCCGCTGTGGTGGGATCAAGGCGCCTGGCCGGGCAGCGGGATGACCTCGCGGAGAACCTCGGCGGCGTCCTTGCCGATGATGGCTTCAAGAGTCGCAAGGACGTCGGCCTCAGCCTTGCGGGAGTAGCGCACCGTGACTTCGTGAGCGGTCCGCACTTTGTCCGGGTGCTCCCCCGCAAGACGGACCAGTAGTTCACCCGCACTCATCAACTCGATGCCGTTCTCGGCCATCCACTCGCCCGGGAAGTGACGGGTGTTGTCGGTCAGGAGAATGTCGGCATCGGCGGAGATCGCAGCGGCAAGGACGTGTCGATCCTTCGCGTCCATCTCGACCGTCGCGAGCGCATCAAGGTCCTCGGGCTCGACGTCAACGAGTGCGTACTCAATGTAGTCGTTCATCAGGTCTTCCAACCGCGAGGTCTGGCTGGAGCTCAGGCCGAGGTTCTCACGCAGGTTGCCCGACATCTCATCGAGAATCTGTTGGCTCCAGTGGACCTCGATGGCGCCGTGGCCGGCTACGTAGAGGAAGTAGTCACGCAGCGTCCGGGAGAACAAGATGTTGGCATCTGCCAGGACTACCGAGACCGTCAATCGACCATGCCGATCTCGTTGGAGAAATCCGCCAACGCCTCGGCCGCCTTCTCGCGTCGAACTCGGCGAGCCCGCTGGAAGTCCAGGATCGCCCGGGCGGGGATCCGGTGGTGCGTGCCCACCTTGACGTGGTCGAGTTCACCCGAGTCGATCAGCTTCATCAACGTCGGGCGCGACAGTCCGAGCATCGTGGCCGCCTCGGTGGTGGTGAACAGTTCCTTCACCGGGACAACCACGGCACCAGTCGTGAGTTCAGCATCGAGGAGCGCCAAGACCTTCTCGGCGCTCTTGCGGGGAAGGCGCAGCGTCACGCTTACGCTGTCGCGGGCGCTCGCCAAGGCATCGCGCAGCGCCTGAACGTCATCCGCAACCACCTCAGACATGGAATCTCCCAATCGGAACAACTGCACGTTAACTGCTCCAACTGTAACTCACCCGAGTCGAAACCAAGAGCCGGGCCCGACAGTATTGGAGTCATGTCTGACATCAGCGACGAGCTTGAAGGGCTGCGTCGCGAGAACGAGCGGCTACGCAAGCTGCTGAAACTGACCGATGCCGAGGCAGCGCCAGCACATGGAACCCAGGCCGCATGGTTCGACAAGGCGCCCGGATCGGTGGACGCGAGCTCGCCGCCGCGGACCAAGGTCGAGTTCTACCTCGCGCTCTTCGGAGCGCGCCGAGATGTGTACGCGGTCCGCTGGGAGAACGCACGCTCCGGGAAGTCGGGCTGGATGCCAGCAGTAGAGGGCGGCTGGCGCAAGGGCGGTAGATCGTCGGACCACCGCTACCTCCCGTTGACACCGACGTGCTGGCTGCCCATCTGACGGGCGACATCCATATCGGCCTGTACCCCATGCTGCCCGGGGATCAGACCTGTTGGCTCGCTGCTGACTTCGACGGACCGGCTGCCATGCTGGACGCCCTCGCCTATCTCAAAGCAGCACGCGCCGCCGGCGCTCCCGCCGCATTGGAGGTCTCCCGCTCCGGAGTGGGCGCCCACGTGTGGATCTTCTTCACCGACCCGGTCTCCGCGGCCACGGCACGCCTGGTCGGCACCGGGCTCGTGCGGGAGGCGATCGCGATTCGGGGGCGCATGGATCTTCGGAGCTACGACCGTCTCTTCCCGTCACAAGACCTGCTTCTGGGGCGCGGTCCGGGCAACCTGATCGCCGCGCCTCTGCACGGCAAGTCTCGCAAGCTCGGGACGACCGTTTTCCTCGACCTCGGCAGGCTCGAACCATTCGACGACCAGTGGGACTACCTGTCCACCTTGGAGCGACTCACGCCCAAGCAGGTCGCCAGGTGCGCCGCAGAGTTGCGGGAACCCGCCGTCGGATCGCGGGTTAAGCCGCGCGTCCTGCGAGGTCGACCCGGACACAGCCGCGGCCGAGTCCGATCGTCCATCTGACGCTCGATGGCGGTGTCAGGATCCCGGGTTCGGAGTTGAGCCCGTCGCTGTACGCAACGCTGAAGCACGCGGCATCGACGTACAACCCGGACTTCTACGACCGGCAGCGCCGACGTCAGTCGACCTGGAACATCCCGCGGATCATCACCTCCTACGACGAGACCCTCGACGATCACTTGGTTCTGCCGCGCGGCCTGTTGGACACCGCGACCAGGCTTGTCGAGGATGCGGGGAGCAAGATCGAGACCGACGATCGCCGGGTAACCGGCGACTCCCAGGATTTTGCCTTCAACCTCAACCTCCAGCCTGCCCAGCAAACGGCGGTCGATGATCTGCTGCCCCACGAGCTGGGCCTGCTGGTGGCACCGCCCGGGTCGGGCAAGACTGTGATGGCGTGCGCCGTCATCGCCGCGCGGGGCCTGTCAACGCTCGTGCTGGTTGACCGCAAGACCCTTGCCGATCAGTGGCGACGACAGATACAAGACCTGCTCGGCGTCAAACCGGGCCAACTGGGAGGTGGACGCTCCAAACTCACCGGGGCGATCGACGTGGCCACGCTGCAAACACTCGCTCGGAGGAAGGATCTCGCCAAGTTGCTCGGCGGCTACGGCCTCGTGGTGGTCGATGAGTGCCATCATGTGCCTGCCTCGGCGTTCGAGTCCGCTGTGCGCGCCCTACCCGCCCGGCACTGGCTCGGGCTCACGGCCACGCCCTACCGCCGTGACGGGCTCGATGACCTCATCGGATTCCAACTCGGTCCCGTGCGGCACACTCTTGAACACGCCGACCCCGACACGCTCGAAGGGGCCAGTACAGACCGGCCGCGTCCGGTATTGGTCGTTCACCCCACCCGGTTCCGCATCGAGGAGCAGGTCGACTTGTCGGTCCCTGGCACGATTGCAGCCCATTCATCGTGCGCTTGCCGATGATTGGGCGCGGAACGAACTGATCCTCGCCGACGTGCTCGAAGCACACGGACGCGGGCGCCAGTGCCTGATCTTGGCCCAACGGACCGCGCACGTCGATCACCTCGCGACGAGTCTCGTCGCACGTGGCCTCTCGCCGGTGATCCTCAAGGGCGGGATGGGCGTGCGCGAGAGGCGCGCCGCCAATGAGCGTCTCGTCCCCAGTAGCGACGGGCAGCCGCTCCTCGTTGTCGCCACCGGTCACCTCGTCGGCGAGGGCTTCGACTGCCCCGCACTCGACACTCTGTTCCTGGCCGGACCGGTCTCGTTCAAGGGGCGGCTCGTCCAGTACGCCGGCCGCATCCTCCGCGCCTACCCCGGAAAGCAGACCGCCGAGGTCCACGATTACCACGACGCAGAGATGCCGGTGCTCGCCGCGGCCCTCGCGAAGCGCGCCCCTGGCTACATCAGCCTGGGTTTCCCAGATCCCAGGGTGTCCTGACGCGGTCACAGACCGAGGTCACGGCTTGAGGTGGTGGCGAGAGCTTCGAGAGGTCGTATGTAACGGTTCACCAGCACCGAGAGGTCCTTGTGCCGGGTTTGGGCGGCGATGCGGGCGAGTGGGACGCCGCCGAGCGCGGCGGTGGTGGCGTGCCCGGCGCGTAGAGAGTGCGCGGTGATGCGTTCGGCGGCGAGGCCGGCGTGCTGGGCGCCGGGTGCGAAGCATCCGGGCGATCGCGTCCCCGGACAGCGGCTCCAGGCCGAGCCGGCTCTTCCAGAACCTGGTGAACAGCGGGCCGGGCGTGTACCCGCGCAGGCTCCGCCACGCGGCCAGCGCTGCCACGGGATCGCTGTCCGGGTGGGTGCCGCGGGCGACCGCGACGAGCTGGCCCTGTCCTTCCTGGTCGGTCTTGGACCGGCGGATGGTGACCAGCAGCCCGTCGGGCTTCTCCTCCACATCGAGGAGGGTCAGAGCGGTGAGCTCGGAGCGGCGCATCGCGGAGGCGAAGCCGAGCAGGATGATCGCGGTGTCCCGGATCCCAACCGGGGTGGTGCGGTCGATGCTGGTCAGGATCTGCCGGATGTCGCCGGTGGACAGCGGGCGGGCGAGCCGGCGGGGTGCGGTGCCGTAGGTGCGGCGCAGCCCGAGGCGGACCTGCCGCACGGTCTCGGAGGCCACCGGATCGGGGGCGGCGTGCATCCGGTGGACGTGCCGGATCGCGGTGCAGGCGCCGTCGAGGCTTGCGATCGCAATGCCGTCGGCGGCGCGTTCGGTCAGGTAGGCACACAGCACGGCTGGGTCACCGGGCAGCGGGACCAGGTCGCGGGCCGCGCACCAGCGGGCCCACTGTCCCCAGGTGTAGGCGTAGACGCGGCGGGTCGACTCGGTCCGGGCCGCGTTGATCGCCGCGGCGATCCGCTCCGCCTCGACGTCGGTGAGAGCAACCGGCGGGAGTCCCGGGTCGGGGGTGGTACCAGGGGTGATGATCGGTGAGGTCGTCATGCCCGTCGTATAGCCGACGAGCTGATCCCCGAGCCGGGTCTGGCTCCCGTCCCGGCCGTGCGGGGAGGAGCGACCAGGTAGCAAAATGCTGACTAAATGCTGAGAGGCCATGCTCGTCTCCTGTTTCAGGATCCGTGCAGGGCCTCTGACCAGCGGGTTTGGTGGAGCTGAGGGGATTCGAACCCCTGACCTTCTCATTGCGAACGAGACGCGCTACCAACTGCGCCACAGCCCCTTCACGCCCAACGGCGCGGCGCCAAGATAGCACCTGGCCGCCGGCGTCCTCGACCCAGGATCCGCCCGCGTCGAGGCCGGCGCTCAGGACCCCACGGCCTGTGGTGCCGGTCGCTCGTCGACCGACCCAGTGGCCGACGCGGCGACCAGCCGAGAGTCCTCGGCGTTGCGGGCCGAGGACGACACACCGTCCCCGTCGTGGTCGAGCCGGCGGACGGCCCGGCGGGCGCGCGGCTTGGTGATGTACGTCGGCAGAGTGATCGGCTGCATGTCCCAGGTCGAGGCTCGGGGCATCTCCTCGGCCATCGCGGCGGTCAGGGCTGCGGCATCCAGGGAGACGGTGTCCTCGTCGGGCTCGATGACGAGCGGGGCCGGGGGTGCCGACTCCTGCGCCGCGACGGCAGCGGTCTCCGCAGCAGCCTGCTCAACGGGAGCCTCCTCCGCGGGAGCCTCCTCCGCGGCCGGCGCCACCGGGGCGTCGTACGCCGCCGGGGTGGTCTCGACCTCGCGCAGCGGGCGCGCGGCGCGGGCGGCCTCGAGGCGGGCCACCTGGGTGCGGCAGACCAGCAGCCAGGCCACGACGAGCGCGGCGGGCACCAGCGGGGCCCAGGCGACGAGCACGCCGAAGCCGGCGAGCAGGGCCACCACGACGGTGCCGCCGGAGACGACGGCGAGCACGCGACGGCGCCGCCGGCACGCCGTGCGCACGGCCTGCCGCTCGCGCTCGCTCAGCGCCGGGCGGCGGGCCGCGGGCGACCGGGCTCGCCTGCTCCTCCGCCTTCGCCACCTCCACCTCCACCGGCTCGGCGGGCCTGCGCGCGAGCTCGTCGTCGTGGCGGGTCACCGCTCTGGGGATCAGGTAGACGGCCCAGACGACCGCGAGAACAACGAAGATCATCCCTGACAGGTCCACGGTGGGAAGCCTAGGAGCCAGCAGGCGTCCGGTCGCTCACCCGGCCCGGTGTGTCGGCGGGGAACACAGGTGACTGGTGGGGCTGCTGGGTCAGCCGTCCCGTGCTTGACGTACCTGGTGCGCGAGCCCGTGGGGCGGCAGGTCCTCGACGGTGAGGTCGTAGAGCCGGTGGTCACGCCAGGCGCCGTCGATGTGCAGGTAGCGTGCCGCGAACCCCACCTCGTGCAGGCCGAGCTTCTCCACCACCCGCAGCGAAGCGGTGTTCTCGGGCCGGACCGCCACCTCCAGCCGGTGCAGGCCCACCGGCCCGAAGGCGTGGTCGATCACCAGGGCGACGGCGAGGGGGACGACGCCCCGCCCGGCCAGCCGCTGATCGATCCAGTAGCCGACGCTGCCGAACCGTGCCGAGCCGAGCACGATGTTGTTGACGGTCACCTGGCCGACCAGCCGCCCGTCGAGCTCGATCGCGAAGGGGAGCACCCGGCCCTGCTTGGCGCCGCGGTTCAGCGCACGCACCATGGCCGCGTAGCTCGTGGCCCGCTCGCCGCCGCCGGGCGGCGGCGTCGCGTCCCACGGGCTCAGCCAGGCCCGGTTGCGGCGCCGCACCTCGCGCCACGCCGAGGCGTCGCGTCGACGCAGCGGACGCAGCACCAGCCCGGTCTCGCGGTCCACCAGCCGGGTCGGCCAGCCGGGGATCAGTGGTCGCTCCCCACGACCTGATCCACGGCGTGCACGAGGAGCGGCTCCAGGACCCTCAGCCCGTCCTTCACCCCACCCCGCGAACCGGGGAGGTTGACCACGAGCGCCCGGCCGGCCACGCCGGCCACCCCCCGCGACAGCGCCGCCGTCGGCACGCCGTGGCTGACGCCGTACGCCCTGATCGCCTCGGCGATCCCGGGCACCTCGCGGTCGAGGAGCGGTCGCGTCATCTCGGGGGTCAGGTCGGTCGGGGTGAGGCCGGTGCCGCCCGTGGTCAGCACGGCCCGGGCGCCCGCCTCGACGGCGGCCCGGAGCGCGTCGCGCACCGGCTCCCCGTCGGGCACGACCACGGGGCCGGTGACCTCGAAGCCCCACGACCGCAGAGCCGCGACGATCAGCGGGCCGGTGTGGTCGTCGTACACCCCGGCGGCGGCGCGGTTCGAGGCGACGACCACGGTCGCGGGCAGTCCCGCGGACGGGGAGTCAGCCACGACGCCACTCCCCCGAGGCGCCGCCCGTCTTGGCCTCGACGCGCACGTCGGTGATCACCGCGCCCTTGTCGACGGCCTTGACCATGTCGACCACGGTGAGCGCTGCCACCGAGACGGCGGTGAGCGCCTCCATCTCGACGCCGGTGCGGTCGGTGGTGCGCACCGTGGCAAGAATCCGCACCGCGTCGTCGTCGACCACGAGGTCGACAGTGACGCCCGAGACGGCCAGCGGGTGGCACAACGGCACGAGCTCGGGGGTGCGCTTCGCGCCCATGATCCCGGCGACGCGGGCAACCCCGAGCGCGTCGCCCTTGGGCACCCCCTCGCCCCGGAGCAGGGCGACCACCTCGGCGGAGACGAGCACGCGCCCCGACGCGGACGCCTCCCGCGTCGTGACGTCCTTGGCCGACACGTCGACCATCCGCGCCGCACCGGACTCGTCGACGTGGGTGAGCCGGGGAGCCCCGGGGGTCGGCTGTGCCATCAGTACTCCCGGTCCAGGGCCATCACCTGCACGCGGTCCCCCGGACGCACCTCGGTGGTGTCCTCGCCGAGCACGACGAGGGCGTTCGAGGCGGCGAGGTCGCCGACGAGGTGGGAGCCACGGCCGCCCACCGGGGTCACGGTCGCGCCGGTGGCGTCGATCTCCAGCCAGGCGCGGACGTACTGGCTGCGCCCCGGCGCCGAGTCCATCGCCACCGTCGACCGCGCGCTGACCAGCGGGCGCTCGTATGGCGTGCGCCCCATCAGCTTGCGGATGACCGGGGCGACGAACACCTCGAACGACACGTACGCCGAGACCGGGTTGCCGGGCAGGGTGAGGATCGGGGTGGCGTCCTCGCCGACGGTGCCCACGCCCTGGGGCTTGCCGGGCTGCATCCGCACCTCGCCGAACCAGACGGTGCCGAGCTCGCTCAGCACCTCCTTGACCACGTCGTAGGCACCCTTGCTGACGCCGCCACTGGTGACGACGAGGTCGGCGCGCACCAGCTGGTCGCTCAGCGTCTCGGAGAACTCGCGGGGCTCGTCCGGCACGGTGCCGACCCGGTAGGGGATGGCGCCGAGACGCCGCACGGCGGCGGCGAGCAGGAAGGAGTTGGCGTCGTAGATCGAGTCGTGCCCGAGCGGGCGACCGGGCTCGCGCAGCTCGGCCCCGGTGGAGAGGATCACCACCCGGGGTCGCGGCCGGGCGAGCACCTGAGCGCGTCCCACGGAGGCGACGACGCCGACCTGGCGCGGGCCGAGCACGGCACCGTCGCTGAGGAGCATGTCGCCGACGTCCACGTCCTCGCCGCGGAGCCGGATGTGCTGGCCCCGGGTCGGGGCCTTGTCGATGCGCACCGTCGCGGTGCCCTCGTCGGTCCACTCGATCGGTACGACGGCGTCGCACCCCTGCGGCACGGGCGCGCCGGTCATGATCCGCACCGCCGTGCCCGGGGTGAGCGCCATCAGCGTGGACTGGCCGGCCGCCATCTCGCCCACCACGGGCAGGTGCACGGAGCGGTCGGCTCCGGCCTCGGCGACGTCGGCGAGCCGCACGGCGTAGCCGTCCATCGCGGAGTTGTCGAAGACGGGCAGCGCGAGGGGGGCCACGATGTCCTCGCAGACGGGCAGGCCCAGCGCGTCGAGCAGCGGCTGTTCGTACGGCGCCAGCGGGGCCACGACGGCGAGGGCGCGCAGCCGGTGCTCGGCCACGCTCACCGAGTGCGGCCCGGGGTCGGGCGAGAGGGCGGACGAGCCGTGGTCGTGGGTGGGCTCGGACATGCTCCGACCCTAGCCGCCGCCGAACCGCGTCTAGGAGGCGTCGCCCTCCAGCACGGTGCCCGGCTCGACCTCGCCCCCGTCGGCGTCGAGCGTGACGTCGCCGCGCACGACCACCTCGGCCCCGAACGTCCAGTCACCCTCGACCACCAGGGAGGACGCCGCGGCCAGCGACGGCGGGCCGGAGGGGAAGCGGGCGGCGAAGTCGTCGACCAGCTTGTACGGCCCCCCGGCGAGGTCGACGAAGGGCACCTCGTCGGGCACCCGGGTGAGCGTGGAGTCCTCGCCGAGCTCGTAGCAGTCCGAGCGCAGCACCAGCAGGTCGTTCGTGGTCTTCACCGGCACGAAGCGCTCCCGGCCGACCTCGATGGTCAGGGCACCGTCGAAGACCTCGATCGCGGCCCCCATCGCGGTCTCCACCTGGATCACCTCGGGCGTGTCGCCCTTGCCGGGGTCGACGTGCTTGTCGTTGCGGATCATCGGGAGGCCGAGGATGCCGTCCCGCTCGTCGAGGGTGCTCCGCATGGCGGCCACGTCGAACCACAGGTTGTTGGTCGAGGAGTACTTGTGCCGGGAGAGGTCGGCCAGCGCCTCCTGGTCCTCCTCCCGTGTCTGCGCGGTCTCGCGCAGCACGATCCGGCCGTCGGACGTGCGGGTCGCGAAGTGGCCGCCCTTGCGGTCCGAGGGTGTGCGCCGCACCGCCTCGATCGCGAACGGGGCCCCGGACTGGGCGAACCAGCCGGCCACCTTCGCGTCCGGCACGGCGGCCAGGTTGTCGGAGTTCGACACGAAGACCCGCTCGTAGCCGGCGTCGGCGAGCTGCTGCAGCACGCCGCTGCCGAGCAGGGCGGTGTACAGGTCGCCGTGGCCGGGCGGGCACCACTCCAGCGACGGGTCCTCGGGCCACTCCACGGGTGTCAGGTCCTCGGCGAGCAGCTTGGGCTCCTTGTTCTGCAGGAAGTCCAGCGGCAGCCCGTCGACGGCGAGGTCGTCGTACCGCTCGAGGGCGGCGAGCGTGTCGTCGGAGGTGTTGAAGGAGTTCATGAAGATCAGTGGGAGCGGCACGTCGTGCTCGCGCCGCAGGTGCAGCACCTGGCGAGCGATCACGTCGAGGAAGCTCAGGCCGTCGCGCACCTCGAGCAGGGACTTGGCGCGGTCCAGGCCCATCGAGGTGCCCAGCCCGCCGTTCAGCTTGACCACCGCGGTGCCGCGCAGCGCCTGGAGCGCGACGTCGTCGGGCACCTCGACGTCGGCGAGGGCGTCCATCTCCAGCGGCTCGATCGAGTCCTCCGGCACCATACCGGTCTCGCCCGACTCCAGCTGGCGGTAGTAGTGGGCGAAGACCTCGATCGCGGTGGGGTCGACGCCCTCCTCGGTCATCTTGTCGCGGGCCTGCTGAAGTCCGTGGTCGCTCATGGCCGCGATCGTAGGCATGGGGGCCGACCTTGTCAGGGCTAGCGTGTCCCCGTGGACCAGCCCGGCACCGACCCCGTCGCCACGGCGAAGGTGGCCATGCGCGACCAGCTCGGCACCGCGAGGCGTCGGCTGCCCCCCGCCCGGCTCCGCGAGGACGCCGACCGGCTGGCCGACGTGCTGCTCGCCTCCCCCGAGGTACGCCGCGCCGCCACGGTCGCGGCGTACGTCTCGGTCGCCTCCGAGCCGGGCACGGGCCTGCTCCTGGACCGGCTGGTCGAGCAGGGCCGCCAGGTGCTGCTGCCGGTCGTGCTGCCGGACCTGGACCTCGACTGGGCCCGGTACACCGGCTCCGCCGACCTGGTGACCGCCCGTCGCGGCCTGCTGGAGCCTGCCGGCCCCCGTCTCGGCGTGAACGCGGTGGCGTGGGCCGACGTCGTGCTCGTGCCCGCGACCGCCGTCGATCGGGCCGGTCGCCGGCTCGGCCAGGGCGGCGGCTGCTACGACCGGGCGCTGGCCCGGGTGCCGGTCGGCACCCCCCTGGTCGCGCTGCTGCACGAGGGCGAGCTGGTCGGGCGGGTGCCCGCGGCGCCGCACGACCGCCCCGTCACGGCCGCGGCAACACCCTCGCGCATGGTCAGGCTCGGCCGGGAAGCAGTCTGAGCAGCTCGTCGGTGTCGGCCGCAACGGCCCCGCGGGTCACCGGCCACGGCAGCGTCTCACCGCGCGTCCAGACGTCGGTCTGGTCGGTCCGGTGGTCCGAGGCGGAGTGCCCGGAGACCCCGGTCAGGTTGACCCAGCGTCCGGCATCGGGGCGCGCGAGGTCGACGACCATCCGCATCGAGGGGGCCGAGGTGACCTCGAAGTCGTCGGCGGCGGCGTCCCACGCCGTCGCGTCGACCACCGAGCTCCCGCCCGCCACCTCCCAGGTGCCCGGGTCGAGCAGGAGGTCGGCGAGGCCGGAGTCCACCTCGCCGATCCCGGTCGTGCGCAGCCGCAGCTGGTGCTGGTGCCCCCACGTCCAACGGGCGGGGTCGCGGGCCTGGAGCCGGACGAGGTCGTTGGTCGCCGCGCGCAGCGACGTGCCGAGGATGTCGTCGCGGGTCTCGATCTCGGGGGTCTCGACGTCGTCCCACCACCGGCTGTCGGGCCGCTCCAGCTGGTCGGTGAGCACCGCCCACCACCGTGACCCGCCCGACGGCGCGATGCTCTCGCGCATGTCGTCGGCGTACGTCAGCTGCAGCACCTGGCGCACCACCGCGTTGAAGTACGCCGCCCCGGCCGAGTCCGCGGTGTCCAGGCCGTCCCACTCCGCGAGCAGCTCCGGGCCCTCGGAGTAGTAGGAGGTCGTCGGCAGGATGTCCAGCAGGTACGGCGTGAGCGCGGGGGCGAGCTCGTTGCGGGTGTCGAGCTGGAGCCGCGTCATGCTGCCGACGCCGGCGGGGCCCGCGTCGGCGATGTCGGCGAGCCGCTCGCCGATCCGGTGGCTGCGGTAGCCGTAGTCCCAGTCCGAGCCGAGGTAGTAGGGGTAGTCCGGGTCCACCGGCGCCTGGTTGGCCGCCACGATCCAGCCCCGCTCGGGGTCCTCGACGTTGGGCAGCGCGTCGAAGGGCACCGGGTCCGCCAGCCAGCTGGTCTCGGGGTCCCAGCCCGGGCTGACCACCTGGCCGTCGTTGGCGGGCCCGCGCACCGGGATGCGGCCCGCCGCCTGGTAGCCGATGTGGCCGGCGGCCTCCGCGGGGTCGTCGGACTCGGGGCCGCCGGCGAACACGATCCCCTGGGCCGGGGCGTCGAGCAGCGACGCCGCCTCGCGCACCTCGTCCCAGCCCGACGCGGTGTCGAGGGCGAGCACGGCGTCCATCGACCGACCCGGGGTGAGGGCCGTCCAGCTGAGCGCGACGGCGTACCCGTCACCGCGGCGGGAGTCCGGGTCGAGCTCCGGCGCGCTGTTGGCCCCGACCGTGCTCAGCTCGGCGGAGACGTCGGAGAGCAGCGGCCCGTGGCGGGTCGAGCGCACCGTGAAGACGAAAGGCGCGTCACGGCCGTGCACCACGATCTCCTCGTCGCGCGAGCGCAGTGGCACCGAGCGGCCGTCGTAGTCGTAGCTCTGGTCGCGGATCCGCTCGAGGAAGAGGTCGGTGGTGTCGGCCTGCAGGCTGGTGAGGCCCCAGGCAACGTCGGCGTTGCGGCCCACCACGACCCCGGGGACCCCGGCGAAGACGAAGCCCGACACGTCGTACGGGCAGGAGGCGTCGACCGTGCGGCAGGTCAGGCTCACCTGGGTCCACGGTCCCGGGAGGGTGGCGTCGAGGTGCGGGTCGTTGGCCAGCAGCGGTTGCCCCGAGGCCGAGAGGTCGCCGCTCACCACCCAGCTGTTGGACCCGATCCCGTCGCCGCGACCGAGCAGCGGCTCGAGCGAACCGAGCGCGTCCGCGGCGCCGGCCCGGTGCCGGGCCTCGACCAGGGCGGCCCGGGTCGCGCGCGACTGGCCGTCGGTGGCCCGGGCGTGGGGCGTCCGCGCCGCCCAGGGGGGTGCCGCCCGGTTCGGCTCGCGGCTGCCCGAGGAGCGGGCGTCCGGCTCGAAGACCCCGTCCACGACGCCGCCGCCCTGCACCACCGGGGGGTGCTCGGCGTACGGGTAGGGCGGGTAGAGCTCGGCGATGTCGGCGTCGGAGTGCCGCACCGACAACAGGCCGCGCTCGGTCTCGCGGTCGACATCGGCGCGCAGGTCCCACGCCACCGCCTTGAACCACGCGAGCGAGTCCACCGGTTGCCACGGCTCAGGAGCGACGTCGACGCCACGCGTAGCGAGCAGCACGTACTCCAGCGACAGCTCGGAGCTGCTGCGCCCGCGCAGCCAGGCGTTCACCCCGTCGGCGTACGCCCGCAGGGCGAGCACCGTGGCCGGGTCGAGCAGCGCGAGCTCGGCCTGCGCGACGTCGCGCCACCCCATCGTGCGCACCGTCTTGTCACTCTCCAGGGTGGCCTCCCCGAAGAGCTCGCTCAGCCGTCCGGCCGTGTAGTGGCGGCGCACGTCCATCTGGAAGAAGCGGTCCTGGGCGGTGACGTAGCCCTGGGCGAAGAACAGGTCGTGCGGGTCGTCGGCGACGATGTGCGGCACCCCGGCGGAGTCACGGCGTACGTCGACCGCTCCCCGCAGGCCCGCGACGGTCAGGTCGCCGCCGGTCGTCGGCAACGAGGCCCGGACCGTCGAGAGCAGGGCCACTCCGCTCGCGCCGAGCACCACGGCGACCAGCACCGCGAGCACCACGGTCCGCCGGGCCCACGCGGGCCAGGAGCGCCACCCGTGCTCCCGGGAGTCGTCGTCCGGGCCGGCATCGGCTCCCGAGGGCCCCGAGCCGCCTGGGGGGCCGGCGCTCTCCGGAGCAGCGTCGTCGGTGGGCACGGCCCCATCATCGGGCATGGCCGGGGTGCGGCGGGGCCGCCCTGCGTATGATTGGCACTCGCCACGCGCGAGTGCCAAGCCGTGACGCCGAGTCCCCCGTTCGCCCCGAGGGCGACGGACCAACGATGCGAAAGTAGCGCCGTGCCGACCTACCAGTACTCCTGCACCGAGTGCGACCACTTCTTCGAGCAGTTCCAGGGCTTCTCCGACGACTCTCTCACCGTCTGCCCCGTGTGCGAGGGGCGCCTGCGCAAGGTGTTCAACGCGGTCGGGGTGGTCTTCAAGGGTTCGGGCTTCTACAAGACCGACAGCCGGTCCGGCGGCTCCAACGGCTCCTCGTCGACCGCGGACGCCGCGTCCGGCTCGTCCTCCGAGGGTGGGAAGAACACCGAGTCGTCGTCCCCCGACTCCGGCAGCACCTCCGGGGCCTCCCCCACCAAGGGCAGCTCGTCCTCGGGCGGCTCGGGCTCTGCCACGAAGGATTCGGGCGGCTCGGGCTCCGCGGCAAAGGGCGCGGGGACGGGCGCGGGCAAGGGCTCCGCGGCCTGACCTCCGCACGACCTGTGGAGGACGCCGTCCTCCGACCCGAGAGGCGTCCTAGCCTCGCCGCGTGAGCGCACCCGCCGACCGCCCCCACCCCGGCCTCGTCCCGGGACTGACCCGGCTCCGACGACTGCGGCGTCGGCTGCGTCGAGCGGTGCTGATGCGCCGTCGCGCGGTCGCAGCGCTGCTCGCCGGCCTCGCCGTCTGGGTGGGGGTGGCCACCCTCGAGACGCCGGCCGAACGCCTCGCGCCCGTGGTGGTCGCCGCGCGGGACCTCGAGGCCGGCACCGTGCTCGACGCCCGCTCGCTGACGGTGCGGGAGTTCCTGCCCGGCACCGCGCCGGCCTCCGCCGCGACCGACGCCCGGGACTGGTGGGGCCGGCGGGTGGCGGTGCCGCTGGCGGCGGGTGAGCCGCTGACGCCGGCACGCCTGCTGGGGTCAGAGCAACGCCGCGCCTGGCCGGGTCTCACCACGGTGCCGGTCCGGCTGGGCGACGAGGAGGCGGCCGACCTGCTCCGTGCCGGCGACCGCGTCGACCTGCTCGCCACGGACCCCCGCACCGGCGGCTCGAGCACGCTCGCGCGCGACGTGCCGGTCGTGTCCGTCGTGACGGCGTCGAGCGGCGCCTCGGCCCGCTCCCCCACGGGCTCCGGCACGGGTCGACTCGTCCTGCTGGCGGTCGCGCCCGCCCTCGTCGAGAGCGTCGTGGCGGCCGGGTCCTCGCGCTACCTCGCCTTCACCTTCGCGGGGTAATCTCCCGCCGAGTCCGCGCTCGGCCCCGACGCGCGGCCCGAGGAAAGGCACCACATGCTCCAGGGCTTCAAGGACTTCCTGATGCGCGGCAACCTCGTCGAGCTGGCGGTTGCGGTCATCCTCGCGACGTCGTTCGGTGCCGTCGTCATCGCCTTCACCAACGTCGTGCTGTCCCTGGCCGCGAAGCTCAGCGGCGGCCAGGAGCCGAAGTTCGACGACATCGAGCCCGGCGGCATCCCCGTGGGGGCCTTCCTCACCGCCCTCGTGGCCTTCTTGATCCTGGCCGCCGTCGTCTACTTCTTCGTGGTGACGCCGTACAACAAGGTGCAGGAGCGGCTGGCCAGGGGCGAGGCGAACGCACCGCCAGACGCACAGATCCTGCTGCTCACCGAGATCCGGGACCTGCTGCAGAACCAGACCCCGGCCACGCACGTCACCGGCGCCAAGCCCGACGACTCGTCACAGGCCTGACCCGCCCGAGCCGGTCAGCCCCCGTGGTGCGGGGGCACTTCGCGACGCAACCAGTCCTCCGAGGTGCCCCCGGCGGCGTCCTGGTCGACGTCGTCGCCGGTCTGCTCGGGCAGGGCCTCGCCGAAGACGTCCGCCAGCCGACGGCGGCGGGCCAGGGCGTCGCGCGCGGCGGGCGAGACCCCGGAGGTCGGCCGCTCGGACGCCGGGCGGTCAGGCACTGGCGGCGGTGGTCACCTCGGGCGACCACCCCGTCGTCCGGGCGAAGGCGTCGCTGTCGACGCGCAGGGACCGCGCGAAGGGCTCCACCCGGGCGCCGGGCAGGTGGCGGGGCGACAAGTGCGCCCGCAGGCCCCGGCCGCGCGCCGCACGACCGGCGACGATGCCCGCGCGGCGTACGGCGGGCTCGGCGACGTTGTAGATGCCCGTAGGGCACTCCAGCGCACGGGTCAGGGCGTCCACGGCGGCGTCGACCCCGAGCGTGCTCGTCCAGCCCGCGTCGACACCGCCGTGGGCGGCACGCGCCGAGCCGGCGTGCAGCCAGTCCAGCACCTGCGGGGTCGCCAGGGGCGCCGTGCGCAGCACGACGGCCGTGCGGCAGACGTCGGCGAAGGAGGTGGTGGCAAGCTCGGCGGCGCACAGCGGCTCGGTCACCGCGGTGATGCCCAGGGGCGAGGTCTCGTCGACGTGCTTCGCTCCGGCGTCGGCGTACAGCAGGGTGCTGCTCTGCAGCACGACCCTGCGACAGCCGCCCACGCGCGCCAGCGCGACGAGGCGGGGCACCTCCTCGGACCACCACCGGTCGACCGCGCGGAACGCGCGCGGGCGGCCGGCCGCGACGCCCGACGGCCAGGACGGCGCCAGCAGGACGACGCTGAGCACGCCGTCGAAGGCGGTCGGGGAGTCGAGCTCCGGGGAGTCGCCGCGCAGCACCCGCACGGACCGGCCTCGCGTGCGGAGGGCGTCACCGAGACGGGACACCACCTCGACCTCGGCGGCCCGCCCCGAGCTGACCAGCGCCACGACGGGCGGGGTCTGCGCAGGACTGCCGGCGGTGGCGTTCACGGCTCACCGTCCCGGGGTCGACACGACCGTCGACGATGACGGCCAGGAACGACTATAACGACCTGGTCACAGTATGGTCGAGTGGCGACGTACCGAGCGTGTCGCTGGGGCCCGCCGTCCTCGCCACGGGTCAGGAGCAGAGACCGTTCTCGGCCGCGACCGCCGCGCGGCGGCTCTCCTCGGCCGAGGGGTCGGCCGACCCCGTGGCGCCCGGCGACGCCGAGGCGCTGGACGAGGCACCGGCGCTCGGCGTCGCGCCGGGGACGCCCCGTCCCGCCGTGACGACGTCCTGGGTGTACGGACCGCTCAACGGCTGGTCCTCGCGCATCAGGGCCCACAGCTTGTCGGCCTGCTTGGTGCGCCAGACCAGTCGGTTCGGGTCGGGCTTGTACGTGCGGAACGGCACCGAGATGAACTGGATGTTGTCCAACCCGATGCCCCGGAGCTGCCGGGCCAGCCCGGTGAGCTCCCGCAGCGAGCCGAGGTCGGGGTCCATCGTCACCGAGCTGGTGGCGGCGTCCAGGAAGGAGTACAGCTTGGCCGGGTTGGCCAACGTGCCGACCGAGAGCGCCTTGTTCGCCATCGACGCCAGGAACGTCTGCTGGCGCTTCATCCGGCCGATGTCGCCGTTCTCGCCGATCGCGTAGCGGACCCGCACGTAGTCGAGGGCCTTCTGGCCGTCGACCTCGTAGGTGCCGCCGTCGAGCTGGATGTTGCCCGTGGTGTCGTTCACGTCCTCGGGCACGCAGATGGTGACCCCGCCGAGGGCGTCGACCATCTGCTTGAAACCGTTGAAGTCGACGATCACGTAGTGGTCCACCCGCACGCCGGTGAGCTGCTCGGTCTGCTGGACGAGGCAGGCGGTGCCGCCGTCCTCGTACGCCGCGTTCCACATGTCCAGCGCGCCCGGCAGGGTGCTCCCGTCGGCCGCGATGCAGTCGGGCCGCTGCACGACCGAGTCCCGCGGGATGCTCACGCCGTACGCGAAGGTGCGGTCGGCGGAGATATGCATGAGGATCGTGGTGTCGGAGCGCTGGCCCGGGTTCTCGTCGTCGATCCCGTTGCCCTCGCCCTGCCGGGTGTCGGAGCCGATCAGCAGGATGTTGAGCGCCTGCGGGGCGTCCTCGGGCTGAGCGGGGTCGAGCGACTTGCTCGGGCGGTTGGTGAGCCCGCCGGTGATGGACTCGCGGGTGATGTTGCCGTCGAGTCGCTGGTAGACCACGACGCCGGCCACCGCGAGGACGAGCACCAGGGCCAGCGTCCCGACGGCCAGGATCTTCCACGGGCTACGCGAGACCCGTCGGCGACGGGTGCGCTGACCACGGTCGGACGCGCTCGGGTCGGACACCAGGGGCTCGCTCTCGTCGGGGAGGCACGGTGGTGCCCCGGGCCATTGTGCTCACGAGTTCTGTGAGCGAGGTGTGCTCTCCCAAGGAAACGCCTGGTGTCATCGACCCGTGACCTCCCGGGGAGCCCCTAGTCTGCCCGCTCGGGCGGGTGCCGGCGCCACGGGTGCCCTCGGCGAACCGGCCCCGGCGTCGGACCTGGCAGGATGTGCGCGTCGCGGCGACCGGGCCTCCGGCGGTCGCGACCCGCCCCAGTAGCTCAGCGGATAGAGCAGCCGCCTCCTAAGCGAAAGGTCGCCAGTTCGACTCTGGCCTGGGGCACTGAGGAGTGGACGCAGGTCAGGGCACCGTATCGACACCTGACCTGCGTCTTCGTCAGACTTGACCCGCTGTCGGAGGGTGCCGGTCCGTGGCGGACCGGGCGCTGGGGCCCAGGTGGATTCTCTGTTGCGGGCCTGTGGGGCGGGCCGCCCAGGTGACATTTCCATGCGGGATCCGCCTCGTGCCACCGGTCGACGATGAGGCAGGGGGCTCGTCATCGTCCTCGTCGTCCCAGGCCTCGCCGTAGGCGGAGGGGTGCCGGAGGCGTCGCGCAGCAGCCAGGGGTGACACTCCCGGGTCGCCCGCCCCACCCACGATCGCGTCGGCGGGGATGGGTGCTCGGGGCGCGAGCACCGGAAGTAGGCCTCCGGCACCGAGCGCGACCAGCCGGCGACGTTGACGGCAGGGTGGTCGCCGGGCGGACCAGGCTCCAGCGGGGCGGCGGGAGCCAGGATCGCGGTGTGCGAGGCGGACAGCGACGACGTCCGGTACGGCGACGACCGGACGGCCGGCCAGCCGGGCGGCCGGGCAGCCGGGCAGCCGGGCAGCCGGGCAGCCGGGCAGCCGGGCAGCCGACGGTTCAGTGACGACGACGGTGTCTTGCGATTCCGGACCGTCACACCGACGCCGTACCCGAGTGCTCCGACCAGGCGCCGTCAAGCGGGATCACTGGTCCCGCCGGCGCCCCCTCGCCTGAGTATGTTGTCGCGGACGAGCCTCTCCGCGCCCGTGTCAGGCGGCCGGCAGCAGCGCGGCCGGCACGTCGGAGGCGATGATGGAGGCGTGCCATCGGGCTTCGCGCCACCCCTGCGCGGTGAGCTTCCAGATGAGGGTGGCCACGCAGTCGAAGGTGGCGGTGCAAGGGCCGACCGTCAGGCTCTGTCGGAACTCCAGGACGCCGAAGCCGAGGGTGTCATGGCTGACGGCCCGGTAGTCGAGGATGACCGAGTCCGTGGTGGCGTTCATGCCCTCGAGGGTGGCGAAAAGGTTCGTGAACCACTCCTCCCACTCGGCTCGGTCGCGGATCGGGTGGGCAGAGCCGTCGACGTCGATGTCCACGATGCCAAGATCGTCGTCGCACAGGTCGGCCAGGGTGGCGAAGTCGTGGTCGCGCACGCAGCGGAGCAGGGTGACGGTCTGCTCGTAGAACGGCTGGTCGTCGAATGCGGCAGACGGGTCGTCCAGGGAGACGGAGCCTAGGCTGAGCTTGTCCATGAGGGCTTCCTTCGCAAGAGGTGGTGGACCCCGGTCCCCCGCGGCGACACGGGGACCGGGGCCGGGGGCGACGTCAGGAACGGGCGAGCTCTCGCTCCGGCGTGACGTCGGCTGAGCGGGCAGAGTCGGGAGTCGATGCGTCACCCGCCTGGACGTATCCCTCGTCGCGGGACTTGACGATGGCGATCGCGAACACGAGGAGCCCGAACAGCGGCTTGGCGAGCACATCGGCCACCGAGTACCCCACCTGTCGCGCGACCTCGGCGACGACCGGGTCGCTGATGAACGCCGGGAGGATGTAGGCGATGGGGTAGACGGTCCAGGTGACCAGGAGGATCCAGCGCAGTGCGCTGAGCAGTCGGACCACTCCGGGGGCCTGGCGTCCCAGGGAGCCGCTCAGCTCCACGAACAGGACGTAGAGGATGTACAGGAACGGCAACGTGCCCAGGATGCCCCACACGATCTTTGCGGTGCTGTCCGAGGCGGCCAACTCCCCGGGGTAGCCCAAGATGATCATGGCGAGCGCCGCGAGGGTCAGCCGGATGAGCAGGCTGCGGGTCTTGCCCCCGCTGAGCTTGAGCACGATGACGAGCTCGGCCAGCAGCAACGGGACGGTCAGCACCCAGTCGACGTAGCGGTAAGCCTCGTTGAACGGGATGCCGTCCTGGACGTAGGACCCGCCCGTGTAGGAGAAGGCGTCCACCCAGGAGTTGAAGATCCGGACGTAGTGGTACAGCGCGATGCCGACCACCACGGTGGACAACGTGACGGCCATCCGGTGGCGCGGTGCCACTGACCCGCGCGCGAGCACGAAGAACAGCAGGGAAGCACCCATGGCGGCGATGACGAACGAGAAGGCGTTGTAGACGAGGTCGTACTGGCCCGCACTGAGCGTGAGGTCCATGGCTGGCTCCTTCGAGGATGGATGACTGGGGCGTGCATCTTCGAAGTTAGCAGGCTTTAGCCTCAATTAGCAGTGCTCCGTCGCGAATCTGTCGAGGATGGACGTGGGGATCGGTAGCATGGCCCCATGCCGAACCAATCGACGGTGGAGCTCAGAGCGGCCGCCGCCGAGCTGGGGGTGCACTACCAGACGGCCTATCGCTGGGTCCGCAACGGCCGCCTCCCCGCCACGATGGTGGCCGGGAAGTACTGCGTCAGCCGCTCGGACCTCGACGAGCTCGCCCAGCTGCGGGTCCGGCCCACCCGCGTCTCCCCACCCAGCCCCCAGCGGCTCGACGGGCAGGCGTCCCGGATGCACGAGGCGCTGACCAGCGGCGACGACCGCACGGCGCGGCAGATCGCCCGCCGCCTCGTCCAGGAGGGGACCCCAGTCAAGGACCTGATCGTCGAGGTCCTCAGCCCGCCGTTGCGTCGGATAGGGCAGTCGTGGCACGACGGAGAGATCTCGATCTGGGTGGAGCACCGGGCGTCGGCCACCGTGGAACGGATCCTGGGCGAGCTCACCCCGACCCCTCGTGGTCGTCGGCGCGGGACCGTGATGGTCGCCGCCGTGTCCGGTGACCTCCACGCCCTGCCCACGGCCATGGCAGCGGCAGCGCTCCGGGCCGACAACTGGCGGGTCCAGCACCTGGGCGCGAACATGCCACCGGGCGACCTGGTGGACTTCTGTGGCACCCACGATGTCACCGTCGCGGTCCTCACGGTCACCCACAGCGAGGTGGCGGGCGTCGCCGAACGGGCCGCGAAGGCGCTACGCAAGGCCGCGGTCCCCGTCGTCGTGGGCGGCCCGGGGCGCTCACTCGACGACCTCCTCGCGGAGGTCCGGGCCGCAGCTCGCGGCACGTCCGCCGCGTGATCGCGCGGACCTCCTCCTGCATCAGCGCGCTCGTGGCCGGGGGCCGCTACCTGCTCGAGGTGTCCGGGAGCGTCCGGTACGCCGCCGATCTCGCGGCCCGGCCCGACGCCGGGTGTGTGCGCCACGGCGTCGAGCTGGCGTCGCAGCCGCTCGATCCGGCGGGGAGAGCTGGAACGCCGACCACCTCGACCTCTACATCGACGGTCGCGACCTCTACGCGGAGGCCGACACCGGCATCACCACGCAGTCCGACGGACCGATCCGGTCCGCGCTGGCCGACGACGAACCATCGCCCGCCGCTGACGCACGACGGCGCCCGCCTCGGCCCGGTCGACCGGGGCGAGTGGGCGTGCGGGTGCGGGTGCGGGTGCGGGTGAACCGGAGGCAAGCGCCCTCTCGCGGCGACGTGCCTGCCCTCTCGCGGGGACGTTGGTGCCCTCTCGGCGTCAGGGGGTGACGACGGAGGCGGACGACGACCCGTCGCCCGCGCTCGGGCCACCGGCGGGGTCGGACGACGGCACCGAGGACGTGCCTCCGCCGGAGCCACCCGTGCCCGTGCTCGACGGGGGCGGGCTGGGCGGCTTCGGCTGGCTGGAGGGCTTCGGGCTCGGGGACGCGGTCGCCGACCCACCGCCGGGCTTGCCGCGCGGGTCCTTGCCCGACCCGCCGGCACCTCCGCTGCCGCCGGGGCCGGGGGTGCTGGGCGTGCTCGGGGTGCTGGGGGTGCTCGGGGTGCTGGGGGTGCTGGGGGCAGGCGAGCGGGGCACCTTCGGCCGGTTCGTGCCGGGCCGGTCGACCTTCGTGACCCCGGACGCGGCGTCGTCCGGCCGCTTCTTCTTGTCCCTGGACTTCTTCGTGTCCTTGGACTTCTTCGTGTCCTTGGACTTCTTCGTGTCCTTGGACTTCTTCTTCGTGTCCTTCGTGTCCTTGGGCTCGTCCGGAGGCGGCGAGGGGATGTCGAAGACCCCGGTGCGGTAGCCGACCTCGAAGGCCGAGACCAGGTCGACGTAGAAGTCGTCGGCGTTGTAGGTGAAGATCGCGCCGCGGGCGCCGGCCGACGGCCTCAGGTCGCTGCTGTAGCGGCAGAGGTAGGCGCCGGCGGCCAGGGCCGCGTCGTCGAGGTCGTTGGGGTCGGCGAGCCCGTCGCCGTCACCGTCGCGCGCCCAGGAGCGCCACGTGCTCGGGATGAACTGCATCGCGCCGACGGCGCGGTCCCACACCAGGTCCTTGTCGTAGCGACCGTTGTCGGTGTCGGAGATCGCCGCGACGGGCCCGACCCCGTCGAGCGGGATGCCGATGATGAGCGGACGACTCACCCCGGTGGTCCCGAGCACCGAGCCGCCGTACCGGCCGTGGTCCGACTCGACCCGGCCGACGCCGGCGAGCAGCGTCCAGGGCACGTCGCAGCCGGGGGCCAGCGCTCGGGAGGCGCGCTGGTAGGCCGACTTCGCGGTCGCGGGGAGGTCGTGGTCGGAGAGCTCGGAGGCCGTCCACCGGTGCGTCGTCCCCTTGGCGCCGCTGACCTCGGACGCGGGCACGTCCCCGGCCCGCAACGTCGGAGGCCGCAGCAGCACGCCGTCGGTGCTGGCCAGCAGCACCGCCTCGGTGAGCACGGGTGGCACCACCGCGGCAGGCAGGCCGAGGTGGGAGGACCCCACGACACCGTCCACCCGGGCGGACGTCACCGGTCGGGCCGGGTCGCCGGGCGCGCCGGTGGCGGCGGTGGAGGTGCTGAGCGCGAGGGGCAGCACGGCTATGACGGCCAGGCCCCGGAGTCGAGGAGTCACGTCGGGTCTCTGCTGGAAGCAACGGGTGGATGCACTCTCAGGCTAGACGTCGCACCGGCCCCTGACAGCCGGATCGCGAAAGTGCCACCCCCGCGCCCGGCCCCCCGGCCGGGCACGCCGTCAGGACCTGTCGAGCACCTCGAAGGTGATGCCCGCGGCCTGCAGCCGAGCCAGCAGGTGGTCGCCCATCGCGACCGCCGTGGTGACCTGTCCGGCGGTGGTCGGGTTGTCGTCGAACGCCAACGACAGGGCCGCCTCGGCCAGCATCTTCGCGGTCTCGGTGTAGCCGGGGTCGCCGCCCGTGACCTGGGTGTGCACGCGCTGCCCGCCGGCCTCGCCGAGGAAGTCGACGGTGAACCAGCTCTTGTCGCGCCGCGACTGCGAGGGGCCCTCGCCCTGCGGGACCTTGCTCATCAGCAGCCTGCGCAGCGGACCCACCTGCGCGGCCGCCGCGAGCCCGGCGACACCGGCGGCGCCCCCGACCGCCACCGGGAGCCGCTCGATGCCCGCGAAGTGCCCGTAGCGGAAGTCGGGGCCGTAGCTCTCCAGCGCGGCGCCTGACCGCGCGACCACCAGCGGGTCGATGGTCGGCATCGGCAGCAGCCACAGCCCGAGGTCGCCGTCACGGTGCGGCGTGGCCCCGCTGGGGCGCGAGCGCCGCCCCTCGGGGCGGGCCTCCATCGACCGGCGCTCCCGCGAGGCCTGCTTCATCTGTTTGCCCCGCGACATCGCGGTCAGCGCCGAGGCGAAGGTGCCGCCGGAGAAGGTCCCCTTCGCCCGTGCGACGCCGCGCAGCGAGATCGGGGCGTCGTCGGGCAGCTGCTGGACGGCGTGGAAGGCACCGAGGTCGTGCGGGATCGAGTCGAAGCCGCAGGCGTGCACGAGGCGGGCGCCGGACTTCTCGGCGGTCGCGTGGTGCTCGACGTACATCCGGTCGACGAACTCCGGCTCACCGGTGAGGTCGAGGTAGTCCGTGCCCGCCTCGGCGCAGGCCCGCACGAGCGGCTCGCCGTGCAGCAGGTAGGGCCCGACGGTGGTGACCACGCTGCCGGTGGCCTCCGCCAGCTTCCTCAGGGAGGCCGGGTCGGTCACGTCCGCGACGAGCAGGTCGAGGTCCGCCGCGGCCGGGGTGGTGCGGGCGAGCTCCTCGCGCACCGCCTCGAGCTTGGACCGCGTGCGTCCGGCCAGCGCCCAGCGCAGGCCCTCGGGCGCGTGCTCGGCGAGATAGGCCGCGGTCAGCTTGCCGGTGAAGCCGGTGGCTCCGAGCACGACGATGTCGTACTGGCGGTCGGGGTGGCTGCGGGTCGGCTCGGGCACGGAGGACTCCTGGGATCGGGACGGCGCCGGTGGTCGGCGCGCTCGGTCGGCACCATCCTTCCCGTCGGTGGAACCGTCCGACACCTCCGTGCGTCCCACCTCCGACCGGGCCGGTGCGAGAGCCTGGGGGGACCGAGGAGGACGACATGGGACGACGCCGACGGATCGCCGTCGCGGGGATCGCCGTCGCGGGGATGGCCGGCGGCCTCGCGCTGGGTCTCGTGCCCGACGACGTGCCCACCCCCGGCGACCTCGGCAAGCCCGTCCGGGCGGCGGCCGCCCCCGGCCTCGCGACCTTCGAGGACTGCGAGGCGCTCCGCCGGTGGTACGTCGACCAGGCCCTGCCGCAGGTCACGGCGTACGGCCTCGGCGGGGGCCTGGTCTACCCGCTCGCCGAGCGCGCGATGGCGGCCGAGGCGGCCGACGGCGCCGCGGTGACCGACGCGGTCGGCAACGGCGCGACCGGCACCAACGTGCAGGAGGTCGGCGTCGACGAGCCGGACCTCGCGAAGACCGACGGCTCGGTGGTCTACCGGCTCGTGGACCGCCGGCTCGTGGTCACCGACGTGACCGGCGCCGAGCCGGAGCGGGTCGCCGCGCTGCGGCTGCCCCCGGAGACGTACGGCGCGGAGCTGCTGCTCGTGGGCGACCACCTCCAGGTGGTGGCCCAGGCGGGCTCGGCGTACGACCCCGCGGCCACCGTCGACCGGGTCGCACCCGACGGCCTGGTCGGGCCGGGTGGTGGGTCGAGCACCCGGGTGATCGACGTCGACGTGACCGACCCGTCGGCGCCCCGCCTGGGCACCGACCGCACCTTCGACGGCCAGCTGGTCTCCGCCCGACAGCACGGCGACGTGGTGCGGCTGGTGCTCTCCGACCCGGTGCCGGACATCGCGTTCGTCTCGCCGTACGACCGGTTCGCGCGGCCCGGCCGTGACCGGGGTGACCGACCCACCCGCGCGGAGGCACTGGCCGAGAACCGTCGGCTGGTGCGCGAGGCACCGGTGGGGGCCTGGCTGCCCAGCGTGAGCACGGACGGCGGTGGGTCCGAGGCGCTCGTCGCCTGCGGTGACGTGCTGCACCCGGAGCAGGACGCGGGCCTCGGCACCCTCGCGGTCGTCGGGTACGACGTCGCCTCCCCCGCCGACCTGCGCACCACCGCACTCACCGCGTCCGGTGAGCTGGCCTACTCCTCGGGCGACCAGCTCGTCGTCGCGACCGCCCGCTGGGGCTGGGCCTGGGGCGCCCGGCTGCGCGGGCGCGACGCGGAGGGCCCCGAGACCTCGCTGCACGTCTTCGACCTCGACGGCACCGACGCGACCTGGGCCGCCTCGGGTGGCTTCGACGGGGGTCTGAAGGACCGCTGGTCCATCGACGCCGTCGACGGGCGGGTGCGGGTCGCGGCCGGCGTCGGCTACCGCGGCTGGACGCCGGAGGAGAACGCCGTGCTGTCCTTCGCCCGCGACGGCCGGCGGCTCGTCGAGACCGGCCGCGCCGACGGGCTGGGGGTCGGCGAGGAGATCATGTCCGTGCGGTGGTTCGACGACCTCGCGATCGTGGTCACCTTCGTGCAGACCGACCCGCTCTACACCGTCGACGTCGCCGGCCCCGAGCCGCGCACCCTGGGCGAGGTGACGCTGCCCGGTTTCTCCGCCTACCTCCACCCGGTCGGCGACGAGCGGCTGCTCGGCCTCGGCACCGCGACCCGGCTGGTGGACGAGGGCGGCCGCCCGATGGCCCGCCCCACCGGCGCGAAGGCGTCCGTGTTCGACGTCTCCGACCTGGCCGCGCCGTCCGAGCTGTCGACGGCCCGGCTGGAGCGCAGCACCTCGTTCGCCAGCGACGGCGACCCGCGCACCGTCACCTGGCTGCCGGACCGGTCGGTCGGCCTGGTGGCCACCGACTCGTACGGCGGGCGCGGGCAACCCTCGGCGTACGTCACGGTCGTGCGGGTCTCGCCCGACGGCGACGTGACCCTGGAGAAGGGCCCCGACGTCCCCGGCTTCCAGAGCTACGCCACCCGCTCGCTCCCGCTGGCCGACGGACGCGTCGCGGTCGTCACCCCGCGCTCGGTGCAGCTGCTCGACCTGGGCTGAGCCCCTGGGGCGAGCGTCGGCGCCGGACACCTGTCCCGCTGCGGCCTCGGACGACCGCGGCGGCGGCACCGCTCGGGGTTGTGGGTAGAGAGGGCCCGTGTGGAAGCCCGATCCCGACGTCGACCACCGCGCCCACCCGGAGGAGTACCGGGTCGCGCGCGGGGAGACGGGCGTGTTGACGGTGCAGCCGTACAAGGACGAGCTCCTGCCGCTGTGGCGGTTCGCGACGCCGGACAAGGCGACCGAGAGCAGCGCGGCGATCCTGGAGCGGTTCCGCGGCTACGTCACCGCCCAGGACCTCGTGGGGGCCGACATGGCGCGGAAGTTCCTGCAGATGGGGTTCACCCGGGCCCGCCGCTACGCCAACCACCGGGGCGGCACGAAGTACGCCGGACCGGTGCCCGCGGACAAGAAGGGGCAGAGCGGGGCGCACGGTCGGGAGGAGCTGCCGCGCCGCCCCGAGGACCCGGTGAAGGCCGAGAGCGCCCGGATCTTCAAGGCCGCGTGGGACGAGGCGGAGGCCGACGAGTGGTACGCCGCGGCGAAGGCGGCGCACCAGAAGAGGTACGGCTGAGAGCCGACGCCGGGACCGGGCGCCGGCGGGCGTGGCGTCGTACCGTGGGGGCATGTGCCGCAACATCCGGGTCCTGCACAACTTCGAGCCGCCGGCGACCGAGGACGAGGTCGAGGCCGCCGCGCTGCAGTACGTGCGCAAGGTCTCCGGCTCGACCAGGCCGTCGCAGGCCAACCAGGCGGCGTTCGACGCCGCGGTCGCCGAGGTCACCGCGACCACGCGCCGGTTGCTGGCGACGCTGACCACGTCCGCGCCGCCGAAGGACCGGGACGTCGAGGCCGCGAAGGCGCGGGCGCGGGCCGAGGCGCGCTACGCCCGATGAGCGACCGTGACGCCGCGCTCGGGCTGCTGAGCACACGACGCTTCGTGCTGCTCACCGGCGCGGGGCTCTCGACCGACTCCGGCATCCCCGACTACCGGGGCCCGGGCCGCCCGGTGCGCCAGCCGATGACCTACCAGGAGCTGGTGGCCACCGAGGCGGCGCACCAGCGCTACTGGGCCCGTGGGTTCCTGGGCTGGAGCCGGATGGGCCACGCGGAGCCCAACCCCGGCCACGACGCCGTCGCCCGGCTGGAGGCGGCCGGGGCGCTGGACCTGCTCGTCACCCAGAACGTCGACGGCCTGCACGAGCGCGCCGGCGCCGAGCACGTGGTCGCGCTGCACGGCCGGATCAGCGACGTCGTGTGCCTCGACTGCGGCGCGACCAGCCCCCGCACGGCGATGCAGGCCCGGATGGACGCCGCGAACCCGACCTGGCTCGAGCGGCACCGCACCCGCCCGCTCCGGCCCGACGGCGACGTGGATCTCGACGACACCGCGGGCTTCCTGGTGCCACCGTGCGTGGTCTGCGGCGGCCGGCTCAAGCCCGACGTCGTCTTCTTCGGTGAGAACGTGCCCCGGCCCCGGGTGCAGCGGGTGACCGACGCCGTCGACCGCACCGAGGCGCTGCTGGTCGCGGGCTCCTCGCTCACCGTGATGTCCGGCTTCCGGTTCGTGCGCCGGGCCGCGAAGCTGGGCACACCGGTGGTGATCGTCAACCGGGGACGCACCCGCGGCGACGACCTCGCGACGTACACGGTCGGGGAGGGCACCTCGGAGGTGCTCACCGAGCTGGCCGGGCGCGTCGAGGCCGCCCGGCGGCGGGTCAGAGCAGGCTGACGAACAGGTGCGCGGCGGCTTCCTCGTCGACCTCGGCGGTCTCGCCGCCGGAGCCGACCAGCACGCCCCCGGGGGCCGTCGACACGGTCACGACCTTGTCGGGCAGGGCACCGACCCGGTGCAGCACCCGCATCACGACCTCGTCCTTCTGCAGCTCCTCGCCGATCCGGCGCACCAGCACCGAGGACGCCTCGGCGGTGACCACGTCGGTCAGGGAGTCCACGCCGTCCATGAAGCGTCCGGCGGTCGCCTCGCCCAGCTCGTCGAGGCCCGGGATCGGCGTGCCGTACGGCGACTCCGTGGGGTGCCCGAGGATCTGCAGCAGGCGGCGCTCCACCGCCTCGCTCATCACGTGCTCCCAGCGGCAGGCCTCGGCGTGCACCTGGTCCCAGTCCAGCCCGATGACGTCGATCAGCATCCGCTCGGCCAGCCGGTGCTTGCGCATCACCCGCACGGCGAGCTGGAGGCCGGTCGGGGTGAGCTCGAGGTGCCGGTCACCCTCGACGGTGACCAGGCCGTCGCGCTCCATCCGGGCGACCGTCTGGCTGACCGTCGGGCCGCTCTGGTGGAGGCGCTCGGCGATGCGCGCGCGCAGCGGCACGATGTCCTCCTCCACCAGCTCGTAGATGGTGCGGAGGTACATCTCGGTGGTGTCGATCAGGTCACTCACCCTCCTATCCTCCCCCACCTGGCGCGCCGGGGCGAGTGTCGGGGCCTCCGGCCGGGGCACGGTGGGGGGCATGGCTGCAGCGCACCCCGCGATCATGTGGTTCCGGCGCGACCTGCGCCTCCACGACAACCCCGCCCTGCTCGACGCGTGCGCGGCCGCCGGCGCCGGTGACGGTGGCGGGGTGCTGCCGCTCTTCGTCTGGGACGACGCGCTCTGGGGGCCGGCCGGCCCGGCCCGGCGCGCCTGGATGTCGGCGTCGCTGCGCACGCTCGACGAGTCGCTGGGCGGTCGCCTGGTGGTGCGCCGTGGCACGCCCGAGGAGGTGCTGGCCGCGGTCGTGCGCGAGGTCGAGGCCCGCTCGGTGCACTCCGCGGGCGACTTCGGACCGTACGGACGCCAGCGCGACGAACGGGTCGCCGTGGCGCTCGACGACCTCGACGTGCCCCTCGAGCAGTCGGGGTCGCCGTACGCCGTGGAGCCGGGCTCGGTGCTCAACGGCTCCGGCGAGGGCTACCAGGTCTTCACGCCGTTCAGCCGCACCTGGGCCCAGCACGGCTGGGAGGAGCCCTACCGTCGGCCCGGGTCGCGGCAGACCTGGCTGGAGCTGGAGTCCGAGGACTTCCCCGACGCCCCGATGCCGGAGGGCCTGGACCCGCAGTCGGTCGGCGAGGACGCCGCACGGGCCCGCTGGAGCCGCTTCCTCGACCGGCTCGACGGCTACGACGAGGACCGCGACCGTCCCGACCGCGACGGCACGTCGCGGATGTCGCCGCACCTGCGCTGGGGCGAGATCCACCCCCGCACCCTGCTCGCCGGCCTCGTCGGCCGCCGCGACAAGCACGCGCAGAGCTACCGCAGCGAGCTCGCCTGGCGCGAGTTCTACGCCGACGTGATGTGGCGCGAGCCGCGGGTCGTGCGCGAGTCGTGGCGCACCCAGTTCGAGCGGATGCGGTGGGACGAGCCGGGCGACCAGCTCGATGCCTGGAAGGAGGGCCGCACCGGCTTCCCGATGGTCGACGCCGGGATGCGCGAGATGCTCGCCACCGGCACGATGCACAACCGGGTGCGGATGCTCGTGGCCAGCTTCCTGGTCAAGGACCTCCACCTCGACTGGAAGGTCGGCGCGAAGTTCTTCTACGACCACCTCGTCGACGGGGACCTCTCCAGCAACCACCTCAACTGGCAGTGGACCGCCGGCTGCGGCACGGACGCCTCGCCGTTCTTCCGGGTCTTCAACCCCGACACCCAGGCCGAGAAGTTCGACCCGGACGGCTCCTACCGCCGCCGCTGGGTGCCGGAGCTGGGCACCGACGACTACCCCGACCCGATCGTCGACCACAAGGCCGAGCGGGTCGAGGCACTGGACCGGTTGGACCAGATCAAGGACTGACCCGGGCAGGATGGGGCCATGTCGTCCCCGTCGTCCCCGTCGTCCTTCATCATCCCCACCCGCTTCCGCGGCCCCGCCCGCTCCGGCAACGGCGGTTGGGCCGCCGGGTCCCTGGCCCACGCGGCGTACGGCGTGCCGCGCGGCGCCGTCGAGGTGCGGCTGCGGATGCCCCCGCCGCTGGAGACGACGCTCGCGGTGACCGAGGGCGGCACCGAGCACGAGGGGTGGACGCTCCTGCGCGACGGCGAGGACCTCGTCGCCCAGGCCCGGGAGGTGGACCGCGACCTGACCCCGGTGGCGCCGGTGCCGCTCGCCGCGGCCCGCGAGGCGGAGGCGTCGTACCCGGGGCTGCGGACCCACCCCTTCCCGACCTGCTTCGTGTGCGGTACCGGCGCCGACGACGGGCTGCGGATCTTCCCCGGGCACGTCGGCGAGGGACGGGTGGCCTCGTCGTGGACGGCCGGCTCCACGCTGCCGCGGCACGAGGGCGACGAGGACGGGGCCGAGGACGACCACGTCTCGGTCGCCGCCGCGTGGGCCGCCCTGGACTGCGTGGGGGGCTGGACCTCCGACCTGGTGGAACGGCCGATGGTGCTGGGGACCTACACCGTGCGGGTCGACGCCCTGCCCCGCGTCGGCGACGACCACGTGGTCGTCGGCGAGGCGCGCGGCGTCGAGGGCCGCAAGACCTTCACCGCGAGCAGCCTCTACGACGCCGACGGCCGTCTGCTCGCCGTCGCCGAGCACCTCTGGGTCACGATCGACCCGAGCGCCTTCAACTGAGCGGGGGGCCGGCACGCACCGGTAGCTGGCCCGCCGAGTTGGAGCGACCGGCGGACCACTGGAAGAGTGGACGTGCGCACGAGCACGACCCTCCACCGCCCCCTTCCCCGCCAGGAGAGCCGTATGACCACGACCGAGACCGCCCCGTGGTGGCGCGACGCCGTCGTCTACCAGGTCTACGTCCGCAGCTTCGCCGACGGCGACGGTGACGGCATCGGCGACCTGCCCGGCATCACCTCGCGGCTCGGCCACATCGCCGACCTGGGTGCTCACGCGCTGTGGATCACGCCGTTCTACACCTCACCGCAGAACGACCACGGCTACGACGTCGCCGACTACCGCGACGTCGACCCGCTCTTCGGCACCCTCGAGGACTTCGACGCCCTGCGCGAGCGTGCGCACGAGCTCGGCCTCAAGGTCATCGTCGACGTGGTGCCCAACCACACCTCCCACGACCACGCCTGGTTCCAGGCGGCCGTCGATGCCGGGCGCGGGTCGCCGGAGCGGGCGCGCTACCTCTTCCGCGAGGGCAGCGGACCGGACGGCTCCGAGCCGCCGAACAACTGGCAGTCGGTCTTCGGCGGCGACGCCTGGACCCGCGTCGAGGACGGCCAGTGGTACCTCCACCTCTTCGACGACAGCCAGCCCGACGTCGACTGGACCAACGAGGAGGTGCGCGCCGAGTTCGACTCGGTGCTGCGCTTCTGGCTCGACCGCGGCGTCGACGGCTTCCGGGTCGACGTGGCGCACGGCCTGGCCAAGGCCGAGGGCCTGCCGTCGACCGGCGCGCAGGAGCAGCAGGCGATGATCGAGGGCGTCAACGTCGGCCCGATGTGGGACCAGCCCGAGGTGCACGACATCTGGCGGCGCTGGCGCGGGGTGCTCGACGAGTACGACGGCGACCGGATGATGGTGGCCGAGGCCTGGGCCGCGTCGGCGGAGAAGCTGGCGGCGTACGTGCGGCCCGACGAGTTCCACCAGGCGTTCAACTTCCTCTTCCTCACCGCACCGTGGTCGGCGGAGAGCTTCGCCGAGGTGGTCCGCGAGACCTACCGCGCGGTCGCCCCGGTCGGCGCGAGCCCCACCTGGGTGCTGAGCAACCACGACGTCGTCCGCCACGTCACCCGGTACGGCGGCGGTGCGCAGGGCCTGGCCCGGGCGCGGGCGTTGACCGCCACGATCCTGGCGATGCCCGGCTCGACGTACCTGTACGAGGGAGAGGAGCTCGGCCTCGAGGAGGTCACCGTGCCGCGCGGGCTGCGCGAGGACCCGGCCTTCCACCGCGGGCAGAACGAGGGCCGCGACGGCTGCCGCGTGCCGCTGCCGTGGTCCGGCGACGCCCCGCCGTTCGGTTTCGGCCCGGCCGAGGGCCAGCCCTGGCTGCCGCAGCCCGAGGAGTGGGCCGACCGCACGGTGGCCGCCCAGGACGGGGTCGACGGCTCGACGCTGGAGACCTACCGCCGGGCGCTGCGCACCCGGCCGCAGCTCGACGCCGACGCCTCGCTCGAGCTCGTCGACCTCGGCCCGCACGTGCTGGCCTTCGACCGCGGCGACGTGCGGGTGGTGCTCAACTGCGGCAGCGACCCGGTCGCCCTGCCCGCGGGCGAGCTGCTGTTCGCGACCGCCCCGCTCGACGGTGAGCTGCCGGGCGACACCGCCGCGTGGGTGCGTCGGGCCTGACCCGACGGGCCGGCGGGGGCTGCTCGGGGGCTAGCCCTCGAGCAGCGCGTTGTAGCGGGAGAGGTCGTCGGCGACCTGGGCTATCTCGGCCTCGCTCCAGCCGCCGAGCCGCTCGGCGTACCGGCTCCGGGCGCGGGTCTGCACGTCGACCAGACGGGTACGCGCGTCGTCGCTGAGGTCCACCTGGTACGCGCGGCGGTCGACCGGGTCCGGGGTGCGCTGGACCAGACCGAGCCCCTCGAGGGCGTTGACCTGGCGGCTGACGGCGCCCTTGTCGAGGCCGAGCTCGCCGCAGAGGTCGCTCTGCCGCCGGGCCCCGCCCCGGTGCAGCGTGGACAGCAACGCGTAGCCGGTGGGCTGCACGCGGGGGTGGATCGCCCGCGCGAGCTCGGCATAGGTGCGCCGCAGCCGCCGCGCCAGCACGGTCACCTCCGACTCCAGGGCCCGGAGGGCTGCCTCCTTGCTCTCCACAGGGATTCCTCCCGCTCGACGACGCTCCCACGCTAGCCCGCGCAGGGGGTCCTGGCGGAACAGGTCGGTCACGATGCGAAAACGCCTTGACCTGCCGTCGTACCGTGGTCGCACACGGGAAAGGAGGTGGTCCACACAGTGAGTTCTCCATGGACACGTGAGGTGGCTGCCGGCTAGCAGCCCCCCGGCCGGAACCCGTCGAGGGCGCTGGCCAATCCGAAGCAGTCACCCGACCCGCAGGCGCCCGGACAGTCCACCGGGGAACACCCCGCCTGCGGGTCGCTGCACGTCCGAGGGCGTGCGTCGCGCACGGCGTCACCGACCCCAGGTCACCACGCCGTTGCGTCTCGCCGCCAGCGCCGCCCCGAGCAGGAGCACCAGGCCCGACAGCCCCTCGCTCCACGGGGTCCAGGCCACGCTGTGCGGGGCGAGCAGCGCCATCAGCACGAGGCCCACGCCGCCGAGCACGACCAGGCCCAGGGCGACCACGTGGGTGCCGCGGGTGCGCAGGACCATCGCGGCCAGCGCCACGGGCACGGCCACCCCGATGTCGCGCAGCGCGACCTGCTGACCCGTGGCCGAGTACGGGTCGAACACCTGGGCCACGGCCAGCCAGCCGCACACGGCCAGCACCGCGGCGATGCCCACCGGCGCCAGGCCGGGCCCGGCCTGCGGGGTGTCGATCGCGGCCCGGCGTCGCGACTCCGCCTCGCGGGCGTGCTGCTCGACCTCGGCGTCGTGCACCCGCTCGCCGGGATCCACGGCCCGCTCGCTGCGGTGGTCCGCGACGTCCTCGACGACCTGGCCGGGCGAGGTGTGCGCGGCGCTGTCGTGCGGCAGGTTGCCGCGGGCACCGGCGACGAGCCCGGCCAGCAGCAGCACCGCGCCGACGACTGCCACCCACACCTGCAGGGTGATCACCGCCGCAGCGAGGCAGGCCACTCCCACGACGAGCAGGGCCACCCCGCCCCAGACCCAGCGTGGTCGGACGATCGTGGACGACTGCTCAGGCACGGGGCCTCCTCAGGGTCGCGGACGCGCGGGCACGTACTCCCTACCCAGGCCGCACCGCAGGACATGCCGGCTACGCCTCACCCGGTCAGGCTCCTGCCTGGCGCCGTGCGGCGTGCCTCCGGCGCGGGTCAGGTGGTGGCGCCGGCCAGCTGCGTGGCGTGCAGGCGCGCGTAGGCGCCGTCGCGCACCAGCAGCTCGTCGTGGGAGCCCTGCTCGACGATGCGACCCTCCTCCATCACCACGATCACGTCGGCGTCGCGGATCGTCGACAGCCGGTGGGCGATCACGAACGACGTCCGGTCCGTGCGCAGGGCGGCCATCGCCCGCTGCAGCAGCAGCTCGGTGCGGGTGTCGACCGAGCTGGTCGCCTCGTCGAGGATCAGCAGCGCCGGGTCGGCGAGGAAGGCGCGCGCGATGGTCACCAGCTGTCGCTCGCCGGCCGAGAGGTTGGCGCCGTTCTCCTCCACCCGGGTGTCGTAGCCGTCGGGCAACGAGTGCACGAACCGGTCCACGAACGTGGCTCGGGCAGCCTCGAGCACGTCCGCCTCGCTGGCGCGGGGGCGGCCGTAGGCGATGTTCTCGCGCAGCGTGCCGCGGAACAGCCAGGTGTCCTGCAGCACCATGCCGATCCGGCTGCGCAGCTCGGCCCGGGGGACGTCCACCACGTCGACGCCGTCCAGGGTGATCCGGCCGGTGCGCACCTCGTAGAACCGCATCACCAGGTTGACCAGCGTGGTCTTGCCGGCACCGGTCGGGCCGACCACGGCGACGGTCTGGCCGGGCCGTGCGACGAGCGAGAGGTCCTCGATGAGCGGCTCGTCCTCGTCGTACCGGAAGCCGACGTGCTCGAGGCGCACCTCGCCACGGGTGGGCACGGGCAGCCGCCCGGCGGTCGAGTCGGCGCTCTGCTCCGGTGCGTCGAGGAGCTCGAAGACCCGCTCGGCCGAGGCGACCCCGGACTGCAGCAGGTTGACCATCGAGGCGACCTGGGTGAGCGGCTGGGTGAACTGGCGGGAGTACTGGATGAAGGCCTGCACCTCCCCCAGCGACATCGTCCCGCTCGCCACCCGCAGGCCGCCCAGCACCGCGATCAGCACGTAGGTCAGGTTGCCGACGAACATCATCAACGGCATCACCAGGCCGGAGACGAACTGAGCGCCGAACGCCGAGGTGTAGAGCGCGTCGTTCTCCTCGGCGAACCGCGCCTCGGACTCGCGCCGCCGGCCGTAGACGGTGACCAGCTCGTGCCCGGTGAAGGTCTCCTCGACGTGGGCGTTCAGCCGGCCGGTGCTGCGCCACTGCTGCACGAAGAGCCCTTGCGAGCGCTTCATGATCCGGCTCGCCACGAACACCGAGACCGGCACGGTGAGCAGGGCGACCAGCGCCAAGGTCGGCGAGATCCAGAACATCATCGCGAGCACGCCGGCGACCGTGAGCAGCGAGGTCAGCAGCTGGCTCATCGTCTGCTGCAACGACTGGCTGATGTTGTCGATGTCGTTGGTGACCCGGCTGAGCAGCTCGCCGCGCGGCTGGCGGTCGACGTACGACAGCGGCAGCGCGTTGAGCTTGTCCTCGACCGCCGAGCGCAGTCGGTAGACCGCACCCTGCACGACGTCGTTGAGGATGTAGCCCTGCGCGAGCCCGGCCACCGCGGCGGCGAGGTAGACGGCGACCACGATCGCGAGCACGCCGGCGACCGCGCCGAGGTCCACGCCCTGCCCCGGCACGAGCCCCGGAGAGCCGGCGACGACGTCGGCGAGCCGACCCCGGCCCTGCTCGCGCAGGGAGGCGACGGCCTGGTCGGGGCTCAGCCCGTCGGGCAGCCGCTGGCCGAGGAAGCCGGCGAAGACCAGGTCGGTGGCGCGGCCCAGCAGGCGGGGACCGGCCACGGTGAGCGCCACGCTGAGCACGGCGAGCGCGACCACGGCGTACGCCTTGGCGGCGTCGGGACGGAGCACGCCGACCAGGCGGCGCGCCGAGGGCCAGAAGTCCATCGACTTCTGGGCGACCATGCCGCCGCCCATCGGTCCGCGACCGGGGCCGCCCTGGCCGGGACCGGGGCTGATCCGCTCGGTGGTGCGCAGCTGCGGGGTGCTCACGCGACCACCTCCGCCGGCTGCTGGGAGGTGACGATCTCCTGGTAGGTCGCACACGAGACCAGCAGCTCGTCGTGGGTGCCGACGCCGACGACGGCGCCGTCCTCCAGCACGACGATCCGGTCGGCGTCGCGGATGGTGGACACGCGCTGGGCGACCACGATGACGGTGGCGTCGGCCACGACGGGACGCAGCGCCGCGCGCAGGCGGGCGTCGGTAGCCACGTCGAGGGCCGAGAAGGCGTCGTCGAAGAGGTAGACCCGTGGCCGCTTCACCACCGCCCGGGCGATGGCCAGGCGCTGCCGTTGACCCCCGGAGACGTTGGTGCCGCCCTGGGTGATCGGCGCGTCGAGCCGCTCGGGCATCGCCTCGACGAAGTCGCGGGCCTGGGCCACCTCGAGCGCGGCCCAGAGGTCGGCGTCGGTGGCCTCGGGGTCGGCCAGCCGGAGGTTGCTGGCGACGGTGCCGCTGAACAGGAACGCCTGCTGCGGCACCAGGCCCATCGCGCCCCACACGGCCTCGGGGTCGAGCTCGCGCACGTCGTGGCCGTCGAGCCGCACCGCGCCGCCGGTGACGTCGTACAGCCGGGGCACCAGACCGACGAGCGTGGACTTGCCCGCGCCCGTCGACCCGACCACGGCCGTCGTCGTGCCCGGCGTGGCACGCAGCGAGACCCCGCGGAGCACCGGCTGGTCGGCACCCGGGTAGGAGAAGGTCGCCGCGTCGAGCTCGACCACGCCGCGCACGGTCCCGGGCGGCACCGGCCACGGCGGGGGCACGACCGAGGTGTGCGTCGCGAGCACCTCGCCGATCCGGTCGGCGCAGACCGAGGCGCGCGGCACCATCGCAAGCATGAACGTCGACATCATCACGGCCATCAGGATCTGCATCAGGTAGGCCAGGAAGGCGGTGAGCGCCCCGACCCCGAGCCCGTCGCCGATCCGCTGGCCGCCGAACCAGATCACCGCGACACCGGCGAGGTTCACGATCAGCAGCATCGCCGGGAACATCGCGGCCATCCAGCGGCCCACGCGTACGGCGACCCGGGTGAGGTCGGCGTTGGCCTCGCCGAACCGGGCCGCCTCGACCGGCTCGCGCACGAACGCGCGCACCACGCGGACACCGGTGATCTGCTCGCGCAGCACGGCGTTCACCGTGTCGATGCGGCCCTGCATCTCGCGGAAGCCCGGCACCATCCGGCTGACGATGAGGCCGATCGTCACGAAGAGCAGCGGCACCACGACCAGGAGCAGCCGGGAGAGGCCGAGGTCCTGGCGCATCGCCATCAGCACCCCGCCGACCATCATGATCGGCGCCGTCACCATCAGCGTCGCGCCGAGCACCACCAGCATCTGCACCTGCTGCACGTCGTTGGTGCTGCGGGTGATCAGCGACGGGGCGCCGAAGAGGTCGACCTCGCGCTGGCTGAACGAGCCCACCCGCGCGAACAGGTCGCGGCGGGTGTCGCGGCCGAAGGCCATCGCGCTGCGCGCCCCGAAGTAGACCGCGCCGACGCTGCAGACGATCTGCACCACCGCGATCCCGAGCATCACCACGCCGGTGCGCACGATGTAGCCCGTGTCGCCGCGGGCGACGCCGTTGTCGATGATGTCGGCGTTGAGCGAGGGCAGCAGCAGCGAGGCCATCGTGCCGACGAACTGGAGCGCGACGACCACGGCCAGCCAGTGCCGGTAGGGCCGGAGGCCGGCACGGAGCACGGAGAGCAGCATCAGCCTCCTCCCCCGGACGGCCCCGTGACCCCGCCCAGGCAGGCGTCGGCGATCTCCTCCACCGACAGCCGCCCCGACTCGGGCATGCCGGGGTGCCAGGTGCCGAAGACCAGGCTGCGCAGCACCAGGGCCGCGCGGTCCGGCGCGACCCGGAGCTGGTCGGCGTACGGCGCGAACACGAGGTCGGTGAGCGCGCCGAGCAGGTCGCGGTTGGCCTCGACGATGAAACCCGGCGGGCCCGGCCGGTGCTGCGCTCCCGGCTCCGGCACCAGCAGCGGGCGCACCGCGACCATCACGGTCATCGCCCGCTGGAGCCGCCCGAGGATCGACTCGACCGAGACGAGCACGGCCGAGCGCAGGTCGCCGACCTCGGCGAGGCGGTCGGCCAGGCGCGCCCGCCCGTCCGCCGGGTGCACGACCTCGCGCGCCGTCGCGAGCAGCAGCGCCCGCTTGTCGTCGAAGACGCGGAAGATCGTGCCCTCGGCGATGCCCGCGGCCTCGGCGACCTGACGGGTGGTGACCGCGGCGCCGTACTGCTCGACGAGGGGCACGACCGCGGCCACGATCGCCGCCCGTCGGTCCTCGGGCGACAGCGGCGCGGCGCGGCGGGACGTGCGGGTGGGCATGGGCGAGCGTACGTCGAGTGAGTGCTCACTCACAAGCGGGGTGTCGGCCGGCTCAGGGGCCGAGACGCTCCCGCAGCCAGGCGCCGTCGGGGCCGCGCCGGTAGCGCAGCCGGTCGTGCAGCCGCCCCTCGCGTCCCTGCCAGAACTCCACGACGTCGACCTCGACGCGCCACCCGCCCCAGTGCGGCGGACGCGGGACGTCGTGACCGTCGTACTGGTCCTCGACCGCCTGGTACCGACGCTCGAGGTCGGCGCGCTCGCTCACGACGTGCGACTGGGGCGAGGCCCACGCGCCGAGCTGGGAGGCCCGTGGCCGCTCGGCGAAGTAGGCGTCGCTCGCGGCGTCGTCGAGCATCCTGGCACGGCCCTCGATCCGCACCTGGCGCTCGAGCGGCAGCCAGAGGAACAGCAGCGCGCAGTGCGGGTTGACGCCCAGCTGCTCGCCCTTGTCGGAGCGGTGGTTGGTGTAGAAGACCGGCGTCGGGTCGGACGCGCCCGCTCCCCCTCCCTCCCCCTCGGCCAGGTCCTTGAGCAGCACCGTGCGTGCGTGCGGGCGGCCCGTGGCGTCGACCGTGCTCAGCACCATCGCGTTCGGCTCGGGCAGCCCGTCGTGGCCGGAGGCCTGGTCGAACCAGGTCTCGAACAGGGGCCAGGGCGTCGTCGGGGCGTCGGCCTCGTCGAGCCCGTCACGGCGGTAGGTCTCACGGAGGGATCGCAGGTCACGCATCCCTGCACGCTAGCCCCGTGCCGAACGGCCCGGATCGCCCCCTGCTGTGCAGGGCGTCACGGTCCGGGCACAATGCCCCCACACCGCACGTACCCATGAGTAGCCTCGGCGCGACCGCGCCGCACGGCGACGACCCGAGGAGCATCCATGACCGAGGTCCACCACGGCCTGGAGGGCGTCATCGCCTTCGAGAGCGAGATCGCCGAGCCGGACAAGGAGGGCTCGTCGCTCCGCTACCGCGGCGTCGACATCGAGGACCTCGTGGGCCGCGTGCCCTTCGAGAAGGTCTGGGGCCTCCTCATCGACGGCTCCTACGAGCCCGGCCTGCCGCCGGCCGAGCCGTACAACATCCCCATCCACACCGGGGACGTGCGCGCCGACGTGCAGGCCGGCGTCGCGATGCTCGCGCCGCAGCTGGGCATGCGCCAGACCTACGACATCAGCGACGAACAGGCCCGCGAGGACCTCTCCCGCGTCGCGGTGATGGTGCTGTCGTACGCCGCCCAGGCCGCCCGCGGGCTCGGCCAGGCGATCGTGCCGCAGCACGAGGTCGACAAGGGCATCACCCTCGCGGAGAAGTTCCTGACCCGCTGGAAGGGCGAGGCCGACCCGGCGCACGTCAAGGCCATCGACGCCTACTGGTCCTCGGCCGCCGAGCACGGCATGAACGCCTCGACCTTCACCGCCCGCGTGATCACCTCGACCGGCGCCGACGTCGCCGCCGCCTTCTCCGGCGCCATCGGCGCGATGAGCGGCCCGCTGCACGGCGGGGCGCCCTCGCGCGTGCTCGGCATGATCGAGGAGGTCGAGAAGTCCGGCGACGCCGCGGCGTACGTGAAGAAGCTGCTCGACGACGGCGAGCGCCTGATGGGTTTCGGCCACCGTGTCTACCGCGCCGAGGACCCCCGCGCCCGCGTGCTGCGGCGTACGGCCAAGGAGCTCGACGCCCCGCGCTACGAGGTCGCCGAGCACCTGGAGAAGGCCGCCCTCGCCGAGCTGCGCGAGCGCCGCCCCGATCGCGTCCTCGAGACCAACGTGGAGTTCTGGGCCGCGATCGTGCTCGACTTCGCCGAGGTGCCGGCGCCGATGTTCACCTCGATGTTCACCTGCGCCCGCACCGGCGGCTGGTCGGCGCACATCCTCGAGCAGAAGCGCACCGGTCGCCTGATCCGGCCGTCCGCGGTCTACGTCGGCCCCGGCACCCGCCCCGCCTCCGAGGTCGAGGGCTGGAACGAGGCCTGGGGCGACAGCTCCGTCGCCGACAGGCTGGTCGGTGGAGCGGACGCCTGACCGCTCTCTCGCTGCTTGTAAATCGGGGTTACGGTCGCTCCACAAGCGCTGTGCGGCGCCCGGAGCGACCACAACCCTTGCGAAGCGCGGCGGGCGCGTCCGACACCAGGAGTGACGACCGCGGAGCTCGCGGATCGCGCGCGTCGGCCACTTCGCTGGTGCTGTGGTCGTCAGAGCCCCCGCAGAACCCTTGTGGAGCGACCGTAACCCCGATTTACAAGCGGTTGGACGGCTCGGGCGGGGCGATCCGGCGGGCGTAGCAGCGCGAGCTGTCGTACGCCGCGTAGTGGCCGAACTTCTCGACGGGCTCGTAGCCGTGGGCGAGGTAGAGCGCGATCGCCTCGGGCTGGCGCAGGCCGGTCTCGAGCACGACGTGGTCGGCGCCCTGCTCGCGGGCCGCCGCCTCCAGGCGCTCCAGCATCCGTACGGCGACGCCTCGCCGCCGCGCGGCCGGCACGACGTACATGCGCTTGACCTCGACCGCGCGCTCCCCCAGCCGCACCACGTCGGTGGCCCGCCAGGCGGCGCTCGCGACCGGCAGCCCGTCGAGGTAGCCGACGTAGAACGCCCCCCGCGGCGGCTCGAAGGCGTCAGCGTCGAGGGGGGTGTCGTCGCGGCCGCCGTACCTCACGACGTACTCGGCCTGCACCTCCTCCACCAGCGTCACCGCATCGGGGTGGGTGATGCGGCGACGCCGGATCTCGAGGTCGGTCACCGCAGGGGGGTGCGGCAGGCCGTGCAGAACTTCACGCTCGGGGGGTTCTCGGTGCCGCAGTGCGGACAGGTCACGGTCTCGACGTGCGGCTCGACCTGCACCGGGCCGACCGCGCGTGTGCGCCGCATGCCCAGGGCGACCACCGCCACACCGGCCGACACGAGGAGCAGCCCGCACACCAGGCGCGCGACGGGCCCGCCCACGCCGGGGGCGTCGTCGGCCAGCCGGACCACGCCGGTGACCAGGAGGAACAGGCCGACCACGCCGAGCGCGACGCCGGTGGCCCGGAAGACCAGGCGGGGCCCGTTCACGACGGCACCGCCCCGACCGCGTCGACGAGGCGCTGGGCGCGGGCGACGACCGGGCGCGCTGCCCCGGGCGAGGTCACGGGCATGGCCGCAGGATACCGGGCGGCGGCCTGGTGGGAGGATCACGCCATGCCCGCCATGCCCGCCACGCCCGCGACGTCGACGATCGCGATCCCGGCCGACCTCCTCCCGCGGGACGGCCGCTTCGGGTCCGGCCCGTCCAAGGTGAGCGTCGACGCCCTCGAGCGGCTGGCCGCCTCCGGCACCGCGCTGATGGGCACCTCCCACCGCCAGCCCCCCGTACGCCGTCTCGTCGGGCACGTGCGCGAGGGGCTCACCGACCTGTTCGCCCTGCCGCCCGGCTACGAGATCGTGCTCGGGCTCGGCGGGGCCAGCGCGTTCTGGGACGTCGCGACCTACGGCCTCGTCCGCGAGCGCAGCCTGCACCTGACCTGCGGCGAGTTCTCCACGAAGTTCGCGACCGCCGCCCAGCGGGCGCCCTGGCTGGCCGACCCCGTCGTGCTCGACGCCCCGGCCGGGAGCCGTCCGCAGGCGCACGCCGTGACCGGGGTCGACGTCTACGCCTGGGCGCACAACGAGACCTCCACCGGCGTGATGACTCCCGTACGCCGGGTGCCCGGCGCCGACGGCGACGCCCTGGTCGTCGTCGACGCCACCTCCGGCGCCGGCGGGCTCCCCCTCGACCCGGCCGAGGCCGACGTCTACTACTTCTCCCCGCAGAAGGGCTTCGCCTCCGACGGGGGTCTCTGGTTCGCGGTGATGTCGCCGCGCGCGCTCGCCCGCGTCGCCGAGGTCGCGGCCACCGACCGCCACGTGCCCGGCTTCCTCGACCTGCCCTCCGCCATCGACAGCTCGCGCAAGGACCAGACCGTCAACACCCCGGCCGTGGCGACCCTGTTCCTGATGGCCGAGCAGCTGGACTGGATGAACGGCCTCGGCGGCCTGCCGGCGATGGTGGAGCGCACGACGCGCAGCTCGTCGACGCTGTACGACTGGGCCGAGCGGTCGTCGTACGCGACGCCGTTCGTGGGCAACCCCGACCACCGCTCGCTCGTGGTCGGCACGATCGACCTCGACGAGGCGGTCTCGGCTCCCACGGTCTCCAGCGTGCTGCGCGAGCACGGCGTGGTCGACGTCGACCCCTACCGCAAGCTCGGCCGCAACCAGCTGCGCGTCGCGATGTTCCCCGCGATCGACCCCGAGGACGTCGCGGCCCTCACCCGGTGCGTCGACCACGTCGTCGAGCGGCTCGGCTGAGCGGCCCCACCCGTGGGCAGGGGGCGGGTCAGGCGAGGGCGGCGGTGAGCGCGTCGTGCGCCCGCTCGCTGAAGGCCACCATCGTGGCCTCCTCGACCTCGGTGGCGGTGCCGCGCAGGGTCTCCACCGCGCACGCGACGGCGTCGTCGAACGGCCAGCCGTACACCCCGGCCGAGACCAGGGGAAAGGCGACGGTGCGGGCGCCGAGCTCGTCGGCGACGCGGAGCGCCCCGGAGTAGCAGGACTCCAGCAGTGCCCGGTCGGTCTCTCCGGCGGTGTGGTTGGGGCCCACGACGTGGATCACCCACCGCGCCGGCATCAGGCCCGCCGTCGTCCACCCGGCGCCACCCGTGGGGAGCCCCTCCGGCAGCCGTCGACGGCAGTCCGCGAGCACCTCGGGTCCACCCGCCCGGTGGATCGCGCCGTCCACCCCGCCGCCCCCGCGGACGCGCCGGTTGGCGGCGTTGACGACGGCGTCGACCTCCATCGTGGTGAGGTCGCCACGGACGACGTGCAGCCTCATGCGCGGGCCCCGCCGACCACGCCCGGGTCCTCGGAGAGCAGGCGGCAGACCGCGCGCTCCAGGGCGTCGCGCTTCTCCTCCTGGGTGTCGTACTCGCGACGCAGCGCGGTCTCGATGGTCACGCCGTCCTCGTAGAGGTCGAGGATCCGCGGGTCGATGTAGGAGCTCTTCGCGATGGTCGGGGTGTTGCCGAGGTACTCGCTCACCTCGGTGGCCGCCGCCTTGACCGCCCGCTGCCGCGACCGCCTGGTGCTGCCGCTCTCCTCGGTGGCGGCGAGCGAGACCGCCGCCAGCACGGTGGCGTGCCAGGTGCGGAAGTCCTTGGCGGTGATCTCGGCGCCGGTGCCGTGACGCAGGTAGTCGTTGACGACCGAGGCCTCGAGCGGGTTCCAGGTGTGGCTCTCCTGGTAGGCCAGCAGCCGGTCGCCGCCGCTGCGCCGCCGCCGCATCGTCTCCACGGCCTCCACCGCGAGCGGGTCGTCGATCTCGATGACGTGGTCGATGCCGGACTTGCCGCGGAAGGAGAACACCAGCCCGTCGCCGCGTCGCCGCACGTGCCGCTTCTCCAGCGTGGTGAGCCCGAAGCTGCCGTTGGCGTCGGCGTACGCGTCGGAGCCGATCCGGAAGTAGCCGAGGTCGAGCAGGCGTACGGCGGTCGCCGCGGCGCGCTCCTGCGGCATGCCCTCGAGGGCGAGGTGCGAGGTCCAGGACTCCCGCGCGGTCGGCAGCGAGCCGGCCGCCTCGAGCACGCGGTCGAACTTCAGCCGGTCGCGCTGCTCGCGCCACTGCGGATGGTAGAGGTACTGCTTGCGTCCGGCGGCGTCGAAGCCGGTCGCCTGGATGTGGCCGTTCGGCCAGGGGCAGATCCACACGTCGGACCAGGCGGGCGGGATCGCCAGGGACTTGATCCGGTCGACGTCCTCGCGCTCCAGCCGCTCGTCGCGGTGGTCGCGGTAGCCGAACCCGGCACCGTGCTTGCGCCGTGTCCACCCGCGGCCGTTGGGGTTCGCGGTGCGCAGACGCATGCGGGGATAGTTGCCGCCGGGGCCTCCGACGAAACGGTCACCGGTCAGCGGCGCCGCTCACGCAGCCAGCCGCCGAGCAGGGCGGCCACGACGAGCACGCCCACCCAGGGCGCCGCTCCGGCCGCCCAGCCCGGCACCAGGCCGGTCGCCGGCTCCGCGGCGTACGTCGGCGGGGACGACGGCCGCGCCGGTGACCCGACGGGGCGCACGGCCGTCGCGCCCGAGCGATCGGCGGGATCGGCCGGGTCGGACTGCTCCGCCCGGGCCCGCAGCAGCGCGGGAAGCGGCACCGTCTCCACCGCGGACCCGCTGCCCTCGGTGCTCACCCACACCTGCGCGCCGCGCACGGTCAGCGCCTCGCCCTGCCGCTGCGCCGGCAGACCGACCGGGACCAGTCGCGCGAGCCCGGGCCAGGTGTAGGCCGTCGCCCCCCCGTAGTCGCGCACCAGCAGCGTCCGGCCGTCGGCGAGCAGCTGCCCGTCGGTGAGCCACCCCGGCACCTGCCCGACGGGCCGCAGCACGCCCACGCCGTCGGGGTCGAGCCGGCGTGGTGCGGCGTAGACGGTGGCCCCGCCGACGTCCTTGCTGACGACGTACAGGCGGCCGGTGCGCCGGTCGACGAGCAGGGTCTCCGCGTCGCGCGCCCCGTCGACGTACCGCAGCGCGTAGGACCGTGCCGCGACCGTGCCGCCCGCGCGGGACAGGGGCACCCGGTAGACGGTGACCGTGTCGCGGGAGGCGGTGTTGTCGCCGACGTCGCCGACCCAGACCCCGCCCCGGGCCGGGGCCAGCGCCTCGACGTCGACCACGTCGGCCCGCGCGCCGGCGCCGTCGGTGAAGGTGGTCGTCGACACGGTCGCGCCGGTGCGCGGGTCGACGGCGTAGAGCACCGGTCCGGCGCCGGAGTCGTTCGTGGTGACCAGCAGGCCGGCGCTGAAGGCGAGCCCGCTGGACTCCGCGATCCGTACGTCGTCCCACCGGAAGCGCACCTCGGCCTCCGGGTTCTCCGCGCGCGCCGGGGCGGCCGGCGAGACACACAGCAGCGCGAGCCCGAGCGCCACCGTCGCGCGGCGCCACTCACCCATCGAGCAGGTCCGCCAGCCGGGGTCGCACCGACCACGCGCCGACCAGCGCCTCGTACTCCTCGCGCGCCGCGGGGTCGGGGGCGTCGGACGCCCGCACCGCCCGCAGCAGGGTGTTGCGGGGCGTGTGCGCGCTCTCCACGAACTCCACGACGTCGACGCGGTAGCCCTGCTGGCGCAGCAGGCTCTCCCGCAGGGCGTCGGTGAGGGTGTCGGCGAAGCGCTCGCGCAGGATGCCGTGCCGCAGCACCGAGGCGTACGCCGCCGGCGCGCCCGCGCTGCCGGTGCGCCGCAGCTGGGCCGCGACGTCGTGGTGGCAGCAGGGGGCGGCGAGCACGAGGCCGGAGCCCCACCCCACCGCTCGGGCCAGGGCCTCGTCGGTGGCGGTGTCGCAGGCGTGCAGGGCGAGCACGACCTCCGGGGCCGGCTCGACGAGCGCGTCCGCGATGCTGCCGACCACGAAGGTCGCGTCGAGCCCCAGCCGCTGCGCGAGCGCGGTGCTGTGGTCGTGCGACTGCTGCTTGACGTCGACGCCGACCATCCGCACCGGCAGCCCCTGCACGGTGGTGAGGTACTGCTGCGCGGCGAGCGTCAGGTACGCGTTGCCGCACCCGAGGTCGACGACGCGCAGCGGCTCGTCGGCGGTGGGCGTGCGCAGCCGCCCGGCGGCGATGGCGTCGGCGACGGCCGGGGCGAGCAGCCGCAGGAACTCCTCGACCTGGCGGTACTTCGCCTGCCGGCTCGGCTTGACCCGACCCTGCCCGTCGCTGATCCCCAGCGCGCGCAGCACCGGGTCGTCCTCGGCGAGCAGCCGCTGCTTGACCCGGTCGTGGCCCCGGTCCGGCTCGACGGCGGTGGCCTGGCGGCGGGTGGAGACCTGGGCGTCGCCGCTCTTGGTCACCCGCAGCTGGACGACCTCGGTGGTGGTCTCGACGTGCCAGTTGCCGAACGGCTCGGCGAGCAGCGCCCCGAGCGCGGCGTCGTCGTCGAGGGAGTGGTTGCGGGTGTGCGCCTGGGTGCCGTCCTGCGCCACCACCTGCAGGTGCCGGCCCGTCGTGAGGTCGACCTGGCGCAGCTCCAGCCGGGCGTACGCCGGGTGCTCGCCCCGGCGACGGCCGGACGCGACCGCGCGGACCAGGCCGTCGTCGAGCAGCAGGGCCCGCACCCGGTCGAGCGCCTCGGGCAGCGGCAGCGTCGTCGAGGCCATCTCAGCGTCCGAGGACGGCGCTCACGACGACCACCAGCAGCAGGGCCACCAGCGCGCCGGGGATGAGCAGGCGGCGGTAGCGGGGGTTCACGCCGGTCATCCTAGGCGGCCCGTGCGCGCTCACGCCGCCAGCGACTGCCCGTCGGGCACCACCGGCGCGCGCGTGACCCGGAACCGGTGGTAGGTCGGCTCCACGCGGCTGAAGACCAGCACCGCCAGCAGGGTGCCGAGCACGGTCATCGCGCCGCCGCCGACCAGCGTCCAGCGGGCGCCGAAGGTCTCGCCGACCCACCCGACGATGGGGGCGCCGACGGGGGTGCCACCCATGAAGATCATCAGGTAGAGCGCCATCACCCGGCCGCGCAGCTCGGGCGCGGTGGTGAGCTGGATGGTGGTGTTGGCCGCCGTGATCAGGGTGAGCGCGGTCAGGCCGGTCACCGGGGCGAGCAGCGCGAAGGTGAGGTAGCTGGGCATCAGGCCGGCCAGCACCACCGCGACGCCGAAGGCGAACGCCGAGCCGACCACCAGCCGCAGCCGGGTGCGCTCGCCGCCGGGCCGCGAACAGCGCCCCGCTGAGCGAGCCGATCGCCAGCACGGTGCCGAGCAGGCCGTACTCCCCCGCGCCCTTGCCGAAGACCTCGGTCGCCATCAGCGCGGAGGTGATCTGGAAGTTCAGCCCGAAGGTGCCGGCGAAGAACACGATGGTCAGCACCAGCATCAGGTCGGGGCGGCCCCGCACGTAGCGGACCCCCTCGCGCACGTGGCCCGGCCCACGGCCCAGCGGCTTCGGGGTGTCCAGCAGGTCGGTGCGCATCCGCTGGAGCGAGGCGATCACCGCGACGTACGACGCGGCGTTGAGCAGGATCACCCAGCCCGAGGCTCGCACCCCCCCGCCCATCGCGGCGATGAGCAGGCCGGCGACCGCCGGCCCGACCAGGCGGGCGGCGTTGAAGGAGGCGGAGTTGAGCCCGACGGCGTTGGAGAGGTCCTCGGGCCCGACCATCTCCGAGACGAACGACTGCCGTGCCGGGGCGTCGAAGGCGGTGCCGACGCCGAAGACGAGGGCCGCCACGAGGACGTGCCAGGTCTGCACCACGCCGGTCACGGCCAGCAGGCCGAGCACCAGCGAGCTCAGCGCCATGCCGGCCTGGGTGACCTGCAGCAGGCGGCGCTTGGGGAAGCGGTCGGCGACCAACCCGGCGTACGGGCTGAGCAGGAGCATGGGCAGGAACTGCAGACCGGTGGTGACGCCGAGCAGGGTGCCCGACCCGGTGAGCACCAGCACCAGCCAGTCCTGGGCGATCCGCATCATCCAGGTGCCGGTGTTGGACACCAGCGAGCCCGTGGCGTACAGCCGGTAGTTGCGGTGGTGGAGGGCGCGGAACGTCGGGCTCACGCCCCGGCCAGCCTCTCCAGCAGCGGCGCCGCGCGGCGCAGCAGCTCGCGCTCCTCGGGGGTGAACTCGCGCAACCGGCAGGCCAGCCACGCGTCACGGCGCCGGCGCTCGGCGCGGACCATCGCGTGGCCCTTGTCGGTGAGCGTGCACAGCACGCGACGCTTGTCGTGCTCGTCCTGGCGTCGGGCGACGTAGCCGTCCTCGACGAGCGCCGCGACGGTGCGGGTCATCGAGGGGGGCTGCACGCGGTCGATCTCGGCGAGCTCGCCCACGGTCAGCTCCTCCTCGCGGAAGAGCAGGCCGAGCACGGAGACCGCGGAGAGGCCGAGGCCCTCGAGCTCGCGCTCGGAGCGCAGCCGTCGGGCCAGTCGGCCGACCGAGAGCCGCAGGGCGGCGGCGAGCCCGGCGTCGGTGCGGGCGGAGGTGGTGGGTGTCATCGCCCACCAGAACTGATTAGTTGCGCTAACTATTCCCGTCCGGGTGGTCAGCCGGTGAGCAGCGTCGTGAGCGGGGCGATCGCGAAGTAGACGACGAACAGCCCGGCGGTGACCCAGAGCAGGGGGTGCACCGCCCGCGCCCGGCCCTGCACGACCGCCAGGAACACGTAGCTCACGACGCCGGCGCCGATGCCGACGGCGATGGAGTAGGTGAACGGCATCAGGATGATCGTGAGGAAGGCCGGCAAGGCGATGCCGACGTCGCGCCAGTCGATGCCGGCGACCTGCTGCATCATCAGGAAGCCGACGAGCACCAGCGCGGGGGTGGCGGCCTCGTACGGGATCACCGTCGTCAGCGGGGAGAGCACGACGGTGGCCAGGAAGAGCACCCCGGTCACCAGGCTGGCCAGTCCGGTGCGCGCGCCCTCGCCGACGCCCGAGGCGGACTCGATGTAGGACGTGTTGCTGCTGACGCCGGCCGCGCCGCCCGCGGCGGCGGCCAGCGAGTCGACCACGAGGATCCGCCGGGTGTTCGGGGGGGTTCCGTCGGCGTCGAGCAGGCCGGCCTCCGCGCCGATCGCGGTCATCGTGCCGACGGTGTCGAAGAAGTCGGCGAGCAGCAGCGTGAAGACGAGCAGCGTCGCGGTGACGACGCCGGCCTCCTGGAAGGAGCCGAGCAGGGTGAACTCGCCCAGCGTGCCGAAGTCGGGGGTCGCCGCGAGCGAGTCGGGCAGCTGCGGCACGACGAGGTTCCAGCCCCGGGGGTTGGTGCCACCGTCCGGCAGCACGCTGGGGCCGACCTGGGCGACCTTCTCCACCACGATCGCGACGACGGTGGTCACCACGATCGCGATCAGGATCGCGCCCTTGACCTGGCGCGCCCAGAGGCCCATCACCAGCAGCAGGCCGAGGGCGAAGACCAGCACCGGCCAGCCGGTCAGCTGGCCGCCGCTGCCCAGCTCGACGGGCACGGGTCCGGTGACCGTGCGCCGGACGAAGCCCGCGTCGACCAGACCGATCAGCGCGATGAACAGGCCGATGCCCACCGAGATGGCGATCTTGAGCTGGGCCGGCACGGCGTGGAAGACAGCCTCGCGCAGCCCGGTCAGCACGAGCACCAGGATGATCACGCCCTCGATCACCACCAGGCCCATCGCGTCGGCCCAGGTCATCTGGGAGGCGATGGCGAAGGCGACGAAGGCGTTCAGCCCGAGCCCCGTGGCCAGGGCGAGGGGGAAGTTCGCGAAGAGCCCCATCGCGATGGTCATCACGCCCGCCACCAGCGAGGTGCCGGCCGCGACGGCGGCGAGGTTCGGCTCGGCGCCGCCGCCGAGGAACTGCCCGTCGGCGTCCTGCGCCAGGCCGAGGATGAGCGGGTTCAGGACGATGATGTAGCCCATCGTGAAGAAGGTGACGACGCCGCCGCGCAGCTCGCGGCCGACCGTCGAGCCGCGCTCGGAGATCTTGAAGAAGGTGTCCACGGACGCGGAGCCAACCACACGCTCGCGCCGTGCCTGTGACGCGACGGCGGGCGGCGTGACCGAGACCACCCCGCCCGGCCACTAGAGTGCCGCACGTGCAGCAGCCACCCGAGCCGGACCGGCACGAGATCGGCCGGCACACCTACCTGGTGGCGGACGTCGAGCCCCTCGACGTGGGCGGCGTCCGCACCGTCACGGCCGGCACCGGGGCGTGGCTGGTGGCCTTCCTGGTGCTCCTGCCCTTCGCCGAGCGGCTCGAGGCCGCCGGGCGCGGCTGGTGGCTGTGGACGTGCCTGACCGGCTTCGTCCTGGGCGTGCTCGGCTTCGTCTACTGCCGTCGCCGCGCGCGGCGGCTCCGCCTAGGAGGTGTCGACTTAGAACGTCTCGACGTCGGCGTCGGCGAGCTCGTCGAGCGTGGGCTCCGGCATCGGCGGCGGCTGCTGCTTGCGGCTGAGCCGGGCCGAGCTGTGCGCCCCGCAGCCGTGGTCCATCGACACGACGCGGCCGTCGGAGTTGGCGAACTGGTTGGCGCAGACGCCGAAGACCGACGCCAGCGGGCCGCTGAGCCGCACCAGGAAGCCGCACGTGCCGCAGGGGGCCGGGGCGGCCTGGGCGACGGCGCCCGACGGGCCCTGCTCGGAGTCGTACCACCGCTGGGCGGCCTCGTCGCGTCCCTGCAGCGAGAGCACCCGCTCGCGGCCGAGGCCGACCTCGCGGGTCACCGCGCGGACGGCGTCGGCGGGCTCGTCGCCCACGAAGGAGCCGGCACCAGGCGCTCGTCGTCGTCCTCGACGGGCAGCAGGTCACCGGGCGAGAGGTCGCCGGGGCGGACCCGGTCGCGCCACGGCACCCACGGCGGCGCCACCAGCGAGCCGGTGCCGGGCAGGAGCACGACGTCGTTGACGGTCACGGTCTTGGCGCGGGCGGCGCGCACCAGGGTCACCGACCACTGCCAGTCGCGGTAGCCGGGCCGCAGGCACGCGAAGAGGTGGCTGACCAGGCGGTCCCCCTCGACCTGGTGGCCGAGGTGCTCGCCGACCTCGTCCGCCGAGGCCACCTCCATGAGCGCCGGCCGAGCCTCGTCGACGGCCTGGACGGTGACGGCGTCGGGGCGCACGCGGGTGGCAGGAGGGGTCACGGCCCGATTGTCACACGCCGCGCGGGATCGGACCTTGTCCCACCTCGCCGACGTAGGAAGATGGGGGCATGTCCCGCGGCACCCAGAGCGAGCACGGGCCCGGGGGCGCCGACCCCTCGGGCCCGGGTCGTCGGGCCCGGGCCGGACGCGCCGCCCGGGCCACCGGCCGCGGGGCCGCCGCCGCCGGGCGCGGGGCCGCCGCCGCCGGGCGCGGGTCGTCGCGCGCCGCGGTCTACGCCGTGCGCCAGGCCCGTCGGGCCAGCCACGCCGAGGGCGCCGGCGACTCGGGCCTCGCCCGGCTGATCGAGATGCACGCCTTCTCCGCGGCGGGCGACGCCGCCGTGGCGATCTCGCTGGCCGGCACGCTGTTCTTCCAGGTGCCGACCGGCGAGGCGCGCGGCCAGGTCGCGCTGTTCCTCGGCCTCACCATGCTGCCCTTCGCCATCGTGGCGCCGCTGATCGGTCCGCTCCTGGACCGGGTCAGCCACGGCCGCCGCTGGGCGGTGGGAGCGACGCTGGCCAGCCGGGCGTTCCTGTGCTGGGTGCTCGCCGGCGCCGTGGCCACCGGGTCGGTCGCGCTGTTCCCGGCGGCGCTGGGGGTGCTCGTCGCCTCCAAGGCGTACGGCGTGACCAAGGCAGCGGCCGTGCCACGGCTGTTGCCGGACGGGCTGAGCCTGGTCAAGGCGAACTCGCGGATCTCGTTGGCCGGCGTCGCCGGCGCCGCGCTCTCCGCCCCGCTGGCCGTCGGCGCCTCGCTGCTGGGCCCGGAGTGGTCGCTGCGCTACGCGTTCGTGGTCTTCGGCGTCGCGACCGTGCTGGCGATCCTGCTGCCTGCCCGCGTCGACTCCGCGCAGGGCGAGGTGTCGCTGGGGTACGCCGAGATCGGTGGCGGCCACGACGCCCGGGGCCGGACCGCTCGGGTGCCCGCCTCGGTCGTGCTGGCGCTGCGGTGCAACGCCGGCCTGCGCCTGCTGTCGGGCTTCCTGACGATGTACTTGGCCTTCCTGCTGCGCGACCAGCCCTTCGACGGCTGGGCCGAGCGGCCCGAGCTGCTGCTCGGCCTGGTGGTCGGTGCCGCGGGGCTCGGCAGCACCGTCGGCCTCGGCCTGGGGGCGGTGCTGCGCAACCTCACCCCCTCGCTGGTGGTGGTGGCGGTGCTGGTCGCCGACACGGTGGCCATCGTGCTCGCGGCGATCGGCTACTCGCTGACCACCGCGGTCGTCCTCGGCCTGGTCGCCGGGCTCGCCCAGTCGCTGGGCAAGCTGTCGCTGGACGCGCTGATCCAGGTCGACGTTCCCGAGCGCTCCCGCAGCAGCGCCTTCGCCCGCTCCGAGACCCTGCTCCAGCTCAGCTGGGTGCTCGGTGGCTTCGTCGGCATCGCCCTGCCGCTGGTGCCCCGCCTCGGGCTCGGCATTGCCGCCGCGATGCTGGTCGGCTGGCTACTGCTCACGCTGGACTGGCGTCGCCGGGCCTGGTCGGAGCAGCGTCGCGCCCCCGACCCGGCGCCGACGGTGCCGTACGCCGCGTCCGGCCCGGGGCCCTACGGCACCTGAGCCGTCCGAGTCAGCCCGGGGCGAGCACCAGGGTCGCGAACCGGAGCACCCGGTGGTGACCGCGCAGCCACGCCGCCCGCTGTGCGTCGAGGGCCCGGCGCTCCCCGTCGGCGTCGGGGTGGTCGGCGCGGCTCACCAGCCGCTCCTCGCGGCCCCGGGCGGACTCGAAGGCCTCCCCCTCCTGGTCGCTGGCCGTGCGCAGGTCGAGCACCCGCCACCCTGCGTCCGCGACCTGATGCACCAGGTCGGGCAGCAGCGCGAACGTGGTGGCGGTCGTGCCCTCCCACACCGCGGCCGGCTCCTCCTCCGACGGCGGGCGCTGCCAGTGCTCGAGACCGAGCAGCAGCCGACCCCGGCCGCAACCGTGGTCGACCACGGTGGCCGGGCGGGCGTCGGCGACGTCGGAGACCAGCTCGGCGAACCGGGCGTCGCCGACCGGGGCGTGGGGACGGGTCAGAGCTCGAGCTCGTCGGCCAGGGCGCGCAGCAGCTTGGCCGTGGGCTTGGCGGTGCGGGCGTCGGGGTGCCGGCCGCCGCGGTAGGCGTGCTGGACGCCCTCGAGCAGGGTGATCAGGTCCTCGACGATCGGCTCCATCTGCGCGGGCTTCTTGCGCATGCCCCGCGAGATCGACGCCGGGGCGTCGAGCACCTGCACCTGGAGGGCCTGGTCGCCGCGACGACCCTGCACGATCCCGAACTCGACGCGGGTGCCGGCCTTGAGGCTGGTGGTGCCCGCCGGGAGCGCGTCGGAGCGCACGAAGACGTCCTCGCCCTCCTCGCGGGAGAGGAACCCGAAGCCCTTCTCCGCGTCGTACCACTTCACCTTGCCAGTCGGCACCGGTCCCACCTTCGGCTCTGGGCCGCGCCGGATCTCGACGCGTTCCGCGCCCCACCCTAGGAGACCCCGCCAGGGATGTCGCCGCCCCACCTCCGGCGGCCCGCCCGTGGCGGGGGAGGATCGGCTCCCCCCGGGTGGGGAGAACACGTTGCCCCGATGCCTCCGAGGCTGGACACTGGAGGCGTCGGTGTCCATCAGGTCGAGCGGGAGGAGGGTTCGTGGTCGCGAGCACGTGCTCCGCACTGCCCGCACGCCCCCTCTCTCGGCGTCGCGGGCGTGCCTGGCGACGTCGGACGGCGCTGACCCTCGCCCTCGTCGTGAGCCTCGGCTGGAGCGCCCCGGCGCTCGCCGCGCCGCCGGTGGTCGCCACCGCCGGCGCCCTCGCCCCGGGCGCCTCGCCTGCGGCGGGCACCTGGGTGGTGATCGGCACCGACCGGGCCGCCGCGGCCGGCCTGCTCGCCGGGCTCGGCGGCGTCGAGGTCCTCTACCGCTACCGCACCGCGGTCGACGGCTTCGCCGCCGTGCTGTCCGCCGCGCAGGTGCGCCGCCTCGCCGGCGACCCGCGTGCGGCTCTCGTCGAGCCGTCTGCGCGCCAGCGCCTGGCCGGGGTCACCGGCGGCCCACGAGGCCTCGACGACGGCCTGCTGCCGGGCCGCGAGGAGGCCTGGGACATCGTGGGCGGCGCCGACAACGCCGGCCGCGGCACGGTCGTCGGCTTCGTCGACACCGGCCTGTGGCCGGAGAGCCCGAGCTTCGCCCCCCGCCCGGTGCACCAGGGGCAGCGCGCCACCGTCCCCGGCTCGTGCCCGGAGTCGCCGGGCTGGCCCGCCACCACCTGCACCGACAAGATCGTCGCAGCGCGGTGGTTCGTCGCCGGCTTCGGCCAGGATTCGCTCTCCACCCAGGAGGAGCTCTCGCCCCGCGACGTCGACGGCCACGGGACCGAGGTGGCCGCGCTCGCGGTGGGCGACTCCGACGTGAGGGCCTCGGCCGCCCGACAGTCCCTCGGCACGGTGAGCGGCACGGCCCCGGGCGCCTCGGCGGCGGTCTACAAGGCCTGCTGGACCGCCCCCGACCCCGCCGGCGACGGCTGTTCCACCCCCGACGTCGTGGCCGCGGTCGACACCGCGACCGCCGACGACGTCGACGTGCTCGTGTACGGCGCCGCCGGTGCCGGCGACTCCGGCGCGGTCTCCCGAGCCCTGCTCGGCGCCCAGCAGGCGGGCGTCGTGCCGGTCGTGCCCGCCGGCAACGACGGCGTCGACAGCCGCCAGCTGACGACGCCCGTGCCGTGGGGCGTCATCGCCGGCGCCAGCCGCACCCTGGCCAGACCCGGCACCCTGGTGCTCGGCGACGGCGCGCGCCTGGCCGGCACGATGGTCTCCGACACCGCCGTCGAGGACACCCGCCTGGTCCGGGGCGCCGTCGCGCGCCTGCCGGGCTCGACCGTCGCCGACGCCCGGCTCTGCCGCCCCGGCTCGCTCGACCCCGACACGGTGGACGGCGCCGTGGTGCTCTGCCTGCGCGGCCCCAACCCGCGGGTGGAGAAGTCGGCCACCGTCGCGGCCGCGGGCGGCGTCGCCATGGTGCTCGGCAACGCCCCGACCGGGCCCGACGACACCCCGGCCGACCTGCACTCGGTGCCGACCCTGCACCTCGACCGCGCCGGCGCCCGCGCGGTCAAGACGTGGTCGGTGACGCATCCCCGCGGCACGGTCTCGCTCGACCCCGAGTCGTCGATGCCGCTTCCCGCACCCTCGCTGGCCGCTTTCTCCGCGCGCACGTCCGCGGCGGACGCCCGGGTGATGGCGCCCGACGTCCTGGCTCCGGGCGTCGACCTGCTCACCGCCACCTCGCCACGAGAGGGCCGCGACCGGTGGGCCTTCGTCAGCGGCACGTCGTACGCCGCCGCCCAGCTCGGCGGGGTCGCGGCGTACGTGCGCGGCGCTCGCCCCGCGTGGGGCCCAGGCACCGTGATCTCGGCGCTGGTGTCCACCAGCTACCAGGTGCTCGGCGACCCCTCTCCGCTCGCGCAGGGTGGCGGCCTCATCGACCCCAGCCGGGTGACCAACCCCGGCCTCGCGGTCGGCACGCCCGAGCCCGGCTTCCGTGACTACCTCCAGGGCCGACGCCGTCCCGGCAACCTCGACGTCCCCTCGCTGGTGCTGGGCGACGTGGCCGCCACGACCCGGGTGACCCGCACGCTGACCAACGTCGGCACCAGCCCTGGCACGTGGAGCTTCGCGGCCAGCGGCGTGCCCGGCTACCGCGTGCGCGCCGTGCCGTCGACGATCACCCTGCCCCCGGGCGCCTCGACGTCGGTGCGCATCCGCGTCGTCCCCGTGCCGGGCAGCCAGACCTGGAGCGGGGGACGCCTGGAGTGGCAGTCGACCTCGGCGCCCGCCGTACGCCTGCCCGTCGCGCTGCGCTCCACCGAGCTCGTGCAGCGACCCCGGCGGCAGCGCGGCCCGCAGGCCGTGGCCGCAACCACGAGCAGCTCCTTGCCGTCGCGCTCCGCGGTCTGAGCAGCAGTCCCGACGCGGGTCAGCCCAGGCCGAGCGCCTTCGTGGACTCCTCACGCATCTGCACCTTGCGGATCTTGCCGGTGACGGTCATCGGGAACTCCTCGACCACCCTCACGTAGCGCGGGATCTTGTAGTGCGCCAGCCTGCCGTCGGCGAAGGCCCGCACGGCCTCGGCGTCCAGCGGCTCGGCGCCCGCCCTGACCTGCACCCAGGCGCAGAGCTCCTCGCCGTACCGCTCGTCCGGCACCCCCACCACCTGCACGTCCTCGACGTCGGGGTGGGTGTACAGGAACTCCTCGATCTCGCGGGGGTAGATGTTCTCCCCGCCGCGGACCACCATGTCCTTGATCCGGCCCACGACCACGCAGTAGCCGTCCTCGCGCATCACCGCCAGGTCGCCGGTGTGCATCCACCCGTCGGCGTCGACCGCCTCGGCGGTGCGGTCGGGGTCGTCCCAGTAGCCGACCATCACCGAGTAGCCCCGGGTGCAGAACTCGCCCGTCCCGCCCCGCTCGAGCGTCTCGCCGGTCACCGGGTCGACCACCTTGATCTCGACGTGCGGGTGCGCCCGGCCGATGGTCTCCGTACGCCGCTCCAGGTCGTCGTCGGCGCGGGTCTGGCAGGAGACCGGCGAGGTCTCGGTCATGCCGTACGCGATCGAGGCGGCCTCCATGTGCATGTCGGCGACGCAGCGCCGCATCACCTCGACCGGGCAGACCGAGCCGGCCATCACGCCCGTGCGCAGCGTGGAGAGGTCGACGGAGGCGAAGTCCGGGTGGCTCTGCATCGCGATGAACATCGTCGGCACGCCGTACACGGCGGTGCAGGCCTCGTCGGCCACCGCCCGCAGCGTGGTCACCGGGTCGAAGCCGGGGCCGGGGATGACCATGCAGGCCCCGTGGGTGATGCAGCCCAGGTTGCCCATGACCATGCCGAAGCAGTGGTAGAAGGGCACCGGGATGGCGAGCCGGTCCTCGTGGGTGAAGTCGATCAGCCCGGTCGTGAAGTAGCCGTTGTTGAGGATGTTGCGGTGGCTGAGGGTGGCCCCCTTGGGGTAGCCGGTCGTGCCGGAGGTGTACTGGATGTTGATCGGGTCGCCCGGGGCCAAGCCGGCCATCCGGGTGGCCACGGCGTCGCTGGGCAGCCCCTCCCCCTCGGCGACGAGCGCGTCCCACCCGTCGGTGCCGAGGTAGACGGTGCGCTCCAGCGTCGGGCACCCCCCCGCGGTCTGCTCGACCATCGCGCGGTAGTCGGAGGTCTTGAAGCTGGTCGCGCTCAGCAGCATCCGCATGCCCGACTGGTTGACCGCGTAGGACAGCTCGTGGGTGCGGTAGGCCGGGTTGACGTTGACCAGGATCGCGCCGACCTTCGCGGTGGCGAGCTGGGCGATGGTCCACTCGGCGCAGTTCGGCGCCCAGACGCCGATCCGGTCGCCGACCTCGAGCCCGGCGCCGATCAGCCCACGGGCCAGGGCGTCGACGTCGCGGTCGAGCTCGGCGTAGGTCCACCGGCGGCCCGTCGCGCACTCGACGAGCGCCTCTCGCTCGCCGTACGTCGCGACGGTGCGCTCGAAGCTCGCCCCGATCGTCTCCTCGAGCAGCGGTACGTCGGTCTCACCGGCGGCGTAGGACTCCATGTCCCGACCCTAGGTCGCCCACGTGACCCGGGCCACACCCCGACGTCCTCGGACCCGGCTCCGGTCAGGCGGGCAGCAGGACGTCGAGGTAGGCGCGCACCTGCTGCTCGGACCAGTCTCGAGACTCGCGCAGCCCGCTGGCCATGGTGTCGAGGTAGCGGGGCGACGGACGCGTGTGCGGCACGTCGTCGGCGCCGTGCGGCGAGGTGAAGGTCAGCAGCGGGTGCCCGTCGTGGCTGCCGACCGCGACCAGTGTCTCGTACACCCCGTCCCCGACGCTGTGCCGCCCGTCGTCCAGCGGGCCGAGCACGAGCTGCTCGAGCGGGTCGCCGTCGCGCGGCAGGCGGTACATCTCCTGCCGGAAGACGTCGACGAGCTGCCCGGCGGTGAGCAGGTAGCCCCTCCCGGCCGCCGTCCCCGCGGGACCCGTGGTGTCGTGGTCGTAGAACGCTACTCCCCCGCCCCACTGCGGGGAGTCTCCCGCGAAGTAGACCGTGCCCGGCAGGTCGACCGGGATCGAGCACTCCGGCATCACCCGCGAGCGGGCGCCGGGGTTGCGTCGGCTGCCGCCGGTGGGCACCCCTCCGCGGATGTAGCAGGAGAGCCGCTGCGCGGCCATGTTGGAGCCGTAGCTGACGTACCAGACGAGAGACATCGGGTCCGAGGGTAGCGGGGTCCCCGCCCCACGTGGTCGGACACCTGCCCGCACGCCGGTAAACTCGTGCGGATGCCCACCACCGCCCCCCGTACCCTGGCCGAGCAGCTGCGCGCCTGGCCCGACGAGCGACTCACGGCGCTGCTGGAGCTCCGCCCCGACCTCGGCCAGCCCGCGCCGCAGGACTCCGCCCAGCTCGCCTCCCGGATCGGCACCCGCTCCTCGGTCGTGCGCGCGGTCGACCAGCTCACCCTGCTCGAGCTCGCCGTGCTCGACGCCGTCGTGCTGCACGGCGGCACGATGGACGCCGACCGGCTGCGGTCGGTGCTGCACGCCGACGCAGCGTCTGTCGACGAGGCCGTCACGGCCCTGCTCGACGGGGGGCTGCTCTGGGGCACCCACGAGTCGCTCCGCGGCCTGAGCGTGCTGCCCGACGTGGTCGGCACCGCTCTGTCCGGGCTCGGCGACCTGCCCCGCGGCACCAGCCTCGACGACGCCCTCGCCGAGCGCGACGGCACCACGACGACGAAGGCGGTGGACGTGGTTCCTCCGCTGGCGACGACCGACCGTGGCACCCGCCTCGTCGACAGCTCGGCCGCCGGAGCGGCGTACGAGGTCGTGCGTCACGTCGAGCACCTGCTCGAGCGCTGGGGCATCGAGGCCCCCGGCGTGCTGCGCAGCGGCGGGCTGGGCGTGCGTGACCACCGTGCGACCGCCCGGGACCTCCAGGTCGAGGAGGGCGTCGCCGCCCTCGTCGTCGAGCTCGCCGCCGGCGCCGACCTGCTCGCCGCGGGCGTGGACGCCGAGCACGAGCCGGTCTGGCTGCCCACCGACGCCTACGACGCCTGGCGGTCGCTGCCGCCGGCCGAGCAGTGGTCGAGGCTCGCGGCTGCCTGGCTCGACTCCCCCCGGCTTCGCGGTGCGCTGGGTCGCGACCGCAAGCCGCACAACGTGCTCGAGCCCGGCTCCGAGCGGGGCTGGCTGGTCGACACCCGCCGCGGCGTCCTCGGCGAGCTGGCCGGCCTGGAGCCGGGCACCGCGCTGGACCCCTCGACCGGACCCGACTCGCTGCTGGAGCGGATGCGCTGGCTGCGCCCCCGGCGCCCGCCCGGCCGCACCGCCGCCGTGGCCGTCGTGCTCGAGGACGCCGCCGCCCTGGGCCTCACCGGACTGGGCGGCCTGAGCGTCCACGGTCGCGCCCTGCTCGACCAGGGCGGGAGCGCCGCCGCCGCGGCGTTGGCCCCGCTGTTGCCGGACCCGGTCGACCACGTGCTGCTGCAGGCCGACCTGACCGCCGTCGCCCCCGGCCCGCTCGAGCACGACCTCGCCCAGCGGATCGCCTCGGTGGCCGACGTCGAGTCGCGCGGCGCCGCCACCACGTACCGGTTCACCGCGTCCTCGGTGCGCCGGGCCTTCGACGTCGGCTGGTCCGCCAGCGAGGTGCACGACCTGCTCGGCACCCGGTCGCGCACCCCCGTGCCGCAGGCGCTCACCTATCTCGTCGACGACGTCGCCCGCCGCTTCGGCACGGTGCGGGTCGGCGTCGCCTCGGCCTTCCTGCGCTCGGACGACGAGACCGCCCTCGCCGCCCTGGTGCACGACTCCCGAGCGGCGTCGTTGCGGCTGCGGCTGATCGCGCCCACGGTGCTCGTCACCGACGTCGCGGTCTCGGTGCTGCTGCCGCGCCTGCGCGAGCTGGGCCTGGCCCCCGTGGTCGAGGCCGCGGACGGCTCGGTGCGCCTGGCCCGCCCCGACGCCCTGCGCAGCCGGGCGCCCCGCCGCCGTGGCGGCGCGGCGCCCGCCCTCCAGGGCGCGGCCCGACGTACGGCGCACGTCGCGGCCGTGGTGCGGGCGGTGCGGGCCGGCGACCGGGCCGCGGCGCTGCGCCCGCGCACCCTGGAGGGCAGCCGGTTGGCCCCCAGCGACGTGATGAGCGCACTGCGAGAGGCGACCGAGACCGCCGAGACGGTGTGGATCGAGTACGTCGACGGCGACGGCCGCACCCGCGAGCTCGTGGTCGAGCCACGTCGGGTCGAGGCGGGGACCCTGGTGGCGCACGACCACCGCAGCGACGGACTGCGTGAGTTCTCCCTGCACCGCATCAGCGGTGTGCGGGCCGTGCCCGTCTGAGACCCGGTCCTCCGTGTTCCGCCGCACATCGGTCCAGACCGATCGGGTCCCAGGCAACCACGTCGGCCTCCCGCCCGAAGGGCAGAGCGTGGACAGCGGAAACAGCCTCGGGCGCCGGCTCGCGGCGCGCGACGAGAAGGCGCTCGCCGAAGCCTATGCGGCGTACGCGCCCGGCGTGCTTGCCTACGTCACCCGCTTCGTGGGGGCCGACGAGGCGGAGGACGTCGTACAGCGCACCTTCCTCGACGCGTGGCGCTCCGCCTCCCGCTACGACCCACAGCGCCGATTCTCGAGCTGGCTGTTCACGATCGCGCACCACCGCGCGGTCGACGCGCTGCGCTCGCGACGTCATGACGTGGTCGACGTCGACACCGCACGCCACCTCGTGGGCGAGGACGGCCGCGAGACGGCGCAGCGGTACGCCGACGCGGCGGAGGTGCAGGCCTGGGTGCAGCAGCTGCCCGAGCACGAGCGCGTCGTCATCGAGCTCGTCTACTTCGCCCAGCTCACCCAGGCGGAGACCGCTCGCCACCTCGACCTGCCCCTCGGCACCGTCAAGGCGCGCTGCTCGCGTGCCACCCACCGCATCGGCCTGATGCTGCGCGACGACTCCAGCGACGCCAGCAGAGCCCACGACGCCACGACGAAAGGAGGAGAGCTGTGAGCACCCCGCACCCCGACCTCGGCGACCTGTTGCGCGGAGGGCTCGAGCACGACGGCGCGGTCGCTGCGGCCGACCACCTGGAACGCTGCGAGGACTGCCGCCGCTCCCTGGTCACCACCGCGCTCGGGCACTCCGTACTGACTCGCGCGGCGCGCACCAGGGACCCGGTCACGACCGCGCCCCTGGCCGAACGCGCCGCTGCAGCGGCCGCAGTGCCCCCGGTACGCCCCGCGCCCGACCCGCGCCGCTCCCTGCGTCCGCGACGGCGGGGAGGCCGCTCGACGGGCACCGTGCGCGACCGCCGCTGGGCCGTCCTCGCCGCGGCGGCGGTTGCCGCGGTCGCCGTGATCGCGTTGGGCCAGGCGTGGCCGGACTCGGGGCAGGACGCGTCCCCGGCCACCGTTGCCGCCCGGCTGCAGCCCGTGGTCGGCCAGGGCACGGGCCGGGTGGAGATGCTTCCCGAGCCGGGCTCGGTAACGCAGATGGTGGTCTCCACCGACAACCTTCCGCAGCTCGGTGGGGGCGACTACTACTACGTCTGGCTGCTCGACCCGTCGACGCAGAAGATGCTGCCCCTGGGTCAGGTGGCCCCCGACGGGTCGGCGTCCTTCGAGCTCCCGGTCACCCTCATCGACCGCTACTCCGCCGTCGACGTCAGCTTGGAGCGCGACGACGGCGACCCCGCCCACTCGGTCACCTCGGTGCTCCGTGCGGCCTACACCCCGCTCCCGCTCGCCTGACGGGCGCACCGACCACCCGCTGGACCTTCCTCCCACCCCACCCCTGAAGGAGAACACCATGCAGCACAGACTCACCGCCCTCGTCGCGACCGCCGGCCTCGTCGGGTCCGTCGCCCTCGCGGCGTCCCCGGCCCAGGCCGGGCAACGGCCCGTCGGCGAGCGGAGCCTCGCGACCGTCCTGGCGGCCGACGGCAACCGGTTCGACCACAACGGGCAGGACTTCGACATCCTCGACCGGGCGGTCCGCACCGTCCTGGACGCCAAGCCCGACAGCAACGTGGGGCTGCTCGCCGACGGGTCGGTGCGCCTGACCACGTTCGCGCCCACCGACCTCGCGTTCCGTCGCCTCGTCACAGACCTGACCGGTTCACGACCCGCCAGCGAGAAGGCGACCTTCGAGGCGATCGCGGGCACCTTCGACGCCGACACGATCGAGACGGTGCTGCTCTACCACGTGGTGCCGGGCACGACGGTGGGGTACGGCAAGCTGCGCCGGGAGCGCACGCAGGTGCTGGAGTCCGCGATCGGCAAGCACCTGCGGGTGGTGAACCGCACGTGGAAGACCTTCGTGCGCGACGCCGACCGCGACGACCGCAACCCCCGCCTGGTCCTCCGGCTGAAGAACCTCAACAAGGGCAACAAGCAGATCGCCCACGGGATCAACCGGGTGCTGCGCCCGCTCAACCTCTGAGCGCGCCCGCACCGCGACCGCTCGAGGCCCCGACCTGCGCTCGGGTCGGGGCCTTGTGCGGTGCATTCGTCCTGCGACCTAGGCTGGGTCGGTGAACGACGGCCCCCTCATCGTCCAGTCGGACAAGACGCTCCTCCTCGAGGTCGACCACGAGCAGGCCGGTGACTGCCGCAAGGCGATCGCGCCGTTCGCGGAGCTGGAGCGTTCCCCCGAGCACGTGCACACCTACCGGATCAGCCCGCTGGCCCTGTGGAACGCCCGCGCCGCCGGCCACGACGCCGAGCAGGTGGTGAGCGCGCTCCTGGAGTGGTCGCGCTACCCCGTGCCGCACGCCCTGCTCGTCGACATCGCCGAGACGATGGGCCGTTACGGCCGGCTGACCCTGGAGAAGCACCCGGTGCACGGGCTGGTGCTGGTCTCCCACGACAAGCCGGTCTTCGAGGAGGTGCTGCGCGCCAAGAAGGTCGCCGGCATGATCGGGGCCCGCCTCGACGACTCCACCGTCGTGGTGCACCCCTCCGAGCGCGGCAACCTCAAGCAGGCCCTGCTCAAGCTCGGCTGGCCGGCCGAGGACTGGGCCGGCTACGTCGACGGCGAGGCGCACGCGATCGACCTGGCGCAGGACGGTTGGGTGCTGCGCGACTACCAGCGCGAGGCCGCCGAGTCGTTCTGGCACGGCGGATCGGGCGTCGTGGTGCTCCCCTGCGGCGCGGGCAAGACCATCGTCGGTGCGGCCGCGATGGCGCAGGCCCGGGCGACCACGCTGATCATGGTGACCAACACCGTCTCGGCGCGGCAGTGGAAGGACGAGCTGTTGCGGCGTACGACGCTGACCGAGGAGGAGATCGGCGAGTACAGCGGCACCCGCAAGGAGATCCGCCCGGTCACCATCGCGACGTACCAGGTGATGACCACCCGCCGGAAGGGCGCCTACAGCCACCTCGAGCTCTTCGACGCCCGCGACTGGGGCCTCGTGGTCTACGACGAGGTGCACCTGCTGCCCGCCCCGATCTTCCGGATGACCGCCGACCTGCAGGCCCGCCGACGCCTCGGTCTCACCGCCACCTTGGTGCGCGAGGACGGGCGCGAGGGTGACGTCTTCTCGCTGATCGGCCCCAAGAGGTACGACGCGCCCTGGAAGGACATCGAGGCGCAGGGCTACATCGCGCCCGCCGACTGCGTCGAGGTGCGGGTCACCCTGCCCGAGGGCGAGCGGATCGCGTACGCCACGGCCGAGCCGGAGGAGCGCTACCGGCTCGCCGCCTGCACGGCCGCGAAGACCAAGCTCGCCGAGCGGCTGGTCGCCCAGCACCGCGGCGAGCCGACGCTCGTGATCGGTCAGTACCTCGACCAGCTCGACGAGCTCGGCGAGCACCTCGGTGCCCCGGTGATCAAGGGCGAGACCACCGTGCCGGAGCGCGAGCGGCTCTTCGCGGCCTTCCGCACCGGCGAGATCGACCTGCTCGTGGTCTCCAAGGTCGCGAACTTCTCCGTCGACCTGCCCAGCGCCACCGTCGCGATCCAGGTCAGCGGGTCCTTCGGCTCCCGCCAGGAGGAGGCACAGCGCCTCGGACGGCTGCTGCGCCCCAAGGAGGACGGGCACTCCGCGCGGTTCTACACGCTGGTCTCCCGCGACACGATCGACGCGGAGTTCGCCCAGAACCGGCAGCGCTTCCTCGCCGAGCAGGGGTACGCCTACCGGATCGTGGACGCCGACGACGTCTGAGCAACCTCGGTGACGCCAAGGCGGTTCGGACGCATCAGCTGCGCTGCGGCGCTGGTCCGGCGGCGGAGGCCGGCGGAGCAACCCCGCTGCCCGCCGTCACCACCCCTGCTGGGGCAGACCTCGTGGCTGGAGCAGACCGGCGTGGTGCGGCCGGCGTCAGAGTCGCTCGGGGGGCCGGTACCCGGCCCGACCGCTGGTGCCCACCGCCCGAAGGGCCGACTCGCCGGCGGCCCGCCCGGCCTGGTGGAACCGCGACTCCGGCTCGTCGGTCAGCGAGGGTGGCAGGACCACCACCGGGCACGTCGCAGCGGAGACGATCCGGTGCGACAGCATCGAGGAGGACGATGGTGAGCGGGCCGTGTCGATCACGAGCAGGTCCGCGCTGCGGGCCGCGGCCAGCAGGCTCTTGCGCTTCCCGCCGTGGAGCACCCGGCACTCGGCCTGGTGGTCGGGCCCGAGCGCCTCCGCCACGTCCGCGTCGAGCGCGGCCTGCGCCTCGGCGTACGAGGGGACGCGCTCTGCCTCGGGCGCCCGCTTGAGGACCCGCACCGCGATCAGGCGCCCGTGGTTGATCTTGGCCTGGGCGGCCGCCCAGACGAGGGCGGCCGGTGACTTCGAGGTCGAGCTCACTCCGACCACGACCGTGTAGGGCGGGTCGCTTCGCTGCTGCCGACATGCGTGCCTCCTCAGACGGGCAGGTGGTTGATGAGGTTGCCTTCTTCGTCGTGCTCGGTCAGCGGCGGCGCGATCTCCTCCAGCGACTTGCCCTCGGCGTCGACGCCCCACACGATGGCGACCAGGGCGCCGAACAGCATGATGCCGGTCGCGACCAGGTAGCCCCAGAACATCGGGGTGCGGTCGGTCGCCCTCGCCGATCAGCCAGCCGTAGAAGACCGGGCCGATCGAGCCGAAGACCTGGGCGATCGCGAAGAAGTAGGAGATCGCCTGGCCACGGACCTCCTGGGGGAAGATCTCCGAGACGGTCAGGTAGCCGGCGGACGCACCGGCGGAGGCGAAGAAGAACGCCGCGCACCAGAACGCCGTGTGCGTCAGCGGGTTGAGCATGGTCGGCCAGGAACAGCACGGCGGAGACACCGAGGATGATCCCGGAGAGCGAGTAGCAGCCGCCGATCATCCGACGCCGGCCGATCGTGTCGAAGTACTTGCCGAGGATCAGGGGCCCCAGCCAGGTTGCCGATCGCGAAGGGGAAGAAGTAGAGCGCGGCCTCGGAGCTGGTCAGGCCGTAGAAGTTCTTCAGCACCAGCGCGTAGGTGAAGAAGATGGCGTTGTACAGGAAGCTCTGGGTGATCATCAGCGTCGCGCCCAGCACGGTGCGCGTCGGGTAGAGCTTGAAGAAGACGTAGGCCAGCTGCTTGGGGGTCAGGGCCTCCCCGGCCTTGATCCAGTGGCCGTCGGTCTCGTCGTCGTGGTGCGGCAGCTCCTCGCCCGAGTCCCGGATTCCTGCTCGATGCCCGAGACGATCTCCTCGGCCTCCTCGGCGTGACCGTGGGTCAGCATCCACCGCGGGCTCTCGGGGATGTGGCGACGCAGGTAGATGATGCCCAGGCCCAGGATCGGGCCGACCAGGAAGGCGATGCGCCACCCGAGGTTCTGCGCGAAGCGGTCGGTGTCGAGCAGGAACGTGCTGGCCAGCGCGCCGAGCGCCGCGCCGGCCCAGTAGGTGCCGTTGATCGCGAGGTCGACGCGGCCGCGGTGCTTGCCCGGGATCAGCTCGTCGATGGCCGAGTTGACCGCGGAGTACTCGCCGCCGATGCCCATGCCGGAGACGAACCGGGTCACCAGGAAGACCCACATCGTGGGCGCGAACGCGGAGGCGGCCGACCCGAGCAGGTAGACCGCGAGGGTCAGGGTGAACATCTTCTTGCGGCCGATGGTGTCGGTCAGCCGCCCGAAGAGCAGGGCGCCCGCGACCTCGCCCAACAGGTAGATCGTGCCGGCCAGGCCGACGTCGGCGCTGCTCATCCCGAGGGTCTTCTCGAAACCACCGGCGGCGACGATCTGGACCTCGAGCCCATCGAGGATCCACGCCGTGCCCAGCCCGAAGACCACCATCCAGTGGAAGCGGCTCCAGGGCATGTCGTGCATCCGCGCCGGGATCATGCTGCGGATGGGCTTGTCCTGCTCGGTCGTCTCAGCGGTCATACGACTTCTCCATTCCGTGCCCTGGTCCGTGGTTTTCGCCCCGCCCGGGCCCACCGCGATAGGGGGCCCCGGAATTTCTAGCACCACGTATTCGCCCCTGCCAACCCCCCGAAGGGCACATTTCGCATGCGCTTGCCGACGTCGGCGTTTGGGCACCTGACGAGGCTAGGGACGGGCCTGACGGCGATCCGGCTCCCGTAGGCCGGCCGCACTCGGCATCGCGGCGGCTGCCCCTCCGGCATGCCCCGAGCGTCGCGGTCGCCCGCCACGGCGAGGCATGCGCCTCCCTACCGTGCGCCAGGCCTCAGGCAGCTCGTCGATAGTGCAGGGCGAGGGCACCGTTGCCGAGTGGCTCCGCCGAGATCAGGTCCAGGCGCCGGGTGCTGACCAGTCCGCCCTGATGGAGGGTGGGGCCATGTCCGGAGATCATGGGATGGACGAGGAACCTGTACTCATCGATCAGATCCAGTCGGTCCAGCTCCGTCGCGAGCTTCCCGCTGCCCAGAAGGACCCCGCGGGGAGTCCGATCCTTGAGCTCCTGCACCGCGGAGCGCAGGTCGCCGACGAGGTGGTTGCTGTGGGTCCACGGGAACTCGGTTCGTGTCGCTGACACGACGTACTTCGGCTTGGCTTCCAGCGTGAGCGCCCACTCCCGCATCGCCGGCGCGGCATCGACGTCGCCGCGGGCGACCGCTGGCCAATGGCTCTCCATCATCTCGTAGGTGGTGCGTCCCCAGAGCACGGCGCCGCCCTGGTCCAACAGGCGGGTGAAGTGGGCGTGGGTCTCATCGTCGGCGATGCCCTCCCGGTGGTCGACACAACCGTCCAGGGTGAGGTTGATGCTGAACGTCAAGAGCCCCATCCGACGATCCTAGGTGTGCCCTGCGCGAGTGCCCGCCCTCTCGGCGCGAACTAGCTGCCCTCTCGGCGCGAACTAGCTGCCCTCTCGGCGCGAGGGTCACGGAGGAAGAATGGCGGCCGATCGCGCGTGCCGGAGCAGGACGTCTGCGCGCAACCGGCGGCTCACGACCTCGGCCGCGACCTCGGACAGCCGGCGACGGTGGTGGCGTGCGTAGCCGCGGAGCACGCCGAACGCCACCTCCATCGCCAACTCTCCGCTGGCGGCGATGACACCCTTGGCCTGTTCCAGGACGACACGGCTGTTCAGTGCGTGCTTGAGCTGGACGTTGATGGTGGCGCGGTCGCTCGCGTTCTTGTCGTTGACGATGGCGACGCAGGCGACGTGGACGAGTGCTTGGGCGAGGGCGAGGTCCGCGGCACCGAGCTGCCCCACACCTTCGCTGAACAGCCCGAGGGCACCGAGCGAATGCTCTCGCAGCCGCATCGGCAGCGCGTGGACCGATTCGAACCCCAACCTCTCGGCGGTGTGGGCGAATACGGGCCACCGCTGCGTCATGTCGGGAAGCCCGGCGACGACGACAACCGTGCCGCTGCGGTAGCAGTCCAGGCAGGGCCCCTCCTCGCGCTGCAGCTGGAACATCTCCAGCTCGCGGGTGCGCTCCGAGGACGAGGCGACGAGGTGGAGGACACCGCTCTCGTCGGCCAGCAGCAGGCCGGCGGAGGCGACGTCGAGCAAGTCCGCACAGCTGGCGGTGAGGGTCGTCAGCGTGTCGATGATGTCGTAGTCGTCGACGAGCTCGTTGGACAGGTGGACGAAGGCGTCGATGACCTGTCGTTCTCTCTGCTGGCCGGAGTCCTCCTCAGGGGGCCCCATCAGGTCCCGGCCTCGTCGCTGTTGTGGTCGTCGCGTTCCAGGACCAGCCCGCGCTCGATGATCGCGTAAGCCACCTGGCTCGCGGACTGGTTCGTGCTCAGGGCATGTGCCCGAAGCCGGGCCACAGCGTGGGCAGGGTCCACGCCAAGCTGATAGATGAGCATTCCTGTGGCCTGGTAGATCTCCACCCGCCTCAGGTCCATCTCTTCGAAGGGACCCTGGCCGGACGGGTCAGGGTCGCGGTCGTCGTGGTCATGGGCGTCAGCCGCGAGCAGGTCGAGGAACGGGCGAACAGCGAACTCGGCGGCCAACGCCGCACCCGCGAGCTCGTCGCCTCGCAGCGGGCCGGGTTCGGCGCGGAAGAGGTCCAGAGCCCCGACACACCTCGCGGCGACCACGATGGGAAGTGCGAACACGCCACGGAACCCCTCGCCGAGGATCGCCTCGGCGAAGACCGGCCACCGCCGCTCATGCGGTGCGCCGAGATCGGGGACCAGGATCGATGTGCGCGAGGCCACCGCGTCGATGCACGGCCCTTCACCGAAGGTGAACTGGTACTCATCGAGGCGGCGGCTGCTCTCGCTGCTCGAACCGAACGTCCACTGCGCCGCGCCGTCATAGACCGTCGAGACTGACGCCCCGTCCACGCCGAGCAGGCCGACACAGGTCACGCACAGCTTGTTGGCGGCGGCAAGGCCTACCTCGGCGCTCCCGACGGCGGCACTGAGCGCCGAGCGCATCGCCGCCAGAGACACCGTCATGAGCGCACCTGTCCCCGTCGTCGTCGGTTGCGCTCGACGTGTTCCACCTCGGGCGCCGGCCGGGACCAGAGTACCGACAGAGAGCGTCGCAACGCACCCGCGCCACCGGACGTTGCCACCCGCGTCGAGCCCTGGGCATCGAGCAGCGCGGACCCGCCCCAGCATCCGACCATCGGCGGTGGTTGACGCCACCGACGGGCTCGCTCCTGGCCCCGCGCTCACCCGCAGTCGGTCTGTACAACCGGCCGAGAAGCGAGAATCATCGAACGGTGCCCTCTCGACGGTTGGCGGTCGGCCTGACTCCGATGGAGACCAGGCGTCCGGTCGTGCTGCACCTGGCCGATCGCGCGGAGGCCCTCGGGTACGACGCGTTCTTCGTGGCTGAGGGCTGGGGACACGAGGCGGGCGTGCTGCTCGCGGAGGTTGCGACGCGCACGCGACGGATCACCCTGGGCACGGGCATCATCAACGTGTGGGGGCGAACGGCTGCCACCATCGCCATGCTCGCCACCACCCTGGCGGAAGCGTCCGCCGACCGGTTCGTGCTCGGGCTCGGCGCCGGGAGCCCGCCGCTGGCCGAGGGACTCCACGACGTCGAGTTCAGCGAGCCGGTCCGGCGCCTCGACGCCGTGACGCGACAGGTACGCCGATTGCTCGACGGGCAGCGACTGGACGCGGCCGTGGAGCGCGACACTCGTCCCCTGAAGCTGGCCGTCACGCCGGCGACCGAGATTCCCATCCACCTGGCCGCGCTGGGTCCCCGGTCGGTGCGCACGGCGGGTGAGCTCGCCGATGGCTGGGCGCCGTTCCTCCTCCCGCTCTCCGGCCTCGCGGCTGCACTGCAGCTGCTCCGGGAGGGCGCGGCGCGGCAGGAGCCCGCACGCGCGCTGCCGCTGATCGCCCCCTGCATCCCGGCGGCCGTCTCGACCCACCCGGCGCAGGCCCGTGAGATGGCATCGTGGTGGGTGTCGTTCTACGTCGTCAGCATGGGTCCGCTCTACCGCCAGACCTTGGTCCGCCTCGGGCACGGCCGCGCCGTCGACGAGGTGCTCGCAGCCAACCCCAGCCGGCGCACCTTCGACGTACCCGAGTCGGCGCGTGGGCTGTGGGACGAGCTGACCCTGTGGGGTGAGGGCGAGCAGGCACGCGAGGCGCTCGGCCGTTGGTACGCCGCCGGCGCGCAGCTGCCCACGCTGGTCCTGCCACCCGGTCGACCCATCGAGGAGCTCGACCACATGCTCGAAGCCATGCGCCCCTGACGTCGCCTGCGATCCGCACCCGACCAGACCGGACCAGCCTCACCTGTGTGAGCGCGTGGTCGCGGCAGCGGCTCCGACCACCGTCGCGGGCGCCGCCGACAGGGCGGAGCTGACCGGCACCGCGGGGGATCTGGCCGGCGCGTCGGGTGGGCTACGTCGACTTCGCCAGGGCTGGGTCGTCGGCTTCGTCCGCGGCGGGTACGTCGGGCGCGGACGCCTTCGGCTCCGGGTCCTCGGCACCGGCACCACCGCCGGTCGAGGTCCGCTTCTTGTTCCACACGTCGAAGGCGACCGCCAGCAGCAGCACCAGGCCCTTGACCGACTGCTGCCAGTCGATCGAGATGCCCATCAGCGACATGCCGTTGTTCAGCACACCCATGACGAAGCCGCCGATGATCGCGCCGATCACCGTGCCGACGCCGCCGGTCACGGCCGCGCCGCCGATGAAGGCCGCCGCGATGGCGTCGAGCTCGTAGTTGACGCCTGCCTTGGGGTTGGCCGCGGTGAGGCGCGCGGTGGCGACCATGCCGGCCAGCGAGGCCAGCACGCCCATGTTGGTCATCACCAGGAAGTCGATCCGCTTGGTGCGTACGCCGGACATCGTCGCCGCGTCCACGTTGCCGCCGATCGCGTAGACCTGGCGGCCGATGATGGTGCGCTGGCATGAGGAAGCTGTACAGCGCGATCAGCCCGAACAGGATCAGCGCCGACGATCGGGAGACCGCGGTACTGCGCGAGCAGGATCGGCGAAGCCCATCACCACGGCGGCGACGGCGACCTGCTTGGCCCAGAACAGCCCGGTCGGCAGCACCTCGATGTCGTAGCGACTTCGCCGAGGCCCGCTTGCGGACGTCGAGGAGCACGAGCAGGGCCGACGAGGGCGGCCGCCAGCACCAGCGTCAGGTTCGCGAACCCGGTGTCGGGGCCCACCTCGGGCAGGAACCCGTTGCCCATCGCCTCGAAGCCGTCGGGCAGGTTGCCCACCGTGGCGCCCTGGAGGGTGACCAGGGTCAGGCCGCGGAAGAGCAGCATGCTGGACAGCGTGACGATGAAGGCCGGGATCCCGACGTAGGCGACCCAGAAGCCGTGCCAGGCCCCGATCAGGGCACCGAGCAGGAGGCACAGCACCACGGCCAACGGCCACGGCACGTCGTACTTGGTCATCAGGATCGCCGCCACCGCACCGATGAACGCCGCGACGGACCCGACCGAGAGGTCGATGTGCCGCGCGATGATCACGATGACCATGCCGATGGCGAGGATCAGGATGGCGGCGTTCTGGGTGAACAGGTTGGTGAGGTTCAGCGGCTTCAGCAGGATGCCGTCGGTGGTGACCTGGAACAGCACGACGATCGCGACGAGCGCGATGATCATGCCGTACTGCCGGACGTTGCCGCGCAGGACGCTCTTCAACGAGCTCATCGGGCTGCTCCTTCGGTCGATCGGGTCATGTGGCGCATCAGGGCCTCCTGGGTGGCGTCCTCGCGGGTGAACTCATGGGTGATGCGGCCCTCGGCCAGGGTGTAGATGCGGTCGCACAGACCGAGCAGCTCGGGCAGCTCGGAGGAGATGACGATGACGCCGCGGCCCTGGTCGGCGAGCCGCTGGATGACGCCGTAGATCTCGTACTTGGCGCCGACGTCGATGCCGCGCGTCGGCTCGTCGAGGATCAGCAGCTGAGGGTCGGTGAAGATCCACTTGCTGAGCACGACCTTCTGCTGGTTGCCGCCGGAGAGCTTGGCGACGCCCTCGTTCACGCTCGGCGCCTTGATGTTCATGCTGTTCCGGTAGCTGCTCGGCGACCTCGACCTCCTCGCGCTCGTCCACCGTCAGTCCCGCGGCGCAGCTTGGCGAGTCCCGCGGAGGTGATCGAGCGCTTGATGTCGTCGAGGAGGTTCAGGCCGAGGGCCTTGCGGTCCTCGCTGACGTAGGCGATGCCGGCGCTGATCGCGTCCGGCACGGACCTGAGGTGCAGCTCGTTGCCCTCGAGCACGCATCCGGCCGCGGATGTGGCTGCCGTAGGAGCGGCCGAAGATGCTGCGGGCCAGCTCGGTGCGCCCGGCGCCCATCAGCCCGGCGATGCCGACGATCTCGCCGCGGCGGACCGTGAGGGCCGCGTCGCTGCACGACCGCGCGGTCGTCGTCCTGCGGGTGCATGACCGTCCAGTCCGCGATCTCGAAGAGCGACCTCGCCGATCGTCGGGCTCGTGGTCGGGGAAGCGGCTGCTCGAGGTCGCGGCCGACCATCCCGCGGATGATCCGGTCCTCGTCGACCGCCTCGGTGCGTGACCGTCAGCGTCTCGATGGTGCGGCCGTCGCGCAGGATCGTGATCTCGTCGGCGACCTGCTCGATCTCGTTCAGCTTGTGGCTGATCATGATCGAGGTGATGCCCTTGCCCTGCAGGCCCCGGAGCAGGTCGAGCAGGTGCTGGGAGTCGTCGTCGTTGAGCGCCGCGGTGGGCTCGTCGAGGATCAGCAGGCGTACCTCCTTGCCGAGCGCCTTGGCGATCTCGACGAGCTGCTGCTTGCCGACACCGAGGTGCTTGACCGGGGTGGCGGGTTCTCCCGCGAGACCGACCCGGGCCAGCAGCTCGATCGCCTCGCGGTTGGCCTCGGTTCCAGCTGATCACGCCGCGGCGTGGCGGTCTCGTTGCCGAGGAAGATGTTCTCCGCGATGGAGAGCTCGGGGATCAGGGCGAGCTCCTGGTGGATGATGACGATGCCGGCCGCCTCGCTCTGCCGGATGCTGCGGAACGTCGACCGTCCGACCCTTCGAGCACGATCTCGCCGTCGTAGGAGCCGTGCGGGTAGACGCCGCTGAGCACCTTCATCAGCGTCGACTTGCCGGCGCCGTTCTCGCCACAGATGGCGTGGATGTCGCCGCGCTGGACGGTGAGGTTCACGTCCGGTCGAGCGCCTTGACGCCGGGGAACTCCTTGGTGATCGAGCGCATCTCGCAGGATCGGCTGGCTCATCGCGTCCTCCGGGTCTGGTCGGGGCTGGTCGTGCAGGTGGCACGGGGTGGTGCCGGCGCGGCCGGCCCGGAGGATCGCCCGCGGCCGCGCCGCGAGGCGGTCACTTCAGCTCGGCCTGCGGTGTAGTAGCCCTGTCGACCAGCGCCTCCTGGACGTTGTCCTTGGTGACCGGCACCGGGTCGAGCAGGTACGACGGGACGACCTTGACGCCGTTGTCGTAGGTCTTGGTGTCGTTGACCTCGGGCTTCTTGCCGGCGCGATCGCCTTGACCATGTCGACGGTGACCTCGGCCAGCTCGCGGGTGTCCTTGAAGATCGTCGAGTACTGCTCCCCGGCGAGGATCGACTTGACCGACTGCACCTCGGCGTCCTGACCGGTCACGACCGGGAGCGGCTTGCCGCGGCCGCCGTAGCCGTTGGCCTTCAGCGCGGCGATGATGCCGAGCGAGAGGCCGTCGTACGGCGAGAGCACGCCGTTGACCGTCCTTGGAGGTGTAGCTCTTGGTGAGGATGTCCTCCATCCGCTTCTGCGCCGTTGCCGGGTCCCAGCGCAGGATGGCGGCCTGGTCGAAGTGGTCTGCCCGGAGACGACGTCCATGTCGCCGGAGTCGATCATCGGCTGGAGCACCGACATGGCGCCGTTCCAGAAGAACGTGGCGTTGTTGTCGTCGGGCGAGCCGGCGAACAGCTCGACGTTGTACGGCGGCCGTGCCGCTGGCCTTGAGGCCGTCGACCAGGGACTGGCGCCTGGAGCTCGCCGACCTGCTCGTTGTCGAAGGTCGCGTAGTAGTCGACCGCGTCGCGTGTCGCGGATCAGCCGGTCGTAGGAGATCACCGGGATGTCGCTGTCCTTCGGCGGTGTCGAGCACGTCGCCGAGCGCGGTGCCGTCGATCGCGGCGACGACGAGCATCGTCGACGCCCTTGGTGACCATGTTCTCGACCTGGGAGACCTGGGTCGGGATGTCGTCCTCGGCGTACTGCAGGTCGACCTGGTAGCCGGCCTTCTCGAGCTGCTTCTTGATGTTGTTGCCGTCGGCGATCCAGCGCTCCGAGGACTTCGTGGGCATGGCGACGCCGATGGTGCCCTTGTCGCCGCCGGAGCCGGCGTCGCGCCTCCGCAAGCCGCGAGTCTGTGGGCCATCGCGGCGCCGCGACGTGGCGAGTGATCAGCGCACTGGTCCGCCTGTGTCGATCCGGCGGTCGGGTAGCTTCCATGTGCTTCTCCATGGTGCTCTGGGTGCGGGCTGCGGGTCGGTACCGGGCCGTGCGGTGCTGCTGGGGGCGGTCGGTGGTCATCGTGACGGGCAGAAGCCCTGCGGCCAGCCGGTGGTAGGCCTGGTTCCAGCGCAGCTCCTCGGCGGAGCCGGCGGACGGTGGTGTCGGCGTCGATCAGCACGCAGCTCGGTGCCGACCATCTCGCGCGAGGTCCTCGAGGAGCTCGGCGCGCCAGCGGCGGTGGACAGCACCGTGTGGTGCGGCCCGCCGGCGGTGCAGCCAGCGCCTCGGTCGGACGTGCGCAGGTCGGGCGCCGGGCGCCACACGGCGCGGGCGACCGGCAGCTGCGGCAGCGGCTCGTCCGGGGCGACGACCTCGATCTCGTTGGCGACGAAGCGGAACCGGTCGCCCAGGTCGGCCAGGCCGACCACGACGCCCGGCGCCGGGGGCGGCGTCGAACACCAGCCGGACCGGGTCCTCGCGGCCGCCGATGCCGAGCGGGTGGATCTCGAGCGAGGGGCGCGCCGACGGCGATCGACGGGCAGACCTCGAGCATGTGCGCGCCGAGGATCAGCTCCTCGCCCGGGCACGAGGTGGTAGGTGTAGTCCTCCATGAACGACGTGCCGCCGGGCAGCGCCCTCGGCCATCACCTTGAGGGTGCGGCAGCAGCGCCGAGGTCTTCCAGTCGCCCTCGCCGCCGAAGCCGTAGCCGTCGGCCATCAGCCGCTGCACGGCCAGGCCGGGCAGCTGCCGCAGGCCGCCGAGGTCCTCGAAGTTCGTGGTGAAGGCGCGTGAAGCCGCCGTCGGCCAGGAAGCGCCGCAGGCCCGGCCTCGATGCGGGCGCCGTAGCGCAGCGACTCGTGCCGGTCGCCCGCCGGGCGCAGCTCGGGGGCGACGTCGTAGGTGTCGGCGTACTCGGCGACCAGCGCGTCGACGTCGGCGTCGGCGACCGCGTCGACGACCGCGACCAGGTCGTTGACGCCGTAGGTGTTGACCGAGACGCCGAAGCGCAGCTCGGCCTCGACCTTGTCGCCCTCGGTGACCGCGACGTCGCGCATGTTGTCGCCGAAGCGGGCCAGCCGCAGCTCGCGCAGCTGCGCGCGCGGCCAGCGGCGGCGCGCGTCCAGCCGCCGACCCGGCGGTGCACCGCGCGGGTCGCTCGACGTGGCCGGCGACGGTCTTGCGGGCGACGCCCGAGGCGGGTCTGGACGTAGCCGAACTCCCGGTCGCCGTGGGCGGCCTGGTTGAGGTTCATGAAGTCCATGTCGATGGTCGGCCAGGGCAGCGCCACGTTGGCCTGCGTGTGCAGGTGCAGCAGCGGCTTGCGCAGCGGCGTCGAGGCCGGTGATCCACATCTTCGCCGGGGAGAAGGTGTGCATCCAGGCGATGACGCCGACGCAGGCGCGGTCGCGTTGGCCTCGAGCATCACGCGCGCGGATCGCGGCGGCGTCGGTGAGCACCGGCCGGCCGACGACCTCGGCCGGCAGCGTCGCCGGCTGCGCGTCGAGCGTCGCGAGATCTGCGCGGGACTGGTCGGCGACCTGGTCGAGGCGTCGTCGGGCCGTAGAGGCCCTGGCTGCCGGTGAGGAACCAGACCTGGGGCGCGGCGTTCTGGGGACGGCTCACTGCGGGCGTCTCGCTGCCTGGCCGTAGACGTTCTGGTAGCGGTCGAAGAGCGCGGTCGACGTGCTCCTGCGGCGATCGGTGCCGGCGTCGCCGAGCTGCCGGGCGATGTGCACGGTGCGGGCGACGTCCTCGAACATCACGGCGGCCTTGACCGCGTCGCGGGCGTCGCGGCCGATCGGTGAACGGGCCGTGGTTCTGCATGAGGACGGCGCGGCGAGCGGCTGCCGCGCAGGGTCTCGACGATGCCGCGGCCGATCGAGTCGTCGCCGATCAGCGCGAACGGGCCGACCGGGATCTCGCCGCCGAACTCGTCGGCGACCATCGTCAGCACGCACGGGATCGGCTCGCCGCGGGCGGCCCAGGCGGTGGCGTAGGTCGAGTGGGTGTGCACCACGCCGCCGACCTCGGGCATGTGCCGGTAGACGTAGGCGTGCGCGGCGGTGTCGGAGGACGGCGCGCGGTCGCCCTCGACGAGCGCTGCCGTCGAGGTCGCAGACGACCATGGCCTCGGCGGTCAGCTCGTCGTAGGAGACGCCCGAGGGCTTGATCACCAGCAGGTCGGCGCCGGGCACCCGGGCGGAGACGTTGCCCGCGGTCCAGACGACCAGGTCGTAGCGGGTCAGCTCGGCGTGCAGCTCGGCCACCTCGGCCGCGCAGCCGGCGACGGTCGCCGGCGCACGGCGTCGAGCACGGTGCATCGGGCGCTGCTCGTGGCGGCCATCCGGCGCGCGCGCCCGGCGGCGGGCCGCGGAGCCGGTGCATCACGTCGTTGGCGCCGCGGCCGAAGTAGTCGTGCAGCGGCAGGTACTCGCGTACAGCGCGTCGTACGCCGCGGCGCACGGTGCGGGTCGGGCACGGTAGCACGCCGCGCTGCGACGCGGCCCATCGCGGCGGCGGCCGCGTGGACGTCGGGGTACGGCGCCGGCGGCGACGGCGGCGTGGATCGCCGAGCCGAGCGCCGGGCCCTGGCTCGGAGCCGATCACCGACAGCGGCAGGTCGGTCACGTCGGCGTAGATCTGCATGAGCAGCGGGTTCTTCAGCAGGCCGCCGGCGACGACGAGCTCGCGTGACCGGCACGCCCGGCGTCGCCGAAGGCCTCGACGATGCGGCGGGTGCCGAACGCGGTGGCCTCCAGCAGGGCGCGGTAGACGTCCTCGGGGCGGGTGGCGAGGGTCAGCGCCGACGACCAGGCCGGAGAGCTCGTGGTCGACCAGGACCGAGCGGTTGCCGCTGTGCCAGTCGAGGGCGACCAGGCCGTGCTCGCCGACCGGCCTGCTGCGGCGGCCAGCTCGGTGAGGTGCTCGTGCACGCGAGTCCCGCGGCGCGGCGGCCGCCTCGTGCGTACGCGCGGCGGGCACCGCGGTGCTGCACGAACCAGCCGAAGATGTCGCCGACGCCGCTCTGGCCGGCCTCGTAGCCCCACAGGCCGGGGATGATGCCGCCGTCGACGACGCCGCACATGCCCGGCACCTCGCGCAGCACGTCGCCGTTCATCACGTGGCAGGTGGAGGTGCCCATGATCGCGACCATCTGGCCGGGCGCCGACGGCCTGCGCGGCGGGCGCGGTGACGTGGGCGTCGACGTTGCCGACGGCGACCGCGATGCCCTCGGGCAGCCCGGTCCAGCGCGGCGGCCTCGCGCGGTCGAGCCGGCCGGCCCGGTCGCCGAGGTCGGCCGATCCGGTGCGTCGAGCTTGTCGCTGACGAAGCCGTCGAAGCCGGGGTGCAGCGCGCCAGGAACTCGCGGCGTCGGGTAGGTCGCCGTCCTGGTAGATGCCCTTGTAGCCGGCGGTGCAGGCGTTGCGGACGTAGCCGGCCGCAGAGCTGCCAGACGATCCAGTCGGCCGCCTCGACGAAGTGCGCCGTCGCGGCGTAGACCTCCGGCTCCTCCTCGAGCAGCTGCAGGCCCTTGGCGAACTCCCACTCCGAGGAGATCAGCCCGCCGTAGCGGGGCAGCCAGGCCTCGCCGCGCTTGCGCGGCGAGCGCGTTGATCCGGTCGGCCTGCGGCTGCGCGGCGTGGTGCTTCCAGAGCTTGACGTAGGCGTGCGGCTCGTCGGCGAGCTCCGGCAGCTCGCACAGCGGGGTGCCGTCGGCGGTCGTCGGCACCATCGTGCAGGCGGTGAAGTCGGTGCGCGATGCCGACGACGTCGGCGCGGGTCGACGCCGGCCGCGCGCGAGCGCCGCCGGGCACGGCCGTCGCGCAGCACGTCGACGTAGTCGTCGGGCGACCTGCAGCGCCCAGTCGGCGGCAGGCGGGTGCCGTCGGGGAGGGTCGTGTCGAGCACGGCGTGGCGGTACGGCGTGCACGGCGCTGCCGAGCTCGGCGCCGTCGCGACCCGGACCACGACGGCGCGGCCGGAGAGCGTGCCGTAGTCGACGCCGACGACCACGGCGTCGGACCTCGGGGCCGGGCAGGGCCGCGGCGGCGGCCTGCGGTGCCTGGCTCACGACATCTCCTCGGGTAGATGTGAGCGCTCACGTGAGCGCTCACATCACGGAATAGTCGTGCAGCGCTCACAAGGACGTCAAGCCCCTCGTGCCCAAAAAGTGCCAGCCGGTCCCCTCCGCCCCGAGCCGGGGGACCGGCCCGGCCCGGTCCCACGACCGCCCGGGAAGCTCGGGGATCGCCCGGCGAATCGGATCAGGCCGACGGCGGAGCGGTGCTGGCGCGCACGACGAACGTGCCGGCGACCAGGTCCGCGGCCGCGTCCTGCTCGCCGCCGAGCACCCGCTCGACGATCTGCATCGCCCGACGGCCCGACCTCGGCGAAGTCCTGCCGGACGGTGGTGAGCGGCGGGGTGAAGTACGCCGCCTCGGGCAGGTCGTCGAACCCGACGACGCTGACGTCGTCGGGCACGGTCGGCCGGCCTCTCGCAGGGCGCGCAGCAGCCCGAGGGCCATCTGGTCGTTCGCGGCGAAGACCGCGGGCGTCACGTCGCGCTCGCGGGCCAGGGACGCCGGTCCGTAGCCGCTGTGCGCGGTCCAGTCGCCGCCCCACCGCAGCGGCGGCAGCCGGCGGCCCGGGCCGCGCAGCGCCTGCGCCAGCCCTGCACGCCGGGCGTGCGCCTCGACCCAGTCCTCGGGGCCCGCAACGTGCACCACCGTCTCGTGGCCGAGGTCGAGCAGGTGCGTCGGTCGACCAGCCGGGCGCCCGGCGACGTTGGTCGACGCCGACGGTCGGGGATCGCGCGACGAGTCGCCCTCGACGCACCGACGACCGGCAGGCGCGGCGAGGTCGCGGCCAGGGCCGCGCCGCGGAGACGGTGAGGCACGATCGGCGAGCACGCCGTCGACGCGAGCTGCGCAGAAGTGCCTCGACGGCGTCCGTGATCGACGTGCGGTCGAGCTGGGGCAGCGCGGCGATCGAGACGCCGTACCCGCCGCTGGCGCGCCGCGTGCTCGATGCCGCGCAGCGCCGCTGCCCGGGCCGTACTGGCCGGTGTCGAAGGTGATGACACCGATCGTGCCCGAGCGCCCGCTGACCAGCGTCCGCGCCGCGATGTTGGGCCTGTAGCCGAGCTGCCGCGATCGCCGTCTCGACCCGCGCGCGCGGTCTCGGCGCGCACTGCCCGCGGCCCGTGATCGACCCGCGACACCGTCGTGGGCGACACCCGCGCCAGCCGGGCGACGTCGGCCATCCGCGGTGCGCGGGGACGGTCGGCGGTGGTCACGGGAGCCAGGCTAGGGCAGGGACGCGTCGTCAGCGCCGAACCGACGCGGCCACCAGAAGCGTCGCCCAGCGCCACGGCCAGCGACGGCACCAGCACGGTGCGCACGACCAGGGTGTCCAGCAGCACGCCGACGCAGATCACCGTGCCGAGCTGGGCCAGCACGACCAGCGGCAGCACCCCGAGCACGGCGAAGACCGCCGCGAGCAGGATGCCCGCGCTGGTGATCACCCCGCCGGTGGCGGCGAGCGCCCGCAGCATGCCCTCGCGTACTCCGTGCTCGTCGATCTCCTCGCGCGGCGCGGGTGACGAGGAAGATGTTGTAGTCGACGCCGAGCGCGACCAGGAACAGGAACGCGAGCAGCGGCACCCCGGCGTCGAGGCGCTCGAAGCCGAGCACCCCGGTGAACAGGAGCCACGACGAGGCCCAGCGCGGCGACGTAGGTGCCGACCACCGTGGCCACCAGGAGCACCGGCGCGACGACGCAGCGCAGCAGCAGCCCCAGGGCCAGGAGCACAGCCCGAGCACCAGCGGGATGATCACCCGCCGGTCGCGGGCAGCCGCGGCCTGCTGGTCCAGGGCCTGCGCCTCGGGGCCGCCGACGTACGTCGCGGGGTAGCCGTCGAGCGCGTCGCGCACCGCCCTGCGCCTGCGCGCGCCTGCGCGGACCCGGGGTCGCCGTCGAGCACGACCTCGACCTGGGTGAGCCGTCGGCCGACGGCCGGGGCGGCGTCGAGGCGACCGCCGGAACGCCGCTGGCGCCGCGCGCACCTGTCGGCGTCGCCGCGCGTGACCACGACGTCGGGGTCGAGGCCCCGGCGGGGAAGGACTCCGCGAGCCGGTCGGCGGCGGCGATCGCCTCCGGGGTCGTCGAGGAACTGGTCGGACTGGAGAGACCGGTGCGACCTGGGCGAGGCCGAGACCCAGGGCCCCGAGCAGCGATCACCGTCACCGTCGCGAAGGGCGGCCGGGCGGCGTCGCGACCAGGCGCCCACCCGGCGCCAGACCGTGCGCGACTCGGCCAGCGAGGCGTCGCCCCACCCGCGGGACCCGCGGCCAGAAGACCCAGCGGCCGAAGAGCACCAGCGCGAAGGGCAGCACGCCGAGCACCAAGACCGTCGCCACGACGACGCCGACCGCGCAGGCGAGCCCGAGCCCCCGGGTCGACGGGAAGACGCACAGCAGCGAGGGTCAGCACCCCGACGACGACCGTGGTGGCGCTGGACAGCACCGCCTCGCCGGTACGCCGCGCGCGCGTGCCCGCATGGCGACGTACCGGCTCTCCTCGCGCTGAGCTCGTCGCGGTAGCGCGAGATCAGCAGGAGCGCGTAGTCGGTGCCCGCACCGAAGACGAGCACCGAGAGGATGCCCACCGTCGACTCGTCCCAGGGCACGCCGAACACCGACATCGTGCGGGTCGCGAGCACCGCCGCGACCTGGTCGGCCAGGCCCACGACGACCAGCGGGACGAGCCAGAGCACCGGGCTGCGGTAGGTGATCAGCAGCAGGAGCGCGACGACGACCGCGGTCGCGCCGAGCAGCCGGAAGTCCGCGCCCTCGAAGACCGCCGCGAGGTCGGCCTGCACCGCGGCAGGCCCGGTGACCTGCACCGTGACCCCCTCGGGCGCCTCGTCGCGCAGGGTGTCGCGCAGGTCACCCACCCCCGCCGCGACGTCGGTCGCGCTCGTGCCCGGCACGGGGACGACACCGAGGGCGGCGGTGCCGTCCTCGCTGACCTGCACCGGCATGCCCCCGCCGGTCAGGGCGGCGAGGGTGGCACCGAGGTCGTCCTGGTCGGCGGCGATGTCGGCGGAGCCGTCCGCCGTCGTCCAGAGCACGACCGCGACCTGGTCCTCGGCGCTCGGCAGCTGTCGCTGCAGCTCGACGACGCGGGTGCTGTCGTACCCCGCCGGCAGGTTGTCGGTCGTGCTCGGCGTGCGCGGCGCCTGACCGAGGGAGATGAGCAGCGCAGCCAGCACCAGCCCGAGCAGGGCCACGGCGATCGCCCGGCGGGGGCGCAGGAGGGTGTCGAGCAGGCGGGTCACGGATGTCCTCGGGGTACGCTGGTCGCTCAGTGACTAACTCAGCAGATTGCTAATCGAGTGAGCGATTCTACACCGGGTCCGACGCCGACGGCGCGCGCCCTCCGCACCCTGCTCCAGGTGGGGGGCGAGGTCGGCCCTGCGGTCGCCCGCCGCGCGGCGCTCACCCACTCCGAGCTGCTCGCCCTCGAGCTGCTGGTGGAGCGCCCGACCGGGCCGGCCGACCTCGCCCGGCACCTCGGCGTCACCACCGCGGCGTCCTCCGGCATCGTCGACCGGCTGGAGAGCCACGGCCACGCCGTACGCCGCCCGCACGCCACCGACCGCCGCCGCACCGAGGTGCGCGTGACCGACAGCGGTCGGGCCGAGGTGCTCGGCCACCTCCGGCCGATGCTCGAGGCGCTCGCCGAGCTCGACGCGGCACTCGACGACCACGACCGGGCGGTCGTGCACGCCTACCTCGTCGGCGCCACCGAGGCGTTGCGTCGGGTGCTGTGAACGCGCGCCGCACCTGACCGGTTTTGCACGACCGGTGATCATCGACAGGGTGAGCACCCTCGACGACATCGCCCGGCTCGGCCGCTCCCGCGTCGGAGCGGCGCGGGACCGGCTCGGCTCCGAGATCTTCCGGCGCGTCGCCGGCGACCAGGGCCCCCGACGCCGCGAGCGGATCCACTTCGCGGAGGGCCCGCGCTGGTTCGACGAGGCCAGCGCGATCCGGCAGGTGCACGCCGACGCCTCGATGTTCATCGGCGGCATCCGCGCCCTGCTGCTACAGACCCTGCACCCCGCGGCGATGACCGCGGTCGCCGAGCACTCCGGCTACCGCGGCGACATGTGGGGCCGGCTGGCGCGCACGAGCACCTACCTCGCGACCACCACCTTCGGCACCGCCGAGGACGCCCAGCAGGCGGTCGACATGGTGCGGCGGATCCACGAGCGGGTGACCGGCACGATGGCCGACGGCACGCCGTACGCCGCCACCGACCCGCACCTGCTGATGTGGGTGCACGTGGCCGAGGTGGACAGCTTCCTCGCCGCCCACCAGGTCTACGGCCGGCACCCGCTCGACCAGGCCGGACGCGACGCGTACGTCGCCGACACCGCGTTCGTCGCCGAGCGGCTCGGCGTGGTCGACGCGCCCCGCACCGAGGCCGAGCTGCGCCAGGTGCTGGCCGACTTCCGTCCCGAGCTGCGCGGGAGCGACCACGCGCGGGACGCGGTGTCGTTCCTGCTCTGGCACCCCGACCTGCCGCTGGCCGCGCGACCGGCGTACCTCGTGCTCTGCGCCGGCGCCATCGGTCTGATGCCCCGCTGGAGCCGCCGTCCGCTGCAGCTGCCCTGGCTGCCCGTCACCGAGCGCACCGTCGTGCGGGCGCTCGGGTCGTTGGCGACCGGCACGATCCGGTGGGCGACGACCCCGCGCGAGGTCAGCGCACCGGCACACCAGCCTTGAGCAGGGCGACCTTGATCTGCTGAGGACGGGTCAGCGTGATCTCCCGGGAGCGCCGGGCCCCGCTGTCGGTCGTGACCGTGCGCCGGAAGCTCATCCCCAGCCCGAACGAGGACCCGGGGCCGTCCACCCGGCAGGCCAGGTCGACGCCGGCGTCCTGCCGACGGGCCGGCACCTGCCCGTACCGCAGGTAGCGCGTCACGGTGAGGTCGAGGCAGCGGTTGCCGTTGAGGGTGGCCCCGTGCGTGTAGCCGCCGACCCCGGCGACGAGGGAGGCGCTGGGGAACCGGGCCCGGGTCGCCCGCGACCCCGCGAACGGGGTCGGCGCGTCGCCGGTCTCGCCCGCGAGGAGCACGGGCGTGGCGAGGCCGGAGCCGTCCACCGTCACCGGCGTGCCCGGAGCGGCCGGCCAGGTGCGGCACGGCAGGTTGCTCCAGGTGTTGGACCAGGCGGCGAACGGCGCCGTGCGGTAGACCGTGGCCGCGTCGTCCAACCAGGTGGCACCCGAGGACGGCCAGGTGGCGTCCGAGCAGGTGGTCGCGAGGTACATCGCGTACATGTTGTCCTGGAGCCCTCCGGGACGGGCCAGGAACAGCCGGGCCGGGCCCAGGCGACCGCGGCGCACCATCCGGTTCAGGGCCACGCCGACGATCGGCCAGACGTCCTCGCTGTAGCCGACGGAGGTCATCACGTCGGTGAGCTCGGCCGCGCCGACGCCCTCGATCGGGCGACGCTCGACACGGCGCAGCAACGACTCGTAGGCCCTCCGGACCTGTCCCCGGGTGCGACCCAGGTCGAAGGCCCGGGGGTGGGAGGCGAGGAAGCCGAAGAAGGCGCCCGCCGAGCGGTCGAAGGCGCGGCTCTGGTCGAGGTTCGCGTCGTACCAGACCTGGCCGGAGTCGACGTTGGCGTCGAGCACCATCGCCTTCACCCGGTCGGGGTGCTGCGTGGCGTAGACCTGGCCGAGGTAGCTGCCGTAGGAGTAGCCGTAGAAGCCGACCTGGTCCTGCCCCAGCGCGATCCGCAGCGACTCCATGTCCGCGACGTTGTCGGTGGTGCGCACGTGCTCGAGCAGGCGGCTCCCGGGCGCCGACCCGCAGGCGTCGGCGTACCCACGGGCGCGTCGGGTCCATGCCTTGACCTCGCCGTGGCCGTCGGGCACGTACGCCGGACGCACCGGGGCGGCGTACGTCCGGTCGCAGATCAGGCGGGGCACGCTCGCCCCGACGCCGCGGGGGTCCATGCCGATCCAGTCCCAGAGCTCACCGGCACCGCGCGGCACCGACGTGCCGAGCAGCGGCATCCACGTGCCCGACCCTCCCGGCCCTCCGGGGTTGGTCAGCATGACGCCGCGGTACTGCGAGGGCGAGGACGTGTGCACCAGCCGGGAGACGGCCAGCTCGATCGTCTCGCCGGTGGGGTCCGCGTAGTCCAACGGCACGGTCAGCCACCCGCACTGCAGGCCGAAGACCCCCAGGAACGTGTCGCGGCACCGGCCCCAGTCGATCGGCCGCGGGGTGTACGCCGCGGGCACCGACGCCGACGACTCCGCCCGGACGGCAGCACCGGCCGTCGCGGCGGCCTCGGCGGGCCCGGTCGAACCGAGCGCTCCGGCCACCAGGGCGAGCGCCAAGCCGGCGGCGCCGCGGCGCAGCCGGGCGGATCGAGGACGCAGGGCATCGCGGTCGAGAGACGGCATGGGGGAACTCCTCCGAGAGAGCCCGGGCAGCTCCGGGTGGCACATGGTCACACGCCGCGGGGGCCACGGGGACCAGAACGCGAAGGCGCGCCGCTCTGGTCGGAGGGCCCGGGCTCCCGACCTCAGCCGGCCGCGGCCGTCGGGCGCACCAGCTCGACCAGCCGCGCCGGGTGGTCGGTGATCACCCCGTCCACGCCGAGGCCCAGCACCCGGCGCATCGACGAGGGCCGGTCGACGGTCCACGGCACGCACTGCAGGCCGGCGGCGTGCACGGCGTCGACGTAGCGCCGGTCCAGCCGACGGTGGTGCGGGTTGACCTCGCGCAGCCACTCCCCCAGCGCCGGCAGCCGGCGTACGTCGGGGCGACCGAGCAGGCCCAGCGGCAGCCACGGCGCCCGCTCCGCGAGCTCGGCGAGAGCCACCTCGTCGAAGCACTGCACGAGCACGTGGCACCGCCCGTGGCGACCGGTGAGCAGGTCGGCGAGGTCGGCCACCACGCCGGGGTGCAGGTGCGGCGCCTTGAGCTCGAGCTGCAGGCCGATCCCGGCGGCCTCGAGCAGCGCGAGCGCCTCCACCAGGGTGGGCACGCGCTCGCCGGCGAAGCCCGGGGAGAACCAGCTGCCGGCGTCGTGGCGCCGCAGCTCGGTCAGCGTGACCTCGGAGACGTCGGGGGCCCGGGCACCGCGCACCGCGTCGGTCGTGCGCGCCAGGCCCGGGTCGTGCAGGAGCACGAGGTGGCCGTCGCGGGTGCGCTGCACGTCGACCTCGACCAGGTCGGCGCCGTCGGCGACCGCGCACGCGAGGGCGGCGAGCGTGTTCTCGGGGGCCCGGGCGCTGGAGCCGCGGTGGGCGACGACCCGGGTGGGCGGGGCCAGCAGGACCGGTGAGGTGCTCACCCGACGACGGTCCCGCCGCGAGGTGTCCGGACGGTGTACGTCGCGTGGCGTGTCGCAGACCTTTGCCCGCACGGTCGGCGACCAGACTCGGTGCCCGTGACCGACGACGCGCTCTCCCGCCACTGGCCCGGCTTCCTCGCCGGCGAGACCCAGGTGCGCGACCGGCTGGTCGAGGCCTACGACGACGACGACCGCGGCTACCACGACCTGACCCACCTCGCGGAGGTGCTGGAGCGGGTGCGCGAGCTGCTCGACGTGCTCGAGCCGGGGGACGTGACCGACCAGGACGCGGTGCTGCTGGCCGCGTGGTTCCACGACGCGGTCTACGACACGGGCGGCAGCGGCACGCAGGGCGACGACGCGGGGTCGATGGAGGAGCGCTCGGCCCTGGCCGCCGAGCGCGAGCTGGAAACCATCGCGGTGTCCGGCCCACTCGTCGACGAGGTGGCGCGACTGGTGCGGGTCACCGAGCGGCACGACCCGGCCGACGACGACCTGGCCGGGCAGGTGCTCTGCGACGCCGACCTGGCGATCCTGGCCGCGGACCCGGCACGCTATGCGGCGTACGTCGCCGGGGTGCGCGCCGAGCACGAGGACCTCTCGGACGGCGACTTCGCGGCCGGCCGGGCGGCGGTGCTGCGCGACCTGGCCGCGCGCGAGCGGCTGTTCTCGACCGCCTACGCCCGTGAGCGCTGGGAGCCGGCCGCACGCGCCAACCTCCGCCGCGAGCTGCACGAGCTGGCCGGCGCCCGCCCCACCGACCCCGCGACGGACTGAGCGCCACGGTGGGCCTCCTCGACGACCTCTCCCCCGGCGACCGCGTCGTCGACGAGGACCTCTCCGGCGAGGAGGTCGACGCCGTCGTGATCTCCGGCGTCGCCTTCGTCGACGTCGACCTCACCGAGGCGGTGCTGCGCGGCACGATCCTGGACGGCTGCACCTTCACCGACTGCCGGCTCAACGCCGTGCTGGAGGCGGCGGCGCTGACCCAGTGCCGGTTCGTCGGCTGCACCCTGTTCGGCGCCGGGGCCGAGGGCAGCAAGCTCGTCGGCAGCACCTTCGAGCGGTGCTCCTTCGCGACTCTCGCGGTCGAGGGCGGCGACTGGTCCTTCGCCTCGCTGCGCGGGGCCGGCCGACCTGCGGCGCACCCGCTGGAGCGGCGTGCGCCTGCGCGAGACCGACCTCGGCCGTGCCCGGCTCGACGAGGCGCACCTCGGCGGCTGCGACCTCTCGGGCGCCGACCTCGCCGGGGCCTCCCTGGTCGGCGTCGACCTGCGCGGCGCCGTGCTCGACCTGCCGCAGCTGATGCTCGTGGGGGCCGCGCTCGGTCTCGACGTGCGGCCCTGAGGGCCGTGGTCACCGGCCCGCGCGCAGCTCGGGGCCGTCCAGCACGACCGGCCGCCCCAGCGCCAGCGCGCGGTTGCGGCGCTCGTGGCCGACCTCCGCGCCGACCACGACGGGCACCCCGAGCGAGCCGAGCCGGTCGGCGAGCACGCGGCGTACGACGTCGGGGTCGCTGCAGCCGGTGAGCTGCCCGACCACCACGCCGCGCACCTGGTCGAACCACCCGGAGGCGAGCAGCTGGGTGAGCAGCCGGTCGACGGCGTACGCCGGCTCGTCGACCTCCTCGAGCAGCGCCACGCCACGGGTCGCCGGCCGGTGCGCGGGGGTGCCGACCGAGCTGGCCAGCAGGCTGAGGTTGCCGCCGACGAGCACGCCGTGGACGGCGCCGGGCGGCCCGACCAGGGGCTCGAGGCCGCTGAGCAGCGGCCCGCCCGCCTCCTCGCCGAAGAGCAGCCGGCGCAGCGTCTCGCGCGAGACGTCGTCACCGTCCCCGAGACGGGCCACCATCGGGCCGTGCACCCCGGCCAGGCCGAGCCGGTTGGCGAGCCACGCGTGCAGGGCGGTGAGGTCGGAGAACCCCACCAGCCAGCGCGGCCCCGCGGCGACGAGCGTCTCGGCGTCGAGCAGCGGCAGCAGTCGCTGGGTGCCGACACCGCCCCGGGTCGCGACGACCAGCCGCGTCGCCGGGTCGGTCCACGCCGCCGTCAGGTCGGCCGCGCGGGAGGCGTCGTCGGCCGCGAGGTGCGGGAGGTCGTCGTCGCGCCCGGCGGCGTGCGGCGCCACGACGACGTCGAGGCCCCACGAGGCGAGCACGGCGAGACCGGCATCGAGGCGGCCCCGGTCGACCGGCCCGGCCGGGGCCACGACCACCACCCGCTCACCCGCCCGCAGCGGCGGCGGGAGCACCAGCCGCGACCCGGGCCGGCGCGGTCGCAGCCGCTCCGACTTGCGCCGCCTCAGCCCGGCGGCCTCGAGCCTGCGCAGCAGCTCGCGGGAGTCCACCGGCAGCACGCCGAGGGCGACGACCTCGGCGTAGCGCTCGGCCGGGACGTCGTAGTGGTCCCCGTCGAAGGCCCGTCGCGGGATGCCGAGGCCGTGCGCGAAGGCGTGCAGCTCGTCGAAGGAGCGGTCGCTCGCGAGGTGCGACCAGAGCCGGCCGTGCCCCGGGGCTCCGGGCGGGTCGACGATCAGGGTCATCGGCCCGGACCGCCGCCGGCCCCGGCCACCGCGTCGTCCACGAGCAGCCGCCACGAGCGCACCAGCGCCGCGTCGACGTAGGCCTTGTCCCACGACCGGCTCGGCCGCACCTGCAGGCCCACGTGGAACTGGCGCACCCCGGCCCGCACCAGCCACGGCACGTGCTCGGCGGTGAGACCGCCCCCGGCGAGCACCAGACGAGCCACCTCCGGGTCGGCGGCGGCCCGCGCGATCAGGGCGTCCACCCCGTGCTCGAGGCCGCGCGGCGAGCCCGCCGTGCGCACGGAGTCGAGCCCCGGCAAGGGCAGCAGCCGGCGCCAGGACCGACGGACGTCCAGGGTGTGGTCGATGGCCCGGTGGAAGGTCCACCGCACGTCGGCGAGCGGAGCGAGCAGGGCGTGCACCACCTCGAGGTCGACGTCGAGGTCACGGTCGAGGAAGCCGAGCACCAGCCCCTCGGCACCCTTGTCCAGGAAGTCGCTGGCCAGCCCGACCAGGCGGGTCAGCTCGCCGCCGGTCGTGGAGTAGCCCTCGCCGAGCCGCAGCACCACGCGCACCGGCAGGTCGGTGGCCGCGCACAGCCGCGCGACGGCGTCCGGCGCGGGCGACATGCCGCCGTCGGGGCCCCCGACGACCAGCTGCAGCCGGTCGGCGCCCCCGGCCTCGGCGCCCGGGGCGTCACGCTCGCCGACCACCGCGACCTCGAGCAGCGCCGTCGTCCGCGCAGGGTCGAGGGCGCGTGCACCATCGCCGTTCAGGGGTTCCGTGCTCACAATGGACACTGTGACACCCGCCGACCCGATGCTCGCCGCCCGCGCCCTGGTGTTGCGCGACCTCCAGGCGACGCGCTGCGCCGACGCCCACGCGGTGTCGCTGCTCGAGGAGGCGGTGAGCCAGCGCCGCTGGTGGGTCGAGCAGTGGCCCGAGGGCGTGGACTACGCCGCGGGCCTGGTCGCCCAGGACGTGCAGGACGCGTTGCTCTCGCTGGTGGGGCGCTGGCCGCTGTGCCCCACCTGCGTGGAGTCCGACGGCGGCGGCGCGACGCACGCGTTGTACGTCGACCCCGACCTCGGCGGGCCCGACCCGTGCTGGGTGTGTGAGGAGTCCGGCAGCATGATCGCCCCGTTGGGCCACCTCGGCTGAGCCGGCGCTCCCCCACCACCCACCCGGCGACGACGCACCGACCCGCCACCCGCGGGCGCGGGCGACGGGTCGGTGGGTCCGGGTCGTGCAGCGCTGCGGTCAGCGACGTCGACGGCCCAGGAGCCAGCGCAGCACCAGGAGGACGACCACGACGCCGGCGAGCTGGGGGCCGTAGCTCTTCACGAGCACCGGCAGCACCGTGCTGCCGAGGTCGAGCGCCTCGTCGGTCGGGTGGCCGGTGGGCATCGGCTTGAGCACGCGGCGGGAGGACCCGTCCCCCGCGCCCCTCGCGTCGGCGGCGTCCGTCACGTCGCCGATCTGGGCGGGGTCCGCCGGTCCGGGGCTGAGCCCGGCGTCGACGGCCTTCGGTGCCTTGTCGGCGACCTCGGGGTCGGCCGGGGAGTCCATCGGAGCCCCCGGGGTGCCGCCGACGTCGCGCATCTGCTCACCGGCGGTCTCCTCGCCCTCGCCGTCGCCGGCACCGAGGCGCAGCTGCAGGCAGTCCACGAACTGGCCGAGCAGCTTGTCGGAGACGTCCTGCATCATCCCCCGACCGAACTGCGCCGGCTTGCCGGTGACGTTGAGGTCGGTGACGACCTCGACCCGGGTGGACCCGTCGACCTCGCTCATCGAGAGCACCACGTCGGCCCCGGCCGTGCCGTTGCCGCGCTTGTCCTTGCCCTTGGCGGTGAGGGTCATCGTGCGCGCCTCGGCGTCGCGCGCGGTGATCTCGCCGGTGCCGCCGTACACCAGGGCGATCGGGCCGAGCTTGATCTTGGCGGTGCCGGTGAAGGTGTCCCCCTCGACGCCGGTGACCTGGGCGCCGGGGAAGCACTTGCCGACCTCGGCGAGGTCCTGGAAGGCCGCCCAGGTGTCCTCGACCGAGGTGGGCACGGTGAACTCGTGGGTCAGCTCCATCGACACGGGCTACACCCCCGCCGCGGCGAGCACCGCACGCCGCGTCATCACGGTCGCGAGGTGACGCCGGTAGTCGGCGTCTCCGTTGAGGTCCGAGGGGGGCTCGGTGCCCTCGGCGGCCCGGCCGGCCGCCTCGGCTACCGCGGCCTCGTCGACCGAGCAGCCCACGAGGGCCTCCTCGACCCCGGTCGCCCGGAGCGGGGTGGCGCCCATGTTGGTCAGGCCGACCCGGGCCTCGCTGATCGTGCCGCCGTCGACCTTGACGGTCGCCGCGACCGCGACGATCGGCCACTGGTGGGCCACCCGCACGAACTTCTTGTACGACGCGCCCCACCCGGTGTGCTTGGGCACCCGGATGCCGGTGAGGATCTCGTCCTCGCCGACGGCGGTCTCGAAGAGACCCAGGAAGAACTCGGTGACCGGCACCGACCGGCTGCCCTGCGCGCCGCTGACCTGGAGCTCGGCGTCGAGGCACAGCGTCGGCGCCCCGCAGTCGCCCGCCGGGTCGGCGTGCACGAGCGCGCCGCCCAGGGTGCCGCGGTGCCGGATCTGCGGGTCGGCCACCTCGGTGATCGCGTGGTTCAGCACCGAGGCGTGCTCGCTGACCAGGTCGCTGGCGAGGATCTCGTGATACGGCGCCATCGCCCCGATCAGGATCGAGTCCCCCTCGTCGGTGATCGCGCGCAGCGAGTCGATCTTGCCGATGTCGATCACCAGCGCCGGGGCGTTGAGCCGCATCCGGAGCACCGGCAGGAGGCTCTGGCCGCCGGCCAGGATCTTGGCCTCGTCGCCCCCGTCCCGGAGGGCCGCCAGGGCGTCCTCCAGGCTGGTCGGCGCCACGTAGTCGAACTGGGCGGGGATCACAGCGAGCCTCCTTGGGTGCCGCCGGCGGCGCCGGTCGTGCGGTCGGTCTGTCCCGTCTCACCCGTCGCCGGGTCGAAGTGCGGTGCCGCGGCCCCGTCGGTGTCGTCGTGCGCGCCACCGCCGACCGCGTTGATCGCCTTCCACACCCGCTCGGGGGTGCACGGCATCTGGATGTCCTTCACGCCCCACGGCCGGAGCGCGTCGAGCACCGAGTTCACGACCGCCGGGGTGGAGGCGATGGTGCCGGCCTCGCCGACGCCCTTGGTGCCGAGCGTGTTGGTCAGCGACGGCGTCGTGGTGTGGTCGATGTCGAAGCTGATCATGTCGGCGGCGGTGGGCACGAGGTAGTCGACGAAGGACCCGGACACCAGCGTGCCGGAGTCGTCGTACACCGCCTCCTCGAAGAGCGCCTGCGCGATCCCCTGGGTGAGGCCGCCGTGCACCTGTCCCGCCACGATCAGCGGGTTGACGATGTTGCCGATGTCGTCCACGCAGGCGTACTTGCGCATCTGGACCTGGCCGGTCTCGGTGTCCACCTCCACGGCGCACAGGTGCGTGCCGTGGGGGTAGTTGAAGTTCACCGGGTCGTACGTCGCGTCGCTGTCGAGCGAGGGCTCCACGCCGTCGGGCAGGTTGTGCGCCGCGAAGGCCGCGAGGGCGATCTCGCCGATCGCGAGCCCCTGGTCGGTGCCGCGCACCGACAGGGTGCCGTCCTTGAACTCGATGTCGTCGACGGAGGCCTCGAGCAGGTGGGCCGCGATCGGCTTGGCCTTCTCGATCACCTTGTCGGCGGCCTTGACCAGCGCCTCGCCACCGACGACGAGCGAGCGGGAGCCATAGGTGTCCATGCCCTTGTGCGCCACCTGGGTGTCGCCGTGCAGGATCTCGACGTCGTCGAAGGCCACGCCGAGGCGGTCGGCGACGATCTGGCTGAACGCGGTCTCGTGGCCCTGGCCGTGCGCCGAGGAGCCGGTGGTGACCTCGACCTTGCCGGTGGGGAGCATCCGCACCGAGGCGTACTCCCAGCCGCCGGCACCGTAGTCGAGCGAGCCGAGCACCCGTGAGGGCGCCAGGCCGCACATCTCGGTGAAGGTCGAGACGCCGATGCCGAGCTGGATCTTGTCCCGGGACTCGCGGCGCTGCTTCTGCTCGGCGCGCAACGCGTCGTAGCCGAACAGCTCCTTGGCCTTGTCGGTCGCGGCGGGGTAGTTGCCGGAGTCGTACTCGAGACCCGCCACGGAGGTGAACGGGAACTCCTCGGTGCCGATCCAGCTCTTGGCCCGCAGCTCGAGCGGGTCCATGTCGAGCTCGACGGCGAGATCGTCCATGATCCGCTCGATCGCGAAGGTGGCCTCCGGCCGGCCGGCGCCGCGGTAGGCGTCGGTCCAGGTCTTGTTGGTGAGCACCGTCTGGACGGCGAAGTGGTAGGCCCTGAACTTGTAGATCGAGTTGTACATGAAGGCGCCGAGCACGGGGATGCCACCGCCGATGAGCGAGACGTGCGAGCCGAGGTCGGCGAGCAGCTCGACCTTGAGGCCGGTCACGGTGCCGTCCTTCTCGGCGGCCAGGGTGAGCTTCTGCCACTGGTCGCGGCCGTGGTGGCCGGCCATCAGCGACTCCGAGCGGGTCTCGGTGTACTTCACCGGCTTGCCGAGGCGGCGCGCGATGACCATCGTCACGAACTCCTCGGGGGTGGTCTGCAGCTTGCCGCCGAAGCCGCCGCCGACGTCCGGGGCGATCACCCGGATCTTGGACTCGGAGATGCCGAGCACCGCGGCGAGCAGGAAGCGCAGGATGTGCGGCACCTGGGTGGCCGACCACATCGTGACCTGCTCGCTGGTCGGGTCGACGACCACGGAGCGGGGCTCCATGAAGGCCGGGATGAGGCGCTGCTGGCGGTACTCGCGCTCGAGCACGATGCCACCGTCTCGGGCGGCGGCGATGACGGTCTCGACGTCCTCGCCGGTGCCGGCCTCGGCCGAGTCGAAGACCCAGTACGCCGACTTGTTGGTGCCGAGGTCGGGGTGCGCCAGCGCCCCCCCGTTCTCGGCGTCAGCCTCGGCCGCCTCCTTGAGGTCCAGGGCGGCAGGCAGCTCCTCGTAGTCGACGTCGACGAGCTCGGCGGCGTCGCGCGCCTCGCGGGCCGAGCGCGCCACGACGACAGCGACGATCTCACCGGCGAAGGCGACCCGGTCGACGGCCACCGGCGGGTGCGGCGGGGTCACCTGGTCGGGGGTGATCGGCCAGGCGTTGGGCAGCGAGCCCTGCTCCTCGCCGAGGTCGGCGCCGGTGTAGACGGCGACGACGTTGTGCGCGTCCTTGGCCGCCGAGGTGTCGATCGCGGTGATCGTGGCGTGCGCGAAGGGGCTGCGGACCATCGCCATGTGCAGCATGCCCGGCAGCACGATGTTGTCGGTCCAGCGGGTGCGGCCGGTGATCAGGCGGGCGTCCTCCTTGCGGCGGCGGTCGCGGCCGACCTCCTTGGTCGGGTCGGGCGACGTGGCGACGTCGACGTCGTGCGCGGTGACCGCCTCGGCGGTGCTGGCGTCGGTCGTGGTCATCGGGTCGCCCCCTCGGTCTGGCCGGCCGCCTGCTGCACGGCCTTGACGATGTTGTGGTAGCCGGTGCAGCGGCAGAGGTTGCCCTCGAGACCGGTGCGGATCTCCTCCTCGGAGGGATCCGGGTTGTTGTTCAGCAGGTCGACGCTCTGCATGATCATCCCGGGGGTGCAGTAGCCGCACTGGAGCGCGTGGCACTCGTGGAAGGCCTTCTGCATCGGGTGCAGCTCCTTGCCGTCGGCGAGGCCCTCGATCGTGGTCACCTCGGCCCCGTCGGCCTGCACGGCGAGCACGTTGCAGGACTTCACGCTCTGGCCGTCGAGGTGCACGGTGCAGGCGCCGCAGTTGCTGGTGTCGCAACCGACGACGGTGCCGGTCTTCCCGCACTGCTCGCGCAGGTAGTGCACCAGCAGGGTGCGCGGCTCCACCTCGTCGGTGTAGTTCGCGCCATCGACTCGGACGGTGATGCGGGTCATCGGCAGCTCCCGGTTGAGGGTGGGGACGATCGGACGACCGGACCCGTGGTGGTGAAACTAGGACGGACAGGGTTGGTCGGAGGTTGGCCCGCCGCCGGCGGCGGCCAGCCGGGCCTTGAGCAGCGGCACCGCCGGGTGCGGCGAGGAGCCCAAGACGCTCAGGCAGCGCTCGAGCACCGCCGTGTCGTACGGCGCGAGCTGGCTGTAGCGCACCACCGTCTGCGGGTGCGGGTCGGCCAGCAGCGCCTCGCGCACGGCCACCGCGACGTACTCCCCCAGCTCGACGAGCCCCGGGCTGTCCGAGCCCGGCAGCAGGTCCCCGCCGTACGCCGCGACCGCGCCGCGCACGTCGCCCGCGCTCACCCGGTCGAGCACGCGCTCGATGTCCGTGGCGACCGGGAGCATCAGCCGGTAGGGCCGCGAGGCGATGGCTCCGCCGAGGGCCTGGCGCAGGTGGCTCACCTCGGCCTTGAGCGTGGACGTGCGCACGCTCTCGTCGCCGTAGAGCAGCGCGTGCAGCTGCTCGAGGGTGAGGCCCTCGGGGTGCACGGCGAGCAGGGCGAGCACCTCGGTCTGACGGCGGTTCAGCAGCAGCCGGCGGCCGTCCAGGTGCACCTCGGCCGAGCCGAGCAGCCGGACCTCGAGGCCCGAGGGGGCCGGCACCGCCTGGGACGGGACGCGCGCCCGGTCGCTGGGCAGGGCCTGCTCGACGAGCCGGGCCAGCACCCGTGCGGTGGCCAGGCCGATCGGGTGGGTGCGCTCCCAGGTGGTCGACAAGTCGATGACGCCCAGCGGCAGGCCGGTGACCGGGTCGGTGACCGGCGCGGCCCAGCAGACCCAGCCGTGCACGATCGGGGCGTAGTGCTCGGCGCTGAAGACCATCGACGGCTCGCCGGTGCGGTTGGCCAGGGCCAGGGCGTTGGTGCCGACGCTGCGCTCGTCCCAGCGGCCGCCGCGGACGAAGTTGACCGACTCGGCCTTCCGGCGCATCACCCGGCCGCCGTACGTCCACAGGATCCGCGTGTCGGGGTCGGTCACCGCGACCACGAGGTCGCCGTCCTGGGCGGTGCGGAGCAGGTCGTCCTGCACCCGCTCGACGGCCACCTGCAGCGGTGAGCCCTCCCAGGCGGTCCGGGTGTCGGACTCGTCGGCCAGCGGTGCCTCGTGCACGTCGGCGACGTCGCGGCCGCCGGAGAGCTCCCAGCTGCGCAGGATCTCGGGACGCACCGCGGGGGCGGCGTCGTCGCCGTGCTCGACGAAGGCGCTCCACGCCCGCGCGGTGTCCCTCCGGCGCTGGTCGAGCTCGGCCGCCGCGGTCTGCATCGTGTTCCGTCGCCCCCTGCTCGCCACACCGTTGTGACGCCGGTCACCGTAGCCCCGGAACCGGGTGAATTCCAGGGCTAGTGGGGCCGGGCCTCCGGGCGCTGGTGGTGGATCGGGCCCTGCAGCGCCGCCAGGGGCCGACCGCGGCCGCCCCACCGGCGCGCCACGATCTCCGCGGCGATCGAGACGGCCGTCTCCTCGGGCGTCCGGGCGCCGAGGTCCAGCCCGATCGGGGAGGACAGCCCGGCGAGCTCGTCGGCGGTCAGCCCCACCTCGCGCAGCCGCTCGAGGCGGTCCTCGTGGGTGCGCCGCGACCCCATCGCGCCGACGTACGCCACCGCCGGCAGCCGGAGCGCGACCTCCAGCAGCGGCACGTCGAACTTCGGGTCGTGGGTGAGGACGGCGAGCACGGTGCGGGCGTCCACGCGGCCGGCCTCCACCTCGGCCGTCAGGTAGCGGTGTGGCCAGTCCACGACCACCTCGTGGGCGTCGGGGAAGCGGGTCGCCGTCGCGAAGACGGGCCGGGCGTCGCACACCGTCACGTGGTAGCCGAGGAAGCCGCCCATCCGGGCGACGGCCGCGGCGAAGTCGATGGCCCCGAAGACGAGCATCCGCGGTGCCGGGGCGAAGGCCCAGACGAAGACCCGCTGGCCCTCGCCGCGCCGCTCCCCCTCCGCGCCGTAGCCGAGGGTGCCGCTCTGGCCCAGCGCGAGCAGGCCGCGGGCGTCGTCGACCACGGCGTGGTCGACGTGCTCGCCCCCGAGGGTGCCGGCGACGGGTTCGGGGTCGTCGGCCTCGCGCACCAGCATCCGCAGGCCGACCCGGGCCGGGTCCGGGTGGTCCACCACGGTCGCCACCGCGACCGGACGGCCCGCGGTGAGGTCGTCGGCGACCTGGGCGAGCTCGGGGAAGGTGTGCCGGTCCACCTTCTCGACGTACACGTCGAGGATGCCGCCGCAGGTCAGCCCGACGGCGAAGGCGTCGTCGTCGGAGACGCCGTAGCGCTCGAGCAGGGGGCGCCCGGTCTCGCGGACCTCCTGGCCGAGCTCGTAGACCGCACCCTCCACGCAGCCGCCGGACACGCTGCCCACGGCCTCGCCGTGGGGGCCGACGATCATCGACGCCCCGGGCGGGCGGGGGGCGGACTGGAAGGTCGCCACCACCGTGCCGAGCGCGACGGTCTCCCCGGCGCGGTACCACTCCATCAGCTCGTCGAGCACCTCACGCACGCGCGACCACCTCCATCAGCTCGGCGTACGTCGCCAGTGTGTGCCCCGCGACGAAGTCGTCCACGTGCGGGAGCACCGCGACCACCCCCTGCTGCACCGGGGCGTAGCCCGGCCGCCCCCGGTGCGGGTTGACCCACACCACCCGGTGCGCCAGCCGCTGCAACCGGGCGGACTGGTCGCCCAGCAGGCTCGCGTCGCCGCGCTCCCACCCGTCGCTCATCACCACGACGACCGCGCCACGCACCAGTCCGCGCTGGCCCCAGCGGTCCAGGAAGACCCGCAGCGTCTCGCCGAGCCGGGTGCCACCCGACCAGTCGGGGACGCTGCGGCCGGCGGCGACCAGCGCTCGCTCCGGGTCGCGCAGCGCGAAGGCCGGCGTCACCCGGGTGACCCGGGTGCCGACGGTGAAGGTCTCCACCTGGCCGCCGTGCGCGCGACAGCCCTGGGTGAGCCGGTGCGCGAGCCGCAGCAGGGTGTCGGCGTAGTTGTGCATCGAGCCGGACACGTCGACCAGCACGACCACCCGGCGCGGCCGCGGGGCGCGTCGGCGCCACTCCAGGTCGGCCGGCTCGCCCATCCGGCGCAGCATCCGCCGCACGGTGCGGGCGGGGTCGACCTCCCCGCGCCGCCACGCCGTACGCCGGTGCGCGCGACGCCAGGGAGGACGCGGGCGCAGCGCCGCGAGCATCGAGGCGAGCAGCGCCCGCTCGCCCGCCGTCATCTCGGCGACGTCGCGGTGCCGCAGCACCTCGGCCTCGCTGGCCGCGGCGCGCAGCACGTCGTCGTCGGTGCCGCTCTCGCCCGTCGCACCCTCGGTGAGCTGCGGCAGCCGCGAGGACACCAGCGGCCGACGACTGCGTGGCACCGGGGTCGGCGACCCCTCGGAGTCCAGGAACCACCCGTCGAAGACCTGGTCGTGGCGCTCGACGTCCTCGGGCGAGCCGCACAGGGTGGCGTGACCGGCCCACCGCACGGCGCGCGGGTCGCCCATGCCCACCCTGCGCACCGCCTCGACGTAGCTGCGCGAGCGGTCGCCGGTCACCGGCACGCCTGCGGAGCGCAGCGCCCGGGCGAACCCCAGCAACAGCTCCTCGGGGGCCCGCGTCGCCCCGGCCGGCGCGGCAGCCACGGTCAGCGCGCCAGCATCCGGTCGACGGCGTGCTTCACGCGGTGGGTGTCCTCGCGGTACTTCACCAGGGCCCCCAGCGTGGTGGCGGCCGAGGCGAGGTCGAGCTCGCTCGCTCCGAGGTGGTGCAGCGCCCGGGCCCAGTCGAGGGTCTCGGCGACGCCCGGCGGCTTGACCAGGTCGTCGCGTGCGCGCAGCGCCGACACCACGGTGGCGAGCTGCTCGGCCAGCTCCGCGGAGATCTCCGGCACGCGGGTGCGCACGATCTCCACCTCACGCTCGAGACTCGGGTGGTCGACCCAGTGGTAGAGGCAGCGGCGCTTCAGCGCGTCGTGCACGTCGCGGGTGCGGTTGGAGGTCAGCACGACCAGCGGGGGCACCGTGGCCGAGACCGGGCCGAGCTCCGGGATGGTGACGGTCCAGGTCGAGAGCACCTCGAGCAGGAACGCCTCGAACTCGTCATCGGCGCGGTCCACCTCGTCGATGAGCAGCACGGCCGGGCTCTCCCGCAGGGCCCGCAGCACCGGCCGCACGAGCAGGAACCGCTCGTCGAAGAGCGACCGCTCGGCCGAGTCCGCGTCGACCGCCCCCGCCGCCTCGAGCGCGCGCAGGTGCAGGATCTGGCGCGGGAAGTCCCAGTCGTAGAGCGTCTGCTGGGCGTCGATGCCCTCGTAGCACTGCAGCCGCACCAGCGGCAGCCCCAGCGCGACGGCGAGGGCCTCGGCCAGGGCGGTCTTGCCCGTGCCGGGCTCGCCCTCGAGCAGCAGCGGCCGCTGCATGGCGGCAGCGAGGAAGACCACGGTGTGCAGGGCATCGTCGCCGAGGTAGCCGGTGCCGGTCAGCACGTCGCCGACTGCCTGGGGCGAGGACAGCCGGTCCAGCGGCGAGGACTCCATGGCCGGAAGGCTAGGCCAGGAGTGGTTGGTGCCGGGTTGGCCGCTCAGCGGCGGTCGACGTCCTCGCCCCCGGCGAGGTCGCCACACTCCACCCGGGTCACGGTCGGCCCGGCCAGCAGGTCGCGCGCGCCCTGGTCGCCCACGGCGTCGGTGCGGGCGGCCGCCCAGTGGTCGCGGCCGAGAAGCACGGGGTGACCGGGCCGGCCGTCGTACACGGCCCGCGCCAGCGCGGAGGCCGGGTCGTCGCCCGCAGCGGCGAGCACCCGGCGTACGACGGGCGCGCCCACGTCGGGGAGGTCGACCAGGCTGACGAGCGCGGCACGCGCATCCGCGGCACCCAGGTCGTCGAGACCGCACCGCAGGGAGGCGCTGATCCCCTCGGACCAGTCGACACAGGCCAGCATGCGGACGCGAGGGTCGGGGTCGAGCAGGTCGACCGCCTCCGGAGCCGCTCCCAGCACGACGGCGAGGTGGGCGCACCCTCCGTCGAGAAGGGCGCTCACGGCCCGGCGCAGCCAGGACGTGCCGTCGGGGTCGTGGACGAGCGCCTTGGGGCGACCCATCCGGCGCCCCGCGCCCGCCGCGAGCAGGAGCCCGTGGACGCCAGTCGCCGGACCGGGGCCGGTCAGGGTCGGCGCGGCTCGGGCACCCCGCCGCGGGTGACCTTCATCCGCAGCGAGTAGCGGTCGGCGCGGTAGCAGGAGCGGATCGCGGCGACCGGGCCCTCGTCGGTGTAGGCGAGGCGGGAGATCCGCAGCACCGAGACGCCCTCGGGGACACCGAGCGCGTGCGCCTCGTCGTGGTTGGCTGCCGCCGCCTCGACGGCGTCCTCGCCCCACGAGGGGCTGATGCCGCGGGCGCGCAGCAGCTCGAAGAGGCCTCGGCCGTGCTCGGTCTCGCGCACCAGGCCGGGGGCCGTGCGCTCGGCGATCCAGGCGTCCTGGAGGCACATCGGCATGCCGTCGGCGAGCTGGAGCCGTTGCCAGCGCATGGTCGGCGCGCCGGCCTCGCAGTCGAGGGCCCGCGAGACGCCCTGGCCGGCCGGCTCGACGCGGGCCAGCAGGGTGCGGAAGCTCGGCACCATGCCCCGGCGGTTCATGTCCTCGGAGAACGACAGCATCCGGCCGCCGGCGGCGAAGCCGCGGCGGCGGTCGGCGACGAAGGTGCCGCGGCCCGGGACGCGCTCGAGGAGCCCCTCGGACACCAGTGCGTCGAGGGCCTGGCGCACCGTCATGCGGGCGACGCCGAAGCGCTCGACGAGCTCGCGTTCCGACGGGGCGAGCGTGCCGGCCTCGGCCTCGGCGACGAGCCCGCGGACGTACTCCCGGACGCGCACGTGCTTGAGAGTTCTGATCTCGGTCTCGGGTTCAGCTTCGGTAGACATGGTGTGTCCCTCCCACGGTGACGGTCCAAGGCTAGACCGGCGGCGCCTTGTTCGTCACAGTCCGTGGCCCGCTGAGGCTCAACCGAGCCCGCACCTGACCAGACAATGACCCTCAAAACGGCCGTTTCGCTCCGAACACGTCACTCCGTGGCTATGGCCCTCAGCACGTCGAGACGCGCGGCACGACGAGCTGGCAGCACCGAGGCGAGCAGTCCCACGACAACGGAGACCACCACGAAGCCGAGCAGCTGGACGACCGGCACCGAGAGCACCTCCAGACCCTGGTCACGGAGCGAGAGCATCAGCACGACACCGAAGAGGACCCCCATCCCGACGCCGAGCAGACCCCCGACGACACTGAGCGCCGCGGCCTCGAGCGCGACCATGCTCCGCAGCTGCCGACGGCTCACGCCGACGGCCCGCAGCAGGCCCACCTCGCGGGTGCGCTCGACGATGGACAGCACCAAGGTGTTGACCACCCCGAGCACGGCGATCACCAGGGCGAGGCCGAGCAGCGCGTAGACCAGCGCGAGCAGCTGGTCGATCGGCCCACGCTGCTCGGCGGCGAAGCCCGCCTGGTCCTTCACGCTCACGGTGGGCAGGTCCGCGGTGAGGTCGGTGAGGGCCGCGAGCAGCGCCTTCTGACCCACCCCCGGGGCAGCGTCGACGATCACGAAGTTGTCCGCCTCGGCGAAGCCCTCGTCGGCCAGGGTGCCGAGGGTGGTCACGTAGGGGAAGATCAAGATCGGGTTCTCCGCGAAGGTCCCGACGACCCGCAGCCGGTCGACGCCCTCGGGCGTCCGGAACGGCACCTCGTCACCCACGGTGAGCCCGCGCTGCTCGGCGGTGCTCTCGTCGACCACCACGGTGCCGTCACGCAGGCCGTCGAAGGAGCCGCTGGTCATGTCGACGCGCACGAGGTCGGTGACCGCGGCGGGGTCGACCCCGGCGACGCCCTCACGTCGACCCTCGATGCGCCCGAAACCCCAGCGCAGCCGAGCCACCGAGCCCACCTCGGGCAGGCTCTCCGCGTCGGTCGCGACCGAGGGCGAGAACGCGGTGCCGAAGACGTTGGAGACCACCGCGTCGCCGGCGAAGTTGGACTCGATGGTGCGGTCGACGCTGGCCTTGGCGCTGGCCCCCGCGATCGCCATCGTCGAGACGAGGGCGAGGCCGATCATCAGCGCCGAGGCGGTGGCCGCCGTGCGACGGGGGTTGCGGCGGGCGTTCTCGCCGGCCAGCCGACCGACCGAGCCGAAGAGGCGACGGTAGCCGAGTGCGGCGAGCGCGAGCACGGGTCGGGCCAGCACCGGGGTCGCCGCCGCCACCCCGAGGAGCGTGGCGAGGATGCCCAGGCCCACCCACCAGACGCCACCCCCCGGCGGGTCGGCGAACAGGCCGACGACCATCGCAGCGACGCCGAGGAGGGCGGCACCGAGCCCGAGCACGACGCGGCGGCGCAGCGACGAGGCGGGCATGGCGACCTCGTCGCGCAGTGCCGAGACCGGGGGCACCCGGCTGGCCCGGCGGGCCGGGAAGTACGCGGCGACCAGCGTCACGACCACCCCCACGGCGTACGCCGCGAGCGGGGTGCGAGCCGTGATCACCAGCGACTGGCCCGACAGGTCGAGCCCGAACCGGCCGAACAGGGCCCGGATGCCGATCGCGAGCAGCACCCCCAGCCCGAGCCCCAGCGTGCCGCCGACCAGACCGAGCACCGTCGCCTCGGCGAGCACCGACCGGGTGACCTGCTGCCGGCTGGCCCCGAGCGCGCGCAGCAGGGCGAGCTCGCGGCTGCGCTGGGCGAGCAGCATCGAGAAGGTGTTCACGATCAGGAACGAGCCCACGACGAGCGCGATGCCGGCGAAGACGAGGAGGAACACGGTGATGAACGAGATCGCCTCGAGGATGCCCGCGGCCATCTGGTCGGCGGCGTCGTCACCGGTCTGGGCGCGCACGTCGGACGGGAGCACCTGGCGCGCGGCGTCGCGCAGCGCGGACTGGGAGACACCGTCCGCGGCGGTGACCCAGATGCTGCTGAACTCGTCGCGGCCGCCGAAGAAGAGCTGCTGGGCGGTCGGGGTGTCGAAGACGGTGAACGAGGCGCCGTTGGTGGAGCCGCCGTCGGGGTAGTCGAGCAGGCCGGTCAGCCGCGCCTGCACGATCGGCGCCTCGGGCGAGGGCGTCACGACCCGCACGGTGTCGCCGACGGTGTAGCCGGCCCGTTGCGCGGTGAGGCGGTCCATCGCGACCTCGCCGTCGCCCTCCGGGGCGGCGCCGCGCACCAGGCTCAGCCCCTCCAGCCCCCGGGCGGCCGGGCCCTCCCGGAAGTTCGCACCGAAGCCGGGCGGCCCGAGGCCGCCGACGACCTTGCCGTCGGTGCCGACGACGTACACCCCGACCTGCTGGATGCGGCCGTCCGCCCTCGCGGCGCCGTCGACGCCGGCGAGCTCGTCGACCAGGGACCCCGGCAGCGTGCGGGTCGACGGGGACCCGTCCTCGGTCTCGGCGCCCTTCGGGGCCACCACCACGTCGCCGACCGCGGAGTCGAAGATCGCGGTGAAGGAGCGGTTCAGGGTGTCGGTGAAGATCAGCGACCCGGCGACGAAGGCGACGCCCAGGACGATCGCGAAGATGCTCAGCAGCAGCCGGACCTTGCGGGCGAGCAGGCTCTTCCATGCGGCGCGCAGCACCGCTCAGCCCTCGCCGGCGAGGCGCGACATCGTGCCCAGCACCTGGTCGCGGTCGGGGTCGCGCAGCTCCTCGACGACGCGGCCGTCGGCGAGGAAGACCACGCGGTCGCACCAGCTCGCCGCAACCGGGTCGTGGGTCACCATCACGACGGTCTGGCCGAAGTCGTCGACGCTGCGCCGGAGCAGCCCGAGCACCTCCGCGCCCGAGCGCGAGTCGAGGTTGCCGGTGGGTTCGTCGGCGAAGACGACCTCGGGCCGGCTGGTGAGGGCGCGGGCGACCGCGACCCGCTGCTGCTGGCCCCCGGACAGCTCGCTCGGCGTGTGCGAGAGGCGGGGACGCAGCCCGACCGCCTCGACCACCGCGTCGTACCACTCGCGGTCGGGGTCGCGACCCGCGATGGCGAGCGGCAGCAGGATGTTCTCCTCGGCGGTCAGGGTCGGCACCAGGTTGTAGGACTGGAACACGAAGCCGATCCGGTCACGACGCAACCGGGTCAGCTCCTTGTCCTTGAGCCCGTTCAGCGTCGTGCCGCCCAGGGACACCTCGCCGGAGTCGGCTACGTCGAGGGCCGCAGCGCAGTGCATCAGGGTGGACTTGCCCGAGCCGGAGGGCCCCATCACCGCGGTGAACTCGCCGGCCGCGAAGTCGACGGAGACGCCGTCGAGGGCGACCACCTCGGCGTCGCCCGTGCCGTAGGTCTTGCGCAGTCCGACGACGCGGGCGGCGACGGCGGGCGGGCCCGCGGCGGGTTCGGGGCTCTCGGCAGGGATCGTGGCCATGCCCCCATTGTCGGGGAGGCGCCGCGGCGGCGCATCGGGGTAGTCCCCAGGTCGTCCCTGAGATCGGGACACGACCCAGGATTCTCGAACGGGTGTTCGAACGATCGGGTAGGGTGAGCGCGTGCTCGACTTCCAGCCCAGCCTCCTCGACCTGGCCGGGGACGCCCCCGCCACGACGGGCTTCGGTGGGCTCGGCGCGACCGTGCGGCGTACGACGCTCACGCGGGGTGCCTGGGTCGACGCGCGGCCGGTGTGGGCGACCGGCGCCGACGCGCTGTTCGAGACCCTGGTGCACGACGTCGCCTGGCAGGCCGAGCGGCGGCGGATGTACGACCGCGTGGTCGACGTGCCGCGGTTGACCCGCTTCTACGGGCAGCACGACCCGCTCCCGCACGCCTCGCTGGTGGAGGCCCGCGACCTGCTCAGCGCGCACTACGCGCCCGAGCTCGGGGAGCCCTTCGTCAGTGCCGGGTGCGCCTACTACCGCGACGGGCGCGACTCGGTCGCCTGGCACGGCGACACCATCGGCCGCGCCACCCACGAGGACACCATCGTGGCGATCCTCTCCCTCGGCGACAGCCGCCGGCTCTCGCTCCGCCCGCGGGGCGGCGGGCAGAGCATCTCCTTCACGATGGGCCACGGCGACCTGGTGGTGATGGGCGGCTCCTGCCAGCGCACCTGGGAGCATGCCGTCCCCAAGACGTCCGCCCCCGTCGGCCCCCGCATCTCGGTGCAGTTCCGCGCGTACGACGTGCGCTGAGGGTCGAGATCCCCAGGTCCACCTCGCCCCGCGGCCAGGACGCACGCACGAGGACCCCGGGAGCGGTGCTCCCGGGGTCCTCGGTCCTGCTGGTGTCGCTGGGTGCCGACCGTGTACGGCGAGGTCAGCGGGTGGGGCGGATCAGAAGTCCATGCCGCCCATGCCACCCATGCCGCCGTCGCCGCCCGGCATGGCCGGGGCCTTCTCGGGCTTGTCGGCGATGACGGCCTCGGTGGTGAGGAACAGCGCCGCGATGGAGGCGGCGTTCTGCAGCGCGGAGCGCGTCACCTTGGCCGGGTCGATGATGCCCTCGGCGACCATGTCGACGTACTCGCCGGTGGCCGCGTCGAGACCGTGACCCGGGGTCAGGTTGCGCACCTTCTCCGAGACGACACCGCCCTCGAGGCCGGCGTTGATCGCGATCTGCTTGAGCGGGGCCTCCGTGGCGAGCCGCACGATGGCGGCACCGGTGGCCTCGTCACCGTGCAGGTCGAGCTTCTCGAACGCCTTGGCCGCGGCCTGGACGAGCGCCACGCCACCACCGGCGACGATGCCCTCCTCGACGGCCGCCTTCGCGTTGCGGACGGCGTCCTCGATGCGGTGCTTGCGCTCCTTCAGCTCGACCTCGGTGGCCGCGCCGACCTTGACGACGGCCACGCCGCCGGCCAGCTTGGCGAGACGCTCCTGGAGCTTCTCGGTGTCGTAGTCGGAGTCGCTCTTCTCGATCTCGGCACGGATCTGGTTGACGCGACCGTTGATCTGGTCGGCGTCGCCCGCACCTTCGACGATGGTGGTCTCGTCCTTGGTCACGGTGACCTTGCGGGCGCGACCGAGCAGCTCCAGGCCGGTGCCCTCGAGCTTGAGGCCGACCTCCTCGGAGATGACCTGGCCACCGGTCAGGATCGCGATGTCCTGCAGCATGGCCTTGCGGCGGTCACCGAAGCCCGGGGCCTTGACGGCGACGGACTTGAAGGTGCCACGGATCTTGTTGACCACCAGGGTGGACAGCGCCTCGCCGTCGACGTCCTCGGAGAGGATCAGCAGCGGCTTGCCGGACTGCATGACCTTCTCGAGGATCGGGAGCAAGTCCTTGACGTTCGAGACCTTCTGGTTCGCGATCAGGATGTAGGGGTCCTCGAGGACCGTCTCCATCCGCTCCGCGTCGGTCACGAAGTACGCCGAGATGTAGCCCTTGTCGAAGCGCATGCCCTCGGTGAGCTCGAGGTCGAGCCCGAAGGTGTTCGACTCCTCGACGGTGATGACGCCTTCCTTGCCGACCTTGTCCATCGCCTCGGCGATGATCTCGCCGACGGTGGGGTCAGCGGCGGAGATCGAGGCGGTGGAGGCGATCTGCTCCTTGGTCTCGATGTCCTTGGCCATGCCGAGCAGCTGCTCGGACACGGCCTCGACGGCGCGCTCGATGCCCCGCTTCAGCTCGATCGGGTTCGCACCGGCGGCCACGTTGCGCAGGCCCTCGCGGACCATCGCCTGGGCGAGCACGGTGGCCGTGGTGGTGCCGTCGCCGGCGACGTCGTCGGTCTTCTTGGCGACCTCCTTGACCAGCTCGGCCCCGATCTTCTCGTAGGGGTCCTCGAGCTCGATCTCCTTGGCGATGGAGACACCGTCGTTGGTGATCGTGGGGGCGCCCCACTTCTTCTCCAGGACGACGTTGCGGCCCTTGGGGCCGAGCGTGACCTTGACCGCGTCGGCGAGGGTGTTCATGCCCCGCTCGAGCCCGCGGCGGGCCTCTTCGTTGAATGCAATCAGCTTGCTCATGTGCGCAGCGATTCCTCGTCTGTGACAGTCGTGGAACGGGCCTGCGCGCCGCCCGCGACGGACGGCCCCCGACTCACCGACGAACCCTGCTCGTCGGTGTCGGCGGACCTCGGCCCGCCGGCCCGGTGGTTCGCACTCTCGCAAGGAGAGTGCCAGCCCTTGTTTTAGCACTCTGCCCTACCGAGTGCAAGCACGACACAGGCGCACGGTGCCGGCGGCACCATCCCCAAGGCCCCCCGGTCGGGGGTCGGCGGACCGTCCGGGACAGGCCTTTCGTCACCTACCCCCGGACTGAGGTCCCGACCTCGACCGATCACGTTGACCATCACCCACCCGGCTGCCATCGTTCGATACGAGCCCTGTGGGTGCGACGGGGTTCTGGCCGGAGGCACGCTCGTCCGCGAGATGTGCTTCCGGCCACTCTGTTCCTTGCGGCCACCTGTTCCTTGCGGCCACCCTGTTCCTGCGGCCACCCTCTTCGCCGGGCTGCTGCGTCCGCCCGGCGGGCTCAGCGCACCGAGGCCAGGAAGTCCGAGTACGACGGGTCGATGGTCGCCGTGGGACCCACCCGGTCCCCGATCGCGTCGAGGGTCTTCAGCCCGTCCCCGGTGTTGAGCACGACCGTCTCGGCGTCCGGGTCGAGCGTGCCCGACTCGACGAGCTTCTTCAGCACGCCCACGGTCACGCCACCCGCGGTCTCGGCGAAGATCCCCTCGGTGCGGGCGAGCAGCTGGATGCCGTCGCGCACCTGCTCGTCGGTGACGTCCTCCACGGTGCCGCCGGTGCGGCGTACGACGTCGAGCACGTAGGGACCGTCGGCGGGGTTGCCGATGGCCAGCGACTTGGCGATGGTGTCGGGCTTCACCGGGCGGACGACGTGGTGGCCGTCGCGGTAGGCCTGCGAGACCGGCGAGCAGCCGGCCGCCTGGGCGCCGAAGATCTTGTACGGCGTGTCCTCGACGAGGCCGAGCCCGATCAGCTCCTGGAAGCCCTTGTCGATCTTGGTGAGCTGCGAGCCGGAGGCGACGGGCACGACGACCTGCGCCGGGATCCGCCAGCCGAGCTGCTCGGCGATCTCGAAGGCCAGGGTCTTGGAGCCCTCGGCGTAGAACGGCCGCACGTTGACGTTGACGAACGCCCAGCCCTCCTCCTCGCCGGCGATCTCGCCCGCGAGCCGGTTGACGTCGTCGTAGTTGCCGCGCACGGCGACGAGGGTGCCGCCGTACACCGCGGTGGTGAGCACCTTGGGCCGCTCGAGGTCGTGCGGGATGAACACGACCGTGCGCATGCCCGCCCGGGCGCCGGCGGCGGCGACGGCGTTGGCGAGGTTGCCGGTCGAGGGGCACGCGAAGACCTCGGCGCCGAACTCGCGCGCGGCCGAGAGGGCCACGGCGACGACGCGGTCCTTGAAGGAGTGCGTCGGGTTGCCGGAGTCGTCCTTGACGTGGAGGTTGCGCAGTCCGAGCCCGCGCCCCAGGTTGCGGGCCTTCACCAGGCGGGTGAAGCCCGGCTCCATGTTGGGCGAGGTCATGATGTCGGTCGCCACGGGCAGCAGCGCGCGGTAGCGCCACATGTTCGCGGGGCCGGACTCGATGTCGGCCCGGGTGATCCGCGGGAGGTCGTAGGAGATCTCCAACGGGCCGAAGCACTCGTCGCAGGCGTAGAACGGCCCGAGGTCCCGGGTGTGGCCGCACTCGCGGCACATCAGGCCGGTCGCGTTGCCGAAGGCTCCGGGACGTAGGTCCAGGGCCGCGTGGGGGGCGGTGAGGGTGCTCAAGGAGGGCCTCCTCTCATCTTCCCCGAGGCCGACCGTCGGCCACGGGACGGACTTAGCACCTTTCCTCACACGACGGGCCACCCGGAACGTGGTCGTCGCATCGGGCGGTTGCCGGGGCTTCAGCGGGCCGTATCCCTCTGCCCCTCTCGATGAGCGACCTTCATGCTAGGTCAGCACGTCTCAGGATCTGCACACGCGTACCGGCATCCGAGACGGGTGTGACCCGCCCCATGAGACGTCCACGGGCGGAGCGGCGGCTCAGAGGCGGGCGGACCGGATGTCGGCCACGAGCTCGTCGAGCAGGTCCAGCACGCCGTCGGGGCCGTCGACGACCACGTCGGCCATCTCGACCAGGGCCTGCTGCTCCCTCGACCCCGAGCACACCAGCAGGCCCGGCATCCCCTCCTCGTCGCGCAGCGACCGCACCGCCCGGAACGCCTCGACGTCACCGAGGTCGTCGCCCGCGAAGAGCACCGCCCGGGCGTCCTGCTCCTCGACCAGCTTCCGCACGGCGTTGCCCTTGTGCATGCCCGGGGCCCGCACCTCGAGCACGTAGCGACCGGGCTCGACGGTCAGACCCTGCCGCTCCGCGGCGGCCTCGACGGCCGGCCGGAGGCGCTCGTAGGCGGCCTGGGGGTCGGGCAGCCGGCGGGTGTGCACCGCGACGGCCAGGCCCTTCTCCTCGACCCACGCGTCGTCGGCGTCCTGGGAGCGCAGCAGCTCGCCGAGCCCGGAGAGGAAGCGGGCCAGGCCGGGGGGCGGACGCGGCGAGACGATCCGCCGCTGGACCGAGGTCCAGCGCTCGTTGCCGTACTGGCCGAGCACGAAGAGCTCGCGCCGCCGACCGCCGATCTCGCGGCCGACGTCCTCGAGGCCGCCGAGGTCGAGCACCTGGCGCGCCGGGCGCCCGGTCACCACGGCGACCGCGCGCACCGACTCGGCCAGCGCCACGAGCACGTCGCCCCCGCGGGGGTGGATCACCGCACGGGTCGGGTCGTCGACCACGGGGGCGAGCGTGCCGTCGAAGTCGAGCCCGACGACGAGGTCGTCGGCGGCGCGCACCAACGCGGCGTACTGCTGCTCCCCCTGGTCCGACCGGAACTCCATGCCGCCACCCAACCAGAGTGGCGGGCCGCGGGTCAGGCGTAGTCGGCGGTGAGGATCACCGTGAGACGGTCGCCGCGCATCGGGTCCACGGTCGGCTTGGTCCGCGAGATGCCGAGGTCCTTGGCGAGCGTGGTCGCCTGGGTCTTCAACGAGGACGGGTAGTAGACCGTGGACTCGGCGATCGTGCCGTACCAGTTGTCGGAGCCGACGACGTTCCAGCCGACGCCCGCCGCACGGGAGGCGGTCGAGCCCGCGAGGCCGGAGATGCCGGAGTTGTTGTAGACCTCGACGTAGACCTCACCGCGGGAGACCTCGGGCTCCGGCTCCGGCGTGGGCTTGGGCTTCTTCTCGGGGGCCGGCTGGGCCGCGACGATCGTGGGGGACGCGCTGCTCCGGGACGGGGAGGGGGACACGTCGACGCGCACCGGGGTCGCCACGTCGCGCGGCTGGTCGTCGGTGCCGGTGAGGGCGAACAGGGCCGCTGCGGCGACCACGCCGGCGACGCTGACGGCCGCCACCGAGCTGGGCAGGGCCATGCCGGCCTCGCCCGCACGACGGGCGCGGCGCGAGCGGGTCAGGAGGGTCGGTCGCATCGTCGTCACCTTCTGGGTCAGATCTCGAAGCCGAGGCGGCGGGCGGACCGGGCGCGCTGGCGGGCGGCGCGCAGCCGGCGCAGCCGACGGACGAGGAGCGGGTCGAACGCCAGGGCGTCCGGGGAGTCGATGAGCGCGTTGAGGACCTGGTAGTACCGGGTGCTCGACATGTCGAACTTCTCCCGCACCGCCTGCTCCTTGGCGCCGCTGTACTTCCACCACTGGCGCTCGAAGGCGAGGACCTGCTCGTCGCGCTGGCTCAGGCCGGTGGCCGTCCCGGCGGAACCGGTGTGCGGGTCGACGGCCTCGCGGGCCGCGGACGTCTCGGCATCCCTCATGACTCTCTCCAGACTCACCCGTGGTGCAGCGTGGCCTGCACGGACCCCGGCATCGTAGGCGCCGAATGACAACGATGTCATTACGCCCCGCCGTCGCGCGGGTGGTTAGGGTCGACCCTGTGACCGCCACCACCGTCGAACCCCGCTCCGCCGATCTCGTGATCGTCGCCAACCGCCTCCCCGTGGACCGCGTGGTGCACGACGACGGCTCGGTGGACTGGCGCACCTCGCCGGGTGGGCTGGTCAGCGCCCTCATGCCGGTGATGCGCAGCAACGACGGCGCCTGGGTGGGGTGGCCGGGCATCGCCGACGAGGAGGTCGAGCCCTTCATCGAGGACGGCCTCTCGCTGGTGCCGGTGACCCTGTCCTCGCAGGAGGTCGAGGAGTTCTACGAGGGCTTCTCCAACGCCACCCTGTGGCCGCTCTACCACGACCTCGTCGCCAAGCCGGAGTTCCACCGCGAGTGGTGGGACTCCTACGTCCGGGTCAACCGGAGGTTCGCCGAGAAGGCCGCCGAGACCGTCGCCGAGGGCGGCACGGTCTGGGTGCAGGACTACCAGCTGCAGCTGGTGCCGGCGATGCTGCGCGAGCTGCGCGACGACCTGACCATCGGCTTCTACCTGCACATCCCGTTCCCCCCGCCCGAGCTCTTCCAGCAGCTGCCGTGGCGCCGCCAGATCCTCGAGGGCCTCCTGGGCGCCGACCTCGTGGGCACGCAGCTGCCCGGGGGGGCTTCCAACTTCGTGCGGCTGGTGCGCCAGCGCGTCGGGCACAAGACCGCGCGCGACCGGATCCACCTCCCCGACGGTCGCGTCGTACGCGCCCAGGCGCTGCCGATCTCGATCGACTTCCAGGGGTTCGTCGAGCTGGCCAGCACCGAGTCGGTGCAACGGCGCGCAGTGGAGATCCGCGAGGCGCTGGGCAACCCGCGCGTGGTGTTCCTGGGCATCGACCGGCTCGACTACACCAAAGGCATCCACGCCCGTCTTCGCGCCTTCTGCGAGCTCGTGACCGACGGGCAGCTCAGCGTCGGGGACGCGGTCTTCGTGCAGGTCGCGACCCCGTCGCGCGAGCGGGTGGAGCAGTACAAGCGGCTGCGCGACGACATCGACCGCTTCGTCGGCCGGGTCAACGGCGACCTCGGCGAGATCGGCAAGCCCGCGATCTCCTACCTGCACTCGTCGTACCCGCAGGAGGAGCTGGCGGCGCTCTACCGGGCCGCCGACGTCATGGTCGTGACGCCGCTGCGTGACGGGATGAACCTCGTCGCCAAGGAGTACGTCGCCTGCCGCTTCGACGACGACGGGGCCCTGGTGCTCTCGGAGTTCGCCGGCGCGGCCGACGAGCTCCGGCAGTCCTTCCTGGTCAACCCGTACGACATCAACGGCATGAAGGCCGCGATGATGGAGGCGGCCAGCGCGCAGCCCCGCGACCTGAGCCGCCGGATGAGGGCCATGCGCCGCACCGTCCGGGAGAACGACGTCGACGCCTGGGCCGGCCGCTTCCTCGACATGCTCAAGGACGCGGACGACTGAAGCCGGGTGACTGGTCCAGCCCCACGTAGGCTGCCGCTCATGGATCTGATCCCCAAGCCGGACCAGGTCGTCTCGGCGGCCAGCAACCTGGCCCACAAGCTGCTCTACGGAGGGCTCGCGGACCTGCGGCCGATGCCGCGGACCCTCATCGACGAGGGCCGGCTGCGCGAGGTCTACCACTACCGGCCGCACGCCTCCGCGCGCTCGGTCGGCGACCCGGTGCTGCTCGTGACGCCTCTCGCGGCGCCGTCGATCTGTTTCGACCTGCGCCGCGGCTGCTCGCTGGTGGAGCACCTCGTCACCCAGGGCCGCCCGACGTACGTCCTGGAGTACGGCGAGGTCGCCTTCAAGGACCGGAACCTCGGCATGGAGCACTGGGTCGACGAGGTCGTGCCCGAGGCGATCCGGGTGGTCGGCGAGCACGCCGGCGACCGTCCGGTGCACCTGGTCGGCTGGTCGCTCGGCGGCATCTTCGCCGCGCTGGTCGCCGCCGACCGCGCCGACCTGCCGATCGCCTCGCTCACCATCGTCGGCTCGCCCTTCGACGTCTCGCTCGTGCCGCTGGTCGCGCCGTTGCGCCCGCTGATGGTGGCCGCCCGCGGGCGCGGCCCGATCACCCCGCTCTACCGGCTGCTGGGCGGGGCGCCGAAGCCGCTGGTCAAGCGCGCCTTCCAGCTCAGCAGCGTGCAGAAGCTGGTGACCAAGCCGCTGGCCATCGCGACCCACCTCGACGACGCCGAGTTCCTGGCGCAGATCGAGGCGGTGGACCGCTTCACCGACCAGATGATCGCCTACCCCGGCCGCTCCTTCGGGCAGCTGTACCACCACTTCGTGCGGGACAACCAGCTGCGCCGCGGACGCATGCGGATCGGGTCGCGCACCATCGACGTGGCGTCGGTGACCGTGCCGACCCTGGTCTTCGGGGGCGCCGGCGACGGGATCGCCCCCGTGCCGGCGGTGGAGCACGTGACCGGTCTGCTCACCGGTGCGCCGGAGGTGCGCTTCGAGGTCGTCCCGGGCGGCCACCTCGGCATGCTCACCGGCCGCGCGGCGCGCACCACGACGTGGCCGCTGCTCGACGCCTGGATCGACGCCCACACGCGCACCAGCGGCCCGGCCCGACGGGGCCGAGCCGGTCGCCGGACGAGCACCCCGGCCACCCGTCGTACGTCGACGCAGCAGGCCCCGGATCCGGAGCGGATCGGCTCCAACCCGAACCGCCGCTACTCCTCCGCCGGATCCCGGGGGTTGGCCCGCTGAGCACCTCGACCCTCGGGCGACGGCTGGCCGCGCTGGCCTGCGGCGCCCTCCTGCTCACCGGGTGCTCCGGCGGCGGGACGGACGACGGCGCGCCGACCGCCCCCGCTCCGTCCCGCGCCAGTGCCACGAGCGCACCGAGCACCTCGTCGATCTCGTCGTACGCCGCCCTGGGCGACTCGTACACGGCGGCGCCGCTGAACCCGGTCACCGACCTCGCCGGCGGGTGCCTGCGCTCCGACGCCAACTACCCCGCCCGGTTGGCCGAGGCCCTCGGCGCCCCGCTCACCGACGTCAGCTGCAGCGGTGCCCAGACCGAGGACGTCGCGACGGCCCAGGTGATCGAGGCCCCCACCGGCACCTCCCGCCTCCCTCCGCAGATCCGGGCCGTGGACGGCGACACCGACCTCGTCACCCTCGGTCTGGGCGGCAACGACCAGGGCCTGTTCCGTCGCCTCGTGGCCTGCGCCCGCAACGCCGGTGACGACTGCGCCGTCGGCGTGCAGGACGACGTCGAGACCGTGTATGACGGCGTGAGTGCCGTGCTCGGGCAGGTGCAGGACCGCGCCGCGCGCGACGCCCTCGTGGTCGTGGTCGGGTACCCCCGCCTCGCGCCCACCGACCAGGGCTGCCCCGCCTTCCCGCTGCCCGACGACGCGCTCCGCGCGGTCGACGAGGCGCTGCGGGGGCTCAACGGGGCCCTGAGCCGGGCCGCGGAGGAGGACGGCGCGCTGTTCCTCGACCTCTACGGGCCCTCGCGCGGCCACGACGTCTGCTCCGACGACCCGTGGATCAACGGCGCAGAGACCCTCCAGGGGCGGGCGCTGGCCTACCACCCGTTCCCTGTCGAGCAGGAGGCGGTCGCCGCGCTCCTGGGCGACCTCGTCGACCGCGAGGCCAGGTCGTGAGCGCGCTCGCCGGGCTCACCGAGCGCGGGCTGGTGGCGCCGGACTGGGCCGCCGCCCTGGCCCCGGTCGACGCCCGGATCTCCGGCATGGGCGCCTTCCTGCGCGAGGAGGTCGCCTCCGGCCGGGGCTACCTGCCCTCGGGCGACCTGGTGCTGCGGGCCTTCTCGCGCCCGCTGGCCGACGTCCGGGTGCTCGTGGTGGGGCAGGACCCCTACCCCACCCCCGGGCACGCCGTCGGGCTGAGCTTCTCGGTGGCTCCGGACGTGCGCCCCCTGCCGCGAAGCCTCACCAACATCTATACGCGAGCTGCACGACGACCTGGGCACCGCGCCGGCGGAGTCCGGCGACCTGAGCCCCTGGTTCGACCAGGGGGTGCTGCTGCTGAACCGGGTCCTGACCGTGCGGCCGGGGTCCCCCGGGTCGCACCGGGGCCGCGGCTGGGAGGCCGTGACCGACGCGCGATCCAGGCGCTCGTGCAGCGCGGCGGGCCCCTGGTGGCGCTCCTGTGGGGCGCGACGCCGCGAGCATCCGCCCCGCCCTCGGCGACGTGCCGGCCGTCCTCTCGGCGCACCCGAGCCCGCTCTCGGCGCGACGTGGGTTCTTCGGCTCGCGACCGTTCTCGCAGGTCGACGCCCTGCTCGAGGAGCAGGGGGCACCGCCGATCGACTGGCGGCTGCGCCGGCATAGGGCGGAACACCTCAACTAGTTGAGATGTACGCACCGCGGATGCTGGTCCCTGGATCCGACGTCGACCACCGGAGCGGCATGCCGGCCCTGTACCTCGGCCACGGGGCTCCGCCGCTGCTCGACGACCCGGTGTGGTCCGGCCAGCTGGCGGCCTGGGCCGCCGGTTGCCTCGCCCCGACGGCGATCCTGATCGTCTCGCGCGCACTGGGAGTCGGCGCCGCTCTCGCTCAGCGCCCCGGCCGGCGCCCCGCTGGTCTACGACTTCTGCGGCTTCGACCCGAAGTACTACCGGCTGACCTACGCCACGCCCGACGCCACGGCGCTCGCCGACCGGGTCGCGCGTGATGCCCGACCGACGAGCCGGTGCACCAGCAGCCGACGCGCGGCCTCGACCACGGCGCCTGGGTGCCGCTGTGGATCATGTACCCCGAGGCCGACGTACCGGTGCTGCAGATGTCGCTGCCGACGCACGACCCCCACCGGCTGCTGCGGTCGGCGCGCGCCTGCGCGAGCTGCGCGCCGAGGGCGTGCTCGTCGTCGGGTCCGGGTTCCTCACCCACGGGCTGCCGTTCCTGCGCGACTTCCGGTTCGACGCCCCGGCGCCCGGGCTGGTCGTCGACTTCGACGCCTGGGCCGACGAGGCGCTGCGCCCGCGGGGACGTCGACGAGCTCGCGGCGTACCGCGACCGGGCCCCCGGGATGCCGTACGCCCACCCCACCGTCGAGCACTACTCCCCGCTGTTCGTCACCCTCGGCGCTGCCACGGACCCGGGCGCGCCTGGCAGCAGGTCGACGGCTTCTGGCTGGGGCTGTCGAAGCGGTCCTTCCAGGTCGCCTGACGCCCGCACCGGCACGCCGTGGCCGCGCACGCGGGTGCGACGATGCCGAGCGTGCAGATCCTCTCGATCCAGTCCTCGGTCGCCTACGGGCACGTGGGCAACTCCGCGGCCGTCTTCCCGCTGCAGCGCCTCGGGCACGAGGTGTGGCCGGTGCTCACCGTGCACTTCTCCAACCACACCGGGTACGGCGCGTGGCGCGGGCCCGTGCTCCCCGCCGCCGACGTGCGCGAGGTCGTGCTCGGCATCGAGGAGCGGGGCGTGCTCCCCGGGATCGACGCGGTGCTCTCGGGCTACCAGGGCGCCGAGCAGGTCGGCGAGGTGGTGCTCGACGACGGTGGCGCGGGTCCGCGCCGCCAACCCGCAGGCGGTCTACTGCTGCGACCCCGTGATGGGCGACGTCGGCCGGGGGATGTTCGTGCGTCCGGGCATCCCCGAGCTGATCCGCGACCGGGTCGTGCCGCAGGCCGACGTGGTGACGCCCAACCACTTCGAGCTCGACTTCCTGACCGGGCGCACCACCCGCACCCGGGCCGACGTGCTCGCCGCGGTCGCGGAGCTCCGGGCCCGCGGGCCTCGCCACGTGCTGGTCACCTCGGTGCTGCACCAGGACTCGGCGCCGGACACCGTCGAGCTGCTGGCCGCCTCGGAGGACGGCGCGTGGTCGGTCACGACGCCCCTGCTGCCGATCGCGCCGAACGGCTGCGGGGACCTGACCGCGGCGCTGTACCTCGCGCACCTGCTCGACACCGGCTCCCCGGCCACCGCGGTCGGTCGGGTCGCGGCGTCGGTCTTCGCCGTGCTCGAGGCCACCGTGGGCGCCGACCGGCGCGAGATTGCCCTGGTCGCGGCGCAGGAGGCGATCGCGCACCCGCCCGAGCGGTTCGAGGTCACCCGGCTGGTCTAGGGGGCATCACCGAGCCGGCCCTCGGCCCGCGAGCAGCGCGGCGAACAGGTCGCCGTGCTCGGCCACCCGGTCGAGCACCTCGGTGAGGGTGCAGTGCTCGAGCCCCATGACGTCCTCGGCACCCTCCTCGACCTCGTCCCAGGTGCGCGGGGTCGCCACGAGTGGGCGGTCACGACCGCGCAGGGAGTACGGCGTGATGGTGGTCTTGGCGGCGGTGTTCTGGCTCCAGTCGAGGAAGACCTTCCCCGACCTCTTCGACTTCGTCATCGTCGAGGTGACCAGCCTGCCGTGCTCGCGCTCCAGCTCCTGGGCCACCTCGCGGGCGAGGTCGCGCACCTCGTCGGCGTCGCGGTCGCCCGGGAGGGCGGCGTACAGGTGGAGGCCCTTGCTGCCCGAGGTGACCGGCGCCGCGGTCATGCCGCGGTCGGCCAGCCGCTCCCGCACCAGCAGCGCCACCTGCGCGCACTGCTGCAGGCCGGCGCCCTCGCCGGGGTCGAGGTCGACGACGAGGCGGTCGGGGGGCAGCGGCTCGTCGCCGGTGACCCGCCACTGGTGCACGTGCAGCTCGAGCGAGGCGAGGTTGGCCAGGTAGGTCAGTGCCGCCAGCCCGTCGACCAGGGGGTAGGTCACCCGGTCGCCGCCGCCCCGTGAGCCGCGGCCGGCGATCGTGACGCGGGACAGCCACGACGGGGCGCCGGCCGGGAGGTTCTTCTCGAAGAAGGACCCGTCGGCGACGCCGTGCGGCCAGCGGATCCGGGTCACCGCCCGGCCCGCGAGGTGCGGCAGCAGCACCGGCGCGACCTGGGCGTAGTAGTGCAGCACCTCCCCCTTGGTGGTGCCGGTGCGCGGGTACATCACCTTGTCGAGGTTGCTGATCACCAGGGTGTGGCCCTCGACCTGCACCCGTACCTCCTCGCCGGCCACTAGCCGCCACCGCCCACGAGGTCGCCGGGGTCGAGGTCCGGGCGCAGGCCCTGGTAGGACGGCTGACGCAGCCGGCCGCCGCCGGTCTCGCCGAGCGCCGCGACGTCGACGACGACCTCGGGCCGCACCCAGACCGCACCCCGCCCGTCGACCTCGGGCACCTCGTCGCCGAAGGGACAGTCCTCGGTGGTGAGGTCGGTCAGCCGCTCGAGCAGCCGGGCGCCCGCCTTGCCGGCCAGGCCGCTGCCGACGCGTCCGCGGTAGGACAGGCCGAACGTGCCGGGCACCCCCACCAGCACGGCGCCGAGACGACGACGCGACCCTGCGCCCTGGCCGGCCTCCACCCGCCAGCCGCCCACGACGTACGACGCGGTGGGTCGGTGCGCGAACTTCAGCCAGTCCTCGCTGCGTGCCCCGGGCCGGTAGCGCGAGGACAGCCGCTTGCTCACGATGCCCTCGACCCCCTGCTCGCGGGTGGCGTCCAGCAGCAGCGCGCCGTCGGCGTACGTCGGGGGCACTGCCATACCGGCGACCACCGGCTCCAGGTCCTCCAGCAGGGCGCGGCGATCGGCGAGCGGCCGCCCGGTGAGGTCCTCGCCGTCCAGGCGCAGCAGGTCGAAGGCGAGGAACGTCGCGGGTGCGGCGGAGGCCAGCGCGCGCGCCCGGTCGGCCTTCGCGACGTGGATCCGGTCGGCCAGCGCGGCGAAGGAGGGGCGGCCGTCGACCAGGCAGACCACCTCCCCGTCGACCAGCGCGTCACGGCGCACGGCCTCGCCGCCGGTGAGCTCGGGGAAGCCCACGGACACGTCCCGCTCGGAGCGCGACCACAGCCGCACACCCCCCTCGGACACGTCGGCGAGCACCCGCATGCCGTCCCACTTGACCTCGTGCGCCCACCCCTCCCCCTCGGGGACGCGGGTGCCAGGTGTGGCGAGCATCGGTCGCATGGGTACATCCTTGCCCGAAGACCCGGCACGCGACCCGGGTCCGGACGGAAGGTGACCTGATGAGGGCGATCTGGAAGGGCGCGGTGTCCTTCGGCCTGGTCTCGGTGCCGGTCAAGGTGTACGCCGCGACCGAGAGCCACGACGTGACCTTCCGGCAGGTGCACGCCAAGGACGGTGGCCGGGTCCGCTACAAGCGGGTCTGCCAGCTCGACGACGAGGAGGTCGCGTACGCCGACATCGCCAAGGGCTACGAGACCGACGACGGCCGGATGGTCATCCTCGAGGACGACGACCTGGCGCAGCTGCCGGCCGCGAGCAGCCGGGAGATCTCGGTGGAGAAGTTCGTCCCCGCCGACCAGATCAACCCGCTGTGGTTCGAGAAGTCCTACTTCCTCGAGCCGGACAAGGCCGCCGCGAAGCCGTACGTCCTGCTGCGCGAGGCGCTGCTCGACTCCGACCGGATGGCGCTGGCCACGGTCTCGCTCCGCCAACGGATGACGCTGGCCCTCCTGCGGGTGCACGAGGGGGTCATCGTGCTGCAGACGATCATGTGGCCCGACGAGGTGCGGGAGCCCGACTTCGGGATCGAGACCGACGGCGAGGCCACGGCGCAAGAGCGCAAGATGGCCACGCTGCTCGTCGAGACCCTCGCGGGCGACTTCGACGCCTCGGAGTACGAGGACGACTACGAGGTTGCGCTCGAGGGGCTGGTGAAGGCCAAGCTCGAGGGCGGCGAGGTGCAGCGCACCGAGGAGGCGCCGAAGTCCGGCGGCGAGGTCGTCGATCTGCTCGCGGCCCTGCAGCGCAGCGTCGATGACGCGAAGGCCGGGCGGGGCGAGTCCACCTCGGGCGGCTCGAAGGGCACGGGCACGGCGAAGAAGCCGGGGACCAAGACGGGCGCGAAGAAGCCGGCCGCGAAGAAGTCCGGCACGAAGTCCGAGGCCCAGAAGAAGCCCAAGAAGAAGGCGACCAAGAGCGCGGAGAAGAAGACCGCCAAGAAGGCGTCCTAGGCCGTACGGGACCTCCTGCCCTCTCGGCGCGAACTAGCTGCCCTCTCGGCGCGAACTAGGTGCCCTCTCGGCGCGAACTAGGTGCCCTCTCGCGCGGGGGTGGGTGCCTTGCGCAGGGAGGGAGGGCACCGCGCGACCCTAGCCCGGGGGGCGGACGGCGCACCGGCGCAGCGCCAGCACGGTGAGCGCCCGGGCCACGTCGACGGTCTCCTGCACGTTGACCTGCTCGAGCGGGGCGTGGCAGTCGTTGAGGTCGCCCGGCCCGAAGTGCAGTGTCGGTACACCGCCGACGCCGGCGTACAGCCGCAGGTCCGAGCCGTAGACCTCCGCGGCGCGCGGCGGGTCGGGCAGCCCGACGGCCACCGCGGCGCCCGCGACCTCGTCGGCGAGCGGGTGGTCGGCGCTGAGGCGTCCGCTGGCGAACTGGCCGCCGGGCCAGGTGGCGACCGGGCGCTGCTCGCGCAGCCACGGGTGCTTCAGGCTCGCCTCGGCCACGGCGTCCTCGAAGGCGGTGCGCGCCGAGCGCGGGTCCTCGTCGAGGCGGACGCCGTAGCGCCCCTCGGCGACGAGGCGGTCGGGCACGCTGCTGATCCAGTCGCCGGCGTTGACCGTGCCGACCGAGATGGCGTAGGGCAGGTCACGGCCCGCGAAGAGCGGGTCGCGGTCGAGGTTGCGCGCGGCCTCGAGCTCGAGCAGGGCCTGGTGGATCGGCCAGAACGCCTCCACGGCACTCATGCCCTGGTGCCGCAGCGAGCCGTGGGCCGAGCGCCCGCGCACCTCGATCCGGAAGGTCAGCGCGCCGGCGTTGGCGAGCACCAGTCGGCCGCGGGTGGGCTCGGTGATGACCGCGACCTCGCCGCGGTGGCCGCGGCGCAGGGTCGCGAGGCTGCCCAGCCCGCCGTCCTCCTCGCCGACCACGCAGTGCACCCCGAGCGGACGCTCCAGCACCACGCCCGCGGCGCGCAGCGTGCGGGCGACGGCGATGTTCGCAGCGACGCCGGCCTTCATGTCGGCGGCGCCGCGGCCGTGCACCGCTCCGTCGTAGACCTCGCCGGAGAACGGGTCGCTGCCCCACCAGGCCTCCGGGTCGCCGACCGGCACGACGTCGGTGTGGCCGTTGAGGACGAGCGCCGGCTCCTCGTCGTGCCCGCCACCGAGCACGCCGACGACGCCGTACGCCGCGTCGCGCTCGACCTCGGAGCCGGGGAACCACGGGTCGCTCATGATCGTGCGCAGGTCGATCTCCCAGTGGTCGACCTCCATGCCGATCTCAGCCAGCAGGTCGGCGGCCACCTGCTGCACGTCGACCTCGGGCTCGCTGCCCGAGATGCTCGGCACCCGCACCATGCCGGCGAGGTCGGTGACGAGCCGGTCCTCGTCGAGGTGGTCGAGCACCCGACGCTCGAGGGCGCTGAGCGACGTGAGCTCGCCGTCGCCGGTGCCGTCGGTGGTGGTCGGGCCATCGCTGCTCATGAGGCCACGGTAGCCACGCCGGGCCCCGGTCGGCACGCCGACCGGGGAAGCCACTGCACGAGCACCGGCCCCTCCCCCGCGGGGAGCCACCCGGGCCGTGCCGTGCCGGCCACCCGCCACCCCCGCCGGGCGTACAGCGGCGAGGCGCCCCCGGGGCGCGGCAGCTCCTCGAGGCACGCGCCGAGGTCGCGGTCGTCGAGCCAGCCGATCGCGGTGTCGTGCAGCCGCCCACCCAGACCCCGGCCCCACAGGCGGTGGTCCACGAACAGCGCCGACAGGCAGGCGAGCTGCTCGGCCGGCCGCTCGTGCGACTCCTCCCACAGCGCCACCAGCTGCGGCTCGGCTCCCTCGAGCAGCGACGCCACCGGCTGCACGCAGACGTGCCCGGCCACCGCGCCGTCGACCTCGAGGGTCCACGCCGCGAGCTCGTCGTCGCGACGCACGAAGCGCTCCGGCTCGAACGGCAGCGGCCAGCGCACCGGGTAGCGGCTGACCGGCTGCTGGTCGGCCAGCACCTCGACGAGCTCCGGGAGGTCGTCGTCGCGACGGGGCCGGACCTCGACCCTCACGGCACCAGGCTGCGCACCGCACGCACCGCCACGGAGAGCCGGGCCAGGTCGACGTCGTCCTCCTCGGCGATCGCCGTGAGCATCTCGACCGTGCGGTCCACGGCGGCGGAGTCGTCGCGCTCCCACTGCCTCACCCGCTCGTCGGCCCCGGCCCCGTCGTCGGTCACGTGCAGCACCCGGGCCGTGAGCGCGGCCGCCACGTCGTCCAGGTCGTCGCGCAGGGCGCTGCGGGCCATCGTCGTCCACCGGTCGTCGGTGGGCAGCCTGGCGACGCGGGCGAACAGCCGGGACAGGCTCAGCCGCTCGGTCAGGGCGAAGTGCACCCGGGCCACCTCGACCGGCTCGACGTCGTCGCGCAGCGCGGTCTCGACGATCGCCAGGGCCGACGACCCCGGCCACAGCACCGCCACGGCGCCCGCGAGGTCCTCCGGGGCGCCGGCGTCGACGTACCCCGCACGCCGCTCGTCGTACGCCGCCCGCTGGGCGTCGCCGAGCAGGTCGGGGAGGTCGTCCAGCAGCGCCGTCACCGCCTCGGAGAAGCGCTCGACGGTCTCGCTGCCGTCCAGCGGGGTCCGACGGTTGGTGAGCAGCCAGCGCGAGGTCCACTCGAGCAGACCCCGCACCACCACCCGCATGTCGTTCTGCACCTCCACGGGCAGCTGGTTGTCCTGGTGCGAGATCGCGTGCACCACCCCGCGGGTGTCGAAGATCTCGCGGGCCACCAGGTGGCTGCGCACGATGTCGACCCCAGCGGCGCCGGTCTCGCCGCGCAACCGGTGGTAGTAGGTGATGCCGGCGTGGTTGACGAAGCTGTTCACCACCTGGGTCGCCACGATCTGGCGGCGCAGCGGGTGGGCGGCCACCTGGTCGGCGTACCGCTCGTGCATCGCGGTCGGGAAGTAGTCGACGAGCCGGTCGTGGAAGAAGTCGTCGTCGGGAAGGTCGGTCTCGAGCAGCGCGTCGAGGATCGCGATCTTCGTGTAGGCGAGCAGCGTGCTGAGCTCCGGCGTGGTGAGGCCCTCGCCGTTGGCCTGCATCTGCTTCATCCGCTTGCGCGACGGCAGGAACTCCAGGTCGCGGTCGATGAGGTCCTCGGACTCCAGCGTGCGGATCCAGTCCTCCTGCACGTGCAGCAGCGACGGCGACTGGAGCACGGCGTTGGCCAGGGCGATGTTCTGGTCGTAGTTGTCGGCCAGCACCAGCGCCCCCACCTCCTCGGTCATCGAGGCGAGCAGCTCGTTGCGCTGCTTGGTGGTCAGGTCGCCCTCGGCCACCACGCGGTCCAGCATGATCTTGATGTTCACCTCGTGGTCGGAGGTGTCCACGCCGGCCGAGTTGTCGATGAAGTCGGTGTTGATCCGACCCCCGGCGCGGGCGTACTCCACCCGCCCCAGCTGGGTCAGGCCGAGGTTGCCGCCCTCGCCGACGCACTTCACGCGGAGCTCGGCCCCGTCGACGCGGATGTTGTCGTTGGACTTGTCCCCGGCGTCGGAGTGCGCCTCGGTGGAGGCCTTCACGTAGGTGCCGATGCCGCCGTTCCAGAGCAGGTCGACCGGCGCCAGCAGGATCGCGTGGATCAGCTCGGGCGGCGTCATCGCTGTGACGCCGCCGTCGAGACCGAGCGCCTCCCTGACCTGGGAGGTGATCTCGATCTTCTTCGCCGACCGCGAGTGCACGCCGCCGCCCTCGGAGATCAGGTCGGTGTCGTAGTCGGCCCACGAGGACCGGCCGGAGTCGAAGAGCCGCCGCCGCTCGGCGTACGTCGCCTCGGCGTCCGGCGTGGGGTCGAGGAAGATGTCGCGGTGGTCGAACGCCGCGACCAGGCGGATGTGCTCGGAGAGCAACATGCCGTTGCCGAAGACGTCGCCGGACATGTCGCCCACGCCCACGACGGTGAAGTCCTCGGCCTGGCAGTCGACCCCCATCTCGCGGAAGTGCCGCTGCACCGAGACCCACGCGCCCTTGGCGGTGATCCCCATCTCCTTGTGGTCGTAGCCCTCGGAGCCGCCCGAGGCGAAGGCGTCGCCGAGCCAGAAGTCGTAGTCCGCGGAGATGCCGTTGGCGAGGTCGGAGAACGTCGCGGTGCCCTTGTCGGCGGCCACGACGAGGTAGGTGTCGTCGTCGTCGTGGCGCACCACGTCGACCGGCGGCACGACCTCGCCGTCCTCCAGGTTGTCGGTGACGTCGAGCAGGCCGGAGATGAAGGTGGTGTACGCCGCCTTGCCCTCGGCCAGCCAGGCCTCGCGGTCCTCGCCGGGGTCGGGCAGCTGCTTGGCGAAGAAGCCGCCCTTGGCGCCGGTCGGCACGATGACGGCGTTCTTCACCATCTGCGCCTTGACCAGCCCCAGCACCTCGGTGCGGAAGTCCTCGCGACGGTCCGACCAGCGCAGCCCGCCCCGGGCGACCGCGCCGAAGCGCAGGTGCACGCCCTCCACCCGCGGCGAGTACACGAAGATCTCGAAGCGCGGACGCGGCTCAGGCAGGTCGGGCACCCGGGACGGGTCGAGCTTGAGCGACAGGTAGTCTGCCCCCGGCCTGGTCGTCGGCCCCGCCCTCGGTCGCGCCCTGGAAGTAGTTCGTGCGCAACGTCGCCGAGATGGCGGTCAGGTAGGACCGCAGGATGCGGTCGTTGTCGAGGCTGGAGACCTGCTCCAGGGCGTGGTCGATGCGCTCGCGCACGTCGGTCTCGGCCTCGGCGCGTGCGTCCTGCGTCGCCGTCGCGGGTGGGGTCGAACCGGGTCTCGAAGAGCTCGACCAGCAGCCGGGTGATCTCGACCTCGCCGGCCAGGGTCTCCTCGAGGTAGTCCTGGCCGAACGGCGTACCACCCTGGCGCATGTACTTCGCGTAGGCCCTCAGCACCATCACCTGGCGCCAGGTGAGGCCGGCCGCCAGCACGAGGGCGTTGAAGCCGTCGCTCTCGCAGCGGCCCTCCCAGACGGCGAGCATCGCCTCCTGGAAGTGCTCCCGGCTCTGCGAGGGGATCGGGTCGCCGGTGCGCAGCCCGAAGTCGTAGAGGTGGGTCGGGTGCTCCAACCCCTCGAAGGCGTACGGGTGCTCGTCGACGACCTCCACCCCGAGGTCGGTCAGCACCGGCAGCACGTTGCTCAGGCTGAGCGGGCGCCCACGACGGTAGAGCTTGAGCCGGGCTTCGCCGGGCCGGGCGTCCATGCGCTCGGCCAGGGACAGCGTGAGGGCGTCCTCGCCCTCGAGCGCGTCGAGTCGGCCGACGTCGACCGAGGCGGTGCGTGGCGCGTAGGAGTCCTGGTAGGAGTCCGGAACGGCGGGCGCGTAGCGGCGGGCGAGCTCGGCCCCGCGCTCCTCGCCGTGCTCGGAGTCGAGCGCGTCGAGGAAGTCGTCGCGCCACGACCGGGCGGCGGCGACCAGGCGGCGCTCGATGTCCTCCTGGTCGTACTCCGGGATCGACGCGGAGTTCGCGTGCCGCACGACGATGTGCAGCCGGGCCAGGAACGACTCGTTGACGCGGGCGGTGTACTCCAGCGAGTCGCCCTGCAGATGCTCCTTGAGGATGGCGGAGATCTTCTCCCGCACGGCGGTGTTGTAGCGGTCGCGGGGCAGGTAGACCAGGCAGGACAGGTAGCGCGCGTAGCGGTCGGGGCGGATGAACAGCCGCACCTGGCGACGCTCGCGGTTGCGCATCACGGCCAGGGCTACCGGCGCCAGCTCGTCGGCCGGGGTGGTGAACAGCTCCTCGCGGGGGTAGTTCTCCAGCACGTCCATCAGGGCCTTGCCGGCGTGGCTCACCGGGTCGACGTCGGCGTGGTCGATGACGTAGCGGGCCTTGCGCCGCACGACCGGGATCCGGGTCAGCGACTCGGTGTACGCGGTCGAGGAGAACAGCCCGAGGAAGCGCCGCTCCCCCACGACGGCGCCGTCGTCATCGAACACCTTGACGCCGACGTAGTCGAGGTACGCCGGCCGGTGCACGGTCGCCCGCGAGTTCGCCTTGGCCAGCACGAGCAGCGTGCGCTCGCGCGCCTGCTCGCCCACCTCGCGGGGCAGCCGGCTGCGCTCGGGGTCGGCGTCGGCCTGCACCCGGAGAATGCCGAGACCCGTGCCGGGGCGAGCCCGCAGCACCTCGGAGCCGTCCTGGCTGGCCAGCTCGTACTCGCGGTAGCCGAGGAAGGTGAAGTGGTCGTCGGCCAGCCAGCGCAGCAGCGCGGCGGCCTCGTCCACCTCCTCCTCGGGGAGGTCGGGCGGGGAGGCATCGAGCCGCTCGACCACGTCGTCGACCTGGTCGTGCATCCGGCCCCAGTCCTCCACGGCGTCGCGCACGTCGGACAGCGCCTTGTGCAGCGCCGAGGTCATCTCCTCGATCCGGTCCTCGTCGGTCTCCCGGTCGATCTCGACGTGGATCCACGACTCGCGCTGCACGTCGGGCTCGTCGTCGCCGCCGGCCCGCTCGGCGTCCTCGGCCAGCACCTCGACCAGGGCGCCGTCGTCGTCGCGGCGCACGAGCAGCTGCGGGTGCACGACGCAGTGGATGTCGATGTCGAGCTGCTCCACCGCCATCGTCACCGAGTCGACGAGGAACGGCATGTCGTCGGTGACGACCTCGACGACGGTGTGGCCGTTGGCCGACCACCCCTCGCCGGAGTCCGTCGGCGTGGACACCCGCACCCGGGCCTCCTGGGCGGGCCGCGACCGGGCGAGCCGGGCGTGGCTCATCACCGCCCCGAACACGTCCTGGCTCGAGCGGTCGATCACGTCCTCCGGCGAGGCCTGCCGGTAGTAGTCGCGCACCAGCCGACCGGGATCGAGCTCCTCCCCGAGCACGTTGGTCGTCTCCTCGGCGAGCTCGACGGTGCGGTCGAGCACCTCGTGCATCCTGTCATCCTGGCTGAGAGCCACCGTGCCACCTCACGTCGACGTCGGGCGCCGCGCCCACCTGGTTCGAGTCCGGGTGCGGAGCCTTGGCCCGAGGCTAGGGGGCGTGACGTGCGCCACTCAACCGCACGTCGCGGCATGTTCCCGCCGCGACCGGGTCGGTCATGATGACGACCGACCCCCGTTTCCCCCGATCCAGGCCGTTGCGGCCCGAAGGAGAGCACGCCGATGAAGCTCGAGCACCACATGACCTACGACGCGTCGCCGGAGCAGGTCTTCGAGATGCTGAAGACGCCCGAGTTCCGCGAGAAGGTCTGCGAGCACCAGCGCGTGCTGCGCCACGAGGTCGACGTCACGCCGACGGGCGAGGGCATGGACGTCCACGTCACGCAGGTCCAGTCCGCCAAGGGCGTGCCCGGCTTCGCCAAGAAGATCGTCGGCGACGAGATCACCATCGAGCAGAAGGAGCACTGGACCTCGCCGCGGGAGGGCGACCTCACCGTCGAGATCCCGGGCAAGCCCGGCCGGGTGCAGGGCACCATCCGCCTGGTCGAGGACGGCGACGGCACCCGCGAAGAGGTCGACGTCGACGTCAGGGCCTCGATCCCCCTGGTCGGCGGCAAGCTGGAGCAGCTCATCGCCGACATGCTCACCAGCGCCCTCACGGCGGAGGAGAAGGAGGGACGGGCCTGGCTCAGCTGAGCCCCGACCCACCCTCGACCGAGTCCTCGTCCCACCGGGACGGGGGCTCGGTCGCATCCCCCGACGACTCGTGCTCGTCGCGCTCGCGACGGCGTACGACGCGCAGCACGACGGCGAGCACGACGAACGGTCCGAACGCCACGAGCAGCACCAGCGCCTGCTCGACCGGGTGCAGCGGCCCGAAGTGCCAGGCGGTCACCGTCGGTCCCGCTCAGCCCATGTGCGGGTAGCGGTAGTCGGTCGGCGCCACGAAGGTCTCCTTGATCGCCCGGGTCGAGCTCCAGCGCATCAGGTTCTGCGGGGCGCCGGCCTTGTCGTTGGTGCCGGAGGCGCGGGCGCCGCCGAACGGCTGCTGACCCACGACGGCACCGGTCGGCTTGTCGTTGATGTAGAAGTTGCCGGCCGCGAAGCGCAGCCGGTGCATCGCGTCGGCGGCGGCGTACCGGTCCCGGGCGATGACGAGCCGGTGAGGGCGTACGGCGCGATCGACTCCATCTGGTCGAGCACCTGGTCGTAGTCGGCGTCGTCGTAGACGTGCACGGCGAGGATCGGGCCGAAGTACTCGGTGTGGAACAGCTCGTCGGTCGGGTCGTCGCAGACCAGCACGGTCGGGCGCACGAAGTAGCCGACCGAGTCGTCGCAGGTGCCGCCGGCGACGACCTGCACCTTGCGGCTCGAGGCCGCCCGGTCGAGCACGGCCCGGTGCTTGGCGAAGGCGCGGTCGTCGATCACGGCGCCCATGAAGTTCGAGAGGTCGGTGACGTCGCCCTGGGCGATGCCGTCGACCTCGGTCGCGAGGTCGCCCTCGATCTGCTCCCAGACCGAGCGCGGGAACGTACGCCCGCGACGCCGCGGAGCACTTCTGGCCCTGGTACTCGAAGGCCCCCCGGATCAGCGCGGTGCGCAGCACGTCGGGGTCGGCCGACGGGTGGGCCACGATGAAGTCCTTGCCGCCGGTCTCGCCGACGATGCGCGGGTAGGACCGGTAGTCGGCGATGTTCTCGCCGACGGTGCGCCACAGGTGCTGGAAGGTCGGCGTCGAGCCGGTGAAGTGGATGCCGGCCAGGTCGGGGTGCGCCAGCGCCACCGTCGGACACGTCGATGCCGTCGCCGGGCAGCATGTTGATGACGCCCGGGGGCATCCCCGCCTCCTCGAGCAGCTCCATGATGATGTGCGCTGCGGCCTGCTGCGTGGGCGACGGCTTCCAGATCACCACGTTGCCCATCAGCGCGGGCGCGGTCGGCAGGTTGCCCGCGATGGCGGTGAAGTTGAACGGCGTGATCGCGTAGACGAAGCCCTCGAGCGGGCGGTGGTCGAGCCGGTTCCACACGCCGGGCGAGTTCGCCGCGGGCTGCTCGCGCAGGATCTGCCGGGCGAAGTGCACGTTGAAGCGCCAGAAGTCGATCAGCTCGCAGGCGGAGTCGATCTCGGCCTGGAACGCGGTCTTGGACTGGCCCAGCATCGTGGCGGCGTTGAGCCGCTGGCGCTACGGGCCGGCCAGCAGGTCGGCGGCCTTGAGGATGATCGCCGCGCGGTCCTCGAAGGGCATGTCGCGCCAGGCCGGGGCGGCCGCGAGGGCCGCCGCGACGGCGTCCTCGGTGTCCTGCGTGGTGGCCGAGCCGATCGTGCCGAGCACGTGCGCGTGGTCGTGCGGCTGCACGACCTTGATCTCCTCGCCGCCGCCCCGTCGCTTCTCGCCGCCGATGGTGGCGGTGAAGTCGACCTGCACCGACTCCTGGCGCACCAGCTCGAGCTCGAGCTCGGCGCGCTCGGGCGAGCCCGGGGCGTAGGTGAGGTTCGGCTCGTTGACCGGCGTGGGCACGTTGGCGTAGGCGTCCATGCGACCGATCGTGGCACGTCGGGCGCGCAGGGCCCAAGCCGAGCCGGACCGCTCCCCGGCTAGACCAGCTGGTCGGCCTCCTGCACGGCGTACCAGCCCACCTCGTGGTCGAGGCACTCCTGGGCCAGCGCGTCCGCACGCTCCTCGTCGCCCTCGGCGTACGCCAACCGCGCGGACGCCACCGCGGCCCGCACCGCGTCGTCGTCCAGGTCGGCGTGCAGCGCCGCGAGCCAGCGGGTGCGGGCGGGCCGCTCCAGGCGTACGCCGCTCGGGTCGTCGCCGTCGGGCCCGTCCGGCCCGTCGGTGACCTCGCGCACCTCGAGCACGGCCACCATCCGCAGCGGCCGGGCGTCCGCGTCGGCGAGCAGCAGCGAGGCCTGGGCTGCGGTGACCAGCGCGACGTACTCGAGCTCGTCGTCGTCGGAGTCTGGCAGCGCGGCGCGGAGCCGGTCGGTGACGGCGTGTCCCTCGAGCGGCGCGGGCCCGAGCTCGCCCTCGGACAGGGCGCGGGCGAGCCGCACGGAGGTGGTGGGCAGGTAGATCCGCACCGTCACGGGAGGTGGTCCTCGGGCGGGCGCCGGAGCCGCCCGCGGGGGGCCCGCTGCCTGGTGCCGGACGCCGAGTCGACGAGCTCCTCGAGCGCCTCGGCCAGGCACGCGCCGAGCACCTCGACGTCGGGGATGGCGTCGCGGTCGACGGTCAGGCCGTAGAACACCTGCCCGTCGTACGACGTCACGCCGATGCCGAGGGCGCAGCCCGGCATCAGCGGCGGCACGGGGTAGGTCGAGACCATCTTGGCGCCGGCGGCGTACAGCGGGAACTGCGGGCCGGGGACGTTGGTGACGACCAGGTCCAGGTCGCGCCGCCGGTGCTCGAGCGCGACCCGGGTGCCGAGGGCGTGGAAGGTCGTCGGGGCGAAGCCGGCGATGCCGGCGAGCCGGTTGGCGGCGACCGACTTGCCGGTCTCCTTGTGGGCGGTCAGCGCGTAGGACACCTGGTGCAGGCGCACCACCGCGCTGGACTCGCCGATCGGCAGCTTCAGCTCGTGGCCGGCGACCTGGGCGCCGAGCGAGGTGGGGGCCAGCGCGTCGTCCTGCACGCTCATCGGCACCATCGCCTGCAGGTGGGTGTGCGCGGTCAGCGGCTCGCCCCGGGTCATCAGCCAGGTGCGGAGAGCGCCGGTGATGGTGGCCAGCACGACGTCGTTGACGGTGCCGCCGTGCGCCTCGCGCACGACCCGGTACGCGTCGAGGTCGGTGCGCACGGTGGCGAGGCGACGCTGCTCGGAGGGGTCGGCCGCGAGCAGGGACTCCAGCGGCGACGCCCGCCCGGTGAACCTGCCGGCCAGGCGACCCGCCCGCCGCAGCCCGACCGAGGCGCGCCGGGCGACGTTCTCGGTGGTGGCGCGCACCGAGTCCAGCGCGGCGTCGGGCGAGACCAGGTTGTCGCGCACGGCCTGCGCGACGAGGCCGGCGCTGCCGGGCTCGGGGCGCGGAGACCAGTGCTCGGCCACGGTCTCGCGGGGCGAGCTGGTGCTGTCGAGCAGCACCTGGCCGAGGTCGACGGTCACCGAGCCGTCGACGAGCACCTGGTGGGACTTGGTGAACATGGCGACGCGGCCGCCCTCGAGGCCCTCGATGAAGTAGCTCTCCCACAGCGGCCGGGACTGGTCGAGCCGGCGGGACATGATCCGGCCGACGAGGTCGCGCAGCTGGTCCCCGTCGCCGGGCCGCGGCAGGGCGGAGCGGCGTACGTGGTAGCTGAGGTCGAAGTCCTCGTCGTCGACCCAGACCGGCGTCGCGAGGTGGCCGGGCACCGTGCGCAGCCGGCGGCGGTAGCGCGGCACGAAGGCGAGCCGGTCCTCGATGAGGGACAGCACACGGGCGTAGTCGAGGCCCGAGTCCCCGACGTCGAAGATCTCGAGGGTCGCGTTGTGCATGGGCGTGCGGGCCGTCTCGAGGGCGAGCAGGGAGAGGTCGGTCGCACGCAGTCTCGAGCTCATGCCTGCACCTCCGTCGCGTCGTCGTCCCGGGTCACCCGCCGGCCGGCCCTCACCGGGCCACCGGTCTCGGGCAACCGGACTCGTGGGATTCTGGCACGAGGCCCGCCGACCCCCCACCCTTCCCCGCGAGGCACCCGTGACCGTACGTCGTCCCCACCCCCGTTCCGCCGGCGCCCTGGCCGCCGCGGTCCTCCTGCTGACCGGCTGCGGGGTCGGCACGAGCCCCGACGAGGCCCCCACCGCGACGCCTCCCGACAGCGCCTCGCCGACGCCGTCCGCGACGGCAGCGGCGTCCGAGAGCCCGGCGTCCGAGAGCCCGGCGCCCGGGAGCGAGTCGCCCGAGGCCGCGCCGACGGCCACCCGCATCGACGTCACCATCGGCGCCGACTCGGTCTCCCCCAACGGCGAGCGCGTCCGGGCCACCGCGGGCGCGCCGGTCGTGCTCACGATCGACGCCGCCCGGGCCGGTGAGCTGCACGTGCACAGCAGCCCCGAGCAGGAGATCTCCTACCCCGCCGGCCGGTCCACCCGTCGGCTCACCGTCGACGTGCCGGGGCTGGTCGAGGTCGAGGACCACGACCTCGACGCGGTGGTCGTGCAGCTCGAGGTTCGCTGAGTGCTGGTCAGGGCCCACGGCATCGGGGGCCCCGGCGACCTCCCGGTGCCGCTGTCCTGGGCGCTGGCCGGGGCCGTCTTCGCCCTCGTCGTCTCCTTCACGGTGCTGGCGCTGGCCTGGAGCCGGCCGCGCTACGACCCGCCCGGCCCCGGGCGCCCCGTCCCCCGGCTGCAGACGTTCGTCGACGCCACCGGGACCCGGGCCGCGCTGCGGGTCCTGGGCCTGGTGGTTGCGGCGTACGTCGGGTGGGCCGTGCTCGCCGGGCCCGACCTGGCCACCAACCCCGCGCTCGGCTTCCTCTACGTGCTGCTCTGGGTCGGCCTGGTGCCGTTGTCACTCCTGTTCGGGCCGGTGCTGCGCGCCCTCAGCCCGGTGCGCACCGTGCTGGAGGCCGTCGCCCGGGTAGCCCGGGTGGACCCGGAGCACGGCGTCGTGCCGTTGCCCGGTTGGGTGGGCCAGTGGCCCGCGGCGCTCACCCTGCTCGCCTTCGCCTGGCAGGAGCTGGCCAACCCGAGGTCGGCCTACCTCGGGTCGGTGCGGGTCTGGCTGGCCGGGTACCTCCTGGTCACGCTGGTGGGGGGAGCCGTGCTCGGCACCCGCTGGCTGGCCGCCGCCGACCCGTTCGAGGCCTACAGCACGCTGGTCTCCCGACTCTCGCCGTGGGACCGCGACGCGCAGGGGCGGCTCGTCGTCCGCAGCCCACTGGCCCACCTCGCCACGACCCCGGCCGTGCCGGGGCTGGTCGCGGTCGTCGCGGTGCTGCTCGGCAGCACCGTCTTCGACAGCGCGAGCAACAGCACGGCCTGGGTGCGCTTCACCCAGCAGTCGTCCGTGCCCGGCGTGGTGCTGTCGACGCTCGGGGTGCTGGCCGCGGTGCTCCTGGTGGGCGGGCTCTTCACCGCTGCGGCGGTGGCGACGCCGTCGCGCCCCGACGTACGCCGCTCGCACCTGCCGCGGCGCCTGGCCCACGCGTTGGTGCCGATCGTCGTGGGCTACGTCGTGGCCCACTACCTGACCTTCCTCGTCGTCACCGGCACCCAGACCGTCGCCCAGCTCAGCGACCCGCTCGGGCGCGGTGACGACCTGCTCGGCACGGCCGGGCTGCCCACACCGCTCTTCCTGGCCTACCACCCGACCCTGCTCGCGACGGTGCAGGTGCTCGCGGTCGTGCTCGGCCACGTCGTCGGCGTGGTCGCCTCGCACGACCGCGCCACCTCGATCCTGCCGCGACGGGACCGGCTGACCGGTCAGCTGCCGCTGCTGGGCGTGATGGTGGTCTTCACCCTCGGCGGGCTCGGGCTGCTGTTCGCCGGCTGACCGGCTCGTCGGGGCCGCCGGCCCGCGTGTGCAGCTGGTCGACCACCTCGACGAGCGCGCGGCGCAGGGCTCCGGTGCCGACCTCGGTCAGCAGCGCCCCCTCCCGCAGCGCCCGGTCGACGCTGGTGCGGTCGTCGGGCAGCAGGTGCACCGGCCTGCCGGGCACGGCGTCGGCGACGAGCGCGACCAGCTCGGCCGAGGTCCACCCCAGCGACGACCGCACCCTGTTGAGCACCACGCGGTCCGCCCCAGCCGGGCGCACGTCGTGCAGCTCGGCGGCGGCCCGCACCAGCCGGGAGAGGCCCACGGGGTCCGCGGCCCCGACGAGGACGACCTCGTCGGCCACCTCGATCGCCTCGAGCGAGGTGGCGTCACGACCCGGACCGGAGGCCCAGGCGCCGGCCTCGACCTCGAGCCCGGCACCGGTGTCGACGACCACGTCGCCGGCGACGCGCGCCGAGCGGCAGACCGCCTCGACCACCCCCGCGCCGACCTCGGGCCACCGGTCCGGCCTCGGCAGGCCGGTGAGCACGCGCAGACGGCCGCCGACCGTCAGGGAGAGCGAGGCCACCCGCGCGTCGTCGAGCGCACCCGTCGCGGCGGCGCGCGAGGCAGCGAGCAGGCCGGACACCTCGTCGAGCACCCCGAGGTGCTGGGCCACGGTGCCGCCCCACGGGTCGGCGTCGACGAGCAGCACCGGGCGCCGTCGGTGCGCCAGCTCGGCGGCGAGCCCGAGGGCGAGGGTGGTGCGGCCCGGCGCCCCGCCCGGGCCCCACACCGCCACGACCCGACCCTGCTCCCCCCGCCCGGCCTCGGCGGCCGTGCCGGGCGGGACCGGCACGTCCTCGGCACGGGAGCGGGGCGGGCCGGTCCCGCCGGCGCCGGGCGGGGGCGTGGGCCGGGCCCCGGCCTGCGCGACGACCCGGGTCAGCACGGGCACCAGGTCGACCAGGTCCGGGGTCAGCACGTGGGCCACGCCCCGCACGGTGGCCACGCCGTCGTCGGCCACCACGACCACGGCGAGGCCGTGCCGACGGAGGTGGTCGACCGCAGCGCCGTCGAGGCCCGCGGCCTCCGCGGCCACCAGGGCCACGGCGGCCTCGCCGATCGTCGCGGCGGCCATCAGGTCGGTGGTGTCGAGACAGCGCCGTACGACGGCCACGGCCGGGGACCCGGCCAGCTCGCCGAGCACGGTGCGCTCCCACGGCTCCCCGTCTGCCAGCAGCAGGGCCCCGACCCGCCCTCCCCCGGAGGTCACGGCACCGTGTCCTGCCGGGTCACGAACACGTCCCCGCCGCTGAGCCGGGCCAGCACCTCGCCGAGGTCGGTCGCCCCCTCGTCGGGCAGCCCGACCACGAGCGCACGCGGGGTCGTGCCGCCGAGCGCGGCCGAGACCTCGGGCAGGTCCAGCACGACCACGTCGTCGAGCACGCGCACCGCAGGGTCGTCCGTGCCGCGGCCCGCACCGGCGTCGCCTCCGGCGGCGCCGACCGGGGCGACCCAGACGTCCACCACCGAGCCCTGCTGGACCGTCGACGGCACGCGGGTGGGCTCGACGGTCACCGGCACCTCGACCAGGCCCGGGGACCCGACACGCAGGGCGCCCACGGGCAGCAGCTCGCCCTCCGCCAGCGGTCGGTCGAGCACCAGGTCCGACCCGAGGGCCTCGCCCGCGGCGACGTACGCCGTGGCCGTGGCCTCGTCGGAGAACAGCACCCGGCGGCTCTCGAGGTCGGTCGTGGAGATGGTGCTGCCGGCGACCAGGTCGTGGGCCGCCACCCAGACCGGTGTACCGGCGTCGTCGACGGCGAGGAGGCGGGCGCCCAGCAGCACCGAGACGGCGACCAGGACGACGCCGACGGCCAGGCGCGGGTCGCGCCACGCGTCCCGACGGCGTCGCCGCGCCGCTGGCGACACCGGCGACAAGGGGGACGGGGTGCTCACGCGACGATTGTGGAGACAACCCGGCGTCCGCGGACCTTCTTTTCCACAGGTCGCACGACAAACATCCGGAGGGGCGGAGCGCGGACCGCGCGCAAACGGCCGCAACCGCACGTGTCCGGTGGCAACGGGCCGGTCGGCGTGCCACGATCGTCCCATGTCCGACGGTGCCGAAGCCCCGCGCTTCCTCCAGCTGCCCGAGGTGGCGGAGATCCTCAACACCTCGACGGCGCAGGTCTACGCGCTGGTCCGGCGCCAGGACCTCCCAGCGATCAAGATCGGCGGACGGGGCCAGTGGCGGGTCGAGTCGACCCGGCTCGAGGAGTTCATCGCGCGGATGTACACCGAGACCGACGAGTTCCTGCGCAGCCACCCCTGGAGCGAACCCGGCGCCGACGCAGCCGCCGGGTCGCCGGACGGTGACGCCGGGGCCTGACCGACCCGGACGAAAAGCCCCGCTCAGCGGGCCAGCGTCGCCACGGCGTCGAGCCGCACCACCGTCGCGCCGCCGCGAGGGCCCTCGGAGCTCCCGGTGCACCCGGAGTCCTCGACCAGCTCGAGGAAGTCCGCACCCACCCGGCGGGGCGCCCCACGTCGCAGGGTCCCGTCGCGCAGCCGGACGGTCGCCGCGGGTGCGCCGTCCAGCAGTCGCCAGACCCGGGTGCCGAGGGACCGTCGGGCCGCCGCGGGTCGCACCGCCGCGGCGGCCGCCGTCGCCGGCAGCCCGCTGACGGCCTGCACCGCCGCCAGTGCCACCAGCACCTGTCCCGACGGCGCACTCCTGCCCGGTCCCGGCGGCGGACCCAGCACCAGCCAGCCGACGCCCGCCTCCTCGACAGTGCCGCGGAGACGTCCCGCGGCGCCCAGGTCCACCTCGACGACGGCGCCCCGCGCGGCGAGCAGCCGGGACAGCAGGTCGACGTCGCGATAAGCCTCGACGGCGCGGTCCCGCACCTCGTAGGCGCGCTCCTGCTGCTCGAGGGCCTGGGCCTGGCCCTCGAGCTCCTCGAGCAGGCCGTCAACGCCTGCGGGTCGGTCCCGGTCGGGGTCGGTGTCGCTGTGCACACGCCCATCCTGCCCGCACCGGGCTGTGGACGCAGCCTTGACGTGCCTCTCGAACGGACGTCAAATGATGCAACCGCAAGCAAACGAACGGATTCGCATGACGCTTCTCGACCAGCCCGCGGGCGAGCCACTGCTCCTCGTCAGCGCCACGGTGGAGCGGGTCGCCCTGGTGGTCGGCGCCACCGCCGCGGGGTGGCTGGTGCTGCTGCTCGCCGTCGCCGTGGCGTCGCGCGGGCTGCCGTACGACGACCGCGTGCGGAGGCTGGGCCGGTGCGGGGCCCCCGCCCGGCTGGCCCGCGTGCTCTCGGGCGTGGTCGGCGTGGTCGGCACCACCGCCCTCGCGGCCCCCGGGGTCGCGGCCGGCGTGCCAGCACCGGAGGTCGCGCACCTCCGGCCGCCCGACCGCGTCGAGGTGGCCGCCTCGGCACCCGCTCCCCGCCCGACCCGACCCCGCGTCGTCGTACGGCCCGGCGACACCCTGTGGGACCTCGCCGCCACGACCCTGCCGCCGCACACCGGGGACGCCCTCGTGGACCGCACCTGGCGCGCGGTCTACCGGGCGAACCGCGCGCGCGTCGGCCCCGACCCCGACCGCCTGGTGCCCGGCACCGTCCTGCGCCTGCCACCGCCGACGCGCCCCACCCGCCCCTGACCGACCTGTCCGCCCACCCGCACGCGCCCACCCGCACGCGCCCACCGAGGAGACCGACGATGACCACCAGCACACTCACCCGCCCCGCGGCCGCGGACGCCCGCTCGCTCCGCGGCGCCCACGACGACGCGCCGACCCGGCAGGCACCGGTGCTGCGCCGGCTGGCGGAGGTCCGGGGCGAGGCCCGCCCCTGCCCCGACGACCGCCCGTCCGTCGTCCCGGTGGCCGCCGCCCAGGGGACCCTCCCCCTCGACGTCGCGGGGGCGCCGGGTGACGTGCGGCCCCTCGCTCCCCCGCCCGCGACCCGCACGCCCCACGACGCCCTGGAGCGGTGGTCGGCCCGGTTCGCCCAGGCACTGGTCGAGGTGGTCGTCGGTCACCGACCTCCGACCCAGCTGTTGCGGGCGATGACCCCGACGACGTACGCCGACGTCTCCCGCCGCGCGACCCTGGTGACCCAGCAGGGCTACCGTTCCCGTCCCGCCCGGGCGCAGGTGCCACAGGTCCGCAGCGTGCACGTCTCCCGCGTCGCGGGGCTTGCGGGCACCCCGGGCACTGCGGGCGCCGCGCACACCGGCCGGCCCGGGCCGGACGAGCAGCCGGCCGCGCTCCCGGTCGAGGCCGCGGAGCTGAGCGTGCGGGTCAGCCACGGCCTGCGCTCCCGCGCCATCGCGGCCCGGGTGGAGCTGCGGCAGGGCCGGTGGCAGTGCACCGCCGTGGAGTTCGGCTGACCTGACCGCGCTCGACACGGTGCGCGCGGCCCGCCCGTCGGGCGGGCCGCGTGCGGCCTCAGCCCCCCGCGCGGGTGGTCATGCCAGTCGGCCCGTCCACCGACCCGTGGCACTTCTTGTACTTCTTGCCCGAGCCGCAGGGGCACTCGGCGTTGCGGCCGATCCCCGCGTAGGGGTCGTCCACCGCGGCCGTGGCGTGGTCGCCGTGCACCTCCACCTCCCCGTCCGCCGTCGGGGCGGAGTAGGTGAGGTTGGTCGGCGCCGAGGGCTCGTCGAGCCCCTTCGCCTTCAGATGCGGTGCGTTCACAGCCATCGGGTTGCGCCCGGCGGTGGCCGCCGCCGAGTTGACGGTGACCTCCAGGGGCGACTCCTCGACCTCCTCCTCGAGCTCGACCTCGAGGTTGAACAGGAAGCCGACCGTCTCCTCCTTGATCGCGTCCATCATCGCGGCGAACATGTCGAAGCCCTCGCGCTGGTACTCCACCAGCGGGTCGCGCTGGGAGTAGGCCCGCAGCCCGATGCCCTCGCGGAGGTAGTCCATCTCGTAGAGGTGCTCGCGCCACTTGCGGTCCAGCACCGAGAGGATCACCCGGCGCTCGAGCTCGCGCATGACCTCCTCCCCGACCTCGGCCTCGCGGGCGGCGTACGCGGTCTCGGCATCCTCGAGCAGCAGCTCGAGCAGCGGCTCGCGCTCCAGTGCGGCCCGGCCCCCGGCCTCGTCCTCAAGGGCCTCGTGCTCGACCGACACCGGGTAGAGCGTCCCCAGGGCCGCCCACAACGCCTCGAGGTCCCACTCCTCCTGGAAGCCGTCGGTCGCACCCATCACGTAGCCGGTGACGACGTCGCGAATCATCGTGCGCACCTGGTCGTGGAGGTCGGCACCCTCGAGCACGGCGCGGCGCTCGGCGTAGATGACCTCGCGCTGGCGGTTCATCACGTCGTCGTACTTGAGCACGTTCTTGCGGCTGTCGAAGTTCTGCGACTCGACCTGCGACTGCGCCGAGGCGATGGAGTTGGTGACCGTCTTGTTCTCGATCGGCACGTCGTCGGGGACCTTGAGCGAGGTGAGCACCCGGTCGACCCAGTCGGCCTTGAACAGCCGCATCAGCTCGTCCTGGAGGGAGAGGTAGAAGCGCGACTCGCCCGGGTCCCCCTGACGGCCGGAACGACCACGCAGCTGGTTGTCGATGCGACGCGACTCGTGCCGCTCGGTGCCGAGCACGTAGAGCCCGCCCACGTCCGCGACCTCGTCGTGCTCGGCGGCGACCTGGGCCTTGACGGTCTCGATCGTCTGCGGCCACGCCTGCTCGTACTCCTCGGTGGAGGGCTCCAGGCCGCGCTCGCGCAGGGCCCGGTCGGCGAGGAACTCCACCGATCCGCCGAGCATGATGTCGGTGCCCCGACCGGCCATGTTGGTGGCGACGGTGACGGCGCCCTTGTGGCCGGCCAGGGCCACCACGTTGGCCTCGTCCGCGTGCTGCTTGGCGTTCAGCACCGAGTGCGGGACGCCCTTGCGCTTGAGCTGGTCGGAGAGGTATTCCGACTTCTCCACCGACACGGTGCCCACGAGCACCGGCTGGCCCTTCTGGTGGCGCTCGGCGATGTCCTCGACCACCGCGTCGAACTTGGCCGCCTCGGTGCGGTAGACGAGGTCCCGCTCGTCCTTGCGGACGACCGGCTTGTTGGTCGGGATCGGCACCACGCCGAGCTTGTAGATCTTGTCGAACTCCGAGGCCTCGGTCATCGCCGTGCCGGTCATGCCGGAGAGCTTGTCGTAGAGGCGGAAGTAGTTCTGCAGGGTGACGGTCGCGAGGGTCTGGTACTCCTCGCGGACCTCGACGCCCTCCTTGGCCTCGATCGCCTGGTGCAGGCCGTCGTTGTAGCGACGGCCGGAGAGCACGCGGCCGGTGTGCTCGTCGACGATGAGCACCTCGCCGTTCATCACGACGTACTCCTTGTCGTTGCGGAACAGCTCCTTGGCCTTGATCGAGTTGTTCAGGAACGAGATCAGCGGGGTGTTCGCCGCCTCGTAGAGGTTCTCGATGCCGAGCTGGTCCTCGACCTTGCTGATGCCGGGCTCGAGGATCGAGACGGTGCGCTTCTTCTCGTCGACCTCGTAGTCCTCGTCCTTGGTCAGCCGGCTGGCGATCCGGGAGAACTGCGCGTACCAGCGCACCTCGTCCTGCGTCGGGCCCGAGATGATCAGGGGGGTGCGGGCCTCGTCGATGAGGATCGAGTCGACCTCGTCGACGACGGAGAAGAAGTGGCCACGCTGCACGCATTCCTCGAGCGAGTTGGCCATGTTGTCGCGCAGGTAGTCGAAGCCGAGCTCGTTGTTGGTGCCGTAGGTGATGTCGCAGTCGTAGGCGACCCGGCGCTCGTCGGGCCGCATCGTCGGCAGGATCACACCGGTGGTCAGGCCCAGGAACGAATGCACCCGGCCCATCCACTCCGCGTGGTACTTCGCCAGGTAGTCGTTGACCGTGACGACGTGCACGCCGTTGCCGGCGAGGGCGTTGAGGTACGAGGGGAGGGTCGCGACCAGCGTCTTGCCCTCACCGGTGCGCATCTCTGCGATGTTTCCCAGGTGCAGCGCCGCGCCACCGAGGATCTGCACGCGGAAGTGGCGCTGGCCCAGCACCCGACGGGCCGCCTCGCGAACGGTGGCGAACGCCTCCGGCATCAGGTCGTCGAGGGACTCGCCCTCGGCGTAGCGACGCCTGAACTCGGCCGTCTGGGCCTGCAGCTCCTCGTCGGACATGGCGACGTAGTCGTCCTCGATGGCGTCGACGAGATCGGCGATCCCCTCGAGCTTGCGCAGGATCTTGCCCTCGCCGATGCGGAGGACCTTGTCGAGGATGGAGGGCACGGAGAGCTCCTGGAGGACGACGATGTGGGGACGGGGCGCGGACGATCTGGCCCGCAGCCGCGGCGCGCCGCCATGGTAGCCACGCTCGGGGGAGTGGGACGGGCCGCGGGGAGGCCGGGGTGCGGGCACCCCGGTCGGGACTCAGGGAGCCTGGGGGCAGCCGTGGTCGCGCTGCCAGCCGCGCACGGCCCGGCGCGGCGAACGGTCCACGTCGCGCTCCCACGAGCGCAGGAAGCGGTAGGGCGCGACGACGCCGCGGCGTACCCACCAGTCTCCGCGGCGGGCGCACACCGGGCTCAACCCGACGTGCAGGTGGCAGCCCGTGCCCGCGGCGCTGCCGCTGGCACCGACGCGACCGATCCGCCGGCCGGCACGGACCCGGTCGCCGCGGTGCAGGCTGCGGCGTACGACCCGCAGGTGCGATCCGTAGTACCGCGCCCCGTCGTCACCGCGGATCGAGAACGACTTTCCGCCACGCTGTGCGCCGCGGTCGGTGCTGCGCCTCCACCGGTCTCGCCGGCTCAGCTCGAGCACGACCCCGTCGACCGGGGCCACCACCGGGGTGCCGCACGCGGCGAACACGTCGGTGGCCGGGTAGTCGTGGTGGGCCGAGCCGTACGACGTCGGCCCCGCGACGGGGAACTCCCGGTCGACGCCGTCCGCGGAGGACGGCGACGTCACGCCCGGCACCAGCAGCGCCACCAGGGCGAGCAGCAGGGTCACGGAGCGGGGGTGCACGCGGCCGAGGCTACCTGCTGCGACCGGTGCTCAGAACATGTCCAGGCACTCCGCGTCCGCGGCCCACCCGAAGGCGCGGCTCGCACGGGCCAGCGTGCCCGGGTCCTCGCCGTGCACGAGGCCGGCCCGGGCCAGCGTCTGCAGGCTGGTGCCGCCCAGGTAGGCGGTGCCGAGCTCCCGCACGTCGAGCACGAGGTCCGCCGAGGTGTCGGTGCGCGCGGCCTCGGAGCCCTCGGGCCCGCCGCGAATCCGGAACCGGCCGGCGTTGTCGGGCAGCAGGTCGTCGCGGACCTCGAGGACGAGGTCGACCTCCTGCGCCCAGCGCCGCGCCCCGAGCGCCCCGGGGACGTCGACGACCCGCAGGAACGTGCCCGAGCGCAGTCGCTCGGTGACGGCGTCGCGGTCGGCCAGCCACCACGGCAGGGACTCCCCCAGACCTCCGAAGCGCGTGCGCAGCGTGGGCATCAGGTCCAGGTCCAGCAGCAGCCGCCACAGGCGCGCCCGCGCCGGTCCGGTGGTAGCGACCACCTCGCGCACCAGCACGTGGGACCTGTTGCCGTCGGGCCCGTAGTCCTCCTTGGTGCGGAAGAGCGCGTAGCCGGTCACCGCACCGGTGCGGTCCCAGTGCAGCACGTAGCGCAGCGGGCCGGCGCCGGCGCGCACCGACTCCGCGTCGAAGGTGGCCGCGTCCCACCACTGCTCGGGCCGGTCGAGCCAACCGGGCGTGCGCGGGCGGAGGCCCTCGAAGACCGGTACGGCGGCGGCGCGGAAGGTCGCCCGCTCCACCTCGTCGGCCCAGCCGTCGCCCAGGTCCACCCGCGCTTGGAAGGCCGAGCGGCGGGTGTCGACCTCCAGGGTGAGCCGGCGGGTGGCCTCGCCGTAGCCGAAGCGTCCGTAGATCGCGGCCTCGGAGACCCACAGGTACGCCGCGGCCTCGCCCCGGTCCCGGGCGTCCTCCAGCTGGTGCTGCATCATCCGCGAGAGCAGCCGACGGCGACGGAAGGCCGGCGAGACGGTGACCTCCGAGACCGCCGCCACCCCCACCTCGCCCCCGGGGACGGTGAGGCGGCGGTCGTAGGCGGCCATCGTGGCCACCCACCGCTCGCCCTCGCGGAAGCCGAAGGTGCGCTCGGGCTGCACGTGCCGGTGCCACAGGGCCCGCGTCTGGTCGTCCAGCGTCTCGTGGAAGCCGCGGGTCACCGCGTCGAGGTAGGCGTCGATCCCGTCGCCGTCGACGTGGGCGAGGTGGAGCGAGTCGGGGTCCGGGCGCGCGGGGGTGTCCACGATGCCATTGAACCGGCCCGGCGCCCCCGGCGTCGAACGGTTATCGGGTTCGGCCTCCTCGGCCGACACCCTCGTGCCGCCGGCCGGGTAGCGCAACCCCTGACGAGATTGCCGAGAGGGCACTCCCGTCGCGACGAGGGGGCACTTCCTCGCCGGATCGGCGCTCGTTGCCGTCTCGTGGCGAACTGAGTGCCCTCTGCGGCGGGAACTGAGTGCCCTCTCGGCGGACGTCTGGGCGACAGGGTCGGGTGCTCATCGGTGCACCTCGGCGGTCAGGGCCGGGGCGAGGTCGCCGCGGGGCTCGACGTCGACGTCGACGAGGCCGAGCCAGCCGGCCATCCGGCGCAGCTCGGCGGCGAGCTCGGCGGCCGTCTCCTCGGGCGCGCCCGGCTCGGCGTGGGAGCCCTTCACCCGCAGCACGCCGGCCGCTCGGTCGCCCTTGAGGTCGACCCGCGCGACGAGCCGGTCGCCGAGCAGGAACGGCAGCACGTAGTAGCCGTGCACCCGCTTGTGTGCCGGTGTGTAGATCTCGATGCGGTAGTGGAAGTCGAAGAGCTGCTCGGTGCGGGTGCGCTCCCACACCACCGGGTCGAACGGGCTGAGCAGGGTGCGCGCGTCCACCCGTCGCGGCAGCGCGGCGTCGGTGTGCAGGTAGCCGGGGCGGCGCCAGCCCTCCACCTGCACCGGCTCGAGCTCACCGGCCTCGACCAGCTCGGCGACCGCGGCGTTGACCCCGCTCGAGTGGGGGCCGGGCACCAGACGCATCCGGTAGTAGTCGGCGAGGTCGGCGGCCGTGGCCACGCCGTGCGACCGGGCCGCGCGACGCACCAGCTCCCGCGTGGCGTCGGGCTCGTTCGGCGTCGGCAGCGCCAGCACCTCCGCGGGGAGCACCCGCTCGGGCAGGTCGTAGACGCTCTCGAAGGACGGCGTGCGTCCGGCCGAGACGAGGTCTCCGGTCAGGAAGAGGTAGTCCATCACCTTGCGAACCTCGGACCAGTTCCAGCCCCAGTGGTCCGTGGCCCGCGGCGCACCGTCGTCGAGGTCGCGCGCGGTGGCCGCTCCTCCGACACGTACGGCGTCCAGCACCTGCGAGACCAGGTCGGCCCGCGCGGTCATGCCGAAGCGTCCGCGGAGGTCGGCGTACGCCCGGCGGCGGTGCTCCATCAGCGGCCAGAGGTCGACCGGCATGAAGGCCTGCACGTGCGCCCAGTACTCCACCATCCGGCGCGGACGCTGCTCGGAGGCCCGGCGCAGGAGGTCGGTGTCGTAGGGCCCCATCCGCGAGTAGAGCGGCATGTAGTGGGCGCGCTGGAGGACGTTGACCGAGTCGACCTGCAGCACCCCGGTGCGGCGCAGCGCACGGCTCAGCGTGCGCATCGTGGGCGTCTCGTGCACCGGGTCACGGAAGCCCTGGGCGGCCAGGGCCACCCGCCGCGCCTGCGCGGACGAGAGCGAGCGCGCGGCGCGACGGGGCGGACTCACGGGAGGTCGAGCAGACGCTCCCGCACGGCGTACATGACGGCTTCCATCCGGGAGTGCAGCTGGAGCTTGTCGAGGATGTTGCGCACGTGGTTCTTCACCGTGTTCTCGCTGATGAACAGCTGCTTGGCGACCTCGCGGTTGTTCATCCCCTTGGCGACCAGGCGCAGCACCTCGAGCTCCCGGTCGGTCAGCCGCGGCGTCGGCACCGAGCTGCGGTCGGTGCGCGACATCTGCTTGAACTCGTCGATGAGCTTGACCGCCATCGACGGGCTGATCAGCGACTGACCCTCGGCCACGACCCGGATCGCCTGGGCCACCTCGTCGATCGAGGCGTCCTTGAGCAGGTAGCCCGAGGCACCGTTCTTGACCGCGTCGTAGAGGTCGGACTCCTCGTCGCTGACCGTCAGCATGATGATCTTCGCCGACGGCACGACCTCGTGGATGGCGACGCAGGCCTCGATGCCCGGCCCCTTGGGCATCCGGACGTCCAGCAGGACGACGTCCGGCATGCTCGAGACGACCAGGTCGATGGCGGCGTGCCCGTCGCTGGCCTCCCCCACGACCTCGATGTCTCCCTCGACGCCCAGGAGCATGATCAGGCCCCGCCTGAAGAGCTCCTGGTCGTCGACGACCACGACCCGGATGGGCTCCCCGGTGGTCATGTCAGCCTGTCCTCATCCCTCGTGGACCTCCAGGGAGATCACGCCGTAGTCGTAACCGCGCCGACGATAGACCACCGAGGGCCGGTCGGACTCCTTGTCCACGAAGAGGTAGAAGTCGTGACCTACGAGCTCCATCTCGTAGAGCGCCTGGTCCAGGGACATCGGCTCCCCGGGGTGCGACTTCTCCCGTACGACGAGCGGCCCCTCGCCGGTCACCGCGATCGGGCCGACCATGTGCTCGTCGTCCGGCTCGTCGCCGTCGACGTCCACCGGCAGCGCCGGGGCGTCGAGGGGCAGGCCGGCCGTGGCGGCGCTGACCGACACCGGCGTACGGCGCCCCGGTGCACGCGCTTGCGGTCGGCGACCTTGCGCATCTGACCCGCCATCTTGTCGACGGCGCCGTCGAGGGCGCTCATCTTGTCGGCGGCCGAGCACTCGGCCCGCACGACCGGGCCCTTGGACAGGGCGGTGAGCTGCACGCGTACGGCGCGCTCGGCGAGGCGCGGGTTCTGCTCCTTGTCGACCTCGACCTCGAGCCGGATGATGCGGTGGTCGTGCTTCTCGAGGCGGGCTACCTTCTCCTCGACGTGGGCCCGGAACCGGTCCGAGACCTCGATGTGCCGCGTGCGAATGACAACGTCCATGCATTGACCTCCTGTGTCGGTCCTGCGGTGAGGCCAGAACCGGCCACGAGGCACGTGATCGGCTCGGGCTCCATGTACAGACGCTAGTGCAGGTCGACCGTCGGGGACAGCGGTCACGGTGGTTTCGCGAAACGCTTGCGCGTCGCCGCGACACAGGCAGCGCCGCACACGCGGACGCCGCCGGCCGTGAGCGCCCGCTGCGCCTCGCGGAGGGTCGCGCCGGTCGTCAGGACATCGTCGACGAGCACCACGTGCGCCCGCGTGCCGGCCCAGCCCCGGCGCCGGTGCGCGGGAGCGCCGAAGGCCCCGTGCAGGTTGTCCCAACGCTGCCCCGCGTCCAGCCCCGCCTGGTCGGCGACCGGGCTCCGCACCACGAGCAGCCGGGCGACCCGCACCGGTGGACCGGTCCAGCGGAGCCGGGCGGCCGCGACGCGGGCGAGACGCAGCAGCGGGTCCTGCCCCCGACGACGCACCGTCGCCCGGCGGGAGGGCACGGGCACCAGCAGGACGCCGTCGGGGCGGCTCGGCGCGTCCTCGAGCAGCGCCGTCACGGCCCGGGCCAGCAGCTCGCCCAGGGGGTCGGCGAGCTCGCGCGCACCGTGCTCCTTGTGGGCGACGACCGCGGCCCGCACGGCGCCGGCGTACTCCGCGCCCGCGCTGCAGGGCACCAGGCCGGGTGGGCGGGGGTCGGGCGCAGCCGGGCTCCCCCGACCGGGCAGCAGGTCACGGCAGGGGCGGCACCACAACGGGCCCGGACGGGCGCAGCCCAGGCACGCCGATCCGAGGAGCAGGTCGCGCGCCGCGTGCCGGAGGCCGAGCGGCGCCGGCTCGATCGGGTCTGCGGGCGGCACCCGACCAGGGTGCCCGAGCGCGACCGGTGGCGACACCGCTCGTCCCCAGCCCGCGACAGACCGGGCAGGTCGGGCCGGTCGGGCCGGTCGGGCCGGTCGGGCTGGTCGGGCCCCGTCCGGCTCAGCCCACCCAGGTGAGCTGGCCGACGGTGGGCAGCGGCATCCGCACCCACCCTCCGCCGGGAGCAAGCCGGTAGACCTTGCCGTCGGAGGTGCGCAGCTGCAGGCCGCTGTCCGGGGCCGGGCTCGACACCAGCTCGACGACGTCGGGCGGGAGCGCGGCGATCGCGAGCGGCGACACCGGGTCGACCGGCGACCCGTCGACGGCGATCCGCTCGACCTCCGGGGCACCGCCCGGCGGGGTCTCCAGCACGGCCAGCCCGGTGGCGGAGATCCAGGACAGGTCGCCCACCCGGCTCCGCAGCGCCACCATCGTGTCCGGCACCGGCAGCGGCTCGGCCGGCGACACGGAGACGACCTCGCCGAGCTCGTCGCGCTCGACCCGCGCGACCACGAGCGTGTACCCGCCCAGGTCGTTGCGCACGGCCGCCACCAGCCTGCTGCCGTCGCGGGAGACGAGGAAGGCGTCCACGCGCTCCCCGTCGATGCCCTCCACCGGCTCGGGAAGGGCACCGGCGTCGGTGATCCGCACGACCCGCGCCTCGGCGCGGCGGTCCACGGCCCAGAGCCCGCCGAAGCGGTCCCAGCCGAGGTCGCCGACGTCACGCCCGACGTACGTCGCGCTGGTGCCGTCGCCGGTGACGACGAGCGAGGTGCCGTCCTCGGAGACACCGGCCGACCGCGTGGCGTCGAGCGAGACCGCGGCCTCGCGCAGCGGCGGGGCCTGGTCGCCCAGCGGGCCGGTCACCGGCCGGAACCGGGCGGCGGAGAGCCTGCCGAGCCGCCCGTCGGCCAGCGCGTAGAGCGCGTCGTCGGCCTCGGCGTACGCCGGGTCGAGCGTCGGCGCCAGGTCCAGGGCGATCACGTTGCTGCCCTCGCCGACGGCGACCGGCGCACCGTCCGAGGTCAGCAGCACCCGGTCGATGCCGGAGACCTGCCGCAGGGTCGCCGAGAGCTGCACCGCGAAGCGACGCAGGTCCGCGGTCGGGAGGCTGAGCACCTGGGGGCTCAGCGGCACCTCGGCGGCTCCCGACGGCGAGATCGAGACCGACAGGTCGAGCGTGGTGCCCGACGGCGCGAAGGTACGTGCCGCCTTCGGGTCAGGAGGGCCGTCCAGCAGCGCCTGCACCAGGAAGGTCGCCCCCTGGTCCCCGCGGGGGAAGAACACGGGCTCCGGCACCAACGCCCGGGCGGCGGGGTCGTAGAACATCAGCGAGGCCCGGCTGAAGCGATCGACGAAGTAGCCGTGGGGGATGATCAGCGCGTCGAGCGGGTTGCTGATCCGCCACTCGCCTTGCTCGCGCACGGTCGTCAGGGTCCGTGCCGGCACCTGCTGCTGGCCCAGCCACCTCCCCTGCCCGTCGAGCGCCTCGGCACCGGCCAGGGTGAGCACGACCTGCCGACGCTGCTCGCTGACCGGGAACTCGTCGTAGACCAGCGTGCGGCGCTGCGGCCGCCAGGACGACCGGGCGTCCTCGGTGAGGTACTCCTGGGCGACGGTGGTGCTGAGCGGGTTCGCCTGCATGGCGATGAGGAAGCCCTGGGCGATGCCCAGCCGGGTGTCGCCGGGCCGGGGGCCGGGCGGGGAGAAGTAGCTGCTGGTGTCGTTGACCTGCACGCCGCGGGAGGGGTCGCGCTGCACCGGCCCCGAGGACGGGATCGAGACGCACCCCGCGGCGAGCAGGCAGAGGCTCGCGACCGCGGCGCCGAGCACGGCGCGGACGGTGCCCGGGCGGGTCATGCGTCCACCTGGGCGTCGCGCGGCACCAGGGGCAGGGGGCTCCGCTCGATGGCCGCCCCCACGCGGCGGGGCAGGGTGAGCCGGAACTGCGCTCCCGCCCCGGGCCGGCCCCAGGCCTGCAGCCAGCCGCCGTGCAGACGGGCGTCCTCCAGCGCGATCGCCAGACCCAGCCCGGTGCCACCCGTCGCGCGGTCGCGCGCGGGGTCGGCGCGCCAGAACCGGTTGAAGACCATCGCCTGCTCGCCGGGCTTGAGCCCCACCCCGTGGTCGCGTACGGCGAGTGCACCGGCGTCCTCGTCGGCCGCGAGCAGCACGAGCACCTCGCTCTCCTCGGCGTGGTCGATGGCGTTGGCCACGAGGTTGCGCACGACCCGCTCGATGCGCCGGGGGTCGGCCTCGACCACGACCGACCGCGCCGGGTGCTGCACGCGCACCCGGGTGCCGCGTCCGGACGCCAGCGGCCCGGTCTGCGCCGCGACCCGCTCGGCGACCTCGACGAGGTCGACGTCCTCGAGCTCGAGCGAGGCGGCGCCGGCGTCGAACCGGCTGATCTCCAGCAGGTCGGCGAGCAGCAGCTCGAAGCGGTCGAGCTCCTTCTGCAGCAGCTCGGCCGAGCGTGCCGTCACCGGGTCGAAGCGGTCCCGGGCGTCGTGCAGCACGTCACCGGCCATCCGCACGGTGGTGAGCGGGGTGCGCAGCTCGTGGGAGACGTCGGAGACGAAGCGCCGCTGCACGCGGGAGAGCTCCTCCAGCTTGCGGATCTGCTGCTGGAGGGACGCGGCCATCTGGTTGAAGGCACCACCCAGCCGGGCGATGTCGTCCTCCCCCGTGACGAGCATCCGCTCCTCCAGCCGGCCGGCGGCGAGCCGCTCCGCCGTACGTCGCGCCATCTGCACCGGGGTCACCACCTGCCGGGCGACCAGGTAGGTCAGCCCGCCCAGGAGCACGAGCAGCAGGACGCCGCCGGTCAGCAGCGACCGGGTCACCAGCGAGGCGGTCTTCTGCTCCTCGCTCATCGGGAACAGGTAGTAGAGCGCGTAGGTGCCACCGTCGGCGGGCAGCTCGACCTGCGACCCGGCCACGACCGCGGGCACCGGGCCGCGACCGGTCTCGGGCAGGAACGTGAGCTCGGTGTAGGACCACGCCGTCACCGGTCTGCCCTCCACGGCCCGGCGGACGTCCAGGGGCAGGCTGGTGGTGTCCAGGCCCGGGGTGCTGCGCACGCCGCTGCCGGCCGGCAGACCGGTGCCGCGGACGGGTCCGAGCAGCATGACCTGGAAGCCGCGCACCTCCCCCCGCGCGATGATGCTCTCGGTCAGCTGGCGCAGCTGGGCGGTGGCGTCGAAGTCCGTGCCGTTGACGGCGTCCAGCCGCACCTGGGCCGCGGCCGTCTCGCTGCTGGCCTCGACCAGGGAGGCGTTCACCTTGGCCTCGACCAGCCCGTCGACCACCTGGCTGAGCAGCAGCCAGCCCACGGCGCCGACCACGAGGGCCGAGAGCACCAGCGTGCTGGTGACCACGCGCGTCTGCAGCGAGCGGCGCCAGCGGGAGGCGACGAACCCGACCGGCCGCCCCAGCACGGCGAGCACCCCCGTCGGAGGCACCGGCGCCCTAGTCGTCGGCCGGTGCGGGGATGCTCGTCCCCGCCTTGTAGCCGACGCCGCGCACCGTCAGCACGATCTCCGGGTTCTCCGGGTCGTGCTCGATCTTGGCCCGCAGCCGCTGGACGTGCACGTTGACCAGGCGGGTGTCGGCGGCGTGCCGGTAGCCCCACACCTGCTCGAGCAGGACCTCGCGGCTGAACACCTGCCAGGGCTTGCGCGCCAGGCAGACCAGCAGGTCGAACTCCAGCGGGGTCAGGGCCAGCGTCGACCCCGCCCGGGTGACCGAGTGCCCGGCCACGTCGATGTGCACGTCGCCCACGGTCAACGACTCGGGCTGCGGCTCGTCGAAGCGGCGCACCCGTGCCCGGATGCGGGCGACGAGCTCCTTGGGCTTGAACGGCTTGGTGATGTAGTCGTCCGCGCCGGACTCGAGCCCGACGACGACGTCGACCGTGTCGCCCTTCGCCGTCAGCATGACGATCGGCACCCCCGAGTCGGCGCGGATGTCACGGCAGACGTCGATCCCGTTGCGTCCGGGCAGCATGACGTCGAGCAGCACCACGTCGGGGCGGAAGGCGTTGAAGGCCGCCATCGCCTCGTCGCCGCGGGCGCAGACCCGCGACTCGAAGCCCTCCTGCCGGAGGACCAGGGTCAGCATCTCCGCCAACGACGCGTCGTCGTCGACGACCAGGACCCGTGCTCGACCCGTGGTCACAAGACCCCCTCCTGTGGTGCTGCTCGACTGTCTCAGCTGCTGCGGACGCTCAGGACCCGCTCAGTAGCGGTACGCGTCGGTCTTGTACGGACCGGCCGGGTCGATCCCGAGGTACGACGCCTGCCCGCTGGTCAGCTCGGTCAGCTTCACGCCGAGCGCGCCCAGGTGCAGACGGGCGACCTCCTCGTCGAGGTGCTTGGGCAGCACGTAGACGCCGGTGGGGTACTCGTCGGTCTTGGTGAAGATCTCGATCTGCGCGAGCACCTGGTTGGTGAACGAGTTCGACATCACGAACGACGGGTGGCCGGTCGCGTTGCCGAGGTTCATCAGACGACCCTCGGAGAGGATCACCACCGAGTTGCCGCCGGGGAAGGTGAAGAGGTCCACCTGCGGCTTGATGTTCGTGTGCTGGATGCCCGCGAAGTTCTCCAGGCCGGCCATGTCGATCTCGTTGTCGAAGTGACCGATGTTGCCGACGATGGCCTGGTGCTTCATCCGGCTCATCTGGTCGGCGGTGACGACGTCGCGGTTGCCGGTCGCGGTGATGATGATGTCGGCGACCGGGAGGACCTCCTCCAGGGTGGTGACCTGGTAGCCGTCCATCGCCGCCTGCAGCGCGCAGATCGGGTCGATCTCCGTGACGATCACGCGGGCGCCCTGGCCGCGGAGCGAGTCGGCGCAGCCCTTGCCGACGTCGCCGTACCCGCAGACCACGGTCACCTTGCCGCCGATGAGGACGTCGGTGGCACGGAAGATGCCGTCGACGAGCGAGTGGCGGCAGCCGTACTTGTTGTCGAACTTGGACTTGGTGACCGAGTCGTTGACGTTGATCGCCGGGAAGAGCAGCGAGCCGGCGCGCATCATCTCGTAGAGACGGTGGACACCGGTGGTGGTCTCCTCGGTGACGCCCTTGATGTCGTTCGCGATCGTCGTCCAGAGCCGGTCGTCCTCGGCGAGGGTCGCGTTGAGGACCTCGAAGACGACGCGCTGCTCGGCGCTCTCGGCGGTGTCGGGGTCGGGCGCCTGGCCGGTCTTCTCGGCCTCGACGCCGAGGTGCACCAGCAAGGTGGCGTCGCCGCCGTCGTCGAGGATCATGTTCGGGCCGCCGGCCTCGCCGGGCCAGCGCAGGATCTGCTGGGTGCACCACCAGTACTCCTGCAGCGACTCGCCCTTCCAGGCGAACACGGGCACGCCGGCGGGCTCCTCGGGGGTGCCGTCGCCGACGACGATCGCGGCGGCGGAGTGGTCCTGGGTGGAGAAGATGTTGCAGGAGGCCCAGCGGACCTCGGCACCGAGCGCGGTCAGCGTCTCGATCAGCACGGCGGTCTGCACGGTCATGTGCAGGGAGCCGGCGATGCGAGCGCCCGCGAGGGGCTGGGAGTCGGCGTACCGCTCCCGCATGGCCATCAGGCCAGGCATCTCGTTCTCGGCGAGGTTGATCTCCTTGCGGCCGAACTCGGCCAGCGAGAGGTCAGCGACCTTGAAGTCCATTACAGAGCGTCCTTCTCATTTTCGGGGACGTCGTCGGGGTTGACACCTCGACGCGGGCGGAGCGCCGCTCGCCAGGGTAGCCGGGCGGGTGGCAGGGGCCGAATCACTGCGACTGGTCGGTACGGCGCGCCGCGGCGTCGTCGGCGGTCCCGGGCTCCTCGGTGCCCTGGCCCGGGCGTCGCACGTCCGGCTCGAGGTAGATCACCCGGGCGGACCCCTCCGCCGAGCGCACCGACTGCTCGGCGCGGTCGATGGCCTCGGCGACCTCGCGGGCCGAGTCGGTCGGGGAGACCGCGACCTTGACGGCGACGAGCAGCTCCTCGGGGCCCAGGTGCAGCGTGCGCATGTGGATGACCGAGTCGATCCCCTCGGTGCCGGAGAGGGCGTCGGAGATGCGGCGCTGGGCGGCGGGCACCGCGGCCTCGCCGAGCAGCAGGCTCTTCGTCTCGATCGCCAGCACGATGGCGACCAGCACCAGCAGCACGCCGATGAGGGCGGTGCCGACGACGTCCCAGTAGAGGTTGCCGGTGAGCAGGCTCAGTCCGACGCCGGCGAGCGCGAAGGTGAGGCCGAGCAGCGCCGCGAAGTCCTCGAGCAGGATCACCGGCAGCTCCGGCGACTTCGCGCGGCGCACGAACTGCACCCAGCTGGCCTCGCCGCGGGTCTTGTTCGACTCCTTGATCGCCGTGCGCAAGCTCAGGCCCTCCATCACGATGGCGGCGCCGAGCACCACGAGCGGCACCCAGAACCAGCGGCTCTCGATGAGCGAGTCCTCCGGCGAGCCGTTGGCCGCGTGGATCTCCTCGTACTTGTGGAACGCCTCGTAGAGCGCGAACAACCCGCCCACGCTGAACAGCACCACCGCGACCACGAAGGAGTAGAAGTAGCGCTCGCGACCGTAGCCGAACGGGTGCTCGGGGGTCGCGTCCCGCTGGGCCCGCTTGCCGCCCAGCAGCAGCAGCCCCTGGTTGCCGGAGTCGGCGAAGGAGTGGATGGCCTCGGCCAGCATCGACGAGGCGCCGGTGAGCGCGAAGGCACCCAGCTTGGTCACCGCGATCCCGAGGTTCGCCGCCAACGCCGCGAGCACGGCCTTCGTCCCACCATCACCTGCCATGCGCGCACGCTAGCGTCCATCCTCCCCAGGCGCGGGCGCGACCGGCTCAGTCGACGTCGCGGGTGCGGCCCAGGGCGAGGTACTCGGCGGCCCAGCACCCTTCCGCGTGCAGCGCGGCGTAGGACGCGATCGGCTCGGCCGTCTCGTGGGTCACCGTCTCGACGCGCACCCCGCTCGCCTCGGCCGCAGCCAGCAGACGACCGCGGTCCTCGCGCACGACGGCGTCCTGGGAGCCGTCGTCGAGCACCAGCAGGAGCGGACGCGCGGGTGAGTCCTCCCCGTCGGCGAAGGGGTCGGCGAACACGTCGCGGCGTGGGGCGGCCTCGATCACCGGCAGCAGGTGCTGGGCGTCACCGGCGAGCGCGCTGCGGCCCGTCGTACGCCGCATCGCCTCGCTGACCCGGCGGGCGGCCCGGGCGGCGAGCACGGACCCGCCCCACACGACGGGCGTGTGGTCGGCGAGCGCGATCGCCAGGGCCTTGGCGGGGTTGGTCACCAGGTCGCGCGGGGGCGCGCAGCGCAGCGCCACCTCGTCGAGGGCGTCCGCGACCAGGTCGGAGTCGCTGGCCGGCGCCAGCCCGAGCCGGTGCAGCACGTCCAGCACGACGACGGCCGTGGCGAGCTGGTCGCCGGTGCGCACCGGCAGCACGTGGGAGTCGCGGCTCGTGGCGTGCTCGGCGACGAGGGACCCGGACGGGGTGGCGACCAGCAGCTGACAGCCGCGCCGGGCCGCCTCCGCGACGGCGCTGGCGCTGGCGCGCCCGCTGCCCTCGGGCGCCAGGATCACGACGAGGTCCAGCCCCCCGGCCCACCCCGGCAGGCCCGAGCCGGGCCAGGCGACGAACGGCACCGGGCACCAGGGCTCGAGCACGGCCCGCAGCAGCCTGCTGTCGGGGCCGGCCGCCACCACGGCGCGCGGGCGCATGCCACCCAGGCCGTCCGCGACGATCTCCTCGGCGACGGCCGCGCACTCGCCGGCCTCGCGGCGTACGCGTGCCCCCGCCTCGGCCAGCGGGCGCAGCAGGTGGTCGCGACGCTCCAGGCAGCCGGGGTCGTCGAGCCGGGCCTCGTCGAAGGGCTCGTTCACCGCGGGACCCCGGTCAGCGCCCGGTCGGCCGAGCGTCCTCGACGAGCATCACGGGGATGTCGTCGCGCACCGGGTACGCGAGCCGGCAGGTCTCGCAGACAAGCTCCTCGGCCCCGTCGTCGACCCGGAGCCCCCCGTGGCACTGCGGGCAGGCGAGCAGGTCGAGCAGCTGGCTGTCGAGGTTCATGCGTCTCTCCTGATGACGGCGAGCACGCTGTCGCGCACCCGCTCCATGGTGGCGGTGTCGCGGCCTTCGGCGTTCAGCCGCAGCAGGGGCTCGGTGTTCGAGGGGCGCACGTTGAACCACCAGGCGTCGGTGGTCACCGTGAGCCCGTCCAGGTGGTCGACGGTCGCGTCGTGGCCGGACCCGGCGTACTCGCGCTCGAGCTCGGCCACGATCGCGGGCGCGTCGGGCACCGTGGAGTTGATCTCGCCGGACGCCGCGTAGCGGGTGTACTCGGCGAGCAGCGCCGACAACGGCCGGCCGTCGGCGGCCAGCGCGGCCAGCGCGTGCAGCGCCGCGAGCATGCCGGAGTCGGCCCGCCAGAAGTCCCGGAAGTAGAAGTGGCCGGAGTGCTCGCCCCCGAAGATCGCGTCGGTCTCGGCCATCGTCTGCTTGATGAAGGAGTGCCCCACCCGGGTGCGCACCGGCCGGCCGCCGGCCTCGGCGACGATCTCCGGCACGGCGCGCGAGGTGATCAGGTTGTGGATCACCGCGGCGCCCGGATCGCGGCCGAGCTCGCGGGTGGCGATCAGCGCGGACAGCGTGGACGGGCTGACCAGCGCCCCGGTCTCGTCGACGAGGAAGCAGCGGTCGGCGTCGCCGTCGAAGGCGAGGCCGACGTCCGCGTGCTCCTCGCGCACCCGGGCGACCAGGTCGACGAGCGTGTCGGGGTCGATCGGGTTGGCGTCGTGGTTCGGGAAGGTGCCGTCGAGCTCGAAGTACATCGGCACCACGTCGAGGTCGAGCGCGTCGAGCACGGCGGGGGCGGTGTGGCCGGCCATCCCGTTGCCCGCGTCGACCACGACCCGGAGCCGCCGGCCCGCCACCGGCACCAGGCCGTGAAGGTAGGCGGCGTAGTCGGCGAGCACGTCGCGGTGGCTGACCCGCTCGGCGTCGCCCGGCCCGGGCGGGGCTCCTGCCCCGCCAGGACCCGGTCGCGGATGGCGGAGAGCCCGGTCTCCTGACCCACGGGCACGGCACCGGCGCGGCACATCTTGATGCCGTTGTACTGCGCGGGGTTGTGGCTCGCGGTGAACATCGCGCCGGCCCGGTCGAGGCGGCCGGAGGCGAAGTACAGCTGGTCGGTCGACGCCAGGCCGATCATCACGACGTCGGCGCCGGCCGCCGTGGCGCCGCGGGCGAAGGCCTCGGCCAGCCCCGGGGAGGACGGGCGCATGTCGTGCCCGACCACGACCGCGTCGGTGCCGAGCACCTCGACGAAGGCCGCCCCGGTGCGCCGGGCGAGCTCCTCGTCGATCTGGTCGGGCACCGTGCCCCGCACGTCGTACGCCTTGAACACGGCGTCGAGGCCGGCCTCGCTCGTCGACGGCCGGGAAGGCGGAGGAGTCATGGACGCAGAGCCTATCCGGAGGTCGGGCTACGGGGCGTCGGGCCGGTCCTCGGTGCTGGCGAGCATCCGCAGGTGCCCGCGCCGGGCGAGCTCGCGCACGTCGGCCAGCGACTCGCCGGAGGGGGTGGCCGCGGTCTGCGGACGGGCGGCGGCCTCGCGCACGGCGTCGGCCAGGGCGAGCAGGTCGTCGGAGCTCGGCTGCCCGCTCCCGGGCTCCGCGGCCAGCCTCAGCACTCCCAGCCCCGCGGGGCCGGCATCCGCTGGCTGTGCTCCTCACAGAGGTCGTAGGCGTGCGGCTCGGCGTACGTCGCCAGCGGCCCGAGGACCGCGGTCTGGTCGGCGTACACGTAGGTCAGCGTGGTCGCCGCAGGGCGGTCGCACGCCGTGCGCGAACATCGACGGCTGGAAGTCACGGGCCCGACCGTACCCCGGTCTCCCCTCGGGGTGGTCCTGCCACGCGGCGTCCCGCTGGGACCGACGCCGCTCGGTGCGGTCAGACCGCGCGCTTCTTCAGCTTGCGGCGCTCGCGCTCGGAGAGGCCGCCCCAGATGCCGAAGCGCTCGTCGTTCATCAGGGCGTACTCGAGGCACTCGTCGCGCACGTCGCAGGTCAGGCAGACCCGCTTGGCCTCGCGCGTCGAGCCGCCCTTCTCGGGGAAGAACGCCTCCGGGTCGGTCTGCGCGCACAGTGCGCGCTCCTGCCAACCCATGACTCTCGGCTCTCCGTCGGCACCATCGACTCCGCACGGCACCAGCCCCATCGACCCTCGCCCTTGCGGACCCCTGCTTCTGATGTGACGTCCGTCTCATGTTCCGGGACTGCATGCCCGATCGTTCCCGCTGAACCGTCGGACCATGCTGGGTCACGATCCGGCCGGGGCATCAAACGACACTGGCGGAATCACATGCCTGCCTTACCCGGAAGTCGACCCCTAGTCGGTATAGCGAGGACCCGTCCCGGGCGGGATAGGCACCCGCCATGCCCATCGTCCGCCACCCGCTGCGTCATCTGACCGTGCTGTCGGGAGGGTCGGGGGGGCTCGGTTCCTGCAGGGACTGCTGCATCTGCTGCGCACCGAAGGCACGGCGGACCGGACGCCGAGGTGACCGTGATCGCCAACACCGCCGACGACCTCTGGCTCCACGGCCTCAAGGTGTGCCCCGACCTCGACACCGTGATGTACACGCTCGGCGGCGGCATCGACGCCGAGCGCGGCTGGGGACGCGCCGACGAGACCTGGCGCGTCAAGGAGGAGCTGGCGGCGTACGGCGTCGAGCCGACCTGGTTCGGGCTCGGCGACCGCGACCTCGCGACCCACCTCGTGCGCACCCGGATGCTCGACGCCGGCTACCCGCTCTCCGCAGGTCACCGAGGCGCTGTGCCCCGGTGGCAGCCCGGGCGTCCGGCTGCTGCCGATGACGCGACGACCGCGTCGAGACCCACGTCGTCATCGACGACGCCGATGAGCCCTCGGGCAGGCGGGCGGTGCACTTCCAGGAGTACTGGGTCCGGCTGCAGGCCAGGCTGCCGGCGCACGGCCGTGCTCGCCGGTCGGCGCTCGAGCACCGCCAAGCCGGCCCCGGGCGTGCTCGAGGCGATCGCCGAGGCCGACGTCGTGCTGCTGCCGCCGTCGAACCCCGTCGTCTCGGTCGGCACGATCCTGGCCGTGCCGGGCATTCGCGACGCCCTGCACGCCACCGCGGCGCCGGTCGTCGGGCTCTCCCCCATCGTCGGCGGGGCCCACGTGCGCGGCATGGCCGCCAGCTGCTCGGCGCCCTCGGCGTCGAGTGCTCCGCGGCCGCCGTGGCCGAGCACTACGGCGCTCGCTCGCGCGGCGGCCTGCTGGACGGCTGGCTGGTCGACGACGTCGACGCCGACGCCGTGGCGAGGCTGCGAGGCGGCCGGCGTCCCGCTGGCGCGCCGGCCGCTGATGATGACCGAGCCCGCCGTCACGGCCGGCATGGCGGCCGACGCCCTCGACCTGGCCGCGGCGCGCGCGGGACCCCGGTGACCCGCGAGCCGCCGCTCCTCGGCCTCGACGGCGTGCCCGAGGTCGTCCGCGGCACCGACCTGGTCAGCTGCTGCTGTCCGCGCTCGACGGGGCCGACGAGCGGCTCGAGCACGGGGACGTCGTCGTGGTGACCTCGAAGGTGGTCAGCAAGGCCGAGGGCGGGACCTGGGCCGGCGACCGCGAGCAGCGCCATCACCGCCGACACCGTGGAGGTGGTCGCACGGCGCGGCGGCACCCGGATCGTGCGGACCCCCCACGGCCTGGTGCTGGCCGCCGCCGGCGTCGACGCCTCCAACGTCGCGCCCGGGACGCTGGTGCGGCTGCCGGTCGACCCCGACGCCAGCGCCCGCCGGCTCCGGGCCGACATCGCCGGGCGCACGGGCGTCGACGTCGGGATCGTGGTCACCGACACCGCCGGACGACCGTGGCGGGAGGGCCAGACCGACATCGCTGTCGGCTGCGCCGGGCTGGTCGCCCTCGACGACCACGCCGGACGCCTCGACGGCCACGGCAACGAGCTCGCGGTGACCGCCCCCGCCGTGGCCGACGAGGTGGCGGCCGCCGCCGAGCTCGCCACGGGCAAGACCGGGGGCCGTCCGTTCACCGTGGTGCGCGGCCTCGCCGGGCTCGTGCGCGTCGAGGACGGCCCCGGGGCGAGGTCCCTCGTGCGTGCCCGACGGCAGGACATGTTCGCCCTCGGCACCCGGGAGGCGGTGGTACCTTCCGAGCCTGCGGGCGAGTTTTCCGGCGAGTGCGTCGTCGACCATCTCGTTGGCCAACTGCATGCGGACGGTGGCTTCGGCGGGGTGCTCCGTCCCGTAGAAGTCGGGATGGTTTCTCAGTGCGAACAATCGCCGGGCCGCCTTCAATTCCGCGACAGTCATCCCGGGCCTTAGCGCCAGTGCCTGAGCAACGTCGATCGGCTTCGTGCTTGGCGGCGCATAGCCGGGGTCCGGCAACGAAGGCGGGGCAGGCTCGTCTGCGCGAGAGGCGCGGCCACGCGCAAGAGCTGACGTCGTTGTCGTGGCGATAGTTTTCTCACCCTCGACGGGGGAAATCCCCATGATGCTGTCGAGGATGGCTTCGAGTGTTCGCACGGCCATAGCAACCCCGATTGCTGATCGGTCAGCTTCGATGGTTGCTTTCTTTATGTTCAAAAGATGGAAGTGGTTTACTGAGCAGCTTGTTCCGACGAGCATGTAAGCTCGGATGCTGATCGCAATCTGGCCCGAAGCGGCCGAATTCTGAAGCTTCTCGGTGCGGCCCCGTCTCGGGCGCGCTCAAAA
>CAWDBA010000003.1:0-436896 GCA_963800485.1 uncultured Actinomycetota bacterium
GCGCCGCGGAGGAGGCGCTGGGACTCTGGCGGGGAACGCCCTTTGCCGAGCTCGGGGACGGCCCCGACATCGCTGCGGAGCGCGCGCGATGGCAGGAGCTGCGCCTGCTGGCGCTCGAAGCACGCGCGACGGCGCGGCTAGCCCTGGGCGAGCACCGTGCGCAGGTCGCAGAGCTCGAGCAGCTGACCGGGTCCCACCCGCTGCGCGAGCGCCTCTGGGCTCTCCGGGTCCTGGCCCTGGCCCGCAGCGGGCGTCAGGGCGACGCGGTCGCGGTGCTGAGCGAGGTGCGCGCGATGCTGGCCGACGAGCTCGGGCTCGACCCCGGCGCAGAGCTGCAGGACCTGCAGGCTCGCCTCCTGGCCCAGGACAGTGAGCTGGACTGGCGCGCCCCGGCCGGTGCGGTGCCAGCTGGGGAAGCCCGGCCCGTGCCCACGAGCCTCACGCCGTCGGATGCTCCGGAGCGCCGAGCGGCGGATCCCGACGGGACCGGTCCGGCGATGCCGATGCTCGGACGCTCATCCGAACACAGACGGCTGGTCGCGGCACTGGACCGCTCCCTCTCGGGACGGTCCTGCTTCGCCGTGCTCACGGGTGAGCCCGGGATCGGCAAGAGCCGATTGAGTGCCGAGTTCGCCGTGGCGGCGCGGGACCGCGGGGCCCGGGTGGTGCTGGGAAGGTGCTCGCAGGACGAGGGGGCACCGCCGCTCTACCCGTGGGACGCGGTGCTCGGCGCGCTGGGGTTGGAGCGAGACCTCGCCCCCGGGGAGGGTGGCGAGTTCGCGGCGTGGCAGAGCATCGTCACGGAGATCGCTGCTGCCGCCCTGGACGAGCCGTTGGTCGTGGTGCTCGACGACCTGCACTGGGCCGACACGGCCACCCTCCGGGTGCTGCGCCTGCTCGTCGAAGCCTCGCCATCCGTGCCCCTCCTGGTGCTGGTGACCTGGCGCGACAAGCCCGCACCGACCGGTGCCTTGGGCGACGTCGCCGAGGCGATGGCAAGGGTTCACGCCGAGCGGCTCGAGCTCACCGGCCTCGAGACCGGCGCCGTGGCTGGGGTCGTCGGGGCGGTCACGGGTCGAGAGCCCACGGTGGCGGAATCCGACGAGCTACGGGATCGGACGCAGGGCAATCCGTTCTTCCTCGTCGAGTACGCCCGATTGGCGGGAAGGGGACAGCTTCTGGCGGAGCTGCTGGCCGAGACGCACCCACCGACGGCCGTGCAGGAGGTCATCTCCCGGCGTCTCGAGCGTCTGCCCGAGGAGACCCGACGGGTCCTGGAGTCCGCGTCGGTCTCCGGGCGGCAGGTGGCACTCTCGGTGCTCGCCGAGTGCACCACGCACGACGAGGACGAGCTGTTCGAGATCCTCGACCCCGCCGTGGCCAGCGGCCTGATCCGCGAGGCCGGGGTGGATGCCTTCACGTTCGACCACGCCCTCGTGCGGGACACCCTCTACTCCAGGCTGAGTCCATCCCGACGTGCGCGACAGCACGCGCGTGTGGCGCAGGCACTGCAAGGCAGGGCCGGGACGGAGACCGAGACAGCACGGCACTGGCTGGCCGCGGGCGACCAGCACGCTGGCACTGCCTGGCGCGCCGCCATCGCTGCGGGTCACGTCGCCACGCACGCCCACGCCCACCCCGAGGCGGCAGCGCTGTTCGCGCAGGCCCTGCAGGCACTGACCCTGGATCCGGCGTCCACACCCCGAGACAGGTACGACGTGCTGGTGCAGCTCGCGCTCGCCGACCGGTGGGCGGCCCGGTGGGACCAGCTGACCCGTACCGCGCAGGAGGCGGTGGAGATCGCCGACTCCCTGGGCGACGTACGGCTGGCGGCGGAGGCCGCCATCCTCACGTTGCGTGGCGGCATGTGGCAGTCGGCGCGGCACGGCGAGGTCCACGCCCCCCTGGTCGGGGCCCTGCGACGCAGCCTCGAGGCCCTGTCCGCCGAGGACTCGGCTCTGCGTTGCCGGTGCCTCGTGGTGCTTGCCGGCGAGATCTACTACGGCTCAGGCATCGAGGAGCGCCGCGCCCTCGTCGACGAATCGGTCGCGATGGCGCGACGTCTCGGCGACGACGAGCTGCTCCTCGACGTGCTGTTGGCGGCCTACAACGCCGTGTGGGTGCCGGGCACCGAGGACGAACGCCTGGCAGTCGCCGGGGAGGGTCGGTCGTTGGCGCGTCGGCTCGCCGACCCGCGCGCCGAGGTGGTGGCCGGAGTCCAGGCGGCGATCACTCTGGGCGAGCTCGGCCGGGTCGACGAGATGTGGGTGACGTACCACGAGACGCTGGCCCGAGCCGGGCACCTGCGGCTGACCTACGGCCTCCTGGTGCTGCAATCGATGGCGCTGCCGTGGCGAGCGATGGCCGGGAGCTTCGCCGAGGCCAAGCGACTCCTCGCCGAAGTGGTGCGGCTCGTCGAGATGTCCGAGCTGGCCCAGGGCCAGGACGCCATCGGCGGCAACGTGGCGTGCTTGGCGATCTGGGACGCAGACTTCCCCCTGCCCGAGCAGATCGTGGCCAGTCTGTCGGCGAGCAGCATGCCCACACGGTCCACGCTGGCCTTCGTCATGTGGCGCAACGGGGAGGAGGCACGCGCGCGCGAGTGGTTCGAGTCCGGCCCTGTCGACCTGTCCCCCCACGACTGGCAGTCCAAGCTCAACTGGGGCTGCGCGGCCGCCATGGCGGCCTTCACCGGCGCCTCCGCCATCGGCGCCCGGGCCTACGACCTCCTCGCGCCCTTCGCAGGGCACAGCTGCGTGGCCGGGTCCGGGGTGGCATCCGGGCCGGTGGATGCCTTCCTGGCGCTCGGCGCCGTGGCGACGGGGGAGCGCGAGCTGGCGAGGCGCCATGCCGACGACGCCCTCCGCGTTGCCGAGACATGGGAGATCCCGCTGTTCACCGAGTGGTTCGGTGAACAGCGGGAGCGCCTCGGGTTCTGAGCCCCGACTGTCCAGAGGTCAGGCGGCGTGCGCGAACGCCCTGCGATCGGCCCGCGCGAAGCGCCGGCGAGTGAGGACCCAGATGAGCCGGTACGCGGTTCCCCCCGGCATCTCACCGAACAGCTGACGTCGTGCCTCGAGCGGCAGCTCGTGGATCACCCACGGCACCATGCGCACGATCTCGGGCAGGGTGAGCGTGGTGCGCAGCCGGGCCTCGATGGCGTCCCAGTCCTTGGCGCTGAGGACTCTCTGCATGAACGCGATCGCCTCCGTCTCCTCGTGGGCGAGGTGTCGGGTCAGGTGCTCGCGGGCGGCGACGAGACGCACGGCCAGGGCGTTGCGGACGTCGTGGCTCGGGTGGGTCACCATCGAGGTGATTCCGTCCCGGCAGGCGGTGAGGGCCGGGTCGATCACGGCGTGCTCGGCCTCCATAGCCGCCAGGACTGCACGTTCCTCAGCGTCGGCGCGACCCATGAGCGCGGGCCACACGTGCTTGTCCTCGCCCTCGTGGTGGTTGTGGAGAGTGGCGGAGAACAGCTGCCACCTGTCGGCGAGTGCTGCCCACGCCCCCTGGTCGTCGACCGGCGTGCGTGGCACGACCGCGACGAACGCAGCCAGGTCGCGACGGAAGGCATGGTGCATCAGATACATCATCGTCATGTCGACCGGGCCCTCGGGCGAGGCGGCTTGACCGGGGAGGCTGAGCTGCGGGCGGTATCCGGGGGACGTGGTGCTGGTCGTGGGGCTGTTCATCGTGGTGTCCTTTCGTCGGTGGCGGGTCAGACCTGCACGAGCTCGGGCTCGGCGTCAGGGGTGGGTCGGAGGGCGGAGTCGGTGGCGGGAGCGTCGTACGCCGTGGTCTCGGACTCGATGCGGGGCAGCAGACGGTCGAGCCAGACGGGCATCCACCAGTTGAGCCGGCCGAGCATCGTCATCGTCGCTGGAACAAGCACCATCCGGACCACCGTGGCGTCCAGCAGGACCGCGACGGCCAGGCCGAGGCCGAGCATCTGGACGATCACGTCGATCTCGCTGGCGAAGCCGAGGAAGACGGCGACCATGATCGCGGCCGCGGACGAGATCACCCGGCCGGTGTCGCGCAGGCCGTGGACGACGCTGCCCTCGGCGTCCCCGGTCTCGAGCCAGTGCTCCCGGATCCGGGAGAGCAGGAACACCTCGTAGTCCATCGAGAGCCCGAAGAGGATCGCGAAGATCAGGATCGGGATCCAGCTCGAGATCGGTGTGGCGTGGTCGAGGCCGAGCAACTGCACCCCCCAGCCCCACTGGAACACCGCCACCATCACGCCGTAGGCGGCACCGATGGAGAGCAGGTTCATCAGGGCTGCCTTGAGCGGGACGAGCACGGAGCGGAAGACCATCATCAGCAGGAGCATCGAGACCCCGACGACGAGCGCGATCACCACCCAGAGCCGCTCGGCGAGCAGGTCGGAGATGTCGCTCAGCAGCGGCGTCTGCCCGGTGAGGAGCACGCCGTCGGGAAGGTCGGCGCGGACGTCGGCGACCAGGTCCGGGGTGCGGGCGTCGATCGGTCCGAACGTCGGCTGGAGCTCGACGAACGAGACGGCACCGTCGGCCGACTCCACGACCGGGGTGACGGAGGCGACGTCGTCGCGCGACGCCAGCTCGGCCCGCACCCTGGCCATGGTCTGTCCGTCGACCCGATCGCTCTCGGCGACGACGACGTAGGAGGTGTTGGCGCCGGGACCGAACTCGTCGGCGATCAGGTCGTAGGCCCGGCGCGTGGTGAGGTCGGTGGAGGCCGCGCTTGGGTCTCCCGGCCAGGTGCGCATGTCGACGGCGGGCGCGGCGAGCACCAGCATGATCCCCACCGCGGCCAGCGCCCAGGGGAGTGGCCGGCGCCCGACCCGGGCGGCCCAGCGGGCGGTCAGCGGCTCCCGTGCCGACGCTGGGGTCGTGCCGTGGCGGGCCTTGCGCGGCAGGAGCTTGCGTCCGCCGAGCCGGCCCAGCGCGGGCACGAGGACGAGCGCCGCGGCAAGGACGCAGACGACCGCGATGGCGGTTGCGAAGCCGAAGGCGGCGTAGGTCTGCAGGTCGGCGAGGCGCAGCCCGAGCAGCGACACCAGGACCGTCATCGCGGCGAAGACCACCGAACAACCGGCCGTGGCGGAGGCCCGGCCTGCCGCCTCGACGACGTCGTGACCGGCGCGCAGGAACTCGACGTGGCGGCTGGCCATCAGCAGGGCGTAGTCGATGCCGACGCCGAGGCCGACCATGGTGGCGACCGTGGGTGCGGTGTTGGACACGTCCATGACGCCGGCGAGAATCGCGAGCCCGGCCGATCCCACGGCCAGCCCTGCGATCGCGGTGAGGATCGGTAGGCCACCGGCCACCACGGAGCCGAAGGCGAGGACGAGGATGACCAGAGCGGCCACGATGCCGGCGCCCTCACCGTAGCCGCGCATCGGCGCGGCCGCGGTCTCGGGCAGCTCGCCGTTGAGCTCCACCTGGAAACCCGCGTCCTGGGTGGGGGCGATGGCCGTCTCCAGGGGCCCGAGGTTCTCCATCAGATCGGGGTCGGTGACCTCGACGTCGTAGGTGACGAGGACCAGCGCGGTGTCCTCGTCGGCCGAGAGGACCGACGGGTTGACGGCCGCGACGTGCGGCATCGCGGAGAGGTCGTCCGCCAGGGCCTTGAGGGCTCCGGGCGGGATCGCCGCGTCACTGTGGACGACGACGCGCGACATCGCGGAACCCGAGTCGGGGACGTGCTCACGGATGAGGTCGAGTCCGTGCTGCGACTCCGAGCCGGGGAGGTGCCAGTTCTCCTGGGTGGAGCCGCCCACACCGGCAGCGACGCCGATGACGAGGGTAGTGAAGGCGAGCCACCCGACGATGGCGCGCCACGGGTGCAGCGCGGCGCTGCGGCCCAGACGGTAGAGGACGTGGGACATGGTGACTCCTGCGTCAGATCGAAGGTGATGTCCTCGATCGTGGGCAGCGCCGCATGTGCCTGGCTTGGAGTCCGCTTGGACCGACGGGGTCGGCCCACGTCGGTGGCCGGAGAGCTGGCCCGTCCGGCGTTCGTCGCGCCCGGCGCCGGCGTCGTTGAGGCCGACGACCGCGACTCGTGAGCGGTAGTCGAGCCCAGAGTGGCGTCGTGAGCGGTCCCGGCCACGTGGGACCTCTGGCCCTGCCCGGCGGTTTCCAGACACGGCATCTTGTGGTGGGTGGGCGACTGCCCTCCAGCTACGGAAGGGAACGGAATGGGCAACGGGAGACCAGCCCGTCAGTGGGGTGGCGAGGAGTTCGTCGAGTCTTACAAGCACGAGCTGGACGAGCTCGCGGACCTGCGGGAGCGCGGCGGTTCAGCGAAGCAGGCGAGGAAGCGTGCCTGGCGCGAGGGGTACCCCTACGACAAGAAGATCAGCCGCGCCGCGTACGAACGCGACAAGCGCGCGCTCCAGATCGAGCTGCTCAAGCTGCAGGTCTGGGTCAAGGACACCGGCCAGAAGGTCGCCATCCTCTTCGAGGGCCGGGATGCAGCCGGCAAGGGCGGGTCCATCAAGCGCTTCACCGAGCACGTCAACCCGCGCGGCGCCCGAGTGGTGGCGCTGCCGATCCCGACGGAGGTGGAGAAGAGCCAGTGGTACTTCCAGCGCTACGTGGCCCATCTGCCGAGCGCCGGCGAGATCGTGCTGTTCGACCGGTCCTGGTACAACCGTGCCGGCGTCGAGCGCGTGCTGCAGTTCTGCACCCCGGCGCAGTACCTCGAGTTCATGCGCTCCTGCCCGGAGTTCGAGCGGATGCTGGTGGACTCGGGAACGCACCTGGTCAAGCTGTGGTTCTCGGTGAGCCAAGCCGAGCAGGCTGCCCGCTTCGCCGCGCGATCCCTGGACCCGGTGAAGCAGTGGAAGCTCTCCCCCACGGACACGGCGAGCATCGACAAGTGGCAGGCCTACACGGAGGCCAAGGAAGCCATGTTCTTCTACACCGACACCGGTCACGCGCCCTGGACCGTGATCAAGAGCAACGACAAGAAGCGCGCACGTCTCGAAGCCATGCGGTTCGTGCTCGCCTTGTTCGACTACCCGGAGAAGGACGAATCTGTCGTCGGCCGGCCGGACAAGCTGGTCGTCGGGCGCGCCGCGGCGATCCACGAGGCGGACGAGAGCCCGCTCCGGCTGTTCCCGAAGCTGTAGCGGCCGGCGACTCCGCTCAGCGTTCGTCCCGCAAGCAGCGGAGCTTCGCTCGCGCCACGACCCGTCCCAGGTTCAGTGCCCATCCCACTCCGAGGACGCGCGGCGTCAGGATGCGGGGGTCCGTGGGTGCCCACCAGCTCGCGCGCAGACGAGACCGCGTGGGGGGACGCAGGTCGTAGGGGACACCCATGATCTGGCCGTGCCAGGTGCGTTCGGCCCGCGGGAGGCGGAGCTCACGGGCGACGGCTGCGACGAGAGTGGCGAACGCCGCGACGCCGACGAGCCTGAGAAGGCTGCTTCCCCTGTCTGTCATGGCCGCACCTGCGTCCCCTTCGTTCCGGTGATGACCTCGAGGACGTCCTCGAGTGAGCCGATCGCGGCTCGGGTGCCGCTCACCCGCACGAACTGGCACACCGCCTCCACCTTCGGCCCCATCGATCCCGCCGGAAAGCTCGTGCCGGCAAGGTCGCGGAGCCTCACGTCGCCGAGCGGGCGTTGCTCCGGTGTTCCCCAGTCACGCATGACGGCCGGGACGTCGGTGAGCACGACCAGCAGGTCCGCCCCGAGAGCCTGACCCACCTGGGCAGCGGCCATGTCCTTGTCGACCACCGCCTCCACCGGCTCGAGGCCGTCCTCTGTCTCGATGACCGGGATACCGCCCCCGCCAGCAAGCACGACCGTGACACCCCGTCGAAGCAAGAGGTCAGCGATCGCGGTCTCGACGACGCGCTGCGGCAGCGGCGACGCGACCACGCGTCGCCAGTGGTCTCCGTCGGCCGCGAAGCTCCAGCCGTGCTGCTGGGTCAAGAGCTCCGCCTCGCCCGCCGAGTACATCGACCCCACGAACTTCGTCGGCGCGCCGAAGGCCGGGTCTGCAGCGTCCACCACGGTCTGCACACCAAGGTCACGACCGGGGTGGCAAGGTGACGGAAACAGCCTGCTGGAGCCAGTAACCGATCAGGCCCTGCGTCTCGGCGACGAGGTCGCCCAGGGGGTACGGACGGCTCAGTGACGGTGTCCGCGGCGCTCTCCAGCGCCAGCAGGCCCACCTGGGGGCCGTTGCCGTGGACGATGACGACCTCGTGCTCGCGCGCCAGGTCGGCCACGGGGCCGGCGACGTGCGCGACCTGGTCGACCTGGGGCGCAGCGTCCGGGCGTTCGCCCCGACGCAGCAGGGCGTTGCCGCCCAGGGCGACGACGACCGCACGCTCACGCCCCGAGCGTGGCGACCATGACCGCCTTGATCGTGTGCATCCGGTTCTCCGCCTGGTCGAAGACGATCGAGTTCGGCGACTCGAATACTTCCTCGGTGACCTCCAGCGCGCCGAGACCGGTGCTCCGGTAGATCTGCTCTCCGACGGCGGTCTCGCGGTTGTGGAACGCGGGCAGGCAGTGCATGAACCTCACGTGCGGGTTGCCGGTCTTGCTCGAGCAGGGCGCGGTTCACCTGGTAGGGCAGCAGCAGCTCGATCCGCTCCTTCCACGCCTCCTCGGGCTCGCCCATGGAGACCCACACGTCGGTGTAGACGAAGTCGACGCCGTGGACGCCGGTCGCCGGGTCGTCGGTGTGGGTGATGCGGCGCGCCGGTCTCGGCGGCGATCTGGCCGCGGCCTCGACGACGCCAGGGGGGTTGAACAGGGAAGCCGGGGCCACCATGCGCACGTCCATGCCCATCATGGCGCCCGCGACGAGCAGGGAGTTGGCCACGTTGTTGTGGGCGTCGCCGCAGTAGGCGAAGGCGATCTCGTGGTCGGGCTTGAGCAGCGTGCTCGCGCATGGTGAAGCATGTCGCACAGCGACTGGGTGGGGTGCCACTCGTCGGTCAGCCCGTTCCACACCGGGACGCCGGAGTGTTGCGCCAGCGACTCGACGGTCGCCTGTGCGAAGCCGCGGTACTCGATCGCGTCGTACATCCGTGCCGAGGACGCGGGCGGAGTCCTTGGCCGACTCCTTGTGGCCCATGTGGGAGCCCGAGGGGTCCAGGTAGGTGATGTGCGCGCCTTGGTGGTGGGCGGCGACCTCGAAGGCGCACCGGGTGCGTGTGGAGGCCTTCTCGAAGATGACCGCGATGTTGGCGTCCGCGAGACGCTGGCGCCGGGGTCCGACGCGCTGCTCGAGCTTGAGGTTCTGCGCGAGGCGGAGCAGGTGGCGCCACTCCTGGGTGGTGAAGTCGAGCTCCTTGAGGAAGCTGCCGCCCCTTGAGGTTGACGCTCATGTCCGTTCACTGCTCTCTCGTTCGATGGGACAAGTCATGCATCGCGGACCGCCACGCCCGCGCCCCAGCTCGGAGCCGACCACGGGGAGGATCTCGATGCCCTCGTCGCTCAGGAAGCGGTTGGTGGTGGTGTTGCGCTCGTAGCCGAGGACCACGCCGGGGGAGACGGCCAGGAAGTTGTTGCCGTCGTCCCACTGCTCCCGCTGGGCGCCCATCTTGTCGATCGGTGTGCGCAGCACCCGGAGCTTGTCCAGGCCGAGCGCGTCGGCGAGGTCGGGGAACAGGTCGCTCGTTCTCCTCGAGCGTGGAAGTCGCCGCTGCCGTCCCCTGGCGGTGAGGCGTGAAGGACCGAAGCTCGTCGGGCAGGTAGGGGTACACGCTGAAGGCGTCCCGGTCGACCATCGTCATGGCGGTGTCGAGGTGCATGAAGGCCCGCTCGCGGGGCAGCTCGACCGCGATCACGGTGTCGACCGAGCCTGCGCGAACAGGGCCCGCGCCAGCGTCTCGACGCCCTGCGGGCGTCGTCCGCTCGCCCATCCCGATCATCACCGCGCGGTTGCCGATGACCGTGACGTCGCCGCCCTCGACCGTGGCCGGGCTCGTGGGCGAGCGAGTCGTTGCCGTAGAGGAACGGGAGCCGGGCGGTCGCGGAACATCGGGTGGAAGTTGTAGATCACGCGGGAGTTGATCGTCTCCCGTCTTGCGCGCCGGCTTGGCCATCGGGTTGATGGAGAGGCCGTCGTAGATCCAGGCGGCGTTGTCCCGCTGGAACAGGTGGTTGGGCAGCGGGCGCAGCAGGAAGTCGTCGGGTCGCAGGTAGTCCATCAGCAGGCTGGGCTCGACGCAGCCGGTCGCTCACGTCGGACTTGAGCACGCCCCCGATCAGCAGGTCGGCGAGCAGGGGCGCGGGCGTGGAGGCGACCAGATCGTCGAGCGGCTTGTCCAGCGCCGGTCCGAACCGCGTCGCCGTGGTCAGCCGGTCCTGGAGGAACTCACGGGCACCGGGTTCGTCCAGTGCCTCCGCCAGCAGCACGGCGAAGTGGTGGACTACCACTCCTCGGCGACGGAGCTGGTCCGACGAAGGCGTCGTGCTCCTCCCGTGGCCCGCTGGGCCCACATCACGTCGTCGAACAGCAGGTCGTCGACGTTGCCGGGGGTGAGCCGGTCGAGCTCGACGCCGGGGCGGTGGACGATCGACCTGCTGGAGCTGACCGACCTCGGAGTCGACGTGGAACCCCCCGGTGGCGGCGCTCACTTGTACTCCGGAACAGGCGCCGGCGTCGTCATCGATCCGCGCTGGGCGAGGTAGACCGGGATGCCGAGGAGAGCGGCTCCGCCAGCCATCAGGAACGGCCCCCAGACGACGTACCAGGTGTCACCGCTGTTGCGGGAGTACCAGACGAACGCGGCAGACATGACCAGCGCGACGGCTGCCACCCCGACGTCGAGCGCGAAGTGTGGTGTCCGTCCCTTGGCGTTGTCGGTGAGCCGCCACTTGAGCTGGGCGAGTGCGGAGGCGGCGTAGGGGATGGCGGCGGTGATCCCCGTCATCAGCACGAGCGTGGTGAAAACTGTGGCGCCACTGGACCCCCAGGTAGCTGATCAGGACGGCAACCGATGCCAGCCCGGTGGAGGAGATGATGCCGAACGCCGGGACGTCCCTCGTGGACAGTGATCCGAAGACCCGGGGGAAGAGTCCGTCCTTGGCTGCGGCCAGCGGCATCTCCGCGCAGATCATGGTCCAACCGTTCAGGGCGCCGATGCCGGAGACGACGACGGCGGCGGCCACGATGTACCCCAGCCAGGAGCCGCCGACGATCGAGTCGGCGGCCGCTGAGTAGACGGCCTGGTTGCCGTCCTGGGCCAGCTCGGCGGCGGGCAGGATGCCGAAGACCGCGACCAGCGAGAGCAGGTAGACCACGGCACTCGCCGAGCGTGCCGTAGATGGTGGACTTGGGGACGTTGCGCTCGGGGTCGCGGACCTTGCCCGCCGCAACCGCAGCGGTCTCGACGCCGAGGTAGCTGAACAGGCAGATCGCCATGGCCCCGCCGATGGCCGACAGGCTGGTGTCGCCACTGGTGTTCCACGGCGTGAAGTTGCCGGCCTCGACGAAGAACAGGCCGATGGTCGCCATCAGGGCCAGCGGGACGAACTTGAGCACCGTGCTCCACAGCTGGAAGACACCCATGTTGCGGACACCGGTGAGGTTCACCGCCAGCAGGGATCCACAGGCCGACCAGGGCGATGATGATCGACCCTGCTGTGCTGCCGCCCGTGTTGACGAACTTCTCCACGTAGAAGACCCACCCGACGGCGATCGCGGCGTTGCCGGCCCAGGCGGTGATCCAGTAGAGCCACGCCTGGCTGAACCCGAACCCGTTGCCGAAGGCTGCGCGCGCGTAGGCGTAGGGCCCGCCCTCGGCCGGTACGCGCCGCGACAGCACGGCGAACATGAACGCCAGCGCAACGGCGCCGAGCGGTCGCCAGCGCCATGGCGACCAGGCTGATCGGGCCCGTACGACGCGATGGCGTAGGGCAGGCTGAAGATGCCGACGCCGATGATGCTGCCCATCACCAGGGCCGTCGACTGGGGCAGGCGCAGCGGGGACGGGTGGGTGGAGGGCGTGGGCGCTGGCGTGGGGCGCCCGGCGAGCTGGGTCATGACTCCTCCTAGGTGTCATGCCATAGCACCGCAGCGGGTGGTCGAGCGGCACGGGCCCAAGCCCCCTCGTCGACGGCAAAGGTCCCGAAAATGCGGTGACGAGCAGCGCGGACCGGCGATCCGAGCCCAAGGTCCCCAGGCCTTGCGTCCTAGGACTCTGCTGGTCGCCGGGGGGGTGGCGCAGACTCGCGGTGTGAGGCATCCCCGAACGCTGCAGGTGACGGGGCCCGCGCCGTGCTGACCCGTCCGGACAGCGAGGGTCACGTGTGGGTCTCGGCGCTGCTCGGGACGACCGTCGTGGACGCGGACGGTCATCTGGTGGGCGTGGTCGACGACCTGGTCGTCGACCTGGCCGTCGACCTCGACCGAGTCCCGTTGACCTGCGTGGTGATCAAGTTGCGGCGCGACGGTCGCTGCACCGTGCCCTGGACGGGGCTGTCGTCCGGACCGGGGGGAGAGCACCTCGTCCTGAGGGGTGACGCAGTCCAGCTGAAGGAGCTGTCACCCACCGAGGTCCTCGTCCGGCGCGACATCCTCGACTCCCCGGTAGTCCTGGCCGACCCGCCCCGTCGAGCGCGGGTGAGCGACATCGTCCTGGAGACGGAGGGGAGCGGGGCGTGGGTGATCGAGCTCGACGTGAGCACGGCGGGCGCGCTGCGGAGGCTCCTCGGGAGACACCGGTCCACCGAGCGCGCCGCAGTCAGTGGATCGGTGCCGCTGTCCGCGGTGCACCTTTCCTCCTTCGCCGGCCATCACGCCCAGCTGGCCGTGCCGGGTGCGATGGTCTTCGGACTCGGACCGGAGGGGATGGCCGAGGTGCTGACCCGGGTCTCGGTGGCTCACGCCCGCGACATCATGAGGGTGGCCGACCGTGGGGTCCTCGAGCAAGCGGTCTCCCTCCTCCATCCTCGCGTACGGTCGCGCGTGACCGGCACGGCCCGGCCTCCACGTCGTACACGACGACTGGCCGGCTGGCGGGTGCACGGCCCGCGCAGCGGCCACGGCCCCGGGGCCGACACGTGACGTCAGCCGGAAGCGCCGACTCCGAGTCGCGAGGGCTTCGGTTGCGCCGGCGCCTGCCCCTGCTAGCCGTGCTCGGTCCCGGGCTCCTGGCGGGACTGTCGGACGACGACCCGGCCGGGATCACGACCTACTCGATCCTCGGCACCGAGCACGGCTACCGGTTGCTCTGGGTGTTGTTGCTCGCCACCCTCGCCCTGATGGTCTTCCACAACCTGGGGGCACGAATGGGGGTGGTCACGGGCCAGGGACTGATCGGCCTCGTGCGGCACAGGTACGGCGTCGGCGTCGCCGCAGCGGCCCTGCTCGCTCTGGTCGTGGCCAACGTCGGCACCGCTACCGCGGAGTTCGCGGGGATCGCGGCGGGCTCGGAGCTCCTGGGGGTCAGCAGGTACGTCGCCGTGCCGATGAGTGCGGTCCTCGTGAGCTGGCTCGTCTTGGCAGGCAGCTTCCACCGTGTCGAGCACGTCCTGATGGCGCTCGCCGCGGTCTTCCTCGCTTACGTCGGTGCCGGGGTGCTCGCGCACCCTGACTGGTCGGCGGCCTTCGAGGGGCTGGTCACGCCGCGGATGTCGTGGGGGCACCAGGAGACCGTCATCGTCGCGGCCACGGTCGGCACCACCCTCGCGCCGTGGGGTCTGAGCTTCATCCAGTCCTACGCCGTGGACAAGAAGCTCACGGTCGACGACCTGCGAGACGAGCGCACCGACGTGGTCCTGGGCGCCGGGCTGACGGGGGTGATCGGATTCTTCGTCGTGGTGGCGTGCGCAGCGACGTTGAACCGACAAGGAGTCCGCATCGAGGATGCCGAAGATGCCGCTCAGGCACTCGTGCCGGTCGCGGGCCACGTGGCCAGCACCTTGTTCGCCGTGGGGCTGATCGGGGCCGCCTTGCTGGCGGCGGCAATCCTGCCCTTGTCGACGGCGTACTCGATCTGTGACTTCACGGGGTCCGAGGCTGCCCTGGACGCAGACTTCGGCGAGGCCAAGGTCTTCTACCTCAGCAACGTGGTGGTCACGGCGATCGCAGCGGCGGTGGTGCTCGTGCCGGGAGTGCCACTGGTGAGCCTGCTGGTCTCCACCCAGACGCTGAACGCGATCCTGCTGCTCCCGCTCCTCGTGCTGATGCAGCTCCTCTCCCGCGATCCCACTGTCCTCGGCACGCACGTCGTGTCGAAGTTCTGGGCGACCGCCCAGGCACTGGTGGTGGTCGGGGTCTTCGCCTGCGTCGGTCTGATCCTGCTCTGAACCAGCGCTGCCACCCGCCGAGGGCCGCCGCTCGGCCGGCCTCCAGACGCGCTACCGGAACTCGGACCGGCGAACAGGAGACGTAGTCGAGCCCGATCGCGGTGGGGTCCACACCGCGACCGGGGCCGTCGAGCTGGCGCACCGCTAGCTCGCGGGCCAGCCGAGGACGAGGGAGCAAGCGCTGGCGATGCGGGGCACCCGCCCGATCGACGACGTTCCGGGCGATGCCGCCCCGCGTGGCGCCGCGTGATCCTGGCCGACGTCGAAGTCGCGGCGAGGATCTACCGCCGCTGTCGGCAGGCGGGCGTCACCCCTCGCGCGATGGTCAACTGCATGATCGCGGCGGTTGCGTACCGACGCGGAGCCGCCGTGCTCTCGTGGAACATCGACGAGAGATAGACGTCCCCTTGCGGATGCTTCTTGTGTCTTCGATGCCGCGCGGGTTCGTCACTCCAGCGAGTCGCGCTCCGCGACTGTCCGCCTCAGCCCCAGGGTGCGGGCCGGAGTCCACCCGGGCGACGGCAGGATGCGAGCCCACGCCGACACCGGTTCCTGTCCGAAGTCGTGACCCTGCCCGGGCGGGACCGCGTTGGCGACGAACTGGTCTGCCCCCACCTGGAGCATCGTCACGAACGGGATCCACGTCGTCGACTGCAGGACGTCCCGCCCGCGGGGCTCTTCGAGCCAGTCCGGGCGGTGCACCGCCAGCGACCACGTCCACCAAGTGATCGGGTCGTTCGGGTGCTGCAGGTAACCGATCCTGGGTGCAACCCACGATCGGCTCGGCCGGTCCCAGTCCGCCGCGCGGTCGGCGAAGCGGACGATCCGTCCATCGCCGTAGACCGGCAATATCTCCTGGCTGGCCGGGTCGCGCCCGTCTGTGATCTCTCGCCAGAGCACGTTGTCGCCAGTGGGGCCGACGAAGAGGGCCCCGTCGGTGCGGGCGGCCAGGTCCGGCAGGTCGCGGAAGGCCGCCTCAGCGCCGAAGCTGCCCAGGCTCTCGCCGCTGACGACGAGTCGGGCCCGATCCCGTGGCGGGTCCCTGAGCCACCGCTCGTGGACGGCGTCGAAGAGGAGCCTCCCCGCACGTCGGGCGCGGCCGGAATCGAGCAGGTAGGACATCCAGCTCGGCAGGTAGGAGTACTGGATGCTGACGGTGGCGGTGTCCCCGCCCCACATGAATTCGAGGGCCAATGCCTGGTTCTCGTTGACCCAACCGCGGCCGGTGCCGGTGACGACGTTGATGACGTTGCGGTCGAAGCCGCCGAGACGGTCCAGCTCGGCCACCGCTAGCCGGGCCTCCTCGACCAGGTCGACCCGTTGGTCGCTGCCTACCCCGACGTACGCGCGGACCGGCGGCAGCGCCGGCTCGCCGGTGAACGAGGCGATCTCGTCGGCCGACGGTGCGTTCGACACGAGGACCCGTCCTTGACGACCGAGCTCGTCCCAGGCGACGAGCGAGTCCGGCCCGCCCGAGACCGTGCTGCCGACGGGGGCGGGACGGTCCGCCTTGAACTCGTCGTCGAGGGCCATGAACGTAGCGTCGAGGCGACCCAAGGCGCCCGGCGCGACCACGCCGTCGACGACAGCCCAACCGAGCAACGCGACGGCGAGCGTTCCTGCAGCCACGGCGGCACGTGGGGGTAGGAGACGACCGATGCGTGCCCCGGCCGCGCGGCCGACCGCGCGCACACCCCGCGCGGAACCGACCAGGACGACGAGCACGAGCGTGCCGACCACGAGCAGCAGCGTGAGGTGCCCGGCACCGAGCGGCTCGGTGCCGACGGCGCGACGCAGCTCGCCCTGCCAGGTGACGTACCACCACAGCACCACGACGCTGACCGGCAGCGCGATCGCCGCCAGCGTGATCCACGCCCGCCGTCGGGTGCGGCCCACGAGGCGGAGGCCGCACCGCCGGAGCAGCCAGCCCACCAGCGCGCCCAGTGCGTATCCACCGGCAGCGGCGACTCCGCAGAGAAGGCCTTGGAAGAGCGAGGGCCGGGGGAGCAGGGACGGCGTCAGGGACAGCCAGACGAAGCAGACGGCTGTCACGGTCGGCAGGAACGGAGCCGTGAGGACCCGGCGGTGGGGCCTAGGGCGCACGGAAGTCGGTAGCGATCTGGATGAGGAGCTTGGCGCCGAAGCCGCTCGCCCCTGAGTCTCGCCGGGACCGGAGGGTCGGTTGCTGGGCCGTGCTGGCGACGTCGACGTGAGCCCAGGGCGATGTGCCCACGAACTCGGCCTCGAACAGTCCGGCTGTGATCGAGCCCGCATGGGGGCCGCCCATACCGGTCAGGTCGGCGGTCGAGGAGTCCAGCTGCTCGACGTCGGCCTCCGGTCCCAGCGCCGGGGCGACCCCGCCGATGCGCGCGGCCGTCAACGTGACCGCGGGGCAAGAGGACAGGTCACGGCCGGTCGTGGCCCGCGACGGCCAGGAGGGGTGCGTCCACGCCGAGCACCGCCGTAGGCTCGGACGCCGCGAAACCCCGACGGCCAACGCCGCGGCCTCGGCCACCGGGGGCAGCGGGGCGGACACGGGGATGCCGGCCGGGGACCGGGTGGACGGCACCGGGTCGAACGACCGCCGACCTGGGTCCTCGCTCATCAGTCCTCATCTCGGCGATCCTGGGCCGAGTGTCGCAGGGCGTCGTCCACACCCGGGGGCGGTCCAGACACGCCGACGTACCCGGGCACGTGCGCGGGTACGTCCGAGCGACTCGGGGATCCTGCCCCCGCGCCACGAGGAGACCGTCGTCCGTACGGCCGGCCATGAGTCTCCGCCCGCTCTCCGCGCGAGGTCGACCCGGTGAGCACTCCACGAGGAACGGGCGGGTGCTCGGTGCGGTGAACGCCTGGTCGACTCGGATCGGCTGCCGGTCGGTGCCGTCGCGAGCGTGACCTCCCACGCGCCGTACACCACCGGGGTCCTCGGCGCCGAGGCCGCCCTTGCCGGCTGGGGGCACCCCGTCTCGAGGCCCGTGACCTCTCCCGGCGCCTCGGTCTGGACCTGCTCGCCTCGCCACACCTGGCGCAGTGACCCGCCGCCCCGCACCCGCACGATGCGCCGAGGCCAGCAGGTGTGGTCACGCGTGCGCTGTCACGCCTGTCCGGGCGCTGCTCCGGGCCTCGGTGCCGGTGCCTCCTTGGAGCGGCGCACCGGACCGTCAGGGAGACCCGGGCGCGCTAGCCGCGACGGGACGTCCGGTTGTCACCCGAAACGGGTGAGGCGTCGGTGACCTGGTGCCCGCCACCCTGGCGAGGTCCCGATCGTGCGACGCACGCGGGAGACGCGTGCGAACGTACGGAGGGACACGGAGATGGCGGACGGCACACGCAACGGCCTCACGGGAGACCTCATCGTCGGCGGACTGGTGGCGCTGGTGGGGATCGTGATCCTCGGGCACACCGTCTTGGCCACCACGGTCTCGCTGCTCTTCATGGGTTGGCTGCTGCTGATCGGCGGCCTGGTGACCCTAGGCGCGAGTCTTCTTCGCATCGGCAGGGAGGGATTCTGGATCGCCGCGATCGGCGGTGGTCTGATGACCGTGCTCGGTCTGGTCTTCCTTCGCAACACGGCCGCCGCCGCGCTCACGGTCACGCTCGTGGCGGGCGCGCTGTTCCTCACCACCGGCCTGGCACGTCTCGCCGCGGCGTTCGGCACCGCCGAGGGGCGTCTGCCGCTGCTGATCGCCGGGAGTGTCTCGACGCTGCTGGGGCTGGTCGTGCTGTTCAACCTGTTTGCCTTCTCGCTCACCTTCCTCGGGGTGATCCTCGGGCTCGAGACCCTCAGCGAAGGAATCGCGATCATGGTCGTCGGACGCAGCGCCCTCGCGAGCAGGCGCGCCGGCGGCGTGACGCCCACCCCGAATCTGGCGGCAGACGGCTGATCTGCCTCGCAGATCCTTCCGGTGGTCCGATGTTCCGATCAGTGGGCTGCACGGCGTTGTCGGCCCCGTGGGGTGTGCGACGGCACGTCCACGCGGCCAGTCTGCGGCCGGGCGCCTGAGGCACGGGTGAGCCTTCGTGCCGGGGTCGGCGCCAGTACCAGCCGAGGAAGGGGCCGCACCGTGCTGGTAGCGGCGCCAGGGACGGAAGATCGGTAGCGGGGGACGGGCGTCGGCGTTGGTCAGCGTCGAGGTCAGCGTGCGGCCCGACGTGGACTGCCCACGGCCGTGAGCTCGGGCCGGGGCGTAGGGGCCAGCGGCGACAACGTCAGCCATCGGGGCACCGCGCGACAGGCCCCGGTCTCGCCGTGCAGCTCCAGTCTCCCGGCCCGCTGCGCGGCCGACCAGGTGAGGTCACCGCGCCAGACCAGCGTCAACGTCCGCAGGTCGGTGTCCACGGCGACGGTCACGTCGAAGCCGGGGTCCGCGTCGCAGACGTCGATGCCCTCGGCCGTGACGACGATCCACCACCGGTCGTTCCCGACAGGCACGTCGCTGAAGGCGAAGGACAACACGGTCCGCCCCTCGGGGAGCTCCGCCACGGCGATGTTGCGGTGGATGTCCCACAGCAGCAGGTGGGGGTCGAGGTCCTCGTCGCCGATCTCGGGCACCCATCGGATGCCCCACGACCCAAGCGCCTCGACGATCGGCTCCAGCTCTCGTCCCGCGGGACTCAGCCGGTAGTGGACCCGGTTCCCGTCCTGGTGACGTTGAACGACGCCGGCGCGAACGAGGGTGTGGAGTCGCTTCGAGAGCAGCGTCGGCGACATGCGTGGCAGGCCCCGGCGGAGGTCGTTGAAGTGGCGGCTCCCCATCATCAGCTCGCGCACCACGAGGAGCGTCCAGCGTTCGTCGAGGAGCTCCATCGCCTTGGCGACCGGGCAGAACTGTCCATAGCTGGCGGGCATGAGCGTGCCTTTCCTGAGTTCCCCGAGCCGCGGCGACGCGGCAGGGGGGCAGCCACGTTACGCCTGATCTGCGGCCACCGCTCGACGTGGAACACAGAGTCGGTACAGATCGCGGACTAGGCGCGGTCACGTCCCGTGCCGATGATCGAGGGACGAGATCGTCGAACCGCGAGGGAGTCACCATGACCATCGACCACGCCCACACCATCGCCCACGCCGTGGACAAGCTCAACGCCGGAGACGTCCGGGGGTACGTGACGACGCTGTACGCTCCCCACTGCCGGTTCCACGGCTTTCCTGACGCCTTCGCCCCTACCCGGGAGGGCATCACGGAGTTCTTCCTCGCGCTGACCAGCGCAGTCCCGGACGCCCGGATCGCGGCGAGGGACGTCCTCGTCGACGGTGACCGGGTGGCGCTGCGCTTCGTGCTGACCGGCACCCACCGCGGCGAGCTGTTCGGCGCACCGGCCACCGGTCGCGCGCTGGAGGTGGAGGGCCTCACCCTGGTCCAGTTCGCGGACGGACTCGTCGTCGAGCGGTGGAACCGCCTCGACGACCTGGGGCTGCTCACCCAGCTCGGTGTCCTCCCGGCCTTGACATCGGCCTGATGTCCTCTCCGCGCCTCGTCCGCTGGTCGACGACACCGCGGTGGCCGAGCGCAACAAGGGCCTCGAGCGACGACTGTTCGCCGGCATCGACGCTCTCAGTCCCACGCTGCACGAGGACTTCTTCCGCCCGGCGTACGTCGACCACCCGCCGTTACCGGTCCCGGGGCTCGCCACCGGTGTCGAGCGCGCCCGGCAGGTCTATGCGGTCAACCAGGCGGCGTGACCATCGTCGAGGTGGTCGACGACCTGATCGTGAGCCGCCGGGGCGTCAGTGGCGTGCGGGGCCTCTTCGTCCAGCTCGGGGTGCTGCCACCGCCGGGCGGACCCTGATCGGTACAGCTTCGACACTGGACCGCCCGGCCCCGGTGCGACGGTGACCTGCCGGCAGCGCTACCCGGTCGGGCCGGTTCGGCGGCCGCCATCCCGAGGAGACAGCGATGACCCAGCAGAGTCCAGCGAGGCTCGACGTCAGGGCCCGGCACCGCGCGATGTGGGCGCTGGGCGACTATGCATCGGTCGCGGCCGACGTGATCCCGAGCCTCGGCGCCGTCCTCGTCGAGGCCACCGGCATCGGGGCCGGTGACCGGGTGCTCGACGTCGCGGCAGGGTGCGGCAACGCCTCGCTGCCCGCGGCGGCCCTGGGTGCCAGCGTCGTCGCCTCCGACCTGACCCCCGACCTGCTCGAGAGGGGTCGGCAGCAGGCCGCCGGCCAGGGCTTGTCGCTGGAGTGGCGCGAGGCCGACTGCCAGTCGCTCCCCTTCGAGGACGGGACGTTCGACGCGGTGATCAGCTGCGTGGGGGTGATGTTCGCTCCCTTGCACCAGCAGAGCGCCGACGAGCTCGTCCGGGTGGTGCGCTCCGGTGGCACCATCGGCCTGGCGAGCTGGACGCCGTCGGGCTTCATCGGGGAGATGTTCACGACGATGAAGCCGTACACGCCGCCACCCCCCGCCGGGGCGCAACCGCCACCGCTGTGGGGCGACGAGGGGCACGTACGCGGGCTCCTCGGCGACCGGGTCACCGGCGTGGAGGTGCTCCGTCAGCACGTCCGTGTCGACTGCTTCGAGGACGCGGTGGCGTTCCGGGAGTTCTTCAAGGAACGGTACGGACCGACCATCGCGGCATACAAGAACCTGGCCGATGAGCCGGAGCGGACCCAGTCCCTCGACCGGGCTCTGGTCGACCTTGGTCGGAAGCACGACGCGGGTGAGGGGGTCATGGAGTGGGAGTACCTCCTGGTCACCGCCCGACGCCGCTGAGCGCGACAACGCCGACCGGGCGATGACCAGCCCCTCGCATCGAGCGGACGCGAGGATTTGAACCTCGACCTCTTCCCTGGAAGGGAAGCGTGCTGCCACTACACCACGTCCGCGAAGCCAGTCTCCGAGGAGCACGGCACCTCCGAAGTATGGACCACGGCCAAGAATGTCCCGAGCCGGGGGCAGCTCCTCCAGGAGAAGGCAGCCGTTCACCCCGTCCGCGTACCCCCGGATGACGACCGGGTCGAGGGCCGATGCCCCGCCCCGCCGGCCTGACCCACCGGCGACCGGTCGGTCAGCCGGCGGAGCCGTCAGCCTCGAACAGGCCCTCCACCGACAGGTAGCGCTCCCCGGTGTCGTAGCAGAACGCCAGCACCGTGGCGCCGTCCGGGATGTCGGGCAGCTTCTGCGCGACGGCGGCGAGCGACGCACCTGACGACGGGCCGACCAAGATGCCCTCGGTGCTGGCGGCTCGCTGGGAGTAGCCGAACGAGTCCTCCTCGCTGACCTGGATCACGCCGTCGAGGGTGTCGGTGTGCAGGTTGGCGGGCACGAAGCCGGCGCCGATCCCCTGCAGCTTGTGCGGGCCGCCCTGGCCCCCGGAGATGACCGGCGACTTGGCCGGCTCGACGGCGTACGTCTGCATCTGCGGGAACGACTCCTTCAGCACCTCCGAGACGCCGGTGATGTGACCGCCGGTGCCGACCCCGGTGATGAGGACGTCGATGCCGTCGGGGAAGTCGGCCAGGATCTCCCTGGCCGTCGTCTGCTTGTGGACGTCGATGTTGGCCGGGTTCTCGAACTGCTGCGGCATCCAGGCCCCGTCGCGCTCGGCGACGAGCTGCTCGGCCCTTGCGATCGCGCCCTTCATGCCCTCCTCCTTGGGGGTGAGCTCGAAGGTCGCGCCGTACGCCGCCATCAGCCGGCGTCGCTCGATCGACATCGACTCCGGCATCACCAGCGTGAGCGGGTACCCCTTCACCGCGGCGGCCATGGCCAGCCCGATGCCCGTGTTGCCCGAGGTGGGTTCGACGATCTCGCCCCCCGGCTGCAGCCGCCCGTCGGCCTCGGCAGCCTCGATCATGGCCAGGCCGATGCGGTCCTTGATCGACCCGCCCGGGTTCTGCCGCTCGAGCTTGAGCCACACGTCGACCCGGTCGCCGAACAGACGGCTGAGCCGGACGTGGGGGGTGTCGCCGATGGTGGCGAGAATGCTGTCGACCTTCACGCGTCCTCCTAGGGGTGTGCGAGCACTTGTCGGGTGGTGCCGGGTGTCTAGAGGTGGAACTCCAGCGCGGGGCCGGATTCTTCCCCCGTGGGGGTGGTGCCGTTGCGGGGGCGCCGCTTGTCGACGCCCGCGCTGGTGGTCACGAACGACCCGGCCGGCACGCTGCGGGTGAGCCACACGTTCCCGCCGATCCGGCTGCCCACACCGATCACGGTGTCCCCGCCGAGGATGGTGGCGCCGGAGTAGACGACCACGTCGTCCTCGACGGTGGGGTGACGCTTGTGGCTGGCCATCGACTTGTCCACCACCAGCGCGCCGAGGGTGACGCCCTGGTAGAGCCGCACCCGGTCGCCGATCACGCAGGTCTCGCCGACGACGAGGCCGGTGCCGTGGTCGACGGCGAACCGGCTGCCGATCGTGGCCCCGGGGTGGATGTCGATGCCGGTGGCGCGGTGGGCGATCTCGCCGAGCAGCCGCGGGAGCACGGGCACGCCGACCTGGACCAGGTGGTGGGCCAGGCGGTACACGGCCGTCGCGAAGAACCCGGGATAGGACAGGATCACCTCGTCCGTGCCGGACGCGGCGGGGTCTCCGGCGGCGGTCTGCTCGGCGTCGAGCAGCAGGGCCTCGCGGATCCCTCCCAGCTGAGCCAGCACGCCGGAGGTGACGTCCCGTCGTCCGGTGGCGTCGCTGCCGGGGAGTGCGAGCCCCTCCTGGAGGAGGTCGACCAGGGTCTGGACGTCGGCACCGACCTCGCCGGCCCGGCAGCCGGCGTCGCGGGTGTAGTGCGGGAAGAGCAGGGCCAGGTAGGCGTGGATGAGGCGCTCGGCGACGTCCGGCAGCCGGGTGGGCAGGTCGTACGCCGCGCGGTCGGCGGCGATCTGCTCGACCAGGTCCACGGGCAGGTGCAACGGCTCGGTCGGGTGGTCCACCCGCCTGACGTTACGCGCGCCGTGCAGGACGAGCCGGGCGAGGTCAGCACGTGGACAGGCCGCCGGCGCAGCGGTGGCGCCGCTGCGGAGCGCGAGCAAGGATGGGTGGTCCGACTACGGAAGGACCACCCATGTCGTACCCCGCCCAGTCCCCGTCGCCCGCTCCGCGCTCGTCGTTGGCCCGCCCGAGGGACCGCTGGATCGCCGGGGTGTGCTCCGGGCTCGGCCGACGCTTCGGCATGTCGGCGAACACCGTGCGGCTGCTGTTCGTGCTCAGCTGCCTGCTGCCGGGGCCGCAGTTCGTCGCCTACCTCGTGCTCTGGGTGATCATGCCGTCAGACTGAGCCTCACGGCCTCGAGCGCGCAGCCACCTCGTCGGCCCACGGGGAGAAGGAGCGAGCGCCCCCGCCCGTCGACCACGGGGCAGGGGTGCTCGGTCGGGGTGATCAGTTGGGCTTCACGTCGTACCGGTCGGCCATCATCACCTTGTCCCACACGGCGACGAAGTCCTTCACGAAGCGGTCGTGACCGTCACTGCCGGCGTACACCTCGGCGACGGCGCGCAGCTGCTGGTTGGAGCCGAACAGCAGGTCGTTGCGCGAGGCGTCGTACACCTTCTGTCCGCTCCGACGGTCGTCGACGGTGAACGAGGTGCCGGCCTCGTCGACCTTGGTCCACTCGTAGTCCATGCTCGTCACGACGTCGAAGAAGTCGTCGTCAGCACGCCTAGCCGGTCGGTGAAGATGCCGGTCGAGGACCCGTCGTAGTTGCAGCCGAGCACCCTCAGGCCGCCGGTGAGCGCGGTCCATTCCGGCGCGGTCAGCCCCAGCAGTGCGGCCTTGTCGAGGAACATGTGCTCGGGCGCGACGTTGAGACCGACGAGAACTCGTCAGCATGAAGTTGCGGAAACCGTCGACGACCGGTGCGAGCCAGTTGAACTGCTCGGCGTCGGTCTGCTCCTGCGTGGTGTCCATGCGACCGGCGACGAAGGGCACGTTCACCTCGATGCCCGCGTCGCGGGCGGCCTTCTCGACGCCGACGCAACCGGCCGAGCACGATCAGGTCGGCCAGGCAGACGCTTGGCCGATGCTCGGCGTTCCTGGCCCTGCCAGCGCGCCGGGCGACACGTCGCGCGGTGCGGGATTGTTGACCTCCCAGTCCTTCTGCGGCTCGAGCGCGATGCGGGCACCGTTGGCGCCGCCGCGCTTGTCGGACTGTCGCGGTAGGTGACGGCGGAGGCCAAGGCGGTCGAACCAGCTCGGACACCGTCAGATCCCGGAGTCGCAGGATCTGCCTGCTTCAGCGTGGCGATGTCGGCGTCGCCGACAGGCTGTAGCCGTCGTGCGCGGGCATCGGGTCCTGCCAGAGGAAGTCCTCCGCGGGGACCTCGGGGCCGAGGTAGCGGACCTTCGGACCCATGTCGCGGTGGATCAGCTTGTACCACGCCTTGGAGAAGGCGTCGGTGAAGTAGTCGAAGTCGTCGAGGAACTTCTGGCAGATCTCGCGGTAGACCGGGTCGACCTTCAGCGCGATGTCGCGAGGTCATCATCATCAGCGGTCGTTCATCTGCCCTCGACGTGGGCATCGGGCGTCTTCGGGGCGTCCGGGTCGACCGGCTTCCACTGCGGTGGCGCCGGCGCCGGGTTCTCGGTCTGCTCCCACTCGAACTTGAAGAGGTTGGTCGAGGTAGTCGTTGTCCCACTGCGTCGGGTTGCGGCGTCCAGCGACCCTCGATGCCGTTGGTCATGGTGTACTGGGCGAAGCCGGTGCCTTCGGGTTCTGCCAGCCCATGCCCATCGCCTCCATCGGCGCGATCTTCGGGGCGGGGCCGATCTCGTCCGGCCGCGACCATGCCGTGGGACTTGCCGAAGGCGTGGCCACCGGCGATCAGGGCGACGGTCTCCTCGTCGTTCATCGCCATCCGGGCGAAGGTATCGCGGATGTCGCGCGCGCTGTCCATCGGGACGCCGTTGCCGTTCGGGCCCTCGGGGTTGACGTAGATCAGCGACTGGTGCGAGGCGGCCAGCGGGTTCTCGAGGTCGTAGTCGTCCTCGTCGACGTCGCCCTTCCAGCGCAGGTCCGCGTCACCATCTGGTCGGGTGGCCATCACGCTGGCCGGCGGGTGCTCTCCGGTCGGACGCTTGCCGTTCCAGCCCTCGGGGCCCCAGTAGGTCGCCTTGTCGGCCTCCCACGCGTCGACGCCGGCCGCCGCCGAAGCCGAAGGTCGGAAAGCCCATGATCTCCAGCGCGCAGTTGCCGGTCAGGACCATCAGGTCGGCCCAGCGACTTGGACGCCGTACTTCAGCTTGATCGGCCAGAGCAGCCGGCGCGACTTGTCGGTGTTGCCGTTGTCCCACCAGCTGTTGATCGGCGCGAAGCGCTGCATGCCCTGCGCCGCACCGCCGCGCCCGTCGGCGATGCGGTAGGTGCCGGCCGAGTGCCAGGCCATCCGCACCATCTGCGGGCCGTAGTTGCCGTAGTCCGACGGCCACCAGTCGACCGAGGTCGTCAGGAATTCCTTGATGTCGGCCTTGACCGCGTCGAGGTCGATCGCGTTGAACGCGGCCTCGTAGTCGAAGTCGGCCAGCGGGTTGGCGGCGGCACCGTCGCGGTGCAGCTGCTCGACCCGGAGGCGGTCCGGGTACCAGTCCGACAGCGTCGGCTTCGAGGTGTAGGCGCCGCCGAGGGTGTTGCCGCCGAAGGGGCACTCGCCCTCGAGAACGTCGTCGTAGGTCGGTGTAGTCGTTCATCACGGGTGTCCTTGCTGTCGGAGATTCGGTGGAACGCCCGGCGCTGGAGGGAGCCGCCGAGGGGCGGCGGGAGACAGTTCTCGCCCGGTTCCTTTCCCCAGCATGCCCCCTCGGTCCGGGTCGGCAATCCGACGGGATCGGGTCAGGCGGCCGGCAGGTCCGCCGGCCTACTGTTCAGGGGCCGCGCCCGGCGATCGCGGCCGCGGACCGCTCGTCCACGACGGGTGAGCGGGGGCCGGACCTCCTCGTGCGCCCTGCCCGTCTGCCAGCCTGGTCGTCGGCACCGGTCCCTCGCGGGAGCGCCTTCGCGCCGACCCCGGCCCGGCTTCGCGTGGCGGTCCGGTCGGAGCCCGCCGGCCCTGCTGGCACGATGCCCCGCCGCGTGTGGCAGGTCGCCGACGTGGACCGCGACGTCGTGCACGACGAGCAGCCGACGAGGGTCTGCGTCGGGTCTCGACCCCACCAGACCACGGCAGACAGGCCCGCGCGGCTCCGGTCGAGGCGTGCCATAGTCGCGAGGAGTGGTCGAACCGACCATGACCACGACCACGACCCACGAGGACCACGACCCACGAGGACCACGACCCACGAGTGGGGATGAGCGATGGCCGGCAACGGAGAGCCCTGGATTGCCTCCGAGGGCGAACCCGGCCGGAGTCACGCTGGCCGAGGAGCACGTGGGGGACCTCCACCGGGCGATGGGCGACCTCGCGGGACTGGTGACGGAGAGCCATGGGTTGCCCGACCTGCTCTCCCACGTGGCGACGTTCGCCGTGCGGGCGACCCCCGGGGCCGACGGTGCCGGGGTCACCCTGCTCCAGGTGGACCGCCCCGACAACCTGGTGCAGGTGCTGGCCGCGAGCCACCCGTTCGTCGCCGAGATCGACGAGGTCCAGTACGCGCTGCTGAGCGAGGGGCCCTGCATCACCGCGGCGCAGGAGCGGCGGACCGTGCGGTCGGGGTCCCTCGGCGGCGAGAGGTTGTGGCCCCGCTTCGGCCCCCGGGTCGGGCGCCTCGGCGTCCACAGCGCGCTGTCCCTGCCGCTGCTCGTCGAGGGCAACGTCGTCGGCACGATCAACGTGTACGCCCACGCCAAGGGGGCGTTCGACGACCATGCCGAGGAGCTGGGCGAGCTCTTCGCGGCACCGGCCGCGGTCGCGGTGCACAACGCCGAGGTGCTCTCGCGGGCGCAGGCGCTGGCGGCCCAGCTGCAGACCGCCCTGTCGAGCCGGCCGGTCATCGACCAGGCGATCGGCATCCTTCGGGGCCGCAGCGGCGGCAGCGCGGAGGAGGCCTTCGACGCCCTGCGGCAGATGAGCCAGGCCGACCACGTCAAGGTGATCGCCGTGGCGCACAAGATCGTCGACGAGGCCGTACGCCGGGCCCGCGCGCGCCACCGGAACCCCTGAGGCGACGACCCGTCCGGCCCCCGTCCCCCACGCGTGGTCACGGCTGCCGCTGACGCGCACGTTCGCGGAACGGGGAGCCACGTGGCCAGACCCTGACCTGGGTCCACTGGTCCTCACCGGTCCCCCCGCACTCGCGGCCGACCTGCACCTGCTCGCCGAGGTGCTCGACGGCCCCTCACCCGACGTGGCGACGACGCTGGGCCTGCTCCTGTCCGAGACCGCGCTCGCGGTGCCCTCCTACCTCGGGGTGTGCATCCTGCTGTCCCCGAGGAGCGACCCGCCGCTGCGGCTCGTGACCTCCGAGGAGGTCCCGCACCCCGGACGCACCGGGGCGTCACTCCGGTTCCGGGTCTCCGACCCGCCCGACACCGGCGTCGCGGGTCGCGGTCGGGCTCGTCCCGTAGGCCGGGCGGCCGGGCGCTCTCGTCGACCTCGCGGCCGACCTCGCCTGGCGCACCGGGTGTCCCTCCTCGGAGTTCGCTGCTGATGGGCAGGGGACTCTCGATGGACGAGGCCGATCTGGAGCTGGACGCCAGGTCGGCCGGAGTGGACCGACCCCCGGGTTGCCGCGGCGCTCCTGGCCTGCCTGGACGACCAGGACCCGATGCCGTAGCGTTTCGGTGCTGGGAAAACAGCCAGCACGGACGGGTCCGGTCGTACGCCACCGCAGCCCGCGAGTGTTCAGCTCACGCCGTGCACCCCTGGTGACCTCCTCCTCGAGGACCCGCCATGACACGTCCGCGCACCCTGCCCGGGCCACGCGAGCCCGGCCGACCGTCGACCGGGATCCCTCCCGTGCTGGCGGCCTTGGGACACCGGTGCTCAGGCACCTGCACCGCCGCCGCCGAGCAGCTGGCTGCCCGCGTCTGGTTCACCCGGCGCCGGGAGTCGACCAGCGGGCGCCGGCGCGGGGTGTAGGTCGTGGTGGACACGGGCGCCTTCGACGGTTCGTTGCTCCGCGAGATGCAGCTGCTGCGTGAGGTCAACGACTGCACGAGCGCGGACGGCATCCACGTGAGACGGCGTCGCGCAGGGGACGCCGGACGTGCCCTCGCCGCCACGCCCCCGGCCGGCGGGCCGGCGTCCGGCTCCGCCGGGCAGTCCGGGGGACAACCGTGACGCCGCCCGTGGCGGCCGTGCCGGCCCTGCTGGTGCTCGGCGTGCTGCTCGTCGTCCGCGTACGCATGCTCGGTGGGGGGCCGGTGCTGCTGCTCGAGCCGTGGCGGTTGTTCGAGGTGCTGGGGGCACCGCGGTCGCCGCGGCACGTCGGCCTGGCTCTCGAGGACCAGGCCCGGGCCCGTCGCCAGCGCGAGCTCGACCGTCGCGAGGCCGACCTGGCCCGTCGTGAGCGGGCCCTCGCCGTGGTCCTGCACCGCGCCCAGGAGAGGCTCGCGGCGGCCGTGGCCCGTGACGTCGCCGCGGACGAGCTCGACGCGGTGGCCGAGCAACGGGAGCGGGAGCTCGACCTGGGCTACCTGCTGTCGCCGGCCGCGGCGGACACGTACGGCGCCGACTGGCCGGCACGACGGCAGGCCGCGCTCGACCGGGCCCGCGCCCACGAGGACCGAGCGTCCGCGCGCGCGGACCTGGTCGCGTTGGTCACCGACTGCGACCTCGGCCCGGTGGGTCACGACCCTACCGGGGCAACGGCCGGTGCATGACGTGTCGTGGTCGCGGGTGCCGACCCCACGCCGCCGCACGTGCGGGTGAGCGATGCGGGGTCGCGGCTGCCGCGCACGCGCGCCGACGCGTGGCCGTCGAGGAGGACGAGCTGTGGGAAGTCAGGCAGCGTCCACGGTCGCTCGGCGCCATCCCACGGCGACCGATCGACTGATCCTGCGCCCACGTCGGCCGACGTCGGCCCACGTCGTCCCACGTCGTCGTACGACGGGCAGGCGTCTGGTCCACGCCGCTCGGTGGTCGCTCCTCTTCCGCTCACGCCGAGCACCACGGCTGAGGCCACGTGGAGGGCCTCGCACGATCCGTCTTCTGCGCACCGACGACGTCGCCGTTCAGCGGGGTGAGGACGGATGAGCGAGCTGCGCGGCCTTGCCCGCCTCGCCGTCCTGGACCGCCCGCTGGCCTGGGCGATCGCGCTCGTCGGCCCGGTGGTCTACGGGCTCGTTGCGGGGTGGCTGACGCCCCGCGGCCCCCTCACCGCGACCGAGGGCCTGACCGCTGTGGTGGTCGGGCTCGTGCTCGGGCTGGTGGCGGGCGTGCTGCTCGGCACCCGGTGGTCGATGGTCGTGGCCCCGGTCGCCTTCGTCGTGATCTTCGAGCTGGCCCGTCTGGGGGAGGTCGGACCGACCGTCGACGGCATCCACCTGGGGAGCGAGTACGGCGTCATCGCCTTCGCGACAGGTCGCGGCGTCCACGGCGTGCTGACCCTGCTGCCCATGGTGCTGGGCGCGATGGCCGGTGCGGCGGCGGAACGACGCCGGCTCGCGGGCCGGCCCCGGGCGCCGGGTGTGCTTAGCGGGATCGGCTTCTGGGCCCGTCGCGGGACCGCGGTCGTCGCCAGCCTCGTGGTCGTGGCCATGGCGGCCTTCATCGCCCGGCCGGCGGACACCGCCCCGATCCTGGACGCGGGCGGCCTGGCGGTCGACGGCAGCGTCGCCGAGCTGACCCGCGTCGAGGTCGACGGGCACGACCTCGCGATGACCATCCGCGGCCGAGACGCCCGGAACCCGGTGCTGCTGTTCCTCGCGGGGGGCCCCGGCGGGAGCGAGCTGGGGGCCATGCGTCGGCACAGCCAGGCCCTCGAGGACGACTTCGTGGTCGCGACGTACGACCAGCGGGGCACCGGCAAGTCCTACGGCGAGCTCGACCCGGCCCGGACGGTGAGCCTCGACGGCGCGGTGCGCGACGCCCTCGAGGTCACCGACTACCTGCGTGACCGGTTCGGCAAGGACGAGATCTACCTCGTGGGTCAGTCGTGGGGGAGCATGCTCGGCGTCCTGGCCGCCCAGCGCCGCCCCGAGGCCTTCGCGGCCTTCGTCGGGGTCGGCCAGCTGGTGTGCCCGGTGGCGACCGACAGGGTCTCCTACCGCGACACCCTCGCCTGGGCCCGACGGAGCGGCGACACCACCCTGGTGGACACGCTGACCGACAGCGGGCCACCGCCGTACACCTCGACGCTCGACTACGAGCCGACCCTGACCTACGAGCGCGAGGTCTACCCCTACGACCACACCGGCAACGACGAGGGCATGGGCGGCATGGGCGGCATGGGCGGCATGGGCGAGAACATCCTCGTCAACGAGTACACACTCCTCGAGAAGCTGCACCTCTTCGGGGCGGTGCTGGACACCTTCTCGGTGCTCTACCCGCAGCTGCGACACGTCGACCTGCGCACGCAGGCAAGCACCCTCGAGGTGCCCGTCTACCTGGCCCAGGGCGCGCACGAGACGCCGGGTCGTTCCGTGCTTGCCGCGGAGTGGTTCGCCGGCCTCGACGCCCCGAGCAAGCAGCTCACCCTCTTCGACACCTCCGGGCACCGCGCGCTGTGGGAGCAACCCGAGGAGTTCCACGACCTGATGACCACGGTCGTCGCCGAGACCACCAGCAGCCCGTGAGCGGGTGAGCCACCGCCCGCGACGCCCCACGCCGCCCCCGGGGGGCCCCCGACGATGATCGCCCAGCAGCGCAGCCCCGCCGAGATCGGCCGCCTCACCGACGTGGGCCCGGTCGCGCGCGCCCTTCACCGTCCCGACCCCCGGACCCCCCGGTGCGCGGCCCCGTGCCCCGTCGAGATCGGCGGGTGAGGGCGGCGCACCAGGTGAATGTCGCCGCCCTGAGGCCGTGCGGCGCCGGCAGTGCGTGCCGTCACGAGGGAGCCAGGTAGGTTCGTCGCGGACCTTATCTGAGGTTCGACAACCTCAGATGGACGAACCAGGAGAGCGGGCATGGCGGACACGCTGCACACGGAGGACCGGCAACGCGAGTACACGGTGGTTATCGTCGGCACCGGCTTCGGCGGCCAGACCACCGCGATGAACCTGCAGAAGCGCGGCATCACCGACTTCGTGATGCTCGAGCGGCGGGACTTCATGGGCGGCACCTGGTGCCAGAATTCCTACCCGGGGGCCGCCGTCGACGTCCAGACCCGCTCTACTCGATCTCCTCCGAGCCGTACCCGTGGAACCGGATGTTCAGCGAGCAGTCCGAGCTCGAGGAGTACACCAACCACGTCATCGACAAGCACGCGCTGCGCGAGCGGACCGTGCTCCACGCCGACGTCACCAGCGTGGAGTGGGACGAGGACGCCCACGTCTGGCAGGTCTACACCGAGGGTGCGGGCACCTTCCGGGGCCGGTTCGTCGTGAACGCCTCCGGTCCGCTGAGCACGCCGGTCGTCCCGCCCTTCATGGGGCGTGCCAGCTTCGGCGGCGCCCAGTTCCACACCAACGACTGGGACCACTCCTTCGACTACCGCGGCAAGAAGGTCGCGGTCATCGGCTCCGGTGCGAGCGCCGCGCAGGTGGTCCCGGCCATCCAGCCCGACGTCGCCGAGCTGCACGTCTTCCAGCGCAGCCCGCACTGGGTGCTGCCGCGGCCCGACCACGACTTCTCGCGCACCGAGCAGCGCCTGCTCGGCATCGACGCCGTCCACCGCCTCGTGCGCACCGCGATCTGCTGGTCGCTGGAGACGCGGGTGATCGCCTTCAAGTACAGCAAGTTCCCGCTCAAGAACGTCGCCGAGCGCACGGCGCGCAAGCACATCGGGTCGAACATCTCCGACCCCGAGCTGCGCCGCAAGGTCACGCCCGACTTCACGATCGGCTGCAAGCGGATCATCATGTCGAACGCGCTGTACCCCGCCCTCGACGCGGACAACTGTCACCTGCACGCCAGCAACGACGGCCTCGCGAGCATCGACCTGACCGGCATCGTCACCGCGCAGGGCACGCACCTCGACCTCGACCTGATCGTCTACGCCACCGGGTACGACGCCACCGACGGCCTCATCGCCTACCCCGTGACCGGTCGCAACGGCCTCAAGATGGCGACCTTCTGGGAGGAGTTCCCACGGGCTTACCTCGGCACGTCGGCCCCCGGCTTCCCGAACCTCTACATCGTGACCGGGCCCAACACCGGCATCGGCCACACCAGCGCGATCTTCCTGATCGAGGCGCAGATGGAATACATCATGGCCTCGATCCAGGCGGTGCTCGACGGCTCGACGGCTCGCGGTCGACCGTCGAGCCCACCGCGCGGGCCGAGGACGACTACACCTCGATGATCCACCAGGAGATGACGAAGACGGTCTGGCACTACGGCGGCTGCACCAGCTGGTACCAGTCCGCCGACGGTCACGTCGTGGCCATGTTCCCCGGATTCTCGTTCACGTTCCGGCGGATGACCAAGGACTTCAGGCCCGAGCACCACCACCTCGCCTGAGCCCTGGCGGGGTCAGCCGTGCGCAGCGCGGGATGTCCGGCGGCACGCGTCGCAGCCCGGCGGGCTCCTCCTGGCGGCCCGAGCCACCAGCCGCAGCACCGGCAGCCGCACCACGCACCAGGGACACATCGGTCAACGCGGCCACCCGAGCCCGACGATCAGCGGGGCGGGCCGAGCTGGGCGCCGAGACACACCGGGGGACGACCCTGCCCCGCTCGGTGCCTGCGCGACGTACCGTCTCAGGGTGGGTGATCGAGATCGCAACTCCCGGGGGCGAGCCGAGCAAGGGCGCCCTCGCGACGCGCTGGGCCGTCCCCTCCAGTACGGCGCCGAGGGCGTGCCGCCGGTGTCGGAGGAGCCGCTCCCCCCCGTGGAGACGCTCGCCGTCGCACGCGGACTGCTCGAGGAGGGGCGCCCGTTCTCGGCGCACGAGGTGCTCGAGGTGCGGTGGAAGACCTGCCCGACCGACGAGCGTGACCTGTGGCAGGGGCTCGCCCAGCTCTGCGTGGCTCTCACCCACCGCGCGCGCGGCAACCCGGTCGGAGCCGGGCGCCTGCTCGAGCGTGCGGCCGGACGGCTCGAGGCCTACGCGGCGACGGGGGGCCCGACGTACGGCGTGGACCTGCCGGCCGTCATCGCCTGTGCACGGTGACCCGGTCGCACACCTGGTGCACGAAGCTCTCGCCGGTAGCCCCGGCCGGCCCCGGGCCCCCACCCTGGCCGCACTCCTCGTCGAGGGCCCGGCTGGCGCTGGATGTTCCTCGCGGCCGTGCACCGCAGTCCGACGACACCGCGGCGCTGACCGACGCGTCCCGCCCAGCGATGCGCGGAGGTCCGGAGCCGTCGTGGCTTCCGGTGCAGGATGTCTCAGGTGGCTCGCCCGGGAGACCGGGGGACCCCAGCCTGAGGTGGACGGCGGCTGGTCTAGGTCTAGACCAAAAGTAGTCCGCCCGGTAGGGGGAGAGGACCCTCGCAAACCTCACGCTTCATACGTAAGCGAGCAGGACGAACGTCCCGACGATCTACGTCTTTAGGACGACCAGGACGAAACTCCGCCACGGCAATCTGTCCATTCGATGAACAAATCCCTAAAGTCGTGCACACAAGCAGTCCAGTTGCCTACACGAGGGGGACCGCCGAGCCACCGCAGGGGGTGGTGGCTCACCACGCCATCCGTGCGTCCCCAGACCCCGGTCTCGCGGCCTTGCGCATGTCTCTTGGAGCCGCCGTATGCATCCGATGTCCCACCAGAGTAGAGGCCTCACGGCGCTCTCCTCGTCCGAGTCGTCCGAGTCGTCCGCGGGGGACGCTCGCGCCGAGACTCACGGCCCGTGCCGACCCGGCCGCACGATGGCCACGCACGCGTCGGCGCACACCGACACGAGGCCCGCGACCCGGGTGCGGGTCGTGATCGTCGACAGGTCGCCCCTCTTGCGTGACGGACTCGCCGGCCTGCTGTCCTCCCGGGGGCACGAGGTCGTGCTCTCGGCCTCCGGCTGGGTCGGTGTGCCGGAGGCGCTCGGGGACGCTCCGGCCGACGTGGTCCTGATCGACTCGTCCGCGACCGACCCGCGGGCGTGCCGGGAGCTCCACCAGCTCAAGACGCGGCGACCGACGCTGCGCGTCCTCGTGCTCCAGTCCCGCGGCAGCGCGTCGTCGCCGGACGACGGTGCCGGGACGTTCGACGGGATGATCGACGGGGTGATCGACGGGGTGGTCGCCCGCACGGCTGGGCTGACCTACCTCGAGCGGGCCGTCGCCGGACGCATCGCCTGCCCGTCCGGGCCCCCGCGGACGACGGAGCGTCCTGCGGTCTCTCTGGGGTCGCTGACCACCCGTGAGCGCGAGGTGCTGGGGCTGCTGGCCGCGGGATCCAGCACGCGCGTGATCGCCAAGAGCCTCGGGATCGAACCGAGCACGGTCTACGCCCACGTGCGGGCCCTGCTGCACAAGTGCGGCGCACGCAGCCGCTTGGAGGTCGTCAGCCGGTTCGTCCACGGCGACCTGGTCATGGGTGCTGCGCTCGGCGCCGGCGGGGTGGTGAGATGACCGCCGTGGTCGCGAAGCAGCCCGGTCCCCAGATGCCGAGGGAGCTTCGCGTGCTCGTGGTGGACGACCACCGCATCTTCGCCGAGGCGCTGGCCGCCCGACTCAGTGCAGACGTGCGGTTCGGCAAGGTCGAGGTGGCCTACTCGGCCGAGCAGGCTCTCGCCCTGGTACACACTCACCGACCGCAGGTGCTGCTGCTCGACGTCGGGATGGGGGAGACGTCCGGTATCGAGATCATCGACGAGCTCACCAGCGCGCGTCACGACGCCGTCGTGGTGATGGTCTCCGGCCGCACCGGCACCGACGAGGTCATCCGGGCCTTCTCGCACGGGGCGCGAGCCTGGATCCCCAAGGAGACGACGTTCGGCGAGCTGGTCCACGCCATCGAGGAGGCGATGATGGGACGGCTCTGGCTGCCGGCGGCGCTGGTGACGCCGGTGCTGTCCTCACTGCTGTCCGCGCCCGAGCCCGACGAGCTTCCGCGGTCCTTCGTGGACGACCTCACGCCCCGTCAGCTCGAGATCCTGGACCTCCTGTCCAACGGGATGAGTCGGGCCGAGATCGCCCGGCACCTTGTCCTCTCGCCGCACACGGTTCGCACGCACGTCCAGGACATCCTGCGCAAGGCGGGCGTCCACTCGACGCTCGCCGCCCTGGCCAAGGCGCGGCATGCCGGCTACACCGATCACGGTGTGCACGCGCACGGATCGAGGCCCGCCTCGCGGTCGGGCGGGCGACGGGACGGGCCCAGGGACCAGCTCGCGCGGAGTCAGGGCGAGATGGTCAGCAGAAGCTGAGGGCGGTTCGCCGCCGCCTCGCGGGAGCTGACGAAGAGCCCGTCGCTGGACTGCGGCACCAGCGCGAAGTCGACGGCCCCGCCGGTGGACACCGCTGGCGTCACGTCGACGGTGACCCAGGTGCCGACGGGGACGGCGCCGAGGTCCTCGAGCACGGCCGGTGCCACCGCTGGCTGGTTGGCCCAGGTCACCGAGGTCTCGTTCCACGGTGAGGTCACCCGGTGCACCTCCGGCCCGTTGCCCGTGCCGTTGGTGACAAACAGGCGCAACTCGGCCTTCTGCACGGTGCCGGCCACCGAGCCCAGGTCGAAGCCGATGAGGCTGCGCGCCAGGGGAGAGGTGTCGCTCACCAGCTCGGTGTCGAGACCGTCGTTCCTGGCCGGCTGGGGCTCGCGCACCGTGGCGTCGCGGGTGGCGGTGAATGTCCGGGGTGCGGTGCTGTCGACGGTCCAGGTGCGGGTGGCGGGGGTGGGGTCGGTGTTGCCGGCCGGGTCGGTAGCGCGCACGGTGAAGGTGTGGGGGCCGGTGGTCAGGTTGGTGTAGTCGCGGGGGCTGGTGCAGGTGGTGAAGGTGGCGGTGTCGAGGCGGCACTCGAAGGTGGAGCCGGGCTCGGTGGCCGAGAAGCCGAACGAGGCCGTGGTGGCCGAGGTGCTGCCGCTCGGCCCGGAGTCGATGGTGGTGTCGGGTGGGGTGGTGTCGGTGCTGCCGCCGGTGGTCTCCAGGACCAGCTGTGGGGCATGGGCGCCCTCGCGTGAGGAGAAGACGACGCCGTCGCTGGACTCGGGGACCAGCGTGAAGCCGTAGGTGCCGTTGCCGGTGACCACGGAGCTCACGTCGTAGCTGGTCCACCCGTTGGCCGGTGCCGCGCCGACGTTCGCGACCAGAGCGCCCGGGGTCGGCTGGGTGCTCCAGGTCACGGCGTTCTCGCCCCACGCGGAGGAGGAGCTCTGCAGACGGGGGCCGTTGCCGGAGCCGTTGGTCGCGTACAGGCGCAGCGTCGCCGTGGTGACGGTGCCCGTGGGTGCGCCGGTGACGGTGGTCGAGAGGAGGGCACGCTCCGAGGGCGAGGTGTCGGCCTCGAGATTCGCCGTCGTGCCGTAGTTGGTCGTCGGCTGGGGCTCGCGCACCGTGGCGTCCTTGTCGGGGGTGAACGTCAGGGGTGCGGTGGTGTCGACGGTCCAGGTGCGGGTGGCGGGGGTGGGGTCGGTGTTGCCGGCCGGGTCGGTAGCGCGCACGGTGAAGGTGTGGGGGCCGGTGGTCAGGTTGGTGTAGTCGCGGGGGCTGGTGCAGGTGGTGAAGGTGGCGGTGTCGAGGCGGCACTCGAAGGTGGAGCCGGGCTCGGTGGCCGAGAAGCCGAACGAGGCCGTGGTGGCCGAGGTGCTGCCGCTCGGCCCGGAGTCGATGGTGGTGTCGGGTGGGGTGGTGTCGACGGTGTCGACGGTCCAGGTGCGGGTGGCGGGGGTGGGGTCGGTGTTGCCGGCCGGGTCGGTAGCGCGCACGGTGAAGGTGTGCGGGCCGGTGGTCAGGTTGGTGTAGTCGCGGGGGCTGGTGCAGGTGGTGAAGGTGGCGGTGTCGAGGCGGCACTCGAAGGTGGAGCCGGGCTCGGTGGCCGAGAAGCCGAACGAGGCCGTGGTGGCCGAGGTGCTGCTGCTCGGCCCGGAGTCGATGGTGGTGTCGGGTGGGGTGGTGTCGACGGTGTCGACGGTCCAGGTGCGGGTGGCGGGGGTGGGGTCGGTGTTGCCGGCCGGGTCGGTAGCGCGCACGGTGAAGGTGTGGGGGCCGGTGGTCAGGTTGGTGTAGTCGCGGGGGCTGGTGCAGGTGGTGAAGGTGGCGGTGTCGAGGCGGCACTCGAAGGTGGAGCCGGGCTCGGTGGCCGAGAAGCCGAACGAGGCCGTGGTGGCCGAGGTGCTGCCGCTCGGCCCGGAGTCGATGGTGGTGTCGGGTGGGGTGGTGTCGGTGCTGCCGCCGGTGGTCTCCAGGACCAGCTGTGGGGCATGGGCGCCCTCGCGTGAGGAGAAGACGACGCCGTCGCTGGACTCGGGGACCAGCGTGAAGCCGTAGGTGCCGTTGCCGGTGACCACGGAGCTCACGTCGTAGCTGGTCCACCCGTTGGCCGGTGCCGCGCCGACGTTCGCGACCAGAGCGCCCGGGGTCGGCTGGGTGCTCCAGGTCACGGCGTTCTCGCCCCACGCGGAGGAGGAGCTCTGCAGACGGGGGCCGTTGCCGGAGCCGTTGGTCGCGTACAGGCGCAGCGTCGCCGTGGTGACGGTGCCCGTGGGTGCGCCGGTGACGGTGGTCGAGAGGAGGGCACGCTCCGAGGGCGAGGTGTCGGCCTCGAGATTCGCCGTCGTGCCGTAGTTGGTCGTCGGCTGGGGCTCGCGCACCGTGGCGTCCTTGTCGGGGGTGAACGTCAGGGGTGCGGTGGTGTCGACGGTCCAGGTGCGGGTGGCGGGGGTGGGGTCGGTGTTGCCGGCCGGGTCGGTAGCGCGCACGGTGAAGGTGTGGGGGCCGGTGGTCAGGTTGGTGTAGTCGCGGGGGCTGGTGCAGGTGGTGAAGGTGGCGGTGTCGAGGCGGCACTCGAAGGTGGAGCCGGGCTCGGTGGCCGAGAAGCCGAACGAGGCCGTGGTGGCCGAGGTGCTGCCGCTCGGCCCGGAGTCGATGGTGGTGTCGGGTGGGGTGGTGTCGGTGGTGTCGATCCCGTCGGCGTAGGACCAGTACCGCGACGTGGCATTGACGTCCGCGATGACCAGCAGACCGCTGCTCGCCGTGCTGGCGCCGGAGGTCCGAGAGCTGTTCAGGTTCTGCTTCGTGGACGACACGTTGTGTACGTACTGATCGGCGTCCACGATGCGCACCGTCTTCGCGGTGGTGAAGCTGGGGTTGCTCAGCGACGTTGCCTTCTCGTAGATCGCCCCTCCCGAGGTCGAGCACACCCCGGCGTTCGTCGTACCGCTCGGCTTGGGGTACGTCGCGAACGTGCGGAGCCTCTGGGCAGCCTCATCGATCAAAACGATCACCCGGTTCGGACACTCCGACACCGTCGCGATCGTCCGTGTCGACCAGTTGCCCGAACCGTCCATCATCAGGAGCTCGATCAGCGGCTGGGACGCGGACGTGAAAGAGGTTTTCACGGCGGCGTAGACCCGGGCGCCGGAGGAGTCGAGCCACTTGAGGTTCATGTGGTCGTCGCCGCTGTTGGCGCCGGACTGGATCTGTTGCGGTGTGCTCCAGGTGGCGTTCGCAGCGCCGTCGGCGTGCACGGTCCAGTAGAAGCCGTCGGTCGCGTCGCCGACCTGCCGGCTCCACATCAGCCCCATTCGATTCCCACCGAAAGCGATCAGGCTCGACAGGTCATCTGCCCCGGTTGTGCCGCCCGGCGCCGGGAACGGGGTGCCCCACGTCTTCCCGTCCGTCGCCGTGACATTGAGGTAGATCTGGCCTCCCTGCTGCCAGGTGGCCCACACCCGGCCGGTGGAGTCCCGGTCGATGGTGAGTGTCTCGGTCTTGTGGTTGTTGATCTGGGTGGTGCTCACCAGGGTGTACTTGTCGGTGCTGGCGCTGTAGCTGTACCGGCGCAGCGTGCTGGGGAACCCGGCCTGCGCCGGTACGCCGTCGTTGACGAACTTGTGGCTCGCCACGAACAGCGTGGTCCCGTCCCACAGCACGTCATGATGCGTGGCTGCCTGGGGCTCCGTGGCGACCCCGGTGTCAGTCCAGGTCTGCGAGCCCCCGCTGTACTTGAAGATGTGGAAGTCCTTGGTCGTCGTGTCCCAGAGATTGCCCCACCACGACCCGTTGTTGAACCACAGCACGCTCTCGGCCCGCTTGGTGCCGGTCGGCGTCCCCGTCCCTGTGTGCAACGGACCGGGAGTCCCGGTGTCACCAGCGTCGGCCGACGCCGTCACCGGAACCATCAACAACCCCACGATGAGCACGAGAGCGGACAGCAGACCGAGCGAGGCGGCTCGGGGCGTGCCGCGTCCCCCCCGGACCGTCGTCACGCCTCGACCGGTACGTCCAGTGCGCAGTGGGCGGCGCAGGCCCGGCAGGCGGAGGCCGGGGGGAGAGGCGTCCATGCGCTGTGTCCTTCCGAGACGCCCACGTGCGCCAGACGCGTCGTGGTCGCCACGACGATCAGCCCCGGGGGACCTACGTGGCAACCCCCCGCCAGACGCGACGGACCAGCTCTCTCGCCCCGCCCGATCACTGGCGCCCACGGGCAGGAAGGGCCAGGAGTGCCGGCGCCGGCCCGCTGACCTGCGGCGACGGATGACTCCAGGGGGGAGCGAGCCGAGGCGCCTACGCCAATCACCCGAGGGGTTGGTGCCGGCCCCTCGTACAAAACGGGCCGGAAGTCGTAGACCGGGTTGGTCCTGGTTGGGGAGGTCCGCGTGTGGCGGGCGCAGCAGCATGTGTGGTCTCGCACGGAGCCGATGGGTGAGCGGTGAGGGTCCGATACGTCCACGTCTCGAGGGGGACTCATGACCGCGCCACAGCTGCACGACCTTCCGACCCAGAGACTGCCGGCCCCGGCGCCCGAGGTCGACGACTGGGTAGAGGTTGACGTCGACCGGACGCGGCTCGCCCGGGTGCGTGGCGTCGCCAGCCGCATCGGGTCGGCGACGTCGGCCCAGGCGCCGGCCTCGGTCAGCGTCGTGATCCCGGCGATGAACGAGGCCCGGAACATCGCGTGGGTGCTGGCTCGCGTGCCGGCGTACGTCGACGAGATCCTGCTCGTGGACGGTCACTCCCGCGACGACACGGTGGCGGTGGCCCGACGGGCCTGCCCGGGACTGCGGGTGGTCGCCCAGCGCGGGGCTGGCAAGGGCGCGGCGATGCGCACCGGCTTCGAGGAGGCCGCCGGAGACTACGTCGTGGTGCTCGACGCCGACGGCAGCATGGACCCGGGCGAGATCGACTACTACGTGGCGGCCCTGGACCAGGGCTACGAGCTGGTCAAGGGTTCCCGGGCGCTCCCCGGCAGCGGCTCGCTCGACCTCACCCGGATCCGACGGTGGGGCAACGGTGTCCTCGTGCACACCGTCAACCTGATCTGGGGCAGTGAGTTCACCGACCTCTGCTACGGCTTCCTGGCCCTGCGCAAGGACCGTCTCGCAGACCTGGCGCTCACGGGTCGGGGCTTCGAGATCGAGACCGAGATCGCGCTGAACGCGATCCATGCGGGGTTGCGCATCGCGGAGGTGCCCAGCGTGGAGCTGCTTCGGCACCACGGCACGTCCAACCTGAACGCCTGGCGGGACGGAAAGCGGATCTGCGGCTTCCTGGCCCGGGCCGGCTTCCGCCCGCGCACCCGCCCGGTGACCGACCGCATCCCGCGCCGGGCGCTCGTGGGTGTCGCGGCCCGCGTGCCGGCGTGACCGGGAAGACCCGGGCACCGGCGCCGACGACGGCCAGCGTGGTCGTGTGCACCTACACCACCGCGCGGTGGTCGCGCCTCGTCGACTCGCTGGACTCGGTGCGCCGCCAGACCTGCCCACCACGGGAGGTGCTGGTCGTGGTGGACCACTGCCCGGAGGTCCTCGCCCGGGCCGACGAACTCGGCCCCGGCGTCCGGGTGCTGGAGAACCTCCACGCGCCGGGCCTGTCCGGGGCCCGCAACAGCGGGGTGGAGGCGGCGCTCGGCGAGGTCGTCGTGTTCCTCGACGACGACGCCGTGGCGGAAGCCACCTGGCTGGAGAGGCTGTTGGCGCCGTACGAGGACCCGCGCGTCGTCGGCGTCGGGGGAGGGGTGGTCGCCGACTGGGAGACCGCGCGGCCGTCCTGGTTCCCCACGGAGTTCGACTGGGTCGTCGGGTGCTCCTACACGGGTCTCCCCGTGGCCCCCGCCGAGATCCGCAACCCGATCGGCGCGAACATGTCCTTCCGACGCGCCGCGATCCTGACGGCCGGGGGCTTCTCTTCCCGCGTGGGCCGGGTCGGGTCACGCCCGACGGGGTGCGAGGAGACCGAGCTCTCGCTCCGCATCGCGCGGCGCGAGCCGGGGCGGCGCATCCTCCTGGCTCCGGACGCCGTCGTCCACCACCACGTGCCGCTCGAGCGCGGCCGGTGGCGCTACTTCCGGCGCCGCTGCTGGGCCGAGGGGCTGAGCAAGGCCACGGTCAGCAGGCTCGCCGCGTCGACCGCGCCGCTCACGAGCGAGCGGTCCTACACCGTCCGCACGCTCCCTCGCGGAGCGCTCCGCGGCCTGCGCGACGCCGTGGACCAGAGGTCCCTCGCGGGGGCCGCCCGCAGCCTCGCGATCACCGGAGGCCTGCTCTGCACGGTCGCCGGCTACACCACCGGTCTCGTCCTTGGGCGTGGCCTCATCCAGGCACCATCCGTAGGAGGAACAGCATGACATCTGCCCCCGGACCCGACTGGCTCCACTTCGACGTGCACGGACTGGTCGGTGTCCGGGTCGAGGTCGCCGCCCCGGCTGCCCTGCAGCTCAGCACCATGCTCGCGAGTTTCGCGGTCGACCACGAGGTCCCCGCCGACCTGGTGGTGTCCCGGGAGTCGGAGCTCATGGTCGACGCCGCCCTGGTGGAGGACGAGCTGGCCTACACGGACACCTCCGTGCAGTTCAAGCGCGAGCACGTCCAGGTGGTCCGGCACGGAGAGGCCTTCGCCGTGCACGGGGCGGGGGAGCTGCTCACAACGCTGCTGCCGCTCCTCGACGTGCTCGCCGCCCGCCGTGGGGCGGCGATGATCCACGCGGCGACGGTCAGCTACCACGGTCGTGCCGTGGCACTTCCTGCGGCGGGCGGCACGGGCAAGACGAGCACCATCGCGAAGCTGATGAAGCGTCCGGGCTACGGCTTCATGGGTGACGACTGGGGCTTCGTCACCGAGGACGGACGGCTGCTCAACTACGAGAAGCCGATGTTCATCAAGCCGCACCACCGGCCGATCTACCCCCACCTGTTCCAGGGAGCGCGCAAGCCGCTGGTGCCGACGCTGCTGTCGCGCCCGGTGGGCCACCTCACCACGCTGGTGCACCCGCACATCGTGAAGCACGCGAGGCTGGCCGACGCGAGCCGACGGTGGTCGCCCGAGCACCGGATCGTCACGGCCTCCCAGGCGCTGCCGGGCGTGACGGTCACCGGACAGGCGCCGCTGCTGTTGTCGGTGTTCGTCGAGCGCCACGAGGGAGCGCGGACGACGCTGGTCGAGCGGGACATGGCGTGGATGGTCGAGCGCATGATCGGGAACTTCCACATCGAGATGCCCGCCTTCTCGCGGTACGTCGTGGCCGGCATGGCCGCGACCTCGCACCTGTCCGTCGGGGACTTCCTCGCGCAGAAGGCGGCGGTGCTGACCCGAGCGCTGGACGGCGTGCCGACGTACTCGCTCATGGTGCCGTCGGTCTACAGCCCCGACGTCGCCTCGGACGACATCGTGCACGCCGTGCACGACCTGACGACGGGCCTGCTGGGGGAGAAGGACAACGGAGCGAGCGTCGCATGAGCGTCCCCGCCGAGCAGCACGTGCGACGCGAGCGGCCCCGCGAGCAGGCGGCCGAGGCCCTGACCGCGGTGCTGCCGGTGCGCAACGGCGCGGCGCTGCTGCCGGGGTGCCTGGCCTCCCTGCGTGCGAACGGACTCACCCGCATCGTGGTGGTCGACGGCTGCTCGACCGACGACTCGTGGGCGATCGCCGAGCGCTTCGGCGCGACGGTCGTCAGCGACGAGGGCAGGGGGCTGCCGTACGCCCGCACCCTGGGGGCTCGCGTGGCCCACACCGACCTGGTGGTGCTGGTCGACGTCGACGTGGTCTTCCCCGACGGTGGTGTCGAGGCCCTGCTGGCGGAGTACCGCGCCGAGGGTTGCGCGGCCCTGCAGGCGGGCCTGGAGAGCACGGGCGGTCCCGGCTACTGGGGCGAGGCCCTGGCCCAGCACCACCGGACGGGACGGAGCCGCTACTGGTTCGGGCTCGTGGCGACGATCTTCGACAGGGAGGAGCTGCTCGCGACGGGCTTCGACGAGGACTTCCCGTCCGGAGAGGACATCGAGCTGCGTTGGCGGTTGCGCGAGGCGGGGCGCCCGGCGAGGGTCTCGCGCCGGGTCCTCGTGGAGCACCGGTTCGCGGGGGACGACTTCGCGTTCGCCAAGGACCAGTTCCTGATGGACGGCGTCGGCCTCGGGCTGATGGTGCGCAGCAGTGGCCTCCGGGCGCTGCGGCTGCTCCTCCTGCCCCTCGCGGCGGCGCTGCGTGGCGTCTCGTTGACCATCCTCCGTGGGGAGCCACGCTGGGTGGGGTACTACCTCGCCTTCGGCTGGTGGAACTACGTCGGGGTGCTCCGCGGGCTACGGCGATGACGGAGACACGGGCCGTTCTCCCGCTCGCGGGCCGGCGCACCCTCAGCGGCCCCGCGATCCTGCTCGTCGGCGGCAAGGTCCTCCAGATGGGGTTCGGTTACCTCTTCTGGATCGTGGCGGCACGGACCACCTCCGTCGCCGTGGTCGGCGTGGTGGCCGCGACCGTGTCGGCCGTGATGCTGGTGACCCAGATCGGCCTGCTCGGCGTCGGGGCGACGATGATCGTGGCCATCGGCCGCGGCGAGCCCCCGGGCGAGGTGCTCGACACCGGCCTTACGGTGGTCGTCGGCACCAGCATGGTGGCCGCGGGCGTCTACCTCGCCGTCGTCGCCTGGGGCGACAGCGTGGTGGCCGACAGCCAGACGACCTTCCCCCTGATGCTCTGGTTCCTCCTGGCGGTGGTCGCGGGCACCGCCTTCGCGTGCTTCGACCAGGCGGGCATCGCGCTCGGCAAGGCCGGCGGCGTCATCTGGCGCTACGCCCTCGGCGGTGTCGTCACGACGGTCGCGCTGGCCGCGGTCGCCCTGCTCGCCGAGGGCGACCTGGCGGCCGGCACGGTCTTCGGGGCGTGGGCGCTCGGGTCCCTGGTGGTCTGCGTCGTCGGGATGGCGCAGCTGCGCCGTTGGATCGGCTACCGCTTCGGCGCGCGGGTGAGGCCGCACCGGCTGCGTGCCCACCTGGTCGTCGGCGTGCCGAACCACCTGCTCACCCTCACCGAGCGGCTGCCCGCCCTGATGGTGCCCCTCCTGGTCGCCCACCTGGTCTCGCCGGAGGCGACGGCGCGGTGGTATCCGGCGTGGATGCTGGCGTGGATCGCGTTCACGGTGCCCGTGCAGATGGGCCTCGTCCAGTTCGCGGAGGGCGTGCGGCGGCCCGAGGACCTGCGGCGCACGGTGCGCTCGGGATTCTGGTGGGGGCTCGCCCTGGGGGCGGCCGTCGCGGTCGTGGTCGCCGTGCTCGCCGACCCGCTGCTGAGACTCATCGGCGCCGACTACGCCGACTCCTCGGCGACCGCGCTGCGCGTGCTGGCGGTGGGCGTCCTCCCCTACACGGTCTGGCAGACCTACAACGCGCGCTGCCGGGCGACCGGTGCGGTCCGCGAGGGCATCGCCGCCGGCCTCGTCCTCGCCGTGCTGATCTGTGGCGCCGCCGTCGTCGCGGCACACGAAGGTCCCACCGCACTCGCTCTCGCGTGGCTCGCGAGCTCGACCTGCGGCGCAGTCTGGGCCGGTTACCGGCTCCGCCACCACGAGGAGGCTCCGTGACCGACACCGGTGTCCTGATCCGGCGGCTGCCCCCCGCCAGCCTCGACGGGCTGCTCGCCGGGTGCGCTCTTGCCTGCGTCGTCGGGGGGCTGCTCTCCGCCGGCACGATCGACCTGTCCAGGGTCGACGACCGCGGACTCGCCCCGCTGGTCCCCGTAGGTTTCTGGATCGCCCTCCTGGGCCTGAACTCCGCCTTCGTGGTCGCGCTAGGACGTCGCTCCGTCTGGCTGATCGCCGTGCTGGTGGGCTCCCTGATCCTGCTGCTCGGGGGGCTGGGCGCGCTCGCTTCCGACGTGCCACGGAACTCGGTGGCCTGGCGCCACCTCGGCATCGCGGACTCCTTGTCCCAGGGGATCCTCGACCCGCAGATCGACGTCTACTTCAACTGGCCGGGGTTCTTCGCCGGACTCGCCACCTTCATCGGGTCCACCGGGGTCGCACCGCTCGCGGTGGCGCAGTGGGCACCGGTCCTGAACATCGCGCTCTGGGCGCTGGCGGTGCTGGTGGTCCTGCGCAGCCTCACGGCCGACCGGACTCTCGTCTGGCTGGGTCTGTGGCTGTTCCTGCTCGGCAACTGGATCGACCAGGACTACCTCTCCCCCCAGGCGCTGGGGCTCTTCCTGCACCTCGCGGTCCTCGCCATCGTGCTCTCGGTGCTCGGTGCCCGCGTGGAGGGCGGCAGCGGCCTCGGTTCCCTCTGGCGACGCGGACGCCGGGAGCGTCTCGTGCCGGAGACCGACGACGAACGCACCCGAGCGGCGATGTTCGGCATGGTGCTGCTGCTCGCGGTGGCGATCGTGGCGAGCCACCAGCTCACACCGGTGATGTTGGTCGTCACGCTGGCCGCCCTGGTCGTAGTCCGGTCGTCGTGGGCCCCGCTCCTGCCGGTGATCATCGGGCTCGTCCTGGTGCTCTGGCTGCTGTACCCGGCCAGCACCTACCTGGCCGGCCACCCCATCGTGGGCCGTGCCGACGGCGGGGTGCTGCAGGCCAACCTGTCGGACCGGGTCGTCGGCTCCTCGGGGCACCTGGAGGTGCAGGTCGTCCGGATGTCGATCGTGGCCGGCCTGTGGCTGCTCGCCGCCTGGGGGGCCTTCCGTGCGCACCGGGCCGGCCGCACCGACCTGCGAGTGCTGGCGCTGGTCGCCGCCCCCTTCCTGCTCCTCCCCACCCAGTCGTACGGCGGGGAGATGCTGCTGAGGGTCACCCTGTTCAGCCTCCCGCTTGTCGGGCTGCTCGCCGCCCACGCCCTCGCACCCCTCGTCCGAGACCGCCCCGGCACGCCGCTCCGTCTGCAGGGCGGGGCGGCGCTCGCGCTCGTGCTCACCGTGCTCGCGGTCGCCTCGGTGACCGCGCGCTACGGGAACGCGAGGTACGACATGTTCACCGACGACGAGGTGGCCGCCGTTCAGCGACTCCGCAGCGTGGCCGAGCCGGGCACCGTCGTCGTCGCGGGGGACCAGTCGACACCGTGGGCCTCGACGGACTACACCACCTACACCCGGCGCTCGGTGACCAGCCTCTGCGCCGTCGACCCCCGACCCGGGCCGTGCACGCAGGTGCTGGTCGACCAGGCCACGCACGAGGCCGCGGCCGGGGGAGTGACGCTCCTCCTGACCCGGGGGAACGAGGCCGCCCTGCGCATGGACGGGCTGATGTCGCACCGCGACTTCACCCGCTTCGAGTCCGACGTGCGGAACCTGCCGGGGACGACCCTCGTCTACCGCAACGACGACGCCCGGATCTACCACCTGAGCCCGACCACAGCGGGGAGCACGCCGTGAACCGACTCCGAGGACGACGGCACCAGCCCGAGCACGCCGGGGCAGCCACCCCCGTGGCCGCTCCCCTCCCGGACCGCCGACGGTGGTGGCAGCGACTGCTGGCCTCCGAACCGGAGGTCGCACTGGCCCTGGCGGGGGTGGCGCTGCCGCTGGTGCTGGTCCTCGAGCCACCGCAGCCGCTCCGTGCGCTGGGGGCCGGTGCCCTCCTCCTGCTCCTCCCCGGCCTCGCCCTGCTGCGGGTCTTCCCCCTCGCCGACCTCGTCCTGGGCCTCCTCGTGGCGGTGAGCACCAGCGTGGCGCTCACCGTGCTCGTGTCCACGGCCCTGATGTACGCCGACGTCTGGAGCTGGCAGCTCACCCTGCTCCTGCTGGGTGGCCTGGTCGTCGTGCTCTCCGGGTGGTCCGGCTGGCGGCGGTCGGCGTGAGCGCCATCCTGCTGCTCGGGCTGATCGGCTGGCTGGCCTGGCGCCAGTCGCTCGCGGTGGCCGGGGTGCACCGCGACCCGAGGCCCCGGGTGGCTCTCGGCGTGGGCCTCGTGCTCGCCCTGCTGGCCTCGGCGGTGGCTCTGCCCCAGCTGGTCGGGCTGGTCACGTGACCGCGGCGTCGGGGCCACCCCGCACGTGGTACTTCCTCAGTGACCTGCACCTGGGTGACGCGCCAGACCGGCGTGGCCGCCAGCACGCCCTCGTGGCCTTCCTCGGTGCGCTGGCATCCCGGCCGGGGCACGACCCTCGGGTCCGGTGCACCCTCGTGCTGCTCGGCGACACCGTCGACCTGAGCGGGAGACGGCGGCTCACCGACGCGGGGGTGGTGGGGCGGCTGGAGTCGCTGATCGAGAGGCACGCTGAGGTGGTCGCGGCGCTGCGCCGGTGTCTGCGGGCGGGGATCGAGGTGCAGGTCGTGCTCGGCAACCACGACCTCGAGCTGGGCAGGCCAGCCGTGAGGAGGTCGCTCGAGCGGTCGCTCGGGGCCGCAGACGGCACCGACGACGCCACGGGCGGCTCGCTCCGCGTGTCCCCGTGGGTCCTGCACGAGCCGGGGGTGTTCTACGCCGAGCACGGCAACCAGCACTACGAGCTCAACCGGGTCCCCGCCCTGCTCACCATCGACGCCGTCCCCGACGCCACGTCGCTCCCCGTCACACCGACGGGGGCGCTGTCCTCGGCCTCGGAGTGGTGTGCTGCCCGGGGCTCCACGGTGGGGGGCGTGCTGCGCTCGCTCTACGCACTCGCGCACCAGGAGCGCGCGGCTCGCGCCCCGGCGTACGTCGCGGCCCTGGCCCGGCACGCCGTAGCCCTGGGCCTGCCGCGCGAGGTCGTCCGTGAGCTGGCCTCGTTGACGACGTTCCGGCTCCGCACGGCGCTGCTGGGGGTGGTGCTGCGTCGCCTCGGACGCGGCGGGGGTGCCGGCTTGCTGCAGGACCGGGCACTCGACGTCCACGAGGTGCTGGCCCGCGCGGGCTGCCCGGTGCCGGTCTACGTCTTCGGCCACAACCACCGGGCCGAGACCGTGGACCTGCTCGTCCGCCCGCCGGCCACCTATCTCAACTGCGGCACGTGGAGCGAGGACGTGCGCGGGTCGGGGCCGGACGTCGGGCGGACCGGCCTGTTCCCCTACGTCGAAGTCCGCCAGGACGAGCACGGGGTGAGCCGCCACCTGCGCTACTGGGGGTCGGACGCGGCGGCCCCAGCGGCCCCAGCGGCCCCAGCGGCCGCAGTGGCCGCAGCGGGCGACGGGGTGGCACCCGGCTCGCCCCTAGGACGTAGTCGATCCCGTACTGGTGGACGTTCCTGCGCGACGTCGGGCGGTCGTACGTTCGAGCCACGGTCCTCGGCCAGCGAAGACCCCAGGACCGACCAGCACGACTCCCGGGAGTGGGCGCCATGACTCAACAGGACACGTCCAGCGTCGTGCCGGTGATCCTCTGCGGCGCGAGCGGGGCTCGCCCCTTCGCCTCCGAGGGTGGGGTCGCCGCCGACCATGCCGACATGGACCGCCTCAGCTGCTTCCAGCGGTCGGCCCTGCTCGCCCGACAGGTGACGCCGTCCTACCCGGTCGTCGTCTGCAACGTCGCCGACCGCGAGGTCGCCAAGGAACAGCTGGTCGAGGTCGGGCTGCAGGCCTCCGCCGTGGTGTGCGAGCCGTCCTCGCGGGGGACCGCCGCAGCCGTCGCCGCGGCCGCGGCGGTGGTCGCGGCCTCGGCCCCCGGCGCCTTGCTGCTGGTGCTTCCGCCCGACCGGACGGTGCGGTCCGCGGCGCCTCTCCTGGACGCCGTGCAGGCGTCCGTGCCCGCCGCGCGGGAGGGCTACCTGGTGATGTTCGGTGCCCCGTCGGGACGGACCCGCCACGGGGAGGAGTACGTCCGGCTCGGGCACGCCCTGGGACACCTCCCCTACCTCCACGTGGTCGACGCCTTCGCCGGGGGCCGCGACCTGGACCGCGCGGGCAGCGCGACGGCCGACGAGGGCTGGCTCTGCAACAGCAAGTTCCTGCTGCTCTCCTGCCGGGCCGTCCTGGTCGAGATCGACGCGGTCGAGCCCCGGCTCGCGCGTGCGGCCGCCATCGCGACCGGGGTGGCTCTGCTCGACCGGGTGGGCAGCGACGTCCTGCTCGACGAGCGCAGCTTCGACGCCTGCCCGCGGCTGTCGGTCGAGGCGGCCCTGATGGAGCGGACCGCGCGGGCCGTCGTCCTGCGCACCGCGCTGGAGTGGACCGACCCCCGATGCGCGACGGACGCGCCGAGGGTGCCAGCGCAGACCCGGGGCGATCCGAACCGGGTCGCCGTGGACGGTCCGGCCGCCGTGGACACGGCCGCCGCCCTGATCGCACGCATCCCCGTCGCGCCGGTGGTGGAACGCCCGTGGGGGACCTTCGAGTCGCTGGGGACGGGGACCCGGCACCAGGTGAAGCACCTCATAGTGCATCCGGGCCAGAAGCTCTCCTTGCAGCGGCACCGTCACCGTTCCGAACACTGGGTGGTCGTCGAGGGCACCGCCCGTGTGGTGTGCGGTGAGCGGACCTGCCTCCTCCGCGAGAACGAGTACCTGCACGTCCCGCTCGGGGCCGTCCACCGGATCGAGAACCCCTCCACCATGCGTCCGCTGCACGTCGTGGAGGTACAGGTGGGGGACTATCTCGGCGAGGACGACATCGAGCGGCTCGACGACGACTACGGGCGCGCGTGACCCACCCACGGACCCCGCGTCGGTGTCGCGACCGGCACCCAGAAGGGCCGGAACCCCCCTCCGGCGCCGGCGCGGGCCGGACGGGTCTGCCCGAGCCGCACCGGCCAGCCGGATCAGGCGTAGCGTCGCCGGGACGACGGCCCCTCGGGTCGAGCCGACCCGGCCGGAGCGGCAACGCCCCGGGCCTGCGGTGGCGGTCTGCCCACGGGGCACCGCTCGACGACCGTCGCGTGGCACGCGCCCACGTCAAGGAATGTTGACCCATGCTGCCCAGAGCCCCGCGCCCGCTCGTCCTCGTCGTCCTGGGCACGCTCGTCCTGCTGGTCCCCCTGCTGCTGCTCGTCCGGCCGACCGGGTCGGCGTCGGCGGCCTCCGTGCGGCTCGACGTCCCGGTCGCCGGCGACACCTACACCGAGAGCGACCACCCCTCGACGAACTACGGCCGGTCGCCGCGGTGGTCGGCGGACGGGCGTCCCGGGTCAGTGAGGGTGGCGCTGCTCCGCTTCGACGTGCCCGCGGCCCCGGTGGGCTCGACGTACGTCTCGGCCACCCTCCGGGCTTTCAGCGACACCTCCGCCCGGGACGGTGCCGGGGTCGTCGCCTACCGCACGGGCGACGCGTGGTCCGAGGCAGAGGTCACCGCGGACGACCAGCCCGCCCGTGGTGCCCGTCTGGACGTCGCCGACGACTACCCCGCGGACGCGTGGGTGGAGTGGGACGTGACCTCGGCCGTCGCCGGGTCGGGTGGTGTCCTCAACCTCCGGCTGGAGACCGACGCGGCGCGCTGGTCGGGCTTCGAGTCCCGTGAGAACGCCCGAGGGCGGACGCCCGTGCTGAGGCTGGTGTCGCAGTCGTTGGATGCGACCGGTCCGCCGTCGGGCCCCGCCCCCCGACACCCCGGCGGCACCGCCACCACCGCGGCGGCCACGATGGGGTGGGGCACCCCGGTCGCCGGTGACGAGTTCTCCTACTCCGGTGCGCCCGACGCCGCGAGGTGGAGCACCTACGACTCGCCCGGACACGCGGGCCGCGGCACGCGGTCGCCGGAGGCGTGGACCGTCGGCGACGGCGTCGCCCGGGTCGACGGGGACGCGGACGGGACGACGGGCGGCATGTCCGCGACGTTCGGGCACCGGCGCTACGGCCGCTGGGAGATCCGGATGCGCACCTCGGACCGCGACCCGGCGTACCACCCGGTCGCCATCCTCTGGCCGGACTCCGGTGACTGGCCCTGCGACGGCGAGATCGACGATGCCGAGGGGACGGCCGACACGTCGACGATGCACTTCTTCCACCACTGGTCCTGCGCGAACTCGAAGGCCTCCGCGACCCGGGCGCTGGACTCCACGCAGTGGCACACGTACGCCGTGGAGTGGACCCCGCGGGCCGTGGTCGGCTACCTCGACGGCCAGGAGTGGTTCCGCGACGACACCGGGAGCCACCAACCCGCGGGACCAATGCACCAGACGCTGCAGCTCGACTGGTTCCCCCGGAGTGGCCCGACCGCGCCCGCCTGGATGGAGGTGGACTGGGTGCGGGTCTACGACCTGACCTCGTCGGACGAGCCCGGTCCCGGACCGGTCGAGCCGCCGGCCCCGACGCCGGCGCCTCCGGTCGAGCCGCCCGCGGCCTCCGGGGACGTCCGACTGGCCGTTCTGGGGGACGTCAACCACGAGGGGAACTCCTCGGCGTCCTCGCGCGAGGGGCGGATCGCGGCGAGCATCTCGGCGTGGCGCCCGACGGCCGTGGCCCTGCTCGGGGACCAGCAGTACCAGTACGGCGACTGCGCGAGCCTGGTCGGTGACTTCGACCGCACCGGCTGGGGCACCCTCCTGTCCCGCACGATCGGCACCGCCGGCCCCACCCACGACTACACGCCGTCGAGCGGAGCCGACTACTCCCGGCACATGGAGGGCACGTGTCCCGGCCAGAGCACCGGTCCCAGCCTGTCGGCGCAGCGGTGGGCGCGCACGGTCCAGCCGTACGAGCCGCACGCCGTGGACCTGGGGGCCTGGACCGTGGTCTCGATGCCGTCGGCGCAGTGGCGCGACGACTACTCGGATAGGTTCGGCCAGGAGTGGAGCGGCCCGGCCTTGACCGGCTGGCTCGGCACCACCGTGGCCGCCGCCACGGCCCGGGGCGACCACGTGGCGGTGATCGAGCACGAGCCCTACTGGTCCAGCGGCACCTCCTCGCACCCCGCGAGCGAGGGTGACGCCCAGGGCCCGTGGATCGCGGTGCTCGACCGCTACGACGTGCCGCTGCTCCTCGCCGGCCACCAGCACAACTACGAGCGTTTCCACCCCCAGGACGCGGACGGTACGCGGAACGACGCGACGGGCACCCAGCAGTTCCAGGTGAGCACCGGGGGCATTGGCCTCCGCCCGTTCACCTCCACCGCCGCGAACTCGGCGGCGCGGGACGCGAGCTCCTACGGCTGGCTCCAGATGGAGCTGCACGGGGACGGTTCCTACGACTGGTCGTTCGTGCCGGTGGAGGGCTCCTTCACCGACACCGGGCATCGCGGCGGGTGACCTTCCCCCCCGTGCTCGGGCTCGTGGGGCGTCTCGCCGCGGCGTTCGATGCCCGAGGGTCGGGTGCCGCTGCTCATCGGCGGCGTCGTCTCGACGCTGTGGGGCCTGCTGGTGCTGGTCGCGGGCGCCGGCGAGCTGATCGGTGTCGCGTCGCTGCGGGACGCCCCCGGGCTGGTGATCGGCGTCGTCGCCCTGGTGCTGCTGGCCCGCACCCCCGGCTGGCAGGTCGCGGTGCTGGGGCGGCAGCTGTGCTTCGGCGCCGTCCTCGGACGCGGCGGCGTACGCCTGGTCAACGCTCGCGGGGCGGGGCAGGCCCGCGACGTGCTGAGCCAGGTGATCAGGGCCGTCGAGCCCGAGCTCGACCGCACGACCGGCAAGGCCGTCGCGTCAGGCTCCGCGTCGGGTGCGGCCTCCGACTCCTCGGGCGCCCGCGCTCTCACGCGAAACAGGTGAGGCCCGGTGGTGGCGCGGCTGCCTAGGGTCGTGCCGACCTCGTCCCCGACGCACAGGAGCCACCGTGGCCGGCACACCGAACATCCTCGTCATCTGGGGCGACGACATCGGGATCAGCAACCTCAGCTGCTACAGCGACGGCCTGATGGGCTACCGCACCCCGAACATCGACCGTATCGCCGAGGAGGGGGTGCGCTTCACCGACTGCTACGGCGAGCAGAGCTGCACCGCCGGACGAGCGGCGTTCATCACCGGCCAGAACCCTTACCGCACCGGGCTCACCAAGGTCGGTATGCCCGGGGCCGACGTGGGGCTGCGCGCGGAAGACCCGACGATCGCGACCGCGCTCAAGCACCACGGCTACACCACGGGCCAGTTCGGCAAGAACCACTTCGGAGACCGTGACGACTTCCTGCCGACCGTGCACGGGTTCGACGAGTTCTTCGGCAACCTCTACCACCTCAACGCCGAGGAGGAGCCCGAGCAGGAGGACTACCCCAGCGAGGAGGAGTTCCCCGACTTCCGTCGCAACTTCGGCCCCCGCGGGGTGATCCACTCCTGGGCGGAGGCGGACGGCACCCAGCGCATCGAGGACACCGGACCGCTGACCCGGGAGCGGATGAAGACCGTCGACGACGAGTTCGTCCCGGAGGCGATGCGCTTCATGCGCGACGCCCAGTCCGCCGAGACCCCGTTCTTCGTGTGGCTGAACACGACCCACATGCACTTCCGCACCCACGTCAAGGACGGAAGCCGGGGTCGCGCGGGCAGGTGGCAGTCGGGCTACCACGACACCATGTGCGACCACGACGACCTTGTCGGCTCGGTGCTCGACTTCCTCGACGAGCAGGGGATGACCGACGACACGATCGTCATCTACTCGACCGACAACGGGCCGCACATGAACAGCTGGCCGGACGCGGGCATGACACCCTTCCGCAACGAGAAGAACTCCAACTGGGAGGGCGCCTACCGGGTGCCCGGCATGATGCGCTGGCCGGGCCACGTCCCTGCCGGCGAGGTGCGCAACGGCATCATCAGCCACAACGACTGGTTCGTGACGCTGCTCTCCGCCGCGGGCGACCCCGACGTCGCGGAGCGGCTCAGAGTGGGCACCGAGCTGCACGGCACGTCGTACAAGGTGCACCTGGACGGGCACGACCAGCTCGACTACATCACCGGCGCCGCGGACACGAGCCCCCGCCAGCACTTCTTCTACGTCTCCGACGACGGCGACCTGACCGCCCTGCGTTACGACAACTGGAAGTTCGTGTTCCTCGAGCAGCGCGCGGTGGGCACGCTGGCCATCTGGCTCGACCCCTACGTCGAGCTGCGCGCGCCGAAGATCTTCAACCTGCGCACCGACCCCTTCGAACGCGCCGACATCACCTCGAACACCTACTACGACTGGATGCTGGACCGGGTCTGGCTGCTGGTGCCGGCGCAGGTCTACGTCGCCCGGATGATCGCCACGCTCGAGGAGTTCCCGGCGCGGCAGGAGCCAGCCAGCTTCAGCGTCGACAAGGTCCTGGCGAAGCTGCCGCGCCGGGCTGGCGAGCAGCTGAAGGTGCAGGTCAGCCTCACTGGGGGCGTCTTCCGGATGGGCTCGGACGAGCACTACCCCGAGGAGGCGCCGAGCCACCAGGTGCGCGTCGGCCCGATCGACGTCGACGTCCACGCCGTGACGAACGCGGAGTTCGGACGGTTCGTCGAGGAGACCGGCTACGTCACCGTGGCGGAACAGCCGCTGGACCCCGCCGACTTCCCGGACGCTCCGCCGGAGAACCTCCGCCCCGGTTCCATGGTGTTCGTGCCGACCCGTGGACCGGTCGACCTGCGGCACCTCAGCCTGTGGTGGCGCTGGAAGCCCGGGGCCAGCTGGCGGCACCCGCTCGGGCCGCGCAGCTCGGTCGAGGAGCGGCAGGACCACCCGGTCGTGCACGTCGGCGCACGAGGACGCCGTCGCCTACGCCGCCTGGGTAGGTGCGACGCTGCCGACCGAGGCGGAGTGGGAGTACGCCGCACGCGGCGGCCTCGACGGCGCGGCCTACGTGTGGGGCGACGAGCCGCGTCCCGGCGGCCGGCTGATGGCCAACACCTGGGACGGGCCGGACTTCCCGTGGCGCAGCACGGGGGAGAGCGGCTTCCTGCGCACCGCCCCGGTCGGCCGCTTCCCGCCCAACGGCTTCGGGCTGCACGACATGGCCGGCAACGTCTGGGAGTGGACCGACGACTGGTGGAGCAGCCGCCACCCCGACGACGCTGCTTCGGGCTGCTGCGTGCCCGACGACCCGCGGGGCGGCGACGTCGACGGCAGCCTCGACCCCGCCCAGCCGCAGTTCCGCCTCGGTCGGAAGGTGGTCAAGGGGGGCTCGCACCTGTGCGCCGACAGCTACTGCCTGCGCTACCGTCCGGCAGCCCGCCGACCGCAGGTGGTCGACACCGGCATGAGCCACGTCGGCTTCCGCTGCGTCCGACGACCTGGGGGTGAGCACGATGGATGAGCCACTGGCCTCGTGGCGCCCGGGGGAGACGCGCGACGCCCTGCTCGGCTTCCTCGACGCCTGCAGCGCCCTACCGGCGGACCGGCGACTGGCCTGCTTCGACAACGACGGCACGCTGTGGTGCGAGCGTCCGGCGTACGTGCAGATGGCCTTCTTCCTGGACGCGCTGGCCGAGAACGAGCAGGTGGACCCCACCGTGCGTGCTCGTCCGGCGTTGCGGGCGCTCCTCGACGAGGACTCCGCGGCGCTGGGGGAGCTGGGTCTCGTCCGGGTGGCCGAGGCGCTGACCGGGCTGTTCGCCGGGCTCGCCCCCGAGGAGTTCGCCGCCCGCGCCGTCGACTTCGTGGCCCGGGCCGCCCACCCGGTGCTGGGGCGGCCGTGGCGCGAGACGACCTACCAGCCGATGCTCGAGCTGGTCGACGAGCTGCGTGCCCGCGACTTCACGATCGCGGTGGTGACCGGTGGCGGCACGGAGTTCGTGCGGGCGGTCGCCGGTGGCATGTACGGCGTGCCCCCCGAGCTCGTCGTCGGGACCCGGGTGCGCCACGACGTGGTCTCCACCGAGACCGGCGGCACCCAGGTGGTCCGCACCGGCGGGCTGGACGGCTCCCCCAACGAGGGCCCGGCCAAGGTGCGGCACGTGCAGGACCAGCTGGGGCGACGACCGGTGTTCGTGGCGGGGAACTCCGGCGGCGACCGGGAGCTGCTCGACTGGGCAGCCTCGGGTCCGGGGCCGAGCCTGGCGCTGGTGCTCGACCACGACGACGAGGAGCGCGAGTTCGCCTACCAGGGGTCGGCGGAGTCCTTCGCCGAGGCGGAGTCGATCGTCGACGTGGCGCGTCGCCGCGGCTGGACGCTGGTCAGCATGGCCCGGGACTGGGACCACGTCTTCGCCGATCGTCCCGCGGGAGGCTCGGGCCTCGGCCGCTGAGCCAGACCGAGCCGGCCGCGGGCAGGTCTGCTCATCCGGACCGGGTGACTCGCCCGTGCACGCGCCAGCCGGCCCAGGCCGCCGCGCCGACCGGGATCGGGAGCCAGTAGGAGGCGAGCCGGTAGAGCAGCGTCGCCAGCACCGCGGCCTCGGCGTCGGTGCCGGCCAGCACCAGCACCGTGGTCAGCCCGGCCTCGACGAAGCCGAGCCCGCCCGGGGTGATCGGCACCAGCGCGAGCGCCAGCGAGAGCACGTAGGCCAGCAGCACCATCGCGGGCCGGGCCTCGCCCCCCACGGCGTACAGCGCGGCGACGAGGGCGGCGTAGTCGAGCATCCGGTTGGCGGCGGCGGCACCGAGGGCGCGCCCCCAGCGTCCGGCGTACGCCGCGGCCACGGCGTCCCGCTGCGCCACCACGCGCTCGACGACGGCGGCGGGGGAGACGGTGGGACGCACCCGGTGCAGCACGCCGCCCACCAGCGCCGCGCTGCGGCGCACGACGGCGTCGTAGCGCAGCACCAGCAGCCCCAGCACGATGAGCGCGGTCGCGACGACCAGCGACACGACCAGCCCCAACTGGAGCTCGCGGGCGGGCGGGGGACCGATGAGCACGGCCGGCAGCGTGAGCACCGGCAGGGCCAGCAGCATGCCCGTGGTGAGCAGCCCGATCGCCCCGAGCGCCGCGGCGACCGCGCCCGCCGGCTGGCCGGCTCGCACGAGCATCGAGGCCTGCACCACGCTGCCGGTCGCGGCGCCCCCGGGGAGGATCCGGCTCGCGGCGTTGCCCGCGAGCTGCGAGCTCGCGGCGTCCAACCAGCGGGTGGTGGGCAGGGTCATCCGCAGCAGCACCCACAGCGCCGCGAAGCTGCCCAGCTCGAGCAGCGCCAGCAGCACGAACCACCGGGGTCGCACGGCGGCGAGGTCGGGCCACACGTCGAACAGGCCGACCACGCCCGGCGCCACGACGTACAGCCCCACACCCGTGACGAGCAGCCCGCCGGCGCGGACGCTCCAGCGGCGCACGTCGGGGTTCACGGCGGCCGGGAGGTCGCCACAGGCGCCCCCTGCGCGCGAGGGCCGGGCACGGCGACGAGCTGGCGCGTGCCCGGGTTGACCCGGGCGCGCACCTGGTGGAGGAAGCGGTCGTCGATGCCGACGTCGGCCGGGCTAGGTGCCGGCGCACCGGCTGCGGCACCCCCCGCGGGGCCGAGCACGGGGACGACGAGGGCGCGCCCGAACAGCAGTCCCCCGGAGCCGCCACCCATCGCACCCCTCGCACCCGGTGCGCGCAGCGCGCGCAGCTGACGGGTCGTCGGCGTGGGCGCGTCGGGGCCCCACCGGACGGTCGCCGCCTCCTGCAGCCGCCCCGCTGCGCGCGTGCAGTGGGTGGGGCGCACGGCGTCGACGGCACCGTCGGCACCGTCGGCGGCACCGATCCTGCACACGCTCAGGGTGGCCATGGCAGGAAGGGTGCGTCGCAGGCCCCGGGAGCAGCCTCCCCCGAATTCGGTGAGGGACCGGACGGGTGGCCGGTCTCGCGTCCAGGCACCGGCCGGGACAGCGCGACGTGCGCTCGCCGACGCGGGCGAGGAGGCCGCCACGACCAGGAGCGCGATCCGGCTCGGCGACGAGGTGGATCGGCGACGTCCTCACCATCCACACCCTCCCCGACTAGCGCGGGTGGGCCAGACCGCGTCGTCGTCCGGGTGGTTTGACCGCCTGGGCTTGACTCGGTGCATGACCCCCGAGGAGCTCCGATGAGCGTCGACGTCCCGAACCTCCGGCGTGTGGTGGTGGCCTCGGCCGCCGTGACCACCGCCCTCCAGGCCGCGACGGCGGTGGCCGCGGTGCGCGCCGGTCGTCGCGACTACGCCGACGGTGTGTGGGGCCCGGGTCTCGCGGGCATCGCGATCACCAGCGCGGCCCTCGGCTCCGGCGACGTACGCCGACGGTGGGCGCTCGCGGCGGTGTCGACGGGATGGGCGACCCGGTTGGCCCGGCTGATGGCCGGACGGATCGGCGGCAGCGACGAGGAGGACCCGCGCTACACCGAGTTCCTCGAGGACGACTCGACGCCCACGGTGGTGGCGAAGGTGTTCCTCACCCAGGGCCTGGCCCAGCTGCTCGTCAGCGCGCCGATCCAGCTCGCGGCGGCGAGCACGCTGCCGCGGTCGTCCCGACGGTGGCTGGCCCCGGCCGGCATCGCCCTGATGGTCACCGGCGCGGTCGTCGAGGCGACGGCGGACCGGCAGAAGGCCGCCTTCATGGCGCGCGACCGCGACGAGCGGCCCGACGTGCTCGACACCGGCCTCTGGGGCTGGTCGCGCCACCCGAACTACTTCGGCGACTCCCTGGTCTGGGACGGCGCCTGGCTCGCTGCGGCCGCCTCGGCACCCGGTGCGTGGACGGCGCCCGCGCCCGTCGCGATGAGCTACCTGCTCGTCTTCGCGACCGGCGCCAAGCGCACGGAGCGGCGGATGGAGGAGCGACCGGCCTACCGCGACTACCAGGAGCGGGTCGCGTTCTTCGTGCCCCGCCGGCCCTCGGGAGACTGAGCGGCGGGCGAGACCCTGGCCGCGAGCCGACCGGTCAGCGACGCGGTGCGCGCCGAGACCGGGATCGTGGACCGGGACGTCGAGGCCGACGAGGTGTTCCTCGTGCTGTCCGGGGAGGGCACGGTGCACTTCGCGGACGGCAGCGGCCCAGGTGCTCGTCCCGGGCGTGCTCGCCCGGCTGCACGCCGGGGACGCACGCAGTGGCACGTCACCGAGCGGCTGCGCAAGCTCTACCTCACCTGACCGGCCCGGCGGGTGCGCGTCGTCCCGCCCAGCAGGCAGGGTGGGGCCGTGCACTACGTGGGGATCGACCTGGCCTGGGGGGAGCGCAGCCCGACCGGTGTCGCCGTGCTCGACGCGGACGCCCGGTTGCTGCACGTCAGCACGGTGCAGACCGACGAACAGGTCCAGGCCGCGCTGGCGCCGTACGTCGCTGGGGAGTGCCTGGTCGGCATCGACGCCCCGATCGTGGTCACCAACCCCACCGGGTCGCGTCCCGCCGAGCAGGCGTTGAGTCGTGACTTCCGCCGGTTCGAGGCCGGCGCGCACCCGTCCAACACCGGCAAGCCGGAGTTCGCCGAGGGCACCCGGGCCCGTCGGGTATGTCGGCTGCTCGGGCTCGACCCCGACCCGCGCAGCGGGCGCGAGCGACGGGCGATCGAGGTCTACCCGCACGCCGCGACCGTCGTGCTCTTCGACCTCGCACGCACGCTGAAGTACAAGGCCAAGCCCGGTCGCGACCTCGAGCAGCTGCGCAGCGAGCTGCTGCGGCTCATCGGTCTGGTCGAGACCCTCGTCGTGGTCGACGACACCTGGGCCGGGCTGCGCCGGGCGGTCGAGGTGGCCACGCAGAAGAGCCGCCTGCGGAGCGTCGAGGACCAGGTGGACGCGGTCGTCTGCGCCTACGTCGCGCTCTTCGCCGACACCCGTCCCGACGAGACCACGCACTACGGCGACGCCTCCACCGGGGTCATCGTGACCCCGAGCCTGGCCGGTGGCGAGCCCTCGTCGCGTCCGCAGCGGACCGACCCCGTGCGTGTGGCGGTGCAGGCGTTCGCCGAGCGCCAGCCGGCGCTGGCCCGCGCCGGCCGCGAGTTCGTGGCGCTGGTGACCGAGGTGCTCGACGAGGCCGGCATCAACTACCTGTCGGTGACCGGGCGCACCAAGAGCGTCACGTCGTTCGCGGAGAAGGCCAGCCGCACCGAGGACGGCCGGTTGCTCTACCCGGACCCGCTGCGCGACATCACCGACCAGGTCGGCGTACGGGTGATCACCTACGTCCAGAGCGACGTCGCGGCGGTGGCGGACCTGCTGGCCGACGAGGTGCGAGTGCGCGACGACCGCGACATGGGCAAGGAGACGGCGCGGGAAGGACGGTTCGGCTACGCCAGCCGGCACCTCCTCGTCGAGCTCGACGAGGCCCGGCGTCCCGGGCACCGACACGCCGACCTCCACGGCTGGGCCGCCTCGGTGCAGGTGCGCACGGTGCTCCAGCACGCCTGGGCGGAGTTCGAGCACGAGGCGCGCTACAAGGGGACGGTCCCTGCCGAGCACGCGCACGACCTGGACCGTCGTTTCACGCTGGCCGCCGGGCTGCTCGAGCTCGCCGACCAGGAGTTCTCCGCGATCCGCGACCGGTTGCGCAACGCGGCCGCCGCTGACGAGGCGCGCTCGGACCAGGAGCCGGGCGACCCTCGGCTGGACCCGCGCGAGCTCGCGGCATTCCTGGCCGGGCAGTACGACGACGCGGGCTGGTCGCGCACCGACCACTACGCCTGGATCTCCGGGTTGCTGCTCGAGCTCGGCATCACCGGCCTCGACGAGCTCGGCGAGGTGCTGCGCGACCCCGCCCTGACCGGGCTGAACGAGCACATGGAGTACCGCTTCCCGCCCGGAGCCGTGCGACGTCTGGACGACGCCCTGCTCGCGGCGTACGGCGAGCGGTTCGTGAGGCTGACCGGCAACGCGCACCGCGCCGAGCTGCTGCGCCAGCGGCTGGGCCGGCTGACGGGCCGCTAGGCGCACCCGGCCGGGACGTGGCGGCGGCGAGCCGGGGCTGAAGCCAAGGTCGCCGGCCCCGACCGGTGCCAGCACGGTCGCCGGCGGATGGTTCCTGGCGCGCGGGTCGGGGCCCCTGCCTCAGGCGACCGTGCCTGCGTCCCGCAGCGCCGCGATCCGCGTCGCGTCGTACCCGAGCCCGGTCAGCACCTCGTCGGTGTGCTGTCCCACCGCGGGGGGGAGCTGTGCCGGGACCGGATCGACTCCGGCCAGCTCGAAGGGCACGGCGATGGTGCTGACGCGGTCGTCCTCGGCGAACGGGACGACCAACCCGTTGGCGCGCATCTGCTCGTCGTGGGGAATGTCCTCGGGCGTGGCAACGATGTCGAAGACGATGCCGTTCTCGCTGAGCAGCTCTTCCCAGTGCGCGCGTTCGCGCCGGGCGAACGCCTCGTCGAGGGCCGCGATCAACGCCGCGGAGTTGCGGTGCCGGTCCGGCCTGGTGGCGAAGCGCTCGTCCCCCAGCAGGTGCTCCAGGTCCAGGCAGCGCGCCAGCACCGGCCAGTGTCGGTCCTCGTTCAGGAGGGTCAGCAGCAGCCACTTCTCGTCCGCGCACTGGTAGTGCAGGCTCAGGGCGTTGAAGTGCTCCTCGCGAGCCGGGCGGGGGATGAACTCGGCGCCACAGAGAGCAGCCGTGGCCATGTACGAGTTGGCCCACAGCCCGTTGGCCTGCAGCGAGGAGGACACCATCGTGCCGCGGCCGGTGGTCTCGCGCTGGTACAGCGCCGTGACGATCCCGGCGTACAACGTCATCGCCGAGGGGTGGTCGCCCTGGCCGACGACGGCCCTGGCCGGCGTGGCGTCCGCCGCGGACCGCACCGTGTCCATCATTCCCGAGCGGGCCCAGTACGACGTGGCGTCGAAACCTGGCTTGCCGGCCTCCGAGCCGCGCTCGCCGTACCCGGTGAAGGAGCCGTAGACGAGCCGCTCGTTGAGCGCGGCCAGGGTGTCGTAGTCGATCTTGAACTTCTCCCGGACCCGTAGAGGGTAGTTGGTGACGAAGACGTCGGCAGAGGCGACCAGGTCGTGCAGCACCTGTTGACCCTCGGGAGCGCTCAGGTTCAGCGCCAGGCCGCGCTTGCTCCGCGAGTCGAGGAGCCAGGCGTAGTCGTGTTCGGAGACCGGGTTGCCGGGCAGCTTGGGCAGCTGTCGGTAGGGGTCGCCCGCGCCCGGTGGCTCGATCTTGATCACGTCGGCGCCGAGGTCGGCCAGGATGGTGGCCGCGGCCGGAGCGGCGATGTAGCTGCCGCAGTCGATGACCTTCAGGTCCGCGAAGAGGCTCATGACTCCCTCCCAGGGGCGTCGTAGTCGTAGAAGCCACGCCCCGACTTCACGCCCAGGCGGCCGTCCGCGATGTAGCGGCGCAGCAGGTCCCGCGGTCCCTCGGGGATGCCGCCCCGGTGGGCCGCGTAGTTCTCCTCGATGTCGAGGACGACGTCGAGACCGACGGAGTCCATCGCGCGGAACGGTCCGCGCCGCGCACCGAGCACCATGGTGTAGAGCCGGTCGATGTCGGCCGGGGCGGCGACGCCCTCGTCGAGCACCATCAGCGCCTCGCGCTTGATCGCCGCCCAGATCCGGTTGTGGATGAAGCCCATGCTCTCGCCCTCCACACGGAAGGGGGTCAGCCCGAACTGGGGGAGGGCCTCCATCAGCCGGTCGATCACCGCCGGGTCGGTCTCGCCGCAGGACATCAGCTCACACGCGGTGGCCGCGGGGGGCATGTAGAAGTGCATGTTGAGCACCCGCTCGGGGGTGCCGACCTCCTCGATCATCCGGCTGGACGGGTGCGAGGAGGAGTTGGTCGCCAGGATCGCGTCGTCCGGCGCGAGCCGGTCCAGCTGGCCGAAGGCCGGGATCTTGACGTCCAGGCGCTCCGGCAGCGACTCGACCACCAGCCAGGCGTCACGCACCGCCTCGGCGAGGCTGTCGGTGAGCTCCACGGTGCCGGGCGTGCTGCTGCCGACCTGCTCGAGCACCGCCGGCAGCTGTTCCTCGATGAAGGCGGCCGCCTGCTCGCGCTGCGTCTCATCGAGGTCGCAGACCCGGACCGTGCCGCCCCCGGTCGCGAACATCAGGGCGATCCGGCGACCCAGGGTGCCGGCACCCACGACCGCGATCGGACGGTCGACGAGGGGACTAGGGCTGCTCATCACTGCTCCTCGAGATAGTTGTGCACCGGCACGGGACGGTCGAGCGAGAGGTCGGTCAGGATGTGGCTTCCGCCGACGACCTCACGGACGGGCAGGTCCGCCAACGGGGCGGCGACGTGGTGGAAGAGCTGCAGCCGCGCCGGGCCGGTCCAGGCCTCCTTGACCACCAGGTCCTTCACGCCCGCGCGGACCAGGTCGCAGAGCAGAGGCTTGCGCTGGTAGCCGCGGACCAGCTTGACCATGAACTGCGGCACACCGATCTGGGCTCGTGCCTCGTCCTCGTCGAGCGGCCGTTGCTTGTAGCCCATCGTCGCGGTCGCGACCCGCTCCGAGGTGACGTCCAGCGTGCCCACCAGCACGCTGTCCTCCACGCGGAGCCGCGGGTCGCCCATGCCCTTCGGGAAGGCGCTGAGCTCGCGGCCGGCCACGGTGGCGCCGAAGTTGTTCAGGTACATCGCGTGCAGGTACTCGCCCTGCTCGTCCCCGAGACGCACCGGGATCGCGATGCCGCACTCGGTGTAGGTGCCGTAGGACCCGACGTCACCCATGTGCATGACCTCGAAGCGGACCAGCGGCTCGTCGAACTCCAAGGGCTCGGGCACCACGGCCGCCAGCGCCTCGGCGTCGGTGCGGTAGGTGATGTTCAGGTACTCGCGGTCGATGAACCGGTTGGCCACCAGGGGGTACGGCGGCGCGGTCAGTGGCGTGGCGTGCGCGCGGGCGACGTCTTCGGCCCGCATCAGAGGCCCATGTCCTTGGCGATGATGGTCTTCATGACCTCAGAGGTGCCCCCGTAGATCCGGTTCACACGGTTGTCGGCGTACAGGCGGGCTATCGGGTACTCGTTGATGAAGCCGTAGCCGCCGTGGAGCTGCAGGCAGCGGTCGACCACCCGATGCGCGACCTCGGTGCAGAAGAGCTTCGCCGAGGCTGCCTCGGCTGGAGTCAGCTCACCGGCATCGAGCGCCTCGAGGGCCCGGTCGGTCACCGCCTCGGCGGCGTCGACCTCGGCCTTGCAGGCGGCCAGCTCGAACTTGGTGTTCTGGAAGGAGGCCACGGGCTTGCCGAAGATCGTCCGCTGCTCGACGTACTCCTGGGCGAAACGCACCGCGGCCTTGGCCTGGGCGTAGGCGCCGTAGCGCGATGCCCCAGCGCTCGGAGGCGAGGTTCTTGCCCAGATAGCTGAAGCCTTCGTTCTCCTCACCGAGCAGGTCCTCGACGGGGACCTTGACGTCGGCGAAGGAGAGCTCGGCGGTGTCGGAGGCGTGCAGGCCGAGCTTGTCGAGCTTGCGACCGACCGAGTAACCGGGGGAGTGCGTGTCGACCGCAAAGAGGGAGATGCCGAAGCGGCGATCGTCGTCCTTCGCCGGGCTGGTGCGGGCAGCAGCACGATCATCCGGTCGGCGTGGACGCCGCCGGTGATGAAGGTCTTCGCGCCGTTGAGCACGTAGTGCGTGCCGTCGGCGGACAGCTTGGCGCTGCTGCGCATGCCGGCCAGGTCGGAGCCGGAGCCCGGCTCGGTCATCGCCAGCGCCCACATCACCTCCCCCGTGGCGAAGTCAGGCAGGTAGCGCTTCTTCTGCTGCTCGGTGCCGAGCATCTTGATGTAGGGGAGCGCCAGCAACACGTGCACGCCCGAGCCCCCGAAGGTGACACCGGCGCGCGCGGTCTCCTCGGACTGGATGGCGTGGAACTTGTGCGTAGCCAGCCCGGCGCCGCCGTACTCCTCGTCCACGCTGATCCCGAAGATGCCGAGGTCGGCGAGCTTCGCGTAGAGCTCCCGCGGCACGATCCCCTCGGCGAACCACTGGTCGTAGTTCGGGACGACCTCGGCCGCGATGAACGCCCGCAGCATCTGCCGGAAGGCCTCGTGGTCCTCGTCGAAAACAGTGCGCCGCATGGCAACTCCAGTGGTGAGACCAATGTTGTGCGCCACATCCTTGCAACGGAAAATGAAGTGTTGCAAGGCTGTGACAGATGAAGTTAGTGTTTCATCGCATGAGATCGTTGTCACCTCCCTGCTCCGCACCCGTTCGGCAGGTGGGACTCGTGCACGCGCCGGTCGGTGCGGGCAGTGAGGAAGGCCATGAGTCAGAGCCCGCTTTCTCGTCTGCTCGCCGAGCAGCCGCCGACACGCCCCGACGCACTGGCCGCGTTCCGAGTGGCTCAACGCATGTTCTTGGCGGGGCAGCGGCTGGAGATGCAAGACGTGGCCGGGGAGCTGGGAGTGAGCCGGGCGACGCTCTTCCGCTGGGTCGGCGGGAAGGAGCAGCTGCTCGCGGAAATCATCTGGTCGATGGCGCTGCCGACCTTCGAACAGGCGCTGTCGGACGCCACCGGCACGCGCGGACCGCAGCGCATTGCCGCGGTGCTGAGCGACTTCGCGGCGGCATCGATCCGTTCCGAGCCGTTCATGGAGTTCGTCCAACGGGAGCCGGAGCGGGCCCTGCGTCTGCTCACCACCCGGTCGAGCACGTTCCAGGCACGGTTGCTGGAGCTGATCGAGCCGCTGCTGCAGGAGGAGATCGAGGCCGGGCGCATCGTCCCGCCGTTGCCCCTGCACGACCTGGCGTACCTGATTCTCCGGATCGCCGAAGCGTTCGTCTACGCAGATGCCATCGCGGGCGAGACCCCCGACCCGGCCAAGGTGCGGCAGGCCATCCGGGCACTGCTGCACGACTGACCGGTGAGCCCGGCCGGCTCCACCGGAGGGCCGCGTGATGGGCCTCCCCGGACTCCGCGACCTCTACGACAAGGTCGAGAAGCTGGCCACGCCGCTGGCCAACGACCTCACCCACTCCGCACAGTTCGCCCAGACCGCAGCGGTGCTCGCCAGCGTGAACAAGGGGGTGCGCACCGAGCTGGACAAGCTCGCCGCGCGGGCCTGGCACGCGGTCAACCTCCCCGCAGGCACGGACGTGGAGCGGCTCAAGCAGCAGATCGGCTCCCTCGACCGCGAGTTGCGGTTGGTATCACTCGAGCTCCAGCGAGCACGGAAGGAGGCGGATCGTCTTGGTGTCGATTCCCGGCCGGAGCACCGTTGACCGCGTCCGCCGCGAGGTGGAGCGCAACGCGCTCCGGGCGCGCAACGGCATTCGGATGGCGACCGGCATCCAGCGCACCGATGTCGGGCTGAGCCCGAAGGACGTGGTGTGGAGCCACGGCCGCACCGAGCTGTGGCACTACCGCAGCGAGCACGTCTCCCTCAAGCCGCCGTTGCTGATCATCTACAGCCTCTTCAACAAGAGCTACATCCTCGACCTGCGCCCTGGCAACAGCGTCATCGAGCGGCTGGTCGAGGCCGGCTTCGACGTCTACATGCTCGACTGGGGTGTGCCCGACGAGCGTGACGCGGCCAACCAGCTCGAGGACTACGTCGACGCCTACATGCCCGCCGCCATCGACCGGGTCTGCGAGCTGTCGGGCAGCGACAGCGTCAACCTGGTCGGCTACTGCTTCGGCGGCACGCTGGCCACGCTGCACGCCGCTCACCATCCTGAGTCACCACTGCGCAGCCTCACCGTGCTCACCACTCCAGCAGACCTGCAGCAGTGCGGCCCGATGACCGACATGATGGCGCGCACCGACCTCGAGGACGTGCTGGGCGCGGACGGCATGGTTCCGACCGGGGTGATCGCCCAGGGCTTCCGCGCGCTCGCCCCGGTGGGCGAGGTGACCTCCCGGGTCGACCTGCTCGAGAAGCTGTGGAGCGACGAGTTCGTCACCGCCTACCAGGCGATGGCCGGCTGGGCCGGGGACCAGGTGCCGCTCCCGGGGGGCGTAGCTCGCCAGTTCAAACGGATGGTCACCGAGAACGCCTTCCTCAACGACCGGCTCTTCCTGGGCGGTGACCATGTGCGACTCGCGGACATCACCGTGCCCTTCATGCACGTGATGGGGCTGCGCGACCACATCATCCCGCCGTCCGCCGCCGGTCCCCTCGTGGGGCTGATCGGCTCCGAGGACAAGCAGGAGCTGCGGCTCGACTCCGGCCACGTCGGCCTGATGGTCGGTCGTGGCGCAGCCCGCAAGACACTTCCCGTCATCATCGATTTCCTCAAGCAACGAAGCGAGGCCGTGTCATGAGCATCGAGGACCTCACCCCCGGTCACGTCGAGCAGCTCGGCGCCTTCTTCGGCCGGCTGCCCGAGAGCGACCTGACGTTCATCAAGGTGGACGTCTCGCCCGCGGCGCTGGCGGGCTGGCCCGCGGCCCCGGGACAGCGCTGGGTCCACGTCGACGACGACGGCACCGTCCGCGGCGTGGCGGCCCTGCTGAGGCTGACCGGCTGGTCCGACCACGTCGCCGAGCTCCGGCTGGTGGTCGATCCGGCCACGCGCGGGCGCGGCATCGGGCGCGCACTCGCCCAGCACGCGGTGGCCCACGCCGTACGGTCAGGCCTGCTGAAGGTGGTCGTCGAGGTGCCGGCGGCGCGGGAGCGGATCGCCGAGATGTTCCTGGAGCTCGGCTTCACCGGCGAGGCCCTGCTGAGGGACCACTTCCGGGACCGGAGCGGCCAGCTGCAGGACCTGATCATGTTGGCCTACCTCGCCGAGCAGTCCTTCGAGGCCCTGAGCGCGGTCGGCGTGGCAGACGTGCTGGGAGGGGAGTGACATGACGGTCCTGGACAGCTTCCGGCTCGACGGCAAGGTCGCGGTGGTCACCGGCGCATCGAGCGGCCTCGGCGTGACCTTCGCCCTCACGCTGGCCGAGGCCGGCGCCGACGTCGCGCTGGGCGCGCGCCGCGAGGACAAGCTCGCCGACACCGTGGCCAAGGTGGAGGCGCTCGGTCGCCGGGCCGTGTCCGTGCGCACCGACGTGACCAGCCCCGAGGACTGCCAGGGCCTGGTCGACGCGGCGATGGCCGCCTTCGGCCGCGTCGACGTGCTCGTGAACAACGCGGGCGTCGGCACCGCCGTGCCCGCCACCAAGGAGACGCCGGAGCAGTTCCGCTCGGTCATCGAGCTCAACCTGAACGCCTGCTACTGGATGTCCCAGGCCGCAGGCAAGGTGATGCAGCCGGGCAGCTCCATCGTCAACATCAGCAGCGTCCTCGGCCTCACCACGATGGGCCTTCCCCAGGCGGCCTATGCGTCCAGCAAGGCCGGCCTGATCGGGTTGACCCGCGACCTCGCCCAGCAGTGGAGCCTGCGCAAGGGCATCCGGGTCAACGCGCTCGCGCCGGGCTACTTCGAGTCCGAGATGACCGACCAGTTCGGGGGCGAGTACGTCGACCAGGTGGTCATCCCGCGCACGTTGCTGGGCCGGCTCGGCAGGCAGGAGGAGATCGGCGCCGCGCTGCTCTTCCTCGCCAGCGACGCCGGCGGCTACCTCACCGGGCTCACCCTCCCGGTGGACGGTGGCGTCCTCGCCACGTAGAGCCACTGACCCCCCAGGCCGGGTGCGCCTCCACCCACGTTGGCACGTCCGCGGAGAGGGGCTCGCCCCGTGCAGCGCCGGGTCGAGCAGGCCGAGGAGGTCGGGAGCGAGGTCGCCCAGGACGGCCCGAGGGGACCGTGCACGGGGCGTTGCCCGGTCGACGCGCCGACGTCCCCGTGACAGGCTCGCACCGCCCGGGACGGACCGCCGACCGAGACGGACGCCGTACGTCGACGAGGAGTAGCTGATGCTGGAGGGATTCATCGCCGGTCTGGCGCTGATCGTGGTGGTTGCGGTGGGGGCGGGGATCGCGCAGCTCCTCCAGGCCCGGCGCGGCACGAACGGCTCACCGGGCGTCGAGCCCCCCGCGGACGCCGGCACCCCACCCGACGGCGACCCGGGCGACCCTCACCCCTGACCGGCCCGGAGCGACCTGTGCGCGCTCAACCCGTGGCCCAGGGCGTCGTCGCCTGGAGCACGGCCTCCTCGAGTGCCTCGGTGCGCAGCCGGGTGACCTGCTGGTAGTCCGGGTCGGCGACCATCCGCGAGAACGCCTCCCGCGAGGGGTAGCGGACCACGAGCAGGGCGTCCCAGGCCTGGCCCTCCTCGGCGACCAGCGCGGTCGAGCCGGAACCGGCGTACAGCACCTCGCCGCCGTACCGGGGGAGGTAGGTCTCCGCGAGCTCGGCGGCGTAGCGGTCGTAGGACCGCCGGCCCTCCTCGCTGCGCCATCGCAGCAGGTTGAGCATCACGACCGGACCGCCGGGGTCCTCGGTCAGGAACTGCTTGAGCTGACGGCCGGTGGGATCGATTGCCATCCGCCCATCCTGACAGGCTGGGCCGGTGACCCCCCACGAACCCGACCCTCCGGCCGACCCCAACCCCGACCCCGACCCGGGCCCCCACCGCGAGGCCGCGGACGTGGGCGAGCGGTTGGCGGGCTGGATCGACGACCTCGGCCTGACCGGGCACCTGGGCGCGGCGGGACTGCCCGTGGTGCACCGCACGCCCGACGGTCGGGCGGTCTGGATCGACCCGGCGACGGGCGAGCCCCTGGCCGCCGACGACGTCGCGCGCCTGGACCGCGAGCTCCGTCGCCAGGGCGAGGACCCGCAGCACGCGGTGCCCGTGGCACTCGTCCGGCTGCGTCGGCTGGCCGACCTGCGCGACCGCCTGCTGGCGAGCCCCTGCTTCACCTACGACACCCTCGCCGCGGTGCGGGACGCGTCGACCGAGGCCACCCGCCTGGAGGTCGTGCGCGCGGCGGCGGCCCGCCGGCTGCTCGTCGTGTCGGCGGGGGAGCGACGCCTGGTGCCGGCCTTCCAGCTCGGCGAGGACGGGGAGCCGCGCCCCGACCTCGTCCCGCTGGTCGAGCCGTTGCTGGCCGCGGGCATGGACCCGTGGCGCGTGTGGGGTTGGCTCACCCAACCGGTGGCGCTGCTCGGCGGCCTCGTGCCCGAACGGGCTGCGGCCGATCCGCAGCAGGCCGACCTCGCCCGCCGGGCGGCCGACCGCCTGGCTCAGCGGGTGGCCGGGCGGGGCTAGGCGCTCACCAGCCGTGGGTGAGCACCTCGTCGAGCATGGCCACGACGTGCCGCGCGCTGTCGGCGGTGAGGCACAGCGGGGGCTTGGCCTTGAGGATGTTCTGCCGGTCTCCCGTCGGCTGCACCACGACCCCGAGCTCGCGCATCCGCTCGCAGACCGCACGGGTCTCGGCCACGGCGGGCTCGCGGGTGTCCCGGTCGCGCACCAGCTCGACGCCCTGGTACAGGCCGCGGCCGTGCACCGCCCCGACCAGCGGGTGGCGCACGGCGAGTCGGGCGAACCCGTGGGACAGCACCGCGCCGACCGCGCGGGCGTTCTCCTGCAGCCCCTCGGCCCCGATCACGTCGAGCACCGCGGACCCGATCCGGCAGCTCAGCGTGCTGCCGCCCGCCGAGGAGAAGAAGGTTCCCTGGTCGGCCAGTGCCCGGGTCACCTCCCGCCGGGTGAGCACCGCGCCGAGCGGGTGGCCGTTGCCCATCGCCTTGGCCACCGTGACCACGTCGGGCACGACGCCGGGGTGCTGCTCGAAGCCCCAGAACACGTCGCCCTGGCGGCCGTACCCCACCTGCACCTCGTCGGAGATGCAGAGGCCGCCCCCCGCGCGCACGGCGGCGAAGACGGCGGCGAGATAGCCCGGCGGCACCTCGACCGCGCCGGCGTTGCCCTGCCGCGGCTCGGTGACGAACGTGCCGACCGGGGTGCCCGCCGCCTCCAGCGAGCGCAGCAGCGCGATCGCGTCCCGGGCGTACGCCGCGCCGGCCTCGGGGCCGCGGTGGGTGCCGCGGTAGGCGTTCGGCGTCTCGGTCACGTGCACCCACGGCGCCCGGGTGCCCGCGGCGAGCGGGTTGTCGGACTCGGAGGTGGAGACGGCGTCGGCGGCCAGCGACCAACCGTGGTACGACTCGCTCACGCAGAGCACGTCCTGGCGCCCGCTCCAGGCCTTGGTGAGCCGCAGGGCCAGGTCGACCGCCTCGGTGCCGCTGTTGACCAGCAGCACGCTGTCGAAGGCATCGGGCAGGGTGGCCAGGAGCCGCTCGCCTAGGTCGGCCAGTGCGCGGTAGTGGAAGCGCGAGTTCGTGTTCAGCATCGACCACTGGTCGGCGGCGACCTCGGCCATCGCCGGGTGCGCGTGCCCGAGCACGGTCACGTTGTTGACCATGTCGACGTAGTGCCGCCCGGCCGTGTCGACCAGGTGCTCGCGCCAGCCGCGCTCGACCTGCGGCGGGTCGTCGTAGTAGTGCGCCTGGAGCGGGTCGTAGGCGCGGGTGCGCCGGGCCAGCTCGTCGACGGCCGGCGGCGCCGGCACGGTCTCCACCCCCAGCAGGGCCGACGGGTCGACCAGGGTGGCCCGCCAGGCCGGTGCCTCGGCCGCGGACACGGCGAGCGGCGGGCGCACCCTCAGAGCCGGCGTGGCGGCGAGCCAGACGCGCAGCGGCCCCCCGGCCCGGCCCAGCGGCTCGCCGGCGCGCACTGGCCCGGCTGTGAGCGAGGAGGGGTCGACGCCCTCGACGAGCAGGGTGTGGGTCGCGGTGTGCAGCCACAGGCCGTCGTCCCACCGCAGCTCCCCGTCGAGCGGCGCCGTCAGCCCGGTGCCGGGCACCACCACGACGTCGACGGCCAGCGCGACGTTGCGGGGCGGGCGTGGGTCGTGGAGCCGTGACCGGGTGAGCCGCGCTTCCGCGAACCGGGTGGTCGCCGCCCCGTGCGCGTCGGCGGTGCGGCGGAGCAGGGCCACCTCCGACCCGGCCGGGTCGCGCACCCAGGCGCCGTCGCGCAGCTCGCGGCTGGCGGGGGAGAGGTCGACCGGAACGGGACGGAGGTCCCCGAGCAGCGGGTGCGCCCCGGACGGCACCGTGGGTGGGGCGACGTGTCGGCCCAGCGCCCGCCGGACGGCCGTGTGCGCCACCGCCGGGTCGACCGAGGCGGCGGTCGCGAACGACAGCCACTCGCGGGCCAGCCCTTCCCGGGCGTAGTCGTTGGCCGGGTCGACGGCGACCTGCTGCTCCCCGCTCACGACGAGCACCGCGCCGCGCAGCACGACGAGCGGCCACAGCGCCTCCACCTCGCCGTCGGTCAGCGGCTGCGCGGCGTCGAAGGCCGCGGCCATCGGCAGCACGGCGAGCGGTTCGTCGGGCGCGCGGTGGAAGGCCGTCGTGCAGGCCACGGCCAGCTCGGCGACCCGCCAGCCGTACGACGCGTCGCCGAGGTCGATGACGCCGTCGATGCCCAGCCGCCCGTCCGTGTCGCGACCGACCACGACGTTGTCGTCCGTCAGGTCGCCGTGCACCGCCTGCACCGGCAGCCCGGCCCCGCCGTCCAGCCCGGCCAGGCGTCGACGCACGTCCGCAGCCGCCGCCGTGACCGCCGTACGCCGGGCGTCGTCGCGCACGTGGCGGGCGAGGGCGTCGACGACGTCGGCCCCGCGCCGAAGGTCCCACTGGAAGTCGCGCTCGAGCCCCGGGTGGCTCGCGCCCTCGAGGGCCCGGGAGACGGCGCTCGCCAGACCCCCCACCTCGGCCAGGGTCCGGTCGGGCAGGTGGGCCACCCGGCTCATCGGTGTGCCGGGCAGATAGGTCAGCAGCCGCACCAGGTGCGGCACCCCGTCGAGGTCGACGGCGGCGACGCCGTCACCGTCGGCCGTGGGCGCCGGTGCGGGGGCCGCGACACCGGCCGCGCCCAACCGCTCCATGACGACGTGCTGGGCGACGAGCTCCTCGCGGGTGGTGCCCGGGTTGCTGACCTTGAGCACGTGCTCGGTGCCGTCGACGGTCCGCAGGGCGTAGTTCAGGTCCTGCTGGCTGCCCAGGGCCCGGAGCGTGCCCTCGATCTCGACGCCGAACACCGTGCGGGCCAGCGAGGCGGCGTCGTCGGCGGACAGCCGAGGTGCCGGTAGGCCGGGCTGGTCCTCGTGCACGTCGTCCGTCCCTCCTCCGGGACCGGGTGGTCCGGTGCCCCGTGGCTTCTCGCCCTCGCGCGCCTAGGATCGCGCACGACACCCTCCGCACACCATCCGACGACCTGTGAGGACCCATGAACGAGTACGCCGTGGTCAACCCCGCCACCGACGAGGTCCTCGAGACCTACTCCACCTTCTCCGACGAGCAGCTGGAGCAGGCCCTGGCCACCGCGCACAGGTGCTTCCGCGAGTGGGGTCGGACGGCGTCGGTGGAGGACCGGGCGGCGCTGCTGACCCGGGTGAGCGAGCTGCACACCGAGCGTCGTGAGGAGCTCGCCGCGATCACGGTGCAGGAGATGGGCAAGCCGCTGCCGCAGGCGCTGGAGGAGGTCGACTTCTGCGCCGCCATCTACGCCTACTACGCCGACAACCTGGCGACGATGACCCGCGACGAGCCGATCGAGCTCAGCGACGGCGACGGCGACGCGGTGATCCGGCGCGCCCCGATCGGCGTGCTTCTCGGGATCATGCCGTGGAACTTCCCCTTCTACCAGCTGTGCCGCCTGGCCGCGCCCAACCTCGGGCTGGGCAACACCGTGCTGATCAAGCCGGCACCGCAGTGCCCGCGCTCGGCCGCCGCCCTGCAGCAGGTCTTCGACGACGCCGGCGCGCCCGAGGGCGCCTTCACCGTCGTGCGCGCCACCAACGACCAGTGCACGACCCTGATCGAGGACCGTCGCATCCAAGGCGTGTCCGTCACCGGCTCCGAGCGGGCAGGCGCAGCGGTCGCCGAGACCGCCGGGCGCAACCTGAAGAAGGTCGTGCTCGAGCTCGGCGGCTCGGACCCCTTCATCGTGCTCAGCACCGACGACCTCGGCACCGTCGTCGAGTCGGCGGTGGCGGCCCGCATGGACAACACCGGCCAGTCCTGCAACGGCGCCAAGCGGTTCATCGTGCTCGACGAGCTGCACGACGAGTTCGTCGAGGGCCTCGTGACGGCGATGGGTGCCATCGACCTCGACGACCCGACCTCCGAGGACGCCGAGATGGGTCCGCTGTCGTCGACCCGGGCCGCAGACCGAGTCGAGGAGCAGCTCCGGCGCGCCGTCGACCAGGGTGGACGGCTGGCCGTCGGCGGCACCCGCGAGGGGAACTACATCCGCCCCGGCGTGCTGGTCGACGTCTCGCCCGACAACGAGATCTACGGTGAGGAGATCTTCGGCCCGATCGCCACGGTGCACCGCGCGACCTCGGAGGAGCACGCGGTCGAGCTGGCCAACGACACCGACTTCGGGCTCGGTTCCTACCTCTTCACGACCGACCGCGAGCAGGCCGCGCGGGTCGCCGACCGGATCGAGGCGGGGATGGTCTACGTCAACCTCGTCGGCGCCGACGCGCCCGAGCTGCCGTTCGGCGGCGTGAAGCGCTCCGGCTTCGGCCGCGAGCTGGGCCACCTCGCGCTGGAGGAGTTCGCGAACAAGAAGCTGGTGCGCTCCGACGCCTGGTCGTGACGGGCGGGCCAGGCGCCGAGCTCGCGCTGGGCCCGCACCAGCCACAGCAGGGCGTCGGCCGGCCCCCACGAGCCCGACCCCCAGGCGTCGCGACGCGTGCAGCCCGGCGCGAGCACCGCCGACCGGCCGTTAGGCTCGGTGGCGATGGACGCTCCGCCTGACCCCAGACCCCGCCGCACCTTCGCGGTGATCAGCCACCCCGACGCCGGCAAGTCGACGCTCACCGAGGCGCTCGCCCTGCACGCGCAGGTGATCTCCGAGGCCGGCGCCGTGCACGGCAAGGGCAACCGCAAGGGCACCGTCTCGGACTGGATGGAGATGGAGAAGGCTCGCGGCATCTCCATCACCTCCGCCGCCCTGCAGTTCGAGTACGCCGGCCACGTCGTCAACCTCGTCGACACCCCCGGCCACGCCGACTTCTCCGAGGACACCTACCGGGTGCTCTCGGCGGTCGACTCGGCGGTGATGCTCGTCGACGCGGCCAAGGGCCTGGAGCCGCAGACCCTCAAGCTCTTCCAGGTGTGCGCCCACCGCGGCATCCCCGTCGTGACCGTGATCAACAAGTGGGACCGGCCCGGCCTCGACCCGTTCGCGCTGATGGACGAGATCGAGCAGCAGATCGGGCTGCGACCGACCCCGCTGACCTGGCCGGTCGGCATCGCCGGCGACTTCCACGGCGTGCTGGACCGGCGTACGGGCGACTTCGTCCACTACACGCGCACGGCGGGTGGCGCGACGCGCGCGCCCGAGGAGCGGATGTCGCCGGAGCAGGCGGCCGAGCGGTTCCCCGAGCCCTGGGCCGAGGCCTGGGAGGGCCACGAGCTGCTCGAGGCGGACGGCGCCGACCACGACCAGGAGGGCTTCCTGTCGGGGAGGAAGACGCCGGTGCTCTTCGGCTCGGCGCTCCAGAACTTCGGCGTCGCACAGATCCTGCAGATCCTCGTCGAGCTCGCGCCGCCCCCCGGGCCGACCGAGACCGTCGACGGCGGGAGCCGCGAGGTCGACGACGACTTCAGCGCCTTCGTCTTCAAGGTGCAGTCCGGCATGGACGCGGCGCACCGCGACCGGCTCGCCTACGCCCGGGTCTGCTCCGGCGTCTTCGAGCGCGGCATGGTCGCCACGCACGCCAAGACCGGCCGCCCGTTCGCGACCAAGTACGCCCAGGCGGTCTTCGGCCGCGAGCGGGCCTCGGTCGACGTGGCGCGACCCGGCGACATCATCGGGCTGGTCAACGCCACCGCCCTGCGGGTCGGCGACACGATCCACGCCGGCAGCAAGGTGACCTTCCCACCGATCACGAGCTTCTCGCCCGAACACTTCTCGTCGGTGACGGCGACCGACAGCGGCCGGTGGAAACAGTTCCGCAAGGGCATCGAGGCGCTCGACCAGGAGGGCGTGATCCAGGTGCTGCGCTCGGAGCTGCGCGGTGAGCACTCGCCGGTGCTGGCGGCGGTCGGACCGATGCAGTTCGAGGTCGTCCAGGCCCGGATGGCCAGCGAGTACAACGCCGAGGTGCGGCTCCAGCCGCTGGAGTACCAGCTGGCCCGCACCGTCGACCCCGAGCAGCGCGACGAGGTCAGCGGCTTGCGTGACGTCGAGGTGCTCGAGCGCAGCGACGGCACCCTGCTCGCCCTCTTCCCCGACCGGTGGCGGCTGCAGGCGGTCGAGCGGATGCACCCCCACCTGGCGCTCGGCACCATGGTCGCCGGACGCGGCTGAGCCGGCCACCATGACGCGATCCCGGCTGCTGCTCGTCACCGACCTGGCCTACGCCGCCGCGGGGCGGCGCTACGGCGACGAGGACGTCTGGCTCGCCGACCGGCTGCGGCACCACGTTGCGCTCGCGCTGTGCCACCCCGAGGACGCGGCCGACCTGCTCCCCGGCTGCGACGTCGCCCTGGTGCGCAACAGCGGTCCCGTGCTCGGCCACGCGGAGCCCTGGGAGCGGTTCCGTGCCCGGGCCGAGGAGCTCGGCACCCCCGTGCTCCCGCAGCTCACCGGACGGGGCGACCAGCGGGGCAAGCACTACCTCCTCGCGCTGCACGCGGCGGGCTTCCCGGTCATCCCCACGGTGCAGGGGGTCGCGGCGGCCGCGACGCTGCCCGCGTCCGAGCGGTACGTCGTCAAGCCCGTCCACGGCGCCGACTCGATCGGGCTGCGGGTGCTCGCCGCCGACGAGCTCGGGTCGGTGACCGACCCGCACCTGCTGGTGCAGCCGTACGTCGACCTCGTGCACGAGATCTCGTTCTACGTCGTGGACCGGCACTACGCCTACGCGCTCTACGCGCCCGACCCCGCCCACCGCTGGCGGCTGGAGCGCTACGAGCCGTCCGACGACGACCTCGCGTTCGTGCGCCGGTTCGTGGAGTGGAACGACGTCGACCACGGCATCCAGCGCGTCGACGCCTGCCGCACCCGGGACGGCGGGCTGCTGCTCGTCGAGCTCGAGGACCTCAACCCCTACCTGTCCCTGGAGCTGCTCGACCCCGACACCCGCGACCGGTTCGTGGAGCGGGTCGTCGCCTCCGTGCGGGCCGTCGTCGGTACGGGGGTCTGAGGATGGGCGTCTACCTCGCCTGGGCGGGGGTGGACTTCCCCGACGACCTCGTCGGGCCCTGGCGGGAGACCTTCGCCGCCGGCCCCGACCTCCTGCTGGTGGACAGCGACGACACGCTCTCGCGGGTCTACCACGAGCTGAAGTGGTCGCTGCCCGAGCAGACGGCGCTCGTGGTCACGCCGGTGCTCGCACGGCCCAAGCTCATGGGGCTGGCGCCTGGCACGACGACCTGGCTCCGCGACCGCGTGCCGAGGGGCGACGCCTGAGCGAGCGGTGCGGGGTCAGGGGTGCGCCGGCACGCCGGACGCGTCGAGCAGCCGGGCCACGGTGGTGAGCACCCCGTGCTCGGAGTGGGCCGGGGCGCGGTGCCGGGCCCGCTCGATCACCTCGGGGTGGGCGTTGTCCATCGCGAACGAGTGCTCGGCCTCGTCGAGCATCTCGACGTCGTTGAGGTAGTCGCCGAAGGCCACGGTCCGGGCCGCGGTGACGCCCAGGGACTCCTGCAGCCGGCGTACGGCGACGCCCTGGTGCACCCCGGCCAGCATCACGTCGACCCAGTGCGCGCCCGACACGACGACCTGGTGGGCGTCGGCGAACCGCTGCAGCGCGGGGGCCACCGTCGTCTCGGGGCCCTCGAAGGCGAAGACGGCGACCTTGACCACGTCGTCGTCGACCTCGTGCAGGTCGTCGACCCGGGTGACCGCGGCGTCGTAGGGGTCGACCTGGTCGAGGAAGTCGCGGTCGGTGCGCTCGACGTACGCCGAGCGCTTGCCGCACACGACGACGCCGAGGTCGGTGCCCGCGGCGGAGAGCCCACGCATCGTCGCGACCACCTCGGCCACCGTGGGCGCGGCGATCGTCGTGGAGCTGGGCTCGGCGTCGTCGCGCACGACGTACGAGCCGTTCTCCGCGATGAAGACCATGCCGTCACGCGCGCGATCGAACATCCGGGCGAGCGTCGCGTGCTGCCGTCCGCTCGCGGGGCAGAACACCACGCCGCCGCGGGTGCATCCGCTCCAGCAGCGGCCACAGGCCGTCGGGGATCCGACCGTCGCCGTCGAGCAGGGTGCCGTCCATGTCGACGACCACGAGGCGCACGTCGGTGGCGGTTGCGGCCGGCGTGGCGGCACGTGCGGTGCCGGCGGGGGAGGGGGACTCGGTCACCGCACCTGGGTCCCAGGCAGCCCACCCGGCAGCCCGGCAGCCCGGCAGCCCGCGGACCTGACCGGGTTCGGCCGACAGCGGGGCGCGGTGGGGGAGGATCGACCTCGTGGCCGACGACGTGCAGATCCTGCCGGGGGACCGGCCCGGCACCTGGCTGGTGCGCCTGGGCGACACCGACCAGTCGTTGGTCGACCTCGGGGACCCCACCCATCTCGCCTTCGACTACGTACGCCGGACCGGTGACGTGCTCGACGGCCTCGCGCCGCCGGCCGCTCCGCTCCGTGTCGTGCACGTCGGCGGCGCCGGCCTGACCCTGCCCCGCTACGTCGTCGCGACCCGGCCGGGGTCGGCCCAGGTGGTGCTGGAGCCCCACGAGGCCCTGACCGAGCAGGTCCGCGAGCAGGTGCCGCTGCCCCGGCGCAGCGGCATCAAGGTGCGTCCGGTCGACGGTGTGGCCGGGGTGGCCGCGCTGCGCGACGCCGCCTGGGACGTGCTCGTCCTCGACGCGTACGGCGAGGACGGGCGCACGCCGCCGGAGCTGCTGACCGGGGACTTCCTCGCCGACGTGGCCCGGGTCGTCCGCGGCGGCACCATGGTCGCCAACATCAGCGACACGGCACCGTTCGGCCTCGCCCGGACGGTGGTCGCCGGGCTGCGGGCAGCCTTCCCCGTGGTGACCGCCTCGGCCGAGCCGGCGACGCTGCGGGGCCGGCGTCCGGGCAACCTGCTGCTGGTGGCCGGCCCCGACGACCGGGCGGCCACCCACCTGCGGCGGCTCGCCCGACGGCGCGGACTGCCGTACCGCGTCCTCGGCCCGGGCGAGGTCAGCGACGCCCTCGGTGGGGGTACGCCCGCCCGGGCCCCGTCGTCCTAGTCGACCCCGGGCACGATCCGCAGGTCGCGCACCGCGCCGTCCCCGAGCGCTTGGAGGGCCGCCTGGTAGTCCGCCCCGTCGTGGGCCGCGACCGCGGCCTCGACCGAGTCGAACTCGATGAGCACCGCGCGCATCTCCCGGCCCGCCTCGTGCACGACGGCGGGCATCCCGCGGGCGAGGAAGCGTCCACCCGCGCCGACGAGCGCGGGGCCGGCGAGGCCGGCGTACGCCGCGAGCCTCTGCTCGTCGCGGACCTCGAGGTAGCTGCTGATCCAGTAGGCGCTGATGGGCCCGATCCTGGCGGCAGCGCGACGCCTGCGGAACACCACCGGCACCGCCGCGGTTGCAGTCCAGGTGACCACCTCCGGAAGCGACGCCCCGACCCGCCCCCGGGACTTCTGGCTCGTCGGCCTGGCCGTGGTCACCGTGCTGGCCGCCTCGGCGGCGCCGACCCCGCTCTACCCCGTGTACGCCGAGAGGTTCGGGCTCGGCCCGGCGACGGTCACCCTCGTCTTCGCGGTGTACGCCGTGGCGCTGCTCGCCGCGCTGCTGACCGTCGGTGGCCTGTCCGACCACGTCGGGCGTCGCCCGATGCTGCTGGCGGCCCTGGCCGTCGAGATCGTCAGCCTCCTGCTCTTCGTGCTGGCAGACGGCGCGGGCGACCTGGTCGTCGCCCGGGTCGTGCAGGGCGCAGCGACCGGTGCCTTCACCGGGGTCGCGAGTGCGGCCCTGGTCGACCTCGAGCCCGAGGGGTCGAACCTCGGGGCGCTCGTCAACAGCGCCGGCGCCCTGGTCGGCCTGGCGGTGGGTGCCCTCGGCTGCGGGCTGCTCGTCGAGCTCGCACCGGCCCCCACCGAGCTCGTGTTCACCGTGCTGGTCGTCGCGATGCTCGCCCTGACCACACTGCTGTGGCGGCTGCCCGAGACCTCGACGCGGCGGCCGGGCGCCCTCGGCTCGCTCCTGCCTCGCGTGGGGGTGCCGCCGGCGGCCCGCACGCAGTTCCTCGTGGTGCTGCCGATCATCGTGGCGACCTGGTCGATGGGTGGGCTCTTCCTGTCCCTGGGGCCCTCGATCGGCGGTGACGTGCTCGGGCTCGACAACCGGATCCAGCAGGGTCTCCTGGTGATGGTGTTCGTCGGGTCGGGCGCGGTGGCCTCGATCGTCTCGCGGCGGCTGCCGGCCCGCACGATCATGCTCACCGGCGCCTCGGTGCTCGCCGTCGGCACGGCCCTCGCGGTCGTCGCGGTGCACCTGGGCAGCACGGCGCTGTTCTTCCCCGCCGAGTCGGTGGCCGGCGCCGGCTTCGGCATGGGCTTCCTGGGCGCCTTCCAGACGCTCACGGTGCTCTCGGAGCCGAGCCGCCGCGCCGAGCTGCTGGCCGCGGTGTTCACCGTCAGCTACCTCGCCTTCTCGATCCCCGCCGTCGTGGCCGGCCTGCTCGTCACGCCGCTGGGACTGGGCCGGGTCGCGCAGGCCTACGGTGCGGTCGTGGTCGCGCTCGCCCTGCTGCTCGTGGGCGTCGAGACGGTGGCCGGCCGCCGTCGCCGTGCCGCGGCCGTGGCACCGAGCCCGGCCGCCCCCTGAGCGGCGTGGACCTCCTCCTCGTCGGCGCCGGGCACGCCCACCTGCACGTGCTGGGCGCGGCCGACCGGCTGCGGGCCGCCGGCTGGAGGGTGCGTCTGCTCGCGCCGGCCTCGTTCCAGTACAGCGGTGTGGCCTCGGCGGTCGCGGCCGGCGACCTGCCCGCCGACGAGGGACGGATCGACGTACGCGACCTGGCGCACCGGTGCGGGGTCGACCATGTCGTCGGCCGGCTGACCGGCCTCGACCCGGCGGGTCGCACGGCCACGGCGAGCACGGGGGAGCGGCTGACGTACGACGTGGTGTCCCTCAACCTCGGCAGCGTGGTGTCGCCCCACGGCATGCTGGTCGGTGACGGCGTGCTCGGCGTCAAGCCGTTGGAGGACCTCTCCGACCTCGACGCGAGGCTGCGCGCCGCCGCAGGGCCGGCCGGGGCAACCGTGACCGTGGTGGGCGCCGGCCCCACCGGCCTCGAGCTCGCGGCGCACCTGTCGGTGCGTCCCGACGTGGCCAGGGTGCAGCTCGTCGACGCTGCGGGGACGGTGGGGGCGGACCTTCCGCGCGGGGCGCGCCGCCGGGTGGCCCGGCTGCTGGCCGATCGCGGTGTCGACGTGCGGCTGGGCGTCCGCGTCACCCGGCTGGACGCCATGGGGCTGAGGGGCGCCCAGGGCACCGACCTGTGCCACGACGTCGCGATCCTGGCGACCGGTCTCGCCGCGCCACCACTGGTCGCCGACCTCGGGCTGGGCGGGCCCGCGGGCGTCCCGGTGCGCGCCACCCTCCAGCACCGCGACCACCCCGAGGTGTACGCCGCGGGCGACTGCGCCGACTTCGGTCCGCGGCCGCTGCCGCGCGTGGGCGTGCACGGCGTCCGGCAGGGTCCGGTGCTGGTGAGGAGCCTGCTCGCCCGGGCGGCCGGAGCGCCGCTGCCGACGTACGAGCCGCCGCGGCGCTGGCTCTCGGTGCTGGACCTCGGCGCCGGCGAGGCGCTGGCGGTGCGGGGCCGGCTGTGGTGGCAGGGTGGCGCCGCCCTCCGCCTCAAGCGTCGGATCGACCGCCGCTGGCTCGCGACGTACCGGCGCTGACGCACCGCTACGGTCGGGCCATGACGACGACGACCGTGGAGCACGACGGACTGACCCTCGACGTGCACCTGCACGGGCCCGACGACGGCACGCCCGTGCTGCTGCTGCACGGCTTCCCGCAGTCGTCGCTGAGCTGGCGCGGGGTGGTCGAGGAGCTGGCCGAGGACCCCCTGCGCCTGGCCGTCCCCGACCAGCGCGGCTACTCGCCCGGCGCCAGGCCGGTGGGCGTCGAGGCGTACGGCATCGGCACGCTCTCCGCTGATGCCCTGGCGGTCGCCGACGCCCTGGGCTGGGACAGCTTCCACGTGGTCGGTCACGACTGGGGGGCCTCGCTCGGCTGGCACCTCGCCGCCCACCACGCCGACCGGGTGCGCACGCTGACCGCCTTGTCGATCCCGCACCTCGCGGCCTTCGGGTGGGCCATCGCGCACGACCCCGAGCAGCAGCGGCTGTCGTCGTACCTGTCGGTGTTCCGCACGCCCGGCCGCGCCGAGGAGGCCCTGATGGCCGACGACGCCGCCACGCTGCGGGCGATGTACGACGGGGTCGTGCCGGCCGAGGACCAGGACCACTACGTGCGGATGATGGCCGAGGGGGCGCTCACCCCCGCGCTGAGCTGGTACCGCGGGATGGGCCGCGAGCTCGCCTCCACCCCGCCGGTCAGCGTGCCCAGCACCTTCGTGTGGGGCACCGACGACCGCGCCACCTCCCGCGCCGCCGCGGAGCGCTGCGCCGACCTGGTCCAGGCCGACTACCGCTTCGTCGAGCTGGACGGCGTCTCGCACTGGTCGCCGGACGAGGTGCCCGGCGTCGTCGCCGACGAGGTCCGTGCCCGGGTCGCGGGCACCGCCACGCCCACCGGCGGCCACGCCCACGCCGAGACGGACGACGCATGACGGGTCTCGGCGACGCGCTGACCCTGCCCAGCGGACTCAGCCTGCCGAACCGGGTCGCGAAGGCGGCGATGACCGAGAACCTCTCCGACCGCGACAACCAGCCGGGCCCCGCGCTCGAGCGGGTCTACGCCCGCTGGGCCCGCGGCGGAGCCGGGCTGCTGGTCACCGGCAACCTGATGGTCGACCGGCGCTACCTGGAGCGCACCCGCAACGTCGTGGCCGACCGGCACCTCGACGTCGCGCGTCTGGCCGGCGTACGCCGCGCCGCCGCCGGCACCCCGGTGCTCGCCCAGCTCAACCACCCGGGCCGCCAGACCAACCGGTTCGTCGCCGGCACCCCGGTCGCCCCGAGCGCCACGGGGGCGGTGCCGATGATGGGACTGTTCGGCCGCCCCCGCGCCCTGTCCACCGGCGAAGTCGAGGAGGTGGTGGCGGGCTTCGGCCGGGCTTCGGCGCTCTGCGAGGAGGCCGGCCTCGACGGTGTGCAGGTGCACGCGGCGCACGGCTACCTGCTCGCGCAGTTCCTCTCCCCGCGCACGAACCGCCGCACCGACCGCTGGGGCGGCGCCGTCGCCGACCGGGCCCGTGCCCTGCTCGCCAGCGTCCGGGCCGCCCGGGCGGGCACCGGCGACGGGTTCACCGTGGCGGTCAAGCTGAACAGCTCGGACTTCCGCCACGGCGGCCTCACCGAGGACGACGCCGAGCAGGTGGTGCGGCTGCTCGTCGAGGAGGGTGTCGACCTGGTGGAGGTCTCCGGGGGCACCTACGAGGATCCGGCGCTCTTCGGCCTGGAGAGCGGGGAGCTGCGCTCGGACCGCGGCGAGAAGGAGGCCTACTTCGCCTCCTTCGCCCAGCGCGCCCGGGCGGCGGCGCCGGACGTGCCGATCATGCTCACCGGCGGCATCCGCACCCGTGAGGCCATGGAGGCGCTGCTCTCCTCCGGCTCGGTCGACCTGGTCGGGCTCGGGCGCCCCCTCGCGATCGACCCCGACCTGCCCCGGCGGTTGCTCGAGGGGTACGCCGGCGAGACGCTGCCGTCGTACGAGCTGCCGACGGTGGCCGGGATGGCGGGGGAGTCGGAGTGGTACGAGGCCCAGATCGCGCGGATGGGGCGCGGCGAGGAGCCCAGCCGCGAGCTCGGCGCGGTGCGGGCCGCGGGCTCGTTCGTGGTCGGCGAGATGGCGCGCGGCCTGTCCGGGCGTCGTCGACGGTCGCGACTGAGCGACTGAGGGCGGTCGGGGCGGGCCGGGAGCGGTCGGCGTCGGGGCCCCGACCTAGGCTGCGGGGATGGACGACGCCGACACCATCCTCGCCGCGCACGAGGCCCGGCTCGAGGCCGAGCTGGCCGAGCTGACCCGGCCCCCGCAGGAGGTCGGCAACATCTCGTTCGGCAAACGGGTGGGGGAGGGCACGTCGATGGCCGTGGACCGGCTCACCGCCGTCTCCACCCAGGAGCAGCTGCTGAGCATCCTGGCCGACGTGCGCCACGCCCGCGAGCGCGTCGCCGAGGGCACCCACGGCACCTGCGAGGTGTGCGGGCGGGAGGTCCCGGAGGCTCGTCTCGAGGCGCGTCCCTGGTCCTCGCGTTGCATCGAGCACGCCTGAGCCCGCGACCGGCACGGCCGCGACCGCTCAGCCCTGGCCGAGCCGGCGTCGTACGGCGTCGCGTGCGCGGGCGCCCAGGGGACGCTCCGCGAGTGGCTTCACCGGGTCCGACGACGGGCGAGGACGCGACGCGCGCGCCTGGGTGCGGACCCGAGCACGGAGCTTCTCGGTCTGGCGGGTGAGCCGGTCGACCTCCTGGCGCAGCGCAGCCAGCTCCTGGGCCACCGTCCCCGGCTCGGCCGTGGCCAGGTCGGAGGCGGGCTCGAAGCGCGCGTGCGGGCGGTGCCGGTCCTCGGCGGGGCTCTGCCAGAGCCAGCGCAGGCGCGAGGAGATCCCTTCCGGGTCGAGCGCGCCGATCGGGCGGATGCCGTCCGGCATGTCGGCCGCGGCCACGAGGGCGTCGTACGCCGGGTTCTCCCGCCCGGGCTGGTGCACGTGCTGGAGCCCGTGCCGCTCCAGGAAGGCGGTCCACCGGTCCCAGTTCTCCGGCGAGACCCGGTTGAGCGCGTCGAGGTCCATGTCGTCGTGCAGGTCGCGCGCGAGGTAGCGGCCCGACTCCATCACGCAGGTCAAGGGCGCGGTCGGGATGCGGTGGTAGTCGGCGAGCTCCTGGGTGCGGGTGTCCACGCTGAGCAGGTACGCCGGCGTCCCCGCGCTGAGCGCGGCGACGTTGCCGTGGATCCGGATCCCGAACGCGAAGTCGCGGGTGCGCAGGAACTGGCGCCACGGCCGCGGGTTGGTGAAGAACCGCATCCGGCCCTCGAGGTAGGCCCGGTCGCGCACGCTCCTCGGTGTGCCCTCGGGCAGCTCGGGCGCCTCCTGGCCCCAGAGCACCAGCTCGCCGCCGGGCATCGTCTGGTAGACCGCCACCAGGTCGGCGTACTCGGCCTCGTTGGCCCGCCAGAGCTCGCCGAGCTCGCCGCCGCCCTGGTAGCTCTCCAGGCTCGTCGCCAGCGGTGAGCCGGGGTGCAGGCGGTCGGTGCGTCGCTCGACGCGGAAGTCGCGGTCGTTCGCGTACATCGAGGGGCAGCCGATGACGTCCACGTCGGCGTCGGCGAAACCGAGGTCCAGCAGCATCTGTCGGGTGATCTCGCCCCGCACGCCGATGCTGGGGCCGTGCTCCAGCACGGCCCGCACGAAGGCGACGGTGTTGGCGCGCTCCCGGTCGGGCAGGGCGGAGATCCCGCCGCCCAGGGGCGCCTGGCCCCCGACGCCCGTCACCACGACCGGGATGGTGAGCCGGCTGACGAAGTCGGTGAGCCGTTCGAGCGGTCCCGCGGCGTACTGCTCGCGGAAGGCGTTGGCCAGCGGAAGCACGTAGACGTCGTGCTCGGCGTTGACCCGCTCGATCTCGGCGTCGGTCAGCCGCCGGCTCTGCGGCACGAAGGCGTCGCACGCGACGTCGACGGCGGGGGTGCGCAGCGTGCGGTAGACGGAGTCGCTGTAGAGCAGGTTGCCGCTGTTGGTCGCGAAGTGTCCGCCGCCGCGCCAGGCGAAGGCGCCCTCGTTGGACGTCGTGTCGTGCGGCGGGCGCCCGGCCCGCATCAGGATCCGCTGGTGCATGGGAGGTGGCCTTCCGCGGGGGAGAGGTGCGCCGGCAGCCTAGCGACCGGGGGTCGGGCGGGAGCGCGCGGACCGGTGACTCTCGGCGCCGGCCCTGGGATACTCGGCGCCGTGGACGAGCTGCAACGTGCTGGACGCGCCGCTGGAGACCTGCGGCACCGACCCGGTCACCGGGTGGCGGCGCGACGGGTCGTGTGCCTGCGACGGCGACCCGGGCGTGCACGCGGTGTGTGCGGTGGTGACCGCCGAGTTCCTCGAGCACCAGCGCTCGGTCGGCAACGACCTGGCCACCCCGCGACCCGAGTACGGCTTCCCCGGCCTCGTGCCCGGTGACCGCTGGTGCGTGGTGGCCGTGCGGTGGCTGGAGGCGTACCGGGCCGGGGCCGCCGCCCCCGTCGTGCTCGCCTCGACCTCGCGTCGCGCGCTCGAGGTGGTGCCGCTCGCGGCGCTGCGCGAGCACGCGGTCGACGTGCCCCCGGACCTGGGGGCGTGGACGTGAGCGTCACGGCACGCGCCGGTCCCGCCCGGTCCCCGTGATCCGGCGGCGGTCGCAGGAGGACCTCGACCTCGACCTGCGACGTGCGGCGTCGCACCCCTCTTCGGTCGTCCGGCCGTGAGTGCCTGGGCCGCACGAGCGCCGTGCGCACCCGGTCGCGCTCGCCACGTCCTCCCCGCTGAACATCGGGGACTCGGTGGCCCGTCGACCTCGCGACCGTGACGGGGGAGTCCCACGGGCCCGTGCGCCAGGTCCTCGGTGGCGTGGCGGCGGTCGTGCCGGCCGGCTTCCTCTGGTTGACCGCCTCGTGCAGCAGCTCGCCGGAGGCGGCGTCCACGACGGGCGGGACGCACCGCCCGGCTCGGCGTACGGCTGGCCGGCGGCGGAGCGGCGGCCGCGCACGGGCGCCCTCGTCCCGCCGGTCCGTGCGCCGGAACGGGGGCATGCCGTCGTCGGCGACCTCTAGGGTGACTCCATGCCCGAGTCACGACCGTTCACCGTCGACGAGCAGCTCTGCTTCGCGCTGTACGACGCCTCCCGGGCCGTCGTCGGTCGGTACCGGGCCGGACTGGCCTCCCTCGGGCTCACCTACACGCAGTACATCGCGTTGCTCGCGCTGTGGGAGACCCCGACCACCACGATGACCGACCTCGGGGAGCGGCTGCACCTCGACAGCGGCACCCTGTCGCCGCTGCTCAAGCGGCTCGAGGCCCAGGGGCTGGTGACCCGCCGGCGTCCGCCGTCGGACGAGCGGGCGCTCGAGGTCAGCCTGACCGAGTCCGGCGCGGCGCTGCGCGACCGGGTGCGCCGCGTGCAGCTCGAGGTGGAGGAGGCGACCGGTCTCGGCCAGGAGCGCCTCGACGCACTGCGGGCCGACCTGGCCCTGATCACGGCGCGGATGCGGGACGAGGACGTCGCCACCGCCTGAGGCGGCCGGCTCAGCGGGAGACGCAGGCCTCGACCTCGCGCACGAACCAGCGGTTCTCGTAGGGAAAGGCGTCCGCGCGGACCAGCACCTGCAGACCGGTCGCGGCGCCGCCGGTGAGCACGGCGTCCCCCGTCGGCAGCAGGTAGACGGTCACCCGCTCCACCCCGGGCCGGCGCAGCAGGGCACGGGAGGCCAGCGTCAGCGTCGTCCGGCCGTCGAGCCGGCTGGGCACCGCCCGCGTGACGGGCTGGCGGCAGTCGGGCGCGGTGTCCACGCGCCGGCCCGCGACGAGCAGGCGGAAGCGCAGCGGACCCCTGCTCACGACGTCCGCCGTCAGCACGGTCACCCGCGCGTCGGCGGTGGTGCCGGTCGGACGGGTCGTCGGCGTGGCGGCGGCCGGGCTCGACGAGTTCGGCCCCGGAGAGATCCGGGCGACCTCCTCGGTGCAGCCGGCGGACCCCAGCACCACGGCGGCCACCCCGACGAGGGCGGCGCCCCGGCGCGGCCGGCCGCTCCCGCCCCTCAATCCGGGTCCGTCCCGGAGCGACCGCGCAGCGCGAGGTCCACCGCCGCCTCGGCGTGCACCCGGGTGGTGTCGACGAGGGGCACGGCGGAGTCCGAGGCGTCGACGAGCAGGCCGATCTCGGTGCAGCCGAGCACCACCGCCTCCGCGCCGTCGGTGACGAGTCGCGCGATCACCGCGCGGTAGCGCTCTCGGGACGTCGCGTCGAGCACGCCCAGGCAGAGCTCCTCGTAGATGACACGGTGCACCTCGGCGCGGTCCTCCGCCCCGGGCAGCACCACCTCGACGCCGCGGGCGGACAGCCGGTCGCGGTAGAAGTCCTGCTCCATGGTGAAGGCGGTGCCGAGCAGCCCGACGCGGCGTACGCCGGACCGGAGCAGCGTGTCGGCCGTCGCGTCGGCGAGGTGCACGAAGGGCACGGTGATCGCCGCCGCCACCTCGTCGGCGACCTTGTGCATCGTGTTGGTGCACAGCAGCAGCAGGTCGGCGCCACCGGCCTCGAGCCCGCGGGCCGCCTCGGCCAGCAGCACCGCGGCGTCGTCCCACCGCCCCTCGGCCTGCATCCGCTCGACCTCGGCGAAGTCGACCGAGGCGACCAGGCAGCGCGCCGAGTGCAGCCCGCCCAGGCGCTCGCGGACGAGCTCGTTGACGAGGCGGTAGTACTCCGCGGTGGACTCCCAGCTCATGCCGCCGAGCATGCCGATCACTGCGGGGCGTCCCATGGGGCCGAGCCTAGGCGCTGCCCGGGCGCCGCCGGATGTGCTTGGCTCGGGACCATGACGACGCAGGGACCGGCAGAGGCAGCGGGAGCAGCGGGGATCGACGAGGTGGCGGCCTGGCACGATGCCCACGAGCGGGTGTGCTCCGTGATCGAGGACCTCGACGAGGCCCAGGTCGAGCAGACCGTGCCGGCGTGTCCCGACTGGACGGTGCGCGAGCTGCTCGCGCACATGGTGGGCCTCGGTGCCGACGTCCTTGCCGGCGACGAGCCCGACGACCACCACGCCACCTGGACCCAGCGCCAGGTCGACGAGCGCGCCGAGCGGTCGGCGCGCGCCCTGGTTGCGGAGTGGCGCGGGCTGGCCCCCGACCTGGAGGCCTGGATGCGTGAGCACGGGGCGCGGCCGCTGGGGGACGTGGTCATCCACGAGCAGGACCTGCGCGGTGCGGTCGGCCGGCCCGGAGGGCGCGACACCCGCGCGATGGGGCTCGTCACGAGGCGCATGCTCGGCCGGCTGGCGACGAGCCTGGAGGGCCGACCGGCGGTCGCGCTGGTGGGCGGGAGCGGCACCTGGGTCTCCGACGGGTCGGACCTCCAGGACGCCGCCGTCGTGCTCGAGGCGTCCGACTTCGACATCGCGCGCGCCGTCACCTCCCGGCGTTCGCCGGGCCAGCTGCGGTCGTGGGTCGTGCGCGGCGAGCTCGAGCCGGTGCTGGACGCCTTCGCCGTGCTGGGACCGCTGCCCCAGCGGGAGCTGCCCGAGTGAACGGCACCGCCGGCACGGGGCCGCTCGACCAGGTGCTGCTGCGCCTGGCCGACGTGCGGATCACGACCGGCAGCGTGGCCGCGGCGCTCATCGCGCTGCTCGGAACCGGCCTCGTGATGTTCGCGGTCCGTCGTTCGCTCGCACGCTACGGCCGCGGACGGGGGTCCCAGTACCGCGCCACGCTGTACACGCTGCAGCGGATCGCGAGCTACAGCCTGCTCGCGATCGGCGTCTTCATCGCGGTCAGCCTGCTCGGTGTGCCGCTGTCGCGCCTCGCGGTCGTGGCCGGCGCCGTCGGCGTCGGCCTGGGCTTCGGGCTGCAGGCGATCTTCAGCAACTTCATCTCCGGGCTGATCCTGCTCTTCGACAAGTCGCTCAAGGTCGGTGACTTCGTCGAGCTGGAGTCGGGCGTGAACGGGGAGGTGCGCGACATCAAGATCCGGGCGACCCGGATCGTCACCAACGACAACCAGGACATCATCGTCCCGAACTCCGAGTTCGTCACCGGTCGCGTCGTGAACTGGACCCACCGGGACGTGTCGCGTCGCCTCCGGGTGCCCTTCGGCGTCGCCTACGGCACCGACAAGGAGATGGTGAAGGAGGCCGCGCTCGAGGCAGCCTCCGAGGTGCCCTTCACCCTCGCCCACGAAGGTCCGCAGCGACCGCAGGTGTGGCTGGTCGAGTTCGGTGACTCCTCGCTCAACTACGAGCTGGTCGTCTGGCTGACCGCCGAGGCGACCAAGCGCCCGGCGGCGGTGCGGGCGGCGTACATGTGGGCGCTGCACTCCGCGCTGGCCCGCCACGACCTGGCGATCCCGTTCCCCCAGCACGACCTGCACGTGCGCACGCTCTTCGGGCTGGAGCAGGAGGGCGCCCTGGAGGCGTTGGGCCTGGAGCCGACGCCGGCCCGGACGTCGGAGCCCTCGCCCGAGGCGCGTGCGTCGTCCAACGACGCGATCGAGGACGTCACCAGCGAGGCCGCGGACCTGCCGCTCTCCGGCGAGACCGAACCGGAACGTCCCCGGGAGGAGTGACACCGACCACGTCGTGGAACGGTGGTCGCATGACCGCGGTGAGCCAGATCCCCACGTACGAGCTGAACGACGGGCGCCACATCCCCGTCATCGGCTTCGGCACCTACCCCCTGACGGGCGAGGAGGGCGTCGCGGCGATCAGCTCCGCGATCGAGCGCGGCTACCGCCTGCTCGACACGGCGGTGAACTACGAGAACGAGAAGGAGGTCGGCGAGGCGATCCGCCGCACGGGCATCGCCCGGCACGACCTCTTCGTCACCAGCAAGCTGCCGGGCCGCCACCACGGGTACGACGACGCCGTCGCGTCGGTGCACACCTCGCTCGAGCAGCTCGGCCTCGACTACCTCGACCTCGAGCTCATCCACTGGCCGAACCCAAGCGTCGACACGTACGCCGAGGCCTGGCGGGCGCTGGTCGACCTACGCGAAGAAGGCCTGGTGCGCTCGATCGGCGTCTCCAACTTCACCGAGCAGCACCTCGAGCGGGTGATCGAGGAGAGCGCGGTCGTGCCGGCGGTCAACCAGGTGGAGCTGCACCCTCGCTTCCCCCAGGGTGCGATGCGGGCCGTCCACGAGCGCCTCGGCATCCGCACCGAGGCGTGGAGCCCGATGGGCAAGCGCAGCGCGCCCTTCGAGGAGAAGGCCGTGGAGGACGCCGCGATGCGTCTGGGCGTGACCCCGGGCCAGGTGATCCTGCGCTGGCACCTTCAGCTCGGCTCGCTGCCGATCCCGAAGTCGGCCGACCCCACCCGTCAGTGCGAGAACCTCAACATCTTCGAGATCGAGCTCACCGAGCACGAGATGGCCGAGATCTCCAAGCTCGCCGAGGACGACGGACGGCTCTTCGGCGGCGACCCGGAGACGCACGAGGAGATGTGACCCGCCGGCCGGCGCCGGTGGGGCTGAAGGCCCGGCACACCTGACGGTTCTTCCGGGGGTGGCGGCACCGCCCGGCTCAGCCCGTCGTCTCCCCGTGCCGCCAGGCCCGCACCGCCACGGCCAGGGCCAGGCCCAGCACCAGCACGCCGAGGCCCAGTGCGACCCGCAGCGCCGTGGTGGCCGAGGACGCGTCGAGCACGGTCTCGTAGGTCGTCAGGAGGCCCGCGGCCCCGATCGCCCCACCGATCCGGTTGCCGGTGAGCAGCGCCCCGCTGGCCGCCCCACCCATGTCGCTCGGCACGTCGGCGAGCGTCAGGGTGGTGTTCGGGGAGATCAGCGACCCGCCCCCGAGCCCGGCGACGAACAGCGGTGCGCAGAGCGCGACCCAGCCCCAGCCGGTCAGCGAGGACGGCGCGAGCAGCCCGGTGGCCACCAGGCCGCCGATCATCACGGCCAGGGCCACGACGGTCAGCGGTCGACCCAGACGGGACACGGCCCGGCCGGCGAAGGGCGCGGCGATCGCCGACCCGAGGGCGAAGGCGGTCAGCCCGGCGCCGGCCCGCAGCGCAGTGGCGCCGAGGCCCTCCTGCAGCCAGACGCTCAGCACCAGCAGCACCCCGGTGAAGCCGGTGAAGTAGAGCCCGGCCACGGCCATCCCGTAGCCGAAGCCCGGGGTCTCGCGCAGCAGCCGCACGTGCAGCAGCGGCTCACCCCCGCGGCGTACGACGCGGCGCTCCCACCCGACGAAGGCCCACCCGCCCAGCGGCACCAGGGCGAGCAGCGCCAGCGGCAGGTAGAGACCGGCCTCGATGCTCACCATGGGAATCAGGAGGAACAGCACCGTGGCGCCGAGGATCAGAGCCCCCACCGGGTCGAGCCGGGTGTCGCCGCTCGTGCTCTCCGCGCGGCCGGGCACGATCCGCCAGACCGCGAGGAGGGCGAGCGTGCCGAGCGGCAGGTTGACCAGGAAGATCCAACGCCACCCGTCGTCGGCGCCGGACAGCGCGATGACCAGGCCTCCGAGCAGGGGACCGGTCGCCGCGGCCAGCTCGGCGGTGAGCCCGAAGTAGCCGAAGGCCTTGCCCCGCTCGGCGCCGTGGAACAGCGACTGGATGAGGCCGGAGTTCTGGGGCGACAGCAGGCCGGCGGCGACGCCCTGCACGAGGCGGGCGGTGATCAGCAGCCCGCTCGTCGGGGCGAGGCCGGCCGCGGTGCTCGAGGCGACGAACAGCACCAGGCCCACGAGCATCAGCGTGCGTCGGCCGTAGGCGTCACCGAGCCGCCCACCGATCACGAGCGTCATGCCGAAGGTGAGGGCGTAGCCCGAGACCACCCACTGGACGGTGGCCGGGCTGGCCCCGAGCCCGGCCCGGATGGACGGGATCGCGATGTTCACGATCGTCACGTCGAGCAGCGCCATGAACACGACGACGAGGGCGACCGTCAGGATCCGCCAGCGTCGCGGGTCCGGTGCACCCTCGACGTACGCGCCCTGGTGCGGCGCGTGGTGCTGCTGGGTCACCCGGGTCAGCGGGCGTACGCCGGCAGTCGCGGCTCACGGAGCGTCTGCGGCGAGGTCCCGACGGCTCGGACCGTCTGTGCGCTGACGCGAGCGACCTGGGCGGGCAGCTCTGCCCGGTCCACGCCCGGCATCACGTCGCGCAGGCAGACCTGGCGCGAGACGCGCGCGGCACGTGCCGGCCCGTCGTGGGAGAGCGCGTCCCGCACCACGGCCCAGCCGACCGGGTCCGTGGTGCCCATGGAGACGTGGTCGGCCACGTGGGCGGGGCAGATCCGCTGCACGGGCACGTTGCTGACCCGGCGGCCGGGCCCGGCGAGCTCTGAGGAGGCGGCCGGCGGCAGGTTCGGCACGACCACCTGGTCGGTGAGCGTGTAGACGACGGTGTAGTCGATCCCCCGGAAGGTCTCGGGGCCGTCGTTGAGGGCGGCCAGGAAACGGCTGCCGGTCGCCTGCTGCCAGAAGGCCGGGGGACAGGTGAGCTGGCAGGTGACCTCGGAGTCGAGGGTGCCGTGGTTGGACGGGTCGATCCCGATCACGTCGTCGACGAGCCGACGGGTGCCCGGCCAGTACTTCAGCGTCCAGCGGGGCAGCATCCCGCCCTGGCTGTAGCCGACGACGTCGATCGGACGGCCGCTGACCCGGGCCATCCGGCGCAGGGCGAAGGTGACGTACTGCGAGGCCACGGCCGCGTCGTCCATGCCGCTGCGCGGCAGGTCGACGGCGCACCACGCCCGGCCCCGCTGCTCCAGGGCCGGCTGGTAGTTCCAGTCGAAGTTCGTCGCGGCGGTCAGCGTGGTGCCGTGCACGAGCAGCACGGGGGACCGCCGGGTGCTGCGCAGCCCCGGGGAGCAGGTCAGCGCCGCACGGAGCTCCGCCCGGGCGACCGTGAGCCGCGGCCCGGCGTCGGCCGCCCCGGCCGGCGCCGCCACGAGCACGGTGGCGAGGGAGGCAGCCAGGCCGACGAGCAGCGCCACCAGGACCGAGAGCGTGGAGCGGGGTGTGAGGACCGTCATGACGTGCAGGATGCCCCGCGCGACGTGATCCCACGCACGTCCGCGCGGGCGGGCGCGGCGGGTGTCGTCGGCGGTCCCTAGGCTGGGCCCATGCTCCGCACCTCGCGGCACGATGCCGTCTCCGTGCTCACGCTCGAGCGCGAGCAGCGACGCAACGCCCTGGACCTCCACCTGTGTCGGGCGATCCACGAGGCGGTCGACGCCGAGGTGGCCGCCGGCGCCCGGGTGCTGGTCGTCACCGGGGCCGGCACGTCGTTCTGCTCGGGCGCCGACCTCGGTGGCGTGTACGGCGACGAGTTCCTCGAGGCGCTCTACGGGATGCTGCACCACCTCACCCGGCTGCCGGTGCCCCTGGTCGCCGCGGTCAACGGCCCCGCGATCGGGGCCGGCACGCAGCTGGCGCTGGCCTGCGACCTCCGGGTGGCCGACGAGGGAGCCAGGTTCGCCGTCCCGACCGCCCGCAACGGCATGGCGGTCGACGCCTGGACGATCCGGACGCTGGCGGCGCTCGCCGGGCACGGCACGGCCCGCCGCCTGATGCTCGGGGCCGAGCAGGTCGACCGCGACGAGGCGCTGCACCGGGGCCTGGTCGACCGGGCCGGCACGCGCGAGGACGCCGTCGCCTGGGCGCACGAGATCGCCGCCCTGGCGCCGCTGACCCTGGCCCACAACAAGCTGGTGCTCAACGCCGACCGCAGCGGCCGGCCCACGGACGAGGTGGATCGCGAGATCGCGGAGTCCTTCGACCGGTGCTGGGCCAGCGACGACGTCGCGGAGGCCGCCGTCGCCCGGCGCGAGAAGCGCGCTCCCGCCTTCCGGGGGGCATGACCGTGCGCCGCCCCGCCCGTGCGCTCCTGGTGGCGCCGCTCACCGCGCTCGCCCTGCTCGCCGGCTGCTCCACCGACCCCGGCTCCTCCGCGGGGTCCCGCGCGGGCGCGGACGCCTCCGAGGCCACGCCGTCGACGTCCGCGGAGTCGCCGGGCTCCGCCGACGCGTCCCCGGTCGACCCCGAGGCCCCGACGTCGTGGGGCCCCACCGAGGGCGAGCTCGTCCAGGCACGGGAGCAGGTGTCCGGGTGGGACGACGCGCGCCTGGCCGGCCAGCTCATCGTCGGGCGCTACTACGGCACGGACCCCTCGATCCCCGCCGACCTCGTCGAGCGTCTGCACCTCGCCGGGGTGAGCGTCACAGGCGAGAACGCGGTCGACGAGGCGCAGGTGCGTGCGACGACCAAGGCCGTCGCACGGGCGCACGCCGCCGACGGCCGCCGCTTCCCCCCGGTCATCGGGGTGGACGAGGAGGGTGGCGCCGTCTCGCACCTCCGCGGCATCGCCACCGAGTTCCCGCCCTTCGCCGCCGCGGGACGGATCGTCGGGTCGGACGGCACGCAGGGGGAGGCAGTGGTGCGCTCGGCCGCCGGGGCCACCGCGCTCGAGCTGCGCGACCTGGGCTTCACCTGGGTCTTCGCGCCGGTCGCCGACGTCACGATCGGACCCGCCGACGTCACCATCGGCACGCGGTCGCCCTCCGAGGAGCCGCAGCTCGCCGCGCGCGCCGTCGCTGCCGCGGTCGAGGGGTACGACGAGGCCGGGCTGGTGTCCACGGTGAAGCACTTCCCGGGGCACGGCAGCGTGACCACCGACTCCCACCTCGCCCTGCCCGTGCTGGACACGCCGCTCGCCCGGCTGGAGAAGCGAGACCTCCTGCCGTTCCGGGCCGCCGTCGACGCCGCCGCGCCGGTGGTGATGATGAGCCACATCGACGTCGAGGCGCTCGAGCCGGGCAAGCCCGCCAGCATCGCCGGCAAGGTCTACCGCTACCTGCGCCGGGACCTCGGCTTCGAGGGCGTCGCGATCACCGACTCCCTGGGCATGGGGGCGGTCAGCGCCCGCAAGAAGCCGGCCCTCCAGGCGATCAAGCAGGGTGCGGACCTGCTGCTGATGCCGATCGACGCAGAGACCGCCCACGCCACGCTCGTCGACGGTCTCGGGAGCGGCGACCTGCCGCGCCCCCGTGCCGTCGACGCCGCGACCAAGGTGGTTGCCCTCCAGCTCTGGCAGCAGCGGGTCGCCGGCGAGGTGCCGGTGCCCGACGACGTGGCCGAGCGCGCCCGGCGGGCGTCCGCCCGGCTGTCCGGCTCCGTCCCGCCCGGCTGAGCCGGGGTCGACCCCGGCCCGCCGGCCGGACCCGTCAGTGCTCGGCGTACGTCGCCGACATGTCCTCGTCGCCGTGCCCGGCGTCCAGCGCACGCTGGAAGTGCGCACGCACCCCCGGCATGAGGGCGAGGTCGAGCCCCACCCCCGCTGCCGCCTCGAGGATCAGGCCGGCGTCCTTGACGGCGCCGTCGAGTCCGAAGGCGGGCGCGAAGTCGCCGTCGAGCATGGCCGCCCCCTTCAGCTGCACGTACGGCGCGTCGAGCGCGCCGCCCTCGACGGCCTGGAGGAACAGGCGCGGGTCCAGGCCGAGTCCCGGGTCAGCGCCAGGGACTCGGCGACGCCCTCGACCACGGTCAGCACCCACGCGTTCGCGGCCAGCTTGAGGCGGCTCCCGGCTCCGGCCGCGCCGGCCCAGATCGTCTTCTGCCCGACCGCCTCGAGCACCGGGTCGACCCGGCCCCGGAGGTCGTCGTCGCCGGAGGCGAGCACGATCAGGGCGCCGTCGTCGGCGGGCTTCTTCGTGCCGAGCACGGGTGCGTCGACGTACGCGAGGCGCTGGTCGGCGGCCCAGTCGCGCAGCCGGTCCGCGCCGTCGGTGCCCACGGTGCTCTGCTGGAGCCACACCGCGTCCGGGGACAGCGAGCCGCGGGCCTGCTCCATCACCTCGAGCACGCTGTCCGCGCCCCAGAGCATGGTCACGACCACGTCGGCCCCGTCGACGGCGTCGGCGGGGGAGTCGCACACGGTGGCGACGTCCTCGAGCTGCTCGGCCTTGTCCCGCGAGCGGTTCCACACCCGCACGGTGGCGCCCGAGCCGGCGATGTTGCGGGCCATGCCGGCGCCCATGGTGCCGGTGCCGAGCACGGCGACGGTGCGGGGGGCCGAGGTGGTGGGGGACGAGGACATCGGGCGACTCCTTGGGGTCGGTGCACCGGGGGACCGGTGTGGTGCCACGGGCGCGAGCGGGTCGGGGGTGGGGGCGTGGTCCCGGCGGCTTTTCGTGGGTACTTCGGGCCATGCCGCACCACCCGTCCGTGCTCTTTCCCTGCCCCGTCCGGGTCATTCTCAGCGCGCCTCCCGCAGGAGTGGCCAAGCCCGGCGTCTCATGGACGACAACACAGTCATGACCGGGGTCGTCCGACACCGGTGACGTCGTCGGGAGTAGCCGTGTTCCACCACGTGTCAGCAACCAGCCAGGACCTCTCCGGCTCCTCCGCGCCCGACCCCGCGGGTCGGTCGGCCGACGGCCGCGGCTCCGGCCGACCGGCGGCGCGGCTCCAGCTCGACGTGGTCTGCGGCTGCGGCCAGGACGTCGACACCCGGCACCTGCGCTGCACCCGCTGCGGCTGCCGCGTCGCCTCCTGACGCAGCCGCGTCACCCGGCCGGACCGCCCCCAGCGCGGCCCGGACCGGCCCGCTCCGCCCCCGTCGCGGTCGTTCCCGACGACGGCCGCCGCTCCTCAGCGACGCGGTCGCAGCACCCGCAGCCGGTAGACCCGGCGGGTGGCCATGCCGCTCGCGTCCTGGCCGCGCAGCACGAAGCGGTAGACGCCGGGTTTCCGCGGTCGTCCCGCGAGCAGGGCCCGCGACCCGTCGGCGTTCGGCCGCAGCCGCAGCCCGCGCGGCAGGGCGCTCCGGGGAGCCCACGTGCGTGGTGCGGCACCCCCGAGCAGGAAGAGCCGTGCGCGGTACGGCGTCCGAGCACGGGCGCGCGGGAGGATCGCCCGGCCGGCGAACGTCAGGGGCGACAGCAGCACCGGGGACTCGATCGTGAGGGCCTGGGTGGTGGACGCGGTGCTGCCGACGCTGTCGGTGACCGTGATGGTGAGCGTGGACCGTCCCGCGGCGCGGGGGGTGCCGGTGATGGTCGAGCCGTTCCACGACAGGCCGTCGGGCAGTCCGCGCACCGTCCAGAGGTAGGGCGCGGTGCCGCCCGAGGCAGTGCCGTCCAGCGGGGCCGAGTAGCCCTCCAGCTGGCGGCCGCGGGGCAGCGTCCCGACGGTCAGGCCGAGAGGGGTGGTCGTGGGCGGCGGCTCGGGCGTGGGGTCGCCGGTGGTCTCGGTGCCGCCACCCCCGCCGTCGGTGCCGGTGGAGGGGGCCTGGGTCGCGACCGCGACGCGGTAGTTGCCGAGCGAGCCGTAGTCGGAGTAGGCGCCCTCGATGCCCGGGTCGCCGGAGCCCACCCCCTCGACCACGACGGTGTACGTCGCGCCCTCCGCGGGCAGCTGGCCGGTCCAGGTGGCGCCCAGGCCGGCCGCGACCACGGTGCTCACCTTCCTGACCATCGGGTCCATCCGGGCGACGGTGCTTCCGTCCTGGTCGCGCACCGTCAGCTGAACGTCGAGGTCGGGGGAGCCCGCAGCGGTGCTGACGGCGACCGTGGTCGTCCCCGCGCCCTCGACGGTGAAGGCGTCCTGGTCCTGACGGGTGCCGATGATGCCTTCCGCGGCGCCGTCGAGCGCCGTGGCCGTGGCCGCGGTGTCGCCGTGGTCGTCGGCGCGCAGCGGGGTGGAGGCGGCGATGACCGAAAGGTCGTCCTGGAGCTCGATGGCGTCGGGGTACTCGCCGCGCGACCACTGGGAGACGGGCTGGCTGTAGGCCGCCCCCATCACCGGCGCCCACGGGGCCGCCCCCTCGTAGTAGCCCAGGGTCGAGGTCGCGTCGTGGGACAGCCCGAGGTTGTGGCCCGCCTCGTGCGAGGCCGCCTCGCCGATGTTCTTGCCCGAGGTGCCGGCGCCGGCCGAGAAGACCCAGGCCGGCTGGTACCTGCTGTGGTCCAGGCCGGCGAGGGCGAACACGTCGATGTAGGCGACCCCGCCGCAGCCGCAGGCGTCGTACAGGGGGCCGGCGTTGGTGATCTGCACGTGGCTGCCGTACTGCTCGTCGAGGGGACCCGTGCGGTCGAGGGCGGCGTCGCCCGGGTCGGCCGTGGTGACGTTGACGTCGAACGGCGCGTAGTCCTCCGCCACGACCTGCCAGGCCTTCTGGATCTCGGCCAGTTCGGCGTCGGTGTAGGCGGTGCTCGCCGGGGCGGTCAGCGAGTAGGGCTCCACGTCGATCGTGGTCCCGGTGCCGTACTCGGAGCTCGAGTTCCAGCCGGTGTCCTGGACCTGCCCGCCGCGGAAGTCCAGGTAGATCGTGCGCGCGGCCCCGGGCTCCGAGGAGAGCCGGAAGGTGTCGGCGAGCGAGCCCACGGTCAGGGGGGCCGTGCCGGCCGCCCGCTGGACGCGCGGGCCTCCGTCGGGGGTCCCGTCGGCGAGGTCGGTCCCCGGGTCGATCAGCGCGCGGTCGGGCGTCTCGGCGTCGACGTAGTACGCCTGCCCGCAGGGATCGGCCCAGAGCTCGTTGTCCTCGGCCGTGGAGCGGGCCCGGAGCGTGCCGGTGGAGACGTTGTTGCGGCGGGCCAGGGCGCGGTTGTCGACGGACTCGTCCGCGATGGCCTCACGCATGGGCACGGCCCGGTCCAGCACGGTCGCGGTGCAGCCGATGCCCTCGGTCGCGCTACCCGTCGGCTCCACACCGGAGACCGAGAGACCGGCGACCAGCGCGACGGGGAGGGCGAGGGGCAGGGCTCGACGTGCGAGTCGGCGCGAGGAGAGCGACACGACGGACCTCCGGTGGCGTGGGCGAACCTTCGGAAAGTAGGTCGGGAGGCCACCCCGACGAGGCCGTTCGACGATCATTTGTCCGTGCCCGGACCGAGTGGTCTAGTCCATCGGGTTCCGGCGCGCCCGCCCGGGGTCGGGGGAGGAGGCGTCTACCCTGACGGAGCCCGCCGACGGGCGGTGCGACGTGGGGTGGTCCCGGCGAGGACAGGCGAGGACAGGCGAGGACGACGTGGAGCAGACGGTGGCTGACCGGGCCGGCCACGTGCTCACGGTGCCGAACGTGATCTCGGCGGTCCGGCTGACCGGCGTGCCGCTGTTCCTCTACCTCGTGCTGGGCCCCGAGGCCGACGAGTGGGCGATCGTCGTGCTGTTGGTCTCGGGCGTCAGCGACTGGCTCGACGGCTACCTCGCGCGCCGGCTCGGGCAGACCAGCCGACTCGGTGCGGTCCTCGACCCCGTGGCGGACCGGCTCTACATCCTCGCCGTCGTCGCCGGCCTGGGGCTGCGCGGAATCATCCCCTGGTGGCTCGTGGTGGCGCTTCCGCTCCGCGACCTGCTGCTCTGGGGCCTCGTGCCGCTGCTCCGCACCCGCGGCTACTCCGCGCTGCCGGTGCACTTCCTCGGCAAGGCCGCCACCGCGTGCCTGCTGTACGCCTTCCCGCTGCTCCTGCTCGGCGACGGCACCGGCGCGGTGGCCGCCGTGGCCCAGGTGGTCGGCTGGGCCTTCGCCATCTGGGGGATCGGCGCGTACTGGTGGGCCGGGCTGCTCTACGCCTGGCAGGTGCGCGTCCTGCTGGCACAGGTCCCACGCTCGGCGGACGCCCGTGGCTGACCCGACCCCCCGTCCCGCCGGCGCGCTGCTGGAGCAGGTGGGCACGCACGCCCTCGACGAGGACTACGCCGTCGCGGCGGCACAGCGCCCTGCCCGTGGCCGGCGCCGGCCGCTGCGGGCGTTGGCCCTGGTCGCCATCGGCGCGCTGGTCGCCGTGGCCGTGCTGCAGACCACGGCGGGGGAGGCGAGCCTGCGCCGGGGCCGGGCCGACCTCGTCGGCCAGATCCAGGAGCGGCGCGGTGACCTCGCCGGCCAGCGCAGCCGTGCGGCCGCGCTGTCGGCACGGGTGGCCACCCTGTCGGCGCGCTCCCTACGCCTGGCCTCCGGTGCCGGGCGGGTCGCGGCGCTCGAGAGCACGGTCGGCGCCGCGGCGGGGGCCGACCGACTCCGCGGCCCCGGGGTCCGGGTGGTCGTCGACGACGCGCCCGGCGCCGCGACCGACCAGGAGCGCGTGCTCGACCAGGACCTGCAGAAGCTGGTCAACGCTCTCTGGGCCTCCGGCGCCACGGCGATCGCGGTCGACGGGATCCGGCTCAGCAACCTCAGCGCGATCCGCACCGCCGGGTCGGCGATCACCGTCGACTACCGGTCCGTGCGGGCGCCGTACGTCGTGGTGGCCCTCGGTGACCCCAACCAGCTGCTGACCCGGTTCGTCGACACCACGCACGGCCAGTTCTGGTACGACCTCGCCAGCACGGTCGGCATCCGCCTCGACCTGACCCCGTCCGAGGCGCTCACCGTGCCGCCGGCGCGGCGTCTGGGTCTCTCCTACGCCCGCGTGCTCCCCACCGAGGAGGTCACCCCGTGATCGCCCTGCTCGGCCTCGTCGTCGGCGTGGCCGTCGGGCTGGTGCTCCAGCCCGACGTGCCCGTCGCCCTCGAGCCGTACCTGCCCATCGCTGTCGTCGCCGCGCTCGACGCCGTCTTCGGAGGCCTGCGGGCCTACCTCGACGGCATCTTCGACGACAAGGTCTTCGTCGTCTCCTTCGTCAGCAACGTGCTCATCGCCTCGGCGATCGTGCTGCTCGGCGACCAGCTCGGCGTCGGCGGCCAGCTGTCGACCGGCGTGATCGTGGTGCTCGGCATCCGCATCTTCGCCAACGTCGCCGCGATCCGACGGCACGTCCTCCATGCCTGAGCGGCCGACCGGGCCGACCGGGCCGCCGGGCCGACCGGGACCACCGGGACCACGACGCCCGCCGACGTCGAGGTGCGCCGCGCGCTGACCCAGGACTCGCGCGAGCGTGTCCGTCGCGCCGTGACCACGCCGTCGCGGCGACAGTGGACGGTCGCCCTGCTGCTCGCGCTGCTGGGGTTCACCATCGTGGTGCAGGTCAGCGCCCAGCGGGCGGACGAGCGGTACGCGTCGCTGCGCACCCAGGACCTCGTCTCGGTGCTGTCCGGCCTGTCCGCCGCCGCGCAGCGGGCCGAGAACGAGATCGCGCGGCTCGAGCGCACCCGCGACCAGCTGAGCAGCAGCACCGACCGACGGGCCGCCGCCCTCGCGGCGTCCCGGCGGGAGATCCGCGCCCTCGGCATCCTGGCGGGCACCCTCGCGGTGCAGGGCCCGGGCATCGTGGTCGTGGTGAGCGACCCCGGCGGTGCCGTCGGCATCAACCAGCTGCTCAACGGCGTCGAGGAGCTGCGGGACTCCGGTGCCGAGGCGATCGAGGTCAACCAGACGGTGAGGCTGGTGGCGTCGTCGTACTTCGAGGAGACCGCGGACGGCATCTCGGTGGACGGCGTGGCCCTCTCGCCGCCGTACGTGCTCGACGTCATCGGCGACCCCGCCACCCTCGCCTCCGGGCTCGACTTCTCCGGTGGCTTCCTCGACGACGTCCGCGACCAGGGCGGGGACGCCACGGTGGAGCGGCGCGACGACGTACGGGTCGAGTCCACCGTGCCCGCCGGGAGTTACCCGGCCTCGTCGGCGGGGCAGTAGCCTCACGCCGGAGCCGGCGAGCGCGCCGCGCCCGCCCGCAGCGCCCCCGAGGGGGCGGCCCGAGACGAGGAGACGCGATGTTGCCGGAGGACCTGTCCTACACGACCGAGCACGAGTGGGTGCGCACGACCGAGAGCGGGGCCCTCCGCATCGGCATCACCGACTTCGCGCAGGACGCGCTGGGCGACATCGTCTACGTCGAGCTGCCCGCGGCCGGCGACGCCGTGACGTCCGGCGAGGCCGTCGGCGAGCTGGAGTCGACCAAGTCGGTCAGCGAGGTCTTCGCCCCGGTGTCGGGCACCGTGGCCGCGCGCAACGAGCAGCTCGAGGGCACCCCCGAGCTGGTCAACTCCGACCCCTACGCCGAGGGCTGGCTGTTCGAGGTCGAGCCCGTCGAGGGCACCGACCTGTCCGGCCTGATGGACGCCGAGGCCTACCGGGCCCTCATCGGCTCCTGACCCTGCGACGGGCCGGCGTCGGCGCCGGCACCTGGGTGGCCCCCATGCAGCGGGCTTGGTAGGTTGACCCAACCATCAACCTCGACTGTCACTTGAGGGTCGTGTCCCCGGCCGGAGGTAGTCCTCGATGCCCTTCTGCACCCAGTGCGGGAACCGCAACCCCGACGACGCGAGGTTCTGTGCGCAGTGCGGGGCCCGGCTCGTGGCACCCGAGCAGCCGGCGGCCCCCGCGTCGGCGGCCGACTCCGACTCTCCCTCGGAGAGCACCGCGACGATCACCTTCGGCGGACCGGCTGCCGGGGGTGGCGGCACCGCCGAGACCGGTGAGCGCGAGCTGAATCCCGAGGACGCCGCGGCGGTCGACGCCCTACCCCAGGGCTCGGCGCTGCTCGTGGTGCAGCGGGGCCCGGGGGCCGGCAGCCGGTTCCTGCTCGACACCGAGACCGTGACGGCCGGGCGGCACCCCGACTGCGAGATCTTCCTCGACGACGTCACCGTGTCTCGGCGCCACGCGGAGTTCACCCGCACCCCCGAAGGCTTCCGGGTCGCCGACGTCGGCAGCCTCAACGGCACCTACGTGAACCGGGACCGGATAGACGACGTCCTCCTCCAGGGGGGTGACGAAGTCCAGATCGGCAAGTTCCGGCTCGTGTACTTCGCGAGCTCCACCCGAGGGTGACCCCGCCGATGACCGAGGCCAGGCACTCCGGCGCCTCTCGCGGCCGACTGAGCATCGGTGACGTGATCAGCCAGCTGTCCGAGGACTTCCCGGGGCTGTCGATCTCGAAGATCCGCTTCCTGGAGGCCGAGGGGCTCGTCGAGCCCGAGCGCACCGCCTCGGGCTACCGCAAGTTCAGCCGCGAGGACGTCGAGCGACTGCGCTACGTGCTGACCGCGCAGCGTGACCACTACCTGCCGCTCAAGGTGATCCGCGAGCACCTCGACGCGATGGACCGGGGCCTCGAGCCCCCACCGCTGGTCAGCGGCGAGCCCCAGGTGCCGCGCCTGGTCACCGAGGGCGGGGCCGTCAGCCCCGAGTCGTTCACCCCCGGCGGCTCCTCGTTGCGGCTGTCGCGCAAGGAGCTCGTCTCCGGCGCCGGTGTCGAGGAGCAGCTGCTGGAGACGCTGGAGCAGTTCGGCCTCGTCACCGCCTCGCCGTCTGGTCACTTCGACTCCGACGCTCTCGAGCTGGTGCGCACCGCGGGCGAGCTCGCGGCGTACGGCGTGGAGCCGCGCCACCTGCGCGCGTTCCGCACCGCCGCGGCCCGCGACGTCGGCCTGATCGAGCAGGTCGTCAACGCCGTGCGGCGCAGCCGCGATCCCGGCGCCTCGGCCCGCGCCGAGCAGGTGACCGGCGAGCTGGCCGCGCTGTTGGTCCGGCTGTACGGCGCCTCGCTGCGCACGGCCCTACGGCCGCCGGGCTCCTGACCCGCTAGGTGTCCGGGGGCTAGGCTGGCCGGGTGCGCGAGGTAGACGTGATCGGAGTCCGGGTCGAGATGCCCTCCAACAGTCCCATCGTGCTGCTGCGCGAGGTGACCGGCGAGCGGTACGTGCCGATCTGGATCGGTGCGGTCGAGGCCACGGCGATCGCCTTCGCCCAGCAGGGTGTCGTGCCGCCCCGGCCGTTGACCCACGACCTGATCAAGGACGTGCTCGAGGCCACGGGCCAGACGCTCGAGGAGGTCCAGATCACCGAGATGCGCGACGGGGTCTTCTTCGCGACCCTGGTCTTCGAGGGCGGCGTCGAGGTGTCGGCCCGCCCGTCGGACTCCATCGCCCTCGCGCTGCGCACCGGCACCCGGATCGTCTGCGCCGACGAGGTGCTCGACGAGGTCGGCCTCGCCGTACCCGAGGAGCAGGAGGAGGAGGTCGAGCGGTTCCGCGAGTTCCTCGACCAGGTCTCGCCGGAGGACTTCGAGGGTCCCGAAGGCTCCTGAGCCCGTTCGTCGGCGTGCCCAACCCTCTCCCTCGACCTGAGGTCGAGGGTTGCGACACGCCGCACGGGAATGCCCGTTGTCGTTGACCGCCCCCCGGGCTGGTCCTACCTTGGAACAGATGTCTTCGCTGTAACTCCACCGTTGTGCTCCGGTCGCCACCGCGATCCGGGGGGCGACCTCCCCCGGACCGACACGGCGAAGCGGAACCAGGAGGACTGCGGTGAGCAGCACGGACGGACCCCGCGAGGGAGTCGCGCACGACGACGCAGCGTCGCGTGAGCAGGCAGTGGTGGCGGCCCAGGCGGCCGACGAGCAGGGCCTGCTCTTCGACGACGACGTGTCGCCGCTGCCGAGCGACACCGGCTACCGCGGCCCGACGGCCTGCAACGCCGCCGGCATCACCTACCGCCAGCTGGACTACTGGGCCCGCACCGGTCTGGTGGAGCCGACGGTGCGTGGCGCGAAGGGATCGGGCAGCCACCGGCTGTACTCCTTCCGCGACATCCTCATCCTCAAGGTCATCAAGCGACTGCTCGACGCCGGCATCTCGCTGCAGCAGATCCGCTCGGCCGTGGCGCACCTGCGCGAGCGGGGCACCGACGACCTCACCCGTGTCACCCTGATGAGCGACGGCGCCACCGTCTACGAGTGCACCAGCAACGACGAGGTCATCGACCTGCTCCAGGGCGGCCAGGGTGTCTTCGGCATCGCCATCGGCGGCGTCTGGCGCGAGATCGAGGGGTCGCTGGCGTCCCTCCCCAGCGAGCGCACCGAGGTCGACGACCTCACCGAGACCGGTTCCCACGCCAGCGACGAGCTTGCCGCGCGCCGTCGTACCAAGCACGCCGGCTGAGCGACCCCCGCGCGGCGACCCGCGTCCCGGAGAGTCCCGCGGGCTGCGGGTCCGCTGATAACGTGGTCCCTGCCCGTGGACTCCGCGCGGGAGAGTCCTCTGCCCGCAACGCCGCGGGCGGTGGCGCCGACGGGGCAACTCCTCCCGGAACCTCTCAGGCACCAGGGACCGCGCGGACGAGGCATCTCTGAAGGTCGCAGAAGGCCGACAGAGGGGAGGCTGAGCCGGCACCGTGCCGGCACGTCGTCACGACGGAGGCCTCGTGGACCAGCACACCCCGACCGAGCACGTGTTCGTGGACCGTCACGTCGGGCCCGACGCGGACGAGCTCGGCAAGATGCTCTCGGCCGTCGGCCACGACTCACTGACCTCGTTGATGCGGGCCGCCGTTCCGCGCGGCATCGCCCAGGCCGCCGAGCTGGCGCTGCCCGCGGCCGCGTCCGAGCGGCAGGCGGCACGGGAGCTGCGTGACCTGGCGGCCGAGAACAGCCCGCTCGAGGCGATGATCGGGCAGGGCTACCACGGCACGATCACCCCGCCGGTGATCCGGCGCAACGTGCTCGAGGACCCGAGCTGGTACACCGCCTACACGCCGTACCAGCCGGAGATCTCGCAGGGCCGGCTCGAGGCGCTGCTGAACTTCCAGACCATGGTCGGGGACCTGACCGGTCTGCCCACGGCCAACGCGTCGCTGCTCGACGAGGGCACCGCGGCCGCCGAGGCGATGACGCTGTGCAAGCGCGCGGACCGCAAGGCCGCGGGCCGGTTCGTCGTCGACCAGGGCGTGCTGCCGCAGACCATCGAGGTGGTCCGCACCCGGGCCGAGGCGCTGGGCATCGAGGTCGACGTGCGCGACACCTGGGCGGGGCTGGGGGAGGAGCCGGTGTACGCCGTGCTCGTCCAGTACCCCAGCACCGACGGCCCCGTGCGTGACCCCCGACCGGTGGTCGATGCCGCCCACGAGCGGGGTGCCGCCGCGGTCGTGGCGGCCGACCTGCTCGCCCTGACCCTGCTCGAGTCGCCCGGCGAGATGGGCGCCGACGTCGTGGTCGGCTCGTCCCAGCGCTTCGGCGTGCCGTTGTTCTACGGCGGCCCGCACGCCGGATTCATGTCGGTGCGCGCGGGTCTGGAGCGGCACCTCCCGGGGCGGCTCGTCGGGGTCAGCAAGGACGCCGAGGGCCGCCCGGCCTACCGGCTCGCCCTGCAGACCCGGGAGCAGCACATCCGTCGCGACAAGGCGACCAGCAACATCTGCACCGCCCAGGTGCTGCTCGCGGTCACCGCGGCGATGTACGCCGTCCACCACGGGCCCGCCGGCCTGCGCGGCATCGCCGAGCGGGTGCGCGGCCAGGCCCACGCGCTGCGCGAGGAGCTGCGCTCGGCCGGCGTCGAGGTCGACGACGCCCCGCTGTTCGACACCGTCACTGCGGTCGTCCCCGACGCGGGGTCGGTGGTGAGCCGGGCCCGGGAGCGCGGCATCCACCTGCGGCAGGTCGACGGCAGCCGGGTCGGGATCTCGGTCTCGGAGACCACGACCTCCACCGTGCTCGTGCGCGTGCTCGACGCCTTCGGGGTCGACGACGCCGTCATCGAGTCGAACCCCGCGGCTCCCGCCCTGCCCGAGGGTCTGGCGCGGGTCACGCCGTACCTCACCCACGAGAACTTCTCCGCGCACCGTTCGCGAGACCGCGATGCTGCGCTACCTGCGCCGGCTCTCGGCGCGCGACTACGCGCTGGACCGCGGCATGATCCCGCTCGGCTCGTGCACGATGAAGCTCAACGCCACGACCGAGATGGAGCCGGTGAGCCTGCCCGGCTTCGCCGACCTGCACCCGTTCGCGCCCGCCGAGGACGCGCAGGGCTACCAGCGGCTCGTCGCCGACCTCGAGCGCTGGCTGTGCGAGGTGACCGGCTACGACTCGGTGTCGCTCCAGCCCAATGCCGGCTCCCAGGGCGAGCTCGCCGGGCTGCTCGCCATCCGCGGGTGGCACCTGTCGCGGGAGGACCAGGCTCGCGACGTGTGCCTGATCCCCTCCAGCGCCCACGGCACCAACGCCGCCTCGGCGGTGCTCGCCGGTATGCGGGTCGTGGTCGTGGCCGCCTCCGAGGACGGCACGGTCGACCTCGACGACCTGCGCGCCAGGTGCGCCGAGCACGCCGACGACCTCGCGGCCATCATGGTCACCTACCCCTCGACCCACGGTGTGTACGAGGAGGGCATCGGCGAGCTCTGCGAGGTCGTCCACGACGCACGGTGGCCAGGTGTACGTCGACGGGGCCAACCTCAACGCCCTGCTCGGCCACGCCCGCCCCGGCGAGTTCGGCGGCGACGTGTCGCACCTCAACCTGCACAAGACCTTCTGCATCCCGCACGGTGGTGGCGGCCCCGGCGTCGGCCCCGTCGCGGTGCGCGAGCACCTGGCACCGTTCCTGCCCAGCCACGAGCAGCACCCGGAGTCGCGCGGCCGGCACGGCATCGGCGCGGTCAGCGCGGCGCCGTACGGCTCGGCGGGCATCCTGCCGATCTCCTGGGCCTACGTGCGGATGATGGGTGGAGAAGGCCTGACCCGGGCCACCGCCGTCGCGGTGCTCGCGGCCAACTACGTCGTCCGGCGCCTCGAGGGACACTTCCCGGTGCTCTACACGGGCATCGACGGGCTGGTCGCCCATGAGTGCATCCTCGACCTGCGCCAGATCACCAAGGACACCGGCGTCACCGTCGACGACGTGGCCAAGCGGCTGGTCGACTACGGGTTCCACTCGCCGACGATGAGCTTCCCGGTGGCGGGCACGCTGATGGTCGAGCCGACCGAGAGCGAGGACCTCGCCGAGATCGACCGCTTCTGCGACGCCATGGTGTCGATCCGCGAGGAGATCGAGGCCGTCGGCACGGGGGAGTGGACGATCGAGGAGTCGCCCCTGCGCCACGCCCCGCACACGTCGCGTGCCCTGGTCGGCGACTGGGACCGCGTCTACGACCGCACGACCGGCGTCTTCCCGGCCGGGATCGACCCCGACAAGTACTGGCCGCCCGTCGCGCGCATCGACCAGGCGTACGGCGACCGCAACCTGGTCTGCGCCTGCCCGCCCCTCGAGGCCTTCTCGGGATGAGCGGAGGGGTCGCGGCGACCACGGCCCGGCACCTGCACGCCGAGCTCGCGCGCACGCAGGTCGCCGGCCGGCTGCCGTCGGTGACGGCCGGCGTGGTGCGTCACGGCGCGCTGGTGTGGTCGGGCGGCCACGGCCTGCACGTCGACGCCGGGGGCTCCGCCGCCGCCGGGCCCGACACGCAGTACCGGATCGGGTCGATCACCAAGACGCTGACCGCGGTCCTCGTGCTGCGTCTGCGTGAGGACGGTCTCGTCGACCTCTCCGACCCCGTGGGGAGGCACGTGCGCGAGAGCGCCTTCGCCGACGTGACGCTGCGCGAGGTGCTCTCGCACAGCGGCGGGCTGCCGGCCGAGCCGGCCGGCGACTGGTGGGAGCGCAGCGACGGTGCCGGGTGGGGCGAGCTGGTCGACGCTCACCGGGAGGCCGCTCCGGCGCTGCCGCGCGGCAGCGCGCACCACTACAGCAACCTCGGGTACGCCCTGCTCGGGGAGGTCGTCGCCCGGTTGCGGGACCGCCCCTGGTGGGACTGCGTGCGCGCGGAGCTGCTCGACCCCCTGGACATGGCGCGTACGACGTACGCCGCGCAGCCGCCCTGCGCCGACGGGTGGAGCCTGCACCCGTGGCTGGGCACGCTGGTGCCCGAACCGGCCACCGACACCGGCGCGCTCGCGCCGGCCGGGCAGGTCTGGAGCACCGTCACCGACCTGGGCCGGTGGGCGTCGTTCCTGGCCACCGGCCGGGACGACGTGCTGCCGTCGTCCGCGCTCGACGAGGCCACCCGCCCGCACGTCGGCGCAGCCGGAGCGGGGGCCGGCGCCGGTAGCTACGGCCTCGGCCTGCGGCTGCTCGATCACGAGGGGCGCCGGCTGGTGGGCCACACGGGCTCGATGCCCGGGTTCCTCGCCTCGCTGTTCGTCGACCGTGAGCGGTGCACGGGTGCCGTCGCGCTGGCCAACGCCACCATCGGTCTCCCCACCGAGGAGGTCGCCCCGCGGCTGCTGGCCACGCTGGAGCGGCACGAGCCCTGGGTGCCGCCGCCGTGGCGTCCGCCGGCCGGGCCGCCGGCGTGGCTGGCCGACGCCCTGGGCGTGTGGCACTGGGGCAACTCGCCGTTCACGCTGCGGCTGGAGGGCGAGGACGTCGTGATGCACCGGCTCGAGGCGCCCGCGGCCTTCGCGGCGTACCGGCCCACCGGCACCGACCGGCTCCGCGGCACGCGTGGGTACCACCACGGTGAGGAGCTGCACGTGCACCGGAACGACGACGGCTCGGTCTCGCACCTGACCGGCGCCACCTTCGTGTGGACGCGCACGCCGTACGACCCCGCCGTGGAGGTCCCGGGCGGGCACCCCCTCAGCCGACCCGCCACCCCGGAGGACACCCCGTGACCGACCTGCCCCGCAGCCTGTCCGCCAGCGTCGAGATCGCCGCCACCCCCGAGGACGTCTACGACTTGGTCAGCGACGTCACCCGGACCGGCGAGTGGAGCCCCGTCTGCGTGGGCTGCAGCTGGGACGACCCCGCCGACGCCGGCAGGGAGGGGGCCTGGTTCACCGGCCGCAACGAGACCTCCGAGCGCACCTGGGAGACCAGGTCGCAGGTCGTCGAGGCCGACCGTCCGCGCCGGTTCGCCTGGGAGGTCGGCGACGGCCTGGTGCGCTGGCACTACGCCACCGAGGCGACTGCGGACGGCACCCGGCTCACCGAGGGGTGGGAGTTCCTCCCCGCCGGCATCGCGACGTTCGAGACGAGGTACGGCGACGACGCCGAGGCGCAGATCGCCGACCGCACCCACGCCGCCGTCGAGGGCATCCCCCGCACGCTCACCAGGCTTCGCGCCATCCTCGAGGGAGCCCGCTGAGCCGGCCCGGAGGTCGAGGAGGCCAGGCGACCCCCGTGAGACGGGGCCTACGTGCCCTTTCGACGCGAACTTGGTGCCCTCTCGGCGTCAGAGGGCCTGGGAGACCGAGGACATGAAGAAGTCGGGCACCCGCAGCGCGGGCATGGCGGTGCGGGAGAAGTAGTCGTCGCCCCACTCCCTCGAGAACGCCGGCTCGGTGGCGCCTGCGGTGGAGAAGCGGCGCAGCAGCGACAGCGGTGACTCGTTGAAGCGGAAGTTGTTGGCCACGCCGACCACCTCACCGCGCTCCACGACGTAGGTGCCGTCGCGGGTCAGCCCGGTGAGCAGCATGCGCTGGTCGTCGACCATCCGGATGTACCAGAGACACGTCACCAGCAGACCCTCGTCGACGCCGGCGACGAGGTCGTCGGTGCTGCCCTGGCCCCCGCTGACGGTGAGGATCACGTTGTCGATCGCGGGCGTGAGCGGCTGGCCCGTGAGCCGGGCGGTGCGCCGGGTCTGCAGCAGGGCCGCGAGGTCGCCGTCGCGGATCCAGTCGGTCGCCCCGAGCTCGGTGCCGTTGTCGAAGACGCTGGAGAGCCCGCTGGAGCTGGTGACGACCGCGAACGGGGCGGCCTCGAGGCCCGCGTGGTGCGGGTCGGACGACAACCCCACCCGGGGGTGGGCGATCCGGTCGCCGATCCGGGTGCCGCCGCCGGGCCGCCCGTACGCCGACTGGCCGTCGTGGGCGTCGCGCGCCCCCATCGACCAGTAGGCGTAGATCATCAGGTCCGCGACCGCGGTCGGGGGAAGCACCGTGTCGTGCCGACCGGCGTCGACCGCGACCTTGCGCCGGGCCCACCCCAGCCGGCGCACCAGCTCGTCGTCGACGGTCAGCGGGTCGAGGTCGGTGAAGTCCCGGGTGGCCCCGCCCACCCACGCGCTGGAGGTGAGACCGGTGTTCTTGCCGGTGAACCCGTAGTGACCCGTCGGCTGGACGTGCCGCAGCCGCAGGCCCGTGGTCGAGCCGAGGTACGTCGTGTCCAGCTCGTGGTTGACGAAGCCGTAGTGCACCCGGCCCGAGGCCTCCGCCCGGCCGAACACCTCGCCGAGACGGGGGGCGACCTCGCCGTAGACGCCGATCGACGTCGTCACCGGGGGCTCGTCCCAGTCCGCGGAGACCCGGTCGCGCAGCAGCGGGGCGGCGTCCTCGGCGGGACTGCTGGTGCGGGCGGCGGCGTCGGCCCGCTCGACCAGCTCCAGCACGCCCTCGACGGTGCTGACGGCACCACCGACCGAGGCCGCGGCCTCCCCGACGAAGGACACCACGGTCACGTCGAGGCTGCGCATCACGCCGTTGGTGGTGAGGGTGTTGTTGGCCCAGCGCAGGTTGGCCGAGCTGCCGGCCTCGACGACGACGACGCAGTCGTCGGCCGAGCGGCGGCGAGGGCACGCTCGACGAGGTCTTGGGGGGTCGGGACGCTCACTCGGCGGACTCCTCGGCGGTGTTGAGCACGGCGATGTCACGGAAGAGCGCCGTCGGGCAGCCGTGGCTCACGGCGGCCGTCTGCCCGGGCTGGGCCTTGCCGCAGTTGAAGGCCCCGCCCAGCTCGTAGGTGCCGGGCCCGCCGACGGCCTCCATCGACCCCCAGAAGTCGGTGGTGGTGGCCTGGTAGGCCGCGTCGCGCACCTGTCCGGCCAGCTCGCCGTCGACGATCCGGTGGAACTGCTGACCGGTGAACTGGAAGTTGTAGCGCTGCATGTCGATCGACCAGGACCGGTCGCCGACCACGTACAGGCCGCGCTCCACCTCGCCGATCAGCTGCTCGGTGGTCGGGCCGTCGGCCGCGGGCTGCAGCGACACGTTGGCCATCCGCTGGAGCGGGATGTGGCCGGGGGAGTCGGCGTACGCGCACCCGTTGGAGCGCCCCTCGTGCAGGTCGGCGCCGGGGAGTGCGCCATCGCGCGGTCGAGCTGGTACCCGACCAGCACGCCGTCCCGGACGATGTCCCAGGCCCGGGTCTGCACGCCCTCGTCGTCGAAGCCGATCGTGGAGAGCCCGTGCGGCTCGGTGCGGTCGCCGATGACGTGCATGACCGGGCTGCCGTACTGCAGCGTGCCGAGCAGGTCGGGCGTGGCGAAGGACGTGCCGGCGTAGTTCGCCTCGTAGCCCAGTGCCCGGTCGAGCTCGGTGGCGTGGCCCACCGACTCGTGGATGGTGAGCCAGAGGTTGGAGGGGTGGATCACCAGGTCGTAGCGGCCGGCCTCGACCGACGGGGCGACCAGCTTCCCGGCCAGCAGCCCCGGCAGTCCGTCGAGCTCGCTCTCCCAGTCGTAGGACCCCGGCCGCCGGTGAGGTACTCCCACCCGCGTCCGACCGGCGGGGCGATGCTGCGCACCGAGTCGGCGACCCCGGAGGTCTGCGTCGCCCCCGAAGACCTCCACCTGCGGTTCGAGGCGCACCCGCTGCTGGGTGGTCGTGGTGCCCGCGAGGTCGGTGTAGAACTTGTTCTCGTGCACCTGCTGGAGCCAGGCCGCGGCGTGGTCGACGCCGGGGCGGCCCTGCAGGCGGGCGGTCCACCCGCGCAACAGGTCCACCTTGTCGTCGGTCGCCACGGTGAACGGGTCCACGTCGTACGCCGAGACCCACTGCTGCTCGTGGTGCACCGGCTCGGGGGCGAGCACCACCCGGCGGCTGGTCATGGCGGCCGCCAACCGGGCGACCTCGAGCGCGCGCTCCGCGGTCAGAGCGGCCCGGTCCGGCGTCAGCACCACGTCGGAGGCGAAGCCCCACACCCCGTCGAGCAGGACGCGGACGGCGTAGCCCGTGTCGGTCGTGTCGGCGACCCCTTCGAGCGCGGCGTCGCGGGCCGAGACGACCTGGTGTCGCAACCGCTCGAAGCGGAAGTCAGCGTGCTCGGCTCCCGCCCGGCGGGCCACCTCGAGCGCCGCGTCGGCGAGTGCCCGGAAGGGGAGCGAGAGGAAGCCCGGGTCGACCTCACCGGGCGGTTCGGTCGTGTCGTGCCGCTGCATCGGGCCAACCTAGCCCGGCCGGTGCGTTGCCCGATGAGGGACCCGCAAAAAGGGTAGACAGACCCATGCCCTCCACACGTACCGTCCGCACCGCCGTCGGTGGCCTGGTCGCCGTGGGCGCTGTCGCCGCCCACGACCTGGTGCAGAAGCGCCACGCGATCCTGCGCAACTTCCCCGTCATCGGGCACGCGCCGCTACCTGCTCGAGATGCTCGGACCGGAGCTGCGCCAGTACATCGTCACCTCCAACGACGAGGAGCGGCCCGTTCAGCCGCGACCAGCGCCGCTGGGTGTACGCCTCGGCCAAGCTGGAGAACAACTACTTCGGCTTCGGCACCGACAACGACGTCGAGCACACCAACGGCTACCTGGTCGTCAAGCACCGCACGTTCCCCGACGAGCCGGCCGCCGTGCGACGCCGCACCAGGACGACGGCGTGCGCGCTGCCCTGCGCCAAGGTGCTGGGCGGGCCGCGCGGTCGGCGCGCACGCCTTCCGCCCCGCCTCGGTCGTGAACATCTCGGGGATGAGCTTCGGGTCGCTGTCCGGCCCGGCGATCGAGGCGATGAACCGGGGCGCCGCCGCTGGCCGGATGCCTGCACAACACGGGCGAGGGCGGCCTGTCGCCGCACCACCAGCACGGCGGCGACCTCGTCTTCCAGATCGGCACGGCCTACTTCGGCTGCCGCGACGACGACGGCCGCTTCGACCTCGAGCCCTGGCTGAAGGATCTGGTCGCCGAGCACCCGGTGCGGGCCGTGGAGATCAAGCTGTAGCCAGGGCGCCAAGCCCGGCCTGGGCGGCATGCTGCCCGGCGAGCAAGGTCACCCCGGAGATCGCCGCCACCCGCGGCGATCGAGGTGGGGGAGGACTGCGTCAGCCCGTCCCGCCACACCGCGTTCGACGACATCGACGCGATGCTCGACTTCGTCGAGAGCCATCGCCGAGCGCACCGGCCTGCCGGTCGGCATCAAGTCGGCGGTCGGCGACCTCGGCTTCTGGGAGCTCGCTGGCTCGAGCGGATGGCGCGACGGCCAGCGTGGCGTCGACTTCATGACCGTCGACGGCGGCGAGGGCGGCACCGGCGCGGCGCCGCTGCTGTTCTCGGACCACGTGGCGCTGCCCGTTCCGGATCGGCTTCTCCGAGTGTACGGCGTCGCTTCGCCGAGCGGCCGGCCTCTCCGACCGGGTCGTCTTCATCGGGTCCGGCAAGCTGGGCTTCCCCGACAACGCGCTGGTCGCGTTCGGCCTCGGCGTGCGACATGGTCAACGTCGGCCGAGAGGCCATGCTCGCCATCGGCTGCATCCAGGCGCAGAAGTGCCACACCGACCGCTGCCCGACCGGGGTGGCCACCCAGAACGCGCGGCTGCGCCCGAGGGCTGGACCCCGACCTCAAGAGCGAGCGCGTCGCCAACTACATCCGCACCCTGCGGCGCGAGCTCTCGAAGGTGTCGCTGGCGGTCGGGGTGCCCCACCCCGCGCTGATCACCTGCGCCGACATCGACCTGCTCGACGGCAACCACCACCGCACGGGGCTCGGCGAGCTCTACGGGTACGCCGAGGGCGGCGGTTGTCTCGGGGACGAGCTGGCGCGGGACCTCCGCGAGGTGCTCGCCCAGCAGGACTGACCGCCGCCGGTCCGCTACACCGGGGCCGCGGCGCGCACCCGGGAGATCGAGGAGCCCCGTCGACCCTTGACCACCCGCAGCTGGTCGGGCACCCGGTCGCGGAGCTCGGCGACGTGGCTGACGATGCCCACGCACCGGCCACCGGCCCGCAGCTCGTCGAGGCAGTCCATGACGCGGTCGAGAGTGTCCTCGTCGAGGCTCCCGAACCCTTCGTCGACGAACAGCGTCTCGATCTCGGCGCCGCCGGCCTCCTGGGTGACGACGTCGGCGAGCCCGAGCGCCAGGGCGAGGGACACCACGAAGGTCTCGCCACCCGACAGCGTCGCGGGGTCGCGCACGTCACCGGTCCAGCTGTCCACGATCCGGAGGCTCAGCCCGCCCCGTCGCTCGCCGCGACCCCGGAAGGCGGTGTGCTCGAGCTGGTAGCGCTGCTCGGCCATCCGCCCGAGCCGCTCGTTGGCGGCGGCCACGACCTGTCCGAGCCGCGCGGCGAGCACATAGGCGGAGAGCCGCATCTGCAACGCGTTGTCGGCGCCCTTGCCCTCGGCGCAGGTGGCGAGGTCGTGCGCGGCCTGCCAGTCGGCCCGCACGGGTGCCCACGCCTCCAGCGTGGTGGACAGCGTGCCGACCAGGGAGTCCAGCCGCTCCGCCCGCTGGGAGGCGACCTGCGCCAGGGTGGAGGCCGCGCGGCACCGCACCTGGGCCTCGTCAGCCCGCTGTCGCAGCACCTCGGGGTCGGGCAGCTCGTCGCCGTCGGCCGCGGCGTGCACCTCGTCGGTCGCCGCCTCGACCACCGAACGGGCCCGGTCGCGCGCCAGGGCCCGTGCGTGCGCGGCGGCCTCCCGCCGGGTGATCTCGTCCTCCGGGAGCGCCGCCTCGAGCGCGTCGTCGAGGTGGTCGAAGCCGGCCTCGTCGGCGGCCGACCGGGCCTGCTCGGCGGCGGCCTCCGCGGACCGCACCCCCGCAAGCTGCTGCTCGAGCGCACGTCTGGCCTCGGCGTAGGCGCGCGCCGCCTCCGCGCTGCGACGCCCCAACGCCACCGCGTCCTGGTCGGACCCGAGGCGCTCGGCGAGGCGGGTGGCCAGCCGCTCGGCCTCGGCGGCGAGCTCGGCCACGGCCGGCTCGAGCTGCGCCAGGCGCTCCTGCGCCGCCACCAGCTCGGTGGCGGCCCGGTGCTCCTCGGTGGCCAACGCGTCGAGGCTCTGCCGCCACGCGTCCAGCTGCTCGGCCGCGTCGTCGGCCTCCTGCAGCCGGGCGCGGCACTCGTGCTGGCTCCGCTCGGCCTCGGCGCCGCTGAGCGCCCCCGGCGCGCTCCCGCTGCGCCTCGAGCCGGGCGCGGCTGGCGGCCAGGGTCTGCTGGGCGACCTGGCGGGCGATCTCGGCGTCGTCGACGCGGCGGTGAGCGGTGTCCTCGTCGGCGGAGGTGACCGCCCCGCCGACGTGGCGCGCGGGGCTCGGGTGCTCGGGCGAGCCGCAGACCGGGCAGTCGCCCCCGACGGCGAGACGGGTCGCGAGCTCGGCGGCCATGCCGGTGATGCGTCGCTCCCGTGCGTCGAGCAGCGCCTCGCGGCGGTCGGTCACGGTGCGGGCGGCCTCGGCCACCGCGGCCTCGGCCCGCGCGACCTCGGGCAGCAGCCGCTCGACCTCGCGCGCGGCCACCACGACCGCCTCCGCCGTGGTGACGGCGGCCTGGCGCCGACCACGCTCGGCGACCAGCGGCAGCAGGCGGTCGTGACGCTCCTTGGCCTCGGCGTGCCGTGCCGGGAGGCTCTGGGCCGCGGCCGACAGCGCGCGTACGCGGCGGTGCTCCCGGGTCAGCTCGGCCCCGCGCTCCCGGTGCCGGCGGCGCACCCCGGCCAGCTCCTGCTCGCGCTCGAGCAGGGCCCGCGCCTCCTCCTGCCGGGCCACGGCGGCGGCGTGGGCGGCGTCGAGCTCGGGCACGCCGACCGGGTCCGGGTCGGCGGCGGCCTCGCCGGTGTGGCCCTGCTCGCCCTGGTCGGTCCGCAGCAGGCGAGCAGCCGTGGCGAGGCGCGCGCCGGCTGCCTCGGCGAGCCGGTCGGCCTCGACCCCCACCTCGAGCGCACGGTGGTGCAGCACGACGACCGGGGCCGCCCGACGAGCGGCCCGCACGGCCGCGTGGCTCCTGCGGGCCTCCGGCTCGTCGGCGTCGAGGCGCACGAGCGCCGCGGTGGCACCGCGCACCTGCTCGACCGCGAGCACGAGCTGCCGTGCCTCGTCGGCGTCCGCGCGGGCCCGCTCGTGCGCGGCGTCGGAGGACTCCTGCTCCTGCTGCGCGGTTGCCGCCGCCGCAGCAGCGTCGGCGCACACCCGCGCGACGTGCGCGGCGACGCGTCCGTCGTCGACCGGCTGCTCCAGCGTGGCGACGTCCCAGTCGTCGGGCAACGGGGACCCGGCCGCCTCCGAGATCCGGGCGAGCAGACGGGCGACCGCGTCGTGCGTCTCCCGCGACCGTGCCCGCAGCTGCAGCCGGTGCTCGACGAGCCACCGCTCGACACGTGCGAACCGGTGGGTGTCGAAGATCTGCTGGAGCAGGGAGCGCCGGGCGTCGGCGTCGGCCTGGAGGAAGTCGGCGAACCGTCCCTGCGGTAGCAGGACCACCTGGCAGAACTGGCCGGCGGAGAGCCCGACGAGCTCGCGGACGAGGTGGTTGGTCTCGTCGATGCGGCTGGACAGGTGTGTCCACACCCCGTCGCACAGCTCCTCGAGAGTGACGTGCGCCTGCTCCACGGTGGTGCCCGTGCCGCGTCGCTTGGGCCGCTCCCACCGCGGGCTGCGGGTCAGCCGCAGTCGACGGCCGCGCACGCCGACCTCGACCACCACCCGGGGCGCGACACCCGGGGCGGCGTGGTCGCTGCGCAGCCGGGCAGCCTCCTGCCGGGCACCGGGCACCTCGCCGTACAAGCCGAAGCAGAGCGCGTCGAGCACGCTGGTCTTGCCGGCGCCGGTGGGGCCGTGCAGCAGGAACAGGTGATGGGCGGCGAGGTCGTCGAGATCGACGTGCTGAGGCTCGGCGAACGGGCCGAACGCCTCGACGTGCAGCGAGTGGATGCGCATCAGGCGGCCACCCGGGTGTCGGTCTCGGTGCCGGTGCGGCACGCCTCGGTGGCCGCCGGCAGCAGCCCGGACTCGGTGTCGGTGGCCGCGCTGCCGCGCACCTCGCGCAGGAAGTCCAGGGCGATCTCGTGGTCGCTGCGCGAGCTGTCCAGCGCAGCGGCCGGAACGCCGGAGGAGGCACCGTGCGCGGGGTCGAAGGTCAGCACCAGGGTGTGCGGGAAGCGGCGGCGCAGTCGCTCCATGGCACTGCGGGGGCGGGCGCGCGTCGGTCAGGGTCACGTGGCACCAGGCGTCCTGCGCCGCGGCGTACGCCGGGTCGGCCAGCAGGCGCTCGAGCTCGCCGCGCAGCCGGTGCAGCCGGCGGGGCACGGGGGCGTCCACGAAGGTGGCTCCGGACAGGCCTCGCGGCCCCAGGTCGACCAGCCAGGAGCCCTTGCGCTGGGCGGCCTCGGAGAAGGAGTAGGCGACCGGCGACCCGGAGTAGCGCACCGACGGCGTCAGCTCGTGCCGGCCGTGCAGGTGGCCCAGGGCGGCGTAGTCGACACCCTCGAAGACCGAGGCCGGCACCAGCTGCACGCCGCCGACGGAGATGTCGCGCTCGCTCTCGCTGGGCACGGCGCCGGCGACGAACGCGTGCGCCATCACCACCGACCGGGTGCCGCCGGGCCGGCCGCCGAGGTCCGCACGGACCCGTCGCACCGCCTCGCCGAGCGCCGCCTCGTGCGTGCGTGCACCGAGCCGCCAGGGCTCGCGCAGGGCATGGGGGTCGAGGTAGGGGATGCCGTAGACCGCCACCGGACCGTGGGCGTCCTCGAGCAGCACCGGTCGGGCGCAGCGGTCGGCCACGGTGCGCACGTGCACCCCGGCCGACGCGGCCAGCCCGGCGTTGAAGCCCAGGCGCTGCGCGGAGTCGTGGTTGCCGCTGGTCACCACCACGTCGGCCCGCGAGGCCGCGAGACGGGCGAAGGCCTCGTCGGCCAGGCGCACGGCGTCGACGGGCGGCAGGGCCCGGTCGAACACGTCCCCCGAGAGCACCACCAGGTCGACCTTCTCGGCCGCCACCGTGTCGACCAGGTGGTCGACGTAGGCCGCCTGGTGCCCGAGCATCCCCTCGCGGTGGAAGGAGCGACCCAGGTGCCAGTCGGAGGTGTGCAGGATGCGCATGCTGCGACCGTAGGAAAGCCCACCGACACTTCTCGTCCGCACACGCCGAACAGGCGGTGCGGGCTCGTCCGGGTGGTCGGTGCCCGGTCAGAGGGCCAGACGCTCCGGGGCGCTGTAGACGACCATCCGGTCCTTGCGCGCGAAGCCGGCGATGCACAGGCCCGCCTCCTGGGCGAGCCGCACCGCGAGTCCGGTCGGGGCGCCGACCGCGACCACGACCGCGACCCCGGCCACGACCGCCTTCTGCACCAGCTCGAAGCCGATCCGACCGCTCAGGCACAGCACCGGTGCCGCGGTCGGCTCGCCGGCGAGGATGCGCGCCCCGCTCACCTTGTCGACGGCGTTGTGCCGACCGACGTCCTCGCGGACCACCAGCGGCTCGCCGCGCTCGTCGAAGAGCCCGGCCGCGTGCACGCCGCCGGTGCGGTCGAAGAGCCGCTGCGCGTCACGCAACCGGTCGGGGAGGCCGATCACCAGCTGGGGGTCGAGCCGCAGACCCGACCAGTCGGGCCGGCTGTGGCAGGCGACGGGGGAGAGCGCGTCGCCGATGCTCGTGGTGCCGCAGACGCCGCAGGCCGCGGCGCCGGCCGTGGGGCCGTCGTACCGTTCCCGCACCTCGCGCAGGGCGGGACCGGCGAGGTCGACGGTGACGACGTTGAACTCCTCCTCCGGCTCCAGCGTCTCGTCGGTGCAGTAGGCGATCCCCCGCAGCAGCGGCGGCGTCAGGATGCCCTCGTGGAGGCAGAGCCCGGCGGCCAGCTCGAAGTCGTTGCCGGGGGTGCGCATCGTCGTGAGCATCCGAACGGCGGGGCGCCCCGGCCAGGCCAGGCGCACCTCGAGGGGCTCCTCGCCGACCACGCGGTCCTCGTGGCGGCTCACCCGGGTGCCGGTCACCTCGTGCACCCGCACGCGCACCGAGGGGCCAGGGCGCCGGGGGCGGTCGCCGGAGGAAGCGGGGGACGTCACCATCCTCGCCACTGTAGCCAGCGCGGTCGGCGTGTCAGGATGCGGCGACAGCCGGGAGAGCGACCGGACGGTCCGACCGGCGACGAGGGGGCGGCAGGTGAGGCGCACGCGGCGGGGCGGGCTCGCGGGGGACTGGTCCTCGGAGGTGGCGTCCGGCTACGCGCTCGCGGCGTTCCTGTTCTTCGTCCTGGTGGGCTTCACCCTGCTGGCCGCCGGACCGCTGGTGCGCATCGACGCCTACTTCAACCTCGCCCCCGCCCCGCCCTCGTGGCGACCGGTGCTGCACGTGGTCGACCGGATCGGGCAGCGCGCGGTGTGCCTGCCCCTGCTCGCGCTGGTCGTCGCGTGGTGCGTGCGCGCGCAGCGCTCGTGGCGCCCGGCCGTCGTCGCGGCGGTCTCGGTCTTCATGCTCAACCTGGTCGTGCTCGTGCTCAAGCTCGCGCTGGGGCGGGCCAACCCGGCTACCGCGGACCCGAACTTCTTCCAGGGCGGCGTCGGCGCCTACCCCTCGGGGCACACCTCGAACATCGTGCTCGTCTACGGGCTGATGGCCTACCTCGCCCTGCGCTACGGGCGGGTGTCGCTGTCGCGGGTGTGGCTGCTCACCGGGCTCGTCGGGCTGCTCAGCCTGGTGATGGTCGTGACCAGCCTGACCCTCAACTGGCACTGGTTCGCCGACCTGGTCGCCGGCCTGCTCATCGGCGGCGTGGTGCTCGAGCTCACCGCGACCATCGACCTGCACCTGGCGCGGTCGGGGCCGCGCGCGCTCCGCTCGCCCGAGCTCGTACGCCGGGTCGCGGCGTCCCGGCCCGGCTGAGGGCGGGGGCCGCGACGTCAGTCGTGCTGACGGACCTCGACCGCGCGCCGGACCAGGTCGAGCTGCTCCACGAGCCTCCGGCGCAGGCTGGCCTCGAGGTCGGGGCGGCCCACGACCTCGGCCACCTCGTCGGCGAACGTCGTGTCGACACGGGTGCCGGGGAAGAAGGCGCCCGCCACGTCGGGCATCAGCCACCCCTGGAAGAGGGACGGCAGGTCGGTGACCTCGTCGAGGTAGCGCCGCACGTAGCCGTCGGTCAGCGTCTCCTGACCGTGCCGCCAGAACCCGTCGCCGGTGGCCAGCAGCTCGTAGTTCGGCACGGCTCCTTCGCCGCGGAACCGCGTCCAGGCCCAGGCCTTCGCGTCGGCGTCGGGCAGGGATGCCCGGGCGCGGGCGTGGTCGACCTTCGAGGCGGCGTCCGGGTCGTCGACCAGCCAGCCGTCGAGCTCGTCGGCGTCGGTGGCCCCCACGACGGCGAGCCGGGTGCGGAGCCGCCAGCGCAGGTCGCGGTCGACCTCGAGGCCGTCGGGGAGGCTCCGCGAGCGCAACCAGGCCCGCAGCAGCGCCACGTCGTCGGCCGTCGCGACCGCGCCGCGGAACAGTGCCAGCTGCCGACCGCTGCCCGTGGAGGCGTGTCGCAGACCGTCGCGGAGCGCCTCGTGCAGCCGTGCGGCGGTGGTGGAGGGCTCGGCGGACCACGCGACCACCCGGTCGCCGACGCGCAGCAGCTCGTGCAGGCCGGCCTCGTGGGGCTCGCCGGGCAGGCAGGCCACGAGCAGGCGCTGCACCTCGCGCGTGCCGAGCAGCGCGTTGTGCAGGCCGTTGCGCACGGCGTTCCAGGTCGCGGCGCGCTGCAACGGGTCGGTCATCCGGGGGAGCAGCGAGGGGAGTGCCTCGCGGGTGAGCGGGTCCAGGTCCAGGCGTGCCCAGGTGTCCTCGGCCGGGTCCAGCAGCACCGGAGCGTCGCCCACGTCGACGGGTGTGCTGTCGGAGCCGCACGTGCACCGGCGTACGCCGCCACTCGCCGCGCTCGAGCACGGCGAGGTCGAGCGCGTGCGACCGGTCGGCCGGGTGTGCGGCGGGTGCGCTCCGCAGCAGGGCCCCGGCGTCCCGGTCGAGGGTGAGGGTGTCGAGCCCGGCCGTGCCGAGCCACCCGGTCACCCAGTCGCCGAGGTCCCCGGCGCCGGCATCCTCCCAGTGGCCGATCAGGTCGTGCATCGTGGCGTTGCCGAACCGGTGCGCGGCGAAGTGCCGCCGCGTCCCGTCCAGGAAGACGTCGTCACCGACGAGGGCCGCCAGCTGCTTGAGCACGGCGGAGCCCTTGGCGTAGGAGATGCCGTCGAAGTCCTGCAGTGCCGCCCGGGCGTCGGTGGCACCGTTGCCGGCCACCGGGTGGGTGACCGGCGACTGGTCGGCGACCAGGCCCCAGCTCTTGCGGCCGAACGCGGTCTGCACCCAGGCGTCGTCGTACTCGGTGACCTCGGCGGTGACCCGGTTGCCCATGTACTCGGCGAAGGACTCGTTGAGCCACAGGTCGTCCCACCAGCGCGGGGTGACCAGGTCGCCGAACCACTGGTGCGCCATCTCGTGGGCGAGGGTGGTGGCCCGGTTGACCCGCTGGTTGCGGGTGACCTTGGAGGTGAAGACCATCGGGTCGCGGAAGGTCACGCAGCCGGGGTTCTCCATCGCGCCGGCGTTGAACTCCGGCACGAAGGCCTGGTGGTAGTCGCCGAAGGGGTAGCGCACCTCGAAGAGGCGGTGGAACTCCTCGAGGCACTGCCGGGTGAGGGTGAACAGCTCGTCGGAGTCGCGCTCGAGGTGCGGGGCCAGCGACGCCGCGCGCCGAGAGGCCGAGCGCGATCCCGTCGTGCTCGTCGTGCACCAGGTGGTACGGACCGGCGACCAGGGTGACGAAGTACGTGGACAGCGGCGGGGTCGTGCCCAGCTCCCAGACGCCGGTCTCGACCTCCTCGGCGTGGCCGTTGCCGACGACGACCCAGTCCGCCGGGGCGGTCACGTGGAACGTGTACGGCGCCTTCAGGTCCGGCTGGTCGAAGCACGCGAAGATGCTGGGGGCGGCGTCCATGAAGGACATGCCGTAGACGTAGTGCCGGCCGTCGGCGGGGTCGACCGAGCGGTGCAGCCCCTCGCCGTCGCGCCGGAAGCCCATGACGGCCTCCACGACGAGCTCGTGCTCACCGTCGAGCCCCGGCAGCGGGAGCCGGCCGTCGTCCCACGAGGCGACGTCCAGCGGCCGTCCGTCGAGGTGCGCCGAGCTCAGCGCACGCGGCGTCACGTCGACGAACGAGTCGCCCCGACCGGCGCGGAACCGCACCCGGGTGGTCGAGGTGAAGGTCGCCTCGTCGACCGCGAGGTCGAGCGTCACGTCGTACGACGTCACCTCCAGCAGCGCCGCGCGGGCACGGGCCTCGCCGTGCGTCAGGCTCGGCACCGTCAGCCCTCCAGGGTCACGAGCATCTTGCCGGTGTTGGCGCCCTGGTGCAGGTCGATGAAGGCCTGCGGAGCGTTCTCCAGGCCCGCGACGAAGGTCTCCCGGGCCACGAGCGACCCGTCCTGGAGCCAGCCCGCCGCCTGCTGGGCCCACTCGCGGCCCGCGTCCGGGTGGTCGGAGACGATGAAGCCCTGGAGCTTGAGCCGCTTGCCGACCATCTGCACCATGCTGCGGGGGCCAGGCTGCATGTCGGTCTCGTTGTACTGCGAGATGGCGCCGCACAGCGCGGCGCGGCCGAAGGGCTTGAGCGAGAAGAGCGCCGCCTCGAGGTGCTCGCCGCCGACGTTGTCGAAGTAGACGTCGATGCCGTCCGGGCGCCGCCTCGCGCAGCTGCTTGCCCACCGGCCCGTCCCGGTAGTTGAAGGCGGCGTCGAACCCGAGCTCCTCGGTCAGCCAGCGGACCTTCTCCGCCGACCCGCGCCGACCCGATCACGCGTGCGGCACCGAGGTTGCGGGCGACCTGGCCGACGATGCTGCCGACGGCGCCCGCGGCGCCGGAGACGAAGACGGTGTCGCCCTCCTGCATGCCGGCGATCCGGTGCAGGCCGACCCAGGCGGTCGTGCCCGGCATGCCCAGCACGCCGAGGTACTTCGCCGCCGGGGCCGGCTCGCGTCGACCCGCGGCACTCCGCGGCGGGAGCAGCGCGTGCTCGCGCCAGCCGAGGCCGTGCAGCACGTGGTCGCCGACCGCGAGGCTCGTCGGTGCCACCGCCACGACCTCGCCGACGGCACCGCCGTCGAGCGGGGCGTCGAGCGGCGAAGGGCGGCACGTACGACTTCACGTCGTTCATCCGACCGCGCATGTAGGGGTCGACCGACATCACGGTGTTGCGCACGAGCACCTCGCCCTCGGCGGGGTCGGGCAGCTCGGTCTCGACCAGTCGGAAGTTGTCGGTGGTGGGCCACCGTGGGGCGGGAGGCCAGGTGGATCTCACGTGTCGTCGTAGGCATCGGGTCATCGTCTCAGCAACGACCGGCACCGCGCGCCCCGGCTCGGACCGGGCCGCCGGTAGCGTCGGGGCCATGAGGTGCCGACTCGTCGTCCCCACGCTCCTGCTGCTCGCCGCCGGCACCGCCTGCACCGGGCAGTCGTCCGCGCCGCCCGTGGTCGACGGCTCCCGTGGCAGCGACCTGACCGGGTCGCCCGCCCCTGGAGCCGCCGCGACCCCGTCCGAGGGCTCGGCCGACGTCGCGACGCCGGTGGCGACCCCCACCGCCGGCCCCGACGAGGTGGTCGTGGGGTGCAGCACCAGCGACGCCGAGGAGCTCGGCGAGGTCGTCGTCGGCGCCGACCTCGACGGGGACGGCGCCAAGGACGTGGTGCGCTACGTCGCCACGACCGAGGGGCCGTGTGCCCGCACGGTGCTGGGCTACCTGCCCGACGGCATCGTCGGCTTCTCCGTGCCGGGCGCCGCAGAGGTCGACACGAGCACGTTCGCGGCCGTCCAGCCCGACGACGTCGCCTACGTGGCCTTCCGCGAGACCGCTCCCCGCGGCGGCTTCCAGCAGCACCTGCTGGCCCTCGACGGCGACGTGCTCGGCGAGGTGCGCACCGAGGAGGGGCCGGGCGAGCCGCTGCTGCCCTTCGTCGCGACCGACAGCGCCGGCACCCGCGCCGGTTTCCTGTGCGCGGGGTCCTCGCTGGTCGGGCAGGTCTCGGTGCCCGCGGCGGCCGGCGGCGACGCCGACGTCACCACCACGACGTACGCCGTCGCGGGTGACACCGCGTCGGTCGAGGACTCGGTGACCACCTCGGGGGTCGCACCCGACGCACTGCTCAGGCAGTTCCCGGCGCTCGACCCGGACGTGAGCGTGGTTCCGCTGTGCACCGGCTGACGAGGGTGCCGCGGGGCTGGGATACTTGCCCTCGCCCGGGGGCCCAGCCCTCCCCGGCGCGACCACCCGGAGGAGAGACATGAAGCGCGAGATCTACGACGAGGACCACCAGGCGTTCCGGGAGTCGGTGCAGGAGTTCCTGCGCCGCGAGGTCGAGCCGCACCTCGAGGAGCACCTGGTCAACAAGACCCTCGGCCGCGACTTCTGGACCTCGGCCGGGTCCGCCGGGCTGCTGGGCCTCGAGGTGCCCGAGGAGTTCGGCGGCATGGAGGCAGGCGACTACCGATTCAACGCCGTGCTGATGGAGGAGCTCTCCCACGTCAACGCCGCGCTCAGCTCGTGCGTGGGCATCCACGCCGACATCGTGGCGCCGTACCTCGTCGAGCTGACCAGCGACGCGCAGAGGAAGCGCTGGCTGCCGGGCGTGGCCAGCGGGGAGAACCTGTGCGCCATCGGCATGACCGAGCCCTCCGGCGGCTCCGACCTGGCCGCGCTCAGGACGACCGCCGTGCGTGACGGTGACGACTGGGTCGTGAACGGCTCGAAGACCTTCATCACCAACGGCTACTCCGCCGACCTCGTCGTCACCGCCGTACGCACCTCGCCGGAGAAGAAGGCCAAGGGCATCACGCTCTTCGGCATCGAGACCGACACGGAGGGCTTCAGCCGCGGCCGCAAGCTCGACAAGGTCGGCCAGGACGAGTCCGACACCGCCGAGCTCTTCTTCGAGAACGTCCGGGTCACCGACGACGACATCGTCGGCGAGCTCGACATGGGCTTCATCCACATGATGCAGAACCTCCCGCAGGAGCGGCTGGGCTGCGCGATCTCCAACCTCGCCCACGCCAAGCAGATCCTGCTCGAGACCGTGCAGTACTCCAAGGAGCGCAAGGCCTTCGGGCAGGGCATCGGCTCCTTCCAGCACCTGAAGTTCGTGCTCGCCGAGATGGCCACCCAGGTCGACGTGACCCAGGCGTACGTCGACCAGTGCGTCGTCGCGCACGACAAGGGCGAGCTCACCCCCATCGACGCGGCCAAGGCCAAGTGGTGGACCTCGCAGGTGCAGAACGAGATCCTCGACCACTGCGTGCAGATCCACGGCGGCTACGGCTACATGAACGAGTACCGCGTGGCCCGCGCCTGGCGCGACGCCCGCGTCTCGAAGATCTGGGCCGGCTCGAACGAGATCATGAAGGAGCTCATCGGGCGCGATCTCGGCCTCTGACCCGCGCCCGGGCTTCGTCGCCACCGAGCGCACGGCACCTCAGGTGGGTGGGGCGGCACCCGAGGACGAGGCGCCGAGCCCGGCTGTTTCCTAGCGTCGTCGCATGACGACTTCTCTCCCCGACCTCGCCCGCGACCGGGTTTCCGACACCGTCCGTGCCCTCGGACCGGCCTGGGCTGCCGCCGGCGCCCTCACCTCGTTGCTGCTCGCCCTCCAGGTCCTCGGCCGGGGGTGGCCGATCGTCACCGTCCCCACGGTCCTGGCCGCCGTCGGCTGCATCCTGCTCACCGGGGCGGCCGTCGCGCTGGCCCGCACCCGTCCGGGCGCCGCCCTGGCCCTGGCTTGGGGGTCGGCCCTGTGCTGGACGACGGCTGCGCTGCCGGTGCTGACCGCCCAGCTGGCCCTGGGCGTCGTCGCGTTCGCCTGCGCCCGGTGGGGGACCCGGGGCGAGCTGGCGGCGGCGGTCTCCTCGGTCCCGCTCGCGGCGCTCGTCGTCGGTGGCGGGTACGCCGTACCGGCGCTGTCCGGACTGGCGGGCCTCGCCGGTGGAGCGCTCCCGCTCGCCGGGGCCGGCCCGGCCCTCGTCGGACTCCTGGTCGTGGGCGTGGTCGGCCTCCTCGGCCTCGCGCCGGTGGTCGCGGGTGCGGTGGGCCGCCGCACGGCGCGGAGCGGGGCGCGGAGCCACGGCGATACCGTCGCTCCATGAAGCGGGTGCTCGGCGACCGGGGGACGCCGTGGGCGGCTGCCGGCGCCGTGGTCGCGGTCCTCGTCGCGGTCGAGGCGCTGACCTCCGCGGGCGACGACCCCGTCCGGGCCTACCTGGCGGTCGTCCCCCTGGCCCTGCTGGTCGGCTCGGCGGTCGCGCTGTCGGGCCGACGACCGGGCACGGCACTCGCGGTCGCCTGGGTGTCCTTCCTCGTCTGGGCGGTCTCCCTGCTCCCGGTGCTGCTCGCCCAGCTGAGCCTCGCGGTCGTGGCGTTCTCCTGCGGTCGGCGGGGGAGGCCGGGGGTGGTGCTCGCGGCGGCCGCCTCCTCGGTGGCGCTGCCCTCGCTGCTGGTGCTCGGCGGGCTCCTGCGCGGCGGCCCGGTCGAGGTCGTGCTCGCGCGGGTGCTGCAGGGCGTCTCCGCCGACGGCGTCGGCGGGTACGCCGCGGGACTCGGCGTGCTGGGCCTGGTCGGCGGGACGCTCGCCCTGGCGCCGCTGGTCGCCGGTCTGTTCGCCCGGCTGCTGGACCGGTCCCGGAGCTCCGAGCAGGAGGCGACCGCGGCGTACGCCGACGCCGAGAGCGCCCGTGAGCTCGCCCGGTGGCAGGAGAGCCACGCGCAGCTCGCTCGTGACGTCCACGACGTGGTGGGGCACTCCCTGACCGTCGTGGTCGCCCAGGCCGAGGCGGCGCAGTACGCCGGCGACGACCCCGTCGTGCTCCGCGCGACGTTGCAGGGCATCGCCGACACGGCGCGGACCTCGTTGGCCGACGTGCGCACGGTGCTCGCGGCGACCAAGGCACCCGCGCCGGTCGGGGAGAGCGCGGGCGCGGCGCCCGCTGCGTTGACGGCGATGGTGGCGGGGCTGCGCTCCGGCGGCATCGACGTGCGGGTCGTCGAGGAGGGCGCGCCCCGTCCGCTCCCACCCGAGCTGGGCGCGGTCGCCCACCGGGTCACCCAGGAGATGCTCACCAACGCGACCCGCCACGGGTGGGCCGACGCGCCCGTCCACATCGAGCGGCACTGGGACGGCGACACCCTGCGGATCGACGTCTGCAACAGACTTCCACCCGAGCCCGCCCCGCACCCCGACCTGGACGGCACCGTGCCGCTGCCCGGCGATGGTCGCCCGGGCCGTGCGGCCGCGGCACCGGGATCGGGCCTGACCGGCATGCGCACCAGGCTCGAGGCCGTGGGTGGACGTCTCGACGTGCGGCGTCGCGACGTCGAGCAGACCTTCACCGCCACTGCGTGGGTGCCGCTGCGACCAGGGTCGGGCCCGGGGGAACGATGAGCGAGGAGATCACGGTGCTGCTGGTCGACGACCAGGAGCTGTTCCGCGCCGGTACGGCGACCATCGTCGCCGCGCAGCCGGGCCTACGGGTGGTGGGACAGGCCGCGGACGGTCGGGAGGCGCTGGGTCGTGCCGACGAGCTGTCGCCCGACGTGGTCCTGATGGACCTCCGGATGCCGGAGGTGGACGGCGTCGAGGCGACCCGGCTGCTGTTCCTCCCCGAGCGGGTGGCGGCGCGGGCGACGCCGCTGCGGGTCGTCGTGCTCACCACCTTCGACCTCGACGACCGTGCCGCGACCGCGATCCGCCACGGCGCCAGCGGGTTCCTGCTCAAGGGTGCGACACCGGCCCAGCTGGCCGACGCGATCCGCACGGTGCACGCCGGCAACGCCGTCCTGGCCCCGCGCGACCTGGCCACCCTGCTCGACGGTGGGCTTCGGCGGCACCCACCCGCGCCCGCGGCGTTCGGCCGGCTCACGAGCAAGGAGCGCGAGGTCTTCGACGGGGTCGCGCGGGGTCTCTCCAACGCCGAGCTCGGGGCCGAGGTCTACCTCAGCGAGTCCACAGTCAAGACGCACGTGGGAGCGATCCTGCGCAAGCTCGACCTGCGCGACCGGGTGCAGGTCGTGGTGTTCGCCCACGAGCACGGGCTGGTGCCGCGCCGCTGATCGCCTACCCGGGTCGCGTCAGGTCGACGACCTCGGGCGGGAGGCCCCACTCGGACCCGCCGAGCCGGCTGACCGGACGCAGCGCCTCCATCGCCGGCCGGCCGTCGACCATCGCCTCCTCGGCGACGGAGAAGCCGACCACCTGGCCGAGCACGAGCACGGAGTCCCCGATCCGGTGGGTGACGTGCAGGCGGCACTCGATCGCGGCGGGGGAGGCCGCGACCCGCATCGGCCGCACGTGGGTGCTCGGTTCCATCTCGACCCCGACCCGCTCGGCCTCGTCGACGCCGGCGTCGAAGGACGCGCTGGTCGCGTTGACCTGGCCCATCAGGTCCTGGCTGGCGAGGTTGACGACGAACTCCCGGGTCGCCTCCACGTTGCGCAGCGTGTCCTTCTCGCCCACCGAGGTGAAGCAGACGATCGGCGGGTTCGCGCTGGCCACGCTGTAGAACGAGTGCGGTGCCAGGTTGCCGGTGCCGTCCACGGCGACCGTGGACACCCACGCGATCGGTCGGGGGACGACGAGGCTGGTCAGCAGGCCGTAGGCGTGGACGCCCTCGCCGGTGGGGTCGATGTCGATGCGCACCACCCGAGCCTAGGGGTGCCTAGGCTGGGCGGGTGGAGGAGCGGCGTACGGACTGGCGCGACCTGGTGGTCGAGACCCCCCGGCTGCGGCTGACCGCGCTCGGCGAGGAGCACTTCGAGGCCGAGGTCGCGCTGCACGGGGACCCGGACGTCGTGCGCTGGCTCCCGAGGGAGGTGCGCGACCGCGACGCGGTGCGCGACTGCTTCGTGAAGGCTCGGGCGATGCGGCTCGTCGAGGAGGGCGACGCGCTCGTGCTCGCAGGGGAGCTGGTGCCCGGTGGCGGCTTCGTCGGCGAGTTCATCCTCATCCTGCGCAGCCTCGAGCACCGCGGTGTCGAGATCGGGTACGTCGTGGCACCGGCGTACGCCGGCCGGGGGCTGGCGACCGAGGGAGCGCAGGCGCTGCTGCGCGTCGCGTTCGACCTGGTGGGCGCGCACCGTGTCGTCGGCCGGATCTACGCCGAGCACCACGCGTCGGCGCGCGTGCTCACCAAGGTGGGGATGCGGCGGGAGGCGTACCTCGTCAGCAACGAGCGGCACCGGGGCGTCTGGACCGACGAGGTCGACTTCGCGATCCTCGAGGACGAGTGGCGCAGTGGCGACGCCGAGGCAGGGACCCGGGCGGGTGACTGACCGCCCGCCGGGCAGTCTGGACCCATGAGCGACGACAAGCCCGACCTGTGGTTCTACTTCGACCCCGTCTGCCCCTTCTGCTGGATGACCAGCACCTGGGTGCGGCAGGTCCGCGACCAGCGCGACTACCGCGTCGGGTGGCGGTTCATCTCGCTGCGGATGGTCAACGAGGACGTCGACTACGACGCCCACTTCCCGCCGGAGTACGAGGTCGGTCACACCACCGGCAGGCGTCTGCTGCGGGTGGCGGCCGCCGCCCGCGATGCGGGCGGCAACGCGGCGGTCGACGTGCTGTACGAGACCTTCGGCGCGCACATCTTCGAGTCCGAGCCCGTGGACTGGACCGAGGAGGCCGGCCGCCTGCACGACTGGACCCGTGGCGTGCTGCGGGAGGCCGGCCTCGACGAGGCCCTGGCCGACGCGCTCGACGACGAGTCGTACGACGAGGTGGTGCGGGCAGAGACCCAGGCCGCCCGCGCGGCGGCCGGCGCCGACGTCGGCACGCCGATCATCCACGTCGACCCGCCCGAGGGTCTGGCGTTCTTCGGGCCGGTGATCAGCCGCAAGCCGTCCGACGAGGACGCCGGCGAGCTGTGGGACCACGTCGTGGCCCTCGCCCGGGTGCCCGGCTTCGCCGAGCTGAAGCGGTCGCTGCGCGAGCTGCCCCAGCTGCGCGGCCTCGGGGTCACCGACGACGAGGTCGGGGTGACCGAGGACTGGCACGGTGGCAGCCGACGGCTGACGAGCGAGCGCGACGGCTGATCCGACCGCCACCCGACGAGAACGGCGCGAGGCCCCCACCCGGTCACCGGGTGGGGGCCTCGCCGTGTGCCGCGTGCTCAGCCCTGGAGGTCGGCGTCGCTGTCGGCGTTGCGCGCGGTGTCCACGCCGTGGTCCAGCGCGCTCATCAGCGCGCTGATGAAGGCGGGGATGTCGTCGGGGTTGCGGCTGGTGATCAGGTTGCCGTCGACGACGTTGCGCTCGTCGACCCACTGGCCACCGGCGTTGCGGATGTCGGTCTGCAGGCTCGGCCACGAGGTGAGCGTGCGGTCCTTGAGCACGTCGGCCTCGACCAGGGTCCAGGCGGCGTGGCAGATCGCGGCGACAGGCTTGCCGCTGGCGACGAAGTCGGCGACGAAGGCGACCGCGTCGGCGTTCGTCCGCAGGGCGTCGGGATTGGCGACCCCGCCGGGGAGGACCAGGACGTCGAAGTCGTCCACCGAGACGCTGTCGACGGTCTTGTCGACGGCCTGGGTCTCGGAGGCGGTGAGGTGGTCGAAGGTCTGCACCTCGCCGGTGTCGGTGCTGACCAGGGTGGCCTCGTGACCACCGTCCTTGACGGCGTCCCAGGGTTGCACGAGCTCGACGCGCTCGATGCCCTCCATCGCGACGAGGAAGGCGACCTTCTTGGTGTCGGACACGGTGGAACCTCTCAGTTGACGGGTGGTGCGGTGCCCCCTCCCGCTACCCGCGATCCAGCACGGTCACGCCGTACGACGGTGATCCCTTCGTCCGTCAGGAGAGCCCGGTGACCTCGTTGATGGTGACGTCCTGCTTCGGCGGCCCGTCCCGGGGGTCGGCCCCGGGCGCCGTGCCGGCCTGGGCGACGCCCTGCACGGTCTTCAGCCCGGCCTTGGTCATCGTCCCGAAGACGGTGTACGCCGGGGGCAGCGGCGAGTCGTCGTACACGAGGAAGAACTGCGAGCCGTTGGTGTCCGGGCCGCCGTTGGCCATCGCGACCGTGCCGGCCGGGTAGAGGCAGGCCCGGGCGCTGTCTCGCCCGGTGCACTGCAGCTCCTTCGCGAGACCCTTGAGCTCGTCGGGGAACTGGTAGCCGGGGCCGCCGCTGCCGCTGGCGGTCGGGTCGCCGCACTGGAGCACGAAGATGCCGACCGTGGTGAGCCGGTGGCACCGGGTGTTGTCGAAGTACCCCTGCGTCGCCAGCGAGGTGAAGTTGGCGACCGTGCACGGCGCCAGCGAGGTGTCGAAGTCGATCGGCACGTCGCCCTGGCTGAGCACCAGGGTCGCGCTCACGTCACCGGTCGCCTTCTCGCCCGAGGGAGGGTCCACCTCGCGCGCGGGGTCGCCGGTCCCGGTCACGGGACAGGCGGGTGCCGGCGTGGCCGAGGGGGAGGCCGAGGGCGACGCGGAGGCGGAGGCGGAGCCCGGGTCCGACGCGGCGTCGGAGACGTCCTGCGTCGCGGAGCTGCAGGCAGCGAGCAGGAACGGGAGGGTGGCGAGAAGGACGATGGGGGAACGCACGGTCGAACAGCCTAGCGATCCCCCCTGAGTCCCGCGCCCGGGCCGGTGGGTGGCGCGATGCCCTCGAGCAGCCGCGCCGTGCGCGACCACGCCTCGGAGGTGGTGTCCAGGTGCACGAAGTGGTCGCCGGGCACCACCTCGAGCTCGACCTGGGCCCCCGCCGCCCGCGCGGCGCCGACGTAGGCCTCGCTCTGGCTGAGCGGTACGTGGGCGTCGGCCGCGCCGTGCACGCACCACACGGGCACGTCGAGCGGCACCTGCTGCGCCGGGTCGACCCGGGCGTCCGCGGTCGTGGGCGGGTGGCCGACGAAGGCGTCGACGGCCCCGCCGCCCAGACCCTGCTGCGACCCGAGCCGCAGGTCGAGCACGCCCGCCTGGGCGACGACGTGCGTGACGGGCACCCGCGGGGGCTGCCAGCGGTCGTAGCGGCCGCGGGCGGCGGCCCAGGTGCCGAGGTGACCCCCGGCGCTGTGGCCGAGCGTGACGACGGTGTCGAGGTCGAGGCCCTCGACGTCGGCGAGCCGGTCGATGCCGGTCGCCACGTCGTCCAGGGTCGCGGGGACGCCGCCCCCGCTGCCGAGACGGCGGTACTCGAGGTTCCAGGCCGTCCAGCCCCGCAGCGCCAGGTCCGCGGCCAGCGGGGTGCCGAGGGAGAGGTCGTAGGCGTCCAGCCAGAAGCCTCCGTGCACGACCACGACGACGCCGCGCGACGCTCCCGCCGGGCGGTGCAGCTCCGCGAACTGGTGGGGGTCGTCGCCGTAGTCCCAGCGCCGGGGCGCCGGGCCGGTCATCGGTGCCGCCTGCTTCGTGCCGCGGGTCGGGTCCGGGCCGACCGAGGAGCCCCGCGGCTCGGAGCAGGCGGCGAGGCCACCGAGGACCGCCCCTGCGCCGAGGCCGCGCAGCAGGGTCCGTCGGTGCACCGGTCCAGTATCACGGGCCCGGCCAGACCGGACCGGGCCGGGCGGGGACGCCGGGACGGCTGCTCCGAGGGTCACGCGACCGTCGGCCCGTCGTCCCACTCCACGACGTCGCCGACCTCGATGGTGCCGCCGGAGATCACCCGGAAGCAGGTGCCGGCGCGACGCCGCAACGCACCGCGGGCGCCCGGCCCGAGCTCGTCGTCGAGCAGCGTGCACGGCGCGGCGACGCGCACCACCTCGATCTCGACCTCGCCGACCCGGCCCCGGGTGCCGGGTGCGGTCGGCACCGTGCCCCCGGAGATCGTGACGTTGCGCCGGGTGCCCTCGGGCGGCACGGGGCGCCCGAGCACCTGGGCGGCCTCCTCGAGCAACGACGCCGACTGGATGGTGACGTGCCGGTGCCGGGCGCCGTGGTAGCGGTCGCCGACCAGGCCCTTGCCGGTCTCGGCGGTCACCGCCGTCACCGACCGCATCGGCAGACGGCGTCCGGGGGCCACGTGCAGGCCGGTCACCACGGGTGGGGTCTGCTCGCTCATCCCGTCCAGCGTACGGCGGCCAGGTGCTCGACAGGGCGACGCCGTGGGGTGCGGCATCAGCGGGCGAGCGGCGAGCGCGACGTGGTGCTGACCCGTCCGGCCCGTCGCTGCCCATCGCCGACCACGTCGCCGAGGCCCGGACCGCGGTCGTCCACGAGAAGCCGGTCGGTCGGCACGCTCGGGGCGCACCACGTCTGGCGGCGCACGGATCGGTGGGTCGACGTCCCCTGGTCGAGCGGCGACCTGGGGGGCCCCACCCCGGGTCGTCCGCACCGGTCGAGGGTGGGCCCGGTCGCTTCGGGTAGGGACCGGGTAGTCGATCCGAGGAGCACCGATGGCCACGTCCGCCTTCTTCAACGACCCCGACGACACGGTCGTCGAGATGCTCGAGGCGCTCGCGCGCACCCGACCGCTGCGGCTGAGCACGGGCGACGGCGTCCGTGCCGTCGTGCGCACCGACCGGGACCCTGCCCAGGTCGCGGTGGTCTCCGGAGGCGGATCGGGCCACGAGCCGGCGCACGCGGGGCTGGTCGGCGAGGGACTGCTCGCCGCCGCCGTCTGCGGCGACTTCTTCGCCTCGCCCTCGACCGAGGCCGTGCTGGCGGTGCTGCGGGAGGTGACCGGACCGGGGGGGTGCCTGCTCGTGGTGAAGAACTACACCGGCGACCGGCTGAACTTCGGCCTGGCCGCCGAGCAGGCGCGCGCCGAGGGCCTCGACGTCGAGGTGGTCACGCTGGCCGACGACGTCGCCCTGCCCGACAACCCGCAGCCGCGGGGCCTCGCGGGCACGGTGCTCGTGCACAAGGTCGCTGGGCACCTGGCGCACGAGGGCGCCTCCCTCGCCGACGTCACCGAGGCGGCACGGCGTACGTCGTCGGAGCTGGCCACGATCAGCCTCTCGCTCGCCTCGGCGAGGCTCCCGGGCCACGAGGACGAGCGGCGTCCCGCCGAGCTGGGCCTCGGCATCCACAACGAGCCGGGCGTCGAGGAGGTCGACCCCGCCGACGCCGCCGAGGCGATGCGGCTCGTGCTGGACCCGCTGCTCGAGGTGGTGGCCGACCGGCACGACGAGGCGGCGCCCCTGGTGGCCCTGCTCAACGACACCGGCGGCTGCTCGACCCAGGAGCTCGGCGTGCTGACCCGCGAGCTGCTCGAGGTGCTCGGCGACCGGTTGCGCCTGCTGGTCGGCCCGGCCGCGCTGATGACCTCGGTCGACATGCACGGCTTCTCGGTGACCCTGCTGCCGTACGACGAGGAGCGCGCCGAGGCCCTGCTCTCGCCGGTCGGGGTGCCCGACTGGCCGGGCGCCCACGAGCCGCACCCGCTGCACACCTTCGAGGCCCAGGTCTCGGAGACGCCCGAGAGCGGCACCGGGAACCGCGACGAGGCTGTCGGCAGCGCCCTCGGCGCTGCGGCGCAGGCCTTGCTCGACCACCGGTCCGAGCTCGACGAGCTGGACGCCGCCTCCGGGGACGGGGACGCCGGCGCGACCCTCGGGGCGGGCGCGCAGGCCGTGGTCGACGCGCTCGAGGCCGACCGCCTCTCCACCGGCAGTCCCGCGCTGCTCGCGGAGGAGGTCGCCCACCTGGTGGCCCGGAGCATGGGCGGGTCGAGCGGCGTCGTGGTGTCGATCCTGCTCACCTCCGTGGCCCGGTCCCTCGGCGAGGGCGCGGACCTCCAGGCCGCGCTGCACGCCGGGCTGGCGAGCGTCCAGCACCACGGCGGCGCCGAGCCCGGCGACCGCACCATGGTCGACGCGCTGGCCCCGGCCGCCGACGCCATCGACGGAGGCATCGACGGCGCGGCCGCCGCCGCGCGCGAAGGGGCCGACGGCTCCGCCTCGATCACCTCGTCGAAGGTGGGCCGGTCGAGCCACGTGCCCGCCGACAAGCTCGACGGGGTCAACGACCCCGGCGCCGAGGCCGTCGCACTGGTGCTGGAGGCCTGGGCCGCCGAGCGGCCCTGACCTGCCCGAGCTGACGCCGGGCAGCCCGGCTCACAGGGTCAGCACCGTCATCCCGGCGCGGGCGGGCGAGCCGTCGAGGGCGGCAAGGGCGCGCGGGCCCTCGGCCAGGTCCACCACGTCGCCGACCAGCCGGCCGGGGTCGAGGCGGCCGTCGGCGACCATCGCGAGCATCTCGGGGTAGTCGCCGGCCGGCATCCCGTGCGAGCCGAGCACCTCGAGCTCGCGGGCGACGACGAGGTCCATCGGCACCGCCGACACGTCGTCGCCGAGCAGCAGCCCGACCTGGACGTGCCGCCCCCGAGGGGTGAGCGAGGCCACCGAGAGGCGGGCCGTCGCGGCCGACCCGAGCGCGTCCAGCGCCACCTCGGCCCCGCCGCCGGCGAGGGAGCGCACCGCGTCGGTGGGGTCGACGTGGGCGCCGGGATCGACGACCTCGGCCGCGCCGAGCTCGCCGGCCAGCCGTCGTGCGGCGGACGAGGGGTCGACGGCCACCACGTGCGCACCCAGCGCGACCGCCACCATCACGGCCGCCTGGCCGACCCCGCCGCACCCCACCACGACGACGCGCGTGCCCGCGCCGACACGGCCGTGCACCCGCACCGCGCGGTAGGCCGTGGCGAACCGGCAGCCGAGCGACGCGGCATCCACGTCGGCCAGGTCCGGCGGCAGTGCCACCAGGTTGGCCGCGGCCGCCGGCACCGCGAGCAGCTCGGCCCAGGAGCCGGGGTAGGTGAAGCCGGGCTGCCGCTGGTCGGGGCAGACCTGCTGGTCACCGCGGGCGCAGACGGTGCAGCGCCCGCACCCGAGCACGAAGGGGGCGGTGACCCGGTCACCGACCGACCAGGCACCGCGGCCCGACAGGTCCGGGCCCGTCTCGACCACCTCGCCGGCCCACTCGTGGCCCGGCGTCATCGGCAGCGGCACGGGGTCGTGCCCGCGCCAGGCGTGCCAGTCGGAGCGGCAGACGCCGGTGGCGCGCACCCGCACGAGCACCCCGTCCGGCGGGCACACCGGGCGAGCCGCCTCCCGCACGGTCGGCGTGGCGCCGCACGCGTCGTAGACGACGGCGCGCATCAGACGTCGGAGACGGCGACGAGCACCTTGCCGACGACGCCGTCCTCGACGACGGCGTGGGCCTCGGGGAGCCGCTCCAGCGGGTAGTGGTGCAGCGTGAGGCCGTGCTCCTCACCGACGTGCAGCGCGCCGTCGGCCAGGGCCGCGGAGACCGCGGCGACGCCGTCGGCCTTGGCGGCGTCGGGCACGAGGTAGACGAGCACGCCCTGCCAGCGCAGGTTCTTCACCATCGCCTCGCGAACGGCGAAGGTGACCTCGCCGCCGCCGTCGTCGGCGTAGAAGGCGATGGTGGCGCCCTGCGCCGCGACTTCGTGGTCGACGGCGGCGTTGGCTGCCGGGGAGACCTCGCAGATCAGGGGTACGCCGTCGGGCGCGACCTCGCGGACCGCTGCGGCGACGTCCTGGGTGCGGTAGTTGACGACGTGGTGGGCGCCGGCGCGGCGCGCCAGCGCGGCCTTCTCCTCGCTGCTGATCGTGGTCACCACCTCGGCCCCGGCCCACCGGGCCAGCTGGATCGCCACCTGGCCGACGGCACCGGCCCCGCCGTGCACGAGCACGGTCAGGCCGTCGAGCGCGCCCGGTGTGAGCCGGGCGGGCCCGTCGTCGCGCACGGTGAGCAGCCGGTGCGCCGTGAGCGCCGGGATGCCCAGGGAGGCGCCGTGGTCGAAGTCGACGTGGTCGGGCAGCGGCACCGCGTGGTGGGCTGGCACGACCGCCTGCTCCTGGCTGGTGCCGTCGGCGCGCCGGAAGGCGGCCTCCCAGACCCAGACCCGCTCGCCCACCCGCGCGGGATCCACGCCGGGGCCCACCGCGTCGACGACCCCCGCGCCGTCCTGGCCCGGGACCTGCTCGTCGATGCCGTCGACGAGACCACCGCGGCGGGACTTCCAGTCGGTCGGGTTCACCCCCGCGCGCACGACCCGCACCCGCACCTCTGCCTCGGCAGGGTCGCGCACCGGGCGGTCCACCACGTGCAGGACGTCGGGGTCGCCGGGTCGGGTGTAGGTGACAGCGCGCATGACTCCTCCCTACCCCGGCGCGCGGCTCGGCACCACGAGGCCGGGGGAGTGTCGGTGCGGCCCGGTAGGACTGCGGTCGGGGCGGACGACGGAGCCGCGCCGGGGTAGGGAGGCGTCATGGTCGGGCCGGGTGAGGAGTCGTGGGTGCTGCCGTGGGTGGGGCCCCTCCGGGCGGCCCGCGACCGGTGGGACGAGGCGCAGCAGCGGTTGGCCGGCGACCCGGACCTCCCGGTCGAGGGCGAGTGCCTGGTCTGCTTCGTCGCGCGGGCGCTCGTCACCCACGGGTGCGACGGCACGGTGCGCTGGGTGCATCGCTACCGCGACGCCGGCGTGCCGCTCGCGACCAGCGGCGGGGCGCGGCACCTCGGGGTCTTCGCCGCCTGCGACTGCGCGCTGCCGCAGGGCGCCTACGTGCTCGCGCGGGAGCACCTGGTGCGCGACCTGTCCACCGACGAGACGGCCGCGCCGGACCCGTTGCCGGGGTGCCACGGCGTCCGCCCGCGTTCCACCCGACCGTGCGCCCTGTGGGTGCGGAACACCCGGTCTGCCCCGACGTGACCCGGCGTGTCGGCGACCTCGTCGGCGTGTCGCACGGGAAGACCGGCACGGTCTCGTCGGTGGGCTAGTCCGGGGCCTACCCTGCCCGCAAGGTCCGGCGCCGTGCGCGTGTCGGCCGACGTGGAGAAGAAGATGAACAGCTCTCGGGTCCTGTCTCGCCGGACGCCTCGCCTCGCCGCGGTCGCCGTCGTGGTCGCCGTCGTGGTCGCACTCGTGGCGACCACCGTCGGGTCGATCGGCACCGCGGGTGCCGCCGTTCCCCAGCCCGCCCGCGCGCTGAGTGCCGACGGCCCGAGCTGGCGCACGGAGGAGCGCGTCGTGCCCGTGCGGACGGGGCCCCGGCGTGACATCCCGATCGGGATCGACACCCGCCTCTACGTGCCGGAGCGCGCGACGGCGCGCCGACCACAGCCCGCCATCGTGATGACGAACGGGTTCGGGCTCGACAAGGACGCGGCGGAGATCCTCACCACCGCCCGGTTCTTCGCCGCCCACGGCTACGTGGTGCTCACCTACAGCGCCTCCGGGTTCGGCGACTCCGGCGGCTGCATCACGCTGCAGTCGATGGACTACGACGTGCAGTACGCGAAGCAGCTGATCAGCACGGTGCTCGGCTCGAAGCGGTACGTCGCGCGAGACCGGCGTGGCCCGGTCGTCGGCACGGTGGGCGGCTCGTACGGAGGCGGCATCCAGCTGCCGCTCGCCGCGGCCGACAAGCGGGTCCGCGCCACCATCCCCGGGCGCACCTGGAACCAGCTGGCGTACTCGCTGGACCCCAACAACCGGGTCGTGCCGGGGGACCGGTCGGGCTTCGCCCACGCCCGCAACGCCCAGGGCGTCTTCAAGCAGGAGTGGACCTCGCTGTTCTTCGCCTCCGGCAACGCCCAGCCCGCCCAGGGCAACGGCGGCTGCCCCGAGGCGAAGGTCGCCGCCGGGGACCCCGTCGAGCTCGCCGGGGCGCCCGGCTGCCAGGGCTACTACCTCCCCGTCTGTCACACCAACGCCCTCATCGGGTCGACCGGCGACGCCGACGCCGCCTCCCGACGGTTGCTGGCACGCGCCTCGGGGGCGACGTTCCTGCGCACGGTCACCGCACCCACCCTGCTCGTGCAGGGCCAGAGCGACACGCTGTTCAACCTCAACGACGCCACCGCGACGTACGTCGGCCTGCGCCGGCTCGGGGTGCCGACGGCGATGATCTGGAACTCCGGCGGACACGGCGGCTACACCTCGGAGCCCGGCGAGTGCGAGGCGTACGACGGCGTGGAGCGCTCGGTGCGTCAGATGGACCGCTGCTACCTGCCACGGCGCCAGCTCGGCTGGATGAACCACTGGCTGCGGGGCACCCGCGCCGGCCAGGGACCCGGCTTCTCCTACTACCAGGACTGGCGCCGGTACGCCGGGTCCGGCCCGAACGACGAGCAGTACGGCACGGCGCCCCGGCTCGCTCCGAACGCCGGTCGCACGTTCTACCTCGCGGGGAGCACCGGGCTGGTCGCGCGCAAGCGGTTCGCCCGGGCGGGCCGCGCGACCTTCGTCAGCCCGGCCGGCGGCGCCCCCACGGCGTACACGGAGACCTCGAACTTCTCCGGCCCCGACGCCCAGCCGAGCTCGAGCGCGGTGCCGCCCACCGAGGCGGAGGGGCAGCACGTGGACTTCACCTCGCGCCGCTTCCGGAGCGCGGTGAACGCCGTCGGCATCCCGCGGGCGCACCTGGTGCTGCGGCACGCCAACGGGCGCGACCTGGTCTTCTTCGGCAAGGTGTACGACGTCGCGCCGGACGGCTCGTCGACCCTGCTCCACCGGCTGATCGCGCCGGTACGGGTGCCCGCCGGCGCCGTCTCGACGCCGGTCGACCTCAAGCTCCTCGGCTTCGCCCACCGGTTCCGGGCGGGCCACCGGGTCCGGCTGACCCTGGCCTCGACCGACGCGACGTCCTACCACTCCCAGGTCGCCGACGTGGTCACCGTGCTGTCGGGTCGTCGGTCCAGCTTCACCCTGCCGGTCGCCCCCCGTCGCTGAGCCGGGGAGCGAGTCGGCCGGCGCTCAGCGCGCGTGGAGGCGCCGGGCGTCCTCGCGCCAGGCGCCGACGACCACGGGCGCCACGGCGTCCGCGATCGCGGCGTAGCCGACCTCGTTGGGGTGGAACCGGTCGGCCGCGACCTTGCCGCGCCACGACGTGGGACCGTCGGCGGCGAGGTCGACGACGCGCACCCGACCCGCGCGGACGGCCCGGGAGAGGTGCTGGTTTGCCTCGCGCGCCGCGCGCAGCGGCTGGGGGAGCGAGGTGACGACGGCACCGTCCGGCAGCCGCTCCAGCATCTCCGCGAAGGCGGCAGGCAGGCCGGTGCGCAGGTCGCGACCGGCGTACAGGTCGTTCGAGCCGACCATCACGGTCACCAGGTCGGGGCCGTCGCCGGGGTCGGCCTCGGGCAGCGACGCCAGTACCGGCAGCTGCTGCTGGACCACGTCCGGCACCCGGGCGCCGGTGGCCGACAGGTTCACCACCCGGGGGTGCGGGCCCGCGTCAGCGAGCCGGCGCGCCACGAGACCGACCCAGCCGCGGTCGTGCGCCGCGGCGCCGACCCCTTGGCTCATCGAGTCGCCGAGCACGATCCACCGCCGGCCGGGTCGGGCGAGCGCGCCGCGGTTGTGCGCGCTCCACGCGTCGGCGTACGGCACGACCTGGGCCTGCACCGCGCGCACGCCCGGCAGCACGAGGCCCAGGGTGCGCACCACGCGACCAGGGCCACGGCCGGTGCGGTTGTCGTAGGCGAAGTCGCCCTCGGAGTCGCCCTCGAAGCCGCCCTCGGAGTCGCCGGGGGAGGCACCGTACGGGCGGGGTGACGGCGTGGAGGTCATGGCACCAGGCTGCCAAACGACCGAAGGCCGCGTGCTCGGTCGACGGTCACCGGTGCCGGCTCACGCGGGCACGTGCCCGAAGCGACCACGCTGGAAGTCCTCGTACGCCGTCCTCACCTCGGCCTTGGTGTTCATCACGAACGGGCCCGCCCAGGCGAGCGGCTCGCGGATCGGCCGGCCGCCGACGACGATGACGTCGAGCTGCGGGGAGCGTGACGGCTGACGTGCCGCGCCCTCGACGGTGAGGTAGTCGCCGGGTCCGAACACGGTGGTCTGGCCGGTGCGCACCGGACGGCGGTCGACGCCGACGCTGCCCTCGCCGTTGAGCACGTAGACGAGCGCGTTGGAGTCGACGTCCCACGGCAGGTCGAGCCGGGCGCCGGGCTCGACGGTGGCGTGCACGAGAGTGATCGGCGTGTAGGTGGATCCCGGACCGGCGTGCCCATCGACGGTGCCGGCGATGACCCGCACCAGCGCGCCGGCGTCCGGCGTCGCCAGCAGCTGCACCTGGCCGGAGCGGATGTCCTGGTACTTCGGCGCGTTCATCTTCGCGTCCCGCGGGAGATTCACCCAGAGCTGGATCCCGTGGAACAGGCCACCGGAGACGACGAGGGACTCGGGCGGGGTCTCGATGTGCAGCAGCCCGCTGCCGGCGGTCATCCACTGGGTGTCGCCGTCGGTGATCCGACCGCCGCCGCCGTGGGAGTCCCGGTGGTCGAAGACGCCGTCGACGATGTAGGTGACCGTCTCGAAGCCGCGGTGGGGGTGCCAGGGGGTGCCCTTCGGCTCGCCCGGGGCGTACTCCACCTCACCCATCTGGTCCATCATGATGAACGGGTCGAGCTGCTGCAGGTCGACGCCCGCGAAGGCCCGGCGCACCGGGAAGCCTTCGCCCTCGTAGCTCTCCGGCGCGGTCGTCGTCTGCCGCACGGGTCGCGGCTGGTCGCCCAGGCCCACCCCGCGCAGGCGGGGGAGCACGCTCGGGTCGTGGACGGTGACAGCAGGCATCGGTCCTCCTCGGGGTGCCGGCGACACCGTCGTCAACGTCGCTCGCCCCCCGCTCATTCCGACCGCCGCCGGGCCGGCGTGGACCGCGGTCCGCGCCGGACCACCGTGCCCGTTTTGGCAGGGGCTGAGCGGGCACGGGTCGTGTGTGACGCCCGTCACCCTTCGGGTGGACGGGCCCGCTGCGGGCGTCGGACGGTCCGGCGCCGCCGAGGAGGATGCCCCATGTCTGATAACCGCGTCGTCGTCTACAAGGGCCCGGGTGAGGTCGCCGTCGAGAGCATCGACTACCCCAGGCTGGAGATCCCGAAGGAGGTCGCCGACCACTTCGGCATCAAGCAGGCCGCCCCGCACGCGGTGATCCTCAAGCTGGTCACCACCAACATCTGCGGCAGCGACCAGCACATGGTGCGCGGGCGCACGACCGCCCCCGTGGGGCAGAGCCTCGGTCACGAGATCACCGGCGAGGTCGTGGAGTGCGGCGACGACGTGCTCTTCGTGAAGGAGGGCGACATCTGCTCGGTGCCCTTCAACATCGCCTGCGGCCGCTGCCGGCTGTGCAACGAGGGCAAGACCGGCATCTGCCTCCACGTGAACCCGGCCCGCGCCGGCGCGGCGTACGGCTACGTCGACATGGGGGGCTGGGTCGGCGGCCAGGCGGAGTACGTCATGGTCCCGTACGCCGACTTCAACCTGCTCAGGTTCCCCGACCGGGACCAGGCGATGGACAAGATCCTCGACCTGACGATGCTGAGCGACATCTTCCCGACCGGCTACCACGGCGCCTACAGCGCCGGGGTGACGACCGGATCGACCGTTTACGTCGCCGGCGCCGGGCCGGTGGGCCTCGCGGCGGCGCACGCCGCCCAGCTGCTCGGGGCCTCGGCCGTGATCGTCGGCGACATGGTCGAGGAGCGGCTCGCCCAGGCCCGGAGCTTCGGGTGCGAGACCGTCAACCTCGCCGAGAGCGGCGAGCTGCCCGACAAGATCGAGCAGATCCTCGGGGAGCCCGAGGTCGACGCGGCGGTCGACGCGGTCGGCTTCGAGGCGAACGCGCACGGCGAGGGCGGCGAGGCCGCCCCGGCAGCCGTGCTCAACGCGATCATGGAGGCGTCCCGCGCCGGTGCCGGGCTCGGCATCCCCGGGCTCTACGTCACCGGCGATCCGGGAGCCCCGAACGAGGAGGCCAAGGAGGGTCAGATCGGCGTACGCCTCGGGCTGGGCTGGGCGAAGTCGCAGTACTTCATGACCGGGCAGTGCCCGGTCAAGAAGTACAACCGCCAGCTGATGAACATGATCCTGTCCGACCGCGCGCAGATCGCCAAGGCCGTCAACGCGGTCACGATCGGCCTGGACGAGGCCCCTGCGGGCTACCAGGAGTTCGACGGCGGCGCGGCGAAGAAGTTCGTGATCGACCCGCACGGCATGGTCGCCTGACCCGGGCACACGACCCGCGCACCCGCCGGGGCGTCGCACGAGCAGCCGCTCGGGTGACGCCCCGGCGTCGTGCTCAGGCCACGCAGACGCAGAACGAGGTGGCCGGCCGGTCGACGACGACGTAGGGCGGCTCCTCCGGGACGCCGTGGCGGTCCAGCCTCGGCGCGGCCCCGAGGCACTCCGGGCCCGCTCCGCCTCGAGCGTCGCGAGGTCCGGCACGGTGCAGCCGAGGTGCAGCTGCTGGGCGCCCGCGCCTCGTCCCGCACCGGGGGCGCGCGGCCGTCGACCCAGTGACCGGCCAGGGGTGCGCAGGAGTCGCTGCACAGCACCAGCCAGTCGCGGCCGCGCGGGTCGGGGTCACCGAAGGAGGGGGGCTCGTCCCCCTCGCGGCAGACCAGCCCGAAGGCCTCGCGGGAGAGCTCGCCCAGGGTCCGGGCGCCGGGCGGGCACGACCTGCGCGCTCAGGGGCGGGGCACCGTGACCTCCCACGCCGTGGCGGACGACGTGTCAGCGACCGCGCGGGGCACGACGATCGGGTGCGCGGGGAGCGGGTGGTCGGTCTCACCCGCCGACGATTCCTCGCCGGGGGTGGCGAGCCACTACCGTGGACGGTTCTGCCTCGCTCCCGTGAGGATGCCTTCGTGAAAGGGCCTTGTGAGCCTCTCGACCACCCCGCACCACCACGACGTACCCCACGCACCGACGGTCCGCGCCACCCTGCGCGACCCCCGGTCCCTGCGCACCGAGGTCCTCGCGGGCCTGGTCGTGGCCCTCGCGCTCATCCCGGAGGCGATCTCCTTCTCGATCATCGCCGGCGTCGACCCGCGGGTCGGGCTGTTCGCGTCCTTCACGATGGCGGTGTCGATCGCCTTCCTCGGCGGCCGCCCGGCGATGATCTCGGCTGCGACCGGGGCGATCGCGCTGGTCGTCGCACCGCTGTCGCGGGAGTACGGCCTGGACTACCTGATCGCGGCGGTCGTGCTCGGTGGGCTGCTGCAGGTGGCGCTCGGCCTCTTCGGCGTCGCCAAGCTGATGCGCTTCGTCCCCCGGTCGGTGATGGTCGGCTTCGTCAACGCCCTGGCGATCCTGATCTTCACCTCGCAGCTGCCCTACCTCGTCGACGTGCCGTGGCTGGTCTACCCGCTGGTGGCGCTCGGCATCGCGGTGATGGTCCTCCTGCCGCGGATCACCGCCGCCGTGCCCGCGCCCCTGGTGGCGATCGTGCTGATCACCGGAGTCGTGCTGCTGACGGGTCTCGTGCTGCCCGACGTCGGCGACGAGGGTCGCCTGCCGAAGTCGCTGCCCGCCCTCGGTCTGCCTGACGTCCCGTGGACCCTGGAGACCCTGAGCATCGTCGGGCCGTACGCCGTCGGCGTCGCGCTGGTCGGCCTGATGGAGTCGCTGATGACGGCCAAGCTGGTCGACGACATCACCGACACCCACTCCGACAAGACGCGGGAGGCCTGGGGGCAGGGCGCCGCCAACGTGATCACCGGCTTCTTCGGCGGCATGGGTGGCTGCGCGATGATCGGCCAGACGATGATCAACGTGAAGGCCTCGGGCGCCCGCACCCGGATCTCGACCTTCCTCGCCGGTGTCTTCCTGCTGGTGCTCGTGGTCGGCTTCGGCGACGTCGTGGCGCTGATCCCGATGGCCGCGCTGGTCGCGGTGATGGTGATGGTGTCGGTGGGCACGTTCGACTGGCACAGCATCCAGCCGCGCACGCTGCGCCGGATGCCGCGCTCGGAGACCACGGTGATGGTCTCGACCGTGGCCGTCGTGGTGATCACGCACAACCTCGCCATCGGCGTCGTCTTCGGCGTGCTCGTCGCGATGGTGCTGTTCGCCCGCCGGGTGGCCCACCTGGCCCAGGTGCACCGCGAGGTCGTGCACGAACCCGGCGGCGCCCCCCGGGCGGTCTACACCGTCACCGGCGAGCTGTTCTTCGCCTCGAGCAACGACCTCTACTACCAGTTCCACTACGTCGACGACCCCGACCAGGTGGTGGTCGACCTGACCGCGTCGCACGTCTGGGACGCCTCCACCGTGGCGGCCCTCGACGCGATCCAGGTGAAGTACGAGCGCAAGGGCAAGCACGTCGAGATCCTCGGCCTCAACGACTCGTCGGCCCACATGCACGGCCGGCTCTCGGGCCAGCTGCCCGCGCACTGATCCGAGCGCCCGAGACGGACCGGCACGACGGCCTCCCCGAGGTCCCGGGAGGCCCCGAGACCCGATCGCGCCGGTCCTTCTGGGACTCCCGTGCGTCAGGCCCGGCCGCCCAGCTCCTCGCGGAGCAGGTGCAGGCAGCTGACCACGGTCCGGCCGCGCACGTGTGCGCGCGAGCCCGGCAGCCTCAGCCGGCGGTGCACCGTGCGTCGGGGGCCGGCCAGCGCGACGTGCACCAGTCCGACGGGCTTGGCCCCGGTGCCCCCGCCGGGGCCGGCCACGCCGGTGACGCCGACGGCGTACGTCGTGCGCAGGCGGTCGCGCGCGCCCTCGGCCATCGCGACGGCGACCTCCTCGCTGACCGCGCCGACCCGCTCGATCAGCCCCGGAGGCACCCCGACCTCGGCGGTCTTGACCTCGTTGGCGTAGGTGACGAAGCCGCCGACGAGGTAGGCCGAGGAGCCCGGCAGGTCGGCGAGGCGCCCGGCCAGCAAGCCGGCGGTGCACGACTCGGCCGTCGCCACGGTCGCCCCGGCGTCCACCAGCAGCCGGGCGACGAGCTCGTCCACGGTGCGGCCGTCCTCGCTGACGACGGCGTCCCCGAACCGGTGACGGACGGCGGCGAGGAGGGCGTCGTACGACGCGGCGTCGGCGGGGGAGTAGCGGGTGACCAGCTCGAGCTCGCCGTCGCGCAGGCAGGTGGTGACCTCCAGCGCGTCCAGCGCGCCGGGGGAGCGCGCCTCGTGCTCGCGCAGCAGGGCGGCGAGATCGGCCTCGGGCGGACCCCACATCCGCACCGTGTCCTGTCGCAGCTCCTCTCGGTCGGCGAGCACGGCCGAGACCAGGTCGTCGGCCAGCGCATCGGCCCACATGGGGCGCAGCTCGGCGGGAGGGCCGGGCAGCACGAGGACCGGCGGGCCGTCCCGGCCCTCCGCGGGTGGCACGACGAGCCCCGGGGCGGTGCCCTGCGGTCGCAGCACCCGCGCCCCCTCGGGCACGAGCGCCTGCTTGTGCACGCCCGCGTCCGAAGCCTCGCCCGGCTCGCCCCAGCCCCGGGCGGCGTGCAGGCCCGCGACGATCTCGCCGATCCGGACGCGGAGCGGCTCGTCGAGCCGCGGGGCCCGACCCTGCACCTCGGCGACCACCTCGGCGGTGAGGTCGTCGGCGGTCGGCCCGAGGCCGCCCGTCGTGATGACCAGGTCGTGGTCGGCCGTCAGGAAGCGCAGCGAGGCGGCGAGGTCCTCGCGCCGGTCGCCCACCACGACCGTGCGTCCGATGTCGACCCCGAGCTCGCGCAGCCGCTCGGCCAGCCACGGGCCGTTGGCGTCGGCAACCCGTCCGGTGAGCACCTCGGTGCCCGTGACGACCACGGCTGCTCTGACGGCGGGGGCGGCGGGGGAGTGAGCCATGCGTCGATCGTAGGCAGCCGGTGCGCGGGCCGTGATGGCCGCGTGAGCCACGACCCGCCGCCGCGCCCGCCCGCGCCGGTGCCGCCGATGGGCACCATCCCGCCCGACGCGCCGACGAGCAGGCGGTCGCGTGGATCGTCCGGCGGCAGCGACCACGGCCTACGTCGTGGCGCGTCCGTAGGCTCGCAGCATGCCGTTCCCGCCCGACGTGGTCGATGCCGTGCTCACGCACATGAACGACGACCACGCCGACGACAGCCTGGTCATCGTGCGGGCGCACGGCCACCCGGCCGCGCTCAGCGCGGAGCTGACCGGCGTGGACGAGCACGGCGGCACCTGGCACGTGGTGGACGCGACCGGCGAGGCGTCCCTGCGGGTGACCTGGCCCGGCGGGCCGGCCCTGGACCGTGCGGCTCTGCGGCGCGAGGTGGTGGCGACGTACGCGGCCGCCCGCGCCTGGCTCGGCCCGTCCGCCGGCTGAGCGGCGGGCGCCGGGGGGCTGCGGGTTGAGGGTCCTAGGTCGCGGGGGCCGCCGGCTCGGCGAGCACCGCCGCGACGGCGGGGGAGGACCAGAACGGCGCGAGGCGCTCGCGCACGAGCCGTTCCAGCGTGCCGTCCGCGCGCAGCCGTTGCAGGGTCGGGACGAGCACGCCGTGCAGGTCGGTCGCGAGCTGCTGGTGGGTCACGCCGAGGTCGGCGAGCAGCGAGGTGAGGTCCCGCTCGGCATAACGCTCCACGAAGGTGGCCACCCCGGCGTCGACCAGTCCGCCGACGACGTCGCTGCGGGCCACCGAGGCGGTGACCCCGCGGCCGCGGCCGAGCAGCGCGACGACGTCGGCCTCCTCGACCCCGGTGAGCAGGTCGCCCACCGGACGCGCGGCCTGGGCGTCCCAGAGCTCCATCAGGATCCGCAGCAGGGCCTCGTCGGTGACGACCTCGCGCACGATGGCGGTGGTCCTGATCATGGTGGCCTGCGCCCCGGCCCCGACGGCGTCCCCGACCAGTCGGTCCAGCGGCAGGTCGCCGAGGGCGGCCTTGCCGACCTTGCCGGCACGGCTCATCGCGCCGGTGCCGATCGCGAGCAGGGAGGCGACGCCCGGCACCTTCTCGGCGACGGCACGGTTCTGGCTGAGCACGTCGGCGACGACCCGCCCGACGAGCCGGGTGCCGACCTGCACGGCGGTGGGGCTCTCGATGATCCGGTCGGTGAGCCGGTCACCGGCACCGCGCAGCTCGATCGCCCGCGCCAGCAGCGTCTCCACCGCGTCGCGGTCGACCACCTCGCCGAGCGGGGTGGTCTCGGCGGCCACCCGCCGGTGGGTGTCCAGGGCGAGCTCCGCACCCGCACCGACGACCAGGGGAGCGGTGGGCGTCTCGAGCACCAGGCGACGGACGACGACCTGCACGGCCGCGACGTCGACGGCCTCGATGAGTGGCACTCCGCCGAGCACGTCGAGCACCCGGACGACGTCCTCGTGGACGGTCGCGGTCAGGCGCGGCTCCGTCAGGTCCGCGAGCACCCAGGCCACCTGGGCGTCGAGCAGTAGCAGGGCTCGGTCGTCGGTCACCGCAGCAGGCTACGGGGCGTCCGGCCGCCGCCGACGTGGCCGGTCGCCAGCCGCGTCCGTCCTAGGTCCCACGGATGGGACCGGTGAGGGTGCGGGGTCTACTCTCGCGGGTGTGAACCCTGCTGAGTCCGTGCTGGATCTCTTCGCCGTGCCGGACGACGTGCGGCCGGTGCCGGGTGGGTCCGGCCGCAGCGTGGTGGCGGGAGACCTCGTGCTCAGTCCGGTCAGCGACCCCACCGCCCGGGCCTCGGTCAGCCCGGTGCTGGCCCGCTTCGCCGTGGCTCTCGACGAGGAGCCGGGACGGTCCCTGCGCGACCTGCGCCTCGCGGTGCCGGTGCCCGCCCGGGACGGCTCCTGGGTCGTCGAGGGGTGGGCGGCCAGCCGCTACGAGCCGGACACGGTCGCCTGCCACGACCTTGCCGTGCTGAGGGCCGCCGGCCGCCTGCTCCACGCGCGGCTCGCGTCGGCCGTCCCCAGGCGGCCGTCGTGGCTGGAAGGCACCGACGACCGCCGTTCGCACGCGGAGTCCGTCGCTTTCGGCGAGGCCGAGGCCGACGTCGCGGCCACCGCCGACAGCGTCCTCTCGCTGCTGGACCGGGTCGCGGCCGCCCGCGAGGGTGTCGTCGTCCAGGGTGATCTGGGCCCCGACCAGCTCGTGCACGTCGCGCTGGACGGTCATCTGATGATCGACCCCGACGGCGCCCCCGTCGTGCACGACGTGACCCCCGCCTGGCGGCCTGCGCAGTGGGCGGACGCGCTGTGCGTGCTGGACGGGGTGCTGGCTCGGCGCGCCTCCACCGACGTGCTCGACGAGTTCCGGGCCGGCCGTCCGCTCGAGGCGATGCTCCGCGCCGTCGTCTTCCGCCTGTTGGAGGACGAGACGCCGGACTCCACGGCGTACGGCCTGGTGCTGAGGCGCCTCGGCGTCTGACGTCGGTGCGCGCACCACCCCCGCAGGTCGTCACGCAGTTCCGGCTGATGCCTGCTCGATGTTGCTATACGTCGCAAAACTTGCTATACATGCTCGACGGTGCTCGAGACGGCGCGCCGCGACGTGAGGGAAGCGGGTCCATGGCGAGGTCGACCAACCCCTACCGACCGGGGTTCAACCAGGCGCCGGCCGTGCTCGCCGGGCGCGACCAGGTGCTCGGGGACGCGTGGGAGGCGCTGGAGACCGCGGCGCTCGACGGTCGCACGCCGCGGCCGCTCGTGCTGGTCGGGCCCCGCGGGGTCGGCAAGACGGTCACGCTGGGGGAGATCGCGGCGGTCGCCGCCGAGCGCTACTCCTGGCCCGCCGTGCACGTCGAGGCGGCGCCCGGGGTGGACCTCGTCGAGGACCTGTCCCGTCGGCTCGCCGTCGTCGCCGACCTCCTCGCAGGTCGCACCGCACGACCGGCCGGAGCGGCTCGTGACCGGCAGCGGTCCCGCGTCACCGGCGGCAAGGTCGGCGCCCAGGCGTTCGGGGTGGGGGGAGAGGTCGAGGTCTCGCGGCAGGTCCGTGACGTCGACGGCCCGTCCCTGGACGAGCAGCTGGCCGCGACGATGGCGCGCGCCGTCGAGCGGGAGGCCGGCGTCGTCGTCACCCTCGACGAGCTGCACGCCGCCGACGCGGGACAGGCCGGGCGGGTGGCCGCCGTGCTGCAGCAGGCCGTGCCCGAGGGATGGCCGCTGGTGGTGTGCGCGGCCGCGCTGCCGTCGATCCGCAGCCTGCGCGGCAAGGCGGGGTTGCCGACGTACCTCGAGCGGGCGGAGTGGCACGACCTCGGGCCGCTCGACGACGACGACGCGGCCCAGGCCCTGCTCGAGCCGGCCGCCGCCGAGGAGCGGCCGATCGACGCGGACGCGGCGGTGGTGCTGCTGGAGGTGGCCGGGGGCTACCCGTACGCCGTGCAGGTGGCCGGGCACTTCGCCTGGCGCGCCTCCCACGGCGCCGACCGGATCACCCTCGCGCACGCCGAGGCGGCACTGCCGCGGATCCGCGCCGACCTCGACCAGCTCTTCACCAGCCGCTGGGACGACGCCTCGGGCAAGGAGCAGGAGTACCTCGCCGCGATGGCTGAGCTCGCCCTCGACGGGCCGGTGATCTCGGCCGAGGTCGCCGCGCGACTGGGACGCGGCACGCGCCAAGTGTCGTACCTCCGCGAGCGACTGATCCGCAAAGGCACGATCTACGTCGCGGCGGACCGCTCCCTGTGCTTCATCACGCCGGGCATGGCGGCGTGGGTGCGCGAGCGAGGGCGGGGTCGCTGAGGGGAGGCACGAGCGGGGGCCACTCCGTTCTCATTGACATAATGCATATTATCGGCGTTGTGGGGAGGGTCGCGGCGGAGAGAGGTCGACCCCTCGGGCGCTCACTCGGAGCACAAGCGGCGCAATATAGATCGGTGCCGGGACGGCCGCCACGAGTTGTGGCGTAGATCTCCCTCGTGTGATTTGGGTGCCGAGGGGCCCAGGCCCCACGATTGCCACGTGGCCGGGCATCGGTCACGAACCCCGATCACACCCCAGGAGGTGCGTCATGACCACGACAATCGCCAACTTCTTCCGCCGGGCCGACGAGTTCTCGGCCGCGTTCGTCCCGTGGCACGTGACCACGTGGGAGAAGCGCCCCGACAACGGCCTGCACCTGCGCTGACCTGGGCTGACCTGGGGCGACCCAGGACGCACCACGTACGTCGACACCCCGTCCGGACCACCGGGCGGGGTGTTCGTGCGTCCGGCCGGTCAGCTGGTGAGGAAGACCCGGAGCGCGGAGACGAACGCCTCCGGCTGCTCGGAGTGCACCCAGTGCCCGGCGCCCTTGATCGTGACCTGACGGGTGCGGGGGAAGAGCCGCCGCATGGTGGCCTCGTGGTCGGGCTGCACGTAGTCCGACCGCTCGCCCGCGACCCACAGCACCGGGTGGTCGAAGTCGGCGTCGAGCTCGGGGAAGCCCCCGATCGTGTCCAGCTCGCGACGGAGGAGGTCGAGGTTCGCCCGCCAGCTGAAGCCGTCCCGGTCCTGCCGGAGGTTCTGCAGCAGGAAACCCCTCACCCGCTCGTCGTCGACCGCCTCGGCGAGCCGCTCGTCGGCCTCGCCGCGGCGCGAGATCTCCTCCAGCGGCAGCCCAGCCAGGCTGTCCAGCAGGTGCACGAACTCATCAGCCCCGTCACTCGTCGCCGGGGAGATGTCGACCACGACGAGTCGGTCGACGAGGTCGGGATGCCGCAGCGCGAGCACCATCGCGACCTTGCCGCCCATGGAGTGCCCGACGAGGTGCGCGGGCCCTTCGTCGGCGTACCGCTCACGCCACCAGCTCGCCACGGCGTCGGCGAGGAGCACGTAGTCGATCTCCTCGGTCCAGCCCGAGCGTCCGTGGTTCGGCAGGTCCACCAGCGTCGACCGGAGGTCCGGCACGAGCGCCTTGGCGATGGAGCTGAAGTTCTTCCCCTGGCCGAACAGGCCGTGCAGGAAGACCACGCGCGGACCGCTGTCCCCCACCTCGGCGGTGTGCAGGGACGGGGCGTCCTCGTCGGCGGTCACGGTGCCCACCGTAGGGGCCGGTGCCGCCCCGGTGCCGCGCGGCCCGCTCAGCCGGCGAGGTGGCCCCACGCCGCCTCGAGGTCGCGCCAGGGCCCGGTCGCCACGACCCTGCCTGCCTCCAGGACCACGACCCGGTCGGCCTGGGCGAGGGCGGCGCGCTTCGACGTGGCACCGAGCACCGTCGTACGCCGCGCGCGCAGCGCCGACCAGAGCTCGACCTCGGTGGCGGCGTCGAGGGCCGAGGAGACGTCGTCGGCGAGCAGCAGCTCGGCCTCGGTGGCCAGCGCCCGGGCCAGGGCGAGCCGTTGCACCTGCCCTCCCGAGAGGCGTACGCCGCGGTGCCCGACCACGACGTGCTGGCCGCCCGCCTCGGCGACGTCGGCGGCCAGCCGGGCAGTGTCCAGGGCGCCGCCGACGTCACGCGGGTGGTCGAGGCGGACGTTGTCGGCGAGCGTGCCGGACAGCACGCGCGGCACCTGCGCGACGTGGCACACCTGGCCGGGACGCAGGAAGACCTCCGGGTCCCCGACCCGGTGACCGTTCCACCTCAGCGAGCCCTGGTGGTGCACCAGCCCGGCGACGGCTGCGAGCAGGCTGGACTTGCCCGAACCCACCTGGCCGAGCAGCAGCACCAGCTCTCCCCGGTGCAGCACCAGGTCGACGTCGCGCACGCCCACCGTGCCGTCGTCGTGCACACCGGTCATCCCCCGCAGCTCCAGCCGATCGAGCGCGACCGCGGTCGTCGGCGGGGGCGCCGGGGCCTCCCCCCGCACCAGGTCGATCCCCGCCGGCAGCGTGGTCACGCCTCCCCCACCGGCGAGGTCGCTGGTGGCGCGCATCCAGGCCCGGGTGCCCGGCGCCAGGGTGATCGCGGAGCCGGCGACCTTCCCGAAGTAGCCGAAGCCGCCGACCGTGCCCGCGACGAGCAGCGCCGTGGGGAGGCCCCACCGGCCGGCGACCAGGCCGGCCCAGGCGGCCACGACACCGACTTGGACCATCAGCGTCGGCACTCCGTCGAGCAGCGCCTGCACCCGGTGCTCCCGCACCGCTGCGGCGACCCGGCCGTCGTCGACCCTGCGGAGGTGCTGCTGCACGGCCGGGGTGGCGGCCGCCAGCTTGACCGTGCGCACGGACTCGAGCGCCGAGACGAGGGAGCGTCCGAACCGGGCCCGGGCGGCCGACGCCTCGGCTGCGGACCGGCCGGCCACAGGGCGGCCGAGGGTCGAGGCGAGGGCGGTCGCGACCATCACGGCCAGTGGCACCGACCCGGCGAGCAGGCTGCCCGCCAGCACGGCGGTCAGGGCGACGACGACCAGCCCGTTGACCAGGTCGACCCAGACGTCGACGTACTGGGCGAAGCGGTCGGAGTCCATCGCCCGGGCCACCACCTCTCCGGGCGGCGTGCGGCGCAGCCGCCGGGCCCGCGTCTGGCCGACGAGCACCGCGGTCCGCACGCGCAGCAGGATCTCGACCCACCAGCGCGGGTAGAGCCGGATCGCCTCGGCGAGGACGAGCGGGCCGGCGAGCAACGAGACGACCAGCAGGGCGATCCAGCCCCACGCCGGGCGACCGGTCGCGAGGCCGGCGACGACCTCGCCCCACGCCCAGGCCGTGACGGCGCCGAAGGCACCCGTCGCCGAGGCCACGAAGAAGAGGAGGACGGCCCAGAGCCCCCACCGGGGCCGCACCCTCAGCGCCGCGACGACGGCCCGGGCGAGGGACGGCGTCGGTCGCAGCGCCGGCGCCGGCGGGGCCCCCGTGCGCCGGCGAGTCACCCCCAGGGCGGTCCCGCCGGTCGTCGCGACCGGGTCGGTGGCCGAGGCGGCCGCGGTGGGCTCCGCCGCCGCCGCGAGCAGGTCCGCGAACGGGCCCGGCGAGCGGCTCAGGTGGTCCCGGGGGCCCTGCTGCACCACCCGACCCCGGTCGAGCACGACGACCTGGTCGGCCCGGGCGGTCGTCGAGAGCCGGTGCGCGACCAGCAGGCCGGTGCGTCCGGCCAGCAGCCGTTCGGAGGCACGCACCACGCGGTCCTCGGTGACCGGGTCCATCCGCGCCGTGGCCTCGTCGAGCACGACGACCCGCACGTCGCGCACGAGCAGCCGGGCGAAGGCGACCAGCTGCTCCTCGCCGGCCGACAGCGTGGTGCCACCCGGGCCGAGGGCGGTGTCCAGGCCGTGCGGCAGCCCGCCCACCCAGTCGCTCAGGCCGAGCTCGGCCACCGCGGCCTCCACCCGACGGCGGGGGAGGCCGGCGAACAGCGTGATGTTCTCCTCGAGCGTGCCGGCGAGCACCTCGGTGCGCTGGGTCACCACGCCGACCGCGCTGCGCAGCGCGAACAGGTCCAGGGCGCGCACGTCGGTGCCGCCGAGCAGCACGCTGCCCGGCTCCGGCTCCACCGCCCGCGAGAGCAGGGACACGAGGGTCGACTTCCCCGACCCGGTGCGACCCACCAGGGCGCAGGTCGTGCCGGCGGCGACGGTGAGGTCGACGTCGACCAGGGCGAAGTCGCTCCCCTCGTAGGCGAAGTGCAGGTCGCCGCAGCTCGACGTCGAGCTTCCCCGCGGGCAGCGGCAGCCCACCCACCGCCTCGGCCTCGACCGCCAGCAGCTGGCGCAGCCGGAGCACCGCCCCCAGCCCGGACTGCAGGTCGGGCAGGTGCCTCACGGTCATGTCGACCTGCCCGACGAGCTGGGTCATCACCAGGAACAGCGTCACCAACGCAGCGGTCGAGAGCCCGCCGTCCAGCACCAGCGCCACCCCGGCGAGGGCCACCCCCGTCAGGCTGGCGTGCAGCAGCAGCCCCGTGCGCCGACTGACGGCCGACTCGACCGTGATGACCTCGGCGAAGCGTGCGTGCACGCGGGCGGCGAGCTCGACGCTACGCCGGAGGACGTGCGCCTGGCCGCCGCTCGTGCGCAGGTCGTCGCGGGCGGCGACGCCCTCCTCGACCACCGCGGCGTGGTCGGTCCAGGCCCGCTCCTCCTCGACCTTGAGCCGCACCAGGGTGGACAGCCGTCCGCGCACCACCGCCACCGACGCGACGGCGGCCAGGGGGACGAGGACGAACGCCGGCCACCAGGTGAACCCACCGACCAGCCAGAGCGGCACCAGGGTGAGCGCCGACCGCACCGCCGACCACGCGGTGCGCCTGAGCGTCGCGCCGACCTCGTGCGTGTCGTCGTCCACCCGGTCCAGCACTTCGCCGACGGCCTGCTCGCCCAGCACCGCCAGCGGTTGGCGCAGCGCGGCAGCCAGCAGGTCGCCACGCAGCCGACCCTCCGCACGGTCCACGACGCCGGCCCACAGCACCAGCCCGACCACGTCGAGCAGGGCCGCACCGACGACGCACCCGGCGAGCAGCACCACCAGGCCGGGCGACGGCCGCTCGGCCAGGCGGCCGGCCACCACCGTGCCCAGGGCCACCCCCACGGCACCGACGCCCGCGGCCACGAGGGCGGTCGCGGTGGCCGGACCAGCGAGGCGAGGCAGGGCGACGGTCGGCGGCGCGTCCGGCCGACCGCGGTCGAGCCGGCCCCGCGTCGGCAGCGTGCTGGTCACCCGGGGCACGCTACGGGGACGCGGGGACGTTCCTCACCTGGTTAAACGGCCGGTGGGTGCCCGGCACGGTGCACGGCCGGCGAGCGTCGCGTCGACCCGTTCCGGACCGTCAGCCACGTCGGCCACGTGTACGCCGTCCACCAGCACCGCCCCCGGCGTGCCGGAGCGGAGGGCGGCCACCAGCGCGGCGCGCAGACCGGCCCGACGGCGCACGGCACGGAAGGTCCAGGCGGTCAGCCAGGGGTTGCCGGCGTCGACCACCTGCACGTCGAGGTCCGGCCGCTCCTGGGCGAGACGCAGGTAGACGGCGCCGACGGGGTCGCGCCGACCGTCCGCCGGCGCGGTGCGGTCGCCGTCCAGGGTGATGCCGTCGCGGACCTCTCCCCCGCAGCAGCCACCGCCGCCCCGGCCCTGGGTCCACGGCCGGACGAGCACGACCCGGGGGGACCCGCTCATCGGCCCGTCGCGGTCTGGGAGCCCTCGTCGGCCGGCGAGGTGGTGGGGCCGCCATGGTCGTCCTTGTCGCGGAAGGCGGGCGCAGCGCCAGGGCCGCCTCGGCGATCAGCCACACGGCCAGCACGAAGATGATCAGGTCGAGCGGGGCGAGCACCCACTGGCCGGCGTCGACGAAGTTGCCCAGGTTGACGATCAGCGCCCACGTGGTCATCGCCGAGCAGGAACACCAGCGGGACGAGCATCGCGACCGGGTTCGACCCCGGCTGGGTGACCCAGACCGCGATCACCGACAGCGCCAGGCCGGCGGTGAGCTGGTTGGTGGTGCCGAACAGCTGCCACAGGACGCCGAAGGTGTAGCCGGCCTCGCCGCCGCCCGGGAGCAGCGCCATGGCCAGCGGGATGACGACGGCGACCGTGGTGGCGAGGGTGAGGTTGCGGGCCAGCGCCCGGATGTCGGAGCAGCTCGCCGATCTCCTGGATCACGTAGCGCTGCAGCCGGACGCCGGTGTCCATCGTCGTCGCCGCGAAGCTGATCACGACGACGGCGGCGAACACCGCCGCGATGTCGAGCGGGATGCCGAGGTTGTTGGCGAACTCCGCGACGCCGTTCACGAAGTTGCCGACCGCCCCGCCCGAGGCCGTGGCGAAGTCGGGGTAGAGCGCGTGCCAGTCGGCCTGCGAGGCGGCCACGCCGGCGGTGGCGGCGAGCACCGCGCCGGTCGCCAGCGAGCCCTCGCCGACCGCGCCCATGTAGCCGACGTAGCGGGCGTCGGGCTCCTTGTCGAGCTGCTTGGACGACGTCCCGGAGGCGACCAGGGAGTGGAAGCCGGAGATCGCCCCGCAGGCGATGGTGATGAACAGGAACGGGAAGAAGCTCGGCGAGCCCTCGGGCACGTCGTTGACCACCGGCGCCTGGATCTGGTTCAGCCCGACGATGCAGGCCGACGCCGATGACGCCCGAGCGCGATGAACAGCTGGTGGCTGTTGATGTAGTCGCGCGGCTGCAGCAGCACCCACACCGGGATGCGCGAGGCGATCCAGGTGTAGACGAACAGCAGGACCACCCAGACGTTGCGGGTCTGCTCGACGCCGAGGGCCTCGGCGAGCCCGTCGAGCGAGATCGGGAACGCGTTGCCGACCAGGATCAGCGCGTAGAGGACGATCACGCCCGACGATCGAGGGGATCAGGCGCCGAGGACCTGGTGCGGTAGATGTAGGCGCCGATGACGATCGCCAGCGGGATCTCCGGCGACGATCGGGATCACCGCGCCCGGCTTGGCGACGAACAGGTTGCCGATGACGACCGCGAACACCGCGTTCACCAGGGTCAGCAGGAAGAAGATGATCGCCAGGAACAGCGTGCGGGCCCGGCCGTTGATGACGTCGCCGGCGAGGGTGCCGATGCTCCTGGCCTTGTGCCGGACCGAGACGGCCAGCGAGCCGAAGTCGTGCACGCCCGCGGCGAAGATCGTGCCGAGCACGATCCAGGCCAGCGCCGGCCCCCAGCCCCAGAAGACCGCGATCGCCGGCCCGACGATCGGGGCGGCCCCGGCCACCGAGGTGAAGTGGTGGCCGAAGAGCACGTGCTTGTTGGTCGGCACGAAGTCCACGCCGTCGTTGAACTCGTGCGCCGGCGTGACGAACGCCGGGTCGAGCGCGTAGACCTTCCTGGCGAGATAGCTGCGAGTAGTAGCGATAGCCGAGGAAGAACAGCACCCCGACGACGGCGGCCACGACGAATGCCGGCATAGCCCGCATCATGCGGGGTGTCGACGGTCACGGCAAGGCACACGCGCCCGACGGGGGCCAAGGGTCCCGAACCGGTACGAACCGGACGCGAGACTACGGTGGTGCCCGTGAGCGAGGACGGGGCCGACGGCAACCTGCGCGCCGCGGCCGTCGCGGAGGTCCTCTGGGTGGCGACCGGAGCGTCGCCGCCGGTGCGGGCGCGGGGCGTGCTGCCCCTGGTCGGACCCCGCGGCCCGGTCCTGGCCCTGCCGTACGCCGACCGCGGGCTCGCGCTCGAGCTGGCGGCGGCCGACGAGGTGGTGCTGACGCTGACCGAGCCGCGCGGGTCGGGGCGGGCGTGGTCCCCCGAGGTGCTGCGCTGCCACACCCGGCTCGAGGCCGACCCGACCGGCGACGTCTTCGTCGAGGAGCTGCTCTCCCAGGAACTCCGCCGATGGCCGCCGTCGCGGCTGCTGGCCGACTCCCCACTGCTCCGTCGCGAGCACTGGTGGTGGCTCCCCCGACTGCTGGTGCACCTCGACGTGCAGCGGCGTCGTCCGTTCACGGCACGCGAGGCGCCGGGCGACCACGTGCTGGGGGTGGCCACCGGCACCGGGCTCGAGTTGTCGGTCGTCGAGGTCTCGCGCGGGAGCCTGGCGGCCGCCGTGGCACCGTTGCCGCTGAGAGTGCGGGGCGACCCGCCCGCGGCGGGCGAGGCCGTGCTGTTCGGCCAGGCCCTCTCCCTGCCGGACCGGGAGCGGTGGGGCCGCTGGAGCTGGGAGGGCCACTGGGACGGGTCGTCCTTGGTCGCGACCCGGTCCCCCACCACCACGGGGCTGCCGCCGGTGCCCGGGCTGCGCGCGCGCTGGCGCCGGCAACGGGACCTCGCCCGGGCCTGCCGCGACGAGCTCTCGCGCTCGTAGGTCCGGGCCCGCCTACGGTCCCCCGGCCGGGGGCGGCTCGACCCCCGAGTACTCGAGCCACCCCGCCGGCGTCTTGCGACGCGACCACAAAATAGCGCCTAAAAGGGTGGCCCGTGGCGGAGAAGTCGTAATTCACGTCATTCTCGGGTGTGTCGGGACCGCCATTCCCGGTGTCGGTGAATTGACGGGTCCCAGGTGCCGAGCCCCCGCCCGGCGACGTCGAGGGGGATTCCCGGGCACACAGCCCGCCTGCAGGAACCGCCCGTCGGCGCGTATCCGTGGCGTGTGTCGCCAGCTCGGCGTCTGCTCGGCCGGCAGCGCAGGACCTCGCCGCACGGCGCGATCGTGTGCGGGACCGGTGGGGGGAAGGCTCGCGTCTCCTGACCGTGGAACCGCCGCCGCGGAGGACCGGGTCTGCGGCCCGTGGCACTGTTGGTCCGGCGCACCGCGACCCCCACCACGAGGGTGGTGGTGCGGGGCGCAGCGGCGCGAGGCGGCGCCCACCTCGGTGATCGGCGGTGTGCTCCCCCGCGACCGCCGGGTGGCTCTCGTCGCCGGAGGCGGGCTCTACGACACCAACCCGCTGGTCCGCCTCCGCGACCGGTGCCCGGTCGTCGTGGCGCTGCGCGTGTCGCGACGGCGCCGACGTCACGCCCGAGTTCTCGAGATGGGTCGGGCCCCGGCCCGCCGACAGGATCGGCCTGGCGCGGGAGCGGAGACGACTCGGTCAGTCGGCGTCCAGCGCCTCGAGCTCGTCCGGGGTGAGATCCACGTCCGCTGCCGCCGCGGAGTCGCTGACCGACTGAGGGCGCTTGGCGCCCGGGATCGGGATCACCACCGGTGACTGGGCGAGCTCCCAGGCCAGGGCCACCTGCTGGGCGCTGATGCCGCGCTCGTCGGCGACCCGTTGGAACGCGGGGTGCTTGTCGGCGAGCCCCTTGGCGTCGTTGAGCCCGCCGAGCGGGCTCCACGGCAGGAAGGCCAGTCCGAGCTCCTCGCAGACCTCGATCTCGGGCCTGCTGGACCGGAACTTCGGTGAGAACTGGTTCTGCACGCTCACGAGCGCGTCTCCGAGCACGTGGTGCGCCTGGCGGATCTGCGCCGGGTCGGCGTTGGACAGGCCCACCATCCGTACCTTCCCGGCCTCGTGCACGCCCTTGAGGGTGAGCAGCACGTCCGCGTAGTCGACGTCGGGGTCGGGGCGGTGGTGCTGCCAGAGATCGATCTGCTCCACCCCGAGGCGACCGAGGGACGCGTCCACCGCACCACGCAGGTACGAGGCGGAGCTGTCGGTGTCCCAACCGCCGTCGGGGTCGGTGCGCACGTGGCCCGCCTTGGTCGCCAGCAGCACCCGGTCGCGCACACCCAGCTCGTCGAGCAGCCCGGCGACGAGGCTCTCGTTGCGCCCCTGCGCCGCGGCGCCCTCGGCACCCGGTCCGTACGCGTCGGCGGTGTCGAACAGGGTGACTCCGGCGTCGAGCGCGGCGGTCACCGTGTCCAGCAGCTGGTGTCGCGGGACGGCCCCCTCCTGGTCCATCGTCATGCAGCCGATGCCGACCGCGCCCACCTCGACGCGTCCGACGGTGTCGTTGCCGATCTGTCGTGTCCTCATCCGACACACCTGCCCGGGCAGGGAGGTGGCCACACACACGCATTGCCCCGCAGGGGCACCCGCGGCTCGGACACCACCGGCCAGACGGCCCGATCGCCGGAGGTCTGCAGGGAGGCCGGGCTCGCCCCGGCCCGTCTGCGGTGGAGCGAGCGCAGGAGTCCGTACCGCTCCGCGGGTCTCGTGGACGGGGTGGATAGGTGGTCCGGGGTGACCGGCGGGTAGGTCGGAGAAGTGGTTGCATGTCCTCATGGCCGCCACCACCTCGTCGTACTCGATCACCATGCGCCTGCACACCAGCCCCGACCACGGGGTGGTGGGCCAGATCGCCACCTGCGTCGCTACCGTCGGCGGCATCGTGACCGCGATCGACGTCACCGAGTCACGGCACGACCGTCTGGTCGTCGACGTCACCTGCTCGGCGACCGACGCCGACCACTCCCAGGAGCTGGTCGATGCGGTGCGCGAGCTCGACGGGGTGAAGGTGCACAAGGTCTCCGACCGCACCTTCCTGCTGCACATCGGTGGCAAGATCGAGGTGAAGTCCAAGGTGCCGCTGCGGACGCGCGACGACCTGTCGATGGCCTACACCCCGGGAGTGGGTCGCGTGTCGCGAGCGCTGGCCGACAACCCCGAGGACGTCCCCCGGCTGACCATCAAGGGCAACAGCGTCGCCGTGGTGACCGACGGGTCGGCGGTGCTGGGGCTCGGCAACATCGGCCCGGGCGCCGCGTTGCCCGTGATGGAGGGCAAGGCGGCGCTGTTCAAGCGCTTCGCGAACATCGACGCCTGGCCGATCTGCCTGGCCAGCCAGGACGTCGACGACATCGTCAAGGCCGTCGAGATGATCGCGCCGGGGTTCGGTGGCATCAACCTCGAGGACATCGCCGCCCCGGCCTGCTTCGAGGTGGAGCGCCGGCTGCAGGAGTCCCTCGACATCCCGGTCTTCCACGACGACCAGCACGGCACCGCCATCGTCGTGATGGCGGCGCTCAAGAACGCGCTGCGGGTCGTCGACAAGCGTCTCGGCGACGTCCGCGTGGTGGTCGCCGGGGCCGGTGCCGCCGGCTCGGCGATCGTCACGTTGCTGCTCGCCGACGGCGTGGGCGACGTCGTCCTCTGGGACCGCGAGGGGCTCCTCTCCCGCAGCGACGACTCGCTCTCGGAGTCGAAGGCGGGACTGGCCGCGCGCACCAACGAGCGCGAGCTGACCGGGGACCTGCACGACGGGCTGCGCGGCGCCGACGTCTTCATCGGGGTCAGCGCCCCGGGCGTGCTGCAGGCGGAGTGGATCGACGACATGGCCGACCAGGCGATCGTCTTCGCGCTGGCCAACCCCGACCCCGAGATCGACCCGACCGAGGCCGGGAAGCGGGCGGCGGTCGTGGCCAGCGGCCGATCCGACTACCCCAACCAGATCAACAACGTGCTCGCGTTCCCCGGGGTCTTCCGCGGACTGCTCGACGCCCGCGCCACCGACGTCACCACCGCGATGCTCCTCAAGGCCGCCGACGCGATCGCCAGCGCCGTCGCCGACCACGAGCTGAACCCGAGCTTCATCATCCCCAGCGTCTTCGACGCCGACGTGCCCAAGCTGGTCGCAGAGGCGATCAGCGGTCACGAGCCGGAGTGAGTCGCGCACCCTCCGAGCTCGGTGATCGTGGTGCGGGACACGGGTGCAATCACGGACAAAGTCACGACGGTGTCGTCTAGTCTCCGTGCCGGGACGTCGTGACCGGCGAGGTCGAACGGCCCGCTGCGCCCGTGAGATGACGGACGTGGGACCTGTGGTGCGGCTTCGACCGCGCGCCTGCTCGACCGTCCTCAGGAGTTCCAGATGTTGCGCCCCTTCCGTCCTACCCGTCCGAGCCGGACCTATTCCGCACGGGGGATGGCCGTCCTCGTCTGCTCCCTGACCGTCGCCCTGAGCGGCGCCCTGGTGGTCCCTGCGACGAGCGCGCCCTCGGCGGGCGGCACGTCGACGCTGAGTCCGCGACTGGTCGACGGCACGGTCAGCACCTCGGGTGTCCGCCGGTCGACGGCGGTCGTCACCCGGAACCTGGCGGTGGCGTTGCGGATGGCCGACCGGGGGCGCCGCGTGACCCGCGACGCGCGTCCCGCGGCGAAGCGGCTGCGCTCGGACAGCTGGACCCTCCCCACCGCCTGCACCGCCGAGCCGGGTGAGCGCCGCAACCGGATCTGCCCCATCGGGGACGTCGACGCCACCCGCACCGTGGTGCTGCTCGGCAACTCGCACATGGCCATGTGGATGGCCGGGCTGAGCAACCGGGCCTCTCGTCAGGGCGTGCGGGTGCTCCCCTTCATCAAGTACGGCTGCTCGCCGTTCACCTTCCAGATGATGCGCGACGGCACGGTGTGGCGCGAGTGCAGCGCGTGGCGGGACTGGGCCATCGCGAAGATCACGCGGATCCAGCCGGATCTCGTCGTCGCCGGGTCGCACACCTGGCTCTCCATCGCCGGGCACGACGGACGGAGCCTCACCGGCCCCGCCTTCGACCGCGCCTGGACGCGCGGCGTGGCCGGGCTGTCGAAGCAGCTCGCCCCGAGCAGTGGCCGGATGGTCGTGCTCGGCGACACCACGGAGCGTCGGCGCGACCCGGGGCCGTGCGCCCTGAGCCGCCGCAACCTGATGAAGGAGTGCGAGCAGCGCCTGACCGCCCGCACGCGTCAGCTCACCGCTCTCACCGCCCAGGGCGCCACCGCCGGCGGGGCGACGTCCTACGACACCAACCTGCTGACCTGCCTGCGCCGGCGGTGCCCGATCGTCGCCGGCGGCACGTTCGTGTTCCGCGACGAGCGCGGCCACGTGAGCGCGACGTACTCGCGACAGGTCGCCGTGGAGTTCGCCTCGGCGATCGGCCTCACCTCGTGACCAGAGCCCGTCACCGCCGGTCGACGTACCGAGCCCTGATGGGGGTGTTCGCCGTCGACGGTGGGCGCCTGGAGGCCCGCCGTACGGCGTACACGGACGGCGACACGGCGCTCGTGCACGAGCTGCGGAAGTCCACCGCACGGGTGGTCGTGCTCGGCGGGGTCAACGAGCGTCCCCACGTCCCGACCTGCCTGAGGCCACGCGCGCGGGTGGCGGACGCTTCTTCGACACGAACAGGCTGCTGTGCCGGGACGAGAAGTGCGCGGTCGCCGTGGGGGGCCGCGACGTGAACCGTGACTTCTCGCACGTGACGCGGACCTACTCCCGGTGGGTCGGGCCGGCCCTGTCCCGCCACATCGGGCTCGCCCGATGACGCGGCGCGTCGCGCTGCTGCTGTCGGCGCTGACCTCGCTGCTGCTCATGGTGGGGGTCGCCGCGCCGGCAGCGACCGCGCGGTCCGAGCCCGACGTCGCCACGTCGTTCGCCCAGGTCCGCCAGGAGCTGCGGGCGTCCTTGAGGTTGGCGAACCGGAACGCTCCCCTCCCTCGGCGCTACCAGCCGGGCGTGGACCACGTCGCCCGCAACAAGTGGGTCGGCCCCGCCACCTGCTCGGCCACGCCCGACGAGACCAGTCACGACCTCTGCCCCCTCGGCGACACCTCGAGCGCGCGCACCGTGGTGCTGCTGGGCAACTCGCACCTGAACATGTGGGTGCGCGGCCTCCAGGGCCCGGCCCTCGCAGCGGGTATCCGGGTCGTCCCGTTGATCAAGTTCGGCTGCGTCCCCTACGAGCTGCGGCAGCTGCGCGGTGGTCGGGTCTGGCAGGAGTGCGCGGACTACCGGGACTGGGCGCTGGGTCAGATCGAGCAGCTGCAGCCCGAGGCCGTGATCCTGTCCTCGCACCGTGACTTCGGCGTGGCCGGCCCCGACGGCCAGCGCTTGGAGGGCCGTGCGGTCCGCCGGGCGTGGAGCACGGGCGTCCAGCAGACGGTGGACCGGGTGCGGGCCGTCGCCCCGTCGACGCAGGCCCGCGTCCTGGGCGACGTCAACTACCGCTCGATCGGTCCGGTCCGCTGCCTGCGGTCGCGGCGGGCGTCGATGCGCTTCTGCGAGTCGCCGCTCACCCGGGCGACCACGAACCACAACGGGATGCTGAGCGGGGCGGCCGCCGCCGCGGGAGCCACCTTCTGGGACCCGAACCCGCTCCTCTGCCTGCGTGGGCGCTGCCCGTTGATCGCCGACGGAAGCGTGATGTACTGGCACACCACGCACGTCTCCCGGCGCTGGTCGATGCACGTCGGGGCGTTGCTCGCCTCCCGCCTGGGCCTCGCTTCGTGAGACCCGGCTCGGTAGAACGACTCCGGGTCGCCCCCGTGGGGCGGGCGGCCCCGCGTCGAGACATCCAGGGGCTGCGCGGCATCGCGGTGCTCCTGGTGATGTTGGCCCATGCCGGCGTGCCCGGGCTGGGCGGAGGCTTCCTCGGGGTCGACGTGTTCTTCGTGCTCTCCGGGTACCTCATCACCAGCCTGCTGGTGCGCGAGGCCGAGCGCTCGGGGCGGGTGTCCATCCCCCGCTTCTACGCACGGCGGGCGCGGCGCATCCTTCCGGCCGCGACCCTGGTCCTCGTCGTGACCGCCCTGGCAGCGGCGCTGTTCCTGCCCTTCGTGGAGGCGGACCGGGTCTCTGCCGACGTGCTCTGGGCCGCGTTCTTCGCAGCCAACGTCCACCTCGCCGTCACCGGCACCGACTACTTCAACACCGACCTTGCTCCCTCCGCCACCCAGCACTTCTGGTCGCTGGCGGTGGAGGAGCAGTTCTACATCGTGTGGCCGCTCCTCGTGCTGCTGGTCGCCCTCGGGGTGCGCCACCGGGGGCGTCGCTCCGGCTCGCCGGTGGCCGGCCGGGTGACCCTGGTGGCCGCCGGGCTCTCGCTGGTGTCGTTGGGGTGGTCGGTCTGGGCGACGTCGCACAGCCCGTCGACCGCGTACTTCTCGACCTTCGCCCGGGCCTGGGAGCTCGGGGCCGGTGCCCTGCTGGCGACCACGGGCACCCTGGTGGCCGCGCGGTGCGGCAGACGCACCCGGGAGGCGCTCGCCGGCGGAGGACTGGTCCTCGTGCTGGCGGCCGCGGTGCTGATCTCCCCCGAGGACCCCTGGCCCGGGAGCCTCGCCCTCCTTCCCGTCCTCGGCACGCTGGCCCTGCTGGCCGCCGGGCTGCCCGGCCCCGGCGGGACACCGACGACGACGTCGGCCGGCCGTCTCGTGGAGCTCCCTCCCCTGCGCTGGTGCGGGGACATCTCCTACTCCCTCTACCTGTGGCACTGGCCGCTGCTCGTGCTCCCAGCGGCCTACCTCGGTCGTGACCTCAGCCTCGTCGAGGCCCTCGGCCTGATGGTCGCGGCCGTCGGGGTGTCCACGGCGAGCTACCACCTCGTCGAGAACCCGTTCCGGCACTCGCGCGGGCTGGTGGGCCAAGGACGAGCCCTCGCCCTCTGGCCCGTCGCCGTCGCCGTCACCGCCGCCAGCGTCGTCCTCAGCGGCTGGCTCGCTCCCACACCCCCCAGCGCGGTCGCGGCGACCCCGGCGACGATCGGCACCCTCCCCGCCCCGGCCGGACCGGACGAGAACGAGGACGAGGAGGCGCGACCGTCCCTGGTCGCGGCCGTGCAGGACGCGTTGGTGCTCGCGACCGACCCGGCCCGCCGCGAGGACCCCATCCCCTTCCCGCTGGCCCAAGACCTGCTCGCGCTCAACCAGGACCGGGTCCAGTTCGACGACCGGTGCACGGCAGAGCCCGACGAGACCACGCACGACCTGTGCCCGTCGGGCGACACCGCCTCCTCCGACACGATCGTGCTGCTGGGCGACTCGCACCTGAACATGTGGTCGCCCGGTCTCGAGCCGACGGCGACGCAGCAGGGCGTGCGGTTGCTGCCGCTGATCAAGTTCGGCTGCAGCCCGGTCGAGGTGCGGATGCTCCGCGTCGACGTCAACCGGCGCTACACCGAGTGCGAGGAGTGGCGGGAGTGGGCCCGCGGCGTCATCGCGCGGACGCGTCCGATGGCCGTCGTCGTGGCGACGCACACCGACATGCACGTGCTCGACGCGTCCGACGAGGAGATCGGCGGAGCCCCGCGGGACGCGGCCATCGAGGCCGGTGTCCGGGACCTGGCCGAGTCGCTGGCCCCGCTGACCAACCAGGTTCGCCTGCTCGGGGACCTGACCCGCTTCCCGATGTATCCCTCGGACTGCCTGTCGCGTCGCAACGCCACGATCGGCGAGTGCACGTTCCCCCTGGGCGAGAACGCCCAGCACGCGGACGGGCTCCTGCAGTCGGGCGTGGAGGGCACCCCGGTCGAGTTCCGGGACATCACACCGCTGCTCTGCGCCCGTGAGAAGTGCCCCATGGTCAGTGCCGGGATGAGCGTCTACCGAGACGACCAGCACGTCAGCGCGACGTACGCCGAGCTCACCGGGCCGGCGCTCTGGGAGCTGTTCGGCCTCACCCCGTCTGACTTTCGTGACCCGTCGTGACCCGTCGTGACTCAGCGGTGGCGGGGCTCCCTCCCACCACCGCTGAGCGCCCGATCATGGAGTCGGTTCACGCCCCCGTGCGGGGGGAGGCCGACTGGAGGCGGTCGATGTGCTCGGAGGCCTCGGCCTTGGACATCGTCGGGTCGAGCTCCTCGCCCGCCTCACGGGCGAGCGTGTCGAGGTAGCTGCGCTGCGCCGCGGTGATCGGCTCGTCGCCGGTGACCCACTGGGAGGGGTCCTTCTCGGCGGCGTCCTCGGAGCCCTCGGGGCGGGCCGCGCCCAGCGGGCGCTCGTCGGTGTCGGTCTGGTTCGAATGTGTGTTCGACTCGGTCATGTCTTCGGGTTACCCCCGTCGACCTCCCGCAAACGGACACGGCGCACGCTCCTCGCCTCGACCTCGTACCTGCTCGCCGCCGTGCCGCCGGAGCGGAAGAACCGCCGCCGCAGCGAGCCCTCCACCTCGACCACCTGACCCTCCGGGAGCCGGGTCGCCGTACGGCGAGTCCGGGCGCTCCAGCAGGCGACGTCGATCGTGTCGACCCGCCGACGGCCGTCCGACGCGGGTGGCCGGTCGACGACGACCCGCAGCAGCACCACGGTGTCACCGCTCGGCAGCACCCGGGCGTCGGGGACGCCGCTCAGCCGTCCGCAGAGTCGTACCTCGTTCGTCGCGGTCTCCATGCCGACATCCCAGCCCGGATCCGGGCCGTTGAGGGTGGCTGAGGGCTCGTCGCTGTGGACGGCGCGGCTCGCGGACCCGGGCGGGGACACCGGAGGCCGGTTCATCCCGTGCGCACCCTGCCCTCGTGGTCCACCGTGACGGTCCGGACGCGTCGCAGCTCCGGGCGCTCGTGGGCGCCGTCGTGCACCTCGCCCTTGGCCCACCACATCTCGAGCGAGTCGGGGCGCACGTCGAGGGTGGCGAGGTTGTTCTCGAACCACGGCCCGGCCGTCTGCTCCCAGCGCAGCGGCGAGCGGGGCACGGCCCGCGAGAGCGAGGCCACCACGCCGATCGGGCCGGCGACGCCGTAGGCCAGGGCCGCCGTCGCGAAGCGGAACACCCGCGGCAACGGGTTGCGCATCGGGGAGCAGACCGCCTGCAGGATGGTGCCCTCGATCCGGGTGCCGAGCACGCCGGTGACCTTGGAGACGTAGCTGTGGTGGACGTCGCCCGACAGGAAGGTGACGGTGTGCGGGGCACGACCCCGCTCCCCCGCGGCCACCTCGATCGCCATCCGGGAGACGCGCTGGAAGGAGTCCTGGAAGGCTCCCCAGTGCTCGAGGTCGACGCCCTGGCGGACGTACTCGCCGACCCGGGCCGCCATGCCTCCCCAGGCGCCGCCCGCGAGCGCCTCGTCGAAGGCCTCGAGGTGGTGCAGGCCGGTGGGGAGCAGGAAGGGCAGCGACGTGCCCACGAGCAGGTGCTCCACGTCGCCCTGCATCTGGTCGTCGAGCCAGTCCATCTCGACCTCGTCGAGCATGGCGCGCCGCCCCTCGCCCAGCACCCGTCCGGCCCGCGAGTCGACCACCACGAGGCGGCAGCCGGCGACGTCGCGGGCGAAGGACCAGCGGTAGGTCTCGGGCTCGTGGTCCACGCGGGCGCCGAAGGCGTCCAGGGTCTCGCTGAGGTCGAGCTCGTCGGGGCCCTCGTGCGCGCGCACGAGGGCGAAGACCTCGTCGTCGGCCCGCTCGGCCGGGGAGAGGTTGCCCAGGTGCTGGTAGACCCAGTACGACGCCAGGCCGGCGACGATCCGTCCCTGCCACCAGTCGGTGCGCTGCATCTTCTCGCGCCAGGCGGCCGAGGTGTTCCAGTCGTCGCGGACGTCGTGGTCGTCGAAGATCATCGCCGTCGGGAGCGTGCTCAACAACCAGCGGTTGGCAGGGTCGCTCCAGGCGAGCAGGTACAGGTGGGCGTACTCCTCGAAGTCGGCGAGCTCCTCCCCCGGCGGCGCCTCGATGTCGCGACGCGAGGAGATGAAGTCGTGCATCGCCTGCGTGGTCTCGTCGGCGTACACCTGGTCGCCGAGGAACAGCGCCACGTCGGGCCAGCGCATCTCGCCCTCCGGGGCGGTGACGCCAGCCATCGCGAGGGCGTAGGCCCGCAGGGCGTCGATGCCGTGCGTCGTGTTGCCGTCCTCGTCGTGGGGGACGCTGGTGCGGCAGGAGCCGAAGGCCAGCCGCAGCGGCTTGCCGGGCTGGAGCGTGGCGATGATCGGCGGGGGCAGCCGGAGGCCGTCGCCGGGGGTCTCGATCGGCCACACCAGCTCGCCGTCGACGTGCACCGCGTACGTCGTCTTGCTGCCGGGCACGAGGTCCTTGACCTCGACCAGCGCGTAGTGGTGGCCGTGCACGGCGAAGGTGGCGGCCGACCACGTGCCCTGCTCGGTGCGTACCTCGACGCTGCCGCCCTCGGCCGTCTCCACCCAGATCGCGGCGGAGGTCTCGTCGACGAAGCGCATCAGCGGTCCCAGCACCAGACCCTGGCCCTCGCCGCTGCGGGCTTGCTCGCTCACGGTGTCGTCCTCCCCTTGGTCGTCGGTCACAGGTCGAGCATCACCTTGATGGCGCGCCGCTCGTCCATCGCTCGGTAGGCCTCGGCCACCTCGCTCAGCGGCATCCGCGCGTCGAACACGAGCCCGGGCTCGATCCGACCGTCCTGCACGCGCTCGAGCAGGTCGGGCAGGTAGGTGCGCACGGGCGCCAGGCCCCCGGCCAGGCCGACGTTCTTGCCGAACATCCGACGCACCGGCAGCTCGACGCCGTGCGGCACCCCGACGAAGCCGACCGTGCTGCCGGGCCGGGCGAACGCGAAGGCCGAGGTCATCGACTCGCCGGTGCCCACGCACTCGAGCACCGAGTCCGCGCCGATGCCGTCGGTCAGCTCGCGCACCTTCTCGGTCGCTTCGTCGCCACGCTCGGCAACGACGTCGGTCGCGCCGAAGCGACGCGCGAGCGCCTGCCGGGGCTCGTGCCGCGACATCGCGACGATCCTCTCGGCGCCCAGCTCGCGGCAGGCCAGCACGGCGCACAGCCCGACCGCGCCGTCGCCCACGACGACGGCGGTGCCGCCCTGCCGGACGCCCGCACTCACCGCGGCGTGCCAGCCGGTCGCCATCACGTCGGTGAGCGCGAGCAGCGAGGGCAGCAGGTCGGCGTCGGGCGTGCCGTCCGTGCGCACGCACGACCCGTCGGCGTGGGTCACCCGCACGAGCTCGCCCTGACCGGTCGTGGTGAAGCCCTGCTCCTGGCACGCCGACGTGGCGCCGTTGCGGCAGTGCGGGCAGGTGTTGTCGCAGTGCACGAAGGGGATCACCACGAAGTCGCCGACCCGGGTGTCACGCACCTCGGACCCGACCTCCTCGACCACGCCGACCGCCTCGTGCCCGATCGTGGAGCCCGTGGTGATGTCGTTGATGCCGCGGTAGCTCCAGAGGTCCGATCCGCACACGCAGGCGGCGGTCACCCGGACGACGGCGTCGGTCGGCTCTTCGATGGCGGCGTCGGGGTGCTCCTGGACCGAGACCTGGCGGACGTCCTCGAGGATGGTGGTCTGCATGGGGTCATCCTGTACCGCCGGTCAACAGTCCAGACCTTCTCCACGGCCCGGTTCCACGACACGACGCGCCGGGGCTGGGCGCTATCTCATATCTGAGATAGCGTCGGGGCATGACCGAGGACTACCTGGACCGCATCGGCAACCTGATCCGCGACGCCCGGCAGCACCGGGGGTGGACCCAGCAGCAGCTGGCGGACGTGCTCAACACGAGCCAGTCGGCGGTCAACCGGATCGAGAAGGGCCACCAGAACCTCTCGCTCGACATGCTCGCCCGGATCGGCGAGGCCCTGGACTCCCAGCTCGTCTCGCTGGGCGCCGGGCCCGTGCACCTGCGCGTGAGCGGTCCCACCACGCTCTCCGGGAGCATCGACGTGAAGACCTCGAAGAACGCCGGCGTCGCCCTGCTGTGCGCCACGCTCCTGAACAAGGGGCGGACGACGTTGCGCAAGGTCGCCCGGATCGAGGAGGTCAACCGGCTGCTGGAGGTGCTCGAGAGCATCGGGGTCGAGACCCGCTGGCTGAACGACGACAACGACCTCGAGATCGTGCCCCCCGCCCATCTGGACCTGCTCGCCATCGACGAGACCGCGGCGCGGCGTACGCGCTCGATCATCATGTTCCTGGGCCCGCTGCTGCACCGCGAGGTGGAGTTCAGCCTCCCCTACGCCGGTGGCTGCGACCTCGGCACCCGCACCGTCGAGCCGCACATGTCGGCGCTCCGCCCCTTCGGCCTCGAGGTGAAGCCGACCGAGGGCGCCTACCAGGCCCGCGTCGAGCCGACCACGTCCCCGCAGCGCCCCATCGTGCTCACCGAGCGCGGGGACACCGTCACCGAGAACGCCCTGCTCGCCGCCGCGCTGCACCCCGGCACCACCGTGATCCGCAACGCCTCGTCCAACTACATGGTCCAGGACCTCTGCTTCTACCTCCAGGAGCTCGGCGTCGGCGTCGAGGGCATCGGCTCGACCACGCTGACCGTCACCGGCCGGGAGGAGATCGACGTCGACGTCGACTACGCGCCCAGCGAGGACCCGATCGAGGCGATGTCGCTGCTGACCGCGGCGATCGTGACGGAGTCCGAGGTCACCGTGCGGCGGGTGCCGATCGAGTTCATGGAGATCGAGCTCGCCGTGCTCGAGGAGATGGGCTTCCGTTACACCCAGAGCGACGAGTACGTCGCCCAGAACGGCCGCACCCGTCTGGTCGACATCACCAGCCACGTCGGCCCGTTGCACGCGCCGCTCGACAAGATCCACCCGCTGCCGTTCCCGGGCCTCAACATCGACAACCTGCCCTTCTTCGCCGCGATCGCGGCGGTGGCGCAGGGCAAGACGATGCTGCACGACTGGGTCTACGAGAACCGCGCCATCTACCTCACCGAGCTCAACAAGCTCGGCGGCCGGGTGCAGCTGATGGACCCGCACCGGGTGATGATCGAGGGCCCCACGCACTGGAGCGGCACGGAGATCGTCTGCCCGCCGGCGCTGCGCCCGGCGGTGGTCATCCTGATCGCCATGCTGGCCTGCAAGGGCACCTCGGTGCTGCGCTCGGTGTACGTGATCAACCGCGGCTACGAGGACCTCGCGGCTCGGCTGAACGCGCTCGGCGCGAGCATCGAGATCTTCCGGGACTTCTGAGCCGGATCGGCGATACTGCCCGGGTGCGCGACACCCCGGTCACCGACCACCCGTTCCTCGACGCGGTCCTCGACCCCCCGGGCAGCGTGCTCGCGTTCGCCCACCGGGGCGGCGCGGGCCACCCCGACCTCGCCGGGTTGGAGAACACCCTGGCGGCCTTCCGGCACGCGGAGACGCTCGGCTACGACTGCCTCGAGACCGACGTGCACCTGAGCCGCGACGGCGTGCTGCTGGCCTTCCACGACGACGTGCTCGACCGGGTCACCGACCTCACCGGGGCGATCGCGGGGCTGGACCTCGCCGAGATCCGGCGCGCCCTGATCGGGGGCGCCGAGCCGGTGCCGACGCTCTCCGAGCTGTTCAGGGAGTTCCCGACCGCCCGCTTCAACATCGACATCAAGGCGCACGCGGCGGCGGTGCCCCTCGCGGACGCGGTCGCGGCCGGCGACGCCGAGGAGCGGGTGTGCGTGGGCTCCTTCTCCAACCGCACGATGCGCGCCTTCCGCCAGGCCACCGGCGGCCGGGTGGCGACCGCCGCCACGCCCCGGGAGAGCGCGCTGTGGCGCTTCCTGCCCCTCGGCCTGGCCCGTTCGCTCGGGGGGTCCGACTTCGCGGTCTTCCAGCTGCCGCGGCGCCGGGGTCGAGTCGAGGTGGTGACGAGTGCGTTCGTACGCCGCGCGCACGCCGCAGGCAAGCACGTGCACGTGTGGACGGTGGACGACCCGGTCGAGATGCGCGAGCTGCTCGACCTCGGGGTCGACGGCCTGTTCACCGACCGCACCGACCTGCTCCGCGAGGTACTCGTCGAGCGGGACCAGTGGAGAGGACCCTCGTGAGCGACTCCGCCGCGGCGCCGACCGACCTCACCCCGGAGCAGCGGTCGCACGACCAGCGGGCCTGGTACTGGTACGACTGGGCCAACAGCGCGTACTACACGACCGTGGTGACGGTGCTGTTCGCGCCGTACCTGATCTCGGTCGCCCAGGACGCTGCGGTCGACGACCGGGTCAGCCTGCTCGGCGTCTCGGTCGCGCCGGGGGCGCTGCCGTCGTACCTGATCACGGTCACCACCCTGCTCTCGGCGGTCGTGCTCCCCCTGCTGGGCCCGATCGTGGACCGGGTGGCGCGCAAGGGCCTGCTGCTGGGCGGCTTCGCCTGGACGGGCGCGGCCTTCGGGTCGCTGCTGTTCTTCTGTCGCGACGGCAACTGGCAGGTCGGCGCCGTCGCGCTGGTCGGGGCGAACCTCGCCTTCGCCGGGTCGATCGTGGTGAACGACGCGATCCTGCCGCTGATCTCCACGGAGGAGGAGCGCGACCGGACCTCCTCGCGGGGCTGGGCGTTCGGCTACCTCGGCGGCGGGCTGATGCTCACCGTCAACCTCGCCGTGGTGACGCTGCACGAGTCGCTCGGGCTGGGACTGGCCACCGCCACCCGGCTGAGCATGCTCTCGGCGGTGCTGTGGTGGGCCGGCTTCACCCTGATCCCGGTGCTGCGGCTGCGGTCCTACCCGCCGATGCGCCTGACGTCGGAGGAGGGTGGTGGCGGCGGGCTCCTGGAGCAGAGCTTCGGCCAGCTGCGGCGCACGCTGCGGGAGCTGCCGCAGTACCCGATGGCGCTGTCCTTCCTGCTCGCCTACCTGTTCTTCAACGACGGCATCCAGACGGTCATCGCCTCGGCGTCGACGTACGGCGCGGAGGAGCTCGGCTTCGGCCAGAGCGTGCTGATCGCGACCATCCTGCTGGTGCAGTTCGTCGCGTTCGGTGGGGCGTTGCTGTTCGGCCGGCTGGCGGAGCGCTTCGGGTCCAAGCACACCATCCTGGGCGGCCTGGTCGGCTGGGCCGTCATCGTCACCGCCGCGCTGGGGCTGCCGGCCGGTGAGCTGGTCCCCTTCCTGGTGCTCGGCGTCTCGATCGGCCTCGTGCTCGGCGGCACCCAGGCACTGGCCCGCTCCTACTTCTCCCTGCTCATCCCCCGGGGCAAGGAGGCGGAGTACTTCAGCCTCTACCACGCGATGGACCGTGGGACGTCGTGGCTGGGCACGCTGACCTTCGGGCTGGTCTTCCAGCTCACCGGCTCCTACCGGCCCGCGATGTTCGCCCTGATCGCCTTCTTCGTGGTCGGGGGCCTGCTGCTCGCGCGCGTCGACACGGCTCGTGGCATGCGCGACGCGCGGACGGCACCGGTCTCGGGAGATGGCGCACCCCAGGGCGGGCCGAGGCCCTCCTGAGGTCAGCTTCCCCGCCGGAATGGACAAATCTCCCGACTGTGGGAAACTTTTGCGCTGTCGATTCGTTATGAGGGACAGAAGCGGGTATCTCTTACCTGCCCCACGTCGACCGCGTGACGCATGCCAACGAGGCGTCGCGACGGGCAACCAGTCCGGGAGGACCCATGGCAGAGAGGACACTTCGCGGCGCGCGCCTCGGAGGCCAGTCGTTCGAGGACGAGCGCGGCATCGAGTTCGCCGCACGTCAGCAGATCGGCTTCACGTGCGCCAAGGGCCACACGTTCGAGGTCACCATGAGCACCGAGGCGGACGTGCCTGCGGTGTGGGAGTGCCCCCGCTGTGGCGCCGAGGGCCTCAACGTGTCCGGCATCGAGCCCGAGCGCAAGCCCGAGAAGCCGGCCCGCACACACTGGGACATGTTGCTGGAGCGGCGTTCGGAGAAGGAGCTCGAGGAGATCCTCACCGAGCGCATCGAGCTGCTCCGGGGCGGGTCCATCGGCCCCGCCCACCTGCACCGCGGCAAGAAGAACCGCGCCAGCTGACCCTCCGGGTCCCCCACCGGACCCGTCCGGACCCCCCGTCACCTCGTGGCGGGGGGTTCGTCGTCGTCCCGGTCCACGACCTCGCCCTGCACCACGTCACCCCGCCCCGGCGCGGCTCCGGCACCGGGGGGCCACCCCGCTCCGGCGGGGGGCGGGCGGCGCGGGCCCCCGCCGTACGTCGCGCCGCCACGTGGACCGGTGACCGTGGTCTGGAGGGAGACCCGCTGCCCGACCACCCGGACGAGCAGCGCCCTTGCCAGCGGACGGGTGAACGGCAGCACGCAGAAGACACCGAGGGCGTCGGTCAGGAAGCCAGGCGTGAGGAGCAGGGTGGCACCGACCAGCACGAGGGCGGCGTCGGCGAGCTCGCGGCCGGGCACCCGTCCGGAGCCCACCGCCTCGCGGAGACCGTCCCAGGCCCGCGTCCCCTCACGGCGCACCAGCCAGAGGCCGACCAGGCTGTCGAGGAGCAGCAGCAGGATCGTCCACCACGCGCCGATCACCTGACCGACCTGCACCAGCACGAAGATCTCGGCCAGCGGCATGAGCAGGAAGGCGGCCAGCAGCAGCCCCCAGGGTGCGCGTCGTCGCTCCACCGGACACCTCGCTCGTACGGGGCCGGACGGGCTCCGGCCGTGTCCCAGCCTACGTCGGGGGCGGTCCCGACCCGGGGTCCCGCAGCACCCGGCCCAACCCGGCGCGCGCCTGGGCGGTGCGGGTCGAGACGCCCCAGCGGGTGATCCGCCGGAGGGACTCCCAGGCCACGTCCGCGCTCATCTTGGACTCCCCGTGGACCCGCTCGACGAACTCGATCGGCACCTCGACCACCCGGAGCCCGGCGGCGACCGTGCGGTGCGCCAGCTCGGCCTGGAAGACGTAGCCCTGCGAGCGCACGGAGTCGAGGTCGATGGCCTCCAGCGTGGTGCGTCGGAAGGCGCGGAAGCCGGCGGTGGCGTCCCGCACCGGCAGCCCGATGAGGGCCCGGGTGTAGAGGTTGCCCCCGCGCGAGAGCAGCCGGCGCGACAGCGGCCAGTTGACGACCGAGCCGCCCGGCACCCAGCGCGAGCCGATGACCAGGTCGGCGTCCTCGAGGGCCCGCAGCAGCAACACCAGCTGCTCGGGCTGGTGCGACCCGTCGGCGTCCATCTCGACCACGACGTCGAAGCCTCGCGCCAGGGCGACCCGGAAGCCCGCGAGGTAGGCGGCCCCGAGGCCCTCCTTGTGCTTCCGGTGCAGCACGGCGACGCGGGAGTCCTCGGCGGCGAGCTCGTCGGCGAGGTCACCGGTGCCGTCCGGGGAGCCGTCGTCGACGACGAGCACGTGCGCCTCCGGCACCGCCACCCTCAACCGGGTGAGCACCGCGGCGAGGTTCTCACGCTCCTGGTAGGTGGGGAGCACCACCACGACCGAGCCGGTCACGTGCCGCTCGTCCGCTCTGCCCGCTCGCGGCGGAGGCGCTGGGCGCGGCGGGGACCGACGGCCAGCAGCAGTCCGAGCAGGGTCGCGACGGCCAGGCCCCGGCTCACGGCGTCGCCGCGCCGGACGGCCGGGGTGAGGACGGTCGACGGACGGACGGTCACGGCGAGCACGGCCGGCGTGCGCACCGGCAGCGTGTCGGTGACCGTGCCGTCCGGGGCGATCGCGGCGGTGATGCCGTTGGTCGCGGCCACGAGCACGGGGCGCGCCGTCGCCAGCGCGGTCACCCGGGAGATGTCCAGCTGCTGCTCGACCTGGGGCGTCCCCATGTACGTCGCGTTGTTGGTCGGCACGACGACCAGGCGGGCCCCACCCTCCACGACGTCGCGCACCAGCGACTCGTCGGCCGTCTCGAAGCACATGAGCACGCCGACCTCGGTGTCCGCGACCTCGAGCACGCCGGAGCGGATGCCGGGCCTCATGTCGGTCGGGATCTGGTCCAGCGCGGGCACGAGCGGGGCGAGCAGGCTGCGCAGCGGGATGTACTCGCCGAACGGCACCGGGTGGCGCTTGTCGTAGAAGCTGCCCGGGCGGCCGTCCGCCGACCACACCTGGGCCCGGTTCGACCACGTGCCGGACCCGTCGCGCCCGACCACGATGCCGGTGATGGCGGGGGCGCCGACGGCGCGGACGGCGGCGGAGATGTCGGCGTAGGCCCCGGCGTCGGCGAAGGGATCGACGTCGGAGGCGTTCTCGGGCCAGACGACGAGGTCCGGTCGGGGGGTCCCGCCGCGGCGTACCTCGCGGGCCAGGACCCGGGTGGCCGCAACGTGGTTCTCGAGCACCGCCCGCATCTGCGCCATCGCCTCGACGCCGACCCCGGGCGTGTCGCCCTGCACCAGCGCCACGCGCAGCGGGGGCTCGGGGTCGGCGCCGCTGAGCGGACCCGGCGCCGGGAGGAGCAGCACCGCCACGGCGACCGCCACCGGCCCGCCGAGCGCCGCAACGGTGGGCCACGCCCGCCGCGTCCGCAGCAACGAGACCAGCAGCGCCCCGAGGCTGCACCCGAGGAGGGCGATGACCGCCGTGGTGCCGGCGAGGCCGATCTGCGGCACCACCCGCTCCAGGGGCGTGTCGAGCACGGCGTGCGAGAGTCGGGCCCACGGGAAGCCGCCGAAGGGCCACCAGCCCCGGAGACTCTCGACCGCCGCCCAGGCGCAGGCCTGCCACCACGGGGCACCCGGGAGGCGCGAGAGCAGCGCCAGGGCGGCGCCGAGGAGGGCGAGGTAGCCGGCCTCGACCAGCGCGAGGCCGGGCCAGGCCGCCAGGGCGACCGTCTGCACCCAGGACAGCGTGAAGCCGAACCACGCGAGCCCCGTGACCAGACCGAGCAGGGCGGCGCGCCCGGCGCGGACCCGCCAGGTGACGACGGTCAGCAGCGCGATCCCGGGGACGGCCAGCCACGGGGGGCCGACGGGCGGATAGGCGCCCGCGACGAGCACGCCGGCGAGTGCCGCCAGCACGAGGGAGCCGGCCAGGCGCGCGGCACGCGAGGATCGACGGGGAGGCACGACCGGCAAACCTACGTGATCGGGAGGTGCGCACCGACCGCGGCCGGTGCGGCCCGGTCGGACCGTGGACCTGCAGCACCGGGGGGAACCCCCGCCCTTCGGACCTGCCGAGACCGTGGCTGGTTGCCAGGCGCACGACAGTTGTCTAACGAGCGGTGGGTTTCCCCCGGGTCGCTCCCCACCTCGGTTCTCGCGGGGCGGTGCCGACATCGAGCGATCGGTGGCCCTCCGACCCCGCCGTCGACTCCTGCTGGCCCGCTGTCGCCTTGGTGTTCTGCACAGGATGACGGGGCTACCTTCCGTAGTGACGCACGTCTCTGTCAACATGGCGCTGACCTGGGGGTTCGCGTGGGGTTCGCGTAGAAGCGCAGGTCAGCGCGGCCTGTCGCGAGCCGTGCCACAGAAAAAAGTTCAGAAAACATCGGCGTGTCGGCGTGAGCCCCGGAGTGTCCGGGATGGAGAGGCCCTCAGCCGGGGACCACGACGGTGCCACGTGCCGTGGTCGCGACCAGCGGCTGGGCGAGCAGCCCGTGCGCGGAGGCCCGCCGGCCTCGGGCCGGGCCCGCGCGACGACCGTCACCGTGAAGTCCAGCTCGCGTGACCGGGTGCCGCGTCGTACCAGCTCGGCGCTCACCTCGAGCACGTCGCCGGCGCGGACCGGCGCGAGGAACTGCCACGTCGGAGTACGACGCGAACAGCCCCTCGTCGCCGTCGTGCCGGATGCACAGCTCGGTCGCGACGTCGCCGAAGAGGCCCAGGCTGTAGGCGCCGTCGACCAGGTCGCCGGCGTAGTGCGCGTGCGAGTACGGCACGTAGCGCCGGTGCACCACCCGCAGTGGCGGGCTCCCGTGCTCGGTCCGGCCGTCCTCCATCAGGCCGCCCCCGCCTCGGTCGGAGCGCCGGCCAGCCGGTGCACGAGGTAGCTGGCGACCTCGCCGGGCGTCGTGCCGCGCGCTGAAGACCCGGTCGACGCCGAGCTCGGCGGCCATGGACTCGTCGAACCGCGGGCCGCCGACGACGAGCAGCGGCCGCTGCTCGTCGCGGGTAGGCCTCGCGGAAGGCGGCGGACATCTCGCGGGCGTTGAGCAGGTGGGCGTCCCGCTGCGTCACGACCTGGGAGACCAGCACCGCGTCGGCCTGCTCGTCCAGGGCGCGCGCGCACGAGCTCGGGCACGGAGACCTGGGCGCCGAGGTTGACGACGGTGAGCTCCCGGTAGTACTCCAGCCCCTTCTCCCCCGCGAAGCCCTTGATGTTGAGGATCGCGTCGATCCCGACCGTGTGCGCGTCGGTGCCGATGCAGGCGCCGACGACGGCAGCGGGCGGCGCCGCAGGCCCGCGATGGCGGCGTTGACCTCCTTGGGCGTCAGCAGGGGGTAGTCGCGCTCCACGACGCTCGACCTGGCGAGACGTCGACGAGGTGGTTGACGCTGCCGTAGACGACGAAGAAGGTGAAGTCGGGCCCCATCGGCTTCGCGTGCACGACCATGGCCGGCTCGATCCCCATCTTGCCCGCCAGCTGGGCCGCGGCGCCCTCGGCGAGCTTGGAGTGCGGCATCGGCAGGGTGAAGGAGACCTGCACCATGCCGTCGCCGGTGGTGTCGCCGTACGGCCGCAGGATCGGTCCGCTCATCGGCCGGCCCTCCAGGATCTCGGTCGCGGGGTTCAGGTAGTCGTCGGCCTTGAGCGCCACCCCGTCGAGCCCGCGGCCGCCGTCGGCAGGCCGCTTCATCAGCCCGAAGGTGCCGTCGGCGATCGCGGCCAGCAGCGGAGCGTCGTACGCCGCTCCCGCACCGCCGTCGCGGCGGATGCGCTCGAGGAGGTCGACCGCCTCGCCGAGCACCTGCCGGGCCCGCTCGGCGATGAACGCCGTCGGGCCGGGGCGCGAAGTCCTCGTGCAGCCGGCCGGCGGCCTCGAGGACGTAGCGGACGTTCTGCAGGGCGAGGTCGCGGTCGGACAGCCAGGGGGTGACCACCGCCTCGGTCATCATCCCGACGAGCAGGATGCCCTGGCCGGTCAGCGCGCCCGCGAGGTTGAAGAAGGCGTCGAGGAGGTAGCCGCGGAACACGTCGCCGGTCATGTGCCGGGTCGGCGGCATCCACTTCAGCGGGGCGTCCGGGAACAGCTCGCGGGCGAGCAGCGCGTGGGCGAGCTCGAGCCGGAAGCTGTCCGGCAGCGCGGGGTCGATCTCGAAGGCGTGCCCGAGGCCGAGCTGCCAGTCCTCGAGCCCGGCCTCCTTGGCGAAGTACTCGTTGAGCAGCTGGGAGACCATGACCGTGTGCGCGGCGTCGACCGCGTCGGCGGTGGTGAGGTAGTTGTCCTCGCCGGTGTTGATGATGATGCCGGCGCGGGCATGGATCTGGCGCGAGAAGCGCTGGTCGACGAAGGTCCGCATCGGGTTGATGTCGCGGAAGAGGATGCCGTACATGGAGTCGTTGAGCATCATGTCCAGCCGCTCGAGGCCGGCCAGCGCCGCGATCTCGGGCATGCACAGGCCGGACGCGTAGTTGGTCAGCCGCACGTAGCGGCCCAGCTCGCGGCTGGACGTCGTCGAGGGCCGCCCGCATCAGCCGGAAGTTCTCCTGGGTGGCGTAGGTGCCGGCGAAGCCCTCCCGGGTCGCGCCCTCGGGCACGTAGTCGAGCAGGGACTGCCCGGTCGAGCGGATCACCGCGATGAGTCGGCGCCCTCGCGCGCGGCCTGCTGCGCCTGCGGGATGTCCTCCATGGATGTCGCCGGTCGCGACGATCAGGTAGATCCACGGCTTGCGCGGGGCGTCGCCGACCGCGGCGAGCATCCGGTCCCGCTCGCGCCGCGCTGGGCGTCGATCCGGGCGATGCCGGCGGCCGACCCGCCTGCGCGGCGCGGCTGCGGCGCGTGTCGGTCGCGCGCCCTCGGGAGGCGGAACCGCACGGCGCCGGTGGCGGCCTTCTGCGCGAGCGCGGTCAGGTCCGTCGGCCCTCGCCGAGCGCAGCGCGTCGCAGACCGGCAGCGCCACGCCGTGCTCGAGGCCGACGTCGGCCGCGCACCGCGTCGACGAGCCGGTTGACCCACGGCATGCCCTCGGCATCGGCGCCGGCCAGGCCGGCGAGCCGCAGCATGGCCCGCTCGACGGAGACCGTCGTGTGCGGGCGGGCCAGGTCGACGACCGGCGAGCCCACCTCGGCGGCGAGCGCCGCGCCCGGCGTACGGCGGCGGGTCGAGACCCAGCTTGGCCGCCGCTGAGGGCGCTCGGTCGGCGGCGAGGGTCACGAGGCCTCCTGGTCGGGATCGGTGCGGTGGACCGTCCGGCCGCCCGCGACGGTGCGCAGCAGGCGTGGGCGCCGGCTGCCCCGGCGTCCAGCCGTGGCAGCGTCGTGCGCGGCGAGCGGCTCGCCGGGCACGCGCCACACCGCGAGGTCGGCGCGGGAGCCCGCACGCGAGCACTCCGGCCGCGTCGTCGCGCCCGGCCCGCCACCCGCCGCGGGTGTGGGCGCGGAACGCGGCGCGGGCGGAGATCCGCTGGGCGGGCGTGCGGTGGTGCACGCGCGGCCCGCACCGCCGCCCACGGGCCCAGCGGGGTGACCGGCGCGTCGGAGCCGAAGGCGAGCGGGACGCCGGCGCGGCCCAGGTCGCGAGCGGGTTCATGCTCGCGCCGCGGTCGCCGAGCCGCGCGGCGTACATCCCGTCCGGGCCGCCCCACAGCGCGTCGAACACCGGCTGCACGCTGGCGACCACGCCCGAGCGCGGCGAGCACCGCCAGCTCGCGGGGCGAGGGCATCTCGACGTGCTCGAGCCGGTGCCGGGCGGCGCGCACGGCGTCGGGCCCGACCTCGCGCGGCGCGCCGCCGCCAGCCGTCGGCGACCAGCGTCGAGCGCGGCGTCGCCGATGGCGTGGAAGCCGGCCTGGACGCCGGCGCGCGGTGCACGGCGACGACGTGCTCGGCGCACCTGGCGGCGTCGAGGTAGCGCGTGCGCCGCAGGTGTCGGCGCGTCGGCGTACGGCGCCGTCAGCAGCGCGGTGCGCGAGCCGACGGCCCCGTCGACGAACAGGTCGCCCGCGCAGCCCGGCGACGCCGAGCCGCGCGGGCGCGTCGACGGCCGCCGAGCTCGCCCCAGTAGACGGTGGCCCGGCAGCCCGACCTCGGCGGCGGCTTGCGCGCAGCAGCTCGAGCTCGTACTCCCGGCGCCATGTGCGGGGCGGCGTTCTCGTGGACGGCGCCGATGCCCGCGCGCGGCCGCGTGCCGCAGCGCCGCGCGGGCGGCCTCCGCCGCTGGTCGGCGCCGACCAGCGAGCCGAGCCGCGCCGCGCACCGCGTGGTGGGCGTCGAGCTCCGACCCGGCCGTCGGCGTCGCAGCCGTCCAGGCCGGCCAGCCCCGGGCACGGCCTCGGCGAGCAGCGCGGCTGAGACGACCGACGAGTGCACGTCGACGCGGGCCAGGTAGACCCGGCGCCGGGGGCGGCCCGGTCGAGCTCGCGGCCGGTCGGCGGGCGCTGCTCGGGCCAGCCGGTCTCGTCCCACCCGGTCCCGAGCACGACGCTGCCGGCGCGGCTCCGGTCGGCGAACGTCGACAGCGCGTCGAGGCCGCCTCGAGTGAGGCCGCGCCGGCCAGGTCGAGGCTGGGTCAGCGCGAGGCCGGTGCCGGCAGGCGTGCACGTGGGCGTCGACGAAGGCGGGGGCCACCAGCGCGCCGCCGAGGTCGACCACCTCGTCCGCGCCGTCGGCGTCCGCGGCGGCGTCTCGTCGCCGTGCCCACGACCGACGGCCGTCCTCGACCAGCAGGGCGGTGGCGCAGCGGGTCGCGGCCGGTGTGCACGACGCCCGTGCCGCAGCAGCGCGCGGCGTCATGAGGTCGAGGTGCCTGCAGCGGTCATCGCCTCGCTCGCGAGGCGCGCCTCGAACAGGGCGCGGACGCCCGGCGTCGCTGCGCAGGAGGTCGAGCGCGAGGTCGGCGTGACCGGGGACGTAGCCGTTGCCGACGAGCATGGTGACGTCGGCGGCCAGGCCCTCCGCGCCCAGCGCGGCCGCCGTGAAGGAGGTCGCCATCGAGAAGAAGATCGACCGTGCCGCCCTCGGCGGTGGCGAGGATCGCACCGCCCTCGCAGCCGGGGACGTCGACGCAGACCACGGTGACGTCGGCCGGCCCGCCGGCGCCGCACGGCGTCGCGCAGCGCCACCGGGTCGCGGGCGTCGGCCAGCACCACCGCGTCGGCCAGCCCGGCGCGCGCAGCAGCGCCGGCCTCGCGCTCGGGCGGGCACGACGCCGACGAGCGCGGCCGGCACCGGCGTCGCGGCGCCGCGGCCAGCGAGAGGCCCGCTCTTGCCCGCCGCGGCACCGACACGGCGACCCGGGGCGGCGTACTGGCCGGCGACGACCCGGGCGGTGAGCGCAGGTGCGCCGCACACGTCCATCACGGCGAGGGCGAGGGCAGTCGGCAGGTCGTCGGGCAGCACGCGCGGCGATCGAGCGGGCGAACAGCACGGCGTGCCCGTCGCGCCGGCACCTGCTCGCCGGGCCGTCCCAGCGCGGCCAGGCCGTCGGTGATGACCAGCGGCGTGAGGGTGAGCGAGACCAGCGTCGCGACCCGGTCGCCCGACCTGCGAGGCCGAGCGGGGACTCGGGCCCGACCTCGTCCACGGTGCCGACCAGCATGCCGCCGGAGCCGGTGACCGGGTTGTGCATCTTGCCGCGGCGCGCGACGATGTCGAGCACTCGCGCGCGGACCGCGTCGCCGTCGCCCCCGTGCGCGGCGTGCAGCTGCCGGAACGACGCCGCGTCGAGGTTGAGCCGCTCGACCCGATCCGGCACCTCGTCCGGCCAGAGCTCGGCGCCGGCGTCGAGCCGGTGGCGCCGCCTGGGGCAGCACGCCGGCGGGCGTCGAGCACCCGGTGCAGCCCCACCGGGGCGCGGTCCGCGGGCCTGCCGATCACCGAACCTCCGTCCGGCATCGCGCGACACGGAAGATCACTGCGGCAACCATTGGCTCGCGCAGGACGTTCCTCGGTCACTGCTGGCATGACCACAGTGCCGTCGCACGCAACGCCCTGGTCACGGCGCGCCCAAGGAGGACCGATGAGCCACTGGACCGCACCTGCGCCGGCACCCTGCCCGGACGCCGCCGGCACCGACGCGGCCGCCGCCGGCCGGGCAGCCGTACACCTACCGCGGCGCCGAGCTCGTCGAGCCCGACTGGCGCGGCTGCCCGGGCTGGCGCGACGTCACCGCCGAGCGAGTGGGAGTCGGTGCAGTGGCAGCGGGCGCACTGCGTGAAGAACGTGCGCCAGCTGCGCGCGGTGATGGGCGACCTGGTCGACGAGCGTTCTACGCCGACCTCGAGCGCGACCAGGCCGAGCGCGCCACGATGTCGATGCTGATGCCGCCGCAGATGCTCAACACGATGGTCCCCGACGGGTGCCCGGGGGCCGGCACGCGACCGCGGCGTGCTTCGCCGACCCGGTGCGCCGCTACATGCTCCCGTCCTCTCCGACCGGCGCGCCGACTGGCCCGACCATCCGCACGCCTCCCGCGACTCGCTGCACGAGGCCGAGATGTGGGTCGTCGAGGGGCTCACCCACCGCTACCCGACCAAGGTGCTCGCCGAGCTGCTCCCGACCTGCCCGCAGTACTGCGGCCACTGCACCCGGATGGACCTCGTCGGGCAACTCGACGCCCGCCGTGGACAAGCACAAGTTCCTCCTCAAGCCCGTCGACCGGCACGACGCAGATGCTCGACTACCTGCGGCGCACCCCGGGCGTCCGCGACGTCGTCGTCTCCGGCGGCGACGTCGCCAACATGCCCTGGCCGCGGCTGGAGTCCTTCGTCACCCGGCTGCTCGAGATCGAGAACGTCCGCGACATCCGGCTGGCCACCAAGGCGCTGATGGGGCTGCCCCAGCACTGGCTGCAGGACGAGGTGCGCGCCGGGCATGGAACGGGTGGCCCGGCTCGGCCCGCGGCCGCGGCGTCGTCGCTCGCCATCCACACCCACGTCAACCACGCGCAGCTCGGTGACGCCCCTGGTCGCGCGAGGCGGCGCAGGCGATGCTCGAGGCGGGGGTCCGCGACGTACGCAACCAGGGGGTGCTGCTCGCCGGGGTGAACGCCGACCCGCACGACCTGCTCGACCTCTGCTTCGCCCTGCTCGACGGTGCCGGCGATCTGCCCTACTACTTCTACATGTGCGACATGATTCCCGCGAGCGAGCACTGGCGGGTCTCGGTGGCCGAGGCGCAGCGGCTCCAGCACGAGATCATGGGCTACCTGCCCGGTTTCGCGACCCCGCGGATCGTCTGCGACGTGCCCTTCGTCGGCAAGCGCTGGGTGCACCAGCTCGAGTCCTACGACACCGAGCGCGGCATCTCGTACTGGACGAAGAACTACCGCACGTCGATCGAGGCCGAGGACCCCGAGGCGCTGACCCGTCCGTACGAGCTACTACGACCCGATCCACACGCTGCCGGAGTCCGGCCAGCGGGCAGCAGGGTGGTGGCGCGAGCACGGCTGAGCCGGCCCTCGCCCGGTCAGACGACCGGGCGGTTCTCGTACGGCGTGCTCAGCACGATCGTCGTCCGCGTCGACACGTTCGCCGCGGCCCGGATCCGGGCGAGCAGGTCCTCGAGCGCGCTCGGTCGGGAGACGCGCACCTTGAGGATGTAGGACTCCTCCCCCGCGACCGACCAGCACGACTCGATCTCCTCGATCGGCTGGAGGAGGTCGGGGTAGTCGTCGGGCGCCGAGGCGTCGGTGGGCGTCACCGAGATGAACGCGGTGAGCGGCAGCTCCAGACGCTCGTGGTCGACCTGGGCGGCGTACCCGCGGATGATCCCGCGCACCTCGAGGCGCTTGACGCGCTGATGCACCGCCGACGTCGAAAGTCCTGTCGACTTCCCGAGATCGGTGAAAGACATCCGGCCGTCACTGGCGAGGAGCGAGACGATCTTGCGGTCCGTGTCTTCCACACGCAGGACCCTAGGGCACCACGCGACCCCGCGGTCCACCCCCGCGGCCGCGATGAGACCGGATCGCGACCACCCGGGCGGTCGGGGGCGCACCTATGCTCCGGCCATGACCGACCGACCGGACCGCCTGATGCTCCTCGACACCGCGTCGCTGTACTTCCGCGCCTTCTTCGGGGTGCCGGACTCGGTGCAGGCGCCCGACGGCACGCCGGTGAACGCGGTGCGCGGTCTGATGGACTTCATCAGCCGGCTGGTGGCGGAGTACGAGCCCACCCACCTGGCCTGCTGCTGGGACAACGACTGGCGCCCGGCCTGGCGGGTCGAGCTGCTGCCGACCTACAAGGCGCACCGGGTGGTCGAGGAGGTGCCGGTCGACCCCGACGTCGAGGAGGTGCCGGACCCGCTGGCCGTGCAGGTGCCGGTGATCCGCGAGGTGCTGTCGGCCTGGGGGATCGCGGTCGTGGGCGCCGACGACCACGAGGCCGACGACGTCATCGGCACGCTGGCCACGGACGCCGGGATGCCGGTGGACGTGGTCACCGGCGACCGGGACCTGTTCCAGCTCGTCGACGACGACGCCGAGGTGCGGGTGCTCTACACCGCCCGCGGCGTGGGCAAGCACGAGCGGGTGGACGACGCGTGGGTGCGCGCCCGCTACGACGTGGCCGCCGGGCAGTACGCCGACTTCGCGACGCTGCGGGGCGACTCCTCCGACGGGCTGCCCGGCGTGGCCGGCGTCGGCGACAAGACCGCGGCGACGCTGCTGAACCGGTTCGGCAGCATCGCGGCGATCCGGGAGGCGGCCGAGGAGACCGGCTCGGACCTGGCGCCCGGGCCGCGGCGCAAGATCAAGGACGCCGCCGACTACCTCGACGTGGCGCCGCGCGTGGTGGCGGTGGTGCGTGACCTCGACGTCGGTCGCCCCGAGCTGACCCTGCCGACGAGCGGACCCCGCGACGCCGACTCCGCCGCCGCGCTGACTGAGCGGTGGGGGCTGGGAGGCTCCGCGGACCGGCTCACCCAGGCCCTCGGGGGATAGGCCAGATCACCTCCGCGTCGTCGGTTTGCGCTGCGGTGCCCGGGAAGACTCCGGTCATGACTCACATCGCCATCGTCGGAGGCCACGGCCAGATCGCCCAGCTGCTGCATCCCTTGCTCGTGGAGGCCGGTCACACCCCGGTCGCCCTGATCCGCAAGGAGGAGCAGGCGGGTGAGGTGCAGAAGCTCGGCGCCGAGGCCCGCATGCTCGACATCGAGAAGGACGACGCCGAGGCGTTCGCCCGCGCGTTCGAGGGTTGCGAGGCCGTGGTGTTCGCCGCCGGCGGCGGCGGGGACGGCAGCGTCGAGCGCAAGAAGTCGGTCGACCTCGGCGGCTCCCTGAAGAGCATCGAGGGCGCCCGCATCGCCGGCATCTCCCGCATCGTGCAGATCTCGGCGATCGGGGTCGACCAGGGCGCGGGCGACGACGCCGGCGAGGTGTGGCAGGTCTACGTCAAGGCGAAGGCCGACGCCGACACCGCGCTGCGCGACAGCGGCCTGGACTGGACCGTCGTACGCCCCGGCGCCCTGACGGACGACGAGGGCACCGGTCAGGTGACCGCCGGCGAGAGCGTCGAGCGCGGCGAGATCCCCCGCGCCGACGTCGCGGCCGTCGTCGCCGCCTGCCTGGACGACGCGGACACCATCCGCTGCCAGTTCGAGGTCGTCGGCGGCGACCACGCCATCCCCGAGGCACTGAGCACCCTCACCCCCCACCCCGCCTGACCCACCGCGAACTCACGCAGGACCCGCTTGTCGCCCGGTCGGAGCCACGGCACCGGCCGGGCGTCGTGCTGGGAGGACGACCCTCGCCGCCGGGGTCCCAGGGGCATCCTGTCGCCCCACGACGCTCGCTGCTGCGGGCAACGAGTAGCGACCGCGGGCGTCGCGCACACCTGGGCCCGGACGACGAGGAGGGTGCCGTCACCAGCCGGGCCCGCACGCTCGCGCCGCCCTGCGCCACGAGGCGGTCACTCCTGCCGGCCGCTCGCACTCAGCCAGCGAGCCCCGGACGAGTCCGTGCTGCGGCCCTCGCACGGGAGGTGCCGGGCCTCACCGTGGAGCCCCAGGTGCCGTGCGGGCACCCGGCTTCTTCGCACGACCGGACCTGGTCGGCATCGAGCGCAGGGTCGTGTCCGTGTCACGCCCACCGGAGAGCCCTCCGCCGGGGCTCCTGAGGCCTCCCGCCGGCACCTTCGTCCGTCGCTGTGACCGCGCCGGACGGAGATCAGCCGACGGTCGAGGAGTAGGCCACGACCCCACGGCGGACCCGGTCGAGGGTCTCCCGCGCCGTACGTTGCAGCGGCGTGCCGGACGAGGCGGTGGAGACCTGGCCGGCGAGGTCGAGGATCTGCTTCATCCAGCGCACGAAGTCCCCGGCCGCGAGGCCGGAGACCCGGAGCACGTCGTCGAGCTCGTCGCCCTCCGCCCAGCGGTACGCCGCCCACGCGAAGCCGAGGTCGGGCTCGCGGAGGAAGTCGAGCTTGTGCTCCTTCTCCACCCGCTCGAGCTCGGCCCACAGGCGCTGCATGTCCCGCAGCACCCCCTGCAACCGACCTCCCGGGATCCGCGGCGGCGGCCCGTCCTCGGCCCGCCGTGCCTCGAAGACCAGGGCCGACAGCGCCGCCGTCAGCTCGGAGGCGGTGAGGTCGTCCCAGAGCCCGTGCCGCAGGCACTCGGCGGCGAGCAGGTCCATGTCGGTGTAGATCCGCCGGAGCCGCTCCCCCACCGGGGTGACCTCGTCGCCCTTCAGGTAGCCCAGCATCGTGAGCACGTCGCAGACCCGGTCGAACTGCCGTGAGATCGTGTGCGTGCGGTTCTCGATCCGGCGGCGCAGGGTCGCCGCGTCGCGGTCCAGCTTGTGCCAGCGACCCGACCAGCGCAGGTGGTCGGCCAGGTCGGGGCACCCGTGCACGGGGTGCGCCCTGAGCCGGGCCCGCAGCTCCTCGACCTCGCGCCGGGTGGACGGGTCGACCTCGGGCCGGTGGTCCGACGTACGCCGGGCCGGCGGTGGGGGCACCCCCTGCGTCTTGGCGCGCAGCGCCGACGACAGGTCGCGCCGTGACTGGGGGTTGCGCCCGTTGAACGACTTCGGCACCCGCATCCGGGTGAACGCCTCCACCGGCACGGGGAAGTCGGCCGGCCCCAGACGACGAGCCTCGGCGCGCAGGGTGAGGACGTAGGGCCGCTGCCCCTCGCGGTCCTCGGCCCTCCCGGGGTCGACGACGACCGCGAGGCCCGCGAACTTGCCGGTCGGCACCTCGATCACGTCGCCCGGACGGAGCTTGGACAGGGACGCGGCCGCCGCCTCGCGGGTGTCGCTGCGCCGCAACGTGGCGGCACGGGTCTCGAGCGCGGACAGCGCGGTGCGGATCTCGTCGTACTCGGCCATGTCGCCGCGGTCGCAGGTGGCCGCCTCGGAGTAGCCGTCGAGCGCCTCGTCGGCCTTGCGCAGCTGCTTGGCCAGGCCCACGACCGCCGTGTCGGCCTGGAACTGCGCGAACGAGCTCTCCAGCAGCTGGCGTGCGGTGCTGCGACCGACCGTGCGGACCAGGTTCACGGCCATGTTGTACGACGGGCGGAACGACGACCGGAGCGGGTACGTGCGCGTCGAGGCCATGCCGGCGACCGCCACCGGGTCCATGCCCTGCTGCCACAGCACGACGCCGTGGCCCTCGACGTCGATGCCGCGGCGGCCGGCGCGACCGGTGAGCTGGGTGTACTCCCCCGGCGTCAGCTCGGCGTGGGTCTCGCCGTTCCACTTGCTGAGCTTCTCGATGACGACCGAGCGCGCGGGCATGTTGATGCCGAGGGCGAGAGTCTCCGTGGCGAACACGACCCGGCACAACCCGGCCTCGAAGAGCGTCTCGACGCACTCCTTGAACGTCGGGAGCAGCCCCGCGTGGTGGGCCGCCACGCCGCGGGAGAGCCCGTCGAGGAAGTCGTGGTAGCCGACGGCGTGCAGGTCCTCCGAGGGAATGTGGGCGCAGCGCTCCTCGACGATCTCGATGATCGTGTCGCGCTCCTCGGGGGTGGTGAGGCGCAGGTTCGCGTCGAGGCACTGGCGCACGGCGGCGTCGCAGCCGACCCGGCTGAAGATGAAGTAGATCGCCGGCAGCAGGGCCGCCGCGTCGAGCCGGTCGACCACCTCGAAGCGCGACGGCAGCGCCGGCCCGCGTTGGCTGGTGGGGCGGCCCCGGCGGTGCGCGCTCCTCTTGCCGCGGTAGTCGCTCATCCGGGCCCGTTGCGCGTCGTCCCGCGCCACCCGTTGCAGGTCGGGGTTGACCGTGACCTCGCCCGGCCGCCCGGGCAGCCGCGCGTCGCCGGGGTCGGCGAAGAGGTCGAACATCCGGCGCCCGACCATGACGTGCTGGTAGAGGGGCACGGGGCGGCGCTCCTCCACGACGGTGCGGGTGGCACCGCGCACGGTGCTCAGCCACTCGCCGAACTCCTCGGCGTTGGACACCGTCGCCGAGAGCGAGGCCACCGCGACCGACTCCGGGAGGTGGATGATCACCTCCTCCCAGACCGCGCCGCGCATCCGGTCGGCGAGGTAGTGCACCTCGTCCATCACCACGAAGCCCAGGCCGGAGAGGGTCGAGGAGCTCGCGTAGATCATGTTGCGGAGGACCTCGGTCGTCATCACCACGATCGGCGCCTCGCCGTTGACCGTGTGGTCACCGGTGAGCAGGCCCACCCGGTCGGCGCCGTAGCGGTCGACGAGGTCGGCGAACTTCTGGTTGGACAGCGCCTTGATCGGGGTCGTGTAGAAGCACTTGCGCCCCTGCTCGAGCGCCAGGTGCACGGCGAACTCCCCCACCAGGGTCTTGCCCGAGCCGGTGGGGGCGGCGACGAGGACGCCCTCCCCCTCCTCCAGCGCGCGGCACGACTCGAGCTGGAACTCGTCGAGCGGGAAGTCGTAGAGGCCGGCGAAGTCGGCCAGCACCGGGTGCTGGGCGCGTTGGCGCGAGCGGGCGTAGCGCTCGGCGGGGGTGCTCACGAAGGCTCCTCGGACAGGTGGGGACGGTGCAGCACGGTCAGGGCGGCGGGAACGCACTCGACGGTCAGCGGCAGGGGCGCGATCCGCTCGCCGTCGGCGTAGGCCGTGATGCCCGGCGCGGAGACGGTGACGCGGCGCACGCGGTGGTGCTCGTACTGCGGGTGGGTGACGTGGGTGCCGCGGAACAGCTTCGGGTAGGTCCGCAGCAGCTCGAGCTTGCTCATCGGCTTGATGATGACCACGTCGAGCAGCCCGTCGTCGAGCAGGGCGCCCTCGGTGATCCTCAGGCCGCCCCCGAAGGACGGACCGTTGCCGACCGCGCACAGCATCGCCGAGACCCCGACCTGCCGCCCGTCGAGGTCCAGCAGGTAGGGGATCGGGTGGAAGGTGCGCAGCTCCGCGACCGTCGCGAGGTTGTAGCGCATCTGTCCCCGCGGCCAGGTCATCGCGTTGGCCCGCTCGTTGACGATGGCGTCGAAGCCGGCGGCCAGCACGGTGACGAAGTAGCGGCCGCCCGTCTGTGCGAGGTCGATCGTACGTCGGCGTCCCGCGACCACCACGTCGGCCGCGGCCTCGGGGTCTCGGCGGGGCACGTCGAGGTAACGGGCCGCGTCGTTGCCGGTGCCGGCCGGCACGACGCCGAGCGGGACGCCGGTGCCGGCGAGCGCCTGGGCGGCGAGGTGCACCAACCCGTCGCCGCCGCAGACCACGAGCGTCTCGCACCCGTCGGCCACCGCCCCACGGGCGAGGTCGAGGGCCTCGTCGGCGTCCCGGCCCACGAGCTCCTGCACGGTCAGGCCCGCGTCCCGCAGCCGCGGGAGGGCGCGGGCGGCGTACCTGGCACCGGCCCCCTTGCCCGCGGTGGGATTCGTGAGGAAGGCGATCTCACGGGTCACTCCCGCACCCTAACCACCAGGGGAGCACCGCACGGGCAGGCTCGGGTCAGGGACGCAACGTGGCCCGGAACCGGTCCGCCTGCACGCCGACCGCCTTCGCGAGCCGGCGCAGCGACTCCAGCACCAGGTCGGCGGTGAACTCGGCGCCCGGCACCGCCAGCACCAGCGTGCCGCCCTCGTCCAGGAGCAGCACCTCGCCGTGCGACCAGGCCTGGTGGGCGCGGCCGCGCCAGCCCTCGTCGAGCAGGGCGCGAGGGTAGGCGTGGTCGACGGCCACCAGGTCGCAGGCCACGGTGGCGACCGACCGGTCGCGCTCGTCGGTCAGCGCCCCGTGCACCCGGGCGGACTCGCGGGTGGGGCCGGCGGCGACCCAGACCACGTCGGTCTCCCCCAGCCAGGTCGGCAGCTCGAAGGGGTCCGCCTCGGTGGGGTGGACGAGCGGCGCGGGTCCGTGGCTCACCGGTCGCTCCGGAGATGCGTCACAGCGGCGACATCTCGTCGTCGGAGAGGCCGGCGCCGGGGTCGTCGCTGGCGCGGCGGCGGTCGACGACACGGGCGATGACCTCGGAGACGAAGAAGAGCAGAGTCATCGGGATCGCCAGCATGAGCATCGAGAACGGGTCGGTCGACGGTGTCGCCACGGCGGCGAAGACGAAGGTGCCGATGATGATCCAGGGCCGGTGGTTGATCAACGAGCGGCTCGACACGATTCCGGCGAGGTTGAGCATCACGACGAACAGCGGGATCTCGAAGGACACCCCGAACACGAGCAGCATCCGGGCGACGAAGGAGAAGTACTCACCGAACTCGACCAGGGAGGTGACGTACCCCGGCGTGAAGCCGAGCAGCACCCGGATGCCCTTGGGCAGCACGTAGTAGCCGACGGCGACGCCGACGAGGAACAGCGGCCCCGCGACCGCCACGACGACGCGCGACCACTTCTTCTCGTTGTCGTGCAGCCCTGGCACGATGAAGCCCCAGACCTCGGCCAGCCACCACGGCGACGTGGCGACCAGGCCCGCGACGCCGCACAGCTTGAGCTGGAGGAGCAACGGGCCGCCGATGCCGTTGATGACCGGCTCGGTGGTGACGTCCCTGCCGAGCAGCTGGCGAGCCTGGTTGTACGGGTCCAGGAGGAGCGTGAACAGCTCGTCGTAGAAGAAGAACGCGACGATGATGCCGGCCGTGATGACGACCAGGCTGCGCAGCAGTCGGGCGCGCAGCTCGCGGAGGTGGTCGGCCAGGGCCATCTGGCCACCGGGCCCGCGGGGGCTGCGGGGCCGGGCGCTGAAGAGCCCGAGGATCCAGCGGAGGGACACCTCGGGTCAGCTCTCGGTCGGGCGGCTCTCCGGGCGGCGCTCCTGCTGGTACGACGCCTCGCCTGACCCGGTGGAGCCGCCGTGCAGCTCGGGCCGCTCGGTGGGTCGGGTGTCGTGCGACGTGGTCGGCGACGACGAGCCCGCATCGTCGTCGTTGCCCTCGTCGTCGTGCAGGCCCTTGGTCTCGGCCTTGAAGATCCGCAGCGCCCGGCCGCTTCCGCGCGCGAGGTCCGGCAGCTTCTTCGCCCCGAACAGCAGGATCAGGATCGCGGCGATGATCAGCAGCTCGGAGGTGCCGAGGTTGCCGACGAGGGGGACGGGCATGGGGACCTCTTCACGGGATGGGCGGGTCGGTCGGGCGGAACACCCCCTAGCCTACGCCGTGGTCAGGCGTAGTGGCCGAGTGTTCGCCGTGCCTCGGCCGTGACGGCCTCGGCCAGCGCGGCGGGCGCGAGCACCACGGCGTGCGGGGCCAGCCTCAGCACCAGCCGCACCAGCCAGCGCGGGTCGCCGGACTGCAGCACGACCTCGAGGCCACCGTCCTCGGCCTCGCGCACGCTGCTGACGGGGTAGTACTCCGCCACCCAGCGTGCGGCCGGCGCCAGTCGGAGGGTGGCCTCCGCGGCCTCCGCGGGCGGGAGGAACAGGCCCTCGGACAGGTCGCGGGGTGCGAGGTCGGGGCGGTCGCCCGGCTCGTCGAGCACGGCGACGTCGGTGACGCGGTCCAGCCGGAACAGCCGTCGCCCCTCGGCCAGGTGGCACCAGCCGTCGAGGTAGGCCCGACCCTCGGCCGACAGCACCGCGACGGGGTCGACGTCGCGGCGGGTGGTCTCGTCGCGGCTGGAGGTCCAGTAGTCGAGCCGGACGCGGCGGCCGCCCTCGACGGCGTCCTCGAGCAGCCGACGCAGGGAGGCCGTCTGCGCGGCGTCGTCCTCGACGTGCACGTCCACCCGGTCGGCCAGGTCGGCGCCGTCCTCGGCGAGGTACTCGAGCTTGCGCAGGGTGCGGTCGACGACCTCGCGCACGTCGGGCTCGACGTGGTCGCGCAGGGTGCGCAGGGCCACGATCAGCGCCGACGCCTCGGTGGCGCCGAGCCGCAGCGGCCGGCGCAGGTAGTCGGCGTTGCTCACGCGGAGCACGCCCTCGCCCTCGAGGGCGTCGAAGTCCACCTCGATCAGGTCGCCCATCATCAGCCCGGGCAGGCCGCACATCCACAGCACCTGGAGGTCCTTGACCAGCTGGGCCGGGCCGACGCCGAGCTGCCGGGCGGCCTCCTCCAGCGGCACCTCGGTGCGCGCCTGCACGTAGGGGACCAGGGCCAGCAGGCGACCCACCTGGTCCCGGGAGCCGCTCACGCGACTCCCCCGCCGGCCAGCGCGGCCAGCCGGCCACGGACGGTCTCGCGCAGCTCGGGCGGGTCGAGCACGACCACGTCGCTGCCGTAGCCGAGCACCTCGTCCGCGGTGGCCGGGAGGTCGCCCAGCTCGAGGTCGAGCACGTCCCACCCCGCGGCGCCCTCCGCCGGCCGGGTGGTGCTCGCCCGTCGGCGCAGGCCGTGGCCGCGGCCCTCGCGCACCCGGAGAGTGACCGGCACGGGGACGGCCTCGCGGATCACCCCGGCGGCGAGCCGGCGTACGTCGGTGCCGGCGGGCACCTCGAAGGCCCCGGACCGGCCGACGGTGCGCACGACGCCGTCCACGCGGGACAGCCGGAACACGCGGGAGGCCTCGCGGTCCACGTCGCGCGCGACGAGGTACCACCGGCCCCGGGCGCCCACGACGCCCCAGGGCTCGACGGTGCGGGTGGCGACGGCACCGGCGGCGCCGGAACGGTAGTCGAAGCGGAGCCGGGTGCGCGACCGGGTGGCGTCCCAGACCACGCCGAAGGACGGTTCGTCACCGGCGACGCGGGGCTGCACGACGTCGAGGCCGGAGCGGTCGACGTCGACGCCGGCGGCGCGCAGCTTGAGCAGGGCGTCGGAGGTCGCGGAGGCGAGGCCCGCGTTCTCCCACACCCGGGCCGCCAGGCCGACCACGGCGGCCTCGTCGGCGGTCAGCTCGACCTCGGGCAGCGCGAACTCGTCGGGGCGGATGCGGTAGCCGGGCTCGTCGTCGAACAGCGGGTCGAAGGTGCCGACCTCGATCGGCACCCCGAGCGAGCGCAGCTCGTCCTTGTCACGCTCGAACTTCTTCTCGAAGCCCGCCTCGGTGTCCTCGGCGTACCCGGGCACGACGGCGCGGATCCGCTCCTTGGAGACGTAGTGCCGCGTCACCAGGAGCGTGATCAGCAGGTTGAGCAGACGTTCGCTCTTCTGGGTGGTCACGGCCGCCCCCTCTCCGGGGGGAACCTAGCAACCGGCTCAGCCGACCCCGAGGATGTCGATGACGAAGACGAGGGTGTCGCCGCCCTTGATCCCGGCCGCGGGCTGGCCGTCCTCGCCGTACCCCTTGTCCGCGGGCACGACGAGCATGACCCGGCTGCCGGCCGGGACGCCGACGAGGCCCTCGTCCCAGGCGGGGATGAGGTTGCCCACACCGATCGGGAAGGTCACGGCGTCCCCGTCGAAGGACTGGTCGAAGGGCTTCGCGGCGCCGTAGACCTGGCCCAGGTAGTTCAGCGTCACCAGGCTCGGGTCGCGGACCTCGGGCCCGTCCCCCGCGACCAACGTGATGACCTGCAGCTGGTCCGAGGGCTTCTTGTCAGCCTTGGCGAAGTCGAGCCCGGTGACCACGTCACCCTTGCTCTCGACCGTGGGCAGGCCCGCCGGGACGTCCTGCGGCTCGCCGTCGGGAGCCGTCAGCGGGTCCTGCGGCTGCCCGGAGACGATGTCCATGACGATGACCAGGTCGTCGCCCTTCTTCAGCTTCAGCTGGGGGGCGCCCTTGGCGCCGTACCCGTCGGCCGGCTGCGCCACGACGGCGATGCGGGAGCCGATCTTCTGGTCGAGCAGCGCGTCGTAGGCGGCGGGGAAGATCGCGTCCTGCGAGAGCGTCGTCTGGGCCGGGACGCCCTGGTCGTACGACGAGCCGATCTTCTGGCCCGTCGTAGCGTTGGCGAGGTAGAGGTTGACGAGGAGCTGCTCGCCGCTGCCGACGGTGGCGCCGTCACCCTCGACCACGACCTCGCTCTGGGTCTGGTCGACGTTCAAGCCCTTGCGGAAGTCGACCTTCGGGGCCTTGCCCACGTTGTCGCTGACCTGCACGGGGAAGCTCCCCTCGGCACTGGCCGAGGACGAGGACTCCGCGGACCCCCCCTCCTCGGAGGAGCTGCCGCTGCACGCGGCCAGGGAGGGCACGAGGACGGCGGCCAGGCAGGCCGTCGCGAGGGTTCGACGCACGAGTCACCTTCTCGGGGAGAGGACGTCCGAGGGGCGGTGCTGCCGCCGGACGTGCCGCACGCTACCGCGACGACCTGGGACGGTCCTGAACGCACGCCCAGGACCGTCTCAGCGGCCGGGTGGGGCTACATGCCCTCGATGAGCTTGTGCACCCGCTCGTCGTGGGAGCGGAACGGGTCCTTGCACAGCACGGTGCGCTGCGCCTGGTCGTTGAGCTTGAGGTGCACCCAGTCCACGGTGAAGTCGCGACGGCGCTCCTGCGCGCGCTTGATGAACTCGCCGCGCAGGCGGGCGCGCGTGGTCTGCGGCGGGATCGACTTGGCCTCGAAGATCGTCAGGTCGCTGCTCACCCGGGCGACGGCGCCGCGCTTCTCCAGCAGGTAGTAGAGCCCGCGGTTGCGGTGGATGTCGTGGTAGGCGAGGTCCAGCTGCGCCACCCGGGCGTGGCCGAGCGGCAGACCGTGCTGGTGGCGGTAGCGCTCGATCAGCTTCCACTTGATCACCCAGTCGATCTCACGCTCCACGAGGCCGAGGTCGTCGGAGTCCACGGCCTTGAGGGTCCGCTCCCACAGGTCGAGCGCCCGCAGCGTGGTCGGCGAGTCGAGCTCGCGTCGGTCGGCGAACTCGCGCGCCTTGGTGAGGTACTCCTGCTGGATGTCCAGGGCGCTCGCCTCGCGTCCGTTGGCCAGCCGGATCTTGCGGCGTCCGGTCATGTCGTGGGAGATCTCGCGGATGGCGCGGATCGGGTTCTCCATCGTGAGGTCGCGCATCACCACGCCCTCCTCGATCATCCGGAGCACCAGGTCGCAGGTGGCGACCTTGAGCATCGTCGTGGTCTCGCTCATGTTCGAGTCCCCGACGATCACGTGCAGCCGGCGGAAGCGCTCGGCGTCCGCGTGCGGCTCGTCACGGGTGTTGATGATCGGCCGCGACCGGGTGGTGGCGCTGGAGACGCCCTCCCAGATGTGCTCGGCCCGCTGGCTCAGCGAGTACTGCGCGCCGCGCGGCGTCTGCGTCACCTTGCCCGCGCCGCAGATGACCTGGCGGGTGACCAGGAACGGGATGAGCACGTCGGCGAGCTTGGAGAACTCCCCCTGCCGCCCCACGAGGTAGTTCTCGTGGCAGCCGTAGGAGTTGCCGGCCGAGTCGGTGTTGTTCTTGAACAGGTAGACGTCGCCGACGATGCCCTCGTCGCGCAGGCGCCGTTCGGCGTCGAGCAGGAGGCTCTCGAGGATCCGCTCGCCGGCCTTGTCGTGGGTGACCAGCTCGGCGATGTCGTCGCACTCCGGGGTCGCGTACTCCGGGTGGCTGCCGACGTCGAGGTACAGCCGCGCGCCGTTGCGCAGGAAGACGTTGCTGCTCCGCCCCCACGACACCACCTTGCGGAACAGGTAGCGCGCCACCTCGTCGGGACTCAGGCGACGCTGCCCGTGGAACGTGCACGTCACGCCGTACTCGTTCTCGATCCCGAAGATCCGCCGGTCCATGCTCCGAAGCCTACGGCGGCCCCCTGCGCCCGTCCGGGACGCCACGACGCTCGAGCCACCCGGTGACCCGCTGCGAGCCCGGGACGTCCCGTCCTTCGCGGCGGTGTCCTCCGTCGCCCACACCGGCTCGGCCAGGCCACGGCGGTGCGTGCACGCCGCCTGAACCACCGAGGTGGGGGTCAGAGGAGGCCGAGGTGGTCCAGGGCGAGGTAGGTCTGCTCGGTGGTGCCGAGCTCCCCGGTGGGGAGGGCGCGACGGAGGTCGGCTACCGACATCACGACCACCTCGATGTCCTCGAGCGGGTCGAGCCGCTGCTCGCCCTCGGGGCGGCAGCCGTGCGCCACGGCGGACCACCGGGGGTGCAGGCCGTTGGGGGCCTGGGTGGCGCCGACGACGTCGACGCGCTCGCAGGTCCAACCCGTCTCCTCGCGGAGCTCGCGGGCGGCTGCGGTGGCGACGTCCTCGCCCTCGTCGACGAGACCGCCGGGCAGGCTGAGCACCACTCGCCCGGGGCCCGTGCGGAACTGGCTGACGAGGATGACGCGCTGCGCGTCCGGGGTCAGCGCCAGCACCGAGACGGTGGGCGGGACGCCCTGCATGTCCCACTCGGCACGGGTGCCGTCGGGGAGCTCGTAGGTGCGCACCCAGATCCGGTGGAACCCGTCGTGCACGAGGCGGTCCTCGCCGACCTGCCGCCAGGCCCGGCCGGCCTCACCCGTCACCGCGGGGCGGTCTCGCCGGGGGTGTGCGCGGAGGAGCCCGCGGCGCCGACGGCAGCGCCGAGCATCGTCTCGAGCCGCTCGCCGCGGAAGCGCACGAACTTGCGCTGCTGGCTGCGGGTGCGGTCGAGCGCGGCGACCTCGAGCTCGCCCGCGGGGATCGCGCGCTCCCCGTTCTCGCTGTGGCCGAGAGCGGCCACCGCGGTCGCGAGGGCGGCCTCCAGGGTTGCGCCCTCGGCGTAGTGGTTGGCGAGGTACGCGGTGACCTGCTCGGCTGCGCCGCCCATGGCGGCGTACCCGTGCTGGTCGGCGACCTGGCCGTCGTAGGTCAGGCGGTAGACCTGGTCGCCGTCGGTGTCCTGGCCGAGCTCGGCGACGAAGAGCTCCACCTCGTACGGCTTCTCGCCGCCGGAGGAGAAGATGCCGCCGAGGGTCTGCGCGTAGGCGTTGGCCAGTCCGCGGCCGGTGACGTCGCGGCGGTCGTAGGCGTACCCGCGCATGTCGGCGAGGCGGACGCCGGCGATGCGGAGGTTCTCGAACTCGTTGTAGCGACCGACCGCGGCGAAGGCGATCCGATCGTAGATCTCGCTGACCTTGTGCAGCGCCTGCGAGGGGTTCTCGGAGACGAAGAGGATTCCGTCGGCGTACTCCAGCACCACCACGGACCGGCCCCGGGAGATGCCCTTGCGCGCGAAGTCCGCGCGGTCCTTCATCAGCTGCTCGGGTGAGACGTAGTACGGCATGCTCATGGTGCTGTGCTCCTCAGGTGAGCGGGGCGGCGGGGCCGTCGGGGCGCTGCATGCGGGCCGCGACCACCCGGTCGGCGACCTGCGCGACGTCGGAGTCGGGCAGGCGGGTGTGTCCCTCGGCGGTGATCACGCTGACCACCGGGAAGATCCGCCGGGTCAGGTCGGGTCCGCCGGTGGCCGAGTCGTCGTCGGCCGCGTCGTAGAGGGCTTGGATGGTCGCGGTGACGCAGTCGTCGACGGAGAAGCCTTCGCGGTAGAGCTTCTTGAGCGCGCCCCGGGCGAACAGCGAGCCCGACCCGACCGAGTGGAAGGAGGTCTCCTCGTAGCGACCCCCGGTCACGTCGTAGGAGAAGATCCGACCGAGCCCGCTGTCGAGGTCGAACCCGGCGAACAGCGGCACCACGGCGAGGCCCTGCATGGCCAGACCGAGGTTGCCACGGATGAGCGCGGACAGCCGGTTGGCCTTGCCGTCCAGCGAGAGCGTCGTGCCCTCGATCTTCTCGTAGTGCTCGAGCTCGGTCTGGAACAGCCGCACCATCTCGACGGCGATCCCCGCGGTGCCGGCGATGCCGACGCAGGAGAACTCGTCGGTCGGGAAGACCTTCTCGATGTCGCGCTGGGCGATGATGTTGCCCATCGTGGCGCGGCGGTCGCCGGCCATGACCACGCCGCCGCGGAAGGTCGCCGCCACGATCGTCGTGCCGTGGGGGGCCAGGTCCGCGCCGGACTGACCGGCCGGGAGCGCCCGGCGTCCGGGCAGCAGGTCCGGTTGGTGCCGGTCGAGGAAGTCCGCGAAGGACGAGGAGCCGGTCTCGAGGAACGCCTCGGGCAGACGGCCACGGATCGCGTCGGCACCCATCCGGCTCACTCGCCGCCCTTCTGGATGAACGACTTGACGAAGTCCTCGGCGTTGGACTCGAGGACCTCGTCGATCTCGCCCAGGATGGCGTCGATGTCCTCGTCGAGCTGCTCCTTGCGCTCGGAGACGGCCTCGGTGCCGGACTCGACGTCCTGCTCCTCGGCCTCCGAGGACTTGCGGGGCTGCTTCTGCTCCTGAGCCATGGTGCTCCCCTTCCGGCGGTCGGACGCCCGCGAGCGAGGCGTCCCGGCCCTGAGCGAGCCGTCGCCAGCGACCCTACCGAGTCAGGGCCGCGAACAAAGCCTCCGCCGTGTCACAGCGCGCCAGCAGGTCGCGCACGTGTGCCTCGGTGCCGCGCAGCGGGTCCACGGTCGGCACCCGCTGGAGAGAGTCGTGACCGGGCAGATCGAAGACGACCGAGTCCCAGGACGCCGCCGCGATGCGGTCGGCGTACTTCTCCAGGCAGCGGCCGCGGAAGTAGGCGCGGGTGTCGTGCGGCGGCTCGTGCATCGCCGTCACGACCTCGTCGTCGGTGAGCAGCCGCTCCATCCGGCCCATCCGGACGAGCCGGTGGTAGAGCCCCTTGTCCGGCCGGATGTCGGAGTACTGCAGGTCGATCAGGTGCAGCTTGGGGTCGTCCCACGTCAGCCCGTCGCGGTCGCGGTAGGACTCCAGCAGCCTCAGCTTGGCCACCCAGTCGAGCTCGGTCGCGCACTCGAAGGGGTCGCGCTGCAGGCGGGTCAGCACCGACTCCCAGCGGTCGAGGACGTCGCGGGTCTGCGGGTCGGCGTCGCCCTCGGCGTCGACGTGGGCCCGGGCCATGTCGAGGTACTCCGCCTGCAGCTGTACGCCGGTGAGGTCGCGGCCGTCGAGCAACCGCACGCGCTGCTGCAGGGTGGGGTCGTGGCTGATCGCACGCAGGGCGCCGACCGGGTCCTCGAGCCGTAGGTCCCGGGTGACCGTCCCCTTCTCGATCATGTCCAGCACGAGCGCCGCGGTGCCGACCTTGAGGTACGTCGAGGTCTCCGACAGGTTCGCGTCGCCGATGATGACGTGCAGGCGCCGCCACAGGTCGGGGTCGGCGTGCGGCTCGTCGCGGGTGTTGATGATGGGGCGCTTCAGTGTGGTCTCGAGGCCGACCTCGACCTCGAAGAAGTCCGCTCGCTGGCTGACCTGGAAGGCGTGGGTGCGGCCGTCCTGGCCGACGCCGACCCGGCCCGCGCCGCAGACGACCTGGCGGGAGACGAAGAACGGCGTCAGCTGCTTGACGATGCGCGCGAACGGGGTGGACCGCTTCATCAGGTAGTTCTCGTGCGCGCCGTAGGAGGCGCCCTTGTTGTCGGTGTTGTTCTTGTAGAGCCTGATCGGTGCGGTGGAGGGCACCTGCGCGGCGAACCGTGCGGCGTCGAGCATGACCAGCTCGCCGGCCTTGTCCCAGAGCACGACGTCGCGCGGCGAGGTGCACTCCGGCGTGGAGTACTCGGGGTGGGCGTGGTCGACGTAGAGCCGCGCCCCGTTGGTGAGGATGACGTTGGCCAGGCCCAGCTCCTCGTCGGTGAGCTGCGAGGGGTCGGCCACCTCGCGGGACAGGTCGAAGCCGCGGGCGTCGCGCAGCGGCGACTCCTCCTCGAAGTCCCACCGGGCGCGCCGGGCGCGGACCGTCGCGCTGGCGTAGGCGTTGACCACCTGCGAGGACGCGACCATCGGGTTGGCCTTGGGCTGCCCCTGGACCGAGATCCCGAACTCGGTCTCGCTGCCCATGACCCGCCTGACGCCCATGCGGCGAGCCTACGGGGGACCATGGGGCGATGACCGAGCCCGACCCTCCCCTCGACGAGACCGTGGTGCTCGTGGACGCCGACGGCACCGTGGCCGGCACGGCCGCGCGCTCCGCCGTACGCCTCGGCAACCTGCGGCACGCCTCCACCGCCGTGCTGGTGCGCAACAGCGCCGGCGAGGTCTACCTGCACCGGCGCGCGCCGACCAAGGACTGGGCCCCCGGCCACCACGACGCCGCCGCGGGAGGGATGCTCCGGCCCGGGGAGGACGCCGCCGGGTCGGCCCGCCGCGAGCTGGCCGAGGAGCTGGGCATCGACGTCGGCGTCGACGCCCTCGTCCCGCGCGGGCTCTCGGCGTACGACGACGCGACGGTCGCCGTGGTCGAGCACGTCTTCGAGGTGGTGTGGGACGGGCCGGTGACGTTCGCCGACGGCGAGGTCGTCGCCGGGGCGTGGGTGAGCCTGGCCGACCTCGCCGGTCGCCTGGCCGACCCGTCGTACGCGTTCGTGCCGGACACCCGCGCGCTGCTGCGTCGGCTGGCCGACGACGGCGTCGGTGACTGGGGCCATCTGCGGGTCGTCGATGCGGCTCGCGCCGCCGGCCTGAGCTTCACGGTGACCCGGCACGGGCAGGTGCGGTCGCTGGAGGAGGCCGCCGCGGCGCGGGGCGTCCGTCCTGCGGCGATCGTGAAGTCGCTGGTCGTCCGGCTGGCCGACGACGACTACCGCTTCGTGCTGGTGCCGGGCGACCGACAGATCTCCTGGCCGCTGCTGCGCGAGGCGCTCGGGGTCTCCCGTGCCTCGATGCCCACGACGGCGACGGCGTACGACGTGACGGGCTTCCGCCGCGGCGCGATCACGCCCCTGGGGTCACGCCGCCCCTGGCCGGTGCTGGTCGACGCGTCGATCGGGGGCCAGGTCTCGCTGGGTGCCGGGGCGCCGGGCGTGGCGTTGACCGTGGAGTCCGACGAGCTCGTGCGAGCGGTCGACGCCCGGGTCGGCGCGTTCACGGCCCTGCCGGCTACCTGACGGAGCCCCGAGCACGACGAACGGGCGGGCCCCGCAGGGCCCGCCCGTCCTGTCGCTGGTCGTTGTGAGCGTGTGCTCAGACACCGCGTCCGCGCATGCGGCTGAAGATGAAGAGCGCGAGCGCGATGATCGCGAGGACGATCAGGATGGTGTACAGCATGGGCCTACCTCTTCTGAGTGAGTGACGCGGCGCACCGCATTCTTTTTCTGGCCCGTACCCGAGCCGCCGGAAGGCCAAGCGCACCACGGGGACTCGGTCCGGTCACGGAGCCACGCCGAGGTCAGCGGCCTCGTCTGAGGAATCCGACCGCGAAGAGCACGACGAGCACGACGACGATGACCACGATGATCTTCACGGGCGGATCCTTCTCTGCGGGCTCACAGGTACTGACCCGTGTTGGCGACGGTGTCGATGGAGCGGCCGGGCTCGGTGCCCTGCTTGCCGGTGATGAGGGTGCGGATGAACACGATCCGCTCCCCCTTCTTGCCCGAGATCCGCGCCCAGTCGTCGGGATTGGTGGTGTTCGGGAGGTCCTCGTTCTCCTTGAACTCGTCCACGCACGCCTGGAGGAGGTGCTGCACCCGCAAGCCCCTCTGGTCCTGGTCGAGGAGGTCCTTGATCGCCATCTTCTTCGACCGGTCGACGATGTTCTGGATCATCGCGCCGGAGTTGAAGTCCTTGAAGTAGAGGACCTCCTTGTCGCCGTTGGCGTAGGTCACCTCGAGGAAGCGGTTCTCGTCGGTCTCGGTGTACATCCGCTCGACGGTGGCCTGGATCATCCCGGCGACGCAGGCGTCCCGGTCACCGCCGAACTCCGCCAGGTCGTCCGCGTGCAGGGGCAGCTCGGGCACGAGGTACTTGGAGAAGATGTCGCGCGCCGACTCGGCGTCGGGTCGCTCGATCTTGATCTTCACGTCGAGTCGGCCCGGGCGCAGGATCGCCGGGTCGATCATGTCCTCGCGGTTCGAGGCGCCGATGACGAGCACGTTCTCGAGCAGCTCGACCCCGTCGATCTCGCTGAGCAGCTGCGGCACGATGGTGTTCTCGACGTCGGAGGACACACCGGAGCCGCGGGTGCGGAACAGCGAGTCCATCTCGTCGAAGAACACGATGACGGGCGTGCCCATGCTCGCCTTCTCGCGGGCCCGCTGGAAGACCAGCCGGATGTGCCGCTCGGTCTCGCCGACGTACTTGTTGAGCAGCTCGGGGCCTTTGATGTTCAGGAAGTAGGACTTGACCTCCTGGCCCGTGCCGTCCGATCCGTGCCGTGCCGCGACCTTCTTGGCCAGCGAGTTGGCGACCGCCTTCGCGATCAGCGTCTTGCCGCACCCGGGGGGGCCGTAGAGCAGCACGCCCTTGGGGGGCTTGAGCTGGTGCTCGGTGAACAGGTCGGGGTGCAGGTACGGCAGCTCGACGGCGTCGCGGATCTGCTCGATCTGGCCGCCCAGGCCGCCGATCGACTCGTAGGCGATGTCGGGGACCTCCTCGAGCACGAGCTCCTCGACCTCGGACTTGGGCACCCGTTCGTAGACGTAGCCCGCCTTGGCGTCGAGCAGCAGGCTGTCGCCGGCCCGCAGCGTCCCGGTGAGCAGCGGCTCGGCGAGGCGTACGACGCGCTCCTCGTCGGCGTTGGCGATCACGAGCACGCGTTCACCGTCGGCGAGCAGCTCCTTGAACATGACCACCTCGCCGACGCGCTCGTACTCCAGCGCGGCGACGACGTTGAGGGCCTCGTTGAGCATGACCTCCTGGCCGTGCCGCAGCTCGGCGACGTCGACGGCCGGGCTGACGGTGACCCGCAGCTTGCGCCCGCCGGTGAAGACGTCGACGCTGTCGTCCTCGTTGCGCTGCAGGAAGGTGCCGAAGCCCGACGGCGGCTGCGCCAGCCGGTCGACCTCCTCCTTCAGCGTGGTGATCTGGTCGCGGGCCTCGCGCAGCGTGCCGGCCAGGCGCTCGTTCTGCGCGGTGACGGCGGCCAGCGAGCGTTGCGTGTCGGCGATGCGCTCCTCGAGCAGGCGGGACTGGCCCGGCGACTCGGCCTGGCGGCGGCGGAGGTGCTCGACCTCCTCGCGGAGGTAGCGCAGCTGGAGCTCGAGCTCGTCGCGGGACCGCGATCCGGCCCGGTCGGATTCGTCGTACGGCACGTGACCCACCCCCAGCAATCGGCGTTTCCTCGACCCTACCCCCGGGCCGACTGCTGCGCGGGGACCCCGTGAGGCACGCCGCTCAGCCCTCGGACGACTCCTCGTCGGACGGGTCCGGCACGTCCGCGGGGCGGGGTCCGGAGTAGTCGACGCCGTACGCGCCGGGCGCCGGCCGCCGCTTCTTGCGCGGCGCCTTCTCCCCCGGTGCCATCCGCCGTGCGGTGACGAGGAAGGCCGTGTGGCCGTTCATCGTGTGGCTCGGGCGGACGGCGAGCCCCTCCACGTGCCACTCGCGCACGAGCGTCTCCCAGGGCAGCGGCTCGGTGAACTCGCCGTGCGCGCGCAGGGTCTCCACGAATCGGCTGAGCTGGGTGGTGGTCGCGACGTAGCCGCACACGACGCCGCCGCCGCGCAGGGCCTCGGCCGCCACGTCGACGCACTCCCAGGGGGCGAGCATGTCGAGGACGATCCGGTCGACGGTGCCGGCCGGGTGTCGTCGCGGCAGCTCCTCGACCAGGTCGCCGACGGTGAGCTGCCAGGAGGGGTGCTCCCCGCCGAAGTACTGCTCGACGTTGCGCCGGGCGACGTCGGCGAACTCGGGGCGACGCTCGAAGGAGGACACCTCGCCCCGCTCCCCCACGGCGCGCAGGAGCGAGCAGGTGAGCGCCCCGGACCCCGCCCCGGCCTCGACGACCCGGGCGCCCGGGAAGACGTCGGCGCTGGCGACGATCTGGGCCGCGTCCTTGGGGTAGATCACCGCGGCGCCACGGGGCATCGAGACGACGAACTCCGAGAGCAGCGGACGGAACACGAGGTAGTCGCCGCCGTGGCTGGAGGCGAGAGTGAAGCCCTCCTCACGGCCGATCAGGTCGTCGTGGTCGAGCGCGCCCTTGTTGGTGTAGAAGCTCTTGCCGGCCTCCAGGCGCAGGTTGTGCTTGCGTCCCTTGCCGTCGACGAGTCGCACCCACTCGCCCTCCTGGAGGGGACCGCGGCGTACGCCCGACCACGCGGGCTCGGGGACAGTCTCGTCTGGCACGGCGGCGACCCTACGTGGCTCCGGCCGGGGAGGCGCGGCGTGGGTCGGCCGTCAGTCGGAGGTGAGCGCGCGCTCGACGTCGTCGGCGCTGAGCACGCCGAAGACGGTGCCGTCGCGCTCGACCAGGAGGTACTCCGTGGCCGGCGTGCGCTGCATCGCCCGCACCAGCGGCTCGCCGCCGAGGTCCGCCGGGAGCGTCAGCCCCTGCTCGACGCTGCGGGCCACCGAGCTGACCGGCATCCAGGCCCGTCGCTCCTCGGGAGTGGCGCGCAGGGCCTTCTCGCTGACGATGCCCGCCGGCGCGCCGTCGGAGCGCAGCGTCACGAGCCCACCCACCTCGGCGTCACGCCCGCGGCGTACGGCCTCGGCCAGCGGCAGGTCCTCGGGCACGGTCAGCACGCGACGCGCCAGCCCCCGGCCGACCACCCGCAGGAGCCGACGCCGGAGCCGGGAGACCTGCACGGCCTGGCTCGAGCCCTGCCACAGGAAGACGGCGATCACGACTGCCACGACGAAGTCGACGGCCGACGGTGCGACGCCGGAGAGGCGTCCGGAGGCGAGCGGCAGCAGCAGCGCCAGCCCCGCGACGACCCGGCCGGCCACGCCCGCGACGTAGAGGCCCCGGTCGGCGTCCCCGGTGGCCTTCCAGACACCGGCCCGGAGCAGGCGGCCGCCGTCCAGTGGCAGCCCGGGCACGAGGTTCAGGACGCCGACGACGAGGTTGGTGCCGGCCAGGCCCTGGGCGGCGAGCAGCAGCAGGCCCTCGACGGGCGCCAGCAGGGCGACCAGCAACGCCCCCACGCCGACGGCGATCGAGGTCAGCGGCCCCACCACGGCGATGAGGAACTCGCGACCGGGGGTGCGCGACTCCTCGCCGACCTGGGTCATGCCGCCGAGGAAGTGCAGGGTGATCGAGTGCACCGGCATGCCGAGCCGCTTGGCCATCAGGGCGTGCGACCCCTCGTGCAGCAGGATCGACCCGTAGAGCAGCACGGTGAAGGCGATGCCGACGAGGTAGACGCCCGGCCCGAGCCCCGGCTGCACCTGGTCGATGCGCGGTGCGAGCAGCACCGCGAGCAGGCCGGCCATCACCAGCCAGGACGGTCCGACGCGCACGGGCACCCCGGCGATGGAGCCGATCCGCCAGCCCTCGCCGCGGCCGGCTCGGGGCGGTCCACTCACACCCCCGACGGTAGCGGACCCCACCCCGCCGCGAGGCCCGCCGGCTCTCCGCGGGCAGAAGCGTCGGAGCCACGGCCTAGCCTTCCCCCATGACCGAGACCGCCCCCGACCTCGCCGCGGGCACCGACCCGACGCCGGCCGAGCGCCGCGGGCGCGCCGTCGACGGCGTCGAGGTGCTGGGGGCGCTCTCGCCGAGCCGCGCGGGCGACTTCGTCGCCTGCCCCCTGCTCTACCGCTTCCGCACCATCGACCGGCTGCCCGAGCCGTCCTCGCCCGCGGCCGCCCGCGGCACCCTGGTGCACAAGGTGCTCGAGCTGCTCTTCGACGAGCCGGCGGCGCAGCGCACCGTCGACCACGCGAGCGACCTCCTCGACCCCTGCTGGCGGCTGCTGCTGGAGCAGGACCCCTCGTTGGCGGATCTGGTCGACGACGACCCCGCGGCCCTGGAGCAGTGGCTGGCGTCCGCCCAGGTCGTGCTGGGCCGGTACTTCGACCTGGAGGACCCGACCCGCCTCGAGCCCGCGCGGCGCGAGCTGTACGTCGAGACGCTGCTGGAGTCGCGGCTGGTGCTGCGCGGGTTCATCGACCGGGTCGACGTCGCCCCGGACGGTGCCGTGCGGATCGTGGACTACAAGACCGGCCGGGCGCCCGGGCCGGGCTTCGAGGCCAAGGCCCTGTTCCAGATGCGGTTCTACGCCCTGGCGTGGTGGCGAGAGCACGGCGTCGTCCCCACCGAGCTCGCCCTGGTCTACCTGGGCAGCGGCGAGGTGCTGCGCTACCGCCCCGACGAGCACGACCTGCGCGCCACCGAGCGCAAGGTCGAGGCGATCTGGGCCGCCATCCGCGCCGCCGAGGACGACGGCGACTGGCAGCCCAGCCCCAGCGGGCTGTGCGCCTGGTGCGCCCACCAGGCGCTCTGCCCGGCGTACGGCGGCACACCGCCGCCGTTGCCGGGGCGCGAGCTCCCCGCGGGCTGAGGGACGCTCAGGCGAGGGCGGCGAGGCCCGGCACGTCGAGGCCCTCCAGGGTCGGGCGGTGCACCCGGCCCGGGCCCCCGGGCACCTCGACGTGGCACGGCACGACGAGCACCCGGCAGCCGGCCGCCTCGGCCGAGCGGGCCCCGGTGCCGGAGTCCTCGATCGCGAGCGCGTCGCCCGGGTCGACCCCGAGCTCGTCGAGCGCGGTGGCGTACGGCGCGGGGTGCGGTTTGCCCCGTTCCACGCGGTCACCGGTCACGACCGTGCTGAACGTCCCGACGGGCAGGGCGTCGAGGACCGGGGCGACGAGGCGGGTCCAGCTCATCGTCACCAGCCCGCACGGGACGCCGGCCTCCCGCAGCCCGGCCAGCAGGTCGAGGGCGCCCGGCCTCCACGGCACCGAGCGGCGCACGCTCACCACGACTCGGTCGAGCAGCTCCTCGACGATCGCGGCGGGCTCGAGGTCGACGCCACCGTGCTCGCGGATGTAGGCACCCGAGACCAGCAGGTCGTTGCCGACCAGGTTGAGGGCGTGTTCGTGGGTCCAGGTGCCACCGTGCAGCCCGACCAGGTCGTGCTCGGCCTCGATCCAGTGCGGCTCGGTGTCGACCAGCGTGCCGTCCATGTCCCACAGGACGGCGCGCGGCCACACCGGGGCGTGCCGGTCCCCGGAGATCCGCGCGGCGCTCACTCGGGCAGGTAGCCGAGGTTGGGGCTCAGCCACCGCTCGGTCTGCTCGACCGACCAGCCCTTGCGGGTGGCGTAGTCGTCGACCTGGTCCTTCCCGATCCGTCCCACGACGAAGTACTGGCTCGCGGGGTGGGAGAAGTACCAACCGCTGACCGAGGCCCCCGGCTGCATCGCCATCGACTCGGTGAGCGTGATGCCCGTGCGCTCCTCGACCGAGAGCAGCCGCCAGAGCGTCTCCTTCTCGGTGTGGTCGGGGCACGCGGGGTAGCCCGGGGCCGGCCGGATGCCGTCGTAGCGCTCCTTGAGCAGGGACTGGCTGTCCAGCTCCTCGCCCGGCGCGTACCCCCAGGCCGTGGTGCGGACCAGCTCGTGCAGCCGCTCGGCCGCGGCCTCGGCCAGTCGGTCGGCGAGGGACTCGAGCAGGATCGCGGAGTAGTCGTCGATGGCGTCCTTGAAGGCCTGCACCCGCTCGACCGCGCCGTGCCCGGCGGTCACCGCGAAGCCGCCGACGTAGTCCGCGACTCCGGACCCGGCAGGGGCGACGTAGTCGGACAGGCAGCGGTGCGGCACGCCCGGCCGGTGCTCGCCCTGCTGGCGCAGGTGGTGCAGGCGGGCCAACGCCTCGCCGCGCTCCTCGTCGGCGTACACCTCGACGTCGTCGCCCACCGACTGCGCGGGCCAGAAGCCCCGCACCGTGCGGATCTCGAGCCAGTCCTCCTCGACGATCCGCGCGAGCATCTCGCGGGCGTCGTCGTAGAGCTTGCGGGCCGCCTCGCCCGACGCGGGGTTGTTCAGGATGTCGGGGAAGGAGCCCTTCATCTCCCAGGAGTTGAAGAACGGCTGCCAGTCGATGTACTCGACGAGCTCGGCGGCGGTGAAGGTCCGGCTGGTGACCGACGGGCTGCCGTCGGTCAGCTCGGCGGGCACGGGTGGCGTGTACGACGACCAGTCGACCTCGGTGCGACCCTCGCGCGCCCGGTCGATCGGCAGGGTCGGCCGCTCGGTCTTCGCGGCGTGCCGCTCGCGCAGGGACGCATAGTCCTTGTCGGTGGCCTCGAGGAGCGCGTCACGACGCTCGGCCGAGAGCAGCTGGGCGGCGACCGGCACCGAGCGCGAGGCGTCCTTCACCCAGATGACCGGGCCGTCGTAGGCCTGCGCCACCTTCACGGCGGTGTGGGCGCGCGACGTGGTCGCACCGCCGATGAGCAGGGGGATGTCGAACTCCTGGCGCTGCATCTCCGTGGCCATCGTCACCATCTCGTCGAGCGAGGGGGTGATCAGCCCGGACAGGCCGATGATGTCGGCCCCGTGCTCGCGGGCCGCGTCGAGGATCTTCTGCGCCGGCACCATCACGCCGAGGTCGATCACCTCGTAGTTGTTGCACTGCAGCACCACGCCGACGATGTTCTTGCCGATGTCGTGCACGTCGCCCTTGACCGTGGCCATGACGATGGTGCCGTTGGTGTCCTTCGCCTGGGAGAGCGACGGGTCGCCGGCCTTCTCCTCCTCGATGAAGGGGATCAGGTAGGCGACGGCCTTCTTCATCACCCGGGCGCTCTTGACCACCTGCGGCAGGAACATCTTGCCCGCGCCGAACAGGTCGCCCACGACGTTCATGCCGTCCATCAGCGGGCCCTCGATCACCTCGATCGGGCGACCGCCGCGCTCGGCGATCTCGGCGCGCAGCTCCTCGGTGTCGTCGGTGACGTGGGCGTCGATCCCCTTGACCAGGGCGTGGGTGATCCGCTCCGAGACCGGCAGCGAGCGCCACTCCTCGGCGGCCTTGTCCTGGCCGGTCTCGGCGCCTCCGCGGTAGCGCTCGGCGATCTCGAGCAGCCGCTCGGTCGCCTCGACGCCGTCGGTACGGTGCAGGATCACGTCCTCGATGCGGTCGCGCAGCTCGGTGTCGACCTGGTCGTAGACGACCAGCGCGCCGGCGTTGACGATGCCCATGTCCAGGCCCGCCCCGATGGCGTGGAAGAGGAAGACGGCGTGGATCGCCTCGCGCACGGTGTTGTTGCCGCGGAACGAGAACGACACGTTGGAGATGCCGCCGGAGACCTTGGCGCCGGGCAGGTTCTGCTTGATCCAGCGCACCGACTCGATGTAGTCCTTGCCGTACGCCGCGTGCTCCTCGATGCCCGTCGCGACGGCGAAGACGTTGGGGTCGAAGACGATGTCCTGGGGGTCCCAGCCCTCCTCCTGGACGAGGATCCGGTAGGCGCGCCCGCAGACCTCCTTGCGGCGTTCCAGGTTGTCGGCCTGGCCCTGCTCGTCGAAGGCCATCACGACGGCGGCGGCGCCGTACTTGCGGCACAGCCGGGCCTGGGCGCGGAAGGCGTCCTCGCCCTCCTTCATCGAGATCGAGTTCACGATCGACTTGCCCTGCACGCACTTGAGTCCGGTCTCGATGACCTCCCACTTGCTGGAGTCGACCATCACCGGCACCCGGCAGATGTCGGGCTCGGCGGCGACCAGCTTGAGGTAGCGGTCCATCGCGGCGACGCCGTCGATCATGCCCTCGTCCATGTTGACGTCGATGACCTGCGCGCCGTTCTCGACCTGCTGCACGGCCACCGAGAGCGCCGCGTCGTAGTCGCCCTCGCGGATCAGGTTGCGGAAGCGGGCCGAGCCGGTGATGTTGGTGCGTTCGCCGACGTTGACGAAGAGCGAGTCGTCGTCGATGGTGACCGGTTCGAGACCGGAGAGCCGGGTCGCCGAGGGCAGGTCGGGCACGCCGCGGGGGGCCAGGCCCTGCACCGACTCCGCGATCGCGCCGATGTGCGCCGGGGTGGTGCCGCAGCAGCCGCCGACGATGTTCACGAACCCGGCCTCGCCGAACTCCTGCACGATCGCCGCGGTCTCGGCGGCCACCTCGTCGTACTCGCCGAAGGCGTTGGGCAGGCCGGCGTTGGGGTAGCAGGACACGAACGTGCCGGCGACCCGGGACAGCTCGGCGATGTAGGGGCGCATCTCCTTGGCGCCGAGCGCGCAGTTGAGGCCGACGGCGATGGGGCGGGCGTGCCGCACCGAGTTCCAGAAGGCCTCGGTGACCTGGCCCGACAGGGTGCGCCCGGAGGCGTCGGTGATGGTGCCGGAGAGGATGACCGGCCAGCGCCGTCCCTGCTCCTCGAAGAGCGTCTCGACGGCGAAGATCGCGGCCTTGGCGTTCAGCGTGTCGAAGATGGTCTCGATGATGATCAGGTCCGAGCCGCCGTCGACCAGGCCGAGCGCCGCCTCGGAGTACGCCGAGACCAGCTGGTCCCAGGTCACGTTGCGGGCGCCCGGGTCGTTGACGTCGGGTGAGATCGAGGCCGTGCGCGAGGTGGGGCCGAGCGCGCCGGCGACGTAGCGGGGCTTGTCGGGCTGCTGCTCGGTCACGGCGTCAGCGGTACGGCGGGCCAGGCGGGCCGACTCGTAGTTGAGCTCGTAGGCGAGGTCGGACATGTCGTAGTCGGACATCGAGATCGCGTTGGCGTTGAAGGTGTTGGTCTCGATGATGTCGGCACCGGCGTCGAGGTACTCGCGGTGGATGCTCGCGACCAGCTCGGGCTGGGTCAGCGTGAGCAGGTCGTTGTTGCCCTCGACGTCGGAGGGCCAGTCGGCGAAGCGCTCCCCGCGGTAGCCGGCCTCGTCGGGACGGTCGCGCTGGATGGCCGTGCCCATCGCCCCGTCGATGACCGCGATCCGGCTGCGCAGCAGCTCGGTCAGGGCGGCCGTGGCGTCGGGTCGGTGCTGGGGCTCGAAGGTCACAGCAGGCAAGCCTACGGACCCGACCACCCGCGGGGCGCGCCCCGGTCGGATCGTGGAACCGGGCTGAGCGCGGATCTGGGGCTAGTGTGCCGATGTGATCGAGATCGAGGACGTGTCGGGACTGGTGGCACCCGTGCTGATCGCCGCGTTCGAGGGGTGGAACGACGCCGCCGAGTCCTCGACCGGCGTCGTGGACCACCTGATCGACGTGTGGGACGCCCGGGTGGTCGCCGCGATCGACCCCGAGGAGTACTACGACTTCCAGGTCAACCGGCCGGTCGTCGGCTCCAACGACGCGGGGCACCGTCGCCTGACCTGGCCCTCGACCCAGGTCGCGGTGGCCCGGCCGCCCGGGTCGTGGCGCGACGTCGTGCTGGTGCGCGGCATCGAGCCGAACATGCGCTGGCGCCAGTTCTGCGCCGAGATCCTGGCGACGGCCGACGACCTGGGGGTCGAGCTCGTCGTCACCCTGGGCGCCCTGCTCTCCGACACCCCGCACACCCGCCCGATCCCGGTCACCGGCACCGCCTCCGAGCTGGACCTGGCCGACCGGCTCAAGCTGGAGCAGTCCAACTACGAGGGCCCCACCGGCATCATCGGCGTGCTCCAGGACTCCTGCGCGCGGGTCGACGTACCCGCCGTGTCGTTCTGGGCGGCGGTGCCGCACTACGTCGCCTCTCCCCCGTGCCCCAAGGCCACCTTGGCGCTGATCGGTGCCCTCGAGGACGTCCTGCAGCTCAGCGTGCCGCTGGCCGACCTGCCCGACGAGTCCCGGGCCTGGGAGCGCGGCGTCGACGAGCTCGCCGAGGAGGACGAGGAGGTCGCCGACTACGTGCGCGCCCTCGAGGAGAGCCGCGACACCGCCGAGCTGCCCGAGGCCAGCGGGGACGCCATCGCCCGCGAGTTCGAGCGGTACCTACGTCGCCGCGACGGCGACGAGGCCTAGCCCGCGCGCCCGCACCGGCGAGGCACGCCGGACCGGCAAGGCACCCGGGCCCCGAGACTCGTCGTACACCTCGCCACCGGCGGGCCGGCAGTGCATCCTGGGTGGATGACGCCCGAGCCCCTGGTCGACGTCCGCGGCCTGATCAAGAGCTTCGGCCCGTCCCGGGCTCTGGACGGGCTCGACCTGCGCGTCGCGGCCGGGGAGGTGCACGGCTTCCTGGGGCCGAACGGCTCCGGCAAGTCGACCACCCTGCGGGTGCTGCTCGGTCTGCTCCGCCACGAGCACGGTGTCGTCCGGCTGCTCGGCGGTGACCCGTGGCGTGACGCGGCCCGGCTGCACCGTCGGCTCGCCTACGTGCCCGGGGACGTGTCGCTGTGGCCACAGCTGACCGGCGGGGAGGCGATCGACCTGCTGGGCCGGCTCCGCGGGGGCGTCGACGAGCAGCGCCGGGCGACGCTGGTGGAGCGCTTCGACCTGGACCCGACCAAGCGCTGCCGCGCCTACAGCAAGGGCAACCGGCAGAAGGTGGCGCTGGTCGCCGCGCTCGCCGCCGACGCCGAGCTGCTGCTGCTCGACGAGCCGACGGCGGGCCTGGACCCGCTGATGGAGGCGGAGTTCCAGCAGTGCGTGGCCGAGGCGCGGGACCGGGGCGCGAGCGTGCTGCTGTCCAGCCACGTGCTGGCCGAGGTCGAGCACGTGTGCGACCGGGTCAGCATCGTGCGGGCCGGCGTCACGGTGGAGAGCGGCACGCTCCAGGAGATGCGGCACCTGACCCGCACGTCGGTCGAGGCGCAGGTGCAGGTCCACCTCGCCGAGGGGGCCGCTCCCCTGGTCGGGCTGCGCGACCGCCCGGGCGTGCACGCCCTGGCGTGGTCAGGCCGCGAGGTGCGCTGCGAAGTCGACTCCGGCGCACTCGACGGCGTGCTGGCCGACCTCGTCGGGGTCGGCGTGGTCGCCCTCACCAGCCATCCGCCGACCCTCGAGCAGCTGTTCCTGCGGCACTACTCCGGTGACGACGAGGACGGGACGCGGGAGCCACGGTGAGCAGGCTCCCGGCCGGCGCGGCCCTGCTGACCCGGCTGGCCGCACGGCGCAGCCGGTGGGCGGTGCTCGGCTGGGTGCTCGCAGGGCTGCTGCTCTTCGTGTCCACGGCCGCCAGCGTGGACGGCCTCTACGTCACGCGGGCCGACTACGAGGCGGCCGCGGCCACCCTCTCCGGCAACGCCGCGCTCCTGGCCATGGCCGGTCCGGCCCGGGCCCTGGACACCCTGGGGGGCCAGGTCGCGTGGCAGACGACCGCCTTCGGCGGCCTCGTCGCGGGGCTGATGAGCATGGTGCTCGTCGTGCGGCACACGCGGGCCGACGAGGAGTCGGGCCGGGCCGAGCTGGTGCGCGCGGGGGCCGTGGACCGGCACTCCCCGCTCCTCGCCGCGGCCCTGGTCGCCGGGGCGGCCGACCTCCTGCTCGGCGTGGTCGTCGCCGGGGCGATGGCGGCGTACCCCGGTCTCGCGCTCGCCGACTCCGTGGCGCTGGGGCTCGGCCTCACGGCGCTGGGCTGGGTGTACGTCGGGGCGGCGCTGGTGGCGGCGCAGCTCGCGGGCACGACGCGCGCGGCGTACGGGCTGACCGGTGCGTTCCTCGGGGTCACCTACGCCACGCGCGGCATCGGTGACGTCCAGGGCTCGTTCGTCTCGTGGCTGTCCCCCATGGGGTGGTACCAGGCGATGCACCACTACTCCGGGCTGCAGTGGTGGCCGGCCCTGCTGCTGCTCGTGGGTGCCGTGCTGCTGGCGGGCGCCTCGGTGGCGCTGCTTGCCCGTCGCGACGTCGGTTCCGGCCTCCTCGGCGGACGCCCGGGGCCCGCGCGGGCCGGTGCCTCGCTGCGCGGTCCGGTGGGGCTCGCCTGGCGGCTCCAACGTGCGTCCGTGCTCGGCTGGAGCGCGGGCCTGCTCTTCACCGGCCTGTCCTACGGCTCGATCGGGGACCAGGTCGGGGACGTCGTGGGCGGCTCGACGGCGACGCGGGAGCTCTTCGCCGCCGGTGGGGCAGACCTGGTCGACGGGTTCTTCGGCTTCGCCGGGATCGCGATGGCCCTGCTCGCCGCCGGGTTCGCCGTCTCCTCCGCGCTGCGGCCGGGAGCGGAGGAGGACGCCGGGCACGTCGAGCTGCTGCTCTCGGCGCCGCTGCCGCGCTCCCGCTGGCTCGCGGCGCAGGTCGTCGTCACCGTGGTCGGCACGCTCGTGGTGCTGCTCGCCGCGGCCCTCGGGCTCTGGCTCGGCTACGTCGGCGTCACCGGCGAGCCCGCCGACGCCTGGCGCTACGCCCGCCCGGTGCTCGGTCACGGGCCGGCCGTGCTCGTGCTCAGCGGCGCGGCCCGGCTGGTGCTCGGCCTCGCCCCGCGACGTCGGGCGCTGGCATGGGTGCCCGTCGGGCTGGCGGCCCTGGTGGTCCTGCTCGGCGACCTGCTCCGGCTGCCGCAGGGGTTGCAGGACCTGTCCCCCTTCGAGGCGTCCCCCGCCGTCCCGGCGCAGGCGTTCTCCGTGACGGTGTTCGCGGCGCTGCTGGCGGTCGCCGCGCTGCTCAGCGGGCTCGGCCAGCTGGCGTTCCGGCGGCGCGACGTGGGCTGAGCGACGCGCCCGGGGGGCGGGTGTCCGAGGGTGTGTTCCCGGTGGAGAGAGACGGACCCGGTCAGAGGTCGACGCCGAGCGCGGCGTCGACCACCCGGCGTACGTCGTCGGGGGCGGAGCCACTCCCGGCGCCGTGGTCGAGCGCCTGCTCGACCCACGCGTCGACCACCGCGAGCGCCGTCGGGGCGTCCACGTCGTCGGCGAGCGCGGCGAGCACCCCGGCCACCGTCGCGGTGGCGTGCGGCCCGGCGTCCTGCGACACGGCCTCGCGCCAGCGGGCGAGTCGCTCCTCCGCCTGCTCCAGCTCGGCCTCGGACCACGTCCAGTCGGTGCGGTAGTGGTGCGCCAGCAGCGCGAGGCGCACCGCCATCGGGTCGCGGCCCTCGGCCACCAGCCGCGACACGAAGACCAGGTTGCCGAGCGACTTCGACATCTTCTCACCCTCCAGCCCGACCATGCCGGCGTGCACGTAGGCCCGGGCGAAGGGGTGGTCGCCGTCGGCGACGTGGGCGTGGGACGCGCTCATCTCGTGGTGGGGGAAGACGAGGTCGCTGCCGCCACCCTGCACGTCGAAGCCGGCCCCGAGGTGGTCGACGGCGATCGCGGCGCACTCGATGTGCCAGCCGGGTCGGCCCGGCCCGTACGGCGAGGGCCACGAAGGCTCACCGGGACGCTCGGCCCGCCAGAGCAGGGCGTCCAGCGGGTCGCGCTTGCCGGGGCGGTCGGGGTCGCCGCCGCGGTCGGGGAAGACGCGCAGCATCTCCTCGCGGGTCCAGCCGGAGACGTGACCGAAGGCCTGGTCGGCACCGACGGAGAAGTAGACGTCGTCGTCGACGCGGTACACCGCGCCGGCCTCGTCGAGCTCGCCGATCAGCTCCAGCAGACGCGGGATGGCCTCGACCGCGGTGGTGTAGTGGTCGGGGGGGAAGACCCGCAGGGCCTCCATGTCGCCACGGAACAGCTCGACCTGCGACTCGGCGAGCTCGCGCCAGTCCTCGCCGGTCTGGGCGGCACGCTGGAGCAGCGGGTCGTCGACGTCGGTGACGTTCTGCACGTAGCGGACCGGGTGCCCCGCCGAGCGCCAGGCCCGCAGCAGCAGGTCGAAGGCGACGTACGTCGCGGCGTGGCCGAGGTGCGTGGCGTCGTACGGCGTGATCCCGCAGACGTAGAGCCGGGCCGGGCCGTCGGGGCGGGTGAGCTGCAGCGTGCCGGTCGCGGAGTCGTACACCCGCACCGGCGGGCCGGCGGTGGACGGGTCCCACGGCAGGGCGTCGGGATAGGTCGGGACGCTCCAGGCACGCATGCGCGCACCCTACCGAGGGGGCTCCGGGTCAGAAGGGTGGCCAGGGGATGACCGGCCAGCGGTCGTCCGGCTCGGGGAAGCGGCGCTGCCGCAGCATCCGCTGGCAGCGACCGGCGAGCGCGACTACCTCGGTCGGGTCGAGGTGCTCGTCGACCACGCGGCGCAGCGCGCTGTCGGTGCTGGAGACCGCCCTGAGCACCGCGGTCACCCCGGTGACCTCGTCGTCGGTGAGGGGCTCGCCGGCCCACCCCCAGAGCACGGTGCGCAGCTTGTTCTCGACGTGGAAGGTGACGCCGTGGTCGATCCCGCAGAGCCGGCCGTCGGCCGTGCGCAGCACGTGGCCGCCCTTGCGGTCGGCGTTGTTGACCAGGGCGTCGAAGATCGCCATCCGACGCAGCCCCTGCGAGTCGTCGTGCACGAGGCTCACGTCGTTCTCGTCGGCGTCGAGGCCGTCGACCACCGCGTGCCAGCCGGTCGGCACCTGGCCGGCGGGGACGATGTCGATGGGCCCGTCGCCCTCGGCGACGTCCTGCCACTCCTGCACCATGCCGGGGCCTCCCGGCCCCTCGCGCAGGGTGGTCGGGGGCACGACGCCCCAGCCGAGGGTGTCCGAGACAGCCCACGCGGCGTACTCGCGCCCGGCGAGGGTGCCGGTCGGGAAGTCCCACAGGGGGCGCTCGCCGCGCACCGGCTTGTAGATGCACCGCACCGCGACGTCGTCGAGGGTCACCTCGCCGAGGAAGGCGAGGTTCGACGCCGGCCGGATCCGCCCCACGAGCGCGATGTCGCCGGTGGCGAGGTGCACGGAGATCCCCTCCGCCCGGGCGCGCGACTCCTCGGGGGTGCGGGGCGGGCCGGGCACGGCGGGCTCCCTCACGGCACCTGGCTGGTGCGGCGGAACCCGTTCGCCCGCACGCAGAGGTGACCCGCGGGGTCGATCGGCTCGCCGCAGAACGGGCATGCCGACCGCCCGGCGGAGACGACCTTCTCGGACCGGGTGCAGAAGGCGCGGGCCTGGCGGGGCTCGAGCCGCACGAGGAGCACCTCCTCGGGCTCGACCTCGACGACCTCGCCCTCCTCGTCGACCTCCGCGGTCTCGGTGACCGGGAAGACCTCGATGACGACCCTCTCGGCCGCGGCGTCCCACGACAGGGTCATCGTGCCGGCGCGGAAGTCCTCGACGATCGGTTGCTCCAGCGGGGCGTCGTCGGTGAGCTCCAGCGGCGCCACGGCGGGCACGGTCGTGTCGGTCTCCGACGACATCACCTCGTCCAGCAGCTCGTCGAGACGCTCGGCGAGCACCTCGACCTGCTGCTTCTCCAGCACGACGCTGGTGATCCGGGTCGCGGCGCGCGCCTGGAGGAAGAAGGTGCGCTGCCCCGGAGGCCCGACCGTGCCCGCGACGAAGCGCTCCGGTGGGTCGTAGCTGTAGGTGACGGGAGGCATCAGGTCGTGTCCTCGGGGGTCGTGGTGGTGGGGGCGGCGCCGGCCTGGCCGCCCACCACCGCGTCGCTGCTGGCGGCGGTCGCCCCCTCGGCAGGGGGCTGGTGGAGGTGGGCGAGGTCCCCGGAGGTCGAGTTGCTGGTGATGACGAAGGGACGGGTGTCCGTGTAGCGGATCACCGACAGCGAGGCGGTCTCGACGACGATGCGCTGGAAGGAGTCCAGGTGCAGGCCCAGCGCGTCGGCGAGGACGGCCTTGACCACGTCGCCGTGGCTGACGGCGACCCACACGGCGTGGTCGCCGTGCTCGGCGGCGACCCGGGCGTCCCAGGCCCGGACGGCGGCCACGGCCCGTCGCGACACGTCGGCCATCGCCTCGCCCCCGGGGAAGATCGCGGCCGAGGGGTGCTGCTGGACGACCTTCCAGACCGGCTCCTTGACCAGGTCGGAGATCTGCTGGTTGGTCCAGTCGCCGTAGTCGCACTCCACCAGGCGCTTGTCCCGACGTACGGCGGGGCGGGTCGCGGCGGCCTGCGCGCCGGCGATGGCCGCGGCGGTCTCGCGGCACCGCTCCAGCGGCGACGTCACGACCGCGGCCAGGGGCACGCCGGCGAGGCGGGCGCCCGCGGCCGCGGCCTGCTCGCGACCGAGGTCGTCGAGGTGCACCCCCGCCGTGCGCCCGGCCAGCACCCCGCCGGTGTTGGCGGTGCTGCGCCCGTGGCGGGCCAGGACGAGGGTCGGCATGCGCCGAGCCTAGCCAGGGCCTCACGCCGCCCGTGCGCGCATCCGCCGGGCCGTCCGCTTCGGGGCCTACCCTGACCGGATGCTGGTCGACAACGCCCTCTACCGCGACGGCGCCCGCCACGAGACGGGCCACGAGGCGGACGACCTCGGCGGCGTGCGGTGCGAGGTCCAGGAGGGCGACTTCTCGTGGGTGGGGCTGCACGAGCCGACCCCGGAGGAGCTGCACCAGGTCGCCGACGTCTACGAGCTGCCCGACTTCGCGATGGAGGACGCGCTCAAGGCGCACCAGCGGCCCAAGCTCGAGCAGTACGACGACATCCAGTTCATGGTGCTCAAGACGCTCTGGTACATCGACGAGAACGACGCCGTCGAGACCGGGGAGATCGCGCTGTTCATCGGTGCCGACTTCGTGGTGACGGTGCGCCACGGCGAGGGCAACGCGCTCAGCGACGCCCGCAAGCGCCTCGACCACCGCTCGCGCACGGAGGCCGGTGGCCCGTCCTCGGTCGTGTACGTCGTCGTCGACAGCGTCGTCGACGGCTACGAGGAGGTCGCCACCCAGCTGACCATCGACGTCGACGAGGTCGAGGCGGCGGTGTTCTCCGAGGAGCGCACCAACGACTCCCAGCGGATCTACACCCTCAAGCGCGAGATCCTCGAGTGCCGCCGCGCGGTGATGCCGCTGCGCGACCCCGTCCGTCGTCTGGCCGGCGGACGCGTGCACGGCATCGACCCGCGCTCGGCCGAGGGGTTCCGCGACGTCGCCGACCACATCGACCGGGTCGCCGAGATCATCGACTCGCTGGACAACCTGCTGTCGACCGCCTTCGACGCGCACCTCGCGCTGATCGCCGTACAGCAGAACGACGACATGCGACGGATCTCCGCCGGTGTCGCGCTGGTGGCCGGGCCGACGCTGATCGGTGCGGTCTACGGCATGAACTTCGACACCATGCCCGAGACGACGTGGCAGTTCGGCTACCCCTACGCGCTGGGCCTGATGGCCCTGACCTCGATCGCCCTGCTCTGGTTCTTCAAGCGCTCCGGCTGGCTCTGAGAGCTCCAGACTCGGTGCACCCGGTCCACACCGCTTTGTCACGGTTCGGTCACGCCCGGGTGTGCTGAGCATCGCCTGGGCAGTCCGGGTGCACCCCAGCCTGTGCGGGACCGACCCCGTACGACCGAGGAGGACCGATGTCAGGGTTCCCCCACCGAGCGCTCCTGGCCGTCGACGGCTCCGCGCACTCCGACCTCGCCATGGACCGCGCCGTCGACCTCGTGCAGGCGTCCGGGGGTGAGCTGCACGTCGTGCACGTGGGCCTGGTCTCCCCCTGGACCAACCCCAAGACGCTGAACCCCGAGCAACGGTCCCGGATGGAGGACGAGGCGGGCATGGTGCTCACCACCGTCACCGACGCGCTCGAGTCCCGCGGCACCCACCCCGTGCCCCACCTCAGGCTCGGCCGCGCGGTCGACCAGGTGCTGGCGCTGCGCGACGAGATCGATGCCGACCTCGTCGTGCTCGGCAGCCGGGGCCTGAACACGTTCACCCGGGTGCTGCTCGGGTCCGACGCCGAGAGCATCGTGCGCCACGCACCGTGCCCCGTGCTGATCGTGAGGAACGACCGATGACGCCGACGACGACCCTCCTCGCCGCCGACGGCGGCAGCGGAGGACCCAACTTCGACGTCGGGTGGGTCGACCTGTCGGTCATCCTCGGCTACCTGCTGCTCAGCCGGATCATCCCGCTGGTGTTCTCCTCCCGGGCCTCGAAGAAGAACAGGGAGGAGGGGGGCGACGAGTCCGAGCAGTACTTCCTCGGCGGTCGCAACTTCATCTGGCCGTTCGTCGGCCTCTCGCTGGTGGCGACCAACATGTCCGGCGCGACCTTCGTGGGGCTGGCCGGCGGTGCCTACAACCAGGGCATCTCGATCTTCGCCTACGAGTGGATGAGCGCGGTCATCCTGGTCATCTTCATCTTCTTCATCCTGCCGTTCTACCTGCGGTCCAAGGTCTTCACGCTGCCGGAGTTCCTGGAGAACCGGTTCGACCGGCGGTCCCGGATGGCCTTCGCGGGCTTCAACCTGTTCGCCAACATGTTCATCGACATGGCGGCGGCGCTGTACGCCGGGGCGATCCTGGTGAAGGCGATCTATCCCGACGTGCCGCTGTGGGTCTCCATCGCGGCACTGGCGATCCTGGCCGCCGTGTACACCGTCATCGGCGGTCTGGGTGCGGTGATGATCTCCGACTCCATCCAGGCCACGATCACGATCATCGGTGGCTTCCTCGTCTTCTTCGCCACCTACGAGGCCGTCGGGTCCTTCGGTGCCGTGAGTGAGGCGGCCGGTGACCGGAAGATGAGCCTGATCCTCCCACCGGGGGACGAGGCGCTCCCCTGGCCGGGTCTGCTCACCGGCGTGCTCGTCATCGGCCTCTACTACTGGACGACCAACCAGCTCGTCGTCCAGCGCAGCCTGGGGGCGAAGAGCCTCGACCACGGTCGCTGGGGAGCCCTGCTCGCCGGCTTCATCAAGCTGGCGTTCCTCTTCCTGTTCATCTTCCCCGGTGTGATGGCCCTGGTGCTCTACCCGAACCTGAAGAACCCCGACACCGTCTTCCCGACGCTGGTGTTCGACCTGCTCCCTGTCGGCGTGCGCGGGCTGGTCCTGGCGGCCGTGATCGCCGCGATCACCTCGACGGTGGACTCGATCCTGAACTCCGCCTCGACGATCGTGACGATGGACTTCGTCAAGCCCTACCGGCCCGACACCAGCCAGCGGGGGCTCGTGCTCATCGGGCGGGTCGCGACCGTGGTCGCGCTGGTCGTGGCCGTGGTCTGGGCGCCGATCATCGCCAACTTCGACACGTTGTACGGCTACCTACAGTCGGTGCTGTCGTACCTGGTGCCGCCCGTGGTCGCGGTGTTCCTGATGGGCATCGCGTTCAAGCGGATCAACGGGGTGGCGGCGTTCCTGACGCTGGCGATCATGCAGCCGCTGGGCGTGGTCTTCTTCGTGCTGATCGAGGTGAACGAGCTGGTGCCGCTGCAGTTCCTGTACGCCGCGGGCATCAGCTTCGCCGTCTCGATCCTGCTCCTCGTGGGGATCAGCGTGGTCGGCCCGACGCCGGACCTGGCCAAGACCGACGACCTCACCTGGAAGAACGAGTACTGGTCGGAGGAGACCCGGGACCTGAAGGAACGGCAGGTGCCGGTGCTGGCCAACTACCGGGTGCTCAGCGTCGTCCTGCTGCTGAGCACGGTGGCGCTGGTCTGGGCCTTCGCCTGACCCCGGTCATCCCGGGAGCCGGTGTGCTGGCCCCGCGCCGCCAGGCTCAGGCGGCCAGCACACCGGCGTAGAGGAGCACGAGCACGCCGGCACCGAGCACCACGCGGTAGACCACGAACGGCGTGAAGCTGTGGGTGCGGATGTACCGCAGCAGCCAGGCGATCACGGCGTACCCGACGACGAAGGAGACGATGGTGGCGACCAGCGTCGGCCCTCCCCCGTAGCTGTTCGCACAGGCGGGGTCGGTGCTGGCCGCACCACAGGCGAGCACGTCCTTGAGCTCGAAGAGCCCCGCCCCGATCACGGCCGGGATCGCGAGCAGGAAGGCGAAGCGGGTGGCGGTCTCACGGTCGTAGCCCAGCAGCCGGCCCATGCTGATGGTGCCGCCGGAGCGCGAGACACCGGGAACCAGCGCGGCGGCCTGGGCGAGGCCGTAGAGCACGGCGTGCCGGAGTGTGAGGTCCTTGACCGTGCGCTCGGTCGAGCCGACCCGGTCGGCGACGCCCAGCACGACGCCGAAGACGACCAGCATGGCGCCGACCAGCCACAGCGACCGGAAGCTCGTCTCGATGACGTCCTTGAGCAGCACGCCCAGGACGACGATGGGCAGCGAGCCGACGATGACGTACCAGCCCATCCGGGCGTTCAGGTCGCCCCGGAGCTCGGGCTTGACCAGGGACCGCAGCCAGGCGCTGGCGATGCGCCAGATGTCGTTGCGGAAGTACAGCAGCACCGCGACCTCGGTGCCGATCTGGATGACCGCGGTGAACGCCGCGCCGGGGTCGCCCCAGCCGAAGAGCTCGGGGAAGATCCGCAGGTGGGCGCTGCTCGAGATCGGCAGGAACTCGGTGAGCCCCTGGATCAGACCGAGCACGACGGCCTGGAGGTAGTCGAGCACGGGTCTCCTCGGAGGGTCGCGGGGCGACGACGCGGCGCGTCGCCGGGTCGAGGGTAGGGGCGCGAGGTCGTGGCCGTCGCACCGGAGGCCGCGTGGCGCCGGATCCGGTCCTCTGTCGGTCAGGTGCCGGTCAGGTGCCGGTCAGGTGCCGGTCCGGTGCGCCGAGGCGCGTGGCAGGTGCGGCCGGGGGCCGGGGGGCTGGGTACCGTGACCGCATGCAGCAGCGCTTCCTCGGCCGGTCCGGCCTGCGGGTCTCCCGCCTGGGCCTGGGCACGATGACCTGGGGGCGTGACACCGACCAGCACGAGGCCCGCGAGCAGCTGCGCGACTTCGTCCGCGCCGGCGGCACCCTGCTCGACACCGCCGCGGCGTACGGGGACGGCGCGTCCGAGGAGCTGATCGGCTCGCTGCTCGACGACGTGGTGGCCCGCGACGAGGTCGTGCTCGCGACCAAGGCCGGGCTCGGCCGACGCCGTGGCGAACGCGAGGTGGACGTCTCCCGCGGTCGGCTGCTGCGCACCCTGGACGCATCGCTGCGTCGGCTCGGGGTCGACCACGTCGACCTCTGGCAGGTGCACGCGTGGTCCGACGACGTGCCGCTCGAGGAGACGCTCGGGGCGCTGGAGACGGCGGTCAGCAGCGGGCGGGCGGCGTACGTCGGCGTCTCGAACTACTCCGGTTGGCAGACCGCCCGGGCCGCCACGGTCCAGGAGCTGCGCCAGGGCCCGGCTCCCCTGGTGTCCACCCAGGTCGAGTACTCGCTGCTGTCCCGCGACGCCGAGGGCGAGGTGCTGCCGGCCGCCGACGCGCTGGGCCTGGGGGTGCTGCCCTGGTCACCGCTCGGTCGCGGGGTGCTGACCGGCAAGTACCGCTTCGGCACCCCTGCCGACTCCCGTGCGGCGTCGTCGCACCTCGCCGGCTTCGTGGAGCCCTACCTGGGCGCGGAGGCGCGGCAGGTCGTCGAGGCCGTCGCGAAGGCGGCCGACGGCCTGGACTGGGCACCCCTCGAGGTGGCGTTGGCCTGGGTGCGGGACCGTCCCGGCGTCACGGCGCCGATCGTCGGGGCCCGCACCGCCGCGCAGCTGCGCGGCGTCCTCAGCGTCGAGGAGTGTCGGCTGCCGCCGGAGCTGGAGGCGGCGCTGGACGACGTGAGCAGGACGTTCGCTCGACGAGAGGAAGGCACCCACCGGTGAGCGTGAAGACCAAGAGAGCCCTCAAGCCCGGGGTGGAGTACGAGTTCCAGCTGATCACGCTCGGACGCACCCTCTCGCGCAACGTCGTCACCCGGATGCTCGTCGAGCACGCCGAGCGTGGCGGATGGGAGCTCGACCGCGTCCGGATCGGCCACGACGGCATCCGCCGGGTGAAGCTGCGACGCAAGATCATCCGTCAGCGCCGCGACGAGGACTACTGGTATTGACCCGCACTCCCCCGCTGACGCAGCCCGCCCTCGTCAGCGGCCGAGGAGGCGAGCCCCAGGGCGAGCCGCACCCCCCGGCTAGTCGACGGGGCGTCTGCGCTGCTGCTTGACCTGGGAGCGCTGCTTCTTGCCCCGCAGGCGACGCTCGACCGAACCACGGGTGGGGCGGGTGCCGCGGCGCTTCGGCGGGGGCGGCGCCAAGGCCGTACGGAGCAGCGCGGCCATCCGCTCCCGGGCGGCACGACGGTTCGCGAGCTGCGTGCGGTGCTCGCTGGCGGCGACCGTCAACACCCCGGACGCCAGGCGGTCGTCGAGCCGGCTGAGCAGTCGCCGCCGCATCGCCTCGGGCAGCACCACCGAGCTCGTGACGTCGTACGACAGCTCGACCCGGGAGTCGGTGGTGTTCACGCCCTGCCCGCCGGGACCGGAGGACCGCGAGAACCGCTCGCTGAGCTCGCCCTCGGGCACGACGAGAGAGCGGCTCACCCGCAACCCGGGCTCCATCAGCCGGCGGCGACCTCGTCCAGGAACCGGTCGAAGACCCGTGTGCCGAACTTCAGCGCGTCGACCGGCACGCGCTCGTCGACGCCGTGGAAAAGCCCGGTGAAGTCCAGGTCGGAGGGCAGCCGGAGCGGGGCGAAGCCGAAGCAGCGCATTCCCAGCTTGTGGAAGTGCTTGCCGTCGGTGCCACCGCTCATCAGGAACGGCGCCACGAGCGCGTCGGGGTCCTCGGCGCGGAGCGCGGTCTCGATGCCGTCGACGATCCGTCCGTCGTACGTCGTCTCGAGCGCGTCCTGGAGGCTGTGGAAGCCGATCTCGACGTCCTCGCCGACGAGGTCCTCGATCACCCGGAGGAACTCGTCCTTCTGACCCGGCAGGAAGCGGCCGTCGATGCTCGCCGTGGCGCTGCCGGGGATGACGTTGACCTTGTAGCCGGCGCCGAACATCGTCGGGTTGGCCGTGTTCTTGATGACGGCCCCGAGCATCCGGCTCGCCGAGCCGAACTCCTCGACCAGGTCGCCGGCGTTCTCGGGAGTGACCTCGGTGCCGGCGAGCTCGGCGACGGCGCCGAGGAGCGTCTCCATCGCCGGGGTCAGGATCACCGGCCATTCGTGGGCGCCGACCCGGGCGACCGCCGCCGCCAGCCGGGTGACCGCGTTGTCGGGGTGCCGCATCGAGCCGTGCCCGGCGGTGCCGCGCGCGGTCAGCTTCATCCACGCCATGCCCTTCTCGGCCGTCTCCACGAGGTAGAGCCGCCGGTCGCGCACGGTGGTGCTGAAGCCACCGACCTCGCCGACGGCCTCGGTGCAGCCCTCGAACCAGTCCCGGTGCGTGGTGATGAGGTGCTCGGCACCCTTGTGCCCACCGGCCTCCTCGTCGGCGGTGAAGGCGAGGACGATCGGCCGGTCCGGCGTACGCCCCTCGCGCTCGCGCTCGCGGATCACCGCCAGCAGCATCGCGTCGAAGTCCTTCATGTCGACCGCGCCCCGACCCCAGACCATGTCGTCCTCGACCTCGCCGGAGAAGGGGTGGACCTGCCAGTCGTCGGGCTCGGCCGGCACGACGTCGAGGTGGCCGTGCAGCAGCAACGGCTCCCCCCCGGTGCCGCCCCAGCGCGCGAGAACGCTGGCGCGACCCGGCTCGGACTCCACGATCTCCGAGCCGATGCCGACCTCGTCGAGGAGCGCGGCGACGTGCTCGGCGGCCTTGCGCTCCCCCGGTCCGGAAGAGTCCCCGTGGTTGGTGGTGTCGATGCGGATCAGGTCGGCGCAGAGGCCGACGACCTCGTCCTCGGCGCGCGCCCCGGTGCCCTGGCTGGTGTCCTGCGTGCGGTCGGCCATGCCTGACATCGTGCCACCCGCCCCCGGGCGTGACACCCCTGCACCTTTGCTACAGTTGCGCCCGCGCTGGAGCCCCGTGCGCAAGGGCTGTGGTGCCACCTCGTCCGGGTGGCGGAATAGGCAGACGCGCTAGCTTGAGGTGCTAGTCCTCGTATAGAGGGTGGGGGTTCAAGTCCCCCCTCGGACACAGTCGATGGGCCCCGGCAACCGGGGCCTATCGCCGGTTAACGGACAGGTTCTGGCGCCGGCGGGGCACATGTCCCCCTCGTGGCCTGTCCAGGAGAGGGCGTGGAGTGTGGAGCGCGGCATGGCCAGAACAACAAGGCGCCGTCGGTCCCGGCGGTGGCATCAGCTACCAGGTCCGCTGGTGCCATGGCGGTGAAGGGGGGCCGCGGCCGGCCCGAACTGGCCGAGACCTTCGTGAGCCGGTCGCGGCCCTGGCTCCCGCCGAGGTGGAGGAGGCCGGACGGCAGTGGCCCACCAACGACGACGGTGTCCGGTGGTCCCACGGCCGAGCTTGACCCACGACCGCCTGGGGGCCCACGGTGTGGCGGCGCTCGAGAACTGACCACGTTCGGCGGTGAGAAGTGAGCACTCAGCAACGGGAGAGTGATCACGGTGGAGGACTGGGCGCTGATCAGGAGGCTCGCGGCAGAGCCTCGACGGACACGACCGAGGTCGTCGGGGTCCTTGTGCTCTCGATCCGTAGACCTTGGGCTCTGACCCCGAGCTGACGTGCGGGCGAGGGTGAGAGGACACGCACGGTACCGACGCCGTGCCGGCAAAGGAGTCGTCATGTCGACCAGCAACCTGCCACGCACCTCGACCACGCCACGTGCCGCGACCCAAACCACCGGCTGGACGGGGTGGATCGCGTTCGCAGCCTTCGTGATGATCATCAGCGGCACGCTCACCGGCGTCATGGGCTTCCTCGCCGTCATCAACAACAACTGGACTCTGTGGAACAACAACGGCGCTCCCTACGGCAGCCCCTACGGCTGGGGCTGGTGGAGCATCTTCGTCGGCATCGTCGTCGTCTCCATCGGAGCGGCCCTTCTGCGCGGCAGCATGTTCGCTCGGACGGTCGCCGTGCTCGTCGCCACCGCCAGCCTGCTCACCCACTTCCTGACGCTGTACGTCACACCGCTGTGGTCCCTCATCGTGATCACCATCGACATCCTGGTCATCTGGGCCGTCATCGTGCACGGCAAGGAGATGGAGGACGTCACGCACTAGCACGGGGGCGGTACTGACCGTCGGGTTGCACACCGCACCCGCTGGCTGCGCGGGTAGATCGGCCCGTCCGCCGGTGCAGCGGTCCAGGCATGAGTCGGAGCGGGCCGCGCTCGCGGGCTCGGTGGGTCGAGGACCAGGACCGCGAAGTCGCGAGCGGCCTCATCTCCCCGGTGCTGACAGGGGCAGTGGGTGGCTCAGCATCGCCCCGAGGCGATGGTCGCCCAGCGTGACGAAGGGTAGGCGGCGGTCCGCCGGCTCCGCGGCCACCCGGGGGCCAGTTGTGCGTGTGCCCTGCACACGCGGAGCTGGGACACGGGACTCATCCTCGTCGAGCGCGCCCTCCCCGACACGTGCTGGTCGGCGTTCACCGCGGTGATCGCCTGCCTGGCTCTGCCGCCAGGGAGCGGCGAGTCCCGCGCCGAGGAGGTGCTGCGCCTCGTGACGGTTGTTCCTCTCGAGTTCCGGCGGAGCCAGCACGAGGTCGTTCGCGCCGGCCTGGGCCGTCTCGGTCCAGCCTCGGCCAGGCCAGCGGCTCCGAAGCACGCCGGATCTTCACCCAGGCGGCGACCAGCATCGCTGCCCCGTGTCGAGGGTGTCGAGGGTGCCGCTGTGTCGGCGCGACAGCCTCGGGGCTCCGACCACCCATTGAGGATGAGGCAGCCTCCGGCTGAAGTCGGCAGTGTGGATACCGACGACCTCCCTTCGAGAGCCGCTCGCAGCCACAGCCACGACTTCATCCACGGTGTCGCCCATCGAGAGGAAGAACCCATGACAGAAGCAACACTCGACGAGCTCGGTCCCGTGGACTTCGTGATCGTCGAGTTTCCACCCGATGCCGCCCACTTCACCGGCGAGATGGCCGACGAGCTCCTCGCCCTGGTCAAGGCGGGAACGATCCGGGTCATCGACCTCATCGTCCTCACCAAGGACGCCGGCGGGTCGATCGACGCGATGGAGATGTCCGATCTCGACGATCTCGGAGACCTGCAGATCCTCGAGACAGAGCTCGCCGAGCTGCTCGCCGAGGAGGACGTCCTGCACCTCGCGGCGGCCATGGATCCCGGCAGCAGAGCCGGGGTGATCGTCTACGAGAACCTGTGGGCCGCGCCCTTCGCATCGGCCGCTCGACGCGCGGGCGGCCAGCTGATCGCCAACGGACGCATCCCCACGCAAGCCATCATCGCCGCCATCACGGCGGACGAAGCACTCGAGACCGAAGGAGCATGACATGCCACTCAGGCCAGCACGTGCAAGAAGGCGTGGAGTCGTGGGCGCTCCCGTCGCCAAGGCGGCAGTCGTCACCAGAGCCGTGACCCCCGGCCCGTCACCGGTGGCGAGGGCGGCTGTCGTCGGCGCGGCTGTCACCCCTGGCCGGCGTCGGCGACGTATCTGAGGCTCGACACTCGGTGCGGCGGAGGAGGAGAGGCGAGTGGACGGTGAACGACAGCGGGCCGCGGAGGCTGCCCACCCGAGCGTCGAGCAGCGGGTGGCGAGGGGGAAAGCGGCGCGGCAAGCCGTCTCTCGTTCCGTCCACGGGCGCTGGGAGCCGGTCGCGGGCCGGGCGGACCCGGTCTCCCTGCTCGAGGAACAGGGCACGAGCCGTGTCCCCGAGCTGGTCCCGGTCCGCTACGGGCGGATGCTCGTCTCACCGTTCACCTTCTACCGTGGTGCAGCGGCGATCATGGCCGCTGACCTGGCCGCCAGCCCGCGGTCGGGGTTGACCGCCCAGATCTGCGGTGACGCGCATCTGTCGAACTTCGGTGTGTTCGCCTCACCCGAGCGGCGGGCGGTGTTCGACCTCAATGACTTCGACGAGACCCTGCCGGGGCCGTGGGAGTGGGACGTGATGAGGCTCGCAGCAAGCTTCGAGATCGCCGGGCGCGATCGCGGCTTCTCCCCTTCGAAGCGACGAACGATCGTGGCGTCCGGCGTCGCCGAGTACCAGGCCCGAATGCGGCAGGCCGCGGGCATGGACAACCTCGCCGTCTGGTACGCCCACATCGAGGTGGACGAGCTCTTCGAGCAGCTCAAGGACGAGACCACGAAGAAGGAGCGAGCGAGAGCCGACAAGAATCTGGCCAAGGCGAGGACCCGCGACAGCATGAAGGCCTTCACCAAGCTCACCCACGAGGTCGACGGCCGGCGCCGGATCGTCGCCGACCCTCCGCTCATCGTCCCTGTCGAGGACGTGGCGGCAGGATTCTCGGCCGACCCCGGGACGATCGAGGAGGAGCTACGCGGTCTGATCAGGTCCTACGGGCAGACCCTGGAGACCGACCGCCGAGTGCTTCTCGATGACTTCGAGTACGCGCACGCCGCCACCAAGGTGGTCGGCGTCGGCAGCGTCGGCACCCGCGCGTGGATCCTGTTGCTGCTCGGCCGCGACAGTGAGGATCCCCTGTTCTTGCAGGCCAAGGAGGCCCAGGAGTCCGTGCTGGCACGGTTCGTCGGCAAGAGCAGGTACCCCAACCACGGACAGCGGGTTGTCGCCGGTCAACGCCTGATGCAGGCCTCGAGCGACATCTTCCTCGGCTGGCAACGCGTCACCGGCGTGGACGGACAGGTCCGCGACTTCTACCTGCGGCAGCTGAAGGACTGGAAGGGTTCCGCAGAGGTCGACACGATGTCGGCTCGGCTGATGGCGGTGTACTCCCGGATCTGCGGCGCGACCCTCGCCCGCGCCCACGCCCGCTCCGGCGACCGGATCGCCATCGCGTCGTACGTGGGCAAGAGCCCTACCTTCGAGCACGCGATCACCGACTTCGCCGTTGCCTACGCCGACCAGAACGAACGCGACTATCAAGCCCTGGTCGACGCGGTGAAGTCGGGACGCCTCGAGGCAGAGACCGGGTTGTAGCAGCGGTCTCGGTACGGCTCACCCGTTGCGGATGATTCGCGTGGTCATCGGTGGGTGCTGAATTGAGGCATGACGATCGACGTCGCCGAGACCGCCACCGTTGACTCGCTCAGCATTCGGCTGCGCGAAGAGTTCTCGTCGGTCCCGGTCAGAACGATCGAGCGCATCGTCAACGAGGTCCATGCCGGGTTCGAGGGGTGTCGGATCCGCGAGTTCATCCCGTTGCTGGTCGAGCGTGAGAGCCGCGACCGGTTGCGCCTCCAGCACTCCAGCCCCAGCTCGTGGGGGCCGAACCTGAGGTGACTCGACGGAGGTTCGATGTGCCTGGACGTTCGGAGGAACCGCTGATGATGCGCACGAGCTGTCGGGCCTGATGCTCCCAGCCACCAGGACGGCGACATCGAGTGCGCCCTGGTCCCTAGGAGGCCACACGCAGCCGCATTTCGACAGTCCCCGGCCGACCTGCGCTTCCTGACCTCGCGACTGCTCCCCGGCTCGCTGGCGTGCCGACCTGATCCGGTTCGCCGTGGGCACCGGCCTACTGGGCGCCCGCATCAGCAACTCCCGTCGGACGACCACGGGAGACCCACACGCGCCAGAGGTACGCCGCCACCACTGCAGAGGCGAGCAGGGCGAGGGCGCCCTCGGGCCGGGTGGCGTTGACAGCGAGAACCAGCCCGACGAGCAATGAGCCAAGCACGTTCAACGCCAGCGATACCCATCGCCCGTCCCGATAGGACAAGCGGGCGCACCCAATCGTCGCCGCGAGGAAGCTCGCGAAAACAGCGACGGCGTAGAAGGGGACCAATCGCTGCTCGCGGCCCCCGGCCGCAACCAGCATCGCCGCGACCACCAGCATCACCGTGACGCCCCACTCAGGCACCAAGAAGCGGTTGATCCGCCCGAAGATGCTCGGGACGAGCCCCTCGCCCTCCTCCCCGAGCGATGCGAGTGCCTTGAGCACGCCGGACCCAGCGAGGTAGGAAGACGCTGCGGCGGAGAGCAGCAGCAGCGCACTCACCGCCTGAAAACCAGCGAACGCGGGACCGTCACCCACCGAGCGTCGCGCGAGCTCGGCGAGCAGGGTCGAATCCTCCGGAGGAAGACCCACACCGAGGCGTACGGCGGCCGCGACGAAGCCTGCGGTCAGCGCGCCGACGATCCCGATCATCAACCACAACGTCCAGCGACCGAACTGACGTCGGGCGCGATCATCGAGCTGAGGGAGCTGGGCGATCGCGTTCGAGGGGGCCTCCACACCGGTTGCGAGCGCCATGCCCAGCGGGACCGCCAGCATGAGCGGGCCCATGGCGGCATCGGAGAGGAACGGGCCGGACCAGGCTTCGCCCTCACTCGCAGTAGCCGGGCCCGCGAACCAGGCGGCCCCGATCACCCACGTCGCCAGCACCAGGAACAACCCGGTGGCGAGTGCGAACGCAAGTCGTCCCACCTGGCCGAGGAGCACCACCGCGGCGACCAGCCCGACGAGCATGAGACCCAGGGGCGTCCGCAACGGCTCGAGGTCGGGCAGGTAGGCGATCAACGCAGACGCGCCGGCCGCACAACTGACTGCCACGGTGAGGGTGAAGTCGACCAGCAACGCGCCGAGGGGAACGAAGGCCCAGCCCTCGCTGAACGCTACGACAACGCCCTGCGGGCCGCCGCCGCCGTTGGGGAAGCGCCGGATCAGGTCGTCGTAGGTCGCGGAGATCACCGCGATGATCGCGATGATCGCGGCCATGGTGGGGAGCAGGCTGTCGAGATTCCCGTCCAGTCCGTGCAGCGCCGCCTCGATGGCGTAGGCGACCGAGGAGACCGGGTCGGCCATCACGGTGAAGGCGAACGCGATGAACAGGAAGAAGCGGCGCATCGGCACCCACTGTGGCACCTGCCGTGCGTCCACACGCAGCGCTGCCTACCCCGGCGCGCCCGCGAGAACTCTCGGAAGGGGACCATCTCAGCGTGAGACGACGAGCGTCAGGACGGTGCCCGGGATCCGGGTTCGGGTTCCGGGTTCCGGGTTCCGCAAGGAAATCGTCTCGTGGTCGCGTGTGACGGTCAAGCGATGCTCGATGGTGCCAGCTCCAGCTCCAGCACCTCACGCTCGCGCACGGCGAGCAGGCGGACGGCGACCGGCGTCGAGCCTCCCCGGCGCGACGTGGGCGACCACCCGCTGCGGGATCTCCAGCGCGAAGCTCGCCCCTCCTGGCCGCCGCAGCACGGACGGTTCGGACGACCTCGTCCTGCTCTGCGTCCGTGAGGAGACAGCACAGGGCGCCGGTGCGCGGGGTGGCGGACACAGGGTCGACGTCCTGGAACGTCGTCAGCACGATCACCGCCGGGACGGTGGGCGCGCGGTCAATCGACGGGTGGGCTCGATCCCGACGAGACCGGGCATACGGTCTGGTGCTGGAGCCGACCACCCACCGCGACCGTGCCGTCGTCGGAGCGTCATCCCCGGGTCCACGCCGAGCCCAGCACCGTCAGACCACGACGCGGGCGCGCAGCAGCCGGAGCCGGGCCAACAGGTCGACGAGCGGTCCGAGCAGCAGGATCGTCGCGACGGTTCCCGGCCCTACCGCCGCCCCGCACAGGAAGCCGACCAGCGCCCCACCTCCCTGCACGAGGTTGTAGCTCCAGCGGAACGGCACGGGTGGGTCCATCGCGATCGCTGCCGCCTCGGCCGGGCCGGCCCCGGCGTCGGCGGCCAGATAGCCCGCGACCCCGGCGGCGAGCACCGGCATCGACACCACGAGCAGGACCACCCGGGTGGACAACCCCCCCGGTGCCGGTAGCGTCGCGAGCAGTGCCGAGACCGTGAAGCCCACCACGACCGGCTGCGTCACGGTGCCGAGCCCCGGGGCCAGGCCCCGCGCCCACGCACCGAGGATCAACACGACGCCGACCACCAGGTTCACGACCCAGAAGTCGAGGCCGGAGGCCAGCGACAGCCCACTGATCAGCGTCGAGTAGCCGTCGGAACCCAGTGCCGCCCGCAGCAGCAGGGCGACGCCGGTGCCGAGCAGGGTGCAGGAGAGCACCAGCCGAGCGAAGGTGCGGGTCACCCGCCGAGCCTAGAGGTGGGCACCGGGCGGCCACGGGCGACCCACGCCTCCTCCCGCTCAGGCGTCGTAGCGGGTCAAGAGCTGGTCGTACTTGCGTCGGGCGAGCAGCAACAGACCCGGATACGCCGTCACCGGCAGGCCCAGGGCCGTCATCACGTCAGCGTGGGTGAGGGTCACCGCCGCACGTCCCGCCGTCACGCCCAGCACGTCGGGCACCATCGCGTGCGCCAGGCTGACGCAGAGACCGATGGGCCACTGGCTGCCCTCGGTGGAGTGGTGCGACTCGATCGCGGACACGATGGAGTACGGCAGACGCCAGCGCTCGACGACTCGGCTGCCGACCTCCGGATGGGTGAAGCCGAGCACCGCCCGCTCGGCCTCGAGCTCGTCGAGCCGGCGCTCCCCCGCGACGCGCCGGATCTCCTCGAGGACGTGGGGGCCGAAGTGACGCGAGAGCACCACCTTGCCGAAGTCGTGCAGGAGCGCCGCCGTCGCTGCCTCGCTGGGCACGTCGACCTGGGCCTTCGAGCGGATCACCTCCGCGGCGAGCGAAGCCGCCACCGAGTGGCGCCACAGCTGTCCCTCGGTCGGGCCGTACGCCGGCAGCGACCCCCGCATCCAGTGCGACACCCCGGCTGCCCGGGCCATCGACGTCACCGCCGACGGGCCCAGGCGCACCGTGGCGTCCCGCACGGTGCGCACCTGCACGGTGCCGCCCCCGGCGACGGAGTTCGCCTGGCGCAGCAGGTCGGCAGTCAGAGCCTGGTCGAACGAGACCACGTCGACCACCTCCTTCACGGGGGCGTCACCCTCGGCGACGAGAGCGGCCAGCCGGGCGACCGTGGTCGGCAGCGCCTGCACGGGCTCCGCCGCGGCGACGATTCCCTCGATGTCGATGACTGCCCTGACCACGCGAACCCCCTGCTCGTGGGGCACCCGTCACGACACGGGCACCTCGGTGCGCCCAGTCTGCTGGCCCCCGTGCCCACGGTGGGGGGATCGCGAGGACCTTGACTCTTCGGCCTCGGTGACCGGCCCCAGACCACGGCCCGGACGGCCGGGGTGCGCGCACCGGAGGTGCCGGAACACCCCGGCGGCGGTCGTCGGGCAGCCCGATGCCGTGGTCGGTGACCGCCACCTCGACCCGATCGCCCCGTCGGAGGCCGGTGACCTCCTCACCCGGCGTGACTCCGGGCGCGTCGTGCTCGCCGCGTTGCCGGGCAGCGCAGAGCCGGGTCGGGGCCGGGCGCTCGACGGACGTGCCCGAAACCGGACAGGGCGGCGCCGGTGACGCCCCGGGGCCCGGGTGGCGGCCGCCCGCAGGCGCCGCGGTCACCAGCTGGAGCTGCGCGGCCGCCCCTCGGTGAAGCCGGCCGCCGACTGGACGCCGATGCGCGCCCGCTCGTGCAGCTCGGCGACGGTGCCCGCCCCGGCGTACGTCGCTGCGGAGCGCACGCCCGAGGAGATGTGGTCCAGCAGGTCCTCGACACCGGGACGCTGCGGGTCGAGGTACATCCGTGAGGTGGAGATTCCCTCCTCGTAGAGCGCCTTGCGCGCCCGGTCGTACGCCGTGCCGCTGCTGGTGCGCTGGGCCACGGCTCGCGCCGAGGCCATCCCGAAGGACTCCTTGTAGGCGCGACCGTCCGAGCCGACGTGCAGGTCGCCGGGCGACTCGTAGGTGCCCGCGAACCACGAGCCGACCATGACCTGGCTGGCTCCGGCGGCCAGAGCGAGCGCCACGTCGCGCGGGTGACGCACTCCCCCGTCGGCCCACACGTGCGCGCCGGCCGCCCGGGCCTCGCGGGCGCACTCGAGCACCGCGGAGAACTGCGGACGCCCCACCCCGGTCATCATCCGGGTCGTGCACATGGCCCCGGGGCCGACGCCCACCTTGACGATGTCGGCCCCGGCGTCGACGAGGTCGCGCACGCCATCGGCCGAGACCACGTTGCCGGCCACCACGGGCACGGCGGGCGACTCCTTGCGGACCAGCCGCAGAGCCTCCAGCATCTTCCCCTGGTGGCCGTGCGCGGTGTCCAGCACGAGACAGTCGACCCCGAGGTCGACGAGCGCACGCGCCTTGCCTGCGACGTCCCCGTTGACGCCGACGGCGGCCGCGACGCGCAGGCGCCCCTGGCCGTCGGTCGCAGGGGTGTACAGCGTCGATCGCAACGCACCGGCCCGGGTCAGCAACCCCACCAGCCGACCGTCGTCGCCCACCACGGGGGCGAGGCGACGGCGCTGGCCGACGAGCTCGTCGAAGGCGTCCCGGGCCGAGATCCCCTCGGGAAGCGTGACGGGGTGGTCGCTCATCACGGTCTCGACCCGGGTGAACCGGTCGACGCCGCGGCAGTCGTCCTCGGTCACCACGCCGACGGGACGCCCCGCGGCCACGACCAGGGCGGCCTGGTGCGCCCGCTTGGGCAGCAGGGCGAGCGCCTCGCCGACCGTCTGGTCGGCGGTCAGCGTGATCGGGGTCTCGTACACCGCGTGCCGAGCCTTGACCCACGCGACGACGTCGGCCACCACGTCGACGGGGATGTCCTGCGGCACGACCGACAGCGCTCCGCGGCGGGCGACCGTCTCGGCCATCCGCTTGCCGGAGATGGCGGTCATGTTCGCGACCACGACGGGAAGGGTCGTGCCGGTGCCGTCGCTGCTGGCGAGGTCGACGTCGTAGCGCGAGGTGACGTCGCTGCGACGCGGCACCATGAACACGTCGTCGTAGGTCAGGTCGTACGGCGGGACGGCATCGAGGAACTCCACGGGGGGACGGTACCCGCGAGGCCGACCTTCCACCGGAGGCGCGCACCCGCCGGGCTAGAGCCGCTCGGCCGCCTTGCTGCCAGGCGGCAGCGGGACGAAGCCGCTCGTGCTCTCGACGTACTGCGTGTAGCCGGGACGCCGGTCCCCGATGTCCTTCTCGAGCAGGGCGGCGCCGGTGCCCTTGGCCAGGTTGTACACCATCGCGACCGGCGAGAGCACGAACACCCAGGTCCACGCGTCACCGCTCGCGGCGGCCAGGAAGATGCCGACCATCACGCAGGCGTCGCCGAAGTAGTTCGGGTGCCGCGTGTAGCGCCAGAGCCCGGTGTCGAGCACCTTGCCCGAGTTCTCCGGGTCGTTGCGGAACCTCTCGAGCTGCCAGTCGCCGACGGTCTCGAAGAACATCCCGACGGCCCACACGAGCACGCCCACGACGGTGAGCCAGCCGACGCCCGCCGAGGTCGCCATCGCGGCCTGGATCGGCAGCGAGACGATGAAGAGCACGACCGCCTGGGTGAGGTAGACCCGGCGCAGCGCGTACAGGTGCGGGTTGCCCTGCGCCGTGCTCATGCAGCTCCGCGTAGCGCGGGTCCTCGCCCTTGCCCCGGCCGCGCAGGAAGATGTGCCCGGCCAGCCGCAGTCCCCAGACCAGGGTGAGCACGAGCACGACCGTGCGGAGGGCCTCCTGGTCCTGGCCACCGGCGGCGGCGTACGTCGCGACACCCGCGACGCCGAAGCCGGGCCCCCACGCCACGTCGACGACGGCGTGCTTGCCCACGACCAGCGCCACCGCGAAGATCGCGGCGAAGAACAGCAGCAGCGCCAGGGCTGCCCACCCGAGCCCGGGGACGAAGACCGCCCAGTCCAGCATCAGGCCCTCACAGCCAGGTGCGGGTCCACGGCATGCCGCTGCGCCCGTCGCTCGAGGGCTTCACGGCCAGGATCTGGTCGACGCCCATGCGGCCCTCCTCGAAGGCCAGCGCACCGCCGACGAGGTAGAGCCGCCACACGCGGGCCATCTCCTCGCCGACCATGGCGACGGCCTGGGCCCAGTGCGACTCGAAGGTGGCGTACCAGTGGTCCACGGTGCGCACGTAGTGCTCGCGCATCGCGTGCACGTCGCGCACCTCGAGACCGGCCCGCTCGAGGAAGCCCACCGTCTCGCCGACGGGGCGCATGTGCATGTCGGGGGCGATGTAGGCCTCGATGAAGGGGCCACCACCGGGACGGGTGGTGCGCGACATCTGCTGGATGACCATCCGGCCGCCGGGGCGCAGCAGCCGGTGGATCTGGCCGGCGTACGTCGGGTAGTTCTCCTCGCCGACGTGCTCGCCCATCTCGATCGACGAGATCGTGTCGAAGGGGCCGTCCGGCACGGCGCGGTAGTCCTGCAGCCGCACCTCGAGCTTGTCGGCCAGGCCACGTTCGGCGATGCGGGCGTCGATGAAGGCCTTCTGCTCGCTGCAGATCGTCACCCCGACGACCTGGGCGTCGTAGTTCTGCGCGACGTGCAGCGCCATCGAGCCCCAACCGCAGCCGATGTCGAGCGTGACGGCTGCCCGGCTGCACGTCGAGCTTGCGACAGACCAGGTCGAGCTTGTCACGCTGCGCGTCCTCCAGCGTGTAGTCCTCTGCCTCCGAGGTGAAGTACGCCGAGGAGTAGGCCATCTGGTCGTCGAGGATGAACCGGTAGAAGTCGTTGGAGAGGTCGTAGTGGTGCGCGATCGCGTCCCGGTCACGGGTCAGCGAGTGCAGCCGTCCGCGGAGGTCGGCCTGCGAGGCCGGCGGAGCGGGCGGACGACCCAGGGCGCCGAGCCGCGCAGCGGTGCGCGGCCGCCTCGGCGACCACGCCGGGGCGCAGCGTGGGCGAGGCGCCGTGGTCGCGCACGGCGCTTCCACATCCGGCGGAAGCCCGTCGAGCAGGTCGCCGTCGACGTCCAGCTCGCCGGTGACGTAGGCCTGCGCCAGGCCGAGCTCGCCCGGGTGCCAGATGAGGCGGGTGAGGGCCTGCGGGGTGGTGACCACCACCGTGGGCGCGTCCTGGGGCCCGCGCTCGCTGCCGTCCCACGCGCGCAGGCGCACCGGCAGGGCTCCCCGAACATCGGCTCGACCACCCGGGCGAGCTGGGTGGCGACGTCTCCTGTCGAGGGCGCGAAGGGTGCCGAGGCAGAGGTGGGAGGGGGGGTGGTCGGGGTCATCTGGTCCTCTCGGCCCTCGCGGGCGTCGGTGGCTGCGCTGGAGCGTACGCACGGCGGCGGCCCGGTGGGGCGTCGGGGACGGTTCGTGACCGGGCCGCGCCCGGACGGGGCGCCGCCCGGCTCGGGCCGCTCCGGGGCACGGGGGTGCGGAGCCCCGGAGCCCCGCCGCGTGCTCACAGGCCGGCGAGCTCCGGCTCCGACCGGCGCACGCCAAGGAGTCCAGCGAGCCGCAGCGGGGGCCGACGGTCGGTCGACCGGCCCCGGGACCCCGTCGACCGACCAACGGCGGACGGGTCGAGGAGCCCTAGGCTGCCTGGGAAGGACTTCCTCGCCCGTCGAGAGGTCAACGTGGCACCGTGCGAAAGGTTACGAATGTCCGGAGATAGCCAGCCAGCCAGGCTCGACCCCGCATCCGACGCCGACCTGGCCGGCGCGGTGCGCGACCTCCACCGCTCGGCGTTCGGGGACCCGGCGGACATGTCCTCGGCGACGCCCCCGGTCGTGGGCTGCGCGATCGCGCCGGGCCGGGTCAACCTGATCGGCGAGCACACCGACCACCAGGGCGGGCCCTGCCTGCCGGTGGCGCTCCCCTACGCCACCGCCGCCGCGGTCACGCTGCGGGCGGACGGCGTCCTCAGGTTGGTCAGCGCCCAGTCCGACGACGGGTGGGAGGGGCGCCTCGGGGACGTCGGACCCGGTGAGCCCTCCGGGTGGACGGGCTACGCGGCGGGCGTGCTCGCGAGCCTGCGCGCCGCCGGCTGGCCGGTCGTAGGAGCCGACGTCGCCGTCGACGGCCGGGTGCCGCTCGGCGGCGGCCTGTCCAGCTCGGCGGCGCTGGAGTGCTCGGTGGGCAGCGCCACGGCCGCCGCGCTGCACCGTCCGCTCGACGACCCCACGCGGCGCGCCCTGGTGTCCGCCGGGGTCCGTGCCGAGGGCGAGGTGGTCGGGGCTCCCACCGGGGGCATGGACCAGACCGTGGCGATGCACGGACGGGAGGGCTGCGCCCTGCTGGTCGACTTCCGCGACGGGTCGCACCGCGCCGTGCCCTTCGACCCCGGCCCGGCCGGACTCACGCTGCTCGTCATCGACACCCGGGTCAGCCACGACCTCGCCGACGGGGGGTACGGCGACCGGCGGGGCGAGTGCGCGCGGGCCTCGGAGGCCCTCGGGGTCGACCTGCTCGCCGAGGTCACCGACCTCGACGCGGTCGAGGCGCTCGAGGACGACCTGCTCCGACGTCGGGCGCGACACATCGTGACCGAGGTGGCCCGCGTGGACGCGTGCGTCACGGCCCTGGAGGACGGTGACTGGGACCGCGTGGGTGAGCTGATGCGGCAGTCGCACGCATCGATGCGCGACGACTTCGAGATCTCCTGCGAGGAGCTCGACGTCCTCGTCGACACCGCGGTCGGGCACACCGGCACGCTCGGCGCCCGGATGACCGGCGGCGGGTTCGGCGGCTCGGCCGTGGCGCTCGTGCGTGACGCGGCCGTGGACGACGTCGTGGACGCGGTGCTGGCCGCCTTCGAGGAGCGCGGGTGGGACGAGCCAGCCGTTCTGCTGGGCACGCCCTCCCCCGGCGCCCGCCTGGTCTGAGGCGTCCGGGTGCGGCCTCAGGTCGCAGCGATGCCGATCGCACCCTCGCGGAAGGCGTCGACGAAGAGCGCGTGGTCGTGGCGCACGCGCACGGCGTACTCGAGGGCGAAGTCCGTCATGGCCTCGACGAACTCCTCGCGCCGCCCCTCCAGGCTCGCCGCGATGGCCTCCTCGACCTGGAAGGTGACCAGGGTCTGGTCGCTGTCCTCGTCGGAGGCGCAGTGCACCTTCGCCGACGCCCGACCGAGCACCTCGACGACGTCACCCATCACGTCGGGCTCGTTCAGGTCCTCCCACTCCAGGTCGTTCTCGTACGGCGACACCTCGGACACGACGTACCCGACGCCCTCGACGGTGGTGAAGCCGAGCAGCGGGTCCGTGTGCGCCTGCAGCGCACGCTGGCTGACCACCGTGCGCTCGCCCTCGTGGTCGAAGTAGCGCTCGATCGGTCCCCTGTCCACGAACCGGCTCACCGCCGGCACGTTGGCCTGCTTCATGCTGAGCAGCACGTCGTTGTCCAGCGCCTCGCTCGACCCCTCGCACAGGACGCTGTACGCCGGCAGGCCGGCGGAGCCGATGCCGAAACCACCCTTGCCGCAGATGTCGTTGACGTCGTAGAAGACCGGGCGCTCGGGGCGCTTGTTCTCCGGGATCGAGGTGAGGTACTCCTCGAATGCCTTCGCGATCTGCGAGCGCTCGCTGGCCGAGAGCCTGCGCGTCGTCTCGTCGTGGGTGAACTGACGCACGCCCTCGACCACCTGGGTCTGGCCGGAGAGCAGGTCGACCCGGCTCGTGGACCGGGACTTCTGGAGCAGCGCGTGCACCGGGCCCTCGGTGTTCTCGAGGTGGAGCGCGTAGTCGTCGTCGTCGTGGGTCTCGACGTAGTGGTCGACCTGGTCGAGGTAGGACTCCAGGTAGCGGCGGATGAGCCCGCGGACCTCCCCCTCGGGCAACGCCTTGCGCCACCCGATCAGCGCCAGGCTGGCGACGAAGCGCATCAGGTCCCAGGTGTAGTGGCCGACGTAGGCCTCGTCGAAGTCGTTGACGTCGAAGACCAGCCGCCCGGCGGAGCTCATGTAGGTGCCGAAGTTCTCCGCGTGCAGGTCGCCGTGGATCCAGATCGCGCTGCTCTGCTCGTCGACGTACGGGTCCTCGCGCTGCGTGACGTCGTGGTAGTAGAGGCACGCCGTGCCGCGGTAGAACGCGAACGGGTCGGCCGCCATCTTGCGGTACTTCACCCGGAAGGCGTCGGGGTCGGCCTCCATCAGGTCGGCGAAGGCGTCGTTGAGCACCGTGACGATGGTGTCGGCGCGTTCGGAGTCCGAGGGGCCGTCCGAGGGTGCGTGAGGGTCGTTCACAGTGGGATGCCTTCCGTGGAGGTCGGGGAGGGGCGGGTCGGTGCCAGCCCGACGGACCGCAGCTCGAGCTCCGCGAGGCGGCGTACGACGTCGGGGTCCCCGCGTCGCCACGCCCCGGCGGGGTCGGTGACGGTCGAGGCCAGCCTGCCCAGGGGCTGCGTGCTCAGAGCCCGCAGGGCCAACAGGTCCAGCCCGGTGCCGGCGTCGCGCACGGAGCGTACGTCCTGCGCCCGGCGGACGCCCACGAACCGCAGGGCGAGGTACGGCACCAGCACCAGCAGCACCGGCACCAGGAAGACGGTCACGCCGAGCCAGGTGGCCAGGGTCTGCACCGCGTCGACCTGGGTCTGGCCCGCCGCCGCCACCCGGTCCGCGGCCTCGCCGGCGCGCTGGAACGGGGAGGCCACGTCGTCGCCGACCAGCGGGAGTCCCGCGACCCGCTCGCCCGCGGACCGCAGGCCCTCGCCGAGCCCGGTGCCGGACTCGCGCAGCTGCCGCCCCGGGCCCGTCAGCGCGAGGGTCGCGTCGTGCACGCCGCGCGCGAGGGTCCACCACAGCCAGACCCAGACCAGGGCGAGGACGTCGCCGAGCACCTGACGGGAGCGGCGCGCGGACAGGTCGGCGTAGACCGGGCTCAGGCTCATCCGGGCAAGGTACGTGCCCGCCAGTGCATCCCGGACGCACAACGGGCCCGGATCCCGGCCGAGAGCGGGGGATCCGGGCCCGAGGGCCGACCGGTGCGACGCTGTCAGGGAGGGACGCACGCCGCGCCGGGGGTCACTTCAGCTGCGACGAGCTCAGCCCGAGCACGCGGCGAGCCACGATCAGCTGCTGGATCTGCTGGGTTCCCTCGAAGATGTCGAGGATCTTGGAGTCACGCGCCCACTTCTCGAGCAGCTCGTGCTCGGAGTAGCCGAGCGAGCCGGCCAGCTCGACGCACCGCAGGGTGACCTCCGAGCCCATCCGGCCGGCCTTGGCCTTCGACATCGAGGCCTCCAGCGAGTTGGGCCGGCGGTTGTCGGCCATCCAGGCGGCCTGGAGGGTGAGCAGGTAGGCGCTCTCCCACTCGGCCTCCAGGTGCAGGAAGGTCGCCGCGGCGGCGGACTGGTGCAGCGCCGGGGTGTCGTAGTCGACCTCGACGCCGGCCTCCTTGAGCAGGTCACGCGTCAGGTCCAGCGACGCCTTCGCGCACCCGACGGCCATGGCGGCCACCAGCGGGCGGGTGTTGTCGAAGGTCGCCATCGCGCCGGCGAAGCCGGCCTTGGTGTCGATCTCCTCGTCGCCGAGGATGTTCTCGCGGGGCACCCGGCAGTCGGTGAAGGTGATGACGGCGGTGTCGGAGGCCTTGATGCCGAGCTTGTGCTCGAGCCGCTCGACCTGCATGCCCGGCGTGCCCTTGGCCACCACGAACGACTTGATGGCGGCGCGGCCGAGCTCGCGGTCGAGGGTCGCCCACACGACGATGTGGTCGGCGCGCTCACCGGAGGTGACGTAGATCTTCTCGCCGTTGATGACGTAGTCGTCGCCGTCCTTGACCGCGGTGGTGCGGATGTTGGCCGAGTCGGAGCCGACGCCCGGCTCGGTGATCGCCATCCCGGCCCACACGCCCGCGAACCTCTCGAGCTGCTCGTCGGTGGCGACCGAGGCGATCGCGGAGTTGCCGAGACCCTGGCGCGGCATGCTCAGCAGCAGACCGACGTCACCCCAGCACATCTCCATCACCGAGAGCACGCTGGCGAGGTTGGTGCCGTTCTTGGTGCCAGCGTCCTGCTTCTTGTCGGCCTTCTCGTCCCGGCGTACGCCGCCCGCGCCCGCCCCGGCGGAGGCGCCGGACTCGGAGAGCCCGTCGATCATCGCGGCGAGCATGTCGAGCTCGCGGGGGTACTCGTGCTCGGCCTTGTCGTACTTGCGCGAGATGGGGCGCAGCATCTGGGCCGCGACCTGGTGGGCCTGCTCGGTGAGCGGACGGAACTTCGTGGGTGTCTCGAGGTTGATCATGTCCGTGTCTCCTGATGTCCGGGGGGGTCGAGGTGCGAGCGAGAACAGCCTCGAGGTCAGACCAGGACCCCTCCCTCCAGGACGCCGACGGCGCGGAGGTCGCGGTACCAGCGCTCCACGGGGTGCTCCTTGACGAAGCCGTGACCGCCGAGCAGCTGTACACCGTCCAGCCCGATCTGCATGCCCTTCTCGTTGCAGACCTTGTGTGCCAGGGCGACCTCACGGCCGAAGCTCTTGCCCTGGGCGGCGCGGCTGGCCGCCTGGTAGGTCAGCAGGCGCATGCCCTGCAGCTCGATGGCGATGTTCGCCACCATGAACGCCACGCTCTGACGGTGGGCGATCGGCTCACCGAAGGCCTCGCGCTCCTTGACGTAGGGGACGACGTAGTCGAGCACGGCCTGCCCGGTGCCGACGGCCAGCGCACACCAGGCCAGGCGCGAGAGCCTGAGGGCCTCGGCGTACGTGCTGCCGTCGTCCTCGCCCAGCAGGGCGGCGTCGCCGACCCGCACCCCCTTCAGGTGCAGCCGGCCCATGCCGGCGGCGCGGACGCCCATGCCCGGGTCGGACTCGACGGTCAGGCCGTCGGTGCCGCCCTCGACGAGGAAGAGCGCGGGTGTGCCGTCGAGCGTGGCGCCGACGACGAAGAGCTCGGCGTCCGCGGCGCGCGGGCACCATCGACTTCACGCCGTCAAGCAGGTAGCCGTCGCCCCCGCGACGGGCGGTGGTGGCGGGCTCCCTCGCGTCGTAGAGCATGGTCGGCTCGCTGAGCGCGAACGCGGCGGCGGGGACGTCCTCGCCGGTGAAGGCCGGGAGGTAGGTCCGCTGCTGGGCGTCGTCGCCGTACAGCCCCAGGGCGGTGCTCACGGCGCCGGCGGCCAGCGAGGCGACGGCCAGCCCCATGTCGCCGCGGGCGAGCTGCTCGGCCACGAGCACCCCGACCATCGCGGAGCGCTCCTCGGCGATGCCGCCGAGGGACGCGGGGACACCGAGGATCGGCAGGCCGATCTCCAGCGTTGCGGCGAGCAGCTCCTCGGGGCCGCGCAGGCGGCGTCGGCCTCGGAGGCGGCCGGGCGCAGCACCTCGTCGGCGAAGTCCGTCACGACGTCGACGAGCATCTGCTCGTCCTCGGTCGGGGTGAGGTCGAAGACGCCTCGACCGTCGGCGGGCTTGGCGTGGGTGCCCGAACCGGAGCCCGGCACGCGCGTGAAGCCGCGGCTCGACCGTGCCCACGGTCGAGAAGCCGGTGCGGGTGGCGGTGTACACGGCCTGCTCCGCGGTCTTGCGCAGGCCGACGCGGTCGAGCAGGTCGCTCTGCGCCACCTTGGTGAGCACGGCGACCGCCATGCCGATGGGGTCACGGGTCGCGGAGCTGGCCAGTCCGTGCTGACCGCCGGCCGAGCTCGCCTTGCGCGTGGGGAGGGTGAACGCCATACCCTGAATGTAACTCCGAGTTACACGTCGTGCCACACGACCCGGCGTGGCGCCCGCCACATGTCTGGAGTCGCCGCCGCGGGCCCGGTCGCTGTGTCCACCTCCCGTGGCGTCGCCCTCGTCCCCTACCGTCCTGTCATGCCGAACCGCGACGTGTGGCCGCCCGGCGGCGGAGTCCGACCGATCACCCGCTGGGGTGCCGACGTCATGCACCGCGCGCAGCAACCGGTGACGTCCTACGACGACGAGCTGCGCGCGCTGGTCGCCGACATGGCGGTCACGATGTACGCCGCGGAGGGCGTGGGGCTGGCCGCCTGCCAGGTGGGGGTGGACCTCGCCATGTTCGTCTTCGACTGCCCCGACGACGACGAGACCTGGCACCACGGCGTCGTGTGCAACCCCGAGGTGCAGGTGCGCGAGGGCAAGGAGCGTGCGCTCGACGACGGCGACGAGGGCTGCCTGTCCTATCCCGGCGCCTTCGTCCCGCTGGCCCGCCCGGACTGGGCCCGCGTGACCGGCACCGGCCTCGACGGGGAGCCGGTGTCCTACGAGGGTGACGGCCTGCTCGCCCGCTGCCTCCAGCACGAGACCGACCACACCCGGGGCACCGTGTTCGGGGACCGCCTCGCCAACCGTGCGCGCAAGAAGCTGACCAAGCAGGCCGATGCCGTGGCCGACGAGTTCCCGGAGGGCTGGCCCGCCTGACTCCCCGGAGGTCGAGGAGCACCGGGCCTAGGCGGAGCGGCTGCGCAGGACGTAGCAGGCGACGGCCGTGGCGGCGGCGACGTTCAGCGAATCCACGCCGGCGGCCATCGGGATGACGGCTCGGAGGTCGGCGCTGGCCAGCCAGTGGTCCGAGAGCCCGGGCCCCTCCGAGCCCATCAGCAGCGCCACCCGGCCGAGCCCGGCGACGGCGTCGTCGAGGGGGCGGGAGTCCTCCCCCAGGGCCATCGCCACGGTGGTGAAGCCGGCGTCACGAAGCAGCCGGGGGGCGGTGCGCCAGTCGTCGAGCCGCGTCCACGGCACCGAGAACACCGCGCCCATCGCCACCTTCACGGCGCGCCGGTAGAGCGGGTCGGCGCACCGGGGAGACAGCAGCACGGCGTCCACCCCGAGCGCGGCGGCGGAGCGCAGGATCGCGCCGACGTTGGTGTGGTCGACGACGTCCTCGAGGACGACGACGGTGCGCGCTCCCCCCAGCACCTGCGCGACCGGCGGCAGCGGTACCCGCGCGAGCGAGGCGAGCGCCCCCCGGTGCACGTGGAAGCCGGTGACCTGCTCGGCGAGCTCCTCGGTGACCACGAAGCAGGGCGCGTCGGTGCGCTCCAGCACGTCGGCCAGGCCGTGGAGCCAGCGCTCGGCCATCAGCAGCGAGCGCACGGGGTAACCGGCCTCGACGGCGCGGCGCACCACCTTCTCGCCCTCGGCGAGGAAGAGCCCGTGCTCGGCCTCGAGGCTGCGCCGCAGGGACACGTCGCGGAGGTCGTGGTAGTCGGCGAGGCGCGCGTCGTCGGCGTCCTCGACCGCGATCAGCTCGGCCACGGTCGGCTGACCTCCGGTCCGGGGAGCCGGTCGGCGTAGGTGTCCGGGTGCGCCACGGCGACGACGTCCCCGACGACCAGCACGGCGGGGGGCGCAACCTCGGCGATGTCGTCGGCGAGCGTGGCCAGCCGACTCAGCACGGTGCGTTCCCCCGGCATCGTGCCCTCGACCACGACGGCCACGGGCGTGCCTGGGTCCCGGCCGCCGACCACCAGGGCGTCAGCGATCAGTCCCGCGTTGTGCACCGCCATCAGGCACACCACCGTGCCTCGCAGCCGGCCCAGCGCGTGCCAGTCGACCAACGAGTCGGCGTGCCCGGGTGGCAGGTGCCCCGAGACGACCGTGAACTCGTGCGCGACCCCCCGGTGGGTGACCGGGATGCCGGCCGCGGCGGGCACGGCGTACGAGCTGGAGAGTCCGGGGACGACCGACCAGGCCACCCCCGCCGCCTCGCACGCCTGGACCTCCTCGTAGCCCCGCCCGAAGACGAACGAGTCACCGCCCTTGAAGCGCACGACCTGCTTGCCCTCCAGGGCGCGGCGCACGATCAGCTCGTTGATCGTCTCCTGGCTGGTGTGCCGCCCGCGCGGGAGCTTGGCGACGTCGACGACCTCCACCTCCGGGGGCAGGTCGCCGAGCAGTGCCCGGGGGGCGAGCCGGTCCGCGACCACGACGTCGGCGTCGGCCAGGGCCCGGCGCGCGGCCACGCTGGCGAGGTCGGGCTCCCCCGGGCCCCCGCCGACCAGCACGACGCCGGGCGCCGGTGCACCTCGTCGACCCGCGAGGCGATCCGTCCGTCGCGCAGCGCGGCGACCAGGGCGTCGCGCACGGCCGCCGTACGGCGGGGCTCACGCGCGCCGATGACCCCTACGCCCAGCGATCCGTGTCGTCCCACCGCCGGGGTCCACGCCGACCCGCTGGCCGCGTCGTCGCTGCGGACGCAGAACACACGTCGCTCCTCGGCGGCCGCGCCGACAGCGGCGTTGACCTGCGGGTCGTCGGCCGCGGTCACGACGTACCACGCATCGTCGAGGTCGGTGTCCTCGAAGCCGCGGGCCGCCCAGCCGACCTCGCCGCCGGTGACCATCGCCTCCACCGCGGGCGTCACCTCCGGCGAGACCACGAGCACGTCCGCCCCGGCAGCCACGAGCGCGGGCAGGCGGCGCTGCGCCACCGAGCCGCCCCCCACGACCACGACCCGACGCCCGTCCAGCACCAGCCCGGCGAGGTAGGGCGGAACGGCGTCGCTGAGGTCGCGGGAGTCAGCCATGGCAGCCATTGTCGAGGTCGCCGGGTCCACCCCCGGCGCACGCCCACCAGTCGGACGAGCGGCGTACGCCGTGCCCCGATGCGTGACGCCGTCCCCGGCCGGGTACGTCGGAGACGTCACACCACCGACCGAGGGAGGAACCTCCGCATGAGCCTCGAGCGTCCGCAGTCCCCGAACCCCTACGAGCTGCTGCCCCAGGTCCCGGGCTTCACCGTGACCAGCAGCGACGTCACCGAGGGTCAGCCGCTGAAGGACGACCAGGTGGCCGACAAGGGCAACACCTCGCCCCAGCTGAGCTGGGAGGGCGCCCCCGAGGGCACGAAGAGCTTCGTGGTGACCTGCTTCGACCCCGACGCCCCCACGCCGTCCGGCTTCTGGCACTGGACCGTGGTCGACCTGCCCGCCGACTGCACCAGCATCGACACCGGTGCGGGTGCCGGCGACGACTCCCTGCCGGGCAACGCCTTCCACGTCCGCAACGACACCGGCACGCTCGACTTCAGCGGTGCCGCCCCGCCGGAGGGCGACCAGGTGCACCGCTACTACTTCGTCGTGCACGCCATCGACACCGACTCCCTGGGCATCGACGGGTCGGCGACGCCGACGTTCGCGGCCTTCACCACGGTGTTCCACACCCTCGGTCGGGCCGTACTCCAGGGCACCTACCAGCACTGACCAGCGCGGGCCACGGTCGGGGCGCGTCGTCACCGGACGGGCGCGACCCCCCGTTGTTCCCGGGCGTCCCCCGAGGGAGGGTGGTGCCGATGACCTCGTCGACCGACCGCACCCAGCACCTGCGAGAGGCAGGTCTGCGGGTGACCCGTCAGCGGGTGGCCGTGCTCGACGCCCTCACCGAGCGCCCGCACGCCAGCGCCGAGACCGTGCGCAGCCACGTGCTCGACTCGGCCGGCCGGCTCAGCCTGCAGGCCGTGTACGACGTCCTCGCCGCCCTCACGTCTGCAGGCCTCGTGCGTCGCATCCAGCCCGCGGGCTCGGTCGCCCTCTTCGAGGTGCGGGTCGGTGACAACCACCACCACGTCGTCTGCCGCGAGTGCGGCGCCGTGAGCGACGTCGAGTGCGTGGTCGGTGAGGGCCCCTGCCTGGACGCGGGCCCCCCGGGCGACGGGTTCATGGTCGACGAGGCCGAGGTCACCTACTGGGGCCGCTGCGCGTCCTGCGCCGCCCGGACCCCTCCCGCGGGGACCGGGCCCGTTCCCTCGCGCCAGGTCTCGGCAGGGGTCCCGTCGGGGCAGCGGACCCGGGTGCCAGACTCGTCACGTGACGTTGAACGGTGACTCCGCGACCGTCGAGGACGTCCTCGGCGCGCCGTACACGGCGGAGACCCTGGTGCTGGCCCCGGACTTCGAGGGCGAGGTGGTGGCCACGCTGGTGCGCCGAACGGTGCACGACGACGGCGCCCCGGCCGCGGCGGGAGCGGTGCTGCACCTGCACGGTTTCGCCGACTACTTCTTCCACACCGAGCTCGCCGACTTCTGGGTCGCCCGGGGCTACGACGTCTACGCGCTCGACCTGCGCAAGTACGGCCGGTCGCTGCACCACCACCAGAGCCCGAACTTCGTGGCCGACCTCGCGACGTACGACGAGGAGCTCGCGGCGGCCTGGCAACGGATCACGGAGCGCGACGGACACACCCGCGTAGTGGTGTCCGCCCACTCCACCGGCGGCCTGGTGGCCCCGCTGTGGCTGGACCGGGTGCGCCCGCCCCGAGCTGGTCGGCGTGTTCCTGAACTCCCCGTGGCTGGAGGCGACCGGCTCGCTCCTCTACCGCCACGTGCTCACCACGCTCATCGACGCGGTGGGCGCCCTGCGACCGCTGACCCGCGTGCCCCGCTCGGTGCCGGACACCTACACCCGCAGCCTGCACCGGAGCCTGACGGCGAGTTCGACTTCGACCTCGCCTGGAAGCCCCGCCTGTCCATGCCCGTGTACGCCGGGTGGCTGCGCGCCGTACGCCGCGGCCAGGCGGTGCTGCACCGCGGCCTCGACCTCCCGACGCCGGTGCTGGTGATGACGAGCGACCGCAGCGGCTGGCCCTCGCAGTGGGACGAGGCGGTGCACGAGATGGACATCGTGCTCGACGTCGGCCTGCTGCACCGCTGGGCGCCGGTGCTGGGGGCGCACGTCACCTCGCGACGGATCGCCGGCGCCAAGCACGACGTGGTGCTGTCCCGGCAGCCTGCCCGCGCGGCGGTGTACGACGCCCTGGACCGGTGGCTCCGCGCCTACGTCGAGGTCGACGGCTGAGACCGGTCGCTCAGCCCAGCACGAAGAACACGACCGCGGCGATGCCGACGACCGCGATCACGGCCCGCAACGCCCCGGGCGGCAGGCGTCGGCCGACGGTCGCGCCGACTTGCCCCCCGATCGTCGACCCGACCGCAATCAGGGCGACCACGATCCAGTCCACGTCGGCGACCGCCACGAACACGACCGCCGCGATGCTGTTCACCGTCAGCGACAGCACGTTCTTCAGGGCGTTCAGCCGCTGCAGCGCCTCGTCGACGCCGATGCCGAGGATCGCCATCAGCAGCACGCCTTGCGCGGCGCCGAAGTAGCCGCCGTACACCCCGGCGAGAGCCACCGCGGGCACCACCCACCACGCGCCGTGCACGGGGCGACCACCGTCGTCGGCGTGCCGGGCGGCGACCCAGCGCGAGATCCGCGGCTGGGCGAGCACGAGCACGACCCCGAGCAGGATCAGGGCGGGCACGACGGCTCCGAAGGCCTCGGCCGGGAGGACGAGCAGGAGGACCGCGCCGGCGAGGCCGCCGACGAACGACGCCCCGAGGAAGCGCAGCACCCGCGACCGCTGTCCCGACAGCTCGCGCCGGTAGCCCCAGGAGCCGCTGATCGCCCCGGGCACCAGGCCGATGTTGTTCGACACGTTCGCCAGCACGGGCGGCAGGCCGACGGCCAGCAGCGTGGGGAAGGTGATCAGGGTGCCCGAGCCCACGACGGTGTTGACCGCGCCGGCCCCCACACCTGCGAGGGCCACCGCGACCATCTCCCAGATGCTCATGCGCTGCCGGGGGGCTCCTCACCCTGGCCCGTGGCCCGCGTCCGCTTGGGGTCGGCCGCCTCGCGGGCCTCGGCGAGAGCCGCCTCCACCTTGCGCTGGGTCTCCGCCTCGGTCTCGGTCTCTCCCTCGATGTCGATCCCGGCCATGTGGGAGTCGGTGAGGTCGATCCGCTCGCGCGGCCCACGGGTGTGCTCGGGCACGCCCTGCGCGGCACCGATGGCCGATCCGAGGCCCTTGAGCGCCTCGCCGAACTCGCTCGGGATGATCCACATCTTGTTCGACTCGCCGTTGGCGATCTTCGGCATCATCTGGAGGTACTGGTAGGCGAGCAGCGCCTGGTCGGGCTGACCGTCGTGGATCGCCTGGAAGACCATCTGGATCGCCTGGCCCTCACCCTGCGCGCGCAGGATCGAGGCCTCGCGGTCGGCCTGCGCGTTGAGGATCAGCGCCTCGCGCGCGCCCTGCGCCTGGAGGATCGCGGACTGCTTGTGCCCCTCCGCGGTCAGGATGGCGGACTGGCGGTGGCCCTCGGCGGTGAGGATGGCGGCCCGCTTGTCGCGGTCGGCGCGCATCTGCTTCTCCATCGAGTCCTTGATCGAGGGCGGCGGGTCGATGCCCTGGATCTCGACCCGGTTGACCTTGAGGCCCCACTTGCCCGAGGCCTCGTCGAGCACCGTGTTCAGCGAGGTGTTGATCCGGTCGCGGCTGGTCAGCGTCTCCTCGAGGTCCATGCCACCGACGATGTTGCGCAGCGTGGTCATGGTGAGCGTCTCGATGGCGCGGATGTAGCTCTCGATCTCGTACGTCGCGGCCACGGCGTCGGTGACCACGAAGTAGATGACGGTGTCGATCGAGACCGACAGGTTGTCCTGCGTGATCATGTTCTGGGGCGGGAAGTTGACCACCCGCTCGCGCAGGTCGACGCGGTAGCTGGCCTTGTCCACGAAGGGGACCAGGAGGTTCGGGCCGGCGTTGAGCGTCGTGCGGTACTTGCCGAACCGCTCGACGATGTCGACGCGTGCCTGGGGCACGAAGCGGATGGACTTGACCAGCATGGTGACGACGGCCAGGACGACGAGCGCCAGGACGATCAGCAACGGTTCCACGGTGCCTCCTTCGGGGGCGGGCCGGACGGTTCAGTCCAGCGCGGACATGTCGGGTCGGGGAACGACGTGCACGGTCGCGCCGCGCACCTCGTAGATGTCGACGAGCTCTCCGACGCCCATCGTGTCGCGCTCGTCCAGGGGCCGGGCGGACCAGATCTCCCCGTTGATCGTGACGGTGCCGGGGTCGTGCTGGCTGATCGCCTTGGTGACCCGGGCGGTGGCGCCGATCATCTTGGCCGGGCCCAGCTGCAGGTCAGGGCCGCCGTGCAGGCGCTTGACGACCGAGGGCCGCACCACGGCGAGCATGCCGACCGAGACCCCGGTGGCGGCGAGCACCTGCAGCACGAGGGGGGCGTCGACGACGGCCAGGCCGGCCGCGACCACCGCACCGGTGGCCAGCATGAGCAGCACGAGGTCGAGGCTGAACAGCTCGGCGACCACCAGCACCATGGCAAGAGCCACCCAGGTCTCCCAGAGGTGATTCCCGAGCCAGTCCATACCGTCAGTCTAGGTGGAGGGTGTCGAGCGACGAGCCGACCAGCGCCCCGCGTCGTACGTGACGTCGAGCGGCATGCCGAACGTCTCCGAGAGCACGTCGGCCGTGAGCACCTCCTCGACGGGACCGGCGGCGACCACCGATCCCTGCCTCAGGGTGAGGGCGTGGGTGAAGCCGGGGGGCACCTCCTCGACGTGGTGCGAGACCAGCACCATCGCCGGCGCGGCCTCGTCGACGGCGAGGCGGCCCAGCCGCAGCACGAGGTCCTCACGGCCCCCCAGGTCGAGCCCGCCCGCGGGCTCGTCGAGCAGCAGCAGCTCGGGGTCGGTCATCAGCGCCCGGGCGATCTGCACCCGCTTGCGCTCCCCCTCGCTCAGGGTGCCGAAGGTGCGGTCGCCGAGGTGGCCGACGCCCAGCTCGCCCATCAGCTCCTCGGCTCGCTCGGTGTCCATGCCGTCGTAGGACTCGCGGCCGCGGCCGACCACGGCGTAGGACGCGGAGACGACGGCGTCGCGGACGACCTCGTGCCGGGGCATGCGGTCGGCCAGCGCGGCCGAGGTGAGGCCGATGCGGGGGCGGAGCTCGAAGACGTCGACCGTCCCGAGCACCTCTCCCAGCACCCCGGCGACTCCCTCGGTGGGGTGGATCTGGGCCGAGCAGAGCTGCAGCAGGGTGGTCTTGCCGGCGCCGTTGGGCCCCAGCACGACCCAGCGCTCGTCCTCCTCGACGGTCCAGTCGACCGCGGACAGCAGGGTGCTCCCCCCACGGACGACGGTCACTCCGGCGAGGTCGATCACGGCGTCCATGAGGGCGACGGCGTCCTTCCCAGGGCTCGGTGCAGGTCGCGTCCAACCTACCCACGCGGCTTCCCGGGCGTCCGTAGGCTCGGCGCGTGTTCCCCGAGCCCCCCTCCCCCGCGGCCACCGACGGCCAGGCCGTGAGCCCCGACTCCCTGCGGCTGGCGCTCTGGTACGCCGCGTGGCTCGCCGGCACGACGTCCCCCGACGACGCGGTCGAGGCCATCGTCGGCGACGACGCGGCCCACCACGTCGTGGGTCTGCCCGGCGAGGACGACGCCGTGCCCCTAGCCCTGGCCCTCGGCCGGCTGCGCGTGCTCGGCGCGCGGGAGGCGGCGGTCGCGCTGCCCGTGCCCGGGGACCTCCTGGGCCTGGCCGGTCCGGCCGAGTTCAACACCGAGGCCCTCGACGCCGAGGAGGCCGTCGTGCTGCCGGGCGCCGAGCTCGGCCTCGTGCCGCACCGGGCCGGCGCAGGCGTGGTCTGGCGGGTGCACCCCGCCACCTCCCGCCGGCAGGTGCCCGACCCGCACGAGGCGTCGACGACCCTGCGCCGGGAGCTGCTCGAGTCGGTGCAGACCCTGGCCCGGCTGGAGGTCGCCCGCTGGCGGCCCGAGGTGGCCGACGAGCTGACCGACCTGCGCGCCACCGTCGACCTGCGGCTGCCCCCGGGCCTGCACCGGTCCGCGCTGCCACTGCTCGCGCAGGGCCACCGCTGTCGCCGGATCGCCGAGATCGCCCTCGACGACGTCGGCGGCGCGCTGTCGGCCGCCGAGGCCGAGGCGCGACGTACGGCGCTCCTGCCGCTGGAGCGGGCCGCCCGGCGGGCCCTGGTCGCCGCCTGCGAGCTGCCACAGGACGTGCGCCGATAGCCTGCCGGCGTGACTGCCCCGGCCGAACGCACCCTGCTGATCACCCTGACCGGTCGAGACCGGCCCGGGGTGATCGCCCACGTCTTCGACACGCTGGCGGACTTCGGCGTCTGCGTCGTCGACGTGGAGCAGGTCGTCATCCGCGGCCGGTTGGTGCTCGGCGTGCTCGTCACGCCGGCCGCCGACGGACGGGACTCCGGCGACGACGGACCGCTCGAGGAGGCCGTGCGCCGTGAGGCCCGCCGCCTCGGCATGGAGGTCGAGCTCGACCACGGCCAGGGCGACGCCCCGAGCCGCGGCTCGGGCCACACCCACGTCACCGTGCTCGGCGCCCCTCTCACCGCCGGCGCGATCGGAGCCATCGTGGCGCGGGTGGCCGAGACGGGCGCCAACATCGACCGGATCGCCCGGATGGCCCGCTACCCGGTCACCGCCCTGGAGCTCAGCGTCTCGGGCGCCGACCACGCCACGCTGCGCAGCTCGCTCACCGCCGAGGCCGCCCGGCAGGCGGTCGACGTGGCGGTGCAGCCGGCCGACCTGCTGCGCCGCGGCCGCCGCCTGGTGGTGATGGACGTCGACTCCACCCTCGTGCGCGGTGAGGTGATCGAGATGCTGGCCGGGCGGGCGGGCTGCCTCGACGAGGTCGCCCGGGTCACCGAGGAGGCGATGCGCGGCGAGCTGGACTTCGAGGAGTCGCTCCGGCGCCGGGTCGCGCTGCTGGAGGGACTGCCGGCTCCCGTGCTCGACGAGGTGTACGACGCCATCGAGCTCGCGCCGGGCGCGCGCACCCTGGTGCGCACCCTGAAGCGGCTGGGCTACCGGTTCGCCATCGTCTCGGGCGGCTTCACCCACGTCACGGACCGGCTGGCCGCCGACCTCGGCATCGACCTCGCCGAGGCCAACGAGCTCGAGATCGTCGACGGGCTGCTGACCGGCCGGGTGCTGGGTCGCGTCGTCGACCGGGCCCGCAAGGCCGAGGTGCTGCGCGAGTTCGCCGCCGAGCTCGGCGTACCGCCGCGGGCCACGGTCGCGATCGGCGACGGTGCCAACGACCTCGACATGCTCGCCGCGGCCGGTCTCGGCGTGGCCTTCAACGCCAAGCCGGCGGTGCGCGAGGCCGCGGACGCGTCGGTGAACGTGCCCTACCTCGACACGATCCTCTACCTGCTCGGGATCTCCCGCGAGGAGGTCGAGGCCGCGGACGCCGACGAGGGCATCGAGAGCGGCAGCGACCGCTGAGCCGGGCTCAGTCGCGCTCGCCGGCCACGAGGTAGTCGACGAGGCGGGCGGAGCCCTCGACCAGGTCGGCCCAGGCGACCTGCAGCTCGAGGTGCGCGGTGGAGGCGGGGGCGAAGTCCCGGCTCATCCGGATCAGCACCTCGGGGTCGCCCTCCCCGTCGTCCAGGGCGTGCGCGAGCCAGGCCATCGTGGGGTTGTGGCCCACGACCAGCACGGTGCCGACCTCCGCGGGCAGCTCGCGCAGCAGGTCGAGCACGGCGTCCGGCCCCGCGCTGTAGAAGCTGTCGGAGGCGTGCCCCTCGAGGGTCAGGCCGGCGCCCTCGCGGAGGGCCTCCCAGGTCTCCTGCGCGCGTACCGCCGACGACAGCACCACGTGGTCGGGCAACCATCCCTCCCGGGCCAGCGCGGCGCCCGCGGCGAGGGCGTCACGGTGCCCACGCCGGGTGAGGGGACGGGCGTGGTCGGAGTCGGCGAACTGCTCGGACCGCGCGTGACGGGCGAGCACGAGGCGACGTCCGACGGCGGTCATGCGGTCACCTTGTCACCCTCTAGGCTGCCTGTCATGCCAGTGCCCCCACGCCCCCCCGACCTGGGCGCACCGGCCCCCGCGGATGCCCCGGACCGACTCTGGGAGTCCGACGACGGCTCCGCAGCGCTGATGGTGATCGGCGGCGCCGAGGACAAGAGGCGGGGTCGCGACATCCTCGTCGACTTCGTCCGCCGTGCCGGGGGCGACCGGGCCCGGATCGCCGTCGTGCCCACCGCCTCCTCGCTCGGCCAGGCGATCGTCGACGTCTACGCCGCCACCTTCCGCGACCTGGGCGCCGCCGAGATCGTCTCGTGCGCGCCGGAGTCCCGGCAGGAGGCGTCCTCGCCCGAGCTCGTCGCACGGCTCGCCTCGGTCACGGGCATCTTCATGACGGGCGGCAACCAGCTGAAGCTCTCCCAGGTCGTCGCGGGCACGCCGTTCGGCGACGCCGTCGTCGCCGCGCGCGACCGCGGCGTCGTCGTCGCGGGCACGAGCGCCGGCGCCTCGATCCAGTCGTCGCACATGGTCGCCTTCGGCCGCGGCGGCGCCACCCCGCGCCAGCGGATGACCCAGGTCGCGGCCGGCCTCGGGCTGGTGCAGGGCTGCGTGATCGACCAGCACTTCGAGCAGCGGAACCGCTACGGCCGGCTGATCACCATCGTCGCCCAGAGCCCGCAGCTGCTCGCCCTGGGCGTCGACGAGGACACCGCCGCGGTCGTCGTGCGCCGCGAGGGCCGCGACGTCATGCGGGTGGTCGGCCGCGGCTCGGTCACCGTGCTGGACGGCAGCACCATGGTCTCCAACGCCCACGAGGCGCCTCGCACCACCCCGCTCCTGGTCTCGGGGGTGACCCTGCACGCCCTGCCGGCGGGGTCGACGTACGACCTGACCGACCGGCGGCTGGTCGTCGAGGACGACTCCGCCGACCCCCTGCAGCGCGCGAGCGCCTCGGGCCGCACGGTGGACCTGCGCGACCTCGCGCGCGACCTGCGGCGCACACCGACCCGGCGCCGCCGCACCGCGGCCCCCACCGACCGCACCCCCGAGACCCACGAACCCCTCGAGCACGGAGACGACGCATGAGCGAGATCCCCCGCAGCGGCAGCCGCCCGTCCCCGGACCTGGCGATCCTGGAGACCCGGGTCTACCGCGGCGCCAACGTCTGGTCCTACGACCGCGCCATCCACTTCGTCGTCGACCTCGGCGTGCTCGAGGAATACCCCTCGAACGCCCTGCACGGCTTCGTGGACAACCTCGTGCAGATGCTGCCCGGACTGCGCGAGCACTCCTGCTCGCGCGGACGCCGCGGTGGCTTCGTCGAGAGGCTGCACGAAGGCACCTGGCTCGGGCACGTCGCCGAGCACGCCGCGCTCGCGCTGCAGCAGGTCGTCGGGCACGACGTACGCCGCGGCAAGACGCGGATGGTCAAGGGCAGGCCCGGCCACTACAACGTCATCTACTCCTACATCGACGAGCAGGTCGGCCTCGCCGCCGGGCGGCTCGCCGTACGTCTGGTGAACCACCTGGTCGAGGCCGAGCCGGAGTTCGACTGGGACCTCGAGCTCGAGGCCTTCATCCGGCGTGCCGAGCGCACCGCGTTCGGCCCCTCGACGCAGGCGCTCGTCGACGAGGCCGTCTCGCGCGACATCCCGTGGATCCGGCTGAACCAGCACTCGCTCGTGCAGCTCGGCCAGGGAGTCCACGCGAAGCGGATCCGGGCGACGATGACCTCCGAGACCTCCGCGATCGCCGTCGACGTGGCCTCGGACAAGGACCTCACCACCCGGCTGCTTGCCGCCGCCGGCCTGCCCGTGCCCCAGCAGGAGTCCGTGCGCACCGCCGACCAGGCCGTCACCGTGGCCAAGCGGATCGGCTACCCGGTCGTGGTCAAGCCGCTCGACGGCAACCACGGGCGCGGAGTCTGCCTCGACCTCCTCGACGACGACGGCGTGCGCGAGGCCTTCGACACCGCCAAGGCGCAGTCCAAGCGCGGGGTCGTCGTGGTGGAGAGCTTCGTGACCGGGCGCGACTACCGCTGCCTGGTCATCGACGGCAAGATCGCCGCGGTCGCCGAGCGGGTGCCCGCGTCGGTCACCGGTGACGGCGTGAGCACCATCGAGCAGCTCGTCGACCTCGCCAACGCCGACCCCCGCCGCGGCGTCGGCCACGAGAAGGTGCTGACCCGGATCAAGATCGACGGCGCGGCCGTCGAGCGGGTGCGCGACCAGGGCTTCGAGATGGGCGACGTGCCGCCGGAGGGCACGACGGTGCGGCTGGCCCTGACCGGCAACATGTCCACCGGCGGCATCTCGATCGACCGCACGATGGAGGCGCACCCCGACAACGTCGACATCGCCGAGGAGGCCGCCCGGATGATCGGGCTGGACATCGCCGGCATCGACTTCATCTGCCCCGACATCACCGAGCCGGTGCGCGAGACCGGCGGCGCGATCTGCGAGGTCAACGCCGCGCCGGGCTTCCGGATGCACACCCACCCGACCTTCGGCGAGCCGCAGTTCATCGCCAAGCCGGTCGTCGACATGCTCTTCCCGCCCGGCGCCCCGGCCCGGATCCCGATCGTCGCGGTGACCGGCACCAACGGCAAGACGACCACCGCGCGGATGATCAGCCATGTCTTCAAGGGCATGGGCCGCAAGGTCGGCATGACCTCGACCGACGGCGTGGTCATCGACGAGCGCCTGGTGATCCGGGCCGACGCGTCCGGGCCCCGCTCCGCGCGGATGGTGCTGCAGAACCCGCGCGTCGACTTCGCCGTCTTCGAGGTCGCCCGTGGTGGCATCCTGCGCGAGGGCATCGGCTACGAGCGCAACGACGTCGCCGTGGTGCTGAACGTGCAGGCCGACCACCTCGGTCTCAAGGGCATCGACACCGTGGAGCAGCTCGCCGACGTCAAGGCCGTGCTCGTCGAGGCCGTGCCCCGCGACGGGCACGCCGTGCTCAACGCGGACGACCCGCTGGTGCGGGCGATGCGTCGCCGTTGCGCCGGCCAGGTCGTGTGGTTCTCGATGGAGGAGCCCGGCTCGGAGACCCGCGACATGATCGACGCCCACTGCCGGCGCGGGGGCAAGGCGCTGGTGCTCGAGCCGACCGAGCGCGGCGAGATGATCGTCGTACGCCACGGCGCGCGGTCGATGCAGCTGGCCTGGACCCATCTGCTGCCGTCGACCTTCAACGGCCGGGCCCGGATGAACGTGCAGAACTGTCTCGCCGCCGCCGCGGCCGCCTTCGCCTCGGGCGCCCCGCTGCACGACATCCGGCAGGGACTGCGAACGTTCTCGACCAGCTACTACCTCTCCCCCGGCCGGCTCAACGAGCTCGAGGTGGGCGGCGTGCACGTCATCGTCGACTACTGTCACAACGCGCCCGGCATGCGGATGCTCGGCGACTTCGTCGACCGCGTGGGGGAGAGCCTGGACGGCGGCCGGGAGTCCGGTTCGGCCGGGCGGATCGGCATCGTCGCCACCGCCGGCGACCGTCGCGACGACGACATGCGTGAGCTCGGCACCATCGCCGCCCAGCACTTCGACACCGTCATCGTCCGTGAGGACGTCGGTCTGCGCGGTCGCGAGCGCGGCGACACCGCGCGGCTGGTGGCCGAGGGAGTCGAGTCCGGCATCGAGGGCGGCGGTCGCACCCAGGCTCTCGAGGTCATCCACGACGAGATCGACGCCGTACGCCGCGGCATGGACCTCGCCACCCCCGGCGACCTCGTCGTCGTCTGCGTCGACCAGCACCCCGTGGTGATGTCGGAGTTGCAGAACTACGGCCAGTTCGCCCAGGCCGGCGCTGGCGACAACCCCATGGCCGACCCCGACTATCACCCCGCGTCATAGGTCAGCCCCCCTCCCCCCGCGGTTTACCACGTCAACGTGGTGTTCTGGCACTTACAGCGGAAACCTTCCCGCTGTAAGTGCCGGTTCTCCGCTGTCGGTCGCCGATCAGCGGGCGAGAGCCGTGCGGGAGCGCGCCTCCGCGAGCTTCGCCGCGATGAGCTCCGCCGTACGCCGAGGCTGAGCCAAGTCGCTCCACGTCAGCCGCAGGACGATCCAGCCGGTCGTCTCGCGGATGGCGTCCTCCCGCCGCTTCTCGCGTACGACAACGATCGAAGGGTCGTCCCCGTCGCGTAGGAGAGACGTGTACTTGCCCCGACCGTCGAACTCGACGACCAGTCCGTGCTCCGGCCACGCGAAGTCGCACCGGAAGTCCCCCAGTCGTGTCCGCACCTCGTACTGCGGCACCGGCGCCGGCAACCCGGCCTGCCAGCACAGAAAGCGGGTGCGGCTCTCGCCGACGGACTCGACCCGTCCGTCGGCCAGGCGCTTGACCAGCTGGGCCGTGGCCAGGCCCGGCCACGCCGCCGCCCGCTCGTGCATCAGCGCCATCTCGCCCGGCCTCACCAGGCCCTCGTGGAGCATCCAGTCAGCGACCACCAGGCCCTGCTCGACGGAACCCACCTGGCACACCTCGAACAGGGTGCGGACCGGGGTTGTCATCTCGAGACCGTCGCGCTCGACGACGTCGCCCGGCATCACCGTCGCCGTGTGGTGCACGATCCCGGCCTCGGTGCGCGACGTGCGGTAGTGCGTACGCGTCACGTGAACCTTGTCCAGGGGCAGCCCCCACACCGGGCAGCCGTGCTCCAATGCGGCACTTTGGTGGCTGAGCACCCACCGCCCGTCGCTGATCCTCATGACGGCACGTCCGAGCAGCCGGGCCCGCGCCTCACGGTCGAGGGCCTCCCAGTGCGCTGCGGGTGTGTACGCGCCCTGCCGGATCCGCGCCAGCTGACGTCGCCGTACGGCATCGAGCAGGTGACGGTCGGTGAAGCCGTGGGCCACCGCCGTACGCCGCAGGAGGATCTGGTCGACGTCTGCCAGGCCGAGGAGGTCGGTGCTCATGCGCAGAGACTGCTGGAACATCGCGCGTGTAGACCCTTGTCGGGGCGCGCCCTGTGGAGGGTCGCTCGTCCATCCGAGGCCGTGGACGCGTCGGGGCCAAGGCCGGCCGCGGCAATCTGGCACTTGCAGCGGGAAGGTTCCCGCTGCAAGTGCCAGAACACCACGTTGACGTGGTGTTCCGACGCTGCGCTACCCGCGCGCTGCCAGCACGAGGGCCTTTACCTCAGCGGCGGTCATGGCGGCGCCGCCCTGCTCGAGGATCCAGTCGCGGACGTCGTACCGCTCGGCATGCGACATCAGGCCGACGACGTCGCCGGGGGCGGCCTGATCGAGGAGTGCCTGGAGGGCGGTGAGCTCGGTGGGGTACGACGCGACGTCCTCGACGCCGACGTCGGCGGCACCGGCGCGGGCGATCTCGTCGAGCTCGTCGGTGGTGCGGCCGCGGAGGTACTTCTGCTTGTGGCCGATCACCATCAGGTCGCTGTGCCGTGCGCCGATCTCGCCCAGCGCACGCACCAGCTCGTCGGTGCGGTCACCGAGCACGCCGAGGCCGAGCAGCACCCGGCCGCCGTCGCGCCGGACGCCGTGCAGCACCTCGAACATCGCCTCGAGGCCGGCCTCGTTGTGCGCGAGGTCCATCACGACGGTGGTCTCGCCGAGACGGAAGAAGTTCATCCGGCCGGGGTTGTGCTCGATGTCGGGCAGGAAGGTTCCCAGCCCCTCGACCACGGCCCCGCGCCGGATGCCGACGGCGAGGGCGGCCGAGGCCGCGGCGAGCGCGTTCTCGACGTTGTAGCGGGACAGCCCGGCCAGGGTCATCGGGACGTCGGCGAGGTCGATGAGCTGGTCGGCGTCCCCGTCGGAGGTGAGCACCGTGATCTGCTCGTCGACGACGGTGGTGACCCGGCCGCCGGCGTCGAGGGTCTCGCGCACCATCGGGGCGGACGCGTCGCGGCAGAAGATCCACAGCCGGCCGCGGATGGTGGAGCGCATGGCGTAGACGCGCGGGTCCTCGGCGTTCAGCACGCACCACCCGCCGCGGCGGGTGATCCGGGGCACGACACCCTTGACCTCGGCGAGCTGGTCGAGGGTGTCGATCCCGTGCAGGCCGAGGTGGTCGGCGGTGACGTTGGTGACGACGGAGACGTCGTTGTGGGTGAGGCCGATGCCCTTGAGCAGGATGCCGCCGCGGGCCGTCTCGGTCACAGCCACCTGCACCTCGGGGTGGGCCAGCACCCGGCCGGCACCCGAGGGCCCGGAGAAGTCGCCCTGCTCCACGTGCACGCCGTCGACGTAGATGCCGTCGGTGCTCGACCACCCGACGTGCTGCCCGCCGGCCATGGCGATGTGGGCGACCATCCGCGAGGTCGTGGTCTTGCCGTTGGTGCCGGTGACCGCCACGACGGGCACGCGCGGCCGCAGCGTGGTCGGCTTCTCCCCCGTCGGCGCCTCGGTCACCGACTGCGCCGCCGCTGCGACCGCCGCCTCGAGGTCACCGCCCGGGTCCTGCGCCACGGCGTCGAGCACGGCCGCCACCCCCTCGCCCAGCGCGCGGGCCCGGGCCCGGTTGCGCCAGGGGTACGCCGCCACCACGACGGCCGGGTCGGAGGTGGCCCGAACCCGTACGGCGAGGCGGGTGGTGCCGGACTCCTGGGACACCTGGCGCAGCAGCCGTCCGAGCAGACGCCCGGCGTACCGTCCGCGCAGCTCGCTGCCGGAGTCGCCCGCCCTGCGCGAGCGCAGGCCCACCCGGCGACCGAGGCGCAGCACGGCCCGCTCCGGCGCCTGGCTCAGCGACCCGACGTCCAAGGTCAGCTTGATGGCCGCCCGGGGGAAGTAGAGGTTCGGGCCTTCGAGGACGCGCAGCTCGAGCAGGGAAGTCACCGGGGCACGCTACCGGCCGGTGCGCGACCCGGGCCACACGGACCGGGGTCAGGCGCCCATCGCGTGGTAGCCGCCGTCGACGTGCACGATCTCGCCCGTCGTGGCCGGGAAGAAGTCGCTGAGCAGCGCCACCACGGCGCGCGCGGCGGGGCCGGGGTCGGTCTCGTCCCACCCCAGCGGGGCGCGGTCGCGCCAGGTCGACTCCAGCTGCTCGAAGCCAGGGATCGCCTTGGCGGCCAGCGTCTTCAGCGGCCCCGCGGCGACCAGGTTGCAGCGCAACCCGTCGCGGCCGAGGTCGCGGGCCAGGTAGCGCGAGGCGGACTCGAGACCGGCCTTCGCGAAACCCATCCAGTCGTACGCCGGCCACGCGACGGTCGCGTCGAAGGTGAGGCCCACGACCGACGAGCCGGCGGTCATCAGCGGCTTGCAGGCCTGGGTCAGCGACATCAGCGAGTACGCCGAGACCTGCACGGCCTGGGCGACGTCCTCCCACGGCCCGCCGAGGAACTCGCCGCCGAGCAGCGTCTCGGGGTTGCCGTAGGCGATGGAGTGCACGAGGCCGTCGAGCCGGGCGTCCTCGCCGAGCGCCTCGCGCAGCTGGTCCGGCAGCCGCTCGAGGTGGGAGGCGTCGGTGACGTCGAGCTCGACGACGGCCGGCTCGGCCGGAAGGCGCTTGGCGATCCGGCGGGTGATGCCCAGCGCCCGCCCGAAGTTGGTGATGACGACCGTCGCGCCCTGCTCCTGCGCGACGCGCGCGACGTGGAAGCCGATCGAGGTGTCCATCGTGACACCGGCGACGAGGATGGTCTTGCCGTCGAGGAGGGCCATGGGAGATGTCCTTCGGTGGGAGGGGTGGAGTGGAGGGGACCGAGGTCGCCGAGCGTCAGTGACCCATGCCGAGGCCGCCGTCGACCGGGATCACGGCGCCGGTGACGTACGCCGCGCCGGGCGAGGCCAGCCAGGTGACCGCGGAGGCGATCTCCTCGGGTCTGCCGAGGCGCTGCAGCGGCACCTGCGTGCGGTAGGCCTCGCGCTGCTCCTCGGGGAGCTCGGCGGTCATGTCGGTCTCGATGAAGCCGGGCGCCACGACGTTGGCGGTGATCGAGCGCGAGCCGAGCTCGCGGGCCACCGATCGGGCCAGACCGATCAGTCCGGACTTCGAGGCGGCGTAGTTGACCTGGCCCGGCGAGCCGAGCAGGCCGACCACGCTGGAGATCATCACGACACGGCCGCGGCGCAGCCGAAGCATGCCCTTGGCCGCGCGGCGTACGACGCGGAACGTGCCGGTCAGGTTGGTGTCGAGGACGTCGGCGAAGTCCTCCTCGCTCATCCGCAGCAGCAGCGTGTCGCGGGTGATGCCGGCGTTGGCGACGAGCACCTCGACGGGCCCGTGCGCCTCCTCGACCTCGGTGAAGGCGCGGTCTATCGAGTCCGAGTCGGTCATGTCGCACACCACCGCGAGGGCGCCCTCGGGGCCGTCGCCGGAGCGCACGGTCACCGCGACCTGGTCCCCCTGGGCGAGGAAGGCCTCGGCGATGGCGCGACCGATGCCGCGGTTGCCGCCGGTCACGAGCACCGAGCGGGGTCCTGTCGTCGTTGTGTCAGCCACACGTCGACGCTAGGGGCTACTCCTGGGTAGACGAATTCGCCGACCGGCGCGGCGGCGTCCGGTCAGTCGTCCTCGAGGCGGAACCCGAGCTTGAGGCTCACCTGGAAGTGCTCGACCTCGCCGTCCTTGACGTGCCCGCGCACCTCGGTCATCTCGAACCAGTCGACGTGCCGCAGGGTCTTCGACGCGCGCTCGACGCCGTTGCGGATGGCCTGGTCGATGCCCTCGGGTGACGTGCCGACGATCTCGGTGACGCGGTAGGTGCGGCTCGACATGGTGGGTCCTCTCGGTCGTACGACGCGTACGGCGGGCGCTCGCCCGTGCCGCGCACCCTAGCGGCACTCGCCGGCGTCAGCGCGAGAGTATTCCCGACCGCGCTGTGGCGGACCGGACGTCGCAGGCCCTCGGGTGCGCGTGGTGCGCGACGTAGGCTGAGGACATGGCAAGGAAGAGCGTCCAGGAGCCTCAGGTCGTCGAGATCACGACCGCGGCCGGAAGTCGCGCCGAGGAGATCGCCGGCCGCCAGCGCCGCTACATCATCTCGATGTCGATCCGCACGCTGTGCTTCGTCGGCGCCGTCGCCCTCTACTCCACGAACATGTGGATCGCGTGGGTGCTCATCGCCGGGTCGTTCTTGCTGCCGTCGGTGGCGGTGTTGGCCGCCAACGCGGGCGCCGAGCTGCGCGCCGGCACGCCTGAGGTCGTGGACCCCTGGGACGTCCAAGGCACCCGCGCCCTGCCCCCGGGCCGCGCCGGCGAGACCCGGTGACCGCGGAGCAGCCGACCTGCTCGGCCAAGGGCTGCCGGGCGGACGCCGGCTACGAGCTGCGCTGGAACAACCCCACGCTGCACACGCCGGAGCGGCGCAAGGTCTGGCTGGCCTGCGAGGAGCACCGCTCCTCGCTCGCCGACTTCCTCACGGCGCGCGGGTTCCTGCGCGAGGTTGCTCCGACCTCCTGACCCGGGCGGTCACGACGCCTGCGGTCGCGCTCAGCCGCCGATCGCGGACATCGGCCGTGCCGGTTGCAGGAAGCTCTCGTCGTCGATGCCGTGACCCGGGCGCTTCGTGGCCATCGCGGCCACCCAGCGACGGGCGATCTCGTCGTCGTCGGCACCGGCGCGGAGCGCCGTGCGCAGGTCGGACTCCTCGCGGGCGAACAGGCAGTTGCGCACCTGCCCGTCGGCGGTCAGCCGCACCCGGTCGCAGTCGCCGCAGAACGGGCGGGTGACCGAGCCGATGACGCCGACGGTGCCCGGTCCGCCGTCGACGAGGAACAGCTCGGCCGGCGCACTCCCCCGCGGCTCCTCGGCCGGGGTCAGCACGAAGGACTTCTCGAGCCCGGCCAGGATCTCGTCGGCGGTGATCATCGTGTCGCGGCGCCAGCCGTGCTGGGCGTCCAGCGGCATCTGCTCGATGAATCGCAGGTGGTAGCCGCGCTCCAGGCACCACTCCAGCAGCTCGCCGCCCTGGTCGTCGTTGACGCCGCGCAGCAGCACGGCGTTGACCTTGACCGGGCCGAGACCGGCGTCGTGGGCCGCCTTCAGGCCCGTGACGACGTCGCCGAAGCGGTCCCGCCGGGTGATCTCCGCGAAGGTGTCCGGCCGGACGGTGTCGAGGGAGATGTTCACCCGGTCCAGCCCCGCCTCCGCGAGGGTGGCCGCGACCTTGTCCATGCCCAGGCCGTTGCTGGTCACCGAGATCTCGGGCCGGGGCTCGAGGGCGGCCGTGCGCGCCACGATGCCGGGGAAGCCGCGGCGTACGAGAGGCTCACCGCCGGTGAACCGCACCTCGCGGATGCCGAGCCGCTCCACCCCGACGGTGATCAGCCGGACGACCTCGTCGTCGGTCAGGGTCTGGTCGGTCGGGAGCCAGTCGAGGCCCTCGGCCGGCATGCAGTAGGTGCAGCGCAGGTTGCAGCGGTCGGTGAGCGAGACCCGCAGGTCCACACCCACGCGGCCGTAGCGGTCGCGGAGCTGGAACGGCTGGATCTCCACTGGGGTGCTCACCTGCCCATCCTAGGCGTGGGGGCAACGGCTACCGTCGAGGCGTGCGCCTCTTCCTCACGCGCCGCTGGATCCTCTTCGCCGTGGCGGTCGCCCTGCTCGCCGGGCTCGCCTGGCGGCTCGGGGAGTGGCAGTTCCACCGCCTCGCCGCGCGCGAGGCGGACAATGCGGTGATCAGCCGCAACCTGGAGCGTCCGCCCGCCCCGGCCGAGAGCGTCCTCGCGGTCGGCCGCGCCCCGTCGGCCGAGGACCGGTGGCGTCGGGTCACCGCCACCGGCGCCTACGACGCCGCCGGCACCGTGGTGATCCGGTACCAGACCCGCGACGGTGCCTCCGGGGTCGACCTGGTGACCCCGCTGCGCACCGACGCCGGGCCGGCCCTGCTCGTCGACCGCGGCTGGGTGGCCACCGACAACCGCGGCATCGACGGCCTCGGCGACCTGCCTGCGCCGCCGGCCGGCGAGGTGACGGTCGTCGGGTGGGTCCGCGAGGACGCCGAGGGCGACTCGGCGGTCGTCACCGACGCCTCCGCCCGGTCGGTCTCCAGCGCCGAGATCGCTCCCCTGGTCACCGGGCCGGTGTACGGCGGGTTCGTCGACGCCGCCTCGGAGTCGCCGACCCCGGCGCAGCCTCCGGCGCGGTCCGAGCTGCCCGACCTCGGCGAGGGACCCCACCTGTTCTACGGCATCCAGTGGTGGTTCTTCGGGGTGCTGGCGATCTTCGGCTTCTTCTACCTCGCGTACGACGAGGTGCGCCAGCGCCGCCGACGGGCTGCCCAGCAGGCGGCCGGCGAGCCGGTCACAGACCCCGCAGCATCCCGCCGTCGACCGGCAGCATCGCGCCGGTGACGTACGACGCGGCCGGCGAGAGCACGAAGGCCGCCACCCGGGCGAACTCCTCGGCGGTCCCGTAGCGCCGCAGCGGGATGCCCTGCTGCGAGGCCCGGCGGGCCTCGTCGGGGTCCCCCTTCGCGGCGTCGAGCTCGCGCACCCGGTCGGTGTCGATCCGGCCGGGGAGCAGCCCGTTGACCCGTACGCCAGCGGGCCCCAGCTCGTCGGCCAGGGTCTTGGCGACCATCGCCAGGCCGGGTCGCAACCCGTTGCTGACGGCCAGCCCGGGGATCGGTTGACGCACCGAGGAGGAGAGCACGAGGGCGACCGACCCGCCCTCGCCGAGCTCGCGACCGAGGTGGCGGCACAGTCGCACCGCGCCCAGGAACACGCTGTCGAAGCCCTGCCGCCACGCCTCGTCGTCGCTGTCGAGCACGGACCCGGGCGGGGGGCCGCCCACGGACACCAGGGCGCCGTCCAGGCGGCCCCAGCGCGACCGTGCGGCCTCGGTGAGGCGCTGCGGCGTACCCGGGTCGGCGTTGTCGGCCTCCACCGCCACGCAGGCGTGGCCGAGGGACTCCACCAGGGGCTCCAGCCGCTCGCGGCTGCGCCCGGACACCACCACCCGGGCGCCCTCGGCGACGAGCAGCTCGGCGGTCGCCCGGCCCAGGCCGCTGCTCGCGCCGGTGACCAGGAGGACGCGGTCGGTGAGGTCGAGGTGCACGACGGCCTCAGGCGCCCGGACGCTGCGGAGCGCCCGCGCGGGCCCGGGAGACGGCGAGCAGCCGGCCGACGCCGAGCAGCGGGTTGGTCACGGCCAGCAGCAGGTAGAGGTACACCAGGGGAGGGCCGGGGTTGTCGGTCACCACCTGGTAGGCGAAGAACAGTCCGATCAGGAGGTACAGGACCCCGGGCCAGGCGGACGGGACCGGCGTCGGGCGCGCACTCGACCCGCTCCGGTCGTCACGGCGGCCGGGGCTGCTGCGAGGCGGGTCGCTCATGCCGGCAGGCTAGCCGCAGCGGGTCAGGCGCTGGCCGGCGACTCGTCGTCGACGAACTGCGTGCGGTAGAGGTCGGCGTAGAGTCCGCCGGCCGCGAGCAGCTCGCGGTGAGTGCCCCGTGCGACCACGTGCCCGTCGTCGACCACGAGGATCAGGTCGGCGTGGCGCACCGTCGACAGCCGGTGCGCGATGACGAGCGACGTACGTCCCTCCAGCGCGGAGTCGAGGGCCCGCTGGACGGCGACCTCGGACTCGGAGTCGAGGTGGGCGGTCGCCTCGTCGAGCACCACGATCGGCGGCGCCTTGAGCAGCAGCCGGGCGATGGCCAGGCGCTGGCGCTCCCCGCCGGAGAGCCGGTAGCCACGGTCGCCGACCACGGTGTCGAGGCCCTCGGAGAGCGAGCGCACGAGACCGTCGATCCGCGCGGCCGACAGGGCCTTCCAGATCTGCTGGTCCGTGGCGGCGGGACGGGCGTACTGCAGGTTCGCGCGGATGGTGTCGTGCCACATGTGCGCGTCCTGCGTGACGTAGCCGACCGCGTCCTCCAGCGACTGCAACGTCACGTCGCGCACGTCCTGGCCGTCGACCAGCACCGTGCCGGCGGTGACGTCGTACAGCCGCGCGACGAGGTGGGTGATCGTGGTCTTGCCCGCACCCGACGGCCCGACGAGTGCGACCATCTGCCCGCTCCCGGCGGTGAAGTCGACGCCGCGGAGCACCTCCTCGTGGTCGCCGACGTCGGCCCGCGCCAGGGTCTCCAGGCTGGCCAGCGACACCTCGTCGGCGCGGGGGTAGCGGAAGCGGACGTCGCGGAACTCGATGCTCGCGGCGCGCGGCTCCAGCGCCGGGGCGCCGGGTTTCTCCCGCACGGTCGAGGGGAGGTCGAGCACCTCGAAGACACGGTCGAAGCTGACCAGGGCGGTCATCACGTCGACGCGGACGTTCGAGAGACCCTGCAGCGGGCCGAGCAGGCGCAGCAGCAGGCTGGCGAGCGCGATCAGGGTGCCGAGGGTGAGGTCGCCCTGCACGACGAGGTAGCCGCCCACGCCGTACACGAGCGCGGTGGCCAGCGACGGCACCAGCAGCACGACGGCGGTGAACACCCGGGTGACCAGCGAGATGCGTACGCCGAGGTCGCGCACGGCGGCGGCACGCCCGGCGAAGAGGCGGTCCTCCTCCTCACGCCGACCGAACAGCTTGAGCAGCAGGGCGCCCCCGACGTTGAACCGCTCGGTCATCAGGTTGCCCAGACCGGCGTTCTCGTCCATCTGCGCGCGGGTGAGGCCCGAGAGCTTGGCGCCGACCCAGCGGCTGGTGATCAGCAGCAGCGGGAAGAGCGCCAGGCAGAGCACCGTGACCTGCCAGCTGAGGAAGAACATCGTCACGCCCACGACGACGACCGAGATCGAGTTGGCGACCGTGCTGGAGAGCGCCGAGGTGAACGCGCGCTGGGCGCCGATGACGTCGTTGTTCAGCCGCGAGACCAGGGCCCCGGTCTGGGTGCGGGTGAAGAAGGCCATCGACATCCGCTGGACGTGGCCGAAGACCTGGCGGCGCAGGTCGTAGATGAGACCCTCGCCGATGCGCGAGGAGAACCAGCCGAGACCGATCGAGAGCACCGCGCTGACCAGGGCCGTTCCCGCCATCGCGACCGCGACCCAGCCGATCACCGAGACGTCGCCGGGACGGATGCCGTCGTCGACGACCCTCTGCACGAGCAGGGGCGGGACCACGACCATCGCGGCGTCGACGACCACCAGCACCAGGAACGGAACGATGAGCCGCAGGTGGGGGCGCGCAAAGGCCAGGATGCGGCGCACGGTGTCGCGGCTGATCCGTTGCCGGGCGACGGTCCGGTCCGAGCGCAGGTGGCGGAACGCCATGCCCATGCCGCCGTGCATGCCTGACATGTGCTCTCCGTCCCGGTCCGTGGACGGACCCCTGTGTGTGTGCTCAGCCCCCGAGGAGGGCGGCGAGCTCGCGGAACCGGCCGACCTGGACCTCACGCTCCCTGCGTGCCTGCTCCTCCAGCGTGCGGTCCCCCGCACCGAGCAGGATCTGCTTGGTGCCGCTGATCGCGCCGGCCATCGGCACCAGCAGCGCGGCGACCAGGTCGTCGAGGCAGCTGTCGACCTCCGCCGTGGGCGCCACGACGTTGGCCAGCCCGATCTCCCGTGCCTCGGCCGCACCGACGGCACGTGCCGTCGCGCAGATCTCCAGTGCCCTGCCGTAGCCAACCAGCTCGACCAGCGGTTTTGTTCCCGTCAGGTCCGGCACCAGGCCGAGCGCGGACTCCCGCATGCTGAAGCGGGCGTCCTCGGCGACGACCCGCAGGTCGCAGGAGAGCGCGAGCTGGAAGCCCGCGCCGATCGCCCACCCCTCCACGACGGCGATGGTGAGCAGGTCGGGCCGGCGCGCCCAGAGGAAGCCCTGCTGGTACTCCCCGATCTTGTCGGCCATCTCCTCGTCGCCCAGGCTGAGCAGCTCGATCACCGACTCCTCGCCGTCGGGCCGGGCCGGGGAGAGCATCGCGGTGTCGAGCCCGGCCGAGAAGGTGCCGCCGGCACCCCGCAGCACCACCACCCGCACCTCCTCCGGGAGGGCGGCGGCGACGTCGGCGAGCGCGCACCAGGTCGCCGGGGTCTGGCTGTTCTTGCGGCCGGGACGGTCCAGCGTGATCCGGGCGACCGCGCCGTCGACCTCGGCCCGCAGCCCGGCCCGGGCGAGGTGCTCGGCGGAGGGCATGTGGGGGCGCGGCAGCTCGGTCATGGCCGCAACCTAACCGACCGCACGAGCGGGCACCGGGCCGCGCGACGGTGACGTTGCGTACTTCTGCTCAGGGCTCCCGGTGGGGCCGCGCAGACCGGGTCGTGCCCCCCTTCCACCGCCGAGCACGGGTCACCGCTCGCCGCGACCGCCGGGCTGGCCGTGGTCACCGCCGTCGTCGGAGTCCTGGCCTTCGCCGCTGCCCCGGCCGGGATCAGGCCAGCGAGACCAGCTCGGCGTAGTCGGCGTTCCACAGGTCCTCGACGCCGTCGGGGAGGATCAGCACCCGGTCGGGCTCGAGGGCGTGCACAGCGCCCTCGTCGTGGGTGACCAGGATGATCGCGCCGGCGTACTCGCGGATCGCCGCCAGCACCTCCTCGCGGGAGGCCGGGTCGAGGTTGTTGGTCGGCTCGTCGAGCAGCAGCACGTTGGCGCTGGAGACGACCAGGGACGCCAGGGCCAGGCGCGTCTTCTCGCCGCCGGAGAGCACGGCGGCGGACTTGTGCGCGTCGTCGCCGGAGAAGAGGAACGACCCCAACACCGAGCGGGCCTCGGTGTCGGTGAGCTGCGGGGCCGCGGACTGCATGTTCTGCAGGACGGTGCGACCGGTGTCGAGGGTCTCGTGCTCCTGGGCGTAGTACCCGACCTTGAGCCCGTGGCCGGGCACGACCGCGCCGGTGTCGGGCTGGTCGACACCCGCGAGGATCCGGAGCATGGTGGTCTTGCCGGCGCCGTTGAGGCCGAGGATCACCACGCGCGAGCCCTTGTCGATGGCCAGGTCGACGTCGGTGAAGACCTCGAGCGAGCCGTACCGCTTCGACAGCTCGGCGGCGGTGAGCGGGGTCTTGCCGCAGGGCGCAGGGGCCGGGAAGGCGATCCGCGCGACCTTGTCGGCCTGCCGCTCGCCCTCGAGACCGGCCATGAGCTTCTCGGCACGCTTGAGCATCGACTGCGCGGCCTGCGCCTTGGTGGCCTTGGCGCGCATCCTGTTGGCCTGGTCGGTGAGGGTCTTGGCCTTCGTCTCGGCGTTGGTGCGCTCGCGCTTGCGGCGCTTCTCGTCGGTGTCGCGCTGGGTCAGGTAGCGCTGCCAGCCCATGTTGTAGACGTCGATGGCGCCGCGGTTGGCGTCGAGGTGGAGCACCTTGTTGACGGTGTCCTCGAGCAGCGTGGTGTCGTGGCTGATCACGATGAACCCGCCGGAGTGGGACACGAGGAAGTCGCGCAGCCACCCGATCGAGTCGGCGTCGAGGTGGTTGGTCGGCTCGTCGAGGATCAGCACCTCGGCATCGGAGAACAGGATCCGGGCCAGCTCGACACGTCGTCGCTGACCACCGGAGAGGGTCTTCAGCGGCTGGTGCAGCACGCGGTCCTCGATGCCGAGGCTCGCGGCGATCGTGCGCGGCCTCGGACTCCGCGGCGTACCCGCCACCGGCGTGCATCTCGGCGTCGGCGCGGGCGTAGCGGCGCATGCCCTTCTCGCGGACCTTCGGGTCCTCGGTGGCCATCTGCACCTCGGCCTCGCGCATCCGGCGGATCACCTGGTCGAGGCCACGGGCGGAGAGGATCCGGTCGCGAGCGAGCACCTCCGGGTCGCCGGTGCGCGGGTCCTGCGGCAGGTAGCCGACCGGGCCGGTCGAGGTCACGGGGCCGCCGGCCGGGAGCGCCGTCGCCGGCGAGGATCTTGGTCAGGGTGGTCTTGCCCGCGCCGTTGCGACCGACGAGGCCGACCTTGTCACCGGCCGCGACGCGGAAGCTGACGTCCTCCATCAGCAGGCGTGCGCCGGCGCGCACCTCGAGCTGCTGGGCGGTGATCACGGCGGGAGCTCCTGGCACAGGACGGGGAAGGGCGGGCACAACGGGACGGGTGACTCAGGGGTACGCCGACCGAGCGGCGGGAGCGGGCAGCGTGCGGACGACGTCGGCCATGCGCTCGGGAGAGGATTCTACGGCGTCCGGGCGCGTGCTCGGACCACGCCCGTCGCCCCGACGTGCACCGGAACCCGCCCCACCCGGCCGGGGCGGCCAGCCGTCGACGTCCCGGATCAGCCGTCCCACCTGCCCCGGAGGTCCGGGCGTGCCCTCGTGCGCGGCACCGTGCCGGGTGCGACACCGGGGACGCCCGACTGGGATGAACCTCACGGCCGACGCAGTCGGTGGGCCCGGCCGCCCTGGTGTCTACTACCCGCATGTCCGAGTCGCACGTCCTCCTCCGCCCCCGAGCACGACGACTCCTTCGACCGAGCCCGTGACCTGTCCCTCGTGCCGGTCTTCGCGGGCGTCGTCGCCGCCCTGGGCGTCGTGCCGGCGGTCACCCTGCCGACCAGCTCGGTGCCGATCACCGCGCAGACGCTGGGGGTGATGCTCGCGGGTGCGGTGCTCGGCGCGCGGCGCGGCTTCATGGCGCTGCTGCTCTTGGTCGGGCTGGTCGTGATCGGGCTGCCGCTGCTCTCCGGAGGGCGCGGCGGACTCGGGGGCGTGGCCGGGCCCAGCGGCGGCTTCCTGCTCGCGTTCCCGCTCGGCGGGCTGGTCGTCGGCTGGCTGACCGAACGGTCGGGGTGCCGTACCGGCTGCCTGCCGGCATCCTCGCCAACGTCGTCGGCGGGATCGGTGCGGTCTACCTCGTCGGCGCCCCGTGGCTGGGTGTCTCGCTGGGCCTCGGTGTCTGGAGACCGTCACGGTGAACGCGGTCTACCTGCCGGGCGACCTGGTCAAGGCCGTGCTGGCCGCGGTCGTGGCCCGCGGGGTGCACGCGGCGTACCCGGGGCTGATCCGGAGCCGCCGGACCCGCCGACCCGGGCGTGCCGGGCGGGCCGAGGGGGACCGTGTCGGCTGACGCGGCCGCCGGGCAGCCCGACCTGAGGGGCCACGTCGAGGCCGGGGCGTACGCCGACCCCGTCGTCGCCGTGCGCGAGGCGCACGCGGCGGTGCCGGGATCGCCGTACGCACCTGGGGCACGACCTCGCAACCGCGATGGATCCTGCGCACGACGGCGAGCTGGTGGGAATCCTTCGACGCCTGGGGCGCGCCTGGCCGGCATCGACTCGGCCGCGCACGTGTGGGTGCCGGGGCCGCTGTCGGCGACGATGAATCTGTTCGCCGCCGTGCACGCGCGCGGAGACCGGGGCGACGGTGCTACGTCACGCGCAGCCGCAGCGCACCGCGACCCACGCCGTGCTCACGCCCGCGCAGCTGCAGCGGTGGTACGACCTGCTGCCGCCCGACGCGCACGCGATCGTGGCGGGTGACGCGCTCGGCGGGGGCACGGTCGGCGCCGCGACGGGTCGGGGGCTGCGGGTCAGCCACTACTACGGTGCGGCGGAGCTGTCGTTCGTCGCCTGGGGCAGCCACGCCGGCGACCTCGCGCCGTTCCCGGGCGTGGAGGTGTCCGAGCGCGACGGGGCGCTCCGGTCACGATCGCCGTTCCAGTGCTCGGGGTACGCCGGGAAGCCCGGCGCCCTGCGCCGTGACGCGGGCGGCTGGGCGAGTGTCGGGGACCGCGGGCGCGTCCGGGGCGGGCGGGTCGTGGTGGAGGGGCGCGCGGGGGCCGCGGTCACCACCGGTGGTGCGACGGTGCTCTCGGCGACGTCGAGTCGGCGCTGGCGTCGCGGGCGACGGCACCCGTCGTGGTGCTCGGGCTCCCGCACGCCCATCTCGGGGAGATGCTCGTGGCGGTGCTCGGCGAGGCGGACGACGTCGCCTCGCTGCGGCGTACGGCGGCGGCCGAGCTCACCGCGGCGGCACGCCCCCGGCTGTGGCTGCTGGCTCCCACCGTGTGGCCGCTGACCGGGGCCGGGAAGGTGGACCGCGAGGCGCTCGCCTCCCTGGCTGACGCCGGACGGTTGCCCCGGCTCCCCGGGACCGGCTGAGCGAGGGGTGGCGCTAGCGCCCTGACCGCGGCGGTCGAGGGCACCAGGCGCGAGCGGAGAGTCTCGCCACCGCCGCCGGGTCGCAGCCCGACTACGCTCACCACGCCATGTCCCCCTCGTCCCCCCGCGTCCCCCGCGTCCCCGCGTCCCGCCCCGTGATCGTCGCGGCCCTGCGCACCGCGATCGGCACTGCCGGCCACGGACTCACCGCCGTGGATGCCGCGGGACTGGCGGCCCCGGTGCTGGCGTCCCGCGGGACGCGGTGCCCGACCTCCCGCTCCCGGCCGAGGTGGTGCTCGGCAACTGCACGGGCCCGGCGGCGACGTGGCGCGGGTGGCGGCCCTCGCGGCCGGCCTCGGGCGCGGCGTGCCCGCGCTGACCGTCGACCGCCAGTGCGCCAGCGGGCTGGCCGCGATCACCGTCGGCGCGGCCCTGGTCCGCGAGCGCGGCGGGACGTGCTCGCCGGCGGGGTGGAGAGCGCGTCCACGGCCCCGTGGCGCTGCTGGCCGCCCGCCGACCCGCGCGCGGCGAGGCGCCGGTCCGCTACGAGAGGGCCCCGTTCTCGCCGGTACCCGCCGACGTCGGCGATCCCGACATGGGCCTGGCCGCGGACCTGCTCGCCGAGGAGTGGGGCGTCGACCGCACCGCGCAGGACGCGTACGCCGCCCGCTCCCAGCCCGGGCGCCGCGGCCGCGGGCCGGCAGGTTCGACGCCGAGGTGGTGCCCGTGGCCGACCTCGCCCGCGACGAGCGTCCGCGCAACGGAATGACCGCCGAGCGGCTGGCCCGGCTCCGGCCGACCACCCGCGCCAGGCGGCACGGTCACGCCGGCAACTCCTGCGGCGTCAACGACGGCGCGGCAGTCGTCGCGGTGATCGACGCCGACCGCCGCCGCGCTCGGGTTGTCCGGCCTGCGCGTGCTCGCCACCGCCACGGCCGGCGTCGACCCGAACCGCCCGGCCTCGGCATCGTGCCGGCGGTGCGCCTCGCCCTCGAGGGCGCCGGCGCTCTCCCTCGACGACGTCGACGTGGTCGAGCTCAACGAGGCCTTCGCCGCGCAGGTGCTCGCCTGCTGCGACGGGCTGGGGCTGACGACGCCCGGGTGTGCCCGCAGGGTGGAGCGCTCGCGCTGGGCCACCCGTGGGGCGCCAGCGGTGCGGTGCTCTCGTGCGGCTCTTCTCGCGAGCTGGTCCGTGAGGCGCGGCCGCTCGGGCTGGCCGGCGATCGCCGTCGGCGGCGGCCAAGGGGTCGCGATGGTGGTCGAGCGCATGCCGCTGATCGAGCTCGACGGGCGTCGGCGCACGCGTTCGGCGCGGGGACGACGCGCCGGGAGGTGCTGCCGCGAGGTGGACCTGGCCGCTGGCCGAGCGGCGCATCGGGGTGATCGGGGCCAACGGCTCGGGCAAGTCCACCTTCGCGCGGCTGCTCAACGGGCTGGTGCGTCCCGACCGAGGGCCGAGTCCGCGTCGACGGCCTGGAGACCGGATCGCAGGGACAGGAGGTGCGCCGCCGGGTGGGTTCTGCTTCACCGACCCCGACGCGCAGATCGTGATGCCCACTGTCGCCGAGGACATCGCCTTCGGGCTGCGCCGCCGGGGCCTGGACCGGCAGGACGTCGCGGAACGGGTCGAGGGCGCGCTGGCCACCTACGGGCTCGCCGGGCACGCCGACCACCCGGCGCACCTGCTCTCCGGGGGGCAGAAGCAGCTGCTCGCACTGGCCGCGGTGCTGGTGACCGGGCCGGCGGTGCTGGTCATGGACGAGCCGACCACGCTGCTCGACCTGGCGCAACGCCCGCCGGGTGGCCGAGGTGGTCGCCGGGCTGCCCCAGCAGGTGGTCCTGGTGACGCACCACCTCGACCTGGTCACCGACTTCGACCGGGTGCTGGTCTTGGACGCGGGGCGGGTGGTCGTCGACGGCACGCCCGGCCGCGCCGGTGGCGGCGTACCGCGCGCGAGGGGCCCGTGCGGTGACCGGGCGATGGCGGGGCTGGGCTCTACCTCCCGGTGCCTCGTGGCTGCACCGCCTGCCCGCCGGGACCAAGCTGGTGCTGCTGGTCGTCGCCGGCGTCGGCACGCGCTGGCTCGACGACCGGTGGCGGGTCGCGGTGGCGCTGCTGCGTGACCGTCGTCCTGTACGCCGTCGCGCGCGTCTCCCGTCGCGCTGCTGCTCGCCCACGTCCGGCCGCTGGTGTGGTCCGCGGCGGCCGTGCTGCCTTCCAGTGGTGGTCGCGCGGGTGGGCGCATGGCCGTCACGTGGTCGGCGTGCTGCTGGTGCTGGTGCTGCTCGCGGCACTGGTGACGCGACCACGACGCGGACGACCGCTTGTCGACGCGTGGTTCACGCTGCCGGCCGCTCCGCGCGTCGGCGCCGACCCGGAACGCGTCGGGCTGCTGCTCGCCCTGGGCATCCGCTCGGTGCCGGTCATCATGGGCCTGGCCCAGGAGGTCCGCGAGGCGCAGCTCGCCCGAGGTCTCGGCGCGAGCCCGCGCGCGTTCGCCGTACCGCTGCGTGGTGCGCTCGTTGCGGCACGCGGATGCGCTCGGCGAGGCGCTGGTGGCACGGGGGGCCACCTCGGACTGAGCGGCCAGTCGGCCGGCGACGCGGTCAGTCCCGCAGCAGCGGCGCGAAGTCGGTGTACGCGCGTTGCAGTGCCCGGATGGTGGGAGCCATGGCCGGGTGACGCATCTTGCTCGGCCAGTCGCCCTCGCCTCCTCGGACCCGTCGCAGCACTCGGTCCGCCCGGGTGACGACGGTGAACGAGGCCATCACTCGCGCACCGGTCAGCACGGCGTCGCGGTCCGGCACCGCGCCCCCGTCAGCGGCACCCGCCAGGAACGCGTCGACGAGCACGTCGAGCGGCGTGCTGACCATCAGGCCGAGGTAGCCGAGGTCGGCGCCCACCGGCCCGAGGCCCGCGGTCGACCAGTCGCAGGCAACGACGTGGTCCTCGGCGGGTCGGAGCAGGTTGCCGGGGGTCACGTCGCCGTGGTGAGGCACCTGGGGCAGGGCGCGCACCTCGGCGTACAGGTCGTGCCGGCGCTCCCACAACGCGGCGCTGACCTGGCCCGCGGGTGTGAGGGCGAGGGTGTCCCAGCCTCCCGCCGCCTCCGTCGTGGACAGGCGGTCCCCCACCAGGTCCTGGCACAGCCACGGCGCGGCCGTCACCGACGCGGCCGAGAGCCGCCCGAGCGCCCAGGCCGCGGCCTCGGGCGGCACCGGGCGGGTGGACACCTCGGGCGTCCACAGCGTCACACCGTCGGCGTCCTCGACGGCGTGCCCCGCCCCGGGGTCGCGGAGCCCGGGCAGGTCCCGCGCCCATCCGTGCTCCAGGACGTCGGCCTCTCGGCGCCACCAGGCGGCGTGACCGGGGTCGAGCGCATCGTCGGAGGCGCCGTCGTCGTCCGGCCGCCACAGTCGCTTGACCACCCAGGGTCGGTCGCCGGCCTGGGCCCGCCACACCCGCGCCCCGTCACCGGTCGGCGCGAGACGCGACCACGAACGGTCCGGCTGCCACATCGTGCGACTCCCGCGGGTCGGGGCGGGCCGCTGATACCCGCTCAGGCGTTGTGCACCTCGATCGTGGCAGAGCAGGCGTCCGCGATGGCGGCATCGAGCACCGTGCCGCGCGGGTCGGGCACGACGAGCCAGTCCCCGGTGACGGCCGGCGCGAGGACGGAGGCCGCCGGGTCCGAGAGCACCGCCTCGACCGCCGCGCGATCTCCCCCGGTGACGAGTACCTGCACCGGCGGGTCAGCGAGGAGGCGTACGGCGTGGCCCGCCGCGGCGGCGTACGCCGCACGCGCCTGGTTGTCCCTGCGTCGGGCGAACCGCTGCTGCGACTGACCACCCGCCTTGGTGCGGCCCTGAACGTGTCGCTGGCCGACCTTGCGTCCGACGACCGTGGCGCCGTGCAGGCGGGCGAGGGCGAAGCCGCCCTTGCGGACGAGCAGCACGCCCCACTCCGGGGGCGGGTCGCAGAGGGCGACCAGCCCCTCCACGCCGGTCCCGGTGGCCTCCCGGTCGAAGGGCGCCCGGAGCCGAGCGGTCGAGCCGTCTGCGGCGAGCAGGCTCAGCGCACCCGACTCCACGGCGTACGACGTCGCACCGTGGGAGGTCTCGAAGTTCGCGCACCACGTGACCACGCGTGCGGCGGTGACTCGGGCTCGGCGCACGAGGACCTTTCCGGGGATCAGTGCCCTGTCGCCGCGAAGGCAGTGCCCTGTCGCCGCGAAGGCAGTGCCTTCTCGCCGCGAAGGCAGTGCCCTCTCGGCTCAGACGTTGAAGCCGAGCGCCCGCAGCTGCTCGCGGCCGTCCGGGGTGATCTTGTCCGGGCCCCACGGCGGCATCCAGACCCAGTTGATGTGCACGCCGTTGGTCAGGCCCTCGAGCGCGCCCTCGGTCTGGTCCATGATCACGTCGGTCAGCGGGCACGCCGCGGAGGTCAGCGTCATGTCGATGACCGCGCTGTGGTCCTCCTCGACGTGCACGCCGTAGACGAGGCCGAGGTCGACGACGTTGATGCCGAGCTCGGGGTCGACGACGTCCTTCATCGCCTCGGTGACGTCCTCGACGCTGACCGTCGAGCCGGTCGACTCCGGCGGCAGGTCGGGCAGGTCGCTGTGGTCGGGGGTGGTGTTCTGCGTCATCACGGCCTCCTGGGGGCTCGGTTCTGCGATGGGCGGCGGGGTGGTCGGGTCGTCCGCGGCGGCCCGCGTGACGGCGTCCTCGAACGCCATCCACGCCAGCAGCGCGCACTTGACCCGACCGGGGAACTTGGCGACGCCGGCGAAGGCGACCCCGTCGCCGAGCAGGTCCTCGTCGGGGCCCTCGTCGCCGACGCGGCCCTTGGACTGCATCAGCGCGCGGAACCCGGCCAGCACGGACATCGCCTCGCCGACCGGCTTGCCGACGAGCTGCTCGTGGGCGACCGAGGCGCCGGCCTGGCTGATCGAGCAGCCCAGCGCGTCGTAGGACACGTCGGCCACACGGTCGCCGTCGAGCTGCACCCGCAGGGTGACCTCGTCACCGCAGGTCGGGTTCACGTGGTGGACCTCCGCGGCGTACGGCTCGCGAAGTCCCGCCCCGTGGGGTCGGCGGTAGTGGTCGAGGATGATGTCCTGGTAGAGCGTGTCGAGCTCGGCCATCTCATCTCCTCCCGAAGTAGTGCTGGGTGGCGTGCAGGCCCTCGACGAGGGCGTCGACCTCGGCGGGCGTGGTGTAGAGGTACCCCGACGCGCGGGTCGAGCTCTGCACGCCGAGGCGCGCGTGGGCCGGCTTGGCGCAGTGGTGCCCGGCGCGGACGGCGACGCCTCGGCTGTCGAGCACCTGGGCGACGTCGTGGGGGTGCACGTCCTCGAGGTGGAACGAGACCGCTCCCCCGCGCTCGTGCATCGAGGCCGGGCCCAGCACCCGCAGGCCGGGCACCGAGGTCAGGCCCTCCAGCAGGTACGCCGTGATCGCGCGCTCGTGCGCGGCGACCGCCTCCATGCCGAGGTCGGACAGGTAGGTCAGCGCTGCACCGAGGCCCACAGCCTCGACGATCGGCGGGGTCCCGGCCTCGAAACGGTGCGGCAGCCCGGCGTACGTCGACCGCTCCATCGTCACGGTCTCGATCATCTCGCCGCCGCCGAGGAAGGGGGGCAACCGCGAGAACACCTCGGCGCGGCCCCAGAGCACGCCGATGCCCGTCGGACCTACGCACTTGTGCCCGGTGAAGGCGACGAAGTCGGCGTCGAGGGCCTGCACGTCGACCGGCATCTGCGGCGCCGCCTGCGAGGCGTCGACCACGACGAGGGCGCCCACCTCGTGTGCCCGCCGCGCCAGCTCCTGCACCGGGTTGACGGTGCCGAGCATGTTGGAGACCCAGGTGAGCGAGAGCACCCTGGTGCGCTCGGTGAGCAGGTCGTCGAGGTGAGCGAGGTCGAGCCGGCCCTCGTCGGTGAGACCGATCCAGCGCAACGTCGCGCCGGTGCGCTCGCAGAGCAGCTGCCACGGCACGATGTTGGAGTGGTGCTCCATCTCGGTGATCAGCACCTCGTCACCGGGGCCGACCCCCAGGTCGGGCTCGGCCCAGGCCAGGCACTGCGCCACCAGGTTCAGCGCCTCGGAGGCGTTCTTGGTGAACACCACCTCGCTGCGGTCGGCCGCGTGCACGAAGTCCGTGACGATGTCGCGGGCCCGCTCGAACGCCTCGGGCTCTCCGCCCCCAGCGTGTGCATCGCCCGGGCGACGTTGGCGTTGTGGTGCTCGAGGTGGTCGACCATCGTGTCCACGACCACCTGTGGCTTCTGCGAGGTGTTCGCGCTGTCCAGGTAGACCAGCGGCTGCCCGTCCGCCACCGTGCGCCCCAGGATCGGGAAGTCCTGGCGGACCACCTCGATCCCGGGGAGCAGCCCGTCGAGCAGCGTGGACTGCATCAGGAGCCCACGCCCGCGGCCGCCTTCACGTAGCGGTCGTAGCCCTCGGCCTCGAGCTGGTCGGCGAGCTCCGGGCCACCCTGCTCGGCGATCCGGCCGTCGACGAACACGTGCACGAAGTCCGGCGTGATGTAGCGCAGGATGCGGGTGTAGTGGGTGATCAGCAGGACGCCTCGGTCACCCTTCTCCGTGAACCGGTTGACCCCCTCGGACACGATCCGGAGCGCGTCGATGTCCAGGCCCGAGTCGGTCTCGTCGAGCACGGCGACCTTGGGGTCGAGCAGCCCGAGCTGGACGATCTCGTGGCGCTTCTTCTCGCCGCCGGAGAAGCCCTCGTTGACCGAGCGCTGCGAGAAGGTGCTGTCCAGGTTGACCTGCTCGAGGGCGGTGTTGACGTCCTTGACCCAGGTGCGCAGCTTGGGCGCCTCGCCGTCGACGGCGGTCTTCGCCGTGCGCAGGAAGTTGGCCACCGAGACGCCGGGCACCTCGACGGGGTACTGCATCGCCAGGAACAGCCCGGCGCGGGCGCGCTCGTCGACCGACATGGACAGGACGTCCTCTCCGTCGAGGAGCACCACGCCGCCGGTGACGTCGTACTTGGGGTGGCCGGCGATCGAGTACGCCAAGGTCGACTTGCCCGAGCCGTTGGGCCCCATGATCGCGTGCGTCTCGCCCTCGTTGATCGTGAGGTCGACGCCCTTGAGGATCTCCTTGGGGCCGTTCTCGGTGGTCACGCTGACGTGGAGGTCGCGGATCTCCAGCGTTGCCATCTGTCTCTCGTCTCTGTCGGGGTAGCTGACGTCGGGGGTGGCGGGTCAGGCCGTGTTGGTCGGGGTGTCCACGTCGACCTCGACCGTGTCGCCGGCGAGGCGCACGGCGTACGTCGGGACCGGGTCGGTCGCGGGCGGGCCGCTGGGCTTGCCGGTGCGCAGGTCGAAGGTCGACCCGTGCATCCAGCACTCGATCCGGCAGTCCTCCACGTCGCCCTCGGAGAGCGCCACCGCGGCGTGGGAGCACTCGTCCTCGATCGCGAAGACCTCGTCGCCGTACTTGACCAGGGCGACCGGCAGGCCGTCGACGTCGACGGGCGTGCGGCTTGCCGTCCTCGAGGGCGGCCAGCGGGCACGCGGGCCGGAGAAGCCATCAGCCCCGCGCCTTCAGGAACGTGTCGCACGTTCTTGGCCAGCTCGGCCTCGACCGTGGTGGCCAGGCGCTCCTCCAGCTCGGGCACGCCGATGCGGCGCACCAGGTCGTGGAAGAAGCCGTGCACGACCAGCCGACGGGCCTCGACCTCGTCGATGCCGCGCGAGCGCAGGTAGAACAGCTGGTCGTCGTCGAAGCGGCCGGTCGCGGACGCGTGCCCCGCTCCCTCGATCTCGCCGGTCTCGATCTCCAGGTTCGGCACCGAGTCGGCCTGGCAGCCGTCGGTGAGCACCAGGTTGCGGTTCTCCTCGAAGGTCTCGATCCCCTCGGCCTCCTTGCGGATCAACACGTTGCCGACCCAGACCGAGTGCGCGCCCTTGCCCTGCAGCGCGCCCTTGTAGAGACGTTGCTGCGGGTGCGGGGCTCGTTGTGGTCGACGAACAGCCGGTGCTCGATGTGCTGCCCGGCATCGGCGAAGTACAGGCCGAGCATCTCGACCGTGCCGCCGGGCCCGGAGTACTCCGCGGTGGTGTCGTGGCGCACCACGTCACCGCCGAACGAGACCGCGATGTGCCGCAGCGTGGCGTCGCGACCGACCGAGGCGTGCTGCGTCGAGTGGTGCACGGCGTCGTCGGCCCAGTCCTGCAGGGACACGACGGTGAGCGCGGCGCCGTCCTCGACGACGATCTCGACCGTGTCGGCGGCGACGGCGCTGCCCTCGAAGACCAGCGCGACGGTGGAGCGGCTGAACTTCTCGGCGTGCACGACCACGTGGCCGGCGGCGGCCACGTCGGTGCCGCTGCCGGTGAAGGTCAGCGTGGTGACACCCTCGACGACCTGCTCGCGCGGCACCCGGACGACGGTCGCGCCCTCGGCCGCCGCGTAGGCCCGCACCGCGACGCGGTCGCGCGGGACGTGCCCGCTGCTCCCCCGCGACGCGTCGTCGGCGCCGACCTGCTCGACGGACACGCCGTCGGCCGCGTCGACCACCAGGTCGAGCGCCGCACCGAAGGGCGCGTCGTCGTGCAGCTTGTGCAGGCGCTTGAGCGGGGTGAACCGCCAGATCTCCTCGCGGCCGGTGGGCACCACGAAGTCGGCGACGTCGAAGCTGCCGTCGGGGTGCAGGTGCGAGGAGACCTTGCCCGGCGGGGCGGTCTCGATCGCCTCGGCCACGGCCGGGGTGTCGGTCACAGTCACAGAGTCATTCCTTCTCATGGATCGTCGAGTCGTGGTGCGTGGGCCGCCCGAGGGGGGCGGCCGGCCGGAGGTGCGGTGACGCGGGGCGCGTCCAGCGGCGTGGCCGCGGCGCGCGACCCACGACGTACGCCGTGCGCCCGACGCGCCGCCGCAGCGCCCGCGGCACCGGACCGCAGGCCGGACGCGGCCCCGTGAGGAGCCGACCACCCGGCCGGCTCGTCAGCCGACCCCACCCTCCATCTGCAGCTCGATCAGGCGGTTCAGCTCGAGGGCGTACTCCATCGGGAGCTCCTTGGCGATCGGCTCCACGAACCCGCGGACGATCATCGCCATCGCCTCGTCCTGCTCCATGCCTCGCGACATGAGGTAGAAGAGCTGGTCCTCGGAGACCTTGGAGACCGTGGCCTCGTGACCCATCGAGACGTCGTCCTCGCGGATGTCGACGTAGGGGTAGGTGTCCGAGCGGCTGATCTGGTCGACCAGCAGGGCGTCGCAGAGCACGTTGGACTTGGAGCCGTGGGCGCCCTCGTCGACCTGGATCAGGCCGCGGTACGACGTACGTCCACCGCCACGGGCCACCGACTTGCTCAGGATCGAGCTCGAGGTGTGCGGCGCCGCGTGCACCATCTTGGCGCCGGCGTCCTGGTGCTGGCCCTCGCCGGCGAACGCGATGGAGAGGGTCTCACCCTTGGCGTGCTCGCCCATCAGGTAGATGGCCGGGTACTTCATCGTCAGCTTGGAGCCGATGTTGCCGTCGACCCACTCCATGGTGGCGCCGGCCTCGCAGGTCGCCCGCTTGGTGACGAGGTTGTAGACGTTGTTCGACCAGTTCTGGATCGTCGTGTAGCGGCAGCGGCCGCCCTTCTTCACGATGATCTCCACGACCGCGGAGTGCAGCGAGTCGCTGGAGTAGATCGGCGCGGTGCAACCCTCGACGTAGTGCACGTAGGCGTCCTCGTCGACGATGATCAGCGTGCGCTCGAACTGGCCCATGTTCTCGGTGTTGATCCGGAAGTAGGCCTGCAGCGGGATCTCGACGTGCACGCCCTTCGGCACGTAGATGAACGAGCCGCCCGACCACACCGAGGTGTTCAGCGCGGAGAACTTGTTGTCACCGGTCGGGATGACGGTGCCGAAGTACTCCTGGAACAGCTCGGGGTGCTCCTTGAGCGCCGTGTCGGTGTCGAGGAACAGGACGCCCTGCTTCTCGAGCTCCTCGTTGATCGAGTGGTAGACGACCTCGGACTCGTACTGCGCGGCGACGCCGGAGACGAGGCGCTGCTTCTCCGCCTCGGGGATGCCGAGCTTGTCGTAGGTGTTCTTGATCTCCTCGGGCAGGTCGTCCCAGGTCTGGGCCTGCTTCTCCGAGGAGCGCACGAAGTACTTGATGTTGTCGAAGTCGATGCCGTCGAGCTCGCCGCCCCAGCGGGGCATCGGCTTGCGGTCGAAGAGCTTGAGGCCCTTGAGCCGCATGTCGAGCATCCACTGCGGCTCGTTCTTCTTCGAGGAGATGTCGCGCACGACCTCTTCGCTGAGGCCACGCTTGGCGCCCTCACCGGCGGTGTCGGCGTCGTGCCAGCCGAACTCGTACCGGCCGATGCCTTCCAGACCTGGGTTGCGCTCGTCGATGCTCGTCATCGCGGAACAGTCTCCGTTCGGGGTTGGGTCGTGCCGGCTGTCTGTGTCTCGTGCTGGCCCGGGGCGTCGGGGATGCAGGTGGTGCACACCCCGTCCCCGTGGGCGATGGTGGCGAGGCGGAGCACGTGGCGACCCAGCACGTTGCTGATCACCTCGGTCTCGGCCTCGCAGAGCTGGGGGAACTCGTGGGCGACGTGCGAGACCGGGCAGTGCTGCTGGCACAGCTGCGGTCCCGCCGGGCCCTGCTGCACCGACGCGGCGTACCCGTGCTCGGTCAGCGCCTGCGCGAGCGCCTCGGTGTCGTCGAGGTCGGGCTGCTCGGAGGCGATCCGGGTGTAGGACGTGCCCAGGGCCTGCGAGCGGTGCCGGGCGAACTCGCGCACCGCGTCGTCACCACCGGTCTCGGCCAGGAACCGTAGCGCCTGCGCGGCGAGGTCGTCGTACCCGTGGTCCAGCGCGTCGCGACCGTGCGCGGTGAGCAGGAACTCGCGGGCGGGGCGGCCGCGACCACGGGAGCCCAAGACGCGCGCGTCGCGCGTGGCCAGGGTGCCGTCCTCGACCAGGTGGTCGAGGTGGCGTCGCACGCCGGCGGGCGTCATCCGCAGCCGCCCGGCCAGCACCGTCGCGGTCGCGGGGCCGTGCTCCATGAGGGCGCGCAGGACCCGCTCACGGGTCGTGGAGTCGCGCTCGTCGAATTGCACAACACCAGTGTGACGTTATTGGGCGTCGCACTCAAGTGAGGGCACCCTCAGCGGCGCCGGACCGCACGGTGGGGGCTTCCCCAGCGGGTTCCTACACTGGGGAGGTGTCTGCCTCCCCCGACGCCGCTCCTGCGGTCGACGTCTCGGGGCTCGTGATGCGGTACGCCGGCCACGCCGCGGTCGACGGCCTCTCGTTGCAGGTGGCCCGCGGGTCGATCACCGCGGTGCTCGGGCCCAACGGCGCGGGCAAGACGACGACGCTGGAGACCTGCGAGGGCTACCGCTCGCCGCACGAGGGATCGGTGCGGGTGCTCGGCCTCGACCCGGTCGCCGACCGGCGCGACCTGCTCCCCCGCATCGGGGTGATGCTGCAGAGCGGCGGCGCCTGGTCGGGCGCCCGCGTCGACGAGATGCTGCGCCACCTCGCCCGTCTGCACGCCGACCCCCTCGACGTCGGGCTGCTGGTCGAGCGGCTGGGCCTGGCCGACTGCGGGCGGACGCCGTACCGCCGGCTCTCGGGCGGACAGCAGCAGCGGCTCTCGCTGGCGATGGCGCTGGTGGGCCGGCCCGAGCTGCTCTTCGTCGACGAGCCCACGGCAGGCATGGACCCGGCCGCCCGACGTACGACGTGGGAGCTGCTCGAGGAGGTGCGCGCCGACGGGGTGACCGTCGTGCTCACCACGCACTACCTCGACGAGGCCGAGCGGCTCGCCGACACCATCCATATCCTCGACCACGGACGGCTCGTCGTGACCGGCTCGCCGGCCACCTTGACCGGGGGCGGCACCGGCAGCATCCGGCTGGTCGCCGCGCGCCCGCTTGCCGGCGGCGCGGCCGACGACCTCGCGCGCACGCTCGGCCACGGCGAGGTGCACGCGGTGGACGCGACCACCCTGCTCGTCACGGGCGCCGTCGACCTGGACTGCCTCGGCGCCGTGATGGCCTGGTCGCGCGACCGCGACCTGCCGGTCGAGCAGCTCGCACTGGGCCGCCGCACCCTCGAAGACGTCTTCCTCGACCTGACCGGGGGCACCGAGCGGGGCCCCGGGCAGGACACCCCCGCACCTCGTGAGGAGGTCGTGCCATGAGCGGCGTCTTCACCCCCTCCCCCGGCTCCGCGCCGCTGGCGGCCCAGGTGCGCGCCCAGGGAGCGATGGAGACCCGGCTCCTGCTGCGCAACGGCGAGCAGCTGGTGCTGGCCGTCGTGATCCCGGTGCTCGTGCTCGTCGCCGGGGTGGCGGCGGCCGGCCACGTGGGGCTGGACTTCAGCCGCCCGGCCGTCGACGTGCTGACCCCCGGCGTGCTCGCCCTCGCGGTGATGTCGACGTCGTTCGCCTCGCTGGCCATCACCACCGGCTTCGAGCGGCGCTACGGCGTGCTCAAGCGGCTGGGCGCCTCGCCGCTCCCCCGCACCGGGCTGCTGCTGGGCAAGGTCGTCGCCCTGGTGCTCGTCGAGGCGCTCCAGAGTCGTCATCATCGGCGGCATCGGGCTGGCGCTGGGCTGGTCGCCCCGAGCTCGGCGTGCTGCCCGCCCTCGCCGCCGCGCTGCTCGGCACCGCGGCCTTCGCCTCGCTCGGCCTGCTGATCGCCGGCGTGCTGCGCGCCGAGGCCACCCTGGCCGCGGCCAACCTGGTCTTCCTGCTGCTCATGGTCGGCGGCGGCGTGGTGCTCCCGTCCTCGTCGTACGGCGCGCTCGGGTCGGTCGTCGCCTGGCTGCCCAGCGGCGCGCTGGGCAACGCGATGCGCACGGCGTTCGTGGACGGCGCGTTCGCCCCGTTGGACCTGCTGGTGCTGCTCGCCTGGAGCGTGCTCGGGACGGCCCTGACCGCGAGGACGTTCCGATGGGAGTGACGACCGACCTCGGCGGCACGACGACCGCGACGCCGACACCGGGGGGCGCCGAACGGCTGTGGCTGCGGCGGGTCGGCTGGGCCTCGCTGCTGGCCAACATCGGCATCATCCTGACCGGCGGCGCGGTCCGCCTGACCGGCTCGGGGCTCGGTTGCCCCACCTGGCCGCGCTGCACGCCGGAGTCCTTCACCCCCACGGGGCGCTCGACGCGCACACCGCCATCGAGTTCGGCAACCGCACGCTGACCTTCGTGCTCACCGCCGTGGCGATCACGACCCTGGTCGTCGTGTGGCGCTCGGCGCGACCCGACCTGCGCCGCCTCGCGCTGGTGCTGGCGCTCGGGGTGCCGGCACAGGCCGTGATCGGAGGCGTCACGGTGCTCACCGGGCTGAACCCGTGGATCGTCGCCGGCCACCTGCTGGTCTCGCTGGCCATGGTCAGCGTCGCGGTCCTCTTCCTCTGGCGGCTGGACCGCCCCACGCCGGTGCGTGTCGAGGGGGCCGTGCCACGGCTCGCTCTCGCGACGTACGCCGCCACCTGGGCGGTGCTCTACCTCGGCACCGTCGTCACCGGCTCGGGTCCACACGCCGGCGACGCCACGGCCCCGCGCAACGGGCTCGACCCGCTCCAGCTCTCCCAGGCGCACGCCGACCTCGTCTTCCTCCTCGTCGGGCTCACGCTCGCGCTCGCGCTGGTCGCCCGCGGCACCGCCCAGCGGGCCGCTGTCTCGCTGCTGGTGGTCGAGCTCGCCCAGGGGCTCGTCGGCTTCGTGCAGTACGTCACCGACCTGCCGGTGGTGCTGGTGGCGGTGCACCTGCTCGGGGCGGCCCTGGTGGCGGCGTACGCGACCCGGGCCCTGCTCGCGGCCCGCGAGACCTCCGACCCGGCGTGACGCGGCTGTTCGTGGTGGCCGGGCTGCCCGGCGCCGGCAAGACCACGCTGGCCCGACGGCTGGCCGTCGCCCACGTCGCGGTGCACCTCGGCTGCGACGACTGGCTGGGGGCGCTCGACCTCGACCTGCTGGACGCCCGGCTGCGGCGACGCGCGGAGCGCCGGCTCTGGGCGCACGCCCAGGAGCTCCTCGCCCGCGGCGTCAGCGTGGTCGTCGACTTCGGCAGCTGGTCGCGGCTCGAGCGCGACCGGTTCCGGCGTACGGCGCGCCGGCTCGGCGTCGACGTCGAGCTGCACGCCCTCGACGTGCCCACCGACGAGCGCTGGCGCCGGGTGCAGCGACGCTCGGTGGAGGCCGGTCTGGCCGACGCCGTCCCCAGCCGCGCGCAGCTGGCGTCCCTCGAGGACTACTGGCAGGCCGCCGACGACGACGAGCGGGCGGCGTACGACGCGCCGTTGCCGCTCGTTGCCGCTGACTGGTAGCTCCGCACCCCGGGCGCAGGGCGAGCACGTCGGCGGGGCCCAGCAGGTCGACGTCCTCGTCGTAGAACAGCTTGAAGCCGATCCGGAACTGCTCGGGCCGGGCCACCCGGTCGAGGGTGGCCAGCTTGTCCTTGCGGGTGCCGAACCCGTCGACGTGCTGCACCTCGGCGAGGTCGGGCCGGTCCTTCACCCGCTCGGGCGCGGTGAGCATCGAGGTGCGGAACTGGTGGAGCAGGACGGGCTTCTCCGGCAGGTCGTGTCGCGCGACGAGCCGTTGCAGCCAGCGGGAGGTCCGGTTCACCTCGCTGGCGCGCACCGACCCGAGCACCGAGCCCGGCTGCTCGTTCGGCTCCATCCGCCACTCGGGGTCCAGCGCGAGGCCGACCCAGGGGTCGCGCAGCGCCCACGCCCAGCGCTTGGCGACGGTGGGGAAGGCGCTGCGCCCGGGCTGGAGGTCCAGCACGAGCAGGGCGTCGTTGCGGTGGGCGGCTCGGACGTAGCGCCGGACGTCGTCGCGCGCGATGTCGTGGCTGTAGTCGCCGTCCGCCCGGGGGCTGCCGTCGGCGACCGTGGCGATCAGCTCGTAGACGGGCTGCACCCGACGACCGGGCCCGGCGAACTCCTCGGCCGTCGCGCGCAGCCGCGGCATGATCTCGTCCGGCCCGGCCTCGCCGAGCACGCCGAGCGACGCCGTGCCGGCGGTGCCGTAGAAGGCCACGAGGAAGCGGTGGTCGGCGAAGACCTCGCGACCCCCGCCGGGGAGCGCCGCGGGCCTGGGCGCGAAGGTCGTGCCGGGCAGCACGGCGTACGGCGGGATCTCGCTCACCGTGGCCCGGCTGGCGGGCCCGCGCGACGCCGACGCGGGTGCGCCCGCAGCGAGGGCGACGACCACGAGGGCCGTCAGGACGCGGCGTCGCACGTCAGCGCGAGATCAACGGCTCGAGCGCGACGGCCACGAAGAGGAGGGAGAGGTACATGTTCGACCAGTGGAACAGCCGCATCGGCCGCACCACGCTCAGGTCGTCGCTGTCGTGCGCCCGGCGCGCCATCAGGTGGGCCTCGACGAGGAAGGCCGCGCCCAGCAGCACGGCGGCCGCGGGGTAGAACCACCCCGTCGCGGCGACCGGCCAGAGGAGCAGGGACGTCGCGACCATCACCCACGAGTACGCCACGATCCGACGGCTGACGGTGCGTGCGTCGGCCACGACCGGCAGCATCGGCACGTCGACCTGGGCGTAGTCCTCGCGGTAGCGCATGGCCAGCGCCCAGGTGTGCGGCGGCGTCCAGAAGAAGACGACGGCGAACAGCACCACCGGCGCCCAGGCCAGCTCGCCGGTGACCGCCGTCCAGCCGATCAGGGTGGGGAAGCAGCCGGCCAGGCCGCCCCACACGATGTTCTGGGTGGTGCGGCGCTTGAGCACCATCGTGTAGCCGAAGAGGTAGAACAGCTCGGCCACCAGGGCGAGCCCCGCGGAGAGCACGTTGACCAGCGTCGCCAGCAGCACGGTGGCGACCACGCCGAGCACGACGCCGAAGACGAGCGCCGACCGGGGGGTGACGACGTGCCGCGGCAGGGCGCGGCGCCGGGTGCGCCGCATCTGCTCGTCGATGTCGCGGTCGTAGACGCAGTTGAGGGCGTTGGCACTGCCCGCCGAGAGCGTCCCGCCCACGACGGTCCAGACCACGAGTCCCAGCGAAGGCACCCCGCGCTGGGCGAAGAACATCACCGGCACCGTCGTCAGCAGCAGCAGCTCGATGACCCGCGGCTTGGTGAGCCCGACGTACGCCGCGACGACGTCGCGCAGGGAGACGCGGCTGACCTGCTCGCTCTGGCGAGAAGTCACGTGCGGGTCGACCGTCGCCACGAAGAACCTCAGGGTCGGGGACGTCGGCGCCGCGGGGCGCCAGGGCAGCCCGAGTCTATCGCCGTGGGTCACACCGCGGTCTCCCGGAGCGGACGCGGGGGTGGTGGGCTGCCCCACACACATGGGTAGTGTCGTCCCGTGGGCACGTGAACGATCCAGGGACGGTTCCGCCGTCGGCCCGCACCGCACTGATCGACGTACCGGAAGGACCCCCGTGACCACCTCCCCCTCGCTCGACTGGAGCGACCTGGACGACAGGACCGTCGACACGGTCCGCGCCCTCGCGATGGACTCCGTGGAGAAGGCCGGGCACGGCCATCCGGGCACCGCGATGAGCCTCGCCCCGGTGATGCACCTGCTCTTCCAGAAGGTGATGCGGCACGACCCCGCGGACACCAACTGGGTGGCCCGCGACCGCTTCGTGCTGTCCTGCGGCCACTCGTCGATCTCGCTGTACATCCAGCTCTACCTCGGCGGCTTCGGCCTCGAGCTGGACGACCTCAAGAGCCTCCGCACCTGGGACAGCCTGACCCCCGGCCACCCCGAGGTCGGCCACACCCGCGGCGTCGAGACCACGACCGGTCCGCTCGGCCAGGGCGTCGGCAACGCCGTGGGCATGGCGATGGCGCAGCGCCGCCTCCAGGGCATGCTCGACGCGGAGTCCGCCGACGGCGACTCCCCCTTCAGCCACTACGTGTACGCCGTGGCCAGCGACGGCGACATCGAGGAGGGCGTCAGCGGCGAGGCGTCGTCCCTGGCGGGCACCCAGCGGCTCGGCAACCTCGTCCTGATCTACGACGCCAACAAGATCTCGATCGAGGACAACACCGACGTCGCCCTGTCCGAGGACGTCGCGCGGCGCTACGAGTCCTACGGCTGGCACGTGCAGACGGTCGACTGGACGCACGGCGGCGACGAGTACGCGGAGGACGTCCCGGCGCTGTGGGACGCGCTCCAGGCCGCCAAGGCCGACGAGCGCCCCAGCTTCATCCAGCTGCGCACGATCATCGCCTGGCCCGCGCCGACCGCCCGCAACACCGGCAGCGCGCACGGGTCGGCGCTGGGCGAGGACGAGGTCGAGGCGACCAAGGAGCTGATGGGCCTGGACCCGTCGAAGACCTTCCACGTCGCCGACGACGTGCTCGCCCACACCCGGTCGCTCGCCGAGCGCGGTGCCGCGGCCGGCGAGGCCTGGGACGCGCAGTTCGCTCCGTGGCGCGAGCAGCACCCCGAGCGCTTCGAGACGCTCATGCGGATGAGGTCGCGGACGCTGCCCGACGGCTGGGCCGACGAGCTGCCCACCTTCGAGGCCGACGAGAAGGGCGTGGCCACCCGCAAGGCCTCGGGTGCGGTCATCAACGCCATCGCAGTGACGGTGCCGGAGTTCTGGGGCGGCTCGGCCGACCTCGCCGGCTCCAACAACACCACCATCGACGACGCGCTCTCCTTCATCCCCAAGGACCGCGCGACCGGCAAGTTCGCCGCCGACCCGGTCCAGGGGCGGGTGCTGCACTTCGGCATCCGCGAGCACGCGATGGCCTCGACGATGAACGGCATCGCCCTGCACAGCGGGACGCGGGTCTTCGGCGGCACCTTCCTGGTGTTCTCCGACTACATGCGCCCCGCCGTTCGGCTGGCCGCACTGATGGGCGTGCCGGTCACCTACGTGTGGACCCACGACTCGATCGGTCTCGGCGAGGACGGTCCCACCCACCAGCCGGTCGAGCACCTCGCCGCGCTGCGCGCCATCCCGGGCCTGTCCGTCGTGCGCCCGGCCGACGCCAACGAGACCGTCGCGGCGTGGAAGGCCGTCATGGAGCACACCGCCGGTCCCTCGGGCCTCGTCCTCAGCCGACAGAACGTGCCGACCTTCCCCCGGGGCGAGGCGGGCTTCGCCGGCACCGACGACGTCGCCAAGGGCGGCTACGTGCTGCTCGACACCGACGGCGAGCCCGACGTGGTGCTCGTCGCCACCGGCTCGGAGGTGCAGCTGGCCGTGCAGGCGCGCGAGCAGCTGGACGGTTCCGGCGTGTCGGCCCGCGTGGTCTCGATGCCGTGCCGCGAGTGGTTCGACAGCCAGGAGAAGTCCTACCGCGACTCCGTGCTGCCCCCCTCGGTCAAGGCCCGGGTCAGCGTCGAGGCCGGCGTGGCCCAGGGCTGGCGCGAGGTGGTCGGCGACGCGGGCCGGATCATCTCGCTGGAGCACTACGGCGCCTCCGCCGACTACGCCACGCTGTACGACGAGTTCGGCATCACCGCCGAGGCGGTCGCGAGCGCCGCGCAGGACAGCATCGCCGCGGCCGGCGCCTGACCCCCCTCTTGCACCGAGCACACCCCCACCACCGGGAGGAACCCCACATGACCGACCGACTCGCCGAACTCAGCCAGGCCGGGGTCTCGATCTGGCTCGACGACCTCTCCCGCGAGCGCATCCGCGGCGGCGGCCTGCTCGACATGGTCCGCGACGACCACATCGTCGGGGTCACCACGAACCCCTCGATCTTCGCCAAGGCGCTGTCCGAGGGAGAGCAGTACGCCGAACAGGTCGCTGAGCTCGCCAAGGCCGGCGCGGACGTGGACACGGCCGTCGAGGAGATCACCACCAGCGACGTGCGCGAGGCCTGCGACGAGCTGGAGCCCGTCTGGGAGCGCACCGGCGGCAAGGACGGCCGCGTCTCGATCGAGGTCTCGCCGCGCATGGCGCACAACTCTGACGACACGCTCGAGTCAGCGCGCCACCTGTGGTCGAAGGTCGACCGCGAGAACCTGTTCATCAAGATCCCGGCGACCACCGAGGGGCTGCCCGCCATCACCACGGCCCTCTCGGAGGGGATCAGCGTGAACGTGACGCTGATCTTCGGCCTGGGCCGCTACCGCCAGGTGATGGAGGCCTACCAGGAGGGCATCGCGCAGGCCCACCGCAACGGCCACGAGCTGAAGAAGATCCAGTCCGTCGCGTCGTTCTTCGTCTCGCGCGTCGACAGCGAGATCGACACCCGGCTGAAGGAGGCCGGCGCGGACGCCGATCTCTTCGGCAAGGCCGGCATCGCCAACGCCCGCCTGGCGTACCAGGCCTACGAGCAGTTCTTCGACAACCCCGAGTGGGCCGAGCTGACGGCGGCCGGCGCCAACGCCCAGCGCCCGCTCTGGGCCTCCACGGGCGTCAAGAACGAGGAGTACCGCGACACGATGTACGTGGTGGACCTCGCGGTGCCCAACACCGTCAACACGATGCCCGAGGCCACGCTGCAGGCGGTCGCCGACCACGCCGAGGTCCAGGGCGACCAGGTGCACGGCACGTACGACGAGTCGCAGGCGCTGATGGACCGCCTCGCCGAGGCCGGCATCGACTACGACGACGTCATCGCCGCCCTCGAGAAGGAGGGTGTGCAGAAGTTCGCCGACGCGTGGGACGACCTGCTCGCCTCCGTGCAGGAGCAGCTGGACAAGGCGAAGTGACCTCGGCGGTGAGCCGCACGCCGGTCGACCCGACGAGCACCCCGGCCTGGGGGCGGCTCCGCGAGCTCGCGGACGCCTTCGAGCCGGACCTGCGTCGCTGGTTCGAGGAGCAGCCCGACCGGGTGGAGCGGCTCAGCCACACCGCCGCTGACCTGTACGTCGACCTGTCGAAGGCGCTCCTGGACGGTGACGTGCTGCCGACGCTGCTCGAGCTCGCGGAGCAGACCGACGTGGCCGGCTACCGCGACGCGATGTTCGCCGGGGAGCCGATCAACGGCACCGAGGGCCGGGCCGTGCTGCACACCGCCCTGCGGCTCCCCCGAGACGCGGAGCTCGAGGTCGAGGGGCAGGACGTCGTCGCCGACGTCCACGAGGTGCTCGACCGGGTCTACGCCTTTGCCGAGAAGGTGCGCAGCGGCGAGTGGACCGGCGTGACCGGGGAGCGCATCCGGGCGGTCGTGAACATCGGTATCGGCGGCTCCGACCTGGGGCCGGTGATGGCCTACGAGGCGCTGGCGGCGTACCACCACGACGAGATCGAGTGCCGGTTCCTCTCCAACATCGACCCGACCGACGCGGCCACCACGCTGGCCGGGCTGGACCCCGCATCCACGCTGTTCGTCGTGGCGAGCAAGTCCTTCGGCACCCTGGAGACGCTCACGAACGCCCGGCTGTGCCGCAGCTGGCTGCTCGACGGGCTGCGGGACACCGGCGCGGTGCAGGGCGACGACACCGGCGACGCGGTCGCCAAGCACTTCGTCGCCGTCTCGACCGCGCTGGACAAGGTCGCCGACTTCGGCATCGACACCGACAACGCCTTCGGCTTCTGGGACTGGGTCGGCGGCCGCTACTCGCTCGACTCCGCCATCGGCACCTCGCTGGTGATCGCGGTCGGACCGGCGCGCTTCGCGGAGATGCTGGGCGGCTTCCACGCCGTCGACGAGCACTTCCGCACGACGCCGGCCGAGCGCAACGTGCCCCTGCTGATGGGGCTGCTCAACGTCTGGTACACGAACTTCCTCGGTGCCGGCACGCACGCGGTGCTGCCGTACGCACAGCTGCTGCACCGGTTCCCGGCGTACCTCCAACAGCTGACGATGGAGTCCAACGGCAAGGGCGTGCGCTACGACGGCCACGCGGTCGGGGCCGACACCGGCGAGGTCTTCTGGGGCGAGCCGGGCACCAACGGGCAGCACGCCTTCTACCAGCTGATCCACCAGGGCACCCGCCTCGTGCCGGCCGACTTCCTCGCCTTCGCCAACGCGGCGTACCCGCTCAAGGACGGCGACACCGACGTGCACGAGGTCTTCCTGGCGAACTTCTTCGCCCAGACCCAGGCGCTCGCCTTCGGCAAGACCCCGGAGGAGGTGCGCGCCGAGGGCACCGACGACGAGGTCGTGGTGGCGGCACGGGCCTTCACCGGCAACCGGCCCACCACGTCGATCATGGCCCCCGCGCTGACCCCGTCGGTGCTGGGCCAGCTGGTGGCGCTCTACGAGCACATCACCTTCACCCAGGGCGCGGTCTGGGGCATCGACAGCTTCGACCAGTGGGGCGTCGAGCTCGGCAAGCAGCTCGCGCAGGAGGTCGGGCCCGCCATCGCCGGCGACGCCGACGTGCTCGCCGAGCAGGACGCCTCCACCCGGGCACTGATCGAGTACTACCGACGACACCGCGAGGAGTGAGGCGACGCGTGACGGCAGACCCTGAGGAGCGCGTGTACGACGACAAGGCGACGCTGGCCACGGCGATCGCGACCCGCTTGCTCGAGCGACTCTCGTCGCTGCAGAGCCGCGGCAGGGTGCCGTCGGTCGCGCTGACCGGGGGGTCGATCGCGCGGGACACGTACGCCGAGGTCGCCCGGCTGACCAGGTTGGACGGGGCGCCCCGCGTCGACTGGGCCCGCGTGGACCTCTGGTGGGGCGACGACCGCTACGTGCCCGCCGCCAGCGACGACCGGAACCACCTGGTCGCGCGGGCGGTGCTGCTCGACCTCGTCGGGCTCGACCCCGACCGGGTGCACGAGATGCCACCGTCGGACGGCCCGTACGACGACGTGCACGCCGCCGCCGCGGCGTACGGCGACGAGGTACGTCGTGACGGCGGTGGCGGCTTCGACCTGGTGCTGCTGGGCGTGGGGCCCGACGGTCACGTGGCCTCACTCTTCCCGGGGCACCCCGAGCTGACCAGCGACGAGGTCGCCGTCGGCGTCGTGGACTCCCCCAAGCCCCCGCCCGAGCGGGTCAGCCTGACCTTCGGCGCACTGAACCGCACCGACGCCGTCTGGTTCCTGGTGGCCGGCGGCGAGAAGGCCGAGGCCTGTGGGCGAGGTCGCCGCGACTCGGTGGGCCTGGACGGCGTCGGCAGCGACACCGTGCGCGACACCCCCGCCACCGGCGTGCGCGGACGTGACGAGACCCTGTGGCTGATCGACCGCGCCGCGGCGGGCCAGGCCTGATCCGGCGAAAGGGCAGTTTGTGCACGCCCTGCTGCGCCGAGCGGGCAGCTTGTGCACGCCCTGGTACGCCGAGCGGGCAGTTTGTGCACGCCCTGGTGCGCCGAGCGGGCAGTTTGTGCACGCCCTGGTGCGCCGAGGTCAGCGTCGTGACCGGGTCCGGGGCATCATCCGAACCAGGCCCGTGACGTCGGGCAGGTCCATGCGGGGGTCCAGGCGTCGCGACCGGTCCCAGTGCGTCCTCAGCCGGTCGCCGGGCGCGGCGCCGACGCCGTAGACCTGTTCCTTGTCGAAAACCTCGATCCTCCAGCCCTGGCCGGAGAGCCAGTCACGCCGGGCCTCGTCGCGGGCCACGTCGAGGGCAGAGCTGTGATGGTCGACGCCGTCGTACTCGGCGGCCAGCATCTCCTCCTCCAGGCCGAGGTCCAGCCGGAACCGTGGCTCGCCGTCCCCGTCGGGCACCCAGATCTGCAGCTGGGGCGCCGGTAGGCCAGCCTCGATCCAGTGCAGCCTCAGCGCCGACTCGCCGGGCGACTCGGCCCTGCCGTCGCCGAGCCCCACGACGACGCGCGCCTGCCGAACGCCGCGGTAGCCACGAAAACGCCGTAGCTCATCGGCGAGCTCGGACTTGTCGACGCCGAGGCGCAGGCACCCGTCGACGGCGGCGAGCGCGTCGTACCGCCACAGCAGGCGCGCCAGGTCGCACGCCGTGCGGAGCGGGGTCGTCACCGCGAGTCGATCGCCGAGCACGACCACGTCGCGGTCGGCCAGCTCTCGCCGTCCCGCATCGACCGCATCGCGACGCACACGCGTGTCGGTGCGGTGGAAGACCGACACGTCGGGCACCTCGTGCACCGCGGACCTCGGCAGGATCGGTACGCCGTGCAGCCACGCGGCCGTGCGATCGGTGACGACGGCGGTGTCGGGCACGACCAGCGCCAGCGCGGCGACACGCAACTGCAAACTGTCGGGCACCGAGGCGCAGACCCACACACCACGCACTACCTTGCGCAGGTCGCCGGAACGGGTCAGCTGGTGCAGTCTTCGCCTGCCGACCTGCTCGTAGGCCTGGCTCCAGCGGAAGGGGCGGTCGGTCGGCAGGTCGTCGAGGCGGGCGGGAACGCGAGGCGACGGGAGCGGCATCCCGGGATAGTGCACGGATCGGTGGACCCGCGGTGGTCACCGTCCACAGGCATGGTCATCCCGTGCAACAACCGCCCGCTCACCGGGCGAATGCGTGCAGCAACCGCCCGCTCACCGGGCGAATGCGTGCAGCAACCGCCCGCTCGCTGGGCGAATGCGTGCAGCAACCGCCCGCTCACTGGGCGAATGCGTGCAGCAACTACCCGCTCGGCCAGGCAAGCCGTGCAGCAACTACCCGCTCGGCGAGGGGGGTCAGAAGATGATGTCGCCGCTCTTGCGCTTGCTGCGCAGGGACTGCAGGGCCTCGTCGAGGATCACCTTGGCCTCCTTGTCGGAGCGACGCTCCTTCACGTAGGCGAGGTGGGTCTTGTACGGCTCGATCTTCGTCGGAGGGGGCGGGTTGTCGGCGTCCGAGCCGGCGGGGAGGCCGCACTTGGGGCAGTCCCACGCCTCCGGCACGTTGGCCTCGATCGCGAACGCGACCATCGAGGTGTGCTCGTTGGCGCAGTAGAACGTCACGTTCTGCCGCGGGGCCGCATCACCCCGTTCGGCCTCGCCCATGGGGCCGGAACCGACTCGGCTTCCTTTGATGGCGTTACCAGCACCAGCCACGGATCAGAGATCTCCTCGTGAGGTCGAACAGGACGTCGTCAGGACACTACTTGTTCAACAACCCGAGAGCGATGATCGACGTGCCCCAGAGCAGGCCCGTCAGCACGGTGAGCCGGTCGAGGTTGCGTTCCGCCACGGACGACCCGCCGAGGCCGCTGGAGACGCCGCCCCCGAACATGTCGGACAGTCCGCCGCCGCGCCCCTTGTGGAGGAGCACGAGGAGGATCATCAGGAGGCTCGTGGCGAACAGCAGCACGGTGAAGAAGAGATGCACGGGACGGAACCTTACGCGACGGGGCCGCGGGTCACAGCGACGGCATGTCGTAGAACCGGCAGATCCCGCCGAACTCGTCGGCCTGCAGGCTCGCTCCCCCGACCAGGCACCCGTCGACGTCGTCCTTGTCCATGATGCCGGCAACGTTGGCGGCCTTGACCGACCCGCCGTACAGGATGCGGAGCCCGTCGGCCGCCGCGTCGCCGAGGCGCTCGCGCAGGTCGGCCCGGATCGCTCCGCAGACCTCCTGCGCGTCGTCGGGGGTGGCGACCTCGCCGGTGCCGATCGCCCACACCGGCTCGTAGGCGACCACCATCGAGGCCACCTCCTCGGCCGAGAAGCCCGCGAGCGACCCGCGCACCTGCTCGAGCGTGTAGGTGACCTGGTCCCCGGCCTGGCGTACGTCGAGACCCTCGCCCACGCAGACGATGGGAGTCATCGAGGCATCGGCGGCCTTGCGCGCCTTGGCCGCCACCAGGGCGTCGGACTCACCGTGGTGCTCGCGGCGCTCGCTGTGCCCGACCACGACGTACGAGCAGCCCAGCTTGGCCAGCATCGAGGCGGAGATCTCGCCGGTGAAGGCGCCGGAGTCCTCGGTCGAGACGTCCTGGGCGCCGTAGGCGAGGCGCAGCTTGTCGCCGTCGACCAGCGTCTGCACGCTGCGCAGGTCGGTGAACGGCGGCACCACGACCACCTCGACCCGGGCGTAGTCGTGCTTCTTGTCGTCGAGCAGCCAGGCGAGCTTCTGTACCAGGACGACGGCCTCCTGGTGGTGGAGGTTCATCTTCCAGTTGCCCGCCATGAGCGGGATGCGTGCGGCCATCAGTTGTCCTCCAGTACGGCGATGCCGGGCAGGGTCGCTCCTTCGAGGAACTCGAGGCTCGCTCCCCCGCCGGTCGAGATGTGTCCGAACGCGTCGTCGCTGAAGCCCAGCGCGCGTACGGCGGCCGCGGAGTCGCCGCCACCGACGACGGAGAGCCCGTCGACCTCGGTCAGCGCCTGGGCGACGGCGCGGGTGCCCTCGGCGTACTCCTCGAACTCGAAGACCCCCATCGGGCCGTTCCAGAACACGGTGCGCGCCTCCGCGATGACCGCGGCGAAGGCCCGCCCGGCCGCGGGGCCGATGTCGAGCCCGACCTTGTCCGACGGGATCGCGTCGGCGGCGACGACCTCAGCCTCGTGCGGCCCGTCCCCGCCGGGGAAGGACCCCGCGACGACGACGTCCTCGGGCAGCACGATCTCGACACCGGACTCCTCCGCGCGGCGGAGGTACTCGCGGCAGCGGTCGAGCTGGTCGGACTCGAGCAGGCTCTGGCCCACCTCGTGGCCCTGGGCGGCGAGGAAGGTGAACACCATCCCGCCCCCGATGAGCAGCGTGTCGGCCTTGTCGAGCAGGTTGTCGATCACCCCCAGCTTGTCGGAGACCTTCGACCCGCCGAGCACCACCACGTAGGGCCGCTCGGGCGACTCGGTCAGCCGGCGGAGCACCTCGACCTCGGAGGCGACCAGGTCCCCCATGGCTGACGGCAGCCGCTCGGCCACCTCGTAGACGCTGGCCTGCTTGCGGTGCACGACCCCGAACCCGTCCGAGACGAAGACGTCGGCCAGCGCCGCCAGCCGGTCGGCGAACTCCGCGCGCTCTGCGTCGACCTTGCTGGTCTCGCCGGCGTTGAAGCGGACGTTCTCCAGCACCGCGACCTGACCGTCCTCGAGCCGCAGCGCGACCCGGTCCGCCATCACGCCCACCGTGTCGTCGGCGAAGTCGACCGGCTGCCCGAGCAGCTCGCCGAGTCGCTCGGCCACCGGACGCAACGAGTACGCCGGATCCGGCTCACCCTTCGGGCGGCCGAGGTGCGCCACCACGAGCACCCGCGCGCCCGCGTCGACGAGACGGCGGATCGTCGGCACGCTGGCCCGGATCCGTCCGTCGTCGGTGATGCGGCTCCCGTCCAGCGGGACGTTGAGGTCGGACCGGACGAGCACCCGCTTGCCGCGGAGGTCGCCGAGTCCCTCCAGGTCCGTCATCGGCTCAGAGGCTCCCGCCGACGAGGTCGACGACGTCGACCAGCCGGCTGGAGTAGCCCCACTCGTTGTCGTACCAGCCGACGACCTTGACCTGGTTGCCGATGACCTTGGTCAGCGGGGCGTCGAAGATGCACGACGCCGGGTCGGTGACGATGTCGGTGGAGACGATCGGGTCCTCGCTGTAGCGCAGGTAGCGACCGTCGGCCGCCGCCTTGACCACCGCGTTGACCTCCTCGACCGTCGTCTCGCGGCCGGCCTCGATGGTGAGGTCGGTGGCGGAGCCGGTCGGGGTGGGCACGCGAAGCGCGTAGCCGTCGAGCTTGCCCTTGAGGTCGGGCAGCACGAGGCCGATCGCCTTGGCGGCACCGGTCGAGGTGGGGACGATGTTGATGGCGGCAGACCGGGCGCGACGCATGTCGCCGTGTGGGGCGTCGAGCAGGTTCTGGTCGCCGGTGTAGGAGTGGATCGTCGTCATCAGGCCCTTGACGATGGTGAACTCGTCGTGCAGCGCCTTGGCCATCGGCGCGAGGCAGTTGGTCGTGCACGAGGCGTTGCTGATGATGTGGTGCGAGGCCGGGTCGTAGTCGGCGTCGTTGACGCCCATCACGAGGGTGACGTCCTCGTTCTTCGCGGGCGCCGAGATGATCACCTTCTTGGCGCCACCGTCGAGGTGCGCCTTGGCCTTCGTGGCGTCGGTGAAGATGCCGGTCGACTCGATGACGACGTCGACGCCCAGGTCGCCCCAGGGCAGCGCGCCCGGATCGCGCTCGGCGAACACCTTGAGGGTGCTGCCGTCGATGACGATGCCCTCGTCGGTGGCCGAGACCTCTCCGTCGAGCCGGCCCAGGGTGGAGTCGTACTTGAGCAGCCAGGCCAGCGTCTGGTTGTCGGTCAGGTCGTTGACGGCGACGATCTCGAAGTCGGCGCCGAGCGCCCTGCTGGCACGGAAGAAGTTGCGGCCGATGCGGCCGAAGCCGTTGATACCCACACGTACGGTCACGGGAAGCTGCTCCTGGGTCGGGGTCGAGGTCGGGCACGTCGGCCCTCGTGAGGCCGACGTCGCGACCCTATCCCGACCCTCGGGGGTACCCGCGAGTCACCAACCGGCACGGTCCAGGGTGCGGACGGGCAGCGGCTGCCCGCTCGACGGCGTACGGCGTGCAGGAGCTGCCCGCTCGACGGCGTACGGCGTGCAGGAGATGCCCGCTCGACGGCGTACGGCGTGCAGCAGCTGCCCGCTCGACGCCTCAGGCCTCTTCGTCGGCCAGCATCTCCGCGGTGAGCGCGGCCTCGGTGTCCGAGATGCCCAGGTCCTGGGCGCGCTTGTCGGCCATCGCGAGGAGCCTGCGGATGCGGCCGGCGATGGCGTCCTTGGTGAGCACCGGGTCGTGCAGTCGGCCGAGCTCCTCGAGCGAGGCCTGCTTGTGCTCGAGCCGGAGGTGGCCGGCGAGCTTGAGGTGGTCGGGGACCTCCTCGGCGAGGATCTCCAGCGCCCGCTCCACCCGCGCGCCGGCGGCGACGGCCGCACGAGCCGAGCGGCGCAGGTTGGCGTCGTCGAAGTTGGCCAGCCGGTTGGCGGTCGCCCGCACCTCGCGGCGCATCCGGCGCTCCTCCCAGGCCATCAGGGACTCGTGCGCCCCGAGCCGGGTGAGCAGCGCGCCGATGGCGTCGCCGTCGCGGATGACGACGCGGTCCACGCCGCGCACCTCGCGGGCCTTGGAGGGAATCTGCAGGCGGCGGGCGGCCCCGACCAGGGCGAGCGCGGCCTCGGGACCCGGGCAGGTCACCTCGAGGCTGGAGCTGCGGCCCGGCTCGGTGAGCGAGCCGTGCGCCAGGAAGGCACCCCGCCAGGCGGCGACGGAGTCACAGGCGGCGCCGTTGACCACGTGCGGGGGCAGGCCGCGGACGGGACGACCGCGGCCGTCGAGCAGGCCGGTCTGCCGGGCCAGCGCCTCGCCGTCGCGGACGACCCGGACGACGTAGCGGCTGCCGCGGCGCAGGCCGTTGCCCGAGACCATGCCGAGGTCGGCGGTGTGGCCGTAGACCTCGCCGATCTCGCGTCGCAGGCGACGTGCGGCGGCGCCCGTGTCGAGCTCGGCCTCCACGACGACCCGACCGGCGACGATGTGCAGCCCACCGGCGAAGCGGAGCATCGAGGTCACCTCTGCCTTGCGGCAGCACGACCGCGTGAGCGGCGTGCTCGCCAGCTCGGCCTTGACCTGTGCCGTCATCGCCATGCCTGGCTCTCCTCGTGTACTCGTCCCCGGCCCCGCTCGGAAGCGGCGGTCGCCACCCTACGTCCTGCTCATGATGCGCTCGTAGGCGCGGGCGAGCTTGACCGGATCGTGGGCGGGCGTCCCGTCGTCCATGGCGATGTCCTCCAGCACCAGGGCCGCTCCGAGGGTCTCGGCGGCCTCGGCGAGGGGTCCGTGCGCCTCCACGGCGGCACGGTCCACCAGCACCACGTCCAGGCGCAGGTCAGGGCGGTGCTCGCACAGCGCGCGGAGGTGGTCCTCGGGTCCGTAGCCGTCGGTCTCGCCGCTCTGCGGGCTCAGGTTCAGCGTCACCAGGCGCCGAGCCGGGCTGCGGGCGATGGCCTCGGCGAGCTCCGGCACGAGCAGGTGCGGGATCACGCTGCTGAACCACGAGCCCGGACCCAGCACCACCCAGTCGGCCTCCGCGATCGCGGTGAGGGCGGCCGGGCAGGCCGGCGGGTCGTCGGGCACGAGCGCGATCGAGACCACCTCGCCGGGCGTCAGGGCCACCTGCTCCTGCCCGCGTACGGCGGTCAGCGCCTGCGGGTGGGCGGGGTCCTGGCCGCGCACGGTCGCGATGATGTCGAGGGGCTCCAGCGACATCGGCAGCACGCGGCCGTCGACGCCGAGCAGGCGGGCGATCCACTGCAGTCCCTCGACCCGGTCGCCGAGCAGGTCCCACAGGCCGACCATGAGCAGGTTGCCGACGGCGTGGCCGCTGAGCGGGCCCTCGCCGTCGTACCGGTGCTGCATCAGCGAGGCCCAGGTGCGCCCCCACTCGTCGTCGCCACAGAGCGCGGCCAGCGCCATCCGCAGGTCCCCCGGCGGCAGCACGTCGAACTCGCTGCGCAGCCGGCCCGACGAGCCACCGTTGTCGGCCACGGTGACGACCGCGCAGACGCCGTCGACCACCCGGCGCAGCGCCGAGAGGGAGGCGGCCAGACCGTGCCCGCCGCCGAGGGCCACCACCGTGCGGTGGAGCAGCTCGTTGGCGTCGGACTCATTCACGACCGAGGTCCCGGTGCACGGCCACGGCATCCATGCCGACGGCGCGGAGCCGCAGCGCGAGCTCCTCGGACATCGCCACGCTGCGGTGCTTGCCGCCGGTGCAGCCGATGGCGACGGTCATGTAGCGCTTGTTCTCGCGGAGGTAGCCGCGGCCCACGGTGCGCACCACCTCGACGTACTGCTCGAGGAAGGTCTGCGCCTCGGGGCGCTCCAGCACGTAGTCGGAGACCGCCGAGCTCTCGCCGGTGAAGGGCCGCAGGTGCGGGATCCAGTACGGGTTCGGCAGGAACCGCATGTCCGCCACCAGGTCGGCGTCGACGGGGATGCCGTACTTGAAGCCGAACGAGACCGTGGTGATGCGGAGCCGCGTGGTGGCGTCGGAGCCGAACAGGTCGGCCATCTTGCTGGCCAGCTGGTGCACGTTGATCCCGGAGGAGTCGACCACGATGTCGGCGGCACCCCGCACCCCGGCGAGCAGGGCGCGCTCGGCCTCGACGGCGTCGAGCAGCCGGCCCCGACCCTGCAGCGGGTGCGGCCGACGGGCGGCCTCCTGGCGCCGCACGAGCATGTCGTTGTTGGCGTCCAGGAACACCAGCGTCGTGTGCCGTCCCGACACGTCGGCCGCGAGCTCGTCGAGGTGCGACTCGAAGAAGACGCCGGACCGCACGTCGAGCACGACCGCGACCGGCTGGCTGCGCCCCGAGGACTGGTTGACCAGGGCGACCACGCTCGCGACCAGCTCGGACGGCAGGTTGTCCACGACGTAGTAGCCGAGGTCCTCCAGGGCCTTCGCCGCGGTGCTCCGGCCGGCGCCGGTCATGCCGGTGACGACGACGAGGTGGCCCTCGCGGTCCGGAGGCGCCACGTCGGGCGGGGTCGAGGGGTGCGGCTCGCCCATCAGTCCTCCTCGATCTCGCCGGTCGCGGTGTTGACGCGTAGGCCGCGCGGCGGCCCAGCCTGGCCGTCCTTGTCGCCGAGCGCCACCGCCGCCACGATCGCGTCCGCGGTGCGGGGCCCGATGCCGGGGACGACGGCGATCTCCTCGGCGGTGGCGGCGCGGAGCTTCTTGAGCGAGCCGAAGTGCTTCATCAGCGTCTTGCGACGCACCTCCCCCAGGCCCGGCACGTCGTCGAGCGCGCTCTCGACCATCGTGCGGGACCGTCGGGAGCGGTGGTGGGTGATCGCGAAGCGGTGCGCCTCGTCCCGCACCCGCTGCAGCAGGTAGAGCCCCTCGCTGGAGCGCGGGAGGATCACCGGGTCCTGCTCGTCGGGGAGCCAGACCTCCTCGAGCCGCTTGGCCAGGCCACAGACGGGCACGTCGTCGATGCCGAGCTCGTCGAGTGCCTGCTTGGCGGCGGCGACCTGCGGCGGCCCTCCGTCGACGACGACCAGGCCGGGCACGTAGGAGAACTTGCGCGGACGCCCCGTCTCGGGGTCGACCAGCATCGGGCCGTCGGCGGTGCCGTCGAGCTCTCCGGCGGACCCGGGCTCGACCGGGCCGTCCACCCCGTCGATCTCCCCCAGCTCGGCCCGCTCGTCGAGCAGCCGCCGGAACCGTCGGGTGATCACCTCGTGCATCGACGCGACGTCGTTCTGGCCGTCCACGCCGCGCACGACGAACTTGCGGTACTCCCCCTTGCGGGGCAGGCCGTCCTCGAAGACGACCATCGACCCGACCACCTCGGTGCCCTGCAGGTTGGAGATGTCGAAGCACTCGATGCGCAGCGGGGCGCCGCCGAGCTCGAGCGCCTCGGCGATCTCCTCGAGCGCCCGGTTGCGGGTGGTGAGGTCGCTGGCGCGCTTGGTCTTGTGCAGCACCAGCGACTGCGCGGCGTTGCGGGCGACGTTCTCCTGCAGCGCCTTCTTGTCGCCGCGCTGGGGCACGCGGATCGCGACCCGGGCCCCCCGCCGCTCGGAGAACAGCTCCTCGAGCACGGCATGGTCCGGCGGCAAGGCCGGCACCAGCACCTCGCGGGGAAGGGCGTCGGCGTCGTCGGCGTACAGCTGGAGGAGGAAGTCCTCGACGAGCTTGCCGGTGTCGCCCTCCTCGACGCGGTCGGCGACCCAGCCGCGCTGACCACGGATCCGTCCCCCGCGGACGTAGAAGATCTGCACCGCGACCTCGAGCGGGTCCTCGGCCAGGGCGATCACGTCGGCGTCGGTGCCGTCGCCGAGGACGACCGCCTGCTTCTCCAGCGCGCGGTTGAGAGCACCCAGGTCGTCGCGCAGCCGGGCCGCGCGCTCGAAGTCCATCTCGGCCGACGCGGCGTACATCTCCTTCTCCACCCGACGGGTGAAGGCGCTGGTCTGCCCGCCCATGAAGGCGCAGAAGTCGTCGACGATGGCGCGGTGCTGCTCCTGGTCGACCCGTCCGACGCACGGGGCGGCGCACTTGTCGATGTAGCCCAGCAGGCACGGCCGGCCGATCTGCTGGGAGCGCGTGAAGACGCCGTTGCTGCACGAGCGCATCGGGAAGACCCGGAGCAGGGTGTCCACCGTGTCGCGGATCGCCCAGGCGTGGCTGTACGGGCCGAAGTAGCGCGTGCCCTTGCGCTTGGCGCCCCGACCGACCATCACCCGGGGGAAGTCCTCTCCCAGCGTCACGGCGAGCCAGGGGTAGGACTTGTCGTCGCGGTACTTCACGTTGAAGCGCGGGTCGTACTCCTTGATCCAGGAGTACTCCAGCTGCAGCGCCTCCACCTCGGTCTCCACCACGGTCCACTCGACCGAGGCAGCGGTGCGCACCATGGTGGAGGTGCGGGGGTGCAGCGCGGTGATGTCCTGGAAGTACGACGAGAGCCGCGAGCGCAGGTTCTTCGCCTTGCCGACGTAGACGACCCGGCGGTGCTCGTCGCGGAACCGGTAGACGCCGGGCTGGGTCGGGATCGACCCCGCCGGGGGGCGGTACGTCGTCGGGTCGGCCACCCGCCCAGCCTACGGGCGGGCTCGGGGCGTGCCCCGGGGGCCGTCGGCAGCCCGGCTGTGGAGAAGGGCCCGACCCGCCCGTCTGCGGCGGACCCTCGGGACGTGCACCCCACGGAGGCTCTGGAGCGGCTCGGGGCGTCGGCACCCGCCGCGCCCTCCTCTCGTCGTGCGCGGCACCGGACCTGCGCCGGCTGGTGGCGACCGGCGACGTGGTCCGCGATGCGGGGGCGCTACGCCCTCCCCCAGGTCGGCGAGGCGCTCCGCGCCGCGAACGCACTGACCGGCGTGCTGTCGCACAGCCGTGCCGCCCTGCACCGCAGCGACCTGGGCGCCGACGAGGTCGTCGACTCGGTGACGTCGCGCGAGCGGACACTGGTCGACTGCCTGCGGTGCCTGCCCTTCGACCAGGCCCTGGCGGTGGGCGACTCTGCGCTGCGGGCCGGCGGCGTGACCCCGGCGGGGCTGGGCCGGCTCGCTGCGGAGCGGCGCGGCCGGGGCGCGGCCGGGGCCCGTCGCGTGGCGCCGCAGGCGGACGGGCGCGCGGCCAACCCGTTCGAGTCCGTCCTCCGGGGCGTCGCGCTGGACGTCCCGCGGCTCCTGCTCGTGCCGCAGGCGGCGCTGTCCTTCCCGGGCTGCTTCGCCCGCCCCGACCTCGTGGACCTCGACCGGCGGCTCGGGGTGGAGGCGGACTCCTTCGCCTTCCACGCCGGTCGCCAGGACTTGCGGCGGGACTGCCGCCGGTACACGGAGCTCACGCCGCGGGGCTTCGTCGTGCTCCGGTTCGGCTGGGAGGGCGTGATGGGCGAGCCCGCCGTGGTGCGCACGACGCTCGAGCGGGCCGAGGCACTCACGGGGACCGGTCAGTCGTTCAGGGCGGCGTCCACGACCTCCTTGGCCTCCGCCTGCACCTGCGCGAGGTGGTCCTGGCCGCGGAACGACTCGGCGTAGATCTTGTAGACGTCCTCGGTGCCCGAGGGCCGGGCGGCGAACCACGCGGACTCGGTGACCACCTTCAGCCCGCCGATGGCGGCACCGTTGCCGGGCGCCTCGACCAGCGACTGCATGATCGGCTCGCCGCCGATCTCGGTGGCCGTGACGTCGTCGGGCGAGAGCTTGGCGAGCGTGGCCTTCTGCTCCCGGTCGGCCGGGGCGTCGATGCGGGCGTACGCCGGGTCGCCGTGCCGTTCCACCAGGTCGGCGTAGTGCTCGCTGGGCGAGCGCCCGGTGGAGCCGAGGATCTCCGAGGCGAGCAGCGCGAGCAGCAGGCCGTCCTTGTCGGTGGTCCACACCGAGCCGTCGCGGCGCAGGAACGACGCGCCCGCGGACTCCTCGCCCCCGAAACCGAAGCTGCCGTCGAGCAGCCCGTCGACGAACCACTTGAACCCGACCGGCACCTCGACCACCTCGGCGCCGACGTCGCGGGCCACCCGGTCGATCATCGAGGAGGAGACGAGGGTCTTGCCGACCCGGGCGGAGGCCGGCCAGCCCGACCGGGCCCCGCCGAAGAGGTGGCCGATCGCCACGGCCAGGAAGTGGTTGGGGTTCATCAGGCCGGCGTCGGGCGTGACGATGCCGTGCCGGTCGGCGTCGGCGTCGTTGCCGGTGGCCAGGTCGTAGTCGTGGCGCTGCTCGATCAACGAGGCCATCGCCGACGGGGAGGAACAGTCCATCCGGATCTTCTCGTCCCAGTCCAGCGTCATGAAGCGCCAGGTCGGGTCGACCAGGGGGTTCACCACGGTGAGGTCGAGCCGGTGCCGCTCGGCGATCGCCCCCCAGTAGTCGACGCTCGCCCCGCCGAGCGGGTCGGCGCCGATCCGCACGCCGGCCTCCCGGACCGCGTCGAGGTCGAGCACGGACGGCAGGTCGTCCACGTAGTGGCCGAGGAAGTCGTAGCTGCCTGCGGTGGCCCGGGCGCGGGTGAACGGCGTCCGGCGTACGTCGCGCAGCCCCCCGGCGAGGATCTCGTTGGCCCGCTTCGCGATGCCCCCGGTGACGTCGGACCCGGCCGGGCCGCCGTGCGGGGGGTTGTACTTGAACCCGCCGTCGCGGGGCGGGTTGTGCGAGGGCGTGACCACGATGCCGTCGGCCGAGCCCTCGCGATCCCCCCGGTTGGCCCGCAGGATGGCGTGCGAGACCGCCGGGGTGGGGGTGTAGCCGTCCCGGTCGTCGACGAGCACCGTCACGTCGTTCGCGACCAGCACCTCCAGGGCGGTGGCCCAGGCCGGCTCGGAGAGGCCGTGGGTGTCCCGGCCGAGGAAGAGCGGGCCGTCGTACCCCTGGGCCTGTCGGTGCTCGCAGATCGCCTGCGTCGTGGCCAGGATGTGGTCCTCGTTGAACGCCCCGTCCAGGCTGCTGCCGCGGTGGCCGCTGGTGCCGAAGGCGACCTGCTGCGCGGCGTCGTCGGGGTCGGGTCGGGTCGTGTAGTACGCCGTCACCAGGTGGGCGACGTCGACCAGGTCGGAGGGCTGGGCGGGGGTGCCGGCGCGGGACTCGCTCATGAGTCCCACCCTGTCAGCGAGGGACGCCGGGTGCCAGCCCCGCCTACCCTGGGCGCGTGTACGTCCTCGCACCGGACGGGACCGGCTCCCCCGTCACCCGGCGCTGGCTGCCGTGGTGCTGACGGCGGTGGCTTCGACCTGGACCTCGGCGAGGCCTTCGGATCGTCGTCCTGATCGCCGTCCTCGTGGCCCTGGCCCCGCTGGCCGCGGCCGCGGCCATCAGCCTCGCCGAGTTCTGGCTGCTCGTGGTCCTGCGGCCGGCCGCCCTGCTCGGGCGAGCACTGTTCGGCATGCCGTGGGAGGCCGGGGTGAGCCCCGGGGTGGGTCGCGCCCCGTCCACACCGAGCAGGCCGGCGGGGTGGGCGGCCTCGGGCGACCGGATCCTCACCCTCGGCCGGGCAGGTGAGGTGGGGCGAACTCGGGTAGGGACCCCTCATGCGCATTCTCTTCACCGGAGGCACCGGCAAGGCCGGCCGCCACGTCGTCCCCTACCTGGTCGAGCAGGGCCACCAGGTCACCAACCTCGACAAGGTCCCCCTGGGTCACCCCGGCGTCGCCGACCTGCGGGTCGACCTCACCGACGCGGGCCAGGTGTTCTCCGCCTTCCAGGCACTCGCCTCGATGGACGAGCTCGACCTGCCCGAGGTGCCGCGCTACGACGCGGTGGTGCACTTCGCCGCCGTCCCGGCCATCCTCATCGAGCCGGACGCCGCGACGTACGCGAACAACGTGCTCAGCACCTACCACGTGCTCGAGGCGGCGGTGAAGCTCGGCATCCCGAAGGTCGTCTTCGCCTCGTCGGAGACGACGTACGGCATCTGCTTCGCCCAGGGGGAGCGCACGCCGCTCTACGTGCCGGTCGACGAGGAGCACCCGACGGTGCCGGAAGACGCGTACGCCACGTCGAAGGTCGCCAACGAGGTGACCGCCCGCTCGTTCCAGGCGCGCTCGGGCATCGACGTCTACGGCCTCCGGATCAACAACGTCATCGAGCCGCACGAGTACGCCGAGATGTTCCCCGACTTCCTCACCGAGCCGGCCCGACGCCGCCGCAACGTGTTCGCCTACATCGACGCCCGCGACCTCGGGCTGATGGTGCAGCGCTGCCTGGAGACCGACGGCCTCGGCTACGAGGTCTTCAACGTCGCCAACGCCGACATGTCGGTGGCGGCCACCACCGACGAGGTGATCGCGGAGTTCTACGACGGCGTCGAGGTCCGCAAGGAGATGGGCCGCGACGAGACGTTCTACTCGATCGACAAGGGTCGCCGGATGCTCGGCTACGAGCCCGTGCACTCCTGGCGCGACGTGCTGGCCGACCCCCGCGCCGAGTAGTCCCGGAGGGTTTCGCGGCCTCAGCCCTGCGGGACCCCCTGCCCCTTGGCGAGCACGGTGAGGCCGTCGTCGACGACGAAGCCGCGCTCGCGGTCGGCGCCCTGGGAGCCACCGATCTCGACACCCGGCGGCACGTGCACGTTCTTGTCCAGGATCGCGTTCCGCACGACGGCGCCGGCACCGACCCGGACGCCCGGCATCAGCACCGAGTCGCTCACCTCGGCGCCGGCCTCGATCCGTACACCCGGCGAGAGCACGGAGTTGCTGACGGTGCCGCCGGAGACCACGGCACCGGGCGAGAGCAGCGAGTTGTCGATGCTGACCTGCGCGCCCTCGTCGCCGTTGACGACCTTGGCCGGCGGCTGCGGGCCGTAGCTGGTGTAGAGCGGCCACTTGTCGTTGTAGAGGTTGAAGACCGGCAGCGGTGAGACGAGGTCCATCTGGGCGTCGTAGTAGGAGCGCATGGTCCCGACGTCGCGCCAGTAGCCGCGGTCGCGGTCAGTGGCACCGGGCACCTCGTTGCGGCGGAAGTCGTACACGCCGGCCTCTCCCCGGTGGACGAAGTCGGGCACGATGTCGCCGCCCATGTCGTGCTTGGAGCCCTCGTTGTCGGCGTCCCGCGTCACGGCGTCGCGCAGCGCGTCGGCGTCGAAGACGTAGTTGCCCATCGAGGCGAGGACCTCGTGCGGCGCGTCCGGCAGGCCGGGCGGGTTGGACGGCTTCTCCAGGAACTGTCGGATCTTCTCCGGCTCGTCGGCCTGCACGTCGATGACGCCGAACTGGTCGGCCATCCCGATCGGCTGCCGGATGGCGGCCACGGTGCAGGGCATCCCGGAGGCGACGTGCTGGTCGACCATCTGGGAGAAGTCCATCCGGTAGACGTGGTCCGCGCCGACCACGACGACGATGTCGGGCTTCTCGTCGTCGAGCAGGTTGAGGCTCTGGAAGATCGCGTCGGCCGAGCCGAGGTACCAGCGCTTGCCGACCCGCTGCTGTGCCGGCACCGGGGTCACGTGGTTGCCGAGCATGGTCGACATCCGCCAGGTCGCGGTGATGTGCCGATCCAGGCTGTGCGACTTGTACTGCGTGAGCACGACGATCTTGAGGTAGCCCGAGTTGACGACGTTGGACAGCGCGAAGTCGATGAGCCGGTAGATGCCGCCGAAGGGCACCGCGGGCTTGGCACGGTCGGCGGTCAGCGGCATCAGGCGCTTGCCCTCGCCGCCGGCGAGGACGATGGCGAGGACGTTCTTGCGGGCTCCGGAGGGGCTCATGGGGTGAACCTAGTCACCCGGCAGGCTCGCCCGCGAGCCCGACGCCCGAGTAGGTTCTGGCCCCATGCGAGTCGACGTCCTCTCCCGTGAGTACCCACCAGACGTGTACGGCGGCGCGGGCGTCCACGTCGCCGAGCTCGTGCGGGCGCTGCGCGCGGTCGACGCGGTCGACGCTCGGGTGCACTGCTTCGGCGAGAAGCGCCCCGAGGCCGGCACCAGCGCGTACGCCGACCCGCCCGGCCTCGCCGAGGCCAACGCCGCGATCCGCACGCTCGGGGTCGACCTGGAGATGGTGGCGGGCTGCGCGGGAGCCGACCTGGTGCACTCGCACACCTGGTACGCCAACATGGCCGGCCACCTCGCCGGTCTCCTCCACGGCATGCCCCACGTCGTGTCCGCGCACAGCCTGGAGCCGCTGCGGCCGTGGAAGGCCGAGCAGCTGGGCGGCGGCTACCGGGTCTCGAGCTGGGTCGAGCGCACGGCGTACGACGCGGCCGACGCGGTGATCGCGGTCAGCGACGCGATGCGCGACGACGTGCTGCGCAGCTATCCCGACATCGACCCCGGCAAGGTCCACGTCGTGCACAACGGCATCGACACCGGGGACTGGTCGCCCCTCGTGGTGCCCGACCGGGTGCGCGAGCTCGGCGTCGATCCCGACCGACCGTCGGTGGTCTTCGTCGGCCGGATCACCCGCCAGAAGGGCCTGCCGCTGTTCCTGCGCGCGGCGGCCGAGCTGCCGCCCGAGGTGCAGCTGGTGCTGTGCGCCGGCGCCCCCGACACCCCGGAGATCATGACCGAGGTGCGCGACCTGGTCGACGAGCCTCTCGCAGACCCGCGACGGCGTGGTCTGGATCGACGAGATGCTCCCCCGGCCCGACGTCGTCGCGCTGCTGACCGCTGCCACGGTCTTCGCGTGCCCGTCGGTCTACGAGCCGCTCGGCATCGTGAACCTCGAGGCGATGGCGTGCGAGACCGCCGTGGTGGCGACGTCCACCGGCGGTATCCCCGAGGTCGTCGTGCACGGCGAGACGGGCTGGCTGGTGCCGATCGACCAGCACGACGACGGCACCGGCACCCCGGTCGACCCGGAGCAGTACGTCGCCGACCTCGCCGAGGCGCTGGTCGACGCGGTCTCGGACCCCGAGCGTGCCCGGGCGTACGGCGCCGCCGGCCGCCTGCGTGCCCAGGAGTCGTTCAGCTGGCCCGCGATCGCCGCCCGGACGCTCGAGGTCTACCGCTCGGTGCTCTGAGCGTCGGCACCGAGCGCCAGCTCCTCGAGCACCCGCCGGAAGGTCGCGTACCGCTCGGCTCCCACCTCGGCGGACCAGTCCTCCTCGAGGCGCCGGTTGCGCGCGGTCACGGCCCGCACCGTGCACTCCCCCGCGGCCGTACGACGCAACAGGCGCTGCCGCCGGTCGGTCGGGTCACGGGACTCCGCGAGGTGGCCGGAGGCGACCAGTCCCGTGACGAACTTCCCGCAGCCCTGCTTGGTCATCCCCAGGAGTGCGGCGAGCTCGGTGACGTTGAGCCCGCCGGGGGGCACCGTGGTCAGGACCCGGAAGTGCGACTGCCGCAACCCGCCCCAGTCCTCCTGCTCGAACGTCTCGCGCACCCGCGACAGCAGAAGTCCCGCGAGCATCGCGGACGTGCCGTTCGGACTCGGGGACGTCGGGCGTTGACGGAACTCATAAACCGAGTTTATCTTCAAAGTGGTAAACCGAGTTTCCCGACGAGGAGGCGCGATGCACGACCGAGACGCCCTGGGCGCCGCCGACGTGGACGACGAGCCCTCCGCCGGATGGTCGCCGACCTGCTCGGCAGCGACCGCGACCGGACCGTGCTGCTGGACTCCCGCGCGGAGCCGGTCGACTACGACCTGCCCGCGATCACGACGGCGGGCCGCCACTGGGTCCGCGGCCACGCGGCGGTCGACGGCGTACGACAGCCCTTCTCGCTGTTCGTCAAGCACGTGCAGTCCTGGGTCCGGTCACCGATCTTCGACCTCGTGCCCGAGCGCCTCCGTGCCGACGCGGCGGACGGCGTGCCCTGGCGCACCGAGGCGCTCGCCTACCGCTCCGACCTGGCCGACCGGCTGCCCGACGGGCTGCGGATGCCCCGGTCGCTGGGCGTCTTCGACCTGGACCACCTCTCGACGTCGGTCTGGCTCGAGGAGGTCTGCACCCGCGAGGTCCCGTGGGACCTCACGCGCTACGCCCACGTGGCCGGGCTGCTCGGCCGGCTCGCCGCGAGCCCCGCCGTCGCCGCGCTCCGCGACGTCGGGAGGTACGGCTGGACGGTGCAGCGCTACCTCGACGGCCGGCTGGCCGGTCAGGTGCTGCCCATGCTCAGGGACGAGTCCCTGTGGACCCACCCTCTGGTCGCGGCGGCCTTCGGCGGCGACCTGCGTGACCGGCTCCGCGCGGCCGGGGAGTCCGCAGCCGACCTGGTCGCCGAGCTCGACGAGCTGCCCGTCCTGACCGCCCACGGCGACGCCTGCCCCAACAACCTGCTGGACGACGGCGACGACGTGGTGCTGATCGACTACGGCTTCTGGGGGCCCAACCCGGTGGGCTTCGACCTCGGGCAGCTGCTCGTGGGCGACGTGCAGCTGGGGCGTCGCACCGCCGCCGACATGGCGGAGGTCGACGAGGCGATCGTGCGGGCGTACGTCGCGGGGCTGCGGGCCGAGGGATGCGACGTCGACGAGCACGTCGTACGCCGCGCCCACGCCGTCCAGCTGCTGGTGTTCGCGGGGCTCTCGGCCGTCCCCCTCGAGCTGCTGGGTGCGGACCCGACGCCGGCCGCGTACGCGGTCGCCGCCGACCGCGCGGCCATGGCGACGTACTGCCTGGACCTCGTCGACCGCACCAGTCCCTGACCCGTCCCCCCGTCGCCCTCCACGACACGACCCGCCCCCGCCCAGGGGTGGTACCCGTGGGCGGGGGGCGGGTGGGCGGCGCGCCGATACCCCGCGCACCGGGGCACCGGGGCACCGGGGCACCGGGGCACCGAGGGTCGCGCGGACCGGTCGCAGCGCTACGGTCGCGCCGGCCGCCCCGCGGTGTTCTCAGCCTGGCGGGTCAGCTGAGGTCGAGGCCCGGGTAGAGCGGGTGCTTGTCGAGCATCTCCTCGGCCGCGTCGTGCGTGCGGTCGGCGACGCCCTCGCCGAGCACGTAGGAGGCCTTGGAGGCCCCGCCGGCCTTGGTGGTGCCGGGCTCGGTGTTCTTCAGCACGTCGACGACGAGCTCGGCGACCCGGTCGAACTCCGCGTGGCCGAACCCGCGGGTGGTGAGCGCAGGGGTGCCGAAGCGGATGCCGGAGGTGTACCAGGCGCCGTTCGGGTCGTTCGGCACCGAGTTGCGGTTGGTGACCACACCGGCGTCGAGCAGCGCCTGCTCGGCCTGGCGCCCGGTGAGGCCGTAGCCGGAGACGTCGAGCAGCACGAGGTGGTTGTCGGTGCCGTCGGTGACGAGCTTGGCGCCGCGCGACATCAGGCCGGCCGCCATCGACTGCGCGTTGTCGGCCACGGCCTGGGCGTAGTCGGCGAAGGCGGGCTGGCGGGCCTCGGCGAAGGCGACGGCCTTGGCGGCCATCACGTGCGAGAGCGGGCCGCCGAGCACCATCGGGCAGCCACGGTCGACCGAGGAGGCGTACTCCTCGGTGGCGAGCACGAATCCGCCGCGCGGGCCGCGCAGCGACTTGTGGGTGGTCGAGGTGACGACGTGGGCGTGCGGCACAGGGTCCTCGTCGCCGGTGAACACCTTGCCGGCGACCAGGCCGGCGAAGTGCGCCATGTCCACCATCAGGGTCGCGCCGACCTCGTCGGCGATCTCGCGCATCCTGGCGAAGTTCACGCGGCGCGGGTACGCCGAGTAGCCGGCCACCAGGATGAGCGGCTTGAACTCCCGCGCCTTCGCCGCGACGGCGTCGTAGTCGAGCAGGCCGGTCTCGGGGTCGGTGCCGTACTGCTGCTGGTGGAACATCTTGCCGCTGATGTTCGGGCGGAAGCCGTGCGTGAGGTGGCCACCGGCGTCCAGCGACATGCCGAGCAGCCGCTGGTTGCCCAGCTCGCCACGCAGGCTCTCCCAGTCGGCCTCGGTGAGCTCGTTGACGTTCTTGGCGCCGAGCCGCTCCAGCCCGGGGCTCTCCACCCGGTGCGCCAGGATCGACCAGAAGGCGACGAGGTTGGCGTCGATGCCCGAGTGCGGCTGCACGTAGGCGTACTCCGCGCCGAAGAGCTCGCGGGCGTGCTCGGCGGCGATCGTCTCGACGGTGTCGACGTTCTGGCAGCCGGCGTAGAAGCGGTGGCCGACGGTGCCCTCGGCGTACTTGTCGGAGAACCAGGTGCCCATCGTGAGCAGCACCGCCGGGGAGGCGTAGTTCTCGCTCGCGATGAGCTTGAGCGAGGCGCGCTGGTCGGCGAGCTCGGCCCGGGTCGCGTCGGCGATCCGGGGCTCGACCGAGCCGATCACCTCGAGCGCGTGCCGGTAGGCCGCGCTGGCCTGGTCGTTGCGGTCGGCACTGGTCTCCGTCATGCCCCCGAGCCTACGGCGGCCGGCCCGGCCGGCGGGAACCCGCCGACCCGCGGCGGCGTACCGGGCAGGCCCCGTCTCGCCATACGGACAGATATCCCGCGCCTCGGGATGTCGGCTTGGATCTACGCCCTGCTACGGCAGAGACTGCCGCCATGCGCCGCAACCAGACCACCCACCTCGTGACGCGTCGTCACGTGGACCTGGGTCGTCTCGCCAGCATGATCTGTCTCCTGGGCTGACGCCGACCTGCCCCCTCGCGGGCGCACGCACGGCCGCCTGGGCCTCTCCCCCGCCACCTCGGTGACGGCTGGTCCGCGCCGTGCCTCGCCCGCCCTTCGTGAGGATCCACGCCATGACCGAGACCAGCACCCCTCCGAACGCTTGGGACGACACCTCTCCCCCCGCCCGCGCGCCCCGACCGAAGGGCGCCAAGGGCTCGGGCCAGTGGGCCCTGGGCTACCGGGAGCCGCTCAACGCCAACGAGCAGCAGAAGCGCGACGACAACCCGCTCAACGTCGAGTCGCGCATCCGCGACGTCTACGCCCACCGGGGCTTCGCCTCGATCGACCCCAGCGACCTGCGCGGCCGCTTCCGGTGGTTCGGCCTCTACACGCAGCGCCGTCCGGGGCTGGACGGTGGCAAGACCGCGACGCTGGAGCCGCACGAGCTCGACGACGAGTACTTCATGCTGCGCGTGCGCAGTGACGGCCAGCTGATGGGCCACGAGGCCGTCCGCACCCTCGGTCGGATCGGCGTCGACTTCGCCCGCGACACCGCCGACATCACCGACCGGCAGAACATCCAGTACCACTGGATCCGGATCGAGGACGTGCCCGAGATCTGGGACCGCCTCGAGGAGGTCGGCCTGACCACGATGGAGGCCTGCGGCGACTCCCCGCGCGCGATCCTCGGCTCCCCGGTCGCCGGGATCGCGGCCGACGAGCTGATCGACGCCACGCCGGCCGTCCAGGAGATCACCCGGCGCTACCTGGGCGACCCCGAGTACGCGAACCTCCCCCGCAAGTTCAAGACCTCGATCAGCGGCCACCCGTCGCAGGACACCGCGCCGGAGATCAACGACGTCTCCTTCGTGGCGACCCTGCACCCCGAGCACGGCCCGGGCTTCGACCTCTGGGTCGGCGGTGGCCTGTCGACCAACCCGATGCTCGCCAAGAAGCTGGGCGTCTGGATCCCGCTGGACGAGGTCGCCGACGTCTGGGAGGGCGTCATCTCGATCTTCCGGGACTACGGCTACCGCCGGCTGCGCTCGCGCGCGCGGCTGAAGTTCCTCGTCGCCGACTGGGGCGTGGAGAAGTTCCGCGAGGTGCTCGAGGGCGAGTACCTCGGGCGCGCGCTGGTGTCGCTGGAGTCCCCCGGCTCCCCCGCGTCCCAGGTCGCCGGTGACCACATCGGCGTGCACGAGCAGAAGGACGGCCGCAACTACGTCGGCGCCTGCGCCACCGTCGGCCGCATCGACGGGCACACGCTGCTCGGCCTGGCCGACCTGGTCGAGCGGTACGACGTCGCCGGCGTACGGCTCACGGCGTACCAGAAGCTGGTGCTGATCGGCGTGCCCCAGGAGCACACCGAGGCGGTCGTCGACGGCCTGGAGGCCCTCGGGCTCTCGGCGAGGCCGTCGAACTTCCGGCGCGCCTCGATGGCCTGCACCGGCATCGAGTTCTGCAAGCTGGCGATCGTCGAGACCAAGGGCCGGGCGATCGCCCTGGTCGAGGAGCTCGAGCGGCGCTTCCCCGGGCTGGACACCCCGATCACGGTGAACGTGAACGGGTGCCCCAACTCGTGCGCCCGGGTGCAGGTGGCCGACATCGGCCTCAAGGGCCAGCTCGTGCCGGACGCGGCCGGGAACCAGGTCGAGGGCTTCCAGGTGCACCTCGGCGGTGCGCTCGGCCTCGCGGCCGGCTGGGGTCGCAAGCTGCGCGCGCACAAGGTCACCAGCGAGGGGCTGGACGACTACGTCGGCGCGCTCGTCACGAGCTACCTCGACGAGCGCGAGGACGGTGAGTCCTTCGCGGGCTGGGTCGGCCGCGCCGACGAGTCCGTGCTGCGCGCCGAGCCCGCGTTGGCAGGTGCCTGATGGAGGGGCACGCCATCCCGTTCCACTGCGCCTACTGCGGCGGTGAGGACCTGCGACCGCACCTGCCCGAGGACGGGGGGGCCGAGCACGGCGCCTGGGAGTGCCGCTCGTGCCTGCGCGCCTTCCGGCTGAAGATGCTCGGTCTGGTCTCGCGCGACTCCGTCGGAGGTCCGTCGTGACCGCCGCGGCGACCCGCGCCGCCTTCGTGGCCCGCGGTAGCACCACCGAGGGCCGTTCGCCCGAGGAGCTCCAGGCGATCGTGCGCCACGTCGGCATGGAGCTCGAGCTCGCGCCGGCGGAGGACATCATCGAGTGGGCCGCGGCCACCTTCGGGAAGCGCTTCGCGGTCACGTCCTCGATGGCGGACGGCGTGCTCGCGCACGTGGCCTCGCGCGTGGTGCCGGGCATCGACGTGGTCTTCCTCGACACCGGCTACCACTTCGCCGAGACGATCGGCACCCGTGATGCCGTCGAGGCCACCATGCCGGTGAACGTGCGCACCGCGCTGCCCGAGCTGACCGTCGCCGAGCAGGACGCGGCGTACGGCAAGGATCTCTTCGCCCGCAACCCCGACCTGTGCTGCGCGATGCGCAAGGTCGAGCCGTTGTCGCGGATGCTCGCCGGGTACGACGCCTGGGCGACCGGGTTGCGTCGCGCCGAGACGCACGACCGGGTGATCGCCCCCGTCGTGGGCTGGGACGCCGGCAAGGGCAAGGTCAAGGTCTCGCCGCTGGCCCGGTGGTCCGACGAGCAGGTCGAGGCCTACGCCGCGGAGCACGGCGTGCTGGTCAACCCGCTGGTGTACGACGGGTTCCCCTCGATCGGCTGCGAGCCGTGCACCCGCCGGGTCGCCCCCGGCGAGGACGCGCGCGCCGGTCGCTGGGCGGGCACCAACAAGGTCGAGTGCGGGATCCACCAGTGAGTGCCCCCGCGCTGGTGCTGCTGGGCTACGGCAGCCGCGACGCCCGCTCCACGGCCGTGGCGCTGCGGGTCGCCGACGAGGTGGCGCGTCGTCGTCCGACGATGACGGTGCACACCGCGTTCCTGGACCGGGCCGAGCCGTCGCTCGTCGAGGCTGTCCGCCGGCTCGCGGCCGAAGGCCACGACGAGGCCGTGGTCGTCCCGCTGCTCTTCTCGCCGGGTCGGCACCTGACCGTCGACGTGCCCGCGGCGGTCGCGGCGGCGGACGCCGCGTGCCCCGACGTACGTGTGGGGGCGACGGAGTCGCTCGGGCTGCGGCCGGGGTGGCTCGGCGTCGTCGACGAGCGGCTGCGGGAGGCGTTGGCCCGGGCGCGAGCCCGGGACCTCGACGGTCTCGTGCTCGCGGCCGCCGGGTCCTCGGACCCCCGGGTGCACCAGGCCGTGACCCGGCTGGCGCGGCAGTGGAGCCAGCGGCACCGGTTGCCCGTCGTGACGGCGTACGCCGCGGTGACGGGCCCGTCGTCGGGCGAGGCCGTGCGCGGGCTCCGCACCGAGGGGCGCCGCCACGTCGCGGTCGGCTCGCTGTTCCTCGCCCCGGGGAGGATGCCCGACCGGGTCGCCGAGCTCGCCCTCGAGGCCGGGGCCGTCGCGGTGTCGGCACCCCTGGGCGACCACGACGAGGTCGTGCGGACCGTGCTCGCGCGGTACGCCGTGGGCGCCGTCAACCTCGTCCCCGTCTAGCGCCGAGAGGGCACTCCCTTCCCCGCGAGAGGGCACTGCCTTCCCCGCGAGAGGGCACTGCCTTCCCCGCGAGAGGGCACTGCCGGACGTGGGCACGGCGCGCGTCTCTGTCCGTCGTGCCGGGTAGCGTGCACGGGTGAGCGCAACCCTGGTCGCCCGCGGGCTCGGTGCGGCGTACGGCGCCCGCACCCTGTTCAGCGACCTCGACCTCGTCGTCGCTCCCGGTGACGTCGTCGGCGTCGTCGGGGCCAACGGCGCCGGCAAGTCCACCCTGCTGCAGATGCTCGCCGGCGTGACCGAGCCGTCGACCGGCTCCGTGACGCGAGCTCCCGCCACCGCGACGGTCGGCCACCTCGCGCAGGAGACCGAGCGGTTGCCGGGCGAGACGGTGACCGCCTTCCTGTCCCGCCGCACCGGGGTGACCGCGGCGCAGCAGGCCCTCGACGACACCCTCGACCGGCTGATGGCCGAGCAGACAGGCGCGAACGACGACTACTCCCTGGCCCTCGAGCAGTGGCTCGGACTCGGCGGCGCCGACCTCGAGGACCGCCTCGGTGCCGTACTCGCCCGCGTCGGTCTCGCGGGAGCCGAGGACGCGCCGATGACCGACCTGTCGGGTGGCCAGGCGGCCCGCGCCGGGCTGGCGTCGCTGCTGCTCGCCCGCTACGACGTGCTCGCGCTCGACGAGCCCACCAACGACCTCGACCTCGATGGCCTGGAGCTGCTGGAGGGCTTCGTCGAGGAGGCGGAGACCGGGCTGCTCCTGGTCAGCCACGACCGCGAGTTCCTGGCCCGCACCGTCACCGAGGTCGTCGAGCTCGACCTCGCCCAGCAGCAGGTCGGCTACTACGACGGCGGGTACGACGCGTGGCTGGCCGAGCGGGCAGTGGCGCGGCGGCACGCCCGCGAGGCCTACGAGGACTACGACGCGCGGCGCGCCGAGCTGGTCGCACGGGCCCAACGGCAGAAGGGCTGGCTTGAGCATGGCACCCGCAACAACCGTCGCAAGGCCGGCAAGGACCCCGACAAGATTGGGCGCAAGTTCCGTCAGGAGAACACCGAGAAGCAGGCCAGCAAGATCCGGCAGTCCGAGCGGATGCTCGAGCGGCTCGCCGTCGTCGAGGAGCCGCGTAAGGAGTGGCAGCTGCGGCTCGAGATCGCCGCGGCGGCCCGGTCAGGGTCCGTGGTCGCCGTGCTCGACGGTGCGGTCGTCGAGCGCGGCGGCTTCACGCTCGGCCCCGTCAGCCTGCAGGTCGCGGCCGGCGACAAGGTGGCCGTGACCGGCCCCAACGGCGCGGGCAAGACCACGCTGCTGCACCTGCTGCTCGGCCACCTCGCCCCGACGGCCGGGCGCGCATCGATGGGCAGCGGGGTCGTCGTCGGCGAGGTCGACCAGGCCCGCACGCTGCTCGCCGAGGAGGAGACGCTGGCGCGCGGTGTGGGTCGTCTGCTGCCGGGGCTGCCCGACGCCGACGTACGTACGCTGCTGGCAAAATTCGGGCTCGGCGCCGCTCACACCGGTCGCACGGTCGGGAGCCTGTCACCGGGCGAGCGCACCCGCGCGGTGCTGGCGCTGCTGCAGGGCAGCGGCGTCAACCTGCTGGTGCTCGACGAGCCGACCAACCACCTCGACCTGCCGGCCGTGGAGCAGCTCGAGGTCGCGCTGGCGTCGTACCCGGGCACGCTGCTGCTGGTCACGCACGACCGGCGACTGCTCGAGGCAGTGGCTGTCGACCGGCGGTGGCAGGTCGAGGCGGGTCAGGTCACCGAGAGCTGAGTGCCCTGTCGACGGGAGCTGAGTGCCTTCTCGACGGGAGCTGAGTGCCTTCTCGACGGGAGCTGAGTGCCCTGTCGACGGGAGCTGAGTGCCCTGTCGACGGGAGCTGAGTGCCCTCTCGGCGTCAGGGGACGAGAGCGCGGAGCAGTCGGTCGAGCTCGGCCTGGGGGTTGCTGGTGAGGCCGCCGTGCACCGGGCCCGCCTGGACGACGGTCGACTTGGGCGCCTTGAGGAAGCCGAACCGGGTCTTGAGGTCCTTCGAGGCGACGTCGCCGACCCAGTCCTCGCCCCGGCACACCGCCTCGGCACGGTGCAGGGCCTCGGTCACGCCGTGTACGTCGAGCTCGGGCCAGAGCGCGCGCAGGCGCAGGTCGTCGACCCGCGAGGCGAGCACCAGGAAGTCCTCGGCCTGGCAGTGCAGGACGACGCCGACGTTGACGAACTCCTCGCGGTCCACGCGCGGCACGCAGCGCAGGGCGACGTACTCGTAGGGCCGGCGATCCATGCTGCCGGCGCCCATGCCCTCGGTCGCGGTCACGACGCCACCTCCGGGCCGGGCAGCCACGGCCGTCGTCCGTCCACGCCGGCGAGGCGGGCGAGCAGGAACCCGACGTACGCCGCGCGCAGCAGGTCCGGCGTGTTTGCGCCGGGCACCGGCTCCAGCCACACGTCCGGCACCAGCGCGAGCACCTCGGTCAGCACGTCCTCGGTCACCTGGGGGGCGAGGGCCTCGTCGGCGACCGCCACTCCCCCGGCCCAGCGGCGCAGCACGTGGTCGGAGGCGTCCCAGGCCTGACGGGCGAACCGCTCCGGCGAGCCCACGCCGCCGCTCCAGGAGTGATGGAAGTAGAGCGAGGCGCCGTGGTCGATCAGCCAGGGCCGGCCGTGCCAGAGCAGCAGGTTGGGGTTGCGCCACGACCGGTCGACGTTGGCCAGGAAGGCGTCGAGCCAGAGCACCCGGGCGGCCAGGCCGGGGTCGGGCTCGCAGCCGGCGTCGAAGCCGAACGAGCCCGGCAGGAAGTCCACGCCCAGGTTGAGCCCGACCGAGGCCGTCAGCAGGTCCTGCACCTCCTCGTCGGCCTCGTAGCGGGCGAGGTCCTTCGCGAGGTCCAGCGCCACGAGGCGCGGGGTCTCGAAGCCGAGCCGCCGCGCCAGCTCACCGGCCACCACCTCGGCGACCAGCACGCGGGTGCCCTGGCCGGCGCCGCGGAACTTGCAGACGTAGGTGCCCAGGTCGGCCGCCTCGACGATGCCGGGCAGCGACCCGCCCTCGCGCAGCGGCGCGACGTAGCGGGTGACCGTCTCGGTCGGGAGGCTCACGAGCCCCGGCTCTGGCTCAGACGCTCCAGCTCCCCCTCGACGTCCAGCTCGACCTCGGGCCAGTCCAGCTCGAGCGCACGGAGCGTCTCCAGCAGCAGCGACCCACAGGCGAGCTTGCGGTACCACTTGCGGTGCGCCGGTACGACGTACCAGGGGGCGGCGTCGGAGCGGCAACGCTCCAGCGCCGTCTCGTACGCCGACATGTACTCGTCCCAACGGCTGCGCTCGTCGATGTCGGAGGGGTCGTACTTCCAGTGCTTGGTCTCGTCCTGGAGCCGCTCCTCGAGCCGCTCGGCCTGACGCTCCTTGCTCACGTGCAGCATCACCTTGACCAGCACGACCCCGTCGTCGACGAGCGCGGCCTCGAACTCGTTGATCGCCTCGTAGCGGCGCTCGATCTCCGCCGGCTCGGCGAGACCCCTCACCTTGGCGATGAGCACGTCCTCGTAGTGCGAGCGGTCGAAGACGCCGACCATGCCGACGGCGGGCACCTCCTTGCGCACCCGCCAGAGGAAGTCGTGGGCGAGCTCCTCCTCGGTCGGGCTGCCGAAGGCGGCGGTGTGCAGGCCCATCGGCTCCATCAGTCCGGCGGCGTCCTTGACGATGCCGCCCTTGCCGGTGGTGTCCATGCCCTGCAGCACCATCAGCACCCGGCGGTCGGTCGACCCGTGCACGCCGCTGGCCCAGAGCCGCTCCTGCAGGTCGGCCATCTCGTCGCCGAGTGCGAACAGCGCCGCCTTCGCCTCGTCCTTGTCGCGGTCGTCGGGCCAGGCGGGCGTCGCCCTGGTGTCGATCGCGGACAGGTCCACGGGCCCGGGCGGCAACCGCAGCGCGTCCGAGAACGGCCCCGAGGGCGTCACGACGTCGGCGTCGCTCATCCCTGGTGCTCCTCGCCGGGGTGGTGCGGACCGCGGACGCCGGGGCGGTCCAGCCGGTACGGCGATCGCGCCTCGCCGTCACCGTCGGCCCACTCGTAGACGGTGTGGCCCTCCATCACGACGTGCACGGCCCGGCTCATCACCTCGAGCGGGTCGCCGTCCCAGATCACCACGTCGCCGTCAAGACCGGGCGTCAACGACCCGACCCGGTGGTCGAGGCCCATGATCCGCGCCGGGTTGACCGTGACCGCACGCAGCGCCTCGTCGCGGTCCATGCCCTCCTTGACCGCGAACGTGGCCTGGTGCACGAGGAAGTCGATCGGCACCACGGGGTGGTCGGTGGTGATCGCCACCGTGACGCCGGCGGCGGCCAGCCGACCCGGGTTGGCCAGGGTGCGCTCGCGCAGCTCGACCTTCGCCCGCGAGGTGAGCATCGGCCCGACCACGCACGGGATGCCCTTCTCGGCGATCAGGTCGGCGAGCAGGAAGCCCTCGGTCGCGTGATTGATCACGAGCCGGTAGCCGAACTCCTCGGAGAGGCGGATCGCGGTGGCGATGTCGTCGGCGCGGTGGGTGTGCTGGCTCCACGACAGCTCGCCGTCCAACACCCGCACCAGGGTCTCGGAGGTGAGGTCGCGGTCGAAGGGCGAGCCGTCGGCCTCGGCTGCGGCACGACGGGCCCGGTAGTCCTGCGCTGCCACGAAGGCCTCCCGGATCACAGCGGCGACGCCTAGCCGGGTCGAGGGCGTCTGCTTCTTCTCCCCGTAGACACGCTTGGGGTTCTCGCCCAACGCGCTCTTGACGCTGCACGGCGACTTCAGCACCATCTCGTCGGCCACCCGGCCCCAGGTCTTCACCGCGACGGTCTGGCCGCCGATCGGGTTGCCGCTGCCGGGCTTGACGACCACCGCGGTGACCCCGCCGGAGAGCGCGTCGACGAAGCCGGGCTCGGCCGGGTTGATCCCGTCCAGGGCGCGGAACCGGGCACCGACCGGGTCGGTCATCTCGTTGGTGTCGTCGCCCGCCCAGCCCTCGCCGTCCTCGTGCACGCCGACGTGGGCGTGCGCGTCGACGAAGCCGGGCAGCACCCACCGACCGGTCGCGTCGATCGTCTCGACGCCCTCGGGCACCTCGACGTCCGCCCCGACGGCCGCGATCACGCCGTCGACGACGAGCACGGTGCCGCCCTCGACGACCGGCCCGTCGACGGGCACGACCCGACCGCCGACGATCGCCACGCTGCCGCCCGGCCGCGGCCGGGCCACCTGACCGGACGGGTGCGTTGCGTTCTCAACTGCAGTCATGGGGCCACCGTAGAGTGCGCCGCGTGGACCTCCCCGTGATGCCACCCGTGGCCCCGATGCTCGCGACGTCGGTGAAGGGCGTGCCCGACCCCACGAAGCACCCCGGCGGACTGAGCTTCGAGCCCAAGTGGGACGGCTTCCGCTGCGTGGTGTTCCGCGACGGCGACGAGGTCGAGCTGGCCAGCCGCAACACCAGGTCGATGGCGCGCTACTTCCCCGAGGTCGTCGAGGCGGTGCCGGGCCCAGCTGCCGGAGCGGTGCGTGCTGGACGGCGAGCTCTTCGTCGCCGTGGGCGACCGGCTGGAGTTCGAGGTGCTGCAGCAGCGGATCCACCCCGCCGACTCCCGGGTGCGCAAGCTCGCCGCGGAGACCCCGGCCTCGTTCGTCGCCTTCGACGTGCTCGCGCTCGGCGACGAGGACCTGACCGCCCAGCCGCTCGCCGTACGTCGGGAACGGCTCGAGGCCGCCCTCGGTCACCTGGGCGGCCAGGGCGGGCCGTGCTTCCTCACCCGCACCACGACCGACCCCGACGAAGCGCAGCGCTGGTTCGAGCGGTTCGAGGGGGCGGGCCTCGACGGCGTGGTCGCCAAACCGATGGACGCGCCGTACTCCCCCGGCGGCCGCACCATGCTGAAGATCAAGCACGCGCGCACCGCCGACGTCGTTCTGGCGGGCTACCGCCTGCACAAGACCTCCACGCCGGAGCGCCCCCTGCTGGGGTCGATGCTGCTCGGGTTGTACGACGACCGCGGCCGGCTGCAGCACATCGGGGTGTCGGCGTCGTTCACCGCTGCCCGTCGGGCCGAGCTGATGGACGAGCTCATGCCGCTGGAGATCCCGCCGGGCGAGCACCCCTGGGCGGAGTGGGCCTCGGCCGAGGCGCACGGCAGCGACCGGATGCCCGGCGCGCAGAGCCGCTGGTCGGCCGGCAAGGACCTCTCCTTCGTGCCGCTGCGGCCCGAGCGGGTGCTCGAGGTCGGCTACGACCACATGGAGGGCACCCGGCTGCGGCACACCGCCCAGTTCAAGCGCTGGCGTCCCGACCGCGACGCCGAGTCCTGCCTCTACGACCAGCTCGAGGAGGTCGTGTCCTACGACCTCGGCACCGTCCTCGGCGTCCCCGGAAGAGAGACCCCATGACCACACCCCCGACCGACCCCGCCCCCGAGTCCCCTCGCGAGCCCGGGGAGACGTACGACGTCGTGCTGCTCATCGAGGAGCCCCTGGGCCCGCTCGACGCGCGGCAGCTGCGCGACCTGCACGCCGGCCTGCCGGCAGATCTGCACGAGCGGGTGGTCTACCACCTGTTGCTGCCGGTCGACGACGCCGCCCTGAGCGTCGAGGGCGCCCTGGGCGGCATGGGTGGCATGGGCGGCGTCACCGGGGGCGACGTGCTCTCGCCACCCGGCATGGCTCTCGACGCCGACGACCTCGCCCGCCTGGAGGACAACCTGGTCGCCCAGGCCCGGGTGGCCCTCGACGAGAGCGTGCAGCGACTGCGGTCCCTCGGCGGCGACGCCACCGGCGAGGTGGTCACCGCGGACCCCCTGGACTCCCTCGTGCTCACCGCCCGACGCGTGGACGCCGACGAGGTGATCGTGCTGACCAGGTCGCACGTGGTGGCGGAGTTCTTCCACGTGGACTGGACGAGCCGCGCGCGGCGACGTCTCGGCGTACCGGTGCTGCACCTGCTCGAGCACGAGCTCGAAGCCGAGCAGGGCGAGGGCGGCGGCGAGGGCGTCACCGGCCTCTGACCTCCCGTCGACCCCTTGGCGCGGCCCCGCGCGGGTGTGCACCCCGTCCCCACGCGGGTAGGAGTCCGACATGCGAGCAATCGGAGTGACAGAGTTCGGCGGCCCGGAGCGGCTGCAGGTGATCGACCTCGACGAGCCGGTCCCGGGCGAGGGCCAGGTGCGCCTGCGGGTGCACGCCGCGACCGTCAACCCCACCGACACGGCAGTGCGCGAGGGCGCCTACGGCACGCGGATGCAGGGCGAGAAGCCGCCGTGGGTCCCCGGCATGGAGGTCGCCGGCGAGGTGCTCGAGGTCGGCGACGGCGTCGACCACGTCGAGGTGGGCCAGCAGGTGATGGCGATCGTGCTGCCGAGTGGCGCGCACGGTGGCTACTCCGAGCAGCTCGTGCTGCCAGCCGGCTCCGTCGTGGCCCGCCCCGAGGGAGCGGACGCGTACGCCGCGTCGACCCTGCCGATGAACGGGCTCACCGCCTGGACCTCCCTCGAGGAGCTGGACCTCTCCTCCGGCCAGACCCTCGCCGTGACCGGCGCCGCCGGCTCGTACGGCGGCTACGTCGTGCAGCTGGCCACGCACCGCGGCCTGCGCGTGATTGCCGACGCAGCAGACGAGGACGTCGAGCTGGTGCGGGGGCTCGGAGCCGACGAGGTGCTGCCGCGCGGCGAGGGCTTCGCCGCCGCGGTCCGAGAGCTGGTGCCGGACGGCGTCGACGGGCTCGCCGACGGCTCGGTGCAGGAGGGCGAGGTGGCCGACGCCGTGCGCGACGGCGGCGGGATGGCCGTGATCCGGCGTTGGGACGGGGACCCGGGACGCGACGTCACCGTGCACAAGACCTGGGTCTTCGACCACGCCGAGGAGACCGACGCCCTGCGCGAGCTCTCCCGCCTGGCCGGCGACGGCACGCTCACCCTGCGGGTCAATCGGGTGATCCCCGCGGACGACGCCCGGCAGGCCCACGAGCTGCTCGCCGAGGGTGGTCTGCGCGGCCGGCTGGTGCTCGACCTGACCTGAGCCGCCGTGACGCGTGGCACGACGGGAGACAGCCCGGCGTGCCGCGCGTCGGTGTCGGTGGGGCGGACTACGGTGGCCGGGTGAAGCGACGATGAGCAAGCTGGACGCCCAGAGGGCGATGCGCGAGGCCAACTACGCGGCGAAGCAGTCCGGCGCACCCAAGCGGTCCTCGGCGGAGTCCCGCGCCGGCGGACCGGCGACGCCGACCGCACCGCGACGGCGAGCGACCCGGGCCACCGACTCGGCGCCCGGGTCCGACGCCGACCCGGTCGCCGGGCTGAGCACGGCTGCTTCGGCCCCTGCGACGGGCGACTCCGCCGAGGCTTCGACCGGGACGTGCGGACACCGCTCGATGAACGGCCGCACCTGCACGCGTCCCGCCGGGCACGACGAGAAGAACCACCGCTACAGCTGAGTGCCGGGTCCCCACGCGATCGCCGTCTCACGCCCCGAGCGGCCCGCCGGCGACGTCCCGACAGGGACGGCGAAGCGCTCAGCGCCGACGCTGGACCGGGGAGTCGACCTCGTCGCGATCGGTGCTCGTGGCGGCCCAGCGGGCAAGCAGGACCCACTCCCGCGCCTGCGTGTGCGCGTGTGAGAGAGCGACGATGCAGGCGCTGTTGTCGTCATGATTCCCGACACCGCTGCGCCCCCCTCAGGTCGCGCCCTTCGTCGGGGACGGGCGCGTCCGACCCGCGCGGCGAGCCGCGACCCCGGTTGACCCGTCAGCGCGCTACGCCTGCACAGCTACTTCGTAGATGTTGTCTGCCGGGTGCCCCGCTCGCTCGTGGATCCGTTCGACGGCTTCCGCGTTGGGCCCCTCGGACAGGCAGAAGACCATTCCGCTCTCCGGGTCGGCCCACGCGTGCTTGAAGGTCACGCCTTCCTCGTCCTGGATCGCCAGATCAGCGGTGTGCGCCTCGGCGAGCGCCTCCGGAGTGACTCCTTGCATGGTGGTGTGCACGTCCATGAATTCGGGCATGGTCGGTCTCCTTCTCTCGCTTCGAGGTTGCACCGAGCGCATGGACGCGGCAACAGCCCGACTAGATCGGGGTCCGTCGTGTGCCGGCCGGACCGACGGCGGCCGGGTCGCCGCGCGTGGCCCGCGGACAGGTCGGTCTGGAGGTCGTCCTTCGCGGACGTGGCTGGGCGGGTCGACCGGGGTCAGGTGCTCGGCCATCCGGCGCGTCGCTGGTGCGGACGCACAACGGCTCCAGCGGCGTGGGGTGCTCCCTCGAACGACTCGAGCGGGGCCGTGCGCACGAGCCGGCTGCACGCCATCGCGTAGGTCATCGTGACTGTCGACACCGCCGGTCGTGGGCCGTCAGCCACCCGACGGGGCGCCTCCGGCGGCACGGTCCTCGACGCGGTTCCCGTCGGCGTCCCAGTGCCCCTCGACCTTCTTCGACGGCTGCACGCGCGGCGGCTCGCCGGGCATCTTCGGGTGGTCCGGCGGGAAGTTCAGCTCGACCGGGTGCTCGGCCCAGAGCTCCAGCAGCGGGTCCAGCGAGCACACCGCCTCGTCGATCCCTTCCCACGGGTCGCCCTGCGCGGCGACCCGGTCCGGCACGTTCCACAGGCTGAAGCCGCGCGGGTCGATGCGGTCTGCGACCTCCTCCCACGTCACCGGGGTCGAGACCGGAGCCCCGGGCTGGGGGCGCAGCGAGTACGCCGACGCGATGGTGCGGTCGCGGCAGTTCTGGTTGAAGTCCACGAAGATCCGCTCGCCGCGCTCCTCCTTCCACCACGCGGTGGTGACACCCGGGTCGCGCTTCTCCAGCTCTCGGCCGAAGGCGATCGCCGCGTGACGCACGTCGACGAAGTCCCAGCGGGGCTCGATCCGCACGTACACGTGCATGCCCCGGTTGCCCGACGTCTTCGGCCACCCGGTCATGCCGAGGTCCGCCAGCAGGTCCTTGGCGACGCCGGCGACGCGGGCCGCATCGTCGAAGTCGGTGCCCGGCTGCGGGTCCAGGTCGATGCGCAGCTCGTCGGGATGGTCGACGTCGCCGCGGCGTGACGGCCAGGGGTGGAAGGTGATCGTGCCCATCTGTGCGGCCCAGGCGACCACGCCGACGTGGTCGGGGCACATCTCCTCGGCGGTGCGACCCGACGGGAAGGTCACCTCGCAGGTGTGGACGTACGACGGGGCACCGCGCGGCAGGCGCTTCTGGTAGAACGCGTCGGACTTCTCACCCGGCCGGCCGGTCGCGAGCACGGTGCCCGGCAGCACGCCCTTGGGCCAGCGCTCCATCGCGGTGGGACGGTCCCGCAGGGCACGCATCACGGCGTCCTCGACGCTGACGTAGTAGCGCACCACGTCGAGCTTGGTGGCCTCCGGGGTGGACCCGGTCGCCGGGTAGATCACCCGGTCCGGGCTCGACACGCGCACGGCGCGGTCGCCCGCGTCGACCTCGACCGCGGGGCTAGCCATGGCCCCAGGCTAGCCCCGGGGCGGGTCGTCGCCCCGGAAGATCGGCAGACCCGCCCAGCGAGGCGCTGGGCGGGTCTGTGCGGCAGGGTCGTGCCATCTGTGAAGGCTCGGTCGGTCAGTGGTGCAAGACCGGCAGCTGCCCGATCACGGCGTTCGGCACGAACACCGGACGCGTGTCCTCGGCCCCCTTCTGGGCCCGGACGAACTCGAACCCGGCGGTGGTCACGATCACCCAGGAGGCGACCGGGTGGTCCTGGCCGAGCATCTGCCACTGCTCGCCGTGCTCCTGCACCGTCGACTGCGCGCAGGTCACGTGCATCGGCGGCAGGTGGAAGGCGTTCGCCTCGGCGTCCTCGTGGCTCCCGGCGAACGCGATGGGTCGACCCAGCGACTCACCGCAGTAGCCGCAGATCCGGCTCAGGGCGCACTGCGTGACCTTGGCCTTGCGGAGGGCGGGGCTGCCGTCCGCCGTCGTCTCGAAGGCGAACGGCAGCCCGGTGGAGGTCCCCACGGTCAGGCAGTCCTCTTCCCGCTGCTCCAGCCGCCCAGCTCGGCGCGCTTGCCGGGCAGGTTGGTGCGGTGCAGCCGGCCACGCGGCACCTCGGGGGACTCGGGCGTGCCGGGGCGGTCCTCCTTGGTGAACTTGTTCGGCAGGGAGAGCTTCATGATCGTGCGCAGCACCTGGCCGTACTGACGGTGCAGCGGCCCCGTGGTGTAGGGGATGCCGTAGTGCTGGCACAGCGGGCGCACCCGCTCCGCGATCTCGGCGTACCGGTTGCTCGGCAGGTCCGGGAACAGGTGGTGCTCGATCTGGTAGCCCAGGTTGCCGGAGAGGATGTGCAGCGCCTCGCCGCCCTCGAAGTTCGCCGAGCCGAGGATCTGGCGGAGGTACCACTCGGCGCGGGTCTCGTCCTCGATCTCCTCCTCGGTGAAGTGCAGCGCACCGTCGGGGAAGTGCCCGCAGAAGATGATCATGTACGACCACAGGTTGCGCATCAGGTTGGCGGTCGCGTTGGCCGTGATCGTGCTCTTCCACGCGGGGCCGGACAGCGCCGGGTAGACGAGGTAGTCCTTGCCGGCCTGGCGGCGGACCTTCCGCCAGATCTGCTTGAGCTGCTTCTTCATCACCTCCGGGTCCTTCTCGCGCTTGCGGATCGCCTCGATGTCGAGGTCGTGCAGTGCGACGCCCCACTGGAAGAGCGAGGCGAGCGCGGCGTTGTAGAGCGGCTGCCCCAGGTTCACCGGGTGCCACTTCTGCTCACGCGCCATCCGGAGCACGCCGTAGCCGATGTCGTTGTCGTAGCCCAGGACGTTGGTGAACTGGTGGTGCACGTAGTTGTGCGAGTGCTTCCACTGCTCGGCGGGCTGCGCGGTGTCCCACTCCCACGTGGAGGAGTGGATCTCCGGGTCGTTCATCCAGTCCCACTGGCCATGCATGACGTTGTGGCCGATCTCCATGTTCTCGAGGATCTTGGCAACACCGAGCATGGCGGTGCCGGCGATCCACGCGGGCTTGTACCTGCTCGCGAAGAGCGTGATCCGGCCCGCGGTCGCGAGGCGACGCTGGAAGGTGATCATGTTGTGGATGTACGCCGCGTCGTCGGCGTCGCGGGAGTTCTCGATCTCCTCGCGCAGCTGGTCGAGCTCGCGCCCGAACTCAGCGACGTCCTCCTCGGTGAGGTGGGCGAATTCCTTCACGTCCGCGATAGCCACGGGCGCCTCCTTCTCGGTGGATCCGACGGGATCGGGGTGGGGTGGGGGCTGAGGGTGGTGCCGGCTGGTGCCGAGGGTGTCTCTGGGTCTCTGGGTGACCTGCCGGCCAAGAGTACAGTTGTGCCGGTTTGGGACAGCCTGCCCGTTCGCGCCTCAGATGTCGAGCGTGCAGTCGCCCGCGGCGGCTGTCACGCACGTCTGCACGCGCTCGTTGGGGCCGGTGAACTCATCCCCGTTGCGTAGGTCACGCACCCGTCCCTCGACCAAGGTGAGGGTGCAGGTGTGGCAGATGCCCATGCGGCAGCCGTACGGCATGCCGATGTTGGCCTCCTCGCCGGCCTCCAGCACGGTCATGGCGCCGTCCGACTCGACGGTCTTGCGGGAGTTCTGGAAGGTGATCGTGCCGCCCTCGGCGCCGTCGCCACCGAGGTCCAGCGTGAAGCGCTCCAGGTGCAGGTTGTCCTCGAGGCCGGCCGTCTCGTAGTGCTCCTCGGCCGCGTCGAGCATCGGGCCGGGGCCGCACGCCCAGGCCTCGCGCTCGCGCCAGTCCGGGCAGACCGTGTCGAGGTCCTTCATCTCCAGCATGCCGTCGTCGTCGGTGTGCTGCTCGTGCAGCCGCAGGCCCTCGTTGCGCTCCTGCATCGCGAGCAGCTCGTCGCGGAAGATCATCCGCTCCTGCGTCGGGGAGGAGTAGGCGATCACGACGTCGGGCATGGTGCGGCGCCGGTCGAGGGTGCGCAGCATCGCCATGACCGGGGTGATCCCGCTGCCCGCGACGAGGAAGAAGATCTTGTCCGGCGGCGGGCTCGGCAGCACGAAGTCGCCGTTGGGCGTGGCCAGCCGCACGATGGTGCCGGGCTCGACACCGTTGACGAGGTGGTCGGAGAGGAAGCCCTCCGGCATCGCCCGCACGGTGATCTGGATGTTGCCGCCGGTGCGCTTGGGCGGCGAGGACAGGGAGTACGAGCGCCAGTGGATCTTGCCGTCGACGTCGAGACCGATGCCGACGTACTGGCCGGCCTCGTGGTCGTGGCGCCAGCCCCAGCCCGGGCGAATCACGACGGTGGCGGCGTCCTCGGTCTCGGGGACCACCTTCTCGATGCGACCGCGCAGCTCACGCGAGGACCACAGCGGGTTGATCAGCGCGAGGTAGTCGTCGGGGAGCAGGGGGGTGGTCAGCTGGCGTCCGAGACGACGGACGCGCTCCCAGGAGAGGTCGGAGGTGACAGACATGTGCGGCGTTGCTCCTTCTGGCGGGCGGGCTGTGACCTGAACTACCCCGACGTCTCCTAGTGAACACGTGTTCACTTGAGGCAGTCAAGAGCGGTGTCGCGGACGCGGAGGGCTGGTGCTGCAGCGTAGGCTCAGACCATGGGTTATCGCGTGGAAAAGTCAGATGCGGAGTGGCGTGAGGAGCTCACCTCCAGCGAGTACGCCGTGCTGCGCAAGGCCGGCACCGAGCGGCCGTTCGTCGGGGAGTACACCGACACCACGGCGGCCGGCGTCTACCGCTGCCGGGCCTGCCAGGCCGAGCTGTTCACCTCGGACACGAAGTTCGAGAGCCACTGCGGGTGGCCGTCGTTCTACTCCCCCCTCGCCGGCGACAGCGTGGAGTTCGTCCAGGACCGCTCGTTCGGGCAGCTGCGGACCGAGGTGCTCTGCGCCTCGTGCGGCTCGCACCTCGGGCACGTCTTCGAGGGCGAGGGCTACGACACCCCCACCGACCAGCGTTTCTGCATCAACTCGATCTCGATGACGCTGGAGCCGGCCGAGGTCGACGCGGAGCGCTGAGCCCGGTCGAGGGTCCCTGGCCGGTCGGGCTCAGGGCAGCGAGGCCACCATCGCCGCGGCGCTGAGCCGACGGCCGGTGTAGAACGGGATCTCCTCGCGCACGTGCCTCCGGGCGGTGCTCGCACGGAGGTCGCGCATCAGGTCGACGATGCGGTGCAGCTCGTCGGCCTCGAAGGCCAGCATCCACTCGTAGTCGCCGAGACCGAACGACGCCACGGTGTTGGCCCGGACGTCGGGGTAGGGCCGGGCCTGCATGCCGTGCTCCTTGAGCATGTCGCGCCGCTCGGCGTCGGGCAGCAGGTACCACTCGTAGGAGCGCACGAACGGGTAGACGCACACGTAGGCCCGAGGCTCCTCGTCGGCGAGGAACGCCGGGATGTGGCTCTTGTTGAACTCCGCGGGCCGGTGCAACGCCATCTGCGACCACACCGGGTCGAAACGGCGACCGAGCCGAGTGCGGCGGAAGGACTGGTACGCCGTCTGCAGCGCGTCGCTGCTCTCCGCGTGCCACCACACCATCAGGTCGGCGTCGGCGCGCAGGCCGGACACGTCGTACAGCCCGCGCACCTCGACACCCTCGGCGGCGATGCTCTCGACGAGCGCCTCGAGCTCGGCGGTCTCCGCCTGCCGGTCGGCGTCCCCGAGCAGGTCGCGCAGGCGGAACACCGACCACATCGTGTAGCGGATGGTGTCGTTCAGCTCGCGGGCCTGCTTGCCCTGGCCGGGCCTCTTGCCGCTCTCGGTGACAGGTCGCTCGGTCATGCGCCCATTGTGACGGGCCGGTGTTCGGCGTCCGCTGCCGGCCGCCCTGCCGAGTGGTCGAGGAGCCCGAGGCGCTGGGCGAGGGCGTCGTGGCACCGCCGGTCAGGCGAGCAGCTCGTCCACGGCGCGGTGGGCGGAGGCGATGCAGGCGGGGACGCCCACCCCGTCGTACGTCGCGCCGCAGACCGCGAGCCGGGGCACCCGGGCCACCGAGGCGCGCACCCGGGCCACGAGGTCGAGGTGGCCCACCGCGTACTGCGGGAGGGCGCCACCCCAGCGGGTGACCCGGCCGTCGAGCGGCCGCACCAGGGTCGAGCCGCCCGTGCCCACCGCGACCTCGAGGTCGCGGACCGAGGCCGCGACCAGCTCCTCGTCGGTGCGCTGCAGGAGGTGCTCCTCCCCCAGCCGGCCGACCGAGCAGCGCAGCACGACCACGTCGTCAGGGCCGTCCGCGCCGACGCCGCCCTCGCGCACCCAGTCCCACTTGCGGAACGAGAACGTCGCCGCCTTCACCAGCCGTCCGTCGACCGGGGGCACCAGGAAGCCCGAGCCCTGCACCCCGACGAGCGCCGAGGCCGGGTAGGCCAGGGTCACGACCGCGGTGGAGGCGCTCTGCACCGAGCCGAGGTCGTGGGCGGCCGACGGCACCACCTCCGCCAGCAGTCGGCCGGCCGGCAGCGCCGGCACCGCCAGCACGACGGCGTCGGCGTCGACGCGTGCGGGCGCCACCGCCGGGCCGGTCTCGAGCGCGAACCCGGCCGGGGTGCGGAGGAGCCCGCGCACCACGACCCCGGTGCGGACGTCGAGGTCGGCGTCGGCGACCAGGGCGGCGGGCAGGCGTCCGAGACCCCCGCGCACACCGGCGAAGACGGGCGCGTCGCTGCGCGGCCCGGCCAGCGAGTCGGCGGCCGCGCGCGTCAGCGACGGTCCGCGGTCGAGCAGGGCCACGACCTGGGGCACCGTGGCGCGGGCGGAGAGACGACGAGCCTGGCCGGCGTACACGCCGCCGAGGAGCGGCTCCACGAGCCGGTCGACCACCTCGGGCCCGTAGCGGTGCTCGACGAGGTCGCCGACGCTGACGTCCTCGCCGTCGGCCAGGGGCCGCGCCGGAAGGTCGGGCTCGCGGGCCGCGCGCTCGAGGCCGTCGGCACTGAGCAGGCCGGAGTCGGCCAGCGCCGCGAGGTCGGCCGGGACCCCCATCACCGACCGGGGCAAGGGCCTCAGCGCGCCGCGCGTCCAGACCCGGGCGGCGTACGCCGCGGGGTGCACGACGTCCCCGCCGAGCCCCACCGCCTGCGCCAGGTCGACACCCTCGGGACGGCGGAACAGCATGCTCTCGGCGCCGACGTCCAGCCTCACCCCGCCCACCTCGTCGAGCCGCAGCTTGCCGCCGACCTGCGGGGAGCCCTCGAGCACGACGACCCGGAGGTCGGGGCGGCGGCTGCGCAGCCGGTGTGCGGCGGCGAGCCCGCTCACCCCGCCACCGACCACCGCGACGACGGCGCCCGGCGGCAGCGGCGGCGAGGCGTCGAGGGAGAGCACCGGGCGAGGCTAGTCGGCGGTCGCGGGCGTGGAGCGCCCCGAGCCGCCGGACGTGCGGCGTAGGACGCGCCAGGCCGTCGCGCCGCCGACCGCCAGCAGCACGACGAGCAGCACCACGAGCCACCCGACGGTGTAGTTGCGGTCGAGCAGCGTCGGGTTGCTGGGCACGGTGCGGAACCGGCCGAGCACCGGGATCGCGAGCAGGGTGAGCGCACCGAGCGTGACCAGCCCGCCGGCGACCGGACCGCGGGCGACCGCGGGCAGCACCCGCCGCAGCAGGAACCAGACGACGAGCGTCAGCGGCACCAGCACGAAGTCGTGCAGCACCACTCCCGCCACGAGCCACCGGGCGATGCCGAACTGGGTGGAGAAGCTGTACGCGAGCAGCAGCCACGCTCCCCAGAGACCGATCGCCACGCCGAGCGCGCCGACGACCCAGCGCACCGGGCTCACGTCAACACCTCGATCCGGGTGACCCACTTGGTCTGCAGCACGCCGGGCCGGTTGGGCGCGATCACCCGGGCGGGGTAGCCGTGGTCGAGGGTGAGGTCCTGGCCGGAGAGCTTGAGGGCGAGCAGCGTGCGGGAGTCCTGGACGAACTGCGCCGGCAGGATGCTCTTCGCGAAGGCGCCGCGCTCCTGCAAGGACACCACCGACACGTCGGCGTCCGTGGGCGCGTCGACCGACGTGAGCACGTCGGCCATCCGCGGCCCCGTCCAGCGTCCGGTGGCGCTCCACCCCTCGACGCAGGCGATCGGGAGGTCCTCGGTGTGCTGGCTCATCCGCAGCAGGTCCGCGCGGGTGAAGGTGCGCTCGGCAGCACCGTGCACCACGGTCAGCGTGTAGTCCGCGGCGCGGGCGGTCTGCTCGACCTTGGCCTGGGCGGCGCTGATGTTGATGGGAACCCCCTGCGGCCCCTCCCCCGAGCGCGCGGCCAGCACGGAGACCCGGCGCAGCCACGGCACCGTCCCCCCGGCGGTGGCGAGCACGGCACCGGTGCCGGCGACCGCGGCCACCGTGAGCAGCCCGCGCCGCGACAGCGCGCCCTCGCGGGTGGCCTCGGGCCGGTCCTGGTCGGTGCTGTCGAGGTCGTCGCCGAGGGCCTGGCGGATCACCGGCAGCTTCACCGCGACGTGCAGCACGAGCGCGCCGATGGCGACCCAGGCCACGGCGTAGTGCACCGAGCGGAACGGGAACGGGAACGTGTACCACTGCGCCTGGTTCGGGATCCCGGTGGCGAGCTGGAAGATCGCTGCGGCGACGAGCACCCCGATCGAGAGGCGTTCGAGCACCTCCCGCACCACCGGGCCGACCGGCTTCGGCGAGGGCGGCCGCGTGAACAGCAGCGGGTACACCGACCACAGCTTGACGAGCAGCAGCGGCACGGCCGCGAAGCCGGAGGTGACGTGGAGGCCCTGGTTGAGCCGGTACCCCCAGTACGGCGAGGCCGGGAAGCCGATCCTCGGCTGTGGCTCCTGCGCCCAGTGGCTGATCAGGCCGGTGACGAAGCACAACCCGAAGGCGACGCCAAGCCACAGCCCGACGCGGGCCGACACGGCCGGGCTGTGCAGCCGCGAGGTGAAGTGCTCGGGTGCGGGGGGACTCGGGGCGGTCACGCGGAACCCTTCAGCGGTGCCAGCACGGCGAACCACCGGGTGGCGGCACGATCGGGCGTGGGGTGCAGACCCTCCACGGTAAACCCCACCTCTTCGGCCAGCTCGTCGACGACGTCGGCCCCCACGACGCCCCACGTGAAGGGGCGGCTCTGGATGTCGCCGCAGCGCAGGCGGGCGACGTGTCGGCGGAGGCCGATCCCGGGTCGGTCGACCTCGACCACGATGCGTCCCCCCTCGGTGAGCAGCTCGGAGACCCGGCGCAGCAGTGTCACCGGATCGCCGCCGATCCCGATGTTGCCGTCGGCGAGCAGCACGGTGCGCCAGCGCCCCTCGCCGGGCAGCCGCTCGAAGACGTCGCGCTGCACGGCGGAGACGCCCCGCGACCGCGTGCGCCGTACGGCGCCCTCCACCACGTCCACCCCGAGGGTCACGTGGCCCAGATCGGCCAGCCGCTCGGTGAGCCGACCGGGACCGCAGCCGACGTCGAGGGTCGGCCCGTCGCACAGCGCCAGCAGCACGTCGTCGGAGGCGTCCGCCGCGGACACCCACCGCGCCATCGGCAACAGCTCAGGGCCGGACTCGTCGCCGGTCGCGACGCAGGGCACGCCCGCCATCGCGCGCTCGAACACCTCGGGGAAGGCCACCTCGCGGACCCCCGGGAACGCCAGAGGCGGAGCGGTGCGGCTCAGCCCGACCCGGTCGGGCGCGTCGGTGGTCATCGGACCGCCTGCGCGCCCAGGGAGGTCCATGCCTGCCCGAACCGGGTCGCGGGGCACCGCGCGGCCACCGCGACCGCGTCGGCGGCCGTGTCGACGTCGCGGAGCACCGGGCCCGCCACGACGCGCGAGCCGGCCGACTCGAGCGCGCGCCGGGTGTCGTCGTACGTCGTGGGGGTGCTCATCGGCACGTCGCCCACGGGCCGTGCCAAGGTCGCGTCGCGGGTGCCGAGCACCCACCAGCCACCGTCCACGGCGGGGCCGAGCACCGCGTCCGGGGCCCCGCCCTGCTCGCGGTCCAGCAGCGCGAGGAGGTCGTGGAGGAGTGCTGGCTCCAGCTGGGGGGTATCCATGCCGACCTGCAGCACCGGGCCGGTGACGCCGTCGTCCACGAGGTCGCGGTGCGCGCGGGCCAGACGGGGGCCGAGGGCGCCCGGGCCCTGGGGTCGCACCGTCCAGCCGCGCAGGGCGTCGGACAGCTCCTGGGCGCACCGGGCGTCGGCGAGGTCGCCGTCGAGCGCCAGGTGGCATGCGCCGGCCCCCACGGTGGCCGCCGCCGCGTCGAGGGTGTCGAGCAGGCAGGCCGCCGCGAGGTCGGCCGCGACGTCGAGGCCCACGTCGGCACCCAGGCGGGTCTTGACGCGGCCGGGCACCGGGACCTTCGCAACGACGAGCAGCGACCTCACGCGAGGACCCGCCGGAAGTCGCGGGCCACCCGCACGGTGCCGCGCACCGACCCCGAGACCTTGGACCGGGTGCCGGCCGCCCGCGGGTGGTAGGACACGTCGTGCTCGGTGATCCGCCACCCGGCCGCGGTCGCCCGGCTCAGCAGCTCGAGCGGGTAGCCGAAGCGACGGTCCTGCACCCCGAGGGCGAGCAGCGCCTGGGTGCGGCACACCCGCATCGGGGCGATGTCGTGAGCGGTGAAGCCGGTGCGGCGGCGCAGGATCCGTACGACGAGGGCGTTGCCGGCCCGCGCGTGCCAGGGCCAGACGCCGCGGGCCACCGGCCGCCTCCGACCGACGGCCATGTCGGCACGCCCCTCGGCCACGTCGGCGAGAAGCGGGGCGATCTCGAGAGGGTCGAAGGAGCCGTCCCCGTCCATCACCGCGACGAAGTCCGCGGTGGCCGCCTCGATGCCGGCGTGCACGGCGGCGCCGTACCCGGGGCGGGACTCCGGCACCACCCGCGCGCCGTGGGATCGCCCGACCTCGGCGGTGTCGTCGGTCGACCCGTTGTCGACGACGATGACGGCGTACGCCGCCGGCACGGCCGGGAGCAGGGCCTGCAGCGCGGGACCCTCGTCCTTGCAGGGCAGGACGAGGTCACAGGACTGCATGGGCCCCAGGGTAGGCGGTACAGACACGTCGGGGCCGCGATCGAGTCGCGTCGGCGAGGCCCCGCTCGCCCCGGCCACCTAGGGTCGGGGGCGTGAGCCGCTCCACGCCCACCGTCGCCGCCGGTCCCGACCAGGGCACGGACCCCGCCTCCGCCGCCCGCTCGCGAGGGGCCCTCGTCGGGCTGCTCCTGGGCGCCGCCGTGACCCTCACCGCGCTGACCCTGCCCACGCTGGTCGGCTGGGGCGTGCACCCCTTCGTCGGACCGCACGGCGTCGAGCCGCTGCACTCGCACTGGCGCCCGCACGTCGGGCCCGGGTCCCTGCCGGCCGTCCTGCTGGGTGCGCTCGGCGTCGCGTACGCCGCGCCGTACGCCCGGCGGTTGGGCTGGGGGCGGCTGCTGGCGGCGGCCTACCTGCTGGGGCTCGCCTGGCTGGTCTCGCTCGCGCTGGTCGACGGGGTCGGCGGTCTGGGCGACGTGCTCGGAGAACCGTTCGAGTACGTCCGCGAGGCCGGGCGCGTGGACGACGTCGGCCTGCTGCTGCGCGAGTGGGTCGAGCGGGTCTCCTTCGACTCCGACCGCACCCTGGCCGCCAACGTCGCCGGCCACCCGCCGTTCCTCTTCCTGGTCTTCGTGCTGCTCGAGCGCCTGGGCCTCGCCCCGGCACCGGCGTCCGGCCTGATCGTCGTCGCGATCGCGGCCACCGCCCCGCTGGCCGTGCTCGTGACCGTGCGCCGGCTGGTCGGCGAGGACGTCGCCCGCACGGTGGCGCCGTTCCTGGTGCTGACCCCGATGGCGGTCTTCGTCGGCGTCAGCGCCGACGCCCTGATCCTCACCGCCGGCACCTGGGGGCTGTGCCTGCTCGCGCTGGCCGCCACGTCCGGTGGGCGACGCGGCGCGGCGCTCTCGGTCGCATCGGGCCTGGTGCTCGGCAGCACGGTGATGCTCTCCTACGGCGCGCTGCTGCTCGGCGTCGTCGCGCTGGCGGTGCTGTGGTCGGCGCGGACCTGGTGGCCGCTGCCGGTGGCCGCGCTCGCCGCCCTGGTGCCGGTGCTCGTGCTGGCGCCGTTCGGCTTCTACGTCTGGGACGCCTACGTCGCGCTCGGCGACCGCTACTGGGCCGGCATCGCGCGGCACCGACCGCCGTCGTACTGGGTGTGGGGCAACGTCGGGGCACTGGTGCTCTCCGCCGGTCCGGCGCTCGGCGCCGGGCTCGGCGCGCTGGCCGTGGCGGTGCGGCTCCGGGTGGCCGGGCGCCGCTCACCCGACCAGACGTCGACCGCCGCGCCGGTCGACGACGTACGCCGCCGGGCGCTCGTCGCGCTGCCCGTGGGGGGCCTGCTCGCCGTCGTCGCCGCGGACGCCTCGCTGATGAGCCTCTCGGAGGTCGAGCGGATCTGGCTGCCGTTCATGCCGTGGATGCTGCTCGCCCTGGTGCTGGTGCCGCCTCGCCGGCACCAGCAGCTGCTGGTGCTGCAGGTGGTCACCGCGCTGGCGTTGCCGCACCTGCTCGACACCCACTGGTAAAGGGTGGTGAACGGGCCCGGCGGTTTACCACGTCAACGTGGTAAACCGGCGCTTACAGCGGGAAGGTTCCCGCTGTAAGTGACAGAACACCACGTTGACGTGGTAAACCGCGCTCCCGTCAGGCCCGCAACGGGGCAGTGGCGAACGCCGGTACACCGGTCTGCGGGGGCACGTGGGCGGTGAAGCCGAGGTCGACGGTGGCGCGGGCCGGCGAGGCCACGATGTGGCGCACGTCCGCGAGCCGGTAGTCGCCCGTCACGCGCGGGCCGAGGTCGGAGCCGCTCCCCCGGGCGACCAGCTCGGCGACCTCACGGATCGTGATCGGGGTGCCCGAGGCGACGTTGTACGACGACAGCGCGCCGGTGGGCGAGTCCGCCACCGCGTCGATCGCGGCGAGGTTGGCCCGGGCGACGTCGGCGACGTGCACGAAGTCGCGCACCTGCCCGCCGTCCTCGAAGACGGTCGGTGGCTCGCCCCGCTCCAGCGACGAGCGGAACATCGCGGCGACGCCGCTGTACGGCGTGTCCTGGGGCATGCCGGGGCCGTAGACGTTGTGGTACCTCAGCGCCACCGCCGCGGCGTCGGCCTGCCGGGCCCAGGCGACCGCGTAGTGCTCCTGGGCGACCTTGCTGGCGGCGTAGGAGCTGCGCGGGTCCAGCCGGGCGTCCTCGGTGACGAGCGCCCAGCCCAGCGGCCGGTCGCAGTCGGGGCAACGGTTCTCGAACATGCCGCCGTCGAGGTCGGTCAGCCGGCGCGGGCCGGCGACCCGGTCGCCGTGCTCGGGGCAGGCGTAGCGGCCCTCGCCGTACACCACCATCGAGGAGGCCATGACCAGCCGCCGCACCGCGGCCTCGTGCATGGCCGCGAGCAGGGCCGCGGTCCCGAGGTCGTTGTGCGCGGCGTACGCCGGGAGGTCGCCCACCCGCACACCGGCGCCGACGACCGCGGCCTGGTGGCAGACGACCTCGGTGCCGCGGAGCAGGTCGGCCCAGGCCGACGAGTCGACGGCGTCGCGGACGTCGAGGTGGTGCGTGCCCTCGGGGGGCTCGGCGTCCCCGTGGGCGAGCGGGAGCATCCAGTCCACCCGCACGACCTCGTCGCCGCGCTCCTCGAGCTGGGCACCGATGGCGCTGCCGATGAAACCGGCCGAGCCGGTGAGCAGGACCTTCATGCGGGGCCGGGCACGTCGTAGGTGAGGTCCATGCCGTCAGCCCAGCTCGCGCAGGTGCATCCGGCCGGGTCCGGCAGGTCGCCGATCGCGGTGGCGACGAGGCCCTTGAGCCGGTCGATGTTGCGGGCGAACAGCGCGAACACCTCGTCCTGGCCCACGCCCTCACCGGTCCCGACGCCGGCGTCCATGTCGGTGACCAGCGCGATCGCGGAGTAGCACATGCGCAGCTCACGGGCGAGGACCGCCTCGGGGTGGCCGGTCATGTTCACCAGGTTCCAGCCCTGGGCGGCGTACCACTGCGACTCGGCGCGGGTGGAGAAGCGCGGACCCTCGATGACGACCATCGTGCCGCCGAGTGCGACGGTCTCGTCGGCCGCGAGCACCGGCGACACGCGGGGGCAGTAGGGGTCGGCGAAGGGCAGGTGCACCGCGCCGGTCTCGACGAAGGTCTGCGCCCGGGCGGTGGTGCGGTCGACGAGCTGGTCGGGCACCACGAGGTCGCCCGGCGCGACGCCGTCGTCCCCGTCGCGCAGTCCCCCCACGGCGCAGGGCGCGACGACCTGGCGCACGCCGAGCGAGCGCAGGGCCCAGAGGTTGGCGCGGTAGTTGATCCGGCTCGGCGGGAAGGCATGGCCGCTGCCGTGGCGCGGCAGGAACGCCACCCGTCGGCCCGCCACCGTGCCGAGCGCGACCTCGGCACTGGGGTCGCCGTACGGCGTCTCGACGCGGACGTGCCGGGGGTCCTCGAGGAAGGAGTAGAAGCCGCTGCCCCCGATCACGGCCACGTCGGCCCGGTCGTGGCGGGCCCCCTCGCCGACGAGGTCGTCGGCGTCGAGCTGGGTGTCGGCGGGCTGCTGCGGCAAGGGCTGGGTCTCCGGAGCCATGGCCTCACTCTGCCAGCCCCGCGGCGGCGGCCCGGGGTCACGGTCCGGCGACGGTCGGAATCGGCGACGCACCGCCCGCGTCCCACCGCTCGCGGCGCCGACCTCCCCCGCTCGTCCTCGGCGCGGTGCCCCCTTCGCCGTCGCCCTGCTGGTGCGGGGGTCGATGCTCGTCGGGTCAGCCCGGCCGAAGTTCCCGGTCCACCGGGAATCTCGGGGCCCCTAGCGTGCGGTCACGGCGTGCACGTGGTCGACGAGCTTCGTGAGCTGGTCGGGCGGGGTGCTGGGGATGACGCCGTGGCCGAGGTTGAAGATGTGGCCGGGGGCCTCCCGACCGGCGGCGAGCACCTCATCGGCCCGCTCGGTCATCACCTCGGTGGGCGCGAAGACCAGGCTGGGGTCCAGGTTGCCCTGCACCACGCGACCACCGACGCGGCGTACCCCCTCGGCCATCGGCACCCGCCAGTCGACGCCGACCACGTCCGCGCCGGCCTCACCCATCAGGCCGAGCAGCTCGCCGGTGCCGACGCCGAAGTGGATCCTGGGCACGTCGAGACCGCCGACCGCGGCGAGCACCTGCGCGGAGTGCGGCATGACGTAGCGGCGGTAGTCCAGGGGGGACAGCGCCCCGGCCCAGGAGTCGAAGAGCTGTACGGCGGACGCCCCGGCCTCGACCTGCACGGTCAGGTACGCCGAGGCGATGCCGGCGATCTTGCGCATCAGGGCGTCCCACACCTCGGGTGCACCGAACATCATCGCCTTGGTCTTCGCGTGCTCCTTGGACGGCCCGCCCTCGACCAGGTACGACGCGACGGTGAAGGGCGCGCCCGCGAAGCCGATCAGCGGCGTCGCGCCCAGCTCACCGACGAGGCCGTGCACCGACTCGGTGATGAAGCCGACGTGGTCGGGGGTCAGGTCCGGGATGCGGGCCACGTCCTCGAGGGTGCGCACCGGCTCGGCGACGACGGGCCCGACGCCCGGCTTGATGTCCAGGTCCACACCGACGGCCTTCAGCGGCAGCACGATGTCGGAGAAGAAGATCGCGGCGTCGACGGCGTACCGACGCACCGGCTGCATGGTGATCTCTACGACCATGTCGGGCCGCATGCACGAGTCGAGCATCGTGACGCCCTCGCGGATCCTCAGGTACTCGGGCAGCGAGCGCCCGGCTTGACGCATGAACCACACCGGCGTGTGCGGCACGTCCTCGCCGCGGGCGGCGCGGAGGAAGGCGGAGTCGCGGACGGCGGCGTCGGTCACGGAGGCGGCAGGCACGGCGCCGATCCTCCCAGGTCGCGCCACGGCGGCGTGTCCGGCGGGGTGGGCACCCTCCCCGCGCCTACTGTTCCCGGCATGTCGGCAGGTCAGGGGAGCCGCGTGGACCCATCAGCTTGGCCCGAGGAGTTCCGCGCCGCGGTGGAGCGCATGCTCGCCGCACCGGTGCGGCCCGAGGTGCTCGTCGAGCAGATGCCCGCGCCACAGCGGATCGCACCGTACGCCGCGGCGCTGTCCGCCGACGTCACCGTGCGCGGCGACGACGTCGCCACCGGCCGGATCGTGCTGCTGCACGACCCCGACGGCAACGACGCCTGGGCCGGCACCTTCCGCTGCGTGGTGTACGCCCGCGCCGAGATCGACCGCGAACAGGCCTCCGACCCGCTGCTGCCCGAGGTGGCGTGGTCGTGGATCGCCGAGGCGCTCGAGGACCACGACGCCGTCTCGGCCAACCCGTCGGGCACCGTCACGGTCGTCTCGACCGAGAGCTTCGGCGGCATGTCCGACGAGGCCGCCACCGCCCAGCTCGAGATCCGCGCCTCCTGGACGCCCTGCGACGACGTCGCCGGCCACGTGAAGGCGTGGAGCCAGCTGCTGTGCACCGCCGCCAGCCTCGAGCCCGTGCCCCCGGGCGTCGCGGTCATGCCGAGCCGTCGCGGTCAACGCGGCTCGCGCTGATGGCCGACGCCGACCCCGGCAGCCAGTCCGCGGCAACGACCCCGGGCGACTCCCCCGCCGGCAGCCGGCGCCGTCGCGTGCGGGGCGGCAGCCGCCGCCGTACGCCGAGCCCCGCGACCGGACCGTCCGACACCGGCACCGGCACCGCCGACCAGGGACCCGGCCCGTCCGGCGACGGGCCCGGCGCCCCGGATGCTGCCCCGCCCGAGGAGACCGAGGGCGGCGTCGAGCTGCTCGTGCTGCGCGACGGCCTGACCCCCGTCGTCGACACCGCCGAGGCGCTCGCCGAGACCGTGGAGGCCGTACGCCGCGGCACCGGCCCGGTGGGCATCGACGCCGAGCGCGCCTCCGGCTACCGCTACTCCCAGCGCGCCTACCTCGTGCAGCTGCGCCGCGAGGGGTCGGGCACGCACCTCGTCGACCCCATCCCGCTCGGCGACCTGGACGCGCTCGACGAGGCCATCGGCGACACCGAGTGGATCCTGCACGCCGCCACCCAGGACCTCGCCTGCCTGGCCGAGATCGGCCTGCACCCCCGCGCACTCTTCGACACCGAGCTCGCCGGACGGCTGCTCGGGTTCCCCCGGGTCGCCCTGGCCACCCTGGTCGAGGAGCTGCTCGGACGCCGGCTCCGCAAGGAGCACTCCGCCGTCGACTGGTCGACCCGGCCGCTGCCCGAGCCCTGGCTGGAGTACGCCGCCCTCGACGTCGAGGTGCTGGTAGAGCTGCGTGACACCCTCGAGCAGCGGCTCGAGGCCGACGGCAAGCGCGAGTGGGCGCGCCAGGAGTTCGCCCACCTGCTGAGCTTCGTCCCGGCCGTGCGCGAGGAGCCCTGGCGCCGGGTATCGGGCCTGCACAAGGTGCGGGGCCGCCGCGGCCTGGCGGCGGTGCGCGCCTTGTGGCTCGCGCGCGACGAGCTCGCCGAGCAGCGCGACGTGACGCCCGGCCGGATCCTCCCGGACAAGGCGCTGGTCGCCGGGGCGACGACCAACCCCACGACCAAGGCCGAGCTGCTCGCCGCACCGGGCTTCCGGGGTCGCGGCGCCGAGCGTTACTCGCGCCGGTGGCTGGCCGCGCTGGACGAGGCACGTGCGCTCTCGGACGCCGACCTGCCCACCATCGGGGCGAAGTCCGACGGCCCTCCCCCGCCCCGGGCCTGGGCCGACCGTGACCCGGTCGCCGCCCGCCGCCTCACCGCCGTCCGGGACGGGGTCAAGGAGCTCGCCGAGGCCCACTCGCTGCCGCCGGAGAACCTGCTCGCCCCCGACCACCTGCGGCGCGCCATGTGGCAGCCCCCGGAGACCCGTGAGCCCGACGCGCTGCGCGCGGAGCTCGACGCGCAGCTCACCACCCTGGGCAGCCGACCGTGGCAGCGCGATCTCGTCCTCGACCTGCTGGTGACCTCGGTGATCGACGCGGACACGCCTCCCCCCGAGCCCGGGCCCGGCGTCGAGCCCGAGACCATCCCCGAGCCCGGTACCGACGCCCCCGCGGCCGACGGCTGACGCCGAGACCGGATCGCGACCGAGCAGCTGACGTGTCCGGCGGTGGCGGCCCGCGCCAGCCCCTAGCGTGGCCTCATGCGTCACTCCCGTGTGCTCGTGCCCCTCGTGCTGACCCTGCCTCTCGCGCTTGCGTCGTGCAGCGGCGACGACCCGACCCCCTCGGCAGCGAGCGCGTCGAGGCCCTCGCCGACTCCCCGCGCGAGCGCGTCGACCCCGATCGCGAGCGCGACCGCCACGGCGACACCCACGGCCTCCGCCAGCGCGAGCGCCTCGTCGGCGACCGAGACCGTGTCCGGGAAGGAGCCGTCGGCCACCTCCTCGGCCAGCGCGGTCCCGACCGCGCCGACCGCCCCGACCGCGCCGTCGACCGGCAGCGGCACCTCGACCAGCGGCGTCGACCGGTACGCGCGCCTGCTCACCGCGGGCGAGCTGCCGGGCCTCGACGATGGCTACACCTGGTCCGAGGTCGGCAGCGTGCCGGAGGAGGGCGAGCCCTTCACCGAGTGCCAGCGCTTCCTGATGGCCGACATCGGCGCCGCGAACGTCGTGGTCCGCCGGTTCGACCCGACGGGTGCCGCGGCCGCGAGCGGCGACGAGGGCGGCGAGCTGGTCGCGGGCTTCGGCGACGCCCGCACGGCCGAGCGCGCGACGGCGACGCTGCGCTCGTGGCAGGACAGCTGTGCCGCGAGCTCGGCGACGGCCGACGTGACCGTCTCGGGTTGGAACACCGTGAGCGTCCCGCGGGGCGACGCGGCCTGGTACACCGTCGACGTCGTGCCCGCCGGCAACCCCGCCGACCGTCGCTCCGAGCGGGTCACCGTCGTACGCCGTGGGGCCCGGGTCGCCGTCGTGCGCACCCTGCTGATGGGCGACATGCGGGCCTTCGAGCCCGGTCAGGACCCGGCCGCCCTGTCGGCCCGCCCCGCCTGGGACCGGCTCGGCTGAGGACGCGACCATGGCGACGACCGTGACGACGGGCGTGACGACGACCGGATCGACTGCACACCCTGGCCCGGCTTCGTAGGGTGGACCGGATGCCCGCCTCCGACCCGTCCCGCCCCCACCACCGCCCCTCCCTGCCCGGAGCCCGGGCATTCGAGGACCTCTCCGGCGGCCCCGACGCCGCGGTCCGGGCCGCCGCCGCCGAGCGCGCGGCCGAGGTGCTGGTGCGGGGGTCGCGCGACGGCATGGACGAGCAGACCATCGCGCGGGTCGTGACGCTGGCGCGGGACGAGGGCATCGACGCGCTCGCCGAGCTCTGGGCGGGCGCCCCGGCCGACTCGCTCGCGGGCTGCCTGTGGCGGCTCTACGTCATCCGCGAGTTCGTGCACGCCAACCCGGTGACGGTGGCGCGGGAGTTCGAGGCCGGCCGGTCCGCCGCCCCGGTCGCCGAGGTCGTGGCCGGCGTCGTGGACCCGCCCGACCCGGCCGCCGTGCGTCTGCTCGCCGACCTGGTGCTGCGCGGCGTGGTGACCGGCGACTTCGCCGACACCCTCTTCCGGGCGGCCGCCTTCACCCGGGTGCTCGCCCACGGCCGGTCGCGGCTGCAGCCGACCGGCGAAGGCGGCACGGCGCTCGACGCGGCCCGTCTGCTCACCCTCGCCGAGCAGCTGGAGCAGGCCGGGCGGCTCGAGCTCGCGGGCCAGCTCGGATGAGCGGCCCCCGCTCCCGGATCTCCTGGGTCGTGCGCCCCTGCCGGCGACCGACCTGCCCTACCCTGTGCTCGACGTCCGGAACCACCGGGCACCGACCACCGGAGCCGTCGTGAGGCCTTCCGTCCCGACCCGCCGCACCATCGCGCCGCGGGCGACGTCGCGCCGCCTGCTGCCGGCCCTCGTGGCGCTCGTCGCCGCCCTCGGGGTCGCCGCGCCGGCGGTCGGGGAGGGCAGCACGCTGCGCGACCCCCGTGGCGACGTGCGCGAGGGGCAGGTCACCGGGCTCTGGGCGCCGGCCCCGACCGTCACCAACCTCGACGTCCTGGTCACCCGGGTGCAGCACCGCCGCGACGTCGTGACGGTCTGGTCCCGCTACGCCGACGTCGCCCGGCTGGGCTCCTACGCGGGCTACACCGTCGACCTCCGCACCCCCCGCGGTCGCGTGTACGAGACGCGGGTCGAGACCTCCCAGGGCCGGTGGCACGGGCGAGCGCGGCTGTTCCGCGGCGACGCCCTGGTGCGGTGCCGTGTCCGCTCCACGATCGACTACGCCCGCGACACGACCCGGACGACGGTGCCGCGCCGCTGCCTGGGCACGCCGCGGCGGGTCAGCGCACGGGTCGACGCCGCCTGGGCCACCGACGACGGGATCTTCCGGCGGGACAACCCGCACAGCACCTGGGCCCGCAACCGCGGCTGGACCGGCTGGCTCTCGACCGGACGCTGAGACCCACCGGGACGAGCCCACGAACTCGGGAAGCACCACGGGGTAGGTGGACGCCGGACCGGGAGCGCCTCACGGCGCGTGGCCGCTCGCAGCGGCTTTCTGTGGGACCCGGGGCTGCCACGGCCCGGCGCCCAGCGCCCACTGTACGACCCCCGGCCAGCCGCGTCTCGCGACCGAGCAGGTGTGTCCACCTTCCGTGCTCGCGACGGTCCGCGTGGGTCAGGCGCCGTCGAGCAGCGTGCGGATGCGGGAGTCGGAGACCGGTTGCGCGGTGCCCAGCTGCTGGGCCCACAGCGAGACCCGGAACTCCTCCAGCAGCCAGCGCACCTGGCGCAGGTCCCGGCTCGGCGGACGGTCGGCGGGCAGGGCGTCGACCCGGTGCAGCCACGCCTGCTGGAGCGGTGCGACCCGGTCGAGCAGCTGCTGGTCCTTGCCCGGCGCGGCGTCGAGCTTGTCGCGACGCACCTCGACAGCCCGCAGGTAGCGGGTCACCTGCCGCACCCGGTCCGCCCCGGCCTCCCCCGCGAACCCGTCGTGCACGAGCCGTCCGACCTGGGCCTGCATGTCGGTCAGCGCGGGCAGCACCCGCATCTCGGCCCGGCCCGAGAGCACCCGGTCGGCCACCCGCCAGGCGGCGAGCGCGCGGCGTACGTCGTCGAGCACGCCGGGAGCGCGCCGCGGGACCTCGACCCGGGCACGGGCCACGAGCGCGTCGAAGGTCGGCTCGTCCCACACCGCACCGGCGTCGTCGACCAGGTCGGTGACGACCGCGACGCCGCAGTCGGCGAGCAGGTCGCCCACCGAGGCGTACGGCGAGCCGGCCAGCTCGAGCTTGGCCGCGTTGTCCAGGCCCTCCTTGAGCTCACGCCGCACCGAGGGGGCCGCGAGCAGCACCAGCCGTCGTACGCCGAGCCGGTGCACGGCCTCTTGCTCGGCGGCCGAGCCGCACACCCGCAGGCCGACCGTGCCGCCCTCGTCGACCAGCGCGGGGTAGACCCGCACCTCCTGCCCGGCCCGGGTGGTGGTGACGACCTGCTCGAGGGTGCCGACGTCCCACCCGGTCATCCCGGTGCGGCTCATCCCCTCCTCGGCGGCCACGTCGGCGATCGCCCGGGCGAAGCGGGACCGCAGCGGCGCCTTGAGGGCGTCGAGGTCCTTGCCGGTGCCCACCTGCTGCCCGTGCTCGTCGACCACGGCGAAGGTGGGCCGCAGGTGCGCCGGCAACCGGTCGACGCCCCAGGCCTCCCGGGGCACGACGGTGCCCGTGGTGGCGCGGCACCAGCGCTCCAGCGCGTCGAGCAGCGGCTCCTCGCCCGGCGGCACCTGCTCGAGGAAGGCGCGAGCGTGGTTGGGCGCGGGCACGAACGAGGTCCGCAGGTGCTTGGGGAGGCTCCGGATCAGCGCGGTCACGAGCTCCTCGCGCAGGCCCGGCACCAGCCAGGAGAACTCGTCGGCCTCCACCCGGTTCAGCACCGCGACCGGCACCGCGATGGTGAGGCCGTCGGCGTCGGCGCCGGGCTCGAAGTGGTAGTCGATCGGCAGGCTCAGCTCGCTGCCCTGCCACTGCGACGGGAAGTCGGCGTCGGTGACCGACTCGGCCCCCTCGTGCACCAGCATCTCGGGGTCGAAGGTGAGCAGGTCGGGCTGGTCGCGCCGCACCTGCTTCCACCAGGAGTCGAAGTGCGCCCCGCTGACGACGTCGGCGCCCACCCGGGCGTCGTAGAAGTCGAACAGGGTGTGCTCGTCGACCACGATGCCGCGGCGCCGCGCTCGGTGCTCGAGCTCCTCGGCCTCCTCCAGCAGGGCCCTGTTCTGCGCGAGGAAACGCTGCCGTGTCGACCACTCGCCGTACACCAGGGCGTGTCGGACGAAGAGCTCGCGGGAGAGCTCCCGATCGATCCGGCCGTACTGCACCAGCCGGTCGGCGACCAGGGGGACGCCGTACAGCGTCACCCGCTCGCGGGCCATCACCGCCGCCCGCTTCTGCGACCAGTGCGGCTCGGCGTAGGACCGCTTGACCAGGTGCTCCCCCAGCCGCTCGGCCCACTCCGGCTTGATGCCGGCGTTCTGCCGACCCCAGAGCCGCGACGTCTCGACCAGCTCGGCGGCCATCACCAGCTGCGGCTGCTTCTTGAACACCGCGGACCCCGGGAACACCGCGAACCGGGTGCCGCGGGCGCCGAGGTAGTCACGCTTGTCCGCGTCGCGCAGCCCCACGTGCGACAGCAGGCCCGACAGCAGCGCCTGGTGGATCGCGTCACCGTCCGGCTCGTCGGCCGGCTTCCCGACGGTGAGCTTGAGCTCTCTGGCGACCTGGCGCAGCTGGCTCTCGTAGTCCTGCCACTCGCGCACGCGCAGGTAGTTGAGGAACTCGCTCTTGCAGGTGCGCCGGAAGGCGCTGGACCCCATCTCCTGCTGGTTCTTCTTCAGGTGGCGCCACAGGTTGAGCCAGGTGAGGAAGTCGGAGGTCTGGTCGCGGTAGCGCGCGTGCAGCTGGTCGGCGTGCGCGCGCTGCTCGACGGGACGCTCCCGGGGGTCCTGCACCGACATCGCCGCGGTCACGACCAGCACCTCGCGCAGGCAGCCGAGCCGGTCGGCCTCGAGGATCATCCGGGCCAGGCGGGGGTCGATGGGCAGCCGGGCGAGCTGGCGTCCCGTCCTGGTGAGCTGCACACCGCGACGACCCCGGCCCCGCCCTCCACGACGGCGGCCCGACGCGGGCCGGGTCGGGTCGGCGTCCCCCGTCGGCTCCCCGGTGCGGAGGGCCCCGAGCTCGGTGAGCAGCTCGATGCCGGCCTTCACGTGGCGCGAGTCCGGCGGCTCCACGAAGGGGAACCGCTCCACTTCTCCCAGCCCCAGGCTCGCCATCTGCAGGATCACGCTGGCCAGGTTGGTGCGCAGGATCTCGGGGTCGGTGAACTCCGGTCGGCCCTCGAAGTCCTCCTCGGAGTAGAGCCGGATGCAGATGCCCGCCTCGACCCGTCCGCACCGGCCGGCGCGCTGCCGCGCCGACGCCTGGCTCACCGGCTCGACGGGCAGGCGCTGCACCTTGCTCCGGGAGGAGTAGCGCGAGATCCGCGCGAAGCCGGAGTCCACGACGTACCGGATGCCGGGGACCGTCAGCGACGTCTCGGCGACGTTGGTGGCCAGCACGACGCGGCGACGGCCGTGGGCCGCGAACACCTGGTGCTGCTCGGCCGACGACAGCCGGGCGTAGAGCGGCAGCACGTCGAAGCCGAGCCCGGTCGCCCGCTGCGTCGCGAACTCGCCGGAGGAGAGCACGTCGGCGGTGTCGCGGATCTCGCGCTCGCCGGGGAGGAAGACCAGGATGTCGCCCGGGCCCTCCGCGCACAGCTCCCGCACCGCGTCGGCGATCGCCTCGGTCTGGTCCCGGACGACCGGCTCGCCCTCCTCGTCGTCGTAGTTCTCCTCGACGAGCGGGCGGTAGCGCACCTCGACGGGATAGGTGCGACCGGAGACCTCGATCACCGGCGCCGGCGTGCCCTCGGCGTCGGCGAAGTGCCGGGCGAAGCGCTCGGGGTCGATGGTCGCCGAGGTGATGACGAGCTTGAGGTCGGGGCGTCGGGGCAGCAGGCGACGCAGGTAGCCCAGGATGAAGTCGATGTTGAGGCTGCGCTCGTGCGCCTCGTCGATGATCAGGGTGTCGTACGCCGTGAGGTCGCGGTCGCGCTGCAGCTCGGCGAGCAGGATGCCGTCGGTCATCACCTTGACCCGGCTGGCCCTGCTCGTGCGGTCGGTGAAGCGCACCTGGTACCCGACCACGTCGCCCAGCTCGGTGCCGAGCTCGGCGGCGATCCGCTCGGCGACGCTGCGGGCCGCGATCCGGCGCGGCTGGGTGTGCCCGATCCGCTTGTCCTCGCCGCGACCGAGGGCGAGGCAGATCTTCGGCAGCTGGGTGGTCTTGCCCGAGCCGGTCTCGCCGGCGACGACCACGACCTGGTGGTCGCGGATCGCGGCGGCGATGTCGTCGCGGCGCGCACTGACCGGCAGGTCGGGAGGGAAGGAGATCACAGCGGGTCCAGTGTGCCGGGTGGGCGCACGACGCGTGGCCACCGGCCCGCAGGGCCTGGAGGCCGGCGCTCAGTCCAGGCCGAGGCGGGGGTCGCCGACGACCGCGGCGAGGTCCTGCGCGGACACCTCGGGCGCGCGGAAGGCCGACGCGATCACCTTGTCACCGTCGGGCTGCTCGTAGCCGACCGAGAGCTCGTTGCGCCCGGCCGGCAGGGCGCGGGCGGTGCCCCCGCCGGGCACCGCCACGTCGCGGCACCCCGGGTAGTTGTCCAGGCACACCCAACCGTCCGGCCACGAGGGGCTCACCACCAGGCCCACGAGCCCCTGCGGGTCCCAGGCCGCGTTCATGCTCCAGCCGCCCCGCACCTTGCCGGCGCCGACCCCGCTGCCGGCGTCGTTGCTGCCGTCGTAGGCGGCCAGGCGCTCGCCGCGCGGGTCGAGCTGGTCGGCCAGCACGGCGTACATGCGCGCGGGGACGTCGGCGTCCGGCGTCGCCGGGGTGGTCGGCTCGCCGAACGGCGGCAGGGTCGGCGCGTCCGGAGGCATCGTCACGTCGGCCGACGGGCTCGACGCCGCCGTGCCGGGCGACGGGGACGCGGCGGGCGGTCCGGCGTCGCCGCTGCAGGAAGCCAGCACCAGCGCGCCGGCCAGGGCCGCGGCGGCCAGGACGGTGCGGGAGGTGGAGGTCATGGGCCCATCATGACGGCCAGGCAGGGCGGTACGGGGACCCCCACCCGACCCTCACAGGAACTCCACAGCATCTCGACAGCCTGGGCCGGGGCGGCTGGCGCAGAGTGGTCGCATGCCGACCGCCCAGCCCCCGCTGACCCGCGTCGACGGGTCACCCCTCACCGTGCTCGTGGTCGACGACGAGCCCAACATCACCGAGCTGCTGGGCATGGCCCTGCGCTACGAGGGCTGGCGGATCATCACCGCCGGCAACGGCGCCCGGGCCGTCACCCTGGTCAAGGAGCACCGCCCCGACGCCCTGGTGCTCGACGTGATGCTCCCCGACATGGACGGCCTGGAGGTGCTGCGCCGGGTGCGAGGCCACGAGCCGGACGTGCCGGTGCTGTTCCTCACCGCCAAGGACGCCGTCGAGGACCGGGTCGCCGGGCTCACCGCGGGTGGGGACGACTACGTGACCAAGCCGTTCAGCCTGGAGGAGGTCGTGGCCCGGCTGCGTGGCCTGCTGCGGCGTACGGCGACCGCGGTCGGCCCGACGTCGTCGACGCTGGTCGTCGGCGACCTGTCCCTCGACGAGGACAGCCGCGACGTGCACCGCGACGGCGACGCGATCTCGCTGACCGCAACCGAGTTCGAGCTGCTGCGCTACCTGATGCGCAACCCGCGACGGGTGCTGTCCAAGGCCCAGATCCTCGACCGGGTGTGGAACTACGACTTCGGCGGCCAGGCGAACGTCGTCGAGCTCTACATCTCCTACCTGCGCAAGAAGGTCGACGTCGGCCGCGAGCCGATGATCCACACGATGCGGGGCGCGGGCTACGTGCTCAAGCCTGCATCCTGATCCCATGGACCGACCGCCACCTCCGCCGGCGCGAGGCATCGGTCGCCTGCGTCCGGCGTCGCTGACGGCGCGGCTGGTCGCGACCGCGGTCACCCTGGTGGCGGTGGTGTGCCTCGTCGTGACCGTGGCGACCACCCTCACCATGCGGCAGTACCTCACCGCCCGCCTCGACGACCAGGTCTCCGCGGCCCTGCAGCGGGCCACGGCACCGCGCCCCGACCCGTCCAACGGGGACGGCGACGAGCGCGAGGGAACGGGCGACCGCCCGGGCCTGGCCCGCAACCCGATCGAGGACCTGCTGGGCCAGGGGGGCGGCACCCTCCTCGCGGTGCTGGGCAGCGCCGGGGGCGACGGCGTGGTCGTGCCCGCGGAGCCGGGGGCGGCCCTCGTTCGGCTGACCTCGCAAGACCTGACGAGGCTGTCGTCGGTGCCGCGCGACGGTGAGGGCCACGACCTCGCGGTCGGGGGCCTGGAGACCTCGGGCGACGGCGAGGGCCGCACCCGCTATCGGGTGCAGGCGGTGCGGATGGCCTCCGGCTCGACACTGGTCGTCGGCCTCCCGCCGGGCGAGGTCGACGACACGGTGCGCAACACGGCGCAGTCGGGCCTGCTCCTCACGCTGCTCGGCGTGCTCCTGGCCGCCGCGTCCGGCCGGGTCGTCGTACGCCGCCAGCTGCGGCCCCTGCGCGAGGTCGCGGCCACCGCCGACGAGGTCTCGCGGCTCCCGCTCGGTTCTGGCGCGAGCGTGCTGCCCACCCGGGTGCCGCAGACGCTCGCCGACGGCCGCACCGAGGTCGGTCAGGTCGGTGCGGCGCTGAACACGATGCTCGGGCACGTCGAGTCGGCGCTCGACGAGCGGCACCGCAGCGAGCAGCGGGTGCGGCAGTTCGTCGCCGACGCCTCGCACGAGCTGCGCACCCCGCTCACCACGATCCAGGGGTACGCCGAGCTGAGCCGGCGCACGCCCGACGACCCGGAGCGGCTCGGCGCCGCCCTGGCCAAGGTCGAGTCGGAGTCGGCCCGGATGGCCGCGCTCGTCGAGGACCTCCTGCTGCTGGCCCGGCTGGACTCCGGCCGCCCGCTCGAGCGCGCGGAGGTCGACGTCACCCGGCTCCTGCTCGAGGCGGTCGCCGACGCCCGAGTGGTCGCCCCGGGCCACCGGTGGCGCCTCGACCTGCCGGACGAGGCGCTGGAGGTCACCGGCGACGAGCTGCGGCTGCACCAGGTCGTGACCAACCTGCTCAACAACGCGCGGCGGCACACGCCGGAGGGCACGACGGTGACCGCCGGCGCCCGCAGCGCGGGCCACGTGGTGCGCGTGACCGTGCACGACGACGGGCCGGGCCTGCCCCCGGCGCTGGTCGACCGTGCGTTCGAGCGCTTCACCCGGGGTGACTCCTCGCGCACCCGGGCCTCCGGCGGCGCGGGGCTGGGGCTGTCGCTGGTGCAGGCGATCGCCGCGGCCCACGGGGGCGCGGTGACGGTCTCGTCGACGCCGGGCAGCACGACCTTCACCCTCGACCTCCCCCGCTGACCCGCCGCCCACCCCCACCGGGGGTGGTGGCGTCCGCGCGGGGGACGCTGGCACCAGGTGCACAGAGTCGGCCTGCGGCGCCGAGGCCGTACGCGGTGTCGCCCGGCTGCTGCCGCCCCCGGTCGTCGGCGACGCGTGGTTCTTCGACACCGAGGTGCTCGCGCTCGCCGAGCGGGCGGGGTTGCGCATCCACGAGGTGCCGGTCGACTGGGTCGACGACCCCACAGCAGCGTCGACGTGGTGCGCACCCCGCCCGCCGACCCCAGGCGCAGGGGCCGGCGGTGTCCCTCGTCGGTCTCGCCGCCACCAGCGCGACGGTGTGGACGTGACCGCGCGCGGCTCGGCCAGGGTGGTGGGCCTCGCCCTGACCTCCGCGAACCTCGCGGTCACCGCGGCGCGTCTCGTGGCGATGCGCACCGTGATCTTCCGCCGTCGAGCGGGTGGTCTGGTCCACCACGCAACGGCCGTTTGCCCAGGTCAGAGGCAGGGCAACCGGTAGTCACCCCGACAGGAGAGGTCCATGTCCACCATTCTTTTCATCATCGCCGCAGTGCTCGTCATCGCCGGCATCGTGAGCATCGTCCGCGGCGCCATCATCCAGGGCATCGTGCTGATCGTCGTCGGCCTGCTCGTCGGCCCCGGCGGGGTCAGCCTCTTCACCTGACCCGACCACCGCCGCCGGACGCCCGGCCCCGGTCCCTCGGACCGGGGCCGTCGTGCGTGCCGGGCAGGGTCCCGCGGCGTCAGCGTGCCGAGCGCCCGGCGAGCAGGGCGGGCAGCGTCGCCACCACCGCGGCCAGCAGGTCCTCGCGGCTCAGCCCGTGGTCGTCGCGCACCCACGCGAGCACGACCTCCTCGGTCAGGGCGGCCCAGCCCCGCGCCAGCATCCGCACCGCGGGGCCGTCGGTGACCCCCAGGGCGGCGAGCCCGTCGGGCCCCGCGGCAGTGAAGATCCGGTCGGTGAGCCGATCCCGGGAGCGCTCGTAGACGGCACGGATGTCCTCGCGCCCCGACCCCGCGGCCCGCACCAGCGAGGCGTAGCCGGCGTAGTTCTCCCCGACGTAGTCGACGTAGGCCTCCATCGACCGGTGCAGCCGCTCGATGGGCTCGCCGCCCGGCTCGGGCGCCGTACGCCGGTAGAGGTCGTCGGCCGCCCGCTCGACCACGGCGCAGTGGAAGGCGTGCTTGGTGCCGAAGTAGTGGTAGAGCAGCCCGCGCGAGATGCCGGCCTCCACGGCCAGCAGGTCGATGCTCAGCTCCTCGATGCTGCGGCTGGCCAGCAGCTGCACGCCGAGGTCGAGCAGCTGCTCGCGGCGCTCGTCGGGCGCGAGACGGGTGCGCGACGGGCCGACCATGAGACCCACCTTACTGAACTTTGTTCAACAACTTATTGACTCTTGTTCAACAGGCTGGCACGGTCACGACGTGACCTTCACGCCCACCGCAACCACCCCGGAGACCCCGCAGACCCCGGTCGGCCTCACCAGCCTGCCGACGCACACCCGCGTCGCGGTGGTGGGGTCCGGGTTCGCCGGGCTCGGCACCGCCATCCAGCTCGCGCGGCACGGCCGCGACGACTTCGTCGTGCTGGAGAAGGACTCCGACGTGGGCGGCACCTGGCGCGACAACACCTACCCCGGTGCCGCCTGCGACGTCCCCAGCCAGCTCTACTCGTTCTCCTTCGCCCCCAACTCCGACTGGTCGAGCTCCTTCTCGCCGCAGCCGGAGATCCAGGCGTACCTGCAGCGCACCGCGCGCGAGTCCGGCGTGCTCGACCGGTTCTCCTTCGGCACCAGGCTCGAGGACGCCGCATGGCTCGAGGAGGACCAGCGCTGGCACCTCACCACCAGTCGCGGCGAGCTGACCGCCGACGTGCTCGTCACCGGCTCGGGGGGCCTCTCCGAGCCGAAGATGCCCGACATCGAGGGCATCGACGACTTCGCGGGCAAGGTCTTCCACTCCGCCCGCTGGGACCACGACTACGACCTCAGCGGCAAGCGCGTCGCGCTCATCGGCACGGGCGCTTCCTCGATCCAGATCGTCCCGGAGATCACCGAGGTCGTGGACCACCTCGACGTCTACCAGCGCACCGCGCCCTGGGTGATGCCACGCCACGACCGCCCCTACACCGCGGTCGAGCGCTTCGGCTTCCGACACGTCCCCGGCCTCGCGCGGGCCTACCGCACGGCGATCTACTGGGCGCGCGAGGCCTACGTGCCGGCGTTCGTCTGGAAGCCGGCCATCGCCGCGCCGGCCACACGGATCGCCCGCGGCAACATCGCCCAGGGGATCTCGGACCCCGAGCTGCGCGCCAAGGTGACGCCCGACTACGCGTTCGGCTGCAAGCGGGTGCTGATCTCCAACACCTACTACCCCGCCCTGGACCGTGACCACGTCGACCTCGTCGACACCGGCATCGCGAAGGTCAGCCCCCACGGGGTCGTCGACCGCGAGGGCCGCGAGCGCCAGGTCGACGCGATCATCGTCGCGACCGGCTTCCACACCACCGACCAGCCGATCGCCCAGCACATCACCGGCCGCGCCGGTCACACGCTGGCCGACGCCTGGAGCCAGCGCGGGATGTCGGCGTACAAGGGCACGACCGTCGCCGACTTCCCCAACCTGTTCCAGATCGTAGGGCCGAACACCGGCCTCGGGCACTCCTCCATGGTCTTCATCATCGAGAGCCAGATCCGGTACATCCTCGACGCCCTCGCCACCATGGACGAGCGCGGCCTCGGCGCCGTCTCCCCCACCCGCCAGGCCCAGGAGGAGTGGAGCCAGGACCTCCAGGAGCGCATGCAGCAGACGGTCTGGAGTGCCGGCGGCTGCGCGAGCTGGTACCTCGACGAGCACGGCAACAACACCACGCTGTGGCCGCGCGCGACCTTCACCTTCCGCCGACTGTTGAGCCGCTTCGACGTGGGCAGGTACGACGTGCGACCCCGCCGTGGGGCGCCGAGCACCCCTTCCGACGACACCCCTGACAACCATCACCGCAGCACCGAGCTCCAGGAGACGATCCCCGCATGAAGACCCTCGCCGACAAGGTCATCGTCATCACCGGAGCCGGCTCCGGCATCGGCCGCGCCCTCGCCCTGCGCGGCGCCGCCGCCGGTGCCCGGCTCGCGATCTCCGACGTCGACGAGGCCGGCCTGGCCGAGACCGCCGACCAGGCCCGCGCCGCCGGCGCCAAGGAGGTCGTCTCGATGCGCCTCGACGTCTCCGACCGCGACGCGTTCGGGGCCTACGCCGCCCTCACGGCCGAGCACTTCGGCCGGGTCGACGCGGTCGTCAACAACGCCGGCGTGGCGCTGGCCGGCAACTTCGAGGAGATGGAGTACGACGAGATCGAGTGGATCGTCGACGTCAACTACTGGGGCGTCGTGCACGGCTCCAAGGAGTTCCTGCCGCACCTGATCGCCTCCGGCGACGGCCACCTGGTCAACATCTCCAGCCTGTTCGGCCTGATCTCGGTGCCGGGCCAGAGCGCGTACAACGCCACCAAGTACGCCGTGCGCGGCATGACCGAGGCGATCCGCGAGGAGATGCTGGTCGCGGGGCACCCGGTCGCGGTCAGCGTCGTGCACCCCGGCGGCATCAAGACCGCCATCGCCCGCAACTCCCGGGTCACGCGGTCCGAGGACCAGGCCGCCACGGCCAAGTTCTTCGACGAGAAGCTGGCCAAGATGACCCCCGAGCGGGCCGCCGAGATCATCCTCGACGGCATGCTGGCCTCGAAGCCGCGCATCATCGTCGGGATGGACGCCCACGCGTTGTTCACGCTGAGCAAGGTCGTCGGGCCGCGCTACCAGGACCTGGTCGCCCGGATCAGCAAGCGGGTGCTCCCCCAGGGCACCACGACCGTCTGAGGAGCCACCGCCCGGGGGGTGCGCCGTACCGACGGCGCAGGCGCGTCGCGCGCCCTACGCTGGAGCCCCCTCCCCGTCGACCGAGCGGACCGTCGTGACCCCTCGTCCCCTCCCCTCGCGACGACCGGCGCGCCCGTTGGCCGCGCTGGTCGCGCTGGCCTCGGTGACCGGCCTCGCCGTCGTCTCGGGCCAGGCCGCGGCCGCGCCCCCTCCCCCGCCGACCCCCGGGTCCACGACAGCCCGGGACCCGCTGTTCCCCGGCCTGGGCAACGGCGGCTACGACGTCGCCCGCTACCGCGTCAGCCTCGCCTGGCAGCCCCGCCTGGACCGGGTCGTGGGCGTCGCGCGGATCACCGCCCGCACCACCAAGCCGCTGTCCTCGTTCAGCCTGGACTACCGCGGCCCGGCGGTGGCCTCGGTGCAGGTGGACGGCCGACGGGCGCGCGCCGAGCGTCGCCGCGGCGAGCTCCTCGTCACCCCCGCGCAGCCGCTGCGGGGCACCCACCAGCTCTTCGAGACGACCGTCCGGTACGCCGGGCGGCCCGCCACCGTCACCGACGCGGACGGGTCGCACGAGGGGTGGTTCCGCACCGGCGACGGTGCCGTGGCGCTCGGCGAGCCGTGGGGCACCGCCACGTGGGTCCCGGTCAACGGCGTCAACGCCGACAAGGCGCTGTGGGACGTCACGCTGGACACCCCCCGTGGCGTCACGGGCGTCTCCAACGGGCGGCTCGCGGCACACCACGTCGTCGGCGACCGCGCGGTCTGGGCCTGGCGCGGGGACCGCCCGATGAGCGCCTACCTGGCCCTCGTCGCCCTCGGCCGCTACGAGCGCCACGACGGCGTCGTCGACGGGATCGACCTCACCTCCTTCGTCGACCCCGACCTGGACGCGAGCGGGGCGCTGGCCCTGCTTCCCGAGGTGCACGGCTGGCTCGCCGGCCGGTTCGGGCCGTACCCGTTCGACCAGGGCGGCATCGTGGTCGACCGGATCGGCGCGGGCTACGCGCTCGAGACGCAGACCCGCCCTGTCTTCGACGGTCACGCCGACGACCTGACCCTCGTGCACGAGGTCGCCCACCAGTGGTTCGGGGACTCGGTCACCCCGCGCGACTTCGGCGACATCTGGCTCAACGAGGGATTCGCGACGTACGCCGAGTGGCTCTGGAAGCAGCACCGCGGCACCGGCGGCCCGGCCCAGGAGCTCCGACGCCTGCTGCGGCAGCACCCCGCGGACAGCCACTTCTGGGCCGTGCCGCCGCAGTCCCTCACCGACCCGGCGGACGTCTTCTCCGGCCCCGTCTACCTTCGCGGTGCGATGACCCTGGCCGCGCTCCAGCAGCGGATCGGCGCACCGGCGCTGCACCGTGTGCTGCGCGCCTGGTCCGCCCGCCACGAGCACGGTGTCGTCACGAGCGCCCAGTTCGAGCGGCTGGCGGCCCGGGTCGCCGGGCGCCCGCTCGCGGGCTTCTTCGACACCTGGCTCCGCGCCCCGGGGCGGCCGCCCGGCTGGTGACCGGGACCGCTCAGCCCCGGCGGCCGAACAGGTCGCGCACGTTGTCGGGCAGCGAGACGTCGCGGTCCCGGTCCTGGCGGGGCACGGTCCCGTCGGTCGGGTGCGCGGTCGGCGGGTCGTCCGGCTCGGGCGACGGGTCGGCGTCGACCGGGGCACCGGGCAGCTCGCAGCACACCCGGGTGCCGCCGGTGTCGTCGCGCTCCAGCCAGATCCGGCCCGCGTGCCCCTCGGCAACCGCCCGCACGACCGAGAGGCCGATGCCGCCGCCGGACCCGTCGTCGGCCGGAGCGGGACCCTGCGTCAGGGCGCGCCGCATCTGCTCGGTAGGCCCGGTGCCGTTGTCGCTCACGCAGACCACGACCTGGTCGCCGCGCTGCTCCGCGTCGACCTCGACGACCACCTGGTCGACGTGGGCGTGCTCGGCCGCGTTGCGCACGAGGTGGCGCAGCAGCGCCTCGAGCTGTCTCTCGTCGCCGCGGAGCCGCGCGGGCCGGTGGCACAGCACGCGGGCGTCGGTGCGGGCCAGCAGCGGCGCCAGGTCGCGCACGACCTGGGCCAACAGGGCCTCGAGCTCGACGGTCTGGTGGCTGGCAGGCGGCGTGCTGAGCACCAGCGTCTCGACGTCGTCGAGCACACGCCCCATGTCGGTGGTCGCGCGGCGGCCCAGCTCGAGCGCCTCCTCCCGGCGGCCGACCGGCGTCGTGGGGTCGGAGAGGTAGCCCAGCGCGCGGCGTAGGACGTCGACCCGGCCCCGCAGCTGCTCCTCGACCCGACGGGCCACGACCTCGGTGACCTCGTCCTGCCGGGCGACGGCTCCCTGCGCCATGCGTGCCGCCGCGGCGAGCTCGACGCGGTGGCCGACGGCGGCCCGCAGGGCGAGCTCGCGCTGCACCCGCCGCGCCAGCAGCTCGAGCGCCGCCTGGCGCCGCGGGGCGAGCGGCGCGCCGGACGCCGCGGCGACGTCGTACGCCGTCAGCCGGCCCTGGACCTCGCCGGTCGCGTCGAGCACGTCGGCACCGGCCCGGTCGACGGCGTCGTCGGGGCCGGTGCGCCAGGACCCGCCGTCGGCGACGAGCTCGAGACCGGCCCAGGGAACGTCCCCGACCAGGCACACGAGCTCGAGCAGCTCGTCCACCTCCTGGCCCCAGGCGCGCTCCGGGGCGGGGTCCTGCTCCGAGCCGTCCACGTACGTCCCCCTCCGGTGTCACGCCCAGTGTGACCCAAAGGCGGCCCCGTCGTGCGCGCTCCCGTGTGCCACGATGAGGCGTGCCGGTGACCTTCCACGACTCCCCCCGGCACACGCTCGGCGTGGAGTGGGAGTTCGCCCTCGTCGACAGCTCGTCGCGGGACCTCGTCAACTGTGCCGAGCAGGTGCGCTCCACCTTCGCCGGTCGGCACCCCGAGCTCGCCCCGCAGCTGCACCGCGAGCTGCTGCGCAACACCGTCGAGCTGGTCACGGGCGTCGGCGACAGCGTCGGTGACGTGATGGGCGAGCTCACCCGGATGCTCGACCTCACCCGCGCCGCGGCAGCGGAGCACGGCTGCGCCCTGTACGGCGCCGGCACACACCCCTTCGCGACCTGGTCGGCCGAGGCACTGACGCCGTCGCCGCGCTACGAGGAGCTGATCGCGCGCACCCAGTGGTGGGGCCGGCAGATGTTGATCTGGGGGGTCCACGTGCACGTCGGCGTGCGGCGCCACCACGTGCTGCCGGTGATCTCGGGGCTGCTCACGCACTTCCCCCACCTGCAGGCGCTCTCGGCGTCCTCACCGGTCTGGGCCGGCACCGACACGGGCTACGCGAGCAACCGGGCGATGATGTTCCAGCAGCTGCCGACGGCCGGGCTCCCCTTCCAGTTCGACTCGTGGGACCAGTTCGAGGCCTTCGTCGACGACCACCTCACCACCGGGGTGATCGAGCAGGTGGACGAGATCCGCTGGGACATCCGGCCGGCCCCGCACCTGGGCACGATCGAGGTGCGGGTCTGCGACAGCGTCTCGACGCTGTGGGAGATGCGCGCCCTCGTCGCCCTGATCCACTGCCTGGTCGTCGACCTCTGCGAGCGGGTCGACGCCGGCGAGCGGCTCGACGTGCTGCCGCCGTGGCACGTGCAGGAGAACAAGTGGCGCGCGGCCCGCTACGGCCTGGACGCCTGGGTGATCCTGGGCTCGGACTCCTCGGAGCGGCTCGTCCAGGAGGACCTGGCCGACCTGCTGGTCCACCTCGAGCCTGTGGCCGCCCGGCTCGGGTGCCTCGAGGAGCTCGCCCTGGTCGCCCGGATCCCCGAGGTCGGCGCCTCCTACCAGCGCCAGCGCGCCGTCGCCGCCCGCACCGGGGGCGACCTGCTCGCCGTCGTGGACTCGGTGGTCGCCGGGCTGGACGAGCCATCCGACCCCCGACCGGCTGCCTGAGCGCGGGCTTGCCCCCCGTCACGGGGTGTGCGTCGCCGTGCGGGCGGACTACGGTGCTGGGATGGGCAGGGAGATGCTGGTGGTCGGCGGTGGCGAGGTGGCGACCGCCCTCGAGACCTACGCCGCGACCCTCGACTGGGAGTGCTGCACCACCGAGTCGCTCGACGAGGTCCGGCACCGGCTCGGGGCGGCCGAGCCCCCGCAGGCGGTGGTGGTCCTCAGCCACCACGACGGCCTCGACGCCCCGGCCCTGGCGGCGGCGTTGGCCTCCGGCACCCCGTACGTCGGGGCGATGGGCTCGCGCCGCACCCAGGAGCGACGCCGGGCCCAGCTCGTGCGTGACGGTGTGGGCGAGCCGGCGCTGGCCCGGGTGCACGGCCCTGCCGGTCTCGACCTCGGGGCCGACGGACCGGCCGAGATCGCCCTCTCCGTGGTCGCGGAGGCGCTGGCCGTGCTCTCGGGACGTGTGTCGGACCGCTCCGGAGCCGGCTCCCTGAGGGACCGGGCCGGCCCCATCCATCCCGAGCTGGCACCCGGCGAGGCACACTGCCCCGGGTGAGCCGGCCGGACGCACCCGGCGTCCTGCTTTGCCCCCGCCCCGCACCGGGGCACGTCACCGTGGCGGACGTCACTCCGCCGACGCGGGCCTCTCGGGCCCCGCGACCCGCACAAGGAAGGTGCCCCATGGCCAGCATCGTCGACCCGACGTCCGCCGGATTCCTCACCACCGAGAGCCGCCAGCAGCCGATGCACGTCGGTAGCCTCCAGCTCTTCAAGAAGCCCGACGACGCGGGCGAGGACTACGTACAGTCGATGTACCAGCACGCGCTCTCGGACACCGACGTGTCGCCGCTGTTCAAGAAGCACCCCGTGCGCACCGTCGGCACCGCCGGGCAGTGGGTGTGGAAGCCCGACGACCAGTTCGACCTCGAGCACCACGTCCGGCACAGCGCGCTGCCGGCACCCGGACGCGTGCGCGAGCTGCTCGAGCTGTGCTCCCGCCTGCACGGCACCCGGTTGGCCCACGAGCGGCCGCTGTGGGAGGCGCACATCATCGAGGGGCTGCGCGACGACCGCGTCGGGCTCTACACCAAGATGCACCATGCGCTGGTCGACGGCGTCTCGGCGATGCGGCTGACCCAGAGCGTGCTGTCCACCGACCCCGACGAGCGCGACATGCCCTCGGCGTGGGCGCGGCGGCCCGAGACCGAGCGGATCGAGCGGGAGGCCGCCGAGCGCGACCACCGGCTGCTCGACGTCCCGGTGTCCGCCTTCCGCACGGCGTACGGCATCGCGGCCGAGGCGGCGGGCATGCCGTCGGCCCTGCTGAAGACCCTGGCGCGCGGGGTCAAGAACGACACCTCGGCGCTGTCGCTCTACGCCCCGAAGACGATCCTCAACACCAAGATCACCGGCTCCCGCCGGTTCGCGGCCCAGGACTGGCCGATGGAGCGGCTCAAGGGGATCGGCAAGGCCAGCAACACCACGCTGAACGACGTCGTGCTGGCCATGTGCAGCGGGGCCCTGCGGGCCTACCTGCAGGACCTCGACGCCTTGCCCGACACCGGTCTCGTCGCCATGGTGCCGGTGAGCCTCAGCCTCAGGGACACCAGCAAGGACAGCAGTCATGGCGGCAACGCCGTCGGACTGGTGATGGCCCAGCTCGCCACGAACGTGGCCGACCCGGGCCGACGGCTGCGCGCGATCCACGAGTCGATGAACAGCGGCAAGAAGGCGATGGCCTCGATGAGCCAGGTGCAGATCCTGGCCATGAGCGCCCTAGGGCTCGCCCCGGCGGTCCTCCCGCCCATGCTGGGCATCCATGGGGTCGGCCGCCCGCCGTTCAACCTGGTGATCAGCAACGTGCCCGGCCCGCGCGAGACGCGCTACTTCAACGGCGCCGAGCTGGTCGGGCTCTACCCGCTGTCGATCCCCATCCACGGCATGGCGCTGAACATCACCTGCACGAGCTACGCCGACCAGATGGGCTTCGGCCTGACCGGCTGCCGCCGGACCGTCCCGAGCCTGCAGCGCCTGCTCACGCACCTCGACGACGAGGTGGCTGCCCTGGAGAAGGCCGTCGGGGTGCCCTGACCGGCGGCCCGGGCGGCACGGGGCCGGGGGACGGGGGTGCCTCTCCCCCGATGACACCCTCGTCCCCCGGTCACCGGACCGCGTCTACCCCCGGCTCGTGCCGCCGTCCCGTCGTGGCTCATGGTGTCCCACCGCGCCCCGGCACGCCATCGACCGTGCGGATGGTTCTGCATAGCCCTCGGGGACCAGCCGGCACCCCGTCCGGCCCGCCCCGTGCCCGTCCCTGTGGACGAGCCCTGCACGTCCGGCCCGGTCCGGTGCAGGGTCGGGGGATGGATGCCTCCCTCCGACCGTCCGGGACCGTCGGCGCGCCACGCACCACGGACCGCGAGCTGGCCCGCTACTGGTCCGAGCGGCTGACGACGGACGCGTACGACGACCCGACGCTCTGGTTCACCGTGCTCGACGTCGCGGGCACGACCCCGGGCCCGTGCTCCCGCGTCACCGGGGTGCCCGCGCGTCCCGACGACCTGGGGCCCTACCGCCTCGCCCAGCTGCTGTCCCACCTCGTCCACGGGGACCCCGCCCGGCCCGGCCCCCCTGTCGGGGCTGCCGTGCTGCTCAGTCGCCCGGGCTCGACCCGGCTCCGTGTCGGTGACCGGGCCTGGGCCGACGGTCTGGGTCGTGCGTGCCACCACTGGCAGGTGCCGTTGCTCGGGGTGCACCTCGCCGCCGCCGGCCGGGTGCGGCCACTACCGGCCGACGACGCCAGGAGTCAGCCCGGGGGGTGAGGGCATGATGGCGTCCTACCACCATCGGGGGCGGAGGACGCGATGTCGCACGTGAAGACCCGGGACGCCGGGGGCGGCTCGCTCCGCCGCCTCGTCGCGATCGTCCTGCTGGTGCTGGGCTTCGTCGGCGGCGTGCTGTGGGTGACGGCCCCCGACGCCGAGACCCCGACGACGGCCGCGCGCCGGGCGCTCGGCAGGGAGGCCACGCGACGTCTGCCGGCCGTCACCCCGCCCGAGAAGGGCGGCCCGCACGCCTTCATGCAGACCACGGCCGACGACGAGCCGGTCGGCTACGACCCGTGCCGCACCGTCACGGTGCGGATGAACCCGCAGGACGCCCCGAAGAACGCCGGGATGGTGGTCGAGCAGGCGATCTACGACCTGAGCACGGCCACCGGGCTGGAGATCGTGCTGGGCGAGGACACCGACGAGCGTCCGATCCTCTCCTCGATCGGCACGCTGGAGACGACCTACGAAGACGGGTCCTCCGAGGACCCCGCCATCGTGGTCGTCTGGTCCGGTCGGCAGGAGACACCGACGCTGCGGAGGGGCACCGTGGGTGTCGGCGGCAGCACGGCCTTCGCGACCGGCGACGAGCGGCCCTACTACGGGCGGGGCGCCGTGGCCCTCGACACCGTTCCGCTGACCGAGGCGCTCCTGCGCGGCGACGGCTTCCGACGGGTCACCGCGGTGCTGGAGCACGAGCTCGGCCACGTGCTCGGTCTCGACCACGTCAAGGCCGCCGACGAGCTGATGCACGCCTCCAACCTCGGGCGTCTCGAGCTCGGGCGTGGCGACCGCACCGGGCTCGCCCTGCTCGGCGCCATCCCCTGCGCCTGACCGAGCGAGCCCTGCCGGTTCCGCGACCGGACGTCAGCGGCTGTGGCCGGGCGAGTCGCTGTCGGGGTGTGCGGCGTCCCGGATCTCCCCGATCAGCTCCTCGAGGAGGTCCTCGAGGGTGACCAGGCCGCGCACGGAGCCGTCGTCCTCGACGACCCGGCCCAGGTGCGCGCCCCGGCGGCGCAGCGACGCGAGCGCCTCGTGCAGCTTGTCGGTGGGGCGGACCGTCGCCAGGGGGCGCAGCCACTTGTCGTCGATCGGCCCGTCGCCGCGGTCGGACTCGGCGTCCAGCACGTCCTTGATGTGCAGGTAGCCGATCATGTCCGCCGAGCTCGACGTCACCGGGAACCGGGAGAAGCCCGTGTCTGCGCACAGTTGCTCGACCTGGTCCACCCGGGCGCCGCGCTCCACCGTGACCAGGGTGTCACGGGGCAGCAGCACGCTGAGCACGTCCCGCTCGGTGAAGTCCAGGGCCCCGGCGAGCCGGTCGTACTCGGCGTCGTGGAGGACGCCCTCGTGACGCGACTCGTCGACCATCGCGGCGACCTCGTCGCGCGTGAAGGTCGAGGTCACCTCGTCCTTCGGCTCGATCCGCATCAGCCGAAGGATGCCGTTGGCGACCGCGTTCAGGCTCACCACGATCGGGCGCAGCACCCACACGACCGCCATCATCGGGGGTCCGAGGAGCAGCGCGGCCCGCTCGGGGCCCGCGAGGGCGAGGTTCTTGGGCACCATCTCGCCCAGCACCACGTGCAGGAAGACCACCAGGGTCAGCGCCAGCACGAAGGCGATCGGGTGCAGCAGCCCCTCCGGCATCCCGACCGCGGCGAAGAGCGGCTCGATGAGGTGCGCCACGGCGGGCTCGCCGACGGCACCGAGGCCGAGCGAGGCCGCGGTGATGCCGAACTGCGCCCCCGCCATCACCAGGCTGACGTTCTCGATCGCGCGCAAGGTGGTGCGGGCGCCGCGGTGACCCTTGGCGACCTCCGGCTCGATCTGAGTGCGCCGGGCGGAGATGAGGGCGAACTCGGCGCCCACGAAGAAGGCGTTGAGGCCGAGCAGCACGACAGCGAGCAGCACCCCGGACCAGTCGCTCATCGGTCGTCCCGCCCCCCCACGGCGCCGTCGGACACCCGCTCCGCACGGGCCGACGCCGTCGGGACGGACGCGTCGGCCACGGTGCTCTCGAAGGTGCTCAACGAGAGCCGGTCGATCCGTAGGCCCGCCATCCGCTCCACCGTCAGCACCGCTGTCCGGGCCGGCAGGGGGTCGCCCTCGTCGTCCACGACCACCGGCAGGCCGACCTCGACCTCGTCCCCCGCCGCCGGGATCCGGCCGAGGTGCCGCACGAGCAGGCCGGCGACGGTGTCGTAGGACTCGTCCTCGGGCAGCGGCACGTCGGTGAGGTCGGTGACCTCGTCGGGCCGCAGCAGACCGGACAGGGACCACGACCCGTCGCGACGCTTGCGGGCGCGGGAGTTCTCGTCGTGGCGGTCGTGCTCGTCGGTGATCTCACCGACGATCTCCTCGACGACGTCCTCGAGGGTCACGATGCCCGCGGTGCCGCCGTACTCGTCGACGACGACCGCGACCTGGAACCCCTCGGTGCGCAGCAGCTGCATCAACGGGTCCAGCCGCAGGCTCTCCGGGATGGTGGCGATGTCGACCATCAGCTCGCGCACCCGGGCGGCGCGGCGTCCGTCGCGCGGCACCGCCACCGCGTGCTTCACGTGGATCGCGCCGACCACCTCGTCGGCCTCCCCGCGCACCACCGGGAAACGCGAGAAGCCCGTCTGCCGGGCGAGGTCGACGACGGAGGCCGCGGAGTCCTTCACGGTCAGCGACGCCATCCGCACCCGCGGCGTCATGATCTCGCCGGCGGTGCGCTCGCCGAAGGCGACCGACCGCTGCATCAGACCGGCCGTGTCCTCGTCGAGCGTGCCTTCGGACGCCGACCGCCGCACCAGGGAGGCCAGCTCGTCGGAGGACCGGGCCGAGCGCAGCTCTTCCTGAGGTTCGACGCCGAGGCGGCGCACCAGGGCGTTCGCGGTGTTGTTCAGCAGGCGGATGGGCAGCGCCATGCCGGCCGTGAAAAGCCGCTGGGGCCCCTGGGTGGCCCGGGCCGTGCCGAGGGGTGCGGCGATCGCGATGTTCTTCGGGACGAGCTCGCCGAAGATCATCGTGGCGAAGGTGGCGAGCAGCAGACCGATGGCCAGGGCGATGCCGCGGGCAGCGTTCTCGGACACCCCCAGGTCGGTGAGCGGGCCGTCGAGCAGCCCGGCGATCGCCGGCTCGGCGAGGAACCCGATCGCGAGGTTGGTGATGGTGATCCCGACCTGCGCCCCGGAGAGCTGCGTGGACAGGTGCTTGAGGGCCGACTGCACGCCCTGGGCGCGCGTGTCGCCCTCCTCGGCCGCCCGGTCGACCGAGCTGCGGTCGACCGTGACGAAGGCGAACTCCGCCGCCACGAAGATGCCGCAGGCGACGATCAGCGCCAGTGCAGCCAGGAGGTAGAGGGACGCGGTCACGCCGTCGCCTCGCCGCCGAGGCCGCGCAGGGACGGCCCGGTACGTCCAGGGGGCATCTCGAGCGTGCTCCTCACGAGGGGTGGGTGGTGCCCTCACGGTAGCGGCCGCCCTGCACACCCGGCGGCCCGGGAGCCCCCCGACCACCCGACCTCACGCGCAGGTCACGCAGCGCTCCGCCTCGGGTCGCGCCGCCAGACGTTCGACGCCGACCGGCCGTCCGCAGGCCGCGCAGGTGCCGTAGCGACCGTCGTGAGCACGGGCCACAGCCCGGTCAAGACGGTCCAGCCGGGCCAGCGCCTGCTCGACCAACGCCGCGACCTGCTGCCGCTCGAAGGCGATCGTCGCGCCCTCGGGGTCGTGCTCGTCGTCGGCGTTGGAGTCACGGCTCGCGACGACGACGCCCGCGAAGTCGTCCCGGAGGTGCTCCAGGCGCAGGCGGACCCGCTCGCGCTCGGCGTCGAGCACCGCCAGGACCCCGTCGTGCCGACGCCGGTCCCGCCCGCTGGTCCCCTCCGTCGTCACCCGGACCTCCTGCCCGGCCACGCCGGCGTGGAACCCCCGCCGCGCTAGGAGCTGGCGCGTCCCTCGGCCGGGGGGCTGATCCGCAGCGGCGGAGCCGGGAGCACCCTCGGGTCGTCGCGCACCAGCCGCTCCCGCAGCACCGCGACGATCGTCGCCGTGGTGCGCGACCACGCCTTCAGCTCGCGGGCCGCACGGGCCGCGGACTGCCCGTCGGACCTGTCCGCCGCGCGGTCGCGGAGGTCCTCCCAGTGCCGCTCCTGCGCGGTGGCGGCGTCGAGCGCTGACACGAGCACGGCCCGCTCGTCGCCCAGCAGCAGCATCACCAGGTCGACCTCCAGCCGGCGTCCGGGACGGCGGGAGATCTCGCACAGGCTGCGCAGCTCGGCCGAGACCTCGTCGACGACCGCGGGCCGGTCTCGCGCGAGAGGATCCGGGAGCCCACGGACCGGAGACGCCGCGGTCGCCCCGGGCAGCGGGGAGTCGGCGCCGGTCCAGACCCTCCCCTCGACCCGGTGGGCGAGGTCGTGCACCCCGCGGTCGAGGACGCCGCCCATCCGGCCCACGAGCCCGAGCAGCTGCTGCGGGCTGAAGGGGTGACCGGGCAGGTCGGCCTCGGCGTAGATCTCGTCGTCCTCCAGGGTCACGGTCAGGAACGCCTCGTCCCGGGTGAGGATGCGAGCCTCCCGACGGGCGGCCGCGGTGTCGGCGACGTCCACGACCAGCAACGCCTCGAGGTGCACCACGGGCTCCCGCTCCCCCACCGACACGACCACGACGCAGTGGTCGAAGGGCACCGGCACGGAGCCGTCGTCGTGGTGCATGAGGCCCGTGCCCACGACGGCCGTCAAGGCGGCGTCGACAGCGGCCTGGAGCTCGTCGCGGTCCTCGGGCAGCACCAGCGCCGCGACGGACGTCTCCTGCTCGTCCGGCACCGCCTCGCCGTCGCCCGGAGGACTTACCGACCGTGCCGCGAGCGGGTCGGCCGCCTCGCCCAGGTCGAGGAACGCCGGGTGGACCACGTCGAGGACGTCGCGCACCGCCACGACCACCGCGTGAGCAGCGGCGTCGACGAGCCGTCGCCGGACCACCAGCGTCCAGCACGCCCCGCGGTCTGCCCGGTCTGCCCGGTCGGCCCTGTCGGCACGATCCGCGGGGTCGCCGGCGCCGACGCTCTCGACGAACCCGAGGTCACGGAGTTGCTCGCCCGCTCCCGGCGACGTCGCGCCGAGGCCGCCCACCTCGATCGTCACGGTCTCCGCGGAGGTCGGCACGGCGCGCACGTAAGCGTCATCGACGCCTTCGACGCCCTCGACGCCCTCGGTGTCGTCGGTGTCGTCGGGGTCCTCGCGACACAGGTGCAGCACCTCGTCGGCCCCCTGGCCGGCCAGGTGGTCGCCCAGGCGTACGGCGAAGTCGCTCCAGGCCGCCTCGATCGTGCAGGCGAGGTCGTCGTCGGGCACCCGCACACCTCCTCGTGTCGTCGTGCGCCGCACCCTGCCCCTGCCCACCGACACTTCCGGGCGCAGGCGTCGCGACACGACTCGCGCCTGTCCCGGCCGACGGGCGCCGTCGCGGCATACTCACGCCGAGCAGATGGCGAGGAGGGCGCATGGTCGGTCGACCGGGTCGGTGGCGAGTCGTGCCGGTGGCCCTGGTGCTGCTCGGCACGGCTTTCCTGTGCACCGCACCCGCCGCCCCGGCGGGGAACGAGCAGGCGGCACCGGTGGAGGCGATGGTGCCGGTGCGTCCGTTCGAGTCCCCGGCGGCGGCCGCAGGGAACGTCGACCGAGCCGACGGCACCGCGTCCGGCGACCCCGGCGCGTACCGCTTCCTCCGGACCCAGCCGGAGAGCACCGAGCCGGTCACCTGGGACCCCTGTCGCACCGTGCGGTTCAGGGTCGACCCCCGCGGCGCTCCGGCCCGGTGGCGTCAGCTCGTCGAGGACGCCCTGGCCCGCGTCGCCACCGCTACGGGGCTCCGCCTGCGGAGCGTCGGCACGACCCGAGACCGCTCGTTCCTCGCCGACCGGCCCACCGTCGACGGTCACCGGGCACCCGTCCTCCTCGGGTGGGCGGACGCCGACGAGGTCGACGGGCTGGCCGGGCCCGTCGCCGGCCTGGCCCGCCCGATCACCCGGACGCTGCCGACGGGCCGGCTCCGCTACGTCTCCGGCAGCGTGCTGCTGGACACGGCCGACGCCGGCGAGGGCGCGGGGGCGGCGTACGCGCGAGCGGTGCTCGACCACGAGCTCGGCCACCTGCTCGGGCTCGACCACGTGGCCGACCCCGGACAGTTGATGCACGAGCGGAGCACCGGGCGCAGGACCTACGGCGTCGGCGACCTCACCGGTCTCGCGCGGCTCGGCGGCGACTGCCGCGCCAGCCGGCCGGCCTCAGGCTGAGCCCGGGTCCAGCCGGCTCAGGCCCGGGAAGGGCACGGTCAGGACGCCCTCGGCGAGCTGGACGTGTGCCCGGGTGCGTCCGACCTTCACGACGCGCCCGACCCGGCCACGGAACCTCCGCCCGAGCTCGATGCGCACCTCGTCACCCGTCGCGAAGGACGGGGCGGCGTCGTCGACGCGCGGCCCCGCCAGCGCCGCCAGCTCGGCGGCGTACGACGGATGCATCGGCACGGTCGAGCCGCGGAAGGTCCATTCCAGGACCCGCTCGGGCACCGGTCGCTGACGGCAGCGCGAGCAGAGCAGCAGCCGCGTCGGGCGACGGTAGCGCTCGGCGGTGTGGCCCTGCGGACAGCGGCCCTGCCAGTCACCGGGGACGCGAGGAGCGTCCGGCGACACGCACCGCTGGGCCGAGCAGCCGACCCGTCGCGCCGTGGCGCGCCAGACCTCGTCGTGCCCGTGCTGCGGCCCGGCCAGGGCGTGGGCGATCTCGTGCAGCAGGGTGTCGCGCACCTCCGCCTCGTCGTACAGGAGCGTCAGCGGGGTGCTCAGGGTGAGGGTGCGGTCGGCGTACCGGCAGGAACCCGCCCGCCTCTTGGCCCGGTCGAAGACCAGCGACCACTCCCCCAGCCCGTGCTGCCGCAGCAGCGTGCGTCCGAGGTCACGGGCGTCGTCGAGGTCCACGCCGGACATTTCAGCAGGAGCCGCGGACACTCCGGTGCCGACAGCCCGGCGTCCGCGGACCAACGAGGACGACATCGCCTCGCTCGTGGGGGACGCGTTCGACGAGGTGCCCGCTGGCCGGACACCGGCTCGGCTCAGTCGTAGGCACCCAGCTCGTGCGACAACCGGTCGACCATGACGTCCACGATGCCGGTCAAGGCCTCCAGCTGATCCTCGCTCAACGCGTCGAAGAGCACGCGCCGGACCAGCGCGACGTGTCCGGGCGCCGCGCCACCGATCGCCGTACGGCCACCCTTGGTCAGGCCCACGAACGAACCACGACCGTCCTCGCCGCACTCACGCCGCTCGAGCAGACCGCGCTTCTCCATGCGGCTCACCTGGTGCGAGACCCGGCTCCGCTCCCAGTAGAGGTCGCGGGCGATGTCGGTGACCCGGATCCGCTGCTCCGGCGCCTCGCTCACGACGACGAGCACCACGTAGTCCTGGCCGGAGAGCTCGGACTCCTGCTGCAGGCCGCGGTGGACGGCGATCGGCATCAGCGCCTGGACCGCGAGCCACCGCCGCCAGAGCTGCTGCTGGGAGGCGTCGAGCCAGCGGACCTCGTCGGACATGCCGTCAGCGTACGGGAATAGTTGACACGTCACGTGGGTTCGAGTTCATTGTTGGTGACATATCACCTACATACCACCACCGACCCGTCCGGGAGGACACCATGAGCAGCACCCAGGTCGACACCGCCACCCTCGCCGCCATCGCGGGCAGGTGGACCGTGGACCCCTCACACAGCCGCGTCGGATTCGTCGCCCGGCACGCGATGGTGACCAAGGTCCGCGGAGCCTTCAACGAGTTCGAGGGCACGGCAACCGTCGACGGCGAGGACTTCTCGCGCTCCGAGGTCGCGGTCACCATCCAGGCCACCAGCATCGACACGCGCAACGAGGCCCGCGACGGCCACCTGCGCAGCAACGACTTCCTCGACATGGACCGCCACCCCGAGATCACCTTCCGCTCCACGTCGGTCACCGCCACCGGTCCGGCGGCGTTCGACGTGACCGGTGACCTGACGATCAAGGGCACCACCCACGCGGTGACCGTGCCGTTCGAGTTCGAGGGCGCGGCCACCGACCCCTTCGGCAACGCGCGTGCGGGCTTCGAGGGCTCGGTCGAGATCGACCGCGAGGACTACGGCGTGACCTGGAACGCCGCCCTCGAGACCGGCGGCGTGCTGGTCAGCAAGAAGATCACCCTCGAGTTCGAGATCTCCGCGATCAAGGACGCCTGAGCCGCTGCCTCTGCGTGGGGCCGACGCCCTGGTGCGTCGGGCCCCATGCGGTCGCCGTACGTCAGTCAGTCGCAGAGCGCCGCCAGATCCTGCCACCAGGTGAGCCGACCCACGCGACCGTCGTAGTCCTTGCGATGGTTGGCACCGGAGCTGCCCGGGAGCACGAAGACCGACGCACCGCCGAGGCTCCAGGGGGCCACCCCCAGCCCGGGCCGCCGCTCCCCGCGGTGCCGGGCGACGACCGCGGCAACCGTCTTGCTGGTGAAGGCGAGCCACTCGGGCTCCCACGCCCGCACCTTGTCCTCCAGGGCGTCGACGGCGTACGTCGTCCCGTCCGGCGTCCGGCGGGCCGCGAGGTCGGTCAGCCCGAGACCGTGCTCGGCCAGGCTGACGTCGTCGCTCGGGCCCAGGCGTCGGGGCACGATCCCGCTCTGGTGGAGCAGAGCCCAGAAGGCGTTGCCGGGGGTCTCGTAGTAGTGGTCGCGCAGCGTGCTGGCGTCCGCGCCGGCGACACCGCAGAAGACGACCCGGGCACGGCTGGGGACGAGGTCGGGCAGCAGCTCCACGCGCCCCACTCTGCCCCAGGGCCCCGAAGTCGGCACCGCGGTCACCGGCGACCCGCCAGGATGGACCCACCATGGATGACCTGAGCCCGCGCGAGCGGCGCCGCAACGCCCGCGAGCTCGAGCGCCTGATGCGAGAGCTCGACGAGCTCGACCGGCGCCACAGCCTCGGCGCGTCCCCCGCGGAAGCGCGGCGGGCGGCGCGGGCGCACCGGTCGGCTGCGTCCGAGAGTCGCCGGGGGTGGGGGGTCGGGCTGGTCGTGGCGATGCTCCTGCTCGGCTACGTGCTCCTGGTGCCTGGCGGTGCGGGCCACCAGCTGCGACAGCTCGCGGGGTTGGACCCGACCCGCTCCGACACCGCTCCCGCCCAGCCGACGTCCGGTCGCGGCTACGGGTTCTCCCTGACCCAGCCCGACTCGGCCGAGCCGGTCGGCTGGGACCCCTGCCAGCCGATCCCGCTCGTGCTCAACCTCGACGGTGCTCCCGAGGGCGCTCGTAGGCTCGTCGACACCGCGATCGCGCACACCTCGCAAGCCTCCGGACTGACCTTCGAGGTCGCCGGCCTCACCGACGACCGCCGGTTCTTCGAGCCGCGCACCGACTTCGTGGGGCGCCAGCAGCCCGCCCTCGTCGGCTGGGCGACGCCCGCAGAGGTCGAGGGCCTGCGCGGGGACGTCGCCGGGCTGGGCGGCGCGGCCTCGCTCGGGTTGCAGGGCGCGCGGCAGTACTACGTCACCGGCGGGGTCGTGCTGGACCGCGCGCTCTTCGGGCAGCTCGTGCGCACGGACGCCGGCCGTCAGGCCGCCCAGGCGATCGTCGACCACGAGTTCGGCCACCTCGTGGGGCTCGCCCACGTCGACGACCCGACCCAGCTGATGGCTCCGCAGAGCTCGTCGGTCACGACGTACGGCGCCGGCGACCTGCGCGGTCTCGCCCGTCTCGGCAACGTCCCCTGCCGCTGACCCGTCTCCGGTGTGCACGGGAGCTCCGCAGCGCTGCGGGCTCAGCGCCCCACGCCCGCGCGCAGGAACCGCCCGTGCCGGGCGTACGCCGAGGTCGTCGTCGGCGCGGCCCGTTCGCTCACCCGGAGGTGACCCGCGGCGAGGCCCTGCCGGTCGGTGAGCTCGCGTCGGGAACGGGCGGCCGCCTGCTCGGGCTGCCGCACGTGCCGCTGGAAGCGCAACCCGAGCTGTCGAGGCGATGCTGCGCAGGTGGGCGCCGTTCGGCAGCGCGCTCGTCGCGTGTGCCGGGCGGACACACCACCGGCCCGGCCCCTGGGAGGGGGCCGGGCCGGCTTTGTGCCTGGTCAACGCTTGCCGGGTCGGGAGGGAGTGATCAGTCCGAGCGCTGACCTCGGCGCCGCCTGGGAGGGCCGGCGCGCGTCTCTGACGGTCAGCTGCAGCCGCTGGTGCTGCCGCAGCCCTCGCACACGAAGCAGGACCCGGCGGGGCGCATCTTCGTGCCACAGGTGAAGCAGAGCGGACTGTCGACCGCGTGGCCGGTGATCTGCTCCATCAGCTCGGCGGAGGTGTGGGCCTCCTTGGCCGGCCTGGCCGGCACCTCGCGCTGCTCCGAGCCCGTGGTGCTCTTGGACTCGACGCCGCCGTCGACGACAGGAGCGGCGGTCTCGACGACCGGGTCCCCCTTGAGCGCGGCCGCCTCGGAGACCTCGATGGCCTCGTAGGAGCCGGTCTCGAGGTGGCGCTGACGCTCCTCGGCAGAGTAGATCCCCATCGCCGAGCGCTGCGCGAAGGGCATGTAGTCCAGCGCGAGACGACGGAAGATGTAGTCCATGATCGACTGCGCCATCCGCACGTCGGCGTCGTCCGTGAGACCCGCGGGCTCGAAGCGCAGGTTGGTGAACTTCTGGATGTAGGTCTCCAGCGGCACGCCGTACTGCAGACCGATCGACACCGCGATCGAGAAGGCGTCCATCACGCCGGCGAGGGTCGAGCCCTGCTTGCCGAGCTTGAGGAAGACCTCGCCGAGCTCGCCGTCGGAGTGCGCGCCCGAGGTCATGTACCCCTCGGCCCCGCCGACGGTGAACGACGTGGTGCGTGAGGCGCGCGACTTCGGCAACCGCTTGCGGGTCGGCTTGTAGACGACCTTCTCCACGACCTGCACGTCGGCGTCGTCGGCCGGGACGTCCTTCGTCTTGGCCTTGGCGTCGGCCAGGGGCTGCCCGACCTTGCAGTTGTCGCGGTAGACGGCGAGCGCCTTGAGACCGAGCTTCCAGCCCTGGACGTAGACGTCCTGGATCTCCTCGACGGTCGCGTCCTCGGGGAGGTTGACCGTCTTGGAGATGGCGCCGGACAGGAACGGTTGGCAGGCAGCCATCATCCGCACGTGGCCCATCGGCTTGAGGGCCCGGGCACCCATCGCGCAGTCGAAGATCTCGTAGTGCTCGCCCTTGAGGCCGGGCGCGTCGATGACATGACCGTTCTCGGCGATGTACTCGACGATCGCCTCGACGGTCTCCACCGCGTACCCGAGCTTGCGCAGCGCCCGCGGGATCGTCTGGTTCACGATCTGCATCGAGCCGCCGCCGACGAGCTTCTTGAACTTGACCAGCGAGAAGTCCGGCTCGATGCCGGTCGTGTCGCAGTCCATCATGAAGCCGATGGTGCCGGTGGGCGCGAGGACCGAGGCCTGCGCGTTGCGGTAGCCGTGCTTCTCGCCGAGCTTGACGACGTCGTCCCACGCCTTCGCGGCGAGCTTGTGCACCTGGCCGTCGGCTGCGTGGACGGGGCGCAGGTCGTCGTTCGCGGCCTGGTGCTTGCGCATGACCCGCTTGTGGGCGTCGGCGTTGCGGGCGTAGCCGGCGTACGGGCCCACGACCGAGGCGAGCTCGGCCGAGCGCTTGTAGGACTGACCGGTCATCAGCGACGTGATCGACGCGGCCATCGCGCGGCCCCCGTCGGAGTCGTAGCCCAGCCCCATCGCCATCAGCAGAGCGCCGAGGTTGGCGAACCCGATGCCGAGCTGGCGGTAGTCGCGGGTGGTGTCGCCGATCGGGTCGGTCGGGAAGTCGGCGAAGCAGATGGAGATGTCCATCGCGGTGATGATGAACTCCACCGCCTTCGCGAACAGCGGACCGTCGAAGGTGTTGTCCTCCTTGAGGAACTTCAGCAGGTTCAGCGAGGCGAGGTTGCACGAAGAGTTGTCCAGCGACATGTACTCCGAGCACGGGTTGGACGCGGTGATCCTGCCGGTCTCGGGGTTGGTGTGCCAGTCGTTGATCGTGCCGTCGTACTGGATGCCGGGGTCGGCGCAGGCCCAGGCGGCCTGGGCGATCTTGCCCATCAGCTCGCGGGCGTCGACCTCCTCGATGACCTCGCCCTCCATCCGACCGCGCAGACCGAAGGAGGTGCCCTCCTCGACGGCGCGCATGAACTCGTCGCTGACGCGCACCGAGTTGTTGGCGTTCTGGTACTGCACGGAGGTGATGTCGGTGCCGCCGAGGTCCATGTCGAAGCCGGCGTCGCGCAGCGCGCGGATCTTGTTCTCCTCGCGCGCCTTGGTCTCGACGAACTCCTCGATGTCGGGGTGGTCGACGTCGAGGACGACCATCTTGGCCGCGCGACGGGTGGCGCCGCCGGACTTGATGGTGCCGGCGGAGGCGTCGGCTCCACGCATGAAGGAGACCGGACCGGACGCGGTGCCGCCGGAGGAGAGGAGCTCCTTGGAGGAACGGATGCGGGAGAGGTTCAGGCCCGCCCCCGAGCCGCCCTTGAAGATGAAGCCCTCCTCCTTGTACCAGTTCAGGATCGAGTCCATCGAGTCGTCGACGGAGAGGATGAAGCAGGCCGAGACCTGTTGCGGGCTCTTCGTGCCGACGTTGAACCAGACGGGGCTGTTGAAGGAGAAGTACTGGTGCACGAGCAGCCAGGTGAGCTCGTGCTCGAAGAGCTCGGCCTGGGCCTCGTCGGCGAAGTAGTCGTGCTCGAGGCCCGCGGCTGTGTAGGTCTTCACGACCCGGTCGACGAGCTGCTTGAGGCTCCACTCACGGACGTCGGAGCCGACGGCACCGCGGAAGTACTTGGTCGTGACGATGGTGGAGGCGTTGACGCTCCAGAAGTCGGGGAACTCCACGCCGCGCTGCTCGAAGACCGCCTCGCCGGTCTTCCAGTTCGTCTGGACGACGTCGCGGCGCTCCCAGGTGATCTCGTCGTAGGGGTGCACGCCCTCGGTCGAGAACACCCGCTCGATGCCCACGGACTTGCCCTTGGTGGTCCGTCCGCGGCCTCGGCCGCTCACCGTCTCCGTCATGTCGCTCCCTCTCATGCCCTCGTGAACCGAACGCGCTGCGTGTGTAGTGGGTGGTGCCTGTGCTGCCGTACGTGGTGCTGGTGGTTGACCCGGCGCGCAGCTTCCCCACTACGCGCCGGGCCGTCTGGGGTCAGCCGGCCCGTGCGGGCTCGGCCGAGGTGCGGCGTGCGGCCTGGTCGGCTCGCAGCGTCGCGATCTCCGCCTCGAAGTCCGAGGCGGACTCGAAGGCGCGGTAGACGCTGGCGAAGCGCAGGTAGGCCACCTCGTCCAGCGTGCGGAGCGGCGTCAGGATGGTCAACCCGACCTCGTGCGCCGGGACCTCCGCCCACCCCTGGGCCCGCAGGGCGTCCTCCACGACCTGCCCGAGGCGGGCGAGGTCGTCCTCGCCGACGGGGCGGCCCTTGCAGGCCTTGCGGACGCCGGCGACCGCCTTCTCCCGCGTGAAGGGCTCGGTGGCGCCGCTGCGCTTGAGCACGGTCAGCTGCATCTGCTCCACCGTGGAGAACCGCTTCTCGCAGGTGGGGCAGGACCGACGGCGTCGGATCGCTCCGCCGTCGTCGGCGACCCGGCTGTCCATGACGCGGGTGTCGGTGTGGCGGCAGTAGGGGCAGTGCATCTCTGGCGCCTCCTCTCGCGTCGGGGCCGGTGCCGGCGGTGTGGTCATGTTGAGTACAACGCCCAGCACCTGCAATTCCTGCCCGCCGCGAGGCATCGTTGTGATGTCCGGGCATGACGCAGTAGCGCCGCGGCACGGCGCTCGGCGTCCACAGGAACTGTGGGCGGATCTGTGGATCCACTGGGGACAACTAGCAATCATGTGTGGGTAACCCACCACTACCTGTGGAGAATGACACCGATGTAACTACTAGATGTTGTGGTGGACACTACGCCCGCCCCCACGGGCGTGCAACAGGTTCCGCGAGTCCGTGAGAAGTTTTTGGTTCGGATCGCGAACGTGCAGGTCATCGGGCGGATGGAGCAGACCTTCCGGCGTGTCGTGGGGCCCTGGACAGCAGGCGACCCCGAGCACGACCGGGGTCTACGCGCGGGGTCTGGATCGGGCTCAGCCCGCGGAGGTCACCACTCGCCGGCGCCGAAGTAGGTAGCGACGCTCTCGCAGCCCACCAGCTTGTCGCGGAGGTCGCGCCCCTTGACGTAGGCCACCGTGTCGGAGCCGGTTCCGCACTCGATCACATCCGCGCGACCGTCCACCCCCAGCTCGATGTAGTCGTCCCCGCGGCCCGCGAAGACGACGTCGTAGCCCGGGCCGGGCGACAGGACGTCGTCGTTGGCCTGGCCGGCGAGCCGGTCGTTGCCGGCCCCGCCGTAGAGCACGTCGTCGCCGTACCCGCCACCCAACCGGTCGTCGCCGCGCATGCCGTAGACGTGGTCGTAGCCGCGGTTGCCCCGGATCGCGTCGTCACCGGCGTTGCCGTAGAGCAGGTCGTCGCCGTCGACGCCGTCGATCGAGTCGTTTCCGTAGCCGCCGGTGACGGTGTCGTAGCCCCAGCCCGCGTAGATCCGGTCGTCGCCGCCGGCCCCGTAGATGGTGTCGTCACCGCCGAACCCACGGATCAGGTCGACGGACGCGGTGCCGGTCAGGGTCTCGGACCCGTTCGTGCCCTGGAACGACTGCGCGAAGGCCGGGGACGCCCCCGCGAGACCGACAGCGAGGACGGCGGAGGCGAGCAGCGCAGGTCGAGACATGCGCAGCAGTATGAGCAGGGGCGGGGCTCGACGCCGCATCGGGTGTGGATCACACAGTGCGCGTGACGCCGTGAGCGCCTAGAGTCCCGCTGAACCGGACAATCCGGGTCTCTTCGCGGAGCACCCCCGAGCCCCCTCCTTCACCATGCCCCACATGACACTTCCCCGCCTGGGAGCACTTGTCGCGACCGCACTGGTCGCCGCCGGGTGCAGCTCCTCAGACGAAGGGCCCGCGGCCGCTCCCCCACCCTCGAGCAGCAGTACGCCGAGCGCGTCCGCCGACCCCTCGGCGGCTCCCACGCTGCCTCCGGAGGCGCAGGGCACCTCGAAGGAGGCCGCCAAGGCCTTCGCCCTGTATTACGTGGACTCATCAACTTCGCGATGAGCACCGGCGAAGTCATGGAGTTGAGGTCGGCCTCCGCTCCGGCTTGTGACGCCTGCTCGGCGATCGCGGATGCATCGACTGCTATCTACTCGAAACGGAGGGCGCATCGAGGGTGGGTTGTGGTTGCTTCAGCCGGGACTGGAGTCGCGGCGACGGTAGAGCGTTGACGATCCTGGTTCCGCTCGAGATCCAAGACTCGACGGAGTACTCGAGCGCCACCGCTACCCCTTCGCGCGCTTCGACAGGGACTGCTGCGCTTCGCTTGCGTCTAGAACGTCTCAAGAGACGTGGCTCGTTTCGAGCTTGAGGCCATCTCATGACGTGAATGGGCCTGCTTGTGGCGGCGCTCGTTGTGCCGCTCTCAGTGCTTCCTCGGTTGAGCTTCAGCGCTAGCGCCGCAGATGTGGACGGGTCTGCCGAGGGCACGTCAATCTGGCTCGCGGCGAAAGAGGCTTCCAAGTCCTTCCATGTCGAGACCGTCGCTGAGCCAGCGGAGCAGTCGACCGCGACGACCACCTACACGGAGTTTCGCTGGACGACCGTCTGCCAGACCTCAATGCCGGCCGACCAGCACTCCGCAGACAGATTGCGTGCTTTTCGCACTCTTGCGCCGACCCAGCAGCCTCGCTCTGGACTCTGTGGGGGCGTCAGTCAGATGGAACCTGGACTGATCTGTCCTTCGTCTGCTTCGGCAAGGACGAGGTCCCCCCGGAGATCGTTGCCCCTCGCGTGGTGACTGCCGCGATGGTGCTCGACGCGATTCGCCGGGTCGGGCTCCCCCTCCCCGCCGTACGCGTCCAGCCGGCCGAGGAGACCCTGGTCAACCTCGACACGATCTTCTACACAGACCAGGAGGCCTTCACGACCGACGTGGTGCTGTTAGGTCAGCAGGTCGCCGTCGAGGCCACCCCGATCGCCTACCTGTGGGACCACGGTGACGGCACGACGAGCACGTCGACCGACCCGGGCGCGGCGTACCCGCGGGAGACCGTCACGCACCGCTACCAGCGGGCCAACGACGGCGTGACACCGGCGGTGGCAACGACCTGGCAGGCGCGGTTCTCGGTCGAGGGCGGCGGTTGGCAGGACATCGACGAAACCCTCACCGTCAGCAACACCGGCGAACCGCTCGAGGTCGTGGAGTCGGTGGCCCTGCTGTCAGGTCAGGACTAGGCGGCTCAGGAGAGCGGGACCGCGAGTCGCTGACCGACCTGCAGACCGGCGTCCGACAAGGCGTTGAGCTGTTGGATGCGGTGGATCATGTCGCGGGTCTCGCCCGGCTCGGCGTTGACCGAGGCGATCTCCCACAAGGTGTCCCCGGGCTTCACCACCACGGTCGCCACGGAGACCGCCTCGCCCCGCTCGGAGGACGCGACCGAGCCGCCGCCGAGGCTGACGGCGCCCAGCAGCAGGACCACGAGGAACAGCGTCGTGAGCGCCAGGCGCCCACGCCGGGTCAACCGCACGGCCGGAGCGCTCATCTGGAAGGAGGGGCGGGGGGCGAAGGCGATCTGGCTCATGGCGGACCTCTCGGGGTGCGTCGTCCCGACTGCACGTCGCCGTCGGGTGTTCGATGTCGTCATCGGCATGCGAACAGGTGTACGAGTCGCCACCGACAGTTTCGGACCGGCCGTGACCGGCAGCGGTCGGTGTCGAACACGTGTTCGACCCTAGGCAGGCGGGGGCGAACGAGCAAGCCCGCAGTAGAACGCGTGTTCGATTCGTGATGCGTCTCTCGACGGGGCTTCGAGAGCGACACGCTTCGAACAGGTGTTTGAACGGGGGCGGGGTCAGGTCTAGCGTGCTGACCACGCCGCGCAGTGACCTCGCCCTCGAGCAGGGGCGCACCCGCCGGCAGTCACGCGAGAGGACGACGGGACACCATGGCGACTTCCCCCACCAGCCCCACCGGCCGAGCCAAGGCCGGTTCCGCCGGCCGCAAGGTCAGCGAGCTGCCCGACGGCCCGCCGGACGCCACCGGTCTCACCCCGCGCCAGCAGCGCGTGCTGAGCGTCATTCGCGACTCGATCGAGCAGCGCGGCTACCCGCCGAGCATGCGGGAGATCGGTGAGCTCGTCGGGCTGACCAGCTCCTCGTCGGTCGCCCACCAGCTGCGGGTGCTCGAGGAGAAGGGCTTCCTCAAGCGCGACCCCAACCGCCCCCGCGCCATCGAGGTGTTCTTGCCGGAGGTGATGGCCGCCCGCCGCTCGTTGGGCTCGGCCGCCGAGAGCAGTGTCGACGAGACGGGTATCGGCGACGCGCGGCCCGCCGCGACGTACGTGCCGGTGGTCGGCCGCATCGCCGCCGGCGGGCCGATCCTCGCCGAGGAGCGGGTCGAGGACGTGTTCCCGCTGCCGCGCACCCTGGTCGGCGAAGGCACGCTGTTCATGCTCGAGGTCTCGGGCGACTCCATGATCGACGCGGCCATCTGCAGCGGTGACTACGTCGTCATCCGCCAGCAGGCGACCGCGGACAACGGCGACATCGTGGCCGCCATGATCGAGGGCGAGGCCACGGTCAAGACGTTCATGCGACGCAACGGCCACGTCTGGCTGATGCCGCACAACGACGCGTACGAACCCATCGACGGCACCCACGCCACCATCCTCGGCAAGGTCACCGCCGTCCTGCGTCGCATGTGACTGGGGACAGTGAGGCCCAGGCTGACCTACGAGACCTGTGCGTCTGCTGTGACTCTCCTGTGTGGTCGAGGCTCACGCTTCCGCCGGTAAAGCCATCGCCAAATGTCGGGCAATCGCCACCGACGACCGCGACGTCTGCACGAATCTGGTGCCTGCCAGTCGAGATGCGGGATCAGCCTTCCGGCCGGAGGCCCCGCACGTCGACGACGCATCCCCAGCAGCCGCCGCGCCCGAACCCCCACCCTCGGGCGCGGCGGCTGTCGTTGCGTCCACGGTCACGCTCGACGCTCACGCCTCGGCGGTCTCCACCAGACGCGTGAGCGCCTTCCGGGCCACCGCCGGATCGGTGGTGCGCCAGAACGGAGGCAGGGACGCCGCCAGGAACCCGCCGTACCGCGCCGTGACCAGCCGCGGGTCGAGCACCGCCACCATGCCGCGGTCCTCGATCGTGCGGATCAGCCGACCCGTGCCCTGCGCGAGGAGGAGGGCGGCGTGAGTTGCCGCCACGCTCATGAAGCCGTTTGCGCCCGCCCGGTCGGCCGCGCGCTGCCGGGCCGACATCAGCGGGTCGTCGGGCCGCGGGAACGGGATCCGGTCGATGAGCACCAGCGAGCAGGTGTCGCCTGGCGCGTCGAAGCCCTGCCACAGGCTGAGCGTTCCGAACAGCGACGTGTGCGGGTCGCTCACGAACTGCGCGCGCAGCTCGGCCAGCTGCGCCTCGCCCTGCACCAGCGTCGTGAGGTGCGGCAGCCGTCGCCGGACCTCCTCGGCGGCGGTCTCGGCCGCACGCTTGGAGGAGAAGAGGCCGAGCGTGCGACCACCGGCGGCGTCGACCAGCTCGCAGATCTCGTCGAGCTGGGCGGGGCCCAGGCCGTCACGGCCCGGCGGCGGCAGGTGACGGGCGACGTAGAGGATGCCCTGCCGCGGGTAGTCGAAGGGCGAGCCCACGTCCAGCCCGCGCCACGGCACCGGCCCGGTCGCGGGGTCGCCCGCACCCTCGTCGGGGGCCGGCACCGTCGGCTCCAGGGTGTCGGGGACCCGCTCGTCCGGCACCAGACCCACCGAGCGGGCGAGCGCGCCGAAGTCGCCCCCGAGCATCAGCGTCGCCGACGTCAGCACCACCGTCTTCTCGCGCATCAGGCGGCCGCGCATCTGCTGCCACACCTGCAGCGGCGCCACGTGCAGCTGGGCGCCGCCGCGGGAGCGCTCCCGGTCCGAGACCCACAGCACGTCGGCGTCGGAGAGCGCGGCCATCCGCTCGGCGTGCAGGAAGAGGTCCTGGGACCACCCCTTGGCCTGGGTGCGCGCTGCGTCACCGTCGGCCTCCCGCTCCTTGCCGAACCCCGACACGACGGCCCGCGCGGCGTCACGCACCATCGACAGGGCCGTCGTCAGGTCCTCGCCGGGGTGGTCGACCCGGCCGGCCCCGGCCTGCTCCAGCGCCTCGGCCAGGACCTCGCCCGCGTCGGCGAGCTCGTCGGCGGGGTTCTCGATCGCCTCGACGTGCTCGACGTGCCGCCGGGCCCGGCGGGCGACCCGGTCGATCTCGCTGGGCCCCAGGTCGTCGGTCGACGCCTGGGTCACCCGGGCCACCAGCTCGTGCGCCTCGTCGACGACGACGGCGTCGTAGTCGGGGATCATCGGCACCCCCTCGATGGCGTCGATCGCCAGCAGCGAGTGGTTGGTGACCACCACCCGCGAGCGGGCCGCCCGCTCCTTGGCGCGCTCGGCGAAGCACTCCTCGGCGAAGGCGCACCGGCTGGCACCGAGGCACTCGCGGTGGGAGACCGACACCTGGGCCCAGACCCGGTCGGTGTGCCGGGGCGCGTTGTCCTTCTCCCCCGTGCCGCCCCGGGTGCTCTCCCGCTCGACCCACTCGCGCAGGGCCACCACCTCCGCGCCCAGGGAGCCCGAGGAGGTGTCGCTGGGCGCCTCGATCAGGGTGCCCTGGTCCGACGGCACGCCCTCGCGCACGCGGTGCAGGCAGGCGTAGTTGCTGCGACCCTTGAGCACGGCGTACGACGCGCCCTTGGGCAACAGGTCGCCGGCGGCCTCGACCAGCGCCGGGAGGTCGCGCTCGACGAGCTGGTGCTGCAGGGCGAGCGTGGCCGTCGCGACGACGACCCGTCGACCGCGCAACAGGGCCGGCACGAGGTAGCCCAGCGACTTGCCGGTGCCCGTGCCCGCCTGCACCAACAGGTGCTCCTCGGTGGCGAAGGCGCGGGTCACCGCCTCGGCCATCGCCACCTGGCCCGGACGCTCCTGGCCGCCCAGTCGCTCCACCACCCGGGCCAGCAGCGTACGGACGGCCTCGAGGTGCTGCTCGGCGTCCTCGACGGCACGACCCTCGGACGCGTCGGGGGCGCTCTCCTCGGTCACAGGATCGGTCACAGGCACCGAAGCACCCTATCGGCGGCGCCCCTGCCCTCCCGCAGGCAGCACCGAAGCTGTGGACGCCCCGACGGAGCGCCCGGTGGGACCGCCGGCGGACCGGTCCGCTGATTCTGTCGTCGCCGCGCGGCGATGCTTGCGGATCCGGCCCTGACGGTCCAACCTTCGATCAGAATGCGTCGTGCCCACGGCCGTCGGAGGGAATCTGCGATGTCACCGGATTCGACTTCCGCAGTGGCGCTGCAGGGGGTAGCCAAGACCTTCGGCTCCGTCACGGCGGTCGACGGCGTCAACCTGGAGGTGGCCGACGGCGAGTTCTTCTCCATGTTGGGACCCTCGGGCTCGGGCAAGACGACCGTGCTGCGCATGGTCGCCGGCTTCGAGACGCCGACCCGAGGCTCGATACTGCTCGACGGGCGCGACGTGACACGCACCCCGCCGTACGCCCGCGACGTCAACACCGTCTTCCAGGACTACGCGCTCTTCCCGCACCTCGACGTGATGGGCAACGTCGAGTACAGCCTCCGCGTGAAGAAGGTGCCGCGTCGCGAGCGACGTGAGCGCGCCGAGCAGGCGCTGCGAACAGTGCGCCTCGACGAGCACGGGGACCGGCGACCGTCGCAGCTCTCGGGGGGACAGCGTCAGCGGGTGGCCCTCGCGCGGGCGCTGGTCAACGAGCCGAGGGTGCTGCTGCTCGACGAGCCGCTCGGCGCCCTCGACCTCAAGCTGCGTCGCGAGATGCAGGTCGAGCTGACCCGCATCCAGCGAGAGGTCGGCATCACCTTCCTGTTCGTCACCCACGACCAGGAGGAGGCGCTCACCCTGAGCGACCGCATCGCAGTCTTCGACGGCGGCCGGATCCAGCAGGTGGCCACGCCCTCGGAGCTCTACGAGCACCCGGCCACCGCCTTCGTCGCTGGCTTCGTCGGCATCACCAACGTGCTCGCCGGCGCCGAGGGAGCCGCCCTGACCGGGGTGGAGACGAGCACGTCCCTGCGCCCCGAGAAGCTGCGTCTCGTCGACCCCGAGGATCCCACCGCCCGCGCCACCGGCCATGTCGCCGAGGTCGTCTACCTCGGCTCCAGCAGCAACGTCGCCGTCGAGACGAGCGCCGGCCCCCGCCTCACCGTGCTGCAGCCGCACGCCGCCGGCGCCGAGGGGGACCGCCCTCCCGTGCGGCGCGGCGACCCCGTGGGTGTCACCTGGTCGCCGGACCACGTCGTCCACCTCCGCACGGATCCCCAGCCCGCAGCCGACAGCAGCGCCCGACCTCTGACCCAGGAGACCTCATGACCAGCTCGACGTCCCTCCCCCGTCCGCGCCGCTCCCGGCGCCCGGTCCGTGCCGTGGCCCTCACCGCGGCCGCGGTCCTCGCCCTCGCTGCCTGCGGCACCAGCAGCGGGGGTGACTCCGCCGGCTCGGGAGGCTCCGGGGGCGGGACGCAGGCCAACAGCGCGTTCACCCCGCCCGACCTGCCGATGGTGCAGAAGCTCGGCAAGGACGAGGGCGAGCTGTCGGTGCTCGCGTGGCCCGGCTACGCCGAGGACGGCAGCAACGACCCCGCGGTCGACTGGGTGACTCCCTTCGAGAAGGAGACCGGCTGCCAGGTCTCGGTCAAGTACTTCGGCACCTCCGACGAGGCCGTGCAGCTCATGCAGACCGGGCAGTACGACGTGGTGTCGGCCTCCGGCGACGCGTCGCTGCGCCTGGTCGCCGGCGGGGACGTGGAGCCGGTCAACACTGACCTGGTGCCCAACTACGCCGACATCTGGCCGTTCCTGACGGACCGGGAGTGGAACTCCGTCGACGGCCAGATGTACGGCGTCCCGCACGGCTACGGCGCCAACGTGCTGATGTGGAACACCGACAAGGTGAAGCCGGCCCCCGACAGCTGGGACGTCGTGTTCGACAAGGCCTCTCGCTACTCCGGCGCTGTCACCGCCTACGACTCCCCCATCTACATCGCCGACGCCGCGCTCTACCTCATGTCCACCCGTCCCGAGCTCGGTATCGAGGACCCCTACGCCCTCGACGAGAAGCAGCTGCAGGCCGCGATCGACCTGCTCAAGCAACAGCGAAGCGACGTGGGCGAGTACTGGTCGGACTACCTCAAGGAGATCCAGTCCTTCTCCACCGGCGACACCACGGTCGGCACGACCTGGCAGGTGATCGCGAACCTGGCGAAGGACGACGGTGTACCGGTCGACGTGACCGTGCCCAAGGAGGGAGTGACCGGCTGGTCCGACACCTGGATGGTGGGCGCGCAGAGCGAGCACAAGAACTGCGCCTACGCCTGGCTCGACCACATCGTGAGCCCGTCAGCCAACGCCCAGGTGGCGGAGTACTTCGGCGAGGCCCCGGCCAACGAGAAGGCCTGCGCCGAGGCCTCGGACCCCGGCTTCTGCAAGACGTACCACGCCGGTGACCAGGCCTACGCCGCCAAGATCTCCTACTGGACCACCCCGCTGGCCCAGTGCCTGGACGGTCGCACGGACGTGACCTGCACCGACTACGCGCGCTGGACCCAGGCGTGGACCGAGATCAAGGGGTGACCCGCTCCCGAGCCGCGGCCGGGGCCCTGCACCGGCACCCTCGGCTGCGGCTCGGGCTCCTCCTCGGCCTCCCCCTCGGGTGGATGGTCGTGGTCTACCTCGGTGCGCTCGGCGCCCTGTTCGTGACCGCGTTCTGGCGGGTGAACGGCTTCACCACCGACATCGAGCGGGTGTGGAACCTGGACAACTTCCGCGACCTCGCGACCTTGTCGGTCTACCGCACGATCACGCTCCGCACGGTGCTGATCGCCGTCGCCGTCACGGTCATCGACGCGGCGCTGGCATTCCCGGTCGCGCTCTACATGGCCAAGGTGGCCCGTCCGGGCACCCGCAAGGTGCTGCTGGTCGCCGTGCTCACACCGCTCTGGGCGTCCTACCTCGTCAAGGCCTACGCCTGGCGGGGCCTGCTGTCGGCGGCCGGGCCGATCGCCTGGCTCGCCCGACCGATCGGTCTCGACACCCCGGGCTACGGGGTCACCGCCACCGTGGTGACGCTGTCCTACATCTGGCTGCCCTACATGATCCTGCCGCTGTACGCCGGGCTCGAGCGGCTGCCGTCGTCGTTGCTGGAGGCCTCGTCCGATCTCGGTGCCAGCGGCGCCACCACCCTGCGGCGGGTCGTCCTGCCGCTCGCCTTCCCGGCGCTGGTGGCCGGCTCGATCTTCACCTTCTCCCTCACGCTGGGCGACTACATCGCGGTGAAGATCGTGGGCGGGGCCAGCCAGATGCTCGGCAACGTCGTGTTCGACAACTCCGGCGCTGCGGGCAACCTGCCCTTCGCCGCGGCGGTCGCCACCGTGCCGGTCGTGATCGTGCTCGGCTACCTCGCCGCGGTCCGCCGCACCGGCGCCCTGGAGAACCTCTGATGACCCTGACCCGCCTCACCCGTCGCCTGCTCGGCTCGGCCACCGCGGTCGTGCTCGCGTTCGTCTACGCACCCCTGCTGCTGGTGCTGCTGAACTCCTTCAACATCAGCCGGACCTTCGCCTGGCCGCCGCCCGGCCTGACCACCCGGTGGTGGGTGGCGGCCGCACGCTCCACCGGCGCGCGCGACGCGCTGTGGGTCTCGGTGCGGGTCGCCGTGTTGGCCACCGCGATCGCCCTGGTGCTCGGCACCCTGGCGGCACTGGCGCTGACCCGGTACACGTTCTTCGGGCGCGAGCGGATCTCACTGCTGCTGATCCTGCCGATCGCCCTGCCTGGAATCGTCACGGGCATCGCGCTGAAGAACGCGTTCCTCACCGTGCTGGGCGTCGACCTCGGCTTCCTCACCATCGTCGTCGCGCACGCGACGTTCTGCATCGTCACGGTGTTCAACAACGTGCAAGCGAGACTACGGCGCGTGGGTGGCAGCTTCGAGGAGGCCTCGGCCGACCTCGGCGCCAGACCGTTCACCACGTTCCGCCTGGTCACCCTGCCGATGTTGCGCTCGGCGCTGATGGCCGGCGCCCTGCTGGCGTTCGCGCTCAGCTTCGACGAGATCATCGTGACCACCTTCACCGCCGGCGAGGGGATCCAGACCCTGCCGATCTGGATCTACCAGAACCTGTTCCGCCCCAACCAGGCTCCGATCGTCAACGTGGTGGCCGCCGCCCTGATCGTCGCGAGCGTGGTGCCGGTGTGGCTGGCACAGCGCCTCTCCAGTGACGGCCGGGGCGTCGGCGCGGCCTGAGGACCCGCCGCGATCGAGCCGGCAGGCGACACGTCACCACGCCCGGCCGGACCTGTCCCGTGGGGGCATGGAGTTGGATGGATCCATGAGCACCGACGACTCCTCCTCCTCCGCCTCCGTGACCCGCCGGACGCTGGGGTCCGGCGAGCACGCCCTCGAGGTCTCCGCCCTCGGCCTCGGCTGCATGGGCATGTCCGAGTTCTACGGCACCGCCGACACAGACACTGCCCGCGCGACCCTCGACCGGTCCCTCGAGCTCGGGGTCACCTTCTGGGACACCGCTGACATGTACGGCCCCTTCACCAACGAGCGGCTGCTGGGCTCCGCCCTGCGGGGGCGGCGCGACCGGGTGCAGCTGGCCACCAAGTTCGGCAACAAGCGCGAGGAGTCCGGCGAGCGGATCGGTCTCGACGGGAGCCCGGCGTACGTGCACACGGCCTGTGACGCCTCGCTCGCCCGGCTGGGCGTCGACCACGTCGACCTCTACTACCTGCACCGCGTCGACCCCGACGTGCCCATCGAGGAGACCGTCGGCGCGATGGGCGAGCTCGTGCAGGCCGGCAAGGTGCGTCACCTCGGGCTCTCGGAGGCCTCGGCGTCGACCATCCGCCGGGCGCACGCGACGCATCGGATCACCGCCGTGCAGACCGAGTACTCGCTGTTCACCCGGGACCTCGAGGACGAGGTGCTGCCGACGCTCCGCGAGCTGGGCATCGGCCTGGTGTCCTACTCCCCCCTCGGGCGAGGCCTGCTCACCGGGGCGATCACCACCGAGCAGCACCTGGAGGGCGGCGACTCGCGCCGGAGCGGGGCGTTCCCCCGCTTCCGGGGCAGGGCGCTGGACAAGAACGTGCGCCTGGTCAAGCAGGTCTGCGCCCTCGCCGACGAGCTGGACTGCACCCCCGCCCAGCTCGCTCTGGCGTGGGTGCTCGCCCAGGGCGAGGACGTCGTGCCGATCCCGGGCACCAAGCGGGTGACCTACCTCGAGCAGAACGTCGGCGCCACCGAGGTGCTGCTCACCCCCGACGGGATCACCGCGCTCGAGACGGCGGTGCCTCGCGAGGCCGTCGCCGGCGACCGGTACAGCGACATGTCCTCGATCGACCGCTGAGCCGGGCGTGCCCGACCGTCGCCGCAGGCAGCAGGCACCCGACGTACCCATCAAGACGTGCGCCTCGTGCGGACGCACCTTCACCTGGCGCAAGGCCTGGGAGCGCGACTGGGAGTCGGTGCGCTACTGCTCCGACGCCTGCCGCCGACGCAAGGTCACCGACGTCGACCGGGCCCTCGAGGAGTCGTTGCTGGCCCTGCTCGGACCGCGGGCAGGGGGCGCGACTGTCTGTCCCAGCGAGGCGGCGCGCGCCGTGGGCGGGGACGACGAGGTCGACTGGCGTCCGCTGATGGAACCTGCCCGCTCCGCGGCCCGTCGCCTGGTCGCCGAGGGCCGCGCCGAGATCACCCAGGGCGGCCGCGTGGTCGACCCGTCGACGGCCAAGGGGCCGCTCCGGGTGCGGCTGGTGCGCTAGGCACCAGCCGCCCTCAGACCGCGTACGTCGCGAGCTCGCCGGCGAGCGCCTCGCCCACCCGGCCGTGCACGCGGGTGCCCTCGCCGGTGTGCTCGACCGTCTCGACCTCGCCCTGCTCGTGGAAGCGGTTGAGCAGGTCGCCGCGCGAGTAGGGCAGCAGCACGTCGACCGGCACGCCCGGGTGCGGCAGCTCGTCCTCGAGCGTGGCCAGCGCGGCGGGGATGCCCTCACCGGTGGCCGCCGAGACGACCACCGCGTGCGGCTCGCGCGCGAGCAGCCTGGCCACGACCATGGGGTCGGCGACGTCGGACTTGTTGAAGACGATCAGCTCGGGCACCTTGTCGGCACCGATCTCGGCCAGCACCTCGCGCACCGCGGCGATCTGGCCCTCGGGGTCGGGGTGCGAGGCGTCGACGACGTGCAGAAGCAGGTCGGAGTCGGCGACCTCTTCCAGCGTCGAGCGGAAGGCCTCCACGAGCTGATGGGGCAGGTGGCGCACGAAGCCGACCGTGTCGCTCATGGTGTAGACGCGGCCGTCGGACGTCGTCGTACGACGGGTCGTGGGGTCCAGCGTGGCGAACAACGAGTCCTCCACGAGCACTCCCGCGTCGGTGAGCCGGTTCAGCAGCGAGGACTTGCCGGCGTTGGTGTAGCCCGCGATCGCCACGGAGGGGATCGCGTTGCGCCGCCGGGTAGCCCGCTTGGTGTCGCGGGTCGTGCGCATCTGCGTGAGGTCGCGTCGCAGCTTGGCGATCTTGGTGTTGATCCGGCGACGGTCGGTCTCGATCTTGGTCTCACCCGGGCCACGGCCACCGATGCCGGCACCGCCGGCGACGCGTCCACCGGCCTGGCGCGACAGGTTGCCGCCCCAACCGCGCAGGCGCTGCTTCATGTAGGTGAGCTGGGCGAGCTCGACCTGGGCCTGGCCCTCCCGCGAGCGCGCGTGCTGGGCGAAGATGTCGAGGATCAGCGCGGTGCGGTCGACGACCTTGACCTTGAGCCGGTCCTCGAGGTTGCGCAGCTGGCTGGGCGCGAGCTCGCCGTCGCACACCACGGTGTCGGCGCCGGTGGCGTGCACGACCTCGAACAAGCCCTCGACCTTGCCGCGCCCGACGTACGTCGCGGGGTCGGGCTTCTGCCGCCGCTGGTAGACCGCCTCGAGCACCTCGGAGCCGGCGGTCTCGGCAAGCAGGGCGAGCTCGGCCAGCGAGTTCTCGGCGTCCTGCACGGTGCCGTCGGTCCACACGCCGACCAGCACGACCCGCTCGAGGCGCAGCTGGCGGTACTCGACCTCGGTGACGTCCTCGAGCTCGGTCGAGAGCCCGGCCACGCGACGCAGCGCGTGCCGCTCCATCAGGTCGTAGGCACCGACCGACTCGTCCTCGTCGTCCCCGCGGCGGACACTCTCCTCGGGGTCCGGCTCGTCCCAGTCCAGGGTCTCCACGAGCGCGGCGCCGAGGTCGAGGTCCTCGTCGAACTCGAGGTCCGTGTCGAGCCCGGGGCGCTCGTCGGGGCCGTGCTCGCTGAGGGCGTGGGCGGCGTTGCTGCTGGTCGAGGAGGGGATCGTGGTGTCCTTTCGGGGTCGCGGGGTGCACCCATGGTGACAAACCCAGAACGTCTCGTCACGCGGGTTTCTTCCCCCGTGCCACCCCGCGGGCTCAGCCGAGCCAGGTGCCGTCGGCCACGAGCACGGCCGGTCCGGTCAGCACGACCCGACCCTCCGCCGTCCAGGTCACCGTGAGCCGTCCCCCCGGCACGTCCACCGTGTACGGCGGGTCGCCGGCGGCGCCGCCGCCGTCCAGCACGGCCGCCACCGCGACCGCGCACGCGCCGGTGCCGCACGACCGGGTCTCGCCCGAGCCGCGCTCGTGCACCCGCATCGCCACGTGGTGCGGGGCCACCCGGACGACGAACTCGACGTTGACGCCCTCGGGGTAGACGTCCTCGTCGTGGCGGGGCGGGCTGGTGAGCGGCCCGGCGTCCTCCAGCGAGTCCACGAACGCCACCGCGTGCGGGTTGCCCAGGTCGACGTGGCGGGCCGACCAGGTGCGCCGGCCGACGGCCACCTCACTGTGCCCGAGCACCGCCACCTCCCCCATGTCGACGCTGACCTGGTCCCCGTCGAAGGTGAGCGTCTTGACCCCGGCCCGGGTGGCGACCGGTAGCGTCTGCGCCGGGTCGTGGCCGGCCCGCTCGACCAGGTAACGACCGAGCACGCGCACGCCGTTGCCGCACATCTCCGAGACCGAGCCGTCGGCGTTGCGGTAGTCCATGAACCACCCGGCCTCGCCGCGCGCCCCCACCGCCCACGGGTCGTCGGTGGCGTCGGTGCGCACGACGCGGATCACGCCGTCCGCCCCGACCCCTGCACGCCGGTGGCAGAGCCGGGCCACCGTGTCGACGTCGAGCTCGCCGTGGGTGGTGCCGTCGTGGTCGGGCAGCAGCACGAAGTCGTTCTCGGTGCCGTGCCCCTTCACGAAGGTCAAGCCGGCCCTCACCGTGCCTCGCTCTCGGCCACGGCCGCCAGCCGGGCCAGGCCCTTCTCGAAGTCCGGACCCATCAGCTTGTCCATGCTGGTCACCAGGCCCATCACCCGCAGCGCCGTGGTGCGGGGCCCGGTCATCGTCCAGACGACTTCGGTGCGGCCGGCGGACTCCTCGAAGGTGAAGACGCTGGTGCTGCGCGAGCGGAACGGCTTCTCGAAGGTCACCTCGACCGTCACGCTGCCGGGCGTCTCCTCCAGGATCTCCATGTGACCGCGGCCGGCCTTGCGGTTGCCGCTCCACGCGTACGTCGCGCCCGCACCGTCCGGCGCCCCGCCGTACGTGCGCTCGAGGTCGGCGTCGAGGTCCTCCCACGGGGACCACTGCGGCCAGAGGTGGAAGTCGCGCACGAGCTCGTGCGTCCTCTCGGCTGGGGCGTCGACGGTGACGCTTCGGCGCACCTCGTAGCTGTCGGCCATGGCCCGCAGTGTAGGTGGCGGCGACCATCCGCCGCGCGGCCACGCGGGACTGGCTAGATTGACGTCCGTGGTGCGTTCGACGATCTCCGGCCTCTGGCCCGTGGCGCGTCGCACCCTGCTCGGGTTCGCCGCCCTGCAGGTCGCCCTGGGCGTGCTGCTCACCCTGGTGGACTCCTACCGCCGCCGCGGTCGCCGCCCGCGCCCGTTCCCGCGGATGGACCCGGTCGGCACGACCGTGGGGCAGAGCGACGTCTGTGTCTACACCTACGGCGAGGACCTCTACGCCGACATGCTCGAGGCGATCGAGGGCGCACGGCACTCGATCCTGCTGGAGTCCTACATCTGGAAGGGCGACGCCGTCGGCGAGCAGTTCCGCTCGGCGTTGTCGCGCGCCTGCGACCGCGGCGTCGAGGTGTACGCCGTCTACGACGGCTTCGCCAACCTCGTCGTGCGGGGCTTCTTCTCCCGATTCCCGGCGGCTGTCCACCTGCACCGGGTGCCGGTCTACAACGCGGGGTGGCGCTTCTGGGACCTGCGTCGCTACGGCCGCAACCACCGCAAGATCCTCGTCGTGGACGGCGAGGTCGGCTTCGTCGGCGGCTACAACATCGGCTCGGCGTACGCGACGCAGTGGCGCGACACGCACGTACGGGTCACCGGGCCGGTCGTCACCGACCTCAGCCGGGCCGTCGCCGACCTGTGGAACCTCACCCCGGGCGGGCGCCGGCTGCCGCTGCGCTTCCGCTCGGCCGCCGACTGGGAGCCGCGGATCCGGGTGCACCGCAACGTGCCCCGCACCTGGGTCTTCCCGATCCGCGGCATGTACCTCGAGGCGATCAACCGGGCCCAGCGCACGCTGTGGATGACCCATGCCTACTTCACCCCCGACGACGACTTCGTCGCCGCCCTCGAGGACGCCGCCGACCGGGGCGTCGACGTACGCCTGTTGCTGCCCCAGACGTCCAACCACGTCGTGGCCGACTGGATCTCCCGCGGCTACTTCGACCGGATGCTGCGCCACGGCATCAGGATCTTCCGCTTCCAGGGCGCGATGGTGCACGCCAAGACCGCCACCGGGGACGGCCGTTGGTCGACCGTCGGCACGGCCAACATCGACCGGCTGAGCATGACCGGCAACTACGAGATCAACGTCGAGTTCATCGACGAGGGCATGGCCGCGACGATGGAGAAGATCTTCCTGCACGACCTGAGCAACTGCGTCGAGCTGTCGCTGCACGACTGGCGCGACCGCGGCCCCGAGCGCCGCTTCACCGAGGCCGTGCTCAAGCCGCTGCGCAGCCTGCTCTGAAGCCTGCTCCGGAGGCATGATGGGCCGGTGACCACTCCCGTCCTCCTGACCGTCGCCCCCACCGGAGCCGAGACCGCCAAGGCCGACTGCCCGGCGCTGCCCACGACCCTCGACGAGCTGGTCTCCACGGCCGCCACGTGCGAGGCGCAGGGCGCGGCGATGGTGCACGTGCACGTGCGCGACGCCGAGCACGCCCCCACCCTCGACGCCGGGCGGCTGCGCGACACCGTCCAGGGCCTGCGCGAGGGCACCGGGCTGCTGGTACAGCTCTCCACCGGCGGCTCGGTGCACGACCCCCTCGACGACCGGCTGCGCGTGCTCGACGCCGCCCCGGACTCGTGCAGCCTGACGATGGGCACGACCAACTTCGGCGACGACGTCTTCCTCAACCCGTGGCCCTTCGTCTGCGAGCTCTACCGGCTGAGCCAGGAGCGTGAGGTGGTGCCGGAGTTCGAGCTCTTCGACCTGGGCCAGGTGCACGCGTTGCACCGACTGCTCGACCGCTACGGCCTGCCGTACGGCGGCAAGGTGCACTGCGACCTCGTGCTGGGCGTGCCCGGCGGCATGAACGGCACCGCCGCCTCGGTGGTCACCGCCGTGCAGGCGCTGCCCGACGTCACCACGTCGTGGAGCGCCACCGGGATCGGGCGCACCGCCCTCCCGGTCGCGCTGACCGCCCTGGCCATGGGTGGCCACCTGCGGGTCGGCATGGAGGACACGCTGACCCTCGCCCGCGGGGTGCCGGTCACGCACAACGCCGAGCTGGTGACCCGGGCCGCGGACCTTGCCCGGCTGGCCCAGCGCGAGCCGATGTCCGTGGCCGCGGCGCGGGAGCTGCTCGGCGTACGGGGCGCCTGAGGGCCGACCGCTCAGCGGCCGGGCGCGGTCGGGTAGTGCGTCGGCAGGCTCATCCGCGCCCCGCGACGCGGTCGGTGCAGACCTGCCCCCTCCACGAGGCGCTGCACCCGCGCCCGGTGCGGGCGGTAGGGCGCGAGCAGCACCGCGAGCCCGTCGTCGTCGACGGCCTCACCGGTCAGCGCCCAGCCGATGTTCTTGGCCACGTGGTAGTCGTAGAAGCTCACCGCGTCGGCGTGGCCGTGCGAGCGCTGCCGCACCTCGGCCGACGTCCAGACGCCGATGCCGGGCAGGGCCCGCAGCCGGCGGTCGGCGTCCTCCTCGCTCATGCCGACCGTGCGCTCGAGGGCATCGGCGACCGTGGCCGCGTGCACCGCGGTGCGGGAGCGCTGCGGGTCGACGTGCAGACGCAACCACTCCCAGCTCGGGATCATCCGCACCGTCGCGGCGTCCGGGGGCACGTGCAGCCCGACCGCATCCGAGGCCGGACCGGGAGCGGGGGCGCCGTGCCGGCGCACCAGCGAGCGGTAGCCGCCGAAGGCCTCCTTGCCGGTGACCTTCTGCTCGAGGATCGAGGGCAGCAGGGCGGTCCACACCTGGTCCGACGCCCCGAACCGCACCGAGGCGTCGCGGCGCCACAGCTCGGCGACGACCTGGTGGTGGTGCGGCTCGAAGGTGCTGACGTCGTCGTCGGCTCCCAGCATGCGCGGCACCTGCTGCAGCGCCCAGTCGGCACCGGGGCCCCAGGCGCGGGCGTGCACGGTGCCGTCACGGTGCTGGGCCAGCGCGAGGCTGGCGTCACCGGCCACCGTGCGCAGGCCGCGCCAGTGGGTGCCGGCGTCGTCGACCCGGTAGGTCGGGTCCCCCGACCCGCGCCGGTGCACCCGCAGGGTCCGCGGCAGGTTGCAGGGCCAGTCGGGCCGCCACACCCGCACCCGCTCCCCCGTCGCCACGCCTCGCAGCGTACGTCGTCGCGCCGACACCGCCGTGTGCTGTCGGCAGCCCCGGGCAGGATGGGTGGGTGTTGTTCTCCCGCCTCGTCGAGACGTCGGCCACCGTGTCCGCGACCCGCTCCCGCACCGCCAAGACCGAGGCGGTTGCCGCGCTGCTCGCCGGCACCGATCCCGAGCAGCCGGCCGAGCTCGAGGTGGCGGTCGCCTACCTCTCCGGCGCGTTGCGCCAGCGGCGTACGGGGCTGGGCTGGCGCTCGCTGGGCCACCCGCCGGACCCGGCGGACGAGCCGTCACTGACGCTGCTGGAGGTCGACACCGCCTTCGCCGAGGTCTCCGCGGTCTCGGGCGCCGGGTCGCAGGCCCGGCGCGCGACCCTGGTGGACGCCCTCTTCGGGCGGGCCACCGGCGCCGAACAGCTGGTGCTGCGCGGGCTGGCCACCGGCGAGCTCCGGCAGGGTGCGCTCGACGGCGTCATGCTGGAGGCGATCGCGAAGGCCTTCGCGGTGCCCTCGGCCGCCGTACGCCGCGCCACGATGCTGGGCGGCGCGTCCGGCCCGGTGGCGGTCGCCGCCATGACCGGTGGGGTGGCCGCGCTGGAGGAGTTCCGGCTCGAGCTGATGCGGCCGCTGCGACCGATGCTCGCCTCGTCCGCGCCCGACGTGCCGGGCGCCCTGGAGAAGGGTGGCGACGAGGCCCTGGTCTGGGACTGCAAGCTCGACGGCATCCGGGTGCAGGTGCACCGTGACGGCGAGGACGTCCGGGTGTGGACCCGGTCGCTCGACGAGATCACCGACCGGCTGCCGGAGGTGGTGACGCTGGTGCGCTCGCTGCCCGCCGAACGGCTCGTGCTGGACGGCGAGGCGGTCGCGCTGGACGCCGGGGGTCGGCCGAGACCGTTTCAGGAGACCGCGTCGCGCACGGCCACGCACGGCGCGGACGCCGCTGCGCTGCCGTTGTCGTCGTACTTCTTCGACGTGCTGCACCTCGACGGCGCCGACCTGCTCGACGAGCCGCTGTCGACCCGGCTCGAGAGTCTCGACGCGCTCGTGCCCCAGACCGCCCGGACGCGCCGCTCGGTCACCGCGGACGCCGCCGAGGCCCAGGCGTTCTTCGACGGCCTGGTAGCCGACGGCCACGAGGGCGTGGTGGCCAAGCGGCTCGGCACGGCGTACGACGCGGGGCGGCGCGGCGCCGGCTGGATCAAGGTCAAGCCCAGGCACACCCTCGACCTGGTCGTGCTGGCCGTGGAGTGGGGCTCGGGCCGCCGACGCGGCAAGCTCTCCAACATCCACCTCGGTGCTCGCGCCCCCGACTCCCCCACCGGTTTCGTCATGCTCGGCAAGACCTTCAAGGGGATGACCGACGAGGTCCTCGACTGGCAGACCGAGCGGTTCCTCGGGCTGGAGACCCACCGCGAGGGCCACGTCGTGCACGTCCGCCCCGAGCAGGTGGTCGAGATCGCGATCGACGGGCTGCAGACCTCCACCCGCTACCCCGGCGGCGTCGCGCTGCGCTTCGCGCGGGTGGTGCGCTACCGCGACGACAAGACCGCCGCCCAGGCCGACACGCTCACGCAGGTGCGCGCTCTCGGCTGAGTGCGCCGTCGTGTGGCTGAGGGCGCGTCATGGCTCGTCCTGAGCCACACGACCGCGTCGCGGAGTGACGCAACAGACGTGTAACTCCGAGTTGCATCTGCCGTACAGTCGAGACATGAGCTCCACGGCACGCCCGGCAGCCACGCCGCGCACCGACGGACGACGCACGGCAGCAGCGGCCCGTCGCCGCAAGCGCGAGGGCGAGATCATCCGGGCGACCCGTGCGTTGTTCGACGAGCGCGGCGCCGGCGACGCCCAGATCGACGACATCGCCCGCGAGGTGGGCGTCAACCGGGCGATCATCTACCGGCACTTCTCGGGCAAGGAGGAGCTGTTCGGTCTCACCGTCGTCGACTACCTCGACGACCTGCGCGGGCGGCTCGACGCCGTCGAGGCCCGCACCCCGGCCGAGCGCGTCGCGGCCCTGACCGGCGTGTTCGTCGACTTCGGGCTGGAGTTCCCGGCCTTCGTCGACTGCGCCTACGCGCTCATGCGGCGCCCCGGCCCCGAGCTGCTCGACGAGATCTCCGAGAGCGCGCTGCTCAAGCTCGGCCGCGGCATCGCCGGTTGCCTGTCTGTCGTCACGGAGACGCTGCGCGCGGGCAACGAGGCGGGCGACTTCCACGTCGAGGACCCCGACCTGCTCGCCAACACCCTCTACGCGACCCAGCTCGGCGGCATGCAGCTCGCCCGGGTCGGCATGCTCGTCAACGAGGTCGCGCCCGGCGTGCCCGGGGTCGCCGTGCTCTCCGCCGACCAGGTGCGCGAGCACCTCGTGGCCTCCGCGCTGGCGATGGCCACCGCCGCTCAGCCAGGCTGACCGAGGTCCCAGACCTCCTCGAGCGCGGCGGCCAGCACGTCGGGGTCGAGCTCGACGACCCGACGCAACGGCAGCTCGTCGCAGGCGAAGCCGATCCGCACCGACCGCGCGTCGTCGGGCACGGGCAGCAGCCACTCCGCCACCGCCCGGCCCGAGCCACCACCGGTGCCGTCGGTGAACAGCGACAGGTCACCGCTGCGGTAGGTCCGCCCGTCGACCTCGGCGCGCACCTCGATCTGCACGTCGGTCGTGCCCCGGCGGCGACCGAGCGCGAACTCGACCCACCGGTCGTCGGAGGCCACCGCCAGGGTGCGGAACTCCAGCAGCCCGCGCAGCCGCCGGAAGCCGTCGACCACGAGCACGAAGCCCGGCTCGGGGGTGATCCGGCAGGTCACCGGCAGCTGCGCCGGGACCTGCCGGAACCGCGCGTGGTGCAGCAGGTCGATCGCGAGGGGGTCGCTCACCCGAGCACGGACTCCAGGCTCACGCTGTCCATGCCGTGCGCCTCGGCCACGGGCGCGTTGGTGACCTGGCCGGCGTGGGTGTTCAGGCCCAGCGACAGCGAGCGGTCGTCGGCGCAGGCCTGCCTCCAGCCCTTGTTCGCCAGCGCGACGGTGTAGGGCAGCGTCGCGTTGGTCAGGGCGTACGTCGAGGTGCGCGGCACCGCACCGGGCATGTTGGCGACGCAGTAGAAGACAGCGTCGTGCACGGCGTACGTCGGGTCCGCGTGCGTCGTGGCATGGGTGTCCTCGAAGCAGCCGCCCTGGTCGACGGCGATGTCGACGAGCACGGCACCGGGCTTCATCTCCGAGACCAGCTGGTTGGTGACCAGCTTGGGCGCCTTCGCGCCGGGGATCAGCACGGCGCCGATGACCATGTCGGCCTCGCGCACCTGCTGCTGGATCGTCAGCTGCGACGAGGCCAGGCCGTGCACGCGGTTGTCGTAGCGCCAGAACGACATCCGCAGCTTGTCCAGGTCGGTGTCGAGCAGGGTGACGTCGGCGCCCATGCCGAGCGCGATGTTCGCGGCGTTCTGGCCCGAGACGCCGGCGCCGATGATCACGACCTTGGCCTGGCTGACGCCGCCGACGCCGCCCATCAGCACGCCGCGCCCACCCTGGGCCTTGAGCAGCGCATGCGCGCCGACCTGGGGCGCGAGGCAGCCCGCGACCTCCGACATCGGGTAGAGCAGCGGCAACCCGCCCGAGGGCAGCTGCACCGTCTCGTAGGCGATGCCCGTCGTACGCCGCGAGACAAGCTCCTCGGTCAGCGGCTGGTCGGCCGCGAGGTGCAGGTAGGTGAACAGGGTGAGGTCCTCGCGCAGGCGGTGGTACTCCTCGGCGACCGGCTCCTTGACCTTGAGCACCATCTCGGCCTCGCCCCAGACGTCGTCGGCCTCCGCGACCATCGTCGCCCCAGCGGAGCGGAAGTCCTCGTCGGAGATCTGCGAGCCGACGCCCGCGCTCTCCTGCACGCGTACGTCGTGCCCGTGCTGGGTCAGCTCGTGCACCCCGACGGGTGTGATGGCCACGCGGTACTCGTGGTTCTTGACTTCCTTGGGCACGCCGATGCGCATAGATGACTCCTAGGTCGAGGACCTGCAGTCTTGCGCACTCCTTCGCGCCGGTGCCATACCCGCCGTACGTCGTTCGGCACTAGGCTGTGACGACGGGACGACTCGCGTGAGCGGGGTCACCACGAGCACGAGGGGACGAACATGGTTCGGCAGTCAGGTGCGGAGGTCGCCGAGCTCGACGACGTCGACCGCCACATCCTGCGTCGGTTGGCCCAGGACGCACGGCTACCCAACAACGCACTGGCCCGCGAGGTGGGCATCGCGCCCTCCACCTGTCTGATGCGCGTGCGCCGGCTCCAGCGGACCGGCGTGATCTCGGGCTTCCACGCGAGCATCTCCCCCGCCGCGCTCGGCCGTCCGCTCCAGGCGCTTGTCTCGGTGCGGCTGCAGTCGCACGCGCGCACCCGGATCGCCGACTTCGGCGACTGGCTGGCCGGCCTGCCCGGTGTGCTGCACGTCTACTTCCTGGCCGGCGCCAACGACTTCCAGCTGCACGTGGCGGCTGCGAGCCCGGACGCCCTGCGCGACTTCGTGGTGGAGAACCTCAGCGCCGCGCCCGAGGTGGCGATGACCGAGACCAACCTGATCTTCCAGCACACCGCGACCGGAGCCGCGCTTACCTGAGCACCGTCAGAGGACCTTGGAGAGGAAGTCCTGGGTGCGCTGCTCCTGCGGGTTGTCCAGCACGTCACGGGGCAGTCCCTCCTCGACGATGACTCCGCCGTCCATGAAGACCAGCCGGTCGCCGACCTCCTTGGCGAAGCCCATCTCGTGGGTCACGACCATCATCGTCATCCCCTCGGAGGCGAGGTCCTTCATCACGGCGAGCACGTCGCCGACCAGCTCGGGGTCCAGTGCGGACGTCGGCTCGTCGAAGAGCATCATGTCCGGCTCCATCGACAGCGCGCGCGCGATCGCGATGCGCTGCTGCTGACCGCCCGAGAGGTGCGCCGGGTAGGAGTCCGCGCGCTCCGTGAGACCGACCTTCTCGAGGTTCCTCCTCGCGATCTCGGCGGCCTCGTCGGTGCTGCGGCCCTTTACCTTCTCCTGGGCGATGCAGAGGTTGCGCTGCACCGTGAGGTGGGGGAACAGGTTGAACTGCTGGAAGACCATCCCGATCTTGCTGCGCACCTGGTCGAGGTGCACGTCCGGGTCGGTGATCTCGGTGCCCTCGATCCAGATCTGTCCCGACGTCGGCTCCTCCAGCCGGTTGATGCAGCGCAGCAGCGTCGACTTGCCCGACCCCGACGGACCGACCACGCAGACGACCTGCCCGTTGTTCACGTGGAAGTCGATGCCCTTGAGCACTTGGTTGGCACCGAAGTACTTGTGCAGGTCGAGCACGTCGATCGCCGCGGACTTCTCGCGCGTACGCATGGACGTCGTCTGGTCGGTCATCAGCGGGCCCTCCCGGCCTTGGCCTCCATGCGTCGCACGACGATGGAGAGGGGGATCGTGATCAGAAGGTAGGCGAAAGCAGCGGCCACGAACGGCGTGAGGCTCGTGTACTGGTTCAGCCCGTTGCGGCCGAAGGCGGTGAGCTCGTAGCTCGACGCGGCGAGCCCCAGCACGAAGACCAGCGACGAGTCCTTGGTCAGCAGGATGAGCTCGTTGGTCAGGGGCGGGAGGATGATCCGGAAGCCCTGCGGGATGACGATCGAGATCATCGCGCGAGAGCTGGACATCCCGAGGGATCGTGCCGCCTCGTTCTGCCCCTTCGGAACGGCCTGGAGACCGGCCCGGATCGTCTCGGCCATGTACGCCGCGCCGACCAGGCCCAGCGCGACCGTCACCACGCCGAGGATCCCGCCGGGCATGGTGCGCCCATTGAAGGCGATGGGCGGGCCGTAGTAGAAGCCGATGAAGACCATCAGCGCCGGCACGCCGCGGAAGAACTCGATGATCGCAGTGGCGATCCAGCGGTACGGCCCGACCGGCGACAGCCGCATCAACGCGAGCACGAGCCCGAGCGTGAGCCCGAAGGCGAACGCGCAGGCGGTGTAGAGGATCGTGTTCTTGAGCGCGACCGTGATCAGCTCGGGGAAGAGCTCGGGGAGGATGTCGGGGTTGAGGAACGCGCTGCCGATGTTCTTCCAGTCGATCAGCACCCCCGCCACGAGGAAGACGACGATCAGCACGGCGTACTGGATGTATCGGCTCACCTGAGCGCGCTTGCGTGGGCTCATCGCCATGGGGGACTCCTCGTGGAAGGGGGTCGGATCACGTCAGGACGGGCGGGGGCCGGTCGCGCGCACGGTCCGCACGCGCGACCGCGACCACCGTCAGGCGCTGGGCTCGATGCCGAATGCCTGCTTGTAGAGCTTGTCGTACGTGCCGTCCTGCTTGATCCGACCGATCAGCGCGTTGGCGTCCTCGAGGAGCTGGGCGTTGCCGCCCTTCTTGACGGCGAAGCCGTAGGACTCACCGGTGTCGAACTCGGCGGTGACCTCGGTGCTCGGGTCCTTCTCGGCGAAGGCGCGGACCGGAGCGTTGTCCTGCACGGCCCCGTCGATCTGGCCGGCAGCGACGGCCTGGGTGAGCAGGCCGAGGTCCTCGAAGGTGCGGAGCTCGGCGTCCTTGGGCGCGTTCTCCTTGGCGTAGATCTCGCCCGTAGTGCCCGTCTGCACGCCGATCGACTTGCCGGCGAGCGACTCGAGCGAGTCGTAGCCCGAGCCCTTCTGCACCAACAGCGCCTGGGTGGCGTCGAAGTACGGGTCGGTGAAGTCGATGACCTTCTCCCGCTCCGGCGTGATGGTCATCGCGGCCGCCGCGATGTCGCAGGTGCCCGTGTTCAACGACTGACCCGACTGGATGCCCTCGAAGGCCGTGTTCTTGACGTTGAACTCGAGGCCCTCCTTCTTCGCGAGCGCCTTCATGATCTCCATGTCGAAGCCCTTGGGCGTGCCGCTCTCGAGATACTCGAAGGGCTCGTAGGGGAACTGGGTGCAGACCGTGAGTGAACCGTCCTGCACAAGGTTCACGCCACTCTCGGTCTGGGTGGTCTCGGCTGCGCAGCCCGAGGCGGCCACCAGGACGGCGGCGGCGGACAGGGCTGTCATGATTCGGATCTTCATGTCGCCACCGTAGGCACCACCGGTCTGCGCGGCGTCGCCCAAAATGCGGACTGGACGTTGCGATCGAGACACGAATTCTTGCGAGCAGCGGTCCAGACTCACCACAGATCTTCCGAGCACGCACGACAGCGCCCCGGGCCCACCGACGTACGGCGGTCCCGGGGCGCTGGTCTGACGCAGCGGTGCTGGGTCAGGCGGCTTCCATGATCGCGGTGACGCCCTGACCCCCGGCGGCGCAGATGGAGATGACGCCCTTGCTGCCGGAGCCCTTCTGGGCGAGCAGCTTGGCCAGGTTGGCGATGATCCGCCCACCGGTCGCGGCGAACGGGTGTCCCGCCGCGAGCGAGGAGCCGTTGACGTTGAGCTTGGAGCGGTCGATCGAGCCCAGGGCGTCGTCGAGGCCGAGGCGCTGCTGGCAGAACACCGGGTCCTCCCAAGCCTTGAGGGTGGACAGCACCTGGGCGGCGAAGGCCTCGTGGATCTCGTAGAAGTCGAAGTCCTGGAGCTTCATGCCGGCCCGCTCGAGCATCCGCGGCATGGCGTAGGCCGGGGCCATCAGCAGGCCCTCGCCACCGTGCACGTAGTCGACCGCAGCGGTCTCGTGGAAGGTGAGGAAGGCGAGCGGGGTCAGCCCACGCTCCTCCGCCCACTCCTCCGAGGCCAGCAGCACGACGGAAGCGCCGTCGGTCAGCGGCGTGGAGTTGGCCGCGGTCATCGTGGCCGACTCGCCCTTGCCGAAGACGGGCTTGAGGGTGGACAGCTTCTCCAGCGAGGAGTCGGCGCGCAGGTTCTTGTCGCGGTCGACGCCCAGGAAGGGGGTGACCAGGTCGTCCTGGAAGCCCTCGTCGTAGGAGCGGGCCAGGTTGTGGTGCGAGGTGACGGCGAGCTCGTCCTGGGCCTCGCGAGGAATCTTCCACTCGACGGTGGTCAGGGCCTGCGACTCGCCCATGGACTTGCCGGTGCGGGGCTCGGAGTTCTGCGGGATCGCGGGCACGAGGTGCTGCGGGCGCACCTTGGCCAGCGCCGCGAGGCGACCCTGGGTGCTCGTGGCACGGTTCGCCTCGAGCAGGATCTTGCGGAGCTTCTCGCCGACCGCGATCGGGGCGTCGGAGGTCGTGTCGGTGCCGCCGGCAATGCCGACCTCGATCTGGCCGAGGGCGATCTTGTTCGCCACGAGCGCTGCGGCCTGGATGCCGGTGTCGCAGGCCTGCTGGACGTCGTACGCCGGGCTGGCCGGGTCGAGCCGGGAGCCGAGCACCGATTCGCGGGTCAGGTTGAAGTCGCGGCTGTGCTTGAGCACGGCGCCGGCGACCACCTCCCCGACGCGGACGCCCTCCAGGCTGAAGCGCTCGACCAGGCCGTCGATGGCGGCGGTGAGCATCTCCTGGTTGGACGCGGTCGCGTAGACGGTGTTGGAACGGGCGAAGGGGATCCGGTTGCCACCGATCACGGCGACCCGGCGCGTCTGCTTCTGCATGGCCACATCCTGTCGCGAACCGGCCTCGCGCGCGAGCCTCTGAGGGTCACGTCACGAAACGTGGACGCTGAGTTACACCGCTCGTTACGTTCGGGACGTCGACCGTGGGGGCACCTGTCCCCCGACACTTCCCGCAGCCTGCACTAGGAGACGCCTCAGCATGAGCGACCGCTACCAGTCCTTCACCGAGACCACCATCGGCAAGCTCCTGGTCACGAACCTGGGTCTGCCGAGCCCGGTCAGCCTGGAGCGTTGGTCCGAGGGCGCCCCGCTCGTCGACGGGACCGTCGTCGTCGGGGGCACCGGCCGGCTCTCCGGCGCGGTGGACACGTCGCTGAAGAGCCTCGGGATCGCCAGCGTCCGGGCCACCGACGAGGGCGAGAAGTACAAGGCGCTCGTCTTCGACGCGACGGCCCTCACCGACGCCACCCGGCTCGTCGCGCTGAAGGAGTTCTTCACCCCCCTGATGCGCAGCCTCGAGACCTGCCCGCGCGTGGTCGTGCTCGGCACGCCGCCCGAGCAGTGCTCCGACGGCGAGGAGCGGGTCGCCCAGCGGGCGCTCGAGGGCTTCACCCGCTCGCTCGGCAAGGAGATCGGCAAGGGCGGCACCGTCCAGCTCGTGTACGTCGCGCAGGGCGCGGAGGGCGCGATGGACTCCACCCTCGCCTTCTTCCTCTCCCCCAAGTCGGCCTACGTCTCGGGCCAGGTCGTGCGCATCGGCACCACCGGCACCACCGAGGCCGTCGAGGTCACCGACCAGGCGCGGCCGCTGCAGGGCAAGGTCGCCATCGTCACCGGCGCCAGCCGCGGCATCGGCGAGCAGATCGCCCGGGTGCTGCACCGCGACGGCGCGACGGTGCTCGGCATCGACGTCCCCCAGGCCGCCAACGAGCTGGTCACGGTCACCAAGGAGCTCGACGGCGACCACCTCGCGCTCGACATCACCGCGAAGGACGCCCCGGCCCGGATCGCGCAGTACGTCAAGGACACCTTCGGCACCGTGGACGTGGTCGTGCACAACGCCGGCATCACCCGCGACAAGAAGCTCGCCAACATGTCCGAGGACCGTTGGTCCTCGACGCTGGCGGTCAACGTGGTCGCTCCCCAGCGGATCACCGCCGAGCTGCTCAGGCAGGGCCTGGTCAGCGACAACGGCCGCATCGTCGGCGTCTCGTCGATCGCGGGCATCGCCGGCAACACGGGTCAGACCAACTACGGCGCCTCCAAGGCCGGCGTCATCGGCTTCGTCGACGGCCTCGCCCCCGCGCTCAGCAACGGCATCACCGTCAACGCGGTGGCGCCCGGCTTCATCGAGACCAAGATGACCGCCGCCGTCCCGCTGGCCACCCGCGAGGTGGGCCGCCGCCTCAACTCGATGTCGCAGGGCGGTCTGCCCGTCGACGTCGCCGAGGCCATCGCGTGGTTCGCCTCCCCCGGCTCCACCGCCGTCAACGGCAACACGGTGCGCGTCTGCGGCCAGATGATGCTGGGTGCCTGATGCCCGCGCAGCACAGCAGCAACGTCCGGGTCGTCGACGACGCCTCGACCGGCGTCGTCACGATGCTCAGGGCGGCGCTGCCCGCGATCCCCGGGGTCAACGCGCTGCCCGGCGTACGCCGGAGCGGTGGCGAGCTGCCCGACCTCACCCTCAAGCGCGAGGCCGTCACGGTGGAGCGCTCCGAGGTCGACGCGTACGCCGCGGTGTGCGGCTTCGAGACCGTCGACCGGGTGCCGCTGACCTACCTGCACATGCTGGCCTTCCCGCTGCACATGGGCGTGATGACCGACCGCTCGTTCCCGTACCCGGCGATCGGCACCGTGCACCTGGAGAACGAGATCACCCGGCGCCACCACGTCGCCCTGGGGGACGCGGTCGACGTCGAGGTGAGCGCCCAGCACCAGCGACCGCACGCCAAGGGCACCGTCTTCGACCTGGTCACCTCGATCACCTCGGGCGGCACGCTGGTCTGGGAGTCGACCTCGACGTACCTCCGGCTCGGGCGCGGCGACAAGAGCGCCACCGCCGGCACGTCGTACGCCGACGTGCCCGCGAGCGGCATCGAGTGGAGGGTCGCCGGCGACCTCGGTCGGCGCTACGCCGCCGTGTCCGGCGACCACAACCCGATCCACCTCTACCCGCTGACCGCGAAGGCCTTCGGCTTCCCGCGACAGATCGCCCACGGCATGTGGACCAAGGCCCGCTGCGTGGCGGCGCTGGAGAACCGGATCCCCGAGGCCGCCACGGTCGGCGTCGCCTTCAAGAAGCCGGTACTGCTGCCGGGCACGGTCGCGTTCGGCTCGCGGGAGGTCGAGCACGGCTACGACTTCTCGCTCACCAGCCCGAAGAGCCGAGCCCCGCACCTGCTGGGCAGCGTCCGCAGCCTCTGAGGCACCGAGCCGCACGCGAGTGCGGTGCAGCGCAGGCACCCCGTGCCTGCGCTCCACCGCACTGCGGTGTCAGACCCGCGGGATCCCCAGGCGCGCGACACGCAGCGCCGGTGCCGTGCGCGCCTCGGGGTTGATCACCCAGCGCGACCAGCTGGCCGTCATCGGGTCCCAGACGCCGAGGTCGGTGACCCCGTCGCCGTTCCAGTCGCCGGCGACCGGCAGGGCGCTGGCCGTGAGCGAGCCGACGCCGACCTCGATCGTCTCGGCCAGCCTGCGAGCGCTCGGGTCGGGACTCGGGTCGCGCCGACCGCCGGACACCTCCGGGGAGGCCCAGCCCGAGGCCGGGCGGGCGGCGCCCGCCGTCGTCGGCTCCGTGGGCGAGGTGCTCAGCGGCACGTAGGTCTCCGTGACCGCCCCGTCGGCCGCGACGTGGCGCAACCGGAAGGCCTGCTCGTCCGGCGCGTAGGAGCCGACGTCGGTGCGCCCGTCGCCGTCCCAGTCGCCGGTGACGGGCAGCGTCCGCTCGGTGCCCCACCGCACGACGGCGCGACCGACACCCGGGTTCTGCAGCACGAAGACCCGCCGCTCGGGCCACCAGTAGCCGGTCTCCTCGTCGCCGTCGCCGTCCCAGTCGCCGGTGACCGGCTGGGCGCCGGCGGGTCCGACCCGGCTGGTCACGACCGCGGTGCGGCGCACCAGCTGGATGCCCTTGCTGCCCCACGCGCGGCGTACGCCGAGCTGGGTGCGTCCGTTGCCGTTCCAGTCGCCCACCATGGGCACGTCGGTCGGCTCGCCGAAGGTGCGCACCAGCAGCGGCCTACCGACCACCTTGGTGCGGAAGGTCGTGCGGGTTCCGCGGCGCATCACGCCGACCTCGTCGACGCCGTCCCCGTTCCAGTCGCCTGCGATCGGCACGTCGGTGCAGTTGCGCGAGGCCTGGGAGCGGCCCATGACGTACGGCGACTGGTGGAAGGAGGCGAGCTCGTCCCTGCCGCTGCGCCTCTGCTCGTAGTGCAGGTGCGGTCCCGAGCTCGTGCCGGTGCTGCCGAGCAGCCCGATCGGCGTGCCCTGGTCGACGTAGGTGCCCGGCTGCACCAGGAACGTGTCGAGGTGGGCGTAGACGGTCGACTCGTCGTTGCCGTGGTCGATCATCACGTAGCGCCCGTAGCTCGTGCTGCCCAGGTCCGCGACGCGGTAGACGTAGCCGGCGGCCGAGGCGAGCACGATCCTGCGGTAGTCGCGGTCCCGGTTCCAGTCGATCGAGTAGACGCTCGGCGAGTGCGACGAGCGGCTGGTGCCCCGCCACACGGAGCCGCAGACGAAGGGCATCTCCTGGTCGTAGGACGGTGCGGCGACGGCCGATGTCAGGAGCGGGCCCACGGGCGCCTGGAGCGCGACGCAGGCACCGGTGGCGGCGAGCACGGCCAGGACCCGGCGGTGTACGCCGAGGTGTGGGCGCGCAGGAAGAAGGTGTCGCAAGGCCGGTTCCCCTCCGGTCGCGTGGTCAGCGTCGTCCGGCCGCCCCCCAGGGTGGCCTCGTCGCTGTGGTCACGGCACCGTAACGGCGCGGCGTCGACCTCGTCCGGCGTTCCGACGAGTTCGGCCCGGAACCTGGGGCTGCGTCAACCGTCGGAGCGCAGGCGGATCAGGCCCTCCTGCGCCACGCTGGCGGCTAGCCGGCCTGACTCGTCGAAGACCCGGGCGATCGCGAGACCACGGCTGCCGGACGCCGAGGGCGACACCTGGTCGTAGAGCCACCAGCGGTCCGCACGCAGCGGGCGGTGGAACCAGATGGTGTGGTCCAGGGAGGCCGGCTGCAACCGCGGCGAGCCGATCTGGATGCCGTGCGGCACCAGGGCCGACCCGAGGAGGGTCAGGTCGCTGGCGAAGGTGAAGACCGCGGTGTGCTCGAGCTCGTCGTCGGACAGCGCGCCCGCGGTGCGGATCCAGAGGCGCTGCTGGGCCGGGTGCTCGTCGGAGGGGATGGAGCCGCCGGGGCGCGAGTCACCGGCGTGCCGCACCTCGAGCGCGGACCACTCCCGCGCCCAGTGCGCGGCGCTCTCGGGCGAGCGCCGCGCGAACACCTCGGCGAGGTCGATGCTCTCGTCGGGCGCGGGCACCGTCGGCATGCTCTCCTCGTGCTCGAGACCCTCCTCGGCGACCTGGAAGCTGGCGGTCATGTAGTAGATCGCGCGCCCGTGCTGGCGGGCCACCACCCGGCGCGTGGAGAACGAGCGGCCGTCGCGCAGCGCCTCCACGTCGTACACGATCGGCACGGTGGTGTCGCCGGGACGCAGGAAGTAGGAGTGCAGCGAGTGCACACTGCGGTCCTCGTCGACGGTGCGGGCGGCGGCGACGAGGGCGCAGGCGGCGACCTGGCCGCCGAAGACCCGCTGCAGCGTGGTGTCGGGCTGCTTGCCGCGGAAGAGGTTGGCGTCGATCAGCTCGAGGTCGAGCAGGTCCACGAGCTCGGGGACGGTGCTGGGCACTCAGTCCTCACCTCCGTCGGGCGGGGAGCCGGGATCCCTGCGGTCACCCCGGTCACCCTGGTCGCGGGGGTCCAGACCGGCGAGGAAGGCCTCGAACTGCGACCCGAGCTCGTCGCCGGTCGGCATCGGCACGTCCGGGGCGAGGAGGTCGGCGCCGGCCTCCTCGGACCGCGCGAAGGCGTCGTACTGCTGCTCGAGCCCGCTCACGACCTCGCGCACCTCGTCGGAGCCGGCGATCTGCGCGGCGATCTCGCCCGCCTTGTGGGCGGCCTGCTCGCGCAGGTCGTCGAGGTCCCAGCTGAGCCCGGCGGCCTGGCCGACGGACTCGATCAGCGCGACGGAGGCGGCCGGGTAGTCCAGCTGGGCGACGTAGTGCGGGATGTGCGCGACGTAGCCCATGGCCGGGTGGTCCCACTCGCCGAGCCGCAGCTCGAGCAGGGCCTGGGCCGAGGACGGCACCCGGATCTCACCGGTCCACATGTTCGCCTGGGTGAGCAGGTGTGACGCGGTCGCGTGTTGCGTCAGCTTGATCGGCCGGGTGTGCGGCACGGCCATCGGCACCGACCCGATCCCGATGGTGAGACGCACGCCCACCCGCTCCACCACCGCGTGGACGGCCGCGGCGAAGCCCTCCCAGTGCATGTCGGGCTCCGGGCCGTGGAGCAGCAGGTACGGCCTGCCCTCCGTGTCCTCGAGCACCCGCACGACCAGGCGCGGCGCGTCGTAGGCCTCGTAGTGGTCCTGGGCGAAGGTGAGCGCCGGCCGGCGGGCGCGGTAGTCGTGGAACTCGTCGATCGCGAAGCTGGCGACCACCCGGCCCGAGCCGCTCGACAGCAGCTGACGCACCGCCATGGCGCCGGCGTTGCCGGCGTCCAGGAACCCGTCGAGGGAGTGGATGAGCACCGGCCCCTCGGCCGAGCTGCGCCCCACTCGCTCGGCGACGTCGTCGACGATGTGCACGAAGCGACCGGAGTCGGCCACGACGCCTCCTCGGGCTAGGGAACAGCGGGCGGTGGGACGTCCCCACCCTAGTGATCGGCCCGGCAGGGTCCGCGGGGGCCCGGCGGCACCGCCCGCTCAGGCGCCGTACGTCTGCAGGATCAGGGCCACCGCGTCGTCCGCGAGCCGGTCGCCGCCGACGCCCACGACCCGGCGGAGCACGGCGTCCTGCTCACTGTCGGGGGTGCCCCCGTCGGCGTGCATCGCGCGCACCAGGTCCCACAGCCGAGCCTCGCCGTAGGTCTGCGCGATCCACTCGCAGGCGTACCAGGACAGCCCGTAGTGCCAGTCGGAGTCCCCGGAGTTGAACGAGGCGGACGGCGGCAGTCCGGAGGCGCCGGTGCTGCGCGCCCGGGTGAGCACGGAGGTGGCGATCCGGGTCTCGTCGAAGCCCAGGTCGGCGGCCGAGACGTACTCCGCGACCCCCTCAGCCAGCCAGGTCGGCACGTGGTCGTCGCGGCGTCGCAGGGCCACGTGGGTCAGCTCGTGGGTGATCAGCCGGCGCAGGTAGAGCGGGTCGGCGTCGAGCACGTCGGGGTTCAGCGCGAACCGGAACGCCGCGATGGTGCCGCCCGGACGGCCGTACACGGGGAAGGAGAGCCCGCCCACGCGGGACACGTCTCCCCCGGGCACGTTCTCGACGGCGGCGATGGGGGCGGGGTCCGACGTGGCGTAGACGACCACGTCGCCGTCCCAGCTGCTCGGCACGTGGCTCTGCACGGTGGCGATGCCCTGGGCGACCGCCTGCACCAGCTCGGCACCCTGCGACCGGCTCCGCGGGTCGAGCAGGAGCAGGACCCCCGGGCGCCGGCGTACGACGAGGCTGGTGAGGTCCCAAGGGGCCGCGCCGAGGGCGGCCGTGCGTTGCTCGGGCACGGCGTCGTCGTCCCGCAGGACCAGTCCCCCGTCGTTCTCCACGAGACCGACGCCCACGACCCGTCGTACCGGCACCTGGTCGAAGGTGCGCAGCTGCAGCCGCACCTCGACCTGGGGCAGGAACAGGTCCGGCTCGTCGCGCAGCGGCTCAGCGGCCGCCGAGGGGTCCCACTCCTCCTGGCCCACGGTGTAGGAGAGCGTCTGCACCGGGAGCCGCTGGAGGTTGCGGAACCACCGGCGCTGCTCGCGGACGACGACGGGGTCGCGGTCGTCCACGTCGGCGAGGAAGGCCACGAGGTCGCCGTCGAGCACCGCGGCGGCCCGCCGGTCGAGCAGCTCCTGGGCCTGGGCGAACCGGGGGTCGATGGTCGGCGCGGGGCTGGCCGGCGAGACCGTGGACCGGGCCCCCGGGTCGCCGTCGTCCCCGCGGTCGCCACCGGTGCACCCCGCCATCGGCGTCAGGGCGGCGGCGAGGGCCACCGCGACCGCCGCACGCCCCGGTGCCAGGTGAGACCGGGAACGGGGGTGGCGAGGGCGGGGCGGGGCGGGAGCGGCCACGTGCGGGAGGCTCAGGAGCGGTCGACGGGCACGGTGTCGCCCGTGGCCTGCCGGGAGGTGATCTCCTCGACGATGCCCCGCGCCAGGGTCTGGGCCGTGAGGCCGGCGCGCTCCAGGATCACCGCGCGCTTGGCGTGGTCGAGGAACTCCTGCGGCACGCCGTGCACCCGCACCGGGGTCTCGACGCGGTGGTCCATCAGCAGCTGCACGAGGGCCATGCCGACGCCGCCCACGCGGCCGTTGTCCTCCACGCTGACGACCAGCGCGTGGTCGCGGGCCAGGTCGACGAGCGAGGGGTCGAGCGGCTTGACCCAGCGCGGGTCGACGAGCGTGACGCCGACCCCCTGGGCGGCCAGGCGCTCGGCCACGTCGAGGCAGGTCTCGGCCATCGCGCCGGCGGAGACCAGCAGCACGTCGCGGGCACCGGAGCGCACCAGTACGTCGCAGCCACCCACGCGGTCGACGGCCTCGACGTCGCCGGGTGGCGGGCCCTTGGGGAAACGCACCACGGTGGGAGCGTCGTCGACCGTGACGGCCTCCCGCAGCAGCTCGCGCAGGCGGGAGCCGTCACGCGGGGCGGCCAGGCGCAGACCGGGCACGACCTGCAACATCGACATGTCCCACATGCCGTTGTGGCTCGCCCCGTCGTCGCCGGTCACGCCGGCCCGGTCGAGCACGAAGGTGACGCCGCAGCGGTGCAGCGCGCAGTCCATCAGCACCTGGTCGAAGGCCCGGTTGAGGAAGGTCGCGTACACCGCCACCACCGGGTGCAGACCACCCATGGCGAGCCCCGCCGCCGACGTAGCGGCGTGCTGCTCGGCGATGCCGACGTCGAAGGTGCGGTCGGGGTACGCCGCCGCGAAGCGGTCGAGCCCCACCGGGTGCATCATCGCCGCGGTGATCGCGACCAGGTCGGGCCGCTCGGCCCCCAGCGCGACGATCTCCTCGGCGAACACGTCGGTCCAGATGCGGCCCTTCGGCAGCTCGACGCCGGTGTCGACGTCGAAGCGGCCCGGGCTGTGGAACTGGTCGGCCTCGTGCCGCTCGGCCGGGTCGTAGCCGAAGCCCTTGCGGGTGATGACGTGCACGATGACCGGCCCGTGGAAGCGCTTGGCGGCGGCGAGCGCCTGTTCGACGGCGGGGCGGTCGTGCCCGTCGACGGGGCCGACGTACTTCAGGCCGAGGTCCTCGAAGAGGCCCTGCGGCGCGAGGGCGTCCTTCATGCCCTTCTTCATCGCGTGCAGCGCGTCGTACACGGCCGGCCCGACTCCGCGAACCCCGTGCAGCCGGTGCTTGACCGCGTCCAGCACCTGCTCGTAGCGCGGGCTTGTGCGCAGGCTGGTCAGCGCGTCGGCGAGGCCGCCGACGGTCGGTGTGTAGGAGCGGCCGTTGTCGTTGACCACCATGACCAGGCGGCGGTCGGGGCCGGCGGCGATGTTGTTCAGCGCCTCCCAGGCCATGCCGCCGGTGAGGGCGCCGTCGCCGATCACCGCCACCACGTGCCGCGGCTCCCCGCGCACCGAGAAGGCCTTGGCCAGACCGTCGGCGTAGGAGAGGGCGGTGGAGGCGTGGCTGTTCTCGACCAGGTCGTGCGGAGACTCCGCTCGGCTGGGGTAGCCGGACAGGCCGCCCTCCATCCGCAGCTGGTCGAAGCCTGCGGCCCGGCCGGTGAGGATCTTGTGCACGTAGGCCTGGTGGCCGGTGTCGAAGACGACCTTGTCGCGCGGGGAGTCGAAGACCCGGTGGATGGCCAGGGTCAGCTCGACCACGCCCAGGTTGGGCCCGAGGTGGCCGCCGGTGCGGGCGACCTTGGTGACCAGGAAGTCGCGGACCTCGGCGGCGAGCTCGGTCAGCTGGGCGTCGCTGAGGCCGCGCAGGTCACGCGGCTCGGTGAGGGTCTCCAGCAGACCCATGTGCTCGCCTCCTCGGCGTCGGCGGACCGGACGGGTGTCGAGTCTAGTCGGGTGCCGGTCAGACCAGCTGCACGGTGGCGACGGCCGGCTCGACCAGGCTCCCGATCCACAGCGCGCCGTCGTGCTCGCGCACCCCGGTGGCCATGTGGAAGTCGTCCGGGTCCAGGTCGACCTCGTGCACGGTGCGCCCCTGGTCGTCGAGGGCGACCGCCCGCACCGAGCGCTTCACCCCCGGCTGGAGGGCATCGGGCAGACGCAGCAGCAGCCGCTTGAGCAGCATCGGCGCCCGTTGCAGGCGTTCGAGCACCGGGTCGGTCGGCGAGGCGAGGCTCACCCAGATCAGACCGTCGGAGCCCCGCGCGATGTTGTCGGGGTAGCCGGGGAGGTCCTTGACCAGGTAGTCGCGCTGGTCTGCCCTCGGGCCGGTGAGCCACAGCCGTACGACGGTGCGGGCGCCGGTCTCGGCGACCGCGACGAAGCTCTCGTCGCCGGCCAGGGCCACGCCGTTGGCGAAGGCCAGGTCGTCGAGCTCGACGGTGACCGTTCCGTCGGGGCGACGCCGCAGGAGCCGGCCGGAGCGGTTGTGCTCGACCATCTCGTCCTTCCACCCCTCGAGTCCGTGGTGGAGGGAGGAGTCGGAGAACCAGACGTCGCCGACGGACGAGACGGCCGCGTTGTTGCAGAACCGCATCGGACGGCCGCCGACGAGGCCGACCAGCGTCTCCACCCGGGCGGTCTCGAGGTCGACGGCGAGCAGACCGACCACGGCGTCGCAGACGAGCAGGCGTCCGTCCGGGAGCCACTCGAGTCCCAGCGGCCGCCCGTGCGTGCGGGCGACCTCGGTCACCTCGCCGGAGCGGGGGTCGAGCCGGTGGACGACCCCGTCGTCCGTGCCGGTGTAGACGGAGCCGTCGTCGGCGACGAGGACGTCCTCGGCCCCGTGCCCGGGGACGGGGTGGACGTGGGCGCGGCCGGTGGTGCGGGAGGCAGACACGGCAGGAGTGTGCCCACCGGGCACCGGTCGGACTCCTCGTGCGGCAAGGTCGTCGTACGTCGTGAGCGTCAGCCCGTCCGGGCCTCGAGCGCGAGCGCGCGGAGAGCTCGGACCCCGACGGAGCGGTCCAGGATCCACGTTCGCGCAGTCCGGGGCCACCGGGGCGCCGGAGTCGCGCTCCTGCAGCAGCCACCCGCGGGCGTCGGCGAGGACCACCACGGACAGCGCGACGACGCAGCCAGGGTCCCGGCCCCATGGTCCCGGCCGGGGTGACGGAGGGGGACTGGACTGGGCTACACCAGCGTGTAGTCGTGCCGGTCCAGGAAATGCTTTCTCGCGGCGCTGAGGGGTTTCCCGGGCGTCGACTTCGAGATGACGTAGGTGGGACCGTGATCGACCGCGAGCGGATCGTGCGCAGGTTACAGGCGCAGGGCGAGTTCGACCGTGCGGCGAATGCCGGGTGCGAGCTGCCCGCCTTCGTCGACGAGCAGGAGGACCGCGGCGTCCTGGCCTCGCTCGGCGTGGACCTGGGCGACTTCACGGCCACCTCAAAGCCGAGCGACGAACCGTCGTCCGCGTAGCGCCTCCTCCACCAGCGCGACCGCCCGCCGTACGCCGGAGAGTCGCGCCTCCTCGCTGAGCCACACCTCGACGGCCGCGTCGACGACGTCCGGGTCGGCCACGTCGCGCAGCTCGGCCCGCGCCTCGGACAGACCCCGCCGGGTGGCGACCAGGCTGCCCTGCACGTGCAGGGCAGCGAACCGGGCCAGGACGACGTCGTGACGGCGCAGCAACGGCACCATGCGGTACTCAGGCGGGCAGATGTCCAGCAGCCAGCTGACGGCCGTGCGCTCCCAGTCGGGTGCGTCCGGGGGCCGCACCTCGCACGGCCATCCGGGCGGCGCCACCAGTCGATCCACCATGCCGCGATGCTACGCCACGTTCGAACACCTGTTCGAGGTAGTGCTCGACCGGCTGCTCGACGTGCTCACTCCCTCGGCTCGCGCAGCCCGACGCGGTCCGACGCGGTCCGACGCGGTCCGACGAGTGCAGGGCGCCCACGGAGTGGCGTGGGTCAGGGCGAGGCGAGGAAGGAGAAGCGCACCTCGCGGTCGTGGTTGTCCACGTTGAGATCGACCAGGCAGACGCTCTGCCACGTGCCGAGCGCCATCCGGCCGACCAGCACGGGCACCGAGGCGTACGGCGGCACCAGGGCCGGCATCACGTGCGAACGGCCGTGACCGGGGGTGCCGTGCCGGTGCCGCCACCGGTCGTCGCCGGGGAGGAGGTCCTCGAGCGCGGCGAGCAGGTCGTCGTCGCTGCCGGCACCGGTCTCGAGGATCGCCAGCCCCGCGGTGGCGTGCGGCACGAAGACGTGCACCAGCCCGTCACCGCGCCCCGAGACGTACGCCGCGAGGTCGCGGGTCAGGTCGAGGACGACGTCGTGGCCGCCGGTGCGGTACTGCCTGGTCTCGGAGTCCATGACCGATCCCTACCCACCGGGCGCCGGGTTTGCGCGGGGGGCCGTCCCGGGAACGAGACCACCCATGACCGAGATCACGGCCCGCTCCGGGCTGCTCACCTCGACAATGCTGCACGTCGACGACACCGGCGGCGAGCGGCCGCCCGGTCGTGCTCATCCACGGCTGGCCGCTGTCCGGCGAGTCGTGGAGCGAGCAGATCGCCGCGCTCAGCCACGCCGGCTACCGCGTGGTCGCCTACGACCGCCGCGGCTTCGGACGCAGCGACAAGCCCGTGCGACGGCTACGACTACGACCGGCTCGCCGACGACCTCCAGGCGTGCTCGACCGAGCTCGACCTCACCGACGTCACCCTGGTCGGCTTCTCGATGGGCGGCGGCGAGGTCGCGCGCTACGTCGCCCGGCACGGCGCAGGACCGCATCCACAGCCTGGTCTTCGCCGCTGCGGTGCCGCCGTACCTGGGAAGAGCGACGACAACCCCGAGGCGGCCCGCTCGACCGAGGAGCCGCCGACCGAGTTCCAGCGAGGGCGCTGCAGGACGACCGGGACGAACTTCTTCGACGGCTTCTGCGAGCGACTTCTTCAGCGCCGACGGCGAGCTCACGGTCAGCGAGCACGAGCGTCGAGGCCGCCTTCGCGCTGTGCGAGCAGGCCGACCAGGCGGCGCGCGTCGGCTGATGGACGCCTGGGCCACCACCGACTTCCGTGACGATCTCGACAAGATCACCACGCCCGACGCTGGTGATCCACGGCGACAGCGACGGCATCGTGCCGTTCGAGGGCTCCGGCCAGCGCACCCACCAGGCGCGTCGCGGGCGCCGAGCTGTACGTCATCGAGGGTGCCCCTCACGGCTGCAACGTCAGCCACGCCGAGGAGTTCAACCGGGCGGTGGTCGACTTCCTGCGCCGCTGAGGACTCCCGCACGGCAGCGGTCCTCGGGACGGTCCCAGGCTCTCACCCCCCTCCACGCAACGGAGGGCTCCTCGGCGGGGTCGGGTGGCAACATCGCTCGAAGGAACGTCGGCGCGTCCGCGCGGGTGTCCTCACGGGCAGCCGGTCAGGTCAGTGACCGCACCAGGAGCACCAGCGCAGCCGAGGCGCACACGAGCAGCACGGCGACGCGGCTGGTCGACTCGGGCAGCACCCCCCGAAGCCGGCGTCCCACCCAGGCGCCGAACGCCAGCAGTGGGCTGAGCGCCAGGCCCAGCACCAGCCCCCGACCCTCCAGCTCGCCGCCGACGGCGAGGCCGACCAGGCTGATCAGCGCGCCGAGGAGGAAGAACACGGCCAGGGTCGTGCGCAGCTGACGGGCCGGGCGGTGCTGCAGCAGCAGCGCGACGGGCGGGCCGCCGATCGAGGTGGCGGTGCCCGTGATGCCGGAGAGGAAGCCCGCGCCGAGCAGCGTCGGTCGATCCACCGGCACGCGTACGCCGACCCCGGTGGCGGCGACGGCGGCGAGCACCACGACAGCGACCGCGACCCCGATGGTGCGGTCGCCGAGCGAGGCGACCACCCATACCCCGACCACGGTGCCCGGCAGGCGCGGAGGCACCAGCCAGGCCAGGGCCCGCCAGTCCACGTCCTCGCGCTCCCGGGCCAGGGTGGCCAGCGGCAGCAGCATGGCCAGCGTGATCGGCAGGGCCGGCACCAGGCCGGGCGCCGCCAGCGCCGTCACGGGGGCGACGACCAGGCCGAGGCCCAGGCCGACGAGGCTCTGCACCCCCGCCCCGAGCAGCACGGCGGCGGCCACCAGGAGCAGGGCGGCCGGCGGGACCCCCAGCAGCTCCGCGCTCACGCGGTCGGCGCCAGGGTGGACGCCGGCTCGACGTCCACGCGTGGGAGACGACGTTCCAGCCAGGGCGGGAGCCACCAGTTCCACCGACCCAGCAACGTCATCGTGGCGGGCACCAGCACCATCCGCACGACAGTGGCGTCCAGGGCGACGGCCACGGCCATCCCGATGCTGATCTGCTTGACGATGACGTCGGTCTCGGAGGCGAACCCGAGGAAGACCGCCACCATGATCGCCGCCGCCGCGCTGATCACCCGCCCGGTCGCGGCCAGCCCGTCGACGACGCTGCCGCGCGGGTCGCCCGTGGCCAGCCAGCTCTCGCGCACCCGTGACAGCAGGAACACCTCGTAGTCCATCGACAGCCCGAACAGCACCGCGAACATGAGGATCGGGAGGAAGCTGGAGATCGGCACGGTGTGGTCGAGCCCGAGGGCACCCAGGCCCCAGCCCCACTGGAAGACCGCGACGACCACGCCGTACGCCGCCCCGATGGAGAGCAGGTTCATCAGCGCCGCCTTCAGCGGCACCGCGACCGAGCGGAAGATCAGCAGCAGGAACAGCAGCGAGACCGACACGACGAAGACCACGACCCGGGGCAGCCGGCTCTCCAGCAGGCCCGCGAAGTCGGCCAGCAGCGCCGCGCGCCCGGTCACCTCGACGTCGGCGGGCAGGTCGGCGCGCAGCCGCTCGACGTACGCCGGGAAGCCGGGGTCGGTGGGACCGAGCGGTGGTTCGTGGGTCCAGACCGTGATCGCTCCGTCGGGCGAGGTGACCGGCGGTCCCAGCGTGCTGCCCTGCCCGGGCGCGGCGAGCACCTCCTCGACGCGCCCCCGGCCACCGTCGCCGGCCCTCGACGTGGGCGCGACGACGGTGAGGGCAGCGTTCGCGCCCGGTCCGAAGGCCTCGGTCACCAGGTCCGAGGCGCGGCGGGTGGTGAGGTCGGGGGTCTGCATGCTGGCGTCCTGGGGCCAGGTGCGCAGCTGCAGCGTCGGCACGGCGAGCACCACCATCAGCAACGCGGCGCCCCCGGCCCACCACCCCGGGTGGCGCGCCACCCGGCGGGCCCAGCCAGCCGCCCACGGCTCCCTCGCCCGTCTCCGCGTCCCGCGGCCGCGGGGACGCAGCCGCTCCCCCAGGAGACCGAGCAGCGCGGGCACCAGGGTGAGCGAGGCCAGCACCACGGCGACGACCGTGCACGCGGTGGCGTAGCCGAAGGAGTTGTAGGAGGGGATGTCGGCCACGCGCAGGCCGATCAGGGACACCAGCACCGTGACGCCGGCGAAGACCACCGACCGACCCGCGGTGGCCAGCGTGCGCCCCGTGGCGTCCACGACCCCGTCCCCGGCCGCGAGCTGCTCACGGTGTCGGGTGAGCAGCAGCAGCGCGTAGTCGAGCCCCACGCCGAGCCCCACCATCGAGGCGACGGTGGGGGCGGAGGTGCTGATCGTGAGCACCGACGCCAGCAGGTACACACCGCCCAGGCCCACGCCGAGACCGACCACGGCCGTGAGCAGCGGCACCCCGGCGGCCAGCACGGAGCCGAAGGTCAGCAGCAGGATCACCAGGGCCGCCGAGAGTCCGACGACCTCGCCGCGCCCCTCGACCGCGGCGACCGTGCTCTCCGGCAGCTCGCCGCCCAGCTCGACCTGCAGGCCGGCGGCCCCGGTCGGTGCCACGGCCCGCTCCAGCGGGTCGGTGTTGGCGAAGAGGGCCGGGTCGGTGACCGGCACGTCGTAGCGCACCCGCACGATCGCCGTCGTCCTGCCGTCCGAGCGCCGAGGCGGCAGGACCATGCTGACGTGCGGCATCGCGCCCAGCCGCTCGGTGAGCGAGGCCAGCGTCGCCGCGTCCAGCGGGGCGCCGTCGCGGTCGTGCACCACCACGCGCGCCCCGGCCCCGCCGAGGTCGGGAAGGTGCTGCTCGAGCAGCACCAACCCCTGCTCGGCCTCGATGCCGCCGACCTCGTAGTCGTCGCGGGTCGTGCCGCCCGCGGTGAGCACCAGCCCGACCACGACGACCGCCGCGACCACCCAGGCACCGACGGTGCGCCAGGGGTGCTCGGCACACGCCCGGCCCAGCCTGGTCAGTGCCCGGTCCATCGTGCTCCGTACGTCGAGCTGTCGTCGAGGTCCTACGTGACGACGACGGTGCTCCGGCCAGGCCGGGGCACCGCCGTCGTCAGGCGAGCTGTGCGCAGGTCAGCTGTTCAGCTGACGCAGCACGTACTGCAGGATGCCGCCGTTGCGGTAGTACGACGCCTCGCCGGGGGTGTCGATGCGCACCTTGGCCTCGAACTCCACGTCGCCCGCGGTGACCTTCACGGACTTGGGCAGGCCGTCGTTGAGCGCCGTGATCCCCTCGATCGCGAAGGTCTCCTCGCCGGTGAGGCCGAGCGACTCGATGTCCTCGCCCTCGGGGAACTGCAGCGGAAGCACGCCCATACCGATCAGGTTCGACCGGTGGATCCGCTCGTAGGAGGTGGCGATGGTGGCCTTGACGCCCAGCAGCACGGTGCCCTTGGCCGCCCAGTCGCGCGAGGAGCCGGAGCCGTACTCCTTGCCCGCCAGGACGACGGTCGGGATCTCCTCGGCGATGTAGTTCTGCGCCGCGTCGTACACGCTGGTGACGGGGGCGTCCTCACCCTCGCCCTGGGTGAAGTCACGCGTGTAGCCGCCCTCGGTGCCCGGAGCCAGCTCGTTGCGCAGTCGGATGTTGGCGAAGGTGCCGCGGATCATCACCTCGTGGTTGCCGCGCCGCGAGCCGTAGGAGTTGAAGTCGCGCTGTTCGACGCCGTGCTCCTGGAGGTACTTGCCGGCCGGCGAGTCCTTCTTGATCGCGCCGGCGGGCGAGATGTGGTCGGTGGTGACCGAGTCCCCGAGCTTCAGCAGCACCCGGGCACCGCTGATGTCCTCGACCGGCGACGGCTCGGCCGCCATGCCCTCGAAGAACGTGGGGCGACGGACGTACGTCGAGTCCTCGTCCCAGTCGAAGATGTCGCCCTCCGGCGTCGGCAGCGACTTCCAGCGCTCGTCCCCGGCGAAGACGTCGGCGTAGTCGTCGGTGAACATCTCCTTGGAGATGGACTCCCCGATGATCCGGTCGATCTCCTGCGGCGAGGGCCAGAGGTCCTTCAGGTAGACGTCGTTGCCGTCGGTGTCCTGACCCAGCGGGTCGGCGAAGAGGTCGACCTGCATCGAGCCGGCGAGGGCGTAGGCCACCACCAGGGGCGGCGAGGCCAGGTAGTTCATCTTCACGTCCGGGTTGATCCGACCCTCGAAGTTGCGGTTGCCCGACAGCACCGAGGTGACCGCGAGGTCGGCCTCGTTGACGGCCTCGGAGACCTCGGGGATCAGCGGGCCGGAGTTGCCGATGCAGGTGGTGCAGCCGTAGCCGACCAGGTTGAAGCCGAGCTTGTCGAGGTACGGCGTCAGGTTGGCGCGGTCGAAGTAGTCCATGACCACCTTCGACCCCGGCGCCAGGGAGGTCTTCACCCAGGGCTTGCGGGTGAGGCCCTTGTCGACGGCGTTCTTGGCCAGCAGGGCCGCACCGATCATCACCGACGGGTTCGAGGTGTTGGTGCACGACGTGATCGCCGCGATGGTGACGGCGCCGTGGCCGATCGTGTGGGTCTCGCCGGCGAGGGTGAGCTCGGCGGTCTGGTCGGGCGCGTCGGTGTACTCCCCGAGCTTCTCGCGGAAGGCGGCGGCCGCCCCGTCGACCGCGATCCGGTCCTGGGGGCGCTTCGGGCCGGCGATCGAGGGCACGACCTGGCCGAGGTCGAGCTCGAGGGTCTCGGAGTAGCGCGGCTCGGCGTCGGGGTCGTGCCACATGCCCTGGGCCTTGGCGTACGCCTCGACCAGCTTGAGCTGGGCGTCGCTGCGGCCGGTGAGGGCGAAGTACTCGATGGTCTGTTCGTCGACCGGGAAGATCGCGGCGGTCGAGCCGAACTCGGGACTCATGTTGCCGATGGTCGCGCGGTTGGCGACGGGCAGCGCCGAGACGCCCTGGCCGTAGAACTCCACGAACTTGCCGACGACGCCGTGCTCGCGCAGCATCTCGGTGATCGTGAGCACCAGGTCGGTGGCGGTCGAGCCCGGGGGCAGCTCGCCGGTCAGCTTGAAGCCGACGACGCGCGGGATGAGCATCGAGACGGGCTGGCCGAGCATGGCCGCCTCGGCCTCGATGCCGCCGACGCCCCAGCCGAGCACGCCGATGCCGTTGACCATGGTGGTGTGCGAGTCGGTGCCGACCAGGGTGTCGGGATAGGCCTGGAGCACGCCGTCGACCTCGCGGGTGAACGTGACGCGGGCCAGGTGCTCGATGTTGACCTGGTGCACGATGCCGGTGCCGGGGGGCACGACCTTGAAGTCGGAGAAGGCACCCTGGCCCCAGCGCAGGAACTGGTAGCGCTCGCGGTTGCGCTCGTACTCGATCTCGACGTTGCGCTCGAAGGCCTCGGGCGTGCCGAAGACGTCGGCGATCACCGAGTGGTCGATCACCATCTCGGCCGGGGCAAGCGGATTGATCTTGTTCGGGTCGCCGCCGAGCTCCGACATCGCCTCACGCATGACGGCGAGGTCGACGATGCAGGGCACGCCGGTGAAGTCCTGCATGACCACCCGGGCCGGGGTGAACTGGATCTCCTTGTCCGGCTCGGCGTCGGCGTCCCAGCCGGCGAGCGCGCGGATGTCGTCGGCGGTGATGTTCTCGCCGTCCTCGGTGCGGAGCAGGTTCTCCAGCAGCACCTTGAGGGAGTAGGGCAGCGACGCGACGTCGATCCCCTCGCCGTCGACCGCGTCGAGACGGAAGATCTCGTACGCCGTCCCGTCCACGTCCAAGGTGTCCTTGGCCCCGAAGCTGTCCGTGCTGCCTGCCATCGGCGGTCTCCTCGCGCTCGTTCTCTGCGTGCGGGCCGACCCGTGCCGACTCCGTTGTCCGTGTTGCTCGGCTGGTGCACCCGTGCCCATCCTGCCGGTGGTCACACCCCGGCGGAAGGACGGGCGAGGCCGTCTCTCCCGATCAGGCTAGCGGGGCCGACGGTCGGGAGGACTCCGCCGGTGCCGACGATGGCGTCCAGCGGCGCACGTTGACTGCTGACCTGTGGCTTCGCGGTCTCGGACGTTCGCTGCGTCTGTGCCCTCGCGGTTCCGAACCGCAGCCGGGATCCTGCCCCGGTCGGAGACCACGACGCGGTTCGTGGTCGCCCATGCCCGCACGGCTGCCGGCGAGGGCGGTGCGGGCGCCAGCGGGGGCGCCGCCTCGAGGCCGCGTACGGCCCGGTCGCCGACCTTCTCCTCGGAGAGCCCGTGGCGAGCGGCCGAGAGGAAGCGGCAGGTCCACTCCTGGGCACGCGTGCGGTCTGCCAGAAGATCATCTGCCGACCGCGGGCGGTGGTAGACGATCTGGGAGCGGTTCTCCCATCCGCGCCCGAGCACCAGGTCGATCGCGGCGCCCCGCCTCACGCAGGACCGCACCGGCACCCGCTCGACGATCTCGACGTCGGCCGGCCACTCCTCGACACGGTGGCAGGAGACCTTGCCGGTGCGCGGCCGGGTGTCCTCGCCCCCGGGGGATCCGCGGAGCTGGGCGCCCGCGCCGCGAATCGCTCCGGCTCAGGTCCGAGCCGGTTTCCCTCCAGCACTGCGACTCCGACGGGGTCTGTCCTGTGGCGCCCGCAGCGGCCGCCGGTCCGCGGCGCCTCGCACTCCCGCTGGTGGCCGGACGCGGTGCTGGTCAGCAAGTTCTCGCGCCAGCGTCAGCGTGGACGGGTCCAATTCGGTGACGGGTGAGGACGCCACCGCGTAGGTCTCGAGCAGCGCTCGCTCCACGTCGTCCGGACGCACCGCGGTGTGCTCGGTCGCGATGGATCCGACCGAAGCCTCGTCGAAGTGCAGGTCGAGGTGTCGGTACACCGTGGCGAGCAGGGGGCGCAGCGACTCCTCCTCCTCCACCATCACCAGCGAGCTGAACAACCAGGCGTCCTTGAGCACCCGTTGCGCCGTGCCCACCAGCTTCACGGCCCCGCGGGCGTTCACGCTGTGCACGCCGGGGCAGTACTCGCCGGGAACCGCACCGACCCGTGCGTCGACGCCCAGGGTCCGCAGGGCTGTTGCGAGCAGCTCACCGAACTGCGCGAACCGGTGGTCCAGCGCTCCGGTCGATCCCGGCTCGTGGCGCACGTGATCCACGACGATCGCCCGGGCGGTGTAGGCGACCACCCGGCCGCCCGTGGCTCGCACGAGCGGAGTGAACCGGGCCTCCTCCACAGCGCGGACCGCAGCGGCGAAGCCTGGCAGGCGCGTGTCCCGGCGACCGAAGACGACCACCGGCGCCGAGGGTCGATAGAGCCTGAGCACCTCTCCCCCGGCGACCGAGGCACGTCGAACCAGCGCATGCGCCAGAGCCAGCTCGAGCGCCTGGTCACCGCCCTCGAGGCAGCCGCGATGCACCTGCACGTGCCCATCCTCCCCCGGCCGTCCGACGGCTGACTCACGCCTCGGGCGACGAGGCTCCTCCGCCCGGGTGGCGGCACACCTCCGCGCTGGTCCGGCCCGTCGCTGGACGCAACCGGCGCGCGGCGTCGCTCAGCGTCGGTGCGCCGTCAGCCATGAGCGTGCAGGGGCTTGCCGGCCAGGGCGAGGGCTGCCTCGCCGAGGGCCTCGTTCTGGGTCGGGTGCGCGTGGATGAAGCGGGCCACGTCCTGGGGGAACGCCTCCCAGTTCACCATCAGAGCTGCCTCACCGATCTGCTCGCCCATCCGATCGCCGATCAGGTGGACACCCACGATCGGGCCGCCCTCCTCCCGGACCACCTTGACGAAGCCGCCGGTCCCGAGGATCTGACTCCTGCCGTTGCCGCCGAGGTTGTACTCATAGGTCTCCACCTCGCCCAAGCTCGCCCGCGCCTGGGGTTCGGTGAGGCCGACGGAGGCGACCTCGGGCTGGCAGTACGTGACCCGGGGGACCCCGGTGTCCTCTACGGGCTCCGGCGACAGTCCGGCGATCTGCTCGGCCACGAAGATGCCGTGGGCGAAACCTCGATGAGCCAGCTGCAGCCCGGGCACCAGGTCACCCACCGCGTAGACGTGCGGAACGCTGGTCCGCAGCCGCTCGTCCGTGGTGACCCAACCCCGATCGAGCTCGATGCCCTGCTCCTCGTACCCGAGACCCGCCGAGGCGGGACCGCGGCCGACGGCCACCAGGACCAGGTCCGTCTCCAGGACGTCGCCACCCTCCAGGGTCACGCGGGCTCCGGTCTCGAGGGGCTCGGCCGCTTCGAACCGCGTGCGGGTACGCACGGTGATCCCCCGCTTGCGGAAGGCTCGCTCCAGCTGCGTGCCGAGCGACGGGTCCTCCAGCGGGACCAGAGAGTCCAGCGCCTCCACGATGGTGACCTCGGCTCCGAACGAGCGCCAGACCGAGGCGAACTCGACACCGATGACACTGCCGCCGATGATCACGACGCGTTCGGGCACCTCGGACAGCTGCAACGCCTCCACGCTCGTGACGACCGGGCCCGCGATCTGGAGTCCCGGCAGGGTTCGCGCGTACGAACCGGTGGCCAGCACCAGGTCGGAGCCGACGTACACCTCGCCGTCGACCTCGACCGAGGTCGGTCCGACCACGCGCCCCTCGCCGGTGACGTAGGTGATCCCGGCGCCCTTCACGAGCCCCTGCAGGCCCTTGTACAGCCGTTCGACCACACCGTCCTTGTACTCGTTCACACCCGCCAGGTCGACGCCGTGGAAGGTCGACTGGATGCCGTGCGCCGGGCCGGACCGCGCCGCGTCGGCGATCTCGGCACTGTGCAGCAGCGCCTTGGTCGGCACGCACCCCGAGTGCAGACACGTGCCGCCGACCTTGTCGCGCTCGATGAGGGCCACCGAGCTGCCCAGCTGGGCAGCCCGCAGGGCACAGGCGTAGCCGCCGCTGCCACCGCCAAGGATGACGACGTCGAGTTCATGGGTCATGACTGTCCTTCGGTTTGTTCGGGGGCGACGATCAGACGACCAGGCTGAGGGGGTTCTCCAGACCAGCCACCAGGGCCGCCATCCATTGGGCAGCCAGGGCCCCGTCGATGGCTCGGTGGTCCACGGAGAGAACCAGGCTCATGGTCGTCGCGGCGGTCACCACACCCTCGACCACACGCGCGGTCGGGACTGCCGCGCCGATGGCCAGGATCGCCGACTGGGGCGGATTGATGATCGCGGAGAACTCCTCCACGCCGAACATGCCCAAGTTGGTCACGCTGATCGAGCCACCCTCGAGGTCCTTCTGCTGGAGACGGCCGGAGTTGGCCTGCTCCACGAAGGACGTGACCGACGTCGAGATGGCACTCAGCGATTGCGTCTCGACGCCGCGCAGGACCGGAGTCACCAGACCACGTTCGGAGGCGACGGCGATCGAGATGTCGACCGAGTCGAACTCGCGGAGGGCCTCGTCGGTCCAGATGACGTTGACCTTCGGCACCGCCCGGTGCGCCACCGCGACCGCTCGGATGATGAAGTCGTTGACCGAGATCTTCACCGGCGAGTGCTCGTTGAGCTGGGCTCGCAGGGCCATGAGGTCGTCGATCACCGCGGTGCGCTTGACGTAGAAGTGCGGGACGTCCTGCTTGCTCTGGGCGAGCCGGCTGGCGACGGCCCGGCGCAACCGGCTGTGCGGGACCTCCGTCCAGGTGCCGCCGAGTGCCTGCTCAGGGACCGTGCTCGGCTGCCGCGCGACGACGGGCTCCTCGTCAGCAGCGGAGCGGACATCGCCCTCGTGCGCCTCGATCGCCGCCTCCACGTCCCGGCGCTGGATCCGCCCGTTCGGACCCGTCCCCGTGATGCCCGCCTGCTCCACCCCTGCTTCGCGCAGCAGCTTGCGGGCGATCGGACTGATGAACTGCCGCTCGGCCGACCCGCCGGGTGCCTGAGAGCCGGCGGCAGGAGCAGAGGAGTCGGCGGTCTTCGCCCCGGTTGAGGGGATCTCGGCCGACGGGGCTGGACTCGCTGCAGAGACTCCGAGGTCGTCGAGCAGAGCGTCCAGGTCCGATCCCACCTCCTCCTGGGCGCCCAGGAGCGCCATCGGTGACCCCACCTCGGCCTCGCTTCCCGCTGCCGCGAGTGGCTTCAGCAACGTGGCGTCGGTCTCTGCCACCACTTCCACGACGGCCTTCTCGGTCTCGATGACGGCCAGCGCATCACCGGCCTTGAAGCTCTGGCCGGCCGTCACCAACCACTCGGCGACCACCACCTCGGTGGCTCCGGCCGCAACTTCGGGCACACGCAGCAGCTCAGCCATGACGTTTCCTCGTCTCTGTTCGTGGGTCAGGATGCGGCGATGGCACGGAGGGCTGTGACGACTTCGTCGGTCTTGGCGATCGCGGCCCGCTCGAGGACCTTGCTGATGCTGGGCGAGGCCTCGGCCCCGGTGACCCGCTCTATCGGGGCGTCCAACCAGTCGAAGAGCCGGCGCTGGATCTCATCGGCCAGCCAGCCGCCGTAGGAGGTGCCGGAGGCGCCCTGCTCCACGATGAGCACGCGGTTGGTCTTCTTCACGCTCGCTTCGATCGTGTCCCAGTCGAGCGAGGCACGATCCAGCCAGCGCAGGTCGATCAGGTCCGCGGAGATCTCGAGGACCTCGTCCATGGCCTCGAGGCAATGACCCACCATGGTCAGGTAGGAAATGATCGTCAGGCCCGAGCCCTCCCGCCGCAGCGCCGCCTTGCCCACCGGGATCCGGTAGTCCAGGTCCTCCACGGGACCGACGCCCTTGGAGGTGTACAGGTCGACGTGCTCGAGCACGACGACCGGGTCGTCGCAGGCCAGGGCGGTGTTCATCAGCCCGACGTAGTCGAACGGCGTCGAGGGGGCGACCACACGCAGTCCTGGTGCCGTGGTGAGCACCCCCGCCGGATCCATGGAGTGCTGCGATCCGTAACCGGTCCCCGCGGCGAGCTTCTGCCGCAACACGAACGGGACGGCGCTCTCGCCTCCGAACATGTGCCGAGCCTTGGCGATCTGGTTGAAGATCTGGTCGGCTGCCACCCACATGAAGTCGGCGTACATGAACTCCACCACCGGCTTGAACCGGCCGTCCAGGGCCATGCCGCCACCCAGGCCCGCGAACGCGTTCTCACTGATCGGCGTGCCGAGCACCCGGTCGGGAAAGAGCTCCAACGGCCGCTTCGTGGCGCCGTTGGTGCCCCCCTTGAGCCCGTCGACGTCCTCCCCCATGATCACCACCGACTCGTCGGTCTCCATGCGCCGGGCCATGACCTCACTGACGAGGTCGACGAAACGCCGCTCCGCCAGCTCGCCGGTGAATGTGTCCGCCTCCTCGTAGCGGGACCCGTCCAGCTCCGACAGGTCGCCACGGATCCCCACGTCGACGAAGTCGGTGTCGGGCCACAAGGTGTCGATGATGCGGCGTTCGTTGGGCTTGCCGCCCTTGACGGGCTCGAGGAGGACGTCGCCGATGCTCTGCATCACGGAGTCGACCTCCGCCACAGCGGACTCGATCTCCTCCTGCGACAACAGGTTGCGCTCGATCACGGCGCGGCGCAGCTGGCCGATCGGGTCCCGGTCACGCCACGACTTCTCCTCGGCCTTGTCGCGGTAGCCGAAGGCTGACCCCGGGAAGGGGCCGTTCTGGTGGAAGAAGCGGTAGAGGTCGGCCTCGATGATCGTGGGCCCGTCACCGGCCCTCATGTGGTCGACCGCTTCGGCCATGGCGGCGTGGACAGCAAGGGCGTCCATGCCGTCGACCCGCCAGCTGGGGATGTTGAAGCCGAGCCCGCGTGCCGAGAGCCGGGTCTCGGCGGTGGACTTGGAGACCGGAGTCGAGACCGCGTACTGGTTGTTCTCGATGAAGAAGCACACGGGCAGCTTCCACGCCGCTGCCAGGTTGAAGGTCTCGAGCACCGAGCCGATGTTCACCGCGCCGTCGCCGAAGTAGGTGACCGAGACTGCGTCGGTGCCGGCGTGCAGCTGGTTGAAGGCGAAGCCTGCGGCCTGGGGCACCCCACCGCCGACGATGGCATTGGTGCCCATCGCGCCGGCCTCTCGCCACTGCAGGTGCATCGATCCGCCGCGACCGCGACAGAACCCGTCGGCCAGGCCGCAGATCTCGGCGAGGGTGCGACGCAACACCTCGTTGACCTCGTCGGTGAGCTCGGGTAGGGCACCCGCCTTGGGAGTGAGGACGTGCCCGAACGCCTTGGCGAGGAACTGGTGGTGTCCCCGGTGCGAGCCGTTCACGAAATCGTCGGACCGCAGCGGGAGCACCGACCCCACCGCGCCCCCCTCCTGGCCGACGCTGGAGTGAGCAGGCCCGTGGACGAGCCCCTGCCCGGCCAGCTCGAGCACGTACTCCTCGAACGAGCGGATCCACTGAGCTCGACCGAGCAGCTGGAGGAGGATGTCGGGGTCGGCGGCGGCCCAGTCGGCGTCGTCGGTGGTGAGCTCCACCCACGGCGACGCGGCAACGAGATGGTGGTGGCTCGGCATCTGTTCCTCCAGCAATCGGACATCATATTGGATCCATCTAACCCGAGACACCCTTGCCATGCTGGCTCAAGCGTGCCTTACTCTAACCACCAGATGGATACATTGCAACGAGGAGATGGCATGAACGTCACGCAACTGCCGGGCGTCAGAGGCCTCGACCACGTCGGCATCACGGTGCCCGACCTGGCAGCGGCGCACGAGTTCTTCACCGGCGTCCTGGGCTGCCAGTACATGTACCGACTGGGTCCCTTCGTGGACCGGGAGGGCGACTGGATGAGCGAGCATCTCGGTGTCGACGAGCGGACCGTCATGGAGCGCCTGCACTTCTATCGGCTCGGCGGCCAGGCGGTCTTCGAGGTGTTCCAGTACGCCACCGGGGACCAGGTGCGGACGCCCCCTCGCAACAGCGACGTCGGGGGACACCACGTGGCCATCTACGTGGAGGACCTGGACGCGGCGCTCGCCGTCCTCCACTCGAACGGACTCACGGTGCTGGGTGACCCGACCCTGAGCAGAGGAGCGAGCGAGGGACAGCGCTGGGTCTACTTCCTGAGCCCCTGGGGGATGCAGTTCGAGCTAGTCTCCTACCCCGACGGCAAGGCTTTCGACCGTTCCCCTGATGCATTTGAGTAACGCCCACCGCTCTGGAGGTCGTGTGTCCACCGCTCCCCCCACCCAGGTGGCCAGCCAGCGGATCGCCGACATCCTCGCCGAGCGGATCCTGGTCGGCGAGCTCCCCCGGCACCCGCATCAAGCAGGACGAGCTGGCCGACGAGCTGGACGCCAGCCGGATCCCGGTCCGGGAGGCACTACGCATCCTGGACTCGCGCGGCTTGGTGACGGTGCGCGCCAACACCGGGGCCTGGGTCTCGGAGATGAGCCTGCACGACCTCGGCCTCAGCTATCAGATCCGCGAGCGCATCGAGCCCCTCCTGCTGGCGGAGAGCCTCCCCCACCTGTCCGACCACGACGTCGACAGGATGCGTGAGATCCAGGCCGCGATCGAGTCGAACGAGGACATCGAGCGTTTCCTCGTCCTCGACCGGGAGTTCCACTGGGCTTCCTACTGCGGGGCACGGGCATCGCAGCTGACCCTCATGGTGGAGCGGCTCTGGGACACCACCCAGCACTACCGTCGCGCCTTCAGCCGGATGACCGGCGCCGAACGGGCGTGGGTGGTCAACTCGGAACACCGACTGCTCATCGAGGCCGCCGCCGCCAAGAATCTCGAGAACGCCTCGACGGTGCTGAGCATGCACATCCGCCGGACCCGGGTCGAGCTGGCCAGGCACCCCGAGCTGCTCGTCTGAGCGGGCGGGGCGCTCCGGCCGAGTGCGCCGGGGCCGCCGGCGGGTCACACCTCGACTGCGAGGTACTGGGTCTCGAGGAACTCGTGCACGCCAGCAAACCCCCCCTCGCGTCCGAGCCCGGACTCCTTCATCCCACCGAAGGGGGCCGCCGGGTCGGAGGCGACACCGCGGTTGATCGCGACCATCCCCGATTCCATCCGCCGGGCGACCCTGATGCCGGCGCCGTTGTCGGGGGCGAACACGTAGGAGATGAGCCCGTACTCAGTGTCGTTGGCCATCGCGATGGCGTCCTCCTCGTCGGAGAACGTGACGATCGGCGCAACCGGGCCGAAGATCTCGTTCCGGGTCAGCGTCGAACCGTGCTCGACACCGTGGACGACGCGCGGCGCCATGAAGGCGCCGTCGCTCGGCGCCTCGGACACTGCCACCGGCCTACCCCCTTCGCTCTCGGCACGGTCGAGGAGCTCGAGGACCTTGTCGCGCTCCTTCAGGCTCACCAGGGCGCCCAGATCATTGTCCCGGTCGATGCCCGGACCGATCCGCAGGTTGGCCAGCGCGGAGGAAAGCCCGCCGGAGAACTCGTCCACGAGTGACTCGTGCACGTAGAGGCGGTTGGCCGCCGTGCAGGCGGAGCCGCCGTTGCGCATCTTGGCGACCATGGCGCCTTCCACGGCGCCTTCGACGTCACTGCCCTCGAGCACGACCAGCGGCGCGTTGCCACCCAGTTCCATCGAGGACGGGAGGACGCGCTGGGCCGTGTGCCCCAGCAGCAGCTTTCCGACGTACGTCGAGCCGGTGAAGGACAAGGTGGCG
>CAWDBA010000004.1:0-931879 GCA_963800485.1 uncultured Actinomycetota bacterium
ATGGAGTCGGCCTCGATGACCACTGACTGGGGCGATTGGGGTGTGCGTCCGTCCATCGACCAGGTCTCCTTGCGCTGGGTGACAGCGCCGCCGGCTCGGCCGTCCCGGAGACCTCCACCAGGCCGCTATCACTGTGAGAGTGAACACATCCTGTGCCTGGACTGTAAACCAACAGTGCACACTATGTCACTTGCCACATCACGGCGTCACCATTTCGTTATCTCCAGCAGGTCGTGTCGGGGCACGCCTCCTCGCCGGTCACGCCCGAGGGCGTCCCGGTACGGCGCGCCACGTGCCGGGACGCGCGAGGGGTTGGGCTCAGTGGCCGCGGGTCCCCTCGACGGCGGAGCCGCGCGCCGCGTACGCGTCATCCCAGATGAACCAGACCGCGCGCACCTCGGCGGGCGTCTCGTTCCAGAAGCGGTGGGGCAGCTGGGAGTCGAAGGCGATCGAGTCGCCTTCGTGGAGCACGGTTCGGTCGAAGCCGACCTGAACGGTCAAGCTCCCTCGGACGACGAGTCCGTACTCACGACTCGAGTGTCGGATGAAGTCCTGGGGGTCACGCGAGACGTGTGCTCCGGGGGGGTAGATGACCTCGATGAACTCGGCGCCCTGCTCCGGGAGAGGCGTGAGCCGCTCCCAACGAGTGCCCTCCGGGAGCGGGATGGTGGGACGTACCCCGGCGCGGAGCACGAGGCCCGCCTCGTCCAGCGGGCCGGTCACCATCTCCGTCGGGGGGACGTCCCCGTCTGCGCCGGGACGCTCGGAGGCAGAGCGGTTCTCGAACAGGCTGTCCATGGAGATCCCCAGCACGCTCACGACGTTGTACAGGGCGCGCACGCTGAAGGACGCCAGGCCGCGCTCCACCTGGGAGACATGACTCGCCGAGACATCCACCCGACGTGCGAGCTCGCGGACACTCATCTGCGCGTCTGTGCGCGCCATGCGGACCCTGTTGCCGATGCCGACCCATTCGGCCGCGGCCTCATCCGTGCTCATGGGTCCCCTCGTCCGTAGCGTTCGCGATGACAGAACAGTGTTCGCTGAAGTCTAACCCGGGCGACCGGACGCGTGACGATTGTGCACGAAACGGGCTGAGGAGAGGCACGTGCTTCCGCCACCGTGCAGCCCACCCGGCCGCCTGCCCGCCGACACCCGCGCCACGTGTCGACGAGGGCTGGTCCCCGGGCTGATGATCCACGCCCGACCACCATCCCCAGTCGGCTGCGCCACATCCGCCTGCTCGATGACGACGCAGACCTCACCTGTGGGTGGATCTCGCCGGCCCCGCGTCGAAGCCGGTGCAGGCACTGCCCGCTGCTCCCGTGCCTGAGCGGAGACGTCGATTCAACAGTCGTTGCTGTTGAAAGCAGTCCCTACTGGTGCTACGTTCCACCCATGGCGACTCGAACCCGCACGACTCCAGGTGACCGAGCCCGACAGATCGCTCCGGTCCTGAAGGCCCTCTCGGATGAGAACCGACTGATGATCCTGCTCGCGGTCGCGGACCGAGAGTCCACCGTGACCGAGCTCGTCGCGACTACGGGCCTAGGGCAGACCTTGGTGAGTCATCACCTCAAGAGCCTGCGCGAGAACGGCCTGGTCGTCGCCACCCCGGTCGGACGTTCCAACGTCTACGCCCTGTGCTGCGACGCGATCGCCGAACCGATCGCCCTGCTGTCCACCCTCGGCAGCACCACCGACCGCCCGACCGACTGAGGAACCGACCGTGACGACTCACGAAGCAGACAAGATCCGCAGCGCCGTCCAGGAGCGTTACGCCGATGCGGCGCGGAGCCTGTCGTCCTGTTGCGGCCCGGCCGTCCACACCGACGCGGGCCCCTTCGGACAGTCCCAGTACGACGACGCCGCGCGCGACCTGCTCCCCGCCGACGCGGTAGCGGCGTCGCTGGGGTGCGGCAACCCGACCCTGCTCGCCGATCTCAAGCCAGGCGACGTGGTGCTCGACCTGGGCTCAGGCGGCGGCATCGACGTGTTGCTCTCCGCACGTCGCGTCGCCCCGGACGGCAAGGCCTACGGCCTCGACATGACCCCGAAGATGCTGGAGCTCGCCCAGGCCAACAAGGCCAAGGCAGGGGTCGAGAACGTCGAGTTCCTGCTCGGGAGCATCGAGGACATCCCGCTCCCGGACGACTCGGTCGACGTGATCATCTCCAACTGCGTGGTCAACCTGTCCGTCGACAAGGGCAAAGTCTTCCGAGAAGCATTCCGCGTCCTTCGACCCGGCGGACGGCTCGCGATCTCCGACGTCGTCCTGTCCCGGCCGCTGACCCCCGAGCTGACCGCGGTGATGGCACTGTGGACCGGTTGTATCACCGGCGCACTCGTCGAGGACGAGGCAGTCGCGCTGATCGCGTCTGCTGGTTTCGCAGAGGTCAGCATCGAGGCGACGAACGTCTTCGGACGCAGCGAGCTCACGGGACTGGCCTCGGGCCTGGGCCCCGAGGACCTGGCGGGCATCGGTGACCTCGACACGTTGATCGCGGACTTCGACGGCGTGATCCGCAGCGCATCCCTACGCGCAACCACACCCGGCACCGCCAGCCGCCCCGCGGCTGACTCTCAGGAGACCCACATGCCCAGCGTCCACGTCTACGAACCAGCACCGTGCTGCAACACCGGAATGTGTGGTGAGGACGTCGACCAACGGCTCGTCGAGTTCACCGCCGACGTCAACCACCTCACCGACCGCAACGCCGACATCGCCCGGCACAACCTGGCCAACGACCCCCTCGCTTTCGCCGACGACGAGTCGGTTCGGGGGTTCCTCGACGTCGCCGGCTCCGAAGGACTCCCGTTGACGACCGTCGACGGCGTCACCGTCCTGACCGGCGCCTACCCCACCCGGGACCAGCTGCTTCGGTACACCGGGCTGACCCAGGCACCCGTCCTCCCGGCCGGAGCGGCAGAGCTCACCGTCGCCGAGGCCCCGGGCTGTGACCCGACGGGGTGTTGCGGCACGTGAAGTTCTTGCTGAACCCTCCGCAGTTCCTGTTCTTCACCGGCAAAGGCGGCGTCGGGAAGACCTCGGTCGCCTGCGCCACCGCCGTCACGCTGGCCGAGCAGGGGAAACGGGTCCTGCTGGTCAGCACCGATCCGGCGTCCAACGTCGGCCAGGTCCTCGGGCTCACCATCGGCAATACGATCACGGCGATCGACGGCGCTCCGGGGCTGTCGGCGTTGGAGATCGATCCGGAGCAGGCAGCTGAGGCATACCGGCCGGAACCTCCTAGGTCCCTGGGCCCCACCACAGGGACGCGAACGGCCGGCGCGAGCGAGTGCCGTGCGCCCCGACGGGCCGCCTCAGCGCTCGCTGGCGGGCCCGGGCATCACTCGGGTGCGCCGCCCCACGAGGACGGCGACGTGCCCTTGCCGTCCCCTCGGATCAGCGCCCCGGACGTCGCGAGCTGGAGCTCGTGCTCACGGGCATGGTGACCGCAGAAGGCCAGGTCCAAGCCTGACCGCAGGACGACGTGCACGACTGCGGCTGCGCAACACCGATCGCACCGATCACCGGCGAGGCCACGCCGGCCACGCGCGGTGGCAGCGTCCTTGGCGAGGACACGGGAGCCGGTCATGGGAAGCCTCCTATCCATCGGTGCAGCGTGAGGGGGTGTGGGTGGTTCGGGGGGTCAGGCGGTCAGGCAGGGGTCGTGCCGACGCTCGCGCGGACCCGGTCCATCATGTCCTGCTCGCGCTGGCTCACCCGCTCGGCGCCGAACCCCAGGAATCCGCCTTCCTTCGCGGCGTCGGCAGCGGCCTGCGCCGCGGCGACCATCCAGTCCCCGAAGGCGGAGGCCTCCTCGGCCGTGGCCTTGGCCGTGACGATCCCCTGCACGTCACGCAGCTCCGCGAGCACCTGCTCGCCGGGCGCTCCCCCGGTCGGCTTGTAGCCGCTGAGGGGGCTGTGCCGTTGCTGGGTCAGGGCCTGGATCTCCAGTGCCACCTCGGCCAGCAACTGCTCGCGGCTCGGCGGGTTGGTGGAGCTCTTGAGCGTCGCCATCGACTCCTTGGTGGCCTCGATGGGTCCCCCGGGATCGGCCAGCGAGATTGCCATCCCGGCCACCAGCGGGGCGCGCACGACGCGCGTCCACTCGTCCTCGGTGAAGTCGCTCTTCTTCGTCACGACATGTCCCTTCTTCCTGGTTCGTGGAGACCGGAGCCGACGTGAGTCGTCACCTCAAGGGTGGACCGCCGTCGGCCGGCCCGCGTCATGCGAGGGGGGTGATGCCGTGCGATCGCGGCCCTAGTCATCCGCTGAGGGTGATGCTGCTGCGGGCTGGCCCCACGACCGTGGGATGACGTTGGGACCGGTCGCGTCCACGAAGGGGTGAGCAAGCATGACCGACACGAGTGAGATCGAGCGCCTGCGCGCGCGGGTCGCAGAGCTGGAGGCAGAGCAGAGCGCCCCGGTCGGTGCGACGAAGATGCTCCGACGCTCGGGTTGGTGGGGGGCCGCCTCGGCGGTGCTGCTCATCCTGGCCTGCGTCCTGGCACCGCTGTCGGTGGCCTCGGTGTGGGCGAGCTCCGTGCTCTCCGACACCGACAGGTACGTCGAGACCGTCGCGCCCATGGCCGACGACCCGGCCGTGCAGGACGCGCTGGCAGCCGAGGTCACCTCGGCCGTCTTCGAGAACCTCGACGTCAGGGGGATCACCACGGATGCCCTCCAGACGATCGCCGACCAGCCGAACGTGCCGGACAGGGTCGCCACCCTGCTGCCGACGCTGGCCGTCCCCCTCACCGACGGGATCGAGGGCTTCACCCGCGACCAGGTGGACAGCTTCATGGCCAGCGACGAGTTCGCCAACTTGTGGGTCGAGGTGAACACGGTCGCTCACGAGCAGGTGGTCAAGCTGCTCGAAGGCAACCAAGGCGGCGCCGTCAGCGCCCAGGGGGACCAGATCACGCTCAACCTGGCTCCGATCGTCGCGGCGGTCAAGGATCGGCTCGTGAACCGTGGCTTCGGGCTGGCGAGCAACATCCCCGAGGTCGACCGCACCTTCGTCATCGCGCAGTCCAACGCCATCAGTCGGGCGCAAACCTTCTACAGCACCCTCAACACACTCGGTCTGTGGCTGCCGTTCCTCACGCTCGCGCTCTTCGTGGCGGGGGTGGCGCTCGCCCGGGACCGCCGTCGTGCCCTGGTCAAGGGCGCGTTGGGGATCGCCGCGGCGATGGTGGTGCTCGGCGTGGTGCTCACCCTGTCGAGGCTGTACTACGTCAACACCACACCCGCAAACGTGCTGACGCCTGAAGCCGCAGGAGGTGTGTTCGACACCTTGGTGCGCTTCCTCCGGACCTCGCTGCGCGCTCTCGGCGTGGCTGCACTCCTGGTCGCCCTCGCGGCCTTCCTCGCCGGGCCGTCGAACGCTGCGGTGAAGACTCGCGCGACCTTCGAGCACGGCATCGGGTCGGCTCGCGGGGGTGCCGAGCACCTGGGCTGGAACACCGGCCCGGTCGGTCGGTGGGTCTTCGCGCACCGGCGGGTACTTCAGATCATGGCCCTCATCGGCGGTGGACTGGTCCTGATGTTCTGGGCCGAGCCCACAGCCTGGGTGGTCTTCTGGATCGCCGTGGCCGTCGTGCTCCTCCTCGCCCTCATCCAGTTCCTCAGCACTCCCACCGTCGCGGTGGCCGCCACCGACTTGAACCAGGAGCCCACCCTGAGCGTCCCGACGCAGTCACCGCCTCCGCCGGCAGAGGGTGACGAACCCACGCGCGCGGTGTCGAGCGGCGGCACCGACCGAACACCCCAGCCCTAGACCCCGTCGGCGGTAGGTCACCCGTAGCGGATGAGGAGCGCACTCGCCCCATGCGTCTCCACGGGCTCATCCCCCAGGGGTGACGCAGCCCACGTGGGAAACTACGTAGCGTCGCCGTGGGAACCTCCGCGGAGGGCTGGGTCCCGACTCCGGGACGTCTACGGCGGAGGGCTCGAGTTGGACGACCGAAACGCGCGATCGAAGCACGACGTGCAGGCCGACAGGCGCCCCAGGCGAGACCCGTGGGGGCTCATCAGCGGCAGCGAGGGCATCCTCACGGGCACAGTGGTGTGCGCGGCCGCCATCGCCTACGGCGCCGGCCACGTGGACTCGACCGCCGAGCTGAGCACGGTCATCTTCGGCACCGTGCTCGTCTACTGGCTCGCCCACCTGCACGCACTGACTCTCGGCCTGTCCGTCACCCATGGTCACCATCCGCGCAGTGCACTTCGTCTCGCGGCGCGGGAGACCTGGCCGGTCGCGGGCGCCTCCGTCGTACCCATCCTCATCCTGCTCGTCGCCGAGATCGCCGGCGCTTCGCTTCGCACCGCGGCATGGACCGCGCTGATCGCCACCATCGGCCTGCTCACGGTCTACAGCTACCTGGCGGGGGTGCACAGCGGACTGGGCCCCTGGGGCAGGATCGCGAGCGCTGCTGTCGGAGCGGGCATCGGCGTCCTGGTGGCCCTGCTGAAGGTCGCGCTGCACTGACACAGCCCGAAGACGCACCCGGCGTCCCGATCATTCCCCGTCCGGCCGTGCGTGCAGGCGGGATGCGCGAAGAGGTGTGACGGGCACCTGGCCACCGGGTTCCGGGCCGGCCGTGGCAGCCGCCTGTCCGTAGCGCCTCGCCAACGGGCCGGCGCTCAGTCCATGGACCACGACGCTGAGCAGCACCGTTGCTGCGACGAGCGCCACGGCTTCGTCGGCGACAGGACCGAGGGACTCCAGGGCGAGGAGCGCGAAGACGAGCGACGCCAGCCCACGCGGACCGAACCAGCCGACGAACAGCACGGTGCGCCGGTCCACCCGGGTGCCGATGAGCACCAGCGCGACCGGCACCATGCGTACGACGGTCAGGCTGAGCACGGCATAAACGACCATCAGGACGTCGATGCGCTCCACCATGATCGGGATGGCGACGGCCCCGAAGGCCAGCCACACCAGCAGCGAGAGCGCGCTGCCGGTCTGCTCGAGGTAGAGCAGCTCGGCCGGCGCACGGCGTCCGGCACAGGCCCCGAACGCCAGACCCCCGCAGAAGGCTGCGACGAAGCCGTTGGCGTGGAGGCCCAGCGCGGCGGCGTAGGCCAACAACGCCAGGGCCAGCACCGCGATGCCGACGAACTCCTCCGCCGCGATGCCGCGCCGGCGCGCCCAGCGCAGCGCCCCACCGCCCGCGCCGCCGACGGCGACGCCCACCGCCGCCCCAAGGAGGAGCTGGACCACGGCCCGCCCAGCGCCTTCGTCGGTCTCGAGACCCGCGTACGCCGCCGCGCCGGCGATCGCCACCGTCACGACCGGGGTGGCGATGCCGTCGTTGAGTCCGCTCTCCACCGTGATGAGCTGACGGATCCGGGAGGGCACGACCGGGTTGGTCACGACGGGCACGCCGAGCGCGGCGTCCGTGGGGGCCAACGCCGCACCGACGACCAGCGCCAGCCACATGCCCATCGACGGGTAGAACCACGCCGCCAGACCCCACCCGAGAAGGATCGACAGTGGAAGGCCCACGGCAAGCAGCCTGACGTAGCGGCCCGCGTCGCGGCGCAGCTCGGCCACGGGTAGCCGGGCGGCGTCGGAGAACAGCAACCACACCAGGGTGAGCTCGACCAGCGGCAGCAGCTCCTCCGGAGCTTCCGGAGCGTCGACCAGCCCGACCGCGGCCACAGTTGCACCCAGGGCGACGAACACGATGGGAGCGGTCAGGTTGGCTGCCTCGGACCGCTTGGACACCAGCCCCCAGGCGAACAGCGCAGCGGCGACCACCGCCAGGACGTTCACGTCCATGCCGCGCCCCGCGCCGCCGGGGAGGACGCGCACCACGTCACGATCGCCCACGCCATGTCAGCCTCCGGAGGGATCACTCGACCGCCTGGCTCCACGCTCCACTGAGAGCCGGCTCGGATGCGTCCCCCCCAGCGGATGATCGCCGCCACCGGGGAGAGGTCGTGCTCGCGCTCGACCACGACGGGTACGACGACATGGGTCTCGGCGTCGTGGAAGGCGCGCAGGGTCGATTCCCCGACGCGCGGGGCGGCCTCGAGGAGGCGGACCTCGTCGGCCCGTTCGGCGTACCCGGTGCTGGCCCAGTGAGCGGCGACGTCGGCGTCGAGGCCGGAGAGGCTGCAAGGTCCTGGCTCCCGCGTAGAACAACGACCCGCACCGTCGGACCGAGCCGTGGCCACGTTCCGCCACGAGCTGGGCGCGCTCGTCGGGACGCAGACGTAGGAGGCACGTGTCCACGATCTCCCGCTTGAGCTGCAGCAGAGAGAGCGGTCACACCGACTCCGACCGCCGGGCACTGCGGGTTGGTCCGACAGCGCTTCACTACAGCGCGGAGAGACCGGGTACCACGTGCTCGCCGAGAGCCTGAACGAACACGGCTGGATCGTTGCTGGGCGGCATCACATGGACCTCGTCGATGCCGATGTCGGCGAAGGCCCTCATCTGCTCGACGAAGGTTGCGCCGTCCGCTGCAGGATCAGCGGGCGCCATGCACGTGATCGTCTTGCGCAGACGGTCGTAGGAGGTGCCTTCGTTCTGGCAGTGCTCGCGCAGGACCTCCAACTTCTGGACCGTCCCGGAAGCATGTGCTGGATCGCCGAACAGGTTGCAGGCATCGGCGTACTTCGCCACGAACCGAAGCGTCTTCTTCTCACCGGTCCCGCCGATCATGATCGGAGGCGTGCGGATCGGTTGCGGACGGTTCAGTGTGCGGCCGAGCTGATAGTGCCTGCCGTCGTACGGACTCTCGTCTTCGCTCCACATCTGGCGCACGATCTGGAGGGTCTCCTCCAGCCGCTCGAACCGCTCCTTCGTGGAAGGGAACGGCACACCGAGTCCGACCGCCTCCTGTTCGTACCAAGCAGCGCCGATCCCCAGGAGCGCACGGCCACCGGACAGCACGTCGAGGGTGGTGACGATCTTCGCCAGCAAACCAGGGTGACGGTACGTCGTCCCCGTGACCAGGAGCTGCAGCTCGGCCGACGTCGTCTGTGCTGCCAGGAAGCCAAGGGTCGTGTAACCCTCCAGCATGTTGAGGTCCGGCCCACCGACCATCTCCATCTGCCAGTAGTGGTCCATGACGGAGAGGTTGTCGATGCCGGCTTCATCGACCGCTCTGCCGGTCGCCGCCAACATCGGCGCGATGGCCTCCGGGCCGCCATCGAAGTCGTAGGTGACGAGGTGCACTCCGAGCTTCATCTCTCGAAACTACAGCGCCCGCAGGGTTCAGCATCAGTGTCTGCTATGCCGGTCGCTCGGCTCGCGTCATCGCGGTGCTGGACGACCGAGGAACTCCGTGGAGGCACGCAGGGCGCTGCTCCTTGCTGTCGGTGTCCTGCCGCTGATCCTCGTGCGTGGGGGCGCCGACGCCGAGTCACGTGATTGTCCGATCGCGGTCCCGTACCGGGTCGCTCCAGAGCCCATCGGTTGGTGTGGCCGATCGGGGTGTGATGCGCCCGGGTGAGGGCTAGACGGGCATCCCGACTCGACCGTTGGTGACGGCGAGGGTGAGGTGATCGCCGACGAGGCTGTTGGTGATGGTGATGGCAGCCGCTGACCCTTCGCCGGCGGCGGTGGGGACCTGGGCCCCGGGGGTTGGTGGCGTTCCCGGCGCCCGGGCGCCGGGGATGCCGGCGGCGCCGGTGGGTCGACCTGGACCCAGCCGGTGTCTTTCATGGTGCATCCGAGATCGACGAGGCGGCTGTCGTTGGGGACGACATGGGGCGGACGAACGGGGCCGTGCGGGGCACGATGCGGCCGCCGCCGATGTCGACGTCGTAGCGCTCCGCGGCAATGGCGGCTGGCCCAGCGGCAGACGAAGCGTTCGTGGGGCTGTGGGTCTCATCCGTGCTCGTGACACGAGAGTGACGCGTCCTGACGGCGGCGGCAACGGTCGTTGCTGTCTCTGGGAACGGAGCGTTGAATCCGAGCATGAGCGAACGCGGAAGCATGGTCGGTGAGGACGGCGTGGCCGGCGGACACGGCCGAATCTCGGCGACCCTGGACCTGGTGGGCTCTCGGCTGCGGAGGGTGCGAGAGCAGCGTGGATTGACGTTGACTGAGGCGGCCACGTTGACTGGCATGTCAAAGTCCACGCTGTCCCGGCTGGAGACCGGGCAACGCAGACCGAGCCTGGAACTGCTACTCCCCCTGGCGCAGACCTTTCGGATCCCGTGGGACGATCTGGTCGGGGCTCCGGAGGTCGGTGACCCACGGATCCGGTTGAAGCCGAAGCGGGTCAACGGCAGGACGGTGCTCCCCCTGACGCGTCCGGGTGGCATACAGGCATGGAAGATCGTCATCCCCACTGCCCAGTCAGACCCCGCGCCTCGCCCGCATGACGGGTTCGAGTGGCTCTACGTCCTCTCGGGCCGGATGCGACTCGTCATGGGTGACCAGGATGTCGTCGTGGGCACCGGTGAGGCAGCCGAGTTCGACACCCTGATTCCGCACTGGTTCGACAGCACAGGCGAAGGACCCGCCGAGGTGCTCAGCATCTTCGGACGCCCAGGAGAGCGGATGCACACGCCTGCACAGCCGGAAAACTCCGAGCCGGCGCACTGATGGCCGACCCGCTGATCGAGACGAAACTTCTCCTACCCAGGCCGCGTCGCGAGGTCGTGCTGCGTCCTCGGCTGTGCGACGTACTTCTTCGGGGTTCGCATGGCCCGGTCACCCTGGTCTCCGCCCCCGCGGGCTTCGGCAAGACGACCCTCCTGGCCTCCTGGTTTGCGACCGCTCCGTCCACCCAAGACGACGACCATCGCGTTGCCTGGGTGTCACTGGATGAGCGGGACCGCGAGGCCACGTCGTTCTGGACCTACGTCCTCCTGGCCCTCGACCGAGCCGTTCCCGGCTCTGGTGCCGCAGCGCTCACTCTTCTCCAGTCTGGGCAGGCGCCGGTCGAGACCGCACTCGCCGGCGTGGTGAACGAGCTGAGCGTGCACTCCGGTGAGGTCACCCTCGTCCTGGACGACTACCACCTCGCGGACGGTGTCGATGTCGCCGCCGGGATGACGTTTCTCCTCGACCACCTGCCGCCACAGCTGCACCTCGTCATCGGGACCCGGGCCGATCCGGCGCTGCCAATCTCGCGGCTGCGAGCTCGCGGGGAGCTCGTCGAGATCCGCGCGGCCGACCTCCGCTTCACCGGTGAGGAGGTGTCCAGCTACCTCAACGACCTCAACAACCTTGACCTCGCCACCGCCGACCTCGCAGCACTCGACATCCGCACAGAAGGGTGGATCGCCGCCCTCCAACTGGCCGCCCTCTCGCTGCGCAACCGGACTGACCACGCTGACCGCACCAGCTTCATCGCCGGGTTTGCTGGCGACGACCGATTCGTCGTCGACTACCTCGTCGAGGAGGTCCTCAGCCGCCAACCTGACGACGTACGCCGCTTCCTGCTCGACACCTCGATCCTCGATCGGCTCACCGGTTCGTTGTGCGACGCGGTCAGCCGCCTGCCTGAGCGCGCTGGCGCCCAGAACGGCAAAGCGATGCTCGAGGCCCTGGACCGGGCGAACCTGTTCCTGGTTCCGCTCGACGACCACCGGAGCTGGTACCGCTACCACCACCTCTTCGGAGACGTCCTGCGCGCCCACCTGCTCGACGAACGGCACAAAGACGTTCCAGCCCTCCATCGGCGAGCCGCCGGCTGGTATGCCGAGGCAGGGCACACCGAAGCCGCGGTCCGGCACGCGCTGGCCGCCGGGGACACGGAGCGGGCAGCTGACCTCATCGAGGTGAACTTCCGGGCGTTGGGTCGAGAGCGCCGCGAGGACCTCCTCCGTCGATGGGCCCACGAGCTGCCCGAGGACGTCGTCCGCGACCGACCCGTGCTCGCGATCGCGCTCATCGGCGGCCTGATGGCCAGCAACGAGTTCGACGGCGTGGACCTTCGCCTCGATCACGTAGAGCAGCTGTTGACGCGACCGGCAGGAGACCTCGTGGTCGTGGACCGCGACGAGCTCCCACGCGTACCCGCGACCGTCAAGATGTACCGCGCCGCGCTCGCGCTGATCGGCGGCGACCCTGCCGGTGCCATCACACTGGCAAGACAGGCCATCGAGGCAGCCGTCGAGGGGGACGACCTGGCCACCGGCGCCGCAGCAGCCCTGTCCGGGCTGGCGTCCTGGAGCACCGGAGACATCGCCTCGGCTCACGCCGGCTACAACACCGCCATCCCGGCACTGACGCGCGCCGGGCACGTCGCAGACGTGTTGGGCTGCTCGATCGCGGTGGCCGACATGGAGCTGCGGCTGGGCCATCTACGCGAGGCCGAACGCACCTTCGCCCATGCCCTCGAGCTGGCCGCAGAGAACGCCCCGCCCGGGTCGGCGGTCATGCGAGGCACGGCCGACATGCTCGTCGGGCTGAGCCGCGTGGCCTGGTACCGCAACGACCTGGCGGCAGTAACCGAGTACCTGCGTCGCTCCGACGAGCTCGGGGAGGGCGCCTCGCTGGCGCAGAACCCGTACCGGTGGCGGGTCGGGATGGCGCGGCTACGAGCCGGCGAGGGCGACCTGTCCACTGCGCTGGAGCTTCTCGATGAAGCCGAGCGGGTGTACGTGGGCGACTACTCGCCGAACGTCCAACCGGTGCACGCGACCCGCGCCCGGGTGCTGGCCGCTCGAGGCGACATCGCCGAGGCACGCGCCTGGGCCTTCCATCACCAGGTCACCACCGACGACGAGCTCTCCTACCTGCGCGAGTACGAGCACGTCACCCTCGCCAGGATCCTGCTTGCGGAGCACGCGGCCACGGGGACCCCTGAGGCGCTGCATGACGCTGCTCGACTGCTGGATCGTCTGGTGGCGGCCGCCCAGCACGGTGAGCGCGTCGGCTCTGTGATCGAGCTGGAGGTGCTCCGGGCGGTCGCCCATCACGCGGGTGGCGCACGCGACGAGTCGCTCGAGGCGCTTGGGCACGCCGTCGAGCTCGCACAAACGGAGGGTTGGGTCCGGATCTTTGTCGACGCGGCTCCCGCCCTGACCGATCTGCTGGGTGAGCTCGCGTCGAGCCAGCCACAGTCCGGCTACCTGAGGGAACTGCTCACAGCGGTGACGGCGGCCGGCAGCGCCGCTGCCGAGGCGGCCAACGAGGTCGGCCCGGGATCGGCGCCGGTACCTGGCGCAGGATCGGGACGGGGGGTGGGGCTGATGGACGCCTTGAGCGACCGGGAGCTGGAGGTGCTGCGGCTCCTCGGCTCAGATCTTGACGGTCCTGCCATCGCGCGCAAGCTGTTCGTGTCGTTGAACACGGTCCGGACCCATACCAAGCACGTCTACACCAAGCTCGGCGTCAATAGCCGGCGCGCGGCCATCAGCAAGGCACACCAGCTCGGCCTCCTATCCGGCTCTGGGAACCGCTGAGCATCGGGCGCGCCTTCCCGGGCGTGGGCTCCGTGTGCTCGTGACACCCCACGTACCCGGCGTGCGTCGTCGCGGTGGTGATCAACGATCAGGCTCCGGTGTCACCACGTCAGTCACATCATGTGGTGACGCCAGGTCCCCCTGTTCACTCCTAGGTTCCAGTCATCCCCGCGGCGCTCGTCACGGAGCAACCAGGACAGGAACCCGACATGACCATCACATCCACCACCCTCACCCGGGCGGCCGGTGCCGCCGCCGCTGCCGCCGGAGCCATCTTCATCGGCGTCCAGATCAACCACCCGCACATGGACGCCACCTCCATCGCCACCACCGAGATGGCTGTCCGCAACTCCCTGAAGGTGCTCATGGCCGCGCTGGCCCTGGTCGGCATCACCGGCATGTACCTGACCCAGGTCAAGAAGATGGGCAAGCTCGGCCTCATCGGCTACCTGCTGTTTGCCGCCAACTACCTCGTCATCATGAGCACGTCCTTCGTCGCGGCGTACGTCCTGCCCTCCATCGCTGAGAGCAACCCCTCCTACGTCAACGACGTCCTCGACGCCGCCAGCGGCGGCCATGCGACCGGCCATGCGACCGGCGACATCGGCCTGCTGCAGACCGTGATCGCGGTCGAGGGCGGCCTCTTCCTGGCCGGCGGCCTCGTCTTCGGCATCGCGCTCTACCGGGCACGGTGTCCTCACCCGCTGGGCAGCCGCGCTCCTCGCCGTCGGCGGCGTCGTCACCGCCGCGCTCAGCGTGATGCCGGACGCCTTCTACCGGCTGCTGGCCTTCCCGAACAGCATCGCCCTGATCGGGCTGGGCTACTCACTTTGGCTGACCACGCGTACCGACACCACGGCCCAGCCGACCGCGGTCGACGCCCCGCTCCTGACAGCGGCCGGTGCCGAATGAGCCCGCGCACCGGCCGGTGGGTGCCGGTCGGCCTGGTCGCGCTCGCCGCGATCCCCGTCCTGGCCGGCACCGCCCGGCTCGTCGAGGTCCTCGGAGGACGCGAGCTCATCCCGACCGACGCCCGCTTCGCAGCCTCACCGGCCCCCATCGTCATACACGTCGCCGCAGCCATCGGCTACGCCCTCCTCGGTGCTTTCCAGTTCTCCGCGGGCATCCGCCAACGCCACCCCGGATGGCATCGCCGGGCCGGACGGCTGCTGGTCGCGCTCGGTCTCGCGGTCGCGCTCTCCGGTTTATGGATGACGCTGACCTATCCCTACAAGGAAGGCACCGGCGACCTGCTCTACGTGTTCCGGCTGCTCTTCGGGTCAGGGATGGCCATCAGCATCATCCTCGGCCTCGCCGCAATCCGCCGACGAGACATCGCCCGACACCGCGCCTGGATGACACGGGCCTACGCCCTCGCACTCGGCGCGGGCACCCAGGCGTTCACCGTCGGGTTCGGCGGAGCCCTCTTCGGAGTCGGTGTCGTCCGTACGGACCTGATGATGGGAGCCGGTTGGGCCATCAACCTCGCCGTCGCGGAGTGGTTCATCCGCCGCCCCGCCGCCCGGCGCACACACAGCACGCGCCTCCGCGCAGGCTTGGCGGCTTCGCGATGAACACCCGACCTGCGCCGCGCCCGGCCGGCATCTACGAGCTCCGCATCGCCGGGCGTCTCGACGAGCACTGGGCGACCTGGTTCGACATGACGCTCACCCGCAACGACGACGGCACCACCACCCTGCGCGGCCCTGTGACCGATCAGGCCGCACTGCACGGCCTGCTCGCGAAGGTGCGCGACCTCGGCGCCACCCTCCTCTCGGCCAAGGCCATCGACACCGACGCTGCCGCCGACGCCTGACCCTCCACGCTGCCAACCCCACCATGGCCCGGCCCGCCTCCGCAGCACCCGGTCCCCAGGACCTCGACCCCATGACCACCATCCACCGTGCGGATCATCGTCGGGCTCAGCACTGCGACATCTGGAACCGCCACGATCGCCGGACGCAGCTCCGGCGACCTACCCGACCCCGGACTCGAAGTCGGGGTACTGCTCGACGCGTCCGCCCAGCACGCTGGCCGCACCGGACGGGAGATCCTGACCATCGCGCAGCGCTTCTTGGGCCTCCCAGGGGCCGCGTGGTGGAAATGCTCACCCTGGTCAGCCTGACGCCGACCGAGGCGTCCCGGCGGGTCCGCGACTACTCCCTGGGGATGCGGCAACGCCTCGGCATCGCGACCGCGCTGATCGGCGAACCCGAGGTGTTGGTCCTCGACGAGCCGGCCAACGGCCTCGACCCGGCCGGTGTCCGCTGGATGTGGGGACTACTGCGCGACTACGCCGACCGCGGCGGCACCGTCCTGCTCTCCTCCCACCTGCTCCATGAGATCGAGCCACCTGCTCCATGAGATCGAGGTCATCGCCGATGATCTCGTGGTGATCGGCAACGGCCGCATCGTGGCGCAAGGAGCCAAGAGCGACCTGCTCCCGATCCGCTGGGTCCATGCTCCGTGCCCTCGACCGCGACCTCGTCGCCCAAGCTCTGCTCGACCCGGGCGTCACCTCCACCCGCGTCGGAACGGACGGGCTCATCGCCCGCGCAGACACCGCGAAGGTAGGCAAGATCGAGCTGATCCACGTGCACGCCGCCGGGCTCGACCGCGGCGGTGGTCGGCAGCTACGCGGTGCAGCTCGCCACCAGCGTGGGCGCCGAGGTGACCGGCCTGGGCAGCTGCGCCAAGCTCGACCACGTCGCCGCCCTCGGTCACCACGTCATCGACGACAGCCACGACGACTGGGCGCCCACGGCACGCGCCAGGACGACCTGATCCTCGACATCGCCGGCAACCCGCCCGTCAGCCGGCTGCGTCGTGCCCTGACGCCGCACGGGGCCGCTGTCTTCGTCGCCGGTGAGCGCAGCGGCGTCATCACAGGTATGCGTCGACAGCTCGGCGGAGCGCTGCTCGCCCCCCGTCATCGACCAACGTCTCGTCCTGCTGCTGGTCCGTGAACGCTCGTCGGACTACGAGCGGCTCGCCCGGCTCGTCGAGTCCGGCCAGCTCATGCCTGCCCCGGACCGCTGCTACCCGCTCGAGCGGGCCGCCTACGCGGTGTCGACGACGTGACGGCGTCAGAGTTGCTGAGGCGGAGCGCCGTGCCTGGGTAAGGACGTCGCCTCGATGTGAGAGCACGCCCCAGGTCCGCCCCAAAGCGGGCCGTCAAGGCGGGTCGCCGGAGAGTTGGGGTTCGTCTCGAATCGCGTCACCGCAGGTCAACGCCGGTTTTCGTCAGCAAACCGATGCATTCGACGTGGTGCGTCATCGGGAACAGGTCGAAGGCGCGCAGGCTCGCCAGCCGGTAGCCCTCCTCGGCGAACACCGCGACGTCGCGGGCCAGCGCTGCCGGGTCGCACGCGACGTACGCGACCGCCCGGGGGGCCAGCGCAGCGACGGCCCGCACGACGGGACGCTTGGCGCCCGTGCGGGGCGGGTCCAGGATGACGACGTCGGCACTGCTCCCCAGGGCCCCCCGGGCCAGCAGCCGGTCCACCCGGCCCGTGCGCACCTGGGCCTGCGGCAGGTCGGCGAGGTTGCGCTCGGCGTCGGCGACGGCCACCGGCTCGGACTCCACCGCCAGCACCTCCCCGTCGGTCCCGACAGCCCCGGCGAGGTCGGCCGCGAACAGCCCGACCCCGCAGTAGAGGTCGAGCACCCGTTCCCCCGGGCGTACGCCGAGCGCGTCGCGCACCGCGGCGGTGAGCGCGCGGGCGGCGCCCGGATGCACCTGCCAGAAGCCGGCCCCCGTCACCTCGTAGTCGCGCTCGGTGTCGCCGAGCGGCACCCGCTCCACCATCACCTCGGGTCCGAGCAGTCGCACGTGCGCCCGCCGGTGGACGACCCGCAGCCGCTGGCCGGTCGAGGACCGCACGGCCTCCACGCTGTGCGCCTCCGGCCACTCGCGGTCGGCCACCGCCGGCAGCCCCGGGTGGGCGATCCGGCAGGGGCCGTCGTCCTCGGTGAGCACCACGAGGTCGCGGGAGCGGTGCCGGCGCAGACCGGCCCGGCCGTCCCCGCCGACGGCGTACTGCACGCGGGTGCGCCAACCCAGACCGGAGGCGGCGGGGTCGTCGCCCGGGACGGCCTCGACCTCGACGTCGGACTCGATCCCCGCCAGCCGCTGCAGCTGCTCGCGCACCACGGCGGTCTTGAGGGCACGCTGGCCCGGGAGGCTCACGTGCTGGAAGTCGCAGCCGCCGCAGGCACCGGCGTACGGGCAGGGCGGGGTCACCCGGTCGGGCGAGGACTCGAGGACCTCGACCACGTCGCCGCGCAGGAAGCGCGAGCCCGTGTCGCCCTCGGTCAGCTCGACCTCGACCCGCTCACCGGGCAGGGCGTGCCGCACGAAGACCACCTGGCCCTCGGTGCGGGCGACGCAGTGGCCGCCGTGCGCCACCGGCCCGACCTCGACCACGACCCGCTCGCCCACGCGGGAGTCGCCTCTCGCGGCAGGCGCGCGCACAGGACGGCGGGGGGCTGCAGGGCTCTCGGGGCTCTCGGGGCTCACGAGTCGTCCAGCGTCCGCTCGACGTGGTCGCGGCTCGCCTGGATGTCCGCCCGCGACACCCGGTCGTCGAGCACCCGGCCGCGCCGCAGGTCACCGGGCCGCGGCCGCAGCTCGTCGCGCGCCTCGCGCTCGACCGCCCGCTGCGAGGACTGCAGCTGGTAGGGCACCGAGATCACCATGACGCCGGGGCTGAACAGCAGCCGGGCCTTGAGCCGCAGCGCGGTCTGGTTGTGCAGCAGCTGCTCCCACCAGCGGCCCACGACGTACTCGGGCAGGTACACCGCCACCACGCCGCGCGGGTTGGACTCCCGGATCGAGTCGGCGTAGTCGACGATCGGGCGGATCACCTCGCGGTACGGCGAGTAGAGGACCTTGAGCGGCACGTTGATCCCTCGCGCGTCCCACTCGCGCGAGAGCCGGTCGGTCTCCCGCTGGTCGGTGGCCACGTAGACCGCCTCGAGGGTGTTCGGGCGCGACGCCTTGGCGTAGGCCAGCGCCCGCATCGTGGGCCGGTGCAGCTTGGAGACCAGCACGATGGCGTGCACCCGGGTCGGGAGGTGCTGGTCGATCTCGGTGACCTGCAGCTCGTCGGAGACGGAGTCGTAGTGCCGGCGGATGCCGCGCATGATCATGAAGAAGCCGATCATGACCAAGATCGTGATCCAGGCCCCGGCGAGGAACTTCGTGACCAGCACGACGACCAGCACCACCGCGGTCATCCCCAGGCCGAACGTGTTGATCGCGCGGGAGCGCCGCATCCGGCGCCGGGCGACCGGGTCCTCGACGGTCCGCAGGTGGCGGGTCCAGTGCCGGATCATGCCGAGCTGGCTGAGGTTGAACGACACGAAGACGCCGACGATGTAGAGCTGGATCAGCTTCGTGGTCTCAGCGTCGAAAGCCAGGACGAACCCGGCGGCCATCACGGCCAGGATCAGGATGCCGTTGCTGTAGGCGAGCCGGTCGCCGCGCGAGGCGAGCTGTCGGGGCAGGAAGCCGTCGCGGGCCAGGATCGAGCCGAGCACCGGGAAGCCGTTGAAGGCGGTGTTCGCGGCGAGCACCAAGATGATGCCGGTCATCGTGATCACGAAGTAGAAGCCCGGGGGGAAGCCATCGAACACCGCCCCGGCGATCTGGGCGATCACGGTGTGCTGGTCGTAGTCGGCCGGCAGCGGGCTGCCGTCGGCCTGCCGCAGCCGGTCGATCTCGAGCGGGTCGACGTACTTCAGCGAGATCTCGCGCGCCAGCACGATCACGCTCATCATCATCGAGATGGCGATCATCGCCAGCAGCAGCAGCGTGGTCGCGGCGTTGCGGCTCTTCGGCTTCTTGAACGCCGGCACGCCGTTGCTGATCGCCTCGACCCCGGTCAGGGCGGCGCAGCCGGAGGAGAAGGCACGGGCGAGCAGGAAGACCAGCCCGGCCTGGGTGATCTCAGGGCCGTAGCCCTCGGCCGGAATGATCACGAAGTCGGCCGACTCTGCTCCCGGCAGGTTGCCCAGGGTCAGGCGGAGGTAGCCCACGACGGCCATGCCGAGCACCGCGACCATGAAGCCGTAGGTCGGCACGGCGAAGGCGGTGCCGGACTCGCGGACACCGCGCAGGTTGACCGCCGCGAGCACGAAGACCACCGCGGCGGCGACCGGGCCCTCGTGGCCCGAGACGAACGGTACGGCGGCGGCGGCGTTCTGCACGCCGGCGGAGATCGACACCGCCACGGTCAGGACGTAGTCGATGAGCAGGGCGCTGGCGACGGTGGTGCCCGCCGTACGCCCGAGGTTGACGCTGGCGACCTCGTAGTCACCGCCGCCGCTGGGGTAGGCGTGCACCGTCTGGCGGTAGGACGCGATCACCGCGGCCATCACGATCGCGACGACGATGCCGACCTTCCAGGACCAGACGTACGCCGAGGTCCCGGCCGCCGAGAGCATGATGAAGATCTCGTCGGGTGCGTAGGCCACCGAAGACAGCGCGTCGCTGGCGAAGACCGGCAGCGCGATCCTCTTGGGCAGCAGGGTCTCCCCCAGCTGCGAGCTGCGCAGCTTGCGGCCGAGGAGGATCCGCTTGCCGACATCGGTCATTCCCACCTGCGCAGGCTACTGCCGCACGAACCGGTCCGAGACGGCGCTGCCCGACCGGCGACCTCGCGTGGCGGCGCCGTAGTAGCGTCCCTGTCGTGCACGTCGTCATCATGGGTTGTGGCCGGGTCGGGTCCACGCTCGCCCGCAGCCTCGAGGACCGGGACCACACGGTGGCCGTGGTCGACTCCAACCCCGACTCCTTCCGCCGCCTCGGCCCCGCCTTCGGCGGCATCAAGGTGACCGGGTTCGGCTTCGACCGCGCGGTGCTGACCGAGGCCGGCATCGAGCGCGCCGAGGCGTTCTGCGCGGTCTCCAGCGGCGACAACTCCAACATCATCGCGGCGCGCGTGGCCCGTGAGCAGTTCGGCATCGACACCGTCGTGGCCCGGATCTACGACTCGGGCCGTGCCGAGGTCTACGAGCGGCTCGGCATCACCACCGTCGCGACGGTGCGGTGGACCTCCGACCAGGTGCTGCGACGGATCCTGCCGGTGAGCTCCGAGCCGGACTACCGCGACCCCTCGGGCACCATCCGGATCGACACGATCATGGCGCCGGACGCCTGGGTGGGCCGTCGCAGCGTGGACTTCCAGATGCAGTCCCGCAGCCGGATCGCGTGGATCGACCGGCTCGGTGAGGGCACCCTGCCCACCCGCGAGACGGTGCTGCAGGAGGGCGACCGGATGCACCTGGTGATGCGCGAGGAGAACGCCCGGCACGTGCACCAGGTGCTCGACGCAGGGCCGGAGGAGGACTGATGCGCGTCGCCATCGCCGGGGCGGGCGCCGTCGGGCGATCCATCGCCGCCGAGCTCATCGAGCACCGTCACCAGGTGCTGCTCATCGACAAGGACGCCCGGGCCATCAAGCCGGCCCGCGTGCCCGGTGCCGAGTGGCTCCTCGCCGACTCCTGCGAGATGTCCTCGCTCGAGGAGGCCGACCTCTCCGCGTGCGACGTCGTCATCGCCGCCACCGGCGACGACAAGGCTAACCTGGTCACCTCGCTGCTCGCCAAGACCGAGTTCGCCGTGCCGCGCACCGTCGCCCGGGTCAACCACCCCGACAACGAGTGGCTCTTCACCGAGAGCTGGGGCGTGGACGTGAGCGTCTCGACGCCGCGGATCATGTCGGCGCTAGTCGAGGAGGCGGTGGCCATCGGCGACGTCGTGCGACTGTTCACCTTCCAGCAGAGCAAGGCGAACCTGGTCGAGCTCACCATCCCCGAGGACTCGCCGTACGTCGGCACGGCGATCGGCCTGGTGCCGTGGCCGGAGAACTGCTCGCTGTGCACCATCCTGCGCGACGGCCAGGTCTACGACCCCGACGCCGACCAGGCCATCGAGACAGGCGACGAGCTGCTCTTCGTTGCCACCGAAGAGGTCGAGGACGACCTCAAGCAGCTGCTCGCCCCCCAGGACTGACCCTCCCCTGCTTGTAAATCGGGGTTACGGTCGCTCCGCAAGGGTTCTGCAGGCCCTTTCGCGACCACAGCACCAGCGAAGTCGGCATCCCAGGCACTGCTGGCCGCGTCGCGGCGAGTGGTCCTAGGACGCCGGCGCTGCCCCGGTGTCCCTGACGCCCCAGCTGCCGACCCCCGCACTTCGCGAGGGTTGTGGTCGTTCGGAGGCATGCACAACCCTTGTGGAGCGACCGTAACCCCGATTTACAAGGGGTGTTCCTACGGGCGGACCTCGGTGGGGGCGGTGTACGGCGTGCGGTTGCGCGCCAGCACCCACACCATCGCGCTGAGCGCGGCGATCTGCAGCGGCCACCCGAGCAGGATCTTGGTGGTGCCCAGGAGCCCGATGGCGGTGTCCACGTCGAGGAAGCCGCGGTCGGCGCCGAGCCACAGGGGCGCCTGCACGAGCACCCGCACCACGCACGGCGCCACCAGCAGCCAGGTCAGGCGCGAGCACAGCCGCACCACGGCGGGGTCGTGGCGCCACGCGGTGGCGTCGCCCGTGACCGACCCGACCAGGAAGCCGAGGAACGGCCAGCGCACGAGCACCGACGCCGAGAGCACGACGGCGTAACCGGCGTTGTAGAGGATGCCAGGCAGGAAGTAGGCCAACGCCGCGTCGTCGGCGGTGCCGCCCGACTGCAGGGACCGGAAGGCGAACAGCGCCCCGAGCCCGATGCCGAAGAGCGCGTTGACCACGAACTGCACCGAGCTGTGCTGCACGAGCCGGACGACCAGCAGCGCGACGGCGAGGCCGACGCTGATGATCAGCGCGGGCCGCAGTGCGTCGAGGGTGAGGAATGCGACGGTGAAGGCGATCGTGGGCACGGCAGCCTCTACCATCCCTCGGCGGCCGCCGAGGGCGGTGGCAAGCTGGGCGCGCACGGCCTCCTCGACGGTGCGAGGGGCGACCTCCGGGTCGCCCGAGGCCGGCTCGTGCTGACCGGGTCGGACGGGCTCGGGAGTGCCAGGGGCGGCCGAGGTCACGCGGGGCTCTCGGGGCTCACGCCGAGGTGAGCTGGTAGCGCGGGTTGAACATCACGCGCCCGTCCTGGGTGGAGCGGCCCACCCGTCCGGTGACGCTCAGCGCCCGGCCGGGCTCGATGCCTGCGATGCGGCGCCGACCCAACCAGACCAGGGTCAGGCTGCCGGTGCCGTCGAAGAGCTCGGCCTCCAGCGCCGCGGTGCCGCCGCGGGGGCGCAGCGTGACGGTGCGCAGGGTGCCGTGCAGCTCGATGACGGTGCGGTCGGGCGCCTCGGCGACGGGGCAGCAGCCGACACGGCGCACCTCCTGCTTGAGCTCGCGGTTGTGCGCCTCCTCGCTGCTGGCCCACTTGCTCAGCGTGCGACGCAGCTTGCTCTTGTGCTCCTGCGAGCGCTCCTCGGTGCTCACGGCCGGTCCCCTTCCTGCTCCACCTCGGGGCCACCCTCGTCGAGGCCGTCCTCGACGATCGGCTCCACGCCGGGCGGCATGGTCAGGACAAGCGTGTCACCCGGGGCCATGGCTGTCTCGCCGCGCACGACCAGGACCCGCTCGAGCGCCGCCAACCAGCGGTCGGCCTGGTCGGTCTCGACCGCAGGACGACCGAGCAGGGTGGCCCGCACCATCCACCGCGGTCCCTCGATCGCGAAGACGCGGGAGGGCTGCACGACCTGCTCGCCGTCGGGCCCGCTGAGCGGCAGCACGGTGCGCAGCTCGACCCCGAGAGGGCCGTCGAAGGGCTGCGCCTGCCCGCCCATCCGCTCGATCTCGGCGACGATGGCCGGCCGGATCTCCTCCCACAGTCCGCCGCTGCGCGGTGCCGCGAAGGCCCTCAGCTCGACGGCGCCCTCCTCGTCGGCCAGCAGCAGCGCGGCCACGTCGCCGCTGGTCTCGTCCACCTGGAGCCGGATGTCGAGCCCGTCGAGCGGAGCGACCCGCAGCGAGCCGAGGTCAACGGTCTCGTCGAGCGGTACGCCGTGGTCGTCGGAGACGTCCCACGGCCCGCGGAGTGCTGACTGGGCCTGCTCGCCGACCTCGGCACCGGGATCGTCGGCCGGGGTCGCAGGAACGCCCTCGTCGGGCGCCGAGTCGAGCGCGTCGTCGGGCCCTGCGGCGGACGCGCGGCCCTTGCGGCTGAATCTCACGGATGGCTCCTGGTGCGGCGAGGTTGCGGCGAGGTCGTCGGCGGGTCCGGGGCCTCAGGTGCCCGCATGACCGCCGGTAGAACCGTAGCCCCCGTTGCCGCGCTGGGACGCGGGGAGGGCGTCGACCTCGGTGAAGGTCGCCCGCTCCACACGTTGCACCACCAGCTGTGCGACCCGGTCGCCGCGCCGCAGGCGGACCGGCGTGCTCGCGTCCAGGTTCACCAGCAGCACCTGCACCTCCCCCCGGTAGCCCGCGTCGACGGTGCCCGGCGTGTTCACGATGCTCAGCCCGTGCCGAGCGGCCAGCCCCGAGCGGGGGTGCACCAGACCGACGTACCCGTCCGGCAGCGCGATGCCCAGCCCGGTGGGCACGAGCGCCCGCTCGCCGGGCCCCAGCTCGACGTCGACGGTGGTGACCAGGTCGGCCCCGGCGTCGCCCGGGTGCGCGTACGCCGGTAGCGGCACGTCCGGGTCGAGCCGTCGCACCAGGATCTCGGTCGGGGCCCCACCGGCGTCGCTGTCGCTCATGGGCCGGAAGCCTAGTGGTGGGGGCGGGGTGGGACTCTGGACCCGTGCCCTCCCCCGCCGCCGCACCGCAGCACTCCGAGCGGCTCGGCGTGCCGTTGCGCTGGTGGGTGCAAGCCACGATGCTGCTCGCCGCCGTGTGGCTGGCCGTCGTCGTCGCGATGCCCGCGGTCGCCGCCGCCGTCGTCACCCTCGTCGTCGCCGTGCTCGTGGTCGGCGGCCTCCTCTGGTGGGGCTCGGCGCGGGTGGTCGTCGCCGACGACCACCTGTGCGTGGGCCGGGCGCGGGTGCCGCTGGACGTGCTCGGGGAGGTCCGGGCGCTCGACGCCGAGGCCACCCGGCTGACTGCGGGTCGCGACGCGGACGTGCGCGCCCACCTCGCCCTGCGCCCCTGGGTCAAGGAATCGGTCCGCGTGCAGATCGAGGACCCCCGCGACCCCACGCCGTACTGGCTGGTCTCGACGCGGCGGCCCGACCGGCTGGTCGCCGCGCTCACCGGCGGCACCCCGCCGGCGCGCACGCATGGTGACCCGGCGCGTGGGTAGTGCACGACTAGCGTGCGACGGGGCGTCAGGCCCCACCTACTGTGAGAGGAAGCCCATGGCGAGCGGCTCGAAGACCTGGACCATCTACTCGACGGGGTCGGCGATCCTGGCCGGCATCCTGGCCAAGAAGGTCATCGCGACGACCTGGAAGACCGCCACCGGCAAGACCCCGCCGGCCAACCCGGCCCACCCCGACGTCTCCTTCAACGAGGCGCTCGCCTGGGCGGCGTTCTCCGGCGTGGCGATCCAGACGGCGCGCATGCTGGCCGGGCGCAAGGCGGCCAGCTACTACACCCGCTCGGCCGGACACCGGCCGCCCGGCATGGAGAAGGACGACGCCTGAGCGACCCCTGACCGACACGACGAGGCCGCCCCCGACCGATCGGGAGCGGCCTCGTGCCGGTCCGTGCCGGCGTTGCTGACACAGTCAGCCGCGGTCAGTCGCAGTCGCGACAGATCATCTTCCGCTCGTCGGCCAACTGGCTGCGGTGGTGCACGAGGAAGCAGCTCATGCAGGTGAACTCGTCGTCCTGACGGGGCTTCACCTCGACGGCCAGCTCCTCGTGGGAGAGGTCGGCGCCCGGGAGCTCGAAGGCCTCGGCCGCTTCGGCCTCGTCCTCGTCGACCTTCCCGGAGTTCTTGTCGTGGCGACGCGCCTTGAGCTCCTCGATGCTCTCTTCGCTCTGCTCGTCGTCGTTCTTGCGCGGTGCGTCGTAATCGGTTGCCATCGTGTCCTTCTCGAGGCCCCGGGGAACGGGGAGTCGGGTGCCGTCCAGGCGAGGGATTGTGCACCATCCCCGACGACCGGCGTCCACCGGTCAGGTGCTGTCTCGCGGTCTGGTCAACGCGAGACGCCCGCACCCTATTCCGCTCGTCAAGAGGCCGGTCGCCGGGGTGCGCCACGGCCGGCGCGGGCCGGGATCAGCGGGTGCCGGGAAGCGGACCGTCGTCGGCCAGAAAGCCGCATTCCGCCACGAGGGCGGCCAGCTCGTCGTACCCCTCCTCGGGGGCGCAGAGCACCAGGTCGAGCCCGCCGACGCCGGTGAGCACCTCGAGGCGCGCCCCGGCCTCGGTCGCCACCAGGCCTGCGGCGGCGTGGTCCCACAGCTGGGGGCCCTCCTCGACGTAGCCGTCGGCGAGCCCCGCCGCCAGGAAGCAGAGGTCGAGCGCGGCCGAGCCGAAGCGGCGTACGTCGCGCACGCGCGGCAGCATCCGGGCCACCGCCTGGCCCTGGGCGGCACGCACGTCGGCCTCGTAGGAGAACCCGGTGAGCACCAGCCGCTCTGCCAGCGGAGGCGTGGCGCGCACCCGCAGCGGGTGCCCGTCGCGGGTGGATCCCCCACCCCGCACGGCCGACCAGACCTCGCGGCGTACGACGTCCACGACGACCCCGGCGACCACCTCGCCATCCAGCTCCGCGGCGACCGAGACGGCGTACTGCGGCAGTCCGTAGAGGAAGTTGACCGTGCCGTCGACGGGGTCGACGACCCAGCGCACCCGGCTCGGGCCCCGGTCCGCCCCGCCGCCCCCACCAGAGGGGTCGCCCTCCTCCTCGCCGAGCACCCGGTCGCCGGGCCGGTGCTCGCGCAGCAGCGCCCGGATCAGCTGCTCACTGGCCTGGTCCACCGCCGTGACGACGTCGGTGGCCGAGCTCTTGGTCGCGGCAACCGCGGGGTCGCCGGCCCTGCTCACGGCCACGAACGCGGCGGCCTCCTGGGCGACCTCGACCGCGACCGCGAGCAGGGCGTGGGGCGAGATCTCGGGCTCGACCGGCACCTCAGTCGCTCCCGGAGACGGCGGGCCGTGCCTGGCGCGCGTTGGGGCAGCATCCTGCCGGGCAGGTGTCCCAGCAGGCGGTGCCGGGGCCCTCGACGGTGCGGGCGACCGCCTCGCCGCGCTCGACCGCGGCCCGCTCCAGGAGGAGGTCCCGCACCATCCGCACGAAGCGCGGGTCGACGCCGGCGGTGGCCGAGCGACGGAAGGGCAGCCCGATCCGCTCGGCGGTCTCCTGGGCCTCGGTGTCGAGGTCGTAGATGACCTCCATGTGGTCGGAGACGAACCCGAACGGCACGACGACGACCCCGGAGGCCCCGTCGGCGTGGATCTGCTCGAGGTGGTCGTTGACGTCGGGCTCGAGCCAGGGCACCTGCGGCGGGCCCGAGCGCGAGCAGTAGACCAGCGCCGCGGGGTGTCGCAGCCCGGTCTGAGTGGCCACCCGCTCCACGACCACGTCGGCGAGCTCCTGGTGCTGGGCGGCGTAGGCACCGCCGTCCGGGCCGCTGGTCGCGTTCATCGACTCGGGGATGGAGTGGGTGACGAACGCGAGGTGGGCGCCCTCACGGTGGTCCTCGGAGAGGTCGGCGAGCGCCTGGAGCACACCGTCGCTGACGGCGTCGACGTAGCCGGGGTGGTTGTAGTAGTGCCGCAGCTTGTCCAGGCGGGGGGCGTCGGCCGGCACCAGGGCGTCTCCGTCGCCAGGCTCGCCGTCGCCGAGCCCGATCAGCGCGTCGGCGAGGTTCTCGCGGTACTGCCGGCAGCCCGAGTACGACGAGTACGCGCTCGTGACGAAGCAGGCGGCGCGGCGTACGCCGTCGGCCCGCATCTGCTCGAGGGTGTCGACGAGGTAGGGGTCCCAGTTGCGGTTGCCCCAGTAGACGGGCAGGTCCACCCCGGCATCGGCCAGGTCCGCCCGGATCGCGGCGAGCAGCGCGCGGTTCTGGTCGTTGATCGGCGAGCGCCCGCCGAAGAGCCGGTAGTGCTCGCCGACCTCCTCGAGGCGGGCGTCAGGAATGCCGCGGCCGCGGGTGACGTTGCGGAGGAACGGCACCACGTCCGCCTGCTTCTCGGGGCCTCCGAAGGAGACGAGCAGCACGGCGTCGTACGGCGTGGGGTCGACCATGTCTCTCATCCTAGGATTCCGCCGATGCTCGCTCCGTACCGGCGGGTGCTGGCCCGTCCCGGTGCCACCCCGTTCTTCCTCACCGGGCTGGTGGCGCGCGCCCCGATGGCGATGATCGGCCTCGGCATCGTGCTGCTGGTCTCCGCGCAGCAGGGCAGCTACGCCGTCGCCGGCACCGTGTCGGCCGCGTTCGTGCTGGCCGAGGGCGCGCTCGCCCTGGTGCAGGGCCGCCTGCTGGACCGGTTCGGCCAGGCCCGGGTGCTGGTGCCGGCCACCCTCGTCTCCAACCTCACCCTCGTGGCCCTCGTCGCCGCGGTGCAGGCGGACGCGCCGGTGCTGCTGCTGGTCGTCACCTCCGCCCTGGCCGGGGCGACCTTTCCGCTGGTCGGCTCGTGCGTGCGCTCGCGCTGGAGCTGGATGCTGCGCGACGACCCGGCAGCCAAGGACACGGCGTTCGCGCTCGAAGGAGTGGCCGACGAGTCGGCCTTCGTGCTCGGCCCGGTGCTGGTCACCGTGCTCGCCACCCAGGTGCACCCCACGGCCGGGCTGCTCGCCGCCGCCCTGGTCGCGGTCGTCGGCACCCTGGCCTTCGCCCGCGAGCGCGGCACCGAGCCACCGGTCGGCCAGGTCGAGGGCGGGCCGGTGCGTGCCAGCCGGCTGGGCTGGGACCTGCTCCTGCCCACCGCCGTCGTCGCCGTCGGCCTCGGGGCGCTCTTCGGCGGCACGGAGGTCGCCACCGTCGCCTTCGCCGACGAGCTCGGGGACCGCAGCGCCTCGGGCGTCCTGCTCGCGATCTGGGCGATCGGCAGCCTCGTCGCCGGGGCCGTGACCGGCACGCTGACCTGGCGGGTGGACGCAGCCACCAGGCTGCGTCGCTTCTCGGCCGCGTTCGCCCTGCTCGTGCTGCCCCTGCCGTTCGTCGGCAGCATCCTCGGCATGGGCGCGGCCCTGCTGGTCGTGGGGGTCACCGTGGCCCCGACCCTGATCGCGCTCGTGGCGACCATCGAGCACGGCGCCGCCGACGGCCGGCTCACCGAGTCGCTCGCGGTCGTGCACACCGGCCTCGCGGTCGGCGTGGCCGCCGGCGCCGCGGGAGCGGGACACGTCGTCGACACCGCGGGGGCGTCCTCGGCGTACGTCGTGCCGGTGGTCGCGATCGTGCTCGCCGCCGCAGCCGCCCAGCTCACGCGCCCACGCCGCGTCGCGGTCCCCGACGGGGCGGTCTCCCTGACGTAGGCTCCGCGACACACGCCCGTGGCCGGACCGATCCGGGAGACCATCCTCATGAACAGCCAGCTGCCCCCGCGCGAGATCCAGGCACGCATCCGCGCCGGGGAGAGCGCCGAGGACGTCGCCACGGCCGCGCAGACCAGCCTCGACCGGGTGATGGTGTACGCCGGTCCGGTGCTCGCCGAGCGCGCGCACGTCGCCGGTCTCGCCCAGCGTTCGTCGGTACGCCGCACCGGCGGCGGCGAGGGCGCCCGCACCCTGGAGGAGAGCGTCGACGCGCGCCTGCGCCCCGTCGACGTGGACCCGGGCAGCGTCGACTGGGACGCCTGGCGACGTCTGGACCAGCGCTGGACCCTGGTGGCCGACTTCACCCTCGACGACACCGCGCTGCGGGCCCGCTTCGTCTACGACGCCGCCGGCAAGTACGTCGTGGCCGAGGACGACGCGGCCCGCTGGATGGTCGGCGAGACCGACGTGCGCCCCGGCGGTCGGGTCACTCGGCTGCCCACCCGGGCCACGCAACCCACCCAGCCCGACTCCGAGGCCGGCACACCGACGGGCGACCTCGTCGGCGGGGCCGTCGACGACCCCGACCCCGCCGGTCCCGCACACCTCGAGCGCGAGGTGGTCGAGGAGGACGTGCTCCCCCGCCCCGCCCGGCGCGACGAGATCCTGGACTCCGTGGCCGGGTCCACCCGGGGGGCCGAGCTCGGCTCCGAGGCCGACGACCTGCCGCCCGGTGCGGTCGGGGGCCCCGGCCACGACGACGACGGGGTGCCTGACGACCAGCTCGCCCTCGGCGACGACGCGATCGCCCTGGTCACGGGTCGCCCGCTGCCTCCGCCCGCGGCCCCGGCGCCGCAGGGTTGGCAGCCCGACCACACGCAGGCGCCCTGGCTCCGGGCACCGGGCACCCAGACCCCGGCCCCCGCGACCCCCGCGGCACCCGTCACCCCACCCGACGACGACGTCGAGGAGGTGCTCGACGCCCTCGCCGCCGAGAAGCGGCCCGAGGAAGCGCCCGACGACGAGGAGGAGACCGTCGAGCTCGTCGACCTTCCGGGCGCCGACGACGAGGCCGACGAGGCGACCGACGTCGGCGTGGACGCCCCCGTGGAGCTGGGCGAGCCGGACACCCCTGCCCAGCAGGGTGCGACCGGCGACCTCCCGACGGCGCAGGACGCCCTCTTCGACGGCCCGCTCGGCGCCGACGCGACCGAGGCGGAGGAGCGACCCGCCCGCGCGTCGCGGCGCAAGGGAAGGGCCTCCGTGCCGAGCTGGGACGAGATCATGTTCGGGGGGTCGGGCAGCGACTCCGGCCGCCAGGACTGACCTGCGCGTCACTCGCACCTCGCCCGTCCGTCGCTGGGCGGTCGCACATTGCACGGTCCAGCCCCTCCCCCTGACGCGTCCGCACCCCTAGCCTGGGCCGATGTCCTACTTCGTGACCGGTGCCACCGGCTTCCTCGGCCGTTTCCTCGTCAACGAGCTGCTCGCGAACCGGGAGGGCGACGTCTACGTCCTCGTGCGGAGCGGATCGCGGGCCAAGTTCGAGCAGCTGCGCCGCACCTGGGGCAACGACAGCCGGGTCGTGCCGGTCGAGGGTGACCTCACCCAGGAGCGGCTCGGGCTCTCGCCGCAGTGGATCGCCGCCCACAAGGGCGAGGTCCGGCACTTCTTCCACGCCGCCGCCGTCTACGACATGACCGCTGACGACGCGACGAACCAGACGATGAACGTCGACGGCACCCGCGAGGCGCTGGCGCTGGCCGCGGCGCTCAAGGTCGGCTGCTTCCACCATGTCTCCTCGGTGGCGGTCGCCGGCGACTACCGCGGCATGTTCGACGAGTCGATGTTCTCCGCCGGCCAGGGGCTGCCGACGCCCTACCACCGCAGCAAGTTCGAGTCGGAGAAGCTGGTGCGCTCGCAGAGCGAGGTGCCGTGGCGGGTCTACCGTCCCTCGGTGATCGTCGGCCACTCCGAGACCGGTGAGATCGACAAGGCCGACGGGCCCTACTACTTCTTCCCGCTGCTCAAGGCCCTGCGCGACACCCTGCCCGGCTGGACGCCGCTGGTGGGCGTCGACCTCGGCGACACCAACGTCGTGCCGGTCGACTACGTCGCCTCCGCGATGGACCACCTCGCCCACAAGCCCAACCTGGACGGCCAGGCCTTCCACCTCGTCAACCCCGAGCCGCAGGCGACCGTCGACGTCATCAACACCTTCGCCTCCGCCGCCAAGGCCCCCACCTTCGCCACGCCCGTCGACCGCCGGGTGACCGGCATGGTGCCCACGCACCTGCTCCCCCGTCGCCTGCAACCCGGCCACCTGCTCGGTCGTGCCCTGGCCACCGCCCCGGTGCAGCTGGCCCTGCGCGGAACGATCGGCCGCCTGGGCGTCCCGCCGGAGGTGCTCAACCACGTGTCGTTCCCGGGCATCTACATCGCCTCGCGCACCCAGAAGGCGCTGTCCGGGTCGGGCATCGCGGTGCCCGACCTGGAGAGCTACGCCGACGTCCTCTTCGGCTACTGGGAGGAGCACCTCGACGACTCCATCGCGCGCGACAAGAAGATCGTCTCGACGCTGCAGGGCAAGACCGTGCTGATCACCGGGGCCTCCTCCGGGATCGGCCTGGTCACCGCGCTCAAGGTCAGCCGCGCCGGCGGCATCCCGCTGCTCGTGGCTCGCGGCAAGGACAAGCTCGAGGACCTCGCCGCCATCATCGAGTCGCGGGGCGGGGCGGCGTACACCTATCCGTGCGACCTCTCCGACCTCGAGGCGATCGACCGGCTCTGCGAGCAGGTGTCCGCCGAGCAGCCGAGCGTGGACTTCGTCGTCAACAACGCCGGCCGCTCGATCCGTCGCTCGCTGAAGCTGAGCCACGACCGCTTCCACGACTTCGAGCGGACGATGCAGCTCAACTACTTCGGGGCCATCCGGCTGGTGATGGGGCTGATCCCCAAGATGCAGGAGCAGCGCCAGGGCCACATCGTGAACATCTCCTCGATCGGCGTGCAGACGAACCCGCCGCGGTTCTCGGCGTACGTCGCGTCGAAGTCCGCGCTGGACTCCTGGAGCAACGTGGTCTCCTCCGAGCTGGTCGGCGACGGGATCAGCTTCTCGACGATCCACATGCCGCTGGTGCGCACGCCGATGATCGCGCCGACCAAGATCTACGACCGGTTCCCCACGATCAGCCCCGCGCAGGCCGCCGACATGGTGATCAACGCGCTGGTCGAGCGGCCGCACCAGATGAACACCGCCCTCGGCAACTTCGGCGCCGTCGCCTCGACGGTCAGCCCCAAGCTGACCTTCCGGATCCTGCACCTGGCCTACCAGGTGTTCCCGGACTCCGCCGCCGCCAAGGGCGACAAGGCCGACGCGACCAACGAGCAGATGCTGCTGGCCCGCCTGATGAAGGGCGTGCACTGGTGAGCGCGCCGCGGCCCGGTGCGTCCGGGCCGCGAGCCACGGAGCTCAGGAGCCGTGCGGCCCGCGCCCGGTCACCACGGGGCGCGACGGGTCGCTGATCCAGTCGCTCCACGAGCCGGGGTACAGCGCCGGCTCGCGTCCGGCCTCGGCCAGCACCAGCGCGGCCAGCGCGGCGGTCACGCCCGAGCCGCAGGACACCGCCACCTCGCCCCGGGGGTACCTGCCGACCACGTCGAGGTCGACCCGTCGTCCCTCGAGGTGCTCGGCCGTCGGCACGTTCACCGCCCCCGGCACGTGCCCCGCGACCGGGTCGGTGGACTCGTCCTCGCCCGAGAAGCGGGCTGCGGGACGCACGTCGACCAGCCGCCCCTCCTCGGCGTACGCCCGCACGCCCTCGGCGTCCACGGTCGGCAGGTGCGCTCCGTCGGCCTCGAAGTCGCCAGGGGCGACGTGGGGGTCGTTCGTCTCGATCGCGCCGCCGGACTCCTTCCACGCCTCCCAGCCCCCGTCGAGCACCCGCACGTCGGTGTGGCCGTGGTGCCGAAGCAGCCACCAGCAGCGGGCGGCGGCCGCAGAGTTCCAGTCGTCGTAGACCACGACCGGCAGGTCCCCGCGCACGCCGCACCGCCGCATGGCCGCGGCGAAGTCGTCCGGGTCGGGCAAGGGGTGACGCCCGCCGTGCCCGGGCGGGCCGGCGAGGTCGGCGTCGAGGTCGACGTACGCCGCACCGGGTGCGTGGCCGGCGTCGTACGCCACCCGGCCGTCGTCGCGGCCGAGCTCCCAGCGCACGTCGAGCAGGGTGACCTCGGTGTCGTGGCGCAGCACGACGGTCAGGAACTCGTCGGGGGTGATCAGGTAGCGACCCATGTCCTGATCCTGCCCCGGTCAGTCGAACGGCAGCGGGTCGGGCGCCATCGAGACCGCGTGCGCCCGGGCCGCGGTCATCCTCCGTCGGTGGTGCTGGCGGCAGAGCACCTCGTAGCCGACCACCCCGCGGGGCTTCTCCTCGTCGACGTCGCCCACGACGATCACCTCGCCCTCGGTGACCATGACGCCGCCCTCGGTGCGGGCGTTGTGGGTGGCCCGGCGCCCGCACCAGCACAACGTCTCGACCTGCAGCACGTGCATCCGGTCGGCCAGCTCGACCAGCCGCGCGGAGCCCGGGAACATCAGCGTGCGGAAGTCGGTGAGGATCCCGAAGGCGAACACGTCGATCTGCAGGTCGTCGACCACGCGGGAGAGCTGGTCGACCTGGAGCGGGGCGTAGAACTGCGCCTCGTCGCAGACCAGGTAGTCGATCCGGGCGCCGTGGGTGAGCTCGTCGACGGCGTACCGCCAGAAGTCGAAGTCCGGTGCGACCTCCACGGCGTTCAGCGTCAGCCCCAGCCGGGACGACAGCCGGCTCTGCCCGGCGCGGTCGTGGGCGGTGAAGATCCGCCCCGCCCGGCCGCGCGCGGCGTGGTTGTGGTTGGTCTGGAGCGCCAGCGTGCTCTTGCCGGAGTCCATCGTCCCGGTGAAGAACTGCAGCTCGGCCATGGGCCGCGATCATGCCAGCCGACCGTCGCCCCCGCCGCCTAGGGTAACGGGGTGAGCGACCCCTGGGACCCCGAGCGGAGCGTCGACGCGGGCACCGCTCGTCGCCTGGTCGCCGGCGCCCGGCCCGGGCTCGCGGACGCCGACCTCACCCTGCTCGGTGCCGGGTGGGACAACACGGTGTGGCGGGTCGACCACCCGTCGCTCGACGGCCCCCGCGCGGTGCGCTTCCCCCGGCGCGACGTCGCGGTGCCGCTGCTGCTGAAGGAGCGGCACCTCCTGCCGCGCGTCGCCCCGGGGGTGACCCTGGCCGTGCCCGTGCCGGACCTGGAGGGGGACGCCGACCTCGACGACGCCTACCCCTGGCCGTGGGGCGGAGGCGCGCTCGTGCCCGGCACCGAGGCCGCCCTGGCCGACGTGCTCGACGAGGGCGCGCTCGCCGTCGCCTGGGGCGGCTTCCTGGCGCGGCTGCACGCGGACGCGCTCCGCGACCGGCTCGCCGACCTCGGCCTGCCCGTGGACCCCCTGCACCGGGGGTGGCCCGCGCGCCGGCGGCCCCGCACGCAGGAGTGGCTGGAGCGGCTCCGCGGCCGGCTCGGCGGCAAGGTGCCCGGCCCGGCCCTCACCGACCCGGTGCTCGACGCCGCGGACCGTCTGCCGGCGCCCAGCGACCTCGCCCTGGTGCACGGCGACCTGCACCTGCGGCACGTGCTCGTCGACGCCTCGGGACGCGCTACCGGGGTGATCGACTGGGGGGACGCCTGTCTCGCCGACCCGGCGGTGGACCTGTCGCTGCTCTACGCCGCCCTGGGCGCGGACGCCCGCGAGGCCGCCTTCGCGGCGTACGGCGTGCCGGTGCCCGCGTCGCGCCGGTTGCGGGCCCGGGCGCTCGCCGTCGGGCTCTGCGCCGCCCTGGCGCTCGCGGCCGAGCAGCAGGGCGAGACCCGGCTGCTGTCCTCGGCGCTCGCCGGGATGGACCGCGCCCTGCGCTGAGTGCCCGCTCCGTCGGGACGGTTCGCCCGAACCGGCCCCGCGCGTGCTCCGCGGCTGCCACGCTGCCCGGGCAGCGCTCCACCGCCCCGTGGCGGCACGTCGCAGCACACCGCAGAGGGAGGCAGAGTCAGCGTGTCCGGTGTCCGGCCCTCCGCAACGGCCCGCTGCACAGAACCCCGCGCGGGGCTCGGTGCCGGCGTACCTCGTCGCCCGGGGGTTGGCCCTGACCGGCGGGTCCGTGGTGTCCGCGCTGCTGCCGCTGGTGGTCGTGGTGACCTTCGGCGGCAGCGCCCGGCAGGTCGCCGGGGTGCTCGTCGTGCAGCAGGGCACGGGCCTGCTGCTGCGCTACCCGATGGCGGTCCGGGTCGACGAGCAGGGCGACAGCCTGCGGGTGCAGGCGGCGGCCCAGGCGGCCGCGGCGGTGACGATGCTCGTCGTGCCGGTGCTCTGGTGGCTCGGGTGGCTGGTCTACCCGACGCTGCTGCTCGCCTGCGCCGCCTTCACCGTCGCCGAGACCCTGGTCGCCACCAGCGGGTACGGCGTGGTCAACCTGCTCGCCGCTCCCGGCACCCGCAGCCGGCTCACCGGACGGCTTCAGGGGCTCACCGGTGCCGCACGCGTCACCGGGCAGGCAGCGGGGCCGGCGGCCCTGCGCTGGGTCCCGGCCCCCGTCGCGGTGCTGCTGGGCGCGGCGCTCTCCGGGGCGGCCGCGTTGGTGCTGTGGGCCACCTTCGTGCGGGGGCCCATCCCGGGCCGCGACGAGGGCGGGACCCGCCGCGGGGCGCGCTCGCCCTGGCGGTCGCACGGGGCGGCGCTCGTCGACGACCTGCGCGCCCTCGCCCGGACCCGGCCCGTGCTGCTCCTGTGGCTCTTCGCCGCGGGCGGCGGCCTGGCCGAGCCCGTCATCGTCATCTGGGCCGTGCGCGTGCTCGACGTGCCCGCCGCGCTGGTGGGCGTGCTGCTCGGCTTCGGCGCCGCGGGCGGCATCGTGGGCGGCGTGCTCGTGGGGCCGGTCACGACCCGGTGGTCGTTGCCGCTCGTGCTCGCCGCGGGCGCCGCCCTGTCGGCGGCGGCCGTGCCACTGCTGCTCGTCGCCCGCGCCTGGACGGGGAGCCTGCTGGGCGTCGCGTCCGCGGTCGCGGGCTACGAGGCGATCGCCGCGCTGGCCGGCACCCTGGCGATCTCCGCGACCTTCGGCGCCCTGCAGGAGACCGCGTCGGAGCGTCGCACGTCGCGCACCCTGTCGGCGGCCAAGGTCGGGCTCGACGTCTCGCTGCTGACCGCGCTGCTCGTCGGCGGGGTGCTCGGCACGCGCGCAGGTCCCGCGCCGGTGCTGGCGCTGACCGCCACCTGGTTCGCCGGGGTCGCCGTCTGGGCGGGGCTCAGCACAGGACGAGCGGCACGTCCATCTCCACCGGCGTGAGCGAGCCGTGGAAGCCGGTCATCGTGAGCTCGACCGGGAAGTCCTGCCGCGACACGACGGTCCAGGCCCCCCGGGCGGCGACCACGACGTCACCGATCCGCTCGACCACGCCGGCGTCGACCGGGCCGAACCATGCGTCGGTGTCCTCGCGCAGGCGCACCTCGGCGCGGTCACCGAGCCGCTCGGCCCACGCCGCGGCCACGTCGGCCGCGGCCCCGGCGTGGCAGTAGAGGTGTCGCAGCCGCGCCTCCCCGCCGAGCAGGGCGAGTCCGTCGCGCAGGTCGGGGTGGTCCTCGACGTCCACGCGCTGGTCCGGGCCCGAGTCGACCATGCCGTGGTCGGCGACGACGGCGATCCGCACGTGGTCGGGCAGCTCGTCGCGCAACCGGTCGAGGGTGTCGTCGACGGTGGACAGGGCGGTGCGCCACGCGGCCGAGTCGACACCCTGACCGTGCCCGGTGTGGTCGACGGTGCTGTCGTAGAGGTAGCTGACCGACGGCCGGTCGCCGGCCGCCCGCACCGCTGCGAGCGCGGCCTCCACCTGGCCGTCGACGTCGCTCTCGCCGACGCCGACGAACGCCCCGCCGCGGTGCGCGGCACGGGTGAGGCCGGTGCCTTCGAACGCGCGCTGGTTCACGACGGTGGTGTGTACGCCGGCCGCGGCCAGCAGCTCGAAGGCGGTCGGGCGGGGCTGCCAGGCCAGCGGGTCGACCTCGGCGTCCCACTTCAGGGCGTTGAGCAGCCGGTCGGTGCCGGGGATGCGCGAGGTGTAGCCGACGACGCCGTGCGAGCCCGGCGGCAGGCCGGTGCCGAGCGACGTCAGGCTGGTCGCCGTCGTCGAGGGCACCCCCACGGTCAGCGTGCGGGTGCTGCCGGCGTGGTCGGTGAGGAACGGCGCGTCCCGCGGGTGGTCGCGCAGCAGGTGGGCCCCGAGTCCGTCGACCAGGAAGACCAGCCACGCCTGCGCCCCGGGCAGGACCAGGCCGGTGTCCGGCAGCCCGGTCCGGACGCCGAGGGAGGCCGCGACGGCCGGCAGCAGGTCGCCCAGCCAGGCCTCGCCGTACGCCGGGAGCCGGAAGGCCTCTTCCACGCCCGGTGCCTCAGCTGCGACGGGTGAGCCGGGACAGGTGCTCGGCGAGGCCGAGCAGCTCGGGCACCGCGTCGGGGCCGTCCGCCGCCGAGCTGACCCGCAGCGAGAAGTCGTCGGCCGACATCGAGCCGGTGTAGCCGTGGTCGGCGGAGCACTCCGGGTCGGCGCAGGCGGCGGGCTCGAGGTCCAGGCGCGACACGCTGCCCCACCCGACGGTGAGCACCGCCTCGCTCACCGGCGGGCGGGTGCCGCGCTCGTAGGAGTCGGGGTGGGCGACGTACCGGTTCACCACGACCGACCGCACCTCGGCCAGCGGCACGGTCTCGGTCGAGGTCGTGGTGTACGGCGCGGGCAGCAGGTCGTCGGGGGCGTGGTCGTCGGTGTGCGCGACCATCAGCCGGCTCGGGGTGAGCACCACGACCGAGAGGTGGCGGCGCACCTCGTCGTGGTCGAAGGTCGGCTCGTGGTGCACGACGAAGGCGACGACCTCCTCGTCGGCGACCGCCGCGTTGACGGCGTCGGCGACCACCTCGGGGTAGTAGCCCGTCTTCTCGATCGCTCGGGCCAGGTCGCGCGACCGGTCGGCACGCGTGGCTCGGAAGTCCACCATGGGCTCAGTCTGGCACGGTGCCCGCGGGTCAGGAGTCGCCGGACCCACCGGTGAGCGTGTCCCCGGGCATCGTGCTCAGCCGGCGCGCGAACCACTCCGACCGCGGGTCGATGACCTCCTCGACGCGGGCCCGGGCGGTGAGCACCGAGGCGCCCTCCGCGCTCGCCAGCACCAGGCTCAGGTCGAGGGACCGCACCTGGGGCAGGTCGTTCTTGAGGTCGGCCAGCCGGAGCAGCAGCCGCTCGACCTCGCCGGTCGAGACCTCCTCGCCGCCGCGGTAGCCGAACAGCAGCGGGGCGGCCTTGATCTCGCGCACCATCTGCGCCGCGTCGGTCGGCGTCATCGGGGGGATCCGGTAGACCCGGTCCCCCAGCAGGTCGGTGACCGCGCCGGAGACGCCGAAGGAGAGCACCGGGCCGAAGAGCGGGTCCTCCATGCCGGCCATCGACACAGGCACTCCGGCGCGCGCGACGCGCTGCACGACGTACGCCGGCTGGTCGGGGTTCTCCAGGGTGTCCGCCAGCGCCGACCACGCGTGCGCCATCTCCTCGGCGTCCTCGATGTTGCGCCAGACGTGCGCCGTGTCGGGGCTCTGCCGCAGAAACTCGGCGGTGGCCTTGAGCACGACGGGCCAGCCCAGCCGCTCCCCCGCGTCGACGGCCTCGTCCTCGGAGGTGACCGCGAGGCTGTCCCACAGCTCGACGCCGTAGTAGCCCAGCAGCTCGCCCAGCTCGGTGGGGTCGAGGTCCTTGCCGCCGGGGTGGTCCATCAGCAGCTGGGTGACGAACCGTCGGGCGCCCCGGGCGTCGATGCCGGTGACGGCCTCCTCCTCGGCCGGGTCCAGCTCGGCCTCGGGCTGCTCGAGCCAGCGGGCGTAGCCGACGACCTCGGCGAGCGCGCGCACCGCCGACTCCACCGCGGGGTACGACGGCACCGACCCGCGCCCGGCGGCGGGCCGCGACCGACGTCGGGGATGCGGAGCAGCTCGGGCACGCCCTCGGTGCCGAGGAACGTGGAGACCAGCGGCTTGTCGGACTGCTCGCCGACGGCGGCCAGCACGTCGGCGATCTCGTCGCCGGGGGTGTTCAGTGGCGAGATGTAGACCGCGACGACCGAGTCGACCTCGTCGTCGTCGATCGCGGCGTCCAGGGCGTACTCGAAGTCCTCGGGTGTGGCGTCCGCGCCGAGGAGGCCCGAGCGGGTGACCTCCAGACCGACGGAGGCGGCGGCGTCGGCGGCCAGCAGCGCGAGGGCGTCGGAGTTGCCGACGACCGCGACCCGGTTGCCGCGCGGCAGCGGCTGGTGGGCGAGCGAGCTGGGCGACGTCGAACATCTCGTCGAGCGTGTCGACCTGGATCACGCCGGCCTGGCGGAACATCGCGTCGACCGCCGCGCCCGGCGCCGACGAGGATGCGTACGGCGTGTCCCATCGGCACGCCCTGGGTCGTACGTCCCGAGCGCACGGCCATGATCGGCTTGCGGCGCGAGACCCGGCGGGCGATGCGGGAGAACTTGCGCGGGTTGCCGATCGACTCCAGGTAGAGCAGGACGACCTCGGTGGAGTCGTCCTCCTCCCAGTACTGCAGCAGGTCGTTGCCGGACACGTCGGCGCGGTTGCCGGCGGAGACGAAGGTCGACAGGCCCGAGCCCCCGGTTGCTTGACCTTCTCGAGGATCGCCGAGCCGAGCGCGCCGGACTGGCAGAAGAAGCCGGCCCGGCCGCGCGGCGGCATCACCGGCGACAGCGAGGCGTTGAGGTTGACCTCGGGGTCGGTGTTGATCACGCCGAGGCGTTGGGCCCGATGAGGCGCAGGCCGTAGGAGCGGGCCAGCCCGACCAGGCGGCGCTGCCGCTGCCGGCCCTCCTCGCCGGTCTCGGCGAACCCGGCCGAGATGACGATGAGCCCGTGGACGCCCTTGGCGGCGCAGTCGAGCACGACGTCCTGCACGCCTCGGCCGGCACGGCGACCAGCGCGACGTCGACGTCGTCGGGGATGTCGGTGACGGTCTTGTAGGCCGGCATGCCGGAGACCGCGCTCGCGCGCGTGGTTGACGACATAGACGCGGCCCGGGAAGTCGCCGTGACGAGGTGGCGCACCAGCGCCTGCCCGATGGTGTCCTGGCGCCGGCTGGCGCCGACCACCGCGACGAGCGGGCGTGGAAGAAGCGTCTGGATCGAGGCCGACTCCGCGCGGTGCTCGCGCTCCTGCATCACCCCGATGGCCGTCTCGGTGGGGTCGATGGGGAACTCGAGCACCACGACGCCGTCGTCAAGCTCGGTGGCGACGCGGTAGCCGGCGTCGCGGAAGGTGTGCAGCATGGCTCGGTTGTCGGGCAGCACCTCGGCCACGAAGCGCTCGACGCCGCGCTCGCGGCCCGCCTGGGCGAGGTGCTCGAGCAGCACCTGGCCGATGCCGCGGCCCTGGTGGGCGTCCTCGACGAGGAAGGCGACCTCGGCCTCGCCCGGCTCGATCCGGTCGAAGCGGCCCACCGCGATCATCCGGTCGCCCAGCAGCACCACCAGCGCGACCCGGTCGGTGTGGTCGACCTGGGTGAAGCGGCGACGTCGCGCTCGGGCAGGCTGGGCATCGCGCTGAAGAACCGGAAGTACTTCGACTGGTCGCTGCACGCGCTCGTAGAACTCCACGAGGAGCTCGGCGTCGTCGGGACGGATCGGGCGCAGGTGGGCCGTGCGTCCGTCGCGCAGCAGGACGTCGGCCTCCCAGTGGCGCGGGGCGCGCGGGGGCTCCTGCGGCTCCTCCGGTTCGGTCGGCGGCACGGGCCCGAGGCTAGCGGGTCGCCGGGGCGGCCTGCGGCGTGCCGCCCCGGCCGGCGGCGGACCGACCGGGGATGATGGGCCGCATGGCACGTCGTACGCCCCCGCCGACCCCTGCCCGAGGACTTCGAGGAGCACATCCTCGACACGGACGTCGGCGAGGAGATGCGGTCCTCGTTCCTGGAGTACGCCTACTCCGTCATCTACTCCCGGGCCCTGCCCGACGCCCGCGACGGCCTCAAGCCGGTGCAGCGGCGGATCCTGCTACACGATGACCGACATGGGCCTGCGCCCCGACCGCGGGCACGTGAAGTCCGCCCGCGTCGTCGGCGAGGTCATGGGCCGGCTGCACCCCCACGGCGACGCCGCCATCTACGACGCCATCGTGCGGATGGCGCAGCCGTGGTCGATGCGGCTGCCGATGGTCGACGGGCACGGCAACTTCGGCTCGCCCGACGACCCGCCGGCGGCGATGCGCTACACCGAGTGCCGGATGGCCCCGGCCGCCATGGCGATGACGGCGTCGATCGACGAGGACACCGTCGACTTCCGCCCCAACTACGACGGCCGCGAGCTCGAGCCCGGCGTGCTGCCCGCGGCGATCCCGAACCTGCTGGTCAACGGGGCCGCCGGCATCGCGGTCGGCATGGCCACCAACATGGCGCCCGCACAACCTCGTCGAGGTCGTGCAGGCGCTGCGCGCACCTGATCAAGCACCCCCAGGCGACCGTCGACGACGCTGATGCGGTTCGTGCCCGGCCCCGACCTGCCCACCGGCGGCAAGATCGTCGGGCTCGACGGCGTCCGCGACGCCTACGAGACCGGCCGGGGCACCTTCCGGATGCGGGCGACCGCCCGCATCGAGTCCGTCACCCCGCGGCGCAAGGGCATCGTGGTGACCGAGCTGCCCTACGGCGTCGGCGCGGAGAAGGTCGATCGAGCGGATCAAGACGCTGGTGCAGGCCAAGAAGCTCACAGGGCATCTCCGACGTCAAGGACCTCACCGACCGCGAGAAGGGGCTGCGGCTGGTCATCGAGGTCAAGAACGGCTTCGACCCCGAGGCGCTGCTCGAGCAGCTCTACAGGCAGACGCCGATGGAGGAGTCCTTCGGCATCAACAACGTCGCGCTGGTCGACGGCCAGCCCCGCACGCTGGGGCTCGCGCGAGCTGCTCGAGGTCTTCCTCGACCACCGCTACGACGTCGTCCGCCGCCGCTCGCGCTTCCGGCGCGGCAAGGCCGCCGACCGGCTCCACCTCGTCGACGGGCCTGCTCGTCGCGATCCTCGACATCGACGAGGTCATCGCGCTGATCCGCTCCAGCGACGACGCCGAGGCCGCGCGCGACGCGGCTGATCGCAGGTCTTCGACCTGTCCGAGATGCAGGCCGACTACATCCTCGACATGCCGCTGCGCCGGCTGACGAAGTTCTCCCGCCTCGAGCTGGAGAAGGAGAGGGACGAGCTGCGAGCGCACGATCGAGGAGCTCGACGCGATCCTCGCCGACGACCAGCTGCTGCGGAAGGTCGTCTCCGACGAGCTGGCCGAGGTGGCGCAAGACCTACGGCACCCCGCGGCGCACGGTGCTGCTCGAGTCCGCCGGGCACCCGGCCGCGGCCGCCGCCCCGCTCGAGGTCGCCGACGACCCCTGCTTCGTCTTCCTCTCCTCCACCGGCCTGCTGGCCCGCACCGCCGACCGACGAGCCGCCCGGCGCGGCGGCGGCGCGCGCCGGCCACGACGTGGTCGTCTCGGCGGTGCGCGCCACCGCCCGCGGCGAGGTCGGTGTGGTCACCAGCCGCGGCCGGGTGCTGCGGCTCGGCGTGCTCGACCTGCCCGCGCTGCCGGCGACCGGCCAACGCACCCGCACCTGCAGGGCGGTGCCCGTGTCCGAGTTCGCTGGCGCTCGAGCAGGGCGAGCGGGCGCTCGGCCTGACCGCGCTTCGACCGCGACGGCCCCGGCCTCGCGCTCGGCACGCGCAACGGCGTGGTCAAGCGGGTCAACCCCGAGCTAGCTCGCCCGCGGACGAGTGGGAGGTCATCGCGCCTCAAGGACGGCGACGAGGTCGTCGGCGCCGTCGAGCTGACCACCGGCGAGGAGGACCTCTGCTTCGTCACCTCCGACGCGCAGCTGCTGCGCTTCGCCGCCTCGCGGGTGCGGCCGCAGGGCCGCGCGGGCGGCGGCATGGCCGGCGTCAAGCGCCTCGCGGCGACGGCGCGGGTGGTCTTCTTCGGCGCGGTCGACCCCCGACGACGGACGCCGTGCGTGGTCACCTGCTCCGGGCACTCCGACGCCCTGCCCGGCACCGAGGCGGGCTGCGTCAAGGTGACGCCGTTCTCGGAGTACCCGGCCAAGGGGCGCGCCACCGGCGGCGTGCGCTGCCACCGGTTCCTCAAGGGCGAGGACGCCCTCGTGCTCGCCTGGGCCGGCCCCGCGCCCGGCCCGCGCCGCGGCCGCCAGCGGCGCGCCGGTCGACCTGCCCGAGGCGGAGGGCCGCCGCGACGGCTCGGGCGTGCCCGCCGCGCCAGCCGGTCGCGGCCGTCGCCGGGGCCGTCCCGGCGCCTGGTCGGCGACCCATCGTGACCGCCGTGCCCGCCTGCGCCGGCCGCCGCGCCCCACGCGGACGCGGTCCCCCGCGCCCCGATCCCGGCGCGACCGCCCCCGCCCTCGCTGCCCTGGTGCTCGCGCGGCCCGCGTGCTGGCCGGCTGCTCCGGGGGTCCGAGGAGAGACCCTCACCCCGGCGACAGGTGCTGGCCTCGGCCAAGACGGCAGCTCGACCGCACCAGCGGGGTGCAGCTGACCCTGTCGACGCCGACGACTGCCGGCGGCGGTCAGGGGCATGCCCGGGGCCGTCCGGCGCGGCACCCCGCCCGCGGCCTTCGACGGGCGACATCCGGGTGCTCGCTGACCGGCGACGTCTTCGAGGTGCCGGTCGTCTCCGTCGACGGCACGACTATGCGAAGATTCCGCTCACCCCGGGCTACACCGAGATCGACCCCGCCGACTACGGCGCCCCCGACCCCGGCCGTCCTGCTGGCGGAGCAGGGCGGGTTCTCCTCGCTGCTGACCGGCGCAGGACGCCGAGAAGGGCGAGAGGTGCGCGCAGGCAACCGCAGGTGCTGACGCAGTACACCGGCACCCTCGCCCGGGCACGGCCGTGGCCGCGGTCATCCCCGGCGGCCCGGAGGAGCGGAGCTTCACCGCGGCTACACCCATCGACGACGGCGAGCTCGCCACGGCCGACGTGACCGGGGCCTTCTACGCCGGCCGCCGGCGACGATGACCTACACGATCGAGCTTCGACGACTACGGCAGCACGCCCCAGATCACCGCCCCGTGACCCGGGCCGTGACCGCGACGGGGGACCCCGACCGGGGCCGCGGCGCCCGGGCGCTGCTGGCGCTCGCCGCCGTCGCGGTGGCGTTCGCGGCCGCCGACACCTACGTCGTCGTGCTGGCGCTGCCGGACATGATGACGACGGCGGGGCTCGTCGATCGACGAGCTGCAGCGGGCGGCGCCGATCGTCTCCGGGTTCCTGCTCGGGTACGTCGCGATGCTGCCGCTCGATCGGCCGGATCGCCGACCTGCGCGGCCGGCTGCCGGTGCTGGTCGGCCTCGCTCGTCGTCTTCGCGGTCGGCTCGGCTGGTGACGGCGGCTCCTACGACCTGCCCGAGCATGGTGGTCGGGCCGCTTCCTCCAGGGGGTGGGCGGCGGCGGGCTGGTGCCGGCCACGCTGGCCCTGGTCGCGGACCTCTACCCGCCCGCAGCGGCGGGCGTGCCGCTCGGCGTGGTCTCGGCTGTGCAGGAGCTCGGCAGCGTCGTGGGGCCGCTGTTCGGCGCCGTGGTGCTGGCCTGTCGCGGTGGCAGGCCATCTTCTGGATCAACCTCGCGGCCGGGCTGGTGCTCGCCGCGGCGTCTGCGCTGCCGGCGGGCGACCCGCCGTGGGCCGGCCGGACCGGGGCGCCGCGGCGCCGGCGACCGGCCACGTGCCCGGTGGGCCCTGGTGCTGCCGCGTGCTGCTCGCGGGTGGCGGCCGCGCTGCTGGTGCTGCGCCAGCCGGCGGCGCTGGTGACCGACGTGACGCTGGGGCGGCCGTTCGTGCCGTTCGCGGGCTCCAGCCGGCTGGGCTGAGCCCCCTCGGGCTGGCCGCCGCGGCGCGCTGGTGCTGGCTGGTGGTGCGCGGCGGCGCTCGCCCCCCGGCCGCTCGTCGACCGTGCGCGACTGGTGGCCCACCGCCCGCGCAGGCCGACCTGCCCGGCGCGAGCCTGGCTCGGCGGTGGCCCTCGGCGGGCATCGTCCTCGCCTTCGCCACCGCCGACCCGGAGGTGCAGGTGTTCTCCCCGCCGGCCCCGTGGTGGCTGCTGGTGTCGCGGTCGCCACGGTCGGGCTGCGTGCTGGCACCTGCGCCGGGCCGAGCAGCCCGCTGGTCGCCGCCGGCGCCCTCCGGGCGCCGGCCGCGTGGGGGCGCTGCGTGGTCAGCTTCCTGTCGGGCGTCTGCCCTGATCGCCGCGCTCGTCGACGTGCCGCTCTTCGCGCGCGTCACGGCGTACCCCGACTCCCAGCTCGGCGCCGCCCTGGTGCTGCTGCGGCTGCTCGCGGCCTGCCCGTCGGGAGCGGTGCTCGGCGGGCTGCTGCATCCGGCGCGTGCGGGCCCGGACCGTCGCCGCGGCGGCGATGGCGCTGACCTCCGGCGGGTTCGTGCTGATGTCGCAGTGGGGCGTCACACCCTCGACGCGAGGCCGGGCCCTCGGTGCCGCTGGTGCTCGCCGGGCTGGGCTTCGGGCTCGCGCTGGCGCCGGTCAACGCCGCCGCTGCTGGCCAGCCACCGCCCGGCGAGCCACGGGGTCGCCAGCGCCTTCGTCGTGGTGAGCCGGATGGTCGGCATGCTGGTCGGCATCTCCGCGCTGACCACGATCGGGCTACGGCTCTACTACGCCGAGCTCGGGTCGATCCCCCCGCCCCGCGAGGTCTGTGGCACGTCCGACCAGCTGCCAGGCCTACACCGACCTGCTCAAGGAGGCCGGCCTCGTCCAGCTCGACGCCGTCTTCGTCGGCGCCGCCGTCAGCGCGGCGCTGGCGGCGGCGCTCGCCCTCGTCCTCCTCCGCCGAGAGGGCAGTTAGTGCACGCCTGAGCCCGCCGAGAGGGCAGTTGCTGCACGCCTGAGCCCGCCGAGAGGGCAGTTGCTGCACGCCTGAGCCCACCGAGAGGGTAGTTGCTGCACGCCTGGTGGTGCAGCCCACGTCGTACGGCGGTGCGCCGACAACTTTGGCGCACTAGCGTGAGCACGTGCCTGAGAACTTCGACGACCTGCTGGCGGCGAACCGTGCGTTCGCCGATGACTTCGACCTAGGCGGCTTCGACGGGGTCGCGAACGCCGGCGTCGCCCTCGTGACCTGCATGGACTCACGCATCGACCCGCTGCGGATGCTCGGCCTGACGCACGGCGACGCCAAGATCTTCCGCAACCCGGGCGGGCGCGTCACCGAGCAGGCGCTCGAGGCGCTCGTGCTCGGCACGCACCTACTCGGCGTACGCCGCATCCTGGTCGTGCCGCACACCCGGTGTGCGATGGCGTCGAGCACGCTCGACGAGATCCGCGCCAAGGTCACCGAGTCGTCGGGTCAGGACGCGTCGTGGCAGCGCTTCGGCGTGGTCACCGACCAGATCGCGAGCCTGCGCGACGACGTTCACAAGGTGACGGCGCACCCGCTCATCGCCGAGGGGACCCAGGTGGGTGGATTCCTGTACGACGTCGACACCGGGCTGCTCGAGCCGATCGTCTGACCGGTCGGCAGAACTGCCCGCTCGGCGTGCTCGGGCGTGCAGCAACTGCCCGCTCGGCGTGCTCGGGCGTGCAGCAACTGCCCGCTCGGCGTGCTCGGGCGTGCAACAACTGCCCGCTCGGGGTCAGGTGAGGCGCTCGAGGATGAGCTCGCGCACCCGGCCGGCGTCGGCCTGTCCGCGCATCGACGTCATCACGGCGCCGATGAGCGCGCCCGCCGCGGCGACCTTGCCGTCCCGGACCTTGTCGGCGACACCGGGGTTGGCGGCGATCGCCTCGTCGACGGCGGCGCCCAAGGCGCCTTCGTCGGAGACCACGGCCAGGCCACGGGACTCGACGACCTGGTCGGGGTCGCCCTCGCCGGCGAGCACGCCGTCGAGCACCTGCCGGGCCAGCTTGTCGTTGATCTTGCCCTCGTCGACCAGCGCCTGCACGCGCGCCACCTGGGCCGGGCTCACGCCGAGCTCGGTCACGGGGGTGCCGGTCTCGTTGGAGCGGCGGGCCAGCTCACCGAGCCACCACTTGCGCGCGCTCTGCGGCGAGGCACCGTGCGCCACGGTCTCCTCGATCGCGCCCAGCGCACCGGCGCCCACGGCGTCGCGCATCTCCAGGTCGGAGAAGCCCCAGGCCTGCTGCAGCCGGGCGCGGCGCACCCGCGGCGGCTCGGGCAGCGTCGCGCGCAGGCTCTCGACCCACTCGCGCGAGGGGGCGACCGGGGTCAGGTCGGGCTCGGGGAAGTAGCGGTAGTCCTCGGCGTCAGACTTCGGGCGGCCCGAGGTGGTGATGCCGGTGTCCTCGTGCCAGTGCCGGGTCTCCTGCAGGATGCTGCCCCCGTCGCGGAGGATCGCGGCGTGCCGGCCGACCTCGTAGCGCACGGCCCGCTCGACCGAGCGCAGGGAGTTGACGTTCTTGGTCTCGGTGCGGGTGCCGAGGCCCCCGTCACCGGCGGGGCTGAGCGAGAGGTTGACGTCGCACCTCAGCGACCCCTGCTCCATGCGTACGTCGGACACGCCGAGGCCGAGCAGCACGTCGCGAAGCTGCCCCACGTACGACCGCGCCACCAGCGCGACCTGCTCACGGGTGCCCCGGATCGGCTTCGTGACGATCTCGATGAGGGGGATCCCGGCGCGGTTGTAGTCGACGAGCGAGTAGTCGGCGCCGTGGATCCGGCCGCTGGTGCCGACGTGCAGCGACTTGCCGGTGTCCTCCTCCATGTGGGCGCGCTCGACCTCGACCCGCACGGTCTCGGTGCCCGACCCGCCACCAGGGGCGGGCACCTCGACGTCGAGGTAGCCCTCGAAGGCGATCGGTTCGTCGTACTGCGAGGTCTGGAAGTTCTTCGGCATGTCCGGGTAGAAGTAGTTCTTCCGGGCGAACCGGCACCATTCCGCGATCTCGCAGTTCAACGCCAGGCCGATCCGGATCGCGGACTCGACGGCGGTGTGGTTGACCACGGGCATCGCGCCGGGCAAGCCCAGGCAGGTGGGACAGACCTGGGTGTTCGGCTCGGCGCCGAAGTCGGTCGGGCAGCCGCAGAACATCTTGGTCGCGGTGTTCAGCTCGACGTGCACCTCGAGCCCCAGGGCCGGGTCGAAGCGCTCGAGCGCGTCCTCGAAGGACAGCACGGTGTCGGTGGCGTGCGCGTCGGTGCTGGTCATGGCTGCTCCCGTTCGGGGTCGAGCGGGCGGATGCCGGGCGTGGCCGGCCCCTCCCAGGGATCGGTGTAGGGACGACGGGCGGGGCGGGTGCCGAAGCCGGTCGCGGCGGCGGCCCGTTCGATCTGCTCGGACTTCTGACGGGCGACGCCGGCCGCGACGAAGGTCGCCGCCCCGGACAGCGCGAGCAGGCCGGCGAACCAGAGCACGGCCACCGTCATCAGCACCACGGCGCCGGCGACGATCAGCGCCATCGAGCCGGCGTACAGCCCGAGCGAGATGCGCTGCCAGCGGAGCACCCCGGGGGTCACGAGCCCGCGACCGCCGGGTCCAGCGCGGGCAGCCGGTCCAGCAGCGGCCCGCCCCACCGCTCGGCTAGCAGCCGCTCGGCGGCCGCCCCCACCCGGTACAGCCGGTCGTCGGCGAGCGCCGGCGCGAGCACCTGGAAACCGGTCGGCAGTCCGTCCTCGTCGGCCAGCCCGCTCGGCAGGGACAGCCCGGGGATGCCGGCCAGGTTGGCCGGGATGGTCGCGACGTCGTTGAGGTACATCGCCACCGGGTCGTCGAGCTTGTCACCGAGGGCGAAGGCGGTGGTCGGCGAGGTCGGGGAGACCAGCACGTCGACCTGCTCGTACGCCGCGGCGAAGTCGCGCGCGATCAGGGTGCGCACCTTCTGGGCCGAGCCGTAGTAGGCGTCGTAGTAGCCGCTGGAGAGCGCGTAGGTGCCCAGGATGATCCGGCGCTTGACCTCGTCGCCGAAGCCGGCGTCGCGGCTGGCCCGCATCACCTGCTCGGCCGAGGGGTCGTCGACGCCCTCGGGCAGCACCCGCAGGCCGTACCGCATCGCGTCGAACTTCGCGAGGTTCGAGCTCGCCTCGCTCGGCATGATCAGGTAGTACGCCGCCAGCGCGTGCACGAAGCTCGGGCAGGACACCTCGACGACGTCGGCGCCCGCCCCGACCAGCACGTCGAGCGTGGCGCGGAAGTTGGCCTCGACGCCGGGCTGGTAGCCCTCGCCGCCGAGCTCACGGATGACGCCCACGCGCAGCCCCGAGAGGTCGCCCTGGGCACCCTGCCGGGCGGCCTCCACCAGCGCCGGCACGGGCTGGGACAGCGAGGTGGAGTCGCGCGGGTCGTGCCCGCCGATCACCTCGTGCAGGAGCGCGGCGTCGAGCACGGTGCGGGTGACCGGGCCGACCTGGTCGAGGGAGTTCGCCATCGCCACGAGGCCGTACCGCGAGACGCCGCCGAAGGTCGGCTTGACCCCGACGGTGCCGGTCACCGAGGCCGGTTGCCTGATCGAGCCGCCGGTGTCGGTGCCGAGCGCCAGCGGGGCCTCGAAGGCGGCGAGCGCCGCGGCGGAGCCGCCGCCGGAGCCGCCGGGGATCCGGGTGAGGTCCCACGGGTTGCGGGTCGGGCCGTACGCCGAGTGCTCGGTCGAGGAGCCCATCGCGAACTCGTCCATGTTGGTCTTGCCGAGCACCGGCAGGCCTGCGGCGCGGAGCCGGGTGACCACGGTGGCGTCGTACGGCGGCCTCCAGCCCTCGAGGATCCGCGAGCCGCAGGTGGTGGGCAGGCCGCGCGTCGCGAGCACGTCCTTGACCGCGATCGGCACGCCGTCGAGGGCGGAGGCGGTCGTGCCCGATGCGCGGCGCTCGTCGGAGGCCTGCGCGGCCACGAGCGCACCCTCGGCGTCGACGTGCAGGAACGCGTGCACCGGGCCGTCGACCTCGGCGATCCGGTCGAGGTGGGCCTGGGTCAGCGCGACCGAGGTCGTCTCGCCCGCGGACAGCGCACGGGCCATCTCCTCGGCGGTGCGGCGCAGCACGGAGTCGCTGGTCGGGACGCTCATGCCTCCTCCCCCAGGATCCGCGGCACGGCAAACCGCTGCTGCTCGGTGGCCGGGGCGCCGGAGAGAGCCTCGTCCGCGCTGAGCCCCGGCACCACCACGTCGTCGCGGAACACGTTGGTGAGCGGGAGGGCGTGGCTGGTCGGCGGTATCTCGTCGCCCGCCACGGCCGCGCTGATCGAGGTGACCGACTCGAGGATCACCGACAGCTGCGGCGCCAGCTGCTCCAGCTCGTCGTCGGACAGGTCGATCCGGGCCAGGTTGGCGAGGTGCGCCACCTCGTCACGGGTGATGTCGGGCATGACCGTGAGTCTAGGTGCGGCGGCGCCCGGTCAGTCCGGTGCCCCGGCCTCGCCGAGCAGCGCGGTGGCGGCGTCCGGCCCCTGCTCGACCAGCACCCGGAAGCCGGCCTCGTCGAGCACGGGCACGCCGAGTCCGGCCGCCTTGTCCGCCTTGGAGCCGGGGGCGTCGCCCACCACCACGAAGGCCGTCTTCTTCGACACCGATCCGGCGGCCTTGCCGCCGCGGGCCAGGATCGCCTCCTTGGCCTGGTCGCGGCTGAACGACTCCAGCGACCCGGTCACCACGATGCTCAGGCCCTCCAGGTGTCGGGGCACCGACTCGTCGCGCTCGTCGGCCATCCGCACTCCTGCGGCGGCCCAGCGGTCGACGATCGTGCCGTGCCAGGGGGTGGCCGGGTCGTCGAACCAGCGGCGCACCGAGGCGGCGATCGTCGGGCCGACGCCGTCGACGGCGGCGAGGACCTCCTCGTCGGACTCGCGCACGGCCTGCATGGAGCCCAGCTCGCCGGCCAGCGCGCGGGCCGCCGTGGGCCCGACGTGGCGGATCGAGAGCCCCACGAGCACCCGCCACAGCGGCACGTCCTTGGCGGCGTCGAGGTGCTCGAGCAGGCGTACGCCGTTGGCGGACAGCTGCGGGCCCTCCTCGCCCCTGCGCGGGGCCCGGGTGAACAGCTCGGTGGCGCACAGCTTCGCGGCGTCGAGGTCGAACACGTCGCCCTCGTCGACCACCACCCCGGCCTCCAGCAGCGCGGTCGCGGCCTCGTAGCCCAGGCCCTCGATGTCGAAGGCCCCGCGGCCCGCGACGTGGAAGACCCGCTCACGCACCTGCGCGGGGCACTTCTGGGAGTTCGGGCACCGGAGGTCCTTGTCGCCCTCCTTCTGCTGGGCCAGCTCGGTGCCGCACTCCGGGCAGTGCGTGGGGGCCACCCAGGGCTCGAGGCCCTCGGGACGCAGGTCGAGCACCGGGCCGAGGATCTCGGGGATCACGTCGCCGGCCTTGCGCAGCACCACGGTGTCGCCGGGGCGGACGTCCTTGCGGCCGACCTCGCCGAAGTTGTGCAGGGTCGACATCTCCACCGTCGAGCCCGCCACCCGCGTCGGCTCCATCCGCCCGAACGGCGTCACCCGGCCGGTGCGCCCGACGTTGACCTCGATGGCCAGCAGCGTGGCGTTGACCTCCTCGGGCGGGTACTTGAAGGCGATCGCCCACCGGGGCGCCCGGCTGGTCGAGCCCAGCCGGCGCTGGGCGGAGACGTCGTCGACCTTGACCACGACGCCGTCGATCTCGTGGTCGACCTCGGCCGGGTCGTGCCGGTGCTCGCCGTAGTGGTCGACGAACGCCTGCACGCCGTCGAGGTCGGGCAGGACCCGCGCCAGCGGGCTGGTGGGCAGTCCCCACGCGGCCAGGGCGTCGTACGCGGCGGACTGGCTGGTGGCGGTGAAGCCCTCCCGGGCCCCGATGCCGTGGCAGACCATCGCCAGGTCGCGCGTGGCGGTGACGCGGGGGTCCTTCTGGCGCAGCGACCCGGCGGCGGCGTTGCGGGGGTTGGCGAAGGCGGGCTTGCCGGCGTCGCGCATCGACTCGTTGAGCCGCTCGAAGGCCGCCATCGGCAAGAACACCTCGCCGCGCACCTCGATCCGCGTGGGCACGGGGTGCTCCTCGGAGCCGGTCAGCCGGTCGGGCACGTTGTCGATGGTGCGGACGTTGGGCGTGACGTCCTCCCCCACCCGTCCGTCGCCGCGGGTCAGCGCCCGCACCAGGCGGCCGCCCTCGTAGAGCAGGTTGATCGCGAGGCCGTCGACCTTGAGCTCGCACAGCAGCGCGGGGGCCTCGACGCCGTCCCGGGCGACGCGGGACAGCCAGGCGGCGAGGTCGGCGGGCGAGAAGGCGTTGTCGAGGCTCATCATCGGCTCGAGGTGCGCCACCGGCGTGAACTCCGTGGACACCGCTCCCCCCACCCGTTGGGTCGGGGAGTCCGGCGTACGCAGCTCGGGGTGGGCCTCCTCGAGCTCCTCCAGCCGCCGCATCCGGGCGTCGAAGTCGGCGTCGGAGAGCGTCGGCGCGTCGCGCACGTAGTAGCGCCACCGCGCGTCCTCGACCTCCTCGGCGAGGCGTCGGTGCTCCTCGCGGGCCTCGTCGGAGGGGGCGGTCACCGGGGCACGGCCGCGCTCGTCCCCGTACTCGGTCTGCTCGCTCACGCCCGTCATCATGCCCGGCGGCACCGACAACGGCACCGCCTCTCCCGCCCCGCGCCTCCGCTGGTGTGGCCTCGCGCCGTCCGCGGCACACCGTGCTCGATGGAACGGAACCGCTCCACGGTGCTGAGCACGATGCAGCAGGTCGGTGGCGCCCCTGGGCCTCGCCGCCCTGTCCACGGTCGTCGTGCACTTCTCGCAGGACCGCGGCGAGCAGATCGGCACCGCGCTCCCGGGTGCGGCCCGGCGCGGGGGCGCGTCCGCGATGGCACCGACGTACGCACGGCACGACGCCCCGGTGCACCCCCGTGCGGACGCCGGCTGGTCGCCGGCCACGGCCGACGCGACCGGATCACCTCGCCCCGACAGACCCGGGCCCTCGTCCACCGCGCCGCTCCGTCGGCCCGCTCGGCGGACGTGCACGACGTGGGGCGGGTGGGTCAGTACAGGTTCCGTCGGGCCGGTGCCCGGGACGACCCGGCCGTCCGGCACAGCCGGCACAGCCGGCGCCTGCTCGACGAACGACCCGCAGCCGGAGCGTCAGCCGCGCTCGTCGAGCTGCCGGGCCACGCGGGGCAGCTGGTCGAGCACCCGACGGGTCCACGCCTGGTCGGCCCCGCCCAGGCCGCAGCCCGGCGTGAGCACCAATGGGTCGCGCACCTCGGCCGGGTCCAGGCCCAGCATCTCGAGCAGGCGCAGCACCCGCGACAGCACGGCGGAGTCCTCCGGCGCCGTGGCCGGGGCGACTCCGGGAAGAGCCCCGAGAAGCACCAGGTCGCCGGCGTCGAACCGCTCGGCCAGGGGGTCGTACGCCGCCAGCGCGAGGGCGTCGAGGTCGACCGAGACCCCCGCCGCCCCGGACTCGGCCAGCAGCGCCAGCGGCGGCTCGGCGGCGCAGCAGTGCACCAGCGGGGTCGCGCCCGCCCCGCGCGCGGCGCCGAGCACCCCGGCCAGCGCCGCGGACGCCTCCGGCGGGTGCACGGTGCGGTGCCGGCCGAAGCCGGACGCCGTCGGCACACGCCCGGCCAGCACGGACGGCAGCGCGGGCTCGTCGACCTGCACCCACAGCTCGGCGCCGGGCACGCGACGGCGTACGTCGGCGACATGGGTCGCGACGCCCTCGCCCAGCGCCTGCGCGAGCTCGCGCCGCAGACCGTGGTCGGAGAGCACTCGGTCACCGCGACGCTTCTCCACCGTCGCCGCCAGCGTCCACGGGCCCGCGACCTGCACCTTGAGCACCCGGTCGAAGCCCTGCGCCTGCTCCTCGAGCACGTCGAGGTCCTGGGCGAGCAGCGAGCGGGCCCGCCGGTGGTCGATCCCGGGGGCGTCGGTGAGCCGCCACCCGGCCGGCTGCAGGTCGGCTCCGAGCTCGGGCAGCAGCGCGAGCGCCCGCCCCACCATGTCGGCCGGCGCACCGCGGCCAGGCAGCTCGGGAAGGTGGGCGACCTCGGTGAAGCGGGCGAGGACCCCGCGGGTCGCCTCGGTGAAGGCGGCTGCGTCGGCGCCGGGCATCGAACCGACGCCGGTGGCTCGGGTCACCCGGTGCGCCCGGGTCCGGCGCCGACGGCCCGGTGGGTGCGCGCGACGGTGGCCGAGCCGACGACCCGGGTGCCGTCGTACACGACGACCGCCTGGCCGGGCGCGACCCCCTCGGCCGGCTCCAGCAGGGTGACGTCGAGCCCGTCCGGGCCCGGCACCACGACGGCACGGTGCTCGGCCCCGTGGGCGCGCAGCTGGACGCCGACCTCGCGGGCCGACTCCATCGCGGGCCCGCACCACACCGGACGCACCGCCTCGATCCGGTCGACGGCCAGCGCACTGCGGGGTCCCACCCGCACCGTGCCGGACACCGGCTCGATGTCGAGCACGTAGCGGGGCCTGCCGTCGGGTGCGGGGCGTCCGACCCGGAGACCGCGGCGTTGCCCGACGGTGAAGCGGTAGCTGCCCTCGTGGCGCCCCAGCTGCTCCCCCGTGGCGTCGTCGACGACGGCACCGTCGTGCGCGAGCTCGCGGTCGGCCAGGTGCTCCCCGAGCCAGCCGCCCGTGTCACCGTCGCTGATGAAGCAGACGTCGTGGCTGTCCGGCTTCTCCGCCACCAGCAGGCCGCGCCCGGCGGCCTCGTCGCGCACCGCCTGCTTGTCCTCGGCCTCGCCCAGCGGGAACAGCGAGTGCGCGACCTGGTGGGTGCCGAGCACGCCGAGCACGTAGGACTGGTCCTTGCGGGCGTCCCGGGCGCGGTGCAGACCGACGCCGCCGTCCCCGTCCGGCAGCAGCCGGGCGTAGTGGCCGGTCGCGACCGCGTCGAAGCCGAGCGCCAGCGCCCTCTCGAGCACCGCCGCGAACTTGATCTTCTCGTTGCAGCGCAGGCACGGGTTCGGGGTGTGGCCCGCGGCGTACTCGTCGAGGAAGTCCTCGACCACGTCGGCGTGGAAGCGCTCGGAGAGGTCCCAGACGTAGAACGGGATGCCGATCACGTCCGCGGCGCGGCGGGCGTCGTTGCTGTCCTCGATCGTGCAGCAGCCCCGGGCGCCCGAGCGGTACGACGCGGGGTTGCGGTTCAGGGCAAGGTGCACGCCGGTGACGTCGTGCCCGGCCTCGACGGCCCGGGCCGCGGCGACCGCGGAGTCCACGCCGCCCGACATCGCGGCGACGATGCGCACGTCAGCCCGCCCGGCCGAGCGCGACGACACCCGCGGCACGTGCCCGTTCGACGACGGGCCCGATCGCGGCCACGACGGCGTCGACGTCGGCCTCGGTGCTGGTGTGGCCCAGCGAGAAGCGCAGCGAGGAGCGCGCGGCCTCGTCGCCACGGCCCATCGCCAGCAGCACGTGGGACGCCTCGGGCACGCCCGCCGAGCAGGCGGATCCGGTCGAGCACTCGACACCCTGGGCGTCGAGCAGCATCAGCAGCGAGTCGCCCTCGCAGCCCGGGAAGGAGAGGTGCGTCAGGCCGGGCAGGCGGTGGTCGAGGTCGCCGTTGACCACCGCGTCGGGCACGACCTCACGCACCCGCCGCTCGAGCCGGTCACGCAGCCCGCAGAGCCGCTGTGCCTCGGCCTCGCGGCCCGCGACGGCGGCCTCGACGGCGGTGGCGAAGCCGGCGACGAGGGAGACCGGCACGGTGCCCGAGCGCACGTCGCGCTCGTGGCCACCGCCGTGCAGCAGGGGCATCACCGCCACGTCGCGACCCACGACGAGGGCACCGACCCCGAGCGGCCCCCCGAGCTTGTGCGCGGTGAGCGTGAGCGCGTCGACGCCGGAGGCCGACACGTCCACCGGCACGTGCGCGACCGCCTGCACGGCGTCGGTGTGCAGCGGCACGCCGTGCCTGGCGGCGACCTCGGCCAGCGCGGCGACGGGGGCGACGGTGCCTACCTCGTTGTTGGCCCACATCACGGTCGCCAGCGCCACGCCCCCGGGAGCCAGGGCGGCCTCGAGCCGGTCGGGGTCGACCCTGCCGCGGTCGTCGACCGGCAGCAGATCGACATCGGCGCCCTCGTGGCTCTCGAGCCAGTGCAGCGCGTCGAGCACGGCGTGGTGCTCGGTCGTGGTGCCGACGATGCGACGCAGCGAGGGGTCGGCCGCGCGACGGGCCCACCAGGTGCCCTTGAGCGCGAGGTTGTCGGACTCCGTGCCGCCGGAGGTGAACACGACGTCTCCGGGACGGCAGCCGAGCGCCGACGCGATCCGCTCGCGGGACTCCTCCACGACCCGTCGCCCGCGCCGCCCCGAGGCGTGCAGGGAGGACGCGTTGCCGGTCTCGCCAAGCTGCGCGGTGACCACGTCGAGGACCTGCTGGCGCAGAGGCGAGGTCGCCGCGTGGTCGAGGTAGGCCGTCATCAGGACCCCAGCCTAGCCACCGCCCGCGGCGCCCCGTCGCGCGCTCCGGGTGGCATGCTCCCGGGCGTGACCCCCGCACCCACGCCCTCCCCCGGCTCGACGTACGCCCGCCTCGTGCAGGACGTCGAGGAGCGGGTGGGTGCCGGCGTGCTGCGCCCCGGCGACCGCCTGCCCACGGTGCGCGCCTGGGCCGCGGAGGCGGGGCTGGCGCCCAACACGGTGGCGCGGGCGGTGCGTGAGCTGGAGGCCCGCGGGGTCGTCGAGACGAGGGGCCGGGCGGGCACCTTCGTGGCCGGGCCGTCCCGCGAGGCCGCGGCGCGCGCGGCCGCGCACGTGTACGCCGTACGCACCCTCGAGCTGGGGCTCGACGCCGACGAGGCGGTCGCCCTGCTGCGGCGCACCCTCGCTGCCCTGACGGGCTGACCGACCGAGCGGTCGGACGCACGCGTGCCCCGCCCGCGGAGCGGACGGGGCACGGGGTCGCGCGACGGGTGGGTCAGCCGGCCGTCTGCGACGCGAGGCGGTTGAGGCTGTCCTCGAGCGCCGTCTGCGGCACGAGCGGGAAGGAGAGCTTCTGCAGGAGGTCCTGGTCGGTCACCTTGCTCCAGTCGTAGGTCACGGTGACCTCGGTGCTGTCGGGACCGGTGGGCTCGAGCTCCCACACCCACTCCCAGCCGGGGGGCTGCTGGCCGGCTGGTGCGGTCTGCCAGGCGAGCAGCCGGCCCGGGTCGAGGCCGGTGACGTGGTTGTCGGACTGGTACTCACCGCCCATGTGGTCGCCGGACATGTTCATCGTGAACACCTGGCCGACCTCCTGGAGGCGGTCGCCCTGGTCGAGGCTGCGGACGAAGCCGGAGCCGTCGAGCTGCACGTGGTTCGCGGGGTTGGAAAGCACCTCGAACACGTCGGCGGCGGCGTGGTCGATGGTGCGGCTAGCGGAGATCTTCGTGTCGTCGGACATGAGGGACTCCTGCCCGATCGTCCGTCGGTCAACCGTCGGGGCGGGGCCCGTCTCGGTCCCGTCGGCCCGTCAGGGCGTGAGCACCAGCCGGGCCGAGAACGCGAGGTGGTCGCTGTCCGCCACAGGGTGCGTCGCGGTGCCCCGGACCTGCCACGGTCCGCGCACCAGCACGTGGTCGATCGGGAGCACCGCCGGGCCGGGGAGGCCCGCCGGGTAGGTCGCCTGCCACCCGGAGCCGGCGACGTCGCTGCTGTCGCGCAGCCCGAGCTCGCGCAGGGCCAGCAGCGGCCCGTGGTCGGCGGTGGCGTTCAGGTCGCCGACCACCAGCGCCGGGCCGGGGTGGGACGCGAGGCTGTCCCGGATCGCCGCGTGGTCGGCGCGCCAGGTGGCCGGCGACAGCTTCGGCGAGAAGGGGTGGACGCCGTACACCTGCACCGTCCGACCGCCGACCCGGCTCGGGACGCGCCACCCGGCGAGCCGCAGCCGGAGCGCCTCGGGCGACCGGGCCGGCAGGCGGCTGAGCACCACGGTGTCGTCACGTCCGGGCACACCCGCCACCCGCACCAGGTCGGTCGGCAGACCGGCGGCCACCACAGCCAGGACGGGCACCTCGACCTCCTCGAGCACGAGCAGGTCCGGGTCGACCTCGCCGACGACGTCGAGCACCGACGCGGGGTCGGCCCGACCGTGCAGCAGGTTGGTCGTGAGCAAGGTGACGTCGGCGCCGGGCCCGGCGTACGCCGTCGCCTGGTCGGCGTCACGCACCCAGCGCGGCACGACCCAGGAGAGGTGCAGCGCCGTGCCGGCCAGGCACACCACCAGGAGCGCGGCGACCAGGCGCGGGGCCGTACGCCGCAGCGCCACCAGCAGCAGGGCGGCGACCGGGTAGGAGACCACTGCCAGCGGGGCGAACCCGACCAGCAGCGGGGTGACCGCGAGGGCGGGTTGGGCCAGGCGCAGCAGCGTGACGAGGATCGTCGTTCCCAGCACGGCCGCAGCGGTCGACCAACCCAGGGTGCGCGCCACCACACCAGCCTAGTGAGGGGCCGGACGCTAGACGCGCCGGGCGCTCGGCCCGACGGCGTCGACCTCGGCCCACACGTCGTCGAGCGAGAGACCGAGCACGGAGGCGATCGCCGCGACGGTGGGGAATGCGGGGGTGGCCACGCGGCCGGACTCGATCTTGCGCAGGGTCTCCGGCGAGACCCGGGCCGCGAGGGCGGTGTCGAGCATCGACCGCTCCCCCCGGGCACGACGCAGGAGGGCACCGAGGCGGCGCCCGCGCTCGATCTCCGCGGGGGTGAGGGGCAGCCGGACCATGGAGCGAGCCTACGGGAGCGCCGGGATAGCATGGTCGGGATAGTTATTGGTCGACCCGACGGTCGCCAGCCGCCCGCCGCCGACAGTCAGGCCCCCGTGATCGAGATCCTCAGCCCCAGCCGCGTGGCGCGGGCCCGCACGACCGGCGCCCTGGTCGCCGCGATCCTGCAGACGCTGCGCAGCGCCAGCACGGCCGGCACGAACCTGCTGGAGCTCGACGCGACGGCCTCGTCGATGATCGCCGACGCCGGGGCGACGTCCTGCTACGTGGACTACGCGCCGTCCTTCGGGCGCGGACCGTTCGGCCACTACGTCTGCACGTCGGTCAACGACGCCGTGCTGCACGGTCTCCCCCACGACCGACGCCTGGCCGCCGGCGACCTGCTCTCGCTCGACCTCGCCGTCTCGCTCGACGGGCTCGTCGCGGACTCCGCGATCAGCTTCGTCGTGGGCGGGACGACCGGCCGGAGGACCACGCCATGATCGACGCCACCGAGCGTGCCCTCGCCGCCGGCATCGCCGCGGCCGGGCCGGGCGTACGGCTCGGCGACGTCTCGCACGCCATGGGCGCGGTGATCGAGGGCGCGGGCTACGAGGTGAACACTCGAGTTCGGCGGCCACGGCGTCGGCACGACCATGCATCAGGACCCGCACGTGCCGAACACCGGGCGCCCCGGCCGTGGCTACCGGCTGCGTCCCGGTCTGCTGCTGGCGCTCGAGCCGTGGGTCATGGCCGACACCGCGGAGCTGGTGGTCGACGCCGACGGGTGGACGCTGCGCAGCGCCACGGGTTGCCGCACCGCCCACAGCGAGCACACGGTCGCCGTGACCGAGGACGGTGTCGAGGTGCTGACGCTGCCGGCCTGACGCACGACGCCCCGCACCGGGAGCCGGTGCGGGGCGTCGTGGGGTGGTGCGGGGTGCTGGTCAGCCCTTGCGCTCGGTGACCTTCTCGGTCGCGGCGGGGAGCACGGTGTGCAGGTCCCCGACGACGCCGAAGTCGACGAGCTCGAAGATCGGCGCCTCGTCGTCCTTGTTCACGGCGATGATCGTCTTGGAGGTCTGCATGCCGGCCCGGTGCTGGATCGCGCCGGAGATGCCGTTGGCGACGTACAGCTGGGGCGAGACGACCTTGCCGGTCTGACCGACCTGGAAGGCGTGCGGCATCCAGCCGGAGTCGACCGCGGCGCGCGAGGCGCCCACGGCGGCGCCGAGGCTGTCGGCGAACGCCTCGACCTCGGAGAAGTCGCCGCCGGTGCCGCGGCCGCCGGAGACCACGATCGCGGCCTCGGTGAGCTCGGGGCGACCCGAGGCCTTGCGCGGCTCGGACGCCACGACCTTGGTGCGCTTGGCCTTGTCGGAGGGGGTGAAGTCGACCTTCACCTGCTCGCCGGCGCCGGCGCTCTCCTCCGGGGCTGCGGCGTTGGGCTTGACCGTGATGATCGGCGTGCCCTTGGTGACCTTGGCCTGCACGGTGAAGTTGCCGGCGAAGACCGACTGCGTGGTCACCGGGCCCTCCTGCACGTCGACCGCGTCGGTGATCAGGCCGGACTCGAGCTTGACGGCCAGACGACCGGCGATCTCCTTGCCCTCGGCGCTGGAGACGATGAGCACCGCGACGGCGTCGGACTCGCCGGCGATCTGCTGGAGCGCCTCGGCCTTGGGGGCCACGAGGTAGCCCTTGGTGGCGGCGTCGTCGACGACGTAGATCTTCTCCGCACCGAACTTCGTCAGCGTCTCCGCGGCACCGTCGAGCTTGTCGACGGGGCCGATGAAGACGGCGGAGGGCGAGCCGAGCCGCCGGGCGATCGTCAGCAGCTCGTTGGTGGGCTTGCGGACGGCTCCGTCGACGTGGTCGACGAGGACGAGAACTTCACTCATGCTGCAGCTCCTCAGATGAACTTCTTGGAGGCGAGGTAGTCGGCGAGCGCGGTGGCGCCGCTGCCCTCCTCGTCGGTCACGATCTCGCCGGCGGTCCGCGGAGGGCGGGCCTCGGTGTCCTGCACCTCGGACCAGGCGGCGGACAGGCCGACCATCTCGGCGTCGACGCCGAGGTCGGCGAGGCTCCACGTCTCGACCGGCTTCTTCTTCGCCGCCATGATCCCCTTGAACGACGGGTACCGGGCCTCGCCGGACTGGTCGGTCACGCTCACCACGAGGGGGGCCGTGCCCTCGATGACCTCGGTGGCGGTGTCACCGTCGCGCTTGGCTCGGAAGGTGCCGTCCTGCTGCTCGACGACCGAGGCGAAGGTCACCTGGGGGAGGTCGAGACGCTCGGCGAGCATCGCCGGGATCACGCTGCCGGAGGCGTCGGTCGACGCCATGCCGCACATGACGACGTCGGCGTCGCCGATCTTCTTCACGGCCTCGGCGAGCACCAGCGACGTCGCGACGTAGTCGGAGCCCGCGATGTGCTCGTCGGAGACGTGGACGCCCTTGTCGCAGCCCATCTGGAGCGACTTGCGCACCGCGTCGATGGCGCCCTCGGGGCCCACGCAGAGCGCGGTCACCTCGGAGCCGTCGCCGAGCTTCTCCTTGAGCTGGAGCGCCTGCTCGACCCCGTACTCGTCGAGCTCGGAGAGCAGCCCGTCGACGCCGACGCGGTCCACGGTGTTGTCCGACTCGAACTGCCGGTCGGCAGTGGCGTCGGGGACGTACTTCACACACACGACAATGTTCATGGGTATCGGCCTCTCGGCCCCTCCGGTGGGGGTGGGGATCGTCTGGGTCCCGAGGTTACTCCGCGGTAGGTGCGGAGACAGTGCTGACGCACGGTGCCCATGGTCACACGCCGCACCCGGAGCCTGCCGGGTGGTGCTGGGGTCGTGCCGCGCAGGTCAGGCCTTGGGCGCGATCACGCCCGACAGGATCCGGCCGACGACGAGGTAGACCACGGCCGCGATGCCCCAGTTGACCAGGGCGGCCTTGGTCTCGGCGTTCTTGCCGTCGAAGGTGAAGATGCCGTTCTTGCGGCTGAACAGGCCAAGGTCGAGGGAGTCGGCCGCGTCGAGCACGAACTGCACGATGCTGTTGTCGGTGTTGGCCCCGAGCGCGATGAGCGCGGCGCCCATGGCGAGCACGGCGGCGCACAGCGCCGCGATGATCCACACGACCTTGGCGAGGGTGCTGCGGCCGGAGTTGAAACCCTGCGCGAACGCCTCGGCGGCCTCCTTGCCCCTCGACCTGCTTGCGCGTCGACCTGCTTTGGTGGCCACGTTCGACTCCTTGGTTGTTCAGCGGTGCCCGAGAGGAAGGGCCCGGCGGGCCCGTGCACCTGCGGTCAGTCTGCCTCCCTGTGCCCTGTGCGGCCAGGGGCCACGCGTGGCCGCCGGCCGCGCGTCAGTGGCCGACGAACGCGGCCTTGCCCGGCCCGTTCGCCACGAAGGAGTCCATGCCGCGGCGACGGTCCTCGGTGGCGAACAGAGCCGCGAACTGCTGGCGCTCGATCTCCAGGCCGCTCTCGAGGTCGACCTCGACGCCCCGGTCGACCGACTCCTTGGCCGCGCGCACGGCGAGCGCGGCCGAGGCGGAGAACTGGCCCGCCCACGCCACGGCCTCGTCGTACACGTCCTCGGCCGGCAGCACCCGGTCGGCGAGACCGATCGCGAGCGCCTCGTCGGCCTGGACGAAGCGGCCGGTGAAGATCAGCTCCTTGGCCCTGGCCGGGCCGACCAGCCGACTCAGCCGCTGGGTGCCGCCGGCGCCGGGGATGATGCCGAGCAGCACCTCGGGCTGGCCGAACACGGCCTTCTCGGACGCGAAGCGGACGTCGGCGGCCAGGGCCAGCTCGCACCCGCCCCCGAGGGCGTAGCCGGTGACCGCGGCGACGACCGGCTTGGGGATGCGGGCGATGGCGGTGACGGCGGACTGCAGCGGGCCGGAGCGCTTGACCATGTCTGCGTGCGACATGCCCTGCATCTCCACGACGTCGTTGCCCGCCGCGAAGACGCGCTCCCCGCCGTACACGACCACGGCGCGGACGTCGTCGCGGTCGGTCGCCTCGGCGGCGCACGCGCGCAGCTCCTCCTGGACGGCGACGCTGATCGCGTTCATCTTCGGCCGGTCCAGGCGGATGGTGCCGACGCCGTCGGCCACCTCCAGCCGTACGAACTCACCCATGGGTCCACCTCGTCTGTCTCGTCCGCTGCCGGTCGCGGTCACCCTAGTGGTGCGTCGGCACCCCGACCGGTGCACCACAATGGAGCCGTGAGCCTCGAGCAGTGGACCTGGACCGCGCACGACGAGCGGGCGCCCGTCTGGCCCGGCTACCACCAGCAGCTCGGGGCGACGTGGACCCCGACCGCCACGAACTTCGCCGTCCGGGCACCCCGGGCGACCACGGCCTGGGTCTGCCTCTTCGACGACCGGGGCGTCGAGACCCGCCACCGGCTCACCGAGAAGACGCTGGGCATCTGGCACGGGGCGCTGCCCGGCGTGCCGGTCGGTCAGCTGTACGGCTTCCGGGTCGACGGGCCGTGGCAGCCGTCCAAGGGCCTGCGCTTCAACCGCCACAAGCTGCTGCTGGACCCCTACGCCCGGGCGATCAGCGGGACGGTGGGCGGGACCGTGGAAGCCCTTCCGCACATCCGCAGCGACCGCTCGACGCGCAGCCGCACCGACTCCGCGCCGTACGTGCCCCGCTCGGTGGTCGTCGCCTCCGACGACTTCGACTGGGGGGACGACCGTCGGCTGCGCACCCGCTGGCGCGACACCGTCATCTACGAGCTGCACGTCAAGGGCTTCACCGCGCTGCACGACCGGGTGCCCGAGGAGCTGCGCGGCACGTACGCCGGGCTCGCCACGCCGGTGGTTCTGGACTACCTCCGCGACCTCGGGGTGACCGCGGTCGAGCTGCTTCCCGTGCACCACTTCTTCAGCGAGCCCGCGGTCGCCGCACGCGGGATGAGCAACTACTGGGGCTACAACTCCATCGGCTTCTTCGCGCCGCACGGGCCCTACAGCGCCGCCGGCGACCGCGGCGAACAGGTGCGCGAGTTCCAGGAGATGGTCAAGGCCTTCCACGCCGCCGGCATCGAGGTGATCCTGGACGTCGTCTACAACCACACCGCCGAGGGCGGCGCGGCCGGGCCGTCGGTACAGCTTCCGGGGGCTCGACGACCGTGGATTCTACCGACGCTCCGGCTCACGGGAGCACTACTGGGACGTCACCGGCTGCGGCAACACCGTCAGCACCGACGACCCCGGGGCGCTGCGGCTCGTGCTGGACTCGCTGCGCTACTGGGTCACCGAGATGCACGTCGACGGCTTCCGCTTCGACCTCGCCTCGGCCCTGGCGCGCACCGGGCACAAGGTCGACATGACAGGCGCGTTCCTCACCACGATCGGGCAGGACCCCGTGCTGCGGCACGTCAAGCTGATCGCCGAGCCGTGGGACGCGAGCGGCGAGGGCTACCAGGTCGGCTCGTTCCCCCGCCGTGGACGGAGTGGAACGACCGCTTCCGCGACACACTGCGCGACTTCTGGCGCGCCGAGACCGGGGGCGTGCGCGAGATCGCGTCGCGGCTGGCCGGGTCGAGCGACATGTACGCCGACGACGACCGGTCGCCGTACGCCTCGGTCAACTTCGTCACCGCCCACGACGGGTTCACCGTGCGCGACCTGCTCTCCTACGACCGCAAGCACAACGAGGCCAACGGCGAGGGCAACCGGGACGGCTCGGACAACAACCGCTCGTGGAACCACGGCGTCGAGGGCCCTACCGACGACCCGCACGTGCGGGCGCTGCGCCGGCGGCAGGCGGCCAACCTGCTGGTCACGCTGTGCCTGTCGAGCGGCGTGCCGATGCTGACCGCCGGCGACGAGCGCGGCCGCACCCAGCGCGGCAACAACAACGCCTACTGCCAGGACAACGAGATCTCCTGGATCGACTGGGGCACCGAGGACGCGTGGCTCGACGTCTACGCGGTCACCCGGGCGGCGCTGCGGCTGCGGCGCGAGCACCCGGCGCTGCGCCAGCGGCACCACTTCTTCGGACGCCCGACCATCGCCGGCGGCCCCAAGGACCTCGCCTGGCTGCACCCCACCGGCCGGGAGATGACGACGACGACTGGCACGACCGAGGCCTCCACGCGCTGGGGATGTTCGTGTCCGGCGACCCGCTGCGGGCGCCCGGCCGGCGCGGCGAGCAGCTGCGGGACAAGTCGTTCCTGCTCTGGCTGAACGCGCAGCCGGTCGAGTGCGCCGTGCGCATGCCGGAGAACGCCTGGTTCGCCCGCGGCGAGGTGGTCATCTCGACCGACCCCGACGTCCACGCCGGCGACGTCTGCGAGGTCGGCTCGACGCTGGTCCTCGCCCCCCGGACGTTGGTGCTCCTCCGCGCCGTCTGACCGCCGAGCGGGCAGTTGCTGCACGCCTCCGTCCGCCGAGCGGGCAGTTGCTGCACGCCTCCGTCCGCCGAGCGGGCAGTTGCTGCACGATTGCGTGCGCGCGGGCGCGGGCACGTGGTGCGCCCCGATCAGCGCCGGGCCAGGACCGCTCGGGCCAACGCGCCGCTCCGCGTCGATGTCGAGGTGCCGCTCCTCGGTGTCGGCGCACTGCACGGTCACGACGTACCCGCCCGGTGTCGCGGCAAGGGACACGAACGCCTCGCTCAGCAGGGCGCGTAGCCGGTCCTCGCGCGGCAGCCACACGACCTCGTCGGCCTCGATGGAGTCAAGCGCCCACTCGGTCGCCCCGTTGAAGGCGAGATGGCGGCCGGAAGGCAGGTCACGCACTTCGACGACCGAGCTCGGCTGACCACGAACACCTCGTCGTCGAGGTCCCGGTCGGGCACGTGGAGACCGGTCGCCTGGCACGGGGTCCCAACGCACGCCGGACTCACGCAGTCGCGCCGCAAGCTCGACGGTGATCATCCCGCCAGTGTGCCGGGTCGTCGTAACGAGGATGCGTGCAGCAAGTGCCCACTCGGCGCATTTCGACGTACAGGCAAGTGCCCACTCGGCGCATTCCGACGTGCAGGCAAGTGCCCACTCGGCGCATTTCGACGTACAGCAAGTGCCCATTCGGCGCATTTCGACGTACAGCAAGTGCCCACTCGGCGCATTCCGACGTGCAGGCGAAGTGCCCACTCGGCCGGGGGTCAGGCCGGCGTAGGCGACGCGGCCGAGCTCGGCCGGGGACGCGAGGCCGGCGTGCTTGGGCAGCACCCGCACGGTGTAGCCGAACGAGCCCGGCGCGGTCGAGCGTGAGGGTCGCCGTCGAAACGGTGCCGCCCGTCCTCGAAGGCTCCTGCAGCGTCAACGGGACTGCGTCGGTGTCGCGAGCTGTCCTCGCGGGGTGACCCGGCCGTGCACGACCTCGACGGTCGACGTCCTCGGGCGACAGGTCGCCCGAGCGAGACGAACGCGCGCACCGACGCGCCGACCCGATCTCCGGGGCGGCGGCGACGCCCTCGGTCTCCACGTGGTCCACGCGTACGCCGTGCCAGCCGTCGCGCACCCGCTCTTCCAGGTCGCGAGCTCGCGGGCGCCGGGTAGTCGCTGTTGACCGACGCGCCGGCCGCCGCCGGGCTGTAGAGCTGCTCGACGTAGTCGCGCAGCATGCGGGTGGACGAGCACCTTGGGGCCGAGCGACTTCAGCGTGTGCCGCACCATCTCGATCCAGCGCTGCGGCATGCCCTGCTCGTCGACGTCGTAGAACCGCGGCCGCGACCTCGGTGCTCGATCAGGTCGTAGAGCGCGTCCGCCTCGAGGTCGTCCCGGCGGTCGGGGTCGTCGAGGCCGTCGGCCGAGGGGATCGCCCAGCCGTTGTTGCCGTCGTACCACTCGTCCCACCAGCCGTCGAGGATCGACAGGTTGAGGCCGCCGTTCAGCGCAGCCTTCATGCCCGAGGTGCCGCAGGCCTCGTAGCGGCCGCAGCGGGTTGTTCAGCCACACGTCGCAGCCGGGGTAGAGCGGCTGGGCCATCGCGATGTCGTAGTCGGGCAGGAACATGATGCGGTGCCGGACCTCGGGGTCGTCGGCGAAGCGGACGATCTGCCTGGATCAGTCCTTGCCGCCCTCGTCGGCGGGGTGGGACTTGCCGGCGATGACCAGCTGGATCGGCCGCTCGGGGTGCAGCAGCAGCCGCTTGAGGCGGTCGGGGTCGCGCAGCATCAGCGTGAGCCGCTTGTACGACGGGACGCGTCGCGCGAAGCCGATCGTCAGCACGTCGGGGTCGAGGGCGGACTCCACCCAGCCGAGCTGGGCCGGGGACGTCGCCGCGCTGGCGGCAGGACTCGCCGAGGCGTCGACGGGCGTCGGCGACGAACCGCTCCCGCAGGGTGCGCTTGAGCGCCCAGATGTCGGCGCCGTCGATCTGGTCGACGACGTCCCAGACGTTGGCGTCGGTGTCGACGTCGCCGCCCATCCGGCTGCCGAGCTCGACGACCTCGCGGGCCACCCAGGTCGGGCCGTGCACGCCGTTGGTGATCGAGGTGATCGGCACCTCGGCCTCGTCGAAGGCCGGCCACAGCCCGTGGAACATCCCGCGGCTGACGTGGCCGTGCAGCTCGGAGACGCCGTTGGCGCGCTGCGCGAGCCGGAAGCCCATGACGGCCATGTTGAAGACGCCGGGGTCGCCGGCTCGTAGTCCTCGGCGCCGAGCGAGAGCACCCGGTCGGTCGGGACGCCGGGGAGCGGGCCGCCGTTGGAGAAGTACTGCTCGATCAGGTCGCGGGGGAAGCGGTCGATGCCGGCGGGCACCGGCGTGTGGGTGGTGAACACGGTGCCGGCGCGGTTGACCTCGAGCGCGGTGTCGAAGTCGAGGGACGGGCCGTCCTCGGCGACGGTGAGCTCGCGGATCCGCTCCAGGCCGAGGAAGCCGGCGTGGCCCTCGTTGGTGTGGAACACCTCGGGGGCGGGGTCGCCGGTGAGGCGCGACCACTCGCGCAGGGCCCGGACGCCGCCGATGCCGAGCAGGATCTCCTGGCGCAGGCGGTGCTCGGTGGTGCCGCCGTAGAGCCGGTCGGTCACGGCGCGCAGGTTGTCGTCGTTCTCCTCGAGCTCGGTGTCGAGCAGAGCAGCGGGACGCGGCCGACGCGGGCGAACCAGATCTGGGCGACCATCGTCTGCCCGCAGGGCAGGTCGATCGAGACCCGGGCCGGGGTGCCGTCGTCCTCGCGAAGCATCGCGATCGGCAGGTTGTCGGGGTCGAGCACCGGGTAGCGCTCCTGCTGCCAGCCCTCGGCCGACAGGCTCTGCTTGAAGTAGCCGTGGCGGTACAGCAGACCGACGCCGATGATCGGGATGCCCATGTCGCTGGCGGTCTTCAGGTGGTCGCCGGCCAGGATGCCGAGGCCGCCGGAGTACTGCGGCAGCACCGCGGTGATGCCGAACTCCGGGGAGAAGTAGCCGATCGCGCGGGGCCCCTCCTCGGTGCGCTGCTGGTACCAGCGGTCACCGGTCAGGTAGGTCTCCAGGTCCGCGCGCGCGGCGCCGACACGCTCGACGTACGACGCGTCGCCGGCGAGCTCCTCGAGCCGAGCCGTGGAGACCGCCCCGAGCAGGGCCACGGGGTCGTGCCCGACGCTCTGCCAGAGCGCGGGGTCGATCTCCTCGAACAGGTCCTGGGTCGGCGGGTGCCACGACCAGCGCAGGTTGGACACCAGCTCGCCGAGGGGGCGCAGGGAGTCCGGGAGGACGGGACGGACGGTGAATCTCCGGATTGCTCGCACGGGAGAAAGGTAGCGAATGGAACGTTCCAATCGCATGTCGAGCCCGGGTCCACCGCTCCGCGCCCGGCCATCGCCGCCCAGGAGGCGGGATATCTCTGGCGAATCCGTCGGCCCGACCGGCCAGCATGCGGACCAGACAGGTGACGACGCCCCCGCCCGGCGGGCCCCCCGCGTTTGCCAGCAGCCCCGCGCTTCGCAAGGGTGGAGCCATGGTGGGTCGCATCCCGGTCATGGACGTCAACCCGGTCGCCGAGGGCGGTCGCTATGCGGTGAAGGCTGCCGTCGACGAGCCCTTCTCCGTCACGGCCACGATCTTCCGGGAGGGTCACGACGAGCTCGGCGCCGATGTCGTGCTGACCGATCCCGCCGGCGTCCGCCGCGAGCCGGTGCGCATGCACCCGTACGGCAGCGAGCCGGACCAGTGGCGGGCGCTGGTCGCTGCCGACGAGGTCGGTGCCTGGACCTTCGCGATCGAGTCCTGGGGCGACCCGCTCGGCACCTGGCTGCACACCGCCGAGGTCAAGGTCCCCGCCGGCATCGACGTCGACCTCGTCTTCACCGAGGGCGCCGGGCTGGTGGGCCGCGTGCTCGAGGAGACCGGCGTCAGCGCGGCCGACGACCCGGCCGACCACGACGCCCTCACCGCCGCTCTGACCGCGCTGGAGGACCGTCGCCGGCCCGACGAGGCCCGACTGGCCGTCGCGACCTCCCCCGAGGTGCGGTCCGCCTTCTCCCGCCACCCGCTGCGCGAGCTGCTCACCGTCGAGGGCCCGCACCCGGTGTTCGTCGACCGCGAGCGCGCGCTCTACGGCTCCTGGTACGAGTTCTTCCCCCGCTCCGAGGGCGCGGTCGAGCACGCCGACGGCACGATCACCTCGGGCACCTTCCGTACGGCGGCGAAGCGGCTCGACGCGGTGGCCGCGATGGGCTTCGACGTCATCTACCTGCCGCCGATCCACCCGATCGGCACGTCGTTCCGCAAGGGACCCAACAACACGCTCACCCCCGGCCCCGGCGACCCCGGCTCCCCCTGGGCGATCGGCGGCCCGGAGGGCGGGCACGACGCGATCCACCCCGACCTCGGCGACGAGGACGACTTCGACGCCTTCGTGGCCCGGGCCGGCGAGCTCGGCCTGGAGGTCGCGCTCGACCTGGCGCTGCAGGCCTCCCCCGACCACCCCTGGGTCACCTCGCACCCGGAGTGGTTCGCCCACCGCGCGGACGGGTCCATCGCGTACGCCGAGAACCCACCGAAGAAGTACCAGGACATCTACCCGATCAGCTTCGACGGCGACCCCGAGGGGATCTACGCCGAGGTGGAGCGGTTGGTGCGGCTGTGGATGTCGCGCGGCGTGCGGATCTTCCGCGTCGACAACCCGCACACCAAGCCGGTCGAGTTCTGGCAGTGGCTGCTCGGGCGGATCCGGGAGACCGACCCCGACGTGATCTTCCTGGCCGAGGCCTTCACCCGCCCGGCGATGATGCGCGCGCTCGGCACGGTCGGTTTCCACCAGTCCTACACGTACTTCACCTGGCGGGTCTCGCGCTGGGAGCTGACCGAGTACCTCACGGAGATGTCGCAGGAGACGGCGCACGTGATGCGCCCCAACTTCTTCGTCAACACCCCCGACATCCTCCCCGTTCCACCTGCAGCAGACCGGCCTCGCGCCGTTCGCGGTGCGGGCGACGCTGGCGGCGCTCGGCTTCCCCCACCTGGGGCGTGTACGCCGGGTTCGAGCTCGGCGAGCACCTCGCCCTGGCGCCGGGCAAGGAGGAGTACCTCGACTCCGAGAAGTTCCAGATCAGGATCCGCGACTGGGACGCCGCGGAGGCCTCCGGCCGCACGCTGGCGCCGTACCTCACCCGGCTCAACGAGATCCGCCGCGCCCACCCGGCTCTGCAGCGGCTGCGCAACCTCCACGGTGCACGGCTGGCGACGACGAGGTCCGTGCTGGTCTTCAGCAAGAGCCACACCGACGCCGCGGGCAGCACCGACACGGTGATCGTCGTGGTCAACCTCGACCCCTGGTCGGGTGCGCGAGTCGACGGGTGCACCTCGACCTCGCAGCCCTGGGGGTGGAGCCGCAGCGACACCCTCGTCGTGCACGACGAGATCAGCGGCGAGACCTTCCAGTGGGGCGCGCACAACTACGTGCGCCTCGACCCCCAGCGCCAGGCCGCCCACGTGCTCGCGGGTGGCAGGCGTCCCTGACGGGGGCGAACGATGGTGACACCGGACGCCGGCACAGGGGCGCTGACCGCCCAGCAGCCGGAGTGGTACCGCACGGCGGTCTTCTACGAGGTGCTGGTGCGGTCGTTCCGCGACTCCGACGGCAACGGCACCGGCGACTTCGCCGGCCTGGTCCAGCAGCTCGACTACCTCGCCTGGCTCGGCGTCGACTGCCTGTGGCTCCCGCCGTTCTTCCCCTCCCCGCTGCGCGACGGGGGCTACGACGTGAGCGACTACACCGGCATCGCCGAGGACGTCGGCACCCACGAGGACTTCACCGCCTTCCTCGGCGCCGCCCACGAGCGCGGGCTGCGGGTGATCGTCGACTTCGTGATGAACCACACCAGCGACCAGCACCCCTGGTTCCAGGCCAGCCGCATCGACCCCGAGGGCCCGTACGGCGGGTTCTACGTGTGGGCCGACGAGCCCGACGCCTACGTCGACGCGCGGATCATCTTCGTCGACTCCGAGACCTCGAACTGGACCTGGGACCCGGTCCGCAAGCAGTACTTCTGGCACCGCTTCTACTCCCACCAGCCCGACCTCAACTTCGACAACCCACGCGTGCACGAGGCGATCCTGGGGGCGCTCGCCCACTGGCTCGACCTCGGCGTGGACGGCTTCCGCCTCGACGCCGTGCCCTACCTGTACGAGCGGGAGGGCAGCAGCGGCGAGAACCTCCCCGAGACCCACGAGTTCCTCCGTCGCGTACGCCGTTTCGTCGACGACGGCTGGCCCGACCGGTTGCTGCTCGCCGAGGCCAACCAGTGGCCCGCCGACGTCGTCGACTACTTCGCGGCCGACGCGACGAGCCGGCACGCTGGTCGGGGACGAGTGCCACATGTGCTTCCACTTCCCGGTGATGCCGCAGATCTTCATGGCCGTGCGGAGGGAGAACCGCTACCCCATCTCGGAGGTCATGGAGCAGACGCCGGCGATCCCCGACGGCTGCCAGTGGGGGATCTTCCTGCGCAACCACGACGAGCTCACCCTCGAGATGGTCACCGAGGACGACCGGGCCTACATGTGGTCGGAGTACGCCAGCGACCCGCGGATGAAGGCCAACATCGGCATCCGACGCCGCCTCGCCCCGCTGCTGGACAACGACACCGACCGGATCGAGCTGGTCACCGCCCTGCTGCTCTCCCTGCCCGGGTCGCCGGTGCTCTACTACGGCGACGAGATCGGCATGGGCGACAACATCTGGCTCGGCGACCGCGACGGCGTACGCACCCCCATGCAGTGGACGCCGGACCGCAACGGCGGCTTCTCCACCGCGACCCCGGGCCGGCTGGTGCTGCCGCCGGTGCAGGACCCGGTCTACGGCTTCGAGCGGGTCAACGTCGAGGCCCAGCTCGAGGACCCCTCCTCGCTGCTGCGCTGGACCCGTCGGGTGATCCAAGTCCGCAAGCGGCACCCCGCTTTCGGCCTGGGCACCTTCCACGACCTGGGCGGGTCCAACCCGGCGGTGCTCAGCTATGTGCGCGAGCACGATGGTGACACGGTGTTGTGCGTGAACAACCTGTCCCGCTCCCCCCAGCCGGTCGAGCTCGACCTGCGACGGTGGGAGGGCGCGACACCGCTGGAGCTCCAGGGTGGTGTGCGCTTCCCCCGGATCGGGGAACTGCCCTACCTGCTGACCCTCGGCGGCCACGGCTTCTACTGGTTCCGCCTGAGCGACACCGACGAGGAAGGATGACGATGCCCCCCGCACCACCCGCCGCACCCCGCCCGACGGCCTCGAGAGCGCCCTCGCGGACTACCTGGAGCGCGCCCGCTCGTTCGGGGGCAAGGGCCGCCCGGTGGCCGCGGTGAGCGCCCACCGGGTCGCCCGCGCCGGCGCGCACATGGTGCACGAGCTGGTCCGGGTGGACTACACCGACGGCTCGCACGAGCTGTACCAGATGCCGCTCTCGCTCTACCCCGAGGCACGCGACGACCTGGGCCACGCCCTGGTCGGCGAGTGGTCCGACGCCGACGGCTCCCGCGTGTGGGCCTACGACGGGGTGCACGACCGGGAGGCCACCGGCGCGTGGCTGCGCGCCTTCGACGAGGCCGCCCGCGGCGGCACGGAGCAGGGCGGGCTGACCTTCCGCCGGCTGGCCGGCCACGACCTGGACACAAGCGCGCGCTCCACCCTGTTCCGCGGCGAGCAGAGCAACTCCTCGCTCGCCTACGGCGACGACTCCCTGCTCAAGGTCTTCCGCAAGGTGTCGCCGGGGGTCAACCCCGACGTCGAGGTGCACGCCGCCCTCACCGAGGCCGGCGTCGACCACGTCGCCCAGCTGTACGGCTGGCTCGAGCTCGACGATCCCGAGGGCGGCGACGAGCCCCTGCACCTGGCCATGCTCCAGCAGTTCCTCCGCACCGCCAGCGACGGCTGGGACCTCGCCCTCGGCAGCGTGCGCAACCTCCTCACCGAGGACGCCGGCAGCGCGGCTGAGAGCGGCGGGGACTTCGCCGGCGAGTCCGAGGCCCTTGGGGTCGCGGTGCGCGACGTGCACGACGCCCTGGCCGGGTCCTTCCCCACGACGCCCGCCGACGGGCAGCGCCTGGCCGGCCTCGCCACCGCGATGACGGCCCGGCTCGAGGCCGCGGTCGAGGTCGCGCCGGACCTGCGGCCGCACGCCCAGGCGGCGCGCACGGCGTACGACGACCTCGCGGCGCTGGCGCAGCGGTCCGGGACCGAGGCCCGGCTGCAGCGGGTGCACGGGGACCTGCACCTGGGCCAGACCCTGCGCACGACCCGCGGCTGGAAGGTGGTCGACTTCGAGGGCGAGCCGGCCAAGCCGCTCGTCGAGCGTCGCCGCCCCGACTCGCCCTGGCGCGACGTGGCGGGCATGCTGCGCAGCTTCGACTACGCCGCCCAGGTCGCCGCCCGCGACGACCGGCCCGACGACTTCGCCGCGGCGGACGCCACCGACTGGACCGCGCGCAACCAGCAGGCGTTCCTGCACGGCTACACCGGCGGCGAGCCGCTCGACCCCCTCGCCGCCGCCCTGCTCCGCGCCTACGAGGCCGACAAGGCGGTCTACGAGGTCGTCTACGAGACCCGCAACCGGCCGGCCTGGGTGGGCATCCCGCTCGCCGCGCTGCGCCGACTCCCGGGGGACACCGATCCCTCGGCCAGCTCCGACCCCCAGGAGGACCCCTCATGAGCCCCACCGACCCCCGCACCCCCGCCGGATCCCCGGAGCCGATGCCGGTGGAGCCGCACCTGCTCGAGCTGCTCGCCGACGGTGCGCACGGCGAGCCGCACACCATCCTGGGGCCGCACCCGTACGACGGGGCGGTCACCGTGCGCACGCTCAAGCCCCTGGCCCACTCCGTGGTCGCGATCAGCGGCGACCTGCGCGTCGACCTCACCCACGAGCGCGACGGCATCTGGGTGGGCGTGCTGCCGGTCGCCGAGGTGCCGGACTACCGGCTCGAGGTCACCTGGCCCGGCACCCCGCCGCAGGTCCGCGACGACGCCTACCGGTTTCTCCCCACGCTCGGTGAGATGGACCTCCACCTCTTCAACGAGGGCCGCCACGAGGACCTCTGGAACATCCTCGGCGCCCGCGTGCGCACCTTCGACGGGCTCGGCGGCCCGGCCGTGCGGGGCACGTCGTTCTCGGTGTGGGCCCCGCGCGCACGCGGGGTGAGGGTGCGCGGCGACTTCAACTCGTGGGACGGGCGCGAGCACCCGATGCGCCAGCTCGGCAGCAGCGGTGTCTGGGAGCTGTTCGTGCCCGACGTCGTCTCGGGCACCCGCTACAAGTTCTCCATCCTCGGCGCCGACGGCCAGTGGCGCGAGAAGGCTGACCCGATGGCGTACCACACCGAGGTGCCGCCGGCGACGTCCTCGGTGGTCTTCGAGTCGACGTACGCGTGGGGCGACGCCGCCTGGCTGGAGGCCCGGGCGCAGGGTGCGGCGCACGCGGCGCCGATGTCGGTGTACGAGGTGCACCTGATGTCGTGGCGCCGCGGCCGCTCCTACCGGGAGCTGGCCGAGGAGCTCACGGCGTACGTCGTGGACATGGGCTTCACCCACGTCGAGCTGCTGCCCGTCATGGAGCACCCGTTCGGCGGTTCGTGGGGCTACCAGGTCACCTCCTACTACGCACCGACCGCGCGGCTCGGTGACCCGGACGGCTTCCGCTACCTCGTCGACCGGCTGCACCAGGCCGGCATCGGCGTCATCGTCGACTGGGTGCCCGCGCACTTCCCCAAGGACGACTTCGCGCTCTCCCGCTTCGACGGCACGCCGTTGTACGAGGACCCCAACCCGAGCCGGGGCGAGCACCCCGACTGGGGCACCTTCGTCTTCGACTTCGGCCGGCGCGAGGTGCGCAACTTCCTCGTCGCCAACGCGCTCTACTGGTTCGAGGAGTTCCACATCGACGGCCTGCGGGTCGACGCGGTCGCCTCGATGCTCTACCTCGACTACTCCCGCGAGCCGGGCCAGTGGCAGCCCAACGTGCACGGCGGCCGGGAGAACCTCGAGGCCGTGCAGTTCCTCCAGGAGATGAACGCCACCGTCTACAAGCGGGTGCCCGGCGCGATGACGATCGCCGAGGAGTCGACGTCGTGGCCCGGCGTCACCAAGCCGACGAGCGAGGGTGGCCTGGGCTTCGGCTTCAAGTGGAACATGGGTTGGATGCACGACTCGCTGCAGTACGTCGCCGAGGACCCGGTGCACCGCCAGTTCCACCACGGCACGATGACCTTCTCCCTCGTCTACGCCTTCACGGAGAACTTCGTGCTGCCGATCAGCCACGACGAGGTCGTGCACGGCAAGGGCTCGCTGCTGCGCAAGATGCCTGGGGACCGCTGGCGCCAGATGGCCAACCTGCGCGCCTACCTCGCCTTCATGTGGAGCCACCCGGGCAAGCAGCTGGTCTTCATGGGCTCGGAGTTCGGCCAGGACGCCGAGTGGGCCGAGCACCGCGAGCTCGACTGGAAGCTGCTCGACGCTCCCGACCACGCCGGGGTGCAGTCGCTCGTGCGCGACCTCAACACGACGTACGCCGGTGCCGAGGCGCTGTGGTCGCAGGACACCGACCCGGCGGGCTTCGGCTGGTTGGCCGCGGACGATGCCGACCACAACGTCTTCGCCTGGGTGCGTCGCGGGGCAGACGGCTCGCAGGTGGTCTGCGTGACCAACTTCGCCGCGGTGCCGCACCATGGCTACCGGCTCGCGATGCCGGCCGCCGGCACGTGGAACGAGGTGCTCAACACCGACGCCGACGCCTACGGCGGGTCCGGGGTGGGCAACATGGGCGTCGTCACCGCCGAGGACACGCCGTACGGCGACCAGCCGGCGGTGGCGACCCTCTCGCTGCCCCCGCTGGCGACCCTCTGGCTCACCCCGGAGGCGTGACTGCCGGGCTACGGTGAGGCGGTGACGTCACCTGCCGGCTCCGCCTCACCCGCCCCCGCCCCGGTGACCAGCAGCACGGTCTCGCCGGGCGTCGCCCGGCTGCGGTGGGACGCCTCGCTGGCCGGGCTGGAGTTCGGCCGGGCCCTGGGCCTGGTCACCGAGGTGCTCGAGACCGCGCTGGCCACGCACCCCCGCGTCGAGGCGCTCGTGGACCCCGACGACGTGCTCGGCGGGCGGCTGGCGACCTGGGCCGGGATGCGTCGCGAGGGCGTGGCCCGCGGGGTGGTCACCGACCACGAGGGGCGGCACGACCGGGTCGTCTACGCCCGGCTCGTCGACGACGTGCCCGTCGCCCAGCCGGAGGGCTTCCGCGCCCTGCTCAACTCGTTCCTCCCCCGCAAGCGGGCGATCGCGCAGATGCTGCTGAGAGACCCTGACGACCGGGTGCTGGTGTGCCAGCTGACCTACAAGCGCGACTGGGACCTGCCCGGCGGCGTCGTCGAGGTCGGTGAGTCACCGCAGCTGGCCGTCGGGCGCGAGGTCGAGGAGGAGCTCGGCCTCGTGGTCCCGCCCGGGCCGTTGCTGCTGACCGACTGGCTGCCTCCGTGGAGCGGCTGGGACGACGCGCTCTGCCTGGTCTTCGACGGCGGCGTGCACGAGGTGGCCGTGCTGGACACGATGGTGCGCGAGGAGCGCGAGATCCGTGCGGCGGCCTTCCTCACCGCCGACGAGGTCGCGTCCCGCTGCTCCCCGATCACCGCCGCCCGCGTGCGGTCCGCGCTGGTCCGGGCGTGGACCGACGGGTCCGGCGGGGCCAGCGGGGACGACGGGAAGGGTGGGGACGGAAGGGCCGGCAAGGCGTACGTCGAATCCGGCCGCTGACCCGCCGAGAGGGCACTCTCTTCCCGCCGAGAGGGCACTCTCTTCCCGCCGAGAGGGCACAAATTCCGCGACGAGAGGGCAAGCGCTCCCGACCGCCGCCGCTCGGGCGGAACTATCTCCGTCGCGGCGAAGAAAGTGCCGTCTCGCGGCGAACTGAGTGCCCTCTCGGCGTCAGAAGAGGGCGGAGGCGAGCTTCATCCGGCCGGCGCGCACGCGGGGATCCTCGTTGCCGACGGCGGCGAAGAGGCCGATCAGGTGCTCGCGGGCGGCGTCGCGCTGCTTGTCCGAGCTGCGCGCCACCACGCCGATGAGCCGGAGGAACGCGTCCTCGACGTGCCCGCCGAGCAGGTCCAGGTCGGCCGCAAGGGTCTGCGCGTCGACGTCGTCGGGCCGCTCGGCCGCGGCGCTGCGGGCGGCCGCGAGGTCCACCCCCTGCGTACGACGCAGCAGCCGCGCCATCGCGAGCCCACCGGCCGCCTCGGCGTCGGCGGGGTTGGTGTCGAGCAGCTTCTGGTACTCCGCGACGGCGCCGTCGAGGTCGCCGCGCTCGAGGGCGTCCTGGGCGGGCACGTAGCGCGGGTCGATCGGGGGCTCGGCGTCCTCGTCGACGGCCTCGGGCTCCGCGCCGCCGGGGAAGGGCGCGTGGCGACCGGTCATGCCCTGGGCCGCGACCTGGTCCATCACCGAGCCCACCGCGGTGCGCAGCTCCTCGAGCGGCGCGACGTCCTGGAAGAGCGGCATCGGGCGGCCCTGGAGCACGAGCACGACCAGCGGGATCGACGGGATCTGCATCGCCTGGGCGATCGAGGGCTGCTCGTCGACGTCGACCGTGCCGAGCACGAAGCCGCCCTGGAACTCCGGCGCGAGCGTCTCGAGGTCGCGCGCCAGCGTCTGGCTCTCGGGCATCGTCGTCGGGGAGTAGAAGACCAGCATCACCGGCGCCGTCATCGAGCTCTCGACGAGCTGTTGGAAGTTCTGGTCGGTGACGACGGTGGAGTACCCGCCCCCACCACCGGCCGCTCCTGGCGACGCGGCCCCGCCGGTCGAGGGACCGGGGGCGGGACGGGTGAGGGCGGAGAGGTCGACTGCTCCCGGGCGGCTGAAAGGCTGCTGCGACATGCCGCCCATCTTGACGGACGCCCCCGCACCGGGCGCAACCGGACCATGCCCGTCCGCCCGCCGCCCGCGTCCGACCTCGGGGCGTGAGTACCTGCCGAGCCCCCCGGCGGTGGTAGCGATGGTCAACGTCGGCTACGGCGTGGCACCGCAGGCGCGCTACCCCGACGCCCGGAGCAGGCGCACGACGTCCACGCCTGGCTCGCCCGGCACGGCGTCGACCTCGGCCTCGGCCCGCACCGGCTGGCGATCGGCGGCTTCAGCTCCGGCGGCGACCTCGCCGCGTCGGCCCTCCAGTCCCGTGACCTCGGCACGCCGCTCCCCCGCGCGCAGGTGCCCGGCGTGGCCTCGCTCGACGTCGCCCAGGCCGGGGAGGACAAAGCGGCCGGCGTACGGCACGCCCCTGCCCGCCCCGGACCTCGCCGGCCTCCCGCCCGCGGTGGTCGTCACCGGCGGGCGCGACCTGCTGCGCGTCGAGGGGGACGCGTACGCCGCGCGCCTCGCCGAGGCAGGCCTGCCGGTGGACCACCACGTGGTCGGCGCGGACCACTACGTCCTCGACCCCGACGACCTCGTCTCGGCCCGGGCCGAGCCGGACCGGCTGGCGGCGGCGATCCGCGACACCCTCGCCTAGACCCGGGGTTGCACCTCACGCCGCGTCAGGTCCTAGCGTCGCGGCATGACCACAGAACCCAGCACCGGGCACGACACCGGGCACGACACCGGGCTCCGCGTCGGCGACGTCGCCGCCGCCACCGGAGTCTCCGTGCGCACGCTGCACCACTACGAGGAGGTCGGGCTGCTCTCGCCCACCCGGGCCGCGTCGGGCCACCGCGCGTACACCCCCGTGGACGTGGCTCGGCTCTACCGCGTCACCAGCCTGCGCAGCCTCGGGCTGCCGCTGGCCGAGATCGGACCGGCCCTCGACAGCCACGCGGACGGGCTCGTCGCCGCCCTGCGTCGCCACCTCGGGCGGCTCGACGAGGAGGCGACCCGACTGGGTCGGCTGCGCTCGCTCCTCGCCGACGCGCTGGCCTCGGGCACCGAGGGCCCCGGTGCCGCGGTCGAGCCGCTGCTCGCGGCGGTCGCGGAGATGAGCCGGGAGCCGAGCGCGGTGCACCGGCGCATCTCGATCCTCGTGTACGACGACCTGGCCGCCGTCCACGCGCACCTCACCGGCGTGCTCGGGCTCGGCGCCGGCGAGCTGACCCGGGACGGGGACGGTCGTGTGGTGCACGGGGTCGTGCACGCGGGCGACGGGGAGATCTGGCTGCACCAGGAGAGCGCGGAGTTCGGGCTGTCCTCACCCCGGACCCTGGGCGCGGCGACCGCCACGACCGCGGTGCTGGTCGACGACGTGGACGCCCACCACGCGGCCGTGGTGACCGCGGGCGGCGAGATCGTCTACCCGCCGGTCGACCAGCCGTACGGCTTCCGCGAGTTCTCGGCCCGCGACCCCGAGGGCGGCCTCTGGTCGTTCATGCGCGAGCTGCCGGCCTGAGCCGGGCTGGGCCCGCTCAGAACCGCGGCTGCTCGCGGTACTCGCCCCACTCGGCGCGCAGCACGTCGCAGATCTCGCCCAGGGTGGCCTCGACCCGGCAGGCGTCCAGCATCGCCGGGATCATGTTCTCCTCGGTGCGGGACACCTCCACCAGCGTGCGCAGGCTCTGCTGCACCGCGTCGTCGTCGCGTGCGGCCTTGCGCTGGTCGACGATCCGCACCTGCTCGGTCTCGACCTCGTGCGAGACCCGCATGATCTCCAGCTCGGAGGTCACCGACTCGGTGAGGCAGTTGACGCCGACGATCTTCTTCTCGCCCTTCTCCAGCGCGGTCTGGTAGGCGAAGGCGGCGTCGGCGATCTCGCTCATGAACCAGCCCTCCTCGATGCCGCGCAGGATGCCGTCGGTCATCGGCCACACGGCTGCGCCCGAGCCCGATCCCGGGCCGCTCGTGGCGACAGCGGTCGAGGTGCGCATCCGCTCGGCCAGGGCCTCGGTGTCGGTGTGGGTGAGCGACGAGCCGCCCATGCCGAGGATCCGGTCGAAGATCTCGCCGGCCTCGGCCTCCATCCGGTCGGTGAGGGCCTCGACGTACCAGCTGCCGCCGAGCGGGTCCGCGACGTTGGCCACGCCGGTCTCCTCCATGATCACCTGCTGGGTGCGCAGCGCGATCTCGGCCGCCTGCTCCGAGGGCAGCGCGAGGGTCTCGTCGAGGGCGTTGGTGTGCAGCGAGTTGGTGCCGCCGAGCACCGCGGCGAGCGCCTCGACACCGGTGCGCACGACGTTGTTGTACGGCTGCTGGGCGGTCAGCGAGACCCCGGCGGTCTGGGTGTGGAACCGCATCCACTGCGCCTTCTCGGTGCGGGCGCCGTACACGTCGCGCAGCCACCGGGCCCAGATCCGGCGGGCGGCCCGGAACTTCGCGATCTCCTCGAAGAAGTCCACGTGGGCGTCGAAGAAGAACGACAGCCCGGGGGCGAACTCGTCGACGTCGAGCCCGCGGGAGAGCCCCAGCTCGACGTAGGCGAACCCGTCGGCGAGCGTGTAGGCGAGCTCCTGCGCGGCGGTCGAGCCCGCCTCGCGGATGTGGTAGCCGGAGACCGAGATCGGCTTGTACGCCGGGATCTCCCGCGCGCAGTGCTCCATCAGGTCGCCGATCAGGCGCAGGTGCGGCTCGGGGCCGAACAGCCACTCCTTCTGGGCGATGTACTCCTTGAAGATGTCGGTCTGCAGGGTGCCGTTGAGGGCGCCGGTGTCGACGCCCGCGCGCTCGGCAGCAACCAGCATCATGCAGAAGACCGGCACGGCCGGACCGCTGATCGTCATCGAGGTGGTGACCTCGCCCAGGTCGATGCCCTCGAACAGCGCGTCCATGTCGGCCGCGCTGTCCACCGCGACGCCGCAGTGGCCGACCTCGCCGAGCGACTTCGGGTCGTCGGAGTCGCGCCCCATCAGGGTGGGCATGTCGAAGGCCACGGACAGGCCGCCGCCCCCGCGGCCGAGGATCATCTTGTAGCGCTCGTTGGTCTGCTGGGCGTTGCCGAAACCGGCGAACTGCCGGATCGTCCACGCCCGTCCGCGGTAGCCCGTGCTGTGCAGTCCGCGGGTGAAGGGGAACTCGCCGGGCCACTCCCCCGCGCCCTCGGCCGGCCCGTACGCCGGGTCGACCTCCAGCCCGCTCAGCGTGGTGAAGTCGGCGTCGCGCACCCGGCCCCGGGCCAGGGAGTCGTCGTACCGCTGCTGCCACCGGATCCGTGCGTCGTCGCTCATGACCTGATACTAGGACGTCCTACTATCCCCGTCGACCGATGATGCGGACCCGGCGCTCAGAAGTCGCCGGCCTCGCGACGTACGCCGCGCAGCAGCCCGGAGAGCTGGTGCCGCCCGTCGTCGTCGAGGGCACCGAGCCCGAAGTCGACCCCGAGCAGCTCGCGGGTCGCGGCCTCGACGACCTCCCGCCCGGCGTCGGTCACCTCGGCGAGCACCGCCCGCCCGTCGTCGGGGTGGCGTCGCCGGGCCAGGTAGCCGGCCGTCTCGAGCCGGCGCACGATCGACGTCACCGAGGTCGGGTGCACCTGCAGCCGCTCGCCCATCTTTCCCAGCGGCAGCGACCCCCGCGAGGAGAAGACCAGCAGCACGAGCGCCTCGTAGCCCGCGAAGGAGAGCCCGCGCGGCCGCAGCACGGCGTCGAGCCGCGCGAGCACGATCTGCTGGGCCCGCATCAACGAGGTCACCGCGTGCATGGCGGCCACGCCGTCCCACCGCAGGCCCCACTGGCGGGCGGCCTCGTCGATCGGGTCGAAGGGCAGCGCGGGGCCGTCCGGGGTGGCGGGCACGGGTGGCGGTCTCAGTCGAACGGAGTCGCGCTGGCGCGCTTGGGCATGACGGTGCGCAGCACCTGGTCCTGGATCTGCTGCTCGAGCACGTCGGGCTCCGGCACGTAGCTGATCTCGCGCAGACCCTGCTCCTGCGCGGCCGACTCGAAGACGAAGTGGCCGTAGCCGAGCATCCGCCCCAGCAGCGGCTTGCGCACGGTCACGTCGAGCACCCGGCGCAGCGGGGTGGAGGCGGCCTGCTGGTCGAACACGCCGGTGACCCGGAAGACCCGCAGGTTGGTCACGACGAAGCGGTCGTTGTACTGCTGGAGGTAGCGCCAGGTGCCGTAGGACAGCAGCGCCGCCGACACGATGATCAGCAGCCACCCGGCCTGCAGCGCCCACGGGACCGGCACCAGCGCGAGCACGCCCAGGGTCAGCCAGGCGAGGGGCTTGAGGTAGACCACCTTGTGCTTGCGGACCTCGACCACCAAGGTCTCGTCGAGGTGTCGCTGCAGCCGCGAGGTGACCTGGGGCGAGGCGAAGCGCCGTCGCAACCAGTCCCGCACGGGTCAGCCGCCGAAGAGACGGTCGCCCACGTTGAGCACGGCGTCGAAGAGCTGGGTGGCTATGCCCCAGGTCCAGTCGGCGGCGTTGCGCGTGAAGTCGGCGGCCTGCGCGGGCGCGGCGATCATCGCGTACAGCACGAACACGATCAGGAGGATCTTGACGGGTCTGCTCACGACGACTGCTCCGTGCCTGGGGGAAGGGGACGCGGGACGACGACGGTCGCCACGCATTGTGTACCAGAGTGCGCCCCCCGGGTGACGGAGGCACACCGCACCGGCCCGGGCCCGCGATCGCGGGCGGCCTGTCACGATCGGGGCGTGCCCCCCTCGCCCGCCGTACGACGCAGCCTCGTCGGCCTGCGCGCTCGGGTGCGGGCCGGCGACCCCGGCTTCGGTCGGCTGACCGCCGCGCTGTCCATCGTCGTCGCCGTGGCCAGCGTGCTGCCCTGGCACGTGCTGGTGGGCACCCTGCTGGACTACCCCCCGCGTGCCGCCGCGGCCTCCACCCTGTTCGGCGGCGTGGTCGCGATCTTCGCGAGCAACGCGCTGGCCGGGGGCACCCGGGCGCAGAAGGTGCGCACGGCCGTCTGGTTGCCGGTGGCGAGCGGCATCGGGCTGGTGGTCGCGACCCTCGTGGACGGGACCTTCGTCGGCCAGGTGGTCGGCTTCGGCGCCGGGCTCTTCCTCGCGGTGTGGGTGCGCCGGTTCGGCCCGGACTTCTTCTTCTACGGGTTCCTCGGCTTCATGGGGCTCTTCTTCGGCACCTTCCTGCGGGCCGACCTGGCGCTGCTCCCCGAGCTCGGGCTCGCGTCGGTGGTCTCGACCGCCTGGGTGCTGGTGCTGCGCACCACCGTCTTCCAGAGCAACCCGCGCCGGGTGCTCCGCTCGACCACCGCGGCCTTCTTCGCCGACGGCCGGGCGCTGGCCCGCGAGGCCGCCGACCTGCTCGAGGTGCCCCCGGGGGCGACCCGGCGCCGGGACCGGGCCGTGGCCTCCCTGGAGGCCCGCCGCGACGCCGCCACCGAGGCCTCGCTGCTGACCGAGGCGTGGTCCTCGGAGCCCGGCGCCGTGCCCGAGGGCTGGTCGGCCGCGGCGGTCCGGCGCCGGATGATCGAGACCCAGCAGGCGCTCGACCGGATCGTCGCCGGCACCCGCGAGCTGGTCGCGCTCGCCGGCCACGAGGACGAGGCGGGCGACCTGCGGGCCGAGGCCCGGCGGATGCTCGACCACGTCGGCGCCTACCGCGACGACGCGGCGCGCGCGGCGAGCGGGCGGCTGGACCGATTGGCCGACGAGGCGGAGCGCGACGGGCTGGATGCCTGGTGGGCCGCCCGGCGCACGGCGTACGGCGTACGCGAGCTGCTCCGCTTCGAGGCGGCGGGTGCCGACCCGCCGGAGGTCGACCCGGGCGAGGAGGAGTTCGAGGCGACGACGACGCTGGTCTTCGGCGGCCTGCCCGGCTCCCCGGCCGTCTCCGGCGGCGTCGCCCCCCGCGGTCGATGGAACCCCGCCCGGCACCTGTCCCTCACCACGCGTCAGGGCCTGCAGGCGATGCTCGCGGGGCTGATGGCCGTGGCGCTGGGTGTGCTGCTGTCGCCGACCAGGTGGTACTGGGCGGTGCTGACGGCGTTCATCGTCTTCACCGGCACCAGCAGCCGGTCGGAGACCTTCTACAAGGGCATCGCCCGCGTGGTCGGGACGCTGGTCGGCATCGGCGCCGCGATCGGCCTGGCCCACCTGACCGAGGGCGACGCGCCACTGGCGCTGCTCGTCTTCCTCGTCGCGCTCTTCGGCGCCTTCTACCTCGCCAAGGTCTCCCAGACGGCGATGACCTTCTTCATCACCGTGCTGCTCGGCGAGATGTACGTGCTGCTGGGCAGCTTCACCGACGGGCTGATGGCGGTGCGCCTGGGCGAGACCCTCGTGGGCGCCGCGACGGGGGCGGTCGTGGCGCTGGTCTTCGCGCCGCTCTCCACCCGCGACACCGTGCGGTCGGCGCGCGACGAGCTGCTGACCGACATCGCGGACCTGCTCGACGCGGTCGCCGACCTCGTCGAGCGGTCGCGGCGCGGGGAGCGGCCGGTGGTCACCGACCGGGTCGACCTCGACGCCCGCGTGCACGGCCTCGACGACCGAGCCCGCCGCCTGCTGCTGGTGGCCCGGCCGATCGCCCGGTCCTTCGTCGGCGGTCTCCCGCCCCGGGTGCGTCGCCGGCTCGGGCTCTACACCGCCGCGGTCAGTCAGTGCCGGGCGCTGAGCCTGGCCGTGCAGCGCACCGACGAGGTGCCGGACGCGCGGGTGGCGGAGGTCTGCGACCTGCTCGCCGAGGGCGTGCGGGTGCTCCGCGGCCACCCGGTCGCCTCACCGACCCCTGAGGCGGCCGCCGTGCTCGAGCGGGCCGGCCGGTCGCTGGCGACGACGTCGGGGAGTCGCCCCGGAACCTCCCCCGACGACGACCCGCTGCTGCAGCACCTGCACCACCTCGGCGCCACGCTGCGCGAGCTCGCCAAGCCGGACGACGTCGCCTGACCCTGGGCCCGGCTCAGCCCTCGGCGTACGTCGCGAGGAGCGCGTCGGCGGCGGCGTACGGGTCGGTCTCGCCGGCCACGACGGCCGCGGCGAGGTCGTCGAGCTCGGTGCGCTGGCCCACGTCGCCCCAGCGGGCCCGGAGCGCCGTGACGGCGATGGCCTCGACCTCGTCGCGCGCCCTCCGGGTGCGTCGGCGGACCAGCTCGCCGGAGGTCTCGAGGTGGGCGCGGTGGGCGTCGATGGCGGCCACCACCTCGTCGAGGCCCTCACCGCGGGCAGCCACGGTCGTGAGGATCGGTGGGCGCCAGGCGTCCTCGGCCCGCTCGGCCAGGCCGAGCATGCCGCGCAGCTCGCGCCGCACCTGGTCGGCGCCGTCGCGGTCGGCCTTGTTGACGACGTAGACGTCGCCCACCTCGAGGATTCCGGCCTTGGCGGCCTGGATGCCGTCTCCCATGCCGGGCGCGAGCAGCACCAGCGTGGTGTCGGCGAGGCCGGCGATCTCGACCTCGCTCTGGCCGACCCCCACCGTCTCCACGAGCACCACGTCGCAGCCGGCGGCGTCCAGCACGCGCAACGCCTGCGGCGTCGACCAGGAGAGCCCGCCGAGGTGCCCCCGGGAGGCCATCGAGCGGATGTAGACGCCCTCGTCGAGGGCGTGGTCCTGCATCCGCACCCGGTCGCCGAGGAGGGCTCCGCCGGAGAACGGGGAGGACGGGTCGACGGCAAGCACGCCCACCCGCTTGCCGGCCCGGCGCAGCTCGGTCACCAGCGCCGCCGTGGAGGTGGACTTGCCGACCCCCGGGGGCCCGGTGAGCCCCACGATCTGGGCGTGGCCGGCGTACGGCGCGAGCTCGGCCATCACCTCGCGCAGCAGCGGCGAGGCGTCCTCGACGAGCGAGATCAGCCGGGCCACGGCCCGCGCTCGACCCTCGCGGGCCTGCGCGACGAGGTCGGGCACGGACACGGCCGACCGGCTGCGCCGGCCGGCCGTGGGCGCCTGGGTGTCGGGCACGAGGTCGGTGGACCCGCCCGCTCAGGCGGGGACGCGGATGATGAGCGCGTCGCCCTGGCCGCCGCCACCGCACAGCGCGGCCGCGCCGGTGCCGCCGCCACGACGCTTCAGCTCGTGCGCGAGGTGGAGCACGATGCGGGCGCCGGAGACGCCGACGGGGTGGCCGATGGCGATGGCGCCGCCGTTGACGTTCACGATGTCCTCGTCGACGCCGAGCTGGCGGGCCGACTCGATGCCGACCGCGGCGAAGGCCTCGTTGAGCTCGAAGAGGTCGATGTCGGAGACCGAGATGCCCTCCTTGGCGACCGCGGCCTCGATGGCCCGGGCCGGCTGCAGCTGCAGGGTGGAGTCGGGGCCGGCGACCTGGCCGGACGCGCCGATCTCGCAGAGGTAGTCGAGCCCGAGCTCCTCGGCCTTGGCCTTGCTCATCACGACGACGGCGCAGGCACCGTCGGAGATCTGCGAGGCCGACCCGGCGGTGATGGTGCCCTCCTTGTCGAAGGCGGCACGCAGCTTGCCGAGCGACTCGGGGGTGGTGTCGCCCCGCACGCCCTCGTCCTCGCTCACCACGACGGGCTCGCCGCGGCGCTGCGGGATCTCGACCGGAACGACCTCGTCGTCGAAGAGGCCGTTCTTCCAGGCCTCGGCCGCACGCTGGTGGCTGCGGGCGGAGAACTCGTCCTGCTCCTCGCGGGTGAGCTCCTCGCCGGCCGCGTTGCACTGCTCGGTCAGGGCGCCCATCGCCTGCTGGGTGCGCTGGTCGAAGAGCGCGTCGTAGGCCATCGAGTCGACGAGGGTGGTGTCGCCGTACTTCGTGCCCTCGCGCGAGCCCTTCAGCAGGTGCGGCGCGTTGGTCATCGACTCCATGCCGCCGGCGACGACGACGTCGAACTGGCCCGAGCGCACCAGGGCGTCGGCGAGGTGGATCGCGTTGATGCCCGACAGGCAGACCTTGTTGATGGTGATGCTCGGCGTCGACATCGGGATGCCCCCGGCGACGGCGGCGGTGCGCGAGGGGTTCTGACCGGCACCGGCCTGGACGACCTGGCCCATGATCACGTAGTCGACCTGGTCGGGGCTGACGCCCGCCTTCTCCAGGGCGCCCGTGATGGCGACCCCTCCGAGCGCGGCGGCGTCGAGGCTCTTCAGGCCGCCGAGCAGACGGCCGATGGGGGTGCGGGCACCGGCGACGATCACGGACTCGGACATGCTGCCTCCAGGAGGGGAACGGTGGTCACGGGGACGGCCCGACGATACCGACGGGGCCGCCGCCACGGGGAGGGGCCGGGGTCACCGGTCCGTGAGTGGGTGGTCACACCGTCGCCCGGGGCGTTGCGGGCGGCCCCGCGGCGTACCACGATGCCGGACATGACCGCGCCCCTGGAGATCCCCGAGCCCCTCTTCGTCTGCATCGACCACGTCGGGATCGCCGTGCCCGACCTCGACGAGGCGATCGCGTTCTACCGCGACGCCTTCGGCATGGAGGTCGCCCACGAGGAGACCAACGAGGAGCAGAAGGTGCGCGAGGCCATGGTGCGCGTCGCCGGCACCGAGCAGTGCATCCAGCTGCTCGCCCCGCTCGACGAGACCTCGACCATCGCCACGTTCCTCGACCGCAGCGGTCCGGGCCTGCAGCAGCTCGCCTACCGCGTGACCGACGTGGAGCGGGTGGCCGACGTGCTCCGCTCGCGCGGCCTGCGGCTGCTGTACGACGCCCCGAAGCGCGGCACCGCGGGCTCGCGGGTGAACTTCGTGCACCCCAAGGACGCCGGCGGCGTGCTCGTCGAGCTGGTCGAGCCGGCGGCGCACGCCGCGCACTGACCGCGCACTGACCGCGCGCCGACCGGCGTGGACGTCACCACGCGCAGCGGAGCCGGTCGGGGCGACGTCGCCCTGTTCGCGCGCCTCGACGGACTGGTGCTGTGCGACATCGACGACGAGAGGGCCCGCGACACGGTCGAGCGATCCGCTCTCCTTCCGCCCCACCGTGAACGACCTCCGGCACTCGACCGGCCCGTGGCTGGCCGGCCCGGGGGGCGCAGGCGGCAGCCGTCGAGCTGGGCGACTTCTGCCGTGGCCCCGGGGTGCCGCTCGGCCTTCGACGTGGAGAGCGTCTCCATCCGGCGTGACGAGATGGGGGCTTCCGTGGCCTCGCCGGCCGACTGGCGACCTACCTGCGGACGTAGCCGGTCAGAGCCAGCCGCGCTCCCGGGCCACCTGCGCCGCCTCGGCCCGGGTGCGGCTGCCGGTCTTGCCGATGGCGGCGGAGAGATGGTTGCGCACCGTGCCCGGCGACAGGTGCAGCCGCGCCGCGATGTCGCTCGCGGGGCTGCCCCCCAGCGCCAGGCGCAGCACGTCCACCTCGCGCGCGCTGAGCGGGCTGGTGCCGTCGAGCAGCGACGCGGTGGCCAGGGCGGGGTCGACGACGCGCAGGCCTGCGTGCACGCGGCGTACGGCGTCCGCGAGCTGCGCCGAGGGGGTGTCCTTGACCACGAAGCCGCCGGCTCCGGCCTCCAGCGCCCGTCGCAGGTAGCCGGGCCGGCCGAAGGTCGTCACCATCAGCACCCGGCTCGGGGTCGCGGCGACCACCGCCCGGCAGGCCTCGATGCCGTCGGTGCCGGGCATCTCGATGTCGAGCAGGCAGACGTCGGGGGCGTGCTCCCGCACTGCGGGGAGCACCTCGTCGCCCCGGCTGACCTGCGCCACCACCTCGAGGTCGGGCTCCAGGTCGAGCAGGGCCGCGAGCGCGCCGCGCACGAGCGCCTGGTCGTCGGCCAGCAGCAGCCGGATCGACTGGTCGCTCACCAGGCCACCTCCAGCCGGGTGCCGCCACCCGCGGCGTCCCCGAGGTCGAGCCGACCGCCGGAGCCGGCGACCCGTTCCTCCAGCCCGCGCAGGCCGTTGCCCCGGTCGGTGGCGCCCACGCCGCGGCCGTCGTCGACGACCCGCAGCCCTTCGGGCAGCAGCTCGACCCGGCAGGTCCGGGCCTCGCTGTGACGCACGACGTTGGTGACCGCCTCGCGCAGCACCCAGGCGGCCACGGCCCGGTGCCGCGGCTCGAGCACCTCCCCGCTCGCCGGCACGGTGGGCGCGATGCCTGCAGCGGTGAGGGCGCGGGTCGCCCCGGCCAGCTCGTCGTCGAGGCGGGCCGTGCGCAGTCCGCCGACCGTGCTGCGCACCTCGGCCAGCGCCTGCCGGGTCAGTTGCTGGATGTCGGCCAGCTCGGCGCGGGCACGCTCGGGGTCGACGTCGATGAGTCGCTCGGCCAGCTGGGCCTTGACCGCCACCACGGTGAGGCTGTGCCCGAGGACGTCGTGCACGTCGCGGGCGACGCGGTCGCGCTCGGTCGTCACGGCCAGCTCCTCGGCCACCTGGCCGGCCTGCTCGCCGAGGTCGGCCATGATCCGTCCGCCGGCCGTCCCGGCCGTCACCGCCAGCACGATGACGGTGAGCGAGAGCCACTCCCCCGTCGCGCCGGCGAGCGCCGGCGTCGCGGCGGCCACGACGACCACGGTGGCCGACCAGATCCAGCACGCCGGGCGCGGCAGGGCGAAGTTGCCGTAGGAGGTGAGGAACGGCAGGAACGACATCGCGCCCAGCCCGATCACGGGCGTGGTGGTCGCGGCCAGCGCGACCAGCACGCCCAGGGCGAGCACGTGGGAGGCGCGCAGACGGCCCCGTGCGACGTGGTCCTCGTCCATCAACCGGTGGGTCAGCAGCGCGTAAACCACCCCGAAGGCCAGCGTGGCCGTCACGCCGAGCACCCGGAGGCGCGCGTCCTCGGCGTTCGCCGCGGCCAGCAGGGGGAAGCCGAGGAACACCAGCCAGGTCGCCCAGATCAGCCACCCGAACCGCTGCCAGGGGTCCCGGGTGCGCGGGTCCTCGACGTCCGGCGCCCGGCCCGTCGTTCCCGTCGTGCTCACTCGCGTCCCCGTCCCCGGCGCACGAGCAGCGTCGCGAGGACGGCCAGCAGCCCCAGCCACACGACGACGTTGAGCAGCGGCACCCACAGCGACTCCTGCACCAGCGTGCCGTCGGCGGTGAAGATCTCGCCCTGGGTGATCGGGTAGCGGGCCAGGCTGGCGTAGCCGTACAGCGGGGTGAACTTGGCGATCGTGAGCAGCGTGCCCGAGAGCGGGATGAAGATGTTGCCCAGGAAGCCCAGGATCACGACCGAGCCGCCCGCGCCGCTCAGCGCCGCCTCGGAGCCGAAGGCCAGGCCGAAGCACAGGCCGTACAGCGAGAAGACCGCCGCGCCCACGACGAGCAGGAGGGCGCACAGCAGCCAGGCCAGCGGGGTCCCCTCGGCGGTGGTGAGCAGGCCGGCCAGGAAGACCAGGGCCACCGTCGCGGTGGCGAAGACGACGGCGACGGCGGTCTTGACCCCGACGTACGTCGCGTCGCGCATCGGCGTGAGCCCGAGCTGGCGACCCCAGCCCTGGCGCCGCTCGAGCGCGGCCCGGCCACCGATGCCCACCGTGGCACTCACTGCTCCGTACGCCGCCATGGCCACCATGATGGTCATGGCGACGTTGCCGTTGCCAGCCTCCTGGTCCGAATAGCTCTGCGAGGCGCCGAAGATCAGGTAGAAGAACACCGGCAGGCCGACGGTGAAGAACAGGGTCACCGGGTCCCGCACCAGGCGTCGGACCTCCAGGCGCAGCATCGTGGTGTTCATCGCGGGCCTCCCTCGGTCGTGGCGCTCGTGCTCGGTCCGGTGAGCTGGAGGAAAGCGTCCTCCAGCGACCCGGAGGTGATCTCGAGAGCGCGCCCGCCGAGCTCGGTGAGCAGCAGGCGGGCGGTGGCGTCGGAGTCGCGGGAGCGCACGGACAGGCGCGTCCCGGCGACCCTCACCGTGGCGGCGAGGCCAGGCTCGGCCTCCAGCCGGGACGTCGCGGCGGCCAGGTCGGCCGGGTCGGCGACGTCGGCGCTCACCAGGCGACCGGTGGCCTGGGCCCGGATCTCCTCGGTCGGCCCGTCGGCCACGACGCGCCCGGCGGCGACGAGCACGATCCGGTCGGCGAAGTCGTCGGCCTCCTCGAGGTAGTGCGTGGCGAAGACGACCGTGCGCCCCTGCGCGGCCTCGGCGCGCATCACGGCCCAGAAGGCCCGCCGGGCGGAGACGTCCATGCCCGCCGTGGGCTCGTCGAGCACGAGCAGGTCGGGCTCGGGCACCAGGGCGAGGGCGAACCGCAGCCGCTGCTGCTCGCCGCCCGAGCACTTCGAGACCCGACGGTCGGCGATCCCGGCCAGGTCGGCGCGCGCCAGCACCTGCTCCACCGGCACCGGCCGGGGGTAGAGCGAGGAGATCCAGCGCACGGTCTCCCGCACGGTGAGGTCTCCGAGCAGCCCGCCGGTCTGCAGCACCGCCGACACCCGGCCGTCGACGACCGCCTGGCGCGGACGGGTGCCCAGCGTCCGGGCGGAGCCCCCGGTCGGGTCGGTGAGGCCGAGGACGACGTCGAGCGTGGTGGTCTTGCCGGCTCCGTTGGGCCCGAGGAGCGCGACCACCTCGCCGCGGTCGATGCGCAGGTCGATGCCGTCGATCGCACGGACACGTCCGTGGGGTCCGGGGAAGGTCTTCTCCAGCCCGACGAGCTCGACGGCGGCTGGGTCGGATGAGGTCATGGCTCCAGCCTGCGGGCGGCAGCCCGCGCCCGCGAGGCCCCGGTGTCACGACCTGCGGGTGACATCGGTCATGCGGTGCCAGGTGTCAGGGGGCAGGCACCCAGCGGAACCCGACCCCCTGGCCGGGCCGCAGCTGGGCCGCCCGGTCGACGTCCGCGTCGACGACGACACCGACCACGGGGTAGCCGCCGGTGACCGGGTGGTCGGCGAGGAACAGCACCGGCTCGCCGCTCGGGGGCACCTGCACCGCGCCCCGGCGTACGCCCTCGCTGGGCAGCTCGTCGTCGCGCGCGAGGCTCAGCGCTGGCCCCTCGTCCCGTTCGAGGCGCACCCCGACCCGGTTGCTGCGGTCGCCGGCCCGCCACCGGCCCCGGACCAGCGCGTCCGCGTCGGCGCACCAGTCGTCACGGGGCCCCCGCACGGCGCGCAGCACGACGAGGTCCTCCACCGGCGGGTGCGGCCAGTGGTCGACGCCGGGGAACCCCCCCGTCGCGCGGCCGACCGCCAGCGTGGCGCCCTCGGCCAGCGGCGCGGGGCCGACCCCGGAGAGCACGTCGGTGCTGCGCGAGCCGAGCACCGCGGGCACGACCAGCCCGCCACGGACGCAGAGGTAGGAGCGCAGCCCCGTCGCCGGAACGCCGAGTCGCACCCGCGACCCCGGCGGCGCCGCGAACGGCGCGTGCGACCCGACCCCGCGGCCGTCGACCCGCACCGTGCACGGCGCACCGGTGACGCACAACCACAGGACCTCGTCGCCGACCTCGACCTCGAGGCCGCCGAGCACGACCTCGACCGCGGCGGCGCCCTCGTCGTTGCCGACCGCGCGGTTGCCCCGCCGCAGCGACGCCCGGTCGGCGGCCCCCGCGACGGTGACCCCGGTCGCCGCGTGCCCCGGTCGGCCGAGGTCCTGCACCAGGGCCTGCGGCCCGGTCGCCCGCACGACGAGGCCCCTCATCCGCGCTCCACGAAGCGCACGCGTACGCCGGGGCGGAGCAGGGCGGGAGGGTCGCGGTCGAGGTCCCACAGCGCCGCGTCGGTGCGGCCGACCAGCTGCCAACCGCCGGGCGACTCCCGCGGGTAGACCCCCGAGAACTCGTCCGCCAGCCCCACCGCGCCCCGGGGAACGGCCGTCCGCGACTCCTTTCGCCGGGGCACGCGCAGGCGGTCGTCCTCGCCGAGGAGGTAGCCGAAGCCGGGCGCGAAGCCCCCGAAGGCGACCCGCCAGGTCTGGCCGGTGTGCGCCGCGACCACCTCGCGGGTCGAGAGCCCGGTCAGCGCGGCGACGTCCTCGAGGTCGGCCCCGTCGTAGACCACCTCGACCTCGACCACCTCGCCCTCGTCGAGCTCCGCGGCCTCGGCGGGCCGCACCCGCGCCACGGCGGCGCGCAGGTCGGACACGGCGCAGCCCTCGGCAGCCACGACGAGCACGGTGCGCGCTGCGGGAACGCTCTCGGCCAGGCACGTCGGCGGGTCGGCGCGCAGCCCGGCCGCCCAGGCGACCGCCTCGTCGGCGTCGGCCAGCTCGACCAGCAGCGCCCGGTCGCCGTACGGCAGCACCCTCACGCGAAGGGCTCGATCCGCACCCCGGCCGCGTCGAGGGCATGACGCACGGCGGTCGCCATCGCGACGGCGCCCGGCGAGTCTCCGTGCAGGCACACCGAGGCGGCGTCCACCGCGACCACGCTGCCGTCGACGGCCTCGACCTCCCCGTCGGTCACCATCCGCAGCACCCGCTGCGCGACCTCGTCGGGGTCCGACAGGACCGCGCCGGGCTCCGAGCGCGGCACGAGGGTGCCCTCGGGGGTGTAGCCACGGTCGGCGAAGGCCTCCCGCACGGTGTGCAGGCCCGCCCGCTCGGCGACGTCGAGCAGCACCGAGCCCGGCAGCCCCAGCAGCGGCAGCGCGGCGTCGTAGGCGCGCACGGCGTCGACGACGGCCCGCGCCTGCCGCTCGTGGTGCACGACGGCGTTGTAGAGCGCCCCGTGCGGCTTGACGTAGGCGACCCGGGTGCCCGCGACCCGGGCGAGCGCCTCGAGGGCGCCGACCTGGTAGACCACGTCGTCGGCGAGCTCGACAGGGTCCATCTCGATGTAGCGACGGCCGAAGCCGACGAGGTCGCGGTAGCCCACCTGCGCGCCGACGACGACCCCGCGGCGTACGGCGGTCTCGCAGCAGCGCCGCAGCGTCGACGCGTCGCCGGCGTGGAAGCCGCAGGCGACGTTGGCGCTGGTGACCACCTCGAGCACGGCGTCGTCGTCGCCCAGGGTCCAGCGGCCGAAGGACTCCCCCACGTCGCTGTTCAGGTCGATGCTGCTCACGTCGACACGGTTCCACCCCGGGCCGCCCGCGACAACCGCCGCGGCCGCAACCCGCGGGACGCGCCGATTCGGTCACACTCGGCTGACAGTGCCCGGGGGCGCCGATACGTTTCCCCCGCGGCACGCCGGGTCCCCGGGTCCCCGGGTCCCCGGGTCCCCGGGTCCCGGGTCCACGTCCCCACCCGTGCCCACCGCGCCCGCCGGCCGGCCCACCGGCCGACCAGCCCCTGACGTTTGGAGCCCCCGTGCAGCAGATCCTCGATGCCATCCTCGCCGGCGACACGAGCGCGGAGGACTTCGCGGCGCTCCCGCTTCCCGAGTCCTACCGCGCGGTGACCGTGCACAAGGACGAGGCGACCATGTTCGAGGGGGTGCCGAGCAAGGACAAGGACCCGCGGCAGTCGCTGCACCTCGACGACGTCGCCCTGCCCGAGCTCGGTCCGGGCGAGGCGTACGTCGCGGTGATGGCCTCGGCGATCAACTACAACACCGTGTGGACGTCGATCTTCGAGCCGGTGTCGACCTTCGGCTTCCTCGAGCGCTACGGCCGCCTCTCCCCGCTGGCCAAGCGGCACGACCTGCCCTACCACGTGGTCGGCTCCGACCTCTCCGGCGTGGTGCTCGCCACCGGCCCCGGCGTGCACTCCTGGTCGGCCGGCACCGAGGTCGTGGCGCACTGCCTCTCGGTCGAGCTCGAGGGCCCCGACGGCCACAACGACACGATGCTCGACCCCGAGCAGCGGATCTGGGGCTTCGAGACCAACTTCGGCGGCCTCGCCCACGTCGCGCTGGTCAAGGCCAACCAGCTGATGCCCAAGCCGAAGCACCTCACCTGGGAGGAGGCCGCCTCCCCCGGCCTGGTCAACTGCACCGCCTACCGCCAGCTGGTCTCCACGAACGGCGGCGACATGAAGCAGGGCGACAACGTCCTGGTCTGGGGCGCCTCCGGCGGCCTCGGCGGTTTCGCGACGCAGTACGCCCTCAACGGCGGAGCCACCCCGATCTGCGTGGTCTCCAACGAGGAGAAGGCCGCCATCGCCCGCAGCATGGGCGCCGAGCTGGTCATCAACCGCGCCGAGGAGGGCTACCGGTTCTGGAAGGACGAGCACACCCAGGACCCCAAGGAGTGGCGCAGGTTCGGGGCCCGGATCCGCGAGCTCACCGGCGGCGAGGACATCGACATCGTCTTCGAGCACCCCGGCCGCGAGACCTTCGGCGCCTCGGTGTTCGTGACCCGCAAGGGCGGCGTGATCACCACCTGCGCCTCCACCTCGGGCTACATGCACGAGTACGACAACCGCTACCTGTGGATGAACCTGAAGCGGATCATCTCCTCGCACTTCGCCAACTACCGCGAGTCGTGGGAGGCCAACCGCCTCGTCGCCCAGGGCAAGATCCACCCGACCCTGTCGCGCACCTACACCCTCGACGAGGTCGGCCAGGCGGCGCTGGACGTGCACCACAACAAGCACCAGGGCAAGGTCGGCGTGCTGTGCCTGGCTCCCGAGGAGGGTCTCGGCGTGCGCGACCACGAGCTGCGCGAGAAGCACCTCACCGCGATCAACCGCTTCCGCGGGGTCTGAGACCGGCCCCGGCCGCCCACCCGCACGGCCTGCTGGGGCCGCCGTCACCGTCGTACGACGTGGGCGGCGGCCCCGCGCGCGTCGTGCGCGGATCTCGGCGCCCGGTGTCGGAGACTGTCGCCACCAGCCAGGGAGAGAGCGTCCCGCCCGCACAGGTGGACGGGACCGGAGCGGAGAACCCATGACGACCACCAAGGACCTGTCCTTCTTCGGCAGTGGCACCGAGGGCCACGATCCGGCACCCCCGCAGGCTGCCGGCGAGCGCCAGGTAGCCTCGCCAGCAACTTCCACCCAGCCCTCCTCACCCAAGAGACAGAGCGTCATGAGCAACTCCTCCCCGTCCCCCCAGCAGCCCGGATCGGGCAGCCCCTTCACCGTCGCCCGCCGCGGCGGCTACGACCGCGCCGAGGTGGACCGTCGCCTCGCCGCGCTGGCCACCGAGCGCGCGGCGCTCAAGAGCAGCCTCGAGCAGGCCTCCACCCGCATCACCGAGCTGGAGGACGGGGTCGAGCCCGCCGCCCCGACGTACGCCGACCTCGGTGGCAAGGCCAGCGAGATGCTCCGCCTGGCCGAGGAGCAGGCCGCCGAGGTGCTCGACACCGCGCGCCGCCAGGCCGCGGACACCCGCGAGCAGGCGGGCCGGGACGCCAAGCGGCTCCTCGCCGACGCCCAGCGGGACACCGAGGACATGCGGATGGTGCAGATCCAGGAGCTCGACACGCTCCGCAGCGAGCAGACCGAGCGCCTCGACCGCCAGCGCGCGCTGTCGGAGTCGGAGTCGCGCGAGCTGCTCAGCGGCGCGCAGAGCGAGGCCGAGCAGGTCCGGATGGCGGCGAACCAGGAGGCCGCGACGCTGCGCACCGGCTCCAAGCGCGACGCGGAGGCCATGCGGGCCGCCGCCGAGCGCGAGGTGCAGGAGGCCCGCCGCACGCTCGCCGTCGAGAAGGAGCGCCTCACCCGTGAGGCCGCCGAGCACCACGACTCCGCCGTCGCCGAGACCGACCGGATCGTCGCCCAGGCCGAGGAGCGCGCCCAGGCCGCCGAGGCCCGGGCCCGCGAGGTCGTGGCCCTGGCCACGGAGCAGCGCGACGCCGCCGCCCGCGAGGCCGAGCACCTGCTGACCCGCGCCCGTCGCGAGGCCGCGCAGCTGGTCTCCCAGGCGCAGACCGAGGCCGACGCCCTCACCTCGTCGGGCCAGGAGGAGGCCGAGCGCGAGCTCGCCGAGATCCGGGCCGAGGTCGAGCGGGTCACCAAGCGCCGCGACGCGATCGTCGCCCAGCTGGGCAGCCTGCGCGACGTCGTCTCCGGCTTCGGCGTCGAGCAGGGCGCCGGCCAGCCCGTCGAGCGGGCGGCCAGGGACGAGCAGGCCTGAGGCGGAGCGGCAGGTCCGTCGGGACCGACCGCGAAGAGCACGCGTGACGACGCCCCGGACGACCCGTCCGGGGCGTCGCCCGTCGACGCGTTGGCGGCGTACTGGCTGCCCTCCCCGTCGCTGAGCCGGTGCCGCTGCTGGTGCTCGTCGTCGAAGTACCTGCTCGGAGGCGGTCTCGGGGCCGGCGTCCTGGCGGCGTCCTCGGCTTCGCCCTCGCGCTGGGCGGGCTGGTCACCAGCCTCTTCCTGCTGATCCCGACGGTGTCCTTCCTTCACGGCCTGCCGTCGATCGCGCCGGCGGTCTACCGGAGGGCTCCGGGGAGCCGGCGTGGGCGCGCGTCTCGGCCCTCGGTGACGAGATGCTGCGCACCGTCGGCGGCTACGTGTCGGGAGCCTTCGTGGTGGTGCTCGTCGGCGCCACCGCTCGGCAGCGGCGTGGTCGTGGTGATCGGCCTGGCTACCGACGTCCGGATCGGCGTGCTGTACCTGGCCTTCGCGAGGGTCACCCAGCAGATCGAGAACTACCTCGCCTGCACGCGGGTGATGGCCCGCCGGGTCCAGGTGCCCGGAGCGGTCGTCCTGGTCGCGGCCCTGGCCGGCGGCACCCTCCTGGGCGTGCTCCGTGCCCTGCTGGCCGTGCCGGCGGCGGCGTCGCTGCTGCTGCTCTACCGCGAGGTGCTGGTGCCCGCGCAGGACACCCGCCGAGGCGGCGCCTCGTCCTGTCCGGCCTGCTCGGTGCCCTCGGTGCCCACGAGGTCGGGTGGCCCCGCTCCCGCCACGTCGTCCTCGCCCGCGGCCTTGACCACGACCACGCCGACGAGCACGAGCAGGCCGCCGACCAGCTGCAGGCCGCGCGGCAGCTCGGCCAGCAGCAACCAGGCGAAGAGCATCGCGAAGAGCACCTCCGAGAGCGCCACGAACGACGCGACCCGCGAGCCGAGCCGGCGGCTGGCCTCGATGCCGGTCAGGTAGGACGTCGCCGCCGTGACGACGCCCAGCAGCAACAGGGGCAGCCAGACCGGCACGGCGCCGAGCGTCGGGTACGTCGGGGCGGTCGTCGACACGTCGAAGCGCATCACGCCGACCAGGCCCAGCAGGCCCAGCGCGCTCGCGCCGACGAGCATGCCGCTGCCGGCCAGGGCGACCGGCGGCAGCCCGGTGCCCTCGTCGGCCGAGAGGACGAAGTAGGTCGCGGCGCCGACCATCGCCAGCAGGGCCCAGCCGACCCCGACCAGGTCCAGCGGTCCGCCGCTCCCGGTCACGTCGAGCACCAGCACGAGGCCGCCCAAGGCGACCGCGCCCCCGGCGTACGTGAGCGGGCGGGGCCGCCGGCCGTGCACCAGCCAGACCCACACGACGACGGCGACCGGCGCGAGGTACTCGATGAGCAGGGCGATCCCGACGGGGATGGTCTGGGCTGCGCTGAAGTAGGAGACCTGGCACAGCGCCACCGCGACCCCGCCGTACAGCAGCACGTGGACGGCGTTGCGACGGAGCAGCCCCCACCGGCCGCGCAGGGCCCGCACGGCCGGCACGGCGAGCACGAGGGCCCCGATCAGCACCCGGACGAAGATGGCTGCCCCGGCGCTCCAGCCGGCGTCCATCAGGCCGCGCCCGAGGGCGCCGGACATGCCGAAGGAGGCGGCTGACACCAGCGCCCAGCCGAGGCCGAAGCGTCCGACGAGCGGGGGGGTGTCCGCGGTGGCGTCATGGGTCAACGTGCTCATGGCACGTGACGCTACGGAGCGGATGTGTAATCTGTCAACATGGTCTTCGCTCATGACACCGCGACCGCCCTCCGCGCGCTCGAGTCGCTGGTCAACACCGACGGAGAGCCCGACGAGCTGACCACCCTCGACGACCTCGACGTCTTCCTCAGCCAGCACGAGTACTCCCTGGCCCGGCGCGAGGACGAGGCCGAGCTGGAGGAGGTCCGCGCGCTGCGGCCCCGCCTGCGAGCGCTGGTGACCGCGAGCCGCGACGAGGCGGCCGAGCTCCTGAACGGTCACCTCGCCGAGGCCAGGGCGCTCCCCCAGCTCGTGCGGCACGGCGGCTGGGACTGGCACGTCCACGCCGTCTCCGCCGACGCGTCGGTGGCGACCCACATCCTCGTCGAGTCGGCGATGGCGGTGATGGAGGTGGTGCGCGGCGACGAGATGGACCGGCTCGGCACCTGTGACGCCGAGGACTGCGACGGCGTCGTGGTCGACCTGTCCCGCAACAGGTCCCGGCGGTTCTGCTCGACGGCGTGCGGCAACCGGATCGCGGTCGCGAACTACCGGGCCCGCCAGCGCTGAGCCGTCGGCTCAGGCCCCGCGGGCGCGTGCAGCCAGGTCGCACAGGGCCGCACGCAGCCCGTCGGGCTCGTCCACGGTGACCGGGTGGCCGAGCGAGAGCAGCCAGAGCGCCATCCCCACCAGGTCGTCCCCGCCCGCAACGAGCAGGCAGCCACCCGTGCCGTCGTCCTCCAGGGTCGCCATCGCCGGTGTGACCCGCTCGGCCACCACGGCGGGAGGGGCGTCCAGCCGCACCCGCGCGACGTGGCGGTACGGCGCCGCCGTCACGGCCCGCTGCACGAAGTCGGCCGGGTCCGGGTGGGGCCGCGGCTCGTAGCGCCAGGTGGTCGCGACGAGCTCCGTCGCCCGGTCGAGCCGGAAGCTGCGCCAGTCCTCGCGCCAGAGGTCCCACGCCATGAGGTACCACCGCCGCCCGGTCGCGACCACCTGCACGGGCTCGACGTACCGACGGGTGGGTGCGCCGTGGGCGTCCGCGTAGCCGAACCGCACCCGCACCCGGTCGCGGCAGGCCAGGGCCAGGGTGAGCAGCACGTCCGCGTCGACCGGGTCGGGCGTCCCGGGCAGGGTCACGATGCTCTGCTGCACCGCCCGGACCTCCGCCCGGAGGCGGGGCGGCATCACCTGCTCCAGCTTCGCCGAGGCGCGCAGGGAGGCCTCCGCGGCGCCGGTGACGGAGCCCGTCGCGGCCAGCCGCAGCGACACCGCCACGGCGACGGCCTCGTCGTCGTCGAGCAGGAGCGGCGGGATGGCCCGCCCGGCCGCGAGCCGGTAGCCCCCGCCGGCGCCGGGCATGGCGTCGACGGGGTAGCCGAGGGAGCGGAGCCGGTCGACGTCACGCCGGACGCTGCGGACCGTGACGCCGAGTCGCTCGGCCAGCTCGGGCCCCGACCACACCGCGCGCGACTGCAGCAGGGAGAGCAGGCTGAGCGCGCGAGCGGTGGTGGACACCGGAGCATCCTGCCGCACTCTGCGGACAGCAACTGTCCGCTTGCGGGCGCAGACTCGCCGCATGACCCCCACCACGACGTCGAACTCCCTCCTGCGCGACCAGTTCGGGTGGCAGTGGAGCACCGCCACCCGACCGCGCCTGACCGGCCTCGGCGACGCCGAGTACTTCTGGGAGCCGACTCCCGGGTGCTGGAGCGTGCGGCCCCGCGCGGATGCGCGGACCCCGATGGCCGCGGGCTCGGGGGCCGTCCTCATCGACTTCGAGCTCCCGGAGCCGTCTCCGCCGCCGTTCACGACCATCGCCTGGCGGCTGGGTCACGTCGTCGTCGGGGTGCTCGCGACCCGCAACGCCGCGCACTTCGGCGCCCCGCCCGCCGACTACCCGACCTGGTCGTACGCCGCGACCGCCGAGGAGGCGTTGGCGCAGCTCGACAGCCAGGTCGACACCTGGCTCGCCGGCGTCGAGGCGCTCGGCGAGGAGGGCCTCGCCCGCCCGTGCGGCCCCGCGGAGGGTCCCTTCGCCGAGGCCCCGATGGCCGCTCTGGTGCTGCACATCCACCGCGAGCTCCTGCACCACCTCGCGGAGGTCTGCCTGCTGCGCGACCTGTACGCCGCGTCGCAGGCCGCGCGATGAGCGGTCCGGGCCCGCGAACGGTCCAGGTCACGGTGGATGCGGCGTCCCCCCGGGCCCTGGGCCTGTTCTGGCGCGAGGCGCTCGACTACGCGGTCGACCCGCCGCCCGGGGGCACGGTCGGCGACGTGGAGGAGACGGTGGCGGCCTGGATGGTCTTCCTCGACGAGCACGACGTGCCCGAGTCGGCGCGAGACGACGCGTTCGCCCTGGTCCACCCGACCGGCGACGGACCCCGGCTCTTCTTCCAGAAGGTGCCGGAACCCAAGACGGCCAAGAACCGCGTGCACCTCGACCTGCGCTCCGCGCCCGGGTTGACCGGGGACGCCCGCATGCACGCGCTCGAGCGCGAGGCCGAGCGGCTGGTCGCGCTCGGCGCCACCCGGCTGCACCGCCACGAGCCCGGCCCGGTCGAAGCGGGCTTCGTCGTGATGGCCGACCCGGAGGGCAACGAGTTCTGCCTGGACTAGCTCACGGGCAGACTCACCGCATGACCGGCTCCGCGCGCCTCGAGGCGTCCCGTGTCCTGCCCGTGCCTCCCGACGAGGTCTTCGCCCTGCTGTGCGACCCCGACGGGCACGTCGCGATCGACGCCTCCGGCATGCTGCAGTCCGCAGCGGGTGATCCGGTGCGCGCGGTCGGCGACTCGTTCGTCGTACACATGAACCGGGACGCCCTCGGCAACCTGCCGGACTGGCACGACTACGACGTCACCGCCGATCTGCGGTCGGAGCCGACCGAGGATCGTCCACGACAGCTCACGGTCGACCTCGAAGGTGCGGACCTGCGAGTGCCTGCCGGCGACAGCGGGAAACATGCAGTTACAGCGGGAACCTTCCCGCTGTAACTGCCGGTTTACCACGTTGACGTGGTGTTCTGCGGGCCCTTCACCGCTTGCTGTAGTCCCGGAAGCCCTTCTTGGTCTTGCGCCCCAGGTAGCCGGCGGTGACCAGGTGCTCGAGCAGCGGCGCCGGCGCGAAGCCGGGCTCGCGGAACTCGGAGTAGAGCTCCTTCTGGATCGCCAGTGACACGTCGTTGCCGACGACGTCGAGCAGCTCGAAGGGGCCCATCGGCAGCCGGCAGCCCTGCTTCATGGCGGTGTCGATGTCGTCGACCGAGGAGTAGTGCGCCTCGAGCATCTTGACCGCGTCGTTGAGGTAGGGGAACAGCAGCGCGTTGACGATGAAGCCGGCCCGGTCGCCGCAGCTGACGGCGACCTTGCCGACCTTCGCGCACAGGGCGTTGACCGTCTCGGCGACGTCGGCGGAGGTGGAGACCGTGGAGACGACCTCGACCAGCTTCATCACCGGCGCGGGGTTGAAGAAGTGCATGCCGATGACGTCCTGCGGCCGCGAGGTCACCGTGGCGCAGGAGATGATCGGCAGCGACGAGGTGGTCGTGGCGAGGATCGCGCCGGGCTTGCAGATGTCGTCGAGGTTCTCGAAGAGCGTCGTCTTGATCGCGAGGTCCTCGGCGATCGCCTCGACCACGAGGTCGACCTGGGCCAGGTCGTCGAGCGACGTCGTGCCGGTGAGACGGCCGAGCACGTCGGGCTTCATGGACTCGTCGAAGCGTCCGCGGCCGATCGCCTTGTCCAGCGACTTCTCGAGCGACGCCGTGACGTTGTCGACCTTGTCCTGGCTGCGACCGACGTAGACGACGTCGTAGCCGGCCTTCGCGAAGACCTCGACGATCCCGCTCGCCATCGTGCCGGTGCCGACCACACCGACGGTGCTGATGTCGTGCTTCAGCGCGGGGGCGTCGTCGGCGGAGGGGGTGCGCGCGTCGGCGACCACGGCGGGGCTCTCGGCGGACTCGTAGGTGTAGAAGCCGGCACCGCTCTTGCGACCGAGCAGGCCGGCGGTGACCATCTGCTTGAGGATCGGCGCGGGGGCGTGCAGGCGGTCGCGGCCCTGCTTGTACATCGAGTCGAGGATCTCGTACGCCGTGTCCAGCCCGATCAGGTCGAGCAGGGCCAACGGGCCCATCGGGTAGCCGCAGCCGTACCGCATCGCAGCGTCGAGGTCCTCGCGCGAGGCGTAGCGCTGCTCGAACATGGTCACGGCGTGGTTGAGGTAGCCGAAGAGCAGCGAATTGGCGATGAAGCCGGCCTTGTCGCCGCAGGTGACCGGGGTCTTGCCCAGCGCCTCGCCGAACGCGCTGACGCTGGCGACGACCTCGGGGGCGGTGACCACGGTGCGGACGACCTCGACGAAGGCCTGCACCGGTGCGGGGTTGAAGAAGTGCAGCCCGACCACGCGGGACGGCACCGACGTGGCGGTGGCGATGTCGGTCACCGACAGCGAGGAGGTGTTGGTGGCCAGGATCGTGTCGGGGCCGACGATGCCGTCGAGCTGCACGAAGAGGTCCTTCTTCAGCGCCAGGGCCTCCCCGACCGCCTCGACCACGAGGTCGCAGTCGGCCACGGCGCCGAGGTCGGTCGTGTAGTCGATTCGGCCCACCAGGGCGTCGCGCTCCTCCCCGGAGAGCTTGGCCCCCGACACGGCACGGCTGGTGGAGGACTCCACGTGCTGGCGGCCCCGCTCGAGGGCCGTCTCGTCCACCTCCACCCCGACCACGGAGTAGCCGTGACGGGCCACGACCTCCGCGATACCGGCGCCCATGGTGCCGAGTCCGACGATGCCGACCGTGCTGATCTCTCGTGACATGCGGCGCATCATGTCAGGAGTGGCGACGAGCCGCCGTGAGCGAGAACACCCGGCCGACGCCTTCGCGTCGGCCGGGTGTTCGGTGTCGAGGTGCTAGTCGCGCGGCGACTCAGGTGGTGGCGCGCTCCTCGACAGGGACGATCTTGATCTCGCCGCTGTGGCGACCCTCCCGGAAGTTCTCGATCTCCTCGCGCACCTTCGGCAGCAGCAGGTAGCAGGCCAGCAGGTTGACGATCGCGCAGACGAAGAGCATCGCGTCGGCGAACCCGAGGACCGAGTCGAAGGTGATCACCGCGCCGATCACCGTGAAGAGGCAGAACAGGATCTTGAAGGTGATCTCGCTGGCGGGCGAGCGACCGAAGAGCGTGGTCCAGGCCTTGAGCGTGTAGTAGCTCCAGGTGATCAGCGTGGAGAAGGCGAACAGCGCCACGGCGACAGCCAGCACGACCGGGAAGGGCTCCAGGAAGGTGCCGAAGGCCCGCGAGGTGACGACCACGCCGTCGGCGACCTTGCCGTCGGCCTGGTACTGCTGCTGCGCCGCATTGTAGAAGGGCGTGTCGGTGATGACGATGGTCAGCGCCGTCATGGTGCAGACGACCACGGTGTCGATGAAGGGCTCGAGCAGGGCGACGTAGCCCTCGCTCACGGGGTGACGGGTCTTGACCGCGGAGTGCACGATCGGCGCCGAGCCGACACCGGCCTCGTTGGAGAACGCTGCGCGCTGGAAGCCGACGATCAGGACGCCGACGACACCACCGGCAATGCCCTGGGGGTTGAACGCTCCGCTGATGATCGTGCCGATGGCGGCGGGGAGCTCGACGACGTTGGCGAAGATGACCATCAGGCAGGCGCCCACGTACAGGACGCCCATCACCGGCACGAGTCGCGAGGTGACCTTCGCGATCGAGGTGATGCCGCCGAGGATGACCGCACCGACGAGCAGCGCGAGCACGATGCCGAAGATCAGGGCCGAGCCGGACGAGCCGAGGAAGCCGTCCTCGCCACCGGTGACCTCCTGGGCCTGGGCGAAGGTCTGGTTGGCCTGGAACATGTTGCCGCCGATGGCGCCGAACAGGAACAGGGCGACGGCGAAGACGCCGACGGCGCCCTTGGAGAAGACGTTGCCGAACCGCTCGAAGGCGACGGGGAGGTACTTGAACGGGCCGCCGGTGACGGTGCCGTCCTCGTGCACCTCGCGGTAGCGCACACCGAGGGTGCACTCCACGAACTTGGTGGCCATGCCGAGCAGGCCGGCGATGACCATCCAGAACGTCGCGCCGGGGCCACCGATCGTGAGCGCCGCGCCGACGCCGGCGATGTTGCCGAGACCCACGGTGCCGGACACCGCCGAGGAGAGCGCCTGGAAGTGCGTCACCTCACCGGGGTCGCTCATCCGCGAGTACTTGCCGCGGACGAGGTCCGTGGAGAGCCCCCAGCTGCGGAACTGGATGCCCTTGAAGACGACGGTGAACACCGCCGCCGCCAGGACGAGCCACAGCACGATGATGGGGAACGAGGCGCCATTTACCGTGGGGGCGTAGAAGATGACGTTCTGGACCGCGGTCGAGACCGGTTCGAACGCGCTGTTGATCGTGTCCTCGACCTTGCCGAGCCACTCCCACTCCTGGGGGGCGGCCGCTGCCTGAAGATTCATTGATGGCACCATGAGAGGCAGCCAAACCGATGTGACTTGTGCAACGCAAGCCCTTGCGGGCAACAACTCTGTTTCGTCCATGATTCGCGCCGGGCCACGTGGTACGCGGCGTGGGCGGCATTTCGGGCGAAGATCACCACCGTGTCGACCAGGAAGGGCGGGCTTCTCGGCGTGAGACTCGTCGTCGCACGGTGCCAGATCGACTACGCCGGACGCCTCACGGCGCACCTGCCGATGGCCACCCGGCTGATCATGGTCAAGAACGACGGCTCGGTGCTGGTGCACAGCGACGGAGGCTCCTACAAGCCGCTGAACTGGATGAGCCCCCCGTGCATCCTGCGCCAAGAAACCGACGATGACGGCAGACCGGTCTGGACGGTGGCCTCCCCCAAGAGCGACGACACCCTGCGGATCGTGCTCGACGAGGTGCTCTCGGACACCCTGCACGACCTCGGGGTCGACCCGGGCCTGCAGAAGGACGGCGTGGAGAAGCACCTGCAGGCGCTGCTGGCGGAGCACCCGGCGACCCTGTCGGCGGGCCTCACCCTCGTGCGTCGGGAGTTCCCGACCGCGATCGGGCCGGTGGACCTGATGTGCCGAGACGCGGACGGTCTCGCGGTGGCCGTCGAGATCAAGCGTCGCGGGGACATCGACGGGGTCGAGCAGCTGACGCGCTACCTCGAGCTGCTCAACCGCGACCCCCACCTCGCTCCGGTGCGGGGCATCTTCGCCGCCCAGGAGATCAGGCCTCAGGCACGCGTGCTCGCCACCGATCGCGGCATCTCCTGCGCCGTCGTGGACTACGACGCCCTGCGCGGTGTCGACGACCCGTCCGCCCGGCTTTTCTGACCCGCGAGCACCACCCAGGCCAGAGCGCCGGTGCCGACTCCGAGCAGCACCATCCCGACCACCCCCTCGGGCGGGAAGATGTGCCGCTCGTGCACCAGCCAGGCACCCGGGACGAGCAGCAAGCCGCCGGCGGCGCGCACCCCGTACCGCACCAGGTGGTCGACCGCGACGACCACCGCCGCGATCACCAGGGCCCAGGAGCCGACCTCGCCGAGCCGACCCGCGAAACCGAAGAGCACGTTGACGGCCTGGGGCCGCTCGGCGTCTCCCGCCGCCAGCACGATCTGCCCGTTGCCCACCCCCGCGAGCACGTCCAGGGCGCTGTAGAAGGTCGCGTAGACGAAGGACAGCACCAGCGCCGCCGCCGTGACCGGCCACCGGGGGGCGCGCCGGGCCGCGCGGGTCAGGGTGGGGAGGTAGAGCAGCCCGAGGGCGACCCCGACGAGCGGGAAGCCGGCGATGCCGAGCACGTGCAGGTCCCGCCAGGTGGCCGCGTGCTGGGCGGCGAGGCGCGGCGGGTGGAGCACACCGCCCGCGGCCATGCCGAGACCGGGCAGGGCGAACAGCAGCGGGATCAGCAGGCGACGGTCCATGACGGCACGGTAGCCAGCGGGCCCCGGGTGCGTCCGGCCCGTCAGTCGAGGTCGTGCGCCGCCCGGATGACGTCGACGATGCCGCCCATGATCTGGGTGAGGCCGAAGTCCTTGGGGGTGAACACCGCGGCCACCCCGAGCTCGACGAGCCGGGCGGCGTCGGAGCCGGGAATGATGCCGCCCACGATCACCGGCACGTCCTCGAGGCCGGCCTCGCGCAGCCCGTCCAGGACGCTGGGCACGAGCTCCATGTGGGAGCCGGACAGGATCGAGAGACCCACGCAGTGGACGTCCTCGGCGACCGCTCCGGCGACGATCTGCTCGGGCGTCAGCCGGATCCCCTGGTAGACGACCTCGAAGCCGGCGTCCCGGGCCCGCACGGCGACTTGCTCGGCGCCGTTGGAGTGACCGTCCAGGCCGGGCTTGCCCACGAGCAGGCGCAGCCGCCCGCCGAGCTGCTCGCCGGTCTGCCGCACGCGCTCGCGCACGACACCCAGCTCGGCGCCGGCGTCGACGGCGCCGACTGCTCCCGCGACCCCGGTCGGGGCGCGGAACTCGCCGAAGACACCGCGCAGGGCTTCGGACCACTCCCCCGTGGTGACTCCCGCGCGCACGGCGGCCAGGGTCGCCTCCATCAGGTTCTGGTCCGACTTCGCGGCCTCGACCAGGGCGGTCAGAGCCACCTCGACCGCGGCGTCGTCGCGGGTGGCGCGCCACTGCTCCAGCCCCGCCACGGCGGCCCGCTCGGCCTCCGGGTCGGCGACCTGGATGGCCCCGTCGAGATCCGCGGTCAACGGGGACGGCGCGGTGGTCTCGTAGATGTTGACCCCCACGACCTTCTCCTGGCCGGACTCGATCCGTCCGCGCCGGGCGGCGTGGGAGGAGACCAAGGCCTGCTTCATGTAGCCGGACTCCACGGCTGCGATCGCACCGCCGAGGGCCAGTACCCGGTCCATCTCCGCCCGGGCACCCGCGACGAGGTCGGCCACCTTGCGCGCGACGACGACCGACCCCTCGAACAGGTCCTCGTACTCCAGCAGGTCGGACTCGAAGGCCAGCACCTGCTGGAGACGCAGGGACCACTGCTGGTCCCAGGGACGCGGGAGGCCGAGGGCCTCGTTCCAGGCGGGCAGCTGCACGGCTCGGGCGCGGGCATCCTTGGAGAGGGTCACGCCGAGCATCTCGAGCACGATCCGCTGCACGTTGTTCTCGGGCTGGGCCTCGGTCAGGCCCAAGGAGTTGACCTGCACGCCGTAGCGGAAGCGGCGCATCTTGGGGTCCTCGACGCCGTACCGCTCGCGGGTGATCTCGTCCCAGAGCTGCACGAAGGCGCGCATCTTGCACATCTCCTCGACGAAGCGCACCCCGGCGTTGACGAAGAAGGAGATGCGGCCGACGACCTTGGGGAAGTCCTCCTCCGAGACCTGCCCGGAGGCCTTCACCTCGTCGAGCACGGCGATCGCGGTGCACAGCGCGTAGGCCAGCTCCTGCGTCGGCGTCGCGCCGGCCTCTTGCAGGTGGTAGCTGCAGATATTGATCGGGTTCCACTGCGGGATCCGGTGCACCGTGTAGGAGATGACGTCGGAGATCAGCCGCAGGGAGTGCTCCGGCGGGAAGACGTAGGTGCCCCGGGAGAGGTACTCCTTGATGATGTCGTTCTGCGTCGTGCCGGCGAGCTCGGCCGCGACCTGCTCCGGGGAGAGGTCTGGGTTCTGCTCCTCGGCCACGACCTGGTACATCGCCAGCAGCCACATCGCCGTGGCGTTGATGGTCATCGACGTGTTCATCTCGGTGAGCGGGATGTCGGCGAAGAGCCGCCGCATCTCGCCGAGGTGGGGCACGGGCACGCCGACCTTGCCGACCTCGCCTCGGGCGAGGACCGAGTCGGGGTCGTAGCCGGTCTGCGTCGGCAGGTCGAAGGCGACCGAGAGGCCGGTCTGGCCCTTGGCCAGGTTGGTCCGGTAGAGCTTGTTGGACTCGGTCGCCGAGCTGTGCCCGGCGTACGTCCGCATCACCCAGGGACGGTCCTTGGGACGGGGCTCGTCCGTGGCGGGCACGGCGGGGCGCTGCACGCTGTCGCTCATGCTCGGAGGGTACGGCGACGTGCTGCCGCGTGGCCGGCGATGAGACGAACCCCACGACCTGTGCTCACCGGCGTGTCGGCGCCCCCACGGAGCCCTCGAGACGCAGCCACCGGCCGCACCCGGACAGCTGCACCATCCGTCGGACCGCGCTGCCGCAGCCGCGCAGCACGAGCCGGGTGCCGCGCCGCTCGGCCTGCCGCGAGGCGACGGCCAGCATCCGCACGACGGTGAGGTCGACCAGCTCGACGTCGGTGAGGTCGAGGACGACCGGACCGGAGGAGCCCGCGACGCTGTCGTAGACCAGGTCCCGGACCCGGGGTGCGCAGCGTCCGTCGAGCACACCCGCGAACCGCAGGTGGTCGGTGTCGACGGTCACGTCCACAGGTCTGTGTCCTCCCCGACAGACTGGCTGGGGCACCACTATCCGTCACGGACCTGCGACGTTGAACACACCGCGCCCAGGTATGTCCGAATCGTGACCCTCGTCAGCGCTCCCCGCCGGGCTTCCAGAGGACGTCGCCCTGGGCCCGGTTCGCGTGCCGGGCGAGGATGAACAGCAGGTCGCTGAGCCGGTTCAGGTAGAGCAGGGCCGACCGGTTCATGCTGGCCTCGTGGTCGGCCCAGGCCGCCCAGCCGGATCGTTCGGCGCGACGGCACACGGTCCGGGCGACGTGCAGGTGCGCCGCCACGGGGGTGCCGCCGTTGAGGATGAACGAACGCAGCGCCGGCAGGTCGGCGTTGTAGCGGTCGCACAGACTCTCCAGGCGCTCGACGTACGCCGGCTCGATCCGCAGCGGCGGGAACTCGGGGTCCGCGACGACCGGGGTGCACAGGTCGGCACCCACGTCGAAGAGGTCGTTCTGCACCCGGACCAGCTCGGCGGCCACGTCCGGCTCCAGGCCCGGCTGCACGAGCGTGACGCCCAGCTGCGCGTTGAGCTCGTCGACGTCGGCGTACGCCGCGAGGCGGGTGTCGGTCTTGCTGGTCTCGCTCATGTCGCCCAGCCGGGTGGTGCCGCCGTCGCCGGTACGGGTGTAGATGCGCGTCAGGTTGACCATGCCGCGAGCCTACGTGGCCCTGGAGCGTGCTCAGCCCTCACGGTCGGGGTCGGGGGGCGCGGACTCCAGCCAGGCCTGGAGCCCCAGGAGGCTCTCCGGGCTCATCGCCAGCTCGTGCCGACCGGTGTCGCTCTCGCAGCCCACGATGACGTGGCCGGCGAAGAGGCTGTAGGCCTCGGCCCCGACCGGGTCACGCCGCCCGACGTAGGTGAGCCGGGTGCGCTCCCAGGACCGACGGGGACGGGGCGAGAGCGAGAAGATCCGGAAGCACTCCAGACGGTGCTCGCGGTACCGGCCGATGCCCAGCAGCCAGCCCCGACCGGGACGGTGGTGCCGCACCCGCAGGCTGAGGTCGAACGTGCCGCCCGGGCGGGCCAGCAGCCGGCGCCGGCCGACCACCAGCACTGCGAAGAGCAGGAGGCCGCCCAGCACCAGTCCGACCGCGTCGAGCAGCCATTGCCACGGCACCGTGGCCGTCAGGAGGATCGTTCAGCAGCCCGGATCCGGGCCTCCTGGCGGTGCACCTCGGCGCGCGCCGCATCCTCGTCGGCCCCCGCGTCGTGCAGCCGCTCGAGCTCGGCCCGGGCCTCCTCGAGGTCGATCTCGTGCGACAGATCGGCATGCTCGGACAAGATGGCGACGCGGTTGCGGGCGACCGACAGGAAGCCCGCGTCCACGGCGGCACACCACTCCTCGCCGTCGCCCGTGCGCACCTCGACCACGCTCTCGACGAGCACGGCGAGCATCGGCGCGTGGTTCGGCAGCACACCGACGTCGCCCTCGGTGGTGCGGGCGACGACCATCGTGGCCTCGCCCGACCACACGAGGCGGTCGGCGGCCACGAGGTCCACCTGCATGAGGTCATCACTCACGGGTTGGTCTCACTCTCACCTGGGCTGGACGGGAGGACGGATCAGTCCTGCTTCTGGATCTCGTCCCACTTGCGCTCGACGTCGTCGAGACCGCCGCACATGAAGAACGCCTGCTCGGCGACGTGGTCGTACTCGCCCTCGGCGATCTTGTTGAAGGCCTCGATGGTGTCCGTGACGGGCACGGTCGAGCCCTCGATGCCGGTGAACTGCTTGGCCACGTAGGTGTTCTGCGACAGGAAGCGCTGGATGCGGCGCGCCCGCGAGACGGTGACCTTGTCCTCCTCCGAGAGCTCGTCGACACCGAGGATCGCGATGATGTCCTGCAGCTCCTTGTTGCGCTGCAGGATCTGCTTCACGCGGATCGCGCAGTTGTAGTGCTCGGCGCCGATGTACTGCGCGTCGAGGATCCGGGAGGTCGACGTCAGCGGGTCCACCGCAGGGTAGATGCCGTTCGAGGCGATCTCGCGGGAGAGCTCGGTGGTGGCGTCGAGGTGGGCGAACGTGGTCGCCGGAGCCGGGTCGGTGTAGTCGTCGGCCGGCACGTAGATCGCCTGCATCGAGGTGATCGAGTTGCCGCGCGTCGAGGTGATCCGCTCCTGCAGCACCCCCATCTCGTCGGCGAGCGTGGGCTGGTAGCCCACGGCCGAGGGCATCCGGCCCAGCAGGGTCGACACCTCGGAGCCGGCCTGGGTGAACCGGAAGATGTTGTCGATGAAGAGCAGCACGTCCTGGTTCTGCACGTCACGGAAGTACTCCGCCATCGTCAGCGCGGACAGCGCGACCCGCAGGCGGGTGCCCGGCGGCTCGTCCATCTGGCCGAACACCAGGGCGGTCTGCCCGATGACGCCGGCCTCCTCCATCTCCTCGATGAGGTCGTTGCCCTCGCGGGTCCGCTCGCCGACACCGGCGAAGACCGACACGCCGCCGTGGTTCTTGGCGACGCGGGCGATCATCTCCTGGATCAGCACGGTCTTGCCGACCCCGGCACCCCCGAACAGGCCGATCTTGCCGCCCTGGACGTACGGCGTCAGCAGGTCGATGACCTTGATGCCGGTCTCGAACATCTCGGTCTTGGCCTCGAGCTGGTCGAAGGCCGGGGCCTTGCGGTGGATCCCCCAGCGCTCCTCGACCTTGAGCTCCTCACCCTCCTCGAGGTTGAGGCAGTCGCCGAGCGCGTTGAAGACGTGCCCCTTGGTGACGTCACCCACGGGCACGGTGATCGGGTTGCCGGTGTCCTGCACCGTCGCGCCGCGCACGAGTCCGTCGGTGGGCTGCATCGAGATGGCGCGCACCATGCCGTCACCGATGTGCTGGGCGACCTCGAGGGAGATCACGCTGTCGTCGTCCGAGAGCGCGGTCGAGACCTCGAGCCGGTTGTAGATGTCCGGCATCGTGTCGACGGGGAACTCCACGTCGACGACCGGGCCGATGACGCGGGCGATACGGCCCGTGCCGCCCGGCTCGTTCTCGGTCTTGTGCTCTTCCTGGGTGGCTGTCATGTCTCTCACTCATTCCCGGCGCTGGAGTCGGACAGCGCCTCGACGCCACCGACGATCTCGCTGATCTCTTGGGTAATGCCCGCCTGGCGAGCCTGGTTGGCGATTCTCTTGTACTTCTTGATGAGCTCGTCGGCGTTGTCGCTGGCCGACTTCATCGCCTTCTGGCGGGCGGCGAGCTCGGAGGCCGCCGCCTGGAGGAGGGCGAAGTAGATCCGGCTCTGCACGTACTTCGGCAGCAGCGCGTCGAGCACCTCGGCGGCCGACGGCTCGAACTCGTACAGCGGGAGGGCCTCGTCGCTCTCGGGCCTGGCCTCCCCCTCGACGACCTCGAGCGGGAGCAGGCGCACGTGTATCGGCTCCTGCACCAGCATCGACTTGAAGCGGGTGAACACGACGTGCACCTCGCCCACGCCCTGGCCCCCGGCCTCGTCCTCGCCGGGGTCCTCGTCCTCCTCGCGGAGGAAGGAGCCGATCAGCGACTCGCCGATCGCCTTGGCGTCGTCGTAGGTCGGCTGGTCCGAGAAGCCCGTCCAGGTGTCCACGGTCGGACGGTTGCGGAAGCGGAAGTACGCCTGGCCCTTGCGGCCGGCGATGTAGTAGTCCACCTCCTTGCCCTCCTCGCGGAGGCGGGCGCCGAGACGCTCGGACTCCTTGAGCACGCTCGCGGAGTAGGCGCCGGCCAGGCCACGGTCGCTCGTCACGATGAGCACCGCGGCCCGCTGGACCTCCACGGGCTCGGTGGTGAGCGCGTGCTCCACGTTCGAGTAGGTCGCCACCGCAGACACCGCGCGGGTCAGCTCACGGGCGTACGGCGCGGCCGCCCGGGCCCGTTGCTGCGCCTTGACGATCCGGGAGGCAGCGATGAGCTCCATGGCGCGCGTGATCTTCTTCATCGACTCGGTCGACTTGATCTTCGACCGGTACTCACGCAGCGATACGGCCATGGGTCAGCCCCGCTTCTGCTTGGTGATCTGCTCCTGCTCCTCGTCCTCCGCGTCGGCCGCCTCGACGTTTTCGTTCTTCGGAGGCTTCACCGACTCGCCCTCGGAGGTCTCGAACTGGTCGAGGAAGGAGTCGTAGGCGGCCACGAGAGAGTTCTCGGTGTCGTCCTCGAACTTCTGCGTCTCCCGGATCGTGTCCAGGATGCCCTCGTCGGTGCGCTTGACGTACTCGATGAACTCCTCCTCGAAGCGCAGGACGTCGTCGGTCGGCACGCGGTCGAGGCGCCCGGAGGTGCCCAGCCACAGCGAGAGGGTCATCTGCTCCACCGGGTACGGCGAGTACTGCGGCTGGCGGAGCAGCTGCATGAGGCGCTGACCGCGGTCGAGCTGACGGCGGGAGGCGGCGTCGAGGTCGGAGGCGAACATCGCGAAGGACTCCATCGCGCGGAACTGCGCGAGGTCGACCTTGAGCGAGCCGGTGACCTTCTTCATCGCCTTGGTCATCGCCGCACCACCGACGCGGGACACCGAGACGCCCACGTCGATGGCGGGGCGCTGGTTGGCCGCGAAGAGGTCCGACTGCAAGAAGATCTGGCCGTCGGTGATCGAGATGACGTTGGTCGGGATGAACGCCGACACGTCGTTCGCCTTGGTCTCGATGATCGGCAGACCGGTCATCGAGCCCTTGCCCATCTCGTCGGAGAGCTTCGCGCAACGCTCGAGAAGCCGGCTGTGCAGGTAGAACACGTCACCGGGGAAGGCCTCGCGGCCCGGGGGACGACGCAGCAGCAGGGACACGGCGCGGTAGGCGTCGGCCTGCTTGGTCAGGTCGTCGAAGACGATGAGGACGTGCTTGCCCTCGTACATCCAGTGCTGGCCGATGGCCGAGCCGGTGTAGGGGGCGAGGTACTTGAAGCCGGCCGAGTCCGACGCGGGCGACGCCACGATGGTCGTGTACTCCAAGGCGCCGGCCTCCTCGAGCGCGCCGCGGACGGCGGCGATCGTGGAGCCCTTCTGGCCGATGGCCACGTAGACGCAGCGGACCTGCTTCTCCGGGTCGCCGGTCTCCCAGTACTGCTTCTGGTTGATGATCGTGTCGATCGCGATCGTGCTCTTGCCGGTCGCGCGGTCGCCGATGATCAGCTGCCGCTGGCCTCGGCCGACCGGCGTCAGCGAGTCGATCGCCTTGATGCCGGTGGCGAGGGGCTCGTGCACCGACTTGCGCTCGACGACCGAGGGTGCCTGCAGCTCGAGGGCACGGCGCTCGGAGGTCTCGATGTCGCCCAGGCCGTCGATGGCGCGACCGAGCGGGTCCACGACGCGCCCCATGAAGCTGTCGCCGACCGGGACCGAGAGGATCTCGCCGGTACGGCGCACCGGCTGGCCCTGCTCGATGCCCTCGAAGTCACCGAGGACCACGACGCCGATCTCGCGGGTGTCCAGGTTCAGGGCCAGGCCCAGGGTGCCGTCCTCGAACTCGAGCAGCTCGTTGGCCATCGCGGAGGGCAGGCCGCTGACGCGCGCGATGCCGTCGCCGGCCTCGGCCACGGTGCCGATCTCTTCCTTGCTGGCAGCGTCGGGCTCGTACTCCGCCACGAACTTCTGCAGCGCGTCCCGGATGTCCTCCGGACGGATCGAAAGCTCCGTCATGATTCCTCGTCCTGCTCTCTTTGTCGGGCTGGGTCCGGCTGGGTCGGGCCGGGTGATGAAGGTCTGGGGTCGTCGACCGCGGTCAGCGGGCGACCGTGCGCTCGGCCTCGGCGAGGCGGGCGCGGATGGTGCCGTCGATGACGTCGTCGCCGATCGTGACGCGCACCCCACCGAGGACGTCGGGGTTGACGACCACGTTCAGGTGGATGGCGCGGCCGTACTGCTCCGAGAGGGCTCGGGAGAGCCGCTCGGAGTCGTCGTCGGCGAGGCCGCGCGCCACCGTGACCGTCGCGACCCGCTGGTCGTGCGCGGCCGCGGCCACGCGCTGGTACTCCTCCAGCGCCAGCGGCACCGTGCGGTGGGTGCCCGACAGTGACTGCTCGACGAGCCGCAGCGTCGCCGCGGTCGTCCGGTCGCCGAGCAGGTCGCGCACGAGGTCGCGCTTGTCGGTCTGGCTGCGGGCCGGGTCCGACAGGGCGTCGCGCAGGGGCGGGTTCTCGTTCACCGCGCGGAGTACCGCGAACAGCTCGTCCGCGACTCGGTTGGGGTCGTGGTCGGCGTCCGCCGAGTGCACGGTGGCCCGGACGCCGAGCTCCTCCAGCGTGTCGGGAAGGTGCCGCCCCATCGTCCAGCGCGAACCGGAGGCCCGGACCAGCAGGTCGAGGGCCTCGTCGCCGAGCCCGTCGCCGACCAGGCGACGCACCAGGTCACCCTTGGCGTCCCCCGGGATCGAGGGATCGACCAGGACCCGTCGCAGCGAGGGCTCCGAGCGCACCAGGGCCGCCGCAGCCAGCAGGTCGTCGCCCACCCGGGCTGCCTCCTGACCGGAGCCGAGCGTCTCGTCGAGGCGCTCGTCCAGGGCGGCCCGCGACTCCCGCGAGGCGCCGCGCAGCTCCGACACCGCCATCAGCCGTTACCGGGGTGGGTGCTCGTGAAGGCCTCGTGCGCCTCGAGGTCGCCCAGGAACCGCTCGACGACGCGCGTCTGGCGCGCCTCGTCCTCGAGCGCCTCGCCGACGATGCGGCCGGCGAGCGTGGTGGCCAGCGCGCCCACCTCGGAGCGCAGCGAGGTGACCGCCTGCTGGCGCTCCGCCTCGATCTGGGTCTTGCCCTGGTCGACGATGCGCCTGGCCTCGGTCTTGGCCTCCTCACGCATCTCCGCGATGATCGTCGAACCCTGCTCGCGGGCCTCCTCACGGATGCGCGCCGCCTCGTGCCGGGCGTCCGCGAGCTGCTTCTCGAGCTCGGTCAGCTTGGCGTCGGCCTCGGCCTGCTTGGTCTCCGCCGCCTGGAGGCCGCCCTCGATCGCCTGCGTGCGGTCGTGGAAGGTCTTCTCGAACTGCGGCACGACGAAGCGCTTCACGAGCCACCACAGGATCAAGATGACCACGAGCTGCAGCGCGATGTCGATCGGGTGCGGGATCAGAGGGTTGATCTCCTCTGCCGCGATGATCACAGGGTCCATCGGTCCGGTCCTTCGGTTGCGATCGGGAGTCGGTCAGGGCGTGTCAGAGTGCGAACGCGAGACCGATACCGATGATGGCGAGCGCTTCGGCCAGCGCGAAGCCGATGAACGCGATGGTCTGCAGGCGACCCTGCGCCTCGGGCTGACGGGCCACGCCGTTGATGTACGCCGCGAAGATCAGGCCGATGCCGATGCCCGGGCCCACTGCAGCCAGGCCGTAGCCGATCATGTTGAGGTTGCCGTCCACGGCGGTTCCTTTCGTTGGGACCGGCGTCGCCGGTCGCTCTCGGTCGTGCTGGGGAGAAACGGGGGGTGGCTCAGTGCTCGTCGGCCAGCGAGCTGGCGATGTAGAGCGCGGTGAGGATCGTGAAGATGAACGCCTGGAGGAACTGCACCAGCAGCTCGAGGAACGCGATCAGGAGGAACATGACCCAGGCGAGGATGCCGACCGGCTTGACCAGCGCGTCGGCCTCGAGCAGCAGGTACTCGCCGCCGAGGGCGAAGAGGATCAGCAGCAGGTGACCGGCGAACATGTTGGCGAACAGACGCAGCCCGAGCGTGACCGGGCGGACCACGATGTTGGACAGGAACTCCAGCGGCACCAGCAGGAAGAGCATGGGCCACGGGACGCCGGAGGGGACGGTCTGCAGCTTGAGGTACCTCAGCGGGCCGTGCCGCTTGACGCCGGCGGCGATGTAGACGACCCACACCAGCAGCGCCAGGGCGTACGGGAAGGCCGCGCGCGACATCGTCGGGAACTGGATGAAGGGCACGGTCGCGAAGAAGTTGTTGACCAGGATGAAGAAGAAGAGCGTGACCAGGAGCGGCACGTAGCGCAGGAAGTCCGGGCTGCCGATCACGTCACGGCCCAGGGTGTTGCGCACGAAGCTGTAGCCGAGCTCGCCGACGTACTGCGTGCGGCCGGGCACCATGGCGGCGCGGGTGGCGGTGACCCGCAGGAACACGAAGGTGAGCACCGCGCCGAGCACCAGCAGGACCATCGGCTTGGTGACGCCGAGGTACATCTCCTGGCCCATGAAGGTGAAGGTGCCGAAGTCCAGGCCGGGAATGGGCGGCAGGTTGAAGTCGGCCGGGCCCGGGGCCTGGAAGCTCTCGCCCTCCGCCGCTCGAAGCACCATGGCAGTCGCGCTCACTGTCTCTCCTGCTTCGTCGTCGTCTGTCGTGTCGCGTCATCGGGGGGCTGCCCCGGGGTGCTGTCTGCCTCGGGTCTCCCCCAGCGCATCCACACCATCAGCGTGCCCAGCCCGACACCCAGCACGATCCCGACCCCGACCAGGAAGCTCGTCCCCAGCCACAGATCGAGCCCGTACCCGGCAAGACCGTAGACGATGAGCCCCGACAGCAGGTAACTCACTGCCTGCCACGGATCCGGCGTCGGTGCATCGTGCTGCACCGGGCGGTCGTCCGAAGTAGCCATCGCGCTCCGGACGATATCAGTCAGCGCGGCCCGCCGCGCCCCGCCCTCGGCGCGGCTGCGGGCGGGGTCTCCGGCGCGGCGGAGGCCCCACCGGAAGCGGTGGACGAACGCAACTGATCGACGACGACGCCGCCGGTCGCGGCCAGCACGAGGACGATCAGGCTGCCGCCCAGCCACCGTGGGTCGAGGTGCTCGGCCAGGGGTCCGCCGGGCGACGCCAGGCGCAGCAGGACGGCGCCGAGCACCACCTGGAGGCCGTACGTGAGCATGGCCACCAGGAACGCCACCGCGGGCGAGACGCTCATCGCGGTGAGCACCGGGAGGCTGGTGAGGCCGACCGCGCCGACGAGGCCCCAGGAGACGAGGACGCCGGCCACGGCACGGTCGTCTCCCAGGACCAGCGCACCCACGAGGGCGACCGTCGCCGCCGTGCCGGTGGCGAGCAGGGTCGCGATCCAGCGCCGCAGCGGTGGCCGGGTCACGGCGGCCCGAGGTCGAGCGGATCCTCGGACCCAGCGGTGACGGCGTCGGCCCCGTGGAGCTCGCTCCACGGGGTCACCCCCCTCCCGGGGCGGTGCACCCGGGGCAGCGCGAACGTCGCCATGATGGTCAGGACCAACCAGGCGACGAGGGCGAGCACGACGAGCCGGCCGGAGAAGAGGCTCGCCAGCACCAGGCCGAAGCTGACCAGCGCCGCCCACATCCACAGGATCAGCACGGCGCGGCGGTGGGAGTGGCCGAGCTCGAGCATCTGGTGGTGCAGGTGCTGCTTGTCGGGGGTGAACGGCGACGTGCCCTTGCGCAGCCGCCGGAACACCGCGAGCACGAGGTCGGTGAACGGCACCAGCATCACCGACAGCGGGAGCAGCACCGGGATGACCAGGGCCAGGAAGCTCGCCTGGCCGTACACCCCCCGGGAGAGGTCGAAGAGCACGAACTGCCCGGTCAGGGTCAGGGTGCTCGCCGAGAGGACCAGGCCCAGCAGCATCGAGCCGGAGTCCCCCATGAACATCCGGGCAGGGAAGAAGTTGTGCGGGAGGAAGCCGGCGCAGGCGCCGGCGAGCGAGGCGCAGAGCAGGGCCGCCGTGACCGCCCGGGACTCGCCGTTCAGGGCGGCCAGGATGTAGGAGAAGGCGAAGAAGCCGACCGCGCCGAAGCCCACGACTCCGGCGGCCAGACCGTCGAGGCCGTCGACGAAGTTCACGGCGTTGACCGACGCCACGACGACGAGCACGGTCAGCATCGCCGCCTGGCCCTCGTCGAGCGAGAGCTGGGCACCACCCGGCAGCGGGAGCGTCCAGTACTTCACACCGAAGACGACCAGCAGCCCCGCGGCGAGCACCTGGCCGCCGAGCTTGGTCAGGGCGTCGAGCTCGAGGACGTCGTCGAGCACGCCGAAGCCGCACACGAGCGCCCCGGCGACGAGGACGACGGCCGCGTCGCGGAAGACGGTGTCGGCGGCCAGCGAGAGGAAGGGCAGCTGGCGGGCGACGACGTAGCTGGCCACCATCCCGCCCAGCATCGCGACCCCGCCGAAGTACGGCGTGGGGATCGCGTGCACGTCGCGGTCGCGCACCCGGGCAACGGCCCCCAGCCGCTGGGCCGCCTCGCGGGCGAGCACGCCGAGCAGGTAGGTGACGACGGCGGCCACCAGGAAGAGCAGGACGTACTCGCGCACCTCAGGCTCCCCCGCCCAGCCGCCCGCCGTGGGCCTCCACGACCTCGACCAGTCGGGACACCTCCAGAGCGCCCGGCCGCAGCACGAAGCCGTCCGGCCCGGTGGCGTCGACGATGGTCGACGGCACGTCCCCGGGCACCGGACCGGCGTCGAGCAGCACCGCGACCGCGTCGCCGAGCATCCGCTCGGCCGCGTCCGCGTCGGTCGCGGGCGGCTCGCCGGTGCGGTTGGCGCTGCTGACGGCGAGGGGCCCGGTGCGCGCGAGCAGCTCGAGCGCCACCGGGTCATCGGGCATCCGCACCGCCACGGTCTGCCGGGTGTCACCGAGGTCCCACTGGAGCGAGGACTGCTGGCGGCACACCAGCGTCAGGGGGCCGGGCCAGAACTCCGCCACCAGCGCCCGGGCCCACGGCGGCACGGAGACCGCCAGCGCGTCGAGCGTGCCGGCCGCGGACACCAGCACGGGCACCGGCATGTCACGCCCCCGACCCTTGGCCTCCAGCAGCTCGGCCACGGCGTCGGGCGCGAAAGCGTCCGCCGCCAGGCCGTAGACGGTGTCGGTGGGCAGCACGACCAGCCGACCGCGCTGCAGGGCGACGGCCGCCGCCGTCAGGCCTGCGGCGCGCGCCTCCTCGTCGGCCACGTCGAACCTCTCCACGGCGTCATCCTCGCAGCACGGCGGTCGTGAAGCGCGGACGACCGGCCAGGTCCGGGTGGTCGCGGACGTGGGCCCAGGCGCCGGACGCCTGCAGCACCGCCGGGGCGGACTCACCCTGCACCGAGGCGTGCTCGAGGCCGAGCACTCCCCCGGGGCGCAGCAGCCGGCGGGCCACCCGCTCCAGCGCGCGCACGGCGTCGAGGCCGTCGTCGCCCGACCAGAGCGCCAGCGGCGGCTCGTGGTCGCGCGCCTCCGCAGCCACCGACTCCCAGGCCACCAGCGGGATGTACGGCGGGTTGCACACGACCACGTCCACCTCGCCGTCGAGGTCGTCGAAGGCGTCCTCGAACCGGCCCTCACGCAGGTCGACGCCGGTGCCGGCGAGGTTGCGCTCGGCCCAGCCGTACGCCGCGGGGTCCAGCTCGACCGCGTGCACCGACGCCCCGGGCACCTCGGTCGCCAGGCTCAGCGCGAGGGCGCCGGAACCGGAGCACAGGTCCACGACGCGCGCCGGGCGCGGGAGGTCGAGGGCCCGCTCGACCGCCCACCCGGCGAGCAGCTCGGTCTCCGGTCGCGGCACGAACACCCCGGGGCCCACGGCCAGCTCGACGTGGCGGAACGCGGCGGTGCCGATGAGGTACTGCACCGGCTCGCGGCCCACCCGGCGCTCCACGAGCCGTCCGAAGGCCTCCGCGTCGTCGACGGACACGTCCGGGGCGAGCACGAGACGGCCGCGTGAGGTGCCGAGCACGTGCGCCAGCAGCAGCTCGGCGTCGACGGCACCCGACTCCACCCCCGCCTCGGTCAGCCGCCCGGCCGCCTCGCGCACCAGCGCGCGGGGCGGGACCGGCCCGGTCACGGAGTCTCCCCCACCCGGGCCAGTCGCTCGGCCATCTCGGCCTCCACGCTGCTGCCCACGACCGCGTCGAGCTCGCCGTCGAGCACGCTGTCGAGGTTGTGCGCCTTGAAGCCGGTGCGGTGGTCGGAGATCCGGTTCTCCGGGAAGTTGTAGGTGCGGATCCGCTCGGAGCGGTCGACGGTCCGCACCTGGGCGCGGCGTACGTCGGCGGCCTCGGCGTCGGCAGCCTCCACGGCGGCCGCGAGCAGCCGGGCCCGCAGGATCCGCAGCGCCTGCTCCTTGTTCTGCAGCTGGCTCTTCTCGTTCTGGCAGCTCGCCACGATGCCGGTCGGCAGGTGGGTGACCCGCACGGCCGAGTCGGTGGTGTTCACGCTCTGCCCGCCGGGGCCCGAGGAGCGGTAGACGTCGATGCGGAGGTCCTTGTCGTCGATCCTCACGTCGACCGTCTCCGCCTCGGGCAGCACCAGGACGCCCGCGGCGGAGGTGTGCACCCGGCCCTGGCTCTCGGTGACCGGCACCCGCTGCACGCGGTGCACGCCGCCCTCGAACTTGAGCAGGGCGTGCGGGGCCCCGCCCGGCGCCGGGGTGCCCTTGGCCTTGACCGCGAGGGTGAGGGACTTGACCCCGCCGAGGTCGGACGGGGCGGAGTCGACCACCTCGGTCGACCAGCCGCGCCGCTCGGCGTAGCGGGTGTACATGCGCACGAGGTCGGCGGCGAACAGCGCGGACTCCTCGCCGCCTTCGCCCGACTTCACCTCGAGGAGCACGTCCTTGCCGTCCGCAGGGTCGCGCGGCACGAGCAGCCTGCGCAGCCGCTCCCCGAGCTCGACCAGGCGTACGGTGAGCTGCTCGGCCTCGCGAGCGAAGTCGCCCCCGTCGCCCTCGTCGGCGGCCAGCTCCCGCGCGGCGGTCAGGTCCTCGCCGGTCTGCTGCCAGTCCTGGTAGGTCCGCACGACCGCGCCGACCTCGGCGTACCGCTGCCCGACCCGCTTCGCGCGCACCGGGTCGGCGTGCAGGTCGGGGTCGGCGAGCTGGGTCTCCAGATCGGCGTGCTCGGCGACCAGGGAGTCGACGGCCTCGAACATGGGACGACCTCACGGGAGATGCGGGTGGGGGATGGCGCACGGGGGAAAACGACGGACGCCGGCCCCGCACGAGGCGGGACCGGCGTCCGGAGCGGCGCTACTCGGCGGCAGCGTCCTGCTTCTTCTTGCCGTAACGAGCCTCCCAGCGGGCCACCCGGCCACCGGTGTCGAGGATCTTCTGCTTGCCCGTGTAGAACGGGTGGCACTGCGAGCACACGTCGGCCCGGAGGGTGCCGGCGGCCGCGGTGCTGCGCGTGGTGAACGTGTTGCCACAGGTGCAGGTGACCTGGGTGGCGGTGTACTCGGGGTGGATGTCGTTCTGCATGGCTGTCTCCTTCTCGTGTCCCGGGTCGCATCACCGGCGGTGAGCGGGAACCGGGGCCGACCCTTCATTGTGCCAGGCGGCAGGGCGGCCCCCAAACCGGACGACGCCCCGCACCCGCCACCAGGCCCGGACCCACCGGAAGGCGACGTTCTCGAGGACGCCGGCGGCCAGCGCGGCGGCCAGGGCCGAGCCGCCACGGTAACCGCGGAAGGACAGCTCCTCGGCGAGCAGCGCGGCCCAGGAGATCACCACGCCGAGCAGCACCCACGACGCCAGGAGCAGGGCGAGCAGGCGCGGGTCGATCAGCCCGGACGCGACGCCGGCGCCGTCCAGGCCCACGAGGGTGAGCCCGACCGCCATGGTCGCGGCGGCGGCCAGCTCGACGAAGGGACCCAGCACGCGGAACAGCAGCACCCAGGGCATCGCGACGAGCCCGACGGCGCCGTAGCGAGGACGCAGCGTCATAGGCAGGTGTCGACGCACGGCCTGGGTGAGACCGCGCTGACCGCGGCCGTAGCGTCGCCGGAGCGCGGGTGGGGCCTCCGGGGCGGCGGTCCACGCGACCGGCTCGGAGACGAGCACCACCCGGCCGACGGCGCTGTGGTCGCCGGCCCACCGGTGCAGCCGGGCGACGAGCTCGACGTCGCCGTCCGCCAGGTCGGTGCGCATCGCCCCCGCGGCCACCAGACGGTCCTTGCGGTAGAGCGTGACCGCGCTCGGCAGCAGCAGGCAACCCAGCGCGGCGCAGCCGACCTGCTCGACCATGCCGGTGCGCAGCTGCTCGACGACCTGCAGCCGTCCGAGCCAGGAGCGGGGCATCGCCACCGCGGTGACCCGCCCGGCCTGCACCTCGCAGCCGTTGAGCAGGCGGACCACACCCCCCGAGGCGAGCACCCGCCCGGGGTCGTCGGCGAAGGGGCGGGCCACGTGCAGCAGGGCGTCGGGGTCCAGCACCGTGTCTGCGTCGACGAGGCAGACCAGCTCCTTGCGGGCCGCGTCGATGCCGGTGTTCACCGCGTCGGCCCGCCCGGCGTGCTCGGTGCCGACGAGGACGACGTTGGTGGTGCCGCGGCGTCCGATCCAGCTGCCGAGCACCTCTCCGCGGCGGTCCCGCACCCCCGACAGGGCCACCGGGGCCTCGCGCAGCCCGAACGCCTCCACGAGCGCCGCCCCGGTGCCGTCGCGCGACCCGTCGTCGACCACGACCACCTCGAAGTCGGGGTAGCGCAAGGTGGTCATCGCCTGCACCGTCTCCACGATCGTGCCGGCCTCGTCGTACGCGGGGATGACCACCGAGACCCCGCGGGCGAGCGGGTCGCCGAAGCTCTCGTCGTACGCCGCGAACGCCAGCCGTCGGCGGTAGCTGCCGAAGTCGGCGAGGGCGATCAGGGTGAGACCGAGCAGGCTCAGGTGCAGCAGCAGCCCGTAGCCGACCAACGACCAGGCCAGGCCCTCGAGCAGAGCCGCCGGCGACACGTCACGACCCGGGCCGCAGGGACGCCAGCGCGAGCGCCTCCCGGGCGTACGGCGAGCCGGACCGGCGGAGCACCTCTCGCCCCGAGGGGATCTGCACCAGCGACTCCGCCGCGCGACGGCCGAGCTCGTGCTGGTCGGACTCCAACCACCGGGCCAGCGCCCGCGACGCATGGTCGGCGGCCACCTCGCCCAGGGCGACCGCTGCAGCCAGGCGCACACCCTCGTCGTCGGCGTCCAGGGCCTCGACCAGACAGGTGACGCCCGCGGGCGCACCGATCGCCCCCAGGGCACGGACCGCCGCCACCTGCAGGCCGGCACGGCCCTCGCGGACGGCCCGCACCAGCACGTCGACCCCGGTGAGGTCGCGGATCAGGCCGAGACCCACCGCGGCGAGGTCGGCGTGCCGGCCGCCACCACCGCGCTGGGTGAGCGACCGCTCGAGCTCCTGCCGGAGCAACGGCGCCGCGGAGGTGCCCATCCGGTCCAGGGCGAAGAGGAGGTCGTTGGTCAGCCGTGGCTCCTCCCCCGCGACCTGGAGCAGCGGGGTCACCGTGCCAGGGTCGCCGATGGCGCCGAGGGCGCGGACGGTCACCCGGCGCACGAGCAAGCTGCGGTCGTCGAGCATCGGCAGCAGCACCGGGACGGCGTCGCGGGTGCCCAGTGCGCCCAGCTCGTAGGCGCCCTGGCAGCGACGCGCGAGCGACCAGGAGCTGGTCTTGCCGACCGCGCGGGAGGCCGCCCCCTTGTCGCGCAGCACCCGCACGAGGGCGACCCGTGAGGTGCCCGTGATCTTGGGGAGCATGCCGAAGGCCTGCCGCTCGGCCGAGGACCAGGACCGGCCGTGCCGGCGGACGAGGTCCCCGCGGGCGAGGAGGGCCTCGTCCGGCTCGCCCATCAGGGCGGCGAGGAGGAGGTCGCGCACGACGGCCCGGTGCGCCGTACGACGGCGCTCGAGCGACTCCCGCGTCAGGCGCAGGACGGCGAGGAGGAGGAGCAGCGCCACCCCCAGGAGCAGGACCAGCGCGACGACGAGCGAGGCAGAGCTGAGGAGGGCGACCCTCACGCCCGGCTCCGGGCGAGCACGGCGGCCACCCGGGATGCAAGCTCGCGCGGGCTGAACGGCTTGACCACGTAGTCGTCGGCGCCGGCCTCGAAGCCCTGCTCGATGTCGGACTCTTGGGCCCGCGCGGTCAGCATGATGACGGGGAGCGAGGCGAACCTCGGGTCCGCGCGCAGCGCACGCGCCGCGTCCAGACCGCTCATGCCGGGCATCATCACGTCGAGGACGACCATGTCGGGATCCTCGTTCTGGCAAGCCTCGACCGCGGCAGCGCCGTCGCCCACGGGCACGACGTCGTGACCGGACTGCCGCAGCTTGAAGACAACGAGCTCGCGGATGTCCGTGTCATCGTCGGCGACGACGATCTTGGCCATGTGATCTCGACCTTCCACAGGGGGGTGGTGACGGGTGGAGCGAGCATATCGGGCAGCGGAGGTCGTCGTGGGGAAACGGCGCGCCCCCTGGCCATGGTTCAGCCGCGGGGCACCTGACGGAGGAGGTCCGCGTTCGTGCGCGAGGCGACCATCCGCTGCCCGAGCTTCTCCAGGACCGTCGCCGGTGCTGCCTCGTCCGCCCGCAGCAGCGATCGCAGCCGACGCACCGAGGCGAGCTCCTCGGCACTCAGCAGACGCTCCTCGCGCCGAGTCCAGCTCGCCGACAGGTCGACCGCCGGGAACAGACCGCGGTCGGCCAGGTCGCGGCGCAGCCGGACCTCGGCGGTCGCGGTGCCGCTCAGCTCGTCGAAGATCACCTCGTCCATCGACGACCCGCTCTCCACGACGGCGGTGGCCACGATGGTCAGCGACCCCCCACCCTCGACGTTGCGGGCCGCTCCGAACATCTGCTTCGGCGGGTGCAGTGCGGCGGAGTCGACGCCGCCGTTCAGCACCCGGCCCCCCGCCGGGGAGTCCAGGTTGTACGCCCGACCGAGGCGGGTCAGCCCGTCCAGCAGCAGCACGACGTCGTGGCCCCGCTCGACCAGCCGCTTGGCGCGCTCGACCGCGAGCTCGGCGACCGTCGTGTGGTCGTTGGCCGGCCGGTCCAGCGTCGAGGCGATGACCTCGCCCCGCACGGACCGCTGCAGCTCGGTGACCTCCTCGGGGCGCTCGTCGACCAGCACCACCATCAGGTGGCACTCCGGGTTGTTCGCGGCGACGGCCGCGGCGACCGCGCCCAGCAGCGTGGTGCGACCGGTCGCCGAGGGCGACACGACCAGCGTCCGCTGCCCCTTGCCCAGCGGTGCCACCAGGTCCAGCACCCGCCCGACGGTCTCCTCGGGCGTGGTCTCCAGCCGCAGCCGCTCGTCGGCGAAGACGGGGGTGAGGTCGGCGAAGTCAGGACGGGCGGAGGCGCCCTCGAGGTCGTCCCCGTTCACCGAGTCGATCTTGACCAGGGGGTTGAACTTCTCCTTGCGCTCTCCCTCGCGCGGCTGCCGCACCTGACCGACGATCGCGTCGCCACGGCGCAGGCCGAACTTGCGCACCATCGACAACGAGACGTACACGTCGTCGGGGCCCGGGAGGTAGCCACTGGTGCGCACGAACGCGTAGTTGTCCAGGACGTCCAGCACACCGGCCGCGGGCACGAGCACGTCGTCCTCGTAGACCTGCAGGTCGGGCTCGCCCCGGCCGCCGCGGGCGGGGCGCTCGACGCGGTCGCGACCGCGACGGCGCCGGTTGCGGCGGCTGCCACCCTCGTCGTCGGTGTCGTCCTGGTCGTGCTGGCTCCCGCCCTGGCTGCCCTGGCTGTTCTGCTTGCCGCCCTGGCTGCCCTGGCTGCCCGGGTTGTTCTGCTTGCCGCCCTGGCTGCCCTGCTTGTTCTGGTTGCCGCCCTGGTTGTTGCCGCCGTCCTGCTTGCCCGGGTTCCTGCCGCCGTCCTGCTTCCCCTGGGTGTTGCCGCCGTCCTGCTTGCCCTGCTGGTTGTCCTGCTTGCGCTGGTCACCCTTGCCGGAGCCGGAGTCCTGCGTGCCGCCCTGGTTGTTCTGGTTGTTCTGGTTGCCACCCGGGGTGGCCCGGCCGCCCTGCGTGCCGCCCTGGTTCTCCTGGTTGTCTTGGTTGTCTCGGTTGTCTTGCTTGTCTTGGTTGTCTTGCTTGTCCTGCCGCTCGGCCGTGCGGTGCGCGGGTCGACGCCGGACCTCGGGGGCCTTCTCGGTGCTCCGGCTCCGGGGCCGCCTCCTGCGCGGTGGCGGGGTGCCCGCTCCAGTCGCTGGGGCCGTCCCCGCCGCGGCCCGGGGCCTGCGTCGCGAGGATGGCCTCGACCAGGGCGCCCTTGCGCAGCGACCCCGCGCCCTTGACGCCGAGCCCGGTGGCGAGCTGCTTGAGCTCCGGCATCCGCATGGACTGCAGGCCTGCGCGCGGGTCGGGGCGCGCCGACGTGGAGGAAGTGGTCGAGGGGCCGTTCTCGGTCACGTGGATCCTTTGGTGGTGGGACCGGGGCCAGCGGCCCGCGCGAGGTGGTACGAGAACCGCGCCCGACGTCGTCGCGAGGACGCCACGGGCTGCGGTGCAGGGGCGCGGCCCGACCGGGCACACGCTCGTCGGAGGGCCGGGGCCCGTCGACGCGAGTCACCCTAACAGCGCAGCAGCCGGCAGCCGCCGAGGTCCGGCACGAGCGCGTGCGCGGTCCAGCCGGCCGGCGTGCGCGCCAGCACCGGCGCGGGGTCGCCGGTCGTGAGCACGAGCACGGTCGGGCCGGCCCCGGACACGGTGGCGGCGTGGCCCTCGGCCCGGAGCGCGTGCACCACCCCCAGCGTCTGCGGCATCGCCGGGGCCCGCTGCTCCTGGTGCAGCCAGTCGCGGGTGGCCTCCTCGAGCAGCTCGGGCCGGCCGGCCAGCGCCGCCACGAGCAGCGCCGTGCGTCCGCTGTTGGCGGCGGCGTCGGCGTGCGGCACGGTCGCCGGCAGCAGGCCGCGGGCAACCTCGGTGGAGACCCCCTCGCCGGGCACGAGCACCACCGCGCGCACGTCGGGGTGCACGGGCGAGGAGACGGCGTACCAGCGGCCGCCGGCGTCCCGGCCCGAGATCACGAAGCCGCCGAGCAGTGCCGGCGCCACGTTGTCGGGATGGCCCTCGAGGTCGCTGGCCAGGTCGAGCAGGCCGGCGTCGTCGAGCAGCGCCTCCCCGTCGACGACGAGGCCGCGGGCCGCGACCAGTGCGGAGACGAGGGCGGCGGCCGACGAGCCGAGGCCCCGGCTGTGCGGCACGGCGTTGTGGCAGTGCAGCCGCAGCCCGGGGGGCTCGACCCCCATCCGGGCGAACGCCGCCCGCATGCCGCGCACGACCAGGTGCCGCTCGTCGCGCGGGACCTCCTCGCTGCCGGCACCCTCGACCACGACCTCCAGGCCCGAGGGCGCGACCTCGGCGACGACCCGGTCGTGCAGGTCGAGCGCCAGGCCCAGCGAGTCGAAGCCGGGCCCGAGGTTCGCCGACGTGGCGGGCACCCGCACCTCGACGGGGCCGTCGTGGAGCACCGGCACGCTCAGGCGAGACCCGCCGCGCGGGCCGCGGCGTCGACGTCGGCGTCGATCACGGTGTCGACGAGGTCGGTGAAGCCGGAGAGAGCCGTGTCGACGTCCTTGAGACCGTGACCGGTCACGGTGACCACGACGGTCGTCCCGCGGTAGCTCTCGCCCCGGTCGAGCTCGGCGAGCATGCCGGCGATACCGGCCGCCGAGGCGGGCTCGACGAAGACGCCGTCGCGCTGCGCGAGACCGCGCTGGGCGGTGAGGATCTGCTCGTCGGTGACCGCGGCGAACCGGCCGCCGGACTCCGCCGCTGCGGCGTCCGCGAGCTTCCACGAGGCCGGGTTGCCGATCCGGATCGCGGTGGCGACCGTCTCGGGGTCGGGGAACGGCCGCCGCGCGACCAGCGGCGAGGCGCCCTCGGCCTGGAAGGCGCGCATCACCGGGCGGCGCGTGGCGAGCCCGGCGGCGGCGTACTGCTGGTAGCCGAGCCAGTACGCCGAGATGTTGCCGGCGTTGCCCACCGGGAGGAGGTGGTAGTCGGGGGCGTCGCCGAGCCGGTCCACGATCTCGAAGGCGGCGGTCTTCTGCCCCTCGAGCCGGACCGGGTTGACCGAGTTCACCAGCGCGACCGGGTAGTGGTCGGCCATCGCGCGGGAGAGCCGCAGGCAGTCGTCGAAGTTGCCGCGCACCATGATCACCTGCGCGCCGTGCACGATCGCCTGCGCCATCTTGCCCGCGGAGATCTTGCCCTGCGGGACCAGCACGAGCGGCTTCATCCGCGCCTTCGCGGCGTAGGCCGCCATCGAGGCCGACGTGTTGCCCGTGGACGCGCACACCGTGGCCTGCGCACCCTCGGCCCTGGCGACCGACATCGCGGTGGTCATGCCGCGGTCCTTGAACGAGCCGGTCGGGTTGTCGCCCTCGACCTTGAGCCACACCTCGGCGCCGGACAGGTCGGAGAGCCAGTCCGAGGCGACGAGCGGGGTGCCACCCTCGCCGAGCGTCATCGCGGGCGTGCCGGCGGGGATCTCGAGCCAGGAGCGGTACTCCTCGATGACGCCACGCCACTGGTGGACGCCGACGGTGGTGCTCATTCGCCCTCCCCCTCCACCCGCATCACCGAGGTCACCTCGCGCACGAAGGCCATGTCGGACAGCGACCGCACCGTGGCCGAGAGCGCCTCGTCGGTCGCCCGGTGCGACACCACGACCAGCTCGGCGTCGTCGCCGCGGCCCTGCTGGCGCACGGTCTGGATGGACACGTCGTGCTCGGCGAAGGCCAGGGCGACGCTGGCGAGCACACCGGCCTTGTCGTCCACGTCGATCGCGACGTGGTAGCGGGTCTCGATCTGCCCCATCGGCAGCACCTCGAGGGCGGCGTACGCCGAGTCGCCGGGCCCGCGCACGTCGGCGACCCGGTTGCGGGCCACCGTCACGAGGTCGCCGAGCACCGCGCTGGCGGTCGGCGCTCCCCCCGCACCGGGGCCGTAGAACATCAGCTGGCCGGCTGCCTCGCTCTCGACGAAGACCGCGTTGAAGGCCTCGCGGACGCTCGCCAGGGGGTGGCTCTGCGGGATCATCGCGGGGTGCACCCGGGCGGAGACGCGGGCGCCGGCCGGGCCCCGGTGCACCTCGCAGATCGCGAGCAGCTTGACGACGCAGCCCATGTCGCGGGCCGAGGCCACGTCGCCCGAGGTGACCTCGCTGATCCCCTCGCGGTGCACGTCGGCGGCCGTCACCCGGGTGTGGAAGGCCAGGCTGGCCAGGATCGCGGCCTTGGCGGCGGCGTCGAAACCCTCGACGTCGGCGGTGGGGTCGGCCTCGGCGTACCCGAGCGACTGCGCCTCCTCCAGGGCCTCCTGGAAGCCGGCTCCCGAGGTGTCCATGCGGTCGAGGATGAAGTTGGTGGTGCCGTTGACGATGCCGAGCACGCGGGTCACCTGGTCCCCGGCCAGGGACTCCGTCAGCGGCCGCAGGATCGGGATGGCGCCGGCGACGGCCGCCTCGTAGTAGAGGTCGCGACCGGCCCGTTCCGCCGCCTCGAACAGCGTGGGTCCGTCCTCGGCGAGCAGGGCCTTGTTGGCGCTGACCACGCTCGCCCCGTGCTCGAGTGCCGCGACGATCAGGCTGCGGGCTGGCTCGAGGCCGCCGATCACCTCGACCACGACGTCGACGTCGTCGCGCGCGACGAGGCCCGCGGCGTCGGTGGTCAGCAGGTCGGAAGGCACGTCGACGTCGCGCGGGTGGTCGAGACGGCGTACGGCCACGCCGCGCAGCTCCACGTCGGCGCCGACGCGGGCGGCGAGGTCGGCGCTCTGCTCCTGCAGCAGGCGCACCACCTGGCTGCCGACGACGCCGCAGCCGAGCACGGCGACGCCGACCGGGCGGCCGGGCCGGGGGCTGGGGCGGGTGTCGTCACTCATCGCGGAGCATCCTCGCATCACCGGGCGGCGGGGTCAGGGCTACGTCCGTGGCGACGAGGTCCTCGAAGGTCTCGCGGCGCACCACGACCCGGCTCCGGCCGTCGCGGACCGCGACCACGGGCGGCCGGAGCAGGTGGTTGTAGTTGCTCGACATGGAGCGGCAGTAGGCGCCGGTGCCCGGGACGGCCAGCAGGTCGCCGGGGGCCAGGTCACCGGGGAGGAACTCGTCCTTGACGACCACGTCGCCCGCCTCGCAGTGCGACCCGACGACCCGGGCCAGCACCGGGTCGGCGTCGGAGGCGCGCGAGGCGAGGGTGCAGCTGTAGTCGGCGTCGTAGAGCGCGGTGCGGATGTTGTCGCTCATCCCGCCGTCGACGGACACGTAGGTGCGCCGTGCCCCGCCGTCGAGGGCGACCTCCTTGACGGTGCCGACCTCGTAGACGGTGCAGGCGGCCGGGCCGGCGATGGCGCGGCCGGGCTCGATCGACAGGCGGGGCACCGGGACCCCGTGGCCGCGGCACTCGTGCTCGACCATCGCCCGCATCTCCCTCGCCAGGCGGGCGGGGTCGGCGGGGTCGTCCTGGGTGGTGTAGGCGATGCCGAAGCCGCCACCGAGGTCGAGCTCGGGCATCTCGAGACCCAGCTGGTCGCGCACGCGGGCGTGCAGGGCGAGGACCCGCCGAGCCGCCACCTCGAAGCCGGAGGAGTCGAAGATCTGCGAGCCGATGTGCGAGTGCAGGCCGAGCAGCTCCACGCCGGGGGCCTCGTGCAGCCGGCGCACGGCCTCGAAGGCGTCCCCGGCGGTGATCGAGAAGCCGAACTTCTGGTCCTCGTGGGCGGTGGCGATGTACTCGTGCGTGTGCGCCTCGACCCCGGCGGTCACCCGCACCATCACCCGGGCGGTGCGGCCGGTCTCGGCGGCGACCCGCTCGAGCCGCTCGACCTCGTGGAAGGAGTCGGCCACGACGCGGCCCACCCCGGTCGACACGGCGTGCCGCAGCGCGGCCTCGGACTTGTTGTTGCCGTGCAGCGTGACGAGCGCGGGGTCCACCCCGGCGCGCAGCACCACGGCGAGCTCGCCCGGGGAGGCCACGTCGACGTGCAGGCCCTCCTCGACGACCCACTGCGCGACGGTGCCGCAGAGGAAGGCCTTGGTCGCGTAGCAGACGTCCCACCCCGCGAACCCGTCGCGGAACACGCGGGCGCGGCCGCGGAAGTCGTCCTCGTCCAGCACGTACGTCGGGCTGCCGTGCTCGGCGACCAGGTCGGGCAGCGCCACTCCTCCGACCTCGAGCACCCCGTCCTCGCGCTTGCGTGCCGTGCGCGACCACAGGTGGGGCACCAGCGCGTCGACGTCGTTCGGCGGACGCAACCACGACGGGCCCCGAAGCGCGCCCTCGGCGTGCGCCCACCCCGCCTCGTGCGCCCTCACGACCGGCTCACATCCGCTCGGGGGCGGAGACCCCGAGCAGGTCGAGGCCGTTGGCCAGCACGGTCCGGGTGGCGTCGACCAGCAGGAGGCGGGCCCGGTGCAGGTCGCTGGTCGCCTCGTCGCCCATCGGCAGGACGCGGCAGGAGTCGTAGAAGCGGTGGTAGTGGCCGGCGGTCTCCTCGAGGTAGCGCGCGACCCGGTGCGGCTCGCGCAGCTCGGCCGCCGAGGCCACCACCCGGGGGAACTCGGCCAGGGCCCGCAGCAGCACGCCCTCCTTCTCGTCGGTGAGCAGCGCGGGGTCGAAGGCCGGGCCCTCCGGCCCCGGCACGGCGACGCCGAGGTCGGCCGCGTTGCGCAGCAGCGAGGCGACCCGGGCGTGGGCGTACTGGACGTAGAAGACCGGGTTGTCGTTGGTCGCCGACGCCCACAGGTCCAGGTCGAGATCGATGTTGGAGTCCGCGGAGTAGCGCGCCAGCGCGTAGCGGGCGGCGTCGGTGCCGATGGCGCTGACGAGGTCCTCGAGGGTGACCACGGTGCCCGCCCGCTTCGACATCCGCACCGGCTGGCCGTCGCGCACCAGGTTGACCATCTGCCCGATGAGGATCTCGAGGTTGACGTGCGGGGTGTCGCCGAAGGCGGCGCACATCGCCATCATCCGGCCGACGTACCCGTGGTGGTCCGCGCCGAGCATGATGAAGCAGCGGTCGAAGCCGCGGCTGCGCTTGTCGAGGTAGTAGGCCAGGTCGCCGGAGAGGTAGGCGCCCTCGCCGTCGGACTTGACCACCACCCGGTCCTTGTCGTCCCCGAACTGCTCGGTGCGTAGCCAGGTCGCACCGTCCTTGCGGTAGATGTTGCCCCGCTCCTCGAGGCGGTCGATCGCGCGCTGCACGGCGCCGGAGCCGTGCAGGTCGTCCTCGTGGAAGAAGACGTCGAAGTCCACCCCGAAGTCGTGCAGGCTCTGCTTGATCTCGGTGAACATCAGGTCCACGCCCTCGGACCGGAACGCCTCCTGCGCGTCCTCCGCGGGCAGCTCCAGGGCGTCGGGGCGTCGCCGCAGGACCTCGGTGGCGATGTCAGCGACGTACGCCCCGCCGTACCCGTCCTCGGGGGCCTCCTCGCCGCGCGCCGCCGCGAGCAGCGACCGAGCGAAGCGGTCGACCTGCGCCCCGTGGTCGTTGAAGTAGTACTCCCGCGTGACCTCGGCCCCCGACGCCGTCATCACGCGACCGAGGGCGTCGCCGACCGCCGCCCAGCGCACGCCGCCGATGTGGATGGGCCCGGTCGGGTTCGCCGAGACGAACTCGAGGTTCACCCGCTCGCCTGCCATGGAGGTGTTCGCGCCGTACGTCGCGCCCGCCGCGACGACGTCGGCCGCCACCTGCCCCTGGGCGCCGGCCTCGACCGAGATGTTGAGGAACCCGGGGCCGGCGATCTCGACGTCGGCGACGCCGGCGTCGGCCACGAGCTCCTCGCGGAGCATCGCGGCGAGCTCGCGGGGCGGCATGCCGGCCCCCTTGGCGAGCTGCAGTGCGACGTTGGTGGCGTAGTCGCCGTGCCCCTTCTGCCGGGGACGCTCGACCGAGACCTGGGTCGGCACGCCGTCGGGCAGGGTCACCGCGCCGCGGGACGTCAGGCCGTCGAGGGCGGCGACGATCAGGGCGGAGAGCTGCTCGGGAGTCACCGACCCAGCGTATCGGCGACCGGGGGGCACGCCCGCACCCTGGGGCGGACCCCTGCCCGGCGCGACGGCCCCCCCGTCGCTGTAGGGTGACGCTGCGCCGATGCGGCGCCCCCGCCTCCGTAGCTCAGGGGATAGAGCACTGGTTTCCGGTACCAGGAGTCGCAGGTTCGAATCCTGCCGGGGGCACCAGCGTCCGCGCGGCTCCGCCAGCGGATGACCAGCGACACGCCCGGGCCTCGGCTTCTCGCCGCGGGCCGGTCGGCCCCCGTGCTCCTGACCGGCCGAGGCGCGTAGTGTCCGCCCCTGTGCGCCTGGGTACGGGCGCTGACGAGATCCGCGTCACCCAGCTCCTCCGTCCTCGCCCACCAGCGCCGCACGGGCAGGAAGAAGGGCTAGCCTGGCCGGAGCACATCCTTAGATCGCGCATCGGAAGAGGCGAAGCATCCCGTGGCCGAGTCGACGTCAGACAACGTGTCCGAGTTCGGAGCCAACGAGTGGCTCGTCGACGAGATGTACGAGCAGTACAAGAAGGACCCGAAGAGCGTCGACAAGGCCTGGTGGGAGTTCTTCGAGGCCCAGGACGGCACTGCCGGCGCCGCCGGTGCCGCCTCCTCCAACGGCTCGGCGAACGGGCCCTCGGGCAGCACGAAGACCGAGCAGAAGCCCGCGAAGAAGGCAGCGAAGAAGAACGACGGCAAGGCCGAGCCGAAGGCCGACGCGCAGGCGGGGAGGAAGCCTGCGACGAAGGCGGCCGAGAAGTCCGAGCCGAAGGCGGAGGACAAGAAGCCCGCCGCGAAGGCGGACAAGGCCGACGAGGGCCCCACGCCGAAGGACCCCGAGCGAGCGGACAAGCCCGACGTGAGCAACGAGCCGACCGTCACCACGCTGCGCGGCGCCCCCGCCCGCACGGCGCAGAACATGGACGCCTCCCTGGAGGTACCCACGGCCACCAGCGTGCGCGCCGTGCCGGTCAAGCTGCTCATCGACAACCGCACCGTCATCAACAACCACCTCGCCCGCGCCCGCGGTGGCAAGGTCTCCTTCACCCACCTCATCGGCTACGCGCTGGTGAAGGTCCTGCACGGCGATGCCGGAGATGAACAACTCCTTCGAGGTCAAGGACGGCAAGCCGCACCTCGTTCAGCCCGCCCACGTCAACCTCGGCCTCGCGATCGACCTGCCCAAGCCGGACGGCACCCGGCAGCTGCTGGTGCCCTCGATCAAGGGCGCCGAGAAGATGAACTTCGCCGCCTTCTGGACGGCGTACGAGGAGCTCATCCGCAAGGCCCGCGGCGGCAAGCTCGAGATCGCCGACTTCCAGGGCACCACGGTCAGCCTGACCAACCCGGGCACGATCGGCACCAACCACTCCGTGCCGCGCCTGATGAAGGGCCAGGGCCTGATCGTCGGCGTCGGCTCGATGGAGTTCCCGGCCGCGTACGAGGGCGCGTCCGAGGAGACCCTGTCGCGCACCGGCATCAGCAAGACCATGACGCTGACCTCCACCTACGACCACCGGGTGATCCAGGGCGCGCAGTCCGGCGTGCTGCTCCAGCGCGTGCACTCGCTGCTGCTCGGCGAGGACGGCTTCTACGAGGAGATCTTCCGCTCGCTGCGGATCCCCTACGAGCCGATCCACTGGGCCCGCGACATCTCGACCAACCACGACGACGAGATCAGCAAGCAGGCCCGGGTCCTCGAGCTGATCCACGCCTACCGGGTGCGCGGCCACATGATGGCCGACACCGACCCCCTGGAGTACCGCCAGCGCAGCCACCCCGACCTCGACGTCGCGACGCACGGCCTGACCCTGTGGGACCTCGACCGGGAGTTCGCGACCGGTTCGTCCTTCGGCGGCGAGGGACGTCCGTTCATGAAGCTGCGCAGGATCCTCGGGATCCTGCGCGACTCCTACTGCCGCACCGTCGGCATCGAGTACATGCACATCATGGACCCCGACCAGCGCCTGTGGATCCAGGAGCGGGTCGAGCAGCCCCACCGGAAGCCGCCCCGCGAGGAGCAGCTGCGGATCCTCTCCAAGCTCAACGAGGCGGAGGCCTTCGAGACCTTCCTCCAGACCAAGTTCGTCGGCCAGAAGCGGTTCAGCCTCGAGGGCGGCGAGACCACCATCCCGCTGCTCGACGAGCTCTGCGCGTCGGCCGCCGAGGCCCACCTCGACGAGGTCTGCATCGGCATGGCCCACCGCGGCCGCCTCAACGTGCTCGCCAACATCGTCGGCAAGCGCTACAGCCAGATCTTCCGCGAGTTCGAGGGCAACATCGACCCGCGCACGGTGCAGGGCTCGGGCGACGTGAAGTACCACCTCGGCGCCGAGGGCCAGTTCGCCGGCGACAAGGGGGACACCATCAAGGTCTCCGTCGCCGCGAACCCCTCCCACCTCGAGGCGGTCGACCCGGTGCTCGAGGGCATCGCGCGCGCCAAGCAGGACGTGCTCAACCGGGGCGAGGAGTTCCCGGTGCTGCCCCTGCTGGTGCACGGCGACGCGGCGTTCGCCGGCCAGGGGGTGGTGGCGGAGACGCTGAACCTGTCCCAGCTGCGCGGCTACCGCACCGGCGGCACGATCCACCTGGTGGTCAACAACCAGGTGGGCTTCACGACCGCACCGACCGCGTCGCGCTCCTCGCTCTACTGCACCGACGTGGCCCGGATGGTGCAGGCACCGATCTTCCACGTGAACGGCGACGACCCCGAGGCGTGCATGTACGTCGCCCGGCTCGCCTTCGAGTATCGGCAGGCGTTCAACAAGGACGTCGTCATCGACCTGGTCTGCTACCGCCGCCGCGGCCACAACGAGGGCGACGACCCGTCGTACACCCAGCCGCTGATGTACGACCTGATCGAGCAGAAGCGCTCGGTGCGCAAGCTGTACACCGAGTCCCTCATCGGTCGTGGCGACATCACGCTCGAGGAGGCCGAGCAGGCGCTCAAGGACTACCAGCAGCGTCTCGAGCAGGTCTTCACCGAGGTCCGCGAGGCGTCCAGCTCGCCGGACCCCGACGAGTGGACGACGGTGCCGGACTACCCGGAGAAGATCGCGAGCTCCCGCAGCACGACGATCTCGCGCGAGGTGCTCAAGCGGATCGCCGACGCCTACGTCAGCGCCCCGGAGGACTTCACCGTCCACCCCAAGGTGCTCCCCCAGCTGCAGCGTCGCGCCGCCGCGATCACCGACGGACCGATCGACTGGGGCACCGGCGAGATCCTCGCGCTCGGTGCGCTCCTCATCGACGGCCGCCCGGTGCGGCTGGCCGGCCAGGACTCCCGGCGCGGCACCTTCGTGCAGCGCTTCGCGACCATCATCGACCGCGACAACGCACGCGAGTGGACCCCGCTGGCCAACCTCAGCCGAGGAGCAGGGGCAGTTCTACGTCTACGACTCGCTGCTCTCCGAGTACGCCGCGCTGGGCTTCGAGTACGGCTACTCGGTGGCCCGCCCCGACGCCCTCGTGCTGTGGGAGGCGCAGTTCGGCGACTTCGTCGACGGTGCGCAGATCGTCATCGACGAGTTCATCACCGCCGGCGAGGCCAAGTGGGGCCAGCAGTCCGGGGTCGTGCTGCTGCTGCCGCACGGCTACGAGGGCCAGGGTCCCGACCACTCCTCGGCCCGGATCGAGCGCTTCCTCGCCATGGCCGCCAACGACGCGTTCACGGTGGCCCAGCCCTCGACCCCGGCGAGCTACTTCCACCTGCTGCGCTCGCACGCGCTCGGCGAGGCGCACCGCCCGCTGATCGTCTTCACCCCGAAGTCGATGCTCAAGCGCAAGGACGCCGCCTCCCAGCCCGAGGACTTCACCGAGGGCCGGTTCCGGCCCGTGCTCGGGGACGACGCGGTCGACCCGGACGCCGTCACCAACGTCGTGCTCTGCTCGGGCCGGATCACCTGGGACCTGATGAAGGAGCGGCAGCGGCTGCAGGGCGACGACCCGACGACGGCGATCGTGCGGCTCGAGCAGATCTACCCGCGGCCGCTCACGGAGCTGAAGGAGGAGCTCGGCCGCTACCGGAACTTGTCCGACGTGCGCTGGGTGCAGGACGAGCCCGCCAACATGGGCCCGTGGCCGCACTTCGCCCTGAACATCAGCCCGGAGCTCGACGTCGACGTACGCCGGGTGTCGCGCGAGGCGTCCTCGTCGCCGTCGGTGGGCCAGATGTCGCGGCACACCGAGGAGCTCAAGGGCCTCATGCGCGACGCGTTCGACGAGCGCTGAACGACGCCACGGATGTACTTCACCGACCGCGGCATCGAGGAGCTGGCCCAGCGCCGCGGCGAGGAGGAGGTCAGCCTCGCCTGGCTGTGCGACCGGCTGGTCGAGTTCGTCGACACGCACCCCGAGCACGAGGTGCCGGTCGAGCGGCTGGCCACGTGGCTGGCGCGGCTCGACGACGCGAGGACGACTGAGGCGCGTCAGCGGCGCGGATTCAGGGTGACGTCGGGCACCGTCGCGTCCTCGGGCAGGTCGAGGCAGTGCAGCACCGTCGCGGCTACCGTCGCGGCGCTGGTCCACTCGGCGGGGTCGTAGTCCTTGCCCTCCTGGGCGTGGACACGCTCCTGCATCCGGGTGGCGGTGCGGCCGGGGTAGACCGTCGTCACGCGCACGCCGTGCTCGGCCTCCTCGCCGCGCAGCGCCTCGGCGACGCCGCGCAGGCCGAACTTGCTGGCGGCGTACGACGCCCAGGTCGGGTTGGCGCGGAGGCCGGAGCCGGAGTTCACGAAGACCACCTGTCCGCGGGCGGCACGCAGGCCCGGCAGCGCGACCCGGGTGAGCTCGGTGGGGCTGACCAGGTTGACCGCCAGCGTGCGGGTCAGGTCACGGTGGTCGAGGTCGACCACGGCGTCCAGCTCGACGACGCCGGCGGAGTGCACGACCGAGTCCAGGCGCCCGGGCAGCGACCCGCGCAGGCCCTCCAGGGAGGCGGGGTGCTCGAGGTCGGCGACCACGGTGGCGCAACCCGGGAAGGCGCCCGGCGAGGTCGGCGGCCCGGTCGGCGTCGCGGGCCAGCAGCACCAGGGCGTCGCCGCGGTCGTGCAGCAGGCGCGCGAGCGCGGCGCCGATTCCCGAGCCCGCCCCGGTGACGAGGTGGGTGCGCGGGGCGCTGTCGCCGCTCACCGGGTGAAGACGATCTTGCCGAAGAGGTCGCCCTCGGCCATCGCGGCGAACCCGTCGGCGGCCCGGTCCATCGGCATCGTGCGGTCGACGAGCGGCACGCGTGCCGGTGGCGTCGAGCAGTGCGACCAAGCCCGGCGAGCTCGTCGCGGGTGCCCATCGTCGAGCCGACTGCACCGGCAGCTGGAGGAAGAAGATCCGGGTCAGCTCGGCGTCGTCGAGCTGGGGCCCCGAGGTGGTGCCGGAGACGACGATGCGCCCGCCGGGACGCAGCTGCGGATCGAGTGCGACCAGGTCGCCCGCCCGACGGTCTCCATCACGGCGTCGACCTTGCCCGGGAGGCGCGCGTTGCTCTCGAAGACCTCGTGGGCGCCGAGCTCGAGGGCGCGGGTGCGCTTCGCCTCGTCGCGACTGGTCGCCCATACCCGCAGGCCGGCCGCACGCGCCAGCGACGATGAGCGCGGTGGCCACCCCGCCGCCGGCGCCCTGGACGAGGACGGTGTCGCCGGGCTTGAGGCCGCCCTGGGTGAACAGCATCCGGTAGGCGGTCAGCCACGCCGTCGGCAGGCAGGCGGCCTCCTCGAAGGACAGCGACGCCGGCTTCGGCACGACGTTGCGCGCGCGGCACGGCGACCTTGTCGGCGAAGGTGCCCTGGTGCCGCTCGCTGAGCAGGGAGCGCCTGGGGTCCAGGGTCTCGTCGCCGGTCCAGGCCGGGTCGGCGACCACCGCGTGCACGACGACCTCGTTGCCGTCCTCGTCGACGCCGGCGGCGTCGCAGCCGAGGATCATCGGCAGCGGCTCCTCGCGCAGGCCCACGCCGCGCAGCGACCACAGGTCGTGGTGGTTCAGCGAGGCGGCCTGCACCGTGACGCGTGGTCCACCCGTCGGGCGGCCTCGGGGTCGGGGCGCTCCCCGACCACCAGGCCGGACAGCGGGTCGTCGGAGGAGAAGGACTCGGCGTAGACGGCGAACATGGCCCGACCCTAGCGGCGTGCCGTGCCGGCGGTCAGCGCCGCCGGCGGACGCGCCTCGGCGACGGCCGCGGCGACCGCGGGGGCGACGCGCGGGTCGAACGGCGAGGGGATGATGTAGTCCTCGCGTGAGGTCGTCGCCCGACCAGGTCGGCCAGGGCCTGCGCGGCCGCCAGCTTCATGCCCTCGGTGATCGCCGGTGGCGCGCGGCGTCGAAGGCGCCCCGGAAGATGCCGGGGAAGGCCAGCACGTTGTTGATCTGGTTCGGGAAGTCCGACCGTCCGGTGGCGACCACGCGGGCGTGCCGGTGCGCCACCTCGGGGTGCACCTCGGGATTCGGGTTGGCGAGCCCGAAGACGATGGCGTCGTCGGCCATCGTCGCCACCTGCTCCTCCGGCACGGTGCCGCCGGAGACGCCGACGTAGACGTCGGCCCCGGCGAGCACGTCGGCGAGGTTGCCGCGGCGTCCCGTCAGGTCGGCGGTGTGCGCGGCCAGGGCCCGCTTCACCGGTGTCAGGTCGCCCCGCTCGAGCTGTGCAGCACGCCCTTGCTGTCGACGACGGCCACGTCGCGCACGCCCGCCGCGAGCAGGATCCGGGTGACGGCGACGCCGGCCGCGCCGGCGCCGGCGACGACGACCCGGGTCGTGCGCATCTCGCGGCCGGTGATCCGCAGCGCGTTCTGCAGCGCGGCGAGCGCGACGACGGCGGTGCCGTGCTGGTCGTCGTGGAAGACCGGGATGTCGAGGGCCTTGCAGCCGCTCCTCGATCTCGAAGCAGCGCGGCGCGGAGATGTCCTCGAGGTTGATGCCGCCGAAGCTCGGGGCGATCCGCACGACGGTCTCGACGATCTCGTCGGCGTCGGTGGTGTCGAGGCAGATCGGCACGGCGTCGACGCCACCGAACTGCTTGAACAGCACCGCCTTGCCCTCCATCACCGGCATCGCGGCGCGCGGGCCGATGTCGCCGAGACCGAGCACGGCGGTGCCGTCGGTGACGACGGCGACCACGTGTTGGCCACCCAGGTGTAGCGTCGCCATCAGCGACGGGTCCTCCGCGATCGCCTCGCACACCCGGGCCACGCCGGGGGTGTAGGCCATCGACAGCTCCTCGGGACCGGTGATCTCGGTCGTGGAGCGGATGTGCATCTTGCCGCCGCGGTGCAGCTCGAAGACCGGGTGCCGAGGCCCGGTCGACGGGGACGGACGCGGAGGTCGGCTGCGGCTCGGACATGCCGCGATCCTGGCACAGGCGGGCGGGTGTCGGCCCCCCGGCGCGTCAGGGACGACGCGGCGAGGGCCAGAGCCGCGCGGCGACGATCCCGAGCACGTCGGCGTCGGGTACGGCCCCGACCTGCCAGGAGTCCACGCCGTACGCCGGGTTGTCGCGCTCGACCCACCAGCCGCCTGGCTCGCGGTGCCCCAGCCGCTTGACCGCGACGACGTCGTCGGGCAGCCGGACGACCGCGACCCGGCCGGTGCGGCGGGACCCGCGGTAGCGCACCAGGAGGCGGTCGCCGTCCTGCAGCGTGGGCTCCATCGAGCGACCGCGCACGACCGCGAGGCCCCACCGCGGCACCGTCGTGCCGGTCCCGCCACCACCGGTCATGGACGTCCTCCTCGCGGGCCTCGGCACTCCCGAGCCGGGCGCCCGACCTGCGCCCTCGACGGATCCGCCCGGCGAGCCGCTAGGGTCGGCGCAAGCAGCTCTTCCCGGTCCACGCCGGGACGTCGTGACGAGAAAGGACACTTCATGTTCGCACAGCTCTTCGCACAGACCATCGAGGTCAAGGCCCACTGCGACCTCCCCTGTGGCGTGTACGACCCCGCCCAGGCCCGCATCGAGGCCGAGTCCATCAAGGGCATCGTCGGCAAGATGGCCGACAACGAGGACCCGGACTTCCGCACCCGGGCGATCGTGATCAAGGAGCAGCGCTCCGAGCTGGTCAAGCACCACCTGTGGGTGCTGTGGACCGACTACTTCAAGCCGCCGCACTTCGAGAAGTACCCGCAGCTGCACACCCTCTTCAACGAGGCGACCAAGCTGGCCGGGGCCGCCGGGACCAAGGCCGGCAACGACGTCGCGACCGCCGACGAGCTGCTCGCCAAGATCGACGAGATCGCCGAGATCTTCGCGGAGACCAAGAAGAGCTGATCCCCGGACGGCGCGCGTCGACCTCGGGTCGACGCGCGCCGACCCGCGTCCGAAGAGGAGCAACCCATGTCGTCCAGACGAGCCGACGTCGACCTTCGGGTCCCCGCCGACAGCGCCTACCTGTCGGTGCTGCGTACCACCGCTGCGGGCCTCGCCGCCCGCCTCGACTTCACCCTCGACGACATCGAGGACCTCCGGATCGCTGTGGGCGAGGCCGGGGCCATGGTGCTGCCGGAGGCCGCCCGCGGCTCCGACCTGCACTGCAGCTTCGCCATGCAGCCCCAGTCGCTGACCGTGTCGCTGCGTATCGACGCCGACCACCCCTCCTCGCCCGAGGAGGACAGCTTCGGCTGGCAGGTGCTCAGCGCGCTGACCTCGTCCGTGCACGCGGAGGCCGGCGACGAGTCGCTCACCGTCGTGCTGCGTCGCGTCGCGACCACCGCGGTCTGACCCGATGAGCATGTACCGCGGCGCTCGCTCGGCGGACGAGACGCGGGCGCGCAGCGCCCAGCTCTTCGCCGACATGAGCGCGGCCCAGTCGGCTGGCCGGGAGGAGGTGCAGCAGGGCTACCGCGACCAGCTGGTGCAGCTGCACCTGCCGCTGGTCGACCACTGCGCCCGACGCTTCCGCAACCGCGGCGAGCCGTACGACGACCTGCTGCAGGTCGGCACCATCGGCCTGATCAAGGCGGTCGACCGCTTCGACGTCGAGCGCGGCGTCGAGTTCTCGACGTACGCCACGCCCACCATCGTCGGCGAGATCAAGCGGCACTTCCGCGACAAGGGCTGGACGATCCGGGTGCCCCGGAGGCTCCAGGAGCTGCGGCTCTCGATCGGCGCCGCCACCGCGGACCTCACCCAGGAGCTGGGCCGCTCCCCCACGCCGTCGGAGATCGCCGACCGGCTCGACGTCAGCGTCGAGGACGTGATCGAGGGGATCGAGTCGAGCGGCGCCTACTCGACGCTCTCGCTGGAGTCGGGCGAGAGCGAGGACGGTGTCGGCAGCCTGCTGGACACGATGGGCTCGGTGGACGAGAACATCGCCACCGTGGACGTGCGCGAGTCGCTGAAGCCGATGCTGGCACAGCTGCCGGCGCGGGAGAAGAAGATCCTGCTGCTGCGGTTCTTCCGCGGCATGACGCAGTCCCAGATCGCGGCCGAGATCGGGGTCTCGCAGATGCACGTCTCGCGGCTGCTGAACCGCACCCTGGCGCAGCTGCGCGACGGTCTCCACGACGAGGCCTGACCTCTCCGGTCAGGCCTCGGGGTCGTCGTCGAGCGCGGCGAGCGAAGCCGGGTGGAGCAGCCCGACGAGGACGACCAGGGCGACCACCGCGAGCACCACGGCCACCACGGTCGTGTCGCCGCCGCGGAAGTTCCAGGCCAGGCCCAGCTGCACGAGCTGGGCGAACAGCACCGGCCCCCGGGCCAGCGTCCAGCCGCGGGTCAGGCCCCACGCCGCCACGATGAGCAGGACGCCGAAGGACGCGAAGAACACCGCCGTCGTGGACCCCATGACGAGACGGTCGCCGGAGAGGGTCGCGGCCTCGGCGATGCCGTAGCCGAGCAGGAGGAGGCCCTGGACGGCGGCCAGGCTCGCCGCCACGGCCAGCGGCGGAACGGTCGGCGGGCGCGGGGCTGTCTCGGGCACGTGCCGATCGTAAGAGGCCGGTCCATCCTCCGGACGCTCCACGGGGCCCTGTGACGGACGAGACGGCGTTGGCCCTTGCGGCGGGACCGGATCATTGGAACGATACAGTTTCAACGCCTCGCAGCGTTGGCATATCCCTTGTGGTGCGTCCGGCCGCGACCCGACGACTCATCTTCGATCGTGAACGCACTCACGAACCCTCGGGACCACCCACCCGCACACCGCTTCCGTACGTGAGGAGTTCCCGCCGATGGATTGGCGCGATCGCTCAGCCTGCCTCGACGAGGACCCTGAGCTCTTCTTCCCGATTGGCAACACCGGCCCAGCCATCCTCCAGATCGAGGAGGCCAAGCAGGTCTGCCGGCGCTGCGACGTACGCGAGCAGTGCCTCGCCTGGGCCCTGGAGGCCGGCCAGGACCACGGTGTCTGGGGCGGCCTCAGCGAGGACGAGCGTCGCGCGCTGAAGCGCCGCAACGCCCGCGCCCGCGTCCGCACGGCCTGATCCGGGGCCTAGGCCTCCACCTCCAGCCGCACGAGGGTGCCGCCGGCGTCGCCGGCGACGAACTCCAGCCGACCGTGCAGCTCGGAGTCCACGAGCGTGCGGACGATGGAGAGTCCCAGGCTCGACGACCCCGTGGGGTCGAAGCCCGGGGGCAGCCCCCGGCCGTCGTCCTCCACCTCGACGACGAGCCCGGTGTCGTGACGGCGCGCCCGCACGGTGATCCGGCCCTCCCCCTCGGCGCCGAAGCCGTGCTCGACCGCGTTCGCCATCAGCTCGGTCAGGACCATCGCCAGCGCGGTGGCCCGCTCGGCCCGCACCTCGCCGAAGGAGCCGACGCGCTCGGTGGCGACCTCGCCGTGCGAGCCCATCTCGGTGACCATCGCCCGCAGGCGGTCGGCCACGTCGTCGAAGTCGACCCGCTCGTCGGGTGCCTGGCTCAGGGTCTCGTGCACCTGGGCGATCGAGCCCACCCGGCGCACCGCCTCGTCGAGGGCCTCCCGGGCCGGTGAGTCCATCCGTCGGGCCTGCAGGCGCAGCAGGGCCGCCACGGTCTGCAGGTTGTTCTTCACCCGGTGGTGGATCTCGCGGATCGTGGCCTCCTTGCTGATCAGCTCACGGTCCCGGCGGCGCAGGTCGCTGACGTCGCGCACGAGCAGCAGCGCACCGACGTACTCCCCCGCCGGCCGCAACGGGATCGAGCGCATGATCAGGGTGACGCTGGCGTTGCCGACCTCGAGGTCCGCCGGCACCCGGCCGCCCAGCACGGCCCCGAGCCGCTCCTCGTCGGCCCGGTGCTCGGCGCTGACCAGGTCGCGGGTGATGTCGCCGAGCGGGTGCCCGACCAGGTCGCCGGCGAGCCCGAGCCGGCGGTAGACCGACTGCGCGTTGGGACTGGCGTAGCCGACCCGTCCGGTGGCGTCGACCCGGATGAACCCGTCCCCGACCCGGGGGGAGTCGGCGAGGTCGGCGCCCGCCCCGTCGTGGGGGAAGCGCCCCTCGGAGATCATCTCGGCCAGCTCGCCGGCGGTGCGCAGGTAGGACAGCTCGAGCTGGGACGGCGTGCGCACCCCGCGCAGGTTGGTGCTGCGGGCGATCACGCCGAGGGCGCGTCCGCCTCGGCACACCGGGATCGCCTCGGTGCGCACGGGCACGTCCAGCCGCCAGCCGGCGTCGCCCTCGCGCGTCAGCCGGGCCTCGCGCAGCGCGCTTTCCAGCAGCGGCGCGGCACCGGTCGGCAGCAGGTCGCCGACGACGTCCTCGACGTACGCCGTGGGCGCGGTGGTGGGGCGCATCTGGGCGACCGCGCGCAGGCCGCCGGTCGCCCGGTCCGGCACCCAGAGCACGAGGTCGGCGAAGGAGAGGTCGGCGACGATCTGCCAGTCCGACGTCAGTCGTTGCAGCCAGGTGCCGTCCTCGGCACCGAGGTCGGTGTGGGAACGCAGCAGGTCGACGAGCGCAGACACGGGCCCCAGCCTAGGGACGGTGTCCGGGGACACACCGAGCCGGTAGCGTGCGCGACATGAGCGACGACGGCAGCAACGAGACCGCAGACCGACCCGGCACGCTGGAGGGGCACGGCGGGGTGCACGGCGTCGCGGTGGCGCGCGCGCACGGCGTCGAGACGATGTTCACCCTCTCCGGCGCCCACGTCTTCCCGATGTACGACGGCGCGGTGCAGGCCGACCCGCCGATGCGGCTGCTGGACGTCCGGCACGAGCAGACGGCGGCCTTCGCGGCCGAGGCGACCGGCAAGCTGACCCGGGTGCCCGGCCTCGCCGTGCTGACCGCCGGCCCCGGCGTGACCAACGGCGTCTCGGCCATCGCCCAGGCGCAGTTCAACGGCTCGCCGATGGTGGTCGTCGGAGGCCGCGCGCCGGCGAACCGTTGGGGCCAGGGAAGCCTCCAGGAGCTCGACCAGCCGCCGATCCTGGCGCCGGTGTCCAAGTCGGCCCGCACGCTGCACACCGTCGGCGAGCTGCCCGGCGGCATGGACGACGCCTTCACCACGGCGGGGTCCTCCCACCGGGGGCCGGTCTTCCTGGACGTGCCGATGGACCAGTTCTTCGAGACCACGTCCGCGCCGTCGCCGACCGCGCCGCGGCGCGAGCCGGTGCAGCCCGACCCCGACGCCCTGGCGACGGTCGGACGACTGCTCGCCGAGGCGGAGCGCCCCGTGCTGGTGCTCGGCACCGACGTCTGGGCCGACGGAGCCGAGGCGGCCGCCCTGCGCCTCGTCGAGGGCCTCGGCGTGCCGACGCTGACCAACGGCATGGGCCGCGGTCTCGTGCCCGGCGGGCACCCGCTGCTCGTCACCAAGGCGCGCGGGCTCGCGCTGGGCCAGGCCGACCTCGTCGTGGTGGTGGGCACGCCCCTGGACTTCCGGCTCGGCTACGGCCGGTTCGGCGGCAAGGAGGGCGCCGACCCGGCGCAGGTCGTGCACCTCGCCGACTCCCCCGCCCAGGTCGCCGGTCACGCCGACCTGGCGGCCTCCACCGGGGGCGACCTGACCCTCGTGCTGGACGGCGTGCACGCCGCCGTGGCCGACGGCTCCCGCAAGCCGGACTGGTCCGCCTGGGTCTCCACCCTGGCCGACGCCGTGGCGAAGGGGTTGGCGAAGGACCGCGATCTGCTCGGCGCCGAGGCGGACCCGATCCACCCGGCCAGGATCTACGGCGACCTCGTGCCGCGCCTGGCCGACGACGCCGTCGTCATCGGCGACGGCGGCGACTTCGTCTCCTTCGCCGGCAAGTTCGTCGAGCCGCAGCGCCCCGGCTGCTGGCTGGACCCCGGCCCGTACGGCTGCCTCGGCGCCGGCCTGGGCGCCGCGATGGCGGCCCGGCTGGCCCGGCCCTCCTCGCAGGTGGTGCTGCTGCTCGGCGACGGTGCCGCGGGCATGTCGTTGATGGACGTGGACACCCTGGTGCGCCACGACCTGCCGGTGGTCATGGTGATGGGCAACAACTCGGCCTGGGGCCTGGAGAAGGGGCCGATGCAGATGTTCTACGGGTACGACGTGGCCGCCGACCTCGCTCCGCAGACGCGGTACGACGAGGTGGTGCGCTCGCTCGGCGGCGCCGGAGAGAAGGTCACCGATCCCAGGCAGATCGGGCCGGCGCTCGACAGGGCCTTCGAGTCCGGCGTGCCGTACCTCGTCAACGTGATCACCGACGTCGACGCGGCGTACCCGCGCAGCACCTTCGGCATCTGACGCGGAGGGCGCCCCGCCGACCGGTCAGGCGAGCCGGGCCAGGAAGCGCTCGGCGTCGACGTCGGCGCGGTCGACCGTGCCGGTCGCCACGACGGTGTCGTCGTCGTGCCGCGCCTCGACCGCGAAGGCCAGCCGCCGCCCCTCGCGGGCGGTGAGCCGGGCACGCACGCGCACCGTGGCGCCCACGGGCGAGGCGGCGAGGTGCTCGACGAGCAGGCGGGTGCCGACCGTCGTACGACCGTCCTCGAGGCCCGCCTGCTCGGCGACCGCGCAGGTCACGGCCTCGCACCAGGCCAGCAGGCGGGGGGTGCCGAGCACCGGCAGCGACCCCGAGCCGACCGCGGCCGCCGTGTCGTCGTCGGTGACCGTGTGGGCCTGCTCGGCCGTGGGGGTGGCGTGGGTGGCGTCCATGGGCCCATCCTGCCCGGCGATTGGTCTTCGGTCAGCACGGGTGGGACACTGGCTCGATCCGTCCCGAGGAGGAACCATGGGCAAGACCGGCCGCAAGCGACGCGCACGCAAGAAGAAGGCAGCCAACCACGGCAAGCGCCCCAACGCCTGAGCGCATCCACCCGGACCCCGTCCGGGAGACGACGAAGCCCCCGACCACCAGGTCGAGGGCTTCCGTCGTTCTCGGGCCGCGGTGCCGGGCTCAGCCCTCGTGGTAGGTCACCGTGGTCTCGCGCAGCCGCACCATGATCCGGTTGCGCAGGCCTGCCGGCGCCAGCTCGCCGCACGACCGCGCGACCAGCGACTTCACGATCCGCTCCATGTCGTACTCGGAGTGGCAGGGTCCGCACTCCTGCAGGTGCACCGCGACGACCTGGTGGTCGATCTCGCCGAGCTCGTCGTCGAGATAGGCCACCACCCGCATCACGAACTCTTGGCAGGCGTGCGTCTCGCAGTCGCTGACCCGGGGGACGTCCCCGGACTCGGGGGTCACGTGGACACCCCCTCGACGACGGCGTCCGGCTCGCGCACGTAGTCCGACAGCGCCGCGCGGAGCTGGCGACGACCGCGGTGCAGCCGCGACATCACGGTGCCGATGGGCGTGCCCATGATCTCGGCGATCTCCTTGTAGGCGAAGCCCTCGACGTCGGCAAGGTAGACCGCGAGCCGGAAGTCCTCGGGCAGCGACTGCAGCGCCGACTTGACCTCCGAGCCGGGCAGCCGGTCCATCGCCTCCATCTCGGCCGAGCGCAGGCCCGACGAGGTGTGCGACTCGGCCGCGGCGAGCTGCCAGTCCTCGACCTGCTCGGTCATCGACTGCTGCGGCTCGCGCTGCTTCTTGCGGTAGGTGTTGATGAAGGTGTTGGTGAGGATGCGGTAGAGCCACGCCTTGAGGTTGGTGCCCTCGCGGAACTGGTGGAAGGCGGCGAACCCCTTGGCGAACGTCTCCTGGACCAGGTCCTCGGCGTCCTGCGGGTTGCGCGTCATCCGCATCGCGGCGGCGTACAGCTGGTCCAGGAACGGCAGCGCGTCACGCTCGAACCGCAGGGCGCGCTCGTCCTCGGTCTCGGTCGGGCTCACCCGCGTGGCGGACTCGTCGGCTGTGTCCTTGCTCATCGGGGCCCACCCTATCGTCGTACCGGTCACCCGGGACGGCCGCGGCGGGGCTTCGCAGATCAGGCTCACGTGGACCAGAACAGGCGAGACGCCCCGATCATTCCGATCCTCGCTCGATTCGTCCCGGTCCTCAGGCCCCCGGCCGGGCGACCCGGGCCAGCACCCACGCGCGGACGGCGTCGACGACGGTGGCGAGGGCCTGCCCGGTGTCGGTGCCGGCGGCCCGTCCCGCGCGCACGGGCACCGAGAAGCCATGGTCGGCCAACCTCACCGAGACCACCTCCAGCGCGGGCCGCACCCCTCGGGGCATCCGGTCCGGACCGCCGAACGGGTCGCGCTCCCCCTGCACGACCAGCGTCGGGAGGCCCGCGTCGCGGAGCTCGCCGGCACGGTCGCTGCCGGGGCGTGCTGCGCCGCGCGGCGGCTGCAGCGGGAAGGCGAGGCACACGCACCCGACGGCGCCCAGCCCGCGGGCGCAGCGGACGGCCGACCTCGCCCCTGCGCTGCGGCCCCCCACGACCAGCGGGGTGCGCGGACGCATCCGGTCGGCGACCGCCCGGAGGGCCTCGTCGAGCGACGCAGGGGGTCCGGCGACCCGGCGGCCGGCCACGCGCCAGGGCTGCTCGACGCGGACCACGCTGATCCCGTGCCGCGGCAACCCGGCGGCGAGGGCGGCCAGGTCGGGGGCCTCCACACCTCCCCCGGCGCCGTGGCCGAGCATCAGGGTGGCGAGCGGGCTCCGCGACCGGTCCACGTGCACCCGGGCCGGCCCCTGCGGGGTGGGCCACCTCGCGGACGTCGGTCACGCGGGCGGCTCGGTCGGCAGCGGCGCGACCAGCTCGGGGCCGTTGCTCCGCACGTTGCCCACGAGCGGGGTCACCGGCCAGGCGCGGAGCCGGCCCGGGGCGGCCGGCACGAGCAGGTCGAGCAGGGTGTCCCGGTCGTCGACCTCCGGGTCGAGCCACGCGTCGTACCGGACCGGCTCGAGCAGCATCGGCATCCGGTCGTGCAGGTGGCCGAGCTCGTCCTCGGCCGTGGTGGTGAGCACGGTGGTGGTCCAGCGGAACCGGTCCGGGATCGTCGTCGGCGCGGTCGGGGTCGCGCCAGATCTCGAAGAGACCGGCCATCGCGAGCACGCCGCCGTCGGAGGGGCTGATGAAGTACGGCTGCTTGCGGGGCTTGCCCGCCGTGGTCATCCCGTCGGTCGGGTACCACTCGTAGTAGCCGTCGGCGGGCAGCAGGCACCGACGTCGGGCGAAGGCCGCCCGGAAGGACGGCTTCTCCGCGACCGTCTCGCTGCGGGCGTTGATCATCCGCGACCCGATCGAGGGGTCCTTGGCCCAGGAGGGACGAGGCCCCAGGTGAGCACGCGCAGCTGACGGGTGCTCGCGGTGCCGTCGCGGGCGGGACGCTGCAGCACCGCGTAGACCGACTTGGTCGGCGCGACGTTGTAGTCGGGCTCGAGCGGCTGCTCGACGAGGGACTCCTCGACCTCGAACTCCTCGACGAGGTCCTCGGGACGTCGGCTGGAGGCGTAGCGACCGCACATGGTGCTCCAGGCTAGCCCTCCCCCGGGTTGATCCGGGGGGAGTCACCGAACGGGGCATCGGGTAGGAAGGCCTCATGACGCTCACCCGCAGACTCGCCCGTCCCCTGCTCGCCTCCTCGTTCGTCGTGGGCGGCGCGCACGCCCTCCGGCACTCCGAGACCCTGGCCCAGCAGGCCCGCCCGGTCACCGACCGCGTGGTGCCCGCCGCCGAGCGGGTCGCCCCGTCGGCGCCGATCCCCACCGACCCCAAGACCCTCGTGCGGATCACCGCCGGCGTGCAGATCGCCGCGGGCCTGATGCTCGCCACCGACCGGATGCCGCGTCTGTCGAGCATGGTGCTCGCCGGCACGTTGGTGCCCTCCACGCTGTCGCAGCACCGCTTCTGGGAGGAGTCGGACAAGGCCGACCGCAACCACGAGCTGCTGCACTTCGGCAAGGACCTCTCCGTGCTCGGCGGCCTGCTCATCGCCGCGCTCGACACCGAGGGCCAGCCCAGCCTCGGCTGGCGCGCCAAGAGGGCCGCCACGGACGCGCGCCGCGAGGGCAGGCACCTCGCGAAGAGCGCCCGCCAGGAGGCTCGGATCGCGACGTCGAAGGTGAAGTGATCTGAGCACCCGCTCCGGGGCCCGCGGACGACGGCCCCGCCCTGGCCCGCGCCCTGCGCCGCGGAGCCGGTGCGGGGTCGTGGTCGTGCTGCCCGGCTCGAAGTCGCTCACCAACCGCGCGCTGTGCTCGCCGCGCTCGCCGAGGGCCCGTCGCGCGTACGCCGCGCGCTGCGCTCGCGCGACACCGAGCTGATGGCCGGCGGCGCTGCCGCGCTGGGCGCTCGACGTCGACACCTCCGGCGACGGACTGGCCCGTGTCACCCCGGGCCGCTGCGCGGCCGGCGCCGACGGTCGACTGCGGCCTGGCCGGCACGGTCATGCGCTTCGTGCCGCCCGGTCGCCGGCCTGGCCGACCGGGCCGGTCGCCTTCGACGGCGACCCGCAGGCCCGCGATCCGCCCGATGGGCGAGGTGCTCGGCGGCGCTGCGCGCGCTCGGCGTCGAGGTCGACGACGACGGCCGCGGCGCCTGCCGCTCACCGTGCACGGCACCGGCCGGGTCGCGCGGCGGCGAGGTCGTCATCGACGCGTCGGCGTCCAGCCAGTTCGTCTCCGCGCTGCTGCTGGCCGGCGCCGCGCGTTCGACCAGGGCGTCGACGTCCGCCACGACGGCACCGCCGGTGCCCTCGCGCCGCACATCGGATGACCGTCGCGATGCTGCGCGCCGCCGGCGTGCGGGTCGACGACGACGAGCGCCGACGGCTGGACGGTCGAGCCCGGCCCGGTCGCCGCCGGCGACTGGGACGATCGAGCCGGACCTCTCCGGCGCCGCGCCGTTCCTCGCCGCCGCCGCTGGTCACCGGCGGCGAGGTGACCCTGCCGGGCTGGCCGCGCAGCAGCACGCAGCCGGCGACGCGCTGCGCGAGCTGCTCGCGCCGGATGGGCGGCGAGGTCGACGCTCGACGGCGACGGGCTGACCGTGCGCGGCACCGGGGCACGGTGCACGGCCTGGACGCCGACCTGCCCGACGTCGGGCGAGCTGACCCCGGTGCTCGCCGCGCTGGCGGCGCTGGCCGACTCGCCCGTCGCAGCTGCGCGGCATCGGCCACATCCGCGGGCACGAGACCGACCGGCTGGCCGCGCTGGCCGCGTGAGCTCGGCGCGCTCGGCGCGGACGTCGACCGAGACCGCCGACGGGCTGGAGATCCGGCCCGCCGCCGCTGCGCGGCGGGGTCTTCCACACCTACGCCGACCACCGGATGGCGCACGCGGCGGCGGTGGTCGGGCTGGCCGTGCCGGGCGTCGAGGTGGAGGACGTGGCGTGCACCTCCAAGACCTTCCCGGGGTTCCCGGCACTATGGTCAGGGATGGTGACCGGGCTGACCGCGGCGGCGTCCTGACGCCAAACGGCGCGAGTACGACGAGGACGACGTCCGGGGCCCGCGCCGGCAAGTCGTCCGCCCGCGCACCCGCACGCGGCCCCGGCACGACCGACGCCGGTCGACGGCGTTCGTGATCGCGGTCGACCGGGGCCGGTACACCTGCCTGCCGCCTCGACGGCCCCGGGCCGGCGAGGTCGTCACCGCGATGCGGGCCCGCGAGCTGGGCCGCAAGGGCGTCGTGGTGGGCGACCGGGTGCGGTCTGGTCGGCGACATCTCCGGCGACGACGGGCGCGCTGGCCCGCATCGTCGGGGTCGGCCGAGCGCCGCTCGGTGCTGCGGCGCACCGCCGACGACGACCGACCCGGTCGAGCGGGTCGTGGTGGCCAACGCCGACCAGCTGGTGATCGTGACCGCGCTGGCCGACCCGCCGCCGCGCGCCGCGGCTCATCGACCGCGCCTGGTGGCGGCGTACGACGCGGGCATCGAGCCGCTGCTCTGCCTGACCAAGGCCGACCTGGCCGGCCCGGACGGCGGTGCTGGCCACCTACGAGCGCTCGGGCGTGCCGTCCGTGGTGGTCCGGCCGCGGCTGGCGACCTGGCCGAGCTGCGCGCGCGCGCTGCGCCGGCCGCATGTCGCGTCCTGGTCGGGCACTCCGGGGTGGGCAAGTCGACGCTGGTCAACCGGCTGCGTGCCGGGCGCCGACCGGGCGGTCGGCGGGTCAACGCGTCACCGGCCGGGGCCGGCACACCTCGACCCGCGCGGTGGCCCTGCGGCTCCGCCGCGCCCGGGCGCCGCCGCGGCTGGATCGTGGACACCCCGGGCGTCCGCAGCTTCGGGCTGGCCCACGTCGATCCGCGACCGGCTGCTCGACGGCTTCCCCGACCTGGACGCGGGCACCGAGGACTGCCCGCCGGCTGCGACGCACGCCGCGAGCGAGCCGGAGTGCGCGCTGGACGCCTGGGTGGCCGAGGCCGGCAAGGCCGGCGGCGCCGGCTGGCGTCGTTCCGCCGGCTGCTGGCCGCAGCGCGGCGATCGCGCCGAGGCGCGACGTGACCCGGCGCGGCTGCCGACGCCCGCCGGGCGCCGCGGCGGTCGGGGCGTCCAGGCTCACGCTGGCGTGTCGGCTGACCCGTTACGCCGACGACCTCGCGCTCGCCCACGTGCTCGCCGACGCCGCCGACGCCGTCTGCGATGGCCCGGTTCCGCGCCCTCGACCTGCGGGTGAGACGAAGCCGGACCTGACCCCGGTCAGCCGACGCGGACACAGGCGGTGGAGCGGAGATCCGGCGCACGCTGGCCGCGCCCGGCCCGGGACGGCGTGCTCGGCGAGGAGTACGGCGACAGCCGGCAGCGGCCCGACGGCGCTGGGTGGTCGACCCGATCGACGGCACCAAGAACTTCGTCCGCGGGGTGCCCGTGTGGGCCACCCTGATCGCGCTGATGGACGGCGACGAGGTCGTCGTCGGCGTGGTCTCGGCTCCGGCGCTGGGGCGCCGCTGGTGGGCCGCGCAAGGGCGCCGGCGCGTGGACGCGGCCGGTCGCTGCTCCGGCGCGCCCATCCGGGTCTCCGGGTCCGCCGGCTGGCGGACGCGTCGCTCTCCTACTCGTCGCTGAGCGGCTGGGAGGAGCGTGGCCGGCTCGACGGACTTCCTCGCCCTCGGCCGGCGCTGCTGGCGCACCCGCGGCTACGGCGACTTCTGGTCCTACATGCTGCTCGCCGAGGGCGCCGTCGACCTGGCCGCCGAGCCCGAGCTGGCGCTGCTAGGACATGGCCGCCCTCGACGTCGATCGTCCGGGAGGCCGGCGGACGGTTCACCAGCCTGGCCGGCACGGACGGCGCCGGCGGCGGCAACGCGCTGGCCAGCAACGGGCGGCTGCACGACCAGGCCCTGGCCTACCTCGGCAGCGTCGACGGCCACCACGACGACCCCGACGTCGACGACCGCGCCCCCGGGTCGGTCTTCGAGCTGTCGTCACGGCGCAGGCCGCGGCCGGACCCCGTCACCGACTGACCCGGGGTGCCAGGTCGCGACGCCAGGCACGGCGCAGGGCGACCTCCGGGGGAGCACACGGGAGAAGGGCACGATCTGGTCCGCGACCACCTCGACGACCTGGGCAAGGGCCAGGCCCGGCCGGGGTCTCCATCGCGCGTAGAGCGCCGCGGGGCGTCCCGGCTGCGGCATCGCCCCCCGCGCACAGAGCGGGCAGGCCTTGGTCAACGACGAGGCTCAACCGCACCCGGTCCTCGGCCGCGGAGCCTGCGCGCGCCTCTGGCCGCACGGGCTCGTCCACACGTAGGTGCCGTCGGGGTCGCGCCACGGCTCGACGTGGTCGAGGTCGCAGCGGGTCGAGGGCACGGTGCACCCGGGGAACACGCAGACCGCGTCGACGGCCCGGACGATGTCGGCCATCGCCGCCGGAGGGTCGTGCCGTGAGACCGACCAGCAGGGACCACCGGGCACGAGGCGCGCGGGAGCGTCGTGGTGGACCACCGACACGTCGTGGACGACCGGGCGGACGGTGGCCATGGTCCCCGGACCGAGCCACCGGCCCACGAGACCCGCGGCGGGCCGGCTGCACGAGCTGGGCGACACCGACCCCGACGACGTACGCCGCTCGCGCGCCCTCGGCCTGCTGACGCACCCGCAGCGCACGCTCGACCTCGGGGCCGCGGACGCGACGTTGCCCGCGCCGGCCCCGCGACCGGTGACCGTGGTGCTGCACCTGACGCCGGCGGAGGCCGACGAGCTGGACGGTCCGGGGCTGTCGCCGGCCTCGACGCCGCGGGAGGCGCGCAGACCGCGAGGTGGTCCAGGGCCGCGCGGACGTCCTCGTGCTCCTCGTGGAGCAGGGCGTCGAGACCGGGTCCGAACATGTGTTCTCTTCGCGTGCGACGCGCGAGTGCGTCACGACCTGACTCGGATCTGTGGAGATCGGGTCACGATCACTCCAGGCGGGCCGGACAGGCTGTGCGGCGGGGCCGTCGCGGGTCTAGCCTCGCCCCACCACCAGGACCCGTCCTGGCCACGAACCGCTGGAGGTCCCCGTGCGCATCGCTGCCCTGCTGTCCCACCAGGACCGCAAGCCCCTCGCCACGATCGGCTCGGGCGCGACCCTGCGCGACGTCGTCGCCGGGCTCGCCGAGGCCAACGTGGGCGCGCTCGTGGTCAGCGACGACGGCGAGCACCTCCTCGGCATCGTCACCGAGCGCGACGTCGTCCGCCGGCTGGCCGAGGACGCTTCGGCGCTCGACTCGACCGTCGAGTCCCAGATGACCAGGGACGTGGACACCGCCGGCCCCGAGGCGACCGTGGAACAGCTGATGAGCCTGATGACCGCGAAGCGCTTCCGGCACGTGCCCGTCCTCAAGGACGACGTGCTGCAGGGTGTGGTCTCGATCGGCGACCTGGTCAAGGCCCGCATCGACGAGCTGGAGTTCGAGCGCGACCAGCTCGGCAGCTACGTGCAGGGTTGAGCACCGCCCGCCCTGGCTAGGGTCAGGGCATGGACAAGCCCGAGATCGACTTCCCCGACGGCCCCCCGCCCACCGACCTGGAGAGCACCGACCTCGTCGTCGGCGACGGCCCCGAGGCCGGCGCCGGGTCGACGGTGCAGGTGCACTACGTCGGCGTGGCCCACTCGACCGGTGAGCAGTTCGACGCCTCCTGGGACCGCGGCGAGCCGCTGCAGTTCCGCCTCGGCGTCGGCCAGGTCATCACCGGCTGGGATTCCGGCGTGCAGGGCATGAAGGTCGGCGGGCGCCGCCGCCTGGTCATCCCACCGGACCTGGCGTACGGCGAGCGCGGCGCCGGCGGTGTGATCAAGCCCGGCGAGACGTTGATCTTCGTCTGCGACCTCGTCGCGGTGCGCTGAGACACCTCGCCCGGGACGGGCACCGCAGCAGGACCGACGAGGAGGTCCGGGTCAGACGACCCGGACCTCCTCGTCGTAGCAGCGCACGACGCTGCCCCTGACGACCTGGCGCCCTCGACGCTGCTCCACCACGCCGTCGACCAGGACGACCCCCTCGGCGAGCAGCGCCTTGGCCTCGGTGCCGTCGTCAGCGAGGTCGGCCAGCTTGAGCAGCTGCCCGAGGCGGATGACCTCCTCGCGGATCTCGACGTCCCGGGGCGGCGTGGACGCCGGTGGCTTGGCCGTGCGCTTGCGGAAGAACCTCATGGCAGCAGGATGCCCGCCGCGTGGATCAGGACGCCCACCAGTCCTCCGACGACGGTGCCGTTGATCCGGATGAACTGCAGGTCCCGACCGACGTGCAGCTCGATCCGGTCGGCCGCCTCGCGTCCGTCCCACCGCTCGATCGTCGTGGTGATCACCGACGTGAGCTCGTCGGCGTAGCGGTCCACGGCGTACACGACCGCGTCGGCGGCGCGGGCGTCCAGCCGTGCCCGCAGCGCCTCGTCGGAGCCGAGCGAGGTCGCCCACGTCTGCAGCTCGTCGGTGGCACGCCGCCGCACCGGCCCGAGCGGGTCCTCCAACGCGTCGCGGAACGCGCGCTCGAGCGTCCCCCAGACCGCCATGCCGGTGACCACGAGCTGCGGCTCGTCGAGCAGCCGCTGCTTGAGCCGTTCGGCGCGCTCCTGCGTGCCGACGTCGTGCTGGAGGTCCTCGGCGAGCTGCCGGAGCAGGCTGTCGAGGGCGTACCGCGCGTGGTGGTGCGGGTCGCGCCGGATGTCGTCGACCCACCGCACCGCCTCGAGGTGCAGCCGCTGGGTCACCGCGTCGTTGAGCCGCGGCGGCGCCCACCACGGAGCGCGCTCGGACACCACGTCGATGAAGGTGTCGGCGTGCCCGGTGAGCCACCGGTGCCCTTCCTCGAGCGCCAGGTCGACGAGACCGACGTGCGAGGCCTCCTCGACGACCTCGCCCAGCAGCGCCCCCAGCACCGGGGCGACCGGCTCCTGGCGCAGCCGCGGCAGGATCACCTCCTCCACGACCGACTGCACGTCCTCGTCGCGCAGCCGCCCCAGGGCCCGCCCGAGCGCGTGGGCGACCTCGGTGGTGACCCGCTCCGCGTGCGCGCGGTCGCGGAGCCAGGCCGCGAGGCGCTCGGAGGGGTCGGCGGCGAGCACCCGCTCGCGCACCACTGCGCTCTGCAGGAAGTTGTCCCCGACGAAGGACTCGAGGCTGCGTCCGAGCTCGGCCTTGCGCCGCGGGATGAGCGCCGTGTGCGGCACCGGGATGCCGAGCGGGTGGCGGAACAGCGCCGTGACGGCGAACCAGTCGGCGATCGCACCGACCATCGCGGCCTCCGAGCCGGCGTTGACGAAGCCGAGCCACCCGTCCCGGTCGCGGGTCGACAGGTAGACCACCGCGGCCACGAGCAGCAGTCCGGTGGCCACCGACCGCATCCGGCGCAGGGCCTGGCGCCGTACGGCGTCGCCCTCGGTGTCGACCAGACCCGGGTGCACGCTCACGCGGTCAATCTCTCAGACCGGTCGGTCCCGGTCGTCGACCGCCTCGGGTGCCGTGAGCCCACGCCGGTCCGGACGACCACCGGTCGGGGAGACTCGTCGGGTGCCCGAGGGAGACAGCGTCTGGAAGCTCGCCCGCCGGCTCGACCCCCCGCTGCTCGGGCAGACCCTGGTCACCGGCGACCTCCGGGTCCCTCAGCACGCCACCGCCGATCTCGCGGGCCGCACGGTGCTTGCGCACGCGACCCACGGCAAGCACCTGCTCACCCGGCTCTCCCAGGGCCTGACCCTGCACACCCACCTGCGCATGGACGGCTCGTGGACCGTCACCGCACCGGGCAGGCGGCTGCCCGCCCGCGTGCTGCCCGACGTGCGCGTGCTGCTGCGCACACGCCGCGGCCACACCGCCCACGGGATCTCGCTGCCCGTGGTCGGCCTCGTCGAGACCGCGCACGAGGACCGGGTCGTGGGGCACCTCGGCCCGGACCCGCTGCACGAGGGCTTCGACCTGGACGAGGGCGTCCGCCGCCTCGGCGCCGACCCGGCGCGCCCGGTCGTGTCGGCGCTGCTCGACCAGCGGCTGATCGCCGGCTTCGGCAACCTGTGGGCCAACGAGCTCTGCTTCCTCCGCGGCGTGAGCCCGTGGACCCCTGTGGGCGAGGTCGACCTCGAGGCCCTGCTCAGGCTCGGAGTGCGGGCGCTGCGACGGTCGGCCCGGGTGCCGGGTGCCTACCAGGTCACGACGGGCACCGTGCGCCGCGGCGAGCAGCACTACGTCTCCGGCCGTCAGCGTCGGCCCTGCCTGCGTTGCGCCACCCCCGTGCGTCAGGTGGACGCGGTCACGAACGATCCGGGCAACCGGGTCACCTGGTGGTGCCCCTCGTGCCAACCGGGTCCGGGACCCGAGGGCCGGCAGCGGGCACCGCGCGGCTGAGGCGTCCCCGGTCGCTCAGCGACCTCCGCGGCGGGCCCGGAGGTAGTCGCTCACGACGTACTCGCCCAGCGTGCCGAGGTCGGGGGTGAACACCCGGCCGCCGGCGCGGCGGGCCATGGCGTCCACGAACCGCGCCAGGCCGGGGTCGTCGCCGAGCATGAAGAAGTTCAGCGTCGCGCCGTATCGGACGACCTGGTCGACCTGGGTGACGGTGGCCCGCACGGTCTCGGGGGTGCTGGGCCACCGGAAGTACGGCACCCCCTCGGGAGTCAGGTGCGCCGTCGGCTCGCCGTCGGTCACGACCATCACGACCGGCTCCGCGTCAGGGTGCCGGCGCAGGTGCCGGGCGGCCAGCACGAGCGCGTGCTGAAGGTTGGTGCCCTGCACCCACTCCGGCTCCGCCTCGGCGAGCTGGGTCGAGCTGAGCCGGCGGGCGGTGCGGTCGAAGCCGATGATCTGCAGCGCGTCCTGGCGGAACCGGGTCTCCACGAGGTGCGAGAGGGCGAGCGCGGTCTGCTTCATCGGCCCCCAGCGTCCCTCCTGCACCATCGAGAAGGACAGGTCGACGCACAGGGCCACGGCGGCGGTGGACCGGCGCTCGGTCTCGCGCACCTCGAAGTCCTCCACGTCCAGCCGTACGGGCAGCGAGCCCCGTCGCATCAGCGCGTTGGACACGGTGCGCACCGCGTCGATCGGCAGCTCGTCACCGAAGACCCAGGGCCGCGTCGAGCCGAGCAGCTCGTCGGCCGACCCGGTGTGCCGGTCCTGGTGGGCGCCCTGCGTGGTGGAGTCCATCTGCGAGAAGACCCGCTTCAGCGCGGTCTCCCCGAGACGCCGTACGCCTCGGGGGGTCAGGCGCACGCCGTCGTCGCCACGGCTGACGAACCCCTGCCGCTCCAGCTCCTGCTCGAGCTCGCGCAGCGCTCGGAAGTCGGCGGCAGCCCCGGCGCCCAGCTGGCGCTCGAGGCTCTCCACGTCCACGTCGTCGAGGGTGCTGCCGGCGTACGACTGCCCCAGAGACTGCTCGAGGGCCTCGAGGTCGGCCAGCTCGGCGACGGCGTCGACGGCGTCGCCGTAGCCGAGCGGCTCCCCGCCCCTCATGTCGACCGGGCCGCGCTCCATCCCGGGCCGCAGGGCCCGCAGGTTGTCGGCCAGCTGGCCATCTGAGAAGCGAGGTCGGCGTCCGAGAGCGCCTCGCTCATCAGCTGACCGAGCTGCTCGCGCTGCTCGGGCGAGAGAGAGGCCATCAGCCGGTCGGCCGCGGCCTGGCGCCGGGCGAGGGCGTCGATCAGCTCGTCGACGTCCTCGGGCTGCTCGGGGAAGAGGTCGCCGTGCTTGTCCATGAAGTCGCGGAACGCGTCGGTGGTGTCCTCGCCCCGGGCGTGCTGGGCCAGCAGGCCGTTGAGGTCGGCGAGCATGTCCTTGACCGCCTGCACGGCCTCCGGGTCGGGGTCGGCCATCGCCTGGGCCATGCCGGCGAACTGCGCGTCGAGCACCTCGCGCTGCAGCATCTCGCGGATCGAGTCGTACGTCGCGCGGGCCTCGTCGGAGTGCCAGGCGTAGTCCTTGAGGCCCCGCACCGCGCCGGCGACGTCGTCGGGCAGCGTGGAGAGCTCCATCTCGGCCCACCGGGCATCCTCGCCTTCCTCGCCGGCGAGGACGTCGCGCTCGGAGGCGAGGGCCTGGTCGAGCGCGGAGCGCACCTGGTCGAGGGTGCCGCCGAGGTCACCGCGACGGCGGGCGGCGTTGCGCTGGCGGCGGATCCGCGCGGCGAGGTCGTCGAGGCCCCGACGCCCGTCGAAGCCACGGCGCAGGAGGTCCTGCAGAGCCTCGCGCAGCGAGCCCCCGGCCAGCACGTCGCGCCCGACGGCGTCGAGCGCTGCCCGCACGTCGTACGGCGGCGCGAGCGGGTCGGGCCCGTCGGACCACGGGCCGTAGCGGAAGCGGCGGGAGGGGCTCACGCGCCGTAGACCGCGCGCCCGCCGACGCTGGCCTTGTCGATGCGGCGGGTGAGGTGGAGGCCCTCGAGCACCAGCTCGACCGCGGCGGCCACCTGGCCCGGTCCCGCGTCGTCGCCGTCGCCCAACGCGTCGAGCACCTTGGAGAGACCCGGGATCGTGCCGGCCTGGCCGAGCAGCTCGCGCGCCGCGACCAGCTCGCCGGTCTCCACGGTGTCGCCCTGGGCGAACAGCTCGATGAAGCCGGAGAGGTCGAGTCCCGCCAGCCGCTCGCGGAAGGTCTCGGCGACGGCCACGCGCAGGAGGTGCCCGACCACCTCGGTCTCGCGGCCCTCCTCACCCATCTCGAACTCGACCTTGCCGAGCAGCATCGGCAGCACGGTGGGCACGTCGCACACGCGGGCGACCGGGGGCTCTTCGCCGACCCGGGCCCCGCGCCGCAGCGCGGAGGCCGCCACACCCTCCGCGGCGGCGATGGCGAAGCGCGCGCTGACGCCGGAGCGCTGGTCGACCGACGGCGACTCGCGCAGCCCGCGGGTCAGCCGGGCGACGACCTCGAGCAGGTGCGGCGGCACGGTGGCGACCAGGGCGGCCTCCTGGGCGATGAGCGCGACCTCCTCGGCGACCTCCTCGGGGTAGTGCGTGCGGATCTCCGCGCCGAACCGGTCCTTCAGCGGCGTGATGATCCGACCGCGGTTCGTGTAGTCCTCCGGGTTGGCGCTCGCCACCAGGAGCAGGTCCACGGGCAGGCGCAGGGAGTAACCGCGCACCTGGATGTCACGCTCCTCCAGGACGTTGAACATCGCCACCTGGATCCGCTCGGCGAGGTCGGGCAGCTCGTTGATGCCGAAGATGCCGCGGTTGGTGCGGGGGAGCAGCCCGTAGTGCACGGTCTCGGGGTCGCCCAGAGTGCGGCCCTCGGCCACCTTGACCGGGTCGACGTCGCCGACGAGGTCGCCCACGCTGGTGTCGGGCGTGGCCAGCTTCTCGACGTAGCGGTCCGCGCGGTGCCACCAGGTCACCGGCAGCTCCTCGCCCACCTCGGCCCGCAGCCGACGGCAGCGCCCGCAGAGCGGTTCGAGGGGGTCGTCGTTGATCTCGCAGCCCTCGACCACCGGCGTCCACTCGTCGAGCAGCCCGGCGAGGGTGCGCATCAGTCGGGTCTTGCCCTGCCCGCGCTCCCCCAGCAGCACCAGGTCGTGACCGGCCAGCAGCGCGCTCTCCAGCTGCGGCAGCACGGTGTCGTCGAAGCCGACGATCCCCGGGAAGGCGGTGCGTCCCTCCCCCAGGGCCGCGACCAGGTTCGCCCGGATCTCCTGCTTGACGGTGCGCTGCTCGTAGCCGCGCGCGCGCAGCTCGGCCAGCGTGGTGGGGCTCGGCGTACCCGGCAAGACGCTCATGCCGCCAGCCTAGGCGCGGCCCCCACGCCGACGGGCCGGGCCGCCCGGCGCGTGTGCGGCCCCACCGGGACGGGTAGTGAACCGTTCAACCACGCACGACGAAAGAGGAGTCACCGTGACCAAGCTCGCCGTCATCTACTACTCCAGCACCGGCACGGTCGACGCCATGGCCCGCCGGGTTGCCGAGGCCGCCGAGAAGGCCGGTGCCGAGGTGCGCCTGCGCCACGTGGCCGAGCTCGCGCCCCAGGAGGCGATCGACTCGCAGGAGCGGTGGCGTGAGCACGTCGACGCCGTCGCCGACGAGCCGACCGCCACGCCCGACGACATCGTGTGGGCCGACGCCGTCGTCTTCGGCACCCCCACCCGCTTCGGCAACGTCTCGGCCCAGCTCAAGCAGTACATGGACTCCCTCGGTGGCCAGTGGGCCCAAGGTCTGCTCGCCGACAAGGTCTACGCCGGCTTCACCTCCAGCCAGACCGCGCACGGCGGCCAGGAGGCGACGCTGCTCGCGCTCTACACCTCGATCTACCACTGGGGCGGCATCGTCGTGGCCCCCGGCTACACCGCCGGCCTGAAGTTCGTCGACGGCAACCCGTACGGCGTGAGCCACGTGACGGGCGCCGACAACGACGCCCCTCTCGACGACGCCGCCCTCGACGCGCTCCACCACCTGGCCCAGCGGGTCGTGTCCACCGCCGACCGGCTGGCCGGCTGACCCCCCAACCGGCGGAGCAGCTCCGCGGCTCCGACGACCCCCGCCCCCGTCCATACGTGGGGGGTGGGGTCGTTTCCGCGTCCGGCCGACCGGGCAGTGCGCAGTCATGGCTTCCGACCCCGACCCTGGTCACGGGACCGTCGACGACCCTCCGCTGCTCGTCGTCATGGGGGTCTCTGCGTCGGGCAAGTCGACGGTGGGCGAGCGGCTGGCCGAGCGGCTCGACCTGGCGTACCTGGACGCCGACGACCTGCACACCGACCGGGCCCGCGCACGCATGTCCGACGGCACGGCCCTGACCGACGAGGACCGGTGGCCGTGGCTGGACCGGGTGGGCGCCTGGCTGGGCGACCACGATGCGGCGGGGGGCGTGGTGGCCTGCTCGGCACTGCGCCGCGCCTACCGGGACCGCCTGCGCGAGTCGGCCCCCCGCCTCGCGCTCGTCTACCTCGACGTGCCCGAGGAGGAGCTGCTCCGCAGGATCCGGGAGCGCACCGACCACTTCATGCCCGCGTCGCTGCTCCGGTCCCAGCTCGACACGCTGGAGCCCCCCGCGGACGACGAACGGGTGGTGGACCCGGAGCGCCTGACCCGGGCCTGACCGTGGGGCGACCTCGAGCGCCCGCTGTGGCAGGACGACACGGCGGGGCTCGTCGCGAGATCGACTGAGCCGGATCGTTGCACGCCAGACGTCCACGGGCCGGTCGGAGGGCGACGGGGTGGGTAGGTGGGCGCCATGGGTGTCTTCGTGCTCGTCCTCGGTGTCGCCGCGCTGGTCGCGGTGCTGCTCTCCTCGGTGTCCTCGCGCAGCCCGCTGTCCACGACCGGGATCTTCCTGGTCATCGGACTGGCCGCGGGCCCGCTGGGGCTGGACCTCGTGTCCTTCGACCCGGAGTCCGTCGAGCACGCGGCGGAGATCGCGCTCTTCGTGATCCTCTTCGTCGACGGGCAGCACGCTCCCTGGGCCGTCGTACGCCGCCACATCGGCACCGCCTCCCGGGCACTGCTGCTGGCCATGCCGTTGACCTTCGCCATCGTGGCCGTCGCCGGCCACTACGTCGTCGGGCTGGACTGGCCGGTCGCCATGGTGCTCGGCGCCGTGCTGGCGCCGACGGACCCGGTCTTCGCCGCCGCACTGGTCGGGCGCGACGACGTGCCCGAGGGCACGCGGTCCCTGCTGAACCTCGAGAGCGGCCTCAACGACGGTCTCGCGCTGGTCGCGGTGCTCGGCCTGGTCGGTTACGCCGGCGGCGAGGTGGACCGCTGGTCCACCGACGTCCTGGTGCTCTCCGCCGAGGCGGTCCTCGGCGCCGTCGTGGGGCTGGCCGTCCCCCTGGTGATCCTGCTGCTGCTGCGGATACCGGGCACGGGTGCGGTGCCCGCGCTCGAGCCGATGGGGCCGGTCGCGGTGGCGCTCGTGCTCTACGGCACCTGCGACCTGCTCGACCTCAACCAGTTCCTCGCGGCCTTCGTCGGCGGCGCCACCCTGGCCACGGTGCGTCCCTCGGCCTCACGGGCCTTCGGCGACCTCGACGAGCTGGTCAGCGAGCTGGTCAAGGGCGGCGCGCTGCTGGCCTTCGCGACGCTGGTCAAGCCCGAGACCTTCCTGGGGCTGGGCCTGCTGGCGCTGGTCGTCGCGCTCATCACGATCCTGGTCGCGCGGCCGCTGCCGATCGCGGTCGTGCTGCTCGGCAGCCGGCTGCAGCGCCGGGAACGGCTGGCGGTGGGCTGGTTCGGCCCCAAGGGCTTCGCCAGCGTGGCGTACGGCGTCATCGTCGCCTCCAGCACGCTGCCCGACGCCGACAAGATCCTGGCCGTCGTGACCGTGGTGGTGCTCGTTTCGGTCGTCGCGCACAGCAGCACCGACGTCGCCGTCGCCGGCTGGCTGCACAGTGTGCTCCCGGCCGACGACCCCGCCGAGCCGACGGGCCCCGAGAGGCCGGGGTCGCACGGCGCCGTGGACGAGGAGGAGGTGCCCGCCCGTCACCCCACGCCGCACGGCGCCAAGCCGGACGGCGAGGGCCCGCAGCCCTGAGCCGGGCTCAGGCGTAGAGCAGCCTGCCGGCCCGGGCGTGCAGGTCGGCCACCGCCGCCGCAGCGCCCTCGCTGAAGCCGACCATGTCCACGAAGCCGTGGATCATCCCGTCGTAGCGGACCACCTCCGAGGCCACCCCCGCGGCCTCGAGCCGACGGGCGAGCTCCTCGCCCTCGTCCCGCAGCGGGTCGAGCTCGGCGGTCACCACGAGCGTGGTCGGGAGTCCGGCGAGACCGGGCGAGAGCAACGGGGAGAGCCGCGGGTCGGCCGGGTCGACGGGCACCTCGGACCCGCCCAGGTAGTGCCTCCCGAACCAGTCGATCGTCGGCTGCTCGAGGAAGTAGCCAGTGCCGTTCTCGATGTGGGAGGGGTAGTCGGTCGTCGAGTCCGCCGCGGGGTACACCAGCAGGAGCCCGTCGACCGTGCCCGGGAGGGCCAGCGCGCAGCCCAGCGACAGATTGCCCCCGGCGCTGTCGCCACCGACGACCACGCGGTCGCCGCCGCCCAGCTCGGCCCGGTGCTCGGCCACCCAGCGCGTCGCGGTCACCGCGTCCTCGAGCCCCGCGGGGAAGGCGTGCTCGGGGGCGAGCCGGTAGTCGACCGCGACCACGACGGTGCCGCAGTCGCGGGCCAGCCGCCGGCAGACCTGGTCGTGGGTGTCCAGGTCGCCGATGACGTAGCCGCCGCCGTGCAGGTAGACGGTGGTCGGCAGGTCGCCCTCGGTCGGACGGTAGAGGCGGGCGGGCCGCGGCCCCTCGGCGCCGGGCAGCTCGAGGTCGCGGACCTCGTGCAGGGCGACGACCTGCTCGGGAGCGGTCGTGCCGACGGTCAGCGCCTGGTAGCCCTGCCGGGCCTGGGCGACGGTGCCCTCGTAGGTCTTGGGGTGGTCGGAGGCGGCCAGGAACTCGAGGAGGCCGGCGAGCTGGGGGTCGATAGGCATCAGCCCATTCTGCCCGAGAGGTGGTCTCAGACCCGGGTGCGCCACGGGTTGGCCACCGACCGGGGTGCCTCGTCGGCGTCGGCGGCGTCCCGCTCGACCTCCGCGGGAGCGGCCTGCTCGTCTTCGTCGAAGGACATGACCTCACCCTAGGCGGCAGGGGCCCGCAGACCGCTCCCCACGACCCGCTCCACGGACGGCTGTGCTCGACGTCATAGCCCCGGACCGGTGGGGAGCGCCGCCCACCCCTGCGGTCCGCCGGAGAGCACCCCGTCGAGGTACACGCCGCGCACCCGGTCGGCGAGGCCGTCGACGTCCTCCGGCGACCCGTCCACGACGACGAGGTCGGCCCGCATGCCGGGGCGGAGGGTGCCGCGGTCCTCGGCGACGTCGAGCAGGGCGGCGGCCGACCCGGTGGTCGCGTGCAGCGTCTCGAGCGGGGTCAACCCGCACTCGACCATCAGCGGCAGCTCCTCGAGGTTGGTGCCGTGGGCGCCGACCCCGCAGTCGGTGCCCATCGCGATCGGCACGCCCGCCTCGTGCGCCCGGCGTACGGCGTCGCGGTGCGCCGCGGCCGCCGACCGCGCCTTGTCCACCGCCGCCTGCGGCAGCGGCAGGCCCGCGTCGGCGGCGGCGAGCACCGCCCGCGGCGCGTGCAGCGTGGGGACGAGCCAGGCGCCGGTCGCGAGCATCGTCTCGATGCACTCGTCGTCGAGGTAGATACCGTGCTCGATCGAGCGCACGCCGTGGCGGAGTGCGGTGAGTATGCCCGACGACCCCTGGGCGTGCGCCATCACGTGCACGTGCGCCGCAGCCGCCTCGGCCGCCAGCACCGCGACCTCGTCGTCGCGGAAGTGCCCGTGGCGCGGGTCGTCCCGGGCCGACAGCACTCCCCCGGTGGTCGCCACCTTGATCACGTCCGCGCCGGCCCGGAGCACCTCGCGCACCCGTCGGCGCATCTCCTCGGGGCCGTCGACCACGCCGCTCGGACGACCCGGGTGCGGCACCAGGAAGGGCACGTCGGCACCGCACACGGCCCAGTCGTCGCCGTGGCCGCCGGTCTGGCTGAGCATGATCACCGAGATCTGCATCCGGGGGCCGCGCACCAGGCCGCGGACCACCGCCTCCTTCACCCCGAGGTCGGCACCGCCCGCGTCGCGCACCGAGGTGATGCCGGTGTCGAGCGTCCGCGCCAGGTGGTGGGCGGCCGCGTAGAACTGCAGGCTGAAGGGCGTCTCGGCGATCTTCAGGGCCGAGGGGTTGTCCATCGTGACGTGCACGTGGCAGTCGAAGAATCCGGGCGAGACGAAGCCGCCCGCGCAGTCGACGACCTCATCGGCGTCGGCGCCCAGGGAGGCGCCCACCTCGACGACGCGGCCGTTGTCGACGAGCACGTCGCCCTCGCTCGGGGGCGCGGTGGTGCCGTCGTGGACGAGGCCGCCGGCGAACAGGGTGCGGGTCATGCCGCCGAACCTATCCCCGCCCCTCCGCGGGGCCCCTCACAGCACGCGCAGCCGGATCGTGTCCACGTGGGTCTCGAGCTCGGCGACGAGCGCGTCCGACACCTCGTCGACGTCGGTGATGGCGTAGCCGCAGGCTCCCCGGGTGGCCAGCATCTGCGCCTCGATGTTGGTGCCGTGGTCGGCGAGCAGCTGGTTGAGGTGGGCCAGGACGCCGGGGGTGTTGTGGTGCACGTGAACGAGGCGGTGGGCGGTGCGGCGCATGTCGGGCGCCAACGACGGCACGTTGACGGCCAGCGAGGTGGTGCCGTGGGCGACGTAGTCGCGCAGCTTGCCGCCGACGAAGCGTCCGATGTCCTCCTGCGCCTCCTCGGTGCTGCCGCCGACGTGCGGGGTGAGGATGGTGTTGGGAAGCCCGATGAGCGGGGAGTCGAACGCGTCGCCCCGCGACTTGGGCTCGTGCGGGAACACGTCGATCGCGGCGCCGGCCAGGTGGCCGGAGATCAGGACGTCGTGCAGCGCGTCGTAGTCGACGACGAAGCCGCGCGAGAGGTTGAGGAACAGCGAGCGGGGACGCATCCTCGCGAACTGCTGGGCGCCGAAGATGCCGGCGTTGCCCTCACGACCGTCCACGTGCAGCGTGACGGTCTGCACCACCTCGAGCAGCTCCTCGAGCGAGGAGCAGCGACGGGCGTTGCCCAGCGCCAGCTTGTCCTCGGTGTCGTAGAAGAAGACCTGCATGCCGAGCATCTCCGCGACGACCGACAGCTGCGAGCCGATGTTGCCGTAGCCGACGATGCCGAGCGAGCGGCCGCGGATCTCGTGGCTGCCCGACGCGGACTTGTCCCAGACCCCCTGGTGCAGCGCCGCGTTGCGGTCGGTCAACCGACGGGCGAGCGCGATGATGTCGGCGATCGCGATCTCGACGACCGAGCGCGTGTTCGAGTACGGCGCGTTGAAGACCGCCGTACCGAGCTCGGCGGCCGTGCCGAGGTCGATCTGGTTGGTTCCGATGCAGAAGGCCCCGACGGCCAGCAGGTCGGGGCGGGCCCGCAGGACCTCCGCCGTCACCTGGGTCTTGGAACGGATGCCGAGCAGGCTCACGCCCTCGAGCGCGGCGACGAGCTCGTGCTCGTCCAGCGCGCCGTCGTGCGAGACGATCTCGAAGCCCGCGGTGCCCAGGATCTCGTGGGCGAGGGGATGGATGTTCTCCAGCAGCAGTGCCTTCACGGGCCCAACTCTCTCAGGTACGGCGACGGACCCGCGCCGAGCCTCGAGGGATGGACACGGGGCCGGGCCGGGACGCCTCAGAGCCGGAAGGCGATGACGGTCGTGTCGTCGTCGGTCTCGCCGGGAACGGCGTCCATCAGCCCGTCGATCCATTCCTCCAGCGGCGTCTCCACCGGCCCTCGGCCGGCGCTGACCTGCAGCGCCTCGATGTTGGCGAGGAGGTCCTGGCCGCGACGCTCGACCAGCCCGTCGGTGTAGAGCACCATCGTCGTGCCCTCGGGCAGCACCATCGAGTGCAGCGAGGCGTGGCCCATGCCGAGACCGAGCACGGGTCGCGGGCTGATGCCCTCGAGGCTGGGCAGCGGCCCCTTGCCGCAGATCAGCGGCTCCGGGTGCCCGGCGAGCGCGACCTGGGTCTCGCGGGTGACCCGGTTCACCACGACGACGCACGCGGACGCGACCCGCGCGTCGAACACCCGGGCCATCATCCGGTCGAGGTGGTCGAGCGCCTCGGCGACCTCCATGCCCGCGAACAGGTAGGCCCGGAGCGAGGCCCGCACCTGCGTCATCGCCGCGACGGCGGACACCCCGTGCCCGGCGACGTCGCCGATGACCAGGATGACCCGCTCGTCGTCGAGCTCGAGCAGGTCCCACCAGTCCCCGCCGAGCTGGTAGGTCGTGGCGGGGAGGTAGCGCACCGCGACGTCGAGGCCCTCGACCTGCGAGGTCCACTCGGCGACCACGCTTCGCTGCAGCGACTGGGCCACCGCGACCTGCTCGCGAGACCGTTTGAGCATCATCGTGCCGAGCTGCCGTTGCAGCGTGCTGGCCACGTCCACGTGGGCCGCGGACCACGGCGTGCTGCGGCCCTTGACGATCTCGCTCCACTTCTCGAAGGACTTCCGCGGCGACAGGCGTGCCTGCCCGTCCTCGAGGTGGGCGCCCTCCTTGGTGCGCGGGTCGCCACCCCACTCCACGACCTGGGGTAGCCCCCGACGGAGCCAGAGCAGGAAGCCGCTGGCGTCCGCGGCGAAGACGAGCGCGCCGGCGCAGGGCAGCTCCGCCCCGGCCAGCTCTTCGTCGAGCGAGGAGATGTCGTCGGTGTACGTCGGGCTGAGCTCGCCGGGGTCCTCGTCGGCGCCCGTGGGCAGTTGCGACTGCTCGGTCAGCCGTCGGGCGATGAGAGTGATCACCTCGTCCGACGGCACGTCACCCCGGGTGAACAGCTCACCGTCGTGGCAGAAGGCGACGCCGGACGCGCCCACGAGGTCGAGGATCTCGGGGTCGTCGACCAGCGCGGAGGGGAGCGGGCCCGAGCTGCCGGTGAGCCTCGTGGTGATCCGCGAGAGCATCGCCCCGGCCTCGAGCAGCTCACGCCGGCCCTCGGCCGCCTCCCGGTCGGCGAACTGCGCCGAGGCGACCTGCCCGAGGAACTCGGCGGCGGCCCGCGCGTCGTGGCTGGGCCGGTGGGGCCCGCTGTAGTGGTGGCACGCCACGAGCCCCCACAGCTCGTCGTCGTGCACCAGCGAGACGGACATCGACGCGTCGACACCCATGTTCTGCAGATACTCCACGTGGATCGGGGACACGCTGCGCAGGCTCGACAGCGACAGGTCGATCGGCCGGCCCGTGTCCGGGACGAGGACCGGCTCGAGGGCCACCGGGACGTAGTCGACGTCGGCGATCAGACGGGTCCAGCTCACCGTGTAGAGACGCCGGGCCTGGGCGGGGATGTCGCCGGCCGGGTAGTGCAGCCCGAGGAAGGAGTTGAGGTCCTCACGGCGGGCCTCGGCGATCACCTCGCCGTTCCACTCGGGATCGAACTTGTAGACCATGACCCGATCGAAGAGCGTGAGCCCACGGATCTCTTCGGCCAGCCGCTGGCCGAGGTCCTCCACGGAGCCGGCACCGGACAGCCGCGACATCGCCGAACGGGCCGAGTGGTAGGAGAGCAGCACCGACCGCGGGCGGCCGTACGGCTCGAGCTCGACGACGAGCAGGTCGTCGGAGACGTGCAGGCGCACGTCGATCTCGGCGCCCAGGAGCCGGGCCTCGGGACGACCGCCCAGCTCGGCCCCGGTGGGGAAGTGCAGCACCAGCGACTCGGTGAACACCTGTTCGTCCCAGCGAGCCACGACGGCGGCCAGCAGCCGCTCGCCGACGACGTCACCGAGCGTGGCGTCGAGGACGTCCTCGACGGCGACACCGAGCATGCCGCCGGTGTTGCGGGAGGCCATCACCACGCGCATGGTCGGTGGGTCCACGGCGAGCAGCACCCCGTGCGGCTGGATCGCGCCGGGCACGTGGATGGGCTCGTCGTCGCAGCTCGCCAGGTCCACGCCGGAGTAGGCGGGAGCGTGTGGCGAGGGCGGAAGGAGCGTCATCGGCGAGTCTTTCCGGATCAGTCCAGGGTCGGGGTCGGCGCGCGGGCGCTGGCCCGGGGGCGGAGCCATCATGCCTGATCCGGCCCCCGGGAGTGAGCTTGCGCAGCGACCCCTCACGCCACGTGCGGATCGTCGCACCTGGATCACCGCCTGACGGACGACGTCGAGGGGGCGCGCACCGCTCAACCGGGCGACCGGCATGGCCAGACAACCGCGTGCCCTCTAGGCTGTGCCCATGCTCGAGCGACCGTTCACCTCCGAACTCGACGGAGGCACCCTTGTCCTGCACGGCTCTGTCGAATACGACGCCGTGATCGAGCTCCGCAACCTGGTTGCGGAGCACTCCGAGGACCACACCAAGGACCTCACCATCGATCTCAGCGACGTCGACTACTTCCCCAGCGTCGCCGTCGGAGTGATCGCCAAGGCCCTCGCCGCGGCGCACGAGAAGGGCACCACCCTGGACCTCGTGGCCAAGCCCGGCAGCGTGCCTCAGCGGGTGCTCACGATCTGCGCGATCCCGTTCCGCGAGACGCGCGAGAAGGCCTCCGACACCGCCTCCTGAACCAGGACCGACAACGCCCCGCGACCTCCGTGGTCGGCGGGGCGTCGTCGTCGGGCTGGAGACCCGTCGACCCTGGGTCGGCTCGCCTCAGGTGATGGAGAGCACCGCGGACACGCGGGTGCCCTCCTGGCGCTCGACCAGCCAGGTCGAGCAGAGCGCCTCGACCATGGCGAGGCCCCGGCCGCGCTCGGCGTACGGCGCGGCGTCGATGACGCGGGGCCGACCGTCCCCGCCGTCCTCGACCCAGATCCTCAGCTCTCCGCCCACGTGCTCGAAGCCCACCTCGAAGCAGCCGTCCGTGCGCGGCCGACCGTGGTCCAGGGCGTTGGCCACCAGCTCGCCGAGCACGATGACCGCTTCCTGCATCACGGCCGCAGACAGCTCCATGTCCAGGGTGAACTCGTGGAGGAGTGCACGGGACAGCGCGGACGACGGAGGCTCGAACGGGAGTCGGTGCAACTCCTGCTCGTCACGACGCGTCTCTGCTGAAGCCATGATCGGGAGTGTCCCCCGGTCTCCGGGTCCCTAACACGTGAACCACCTCCCACTTTCCGGACCTAGGGGCTCCGCCTACCCTTCTGCCGTGACACGCCCACGAGCGCGCACGTCGACCGGCGATTCCCGGGCCACCGGCGCCGCACCCCCTGCCTCCGTCGTCCTGTCCGCCCGGTTGAGCGAGGGCACTCGACCAGACCATGTGCGGGCCGAGGGCTCGCCCTTCGCGACCGCACTGGGCCGCGGAGAGGTGCCCGCACCGGCGTACGCGACCTACCTCGCGGCCCTGCGCAGGGTCTACGAGGCGTTGGAGGTCGCGGTCGCCGAGCACCGGGAGCACCCCGTGGTCGCCGCCGTGGCCGACCCCAGGCTGCACCGGCTGGCGGCGCTGGACGACGACCTCGCGGTCTGGAGCCCGTCGGGGCCGCCGGACGTGCCGCCATGCGTCTCCCGCGCGGCCTCGGCGTACGCCGAGGTCGTGCGCGACCTCGCTGCCACCGCGCCCGACCGTCTGCTGGCCCACCACTACGTGCGCTACCTGGGGGACCTCTCCGGCGGTCAGGTGGTCGCTGCCGGCCTGCGTCGGCGGCACGGTCTCGCCGAGGACGCACCGGGCCTGGATCTCTACCGGTTCCCGGCGATCGAGGCGCTCGTGCCCTACAAGCGCGGCTACCGGGACCAGCTCGACGCGCTGCACCTCGACGAGCGTGCGACGGCGGCCCAGGTCGACGAGGCCCGCCGCGCCTTCGCGCTCACCGAGCGGCTGCTCGCGGTCCTCGGCTCAGCCTGAGCCCGCGCCCTGCATCCAGGCCACGACGCGGTGAGCGATCTCCTCGCCGCAGTCCTCCTGCACGAAGTGGCTGCCCACCAGACGCGCGTGCGGCTGCCCCTGGGCACCGGGCACGTGCCGCTGCAGGGGCCGGTCGGCCTTGCCGAGGATCGGGTCGAGCATGCCGAACAAGGTGAGGAACGGTTTCTCCCACTCCCCCAGCCGCGCCCAGGCGGCCCGGTTCGCCGGCACGGCGGGGTCGTCGGGCGAGGTCGGCACGAGGCCGGGGAAGGCGCGGGCCCCGGCGAGGCTCGCGCGGCTCAGGAAGGGCGCGTCGTACGCCGCCCGCTCGGCGCGGGTCAACCGCCGGCGGCTCCCGGTGTCCACGATGCGACCGACCGGCAGCACCGGCGAGTACGTCGCGAGCAGCCGCCAGGCGTGGAAGGCGAGCGGGGTGGTCCGCTCCGCGGTCGGCAGGAAGCCGTTGGCCACCACCACGCGGGCGAAGCGGTCCGGGTGCTCGGCGACCAGACGGAGCCCGATCAGCGACCCCCAGTCCTGGCAGACCAGCGTGACCCCGGTGAGGTCGAGCCGCTCGAGCCACTCCGCCGTCCAGTCGACGTGCGCCTGGTAGGAGTAGGCCGCCCGGTCGGTCAGCTTGTCGCTCTTGCCGAACCCGACGAGGTCGGGGGCGAGCGCGCGGTGCCCCGCGGCGGCGAACACCGGCACCATGTGGCGATAGAGGTAGCTCCACGACGGCTCGCCGTGCAGCATCAGCACGGGTGACCCGGCCGGCGGCCCCTCATCGACGTGGTGCATCCGCAGGCCGCCGCCCACCTGGGTCCAGTGCGGCTCGAACGGGTAGTCGGGCAGGTCGACGAAGCGCTCGTCGGGCGTCCGGACGACGTCAGCGGCCACGAGTCAGCTCCTCGAGGTCGTCCCAGTCGACCCGGGCCAGGCGGGACTGGTACTCACGCACCACGCCGGGCCAGTTGGTGGTGATCTTCGCGCCGCTGTTGTACCAGCTGTCGCAGGCGGCCCAGACGCTGTCGCCGAGCCGGTCCTGCATCTCGGTGTCGTAGGCGCCGGCGACGTCGGCGCGGACGTCCACCGCGTCGGCCCGCCCGGCGGCGAGCTGCTCGGCCACCTGCGCCGCGTAGTCGGCCTGGGCCTCGAGCATCGCGATGATCGAGCTGCCGCCCAGGTTGGTGTTCGGCCCGTACACCAGGAAGAGGTTGGGGTACCCGGGCACGGTCGTACCGAGGTGAGCCCGGGCGCCGTCGGCCCACGGGCCGTCGTGCAGGTCGCGCCCGTCCACCCCGGTGACGGTGATGCCGTCGAGGAAGCTGGTGGCGGCGAACCCGGTGCCCCAGACGAGAACGTCGGCCTCGACCAGCTCGCCGGAGGCGAGCCGCACGCCGTCCGCCTCGACGCCGACGACCTCGCCGGTGAGCAGGTCGACGTCGTCGCGGGCCAGGGTGGGGTACCACTCGCTGGAGAACAGCAGCCGCTTGCAGCCGAGCGGGTAGTCCGGCGTCAGGGCGACGCGGAGCGCGGGGTCCTTGACGCTGTGTCGCAGGTGCAGCCACCAGGTCGCACGGATGCCGCGGATGACGGCGTCGTCGGAGCGGGCGTGGCCGACCAGGGCGGCGTTGAACCGCTCGGAGACGCGGAACCACAGGTCCCGCGACACCGCGGTCACCGCGGCGGCGCTGCGGCGCACGGAGAAGGCGAGCGCGCCGTACTCGGTGTCCGGCTTCGGCACGACGTACGGCGGGGTGCGCTGCAGCACGGTCAGGTGCGCCGCCTGGGGCGCGATGGCCGGCACGAGCTGGATCGCACTGGCGCCGGTGCCGACGACCACGACCCGCTTGCCGGTGAGATCGACGTCGTGGCGCCAGCCGGCGGAGTGGAAGGCCGGCCCGGCGAAGTCCTCCACGCCGGGCACCGGGGGCAGCGCGGGGTTGGAGAGCTGGCCGACCGCGCTGACGACGATCTCGGCCTCGTGCTCCTCGCCGGTGTCGGTGCGCACGCTCCACGTGCCGCCGTCGGCGCGCCACTCCATCGAGGTCACGGTGCGACCGAAGCGGACGAGGTCGACCAGCCCGGTGTCGCGGGCGGTGCGACGCACGTAGGCGAGGATCTCCGACTGCTGGCCGTAGCGTCGCATCCACGCGCTGTGCGGCGCCCAGGACCAGGAGTAGAGGTCGGAGGGCACGTCGCAGGCGGCCCCGGGGTAGGTGTTGTCGCGCCACACGCCGCCCACGTCCTGGGCGCGCTCGAGGACGACGACGTCGGTGATGCCGCGCTCGCGCAGCGCCCGAGCCGCGGACAGTCCGCCGAAGCCGGCCCCCACCACCACCGCGCGCACCCGTCGGGTCTGTCCTGTCGCGGCCTGCGTCATGCGGGGACCCTAGCGACCCGGCACCGTCGGCACGCACGCGTCGGTGCCGGTGGCTACGGTCGTCGGGTGACCGACGCCCCCCGCCCCGACCCGCTCGTCGCCGACCTCGTGCTCGAGGGGGGCGGCGTGCTCGGCATCGGTCACGTGGGGGCGGTCGAGGTGCTGGAGGGCGCCGGCTACACCTTCGACCGCGTCGCGGGGTCGTCGGTGGGAGCACTGGTCGGCGCGCTGGTCGCCGGGGGCGTGCCGGCCGCCCGGATCACCGCGCTGATGCGCGAGACCGACTTCCGCCGCTTCACCGACCGCTCCCTGCTCGACCGGGTGCCGCTCGTCGGCCCGGCGCTCTCGCTGTTCCTCGACGACGGCTACTACGAGGGCGACACCCTGCGCGACTACGTCGCCCAGGTGCTGCGTGCCGAGTGCGGGGTCGAGACCTTCGCCGACCTGCGGCTCCCCGACTCCGACCACCTCCCGCCCGAGCACCGCTACCGCCTGGTCGTGACCGTCACCGACACCACCCGCGGCCAGCTGGTGCGGCTGCCCTGGGACTACGAGCGGCTCTACGGCCTCGACCCCGACACCCAGTCCGTGGCCGAAGCGGTGCGCGCGTCGACCTCCATCCCCTTCTTCTTCGAGCCCGCCCACCTCGTCGCGGCCGACGGCACGACGTCCACGGTGGTCGACGGCGGCGTCCTGTCCAACTACCCGATCGACCTGCTCGACCGCACCGACGGAGTGGAGCCCCGCTGGCCCACCTTCGGCGTCAAGCTGCTGCCGGACCTCCCGGCCCGCGGGAGCGACCTGGTGCCGGCGCTGGCGTTCGTGCGGTTCGGGCCGGTGCGGCTGCTCACCGACCTCGTCGCGACCGTGCTGACCGGGCGCGACCAGGCCAAGCTGGCACTGCCGTGGGTGGCGGCCCGCACCATTCGGGTGGACACCGCCGGCGTCGACCCGGTCGGCTTCGGGATCTCCGCGGCCGACAAGGAGCTGCTCCTCCAGGCAGGGCGCGACGCGGCGCGGCGGTTCCTGGCCGGCTGGGACTGGTCGGCGTACGTCGAGCGGTTCCGCTGGCAGGGCTGAGTACGCGTGTGCGCGTCTGAGACGGGCGCCCTCGCCACGGGGTGCCTAGAGTCGGCTCGTCCCCCGCCCCGACTCCCCGAGGAGCCAGCCTTGATCTTCATCACCGCGAAGTTCGCCGTCCTGCCCGAGCACGCCGACGACTGGCCCGTGATCTCCCGCCCCTTTACCGAGGCGTGCCGCGCCGAGGACGGCTGCCTGTGGTTCGAGTGGTCCCGCAGCGTCGAGGACCCCACCGAGTACGTGCTCGTCGAGGCCTTCCGCGACCCCGACGCCGGCGGCGCGCACGTACAGTCCGAGCACTTCAAGGCCGCCCAGCGCGACCTGCCGCCGTACCTCGCCGCCACGCCGCGCATCGTCAGTACCGAGGTCGACCAGGACGGTTGGAGCGAGCTCGGCGAGATGGCCGTCGAGGGCTGAGCGACCGTGCGGTCCGCCTTCGCCGAGCTCGCGGCCGACCTGGTTGTCGACGACCCTGACGTGCTTGCCGGGTACGCCGCCGACGAGGCTGCGTTCGGCGACCCCGTGCCGCCCGCGGTCGTGCTGCTCCCGCGCAGCACCGCCGACGTGGCCGCGATGCTCCGCACCGCGCACGGCCACGGCGTGCCCGTGGTGACGCGCGGGGCCGGCTCGGGGCTGAGCGGCGGGGCCGCTGCTGTCGAGGGCTGCGCGGTGCTGAGCACCCGGCGGATGGACCGGCTGCTCGAGGTCGACCCGGTCGAGCGGCTCGCGGTCGCCCAGCCCGGCATGGTCACCGGCGACCTGCGCGCCGCCGTCCGCGAGCACGGGCTCTTCTATCCGCCCGACCCGGGCAGCGTGGGCTGGTCGACTATCGGGGGCAACGTCGCAACCGACGCCGGCGGCATGTGCTGCGTGAAGTACGGCGTGACCGGCGACTTCGTGATCGCGCTGGAGGCGGTGCTCGCCGACGGCACCGTGCTGCGCACCGGTCGCCGTACGGCCAAGGGCGTCGCCGGGCTCGACCTGACCTCGCTGCTCGTCGGCAGCGAGGGCACGCTCGCGGTGATCACCGAGGTCACCGTGCGGCTGGTGCCCGCGCCTGCTCCCCCGGCGAGCCTGGTCGCGACCTTCGGCTCGCTGGCCGACGCCGGCGCGGCGGTCACCGCCCTGGTGCGGGCCGGGCTGCCGTTGTCGATGCTGGAGATCCTCGACCGCACCACCCTGCGGGCCGTCGACGTGCACACCGGCATGCGCCTCGGCGACCCCGCCGCCATGCTGCTGGCCCAGGCCGACTCCCCCGACGCCGCCGACGTCGTCGCCCGCGCGGCCTCGCTCTGCACCGATGCCGCGAACGCCCTGGACGTCGTGACCTCCGAGGACCCGGCCGAGTCCGACGTCCTGCTCGAGGCCCGCCGTCAGGCCCTCCCCGCGCTCGAACGCCTCGGCGACTGGCTGCTCGACGACGTCTGCGTTCCCCGCGCCCGAGTCGTCGACCTCCTCGTCGCCGTCGAGCGCATCGCCGCCGAGGAGGCCCTCACCATCGGGGTCTTCGGCCACGCCGGCGACGGCAACATGCACCCCACGATCATCCACGACGCCGACGATCCCGCGAGCCTGGCCGCCGCCCGCCGGGCCTTCGACGCCATCACCGGTGTCGCCCTCGACCTCGGCGGCACCATCACCGGCGAGCACGGCGTCGGCCGCCTCAAACGCGACTGGCTGCCGCGGGAGCTCGACGACGGCGCCCTCGCCGCGTCGTACGCCGTCAAGCAGGCGCTGGACCCCACCGGCATCCTGAACCCCGGTTGCGTGCTCGGCTGAGGTCTCCGCGGTTTACCACGTCAACGTGGTAAACCGGCACTTACAGCGGGAAGGTTCCCGCTGTAAGTGCCAGAACACCACGTTGACGTGGTGTTCTGCAGCCGTCAACGACGCGCCTCGAGGGCGTCCGTGAGCAGGCCCACGAGGGCCTCGAGCTGGATGTCGGCGGAGGAGCCGACCTCCTCGTCGCTGCCGTCGAGGGCACGTGCGGCGAGGCCGGCCTTGCCGTCGATCAGCTCGGCGATCTTGGTGTCGATGGTGTGGGCGGCGATGACCCGCCAAGCGGTGACGGGCTCGGACTGACCGATCCGGTGGATCCGGTCGATGGCCTGGGTCTGCTGGGCGGCCGTCCAGGAGAGCTCAGCGAGCACGAGGTTGGAGGCGACCTGGAGGTTCAGGCCGACGCCGGCCGCGGTGAGCGAGCAGACGATCACCGCGACGTCGGGGTCGTTGGTGAAGGAGTCGATCGCGTCCTGGCGTGCCGTACGGCTCTGGTCACCGCGGATGGAGACCGTACGGAGCCCTCGCTTGGCGAGCACCTCCTCGGCCTGGTCCATCACGTCGACGTGCTTGGCGAAGAAGACGACCTTGCCGACGTTGCGCGCCAGCTGGGCGGCGTAGTCGGCGGCGAGGCCGGCCTTCGCCGAGCCGAGCCGGCGCATCATGCCGAACACGTTCTCGCCGGTGGAGGCCTCCTGGTCCTCGCGCTCCCAGGCCGCGACCCGGCGCACCAGGTCGGGGTCGATGGTGCCGCGCTCCTGCGGGCCGGAGGTGCGGTTGGCCAGCGCGATGTCGTAGCGCTCGACCATCTTCTGGGCCAGCTCGCGCTCGGCCTGGCGGATCGAGCGACCCACCTCGCCGTCCAGCTCGACCGGCAGGTCGGCGACGCGACGGGCCGGGATGTCCTTGGCGACGTCGACCTTGCGGCGACGCACGATGCCGAGGTCGACGACCTTGGAGCGGGCCGCGGGGTAGAAGGCGCGGTCGGCCGGGGTCAGCCCGGTCTCCTCCAGCAGCTGCATCAGCGGTGGCAGCGGGCGCTTGTCGTCGATCCAGCCGAGGAACTCCCAGATCGCCTGGAAGTCCTCGACGTCGTTGATCAGCGGCGTGCCGGTGAGAGCCATCAACAGCGGCCGCACGGTGCGGTAGCGCAGCTTGTCGGCCAACGCGAGCACGTGCTGCGAGCGCTGCGACGACTTGTTCTTGATGAAGTGCGCCTCGTCGACGACCATCCCCCGGAAGCCGAGCTCGCCGAGCCAGCCGACGTGCCGGTCGAGCACCTCGTAGTTGACGACCACGATGTCGGCGAAGCCGTCCATGTCGTCACCGTCGCCGTGGATGACGGTGACCGTGCGCTCGGGGGTCCACAGCTCGGCCTCGCGGGCCCAGTTGGTCTTCACGACGTTCGGCACGACGGCCAGCAGCGGGTAGGAGTCGGTCGCCCGGGCGGCGAGCAGCGCCTGCGCGGTCTTGCCGAGGCCCGGCTCGTCGGCGAGCAGGAAGGTGCGGTGCCCGGCCTGCGCGGCGGCGACGACCTGGCTCTGGTGCTCCATCAGCTCGCGGCCCGCACCGGGCTGGGTGTGGGTCGGCTCCGGCAGCGCCATGCACGCGACGGCCGCACCGCTGGCCTCCTCGAAGGAGCGGTAGAGCGGGCCGAGCAGCTCCCAGCCCGAGAGCCGGCCCGGGCCGTGGTGCGTGGGCACGGGAGCCGTGTAGTCGGGGCGCTGGAACGGTGGGCGAGCATCCGGGCGCGCACGGTGGCGGGCACCGTACGACGCTCGCCGAGCTCGGCGGCCGTGGCGACCTCGCCCGTCGTCTCGTCGGCCGGCACCTCGAGCCCGGCCGCCTTGGTCATCTGCTTCTTGAGCTCGCGGGCGTGCTCGGAGACCTCGGCGTTCTCCTCGAGCAGGGTGAACAGGGTGCTGTCGCGGGCGGCGGTCTTGGCGAGGATGGTGGCGATGCCGTCGAGCCGCTTCAGCTGCTCGGCGCGGTGGGCCTCGCTGCCTTCCTTGTCGGCGCGCACTCGGGTGCGCTCCTCCCGGGCGAGCAGGGCGACGACCTGGTACTTCGTGCGCACCGACGGCATCGCCGAGCCGCGCTGGACGGCGTTCTCGACCTCCCGGACGGCCTTGGCCAGCACGGGAATGATCCCGTCGTTGTCCAGCGGTCGACCGTTGCGGCGGCCACGCCCCTGGGAGCGAGCCGCACGTGGGGTCTGGGCACCCTGAGCCAATTCATCCTCCTGCACGAACGCCGGCGACGCGGCGTGACAGCAGTCGTCTTCTCACCCGGCCGAGGGACCGGCCGGACCGCGTCCCAGGGGCCGGCGTGTGCCGCACCTCGCCAGACTCGTCCGGCGCCGCAGTCACGAGGGCCCGGACGTCTCGCGGCGTGCGCGGTGCCTGTCGAGCGGCGACGCTGGATCTGAGACGGTACGAGCAGTTTAGCGCGCGCAGCCGCCGGTGACGAGTCGGCCCCCGGGGGGCCGCGCCCGATCGTGACCTGAGGCCCCGCACCGGCTCACGGCAGCAGCCGCGACCCGGCGCGCAGGACCTTCGCGCGCACGGTCTCCACGGCGGCCCGCACCGGACCGGCCTCGACCCGGCGCAGCAGCACCTCGTCGCCGACCGAGACCTGCCCGCCGGTGGTGACGTCGGTGTAGACGCCGAGGAACCGGTCGGTCTGCTCGGCGAGTGCCCGGGACACCGCGCGGCGTCGGGGCAGGTCGGGCTGCGCGTGCGTGGGGATGGTGCACCGCACTGTCGGCATCGTGACCTCGAGTGCGGCGTCTCCGGCCGTGACCGCGCCTCCGACCCAGTCGCTCTCCGGGTAGTCCGTGCCGGAACTGCCGGGGTCGGTGACCTCGACCAGCAGGGTGGGGCGGAACCGGCGTACGGCCAGCCCTCCCCCGGCGTCCGGGTCGCCCTGGTCGACGTCCTCGGTCACCGCCGCGCGCCCGGCCGAGGCCAGCGACGTGGTGGTGAGCAGGTGCACGGGCGCGAGGTCGGCGTACTGCCCCGGTGGGGTGCTGAAGCGGGCGAGCGTCGCCAGGGTGCGCACCGAGAAGGCGGACGCGTCGGGCAGCGGCTCCCCGTCGGGGATGCCGAGCTCGCGGCGGATCAGTCCCGCCGTGCGCAGCCCCCCGCCGTACGCCGCGGTGGCCGAGGCCGGCGGCAGGGGCGTCATCGCGACCCGTCGTCCGACCAGGTCGCTGAGGCGCTCGTCGAGCCGCGGGTCGTCCCCGGCGAGCTCCTCGCCGTCGGGCAGCGTGACGAGCACCGGGGTGGCGCGCCCCGGGCCGGCGTCGGCGTCGGGCTCCTCGGCGTAGCGGGCCGTGCACCGCAGCAGCGCCGGCATCCGGCGGGCCGTGCCGGTGCGGTCGTCCTCGAGGTCGCGCACCGCCCACAGCCGGTCGCCGTGCAGGCCGCGCTCGTCCAGGAGGGCCGACTCGACCCCCTGACCGCCCATCGACTTCACCGGGTAGCGCCACAGGCCCACCACCCGACCCACCGGAGCACCCGCACCCAGATCGTTCATCGGGGCAGGCTAGTGCGCCGCCGGTCCGGGCGCCCGGGAGAAGTGCCACTCGATTCGTGAGCGGTAGGTCTGCCCGGGGCGCAGGGTCGCGTCGACGTCGCGGTGCGGGGCGTCCGGCTGCACCTCCGGCTCGAGCGCCACTGCGGCGTGCTGCCCGACCGGCCGGCCGGCCCGGTCGACCGTGCTGCCGTCGAGGCCGTTGCCGGTGTAGACGTGCACCGCCGGTCGGTCCGAGCGCACCTCGAGGCGCAGGCCGCTGCGGGCCGCGTCGAGCACGGCGACCGGCCGCACCCCCTGGCCGGCCACCAGGTAGGCGTGGTCGACGCCCCCGGCGGCGTCGAGCTGTGGGTGGTCCGCGGCCAGGACGGCCCCGAGCCGAGCGCCCGCCCGCAGGTCGAAGGGCGTGTCGTCGACGGCGGCGGAGCCCGGCAGCGGCACCCCGGTGTCGTCGACGGGCAGGTAGCGGTCGGCCGGCACGGTGAGCAGGTGGTCCAGAGCGGCTCCGGCCCGCCCCGACGGGCCGTCGAGGTCGACGTACAGGTGGTGGGTCAGGCCGAGCACGGTCGCCGCGTCCGTGGTGGCCTCGAGGTCGACGGACACCGTGTCACCAGCGACCGCGTAGCGCACTGTCGCCCGCACGGTGCCGGGGTATCCCTGGTCGCCGTCCGGGCTGGTCAGGCCGAGCAGGGCGTGCTGCTCGGAGCTGTCCAGCAGCTCCCACGTACGCCGGTCGAAGCCGTCGTCGCCCCCGTGCAGGTGGTTGCCGCGGTCGTTGGTCGCGAGCTGCACGGTCCGCCCGTCGACCTCGCACCGGCCGCCGGCGATCCGGTTGGCGAACCGTCCGATCACCGCGCCCACGTAGTCCGGCGAGGCGAGGTACGCCGCCGCGTCCGGCAGCGCCAGGGCGACGTCGCGTCGCTGCCCGTCGGCGTCGGTCACCACGAGCCGGTGCACCCGGGCGCCCAGGTCCCACACCTCGAGCTCCACCCCGGGAGCGCGGCCGAGCCGGATCCTCGTCGTCACCGGGCCATCGTCCCAGGTACGGCGCGGCCGACGTGCACCGAGACCGAGCGACCAGTCATGCCCTCGGGCCCGCCCGACCGCGCCCCCAGGAGGAACCGTGCTCAAGGACCTGTCCGGCACCGGCGCCATCGCCGACCAGCTCGCCACCACCAACGAGCTGCTCGGCCAGGTGCTCGCCGAGCTCCGCCGCGTCAACGACGAGAAGCTGACCGCCGTGGTGGACGAGCGGCGCGCTGCCTGCCGACCCCTGCGTCCCCGGGGCGCGGATCAGTGCAGGACGACCGTGCGGTGGCCGTCGAGCAGCACCCGGTGCTCCGCGTGCCACCTCACGGCCCGGGCCAGCGCCTGGCACTCCACGTCGCGCCCGATCGCGACCAGCTGGTCGACCGACATCGCGTGGTCGACCCGGGCGACCTCCTGCTCGATGATCGGCCCCTCGTCGAGCTGCGCCGTCACGTAGTGGGCGGTCGCGCCCACCAGCTTGACCCCCCGGTCGTGGGCCTGGTGGTAGGGCTTGGCGCCCTTGAAGCTCGGCAGCATCGAGTGGTGGATGTTGATCGCGCGCCCCTGCAGGTCGGCGCAGAGGTCGTCGGAGAGCACCTGCATGTAGCGGGCCAGCACGACGAGGTCGACCTCGTGCTCGGCGACCAGCTCCTGAGCCGGGCCTCCGCCGCCCTCTTGGCGTCCCGGTCGACCGGCACGTGGTGGAACGGGACGCCGTAGTTGCCGGCCAGCCGCTCGAAGGTGCGGTGGTTGGACACGACCGCGACCACGTCGACCGGCAGCGCCCCCGTCGAGGCCCGGAAGAGCAGGTCGTTGAGGCAGTGGCCGAAGGTGCTCACCAGCACCAGCACCCGGGGCCGCTCGTCGGCGTCGACCAGCGTCCAGGTCATGGCGTGCTGCTCCGCGACGGGGTGAAGAGCGCCCGCAGCTGCTCGAGGCCCTCCGCGACGCCCGGCGCCGGCTCCACCTGCACCCGCATGAAGAACGTGCCCGTGTCGCTGCCGAACTGCTGGCTCTGCACGATGTTGGCTCCGGTCTCGGCCAGCAGCCGGGACACCGCGGCGACGATGCCGGGACGGTCCGGGCAGGACAGGGTCAGCACGTACGTCACGGCCCGAAGGCTACGCGGGAGCCGCCGCCCGGATCTCGGGGTCCTCGACCCGGTCGGCCCGCGTGATGCTCGGGTGCGCCACCACCGCGGTGATCGTGCCGAGGAAGACCCGGATCGTGACGAGCGTGCCGTGGCCGCCGCCGGGCCGCCGCGTCAGCCTGCGCCGAGCAGGTCCAGCAGCCGGGGGGCCGAGGTCTCACGTCGCAGCAGGCCACGGCTCGCCGGGGCGACGAAGCCCTCGGCGACGGCGTGGTCGAGCAGCCGCACCAGCGGGGCCCAGTAGTCCTCGACGTCGAGGAGCCCGCAGGGCAGCGCGTGCAGGCCGAGCTGCGTCCAGGTAAGGGACTCGAACAGCTCGTCGAGGGTGCCGAGCCCGCCAGGGAGGGCGACCACGGCGTCGCTGAGGTCGGCCATCGTCGCCTTGCGCTCGTGCATCGACCCGGTGACGTGCAGCTCGGTGAGGCCCGGGTGCGCGACCTCGGCGTCGACCAACGAGCGCGGGATCACCCCGGCCACCTCGCCGCCGGCCGCGAGCGCGGCGTCGGCGATCGCCCCCATCAGGCCGACCCGGCCGCCGCCGTACACCAGCCGCAGGCCGCGGTGGGCGATCTCCTCGCCCAGGGCGGTCGCGGCGTCGACGTACGCCGGACGCCGGCCGTCGCGGGAGCCGGTGAAGACGCAGATGCTGGCCACGGGCTCAGGCTACGGCCGCGGTCCCGGTGGCCTCGGCGGTGGCCTCGGCGTCGGCGTGCTCCTCCGGGCCGGCGGCACCGTCGGGGCGGTTCGGCAGGGCCAGGCCGAGGCCGACGGCGACCAGGGCGAGGGCCGCGGAGACCCCGAAGGCCCAGCGCAGGCCGCCCACGAACGCCGCGTCGGCGCTGGCGCCCTGCGCGACGAGCGCAGCGGAACGGGCCGAGAGCACGGTCACCGACACGGCCGTGCCGACGGCGGCGGCGACCTGCTGCACGGTGCCGAGCATCGAGCTGCCGTGGGAGTAGAGGTGCGGCGGCAGCGCGCCCAGGCCCAGGGTGAACGCAGGGGTCATCACGGCCGCGAGGCTGACCATGAGCAGCAGGTAGTTGCCGACCAGCAGCGCCAGCGAGGAGTCCTGGCCGACCTGGGTGAGCAGGGCCAGCGCCGCCGCCATGCCGACGGTGCCGGGCACCACGAGCGGGCGCGCACCCCAGCGGTCGAAGGCCCGACCGACGCGAGGACCCAGCAGTCCCATCGCGAGACCACCGGGCGCGACGACGAGGCCGGTCGCCAGCGGGCTGAGGTCGCGCAGGTCCTGGAGGTACAGCGGCACCAGGATCATCGTGCCGAGCATCGTGAGGAACGCGACCGCCTGCAGCGCGAGCGCCACGGCGTACGTCCGCCGACCCAGCACGCGCAGGTCGAGCAACGGACCGGTGCCGGTGCCGGTGTCCTCGTGCACCTGGAGGCGCCGCTGGCGCCAGGCGAAGAGCCCGACCACGCCGATCCCGAGGGCGACCAGCAGGGCGGGCGGCACCGTCGCGGGCGACTCCGCACCGAGGCCGCTCAGTCCGTAGACGAGACCGCCGAAACCGAGGGCCGCCAGCAGCACGCTGGGCACGTCGAGGGAGCCCGCCCGGGGCTCGCCGACGTCGACGAGCCTGCGGAGCGCGACGACCGTGACGCCTGCGGCGATCGGCAGCACCAGTCCGAAGAGCCAGCGCCAGCTGGTCACCTCGAGCACGATCCCGGCCACTGTGGGGCCCAGCGCGGGGGCGACCGAGATCGCCAGCATCACGTTGCCCATCACCGGCCGCGGTCGCGCTCGGGCACGACCGTCATCAGCGTGGTCATCAGCAGCGGCACCATCACGGCCGTGCCGGCGGCCTGCACGACCCGTCCCACGATCAGCACCCAGAAGAACGGCGCCACGGCGGCGACGAGCGTGCCCGTGCAGAAGGTGACCATCGCCAGCGTGAAGGCCCGGCGGGTGGTCACCCGTTGGAGGAACCAGCCGGTCACCGGGATGACGACGGCCATCGTCAGCATGAACGCCGTGGAGAGCCACTGGCCCGCCCGCGCGCTGACGTCGAACTGCACCATCAGCCGCGGGATGGCGTTGACCATCACGGTCTCGTTGAGGATGACGACGAAGGTGGCCAGGGTCAGCCAGCGCAGCACGGCGTACGGCGACGCCACCGCGGCGGCGGGGGCCGCCGGGGCGGCGGGTTCAGCGGGGTACGACGACATCGGCTCTCGATCCGGGGGAGACGGGTGCCAGGACGGACCCGTCGAGGTGGGTCAACTCATCGTCGGGGCCGGTCATTCCTTCCGTGGCCCGGGTCACCGATGAATTCGTGCGTGCGTGGGGGTCCACCTGGGAGAGCAGACGCCCTACGCTGCCCTCAGGAGGCCCGATCGTGTCACCCACCCCGCCCCAGGCCGCGGCACCGACCGCAGCGCCCTCGTCCGTGCCCGCTCCGGAGTCCCCCACCGACTTCGACGCCCTCGTCGGCCGCTACCGGCGCGAGCTGCTCGCGCACTGCTACCGGATGACGGGCTCGCCGACGGACGCCGAGGACCTCGTCCAGGAGACCTACCTGCGCGCCTGGAAGGCCTACTCCCGCTTCGAGGGCCGGTCCTCGGTGCGCACCTGGCTGCACCGGATCGCCACCAACGTCTGCCTGACCCAGCTCGAGGGCAAGGACCGTCGTCCGCTGCCGACCGGGCTGGGTGCGCCGTCGCAGGCGCGGACGCGGAGCTGGTCTGGCGCGAGGTCCCCTGGCTCGGCCCGCTCCCCGACGCCCTGCTCGGGCCGCGCGACCCGGCCGACGAGGCCGGGCGCGCGACAGCGTACGGCTCGCGTTCGTCGCCGCACTCCAACACCTCCCGGCCCGGCAGCGCGCCGTGCTGGTGCTGCGCGACGTGCTGCGGTGGAGCGCCGCCGAGGTCGCCGAGGCGATGGAGACGACCGTCGCGGCGGTGAACAGCGCCCTGCAGCGCGCCCACGCCACCCTGGCCACCGCGGCCCCCGACCTCGACACCGACCACCAGGCCGACCTGACCGACGACCAGCAGCGGATGCTCGACGCCTACGTCGCGGCGTTCTGGGCCAAGGACGTCGACGCCATCGCCGCGCTCCTCACCCGCGACGCCGTCTGGGAGATGCCCCCCTGGGACAGCTGGTACCAGGGCCCGGAGACGATCGCCGCGCTCATCGGCGGGCAGTGTCCCGGTGGCTCCTGCGACATGCCGATGCTGCCGACCCGGGTCAACGGCCAGCCCGCGTTCGGGCTCTACATGCGGCAGAGCGCGGCCGACCCCGCCGGGGCCACGGACGTGTTCGTGCCCTTCCAGCTGCAGGTGCTCGACCTCGACGGCGACCGGGTGCAGCACGTGGTCGCGTTTTTCGAGGCGGGTCTCTTCGCGCTGGCCGGCCTGCCCACGACGCTCTCGGAGGCCGAGGTGCGGGCGCTCTCCGCCCGGGTGCCCGGCGCCCCCGCCCACGCGGGCTGAGGTGACCGCCCCCGACCGGGGGGCCCTCCGCGGCATCGAGCTGCTGGAGAGGTCCCTCGCCTGGACCTCGTGCGCCCTCGGCTCGGTCACCGACGAGCTGGGCGGTGCGGCGACCCCGTGCGCGCGCTGGGACCTCGACGACCTGCTGGCCCACATGGTCGACTCGCTCACCGCGCTGACCGAGGCGGCCCGCGGTCGCGTGGCCGACCCCGCACCCCCGGGCCCCGGAGCGTCCCCCTCGGACCAGGTACGCCGCCTGCGCGACCTGGGCTGCGACCTGCTCGGCGGCTGGGTCGGCGCCCGCCCGGCCGGGGTCGCGGTGGACGGGGCCGAGCCACGGATCCGCGCCGGCGTCGTGGTCGACCTCGCGGCCCTCGAGGTCGCGGTGCACGGGTGGGACGTGACCCGCACCTGCCACGGCCCGCGCCCGATGCCCCGCGCGCTGGCTGCGGCTCTGCTGCCGGTGGCGGGGCGGCTGGTCGGTGACGACGCGCGTCCGGAGCGCTTCGGCCCCCCGCGGGCGCCCACGTCCTCGGACCCGGCCGGCCTGCTGCTGGCGCACCTCGGGCGGGTCAGCCCGTGAGCACCAGGAACGGCCCCGCTCCCAGGCCGAGCAGCACCGAGACCGCCGCCGCGGCGACGACGACGGCCGTCGCGGTCCGTCCGCCCCGGCCCGGCGCGTCCTCGGTCGTCGCCGGGTCCGGGGCGCGCAGGCAGACCGCGATCCAGCGTAGGTAGTAGCCCAGGCTCAGCACGGTGTTGACGGCCACGCCGACGGCGAGCCACGGCAGCCCGGCGTCGAGGGTGGCCGCCATGGTGAGCGCCTTGCCGACGAAGGCCGCCGTGGGAGGGGTGCCCACCAGGCCGAGCAGCCCGACGACGAGGCCGGTGACGAGCAGGGGGCGTGCGCGCGCGCTGCCGCGCCAGCCGGCCACGGTGGTGCGACCGGGCTCGGCCCGGAGCGCGGCGAAGCAGGCGAGGTTGGCGGCGGCGTACCCGGCGAGAAAGACGGCGAGTGCCGGCCGGGCGTCCGGCGCCGGCACCGCGGCGGCAGCCGCGAGCAGGTAGCCCGCCTGGGCGACCGTGGACCAGGCCAGCAGGCGGCGCACGTCGGTCTGGGTGAGGGCGGCGAGGTTGCCCAGGGTCATCCCGGCCAGCGCCAACGCCCCGACGAGCACCGGCGCGCGGGCCGCGTCCGGCGCGGCCTGCACCAGCCGCGCCACGGCGACCAGGCCTCCGACCTTGGGCACGGTGGTGAGGAAGGTGGCGGCGGTGAGGGTGGTGCCCTGCACCGCGTCGGGCACCCAGAAGTGGGCCGGCACGGCGCCGGCCTTGAACAGCAGCCCCGCGAGCACCAGCAGCACCCCGGCCGCGAGCGCCACCGGCGGGGCCGCCACCGCGCGGGCCAGGGCGGCGTACGACGTGCCGCCCGCGAGCCCGTAGAGCAGCGCGCAGCCGAGCATCATCAGCACGCCGAGCAGGGCACCGGTCAGGTAGGCCTTGAGGGTCGCCTCGGTCGCGCCGGGACGGCGGACCACCCCGAGCACGCCGTAGAGCGGCAGGCTGGCCAGCAGGAAGCCCACCACCAGCACGGCGAGGTCGGTCGTCGAGGCCAGCAGCGCCGCTCCGGCCCCGGCCAGCAGGAACAGCACGACCAGCTCGCCCCCGCGCGGGTCCGAGCCCACCTCGTCGTCGGCGAGCGCGAGCACCGCCAGCAGGCCGAGGCCGACGACGAGGCGCGCCGCCCCGGAGAGCCCGTCGACCGCAACGGTGCCGCTGAAGGCCGTGCGGTCGTCGCCGAGGAGGCCGACGACCGTCGCGGCCAGCGAGGCCAGGACGGCGACGGCCGCCAGCGCCCGCACCCGGCGCAGGCGGCGACGTGGGGTCCACGACCCGAGCACCAGGCAGGCGAGGGCACCGACGAGCAGCAGCACCTCGGGGAGCAGGGCGACCACGTCAGCGCGCCACGTACGCCGCGACGACGCCTGCCGCCGGCTCCACGACGTCGAGCAGGAGGCGCGGGGCGACACCGATGACGACCGCCGGCACGAGCAGCCCGGCGACGGGCAGCCACTCCCTCGGCCCCACGTCGAGGAAGCCGGTGGTCAGCTCCCCGGGCGGTCCGGTCAGCAGCAGCTGCAGGGCGCGCAGGAACAGCCCCGCGGTGACCAGCAGCCCGACCACCGCGACCGCGGCGAACGGCGCGGTGGCCAGCGAGCCGGCGAAGACCTGGAGCTCGGCCACGAAGCCGGACATGCCGGGGATGCCGAGGGAGCCGAAGGCCGCGACCGAGAGCAGCAGCGCGTAGCGCGGGGCCGGGCCGGCCAGCCCGCCGTACGCGTGCAGGTCGTAGTCGCGCCGGCGGTCCCACAGCGTGCCGGCGAGCAGGAAGAGCGCCGAGGTGAGCAGACCGTGGCTCACCATCTGCACCACGGCGCCGTCGACCGCGACCGCGCGGGCCCGGTCGGCGTCGACCGAGCCGTCGCCGAGCATGCCCGCCGCGGCGACGGCGACCACGACGTAGCCCATGTGGGTGACCGAGGTGTAGGCGATCATCCGCTTGAGGTCGGTCTGCGCCAGCGCGACGAGCGCGCCCCACAGCACCGAGACGATCCCGACGACCAAGAGCGTCCACGCCCAGGCCCGGAAGGCCTCGGGCAGCATCGGCATCGCGATCCGCACGAAACCGTAGGTGCCCATCTTGAGCAGCACGCCGGCGAGCACCGCCGAGCCGATGGTGGGCGCGTCGGTGTGCGCGGGCGGGAGCCAGGTGTGGAAGGGGAAGGTCGGCGTCTTGACGGCCAGGCCGAGCATGATCGCGCCGAGCACGAGCACCCCGGTCGCCCCCGACCCCTGCAACGGCGGTTCGGCGGCGAGCGCGACCATGTCGAAGGTGTGCGGCGCCGAGGCCACGAAGAGGCCGACGAAGCCGAGCAGCAGGGCCAACGAGCCGAGGAACGTGTAGAGGAAGAAGCGGAACGCCGAGCGTGCCTTGTCCCCGTGGCCCCAGCCGAGGATCGAGACGTACATGCCGACGATCGCGAGGTCGAAGAAGACGAAGAAGAGCAGCAGGTCGGCTGCGGCGAAGAGGCCGAGGCAGGTGGTCTCCAGCGCGAGGAAGAGCGCGGCCTGGAGGCGGGGACGACGCTGCTCGGCGAGCGCGTGCACGGCGCAGGCCGCGAACACGACGGTCGTCATCGCCACGAGCGGCAGGGAGAGCCCGTCCAGCCCGACGTGGTAGCCGGCGTCGACGCCGGGGATCCAGGGCACGTCGGCCTCGAAGGCGAGCGCGCCCGGGCCCGGGTCGTCGTACACCGCCCAGAAGGCGCCGGCGAGCGCCACCTCGACCAGGGTGACGGCGACGAAGGCCCACCGAGCCGCCGCGTCGGGAAGGGCCGGCACCAGCAGCACGACGGCGGCCAGCAGCGGCAGGAACACCAGGACGGAGAGCACGCGTCACCTCACGCTCGGGTCGAGGAGCAGCACGGCGAGCACGACCACGAGGGCGAGGCCCAGCCCGAGCACCGTCTGCAGGAAGTAGTCGTGCAGCTGGCCGGTCGAGGACGGCCGCCGGGAGGTCCGGCCGAGCTGACGGGCTCCGGTCGCGACGCCGGAGACGCCGCGCTCGAGGGCGGCGGCGTCGAGGGTGCGCACGACGCGGGCCAGGCGCAGCCCGAGCGGGCCGACGCGGTCGACGGCCGGGCCGAGCACCCGGTCGTCGAGGTGGGCCAGCCGGTCGGCCAGCGCGAGGGCGGGGCGTACGACGACCGCGTGCGCGGCGCGCTCGAGGCCGAGCCAGTCGTGCAGCAGCCGGCCCGGGACCGCGGCGGGCACGTGCCCCGGGGAGGCGAGCTCGACGAGGACCGCGCCGGCCAGCGCGAGCACCGCCAGCACGCCGGAGACCAGCGCCTCCCGCACGCCCGGCTGGGTCGCCTCAGGCACGACGCCGGCCCAGGGGACGACCACGAGCAGCCCGAGCATCAGGCAGCCCACGGCGAGGGGGCGCAGGACGGCGACGACGCGGTCCGGCACCTCGAAGGTCGCCGGCTCCTCGCGCAGCGCGCGGTCCGGCAAGGACGCGGCGGGCGGCCCGGCGACGACGACGCCGAGGGCGCGGCCGGCGTACACCGCCGAGAGCACCGACGCCGCGAGGCCGACGGCGTACAGGGGCGGCGAGACCTCGAGGACGGCGCCGAGCACGGAGTCCTTGGTCCACCACAGGGCGAGCGGGGGCAGCCCCGCCAGCGTCAGCAGGCCGACCACGGCGAGCAGCCCGACGGCCGGCCAGCGACGGGCCACGCCGGTGAGCCCGGCGAGCTGCTTGGTGCCGAGCGCGTGCAGCCAGGCGCCGGCCGCGAGGAAGAGCAGCGCCTTGACCGCAGCGTGCGCGACCAGGTGCCCGGCGCCCGCCGTGGTCGCTCCGACCCCGGCCGCCAGCACGACGAAGCCGAGCTGGGCGGCGGTGGAGGCGGCCAGCAGCTGCTTGAGGTCACGCTGCACGACGGCCACCGCGCCCAGCAGCAGGGCGGTCAGCGCGCCCGTCCAGGCCGCGGTCGTCGCGGCCCAGCCGGTCGCGTCGAGCAGCGACCCGACGCGGAGCAGGAGGTAGCCGCCGAGGGCGACCATCGCCGCGGAGTGCAGCAGCGCCGAGACCGGCGCGGGGCCGTCCATCGCCCGGGACAGCCAGAACGAGAACGGCAGCTGGGCGGCCTTGCCGAGCGCAGCCACCAGCACGCCGGCGGCCACGACGTGCCGCCAGCCGGTGGAGGCGTCGGCCAGGTCGTCCAGCGCGAGACCGGCTCCCCCGGCGAGCGCGGCGCCGGTGGCGACGTACAGGCCGAGGTCCGCGGCGCGGGTGGTGAGGAAGGCGGTGCTGCCGGACCCGACGACGCGGGGCTCGCGCCAGCGGTAGCCGATCAGGGCGTAGGAGGCCGCGCCCATCAGCTCCCAGCCCAGCAGCAGCGCGGGCAGGGAGGTGGCGAGCACGGTGAGCTCGGCCGAGGCGACGAAGAGCAGCATCAGCCCGCCGAACCGGGCGGTCGTGGTCTCGGGGCGGGTCGAGGCGACGGCCAGGGCGCACAGGCCCACCACCCCGATCGGCGGGCCGACCAGCGTCGCCAGGCCGCCGGCGTCGAGACCGAGGTCGGCGCCGGCGACGAACGGCACGGAGACCGCGCTGCCGGCCACGGCGGCGACCAGCGACAGCGCCGTCACCACGGCAGCGGTGGTGATGCCGAGGGGCACTGCGGCGCGGTCGGCGACTGCGCCCGCGCGGGCGCCGCCGAGCGGTCCGACCGTAGCGAGCAGGGCGCCGACGACCGCCGGCAGCAGCAGGACGAGCCAGAGCAGACCGGCCGGGACGGCGGGAAGGGCGGGGAGGGCGCTCACTCGTGCAGCCCCGTCGCCATGTCGGTCATGTCGTGGCCGTCGCGGCGGTGCAGGAGGGTGGCCACCGAGAAGCCGACCGCCATCTCGACGGTCATCGCGGCGAGCACGACCAGCATCAGCACCTGTCCGGACGGGTCGGGGGCCAGGAACCACCACAACCCGCCCAGGGCGAGGAGGACACCGTTGATCATCAGCTCGAGGCCCATCATCACCATCACCACGACCTGCTGGCTGAGCGCGCCGTACAGGCCGACCGCCACCAGCGCGGCGGCCACGAGGAGCACCGACTCGATCGTCACGACGCACCTCCCGCGGGGGTGTCCGGGCGGCGGCGCAGGGAGGCCGGGGCGGTGCCGGGCGGATCCACGGGAGGCTGGTCGAGGTCGTCGCCCATCCGGTCGTAGCGGGTGCGGCCCAGCGACAGCACCACGCCGACGACGATGGTCGCGACCATGACCGGGCCGAGCGCCATCATCACCAGCATGTGGCTCTCCATCGTCGCCCGGCCGAGCTCGGCGGTGACGTCCGGCGCCGGGGCGCCCCCGCGACCGGGCCAGGGCACGAGGAGCGCGCCCGCCCCGAGGACCACGAACGTGCCGATGCCGGCGGCGATCGCGGAGCGGTGCGAGTGCACCATGCTCATCGGCATCAGGGCCGGGTTCATGCCCATGAACATCTGCATGTAGACGGCCATCACGGCCATCTCCATCACCATCATCAGGATCGTGACGGCGCCGAGGTAGACCTGCCCCATCAGCAGCAGCGCGAGGCCGACGGAGACGAAGCTGGCCGCGAGCAGGTACGTCGCCCGGGCCATCGAGTCGACGACGAAGACGAGCACGCCCGAGCCGACCGCGAGCACCGCCAGCAGCCAGAAGGCACCGCCGGTCAGCAGGGCGCTCACCGGGTGCCCACCGCGACGACGGCGACCACGAGGTCCTGCACCAGCACGAGCGGCAGCAGCACGACCCAGGCCGGCTCCATCAGCCGGTGCGGGCGCACCGACGGCAGCCGGGCCGCGACCCAGGCCAGGCCGACGGTCAGCGCGAGCGCCTTGAGCAGCACCCACACGACGCCGGGCAGCAGCGGGCCCGAGCCGCCCCCGAGGAAGAGCGGCACGGCCAGGGCGGCGCCCGCGCCGAGCAGGGCGTGGCGGCCCACCCGCACCAGCAGCGCGTCCGGTCCGGACAGCTCGGCGAGCACCCCGCCGGAGAGGTCGGCGCCGGCGGGCGAGGACAGCGGCCCGCGCAGCGAGAAGCCGAGCACGCCGATGCAGTACGCCGCGAAGGCGACCGGCATCCAGACGGCGTACCAGACGGTCTGGCCCGAGGCGATGACGGCGAGGTCGAGGCTGCCCGCCGCGATCGCCGGGGCCACGAGCGCGAACATCAGCGGCAGCTCGTAGGCCAGCGCCAGTGCCAGGAACCGGTAGCCGCCGACCAGCCCGGCGACCGAGTTCGGGCCCCAGCCGAGCAGCCAGACCCAGGCCCAGACGAGCACGTCGAGGGCGTTGACCCAGACCAGGCCGACCGAGCTCGCGAGCAGGACGTGGTCGCCGTACGGCACCAGGGCGAGCAGGATCAGCGCGGTCGGCACCAGGGCGAGCGAGGCCGTGCCGAGCAGCACGAGGTCGGTCGCGACGGTGCGGCGGCGACGCTGGCGCAGCAGCCGCGCCACGTCGCACGCCGGGGCGCGCCACGCCGTGCCGACGGGCTCGCCGCCGGTCGCGGTCCGGGTCACCGAGGAGGCCAGCCCGAGCACGACGAGCAGCGCGCCGAGGCCGACGGCGGCCGCGAGGGCGAGCAGCAGCTCAGGCACGGGCCACCTCCCGGCGCAGGCGCGGCGCCAGCGCGGCCAGCAGCAGCCGCACCTCGCCGACGTCGCGCCCGACCAGCCGGTCGCGGCAGGCCGCGTCGTCCAGCGGCTCGGGGCGCTCCCCCGCGAGCACGCGGGCCAGCGCTGCGGCGAGCTCGGACGCGGCGCCCTCCAGGCTCCAGCCGAGCAGGCGCCCGCCGAGGGCCCTGCGGAGCGCGTCGAGCCGTCGCGGACCTCGGGGGTGCCTCGCTCCAGCACACGGCCGCGCAGGGCGCGCACCTGCCGGCCGCGGCGGTCGTCGCCGGCGAGGCCGAGCACGTCGGAGACCGCGTCCAGGACGCCGGGTGTCGGGTCCGCGTCGTCCGCGGCACGCTCGGTGCCGGGGCTCCCGAGCCAGGTCAGCCGGGCGTCGGCGACCAGGTCGCCGTGCAGCTCGGCGTGCAGCACCAGCCCGGCGGGCCACCGGTCGAGCACCGGGCCGAGCGGCACGCGCAGCACGTCCATCTCCAGGCCGTCGCGGTCGTCCCCACCCTCCGCGAGCGGATGCCCGCGGGGCCATCTGGCCGGGCGCGGCCGGCTCGCCCGGAGCGCGGTGCACCGTGGTCGGGTCGGGGCGCGTGGCCGCGTCGACGCGGTGCCGGCCCTGCTGCGCGAGCCGGGCCACCGCGGCCTCCAGGGCGGGGGCCGCCTGCGCGGGGACCCGCACCTCGACGCGCTCGCGCGGGCCGGGCAGCGCGGCCCAGGCCCGGTCGACGTACGGCGCGAGGGTGTCGTCCACGACGCCGGACACCACGAGCAGGTCGGCCCCCGCGGGACTGCTCGCCCGCGGCCACCGGCGCACGTCCAGCTCGGCCTCCACGGCGCGTACGGCGTCCCGGCCGCCGGGCAGCCCGACGAGGTAGACGTGCGGACGCCGCGTCGCGAGGCCGACCAGACCGTGCTCCCACCGCTCGCTCATGCCCACCGGAACGCCCCCTCCCTACGCGCCCACACCACGGCGACGACGAGCACGGCGAGGAAACCGAACATCTCGACGACCGCCCCGGCGCCGAGGTCGGCCACGACCACGGCCCAGGGGTACATGAAGAGCATCTCGACGTCGAAGGCGAGGAAGACCACGCTGGCGACGTACCACCGGGCGTGGTGGCGGGACAGGGCGTGCTGGGTCGGCAGGTGGCCCGAGGTCCAGGGCAGCGCGTCGACCGGCGACCGGTCGACCCCGACCTGCGCCGCGACCAGGCGCAGCGTCAGGAGACCGAGGATCGCCACGACGAGGACGCCGAGCAGGCCGGTCACCGGGAGCACGCGTCCGTCCTACCCGAAGGTGGCGACCAACGCCGCGTCACGCGCCGGGGCGAGGCCACGGGTCGGCTCGGGGGCGTCCGATTCGACCCAGGAGAGGGTGGCCGCGACGGTGTCGGCGAGGTCGCGGGTGCGCAGGCCGGCGGCGCGCGCCCGGGTGTCGTCGATCGCGAAGAGACCGCGGGCGGCGGGGTGGTCGGGAGGCAGCCACAGCGGCAGGTCCGTGCCGGCCTCGAGACCGGCCTCGCCCAGCTGCGCGACGGTCAGCGGCACCGGCTGGTGGGTGACTCCACCGGCGTCCGCGGCCGCTCGCAGCACCGCGCCGAGCGTGGTCGGCGGGGCCACGGCGTGGAGGACGCCGCGCGTGCGCTCGCGGGCCAGGTGCACGAGGAAGTCGGCCAGGTCGCGCACGTCGACGTACTGCACCGGGCTGTCGAGGTCGGGCGCGACGTGCTGGCCGGGGGTCGCGAACCGGCGCACCCAGGAGGTGAACCGGTCGGTCGGGTCGTGCGGGCCGACGACGATGGTGGGTCGCACCACGGTCAGGCCCGGGTAGTGCCGCGCCGCCTCCTGCTCGGCGAGCACCTTGAGCGGGCCGTAGGACTCCGCCTCACCGGGTGCGAGGTCGTCGCGGTCGCGGTGCTCGAGCGCGTGGTCCTCGTCGGCGCCGGGCTCGGTCGGGCCGTCGTACACCGAGATGGTGGACACGAGCACGTAGTGCCCGGCCGCGCCGCCGGCGAGCTGTTCGGCGCTGCGGGCGACCTCCTCGGGCGTGTAGGCGGTGACGTCGACGACGACGTCCCAGGAGCGCCCGGCCAGCGCGGTCGTGTCGGTGCTCCGGTCGCCGCGCAGCTGCTCGAGGTCGGGGAAGAGCCCGGGGCCGGAGCGCCCGCGGTTGAACAGCGTGACCGTCCACCCCGCGCGCACCAGGGCGTCCACCAGGTGCCGGCCGACGAACGAGGTGCCGCCGAGCACCAGCGCGGTTGCGGTGCCGGTGGCGGGCTTGTCGGGCGTCGGGTCCACGGGGTGCACCCTTCCATGCCCGGGCTCAGCGGCCCCCGCGGAGGGTGCGGCTGCGCTGCTCGCCGCCCGGCGCCGCCGTACGGGTAGTCCGCCGGCTCCGGGTCGCTGGCCTCGTCGAGCCGCGCGGTGTGCTCGGCCGACAGGTGCAGGTCCGGCGGCGCCGAGGTTGTCGTCGAGCTGCTCGACGGTGCGGGCGCCGAGGATCACCGAGGTGACCGCCGGCCGGTCGGCCAGCCAGGACAGCGCGACCTGCGCCATCGACACGCCGCGGCTCGTCGGCGACCGCCTGCGACGGCGTCGACCACGTCCCAGGTGCGTCGCTGCGCGTGCTGCGCCGGTCGTAGGCCTCGACGCCGCGGCTCGGGGTCCTCGCCCAGCCGGGTCGCGCCGGTCGGGCCGCTCGTCGCGGCGGTACTTGCCGGTCAGCCAGCCGCCGCCGAGCGGCGACCACGGCAGCAGGCCGAGCCCGTTCGCCAGGCAGGCCGGGCACGATCTCCCACTCGATCTCGCGCACCAGCAGGTTGTACTGCGGCTGCAGGGTCACCGGCGCGGACCAGCCCGCGGCGCTCGGCGAGTCGACCGCCTTCTGCAGCTGCCAGCCGGTGAAGTTGGACAGCCCGACGTAGCGGATCTTGCCGGCGCGCACGGCGTCGTCGAGGAAGCCGCAGCGTCTCCTCCAGCGGCGTCAGCGGGTCCCAGGCGTGCACCTGGTAGAGGTCGACGTGTCGACGCCCAGCCGGCGCAGCGAGGCGTCGAGCGCCGGCGGCGAGGTGCCGCCGGGACAGGCCGAGCGTCGTTGGGCCCGTCGCCCATCGGGAAGCGGCCCTTGGTGGCGAGCACGACCTGGTCGCGGACCTCGGCGGGCCGGGCGGCCAGCCAGCGCCCGACGATCTCCTCGCGAGACCCCGCGCGCTGTAGACGTCGGCGGTGTCGACCAGGGTGCCGCCGGCCTCGACGAAGCGGTCGAGCTGGGCGTGGGCGACGTCCTCGTCGGTCTCGGCGCCGAAGGTCATCGTGCCCAGGGCGAGGGTCGAGACGGAGGTGCCGGTGCTGCCCAGGGTGCGGTGCTCCATGGCGGCGGGGTCAGGGGTGCGGTCGGTCATGGCGGGACCCTGCCCGGCGTCGCCGTCGGGCAACCCCCACCAGTCCGGCTCGGAGCCCGGCTCAGAGGCCGAGGTGGCGGGTCAGGAAGGCGTTGCCGAAGACGCCGTCGGGGTCGTCGCGCGCCACCAGCTCCCGGAAGTCGGGCAGGCGCGGGTAGGCCCGCTCCAGCTCGGCGGGGCCGGCCAGGAAGAGCTTGCCCCAGTGCGGTCGCGCCTCGAGCGGCAGCAGCGCGGCCTCCACCTCGGCGAGCACCCGGCGTACGGCGGGGAGGTCGCGCCGCCAGGTGAAGTGCAGCGCCAGCACCGGTTCGTCGTGGGCCGGGCTGAGCCACAGGTCGTCGGCGGCGACGGAGCGGATCTCGGCGGCCAGCAGCACCGGCTCGAGTCCGGCGCCGAGCGGGCGCATCGCGGCCACGGCCTCCGCCGCGCGTCGGCGGGGCACGAGGTACTCGCTCTGGATCTCGGCGCCGGCGCTCGGCGTGAAGCCCAGCCGGAAGTGCGGAAGCCGCTCGTGCCAGGGGCCCGGCACCTGGCCCTGGTCGGTGACCGCGGTCGTGTCGCCGCCGGGCAGCATGTGCCGGCTCACGACCGCGTGCCGGGCGCCGTGCAGGGAGCCCGGTCCGGGCGCGCCGTCCGCGCGCCGCTTGAGCCAGACCTGGTAGGCGCCCGCGTCGTCCCAGCGGGTGAACAGGCTGACCGACTCGGCGGCGGCGAGGACGTCGTCGAGGTGGGAGTCGACCGCGTCCCAGCCGAGGTCGGTCCAGACCTCCTGCACCATCGAGTACGCCGGCTCGACGTCCAGCACCAGCTGGGTCACCACCCCGAGCGCGCCGAGCGCCACGACCCGTCCCTCGAAGTCGGGCTCGCCCCGAGTCGCGGTGCACAGGTCGCCGCGGGCGTCGGCGTACTCGATCACCCGCACCGTCGAGGACAGCGAGCCGGCGGCGTCGCCGGAGCCGTGCGTGCCCGTGGCCACCGCCCCGGCCACACCGATGTGGGGCAGTGACGCCATCGCCCCGAGGGCCCAGCCCGCCTCGTGCACCCGCGTCGCCAGCTCGCCGTACGTCGTGCCCGCGGAGACCCGCACGGTGGCTGCCCGGGAGTCCACGTCGACCTCGACCGGAAGGCCGTCGGTGCGGAGCAGGTCGCCGTCGGTGTCGGCGAGGTCGGTGAAGGAGTGCCGCGAGCCGAGCGCCCGCACCCGGGAGGACGACGCGACGACCTGCTGCACCTCCGCGACGCTGGTGGGGCGGTGCACGCGCGGGGCGGCGAAGACGTGGGTGCCCGCCCACGTGCTCAGTGCGCTCATGCCGCGAACCTATGTCGCGGCGCCGATCGGGTAGGGGGTCGCCATGTCCACTCCCGTCGTCGAGGCCCCGCAGCAGGCCCGGCTCGAGCGGCACCGCCGCCTCGCGCAGGTCATGGACGACCTGGTGCGCGTCCCGGGGACCCGTGTGACCGTGGGTCTCGACCCGGTGATCGGCCTCGTGCCCGGTGTCGGAGACCTCACGGGGTCGGCGATCTCGGGGCTCGTGGTCGTCGAGGCCGTGCGGTCGCGGGTGCCCGTGCCGACGCTGGCCCGGATGGGTGCGAACATCCTGGTCGACGCGCTGCTGGGCCTCGTGCCGTTCGTCGGCGACCTGCTCGACGTCGCGCACCGGGCGCACCGGAAGAACGTGCTGCTCCTGGAGCGGGCCCTCGCTTCCGGCGAGGACCGCGGCGCACCGACGCCGGGGTACGTCGCGGCGGCCGTGGCGCTGGTCGTGCTGCCGCTGGTGCTCGGCGTCGTCATCGGCGTCGTCACCCTGGTGCTGCTCGTGCGGCTCGTCACTGGTTGACGTCGGAGTGGCCGTCCACATGCCCGGCCAGGCCCTGGCGGCAGTCGCCACTCGGGTATAGAATCGAACACATGTTCGACATGCCTCTCGGAGCCGGCTCCTCCCAGCAGGACGCCGTGCTCGAGGCGCTGGCCCGGACCCGGGCGGCCCGACGGGCGCACGAGGTGCGTGAGCTGGTGCTCGCGGCCGAGCTCGCCGACGTGATGCCCGGCCCCGACGAGACCGCCGTGGCCGAGCTCCGCGCCGCGGGTCGTCCGGCCTGGGCGGTGGAGCGCACGGAGGCTCCGGCCGGTCCGCACGCGCCGCGGGTGAGCGAGTTCGCCGCGGCGCAGCTGTGCTTCGCCGTCGGCGGCTCCCTCGACGACGCCCGGTGCCTGCTCGGCGTCGCCCTCACGCTGCGGCACCGGCTGCCCCGGCTGTGGCGGCTGCTCACGACCGACAGCGCCCTCGTGCCGGTCTGGAAGGTGCGGGAGGTCGCGGTCGCCGTGCTCGGGCTCTGCCCCGCTGTGGCCGGCGCGGTCGACCGGCGGCTGTCCTGGCACCTCGCCCAGGACCCGTGGCTCTCGTCCCGCCAGGTGCGTGACCGGGTCCGCGAGGCGCACTACGCCGTCGAGCAGGACGCCGCCGAGGCCGCCGAGGAGGTGGCCCGCACCCACCGCGGCGTGTGGGTGCGCCACGAGGGCACCGGGCCCGGCACGAGCAGCCTGTCGGCGATGCTCGACAGCGCCGACGCCCTCGACGTCGAGGCGGCCGTGACCCACCTCGCCCAGCGGATGGCCGTCCTCGGCGACACCGACCCCGAGGACGTACGACGGGCGCGGGCGCTCGGGTTGCTGGCCCACCCGCAGCGTGCCCTCGCACTGGACGACGGCGACACGGGCGCGCTCGTCCCCCGCCGCCAGGCCCTCGTCCACCTGCACCTCACGCCGACCGACCTCGGGGTGGACCCGGCCGACGGCACCACCCCGGAGGGTGCGTCGGCGGTCGACCTGGTCGGCCCCGTGTCGGTGGCGCTGGTGCGCCGGTGGCTCGGGCCGGAGGCACAGGTGCGGGTGCGACCCGTGCTGCGGGAGGTGGTGCCGAGCTGCGCGTTCCGCGACCCGGTGACCGACGCGCCTCTGGGCGCGGTCGACACCCACGACCCGCCGGTCGGCATGGCCGAGCTGGTCCGGCTCCGCGACGCCACCTGCGTCTTCCCGGGCTGCAGCGTCGGGTCAGGGCGGTGCCAGCTCGACCACGTCGAGCCCTACCTCGACCCCGACGTCGGCGGGCCGCCGGGCCAGACCCACCCCGACAACCTCGCCCCGGTGTGCGCCACCCACCACCGGTTCAAGACCCACCACGCCTGGCACTACGAGCGCCTGCCCGACGGGCGCTGGCTGTGGCGCAGCCCGACCGGGTTGGTGCGGATGCGCGCGGCGCGACCGGCGTACGCCCACGCCTGACCGGGCGACCGGGCGGGCCCTCGTCAGCGGGCGTGCCGGCTGGCGGCCACGGCCAGCCGGTCGACCAGGTCGTTCATCGCGTGCCCGGAGTGGCCCTTGACCCAGGCGAAGGCGATCTCGCCCTCCCGCTCGCGCACCAGCGCGACCAGCGGCTCCCACAGGTCGCGGTTGGCGACGGGCTGCTTCGAGGAGTTCGTCCAGCCACGGTCCAGCCAGCCCCGCCACCAGCGGTCGCGGAAGCAGTTCACGACGTACGTCGAGTCGCTCACCACCAGCAGCGGGCCCTCGTGGGCACGCACCGCCTCGAGCGCGGCCTTGACCTCCATCCGCTGGTTGGTGCTCGCGGGCTCGAAGCCGCTGTCGTAGACCTCCTCGTCGACCGCCCAGGCCCAGCCACCGGGGCCGGGGTTGCCCGCGCAGGCACCGTCGGTGAAAACCTCGCGGGCGCCCGGGGGCACCGTCATCGGAGGAGGGGTCGGACGCTTGGCGCGCGGTGCGCGAGAGCTGCGGGAGGTGGCCACGTCGGGAGGCTACGCGGACCCGGACGAGGTCTCTGAGGCCGGCTCAGCCGCCCAGACCCACGCGCACGCAGGCGAAGCCGACGACCACCCAGCCCAGCGACACGATGGTCAGCAGCGGCAGCCCGCCCGACGTGGTCGGGCGGTACAGCGGGTGCTCCAGGATGCGGTCCCAGCCCGCGCTGCGACCGCCGCTGACCCGGTGCAGCCAGGCGCCGGCGCGCGCGTTCTGCCAGAAGAGCACGAGACCCACCGCCATCACGACCACCCCGAGCACGACCACGGCGCCACCGTAGCGGGGAGTCGGGGCCGCTCAGTCGGCGTCGGCCTTCTCGGCGGCCCGGTCGCGCAGCACGTACTTCTGCGTCTTGCCGGTCGAGGTCTTCGGCAGCTCGCCGAAGAACACCTGGTGCGGGGCCTTGTAGTGCGCCAGCTCGCTGCGCACGTGGTCGATGATCCCCTGCTCGGTGACCTCCGCCCCCTCCGAGAGGGTCACGAACGCCACCGGGACCTCGCCCCAGCGCTCGTGCGGCATGCCGACGACCGCAGCCTCCACGACGTCGGGGTGCTCGGCGACGACGTGCTCGACCTCGACGCTCGCGACGTTCTCGCCGCCGGAGATGATCACGTCCTTGCTGCGGTCGCGCAGCTCGACGTACCCGTCGGGGTGGCGGACGCCGAGGTCGCCGGTGCGGAACCAGCCGTCCGGGATCGCCTCCGCGGTCGCCTCGTCGTCGTCGAGGTAGCCGAGCATCACGTTGTTCCCGCGCAGGGCGATCTCGCCCATCGTCTCGGCGTCGGCCGGCACGTCGCGGCCCTGGTCGTCGACGACCCGCGGCGTCAGCGAGACCATGTTGCCGACTCCCTGACGGGACTTCAGCCGGGCCACCTCGCGGTCGTCCTCCTCGGCCCACGCCGGCATCCACTCGCACACCAGCGCCGGGCCGAAGGTCTCGGTCAGCCCGTAGAGGTGCGTGACGTCGAACCCGAGCTCGGCCATCCGCCTCAGGATCGCGGGCGAGGGTGGCGCTCCCCCGGTCGCCACCTGCACCCGGCCGGCGTCCTCGGCGAGCCGCTCGGCCTGCTCGGCGTGGGCGATGGTCGACAGCACGGCCGGCGCGCCCTCGAGGTGGGTGATCCCCTCGGCCGCGAGCAGGCGCCAGATCTCCCCGGCCTCGACCTTCGGCAGGCACACGTGGGTGCCCGCCGCGGCGGTCACGGCCCAGGTGAAGCACCAGCCGTTGCAGTGGAACATCGGGAGGGTCCAGAGGTGCTTGGACGACGGCGAGAGCCCGAAGTGCGCCACCATCGACAGCGACTGCAGGTAGGCACCGCGGTGGTGGTAGAGCACGCCCTTGGGCGACCCGGTGGTGCCGGACGTGTAGTTGACCGACAGCACCGACCGCTCGTCGGCGACGTCGGTGTGCATCGGCTCGGCGGAGTCGAGCAGCTCGTCGTACTCGCTCGCGCCCGGGCCGCACGCCACCACCCGCGGCGGGTCGTCGAGCTGCCCGCACGCCCCCTCGACGAGCTCGGCGAAGGACTCGTCGCGCAGCAGCACGCTCGCACCGGAGTGCCGCAGGATGTAGCTCAGCTCGCGGCGGCCCAGGCGGGTGTTCAGCGCCACCAGCGGCACGCCGGCCCACGGGACGCCGTAGTGCGCCTCGAGCAGCTCGTGCGAGTTCGGCGCGAGCACCGCGACCGGCTTGCCTGCCGCGAGGTCGGCGACGCCCCCGGCCAGCCGGGTCGCCCGGTCGTGCAGCTCGGCGTAGGTCCACCGCTGCTCGCCGGACACGACGGCCAGCTGGTCGGCGTGGGCCTCGGCGGCGCGGTCCAGGAAGGCGGTCGGGGTGAGGGGGGCCCAGGCGTGCTCGTGCGCGATGTCCGACATCTGCCCATCTCCTCACGCGGACCCGCGCCGGGCAAGAGGCTGGGTCAGCCGAGGACGGTGCGGGTGCTCGCCTCGTTGACCGGGCGCTTGCGGGAGAACGAGCCCAGGTCGATCTTCAGCCCCGTGTGCTCGCCGACGACGGTGACCGGGTCGGCGTCGTGGTCGGCGCCGTCGTCCTCGCACGCCCCCACGAGGGCGGCCAGAAAGCGGCCGGCCAGCGGCGCGTTCTTGAACTGGTTGCCGCTCGTGCCCATCGCGACGTAGAAGCCGGGTGCGTCGGTGCGGTCGTAGATCGGCGTCCAGTCGTCGGCCACGTCGTAGACCCCGACCACCCCGCTGGGCTGGTTCGGCACCCGCAGCTCGGGCAGCCGCCGGGCGGCCCGGGTCACCTGCGACTCGTAGCGCTCCCGCGTCACGTGGTCGTCGACCGCGTCCGGGTCGCTGACCCAGTCGAAGGGGTCGCACTCCGGCTCGGTGCCGCCGACCACCCAGGCGCCGCCGGGGCCGGGCCGCATGTACGTGCCCAGGTCGATGTCGAAGACGCCGGGACCCGGCGCGGCGTCGGTGCCGTACCCCTCGGGCTGGCGCACCTGGTGCACCTCCTGGCGCAGCGGTCGCACGCCCACGGTGAAGTCGGCGCCGACCCCGGCCAGCGCGTTGAACGCCCCCGACCACGGCCCGGCCGCGTTGACGACGACCGGCGCCTCGACGGTGCGACCGTCGGCCAGCCCGAGCCGCCACACCCCGGCACGGTGCTCGGCGGACACGACCTGGCAGCGGTACGCCGTGCGCGCGCCGTGCCGCCGCGCGGCCCAGGCCAGGTTGTCGGCCGAGAGCCGCGGGTCGTCCATGTAGCCGGCGTCCGGCGTGTAGACGGCGCCGAGCCGCGCCGGCGTCTCCTCCCAGAAGGCGTCGTCGGCGACCGGCTTGTTCGGCCAGTAGGCGCCCCCGTCGAGGTGCGGGAAGCGAGCGACCAGCTCGTCGGCGGGGAGGTACTCGAAGGGCACCCCGGCCGCGCGGAGCAGGTCGCGGGTCTCGTCCAGCGGCACCGCCGGCACGTCGAGGTGCAGCATGCCGGTGCGGTGGAAGGCTGCGAGCGGCGGCCGTTCGGCCTCCGGCAGCCGGTCGACGCCGAGGTGCTCGGCCCACCGCTCCCAGCAGAACTTCGCCTCCCACGAGGTCGCGACGGTGTCGAAGGTGGAGTACATGAAGCGGATCACGGCGCTCGACGCGCTCGTCGAGCCGTGGCCCGGGCCGGGCGCCTTGTCGAGCACGAGCACGTCGCGCCCACCGCGCGCCAGCTCGAGGGCCACGGCGGAGCCGATCACGCCGGAGCCGACGACGACGGCGTCGGCGGTCAGCGCGGTGCGGGGGGACGTCTCGGTCATCGGCGGGTCTCCTCAGGCGTCGACGACGATGTCGCCGTCGGGGGTCGAGCAGCAGGGCAGGAACTTGTCCTGGGCGATCTCGCGCGGCCGGATGCCGCCGTGGTGGTGCATCTCGACCTTGCCGGACAGCAGGGTCGACGTGCAGGTGCCGCACAGACCGGCCGAGCACGACGACGGCAGCACCACGCCGGCCTGCGCCGCGGCCTCCAGCACCGTCGCGCCCGGTGCGCACCGCACCTCGCGCCCGCTGCGCCCGAAACGCACCCTCGCCCCGAGGGCGGGGTCGACGACCTGCTCGGGCACCGCCACCTGCGGCGCCGTCGGCGCGGCGACGGCGCCCAGCACGAAGCTCTCCTCGTGGCAGCGGGCCGGGTCGGCGCCCAGCCGGGCCAGCGTCGCGCGGGTGGCCCTCATGTAGCCCGGCGGGCCGCAGGTCAGCACCTCCCGCTCGGGCAGGTCGGGCACCAATGTCGCGAGCAGGTCGTCGGTCAGCCGGCCGCGGGGGCCGGACCAGTCGCCGCACGGGTCCTCCTCGCAGACCCAGTGCACGCGCAGGCCCTCGCTCTCGGCGGCCAGGGCCTCCAGCTCGCTCCGGCAGACCAGGTCGGCGGGCGTGCGAGCGCTGTGCACCACCACCACGTCCGTGGGGTCGGCCAGGTCGGCCATCGTGCGCAGCGTCGCGAGGGTCGGCGTCACCCCGCTGCCGGCCGAGAGCAGCAGGTAGCGGCGCGCCGGGTGCTCGGTCACCGAGAACTCCCCGAGCGGTCCTCGCACCGAGACCCGGTCGCCGACCCGCGCCCGGCCGTGCAGCCACTCCGACATCTCCCCACCGGGCATCCGCTTCACCGTCACCGTGAGCAGGTGCGGCCGGGTCGGCGGCGAGGAGACGGTGTAGCAGCGCTCGGTCCAGACGCCGTCGACCTCGAGGCCGAGCACGACGTACTGCCCCGGGCGGAAGGCCAGGCCCCCGGGCCGCGTCGGCTCGAGCACCATGGTGACCACGTCATGGGTCACCGGCACCACCCGGCGCACGACCATGTCCTGGTCGAGCGCCTCCTGCGCCGGCAGCACGCCCGCCCCCAACGGCTGGGGCAGGTCCGGCACGACGCGCAGCGACGGTCCCTCGGCGCCCCCAGCGCCCCGGGGGTCCGCGTAGGGGTCGCTGACCTGCTCGCTCATCGGACGACCTCCTCGCGCATGCGGGCGACGTACCAGGAGACGAAGGCGTCCACCTGGCGCTCGCCCTCGGTGTACGGACCGGGCTGGTAGGCCGGGTCCCTGACGCCGTCCTGGGTGAGGCCGACGAGCGCGGCGTCCTGCTCGTTGGTGTGCCGCCACACCTCGGTGAGCCCCTCGACGTCGTAGTCGACGCCCTCGACCGCGTCCTCGTGCACCAGCCACGTCGTGCGCACCAGCGTGCGCTCCGGACCGAGCGGCAGCGCCGCGAAGGTCACCACGTGGTCGGCCAGGAAGTGGCACCAGACGTTGGGCTGGGCGTGCAGCGTGGCGCGCCCCAGCCGCGGCTCGTCGAGGTCGCCCAGCAGGCGCCCCACCAGGCGCGAGCCGTCGCGGCTGAACGACTCCCCCGCCCCGTCCAGCGCCTCGCGCTGCACACGGAAGCCGACCGGCCGGTCGACGAGGTCCTCGACGGCGGCGTACGGCAGCCCGCGCTCGTCACAGGCGCGCTGCAGGTCGGCCTCGGCCAGCAGGTAGCGGTCGTGCGAGGCGCGCAGCCGCGGCGGCACCTGGTGGTCGGCCAGTCCCCAGGTCTGGAAGAACGTGCAGGACAGCTCGGGGTGGCCGTCGCAGTGGTAGCACTCGCGGTTGTTCTCCATCGTGAGCTTCCAGTTGCCGTGCTCGACGAGGTCGATCTGGGCCGCGACCTTGGCGCGGTGCAGCGCGTGCGGCGCGACGTACGGCGCGAGCGTCGCTGCGAAGCGGTCGATGTCGTCCGGCGGTTCGGCGGCCAGGCAGACGAACACCAGGCCCGCCACCTCGCGCAGGTGCACCGTGAGCAGCGACAGGCAGGCCGGGTCGACGCCGCCCTCCTCGACCGGCACGAGCTGGGGGGCGTGCACCAGCCGGCCGTCGGTCGCGTAGGTCCAGCGGTGGTAGCCGCAGACGATGTTGCCCACCGACCCGCGGGGCTCGGCGACCAGGCGCGATCCGCGGTGCCGGCACACGTTGCGGAAGGCCCGCACCTGCTCGTCGTCGTCGCGCAGCACCATCACCGACGCCGGGCCGATCTCGACGGTGAGGTAGTCGCCGGCCTCGGGCAGCTCGGCGACCGAGCCGACGAAGATCCACTGCCGCATCCACAGCAGGCGCAGGTCGAGGTCGTACAGCTCGGCGTCGGTGTAGCAGGTGCCGGGCAGCGGACGACCGGGCTCCCGGGCGTCGAGGAGGTCGAGCAGCCGGGCCCGGGCCTGGTCGCCGGCGGGCGTGGGCGTGCCGACGTCGGTCGCCGTGGGCGCTGCGGGCGCGGTCTCGGGGATCAGCGCGGTCATCGCAGGCCTCCTGCGTGGGTGGGTGGGTTCAGACGGTGATGCAGAGGCGCAGCGCGTCGTAGACGGCCGCGTGGATGTTGCGGCTGGTGACCGCGTCGCCGATCCGGAACAGCTGGTAGCCGCCGGCCGGGTTGGTCGACACGGTCTGGGCGGTGCCGGCCAGCAGGGCGTCCTGGTCGACCTCGCCGAGGTTGGTCGAGCCCGGCACCAGCGCGTGGTAGAGCTCGTCGTTCGGCAGCGTGCCGTGCTCGACGACCACGTGGTCGACCACCCGTTCGAGGACGGCGTCGGCGTAGTCGCTCGCCAGCGTGGCCACCAGGCGTCCGCCCTCGTCGGGGCGCGCGCGGCGTACGCCGACCAGTCGCCGCGCGACGGTCAGCGTGACGTCGTGCTCGGCGAAGGCACGCAGGTAGGCCGGGCTGTTCATGCTGCCGACCGAGATGCCGACCATCCGCTCGGGCGTGACCAGCTCGACCCGCGCCCCGAGCCGGGCGAGGTGCTCGGCGGCGTCGAGCCCCGGCTCGCCGCCGTGGTCGTCGAAGACCAGCACGCGGTCGCCGGACCCCAGCCGGCCGAGCGCTCCCCCGGTGCCGCCCAGGACGTCCCAGGTGTCGAGCACGAGATCCTGGCCGGTGGCGAGGAACTCCCGGTCGGGCACCCCGCCGGTGGCGACGACGACGACGTCGGGCTGCTCGGCCCGCACGTCCGCGGCCTCGGCGTAGACGCCGTACCGCAAGTCGACGCCGCTGTGCTTGGCCTCCGAGACCCGCCAGTCGACGATGCCGATCAGGTCGCGGCGCCGCAGCGAGGCCGAGGCGAGCAGCAGCTGGCCACCCGGTCGGTCCGCGGCCTCCAGCAGCACGACCTCGTGGCCGCGCTCGCCCAGCACCCGGGCCGCCTCCAGGCCGGCGGGGCCGGCCCCGACGACGACGGCCCGCCGGCGCCGCGCCACCGTGGGTGCGACCACGTGGGGCAGGGTCTGCTCGCGGCCGGTCGCCGGGTTGTGCACGCACTTGGCGTCGCCGGACTCGTAGATCGCGTCCAGGCAGTACGACGCGCCGACGCACGGCCGGATCCGGTCCTCCTCGCCGCGCGCGACCTTGGCGACGAGGTGCGGGTCGGCCAGCTGCGGCCGGGTCATGCCGACGAGGTCGAGCAGCCCGTCGCGGATCGCGTGCCGGGCGGTCGCCACGTCACCGATCCGGGCCGCGTGCATGACCGGGACGTCGAGGGCACGCCGCACCTCCCCGGCGAAGGCCAGGAAGGGGGCCGACGGCGTGCCCATCGACGGGATCGTGTCGGCGAGCCGGGCGTCGCAGTCGAGCCCGCCCTTGATCACCGAGAGGAAGTCGACGCCGTGGTCGAGGTAGCGGCGCATCACCCCGAGGGTGTCGTCGAGGCCCAGGCCGCCGGGGAGGCCCTCGTCCATCGCCATCCGGATGCCCACCACGAAGTCCGGGCCGACCGCCGCCCGCACGGCGTCCAGCACGCGCAGCGGGAACACCAGCCGGGCCTCCGGGTCACCGCCGAAGGCGTCGGTGCGCCGGTTGGTGGCCGGGGAGACCCAGGCGTCGAAGAGGTGGCTGTAGGACTCGATCTCGATGCCGTCCAGCCCGGCGGCCTCGCAGCGGGCGGCGGCCTCGGCGTAGTGCCGCACGATCCGGTCGACGTCCCAGGCCTCGGCCACCTTCGGGAAGGACCGGTGCTGCGCCTCGCGCAGGCCCGAGGGGTAGACGAGCGGCAACCAGTCGCCGCTGAAGTTGCTCGTCCGCCGCCCGAGGTGGGTGACCTGGCACATCACCGCGGCGCCGGCCTCGTGCACGTCGTCGGTCAGCCGACGCAGCCACGGCACGACGTCGTCGCGGTAGAGCAGCATGTTGCCGAAGGAGGGCGGGCTGTCCGGCGAGACCACGGCGGAGCCGCCGATCATGGTCAGGCCGACGCCACCGCGCGCCTTCTCCAGGTGGTAGAGCCGGTAGCGGTCCTTGGGCATCCCGTCCTCGGTGTACGCCGGCTCGTGCGAGGTGCTGACGACCCGGTTGCGGAGCACGACGTCCCGGAGGCGGTACTCGTCGAGGAGCGGGTCGAAGGTGCGCACACCTCAGTGTCAAACCACGGCAACCACGATGAAAAGCGCAAGGTCTTGCATAGAACCGTGCAACTATTGCTCATGATCGACCCCCGGCTCCGTGTCCTCAGAGTCGTCGCCGACAGGGGTACGATCACCGCCGCTGCGGCCGACCTCGGCTACACGCCGAGTGCCCTGTCCGCGCAGATGCGCACCCTCGCACGGGACGTCGGCACCCCCCTCCTGGAGCCCGACGGACGCGGGCTGCGGCTGACCGACGCCGCGCACACGCTGCTCGCGCGCTCCGACGAGCTGTTCGCTCGGTGGGAGGAGATCCGCGGCGAGGTCCTCGCGACCGGGGAGGCCAACCTGGGCCACCTCCGCCTGGCCGGCTTCTCCACCGCCGCCCCGGCCCTGCTCGTCGCCGTCGCCCGCCGGGCCGCGACCGCCTTCCCGGGCACCGAGGTGCGGATCAGCGAGGCCGACCCCGACGTGTGCCTCGAGCTGCTGCTCGCCGGCCAGGTCGACGTGGCCGTGCTCGTCAACGTCGACGCGCCGACGGCCGGCACCGACCCACGGCTGGTGCAGCGCCCGTTGCTCGCCGACCGGCTCGACCTGCTGGTGCCCCCCGACCACGTGCTCGCGGGCCGTAGCTCCATCGACCTCGGGGAGGCCGCGGAGGAGCCGTGGATCATGGACCGACCCGGTCGCCCGTACCACCGGCTGATGCTCAGCGCCTGCGCGGCTGCCGGGTTCCGCCCACGCCAGGCGCACCAGGCGATGGAGTGGGACACCGCCGCCGCCCTGGTGGGCGCCGGTCTCGGCGTCAGCCTGATCCCCCGCCTGGCGCGACTCCCCGACGGCGAGCGCCTGGTGCGGGTGCCGCTGCACGGCGACGCACCTGTGCGGCACGTGCGCACCTCGGTGCGACGCGGCACCACCCACCAGCCCGAGATCGCCTTCGCCCTGGCCGAGCTGCGACGTACGGCGGACCGGATCAGCGCCGCCGGGGTGAGCCCGGACGGACCGCCGGGGACCCCGGACGCGCGACGGCCGTGACCCCCGAGGGAGGGCCGCGGCCGCCGGACCTGGGGCCGGTCAGATCCGGTCGTCGTACCCGCGCTCGGGCCGGCCGTAGAGGTCGCGCCGGGTGGACGTGTCGTCGGCGTAGCCGGTGCGGCGCTCGTAGTCGCCGGCCGACTCTCCCTGGTCGCCGTCGTGCTGCTGCTCGAGCCGGGCCTTCGCGCGCTCGGCCTGCTCACGGGCGCTCGGCGCGTTCGCGGCGCGCTCGCGGATCCGCGGCGCCTCGGCCTCGGCCTCGGCCTGGTAGTCCTCCCACCGGTGCTGCATCGGCTTGACCAGCCCGCCGCCGACACCGACGACGACACCGCCGAGGGTGGCGAGGATGAAGATCAGCACCGGCGTGGTGACGGTGGTGGCCACCCCGACCTGGTTCGGCGCGGCGACGACGCCGAGGAACAGGATGAAGATCGAGGCGGCCAGCACCGAGCCGTAGGACAGCCCGCCGAGGGTGCCCTCGACCAGGGTCTTCACGGCGGCGGCGATCACGAGGATCACGAGTGCGACGATCAGGCTGGGCAGGAAGGTGATCACCTGCTCGATCGGGTCGCTGATCGGGTTGGAGCCGAAGACGCCGAACGCGAGCTGCAGCACGAAGGGCAGCAGCGTGTAGTAGATGAGCTTGCCGACGAGGTCGCTGGCGTTGAGCTGGGAGTTCTCCAGGACACGCTTGACGCCGTCCTTCTCGACGGCGTCGTCGAAGCCGACCTTGGACCACGAGCTTGGGGATGGACTCCGCGACGGTCGAGAGCCCGGAGGTGAGAGCTTCTTCCCTCGGTCCACCCTTCGTCGGCAGACGTCATCGGGGCCCCGACCGGGCTCCCGCGGAGATGACGCGGCGAGGGCTGGTACCCGGGTCGGAATCAGACAATCTGCTGATCCGGGCCGGGCTAGACAGGTACGTAGGCGGGATTCACTGGTCCGTGGCCTCGCGCGGCCACTCGTCGTCCTCGGTCGTCTGAGCCCCCGAGTCGGCCGCCGCCCCGCCCGTAGCGTCGTCTGGTGCCGCGCGGTCGTGCTCGGTGGCACGCTGGCCCCACTGCCGCTCCTCGCCCTCGGGCGTCGCGCCGGTGTCGCCGCCGTCGCCGCCGTCGCCGGTGTCGCCGGTGTCGCTGGTGTCGCTGGTGTCGTCGCCACTCATGCAGGTCCGGTTCCCGGGCCGAGCGAGGCGCACTCCCCGTGGGACGGCCTGGACTAGCACCGGCTGGGGTGGTCGTTCGGTCGCTCCGGGCAGGCTGGGGCCAGCCGACCGCCCGCCGTACCGAGGAGCCCTGCCGTGATTCCGCACCCGCACCCGGGACTCGCCGACGACCTCAACGTCGGTCGCACCCCGAGCGGGAGCGACGAGGTCTGGGACCTGCTCGTCGTCGGCGGAGGCACCGCCGGCATCGTCGGCGCCCGGACCGCCGCCCGGTTCGGCGCCCGTGTGCTGCTCGTCGAGCGGGGGCGCACGGGAGGCGACTGCCTCTGGACCGGCTGCGTGCCGTCGAAGTCGCTGCTCGCCGCAGCCGACGCCGCCGCCACTGCCCGCGGCTCAGCACACCTGGGCGTCGACGTCACCGACGTCGAGGTCGACTTCGCGGCGGTGGCGGCCCACGTCCGCGGGGCGGTCGACACGATCGCCCCGGTGGACTCGCCGGCGTCGATGGAGAGCCAGGGCGTGGTCGTCTGGGCCGGCGACCTCCTCTTCCGTGGTCCGGGCGAGGCCGAGGTCGACGGCCGGGTCGTGCAGTTCACCCAGGCGCTGCTGGCGACGGGGGCGGCACCGACCGTGCCTCCTGTCGACGGGCTCGAGGCGGTCGACCCGCTCACCAGCGAGACCGTCTGGCAGCTGGACGCGCTCCCGCGTCGTCTGGCCGTGCTCGGCGGCGGCACCGTCGGGTGCGAGCTCGGTCAGGCCTTCTCCCGGCTCGGCGCACAGGTCACCCTGGTGGAGGGGGCCGGACGGCTGCTGCCCGCCGAGGACCCGGACGCCGCCGCCGCGCTCCGACGGGCGCTGGTGGCCGAGGGCGTCGACGTGCGCACCGGCACCCTCGTGACCGGCGTACGCCCGGGCGCGACGGCGGGCTCGGGCACGCTGGTGACGCGGGCCGGCGACGACGTGGCCTTCGACCGGCTGGTCGTCGCGGTCGGCCGGACGCCGCGCACCGCCGGGCTCGGTCTCGAGACCCTCGACGTCGAGCTCGACGAGCACGGTCACGTGGTCGTCGACGCGCACCTGCGCAGCACGAACCCGCGGGTCTGGGCCGCCGGCGACCTCACCGGCCACCCGCAGCTCACGCACGTGGCGGGGGTGCACGGCAGCCTGGCCGCGAGCAACGCGGTGCTCGGGCTGCCCCGGTCGGTCGACCCGGTGGTGCCCCGGGTGACCTACACCCAGCCCGAAGTGGCTGCCGTCGGTGCCACGACGACCGACGGGGCGGGTCGCCCGCCCGGTGCGCGGGTGCTCACCTGGCCGCACACGCACGTCGACCGGGCCGTGGCCGAGGGCCGCACCGACGGGTTCACCCGGATCGTCGTGGACCGGACGGGCCGTGTGCGGGGCGCGACCGTGGTCGGCCCGCACGCCGGCGAGACGCTCGGCGAGCTGACGGTCGCGGTACGCCAGGGGCTCACCACGCGCGACCTCGCCTCGGTCGTCCATGCGTACCCGACCTGGAACGACGGGGTGTGGAACGCCGCCATCGACGACGTCCGCGGGCAGCTCGAGCGTCCTCGCACCGACGCCGCGCTCCGGGTGCTGGCCCGGGGGCGTCGACGGTGGCTGCACCGCCGGGGCCGTTGAGCCCCCTCAGCGGGCAGCCGGCGGGCGGCGCAGCGTGCGGTACCCGGCACGCACCCGCTGGGCAGCGCTCAGCGCGACCAGCACCGCCCACGCCGCAGCGATCTGCGGCGCCCAGAACGGCAGCAGCAGCCACAGCGTGTGCACGAGCACCGTCTCCGCCCCCTCGGCCAGGCCGCCGAGGAAGCTGAGCGACCGGCCGTCGTCGAGCTCGTGCCCGGTGCGTTCGGCGATCGAGCTGAAGGCGAGGAACGCCGTGCCGTTGACGTAGTAGGCCAGCAGCACCGCGGCGAACGGGAGCCACCCGGCGAGGCCCGGGACGGCGTCGGGTCCGGTGGCCGACCCGATCGCGACGCCGACCACCGTGGCGCCGTACACGGTGAAGTCCGCGGTGATGTCCAGGAAGCCGCCCGCCTCCCCCACGTCCTCCCCGTCCTCCTCGTCCTCCTCGTCGACCCGCGGCCCGTCGGCGTCGCGCGAGCGGACCGTCCAGGCCGTCGAGCAGCCGGGAGGCCAGCCAGGTGACCACGGCGACCGCCCACAGCCCGTACGCCGCGGCGACGGCGCTGCCCAGCCCGACGACGAGACCGAGCGCGGTGAGCCGGTCGGGCGTCACCCCCGGTCGGTCGAGCCCGGCCGCCAGCCGCGCCAGCGGCGCCTCGAGACGGGCACGCAGCACGGCGTCGAACACCAGCGCACTCCCTCGGTCGTCGGCGGTCCGCCGCAATTCTCCCGCACCCGACCATCCGGGCGGTCCCGCGGGCACGAAGAGAGGGGTGAGGGCTGCACCGGCCCCGCTACCGTCAGCACCAGGCTTGCCTCCCGGCCGGCAGCCCACGACCCCAGGAGCCGCGATGCATCCCGACCGGCCCACCCGGACCGTGCCGAGCGGTCTGCCCGCCCGGTTCCGCCGGTGCGCGCTGTCCCTGGTGCTCGGTCTCGGGCTGGTGGCGAGCGCGTGCGCCGCCCCCGGCGCCGGCGAGGGAGGGGCCGGCACCAGCGGAGGCACGCAGGCCAGGTCCCGCCCCTGGGACGAGGTCGTCGCCGAGGCGCAGGGCCAGACCGTCGACCTGTGGATGTACGGCGGCGACGAGCGCGGCAACGCCTACGTCGACGACGTGCTCGCGCCCGGCGGCGCAGGAGCTCGGCGTCACGCTGCGCCGGGTGCCGGTGGCGGACACGACCGAGGCGATCCGCCGGATGCTCGCCGGAGCGCGCCGGCCGGCACCGAGGACGGCAAGGTCGACCTGGTCTGGGTCAACGGCGACAACTTCGCGACCGGGCAGCAGGCGGGCGCCTGGCTGTGCGGGTGGTCCGACGACCTGCCCAACGCGGCGTACGTCACCGAGGACGACCCGCTGGTGACCGAGGACTTCGGAGTGCCGGTCGACGGGTGCGAGGCGCCCTGGCACAAGGCGCAGTTCACGCCTCGTGTACGACGCGGCCCGGGTCGACGACCCGCCGACGACGTTCGAGGGGCTGCTGCGCTGGGCCCGGGACCACCCCGGGCGGTTCACCTACCCGGCTCCGCCGGACTTCACCGGCTCGGTCTTCGTCCGCGAGGCGCTGTACGCCGTCTCCGGAGGCGTCGGCGAGGTGCCCACCCGCTTCGACCAGGCCGCCTACGACGAGCTGACTCCGGCCCTGTGGCAGCGCCTGTCCGACCTCGCCCCCAGCCTGTGGCGCGCGGGCAGCACCTACCCGCGTGACCGGCAGCAGCTGGACTGGCTCTTCGCCGACGGCGAGGTGGACCTGACGATGACCTACGGCCCGGCCACGCTGACCGAGCTGGTCGACGAGGGGACCTTCCCGTCGACGACCCGCGTGCTCACCCTCGAGGACGGCACCGTCGGCAACGCCAGCTTCCTCGGCCTCCCGGTCACCGCCGGCGACCGCGCCGGGCGCGATGGTCGTGGCGAACCTCGCACTGTCGCCCGAGCAGCAGGCGGCCAAGGCCGACCCCGCCACCTGGGGCCAGTTCACCGTGCTCGACCGCGACCTGCTCGGCCCCGAGCGGGCGCAGCTGCTTCGCCGACCTCCCCGACTCCCCCGTGCTGCCGGACTACGAGGTGCTCTCCCGCGACGCCAACCCCGAGCTCGCGTCGGGCTGGGTCGGGCCGCTGGACGAGGGCTGGCGGCGCCAGGTGCTCGCCGGACGGGTCGTGAGACCGCGCGTCGGGCCCACCCGGGTCCCTGCTGGGCCGCGCCCGCCACGGTGACCGTGCTGCTGGTCGCGGGCACCGGCATGGCCGCGGTCGTGCTCACCTCGCTCGGGCTGATGCCGTTGTACGGCCGCCCCGACGCCAGCGTGCAGGGCTACCGCGACAGCGCCCCCGACCTGCTGCTGGCGATGCGCGAGACGTGGTGATCGCGGTGCCTCCACCCTGCTCGCGGTCGTCGTGGGCCTGCTCCTCGGGTCGGTGGTGCTGGCCGCGGGGCCGGGAGCGCGCACGGTGCGGGCGACGGCGGCCGCCGTGCTGGCCCTGCCGCACCTGGTCGGCGCGGCGTCGGTGGGGCTGCTGCTCTCCGACAGCGGCGTCGCGGGGCGGTGGCTCGGAGTGGGCCCGGACGCCTGGCCCGCGCTGGTGGCGGGCCCGTGGCCGGTCGCGACGGTGGTCGAGCTGGCCTGGAAGGAGTCCGCCTTCGTCGCGCTCGTCGTGGTGGCCACGCTCGGGCGCCGGGCACCGGGAGCGGGTGGAGACGGCGACCGTGCTGGGCGCCGCCGCCCGCCAGCGCTGGACCCGCGTGCTCGTGCCGCTGGTCGCTCCCGGCGGTCGGCGCCGCCGGCGCTGATCGTCTTCGTCTACACCGTCGGCTCCTACGAGGTGGCCGGCTGCTCGGCCGGGCCTATCCCGAGCCGCTGCCCGTGCTGGCCTACCGGCTGTTCGGCTCGATGGACCCTCGACCGGCCCAGCGCCGCGCCGCGGCCGCGGTCACCGCCGCCCTGGCCGTCGGCGTGGTGCGTGCGGTGACCGCGCTGCTCCGCCGCGCGCGCCTCGGCGCCGCCGCGTGGGAGCGCTGCCCGGGGACCGGGCATGAGCGCGGCGACCGGGGCCGCAGTGCCGGCCCCCGCGCGCGTGGGCCCGCCTCGCGGGGCTGGTCGCCCGCGTGGCTGCTGGTGCCGCTGGTCCCCGTCCTGGTCTGGGCCGGTCGCCGCCGGTGGCAGGCACCGGCGGCGCTGCCCCAGGAGTGGGGCCTGCGCGGCTGGCGGTCGGCCGTGGACGCCGGGGGCTGCGCCGCGCTGGCCACGCTCCGCTCGTGCTGGGTCTGCCGTCGCCGCCATCGCGACGCCGCTCGGGGCGATGGCCGGTCGGGCGCTCGGGCTGGCGCCGGCTGACCCGGCACCGCGGGCTGCTCGCGCTGATCCTGCTCGCTGCCGGTGGCTGCTGCCGCCGTTCGCGGTCTCGATGGGCCTCGACGTCGTGCTGCTGCGGCTGCGCGTGCCCGGGTGCCGTCGCGGTCGTCGCTGGTGCTCGTGCGTGTTCGCGCTGCCCTACACCACCTTCGCCACGGCGGCCGGCGTACGCCGCGACCGACCCGCGCCTCGAGGAGCAGGCCCGCAGTCCTGGGCGCGACCCCCGGCAGGCCCGGCACCGGGCGACCCTCCCCGCCGCTACGCCGCAGCCTGGTGGTCGCCGCCGTGCTGGCCTTCCTGGTCGGCTGGAGCGACTACGTCGTCACCCTGCTGCTCGGCGGCGGGCAGCTGGTCACCCTGCCGGTGCTGCTCGGGTCGTCCGCGAGCCGGTGCCGGCAACGAGCCCGCCGTCGCGGCGCTCGGCGCTGGCGACCGCCCTGCCGCCGGTGCTGCTGCTGGCCGCGCTCGGCGCCGGGCTGGCGCTGGGCCGGCGACGCACGGCGCGGGAGGCGGCCCGGTGAGCGAGCTCGAGCTGCGCGACGTCGGCGCACCGCTTTGCCGGCACGGAGGCGGACACCCTGGCCGGCGGTCGACCTCGGCGTGCCGGACGGCGACGATGCTGGCGGTGGTCGGGCCCTCCGGGTCCGGCAAGACCACCCTGCTGCGGGTCGCCGCCGGGCTCGAGCGCCCCGACCGTGGCGACGTGCTGCTCGACGGCGCGGCGTCGCTGCGCCTGCCGCCCGGAGCGCGCGCGACCTGACGGTGATGTTCCAGCAGCCGCAGCTCTTCCCGCACCTCGACGTGCTGGACAACATCGCCTTCGCGCCCCGGCTCGCCGGGCACCGGGCCGTCGCGCCGCCCGGGCCGAGGCGCGCCGCTACCTCGACGCTGGTGCACCTCGGGGACCTCGGCAGACGACGCCGGCGCGAGCTGTCCGGCGGCCAGGAGCAACGGGTCGCGCTGGCCCGGGCCTTGGCCGACCGAGCGCGGGTGCTGCTGCTCGACGAGCCGTTCAGCGCGCTCGACCACGAGCTGCGCGCGGCGATGCACGACCTGCTCGGGGAGGTCCGGGCCGCCCTCGCCCGACGGTGGTGATGGTGACCCACGACCTCGACGAGGCCGCGCTGGCCGAACCGGGTCGCCGTGCTGGTCGGGGGGCGGATCGAGCAGGTGGCGCCCGTCGCCGAGCTCTACGCCGCCCCGCGAGCGCTCGCGGTCGCCCGGCTGGTCGGCGGCTTCACCGAGCTGCCGGGCACGGTCGAGGGAGGCCGCCACCGTTCCGCGGCGGGCACGGTCGACCTGTCCCCCGTGTGCACCCTCACCGGTCCGCCACCGTGCTCTGCGAGGGAGGAGCTCGAGCTGACCACCGAGGCAGGGGCGGCCGCGGCCGACCTCGCGGTGTCCGGCACCGTGGTGCGCACCCGGCTCACCGGGCCCCGGCAGACCGCCACCGTGCGCTCGGCCGACCCGGGGGCCCGACCTGCCCGCGCTATCAGTGGAGCCGTCCCCGGGCAGCGGTGCGGGTTGGCAGACCCCGTGCACGTGCGGCTGCGGGCCGGGGTGCAGGGCTGGGCCGTCGCCAGGGGCCCCGGGGACACCGAGGACACCGGGGACCGGACGCTCAGCCCCGCGTGAGGTGGGGCCGTAGCCGCGACCTGGGCGGCGACGAGCTCCGGAAGCGCCCGGCGCAGCCAGGGGCGGGACGCGTCGGTCACGGAGCCGGCTCCTCGGGGACGGGGCTGCGCGGGGAGCCCTGCCCGCCGGTGGTGGGCGACGCCCGCGCCGAGCCGACCACAAGGCCTCCATCACCGATCCGCTGCCGAGGCTCTCCCGCGGCACGACGCTGAACGAGCCGTTGGTCTCGAGCACGACCGCCGCTACCTGCTCCCAGGCCCCCGATCCCGGCGCCCCGCACGGCCTGGTGCAGCCCCTCGGAGGTCACCCGGTGCCGACGCAGCGCCTCGTCGAGCACCTCCCCGTCCCGCACGAGCAGGACGGGTTTAGGGCCGCCGCCAGCCGCCGGAGGCCCCGCACCCGCGTCGTGGCCCACGCGACGGCGTACTGGAGGAGGGCCAGCAGCGCGAGCGCGAGGGCGCCCTCGGTCCACGCCACGTCGCCACTGAGCACCACCGTCGCCAGCGTCGAGCCGAGCGCGACGGTGACCACGAAGTCGAAGGCGTTCAGCTCGGCCAAGGTGCGCTTGCCGGTCACGCGGAGCACCGCCACCAGCCAGAGGTAGGCCAGGGGCCCGACCACGAGCACCCGGAGCAGGCCGTCGACGTCGTCGTAGAACATGCCCGCCCCGTACCCCCGACCGACGACGGCTGCACCGGCTGCCGCGGGAAGAAAGCGGCCGGGGCGCCCGTTGTGCCCGTCATGCGCATCGAGATCTGGTCCGACATCGCCTGCCCGTGGTGCTACGTGGGCAAGCGCAACCTGGAGGCGGCCCTCGCCGACTTCGACCACGCGGACGAGGTCGAGCTGGTGTGGCGCTCCTTCGAGCTCGACCCCTCCGCGCCGTACGAGCGGGAGGGTGCGTACGCCGGTCACCTCGCGGCGAAGTACCGCAGCAGTCCCGAGGACGCCCAGGCGATGATCGACCGGATGGCCGAGACGGGTGCCGCCGCCGGCGTCGAGCTGCGGTTCGACCGGGTGCGCTCGGGCAACACCTTCGACGCGCACCGGCTGCTGCACCACGCCCGCCACCGCGGGGCGGGTGGGGCGATGAAGGAGCGCCTGATGCGCGCCTACCTCACCGAGGGCGTGCTGATGTCCGACGTGCACGAGCTGCGTCGTCTCGCGGTCGAGGTCGGTCTGGACGAGGACGAGGTGGTGGCCGTGCTGAGCGCGGAGACGTACGCCGAGGACGTGCGCGAGGAGGAGAGCACCGCCCACGACCTCGGCGCCGGGGGCGTGCCCTTCTTCGTCGTCGACCGACGGTTCGCCCTGGGCGGGGCCCAGCCGCCGGCGACGCTGCTCCAGGTGCTGCAGCAGGCCTGGGAGGCCGGGCACCCCACGCTGACCACCGTGCCGGCCGACGCCCCGGCCCCGGGGTGCGGCGAGGACGGCTGCGCGATCTGACTCGCGGAACAGCCGACCGACGCCGTGGACAGGCACGGCGACCCGATCCGCACGGCCGCCCGCCCCGGCCCGGGGGGTGCGACGACGACCTGCGCTAGCCCGGGGGGTGCGCGGGTCCGCGGGGTGAGCCGAGACACGCCGTGACGCGAGGTCCGACCCGGGTGTCGGGATTGAACCCCCGGCCGGACCGGGCAGGGATGGAGGAGGCCGTGAACGCGACCACCCCCGACTGAAGCGGAGATCTTGATGGACCTCGGACTCGCCGGACGCACCGCCCTCGTGACCGGTGGTGGCTCCGGCATCGGCTGGCACACCGCCCGGATGCTGCTCGAGGAGGGTGCCACCGTCGTCGTCAGCGACCAGGACGCCGACAGCCTGGCCGAGGCCGCCACCAAGCTCGAGCAGTACGGCGAGGGCCGCATCCATCACGCCGCGGCCGACCTGCGCACCGACCAGGCCTGCCAGGACCTCGCCGCGACGGTGTCCGAGCTCGTCGGCGACATCGACGTCTACGTCAACTCCGCCGGGATCACCGGGGCGCAGGGGCTCTTCCACGAGATCGACGACGAGGGCTGGACCAACACCCTCGACATCGACCTCTTCGCGCCGGTCCGGCTGACCCGGGCCCTCCTGCCGTCGCTGCGCAAGGGCGGCTGGGGCCGGATCATCTTCATGACCTCCGAGGACGCCGTGCAGCCCTACGACGACGAGCTGCCCTACTGCGCCGCCAAGGCCGGCGTCCTCGCCTTCGCCAAGGGCCTGTCCCAGACGTACGCCGAGGAGGGCCTGCTGGTGAACTGCGTGTCCCCGGCCTTCATCCACACGCCGATGACCGATGCGATGATGGAGAAGCGCGCCGAGGAGGAGGGCATGGACTTCGACGAGGCCGTCGAGACCTTCCTCTCCGACCAGCGCCCGTTCATGGCCCAGGGCCGCCGCGGCGAGCCCGAGGAGGTCGCCTCGGTCGTGACGTTCCTGTGCTCGGACCGCGCGAGCTTCGTCAACGGCTCCAACTGGCGCGTCGACGACGGCTCGGTCGGCCACGTCTGAGCCGGTCCGAGCACCCTGACCCGACCTGTCCGACCCCCTTCCCCCTCCGGAGGCGACCACCGTGCACCACACCTACGACTACCTGATCCTCGGCGGCGGCATGACCGCGGACGCCGCTGCCAACGGCATCCGCAAGCAGCGCGGCACCGGCAGCATCGCGATCATCGGCAACGAGTCGCACCCGCCCTTCCCGCGGCCGGCGCTGTCCAAGAAGCTCTGGACCGACGAGTCGTTCACCGTCGAGAACACGGCGCTGAAGACCACCGACCGCACCGGCGCCGGCGTCGTGCTGGAGGACGCCGCGGTGGACGTGGACACCACCGCCAAGCGGGTCACCACCGCAAGCGGGGACATCTACGAGTACGACAAGCTGCTCATCGCCACCGGTGGCCACCCGACCACCATCGACGGGCTGCCGGCCGGTGAGCGGGTCTTCTACTACCGCACGCTGGCCGACTACTACGCCGTCGCGGCGCTGGTGGCCGACCGGCCGCACGTCGTGGTCGTGGGCGGCGGCTACATCGGATCGGAGATGGCCGCGGCCCTCGTGCAGCAGGGCTGCCGGGTGACTCTCGTGCATCCCGGCGAGGTGGTGAGCGGGCACATGTTCCCCCGTGAGATCTCCGAGCGCTTCGAGTCCGCCTTCGTCCAGGCGGGCGTCGAGATCATGCCCGGCCTCTCCGTGGAGGGCGGCAGCAGCGACGCCACCGGCGTCACCCTGCAGCTGTCCGACGGCTCCGAGCTGCGCGGCGACCTCGCCGTGATCGGGCTCGGCGTCAGCCCCAGCACCGACTTCCTCTCCGGGGTGGTCGACCTCGACGACGACGGGGGCATCGTCGTCGACGAGCGGCTGGCCACCTCGGCCGCCGACGTGTGGGCGGCGGGCGACGTCGCGTCGTACCCCGACAAGATCCTCGGCCGCCGACGCGTCGAGCACGTCGACAACGCCACCACCATGGGCGGCACCGCCGGTCGGATCATCGCCGGCTCCGACGAGGTCTACGACCACACGCCGATGTTCTACTCCGACGTCTTCGATCTGTCCTACGAGGCGGTCGGCACGCTGGACTCCTCGCTGGACACCTTCGTCGAGGAGGTCGACGGCGAGGCGGGCTCGGCGATCGTCTACTACGCCGACGAGGACGCCGTACGTGGCGTGCTGCTGTGGAACGGCGCCCCGGGGCTCGACGCGGCCAAGGACCTGCTGGCCGACGGCAGCCGGCCGCAGGACCTCAGCGAGCTGGCGGGCTCCCTCGACGGCTGAGGCGTCAGGCGCCCTGGTAGCGCCCGGGCTTGTGGTTCAGCGCCAGCACGAGGTTGAGCAGCGCTGCCCCGGCGGCCGAGAGCAGCACGACGCCCGGCGCGGCGACGGCGAACGCGGCCAGCACGACCACGACGTCCAGCACCATCTGCACGTAGCCGGCCCGCCAGCCCAGCTGCTCCTGCGCGAGCAGGGCGACGACGTTGAAGCCGCCGAGGCTCGACCCGTGCCGGAACACGATGAGCAGGCCGATCCCGATCAGCAGGTCCCCGCTCAGCACCGCGTGCCAAGGGACCAGGTCGAGCGTCATCATCTGCTCGTGCAGCGTCGAGAACCCACTCACCAGCACCACCGACAGCGCCGTACGCCGGGTGAAGCGCGCGCCCTTGCGAGCCCAGGCGAGCACGAAGAACGGGATGTTGAGCAGCACGAACACCAGGCCGAACGACGTGCCGAGCGCGTAGCTGAGCAGCAGCGCGAGGCCGGCCGTGCCGCCGGTGACCGCGCCGACCGAGCCGAGGAGCGCCAGGCCGAAGGCGACCACGAACGTGCCGGTGAGCACCCCGAAGGCGTCGTCGAGGGGCGAGTGCGCGACCGCCGCCGCAGGAGCATCCGTCGAGGAGGGTGCAGTCACCGGGTCATTGTGGCGGCTGAGCGCCCCTGCGCCCAGAGCAGAGCGCCAGCACCGACACCGCCGCCACGTGGACGACGGTCGGGAGGGCGAGCAGCGGAGCGGTCGACCGGCGGCCGCACGCCAGCCACCAGGCGGTGAGCACGAGCAGAGCCGGAGACCGGCGGCCCCGCCGCGGCCCCGGCGTACGCCGCTGCGACCATCCGCACCTCGACGGGACCGGTCACAGGGAGGGCCGACGGTCCCCCCACGGCTGGGCCTGCTCGAGCTGGGCGGCGAGCCGGATCATCCGCGGCTCGTCGCCGAGCGGGCCGACGAGCTGGGTGCCGATGGGCAGGCCGTCGCCGGTCCAGTGCAGCGGCACGCTCATCGCGGGACGACCGACCAGGTTGGCCAGCTGCGTGTAGGGCACCCAGCCGAGGTTGTCGTTGATGATCGACTCGACGATCGGGGTGTGCCGCAGCACGCCGGCCGCCCTGACCTTGAGCAGGACCTTGAGCGCGAGGTTCGCCGGGAAGGGCGTGTCGAAGGCGCCGATCCGCGGCGGCGGCGTCGCCGTCGTCGGGGTGAGCAGCAGGTCGTAGCTCTCGTGGAACTCCGCGAGCCGGCGCAGGTGCACGTGCCGCCGCTCGATCGCCTGCACGAAGGCGACGCTGGAGGTGGCCCGGCCGATCGCGGCCATCATCAGGGTGTCGTCCTCGAAGGCCTCGTCGCCGACTCCCCCGGCCTGCTTGGCGCGCTCGACCGTCACCGCGGCGTTGACGAACCAGGTGATGAGGAAGTCCTCGGCGAGCGCGGCGTCGTCGTACGGCGCGGTGCTGAGGTCGGTGACCTCGTGGCCCAGCCCGCTCAGCAGGTCGGCCGAGCGGCGGGCGGCGGCGATCGCCTCGGGGTGCACGTCGGGGTTGATCGAGCTGGCCGTGCAGACGCCGATCCGCAGGGTGCCGGGGTCGCGGCCGACCTCGTCGGCGAGCGGACCCGACGGCAGCGCGCCGAGGTAGGGCGACTCCTTCGTGGGGCCGACCAGGACGTCGAGCATGCCCGCGGTGTCGCGGACGCTGCGCGAGATGACGCCGTCGGTCGACGTGCCGCCGATCGCCTCCCCCATCGTCGGGCCGGACGGCACCAGCCCGCGGGAGGGCTTGAGGCCGAAGAGTCCGCACGCCGACGCCGGGATCCGGATCGACCCGCCCCCGTCGCTGGCCCCGGCGACCGGCACGATGCCCGCCGCGACCGCGGCCGCGGCGCCGCCGGACGACCCGCCGGGCGTGTGGTCGGTGTTCCACGGGTTGCGAGCCGGGCCGAGGTGGCGCGACTCGGTGACGCCCTTGGCGCCGAACTCGGGGGTGTTGGTCTTGCCGAAGATCTGCAACCCGGCCGCGGCCCAGCGCGCGACCACGGTGGCCGACTCGTCCGGGACGACCTCGGCCAGCGAGCGCGAGCCGCCCGAGGTCGGGTAGCCGGCAAGGTCCTGCATCAGGTCCTTGATCAGGAACGGCACCCCGGCGAAGGGGCCCTCGGTCACCCCCGCGCTGGTGGGACCCACCTCGTCGACGATGGCGTTGAGCCGTGGGTTGACCTCGGCGGCGCGGTTCTTCGCGGTGGCGAGGAGCTCCTCCGCGGTCACCTCGCCGGAGCGGACCTTCTCGGCGAGGGCGGTGGCGTCGTGCTCGGCGTAGTCCTTCACCCTCGGGACGCTAGCAGCGTCACTTCGGCGGCAGGCTCGACACGAACCCGACGGCGAGGGCGAGCCACCCGGCCAGGTCGTCGTCGGACCCCACGACCGCGGCGTCGACGTCCAGCCAGCCCCGCATCGGGCGGCCCCGCATCTCGACCGGCGCGACACCCGGGTGCCCGGCCAGCTCGTCGGCGCGTTCGGGCGGCACCCGGAGCATCAGGCGGCCCCGGCTGCCCGCGGCCGCCACCATGCGGCCGTCGAGCATGAAGCCGAGCCCGCCGAACATCTTCTGCTCGGTGAGGCCCGGCTTGCCGCGCAGCTCGTCACGGACCCGGACCGCGAGAGCCTCGTCGTACGCCATGGGCCCAGCGTCGCACGCAGGGCTGTCGGACGTCAGCCCCGCGACATCCCGCGCCCGCCCCCGGCGAGGAAGCGGGTGAGCGAGTCGACGACCACGGACTGCGCGGGCTCGAACCCGGCCTCGATCCAGGACAGCACCGTGTGGCTGATCCCGCCGATGACCGCGTGGATGACGACGTCCAGCTCGACGGCCTCGACGTCGGGAAGCGAGCCCTCGGCCTCGAGGAGCATCAGCACCAGCCGTCCCAGCCGGTGCATGGTGTCGAGGTAGGTGCGCTCGACGCGCGGGCTCACCCCGAGGACCTCGAACCAGATCACCCGGGCGAGCCGGGGGTCGGCGGCCGCCCCGCCGACGAACGCGTCGAGGGCGCGCCGGGTGAACGTCTCCACGTCGTCGCCCACGCCCTCCACGGCCGCGACCACCCCCGCCTCGAGGCGGCCGATGGAGTCGGCGTACACGGCGAGGAGGAGGTCCTCGAGGCCCTCGTGCTCCTGGTAGAAGTAGCGGTCGGCCACCTTGGCCTCGCGGCACACCTGCCGCACCGTCGCCGCGGAGTACCCGACCGTGCCGAAGACCTCGAGCCCCGCGTCCAGCAGCTGCCGGTGGCGTCGCGCGGTGCGGCGCTCGGCGGACTCCCCGCCGTAGGTACGTCCGGTGCTCACGGGGTCATCTCAGCACGCCACCCACCGCCCCGGGCCCACCAGGTCGGCTCGCCGTGCACCGCGACCTACCGCGCTCGTCGGCGCAGCGGGCGGCGACCCAGGGCGAGCTGCTCCTCGACCCACACCGGCTCCTCCAGGCGTAGGTGGCCGCGGGTCTTGTGCCGGTAGCGCCACACCTGGGTGAGGCCGAGCGCCCAGAGGAGGTACTGGAAGGACATCGCCCACCGGAACGCCTCGGGGGAGTACGCCGCCGAGTCGCCCGGGGTGCGCCAGTCCAGGATCAGGCCGACCGCCACGACGAGCACCAGGCTGGCGAGGAAGCCGCCCTGATTGATGATCCCGGTCGCGCTGGCCATCCGCGCCGCCGGGTTCGACGTACGCCCGAGGTCGAAGCCGATCATCGAGGCCGGGCCCCCGACGCCGACCACGACGACGAGCACGACCAGCAGCCACAACGGGGCCGGGCCTGGCCAGACGAGGACGGCGGTCCAGGTCGTGACGATCGCGCCGACGATGGCGAGCACGAGGGTGGAGCGCTGCCAGGGCCGCACGGTGATCCGCCAGCCGAGCACCGGGCCCGCGCTGATCACCGCCAGCACCATCACGGTGAGCAGCACGCCGGCGACGGCGGGGCTCTGCTCCTCGCCCCGCACGAAGAACGGGTAGCCCCACAGCAGGCCGAGCGCGGTGGCGCTGAACTGGGTGACGAAGTGCATCCAGAAGCCCAGCCGCGTGCCCGGGTGCGCCCACGACGCCGCCAGGCTGGCCCGGATCTCGGCCGGCGACAACGGGGCGCCGGAGTGCGAGCGCTCCCCGGTGCGTCGTGCACGACGACGGGCAGCAGCACCACCAGCACGACGCCGCACGACGCGGCCAGCAGGTAGGCGCCGGTCCACCCGAGTGCGGCCAGGGCGACCGTCATCGGCACCGCGGCGACGATGGCGCCGCCCTGGCCGATCACCCCGGTCAGCTGGGTGATCACCGGCACCCGACGTGGGCCGAACCAGCTGTTCACCAGGCGCAGCACGCAGATGAACGTCATCGCGTCGCCCATGCCGACGAAGAGCCGGGCGACGAGCGCGGCGGGATAGGACTCCGCGAGCGCGAACCCGACCTGCGCCACCGTGATCAGCGCGGCACCGGTCGATCAGCACCCGGCGCGGCCCGAACCGGTCGACGAGCAGGCCGACCGGGATCTGCATGGCGGCGTAGACGAACAGCTGGAGCATCACGAAGGTCGCCAGCTGGGCGGCACCGATGCCGAAGCGCTCGCTGGCCAGCAGTCCGGCGACCGCCAGCGACGACCGGTGGAAGACGGCCAGGAAGTAGGTCGAGACCCCCACCACCCAGACCGCCACGGCCTGGCCCAGGCGACGCTCCGGCTCCTCGGTGGCCCGCGCCCTCGCCCCGTCCGTCACCGCGCAGACGCTACTCCCGGCCCCCGGCGTCCGGGCCGCGGGCCGCTGCGGGCTCGGCCGCCTCGGGGTCCTCGGCCGCGTCCACGTCGACCCCGCGTCGGTGCAGAATCCGCCGGCCCACGGCCGCCCCGCCGAGGGTGAGCACGACGAGGGCGGCGACCGCGACGAAGAGCCGCCAGGGGTCGGTGCCGTAGGCGCCCACCGAGGCGTAGGCGATCGCGCCCGGCACGATGCCCACGACGGTGCCGACGAGGTAGTCGCGCCGGCGCAGGCTGGAGAGGCCGGCACCGTAGTTGACCACCAGGAACGGGAAGATCGGCGTCAGCCGGATCGCCAGCACCGCGACCAGTCCGTGCTCGTCGAGCACCCGCTCGGCGGCGTCGAGGCGGCCCCGGGCCAGCCGGCGTACGGCGTCGCGCCCGAGCAGCCGCCCCACCTCGAAGGCGGCGGTCGCCCCGAGCGAGGCCCCGACCAGCGCCAGCGCCGTGCCCTCGACCAGGCCGAAGAGGGTGCCGCCGGCGATGGTCAGCACGCTCGCCGGCGTCGGGAACATCACCAGCACGGCGTAGGCGACCACGTAGACCAGCGGACCCCACGCGCCGTACGACCGCACCTCGCGCTGCACGGCGTCGACGTCGGGCAGCACCCCGGTGGCGCCGGCGACCACCACGCCGACGACCACCAGGCCGAGCGCGGCCAGCTTGAGCACGGTCGCGGTGCGACCGGACCGGTCCCCCGCCGCCCCGGCGTCGTCGGGCTCGTCGGCGTCGGTCACGGACCTACTGTGCCCGCCCGGTCAGGAGGTGATGTCCTTGTGGCCGAACCTCGCCCAGGCGGCGAGCCCGAAGACCACGACGTACGCCGCGGCGACGTACAGGCCGGTGAGCATCCCGCTCCAGTCGACGGGCGCGCGCAGCAGCCCCGCGAAGGCCAGCCAGTGGTGGGTCAGCAGGTAGGGGTGCAGCCAGCTGACCTGCGGGATCGCGTCGAGGATGTAGCTCGCGCTGCTGAACAGCACGATCGCCACGGTCGCGCCGATCGGCTGCTCGGTGAGGGTCGAGATGAACAGCCCCACCGCCGTCAGGGCCCCGAGCGAGAGCGCGAGGTAGGCGGCGGCCGCGAGCACCCGGAGCAGCCCCGCGCCGAAGCCGATCTGCGTGCCGGACAGCAGGGTGAGGTCTCCCCCGCCGAACAGCAGCACGCCCACCACGACGCCGGTGACCGCCACGACCAGGGTGGACGCGAGGGTGAACACCAGCCCGGCGGCGAGCTTGACCAGCAGCAGCCGGGTGCGGTCTACCGGCACCGTCAGCAGGTAGCGCAGCGTGCCGCCCTGCGCCTCCCCGGCCACCGAGTCGCCCATCACGGTCGCGACCGCGAGCGGCAGGAAGAGCCCGAGCTCGACGGTGAGGGCCGACAGCGCGACGAAGAGGCCGTTGGAGGTGATCGAGGAGAAGAACTCCGGCCCGTCGCCGCCACTGCTCGGGGACGACACCTTGACCGCGACCGCGATGAACACCGGCACCGCGGCGAGCACCACGAGGGCGGCGAGGTTGCGACGGCGGGTGAAGACCAGCCGGAGCTCGGACCGGAGGAAGCGCGTGGACAGCCGCCGCGGCCGGTACGTCGGCACGAGGGTGTCGCTCTCAGCGGCTGACATCGAAGCCCTCCCCGGTGAGCGAGACGAACACGTCCTCCAGGGACGGCGCGTCGACGGCGAAGCCGAGCACGGGCACCCCCGCGTGGACGCACGCGGCGACCACCTTCTCCGGCGCGACGTCGCCGAGCCTCCCGACGGCGCGGTCGGGCAACGCACGCACCTCGACGAGCCCGAGGCCGGTCAGCACCCGCGCGGCCGCCTCCGGCTGGTCGGTGCGCACGACCGCCTCGGTGACAGTGGTCGCCCGGACCTCCTCGACCGTGCCCTGGCGCAGCAGGTGGCCCTGGTGCATCACCGCGACGTGGGTGCACATCTGCTCGATCTCCGAGAGCAGGTGGCTGGAGACCAGCACGGTCGTGCCCTCGGCAGCGAGCAGGCCCACCAGGGTGCGCACCTCGCGGGTGCCCTGCGGGTCCAGGCCGTTGGTCGGCTCGTCGAGCACCAGCAGGTCGCGCGGGCGCAGCAGCGCCGAGCCGATGGCCAGCCGCTGGCGCATGCCGAGCGAGTAGGCGCGATAGCGCTTGCCGGAGGCACCGAGCAGGCCCACCCGCCCAAGCGCCCGGTCCACCCGCTCGGACCCGTCGGCCGGGTCGCTGGTGCGGTCGGCGGCATCGAGGCGGAGCAGGTTCTGCCGGCCGGTCAGGTAGGGGTGGAAGGCGGGCCCCTCGACCAGTGCGCCCACGCGGGGCAGCACGTCGACGGCTGCGTCCGGCATCTCGTGGCCGAGCAGCCGCACGCTGCCCTCGCTGGGGCTGACCAGGCCGAGCAGCATCCGGATCGTGGTCGTCTTGCCCGACCCGTTGGGTCCGAGAAACCCGTACACCGACCCGGTCGGCACGTGCAGGTCCAGAGCGTCGACCGCGACCTGGCCGTCGTAGGTCTTGGTCAGCCCCGAGGTCTCGACCGCGACGCCACGATCGACCGGCGGACCGGTCTCCGTCCCCCTCACCGGGAGAGGGCGGCGTACAGCGCGTCGGGCGGCACGGCGCCGACGGCGACCCGACCGTCGTCGCTGATCAGCACGGAGAAGAGGGTGCCGCGGAGCAGGTGGCCCGACCCCCAGTCCCCGCTCACCGTCGGCAGCGCCTGGAGGGCCTGGAGCAGACCGGCGGTGCCGCCCCGCTCGCCGTCCCTGCTGCCGGAGCCGTCCGCTCCGCCCGGTCCGTCGGTGCCGCCGGCCGGGGCGAGGGCGGCCAGCCCGTCGCCGAGGTCGGACACGACGACGCTCGACCAGCCCGAGCCGACCGTCTCCGGCCCGGAGCCGGCGCCCGGCCCCCCCGACTTCGTGCCGTCCTTGCTCCGCTCCCCACCCGTCGCTCCCGGCATCGCGGGGGTGTCCTTGCGGGTCACGGTGGCCCCGTCGGGGGGCGTGAACCCGAGCACCGACGGGTCGGGAGTGGTCGGGTCGAACGAGGTGAAGCCGATCTCGAAGGCGGGCTCCTCGGCGCCACGGGGCACCACCTGCACGCGCAGCGGCTGCCGGGTCTCGCCGTCCAGGGCCAGACGCACCGAGCCGACCAGGGTCGAGCCCCCGCGCGGCGTGAGCACCAGCTCGTACGCCGCTCGGCCGGCGACCACCGTCTGCCGCTCGGTCGTGACCCTCGTCGTCGGCTCCAGGGCCCCGAGCACTGCGTCGGCGACGATCTGCGGCGTGAGCGGGATCGCCTGGTCGAGGTTCTCCGGCGCGTCGGCCGGCGTCGCCGGCAGCGTGCGACGGGTCACGGTGTCGTCGGCGCTGGACCAGGTCCACAGCGTCGTGCCGTCGCGGACGACGTCGGACTCGCCGACGTCGCCGAGCAGGGCGACGCGCGTGTGCTCGGGGTCGGCGTACCAGACCTTGAGCCGGTGCGTACCCGCGACCAGGGACGTGAGGTCCGAGCTGCCGCCGCCCGTGCCGGGGATGCTCGGCAGGCCCAGCGCGGCGGTCTCCTCCAGGGTGCCCGAGAAGCCCTCGGGCGTGAAGGTCTGGACGTCGGCCAGCAGCTGGGCGGCACTGCGCGCGGGGAGCCCGTCGCCGGCGCTGGCGCTCAGGGTGCCGGCGGCGGAGACGCCGAGGGTGAGCACGACGGCGGCGGCCGCGGGTGCGAGCCACCGCACGGCGGGACGGCGCGAGGAGTCGGTCATGCCTCCATCATGCGCCGGGAGCCTGACGAGGCCCTGAGAACGCCCGGCGGCGCCGGGCCCGGCGGCCCCGGCGGCCCCCGATCGACCGGGCAGGATGGGGCGATGGCCAGACGGTGGGCGGACACGACCCCGGCGGCGCCCCTGCTGCTCGTGACCCTGGTCGCGGCCCTGGCGGGGGTGCTGCGCTGGCCGCTTCGCGACGTGCCGGCCGGCATCGACGAGGCCGGCTACCTCGTCGTCGGCGCGCGGTGGGACGGACCGGGCCGCTCGACGTACGGCGACTACTTCGTCGACCGCCCCCCGGGCCTGGTGACGCTGTTCCGGGTCGCGGCCGAGCACGGCGGACTGCCGACCGTGCGGCTGCTGGGCATCGTCTGCGTGGTGCTGGTCGTGCTGCTGTGCGCCCTCGCGGCCTGGCGGACCACGCGCACCCAGGGCCCGGGCGCGGCCGGCACCGCCGCGGTGGTCGCGGCCGCCGCGGCGGCGGTGTGGACCAACGCACCCCGGATGGGGGCGGGCCCGGTCAACGCCGAGCTGCTGGCCGCCGTACCCGTCGCGCTCGTGCTGGTGCTGCTCCCCCGCGCCGTCGAGCGGGTGCGGGCGGGGCACCGGTGGTCGGCGGCGCTGGGGCTGGTGGTCGCGGGGGCCAGCGCGGTGCTCGCGGTCTCGGTGAAGCAGAACATGCTCGACGGCGGCGTCTTCGCGGTGAGCGGTCTGCTCGCCTGCTGGTGGACGGGCCGCCTCACCACGCGGGCGTGGCTGCGCGCGGCGCTCGTACTGGCGGCCGGCGCCGTGGCGACGGCGCCGGTCGTGCTGGAGTGGTCGGCCCGCCACGGCACGGGCCCGGGCGAGCTGCTCGCCGCGGTCTACGGCTTCCGCGTCGACGCGATCACCGTGACGACCGCCCTCCGGGGGGAGCAGAACCTGCAGCGGGCCGGCGAGATGACCACCGCCGCCCTGGTCAGCGGTGCCCCCCTGGTCGCCGCAGTGCTGGTGTGGGGCGTGGCCGCGTCGGTGCTCCGGCACCGTCGACGGGCCGACCCGTGGGGCATCGCCCTGCTCGTCACCACGTCGTACGCCGCGGTGTCGGTCGGGCTCGGCAGCAGCTTCTGGCTGCACTACCTCGTCGAGATGGTCGTGCCGCTGTCCGTCGGGGCGGGCTGGGTCGCCGGCCGGTCGGTCGGCGCGCGGCGCACCGTCACCGCCGTGCTCGCCGTCGCCGCAGTGGTCGCGGCGCCCTCCTGGGTCTCCGTCGCGGCGATGGACGCACCAGCGCCGCAGACCACGCTCGGCGAGGCGGTGGCCGCCGTGGCCCGGCCGGGCGACAGCATCGTCACCAGCGTCGGGATGCCCGTGGTCGTGGAGTCGTCCGGGCTGCCCTCGCCCTACCCCTACCTGTGGGCGCTGCCGGCGTACGTGCTGGACACCGACGAGCGGGCGCTGCGCTCCCTCGTCGGGCGCCCCGACGGGCCGACCTGGCTGGTCGTTGCGGAGGACCCCGTGGACACCGCGCTGGCCGAGGTCGCCCGGCAGGAGTACCGCCCGGTGGCCGGCGGCTGCGGGGGGCAGGTCTGGCTGCGTCGCGACCAACGCCGCCCGACCCCGACCGTGCCCGCCTGCTGAGGGGGCGACCCGGCACGACACAATCCCCTGCGTGGACCTCGACGACACGCTGGTGCGGGTGCAGGCCGACGTGGCCCCCCTCGTCGGGGAGGGCGCCCTGGCCGACTACATCCCGAGCCTCGCTGCCGTGGACCCGCAGCAGTTCGGCATGGCGGTCGCCTCCAACGACGGCGCCCTGGGCTGCGTCGGCGACGCGGACGTGCGGTTCTCCGTGCAGAGCATCACCAAGGTGTTCAGCCTGGCCCTGGTCACCTCCAGCGACGGGGACGCGATCTGGCGACGGGTCGGGCGCGAGCCCTCGGGCACCCCGTTCAACTCGCTGCTCCAGCTCGACCAGGAGCAGGGACGCCCGCGCAACCCCTTCATCAACGCCGGCGCGCTCGTCGTGACCGACCGGCTGCAGGCCCTCACCGGGGACGCGTGTGGGGCGTTGCGCGAGCTGCTGCGCTCCGAGAGCGGCTCCGAGGACGTCGGCAGCGACCCCGTCGTGGCGGCCTCCGAGGCGGCCTACGGGCACCGGAACGCCGCGCTGGCCCACCTGCTCGCCAGCTACGGCAACCTCGAGTGCCCGGTCGACACCGTGCTGCGGCAGTACGTCGCCCAGTGCTCGCTCTCGATGAGCTGCCGCGAGCTGGCGCTGGCCGGGTCAGTTCCTGGCGCGCGACGGCGTGCTCGACGACGGCCGCCGGCTGCTCAGCCGCAGCGAGACCAAGAGGATCAACGCCGTCATGCTCACCTGCGGCACCTACGACTCCGCCGGCGAGTTCGCCTACCGGGTGGGCCTGCCCGCCAAGAGCGGTGTCGGCGGCGGCATCCTGGCGGTCATCCCGGGGCGCGGGACGATCTGCGTGTGGAGCCCGGCTCTGGGCCCGACCGGCAGCTCGGCGACCGGGCTCGCGGCGCTGGACGCGTTCACGACGTACTCGGACTGGTCGGTCTTCTAGGCACGTCGTCGCGCGGCCACGCGGGTCAGGACGACGTCGACCGCCCACAGGACGACCGCGACCAGGAGCCCGAAGAGCACGATCGCGGCCAGGGTCTGCGCCGCCGCGGCGTAGCCGACGTCCACGACGTTGACGAAGCCGTAGGGGTAGGCGTCGACGACCGCCCCGCGCGCGAGCATCCAGCCGATCCAGGCCGACGGAAGCAGCATCGCCGCCAGCACGGTGCGGCCGCCGACCCACCCCCGGGGTCCCCACACCAGCCACACCAGCACGGTCAGCAGCGGCGTGAGGACGTGCAGGATCGGGTCGGTCAGCCGCGACCAGCCCTGGATGTCGGCCGCTGGGGCGAGCAGCACCTGGTAGACGATCCCGGTGACGACGATCATCAGCAGCCCGGCCAGGCGCAGCACGCGGCGTACGGTGGTGGCCCCGAGCGGGCGGGCCAGCAGCATCGTCACCGACACCGCGACGACGACGTTCGACCAGATCGTGAAGTAGCTCAGGGTGTCGACCACCCGCGCGAGCGCCCCGGCGGCACCGCCGGGGTGGCCGCCGTACAACCCGGGCTCGGGGGTGGTCTCGCGGTACCACCCGAGCGCGGAGAAGGCGACGGTGAGCACGAGCCCGGTCCACGCGACGACCGCGTTGACGGCGTACGCCGCGCGCGCCGCGCCGGAGGGGCTGGTGGCGGGACCCCGCGTGGTCGACGCTGCACTCGCCATGCCCCGGAGTATGCCGCGAGCGGCGCCTCGGCGGGGTTTCGCCCGGGCTCAGGCGGAGCCGAGGTCCCCGGTGAGGTAGTGCTGGAGCACGGGGGCGAGCGCAGCGGCGAGCTCCTCGGCACCTGCCGAGGACAGCGGCTCCAGCCCGACCACGTGCCGGGCCATCATCAGCCCCACCGTCTGCGACATCAGCAAGGAGGCCCTCAGCCGCGGTCGGTCCCGGCCCAGGGACGACGCCAGCGGCTCCAGCACCCCTTCGGTCAGCCGCTCCCGCAGCAGCGCCGCGGCCGCGTCGTTGGTCGCGGCGGCCCGCACCAGGGCGATGATCCGGCCGCGCGGCCCGGGGTCGGACATCAGCCCCAACGCCAGCTCGGCGAGGCGCTGCCCGACGGCCTCCTCCGGGCCCTCGAGCAGGGTCCGCACCACTGCCGCGCCGTCGATGGGCAACGCGACGACGCTCAGGAAGAGCTGCTGCTTGTCGCCGAAGTGGTGGGCGACCAGGGACGGGTCGACGCCGGCAGCACCCGCGATGGCCCGCACGCTCGTCGCGTCGTAGCCCTGCGCGGCGAAGAGCCGGCCCGCAGCCTCCGCGATCGCGTCCCGGGCGCTCGGGTCGTCGTGCCGGGGACGTCCCGGCCGTCGGCGCGCTGCCTGGCTCATGGTGGCCAGCCTGTCACGCCGGGACGCGGCGCTTGACCCAGCAATTCCATGGGTGCAGAATAACAGCAATTCAGCGTGTGGCGAATAAAGGAGCCTCCATGTGCCCGCCCGTCCCCTCCTCCCACCGTGGCCTGCTGCTGGGCGTGATCGCCCTCGCCCTGATGATGGTCGTCTCGGCGGTGAGCGGCCTCAACGTCGCCCTGCCCGACCTGGCTGTCGACACCGGCGCGTCCCAGACCGAGATCACCTGGATCGTCGACGCCTACACGCTCTCCTTCGTGGCGCTGCTGCTGCCCGCCGGCGCGCTCGGTGACCGGTTCGGTCGCAAGGGCATCCTGATGGCCGGGCTCGTCGTCTTCGGTGCCGCGGCGTCGCTGGCCCTCGTCGTCAGCAGTCCGGCGGCGTTGATCGGGGTGCGCGCCGTCATGGGGGTGGGGGCCGCGGCCGTGATGCCGGTGACGCTGTCGATCATCACCACGTCCTTCCCGCCCGAGGAGCGCGGCCGGGCGATCGGGGTGTGGGTCGGTGTCGCTGGCGGCGGCGCGGTGCTGGGGCTGTTCGCCTCGGGCATCCTGCTGGAGTTCTTCGCGTGGAACTCCTTCTTCGGGCTCAACGTGGCACTGGCCGCGCTCGCGCTGGTCGGCACGGCGTACGTCGTCCCGGCCACGCGCGACGACAAGGCTCCCGCGCTCGACGTGACCGGGGCCGTGCTGGTGCTGCTGGGCCTGGTCGGGCTGGTCGTCGGGATCATCGAGGGAGCCGAGCGCGGGTGGGGCGACCTGTTCGTCGTGACCGCGTTCGCGGTCGCGGGCACCGGCCTGCTGGGCTTCTGGTCCTACGAGCTGCGGCTGACCCACCCGCTGCTGGACCCGAGGCTCTTCCGGTCGACCGGGTTCAGCATGGGCGCGCTGACGCTCACCGCACAGTTCTTCGGCAGCTTCGGCTTCTTCTTCATCGCCCTGCAGTACCTCCAGTACGTCGCTGGGCTGGGGCCGCTCGTCGCCGCGTGCGCGATGCTTCCGATGCCGGCCGTGCTGATCCCCCTCGCCCGCAACGCGCCGGCGATCGCCGCCCGGTTCGGCACCGACCGCACCACCGCCCTCGGCCTGCTGCTCAGCGCTGCGGGACTGTGGAGCTTCTCCTTCTTGACCGTCGACTTCGTCTACTGGCGCTTCGCGGCCGGGCTGGTCCTCTTCGCGGCCGGCATGGGCCTCGCCGGCACCCCCGCGACGTCTGCGGTGACCGGATCCCTCCCGGCGAGCAAGCAGGGCGTGGGCTCGGCGATGAACGACGTCTCGCGTGAGCTCGGCAGCGTGCTGGGCATCGCCGTGCTCGGCAGCGTGCTGAGCTCGGCCTACCGCAGCGGCGTGGCCGACGCCGTGGTCGGGCTGCCGGACGCCGTCGCCGACCAGGTGACCAGCTCGGTGGCCTTCACCCAGGCCGCGCCGGAACGGCTGGCGCGGCTCGGCCCCGCCGGCGACCGCCTGGTGCACGTGGCGCAACAGTCCTTCGTCGACGCCACCGGGGCGGCGTTCCTGGTGGCCACCGGGACCCTGGTCGTCGCGGCGGCCGTGGTGGCGTGGCGCGCTCCGCGGCACCCCGTGGCGGCCGACCTCTAGCCGGGCGGCCCCGGAGGGCGGTGCCGGTCGCGGCCCGAAGGTCAGCGGTGCCGTGGCCGGGCGGCGCCTGCAGAAGACCAAGGTGCCGCGGACCGCGGCCCGGGAGGCTCAGTCGCAGCGGTCGCAGGTGCCGCCGAGCATCTCGGTGCCGTGCACCGGGCACAGCACGGCCGCGGGGGGCTCGGGCTTCGCCGGCGCCCGGGGCGCGGCCGCCGTGCGGGGCGCCGGAGTGCGCGCGGCCTTGGCCACGGGCACCTGCACCCGCTTCCTCTCCCGCACCGCGCGGTCGGGACCCTCGCGCCGGTGCTCGAGCGCGGCCTCGACCAGCTCGAGCCAGGCCTCCCGCTTGGAGTGGCTGGCCAGGTGCAGGGCCGAGACCCGGATGATGGTGGTGGTCGGGTTGGAGCGCTGCCGCACGAACCCGTGCTGCTGGGCGAAGTCCCGGGCCGTCGACGGGGGCACCGCGCAGTCGAGGTGGGACCGGTTGACGCTGATCGCCACGTCCTTGTGCACGTCCGGAGCCAGGCCGACGAGGCCGGCGCGCTGCTCGACGACGACGAGGCGGTGGTCCTCGAGCAGCGTCTCGACCGCACCGAGCACGGCCCGCTCGGCCTGCAGCTCCCCCACCGCGGCGAGCACCTGCTCGGCCTCGCCGATCCCTTCGGGAGCGGCGGGGTCCTGCGCTGGCGTCGCGTCGGCTTGCTCGGGCACCGGACGAGCCTACCGCCGCGCGGTCAGGGGACCCGCTGCGGCGTACGCCCCGACCCGGTGCCGCGCAGCCGCTCCGCCACCGTCATGCCGTGGCAGCCGACCGGGGCCGCGACCTGGTCGGTCCCAGGGTGAGGTCACCCATGGGCGATCACCAGCCGGAGAGCGCGACGGTGACCCCGCCTCAGCCGTCGACGAGGTGCCCCAGCCCGGCGATGCCGTCGAAGCCCCCGGGGCCGCCGACGAACGGCAACGCGCCGTACGTCGTGCGCAGCCCGCGCTGCAGCACCGCCGCCCGCAGCCGCTCGTAGCCACGTCCGCGCACCGGGGGCAGCTGCTCGCGCACCGACCACACGAGCTCGCCGTCGTCGACGACCAGCCAGCGCTCGTCGGGGTCGCGCCCCTCGAGGGCGTCCTCGAGGTACGCAGTCACGTCGGGCCAGGCCGAGCGCGCGAGCACGTCCTCCCAGTCCTCGGCCGTGGCCACCACGGTGACCACGGCGGTGAGGTCGCGGTCGACGCCGGGGGCGTAGGCACCGCTCCGCAGCTGCACCCGGCCCGGGCGGACCTCTTCGGCGTGCCTGCCCCGGCCCAGCCCGTCGAGCAGCAGACGCCACTGGCTGGCGCGGTCGGGCAGCTCGGCCCGCACGGTCTCCGGGTCCGGCACGCCGCGGGTGAGACGGCTCGCCTCCTGCTCCACGCGCCAGGCGACGGTCGGGGCGTAGTCCACCGGGTCGTGGTAGCCGTTCAGGCCGAGCCACTCGCTGCCGAAGGCCAGCCGCACCACTCCCCCGTCGGCGCCGGCGGCCGTGGTGCGGGCGAGGTTGAAGGTGACCTCCAACCGCGGCCCGTGCGGACCGTGGCCCACGGCGAGCGACTGCACGCGCACGTCGGAGCCGAAGGCCTCGTCGGTGGCGATCCCGTGCTCGTCGGGACGTCGCAGCGCCCCGAGCAGCCGCTCGAGGTAGGCGTCGTGGTCGACCGTGTGCTGGCGGGTGGTCATCTCGGGCCCCGGGCCCCCACCTGCGCCAGCACCTGGTCCATGACCCGGGCCAGGTCGACGCTCTGCCGGTGCGGCACGAGCGGACTCTCGAGCAGTCCCTCGCGCAGGCACCGCATCGCCTCGAGGGCCTCGGTGCCGTAGCCCCGACCGACCACGTCGTCCTCGGCGATGATGTCGAGCGTGCCCTCGTCGGGGGCGGGAGCGTCGGGGCCGGTGCTGCCGAGATCGGTGAAGACGGCGTGGTCGGGGTGGTGGAACGGGGCCGCGAGGTGCACCTGGCCGCGGTCGGTCGACAGCAGCGCGTCGCGCGGGGCGTACGACGTCATCGAGCAGGTCAGCGCGGCGACCTCGCCGCCGTCCCAGCGCAGTCCGACCACCGCGTCGAGGTCGACCCCGCGGTCGTCGACGTCGGCCACCGCGGTCACCTCGCTCGGGTTGCCGAGCAGCAGGTAGGCCAGCGTGAGCGGGTAGATCCCCATGTCGAGCACCGCGCTCGCACCCAGCGTCGGGTCGAACATCCGGTCGTCGGGCCCGGCGTCCACCACGAAGCCGAGCCCGGCCCGCACCTGCCGCAGCCGGCCGAGCTCGCCGGAGCGCACGCGGGCGACGACGGCCCGGACGAGCGGGTGGCAGGCCATCCACATGGCCTCCATGAGGAACAGCCCCCGCTCCTGCGCCTCGGCGAGCAGCTCCTCGGTGCTGGCGGCGTCCGGCGTCAGCGGCTTCTCGCAGAGCACCGGCTTCCCGGCCTCGAAGGAGAGCCGCACGTGCTCGGCGTGCATCGAGTGCGGGGAGGCGACGTAGACGACGTCGACCGCCGGGTCCGCGACCATCTCGGCGTAGGAGCCGTACGCCGTGCCGCCGTACTCCGCGCAGAAGGCGTCGGCCGACTCCTGGGTGCGCGAACCGGCGGCCGCGACGTGCGCCCCCGGGGTCAGCGCCAGGTCAGCGGCGAAGCTGCGGGCGATCTTGCCCGTGGCGAGGATCCCCCATCCGGTGCTCTCGGCGTGCTCGGGGTCGCTCATCGGGACAGGCTAGCCCCGTCCGGCGGTCGAGCCACGCGACCTGGGGCGTCAGCCGCCGGCCATCGCGCCGACGACCATGAAGGGCTCCTCCCCGGACCACCTCGTCGGGCAGCGGGGTGTCGGGGTCCTCGTGGGACAGGTCCTCCGAGCAGGCGAAGAACCGGACGAAGGCGCGGCGCCGGGCAGTGCCGCGGTCACGGATGGTGCCCAGCAGCATCGGGTACGCCGCCTCGAGCGCGTCGAGCACCGACCGCTGCGTGACCTCGCCCGGCACCTCCACGACCACCTCGCCGTGGACCTGCGCCATCGCCCGCAGGTGCGCCGGGAGGGTGACGCGGATCGGGTGGCTCATCACGCGCTCAGGCAGGGTCTGGACCTCGACGGACAGCACCGCCGGGAGGTCGCGGACGATGGGCGCCCAGGTGTCACCGGAGTCGTTGGAGGCGTAGACCTGCCCGCCGGTGGTGCCGAAGTAGATCCCGCACGACTCGTGCCGGTCGACGGCCATCGCGTCGCGCAGCACGTTGACGTAGCAGTGGTCCTGCGGCAGGCCCTGGGTCAGCGGCTCCCAGCTGCCTCCGCCGGTGCGGCTGCGGTAGACCCGCAGCCGGCCGTCGACCGGGAAGTGGTGGGAGTCGCTGGTGATCGGGACGACGTAGACGGTCTCGGGCTCGTGGGCGTGCACGGCGATCGGGAAGCCGAAGTCGCTGGGCAGGTCGCCGCTGACCTCGTGCCACTGGTCGCCGCCGTCGTCGCTGCGCATCACGTCCCAGTGCTTCTGCATGAAGAGCACGTCGGGGTTGCTCGGGTGCAGGTCGATCCGGTGCACGCAGTGGCCGACCTCGGAGTCCTGGTCGGGGATCTCGCCGGAGCGCAGGCCCTTGTTGATCGGCTCCCACGTGGCCCCGCCGTCGGCGGTGCGGAAGGCGCCCGCCGCGGAGATGGCGACGTACATCCGGTCCGGGTCGGTCGGGTGCTGCAGGATGGTGTGCAGGCACATGCCGCCGGCGCCGGGCTGCCACTGCGGGCCGGTGCCGTGCTGGCGCAGGCCGGACAGCTCGGTCCAGGACGCGCCGCCGTCGGTCGACTTGAACAGCGCCGCGTCCTCGACCCCGGCGTACACCGTCTCGGCGTCGTGCAGCGACGGCTCGAGGTGCCAGACCCGCTGGAACTCCCACGGGCGCAGCGACCCGTCGAACCACTGGTGCTCACCGGGGACGCCGTCGTAGGTGAAGTCGTTGTCCGACCGTCTCCCAGGTGACGCCGCCGTCGTCGGAGCGCTGGATGACCTGGCCGAACCAGCCGCTGGCCTGGGATGCGTAGATCCGGTCCGGGTTCAGCGGCGAGGCCTTGAGGTGGTAGATCTCCCAGCCGGGGAAGTGCGGCCCGCTCACCTCCCAGTCCGTACGTCGCTCGTCGGAGCTGAGCACGAACGCGCCCTTGCGCGTGCCGACCAGGACCCGTGTGCCGCCCATGAGCAGTCTCCTTCACCGGTCCGCACGACGTTACTCGCCTCGGCGGCTCGTGGGGAGACCCTCGGACCGGCGCGAAGTCATCGGTGCCCGCGGACCGCGAGCTGGCGAGGTCTCGCGTCGGGGTGCCCTCGCGTGCCATCGCCTCGTCGACGAGGGCTTCGCCGTGCTCGGCCCTCGCCGTAGGAATCGAACGGCCCCAGGTGGTGCGTGAGCCCGGTCGGCAGCGCGACGTGGCGCACCGCTCCGGCGGGGCGCACCGCGGCGAGCAGGTCGCGCACGGTCGCCCCGTCGACCTCGATGTTCTCGGCCTCGGTGTCCTGGCGGGCCCAGGCGGTGAGGAAGACGCGTCGGCGCGGGCCCGGCCGGCGCCTCGCGCAGCCCGCCGGCGTCGGTCGGGTCGGCCCGCACGGCCTGGACGCCCTCCACGTCGCTGGACGGTGCGGCGCGAGGACCGCTGACCTACCCGAACTTCTACGACGCCCGGGAGGACGAGGTGCTCGCGCCGCCGCGCGGGACGGCTTCACCTGGAGCGCGCACCGCGCTCCCACGATCGTCGGCACGGCGCTCGGCAACGCGACGAACATGGGCCAGACCCTGGCGGCGCAGGCCGCGGTCCGCCGTGGGCTGGACCAGCCGTTCGTCTTCCCGGGCGCGCGGACCCAGTGGGACGGCGTCACCGACAGGACCGACGCGGGTCTGCTCGCCGAGCAGGTGCACCGGGCCGCCCTCGCTCCCGCGGCGGCCGCCGCGGCCTTGGACACCGCCAACAGCGACACCGTCCGCTGGCGCTGGAGGTGGCCGCGGACCGCCGAGCGGCTCGGCGTCCGTCCCGAGGGGTACGTCGACCAGCCGGTGGTCCAGGACGTCCCGGGACCAGCGAGCCCGTCAGAGCCGGACAAGCGGCAGCGAGGTCTCGGCCACGACGACGTCGTGGATCTGCTGATCGAGGCCGCCCTGGCCTGGTAGCGACGGCACTCGACTCTTGACGCGGGTCGCCGGGGTGGTTTACATCGAAGGACCGGGCCCCGGCACGCAGGCCGTCCGCCCTCGATCCTCGGACGGTCGCCATGGGCGCCAGAACAGCACCGACCACGACCACGGGCGCGGCCTCGACACTCGCCTCGGTCGAGGACCGCGACAGCCCCGGTCCCCCCGCCACGGAGCGCGCTCGCGACGCCCTCCTGCTCGGCTGGATGGTGGCCGAGGTGCGTGGGCTGTGCAACCCGGTCGGGCCACGTCCGGAGACCACCCCCCTCCCGACGACGCCTCCGGACGTTCTGCCGCTGCGCTCCCAGCGAGACCCCCGGGCCACGCTCCGCGTCTGTGCCAGCATCGCCGAGTCGATGGTCGAGCGGCTCGGGCTGCCCGACCCCGACGCCGTCTCCGCCGGTCTGAGCGACGCGCTGACCCACCCCCACGCCTGGGCCCGGCACCGTGCCTTCTTCTTCACGACCGACGCGCGCATCCAGGACGAGCTGGCCCGCACCGACGAGCAGGCCGCCAACGCCTACCTGCTCGGCCGTGGGATGGCGGAGTGCTACTGGGGCCTGGGCCCGTCCGGGGCGTGGGAGGGGGACTCCGGCGCGTCCGGGTGCGCCCCGCGGTTCCTGCTCGGCGAGGACCGTCGCCTGGAGCTCTCCCGGATGCTGGGGCGACTGCGGCCCGGCCACGTGCACCCACTCACCCCGGCGGTCGTCTCCGGCACCATGCAGGCGTGGGGGTACGTCGTCGAGGACGGCGGGTGGGAGGACGAGGGCGACATGCGCAGCTCCCTCTACGAGCAGCTTCGTCGGTGGTACCAGCTGCTCGTGCTCCAGCAGGACCCGACCACGCTCGTGCGTCCCTACGCGCGCATCGGGAACACCCAAGCCTTCCGGCGCAGCCTGAAGGTGCTGTGGCCCCAGCTGCTCGCCGGCGCGTTCGCGGTGACCCTGGTGAGCGGCCTCGTCGCCAGCATCGGCGACGAGCCACCGGGGTGGCTTCAGCCGCTGCTGGCCACCGGCAGCGCCGGCGCGCTGGTGGTCGGCGGCCTCCTCGGCCGGGCCCGCGGGGCGGCGCAGCTCTGGGCCACCCGGCTCCGGCAGGACGTCTACACCGACCTGGTCGCCGTGGACATGACCTCCGTGCCTCGGCTGACGAAGGGACGAGCCGGGGCGCGGCGCCAGAGCGCGGCTGTCGAGAAGGCCGTGCGACAGCGCCTGCTGACCCCCTCGACGACCGCGCCCGCGGGGTGAGCCGACGCCTACGTGGTCGAGGAGTCGAGGCCGCTCGGCGAGGGCGCCTCGCTCCTGTCCTCGACCACCGAGGTCGTCCGGTCCGGACCGTCTCAAGGTCAGACGCCCGCCGTCCCCCCACGCTCCTAGCGTCGGAGGGCGAGCCGACGGGGCTCGCCCATGACCCCAGGAGGACCCATGAAGGCACTCGTCTACCACGGCCCCGGCGCGATGAGCTGGGACGAGGTCCCCGACGCGACCGTGCAGGAGCCGACCGACGTGGTGGTCCGCGTGGACACGACCACGATCTGCGGCACCGACCTGCACATCCTCGGTGGGGACGTCGAGACCGTCGCCGAGGGGCGCGTGCTCGGGCACGAGGCGGTCGGCACCGTCACGGCCGTGGGCGACGCCGTCGGCGTGTTCTCGGTCGGCGACCGCGTGCTCGTGCCCGCCATCACCCGCTGCGGACGCTGCTCCTACTGCCAGCGGCAGATGCCCTCGCACTGCCAGACCGTCGGCGGCATCGGTTGGATCCTCGGCCACCTCGTCGACGGCACCCAGGCCGAGCTGGTGCGGGTGCCGTACGCCGACACCTCGCTCTACGCCCTGCCCGCCGACGTCACCGACGAGCAGGCGATCTTCCTGGCCGACTCGCTGCCGACCGGCTACGAGGTCGGCGTGCTCGCCGGCGGCGTACGTCCTGGCAACACCGTCGCGGTCGTCGGGGCCGGCGCGGTCGGGCTGGCCGCGGTGCTCACGACGGGCCTGTGGGGTGCCTCCGAGGTGGTCGCCATCGACAGCAACAAGTTCCGCCTCGGTCTCGCTCTGGAGTTCGGTGCGACCCACGGCGTGGAGTCCGGTCCGCACGCCGTGGAGGAGGTGCTCGCCCTGACCGACGGTCTCGGGGTGGACGTCGCGATCGAGGCGGTCGGCTTCCCGGAGACGCTGCTGACCGCAGCCGCGCTGGTGCGGCCGGGCGGCACGATCGCCAACGTCGGCGTGCACGGGGCACCGGTCTCCCTGCCCATGCAGGAGATGTGGATCCGCAACGTCTCGCTGACGATGGGACTCGTCGACACCGTCTCGATCCCCACGCTGCTGACGATGGTGCGCAGCGGCTCGATCCCCGCCGAGAGGATGGGCACCCACCGGTTCACCTTCGACCAGGTGGAGGAGGCCTACGACGTCTTCGCCCACGCGGCCGACAACCACGCCCTCAAGGTGGTGCTCTCCCCCGCGTGAGGCACGGGGTCCCCGGTCCGTGCTGGGTGCCCTCGCTAGGGTCGCAGCACCGCCGGGGACCCGTGCGGGCCGAGGCGGTGAGAGGGGGCGATGGCCCTGTCCGGAGCCACCCCTGCGAGCTTCCAGGTCACGAGCCGCGCCGTGGTCGGCGCCACGCACCCCGGGCCCGCCCTCGCGGTGACCCTGCTGGCGGCGCTGCTGTGCCTGCCCGCCGGCCTGGGACTCGGGACCGCAACCCTCGTCGTGCTGGCGGTGCTGACCGGACAGCTCTCGATCGGTTGGTCCAACGACCTCATCGACGCGGCGCGCGACCGTGCGGTCGGTCGCACGGACAAGCCGGTCGCCACGGGTGACGCACCGGCCCGGCTGGTCCAGGGGCTCTGCGCCACCGCCCTGGTCGCGACCGTGGTGCTCTCGCTGGCCTGCGGCTGGGTCGCCGGGCTGCTGCACCTGGTCGTGGTCGCCTCCGGGTGGGCCTACAACCTCGGCGCCAAGGCGACCGCGCTCTCCTGGCTGCCGTACGCCGTGGCGTTCGGCGCGCTCCCCGTCTTCGTCTGGGCCGCGGGGTCGGACCGGCCGGACTGGTGGGTCGCGGCCGGGGGCGCCCTGCTCGGGGTCGGCGCCCACCTGCTCAACGCCGTGCCCGACCTGGCCGACGACGAGGCGACCGGGGTGCGGGGCCTGCCGCACCGGTTGGGCGCCCACACCTCACGCGTGCTCGCCGCCGGCCTGCTCGGCCTGGCCTCGCTCGTGCTGCTGCTCGGCACCGACACCCTGCCCCCCGCCGTACGGCTCGGCGCGCTCGCGCTCGTCGCGGCGCTGGTGGTCGTGGCCGCCGCCGTCGAGGGGCGTCGCGCCTTCCAGGCCTCCCTCGGCATCGCCGTGCTCGACGTCGTCATCCTCGTGGTGGCCTCGTGAGCGAGTACGACGTCCTCGTCCTCGGCGCCGGACCGGCCGGCGCCGTCGCCGCGGCCAGCGCCCTGGCCACCGCCCCCGACCTGAGCGTCGCGCTGGTCGACCGCGCGACCTTCCCCCGCGACAAGTGCTGCGGCGACGGCATCGCCGCCCAGGCCGTCGACGTGCTGCACGACCTGGGGATGGGCGACGTCGTCGACGGCTGGGCCCCGTTGCGCCACCTCGACCTGTCGGCCGGCGACGTCGCCGTGGCCGGCACGATGAGTCGCGACGTGCACGTCATCCCCCGCGCGGTGCTCGACGCACGTCTCGTCGACCACGCCGTACGCCGGGGGGCCGAGCTGGTGCGGCACCGCGCGGTGCGCGTGGACCCGCACGCCGTCGGCGGCGCCTCCGTCGACGACGCGCTGCTCGGGCGCACCCTGGTCGGCGCCGACGGCGCCCACTCGCGGGTGCGGTCGGCCCTGGCGACCGGCTCCGACCTGCCCGCGCCCCGCAGGGCGCTCGCCCTGCGGGGCTACGCACCGACCCCGCCGGGTCGCCGGGGCCACCAGCTGATCCGGTACGGACCGCGCCGGCAGCCGTCGTACGCCTGGGCCTTCGACCGGGGCGACGGCCTCTCCAACGTCGGGTACGGCGAGCTGGTCACCGACGGCCCGGCCCTCTCCCGGGCCGACCTGCTCGACCAGCTCGAGCAGCTGATCCCGGGCACCGTCCCCGACGGCACGGACTGGAAGGGGCACCACCTGCCGCTGAGCGGCTTCGGATGGCCGCACCCCGCCGGGCGCTGCCTGCTGGTCGGCGACGCGGCCGGGCTGGTCAACCCGATGACCGGCGAGGGCATCTACTACGCCGTCGCCACCGGGATGCTCGCCGGCCGGGCCGCCGCGGAGGCCGTGGTCTCCGGCGACCCCGAGGCGGCGGGCGCGCGCTACCGCGCCGACGTGCGCCGCCTGCTCGGCACCCACCTCAAGCACACCTGGGCCGCCGGCGGCCTCTCGCACCGGCCGCAGGTCGTCGCCGCCGGGATCCGCGCCGCGGCCCGCGACCAGCGGGTCTTCGACGACCTGGTCGAGATCGGCCTCGGCGGCGGCCGCGTCACCCCGCGCCTCGGCCGGGGGCTGGCCACCCAGCTCCTCCGGCGCCCGCGTCGTCCCAGGCTCGACCCCCGCGCCTCCCCTGCCCGCAGCACCGCCCTCGACTGAGCACCCACGCTCGCCCACGATCGGAGAACCGATGCAGATCCTCACCGTCCGCGGCGCCCTGCCCGAGCACCGCTACCCGCAGGGCGAGATCACCGAGGCCTTCGTCGACGTCGTCGCGAAGGGTGACCTCAACCCAGACGTCCTGCGACGGTTCCACCGCAACGCCGGGGTGGACCACCGTCACCTCGCCGTGCCGCTCGAGCGCTACGCCGCGATGCAGGACTTCACCGAGAGCAACGACCTCTTCATCGAGCACGCCGCCGCGCTCGGCTCCCGCGCCGTCGAGGACGCCCTGAAGGCGGCCGGCCTCACCCCGAGCGACGTCGACCTGCTGGTCTCGGCCACCGTCACCGGCCTCGCGGTGCCGTCGCTCGACGCCCGGATAGCGAGCCTGACCGGCATGCGGCCGGACGTGAAGCGGATGCCGCTCGTCGGGCTCGGCTGCGTCGCCGGTGCCGCCGGGGTCGCCCGGCTGCACGACTACCTCCTCGGCCACCCCGACCAGGTCGCGGTGCTGGTGGCGGTGGAGCTGTGCTCCCTGACGGTGCAGCGCGACGACGTCTCGGTGCCCAACCTGGTGGCCAGCGGACTGTTCGGCGACGGCGCCGCCGCCGTCGTGGCCTGCGGCCCGGCGCACCCCGCCGCCGCGCCCAGCCCCGTGCGCGTGGTCGAGACCCGCAGCCGGCTGTACCCCGACTCGGAGCGCACGATGGGCTTCGACGTCACCGGCAACGGGCTGAAGATCGTGCTCGACGCCGAGGTCCCGACCATCGTGCGGCGCTACATCCGTGACGACGTCGACGGCTTCCTCTCCGACCACGGGCTGTCCCGGGCCGACGTCGACTTCTGGGTCTGCCACCCCGGCGGACCCAAGGTCATCGAGGCGCTGCAGGACTCCCTCGAGGTGCCGCAGGAGGCCCTGCAGGTCACCTGGGACTCCCTCGCCGCGGTCGGCAACCTGTCGTCCGCCTCCGTGCTGCACGTGCTCGCCGACACCCTGCGCACCCGACCGCCCGCTCCCGGCAGCTGGGGGCTGATGCTGGCGATGGGGCCGGGCTTCTGCTCCGAGCTGGTGCTGCTGCACGTGGAGGAGGCGGCGTGACGGGGCTGCTCGCCTTCACCGTGCTCGTCGCCCTGGTCGGCCTCGAGCGCGTCGCCGAGCTCGTCGTCTCCCGGCGCAACCTGGCGTGGAGCCTCCAGCGCGGGGGCCGCGAGTACGGCTTCTCGCACTACCCCGTCATGGTCGTGCTGCACACCGGGCTGCTCGTCGCCATGCTGGTGGAGGCCTTCGTACGCCGCCCCGACGTGCCCGCCGCGCTCGCCTGGTCGATGCTCGTGCTGGTGGTCGCGGCGCAGGCGCTGCGCTGGTGGTGCATCACCACCCTCGGCCCACGCTGGAACACCCGGGTCGTCATCGTGCCGGGCCTCGCCCCGGTCACCTCGGGGCCCTACCGCTGGCTCAGCCACCCCAACTACGTGGCCGTGGTCGTCGAGGGCGTCGCCCTGCCGCTGGTGCATGCCTGCTGGATCACCGCCCTGGTGTTCACCGTGCTGAACGCGGCCCTGCTCACGGTGCGGATCCGCGTCGAGGACGAGGCCCTGGCCACCCTGCCCACCCCGACGACGGAGGCCGCCGGTGCGTGACCTCCTCGTCGCCGGCGGCGGTCCGGTCGGCTGCGCCGTCGCCCTGCACGCCCGGAGGGCCGGGCTCGACGTCGCCGTGCTCGAGCCGCGCACCGGACCGGTCGACAAGGCCTGCGGCGAGGGCCTCATGCCCGGCGCCCTGGCCCGGCTGTCCGCGCTGGGCGTCGACCCGGCGGGGGTCGACCTGGCCGGCATCCGCTACCTCGACGGTCGGCAGCGGGCGGAGGCGCGCTTCCGGCACGGCCCGGGGCGCGGCGTACGGCGCACGACCTTGCAGGACGCGCTGCGGCGGCGCCTCGACGAGGTCGGCGTGCCCGTGCTGGAGCATCGTGTCGCCTCGGTCGAGCAGCACCCGTGCCACGTGGAGGTCGACGGCGAGGCGGCCGGCTACCTGGTCGCCGCCGACGGTCTCCACTCCCCCGTGCGCCGCCTGGTCGGGCTGGCGCCCGACCCCTCGACCGAGCACGGCCCCGCCCGCTACGGCCAGCGCTGCCACGTGGCCGTGACGCCGTGGAGCGACCTCGTCGAGGTGCACTGGGCCACGCATGCCGAGGCCTACGTGACGCCGGTGGCCGACGACCTCGTCGGCGTCGCCGTGCTCACCCATCAGCGGGCTCCCCTGGAGCACCTGCTCGAGGGGTTCCCGGCCCTGCGTGAGCGGCTCGGCGACGTCCCCGGCAGCCGGGTGCTCGGGGCCGGCCCGATGCGGCAGACCTCGCGCCGCCGGGTGGCCGGCCGGGTGCTGCTGGCCGGCGACGCCGCCGGCTACGTCGACGCCCTCACCGGAGAGGGCATCGCGCTCGGCCTGGCCGAGGCGGAGGCGGCCGTCGAGGCACTCCTGCGCGGCGGCCCCGAGCTCTACGAGGCCCGGTGGCGCGGTCTGCGGCGTCGGCACGAGCTGCTGACCCGCGGCCTGCTCAACGCGACCCGCCGCGCGGTCGTGCGCCGGCACTTGGTGGGAGCCGCCCGCACCGTCCCGTTCGTGTTCGGCTCGGCCGTCAACCAGCTGGCGCGCCCGGTATGAGGGCCGGCACGAGCGAGCAGGTGGTGCTGCTCGACGAGCAGGGCAGACCGGTCGGCGTCGCCGACAAGGCCACCGTGCACCACGCCCGCACCCCGCTGCACCTGGCCTTCAGCTGCTACGTCTTCAACGCCGGCGGCGAGTTCCTGCTGACCCAGCGGGCCGCGTCGAAGAAGACCTGGCCCGCGGTGTGGACCAACTCCTGCTGCGGCCACCCGGCGCCCGACGAGGCCTTCCTGGACGCCGTGCACCGCCGGGTCGGCCAGGAGCTGGGGATCACGCTGCGCGACCTGCGGATGGTGCTGCCCGAATTCCGCTACCGGGCCGTCATGGACGACGGCACGGTCGAGAACGAGATCTGCCCGGTCACGGTGGCGTGGACCGACGACGACCCCTCACCCGACCCGACCGAGGTCGACGCCGCGGTGTGGGTGGACTGGGCTACCTGGCGGGCCGGGGTGCTCGACGGCACGACCGAGGTGAGCCCCTGGGCCCTCGAGCAGGTGCGGGCCCTGCCCGCCGACCCGCGGCGTACCCCGGGCTGAGCGGGTCGCCCGCGTGGTCCACGGGCGATGGGGCACGGTAGGGAGGTAGCGACCGCCCGGTCGTGCCGCCCAGCCCGGCCAGCCCGCACCGCCCCGAGGAGTCCCGTGCCGACCGTCCCCGACGTCACCGCCCCCGCGCGGAGCGTCGTGCCGTGGTGAGCGCGCCGGCCGGACGTCGCACGAAGCGGTCGCGCTGGGAGCGGCTGACCGCCCGGGTCGAGCCGCGCGTGGAGACGGCGCTGGCCCGCGGCCAGCGGACGCGGACCCGGGTGCTCCAGCGGATCGCCCGCACGACCGACCGGGCGCCGGGCCCGGTGCAGGTGCTCATCCGGCTCGTGGTGCGCACGGTGCGCGACTCCGCCGAGGACCGCGTGCCCGGCCTGGCCGCCGAGGCGGCCCTCTTCACGCTCATCTCACTGCCGGCGCTGATCCTCGTGGTGCTGGGCTCGCTCGGGTACGTCGCGGGAACCCTCGGGCCGGCGGGCGCGGCCGAGCTGGACCGCCTCGTCTTCTCCGCCCCCCAGACGATGCTCTCCTCCGGGCTGTACGACGCCTACGAGCGGATCGCCCGGCAGGTGCTGGCGAACGGTCGCGCCGACGTGATCGGCTTCGGTCTGCTGGTCGGGCTCTGGACCGGTTCGCGCGCGATGAGCCGCTTCCTGGAGACCATCGCCATCGCCTACGACCTGCCCTCGGGGCGGGCCCGGTGGAAGCAGCGCGTGCTCGCCTTCGTCCTCACCGTCGCGGGCCTGCTCGGGGCGGTCGGCCTGCTCCCCCTGCTCGTCCTGGGGCCCGACCTGTGGCACGTGCTCGCCCCCGAGGGGCTCGCCGACGCCACGTTGGCCGCCTTCGGCTGGGCCTACTGGCCGACGATGGGCGCCCTGCTGCTCGCGGCCCTGGCCACGCTGTACCACGTCGGCGTGCCCTGGCACACGCCGTGGATCCGCGACCTGCCCGGGGCGGCCCTCGCCCTCGCCCTCTGGTTCGCCGCCGCGGGCGCGCTGCGCGCCTACCTCGCCCTCACCCAGGCCACGACCGTCGGCGACTCCGTCGTCTACCAGCAGCTCGGCACCCCGATCGCGGTGGTGCTGTGGCTGTGGGTCTCGTCCATGGCGGTGCTGCTCGGCGGCGAGCTGAACGCCGAGATCGAGAAGATGTGGCCGACGATCGACCCGGCCGAGCAGACCCGCTCCTGACCGCCCGGGCGACCGGGCCGGCGAGGCACGCCTGTGGCGCGACACCCCGGGTGGGGTGCCGCGCCAGCATCGGTCGTGCGGGTGCGACGGGCGGGTCAGAACGACCCGTGGGTCACTCGGTGGCGACGGTGATCGTCGCGGTGCCCACGAGCAGGCCCGGGGTGACCGCATCGGTCCCGAACGTGTCGTTGAGCAGCGGGGCCGCGACGTCGGAGATCTTGACCTGGGTACCGGTCAGGATCGCGTCCGAGCCCTGCGTCTTCAGCGGCTCGAGCGTGGAGCCGTCGGCCTTGAACAGGTAGGCGTTGGTCGCGGCGGTCTTGCCGTTCACGGCCACGTCGCCGTAGATCTTCGAGGCGCCGGGGTCGACGTTGAAGTCCGTCAGCTCGACCGTGGTGCCACCGGCCTCGAGCGAGAGGCCCGAGCCCTCGTGCCAGATCTGGCCGATGACGTAGGGACGCACGGCGCCCTTCTCGAACACGCTCACGTTGCCGCCGGTGATCGGGAAGATCAGCGACCCGTTCTCCAGCTGGCCCTCACCGACCACACCGGGGGTGAGCTTGAGCGAGGTCAGCGCGTCCAGGAAGCCCTGGTCCAGCGCGATCTCGGTGGTCTTGCCGTTGGAGAGGTCCGGCACCGAGGCGACCGGCATCAGCGGGCCGTTGCCCGAGGCGGCGGTCACGCTGCCCGAGGTCGCGACGTCGTTGCCGGCGTAGGCGGCCACCGGGACCGCGAGCAGGCCGAGGGTGGCGGCAGCAGCGAGGGTGCGGCGGGTGCGGCGGGTGCGGGTGGTGGTGTTCATGAGGAAGTAGTTCCTTCCGGTCGGAGTCCGTGGGGTCCCGGAGATCTCCGGGCGAACTGTCACCGGGGGTTCGTGCCGAGGAGCGCCCCGGTTGGGTCCGGAGGCACCTCTTTTTTGTGCCGGGGCCTCCGACCGCCCCTGGCCGGGGCTGCGGAGGGCTGTCGGGGCCGTCGGGGGCTGTCGGGGGCTGTCGGGGGCTACTGCTTGTCCTCGTCGGGGATCACGAGAGCGATGAGCGAGCCCGCGGCGTACGGCAGCTCGCTCTCCGCCTCGACCACGTCGATCTGCTCGCCGTTGACGACGAACATCGCCACCATCCGGTCCCCGTAGTGGTCGCGGAAGTCGGCGAGCGTGAACTCGGGGGACAGGTTGGTGCACTTCATCACCGCCCCCTTCCGCACCATCTCGTCCAGCTCCTCGACGGTCGACGCCGGCTGGAAGGCGGTGCGGGCGCTCAGGTGCGGCGCCGGGGCCCACCGGGAGCTCGGCGCGCTCGCGAGCTCCTCGGCCCGCGCCAGCTGGAACACGTGGTTGCTGCCGAGCACCTGGGTGAACTCCCGCGCCGAGGTGGCGTTGACCTCGTCGTTGCCCGTGCAGGCGATCAGCCGCTTGATCCCCGACAGGTCGAGGCCGCGCACCGCGTAGTCGGAGAGGATGTTCGCGGCGACGCTCGGCACCCCGGCGCGACGCGCCCCGGCGAGGTCGCTGTAGTCGCGGGCCACCACCAGCGTGGTCGCACCCAGCTCCTCGAGTCGCTCGGCGGCCATCACCACCCATTCCCTGCTGCCGACGAACAGCACCCCTTCGCGGCGCTCCGCGGCCAGCCCCAGACGCTTGGCCAACCGCCCGACGCCCAGTCCGTACAGCGCCACGGTCGCCACGATGACGATGAACGTGATCGGCACCAGCTGGTCGGCGGCCTCGGCCAGCTCGGAGAGCCGGCTGGCCTGGCTGCGCAGGCCGACGACGTCCCGCCCGACGGCGTCCTGGGCCTCCCGCAGCCGCTCCTCGGCGCTGACGTGGAACTCGTGCGCGAAGGTGCTCACGATGGCGGCGGCCACGATGCCTCGGGGGGCCATGCCGGCGAGCAGGCGCCACTCGGCCGAGGTCACGTTGGTGCGCCACAGCCCCAAGGCAACGCTGACCGGACGCACGACGAGCACCAGGAGCACGACGAGGACCAGCGCCTGGGGCAGTACCGCGCCGAGCTGCTCGGGGGTGACCCGACCGGCCAGCACGATGAAGAGCGCCCCGATGAAGAGCACCTGCAGGTGCTCCTTGAACTCGCGCACGTGCCCGAGGTGCAACCCGGGGCGGTTCGCCAGCCAGATGCCCATCACCGTCACCGTGAGCAGGCCGCTGTCCGGCTGGATCTGGTTCGACGTCATCAGGGCACCGACGGCGACGGCGAGGAACGTGACGCCTTGGAGGTGGTCGGGGATGATGCGTCGCCGCATCGCGAGCTCGATGGCGAAGGCCACCGGGAGCGCGATCCCGATCGCGGCGACCACGGTCACGACGAGCCCCAGCAGCATGCCGAGCACCGGGGAGTCCGAGCTGCCGGCCACCAGGCCCTGGTAGACGAGCACGGCGAGGGCAGCGCCGATCGGGTCGACGACGATGCCCTCCCAGCTGAGCATCAGCGAGACCCGCTTGGTGGGCCGCAACGTGCGCAGGATCGGCCCGATCACGGTCGGTCCGGTCACCACGAGGATCGCCCCCAGCAGCACCGCGAGCCCGGGACGCAGCCCGACGACGATGCCGGCCGCGCTGATCAGCCCCCAGGCGAGCACCACGGTGACGGTGCAGAGTCGGATCACCGGTGCCCCGATGTCCCGGATCTCGCGCAGGCTCAGCGAGAGCGCGCCCTCGAACAAGATGATGCCGACGGCGATCGTGGTGCCACCGAAGAGCAGGTCGCGGCCGAGCAGCTCGTCGGGGTCGGCCACCTGTCCGAGCCCGAACCCCACGACCAGCAGCAGCACCAGGGCGGGCACCCTGAGCCGCCAGGCGAGCACCTGCGTGAAGACCGCCAGCACAAGCACCACGGCGATGTAGGTCGCGAGGTCCACGTCCGCGAGCAGCTCCACGCGGCCCTCCTTCTTCCCCGGGCGTCCGGCTGTCGCACGTCCCCCGCGTCGGGGTGGCCAGCAGTCAGTATCACCGAGGTCGGCGTCCCTGGCCACGGCCGCGGCCCCGTCGGAGCCGGATCAGGTGGCGTTCTCGAGCACGACGGCGAGCGCCTGGCCGACCCCGATGCAGATCGCCGCCACGCCCCAGCGGTCGCCGGAGACGCGCAGCCGGTGCGCCAGGGTGCCGAGGACCCGCCCCCCGGAGGCACCCAGCGGGTGCCCGATGGCGATCGCCCCGCCCCAGGCGTTGACCAGCGCGGCGTCGGCGAGACCCTCGCCCAGCCAGGCCTCGACGCAGGCCAGGGACTGCACGGCGAAGGCCTCGTTGAGCTCGACGGCCGCGACGTCGGCCCAGGTGATGCCGGCCCGTGCGAGCGCTCGACCGGCGGCGACGACGGGGGCGAAGCCGAAGTCCTGGGGGTCCAGCGCATGGACACCACGACCGGCGATGCGGGCCAGCGGGGCGACGCCGAGGTCGGCCGACCCGGACCCCACGAGCAGGGCCGAGGCGCCGTCGCTGAGCGGACTCGCGTTGCCGGGCGTGATGGTGCCGCCCTGGTCGGCCGCCCGGAAGGCGGGGGCGAGGTCGGCCAGGCGCTCGACGGTGGAGCCCGGGCGAATCCCCTCGTCGCGCGCGAGGTCGACGCCGTCGACGGGCAGGACCAGGTCGTCGTACGACCCGTCGGCCCAGGCGCGGTCGGCCAGCACGTGCGAGCGCACGGCGAACTCGTCCTGCCGCGCGCGGGAGATCGCGAAACGGGCCCCGAGCTGCTCGTTGGCCTCGCCGAGCGACACGGTCCACTCGGCGGGCATCCGGTCGTTGACCAGCCGCCAGCCCAGCGTGGTGGACACCGCCGTCACGTGACCGGCCGGGAACGCCCGCGACGGCTTCGGCAGCACCCAGGGCGCGCGGGTCATCGACTCCACGCCGCCGGCGACCACGACGTCGGCGTCGCCGGTCTCGACCAGCCGCGACGCCGTCATCGCGGCGTCCAACGAGGACCCGCACAGCCGGTTGACCGTCGAGCCGGGCACCGAGGTGGGAAGCCCGGCCAGCAGCACCGCCATGCGACCGACGTTGCGGTTGTCCTCCCCCGCCCCGTTGGCGCAGCCCCACACCACGTCGTCGACCTCGGCAGGGTCCAGTCCCGGGGCCTTCGCGAGCACGCCCGCCAGTGCGGTCGCCGCGAGGTCGTCGGGTCGCACCTCGGCCAGCGCGCCGCCGAAGCGGCCGAACGGCGTGCGCGCCGCGGCGTACAGGTAGGAGGAGGTCATCGTGCTCCGATCGGTGGACGGGTCGAGGGTGGTCTTCTCACCCGGGCGGTGGGCCCGGGTCGGTCAGAGTCTCGCGCGCGACGCGGTACGCCGCCACCGCGTCGGTCACCCCGCAGTGGGCGGCGACCTCGAGGAGCAGCGCGTCCATCTCGGCCGGACTCACCCCGTCGGCGTGGGCGGCCCGCACCTGGGCGGCGAGCCGGTCGCGCCGACCCCCCGCGGCGACCGCGGTCAGCGCGACGAGGGCACGGCTGCGGGTGTCGAGGACGACGCGGTCCTCCGCGGCGCCGTCGGCCCCGAACCGGCCGGGGTCGCCAAGGAGACGCTCGAACGTACGGACGAGCCGCGCCTGCGCGTCGTCGGGGCCGTCGTCGCCGGCGTCCACCGCGAGGGCGTGGTCGCGCGTGAGCCGCGCCACCTCCGCCGGGCGCTCGGCGGGCAGCAGATGAGCGGCGTCGTCGAGCACGACGTGGCGCCCCCGCCGTACGCCGTGGGCGAGCGCGCGGAGCAGGTCGGGCGGGGTGGCTGGGTCCTCCGCCCCCGCGACGGCCAGCACCGGAACGTCGACCTGCCCCAGCCGGTCGCGCACGTCGAATCGGGCCAGGGCGCCGCACACGGCGGCGTAGCCGGCGTCGTCGGTCGCGGCCAGGGCCTCCAGCAGGGCGGCCGCCCGGCGCGGCTCGCGGTCGCGGAAGCCCGGGGCGAACCAGCGGGCCGCGGAGGCTTCGACCGTGGCCGCGGTGCCGTCGGCCCGCACCAGCCCGGCGCGCTCGTGCCAGCCCGTGGGCGTCCCGATCCGGGGACCGGTGGCGAGCAGCGTCGCGGTGACCACCCGCTGCGGGTCGTCGAGCAGCAGCTGCAGCCCGACTGCACCGCCGACCGACACGCCGGCGTAGTGGAACGCCGCGGGCGGGTCGCCCGGGCCGCGGTCGAGCAGCACGTCGAGGGCCGCGCCGAGCTGCGCCGACAGCCCGGACAGCGTGAGCGGCTCGAGGTCCTTCCTGCCGGCGGGCAGGAAGGAGCGGTGGGTGCCGTGCCCGGGGAGGTCCCACCCGACGACCTGGAAGTCGGCGGCCAGCGCGGCCGCGGCCTCGCCCCACAGGGCCTGCACCGACGTGCCCAGCGCGGGGCCGAGCACGAGCAGCGGCTGGTCCCGGCGACCGCCGAGCCGCACCAGGGTCACCCCCATCTCCGCGCCTCCCGTCGGTCCGTGCGCCGTCCGGACCATTGTCGCCCCGGCGCCGGTCCGCCGGGTGTCGGCCTCGGTCAGCGTGGGGCGAGCGGCGACGGCTCGACCCGCAGCACGCGGGCCAGCCCGGGGGGCAGCCACCAGTTGTAGCGCCCGAAGAGCCCCACCAGCGCCGGCACGAGCAGGGCCCGCACCACGGTGGCGTCGATGAGGATGCCGACACCCAGGGCCGTGCCCAGAACCCGGATGTCGGTGCCGGGCGCGGAGGCCAGCGCCGCGAAGGCGAAGAACAGGATCAGCGCCGCCGAGGTGACCAGCCGCCCCGTGCGCCCGAGACCGGTGACCACGGCCGCGGACGTGTCGGCGGTGGCGTCGTACTCCTCGCGCATCCGGGCCAGGATGAAGACCTCGTAGTCCATCGAGAGCCCGAACAGGAACGCGAAGATCAGCACCGGGAGCCAGAAGGTGATGGCTCCGGTGGCGGTCACGTCGAAGACCAGCCCCGAGCCGTGGCCGTCCTGCCAGAAGAACACCACCGCTCCGAAGACCGCGGCCAGCGAGAGCAGGTTGAGCACGACCGCCTTGAGCGGCAGCAGCACCGAGCGGAACGTGCGCATCAGCAGCACGTAGGTGACCAGCGCGATGAGCAGCAGGACGTAGGGGAACTTGTCGTAGACGGCAGTGAAGTAGTCCTCGACGGTGGCGCCCGCGCCGGTGACCAGCACCGGCCCGTCGACGGCCCGCTCGACCGCGGTACGCACGCCGTCGACCACGACGTTGCCCGAGCTGTCCACGGTCGCCTCCGCGGGCACCACGTCGACGACGGTCAGGTCGCGGCCGGGGGTGCCGGCCGCAGCCAGCTGGACGCCGTCGACCCCCGCCGCGGCGACGGCTGCCGCGTCGGCCTGGGCGGGCGGCACCAGCACCTCGATCGGGGTCAGCACGCCGGGGCCGACGCCCGCCTCGGTGACGGTGGTGAGGGCGTCGTAGGCCTCGCCGGAGCGCGACAGGGAATCGATGCCGGACGTACCGATCCTGAGGCCGAAGACCGGGGCGATAAGCAGGCCGAGCACGACCAGCGCCGCACCCGCCGCGACCACGCGGTGCCGCACGATCAGCCGTGCCCACGCCGTCCACCCCCGCGAGGCCGTGCCCTCCTTGCGGATGCGCGGGTAGTCGACACGGGGGCCGATGCTGGAGAGCAGTGCCGGCAGCAGGGTCAGCACCACCGCGACGCTGACCAGCGGGATCAGCATGCCGGCGATCCCCATGCTGCGCAGGAACGGCACGGGGACCACCACCAGCGCGATCAGGCTGATCGCCACCGTGACGCCCGAGGCAAGCGACGGCGTGCCCGGCGGTGCGCATGGACACGACCACGGCCTCCTCGTCGTCGAGGCCGCGAGCGCGCTCCTCACGCCAGCGCGACACCACCAGCAGCGAGTAGTCGATGGCGACACCGAGCCCGATCAGCGAGATGAGGAACTGCACCACGAAGCTCACGTCGCTGAACGTGGTGAGGCCCGAGCACGAGCAGGAAGGTGGTCAGGATCGAGACGGCGGCGATCAGCAGCGGCACGAGGGCGAGGAACGAGGCGAAGACGAAGAGCAGCACCAGCAGCGCCCCCAGCGCGCCGAACAGGGTCTCCACGAGCACGCTCGGGCCCTCGGTCTCCCCGCCCGCCGAGAGCAGGCCGTACGACGTGAGCCCGCTCTCGAGCCCGGCTTCGCCGGCCGCGGCGGCCAGGGCCGGCGCGACCTGCGTCTCCACCCCGGGCCGAAGGACTCGGGCGGGGGTCCCTGGATGAGCGCAGTAGCCGTACGCCCGTCGGGAGCGACGAAGCCGTCCGCTCCGGAGGTGACCTCGTCGATTGAGACGCAGGCCCGGCACCGCCTGGGCGGCGGCGGCGAAGACCTGGTGCGACCTCACCCTCCCGCTCGGCCACCGGCCGCCCGCGGCACCGAGAGGGTGCGCGACGTAGGTGTCGAACGAGCTGACCCCGTAGTTCTCGACGAGCGCGCGCTCGGCGGTGTCTCCGGGCTGGCCCGGCAGCGAGAAGTCGAGGGTCAGCCGGTCGCTCAGCTGACCGGCGGACCACCCGCCGGCCAGGAACAGCACCAGCCAGACAGCCGTGACGATCCGGCGGTGGCGGATGACCCCGCGAGCGAGTCGTTCCACGATTCCCCCTGGGTCGGTCGGCCCCGACGGAGCGACCTGGATCGAGAGTAGAGCCATCGGAGGTCCGACCGTCGCGCGCGCCCGGACTCATCGGCGGCACCGGACCCACCAAGGACGGAGTGCTCCCCCACTGGGGACCATCAGCCCTGCCCAGCGACCGCGCCGCTGTCGAGACTCGAGGTGAGAAGCCCCTCCGTCCCGGAGGACCTCACCGAGCCGGTTCGTCCCGCGACCACGGCTGACCGAGAGGTGGACACCATGAGCGAGACCGCTGCCAACCCTGCCCCCCCGTTGGACGCCATCGTCGTCGCGATCGACGGCTCCGAGCACGGCGACCGCGCGCTCGCCGCTGGCATCGAGATCGCGACGCTGGAGCACCGGCCGCTGCACATCGTGCACTCCTTCGAGCCGTACCCGACGCTGATGGCGCTGACCGGCGACCTGACCGACGTCACGGGCACGCTCCGCGGCGCGGCCAGGGAGCTCCTCGACGCCGCCGTGACGGTGGCGGAGAAGACCTCGCCGGGCCTGTCGGTGACCTCGGCGCTGAGCGTGTCCGACGCCCGCAGCACCCTGGTCGGCCTCTCCGGGACCGCACGCCTCCTCGTGCTCGGATCCCGCGGGCTGGGCTCCTTCAGGGGCCTCCTCCTCGGCTCGGTCAGCGCCCACGTCTCGCAGCACGCCCACTGCCCCGTGCTCGTGGTGCGCGAGACCGCGGCCGAGGCGTCCGGCGCCGCGGACACCCGCCCGGTGCTGGTCGGCGTCGACGGCACGGCGGCCTCGCAGAGCGCCGCCGCCTTCGCCTTCGCCTACGCGTCGGCACGGGGTCTCCCCCTGACCGCGGCCCACTTGCTGCCGCGCTCGAGGTACGCGGGGTACGGCGTGTGGCGCGACCTCGACGAGGAGCGTGACGACCTGGAGCAGCACCGGATCGACGTGGCCGGCAACCTGGACGGCCTGCAGGAGAAGTACCCCGACGTCGCGGTGAAGATCGTGCTGAAGCGTGGGGCCCCCGCCGCGAGCCTGGTCGACCTGTCCGAGCACTGCCGCCTGCTGGTGGTGGGCTCCCACCGCGCCACCGGGTGGCGGGCCGTCAGGAACGGCTCCGTGGGCCGGGCCGTGGCCGAGCACGCGCACTGCCCCGTCGCGATCGTGCCGACGCCCGTCGAGTGACCCGCCCGGCCTGACCGACCTGACCGACCTGACCGACCCACCGGAGGTGCGCCGTGCCTGACTTACTCACGCTCACCCGGACGGAGTGCGAGGACCTGCTCCGCTCCGGGGAGGTGGGCCGTATCGCCCTCTCCACCCCCAGCGGGCCGCACGTGATCCCGATCAACTACGCCGTCGTCGACGATGCGATCGTCGTGCGCACCTCGCCGTACAGCCTGCTCGGCACCTACGGCCGCGACAGCACCCTCGCCTTCGAGGTCGACCAGATCGGCCCCGGGCACCACGACGGTTGGAGCGTCGTGGTGCGGGGCCGGTCTGAGTTCGTGACCGACGCCGTGGAGCTCGACCGGATCCGTGAGGTCGGGCCGCCCGAGCCCGCGGCGGGCGGGGCACGGGAGATGTACCTGCGGCTGCGGTGGGACGAGATCAGCGGTCGTCGGCTGCGCGGCACGGAGACCGAGCCGACCGGGCTCACGCACCGGGGCGCCGGGTGAGGTACGCCGACCCCGCCCACGCCGACGTCCTGCTCAGCGACGGCAACGCCGCGAGGGTGCGCGCTGTGCGCAACGACGACCGCGGGGCTCTCGACGAACCGCACGAGACACCGTCGCCAGCCTCCTGGCCGCCGCGGGCGGGCGTGTGGTCGCTCGGCGCGGCCGGGCGACCTCGGACGACGCGCCGGAGGTCGCCTTCCCCGGCGACGAGCTGTGCCGGCTGGGCTGACGCCAGCCGGCGGCATGTCCCACACTCGAGGGATGACCCCCGCCCCCCGACCTGAGCTGCCTGGCACCGCCCAGGCCCTGCTCGACGCGGTGCTGGCGATCTCCTCCGACCTCGACCAGCGCAACGTCTTGACCCGGATCGTCGAGGCGGCCTCGCGGCTCACCGGTGCGCAGTACGCCGCGCTCGGGGTGATCGGCCACCACGGCTCGCTCGTCGAGTTCGTCACGACCGGGCTGAGCGCCGCGCAGCACACCGAGATCGGCGCGCTCCCCCGGGAGAGGGCCTCCTCGGCGAGCTCATCCGGCACCCGCACGCCCTCCGGCTGGCCGTGCTGGCCGACCACCCGCAGTCGGTCGGCTTCCCCGGGGGCCACCCGGCGATGACCACCTTCCTCGGCGTTCCGGTGCGGATCCGGGGCACGGTCTTCGGCAACCTCTACCTGACCGAGAAGGCAGGCGGCGTCGAGTTCACCGAGCAGGACGAGCTGCTCGTCGGCGCGCTCGCGAGCGCGGCCGGGTACGTGATCGAGAACGCCCGCGCCTACGGTCTCAGCGAACGTCGGCGGCGGTGGCTCGAGGCGTCGGCGGCCCTGGCCGACGCGCTGCAGCCACCGGTCGACCTCGCGGGCGCCCTCGAGCTGATCACCCGCGCCGCACGCGCCGTCTCGGGGGCGAGCGCCGCCGCCGTGCTCAGCTACCGGTACGACGCCGCCCGCACCGTCACCGCCGGGCCCGACGACGAGGCGCGGGTCACCGTCGCGCTGGACGAGGTCTTCGCCCTGCCCGGCTTCGGGGTGGACGTGACGATGGTCGAGCTCACCGCGATGACCGCACTGGTCATCCCGTTGCGCGCGCACCTCGCCGAGCACGCCGTGCTGGTCGTGCTCTTCGATCCCGGACTGGCTCCGACCGACGTCGACGAGCGCGAGCTGCTCGCGTCGTTCGCCGACCAGGCCGCTCTGGCGCTGGACCGGGCCCAGGCGCTCGCCGACCGGGAGGAGCTCGCGGTGATCTCGGACCGGGAACGGATCGCCCGTGACCTCCACGACGTGGTGATCCAGCGGCTGTTCGCCACCGGGCTGCAGCTCGAGGGCGTGTCGCTCCTGGCCGAGAGCGCCGAGCTCACCGCGCTGCTGGACCGCGCCGTCACCGACCTCGACCAGACGATCCGGGACATCCGCGGGACGATCTTCGCGCTGCAGCCGCAGCGGTCCGGGTCGGTGCGCACCGAGGTGCGCTCGCTGGTCCGGGAGTACGCCGCCGTCCTCGGCTTCGCACCCACCGTCCGGCTCGTCGGACCGGTCGACAGCGCTGTCCCGGACGAGGCGCGCGAGCAGCTGATGCCGGTGCTCCGCGAGGCGCTGTCCAACGTGGCCCGCCACGCGCGGGCGTCGTACGCCGAGGTCGTGGTGATGGCGACCGCCGACGAGCTGCGGCTCTCCGTGGTCGACGACGGGGTCGGTCTCGACCCCGGCCGATCCGAGAGCGGGCTGCGCAACGCGCGACGCCGGGCCACCGCGCTCGGTGGCCGTCTCGACCTGGAGGACCACGAGCCGCGGGGGACCGCGTTCGGGTGGCGGGTCCCGCTGGCCTGAGCCCTCGGCGGCGGGGCACCGGGAACAGCGGCACGGCCACCCGGCGGGGACCGGGTCGCCGTGCTCGTGCGGGTCGGTGCTCTCCGGCGGCAGGACGACGCTCCACGTGAGCACGGACGTCGTCGCGCCGGCGACGGCCCCGAAGCGCATGCCGCTCCCGAGCCTCAGCGTCGATCCGCGGGGCCGAAAACCGGTGGAGCTTCTCGCCCGTCTCGTCGTACCCCGTGGGGGAAGCCCAGGGCGAGCAGCCGGTCGAAGAACGCCCCAAGGTCGGAGACGCCGACGGCGACGCCCTCGACGTTCACGTGCTTGTGGGTGGCAGCCGTGGCGACCCCTCGAGCAGTGATGGTGCTGCCTGCTCGAGCCTGCCGGGCAGGGTCACCGGGGCGGATGGTCCCCCGCGGGCGCTGGTGGTCCTCAGTGAGGACCGTTCCGCGCCGTCGGTTCCGGCGTGAGCAGCTTGGTGGCGAGCACGGCGGCCTGGGTGCGGGTCTCCAGTCCCAGCTTGGCGAGGAGTGGGAGACGTAGTTCTTCACGGTCTTCTCGGCGAGACACATCTGCTCGCTGATCTGCCGGTTGGTCAGGCCCTCGGTGATCAGGGTGAGCAGCTTGAGCTCCTGCTCGGTGAGGACGGCGAGCTCGTCGGCGACGGCCGGGCCGTTGCGCACCCGGTCCAGCACCCGGGTGAGCAGCGAGGGGTCGATCAGGGACCGACCGGCGGCCACCTGCCGGATGGCGCTCACGACGTCGGAGCCCTTGATCTCCTTGAGGAGGTAGCCCGACGCCCCCGCCATGATCGCGGCGAAGAGCGCCTCGTCATCGTCGTACGACGTCAGGACCAACGCCCGGATCGAGGGGTCGACCGCGCGCACGTGCCGGCAGACCTCGACCCCGGAGCCGTCGGGCAGCCGGTTGTCGAGCACGGCCACGTCCGGGCACAGGACGGGGATGCGGGCGGCGGCCTCCTCGGCCGAGCCCGACTCGCCCACCACCTCGATGTCGCCGGCGGCCTCGAGCAGGGTGCGCATGCCCTGGCGCACGATCTCGTGGTCGTCGAGCAGGTAGACCCGGATGGGCAGGGGCGGCGTCATGCCCCACTGTCGCACCGAGCCGTCGTCCGGACCGCGGGCGAACGGGGGACGACTAGGCCTCCTCGACGGCCCGATCGACGTAGAACCGGCGCGCCCAGAGGCCGACGTAGACCAGGGCGACGAGGGCCGGGACCTCGATGAGCGGCCCGACCACGCCGGCCAGCGCCTGGCCCGAGGTGACGCCGAAGACACCGATGGCCACCGCGATGGCGAGCTCGAAGTTGTTGCCGGCAGCGGTGAAGGAGACGGCCGTGGCCCGCTGGTAGTCGAAGCCGAGCGCCCTGGTCAGCAGCATCGAGCCGCCCCACATGAGCGCGAAGTAGGCCAGCAGCGGGAGCGCGATGCGGGCGACGTCGAGCGGCTGGTTGGTGATCCGGTCGCCCTGGAGGGCGAAGAGGACGACGATGGTGAACAGCAGCCCGTAGAGCGCCGTCGGGCCCGATCCGGGGCAGGAAGGTCGACTCGTACCAGTCCCGGCCCCTCGCCCGCTCTCCCAGCGTCCGCGTGAGGAAACCGGCGAGCAGCGGGATGCCGAGGAAGACGAGCACCGACGTCGCGATGCCCCAGACCGAGACGTCGAGCCGGGTCTGCTCCAGGCCGAGCCAGCCGGGCAGCACCTGGAGGTAGAAGTAGCCCAGGAAGGCGAACGCCACGATCTGGAAGACCGCGTTGACCGCGACCAGGATCGCCGCCGCCTCGCGGTCGCCACGGGCCAGGTCGTTCCAGACCAGCACCATCGCGATGCAGCGGGCGAGCCCCACGATGACCAGGCCGGTGCGGTACTCCGGCAGGTCGGGGAGCAGCAGCCAGGCCAGGCCGAACATCAGCGCCGGCCCGAGCACCCAGTTCAGCAGGATCGAGGTGGCGAGCAGGCGCCGGTCGCCGGTGACGTGCCCGAGCTCGTCGTACCTGACCTTGGCCAGCACCGGGTACATCATCACCAGCAGGCCGAGCGCGATCGGCAGCGAGACCGAGCCGACCTCGACCGCGGCCAGCGCGTCGTCCAGCCCCGGGACCCAGCGGCCCAGCAGGAGGCCGGCCACCATCGCCACGCCGATCCACACCGGCAGCAGCCGGTCGAGCGTCGAGAGCTGTCCCAGCACCTCGCCCTCGGCGGCGTCCCGGTCGCTCGTCTCCCGCACCACGTCGCTCACGGGTCGACCCTGCCACAGCGCGCCCCGGTGCTCCGCGTCCGCCTCGGATGCCGCCCGGGGCCGCGTGCGCAGCGCACGCATCGTTGGTGCCCGCGGCACCATGTCAGGATGTCAGGATGGCCGTGACGATCTCTCCGACCGGGTACGCCTTGCTGGGGCTGTTGCGGCTTCGTCCCTGGACGACGTACGAGCTGGCCAAGCAGACGCAGCGCAGCCTGCACTGGTTCTGGCCGCGGGCCGAACGGCGGCTGTACGACGAGCCCAAGCGCCTGGTCGAGGCGGGCCTGGCCACGGCGAGCGCGGGGCAGACCGGGAGACGTCCCCGGATGGTCTACGCGATCACCCCGGCCGGCGAGCGCGCGTTGGCTGCATGGCTCTCCGAGACACCCGCGCCCCGGACGACCGAGGACGAGGCCATGCTCAAGGTGTTCTTCGCCGATGCCGGGTCGCTGGAGCAGCTGCGCGCCACCCTGGACCGAGTGGAGGCCGACGCCGCAGCGCGGGTCGAGGAGCTCTGCGCGATGGCCGCGACCCCGGCCACCGACGCGCCCTTCCCCGAGCGGCTGCACATCAGCGCCCTCGCCCTCGCCCTGCAGGTGCAGGAGGAGCTGACCCAGCTGCGCTGGGCCCGTTGGGCCCGCCTCCAGGTCGCCGAGTGGACCGTCACCGACGACTCCGGCACGTGGGACGCCGACGTCTTCCTCGCCTGGATGGCCGGGGAGGCGATGGCCGAGGTGCGTGACGGCCCGGCCTCCTGACGCTGCACACGGACGCCGCCGAAAGGTTGCGTACCGGGGGTATTGGCCGGGACCCGACCCTGGGCCTACCTTGCAGCATGCGCAGACCAGCCCTCCTCCTCTCCGTCCTCGTCCTCACGCTGGGCTCGCCGGGCCTCGCCTCCGCCGCCGGCCCCGTCGCCGGCGACACCGCCCTCACCTCCTCGGCCGCCCGGGCCACCACCTGGCACTCCAAGACCCAGCCCTACGTCAGGAACTGGGTCTTCCGGTCCACCAAGATCAACCGTTGTGTCTTCATCGAGGTCAGCGGTGCCGTCAAGGGTCGCTGGCGCTACGCCTACGGCCCCAGCTCCCCCGACCGCGACACCCTGGACTGGGACAACCTGCGCCTGGTCAACCCGCGGATCTCGGCCACGCCGTGGCCGATCCGCGGCGCCGGGTGCGACAGCACCAAGCGCTGGGCGATGAAGGCCAACCTGAGCCAGGGGTGGTACCAGCAGCGCTGCTCGCTCAAGGTGTCGCTCAGCGCCGGCGTGCCGTGGAGCGTGTCCGCCACGCCCACCTACACGTGCGGTGACAACCGCCTCGGGCACCGTAGGTCGACCGAGGGCCGCGCGAGCAGCACCCTCAACCAGTACAACTCGGGTGCACCGGTCCACTTCTCCGGCACGCTCGCGAGCGTCCGCGGAGGCGGCATCGGGCTCCAGGGCGTGATCGGCGTCCGCGCCCACACCAAGAGCTCCTCCGACTACGTCAAGCGCACCCTGAACGTCTCGATCAACAAGTAGCCCCCCCCCCGGCGCAACGAGGTCGCCGAGGACTCCGCTCGCCGGAGCCGGACATCGGCGGCCCTCAGTGGAACGCCAACCGAAGAGATAGCCGAGAGGGCACTCCCCTCGCGACGAGAGGGCACTCCCCTCGCGACGAGAGGGCACTCCCTTGTCGAATCGGCGCTCGGCGCTCTCTCGTGGAGAACTTGCTGCCCTCTCGTGGGGAACTTGCTGCCCTCTCGTGGGGAACTTGCTGCCCTCTCGTGGGGAACTTGCTGCCCTCTCGTGGAGAACTTGCTGCCCTCTCGTGGGGAACTTGCTCCCCTCTCGCGGGGACTGGGGGTGGGGCGCCGGGGGCTGACGCTGCTGACGACGCCGGGAGCTGCTCTGGCTCTGATCGTGCTCGGGTCGTTCTTCGTCTCCGGCGACGCCGGCACGTCGAGCACGCCGTACATCATCGCGTGCCCGACCGCCTTCATGGTGTTCACCGCCGGCGGCCTGCAGCTGGTGGGCTGGCTCGCCGGCTCGGAGATCTACCCCCTGGCCGTGCGCAGCGCGGGCACGAGAATCCGGTCGGCGTCGCAGTGGACGACCAACCTGCTGATCACGCTGAGCCTGCTCACGATGATGGAGGTCTTCGGCGTCGGCCAGGTGTTCTGGATCTACGCCGGCTTCGGGCACAGCCTGGAGGACATCGAGGCGCCGCTGCGCAAGGGCAAGTGCACCCCGGAGGACTTCGGGCGACAGCCGCCCGAGGACCGCGCAAGGTCGGCTCCTACGCGTCCGCGCTGGCGACGTGGTCGAGGAAGCCGTCGACCAGGGCACGGACCCGTCCGCGGCTGCGCACCGCGACGGCTTCGGTCTCGGCCACCAGCCGAGGGACGTCGATGCCCCTCGCCCGGAGGAGTGCGCCGCCGCCGTTGTCGATCCAGCCGCGCAGCATCGCCCCCGTGAGCTCGGGGTGGAACTGGACCGCAAGGTGCCGCCCCAGGGTGAAGGCCTGCGAGGCCTGGGCGTTGCTCGCCAGCTCCTCGGCCCCGGGCGGGAGGTCCCACCGGTCCAGGTGCCACTGGAACCAGGGACCGGACGGCACGACCTCGTCCCGCCGGCTTTCCACGTCCCACCAGCCGACCTCGGGACGCTCGGCCAGCACCACGGCACCGCCGTGGGCCGCAGCGAGCAGCTGCCCGCCGAAGCAGATCCCGAGCACGGGCGTCCCGGACTCGCGCGCGGACCGGATCTCGTCCAGCTCGGGGGCGACCCAGGAACCCACCCGCTCCTCGTCGTAGACCGACCACGGCGCGCCCATCAGCACCACCACGTCGTGGTCGGCGAAGGCCGGAAAGCGCGCCGGAACGCCGGGCCGCGCGTGGTGCTCGACCGGCACCACCACGTGCTCCTCGACCTCGTAGCCGCGTTCCCGGAGCCGCTCCCCCAGGTCACCCGGAGGAGAGACGTGGTCGTGGGCGACGATCAGGGCGCGCATGTGGGCACGATAACTGTTTGGGTCCAAATGAGCGAGGCTGGGCGCTGGACCCGGACCGTGCTCGCCGGTATCGTTCGGTGCCAAACGAGTAGGAGGTCCGATGGTGCCGTCCCCCCAGCTCACCGAGCTCGAGACCGAGGTCCGCGTCGGCTCGGTCGACCGCCTGACCAGCGACGTCGTGTCGTTGACCCTCGCGCCGACGCAGGGTGCTGTCGCACCCTGGACCGCCGGAGCGCACGTCGACGTCGTCCTGCCCGACGGCATCGTCCGTCAGTACTCGCTGTGCGGGAGCGTCTCCGACGACGAGCACTACCGCATCGCGGTCCTCCGCGAACCGTCGGGCCGCGGCGGGTCCGCAGCCGTCCACGAGCTGCGGGAGGGCGACCTCCTGCGGGTCCGTGGCCCGCGCAACCACTTCGCGTTCGGCAACGCCCCGTCCTACGTCTTCGTCGCCGGGGGCATCGGCATCACTCCCCTGCTGCCGATGATCGAGGTGGCGGAGGCCGCCGGCGCCGACTGGCAGCTGCACTACGGCGGCCGCAGCCGCGACTCGATGGCCTTCCTGGAGCACCTGACGTCGTACGGCGACCGGGTGAGCATCGTGCCCCAGGACGAGCAGGGTCTGCTCGACGTCGCCGGGATCCTGGGCACCCCGCGCCAGGCCACCCAGGTCTACTGCTGCGGGCCCGAGCCCCTGATCGCCGCCGTCGAGGCGGCGTGCGCCTCCTGGCCGTCCGGAGCCCTGCACGTCGAGCGCTTCGCCGCCAAGGAGCAGGCGGAGTCCGGTGAGGACCACGACTTCGACCTCGTGCTCCAGCGATCCGGCCGGACCATCCGGGTGCCCGCAGGCACCACGATCTTCGAGGCCATGCGCGAGGCCGGCCTCAGTGTGCTCGGCTCGTGCCTGGAAGGGATCTGCGGCACCTGCGAACAGGGCGTGCTGGAGGGCGAGGTGGACCACCGCGACTCGGTCCTCGACGAGGAGGAGCGCGCCGAGAACGACTGCTTGATGGTCTGCGTCTCCCGCGCACTGACGGACCGACTGGTGCTGGACGCCTGAGACCGAACGAGGAGACGATGATGACCACGTCCGTACGCCGCTGCCCCGATGTCCCGCACAACACCTGGTACGTCGCGGCCCGGGCCGACCAGGTCGGCCGGCTCCCGCTCGCCCGCACGATCCTGGGCCGTCCGGTCGTCCTCTACCGCACCGCCGCGGGCGACGCGGTGGCCCTGGAGGACCGGTGCGCCCACCGACCGGTGCGGTTGAGCCGCGGCGAGGTGCAGGGCGACGACCTGCGCTCGACGTACACCGGGTTCGTCTACGCGCCCGACGGCCGCTGCGTCGCCGTCCCGACCCAGGCGACCCCGCCGTACGACGTGCGGGTGCCCAGCTTCCCGGTGCACGAGGACGGCACGTTCACCTGGGTGTGGCTGGGGGACCCCGGCCTGGCCTCCCTGCGTCGACCGCCGTCCACGTCCTGGCTTCGCTCGCCGGAGTGGCACACCTTCGGCGGCGACCACGAGACGCGCGCCGCCGTCGGCCTCCTCTGGGACAACTTCGGCGACATCACGCACGTAGCCCAGCTCGACCCGAGCGTGGCGCCCCCCGCCGTCGGCGAGGGGGTCGCTCCCCCGCTGGAGGTCGAGGTCAGCGAGACCACCGTGCGGTTCTCGCGCGACTGGCCGGCCTCCCGGCTGCTCGCGTGGAACGCTCAGGTGCTCGAGGTGCCCGCCGACGCCGAGCACGCCCAGCGTGAGGCGGGCGAGTTCCTCGCCCCCGGCCTGTGGGTCGACCGTTGGTCGGTCACGGTGCGCGGGCACGGCGAGCGCGACGGCGTGCACACGCTGGTGTTCACCCACGCGCTCACCCCTACCTCGGAGACCTCGACCCAGCACCTGTGGTCGGTGAGCCGTGACTTCTCCGCGTCCTCGGCGGCCGAGGGCACCATGCGTCCACTGCTGCAGCGGTACTACGACCGGGTGCGCGACGAGCTCGAGCAGATGCAGGCCGTGCTCGACGCCGACGGCCCGCGCGACGACGTCGCCCTGGCCTCCGACGCCGCCGTGTCCCAGGTACGCCGCATCGTCCGGCGGATGGTCGCCGACGAGGTCGCCCGGGACTGACGCACCGGGGAAGGCTCCGGCGAGCGCGTGGCGCGCTCGCCGGAGCCCCGGCTCAGGACGCGCGCAGCCGCACCGGGAACTTCTTGATGCCGTTGACGAAGTTGCTCCGGATCCGCCGCACGTCCCCGGCCAGCTCGATCTCGTCGAGCCGCGGCAGCAGCTCTTCGAACATCAACCGGATCTCCATCCGGGCGAGGCTGTTGCCCAGGCACAGGTGGGGGCTGCCCTTGCCGAAGGTCATGTGGTCGACGTTGGTGCGTCCCACGTCGATCGCGTAGGGGTCCGCGAACATCGCGTCGTCCCGGTTGCCCGAGGCGAACCAGATGACCACCTTGTCGCCCTCGCGGACCTGCTGACCACCCAGCGTCACGTCCTTCGTCGCGGTACGGCGGAAATGGTAGACCGGGCTGGCCCACCGCAGCAGCTCCTCCACCGCGGTCCCCAGCAAAGCGGGGTCCTGCTGCAGCCGTCGCAGCTGCTCGGGCTGCTCGATCAACCCGAGCATCGAGTTGCTGATCGCGTGCCGGGTGGTCTCGTTGCCGGCGATGACCAGCAAGGAGAAGTAGTTGTTGAAGTCCTGCGCCGTCAGCGGCACCTGGTCGGCCGGCATGCGGTTGGCGAGCAGCGAGATCAGGTCCGTCCCCTCCCCACCGACCCGCTGGCGCCGCAGGTCGTTGCCGTAGTCCCAGACCTCCTGCACCGTCGGTGACCGGAACGGCAGGTGTCGGTACTCGTCGGACTCCTCGAGGTCGGCCCGCACCGTCGCGTAGTCAGGATCGGTGTTGGCGACCATCTCGTTGCCCCAGGCGATCAGCTGGGCCGTGTCCTCGCGCGGGACGTCCAGCAGACGGGCGAGCACCTGGATCGGGAAGTCGGCACTGATCCGCGTGACGAAGTCGATCTCCCCGCCGTTGTCCGCGGCGGCCTCGAGTGCTCGGTCGACGGTGTCCCGGGTGAGCTGGCGCAGGAAGGGCTCGTAGTTCTTCGCGAGGAAGCGCGGCGAGAACTCCCGCATGATCAGCTTGCGCAGCGCGAGGTGACGCTCGCCGTCCGTCTCGAGCATCGAGCGACGGAACTCGCGCAGGTCGTCGTCGACCTCCTCCATGCCCACGAACTGCTCGGAGGTGAAGGTCTCCGGGTCACGGTCGACGGTCCAGACGTCGTCGTAGCGAGTCACCGCCCAGAATCCGGCGCCGTCCGGCTCGGGGTTCCAGTGCACCGGGTCCTCCCGGCGCAGGGTGTCGAGCTGCGCGAAGCCGCGCAGGTCGGTGAAGCCGTCGATGTCGGCGAGGTCGACGTCCTCGAGGGCCACGGGCTCAGAGCGGGGCATGGTGCTCCTGTCGGGTTCTTGCCGGCCGGACGGCTGGCTGGCTGGGGGGTGGGGTGGGCCGAGGTCGCGGCGCGGGGCGCTGCCGGCTAGAGGTGGTAGGTGTACTCCTCGAACTCCCAGTCGGTGATCCACGACCGGAACCGCGCGATCTCGTCACGCTTGTAGGCGAGGAAGGCGCCGACGAAGCGTGGGCCGAGGATCTCGCTCATCACGGTGTCGGCCTCGAGCGCGTCGAGAGCCGTCTCGAGGTCGTGGGGCAGCTTCTCCGCCTTGGTCTCGTCGTAGCCGTAGCCGACCAGCGCGGACGGCGGCTCCGCCTTCTCACGGATGCCCAGCAGCGCGGCCGCGAGGGAGGCCGCCACCAGGAGGTAGCTGTTCGCGCTGGCGTCCCCGAGGCGCAGCTCGAGCCTGGTCCCGGACCCCCGCTCGGGCGGGATCCGGATCATCGCGCTGCGGTTGTCGAGGCCCCAGTCGACCAGCCAGGGCGCCAACGTGTCGGGCCCGAACCGCTTGAAGGAGTTGATCGTCGGGTTGGCCAACGCGGTCAGGGCCGGTGCGTGGGCCATCACCCCGGCGATCGCGTGGCGTGCGGTGGCGGAGAGCCCGTCCTCGGCGCCCGGGTCCTCGAAGACCGACGCCCCGGCCCCGTCGACGACGGAGAAGTGGAGGTGGTAGCCCGAGCCACCCTCGTCGTTGAAGGGCTTGGGCATGAAGGTGGCCAGCTGCCCGCGCCGTCGAGCGAGCTCCTTGATGGCCGCCTTGAACCGGTGCGCCCGGTCGGCTGCGTCGAGGGCGTAGCTGTGCCACAGGTTGATCTCGAACTGACCGGACGAGAACTCGTGGTTGGCCGCGATCACCTCGATGCCGTAGCGACCCAGCTCGCGCAGGCCGTCCAGCAGCACGTTCTGCGGGTCGCCACGCAGCCCCGAGGTGTAGACGTTGCCGGTGCCCTCGCCGTAGCGCCGCCATCCCGTCGGCGACCCCTCCGCCTGCTCCAGCACGTAGAACTCCAGCTCCGGCCCGACGATCGGGGTCAGCCCCGCCTCGGCGTACAGGGCGCACACGCGCCGGAGCACGTGTCGCGGGCTCTCCTCGGACGGTGAGCCGTCGGGGTTGTAGAGGTCGGCGATGCAGTGCGCGACCCCCGGCTCCCAGGGCACCGGAAGCAGCGTGTCGAGGTCGGGGAACGCATGGATGTCGGGCAGCCCCGCGGACAGTCCGCCCTCGAAGTCGACCACTCCCCCACGCGGTGTCGTGCCGTAGACCGACCGGCAGAACGGGACCCCGCTGTGGACCGTGCGGGCGAATCGCTCGACGAGCACGTCCCGCCCACGGTCGGTGCCGATGAGGTCGGAGTAGCCGACTCGTACGACGTCGATCCCCTCCGCGGTCAACCGGTCCTGCGCGGGCTGCAGGCCAGAGGTGTCGAAGTGGCTCACGGAGCATCCTCCCGGGAAGTCGTTTGGCCCCAAACCGTACGACTAGCGTGACCGGGAGCACAACCCTTGACTCACCAGCGAGGAGCAGTATCGTACGGACCCAAACGACACCTTGGGAGCCCTCGTGAGAGTGATGAACGGATTCCTCTACCCCCGCACCGGCTCGGGAGTCGCGTCGCTCATCCCGTCGCCTCCCTGGTTCTACAGCGGCGACCTGCTCACCGTCGAGTACCGCACCGATCCCGCGAAGGTGGAGGCACTGCTGCCGGCGCCGCTCGAGCTCGCCCCCGAGGACCCCGGGGCCGTGGCGATGATCTGGGCGGACTGGCAGAGCTGCAGCACGAGCCGGGAGGAGCTGCTGGACCCGGCCCGGTCGCAGTACAAGGAGGCCTTCGTCGTCGTGCGCTGCTCCTACCAGGGCACGACGTACTCGCGCTGCGTCTTCATCTGGGTCGACAAGGACTTCGCCATCGGTCGTGGCCTCCACCAGGGCTACCCGAAGAAGCTCGGCTCGATGTGGCAGACCCGGCCGCACCCCTTCCCCCACGCCGCTCCCTCCATCGGGCCCGGCGGGATGTTCGGCGCCACGCTCGCAGCGGGTGACCGGCGACTGGCGGAGGCCGTGGTCACGCTGCGCGCCGAGAGCGAGGGCAACGGCTTCGTCAACGGCCACCCGATGGCCCACCACCGGGTGCTGCCCGACATCGCCGGGCGGGGCGATGCGTTCGCCGAGCTCATCTCCAGCGGCGCCAAGAGCGCCGAGGTCGGCCCGGCCTGGTCGGGCGACGCCGAGCTGAGGCTGTACGACGCTCCCACCGAGGAGCTCGCGTCGCTCACCGTCGACGAGGTCATCGGCGGTTACTACCGCCAGGTCGGGGTCGAGTGGGACGGCGGCGAGAGCCTCGCGCGCCTCGAGGGCTAGGGCACGGGGCCCGGTCACCTAGGGTTGCGGCCATGGCAGAGCGCACCCTGGAGGAGACCGAGCAGGCCACCAGCGAACGGGTCCAGCACCTCCCGCTGGATTTCACCGCCGCGCACGCGCTCCTCAGCGTCTACCGTGCGGCCAACGCCGTCCGCGGCCGGCTCACCAACGGAGTCCTGCGACCCCACGACCTGACCTGGACCGGATTCCTCGTGCTGTGGAACCTGTGGATCTGGGAGGAGATGGAGACGCGCGAGGTCGCCGAGTCCGTCGGCATCTCCAAGGGCACCCTGACCGGGGTGGTGAAGACCCTCGGGAGCCGCGGCCTGGTCGACCGGGAGCAGGGCAGCCAGGACCGTCGGCTGGTCAACCTCCGCCTCTCCGCGGCCGGCCTGACGCTCATGGACGAGGTCTACCCGGAGTTCAACCGCGCCGAGACCGAGGTCGTCGCGGGCGTCGACCGCGAGCTGCTCGCGAGCATGACCGAGGCGCTGCGTCAGCTCGTGGCCGCCGCCGAGTCCCGGACGTGACGAGCACCTGACGCGTACGTCGCGTCCCGGCCGGCGGCGTGCCGGCGACCGGCCTCGACCAGCGCCCCGAACAGACCCAGCTGCTGCGGGTCGCGCGGCCAGGTGTCCTCGGGGTGCCACTGCACCCCGAGGAACCACCCTGCCGCGTCGGGGATCTCCACGGCCTCCACCACGCCCTCCTCGGCACGGGCCACGACCGCCACGCCCTGCCCGGGGTCGTCGATGCACTGGTGGTGGTAGCAGGACGCCTCCACGGTGGTGCCGACCTCCTCGGCGAGCAGCGACCCCGGCTCGACCTCGATCCGGTGGACCCGGTGGCGGTGGTGCCGCATCGGCCCCCAGGCGGCGTCCATGTCCTGCACCAGTCGCCCGCCGCGCAGGGCCGTGACCACCTGGAGCCCGCGGCAGACGGCGAGCAACGGGACGCCGTCGGCGAGGCACACCTCCGCCACGGCGAGGTCGAAGGCGTCCTGCTCGACGTCGACGTCGTAGAGCGAGTCGTGCTCGTCCTGCCCGAACCACCGGGCGGCCACATCGCCCCCGCCGGGGAGCAGCACGGCGTCCGCCACCGAGAGCCGGTCGCGCACCTCCTCGAGCGGGACCGTGCCGCCCGGCGCGGAGGGGTGGGTCATCAACGGCTCGCCGCCCGCGGCGTAGACGGCGGCGACCAGGTTCCGGGAGGTGACGTCGGCGGCGTAGCGCAGGGCGGAGGTGGACTCGGCGAATCGGGACGGCACGACGACCCGCGGGCGTCGTCCGCGACCGCTCCCGGCGGCGGACCGCCCGCCGTCCCCGTCAGCCATAGCTGATCCAGGTGGTCTTCAGGTCGGTGTACTCGTCCATCGCGTGCCGGGACTTGTCGCGGCCCGAGCCGGACAGCTTCACGCCCCCGAACGGCACCGACAGGTCGCCCGCCTCGTAGCAGTTGACCCAGACGACGCCCGCCTTCAGCGCCCTGGACACCCGGTGGGCGCGCCCCAGGTCGGAGGTCCAGAGCCCCGCCGCCAGCCCGTACGGCGTGTCGCCCGCGACGCGCACGGCCTCGCGCTCGTCGCGGAACCGCAGCACCGACAGGACCGGCGCGAACAGCTCCTCGCGCACCAGCACGTTGTCCGAGGCGAGGCCCGTCACGACCGTGGGCGCGAGGTACGGGCCGCCGGAGTCGGCGCGCACCTGCTCGCCACCGGTGCGCACGCGGCCACCGGCCGCCACACCCTCGGCGAGCTGTGCGAGGACCCGGTCCAGCGCCCTCCGGTCGACGAGCGGCCCCATCCGCGTGTCGGGGTCGAGGGGGTCCCCCGGCGCCCACTCCCCCGCACCCTGCACGACCCGCTCGACGACCTGGTCGGCGACGTCCTCGTGCACGACCAGTCGCGAGCCGGCGGTGCACATCTCGCCGGAGTTGAAGAACACGGCCCACGCCGCGGCGTCGGCGGCGGCGTCGAGGTCCGGGGCGTCGGGAAAGATGATGTTGGGCGACTTGCCGCCCAGCTCGAGGTGCACGCGCTTGACGTTGCTGTCCGCGGAGTACCGCAGGAAGTGGCGTCCGACGGCGGTCGACCCGGTGAAGGTGACGACGTCGACGTCGTCGTGCTCGCCCAGCGCCCGTCCGACGACCTGGCCGTCGCCGCTGAGCACGTTGAGCACGCCGGGCGGAAGACCTGCCTCGAGCGCCAGCTGTGCGACCCGCTGCATCGACAGGCACGACTGCTCGGCCGTCTTGACCACCACGGTGCAGCCCGCCGCGAGAGCCGGGGCGACCTTCCAGCCGGCGATGGTGAGCGGGAAGTTCCAGGGCACGACCGCGGCGACGACGCCGGCGGGCTCGCGCGTGACCAGGGACAGCTCGCCCTCGGTCGTCGGCGTGACCTCGCCGTGCTGCTTGTCCGCGAGCTCGCCGTAGAAGCGCAGCGTGGTCATCAGGGCCCGGAGCTCGATCTCGTGGGCCACCCGGATCGGCTTGCCCATCTCGAGGCTGACCAGCAGCGCGAGCTCGTCGCGGTGCACCTCCACCAGGTCGGCCAGCCGTTGCAGCACCTGGCCGCGCTCCCGAGGGTGCATCCGGGGCCACTCACCCCGGTCGAAGGCGGCGCGTGCGGCACCTACAGCCGCGTCGGCGTCCTCGGGGCCCGCCCAGGCCAGGGTGGTGAGCGTGGTCCCGTCCCGGGGGGTACGGATCTCGCGCACCGAGGCGCCCGCACGGACCTCCCCGTCGACCAGGAGGCCTGCGGGAGGCGTGAGCGCGGCTGCACGAGCGGTCCAGTCGGTGGCGGCGACGTGGTCGGTCATGGTCCTCCTCGGACGGACGGCGACGCCGGTCAGGAGCCGGCGGGCACTGGCTTGCGGATGCCTCGGAACTCCCAGTCGCCGCCCTGGGCGGTGGAGAGCACCTCCTCGGACTCGGTCGGCTGCGCGCCGACGTCGTCCCGCACCTCGGTGGGCCCCGCGACCACGTGGTTGCGCAGCGTCCCGAGGTCCTCGACCTGCACCTCGACGACGTCGCCGGGGTAGACGGTGCGCGAGATGGCCGGGGTGCCCGAGAGGAGCAGGTCGCCGGGCTGCAGGGTGATGGTGCGGGCGATGTCCGCGACGAGGTAGTGCATGTCCCACTCCATCTCGTCGGTGTTGCCGTCCTGACGGACCTCGCCGTTGACCAGGGTGCGGATCTGCTTGCCGCGGAAGTCCCAGCCCTCGACGATTCCTGGGCCTACGGGGCAGAGCGTGTCCGCTCCCTTGACCCGCAGCATCGACCCGGCGTCGGTGTCGCGGAAGTCGTGGAGGCCGTAGTCGTTGGCGACGGTGTAGCCCCGGATGTAGTCGCCCGCGTCAGCAGGGGCGATGTTGCGGCAGGTGCGGCCGATCACGATGGCGATCTCGCCCTCGTAGTTCAGCCAGTTGCAGCGTGCGGGTCGGACGACCGCCCCCTCGTGGGAGTTCAGCGCCGACACCGGCTTGTGGAAGTACGTCGGCGCCGGAGGCAGTGCGGTCTGCATCTCCTCGACCCGGCTGCGGTAGTTGAGGTGGACGCAGACGATCTTGCTCGGGGCGACCGGCGGCAGGTGGACCGCCTCCGCGATCGCCACCTCGCGACCATCCCCGGCGACGAGGACCTCACCTGCGCGGACGACGTCGACGGGGTTGCCGTCGAGCAGGATGCGCCGGGTCTCGCGAGGGGCTGGGGTGGGCTGCGACGTCATCGGGTTCCTTTCAGCCGGCCGCGGGCACGTCGGCCCCGGCCGCATCGACCTGGCGGAGGTAGTCGGGGTCCGGCGGGGTGCTGCGAGGCCGAGGAAAACCGTCGGCGGGCCGGTCGAACCAGAGGTGGACCTGGCCGGTGCCGATCGAGTTCTCGTACTCGCCGTACTGCCGGGCGGGTGCGGTGCAGTCGCCCTCGCCGAGGGCGCCCATCATCATCTGGTAGTGCATGAACTTCGCCTCGGGGCGGAAGCGCAGGAACTCCGGCATCGTGTCGATGACCCGGGCGTGGTCGCCGTCCTTGAGCCAGGCGATCCGCTCCAGGTCCGCGGCGTACGCCTCGGGGGTGAACACGTGCTCGACGCCGGAGGCCTCGTGGTCGCGCAGCTGGCGCAGGGGCCAGAAGGTGTGCGACATGGCCCCCGAGGCGAGCAGCAGCACCTTGCGGTCGGTGGCCGCGACGGCCTCGCCCAGAGCCCGGCCGAGCCGGTAGCTGTCCTCGCCGTCGGCGGTCTGGCAGACCCCGATCGAGATCCACCGCTTGTCGGGCAGCCCGTCGCCGAGGAACTCCCAGAGGTTGGTCGTCGCGTAGAAGATCGGGAGCTCGTCGTCCTCGATCGCGCTGATCCAGGTGCAGTGGTCGCCCCCACGCGCCGCGACGGCACGGGCGAGCTCGGCGTCGCCGAGGAAGTCGTAGGGCCGACGGGTCATCCCCCGCGGCAGCTCCTCGGAGGTGAACAGGCCTGCGCGGCGCTCCTGCGCGGTGACCACGAACTCGACGGTGGTCGCCCAGTGCGAGTCGAGCACCACCACCGTGTCGTAGTCGAGCGTCTCGAAGACCTCTTCGCGCAGCTGCCTCAGGCCGGAGACCAGGCTCGTGTCAGGCCCGTCGTTGAGCTCGCGCCGCACCTCCTCGGGCAGCACGATCGTGGGGACGTGGGCCAGCAGACCGGCCCCGACTACCTCACCCATGGGTCACTCCCTCCATCCGGTCGGGCTGAACACGCTGTTCTTGATGTCGGTGTAGAAGTCGAAGGACCACGTGCCGCCCTCGCGGCCGATCCCGGACCGGCCGTTGCCCCCGAAGGGCGCGCCCAGGTCCCTCACGAAGAAGCAGTTGACCCAGACCGTGCCCGCGTCCAGCCGACGGGAGACGCGCTCCGCGTTGACGGGGTCCCCGGTCACGAGGATGGCGGCGAGACCGAAGGGCGTGCCGTTGGCCAGCCGCACCGCCTCCTCCTCGTCCTCGAAGGTCTCCACGGTCACGACGGGACCGAACACCTCCTCGGTCAGGATCTCCGACCCGGGGGCGGCGTCGACGAGCACCGTGGGCGAGAAGTAGAGCCCCCCCAGCCGTGCGTTCGGGACTCCGCCGACCAGTGCCCGCGCCCCGTCCGCGAGCGCCCGGTCGACGAACCCCTTCACCACGTCGAAGTGGTCGCGCGTGATCAGCGCGGAGACGTCGGTGTCGTCCTCGCGCGGATCGCCCTGCACGAGGCGGCCGGCCCGCTCCACGAGCCGCCGGGTGAACTCCTCGGCCACCGGCCGGGCGACGAGCATGCGCGCGCCCTTGAGGCAGACCTGCCCGGCGTTGTCGAACTGCTCCACGGCGAGGTCGACCGCGAGGTCGAGGTCGGCGTCCTCCAGCACCACCAGGGGCGACTTCCCCCCGAGCTCGAAGGAGAGGGGCACGATGTTGGGCGCGGCGGCCGCGGCGATGCGACCGGCGGTGGGCACCGAGCCCGTGAAGGCGAGTCGTCGGACTCCGGGGTGCCGGGTCAGCGGGGCGCCCGCCCGGTCCCCGTCCCCTGCACCACGTTGAAGACGCCGTCGGGGACGCCGGCCTCCGCCATCACGTCAGCGAGCAGGCTCGCGGTCAGGGGGGCCCACTCCGGGGGCTTCAGCACCACGGTGTTGCCGGCGGCGAGGGCCGGCCCGATCCGCCAGGTGGCGAGCATCAGCGGGGCGTTCCACGGAGTGATCACCGCGACCACGCCGGCGGGCTCGTAGGTGATGCGTTCACGGTGCCCCCGGACCTCCAGGTCCGGATGGCCCAGCTCCTTCTCCGCGTGGTCGGCGAAGTAGCGGAAGTTCATCGCGACCCGTGGCATCACCCCGCGCCGGTGGCTGCGCAGCAACGAGCCGTTGTCCCGTGTCTCGACACGCGCCAGGTCCTCCACCCGTCGCTCGATGCCGTCGGCGACCCGGCGCAGCACGGCCGAGCGCTCCGCCACGGGCATGGCCGCCCACGCGGGGAAGGCGCGGGCCGCGGCCTCGACGGCAGCGTCCACCTCCGCCTCACCGCCGGCGTGGACACGGGCGATCTCGGTCTCGTCCACCGGCGAGACGTCGCTGAAGACCTCCGCCGAGGCGAGCCGGCGACCATCGATCCAGTGCCGCAGGTCGACGCGGACGCCTTCGACGTCCGCCGTGCGGGACAGATCCGACATGCTGGCTCCATTCGTTTGGCCCCAAACTAACTAGCGCCAAGAACGTCGTCAAGGGTTCCCCGCGCAGCGTCCACCCCGGGTCCACTCCAGGTCGTTCGGCCCGTAACGAATCGACCAACGTCTCTCGACAGATTCGTTTGGATACGAATAGTCTCCCAGCCTGTCACCCAGATCACACCTTCGTGGAGGGACACCTCATGAGCAGCGAGCAGACCGCCGGAGCCGACACCGCGGGACCAGGCGCCACGAGAGGTGGCTCGGGCGCGCCTCCCGGGGAGAGCCTGGCGTCGAACCGTCTCGGGATCGCCGGCATCGTCTTCTTCGTCGTCGCCGCCGCGGCACCCCTGGTCGGTATGACCGGCGCCGTGCCCGTGGCGATCGTGCTGGGCAACGGCGCCGCCGCGCCGGGCGCCTACCTCGCCGTGGGCATCGTGCTCCTGGTCTTCAGTGTGGGCTACGCCGCGATGAGCGTGCGCGTCAGCAACACCGGCGCCTTCTTCGCCTACGTCGGTCGCGGATTGGGCATCGTGCCGGGCGTCGGGTCCGCCTTCGTGTCCCTGCTGGCCTACCTGACCATCCAGCTGGCCGTCTTCGGCTTCTTCGGGGCGGTCGCCGCCGGGCAGATCGGGGCGAAGACGGGCCTCGACCTCCCGTGGTGGGCGTGGGCGCTCGGCGTCTGGGCCGTCGTGCTCCTGCTGTCGCTCCTCCAGGTCGACCTCGGTGCCAAGGTGCTCGGCCTGCTGATGATCGCCGAGGTGACCGCCCTCGCCCTGCTCGCCGCCGTCGTGCTGCTCCAGGGGGGCGGACCGGACGGCCTCGCGCCGCTGGACTCCTTCTCCCCCGCGAACATCTTCGTCGGAGGCTTCACCGGCTCCGCGGGCATCGCGCTCGCCTTCGCCTTCGCCTCCTACATCGGCTTCGAGGCCACCGCGATCTACGGCGAGGAGACGAGGAACCCGAAGCGCGCCGTACCCATCGCCACCTACATCGCCGTCACGCTCATCGCGGTCCTCTTCGCCCTCACCTCCTGGGCCGTCGTGAGCGGACTGGGCACGTCGTCGGTCGTGGACGAGGTCGCCTCCATCTCGACCGTGGACGGCGAACCGCTGGCCGACCCCGCGCTGGTCCTCTTCAGCGTCGCCGACCAGTACGTGGGCGGATGGCTCGCCACCGTGATGAGCTGGCTGGTGCTGAGCAGCCTCTTCGCGGGACTGCTGGCCTTCCAGAACAGCGCCGCCCGCTACGTCTACTCCCTCGGTCGCGCCGGCGTCCTGCCGCGGGTCATGGACCGCGTCAACGAGCGGGGGGCCCCGATCGTCGGCACGGTGGCCACGTCCGTGGTCACCGGCTCGGTGATCGTGATCTTCGTGGTGGCGGGCCTGGACCCGGTGCTGAACATGTTCTTCTGGTTCTCCGCCCTCGCGGTGCTCAGCATCGTCCTCGTCGAGATTCTCGTGTCCCTCGCGGTCATCGTCTACTTCCGGCGCACGGGTGAGGACGGTCGTGTCTGGAACACACTCGTCGCGCCCGCGATCTCGATCGTCGCCCTCGCGGTGGGCGCCTACCTCGTGATGGCCCGCTTCGGCCTTCTCGCCGGCACCGTCGCCGAGGGAGTGGACCCCACCGCGCAGACCTTCGGACTCTCCCCCCTGGGCTGGTTCCTGGTGCTGCTGCCCTTCCTCACCTTCGTGGTGGGTGCCGTCGTGGGCCTGGCGCGACACAACTCCGAGAACCGCGACGCCCTCGCGGACCTGGTCACCTGAGCCCGGTCGCCGCGCGGGGACGGGCCGGCTTCAGCCCAGCGTCTCCGCGCGGCGTACCACGTCGGCGCAGAAGGACGCCATCTCCGAGGGGTCGTCGATGAACATCGACGGCTTGACGCAGAACGTGGTGAACCCACGCTCGAGCTGCGGGGCGATCGAGTCCATCGACTCGGCCAGGTCAGCCGGCGACCGGTCGTCGGGGAAACGGACGTCGACACCGCCGACCATCTCGAGGTCGGCGGGCTCGCGTCCCGCTGCGAGGAGGGTCTCGCGCACGGTCACGAGGTCCTCGTCGGTGGGGCGCCCGAGGGGATGGAAGCCGTGGCCGTACCGGGCCAGGCGTTCCACCACCGCACCATGTGCCTTCTGTCCGCCGAACCACATCCGCACGCCGTCCTCACGGAAGGACTTGGGCTCCAGGTAGACGTCGTCGAAGTCGAAGTGGGCGCCGTGGTAGCTGACCGGCGACTCCCGCAGCACCAGGTCCATCACCTCGAGCTGCTCGTCGAGGATCTTCCCGCGCCGACCGAACGGCACGCCGAGCGCGGCGTACTCGTCCTTGCTCCAGCTGACGCTCGGCTGCACCACGAGCCGGCCCTCGCTCACCAGGTCGAGCGTGCCGAGCTCCCGGGCGAGGAGCAGGGGGTGCCGCAGGGGCGCGAGGATCGCCGCCGCGACCAGCCGCACACGGCTCGTGACGCCCGCCATCGCCGAGAGGAGCACGAGCGAGTTGGGCCACGGCATGAGCGGGTCCTGGTTGCCCGGCAGGGCATAGTCGCGAGGGTTGCCCATGACGCCCTGGTCGCTGGCGTCGCGACCGAGCACCACGTGCTCGGAGAGCATCACCGCGTCGAAGCCGGCGTCCTCGGCGACCTGCGCCCAGGTGACCAGGTCCCCGAGGCTGCGTCCGTCGGTCAGGGTCCAGTTCTCACTCAGGATCAGCAGCATGCGTGGCACGGGCACGGTAGGCCTCCCCAATCGTTTGACCCCGAACGATAGCGTCTCGACGTCCGCCCTGCGAGGGTGGCGGACATCGGCACGGGTCGACGCGGCCCCCCGCCCCACCCGAGGAGCCCCATGAGCCCACCACCAGCCCGGCGCACGGCCGCGAGGGCCGCGGTGCTGACCGAGGTGGGCCGGCTCGAGCTGGACACCGTCATGGTGGACCGACCCGGGCCCTCCGAGGTGCGACTCGCACCCATGCACGTCGGTCTCTGCCACAGCGACCTGCACTACCTCGACGGGACCCACCGGACGACCCTGCCGGAGGTCTTGGGGCACGAGGCGGCCGGAGTGGTCGAGTCGGTCGGCGCCCAGGTGACGTCCGTGGCGCCGGGTGACCACGTCGTCACCAGCCTGACCATGTTCTGCGGGCGCTGCCGCTTCTGCGTGCAGGGCCGGATGTCGCTCTGCTCGGAGCGCGCCTCCCTCCGGGCCCGACCGGAGCCGTCGGTCACGACAACCGACGGTGGACCCGTGGGCGTGATGGGCGGGATCGGCGCGTTCGCCGAGCTGGTGGTCGTGCACGAGAACGCCGTGACCTCGGTGCCGCCCGGCCTGCCCCTCCCCGCCGCCTCGCTCTTCGGGTGCGCCGTGCTGACCGGGGTGGGGGCGGTGACGCGTGCGACCTCGGTCGGCGTGGGTTCGACGGTGGCCGTCGTCGGCTGCGGCGGGATCGGCCTCGCGGCCGTGCAGGGTGCACGGCTCGCCGGCGCCGCGCGCATCGTCGCCGTCGACCGGTCCCCCGACAAGGTGGACGCCGCTCTGCGCTTCGGCGCCACCGACGGGCTGATCTCTGGCGACGGCACGCTCGGCGCACTCGCCGACCTGGTCCCTGGCGGTGTGGACTACACCTTCGAGGCAGTCGGTCTCGCCGAGACCGCCGAGCTCGCCTTCGCGATGCTCGCACCCGGCGGGGTGTGCACGGTGCTCGGGATGATCCCGGACTCCACCCCGATCCGGGTCACGCCCTCGGCCTTGTACTTCGAGGAGCGCCGTCTCCAGGGCGCCTTCATCGGGTCCAGCCGCTTCGTGAGCGACGTGCCCGAGCTCGCGCTCCTGCATCAGCAGGGCAGGCTGCTGCTCGAGGAGATGGTCTCGCACCGCTTCGAGCTGAGCCGCATCGACGAGGCCTTCGAGGTCTTGGCCTCGGGACGGGGTTTGCGCGTGGTCCTCGACATGCCCGCCGCGGTCGGGTGAGGGAGGGGACTCGCGCCGCCGCCGCCCCCGCCGCATCCCAGAGGGCACTCCCTTCGCGACGAGGGGGCACTTCCTCGCCGCATCGACTCTCAGTGACCTCTCACGGCGAACTAGGTGCCCTCTCGGCGGGAACTGAGTGCCTTCTCAGCGGGAACTGAGTGCCCTCTCGGCGGGAACTGAGTGCCCTCTCGGCGGGACGTGAGGGTTCTGCTGGGACACCGTCAGAGTCGACCTCGACGGACGGCGCGGACCCCGAGCGGATCTCCGCCGAGCTCGACCACCAGGTCGGCGCGGTGCCGCGTCGACGCGACCAGCTCCGCGTTGGCCTGGTCGCTGCCGGTGGCCCAGGCGCGGGCCCGCTCCGGCGTCTTCCCGAACCGGACGTGCCGCTCCACCAGCAAGTCCAGACGCACCTGCTCGGCCATGTCGACGTACCAGACCTCGTCCAGCAGCGACCGCACCGGCTCCCAGCCGTCGCGGTCGTGGAGCAGGTAGTTGCCCTCGGTCACGACCAGGGACGCACCGGCGTCGACAAGGAGCGCGCCGGCCACCGGCTCCTCGAGCTCGCGGCGGTACTCCGGGGCGTAGACGTCGCCCGAGGACCCGTCCCGCAGCCTCTGGAGCAGCGCGACGTAGCCCGCGGTGTCGAAGGTGTCCGGCGCCCCCTTGCGCCCGGCGCGACCGAGGCGTTGCAGCTCGGAGGTGGCGAGGTGGAAACCGTCCATCGGCACGTTGCGCGCCGCCGGGCCGACCGCGTCGACGACCTGGGCGGCCAGCGTGGACTTGCCGCTACCGGGCAGCCCGACGATGCCGAGCACCCGACGTCGCGCCGACGCGAGAGCGGAGGCCCGTCGCACCAGCTCGGTCATCGGCTCGTCCACGCCACCCCACCCCTCCCCGACTCCTCCGGCTCCTCCGACGCCGATCAGCCTCAGTCGCGCTGGTAGACCTGGCTGCCCCGCGACCAGGCCGCGACCGGGTCGGCCGAGCCGATGTGATCCTCGTGCAGGTCGAAGGGGTCGCGGTCGAGCACGATGACGTCGGCGGACGCGCCGACGCGCAGGTTGCCCGAGTCCTCGTGGTGGTTGGCGTGCGCCGCACCGCTCGTGTACGCCTGCAGCGCCTGGGTCAGGGTCAGGGCCTGCTCCTCGCCCATCGGCGGCTCCTCGTCCTTCTCGTCGGTACGCCGCGAGGACCGGTTCACGAGCACGTGCACCGCCTCCATCGGCTCCGGCGGGTTGATCGGCCAGTCCGACCCCCCGGCGACGAGCGCCCCGCTGCCGACGATGTCGGCGAAGGGGTACTGCCAGCCCAGCCGCTCCTCGTCGAGGTAGGGCTCGACCATCTGCACGGCCGGGGTGTTGTAGCGCGCCCACATCCCCTCGACGTTCGCGATGGCGCCGAGCAGACGGAACCGGTTGCGGTCCTTGGGGTTCACCAGCTGCAGGTGCGCCAGCTGGTGGCGCTGCGGGCTCCACCCGTTCGTGCGCCGGGCGGCGGCGACGGCGTCGAGCGCGGTGCGTACGGCGCGGTCCCCCAGCGCGTGGAAGTGCGCCTGGAATCCGGCCTCGTCGAGGGCGACCACGGCCTCGTCGAGCTGCTCGGGCTCGAGGAACATCAGCCCCCTCTCGCCGCCCTGGTGGCACGGGCACCGAGCTCCGCCGAGGTAGGGCTCGTCGACGGCCATCGTGAAGGTCTCCGAGACACCGTCGACCATCAGCTTGACCGAGCCCGCGTCGAGCCCGGCCTCGCCGAGCCGCTCACGCTCGGCCCGGAGGTCGTCGAGCTGCTCGACGCCGCGGTGCGGGTCCCAGCGCAGGGCGAGCCGCACGCGCGCGGTCAGGTCGCCGCTGCCGACGAGGTCGAGATAGGCCTGGGTGGGGTCGTCGAGGTTCGCGTAGCCGCCCACCAGGGCGTCCTGCCAGCCGACGATCCCCCACGAGTGCAGGTAGGCCTGGGCGTCGCGCAGCGCCTCGCGCTTCTCCTCCTGGGAGGTGTCGACGTGCCGGTGCACCAGCATCGCGGCGGCCTCGCGCAGGGTGCCGGTCGGGTTGCCGTCGGCGTCGCGCTCGATCCAGCCGTCGGGCGGGTCGGGGGTGTCCCGGTCGATGCCGGCCACCTCGAGCGCGCGCGTGTTGACCCAGGCGTTGTGGTGGTCGTTGCTCGGCAGGAACGCCGGCCGGTGCGGCACCACCCGGTCGAGCATCTCGGCGGTCGGGCCGGTGTCCTGGTCGAAGTGCTCCAGCGACCAGCCGCCGGCGCGGAACCAGACGTCGGAGGAGTGGTCGGCGCCCTTCTCGACGAGGTCGGCGATCTTGTCGAGCACCTCCTCGGCGCTGCCGCACTCGGTGAGCAGCCCCTGGCGCAGCTCGAGACCGCCGATCATCGGGTGCATGTGCGCGTCGTGGAAGGCCGGCAGCACCAGGCCCCCGTCCGCGTCGTACTCCTCGGGACCGGAGCCGACGCCGGACATCTCCTCGCGCACCCGGTCCAGCGGGCCGATCGAGTGGATCCGGCCGTCCCGGATGCCCAGCGCGTGCTCGTGGTGGTAGGACAGACCGTCGAAGAGCCTGCCGTTGGCGAAGATCAGGTCGTTCACGTCGGTGCCGTCCTGTGAGGTCGAAACGGCGTGCCCGCTCCGTGGCAGCCGACCCTAGGTCAGACCACGGCCCGCCGCCGCCACCGCCGCGCCCCAGCGCAGCCCGGCGGCTCGCGGGAGCAGGCACCGCTTCACTCCGGCACCACCGGCTCGCCGCGGTCGGGACACTGGGTCCGGTCGATCGCGCCCCCCGGAGCCAGCACGCCCGACCGGCCGCAGTACTCGCAGTGCCCTCGTTCGTCCACGGTCGGCCACGTACCCTCCCGGGGCAGACCCGCACGGCGTGTCACGCGTCGGCGCGACTCGCCACCTCGTCCACGAGGTGGCGCAGGTACCCCGAGAAGCCGCCGGGCGCCCGCCCGCTCGTCCGGGCGGACGTCGTCACCACCGACCCGTGCACCCACGCCGCCCCGGCACGCCGTACGGCGGCCACCAGCAGTGCGTCCTCGTGCTGGTCGACCGGGGGGAAGCCGCCGACCGACAGGTACGTCGAGAGCCGTACACCGAGGTTCGCTCCGTAGACGTGTGCCCCGACGTCGCCGTGCCGACGCTCCCACTCCTCCAGCGTGGCGGCGGACAGGTCGCGCTCGTCGGGTCGGACGGCTCCGACGACGAGGTCGTGGTGCCGCGCCAGGTCGACGTGGTCGACCAGCCACGAGGGGCTGACCTCCGAGTCGGCGTCGGTCGTGGCGACCCATGCCTCCTCCGGCCGCGGGACACCGGCCGTCGCGTGGAGGATGCCCCGGTGCCGGGCGACGCCGACCCGACCGGCGTCGACGTGCACCACGTCCCACGCGACGTCGCCCACGTGCTCGTGGGCGCGAGCGAGGCTGCCGTCGGTGCAGCGGTCCAGCACCAGCGTGGCGGTCACCGTCGTCCCGGGGCGCGCGAGGCGTACGGCATGCACCGCGCGACCGATGGCGCGGACACACCCGCCGATGCGATCCTCCTCGTCCCGGGCGGGGACGACGACGTGCACGCTCGTCGTCGTCCGGGTCAACGCTGCCACTATCGACGCCGTGGCCACGTCACGCGCCGGGGTCCGGAAGCCGCCCGGCGCCGGCGAGCAGCACGATCTCGACGTCGCGGTCGACGTAGCGCGCGGCCTCCGGCAGCGGGATCATCGCGGCGAGCCGACGGTGCACCTCCGGACCGTCGAGCACCCACCCCCGCACGGGGTGTCGCCAGTGGCACAGGAGCACGCAGCCCGCGTCGGTGAGTCCGGCCGCGATCCGCACGGCCAGCAGCTCGAGGTCCACCGGGCTCAGGAAGTAGCCCAACTCGGAGACCACCACCAGGTCGAAGCGTCCCTCCGGCCACTCCTGCGGCACCTCGGTCAGAGCCGTCGAGACGTGCGGCAGCTCCGCCAGCCGAGCACCGGCCCGGGCCAGGGCGGAGGGACTGGCGTCGACCGCGTGCAGGCTCTCGCAGCGTCGCGCGAGCGCGGCGGTGAGCACCCCGGTCGAGCATCCGACCTCGAGGCCCCGGGAGTACGTCGGCGCCGGCAGGCAGGCCAGCACGAGCTCGCGCTTGCGCTGCTCGTACCACCGGTCGTCGGCGCCCCAGGGCTCGGTCTCCCGGGCGTGCAACCGCTCCAGCGTCCCGTCGTGGGCGGGCTGGTCGACGAACACCTCCACGGGGCCCGAGAAGTGCGCGAGCACCGACGGGAGCAGCAGCGTCTCGTCGCCCCGGGCCCCGGACAGCGGGGCGACCTGGGTGCGGTGGGCCTGGATCGCGCGGGCCTTGCGGTCAGCCCGGTCGGGGTCCAGCGCGACGGTGACGAAGTCCTCCCACGGCGCGGCCGCGGGATCGGCCCAGTGCCAGAACCACACCGGGTACTCCAGCAGCTCCGCCCCGGTGCGTCGGCACGCGGCCGCGGCGGCGCGTCCTGCGGCCTCGTGGTCGGGGTGTCCGTCGCGCCGCCACGGAGCGAGGACGAGCGTCCTCCGCCCGTCGCCGAGCCGCTCGACGAGCGCGGAGGTGACCGCCTCGACCGCGTCCCCCACCGTGCCGTCCTCGACGCCGAGCACGACGGGGTCCGTGCGAGAGCCGGTGACCCTCCAGGCCTCCCCCGACTCCTGCGTGCGCAACCGGGACAGGTCGGTCGGCGAGTGGGTGGGCGAGGCCGGATGGCTGTGCTCGCCCGCGGTGATCACGACCAGGTCCGTGGCCAAGCCCCGGCCGCAGGCCCGGGCGACCAGCCCGGCCGCACCGAGGGTCTCGTCGTCGGGGTGGGCCGCGACGACGAGGACCCGGCGGTACGGGTCGAGGTCCACGGTGCGCGCTCCGGGCCACCGCGGGTGCCGCCTCCAGTCGGCTGCCGACGTCCCCGGGGCGTCGTGGGAGAACCCCGGGGTCACCACGACGGCTGGGCCTGCACCAGGCCGCCGAGGGCTGCGTCGTCGCGTTCGGCGTGGTGCTGGCGCAGGTAGAGGTGCAGGTCGGCCACGGCGGCCGCGTGGGCGGGCTCGGCGACCAGGGGGCCGGGACCCAGTGCGTGGTCACTGCGACGGAGCACCTCCTCGGCCGAGGCCGCGACGGTCCCCCTGACCCGGTGCGCCAGCAGGGCTCCGTACGGGCCGACCGCCCGCCCGGCGTCGACGTCGTCGGCGGCGTGCTCGAGCACGACCCGCGCGGCGTGCAACGCACGGTCGACGGCGCCCAGGTGGGACCGACCGACCTGGTCGAGCTCACGCTCGAGGGCTTGCCGGGCCAGCCGTCGCGCGACCGCGACGGTCCCGCCGTACCAGACGGCCGCGACACCCATCCCGCCCCACGCGAACCCGTCCCGGTCCAGGTACCACCCGGCCGCGCCGACCGGCTCTGCGGGCACGTCGTCGAGGTGGATCGTCGTGCTCACCACGTCGGGGAGGCCGTGCGGCACCCACGGGCCGGTCCCCATGGCCACGCCCGCGTGGGTGAGCTGCACCGCGAACAGTCCGCGCTGGTCGCCGCGCCACGCGGTGACCAGGCCGTGGCTCAGCTGGGCAGCCAGCGAGCACCACGGCTTCGTCCCGCTGAGCCTCCAGCCAGCGGGGGTCTCCCGCGCCTCGAGACGCACGCCTGGCCCCTCCGCGGCGAACACGCCCCAGGTCGACCTCTCGGGCAGCGACCGCCCGTCGAGCTCGTGCAGGATCGCGGCCGCGTCGAAGTGGGGCTCGCAGGCTCGGGCCAGCTGCAGGTCGACCGCACCCAGCCTCGCGAGGGCGTCCCACAGCAGCCGCGTGCGCCCACGCCCGGGGTAGGGCAGGCGAGGCTGCCAGCGGGAGGCGCAGGCCAACGCCGAGGGCACGTCGCGCCCGACCTGCCGAGCCTCGGACGTGAGCTGCTCCACGATCGCGTCGGATCCGTCCTCACCGGGTCGAGGGCCGATCATCCGCGCTCCTCTCCTGAAGGAAGCCTTGCCGCCGACAGGTGCCGACAGGTGCCGACAGGTGCCGGCACCGGCCCGACGTACGGCGGCGAGGGCGTCGACCAGCCTCAGTCGGTGAGCGACGCCGGGAACCGTTGCCAGGCCCGGTGGGCACCGAGCAGCTCCGAGAGCGAAGACCACAGCTCCGTGACGTCCTCAGCCACGAGCACGCCGGGAGCGTCCGTCGGGGAGGCCTGCGGCCAGGAGCGCGTCGGCGCCCGCGCCCGTGGCCGCCACCGCCTTGGAGTGGCGGAAACACTCCTCGGCCAGGAGCAGGACGCGCGGGTCGACCGACACCTCCCCAGCCGCCTTCTCGTCCCGCGACTCCAGCGCGTCGGGGGCGGGCGGCGGCGCGTCGAGCAGCAGCAGGGCGTCGAGCTCGACCGAACGGCCCGTAGCGAAGGTGCGCTGCACGTCTCCCGGCCGCGACGCCCCCGTGCGGCGCGACCACCACGGGCACCAGACCCGCGCGAAGATCGTCCGGCGGGCGGCCCACCTGGCCCGAGGGCGTGTCCCAGCCGACGACGATGCCGACCGTGCGGCCGTCCATGGGCCACGTTCGTCGCGCACCTGGCCAGCGCCGGGACTCGGGACGTCGGGCGAGCGGCTCGGTCGGCGCGGGCGCGGGGAGGCCGAGCCCGGTCGCGACCTCGCCGCACAGGGTCGGGTCGATGTTGGCCAGCGCCTGCAGCTGCCGCTCCTTGACGGTCGCTCGTAGCACTTGCCGAGCTCGAAGCGTGTAGGCGCGCACCACGTGCTCCTGCTCGACCGGGGAGAGGCTGAGCCAGAACAGTCGCGCCTGGCTGAAGTGGTCGTCGTACGACGCGGGCTGGGCGCGGACTTCTGCGACGCGCCGACCGTGCGGGCGACCTCGACGAAGGCCCGGCGCTGACGCGTCGTCGAGGTCCCGCCTGGCCGGCCATCGTGAAGGGGCAGCCGCCGTCGAGCGAGTTCGGGCGGTAGGGCGCGACGCCGCTGTGGACGGCGTGCTGGTGGTAGCCGTCGCGCTGCATGTCGTTGACCGGCGCGTGCGGCCGGTTGATCGGCAGCTGGTCGAAGTTCGGGCCGCCGAGGCGCGGTGAGCTGCGTGTCGAGGTAGGAGAAGTTGCGCGCCTGCAGCAGCGGGTCGTCGGTGACGTCGATGCCCGGCACCAGGTGGCCGGTGTGGAAGGCGACCTGCTCGGTCTCGGCGAAGTAGTTGGTGGGGTTGCGGTCCAGCACCAGCCGGCCGATCGGCTGCACCGGCGCCAGCTCCTCCGGGACCAGCTTGGTGGGGTCGAGCAGGTCGATCCCCTCGAACATCTGGTCCTCGGTGTCGGGCATGACCTGGACGCCGAGCTCCCACTCCGGGAAGGCACCGGCCTCGATCGCGTCCGCGAGGTCGCGCCGGTGGAAGTCGGGGTCGATGCCGCCGAGCAGCTGGGCCTCCTCCCAGGTCAGGGAGTGCACGCCGAGCCTGGGCTTCCAGTGGAACTTGACCAGCGACGTCCCCCCGTCGTCGTTGATGCACCGGAAGGTGTGCACGCCGAAGCCCTCCATCATGCGGTAGGAGCGCGGGATGCCGCGGTCGGACATGTTCCAGATCGTGTGGTGCTGCGCCTCGGTGTGCAGCGAGACGAAGTCCCAGAACGTGTCGTGGGCGCTCTGCGCCTGCGGGATCTCCCGGTCGGGGTGCGGCTTGCCGGCGTGGATGACGTCGGGGAACTTGATGCCGTCCTGGATGAAGAACACCGGCATGTTGTTGCCGACCAGGTCCCAGGACCCCTCGTCGGTGTAGAACTTCATGGCGAAGCCACGGGTGTCGCGCACCGTGTCGGCCGAGCCGCGCGAGCCGAGCACGGTGGAGAACCGGACGAAGACCGGCGTGCGGCTGGTCCTTGCTCGAAGAGCCGCGGCGAGGCTGACGGCGCCGGCGGTGCCGTAGCCCTCGAAGAACCCGTGCGCCGCGGCACCGCGGGCGTGCACCACCCGCTCGGGGATGCGCTCGTGGTCGAAGTGCATCACCTTCTCGCGCAGGTGGTGGTCCTGCAGCAGCGTCGGGCCGCGCGCGACCGGCCTTGAGCGAGTGGTCGGTGTCGCGCACCCGCACGCCGGTGGCAGTCGTCTGCCACGCTCCGTGTTGCGTGCGGGCGGTCGGCTCCTGCGTCGCCGGCCGACCCGTGGCGGTCCGCATCGCCGGCGCGGCCTGGTCGGCCTTCGGCGGCAGGGGCTCCGTCGGCTCCGTCGGCTCGGAGCCCGAGGGCGGCTGCGGGCCGGGAGCACCCGGCACGGCCGTCTCGTGCTGGTCCTGATCGTGTGCTGGGTTCACGACATGCTCCTGGAGTGCGGGTAGACGAGGGGACCTCTCGGACCTTCGAGACGCTAGAGCGGTCACCTCACGACCGTTACCCCCGCAAGGGTGAGTGGTACCCCCGCTCGACCGGCCGACCGCAGACGGCCGGGCCCGTGCTCCGAAGACCACGGACCCGGCCGGGCCCTGTTCCTGAGCCACCGGGACGGTCCCATCGTGGGTCGGGCGCCGAGTACCCCCGCAGGGGTGAGATCTGGGGCCAGGGCCTCCGCGGTCAGCCGCCCTGGCCGGTTGGCGAGCCGACGTCGCGCCAACCGTGGCCGCCGGACAGCTTCACCTGCCGTGCCTTGTCGGGCCGGAACCCGTGGTCCACACCCCACAGGACAGCCTGGGACCGCGTCGTGACGCCGATCTTCCGGTACAGGCTGCGGATGTAGGTCTTCACCGTGTTGGCACCGATCAGGGCCCGTGCCGCGACCTCGTCGTTGCTGAGACCCTGACAGACCAGCGCAAGCACCTCGGCCTCCCGTTGGCTCAGCCCCGCGTCGTCTCCGGGGTAGTCGCCGATGATGACGTCGGCACCCTCGCAGCCTTCCGGCACCACGGCCTCACCGGCGTGGATCCGCTCGAGCGCGTCGACGAGCTGTTCGGCGGTGACGGTCTTCTGGACGTACCCCGCGGCACCGGCGGCGAGCGACTCCTGGACGAGGTCGACGTCGCAGTTCCAGGTGTAGACGACCAGCCGCCCGCCGGAGTCGCGCACGATGGACGGCACGTCGAGCGCGTGACCCTGTGCCTGTCCGAAGGAGTCGTAGAGCACCAGGTCCACGGAGCGCTCCACGGGCACCGAGCTGTCCAGCTCGACGACCTCCACCCGGTCGCCGTACGGCGCCAGGGCGCTGGCGATCCCCACGACCACGATCTCGTAGTCGTTCGCGATGGCGATCGTCACGGGACGGTCCATCGACCCAGCATAGGAAGCGTCCCCCGGCACAGAGCACGTGGCCTCGCACCGGTGCGGCCACCGCCCGTCCCCCTGCCTCGGTGGGCCCTGGACGTCCGGGCCGTGTGGACCAGCCCGGACGCCCGACCGGGTGACCTCGGCCCGCATCGTCGCGGGCAAACCGGGTAGTGAGCACACGTGCCTGACGACAACGCCCCCCGTGGCCCCGAGAACCTCGACACCGTGCTGCTCGACATCGACGGCACCCTGCTGGACTCCGGCTTCCACCACACGATCGCCTGGGTCCGCGCGTTCGCCCACCACGGCGAGACGGTGCCCGCGTGGCGGGTGCACCGCGCGATCGGCATGGGAGGCGACCGGCTCGTCGCTGCGGTCGCCGGCGACGAGGTGGAGGACCGGCTCGGCGACGCCCTCCGGGAGACCCACGGGCAGGAGTACGAGCGCCTGATGCCCGAGACGGTGCTTCTGCCCGGTGCCGTGGCGCTGCTGGACGCCCTGCGTGAGCGGGGCCTGACGGTGGTCCTGGCGAGCTCGAGCAGCCCGGCGCACGCCGAGCACCCGATGAAGCTGCTGGATGCGGACCACCGCACGGACGCCGCGACCTCGGCGGAGGACGCCGACGACTCCAAGCCGTCGCCCGACCTGCTCGAGGCCGCCCTCGAACGCGTCGGCGGCGGGCTGGCCTGCATGGTCGGGGACGCCGTGTGGGACGTCCGCGCCGCCTCGGAGGCCGGCATCCCGACCATCGGCCTGCTCAGCGGGGGCTACAGCACCGAAGAGCTCACCGAGGCCGGTGCAGTCGCCGTGTTCGAGGACACCGAGGCGCTGCTGAACGAGCTCGGGTCCGCGCTGGACGCCGCCGCCCGCTACCACGACGACGTCGGCACCCCCCGCGACTGAGCGGCCGGGCGTCCCGCCCGGGCCGGGTCAGCCGCCGTCCTTGCCCCGGGAGACCGTGGGCGCCGCCCGGGTGGCGTAACCCTCGAGGACCTCGCCCTCCTCGGTGAAGCGCGACCCGTGCAGGGGACAGTCGAGCGTGCCCTCGTTGGTGTTGCGCACCAACGTCCCGCCCAGGTGCGAGCAGACGCCGAGCGCACGGCCACCGCGGGAGCCGGTGACGGCGTTGACCAGGGCCCGACAGGTGCCGACCAGCTCACCGGCACCGACCGCGACCTGGTCCTCGACCAGCCCGGCGCGCTTGCCGGTGACCACCTCGTCGGCCAGACCCGCCGCCGAGGTGGGCAGCGGGGACTCCCCGCCCAGCGCCGAGGTCAGGAGGTCCGAGGCGACCCAGGCGTTGGTCAGCCCCCACTTGTTCATGCCGGTCACCACGTAGAGGGAACCCGCGCGCGACGGCACCTCCTCGACGATGGGGCGGCCGTCGTGGGTGCGGTAGTCCTGCGCCGACCACTGCGCGACCGGCTCGTGCTCGGGGAACCACCGGGACGCCCAGCGCACGATGTCGCGGATCGAGGCCGCCTCGTCGTGCGCCTGTCCCACCCGGTGCCCTGCACCGCCCACGAGCAGCGCGTAGGGGCCCTCGCTGACGTCGCGCACCGAGCGCGTGTCGTCGTCGACGCGCAGCACGCTGTCGAGCGTGACCGCGGGGCCGCTGAAGGCCACCTGGTAGCTGCGCTGCGGCGACATGCGGGCGAAGTGGGCTCCTCGGTCGAGGATCGGGGCCCCGGTCGCCACCACCACCGCGGAGGCGGTGAAGGACCGCTGCGCCGTCGTGGTCACCACCTGCCGGTCGGCGTCGCTGCGGATGCGGCGGACCCGCTGCCCGCCGACCAGGGCGCAGCCCCGGTCCAGGAGGTCCTCGGCGAGCGCCCGCAGCAGGGACTGCGGGTTCAGCTGCACCTGGCCTTCCAGCACCAGCGCGAGTGCGGCGTAGTCGTCGCCGGTCTCGAGGACGGGGCTCAGGCCGGCGGCGCGCATCAGGTCCGCCTCGGTCTCCAGCAGGCTGCGCTGCTCCGGGTCCTCGGTGAAGAGCCCCGCCCGGCGTACGTCGAAGCTCACGCCGAGGTCCGCGCACAACCCGCGCATCGACTCCACGGCGTCGACCTGCTGGCGAGCGTAGGCCACCGCCGCCTCCCGACCGGCCACGTCGGCGACCTGGGAGAGCTGTTGACCCTGTGCGGCGGTGACCTTGCCGTTGTTCAGGCCGCTGGCCAGCCGGCCCAGGTGCGGGAACGCCTCGAGGACGAGCACCGACCGCCCCTCGGCCAGGGCCCGGCGTGCGGTCAGCAGCCCGCTGATCCCGGCGCCCACGACGAGCAGGTCGACGTGGTCGCCGTGGTCGGCCGGTGCCGTGTCGGGGAGGGTCAAGGGCTCGCCGAAGCCGAGGCCGCGAGGGGCGGAGGGGAGGGTCATGAGGGGGCAGTGCTCAGCGTGGCGACCCGTCAAACGCGACGCTCGGGTCGGCGCACCCCTGCGCGAGCGAGATCGCGACCGGCGAGCGACGTCCCGGCCGTCGCGCGACCAGGTAGCGGTGCGGCGTGATCCCGGCCCGAGGTCCTGGCCCGCGCGCGTCCTCAGCGCAGTCGCGTGCCGTCCGGGTCGTAGAACGGCCGGGCCGACAGGGTGGCTGGCACCGCGCGCGCGCCACAGGTGACCGTGACGTCGAGCGTGCCGTCGAGCTCGAGCAGGTCCGGCTCGACCATCGCGACGCCGCAGGCGCCCCCAAGCGTCCAGCCGTAGGCGCCACTGGTCACCCGGCCGACCGGTGCCCCCCCACCGAGATCGGCTCGTCGTGGTGCAGCAGCGGCTCGGGGTCGTCGAGGAGCACGAACGCGGTGCGCCACCGCGCGCTGTGGCCGACTCGACGGCGGCGCGTCCGACGAAGTCGGCCTGCTTGCGGCGCGACACCGCGAAGCCCAGGCCGGCCTCGGCGGGGGTGGTGCCCGGGCCGATGTCGTGGCCGAGGTGGCGATGGCCCTTCTCGCACCGCAGCGAGTCGAGGGCGTGGTAGCCGGCGTGCTCCAGCCCGAGGTCTGCGCCCGCGCGCACGACCGCGTCGTACGTCGCGACGGCCTGGTCGGCCGACGGGTAGATCTCGTAGCCGAGCTCGCCGACGTAGCTGGTGCGCAGCACCAGCGCGTGGCCGGAGGCGACCTCGACCTCGCGGGCCCGGGAGTAGGGCTGGTCCTCGTCGCTCCAGCCGGCGGGCGAGATCCGGTCCATCAGCTCGCGGCTGCGCGGGCCCATGACGGCCATGGTCGCGAGCCCGGCGGTGGCGTCGAAGACGGCGGCCGCGCGGCCGCGGACCGCCCGTCGCAGGGCCCACAGGTCTTGGTCTGGCTGGCGGCGGGCGTGACGACGAGGAACCGGTCGAGCGGCGAGCCGGGTCACCGTGCCGTCCAGCTCGATGCCGCCCCGCGGGTTGAGCAGCAGCGTGTGAGCGGACGCGGCCGACGGCCGATGTCCATCTTGGCGGTGCAGACCTCCTGGAGCACGCCCGAGCGCGTCGGGCCCGGCGACCTCGACCTTGGTGAACGAGCTCAGGTCGAACAGCGCCACCGCCTCGCGGGCGGCGCGGTGCTCGACGCCGCCGCGCTCGGACCAGTTCTGCGGGCCGTAGCTGTACTCGTACGTCCGGCCGCTGCCCCGGCTCGCCGTACCAGTTGGCCCGCTCCCAGCCGGCCGTCTCGCCGAAGCAGGCCCCGGCCGCGGCCAGCCGGTCGTGCAGCGGGGTACGCCGGGCGCCCACGCGCGGTGTCGGCTGCCGGTGCGGCCAGTGCATCGCGTAGAGCTGGCCCAGCGACTCGCGTGGTGCGCTCGCGCAGGTAGGCGCCGTTGTCCTGCTGGCGGCTGAACCGCTGCACGTCGACGGCGCGGCGTCGAAGCCGGGGCCGCCGTTCAGCATCCAGTCGGCGAGGGCGCGGCCGGCGCCCGGGGCGTAGATGACGCCCTGGGAGTTGAGGCCGGCGGCAACGAACAGGTTCGGCACCTCACCGGTCTCGCCCAGGCAGAAGTCGCCGTCGGGCGTGAAGCTCTCGGGTGCGTTGAGGAACCGGTCGTAGGCGACGCCGCGCAGGGCGGGCACCCGCTCCTCGGCCAGCCGACGTACGCCGGCGAAGTGGTCGTGGTCGAAGGCGAACTCAGCGAACCCGTCGCTCGCCACGTCGCTCACCGGTCGGGGCCGGCCGTCCGGCTCGAAGGCCCCCACCAGCAGGCGGCCGGACTCGGAGCGCACGTAGACGTAGCCGTCGAGGTCGCGCAGCACGGGGAGGTCGGGGCCGGCACCGTCGATCGGCGCGGTGCGGGCGTGCACGTGCTCGGCGGGGTGCAGCGGCACCCGGGCGTGCGCGGTGGCGGCCAGCTCACGGGTCCACAGCCCAGCGGCGAGCACGACCTGCTCGGCCTCGACGTCGCCACGGTCGGTGCGCACCCCGGTGACGACCCCGTCGGCGGTCAGCACCCGCTCGACGCGCACGCCCTCGCGCACCGCGACGCCGCCGTCGTACGCCGCCTTCGCGAGCGCCACCGCGGCGTGGCCGGGGTTGACGTGTCCGTCCTGCGGCTGGTGGAGGCCGCCCACCAGCCCGTCCGTGACGGCGAGCGGCCAGAGTCGGCGCACCTCTTCGGGGCCCACCAGGTGGGCCTCGACACCGAGCTGGACGACGACGGTGCGCTGACGCTGCAGCTCGTCCCACCGCCCGGGCGCGCGGGCCACGGCCAGCGAGCCGCACCGGTGCAGCGAGACGTCGACGCCGGTCAGCTCGTCGAGCCCGGCGTAGCAGTCCACGCCGTAGCTCGCGAGCTCGCTGAGGGTGACCGAGCCACGCCCCCGCGAGACCAGTCCGGCGGCGTGCCAGCTGGTGCCGCTGCCGAGCACGTTGCCCTCGAGCAGCAGCACGTCGCGCTCCCCGGCCAGCGCGAGGTGGTGCGCGACCGACGCGCCGACGAGACCTCCGCCGACGACCACGACCCGGGCGCGCTGCGGCAGGTCGTCGCGGGCGCCGGCGATGCCGCACCGCTCCGCGCCGAGGTCGCGGTCGACGAGTCGGTCCATCAGATCACCTCGGTCTTGGCCACGGGGATAGGTGTATCCCTCGGGTCACAGGTCCAGCGTCGGGTCGGGCATCAGGCGGGCATCAGGCGGGCATCAGGCGGGCATCGAGAAGTCGCGGTCGTGGGGGTGGGGGTGGTCGCGGCCGAGCACGGCGGCGGCCGCGGCCCGCCCGGTGCGCACGGCGCCCTCCATGTAGCCGCACACCCACTGGTCGGAGCCGGCGACGTAGAACGGCGGCGCGTGGCTGGCGTGCAGCGGGCCGACGGCCAGCACGTCGCCGGGCCGCCAGGCGGTGATGTAGCCCTGGGTGTGCGGGTCGGTGGCCCACGAGCGCACGAACACCTCCTGCGGGTCGCGCGCCCGCTCGCCGTACGCCGCCGCCACCTCGTCGACGACGTCGTCGCGCGCCTGGGCGGGGTCGGTGCCGAGGAACCCGCCGAGCCGCTCGGGCGGCACCAGCGCCGAGAGCACGCCGTCGACCTGCTGCCAGGTGCCGCCGAGGAGGGTGCGCTCGAAGTAGGCGGAGCCGTTCTGGCCCTGGTCGACCCAGAACGACCGGTCGTAGACCAGGCAGGCCTTGGCGGCCAGGGCGTGGCGCTGCCGGCGCAGCGACTCCAGCCGGGGCTCGGGTACGCCCTCGATCCGCAGGTCGCGCAGCGGCCCGGGCGGCAGGGTGCAGACCACGGCGGCGGCGTCGTACCGCTCCCCGGAACCGAGGGTGACCCGGCCCCCGCCGGCGGCGACCTGCACGCGGTCGACGGGTGACCCCGTCCGCACGCGCGGGCTGAGTCCTCGGCCATCGTGAGGGCGACCGTCGCGGAGCCCTCCTGCACGCGCAGGCACTCCCAGGTCTCGTAGTCGTAGAACCCGGGCGAGCCGACCGCGGCCTCCTTGCGCAGGTCGGCGAGCAGGGAGGTGCGCTCGACGGACTCCGCCGCCAGGGCGAGCATGGCCAGCTCGCGGGCGCGCACCACCGCGGGCGTCGCCCCTTCGGCGCGCAGCCACTGGCCGACGCTGAGCCGATCCAGCCGCGCGGCGTCGGGGTGGCTCCAAGGCTCGCGAGGGTCGACGGTGCGGGCGAGGTCGGCGAAGGTGCTCTCCACCCGGGCGTACGCCGCCTGGTCCTCCGCGCTCATCCAGGTCTCGGCGCCGCCGACGTGCACGCCGTCGACGAGCGCCCAGGTGTCCTCGCCGGCGACCGAGGTGAACGCCGGCTCGAGGGTGAGGCCCAGCTCGTCGACGAGCTGGGCGTAGCCGGTGTGCCCCGGGCCCACGACCTCCCCGCCGAGCTGCACGAGCCGCCCGTCGGGCAGGGACGTCTGGGTGACCCGACCGCCCACCCGGTCACGGGCCTCGAGCACCAGCACGTCGGCGCCCGCGCGGTGCAGGTCGCGCGCGGCGGACAGCCCCGCCAGACCAGCACCCAGCACGATCACGTCCACGCTCACGTCGACCCTTCCCACGTCGGTCTGTCCGACGGTATCTCTGGACGACCCCGGCGAGGAGACGCCCGTGTGTCGAGCGCGAGGACCCGGGAGCGACGACACGGCGAGGCCCCTCGACCGATCGGCGCGAGGTCCAGCCCGTGCCCAGATGCTCGACCGGATCCACCCGTTGGTCGCAGACGTGCCGGCGGCGCAGACCGGTCGGGGGTCGAGGTGGGCGGAGCGACGCTCCCGCGCTCGTGCACGCGACGGGGTCAGCCCAGGGTGAGCCGCTCCCCCCGCCCGACGCCTTGCCCGAGGCCTCGCCCGACGCCGGGCTCGACGCGGGGCTCGACGCCGGTGCGACCGAGGTCGACCACGTGGTCGACCAGGTCCAGGCCGACCGTGCCATGGGTGATCCACAGCAGCGACCGCTCACTCGGGCCCGTCAGGCCCAGCGCCCGGTCGCCGGCCAGCGAGAGGCCCGCCCCGAGCGCGGCGAGCACCGCGGCCACGGCGACGGCCTGCCAGAGCACCAGCGCGGCGACCGGACTGCGTCGCAACAGCCCCGAGACGGGCCGACGTGCCATCGCGGCGGGCGCGGGCCCGGCGTGCGTGGCGGTGCGGTGAGGGTGCTCTCCCACGACACCCCCACGGCGTACTGCGTGCCCGGGTTGGCGCGCGGCCGCGTCGTGGTCACCTCCGGCGCCTGGGACCGACTCGACGACGCCGGCCGGCAGGCGCTGCTGGCCCACGAGCAGGCGCACCTCGCCGCTCGCCACGACCTGGTCGTCGAGGCGTTCACCGTGCTCCACACCGCCTTCCCCCGCGTCGCGAGCGGTGGCCGGGCGCTGAGCGAGGTGCAGCTGCTCGTCGAGGTCGTCGCCGACCGCGCCGCCGTACGACACGTCGGTGCGGTCACCCTGCTGCGTGCGCTGGCCGAGCTCGCTGACACGGCTCCCGGATCCGGCCCCGGCGAGGCTGAGCTCGGCGGACACCTCACGTCTCGGGCCGCGGTGATGGTCGCCCGCCCGCTGCGGCCTGCTTTCGGCGCACTGCTCCTGGCATCGTCCGTCGCCGTCCTGGCACTGCCGACGGTGCTCGTCGTGATGCCGTGGGTGCGCGGCGTCACCGGGTAGATCCTGCCGCAGTCGCTGCGCGCGAGATCCTCCCGCACGCGGAGGTGTCGCAGGTGAGGTGCGTCCGCGCGCCGAAGCGGGCTGCCCCTCGCGCTCCCTCCTCAGGCGAGCGAGCGGGTCCAGGCAACCTCGGATCGCCCACGGCGGACGGCGGCTCGCCGGGGACCACCCGCTGAGTGAGCTGGTCGGCAGCGGGTCGCGCAGCCGCTGTCGCGCCCCGCCCTCGTGTCGCAGCGCCCAGCTCGTCGGTCCGACCCAGACGGCCACTAGCATTGCCACGTTCGCCGGTCACCCCTAGCACTGGAGTGAAGAAGTTCATGCAGCTCGCTCCGCAGGCGGACCGGCAGTGGTGGCTCACCCTCCGACACTCGCCGATCGCGATGGCGCTGGTCGCCCCGGACGGCACGTTCCTTGCCGTCAACGACGCCTTCCACAGCATGCTCGGCTACGACTCTCAGAGCGTCGGATCGCTCACCTTCCACGAGATCACCCACCCCGAGGACCTGGCGGCGACGTCGGGCTGGTCGGGAGCCGTGCGGCCGGGACACGGTCGTCGTACCGGATAACAAGCGCTACGTCCACAAGGACGGTCGCTGCTGTGGGGGGACCTGTCGGTGGCGCTGCTGCGGGACGAGGCCGGCACCCCGATGCACTTCATCTCCCAGATCCTCGACGTCACCGACCAGCGGTCGCCGCCCAGCACCTCGCGGTGGCCAAGCCACCATCGAGAAGCAGGCGCGTACGGTGGCGGCCATCTACGACGCCGTCGACGTGGGGCTGGTGCTGATCGACCGGCCGGGCGCTACGAGCGGATGAACCGTCGCCACCACGAGTTCATGGCGCTGGCCTTCCCCGAGGGCCACCACGGGATGGCCGGCCAGACGGGGGAGGTCTACGAGGCGGACGGGGAGACGTTGATGGCCCTCCGAGGACCTGCCGTCGTACCGCGCCATCCGGGGCGAGGAGTTCGACGACGTGCGGCTGTGGGTGGGCTCGGACCCCACTACCCGGCGGGCGCTGTCGGTCTCGGCGCGATCCACCCGTCGTCCCGACGGGACGCTGACCGGCGCGGCGCTGGCCTACAAGGACGTCACCGACTTCATGCGGGCCCTGGCGGTCAAGGACGAGTTCGTCGGCTCGGTGTCCCACGAGCTGCGCACCCCGCTGACCTCGGTGCTGGGGCACCTGGAGATGCTCGCGGCCGCAGGACCCTGCCCCGACGACGTCCGCGCCCGGCTGGACGGTGGTCGACCGCAACGCGCCCGTCTCCAGATGCTCGTCTCCGACCTCTGTACGTCGCGCAGAGGCCGACGCGGCCGTCCAGGTGGTGCGGGTGGCGGCCGACCGGCCCTGATGGTGCGCGAGTCGGCCGAGGCGGCCCGTCCGTGGGCCAAGGCCTCCGACGTCACGCTCGCCCGGACCTGCCCGACACCCGGCCATGCGATGTTCGACCCGCAGCGGATGCGCCAGGTCGTCGACAACCTGGTGTCCAACGGCATCAAGTACAACGTGGCCGGAGGCACCGTCGACGTCACCCTCGTCTCGACCAGCGACTCCGTGGAGCTCAGCGTCACAGACACCGGCATCGGTATCGCCGAGGAAGACCTCCCGAGGCTGTTCACCCGCTTCCACCGTGGCCGAGTCGCGCGCGAGCAACAGATTCCCGGCACCGGCCTCGGGTTGAACATCATCCGCGCGATCGTCGAGGCTCACGGCGGCGCCATCGCCGTGACCAGCGAGCCCGGGGAGGGCACCCGGGCAACGGCGACCTTTCCTCGGAGCTTCCTGTCCTAGCCTCGTCGAGGATCAGCCACGGTCACCTTCGCCAGCTGCCCACCCCAAGTCATGAGCGACCTGCTGGTCCTCTCCCCCGCGCCGTTCACCCTGTAGATCCACCCCTCGACGTGGGGCCGGGAGGTCGCGTCACCGGCGGTCAGCCCTCGGACACGTCGAGCACGAGTTTGCCCAGGCTTTCGCCGGCGGCGAGTCGGGCGAATGCTGCGGGGGCCTCGCGGAGCGGGTACACGTGGTCGATCCGCGGCGTGACGGCACCCTGCGCGACGAGGGCGGTCACCGCCTCGAGCTCGGCTCGCGACTGGGGGACGACCAGCACGCCGACTCTCTTTCCGGTGGCACGTCCCACCAGCGGGCCGGCGACCGCGGTGCCGAGCAGGATCCTGGCCAGGCCGCCCACCATCGCGTACCTCCCGCCGCGCCGCAGGGCGCGGTGCACGCGGAACGGCGAGCGACGGGCCACGAGATCCACGATCAGGTCGAAGCTGTCGCGCTCGTCGGCCCAGTCCTCGGTGGCGAAGTCGATCGTGCGGTCGGCCCCGATCTCACGCAGGAAGTCGCCCTTGTCGGCACTGTCGACCGCCGTCACCGCGGCCCCGGCATGCGTGGCCAGGGCGACCACGAACACACCGCCGGCGCCGCCCGCGCCGTTGACCAGAACGCGATCTCCGGGCCGGACATCGGCGGTCGCCCTGCGCGCGATGCCACCCGCCTGCGGGAGCGTCGAGGCCACCGCGAACGACAGCCCGCCAGGCTTCCGGGCCAACAGCCCGGGTCGCGTGCAGACGAGGTCGGCGAGCCCGCCCCGGTAGCCGGCCAGCTCACCGAACAGCTCGTCTCCCACGGCGTACTCCGTGACCGCACTGCCGACCGCGGCGACGACGCCCGCGACGTCGGATCCCGGCACCGGGTGCCGCGGTCGACGCAGACCGTTGGACCACCGCGCGTACGCCGGACTTCCCATCAGGTTCTCACGGTCCGAGCCGTTCAAGGAGACCGCACGCACCCGCAGCAGAACCTCGTCGTCGGCGGGGACGGGCTCCGGGAGCTCGCCCCACCGGAGGACGTCCGGACGGCCGTACCTGTCCTGGATGACAGCGTGCACCGGGACCCCTGTCTACGGTCAGGCGGCGCCGAGTCCGCCGAGGTTCTGGTCACTGCGGCAAGTGTAGGGATGCGTCACGCTCCCGAGATCGACCCAAGGCACGGTCCCGGCCCCGTACTTTCGGTCGGGACAAGACTGGCCATCGGCCCGATGCGCGCCCGACGCGATGCCGCGAGGGTTGAGCCCATGATCACCGTTGAGTCCCTGACCCGGAGGTACGCCGGCTTCACCGCCGTCGACAACGTCTCCTTCACCGCCCATCCCGGCCGCGTGACCGGTTTCCTCGGTCCGAACGGCGCCGGCAAGTCCACCACGATGCGCGTCATGGTGGGTCTGACCGCCCCGACGTCCGGCTCGGCCACCATCGATGGCGTCCGGTTCGCCGACCTCCCCAACCCCGGCCTCGAGGTGGGCGTCCTCCTCGACGCCTCGGCCCAGCACGCCGGCCGCACCGGACGCGAGATGCTCACCATCGCCGCCGAGACCATGGGCCTGCCCCGCACCCGGGTCGACGAGATGCTCGAGCTGGTGAGCCTGACACCCACCGAGGCCAAGCGCCGGGTGCGCAACTACTCCCTCGGGATGCGTCAACGTCTCGGCATCGCCACCGCGCTGCTCGGCGACCCGAGGGTGCTGATCCTCGACGAGCCCGCCAACGGACTCGACCCCGCGGGGATCCGGTGGATGCGCGACCTGCTGACGGGCTTCGCCGACCAGGGCGGCACGGTGCTGCTGTCCTCACACCTGCTGCACGAGATCGAGGTCATCGCCGATGACCTGGTCGTCATCGGCAACGGCAAGATCGTCGCGTCCGGCACCAAGGAAGAGCTGCTCGCCGCGGCCGGGACGCTCGCCCGCTCGACGTCACCGCGCGACCTCGCCCACGCCCTCGAGCAGGCCGGGATCCCCAGCACGCTCGCCGGGGACGGCTCGGTCCGCACCGACGCCGACCCCGCTCGGGTCGGGGCCGTGGCCCTGACCGCCGGCATCGCCCTCACCGAGCTCCGGTCCGCCGAGGGCGCCGGGCTCGAAGACATGTTCCTGTCGCTCACTGCCGACACCCAACGCGAAGGAGTTGCGGCATGACCGCCACGATCGTCCCGCCGACCACCAGCACGGAAGCCGCACCGGTCCGCCGGGCTGCCCGACCCATCCCCATCAGCCCGACTCGTCAAGGTCGAGCTGCGCAAGATGTTCAACACCCGCTCGGGATTCTGGATGCTCGTCAGCATCGGCGTCCTGTCGCCCATCTCGGCCGGGTCGCTCCTCGTCTTCGGCCTCGACAGCGACGTCACCTACCAGAACTTCGTGAGGGCGAGCGGGTTCCCGATGTCGGTGATCTTGCCGATGATCGCGATCCTGGCCGTCACGAGCGAGTGGAGCCAGCGCAGTGGGCTCACGACGTTCACGCTGGTGCCGAGCCGCGGACGCGTGATCGGCGCCAAGGCGATCGCGACCCTCCTGGTGGGCCTCGGCTCCGTGGCCGTCGCCTTCGCGGTGGGCGCCCTCGCCAACGTGGCCGGCTCCGCACTCGCCGGCGTCGACACGGTGTGGGACATCTCGTTGTCCATGGCGCCCCAGATGGTGCTCTTCAACCTGGTCGGCATGGCCATCGGCTTCACCCTCGGTGTCGTGCTGCGCAACTCCGCTGCCGCGATCGTGGGCTACTTCGTCGTCTCACTGGTCATGCCGGGCATCCTCGCGCTCCTGGCCCAGGTGCGCTCGTGGTTCGAGGACCTGCAGCCGTGGATCGACTGGAACTACACGCAGGTGGCGCTCCTCGAGAGCGCCACGAACACCGGTAAGGAGTGGGCGATGCTCGGCTCGACCACGATGATCTGGATCGTCGTTCCCCTCGCCGTCGGGCTGCTCACCCTGCGCCGCTCCGAGGTCAAGTAGTCACACACACGGGCGGTCCCGACCTGTGAGAGCAACCCCGCGCGACTCAGCGGGGGTCGCCGCCTCCGGCCTTCCTACCGGCGGAGCTGGCCGGCCTCTAGTCCCGGACTCGGCCGGTCTCGTAACCCCACATCGCGACCTCCACCCGGTTACGGGCGCCGAGCTTGGCCATCAGGCTGCCGAGATGGGTCTTCACCGTGCTGAGGCTGATGTGCAGCTCGGCGGCGATCTCTGCGTTGGTGCGACCCCGCGCGACGGTGAGCAGCACCTGCTCCTCGCGTTCGGTGAGCGGGTCGAGGGGTTGGGCGGGAGGAGTAGCCCGGCCCCTGCCCGCGAACGTCGACAGCAGCCGGGGGGTGATGCTGGGCGAGATGAGCGAGTCGCCCCGGGTGGCCGCCCGGATCGCCTCGCCGAGCAGCTCGGGTCCGGCGTCCTTCAGCAGGAAGCCGGTGGCCCCGGCCAACAGCGCACCGTGCACGTACTCATCGAGGTCGAAGGTGGTGATCACGACGACCGCGACCGGGTCCTCGACGCCCGGCCCGGCCAGCAGACGGGTCGCTTCGACCCCGTCGAGGACGGGCATCCGGATGTCCATCAGGCACACGTCGGGACGGAGCTCGCGGGCCAGCCGCACCGCCTCCTGCCCGTCGCGCGCCTCCCCCACGACCTCGATGCCGTCCAGGGTGCCGAGGATCAGCCGCAGCCCGGTCCGCACGAGATCCTGGTCGTCGGCGACCAGCACCCGGATGCTCACGCCGACACCCGCCGCGGCAGGGTCGCGCTGACAGCCCAGCCGCGACCGGGGCTGGGACCGGCCCGGCACGCGCCACCCAGGAGCAGTGCGCGTTCCACCATCCCGGTGAGCCCGAACCCCGCTTCGTGGGCTGGGCCAGCCGCGCCCGGATCACCGTCGTCGCGGACGACGAGGCTGACGGTGGACTGGTCGCCGGCGACGCGCACGTCGATCAGGGTGGCGTTCCGGGCATGCCGCAGGGCATTGGTGACCGCCTCCTGAGCGATCCGGAAGACAGCGGCGTCGATCGCCGCCGGGAGGGTGGCCAGGTCACCCGAGACCCTGACCTCCACCCGCGGCCCGGCAGGCGATGCCCCGGACATCCGCTCCAGGTCGGCCACACCGGGCTGCGGGGCGTAGTCGACGGGTGCCTCGTTGCGCAGCACGCGGACCATCGCCCGCATCTCCGCGAGCGTGCGCGACGCCTCCACCTCGATCACCTCCAGCGCCTCGATCGGCGACGAGGGGCTGCTCGCCGCGAGAGCGCGCCCCGCCTGTGCCTGGATGGCGATGGCAGAGACGTGGTGGGCCACCGTGTCGTGCAGCTCGCGCGCCAACACGACCCGCTCCTCCGACTTCGCCTGCTCCAACCTTCGCTCCCCAGCGTCGTGCTGGGAACGCACGGCCCAGCCCAGCGCAAAGGCCGACACCAGGACGCCGACCCCGCCGATCCCCTCGGCCGCACCGGTCCAGTTGGCGAAGAGCGCCAAGGTCGCCGGCACCAGGATGACGGCCAGACCCGCCGCCGCCTCGCGCCCGGAGCCCCACCGGAAGAGGGCGTAGGGCAGCAGCAGGACGTAGAGCATCGTGTAGCTGTCGAGCGCCGGAGCGTCGGCCAGGATCAGACCGACGTCGACGACGGCGGTCACGCCGAAGACGCTCGCGACCACGGCGAACGGATGAGTACGTCGCCACAGCAGCAGCGGCGCCAGTCCGAGGGTCAACACCACCGACAGCACAGGTAGCGGCAGGTCCTCACGGAGGACGCCCTCCAGCACCCCGAGCGCCGTCACGGTCGCCACCAGCGCCCAGTCCCGCCACACCCGAGCCGGTGGGGCCGAGGGCCGGGGTTCGGCCAGCAGAGACCGCAGCGGATTGCTCACCCCCTCAGCGTAGGGACGGAGCGCCGCCAGCGGACCGGCCGAAAGTTTGACCCGAGCCCGGCCGAAGGCACGACCGGTTCGGTGCCTTACGGCTGATGCACGTGGCCACCAGCACTGTCACGGTGGAGGCTGGACCTGCGCACCCGGCGCGGGCCGGCACCGGAGGCCACCATGTCCAGCGCTCTCGAACGCCTCGGCCGCCACGCCACCCGACACCCGACGGCCGTGGATCGTCGTCGGGAGCGGGCATGCGATCGGCCTCTGGCGGTTCGAGGCACCGGGACGGGACCACTCAGGACCCCGGGGCGAGCTCCTCCGACTCCCCGGTCGGGCAGGGCTCGCACGGGGCGCTCGGGGAGGGCCGGGCTCTTCGGCGCCTCGTACCCGCGCCTCGACGCCCCCATCGAGGCCGGCCCCGTCCTCGACACCTCGGAGCGCGGCCCGCTCGTCGAGCCGCCGGGCGACTTCCCGGACTGCCTCACCCGACGTGGTCGTGCCCAGCACGGCCAGCTTCCGCGGTCATGACGTCGCCTGGCGACGAGAGAGGAGACCACCACCATGACCATGTACACCCCACCACCTGAACCAGGCCGCACCGCTCCACGCAGGAGCCGCCCGGTCCCCCTCGTCATCGGCATCCTCCTCGCGGTCGTGGGCTTGCCGCTGCTGCTCGGAGGTCTCGGCCTCGGCTGGGCGACGGCCACCCAGCGCGACGACGACGGGTTCTTCACCACCCCGACCGAACAGCTCACCACCGAGACGGTGGCCCTCTCCAGCGAGGTCGTGAACCTCGGCGAGGCCGGCCCCGACGACTGGTGGGCCGACCGTGACCTCGCCACCGTGCGGCTGAGCGCGCGGTCCGCGGACGCATCGGCCGTCTTCATCGGGATCGCACCGAGCGCCGACGTCGCGGGCTACCTGGGCAGCGCGTCGTACGACGAGATCAGCGACCTGCGCACCGACCCGTTCGACTACTCGCTGACCCGGCGTGGCACCGCCGGTGACCTGAGCACGGCTCCCACGGACGAGGGGTTCTGGACCGCGCAGAGCAGCGGCCCCGGCACCCAGGCGCTGACCTGGGACCTCGAGCCCGGCACCTACACCGCCGTGGTCATGAACGTCGACGGCTCCCCGGGGGTCACGGTCGACCTGTCCGCCGGCGGACGCCTCGGCTGGCTCACACCTCTGGCATGGAGCCTCGCACTGGTGGGCGGCGCCCTGATCCTCGGCGGCGCGCTGCTCGTCGTGTACGGCGCCCTGCCGCCGGGACCGCGGGTACCCCGTCAGCGCGCGCCCGGTCAGCCTCCGGAAGCCGTCCGGCCCGACACCCCCGTGACCCTGGTCGGCGCGAAGGACCCGCAGCTGAACCGGGGGCTCTGGCTGGTCAAGTGGTTCCTGGCGATCCCGCACTTCGTCGTGCTCGCGCTGCTGTGGCTGGTCTTCGTCGTGCTCACCGTGGTGGCGTTCTTCGCGATCCTGGTCACCGGCCGCTACCCGCGTGGCCTCTTCGACCTCAACGTCGGCATCCTGCGGTGGACCTGGCGGGTGCAGTTCTACGCGACGGCGGCGATCGGCACCGACCGCTACCCGCCGTTCACCCTGGACCACACCGACTACCCGGCCGACCTCGACATCGCCTATCCCGAGCGGCTCTCGCGCGGGCTGGTGCTGGTCAAGTCGTGGCTGCTGGCGTTGCCGCAACTGATCGTGGTGGGCGTGCTCGCGGGCACGTGGCAGTTCGGTGACGCGGACAGCTTCCAGTTCGTCGTGGGCGGTCTGATCGGCGCGCTGACGCTGGCTGCGGGACTGCTGTTGCTGTTCACCGGCCGCTACCCGGCGCCGTTGTTCGACCTGTTGGTGGGCCTGAACCGGTGGGTCTACCGGGTGACCGCGTACGTCGCCCTGATGACCGATGCCTACCCGCCGTTCCGGCTGGACCAGGGCCCGGCGGACCCCGGTGGCGTCGCGCCGCCCCCGAGCACCCCGGACGCGCCGGCCACGACCGGTCTCGGCTGGCCGGCCCAGGAGCGTCGTCCTGACCGTGAGGCGGAGGTGTGAGGACACCTGCCGTCTCCGGCTCGTCGCGATCACCCGGGGCGGCACCCACCGCGAGGTGTCGGCACGCGGGCGCGACCGCTTCCCGGGCTACTGCACCTGGTCGCCGCTGATCAGGTAGCCGTCGCCGGAGCGCTCGACCTGGAGGAGCCGGGTCTCGGACTCGGTGCCGCGGTCGGTGGTGTACGTCAGTGTCACGGACACGCCGTCGGGCCCCGAGGGGCGGGTGCTGTCGACGCGCACGGCGTCGATGGTCGACCAGAAGCCGCGGTAGCTGTCGTAGCCGATCTGGTCCTGCAGCTGGGGCGACAGCTGACTCCACCCGGAGTCGACGTCGCCCGGCAGGGAGGAGTAGTAGCTCTCGACGAAATCCATGCGGCTGCCGCCGGTCGTCGCTGGTGGCGTCGCGCTCGCGGTGGGCGACGCGGACACCGTCGGGGAGGAGGCGGCGGTGGGCGAGGCAGCCGTCGTGGTGGGGTCCTGCTCCGGGGACTTCTTGGCCTTCTGGGTCGCGGAGGACTGGCCCGGGTCGCTGCTCGTTGTCGCGTCGTCGTCCGGGCCGAGCAGCCAGAAACCCCCGGCTACGGCAGCGAGCACGGCGACGAGGGCCACCGCGAGCCAGGCGCCTCGACGGCCGCCGCGGTCGTCGTCCCAGGAGCCCTCGTCGCCGCCGTCATGACCGAGGACCGGCTCGACCGGTGGTGGGGGCGCGGGCGTGCCGGCCGATGCCGCGGGGGTCGGGGGACGCGCCGGCTCCAGGTCCGGTGCCACGTCAGGAGCCGGTCCGTGGACCGGATCGGCGGTCGGCAGCACCGTCGTGCTCTCTCGTCGGTGGCTCTCGTGCACCCGGCGCAGCTCGTCGGCCGCCCTCGCCATCGTCCACCGGCTCTGCGGGTCGGGATCCATCATCCGCGCGATCGGACGCTCCAGGTCCCCCGCGCGTCGGGGTCGCTTGGGCAGCTCGGCGGCGATCGTCGTCAGCATCGCGATGGCGTTGGCCCGCTCGGGGTACGGCGGGTCGCCCTCGACCGCGGCGTAGAGCGAGGCGCCCAGCGCCCACATGTCGGAGGCCGGCGTCGGGTCCTCCCCGCGCGCCAGCTCGGGGGAGAAGTACGCCGGCGTGCCCGACACGAGGCCGGTGCGGGTCAGCTGCTCCTGGCCGAGGGTGCGGGCGATCCCGAAGTCGGCGATCTTGGCCACGCCGTCGGTGTCGCGGACCAGGATGTTGCTCGGCTTGACGTCGCGGTGGATCGTGCCGCGGGCGTGGGCGGCGGCCAGTCCCTCGGCCACCTGGGCGCCGATCGCCGCGACCCGCTTGGGGCTCAGCTGCCCCTCAGACCGGATCAGCTCGGCGAGGGTGTGACCAGGGACGTACTCCATCACCAGCCAGACGTGGTCGCCCTCCTCCACGGCGTCGAAGATCGAGACCACGTTGGGGTGATCGAGAGCCGCAGAATGACGCGCCTCACGCAGGGCGCGGGCCACGTGCATGCTCGACTCGCCGGGCAGGCCGCCGACCTGCTTGACCGCGACGTCGCGACCGAGCCGCTCGTCGCGGCACAGCCAGACGCTGCCCATCCCGCCACGTCCGACCTCACGCTCCAAGCGATAGCGGCCCGCGATGATCTCCGGCGGCATCTAGCCCCTCCCCCTAGCAATTCCGAGGTGATGGGTACCCACCCGATCGGATGCCCACTCTCGCCGGCCAGGTGTGCGTGGTCACGTCGGTGTCACCGAAGATCCCCCTCACCTGCAGAAGGTACTCGCCGTGACTCGAGCTGCTCGACCGTCTTCTCGGTCACTCCGCGACGAGGCGGACTCCCTGTCTCCTGTCGAGGTGCGGCACGGCTCCACCGGCCTCGGCCCGATCAGAGACGCGGTCAGCATCGAGACGGCATCGGGCCCGCTCGGTGTCGGTCAGCGCCTGCGTCACCGCCACGCCGCGTCCATCACCTCGGGCCCCCCCGGTGGTCGAGACCGGCGCTCCCGGCCCAGGGCCTCAGATTCGAGTACCATTCAGGCCCGTCGGTTTCGTCCACAGATGGTGGATGGGACCGAGCACGAAGGAGGCCGTGGTGAGTCAGCAGGGTGAAGCGGGACCGGCGGGTCCCCGACTCAGCGGTGGGGCGGCGGCCACGCTCTCCGGGCTTGGGGTGCTGATCGTCTTCGTCATCCAAAACACCCAAGACGTACGGTTTCAGTTCCTGTTCCTGAGCTTCACCTGGCCCTTGTGGCTCTACACCATTGTGGTGGCGCTCTTCGGGGCCTTGGTCTGGCTCGGGCTAGGCGTGATGCGACGCCACCGGCGCCGCAAGGAGCGTCGGGCAGAACGACGCGGCTGATCAGCGCTTCTACGGACCGCGAGGTCACTCCGGCCGGGTTCTGGCGGCCAGCGGCGGTTCGGATGATCACGCCGGCGCCCCGGTTCTCGCTCCGCTACGAAGCGGCGTTCCCGCGCCCACAGCTCGGTCTGCTGCCACGTTGCTGCCATGAACGTCGGGGTTCAGTCTGGACAGTAGGTGGACAGGTTCATGATCGTGCTGGGACTAGGACGTGTAGAACGTTCCCGCGGCTCCCGACATGACGCCTGAGCCGATGCGCTGGTGCGCTCCATCGCCGTGCGTACCGGGTTCCCCTCCCAGCCGCAGGATTTTCCCGCGGCGGAGGAGGACGATTGACGGATGCGCAGTGAGAAGGTCACCTTTCCGGGCTCGAACGGCACCCCGCTAGCGGGCCGCCTGGACCTGCCCGATAGACAGCCGCGGGCCTTCGCGCTCTTCGCACACTGCTTCACCTGCAGCACGGACGTGCTGGCCGCCTCGAGCATCGCGAACGCGCTGACCGGGCACGGCATCGCGGTGCTGCGCTTCGACTTCACCGGTCTCGGCGGGTCCGACGGAGAGTTCGCCAACACCGACGTCACCTCCAACATCGTCGACCAGGTCGACCTGGTCGACCTGGTCGACGCAGGGGACTACCTGCGCGCCACCCACGCGGCCCCCACGATCCTGGTCGGCCACTCCCTCGGCGGGGCGGCCGTCCTCGCGGCCGCCGAACACATCCCAGAAGTGCGCGCCATCGCCACCATCGGGGCACCCGCCGACACAGAACACCTGCTGCAGCTTCTGACTGAGAGCCGCCACGAGATCGAAGCGGCCGGAGAGGCCGAGATCTGTCTGGCCGCCCGCCCCTTCACGGTCCGCAGACAGTTCCTCGAGGACATCTCCGGCCAAGCCCAGGCGGACAGGATCAAGGGGCTGGGCGCCGCGCTCCTCGTGATGCACTCCCCCGCCGACGAGACGGTGGGCATCGACAACGCCCGCAGCATCTTCGACGCCGCCCGCCACCCCAAGTCCTTCGTCTCTCTTGACGGCGCCGACCACCTGCTCACCCGAGCCGTCGATGCCCGCTTCGCCGCCTCGATACTCGCGGCCTGGGCAAGCAGGTACGTCGACGACGGAGTCCCCCCGTCTCCCGAGGCGGCAGACCCCTCGACAGAAGCGGCCGAGCCGGGGTTGGTCGTCGTCTCCGAGAGCGGCCGCGGTCCGTACGGCCAGCGCATCACAGCCGGGCGCCACGTCTTCAGCGCCGACGAGCCGGTGCCGGTCGGCCACGACACCGGCCCCTCGCCCTACGACCTCCTGCTCGCCGGCCTCGGCGCCTGCACCTCGATGACGCTGCAGATGTACGCCGCGCGAAAGAAGTGGCCCCTGGAGCGCGTGAGTGTCTCGTTGCGACACTCCCGGATCCACGCCGCGGACTGCGCGAACTGCGAGACCGAGTCCGGCCAGCTCGACCGGATCGAGCGGGTGATCCAGCTGACGGGATCCCTGGACGCCGAACAACGCCAGCGGCTGCTCGAGATCGCGGACCGATGCCCGGTGCACCGCACCCTGCACTCCGAGGTCGACGTGCGCACGACGGTCGGGGTCGTCTCGCCATGAGCTCGCTGCCCATCGGCGACTATGCCCTGCGCTCGGACAGGCATCCGGCTGCCCCTGGTCTCCTCCGGCGGTTCCGTCGACTGGCTGTGCATACCCGGCTTCGACAGCCCCTCGATCTGTGCCGCCATCCTCGACGACCAGGCGGGCCACTGGTCCATCCGCCCGGACACCGAGTTCCGTGTCGAGCGCGAGTACGTCGCCGGCAGCATGGTCCTCGGCGACACGGACGACCCCCCGGAGCCGGGCGTCTACCCGTTCGTCTCGCACGTCAGGAGCCGAGCGCGGAGCCCACGGCACGTTCCAGGTCAGGCGATCGTGCGCTGCCGACCAGAATCGCCGAGGCTTCGATGACCCGGGGCCGCCGGTTCAAGACTCGTTGCGTGGCCATCCGTCGACGTACGCGACGAATGCTGGGTCCGAGGAGACGATGCGGTCCATCTCCTCGCCGCCGTCGCACGTCAGGAGCGCAACGGTGAGGCTGCCCGGCGTACGACCCAGGACACGCCACTCGCCGCCAGCGGCCCGCCACCGGGTCAGGCGCTCCACGTCGGTAGCCGACCCCACCGCCTCCGGACCGCGGTCGTTCCCATCCGGCGTTGCACTGGCACTCATCGGGCCACCACGCTCAGGAGGACCACGGCATCCTCGAGTGCAGCCAGCGCGTGCCGCTCGGGCGGGATTGCCACGAAGTCGCCTGCACCCGCGTCGATCGAACCCGACGGGCTGCTGAGCCTGACCCGTCCACGGAGGACGTGCAAGGTCGCCTCTCCCGGGCTGTTGTGCTCGGAGAGCTCGTGCCCACCCAGGAGCGCGATGGTCGTCTGCCGCAGCAGATGGCCGGCGCCCCCGAAGACGGTATGTGCCGCCCGGCCGCTATGCGCTTCCCGGGCGCGGCCGAGCAGGTCCTCGGCCAGTGCGTCGAAGGAGGTGATGTCCACAGGTGGATCCTTTCGTCGGGTGTCGCGGACCATCCAGCGTCACGAGGCAAGCCGCTCGGCTGCACTCCCCGGGCCGGTCAAGCGGAACAGATCCACCGCCGCCGACGCGTCCTCGGGGACGTTCACGACGTCAGCCATGCTGCACCTCCGATCTCAGCTGCCCTCACCAGGGAGCCGAGTTCCCGGGCATGCCCGAGGGTGTCACCAGGGGCCAGGTCCAGTCGACCGCACGTCCAGGGCGACAGATCCCTCGACCGTGTCGTGACATGCTGAGGGCGCCCTGGACCCACATCGGGCTGGCGACTATCGTTCGCGTACAAACGAGGTGGAGTCCGACGACCATGACCCAGACCGCCCCCCAGCCGAGCGGGCTCGAGAGCGACGCACGGGTGAGCGCGATCGATCACCCCGCGGGTGCCGTCGCACGTCTGACACTCACGCCGCCCGTCGGCAGCTTCCCGGCCCGGACCCCCGGCGCCCAGGTGGCCAACGGCCGTGGCGCGACCTTGGCCGGAGCCGCCCGCACCTCGGCCATCCCTCTCGCGGTCACCCTCGTTGTCGCGACGACCGGGCTCAGCAGGTTCTACTGGTCCAGCGCCCTCGCGGTCCTGGCGATCATGGTGGTAGAAGGTGAGGGCTCGCGGATCTGGGACACGATCAGCCCTGGGAGACGCGCCTCAGTAGCCGACCTGGTTTCTGACGAGAGATGAGCCCCTCATCCCCGACATCGGGTACCCCGCCGTCTCGGGAGACGGCCTGGGCGTCCACGTCGTCGCTCGCCGACCGACGAGCGATCCTTGAGGACCTGAACCGCTACCTCGCCGAAGCCTGGGTCTCCTTCGACCACCCGCGGCCGACCGAGCCGCAGGTCGAGGACGACCTCCTGGCTCGGCTCGCGGAGCCGCTCCCGACGGCCGGAAGTGATCCCCAGGCGGCACTCGCCGATGCGGTGCACGTGCTCGACGCAAGCGTCTCCCCGTCCCGCCCGCTCTACCTGGCTTACGTGGGCTCCACCGGGCTAGAGATCGGAGTGCTCGCCTCAGCCCTCTCAGCGACGTACGACGCGAACCTTGCGACCGCCGCCGGTGCGGCGGACGTGATGGACCAACAAGCCGTGCGTTGGGTCTCCGAGCTGATCGGTTTCCCCCTCGGCGAGGGCCACTTCACGAGCGGTGGGCAGACGTCGAACCTCACCGCCCTGTTGGCAGCACGCGAAAAGGCACTGCCGGGGTCACGCGAGTACGGGGTCGGCCCTGTGCGGGCTGCCGTGTACTGCTCCGAGGAGGCGCACCACTCCGTCGTGCGGGCAGTCGAGGCTGCCGGGCTGGGACGACGTGCCGTCAGGAGGATCGCACTCGACGATCGCCACCGCATGCGGCCCGCGGCACTGGCGGCCGCGCTGACCGAGGACACGCTGGCCGGGCGCACGCCCGTCGCCGTCGTCGCGACCGCCGGCACCACCTTGACCGGAGCCGTGGATCCGATCGACGCGCTCGCGGACGTCTGCGAGGAGCATGATGTGTGGCTTCACGTGGACGGCGCCTACGGGCTCCCGGCCGCCGCAGCACCGAGCGCGGCGCCCTGGTTCGTGGGTATCGCCCGCGCCCACTCGGCCACCATCGACGCACACAAGTGGCTCGGAGTCCAGAAGAGCTGCAGCGTCGTCCTGGTGCGCGAACCCGGACGCCTGCGTGCGGCCTTCGGTCACGAGGAGCGGTACATGCTTCACACCGGCGACGTCAGCAATCCGGTCGACTTGACCTTCGAGTACTCGCGGCCGTTCCGGTCGCTACGGCTGTGGACGTCCCTGCGGGTGCACGGGTCCGCTCAGTACGTCGCCTGGATCGAGCACACCCTGAGCCTGGCCAGGTCACTGGCAGAAGCGGTGCGTCGCCACCCGGCGTTCGAGATGCTGAACGACCCGATGCTGTCCACCGTGTGCTTCAGGCACCGACCCGACGGGATGGCCGAGGAACACCTGGACCAGCACAACGAGCTGCTCGCCCGAGCGATGCAGCACGACGGACGGGTCTACCTCGCCCCTGCAGTCGTGGACGGTCGCACGTGTCTGCGCGCGTGCTTCGTCAACTTCCGCACCACTTCTGAGGCCGTGGACCTCGTACTGGCCGTCGCCGACGAGCTCGGCAGGGCGATCACCGCTCCCCCAGGCTGACCGGTGTACCTCAATGCTGGCCGCGCCACCCGGGCCCTGATGCGAGGGTCGGCGACGCACGGCCGACAGGAAGGGGTGCGTCGCCGGGACCGGCACGCCACTCAGTACTGGGGACCCGCGACGGTGGCAACACCAGACGCCGACTTCGTCGTCGACGGGGACGCTCTCCGCCTCGAGCCCGGGTAGTGCGGCTGACCGCGGATCGAGACACCCGAGGTGGGACAGTGCGGGTGTCGGCAGCGAAAGGATCGCAGCGCGCGCCACGTGCGAATCACGTCGTGACACTTCACAAGAGGTGACCGCACGAGCATCCTGAGTACGCCTTGGACGCGCACCGGACCAGGAGGCGCCGTGAACAGCTTGGGTGGGGACCACACCAGCGCCCTGCTGCGTAGCGCAACGCTGCCGAGGACCGGGAGCGGCGACCCCGTGCCGGCGCGGTTCGCCCTTGAGCTGCGGCCCCACCAGGACGCGGCTGTCGTCGGGACCATCGTCGAGCAAGCTCTCACGGACCTGCGAGCACGCGTCACGCCCTTGTCGGCCTTGGACGCGCAGATACTGATCCTCGACCTCCTGGATCGCGTGCTGGACGCTGCGCGACCTGCTACATGTTTCGCCGCGGGCTATGCCTTGGCCGAGCAGTTCGACCTGGTCGGTGCCGAGCCGGACCTACCCACTGCCTTCTTCCCCGAGCAGGGCGCGGATCCGTCCGACATGGCTGCGGGTGGTGCCCTCGCGGGTTTCCCGGCTGGCTGCTACGTCGACCCGCAGCCCGCGCTCGAACCCACGCCCGCGTGGGCGCTCGACCGGATGCACGTCCCCGCGGCCTGGGCCTACTCGGAGCAGAGCCGCCGACCGAGTCGTGGCAAGGACGTCATCGTCGCGCAACCCGACACGGGGATCACCCCGCACGTTGAGCTTGTCGGCGTCGCATTCGTGCCCGGTTTCGATGTCATCGACGAGGACAACGACCCGACCGATCCGTTGACGGAACGAGGCAACCCAGGGCACGGCACGGGGACGGCCAGTGTCCTGGTGTCGCTGGACAGCTACATCGTCACGGGCTCGGCTCCTCAGGCGCGACTCATGCCGATCCGCACCATCGAGAGCGTGGTGCGGATCAGGCAGGTCACGGTGGCCCGCGCGATCGACTGGGCGATCCAGGAAGGCGCACACGTTGTCACCATGAGCCTGGGCGGTATCCCCGCCAGCGCCTTGCACCGCGCGCTACGGCGAGCAGTCGAGGCTGACCTGATCGTCCTGGCCGCTGCCGGGAACTGCGTGCGCCTGGTCGTGTGGCCGGCCCGATATGACGAGTGCATCGCAGTCGCGGCAACGAACGCAGCCGACGAACCGTGGCCCGGGACCTGCCGGGGCGCCGCGGTTGACATCTCGGCACCGGGCCAGAACGTCTACCGCGCGGTCGTGCCCCCCGGTGGCCCCAGCGCCGCCGATGCCGTCGCCCAGGGGCAGGGCACCAGCTTCGCCGTTGCCCTCACCGCGGGAGTGGCGGCCATGTGGGTTGCTCACCACGGGCGGGCCGCCGTCGTCGACGCTGCCCATGCTCGCGGCGAGACGGTCCAGGCGATGTTTCGCCGACTGCTGCAGGCCACCGCTCGCCGCCCGACCCCGTGGAACGCCGATGCCATGGGCCCCGGGATCGTCGATGCTCGCTCACTTCTCGAAGCGAGCTTCGACACGGGTCTTGGTCGCCCCGGCGCGCTCCACACCAGCGCGCGGGCCAGCGCCGCCTCGAGCGTCGCCTCCCTGGTGGCAGAGGCTGCGGGGGCAGGCGCCGTGCCCGACGACTCTCTGGACTGGCACCAGTTCGGCCCAGAGCTGGCCACCACGCTGCTGGGACGACAGGTCCGCAGCCCACCACGTGAAGGACCCCAGGCCAAGCCCAGTGAACGCCTCGCCGAGAACACCAGGAACCCGCAGCTACGCGACTCGCTCGGGCTGAGCAACGCCTAGTCGCCACGGACCACGACCGCTCCGGAGCCATCGCCCCATCCTCCCGAGCCGACGCTTCGAGCCTGGCGCAGCGTGCGTCACACCCCCGTCTACGGGTCACACGTCACGGCGCCGCCATGTCGTCAGGCCGCGGATCGTCCGGGTTGAGCGTTGCTCGTGTCCGTCCGCGGGGTTCTGCTCGTGCGGCCTCGTCTTCGACGCTCATCCCTCCCAGAACACGTATGTCAGCACCGGCCGGGAAGTAGCCCGCTCGGCGCCGCTCGAGGCGACCCACGCACCACCCCGGCGGCCGCAGATCCGACGTGGACCGATTGTGCCCACGGCACAACGCCTGCCCATTGCTCACCACGGTCGGACCACCCCGCGACCAGGGACAGCGGCCTCCGGCCCGCTCGAACACCACCCGCCGCGCGCCGTACCTGAACCCGCGTCCGGGGTCACGACGAGGGAACGGTCCCGGCCCACGCCCGGCATCGGAGAAGTCAAGACGAGCAGGCAGACACCTAGCGACCCAGCAGAGGGGCAAGCCGCCGCGGGGCTCCCCAAGATCCGCTTGCACGACGTCCGACTCCTACGCCACAGCCGCGCTGCGCGCCGGAATGCCGCCCAAGGTGATCAGCGAACGCTTTGGGGCACTCCCTGGTCGCGTGCACACTGCAGACCTACGCCCCCGTCATCCCGACCATGGACGAGCAGAGGCTGCGGCGACCGCGGCGTTCATCATGGGACGGACCGAGACCATCGCCTCGGAAGCGCGCGGCCGCATGTGGGGCGCATCGAGGCTCCGAGCCCCGAGACGGGGAACTGACCTGGGGGCAAAGGCCCCAGGTCAGCCGTGGTAGCGGGGGGCCGCACAGATCTGCGCTCGTCCCGTTGGCCGTCGCCACTCCCCCGCGGCGCAAGGCGCCTGCCCTGGCATCCGCCACCCAGGCTCATGACCGGATCGAACCACTGCGGCTGGACAACCCGGCAGCGCAGCCGCCTCGTGGAGCGCGTAGACGCGATCGAGCGCTGCTGGCGGGTCGACGGCATGCAGGCTGGGACGCGTCGGGCCAAGAAGTCAACGTCGTGGCTTGGCCCAGCACGACGAAGTCCCACGCGGCCCGCGGCCATGGGTTGAACGAACTCGTGGGCCGCTGAAGTTGAGGCGGTCCTCGTGGGGAGCGAGGCGGTGAAAGCGTTCGTCGAGGGCACCCTGGGTCACGGCACCTGCGTCGCCTGGCACCGGTCGACGAGACGCCGATCGTGCTCCTCGACAAGCTCATCAGACCGGCATGGTCGAACCCTGAGGCCCGGCACAGGGCGGGCAACTGTTCAGCCCCTGTCGTACTCCGGCCACGTCGGTCTCCTCTGCCGCGGGTCGGCGGACCGTGCGCAGGGCCCGCATGCGGTCGGCGTCGGCCGAGGCCACGGCGAGCGTTCCCGCTGCGCCCAGGTAGCGTGCGTGGTCGGCAGGACGGGCACGGACCACGGCGACGGGGAGATGATCCAGCCGAATCACGCGCGCCGAGTCGTCGAGGCGCACCAGTGCCTCGGAGCGTGCCGCAGGGTCGGAGTAGACGGCTATCGCAGTGCACGGTTGGTCGCGCGCGAGAGCAGCTGTGAGGCGCTGGTCGACCCGGGGAGTTGCCGCAGACGTTTCGGGGCGCCGTACGTCCGGTGCCATGGCGAGAGCCGACGCGGCTGCGGCCGCGTCGACGAAGCCCGCCGTGCAGCGGTGGGCCTGTGCTGCCGTGGGTGGGATGGCCGTGGTGCACAACGCTCGCACCACCGCATCGGAGGTAGCCTCCGGCACAGCTTCCAGCATCAGCGCGATGATCCCGGTCAGTGTCGCGGCGGCTGCCGAGGTCCCGCTGCGGGTTTCATACCCCCCGCCGGACACGGGTCCTTCGAGGTCGCAGCCGGGCGCGACCAACGAGGGGGCCAGGCAGCGTCCGTGCTGGTCGTGATGGCTCCCGGAGAACCTCGCTACCTGGTCGCCGAGGCCCGCCCCCACCGACAGGGCATGGGCGCAACCTCCGGGATACAGGTACCTGCCCGCACCTTCGTTGCCGATCGGCGCCACGACCAGCATGCCGCGCTCCCGGACGATGCGGAGGACGATGTCGAGGGCCGTGGACGGCGGCACACCGAGAGGAAGACACGCCAGGCGCACGCCCTGGCCCAGGAGCCAGTCCAGCCCGGTGACGATCCTCGCCACGACCTCACCGCCCTCGATCACTGTCCCGGCGAGCAGCTGGGCTCCGGGTGCGACACCGGTGAAACCATGACCGGCGTCGCACCCGGCAAGGAGCCCGGCGGTGTAGGTCCCGTGCGCTGCGGTGTCTCCCTGCTCGTCTGGGAAGGAAGACAGGCCGTCGCGTGCAAAGTATCGTCGCTCCACGACTCGCGACGCGAGCGCTGGGTGACCGAGGTCCACCCCGCTGTCGAGGTGGCCCACCCGGACACCCGCCCCGGTAAGACCTCCGAGCCCGTCCGTCCCGCCCACCGATTCCCTGCCTCCGCTGCCTTGCCTGGGGCGTCAATAGAGCTCGTTGTTGCCCGTCCGCACCGCGTGGATCGCGCACTCGCTGGCATGGCCGACGACGGAGAGTGCCTGGGCGAGCCGAATGCCCGGCGTGGTCTGACCCGCCGTGGCCAAGATGGCCACGGTGGGCAGGGCATCGCTGAGATTCTCGATTAGCTTCCACGTCCGTCGTGACTCGACGCCTGCCCAGGCGTGGTAGTGGTAGAGCCCCTGTACCCACTGATCCTGGCCGTCCGACACCCCAGGCAACGTCAGCGGGGACGACCCGTCTTTGGTGAGTGCCGTGATCACGACCTGTGGGTCCGCTGGTCGCGTCCTAGGAAGCACGCGGTCGAGCAGGGCGAACTTGGTCGCGTCGTAGCCGTCCAGCTGGCAGGCCCACACCGCCTGTATCACCCCCAGCCCCCCCGTGGCGATGGCGAGGGCGTTGTGGGTGATCTTGGCCAGGTATGGAGTCTCGACAGGCTTGATGGCGGACAGACCCACCGCCCAGTCGAGGACTCCGGCACCGAGCATGATGCCTTGAAGGCTCCAGATGGCCCGCGCCTGGTACTCGGGCTGCTCCAAGAGGTCGGGGAAGGCGAGGCTGTCGCGTGAGAGCGTCCACGGCTCGCGCGACTTCGGCACCCCGCAGCCGTAGGCGACCGCGGTGAAGCCCAGGTTGATGAGGCCGAGGACCGCAACAACGCCTCTGCTGACGGGATCCTTGCCAGGTTCCAAGGCCGCGGGAGAGTAGATGGTCATCGCACCGTGGCAGACGGCGTAGACGATGTCCAGGAGCTTGGGTTCCTGCTGCACGAGGGCCGCCGGGGAGGACGTCGCCTCCTCGGTCAGCGCAGCAGGCGAGAACACGGGGCTGCGCCCCGTGGCCGCGCGGTGGGCGGCCGTCACGGGGATAGCCAGGAGCAGGGCCACCAGACCGCCGAGCGTGAGGCGTTCCCCCTTGGTGAGCGCGGAGTACAAGTCTCCGAGCAGCGGTAGCCGGAGCTCGACCCGCAGAAGGTCCGTCAACGCGTCGACGACGTCGCCGAATGCCTCCAGCACCACCTCGGCAAGGTCTTGGACCAGATCGAGGACCGAGAGCACGATCGAGCGGAACACGTCCAGAACCGCTGTGCCTGCCTGCTCCGGGTCGGGCGCGCCGCTTCCCATCACCTCAGCCAACGACTCACCCGCGGTGCTGAGACGGGTCAGCACGTCGGTACCCATCCGTTGGCCGGCCTCGCCGAGCGAGGCGATCGTGTTCTCGAGCGAGGTGAGGGCCGGAAAGGCATCGAGCGCATCCACGCCGACGAGGTCCGACATCACCTGGTCGAGAAAGCTGTCCAGCTCGGCGAAGGCCTCGCCCAGCGGATCCTGTGACGGGCGCGTCGATGGGACCGGACGGGGTCGAGAGGACTCGCCGAGACTTGCCCGGGCGTGGCCCATCATCAGGGTCAGCTGCGCCCGCAGCTGCGGAGCTTGCGCGCGGGCCTGCTCGAGGCCGTGTCGCATGAGTTCCTCGAGGCCGCGCTTGGCCTCGAGCACGCCGTCCCAGTCGATGGTGTCGGCGAGCCACGCGACGAAGTCGTCCCAGGCCACACCAAGCTTCACGACGGCGTCGCGGCCGATGTCGAGGAGGTCGTCGACCGTTGCCTCCAGTCGTTTGAGCTCACCCCGGGTGGTCTCCAACACCAGCAGCACGACGTCGCGAGCGCCGTTGTCAGCGGCGACACCGATGCTCTTTCCCCGTTCGTTGAGAATCCTTCCCGCCTGCTCACCGCCCTGGATGAGCTCTCTCCCGGCGCCCTCGAAGTCGCCGGCGACGATGCGCTCGCCGACCGTGTCGAACGTCTTGCCACCCTGGTCGGCGAGGTCGGTGATCCCACCGACGAGCTCGTCCCCGATCGCGACGCCTGTGGAAACCGTGATGCTCAGCAAGTCCCCGACCGGCCCCAGCAGAGAGCCGAAGGGCAGGACGGTCTGTTGGGCTGAGTCGACTGCCACAGCTCGTGCCACCCGCTGGGCCGCGGTGGCCACGTCCACCGCACCCGTCACGAGGTGCTGTCCCGAGAGGTCGAGGGAGAAGGCCGGGCGCCCGAGGTTGCCCGGACGGACGGCCCGGTCATGCTGCACCCCGGTAGGAGTCACGTTGTAGGCGTACTGGATCCCACCGACGAGCTCCTGGACGACCTGCTGGGCCCCGTCGAGCTGCTCGGGCGTGACCTCGTCGGGGACGCCGAGCCGGCGGCGTTGTCGTGCGAGCTCGCCGGCCGGGAGCTGCAGTACCTTCTTGTGGGCGTCCGCATCAGGGGTGACCAGGTGCACCGTGCCGGGCTTCATCAGGTTGGTGTGCAGACACAGGGTGGGGCATGACAGACCACTGACCGGGAGATTGACCACGACTTTGCCGGTCGGCCTCGTACTCACCCGCACCGGGCGCACCCGGTCTATCCGGTGCTCCTGTCCGCGGACGCTGACCACGCACTCCTCTGTTGCGTAGAGGTCCACCCAGCGGGTGTGGGGCGAGACCGAGATTGTGGTCCGGAAGGCTGTGCCCGTGGACTGTGTCCCTCCGCGGTACGTCTGCGTCAGCTGCGATCGGCTGCTGATCCGCTCCTCCAACCTCCAGCCCTGAGGGTCCACGTGGCCTGAGGCGATGCGATAGAGCACCGACTGGTCGTGCGTGAGCTTGACCTCCTTGGTGTACAGGTCCAGCTGGAGCCCCAGTTCACGGTCAGGGTCGTGCAGGTAGACCGACCAATCGTCCCTGGCGGTCTCGGTGAACTCGAACCGCTCTCGCCCGTCGGTTGCCACCTCGACCCAGGTCGTCCAGTCCACCTTCCGGAATCCCGCCGTCGCCGCCCCGGACGACGCAGTCATCACCTCCGTGGTCAGCCAGCCGTTCGGCTCGTCGGAGGCGCTGCGGATCCGACCAAGGACTCCAGCAGTCGTGGTCCCCGCACCGAGGAGCACCTCGTGGCGGTGGAGGTCGATCTGCAGAGACACGTTGCGGGTCGGGTCGTGGAGGTAGACCGACCACTCGTCACGCCTGCGCTCGTTGAAGCTGAATCGCCCGCGGTCCGTCCCGGCACCGTCCTCCACCCATGTGGTGCCATCCACCTGGCGCAGCACTCCTTCGAACCGGTCGGGTGATCCGAACTCGACCCGGTTCACGCGCGGACCCTTGACCACTCGCGACTCAGCCTCCGGCTCGGGTGGCACGTTGTCGTCGGTGGCCATCACGACGTCGTAGAGCTCAGTGGGCGTGCCAGAGCCCACGTGGTAGCCGACGCGCCCGGTGAACAGGTCGATCTGAAGGTAGACATCTCGCGACCTGTCGTGGAGGTAGACCGACCAGTCGTCGCGTGCGGTCTCGTCGAACCGGAACCGCTCGCCTCCGTCCAGTCCCGTCTCCACCCAGTGACGGGTGTCCACCTGGGCGAAACGTCCCGAGGCGGCCCCACCAGAACCGACTTCGACCAGGTTCACCAGCCAGCCATTCACGTCATCGGTTGCCTCGAGTACGTCGTACAGAGGCGTGCGAGGCGCACCGCCCACGGCGTACAGCACCTTGTGGGTGTGCAGGTCGAGCTGGAGAGCGACGTCGCGAGCAGCGTCGTGGAGGTAGACCGACCAATCGTCCCGGTCGGCCTCGCTGAAGCTGAACCTCGGGCGCCCGGTGTCGTCCACCTCCTCCCACCGTGTCCGGCTCACCTGTCGCAGAGCTCCCGTAGCCGTGTCGCCATGGCCGATCTCTGCACGGTTCACCATGCGTCCGTGCGGTCGCCGGCTGGCGTCGCGGAGCTGGTATATGGGCACGAGCGCACCGGTACCGGAGCCGTACTTCAGCTCGCGTGTGTGCACATCGATCTGAAGACTGACGTCTCGTGTGGTGTCGTGGAGGTACACCGACCACTCGTCACGGCGACGCTCGGCGTAGGCGAAGTGGCGCTGGCCAGCAACGATGCTGTCCTCGACCCACTGCTTGCGGCCGACCTGCTGGAGCGTTCCCTTGCGTCCCTCGTCATCCCCGAACTCCACCCTGTTGACTGTGAAGCCGTTCACGTCTTCTCCTGCAGTCATCGCGTCCTCTCCTCCCGCACGGTGCTTCCGCGCCGGGTGACTGGTGGATGACGTGCCGCGAGAATCCCGTCATCGGGTCCTGTGGAGCATCGAAGCGTTGAAGTCGATCATGGTCTTGTCGTACCGGTCCAGGTGTTGCTCGGTTCGCTCGACGTAGAGGTCGTTGGGGTCGTCGGCTACGGCGTAGTCCTCGGTGAGCGTGGCGTGCAGACGTCGCTCTCGGGCGAGGCGGCGGCGGAGAAGGTCCACCGCCACAGCGGCCTCCGTGGTACGCCCGAAGATGCGTTCGACGCCTGCGGCGATCACGATGACGAAACCAAGGACCGGGCTCGCCCACCTCCAGCCGTCGGCGAGCTCGACCAGCGGGATCGCAGCCCCGGCCACGATGATGACAAGCCAGACCAGCTGGATCCCTGCGGTGCGCGCCCACGCCGCAACGTTGGCAACGCGCACCCGTCGATCGATGCTTCGTTCGTACGAACGAAAAGCACCGGAGCTCGAACGTCTTGCCAGGCTCAAGGTCAGCACCCGTCGTGTCAGACCCGAGTTTTCATTGACTCCACCATAACCGGCTCAACCCTGCAGCGACTACCGTCGAGGCGACAGTTCAGAGTCTCCACTGAACCCGGGACGCGACAAGGAACTTGGCGAGAAGCGCCCAGATCATCGGGTGCTCCTTACGACTCTGCGGGTCGGCACTGTTCCGCCGAGTGGCGGCTATGACGCGTAACGGACGTTGACGCTTGCGATCTCGCCGTTGAAGACGAATGGTGCCCGGTCGGCGTAGGCGGGTGAGACGGGGCTGCCGAGAGACCGGCCGATGTCGAGGCAGTCGTTCGCCGTGAAGAGGAGTGGCGCGCTGACCGGGACCTGGCCGGACCCGACGACCTCGCCATTCACAGTCATGGAGACGTCGAGCGGTCCGCCGGGCTTGGCCACTGCGTATGCGGTGTCCACCTGAATAGTCGAGGAACCCGCCTGGAGCCTGCGGTCCGAACGGATCGTGGTGCGCATCACGATGAAGCAGTTGTACTCGTAACACAGGTAGCCGTCTTCGACGTAGCAGGTGAGCCCCCCGCCCGCGCCGCCGAGGGAGTAGAGGACACCATGCGCGTCCGCCGGTACCTCGGCGTCGATGACGACAGTGTTGGCCCGGTTGCCAAGTGCTGGGGCACAGAACTCCGGAACCCTCACTGTGGCTCCAGCGAAGTCCCACTCCCGGTAGGGCGACGAGATTCGGAGCTCTGGGTGGTACGCGATGATCCACAAGCCACCCCCCACTGGGTAGACGCTGTTGCGAGCAGCCTCGATGGCGAATGTCTCCTTCATCTGCGCGAGCTTGTCCGGCATCTTGGCGGCGAGGTCCTGCGCCTGGGACCAGTCATTGTCCAGGTCGTACAGCTCCCAGACGTCCTGGTCGGGGGTCCAGCCTGGCGGGAGTCCCGGCTTCCACGGTGCGCGAGGTCCGAAAGCCGAAGTCATCCAGCCGTCGTGGTAGATCGAGCGGCTGCCCATGATCTCGAAGTACTGGGTGTGCAACCGCCCTTCGGCCTCAGGATCGTCGAAGGCATAGGCGAAGCTGGTGCCGTCAATGGGGTCCTGGGGAAACCCGTTCACGACACGTGGCGGGGTGATTCCAATGAGCTCGTAGATCGTCGGGACCAGATCGTTGCAGTGGTGAAACTGGGGGCGCGGCCGAGCGTCCGCCTTGATTCGTGTAGGCCACCGCACCGCCATTGGATTGCGAGTCCCGCCGAGGTGCGATGCCAGCAGCTTCATGCCCTTGTACGGTGTGCTGCCTGCCCACGCCCAGCCCGCGTGATACTGGTTCTCGACCTTGGGCGAGCCCAGCACATCGAGTCCTCCGAGCTCGTCGAGGGCCTTGATGTGCATATCAACGGTGCTGGGGATCCCGTTCTGAGAAAGCAGCTCGCTGATGGTGCCGTCCTGCCCCTCGCCCGAGGAACCGTTGTCCCCCCAGATATAGACGATCATGGTGTTGTCGCCATATCCCAGACGCTCGACCTCGTCGACCAGCCGACCGACCTGGACGTCCACATGCTCGGCGTAACCGGCGGCCACCTCCATCAACCGCCGCTGGAACGGCTTCTCGTCCTCAGGAATGTCGGCCCAGGCCTCCAACCTAGGGTCGCGGGGTGTGAGCTCGGTGTCTGCTGGAATCCAGCCCTTCGCCTTCGCGCGCTCATGGACCCGCTCGCGGTAGGCATCCCAGCCGTCATCGAACTTGCCTGCGTACTTGTCCGCCCATTCCTTCATGACGTGGTGCGGCCCGTGCATACAACCGCTGGCCCAATACATGAAGAAGGGCTGGTCCGCCGCGAGTGCCTTGTGGCTGCGCAACCAGCCGATGGCGTCATCGGCCAAGTCCTCGCTGAGGTGGTAACCCTCCTCGGCTGAGCGCGGCGGTAGGACGCTCGTGGTGTTGCGCACCAGGTTCGGTTCGTACTGAGACGCCTCACCGGCAAGGAAGCCGTAGAAGTACTCGAACCCAAGGCTTGTCGGCCAGTTGTGGAATGGGCCAGTTACCGTCGTTTCAATCGCTGGCGTGTTGTGCCACTTCCCGAAGGCGGAGGTCGCGTATCCGTACTGCTTAAGCACCTCGGGAGCCAACGCGCTGCTCTTCGGGATCTCACCGGAGTAGCCATCCCAGTCGTTCGCCAGTTCCGCGATCTGCCCATTGCCGATCCGGTGATGGTTACGCCCAGTCAGCAGCGAGGCGCGGGTTGGCGAGCACATCGCGGTGGTGTGGAAGCGATTGAATCCGATCCCACCCTCATGGATCCGACTAAGTGTGTCCGTGCGGACCTCACCCCCGAACGTGCTGGCGAGTCCCGGGCCTACGTCGTCGATGAGCACGACCAGGATGTTGGGGGCGTCCTCAGGGAGGCGTCGCGGAGTCTCCCGCTGGGCGTATACCGACTCCTGCATTGTCCGGCCCGCGATGCTCGCCGAGGGCGTCGGCGGAAATGGAAGCACGTCCTGGGGGTTCATTGGGGCACCCTGTCCTGTGACGATGTCGGCGCAGCCACAGTATGAGGCGTATTGAGCGCCAACCTCACCCCAGTTGGGTGAATCGCCAGGCATCCGGATCTGCCGCTGTCGGAGCGGAGAGTCCGACCATGCCGCTGTGGGGGCAGACCCGACCATGGTCACCACTGGCCGACTGAAGCCGCTCGGGACCGATCCAGTCTTGGGCGTCGGTGACTGGTCCAGCGCCGAGTGCCGACGCCGAGGTGATCCGGTAGCGGTCGCGACACGCAGCCGCGGTCGTGACCGACTGCTGCCACTTTTCACGTTCTCGTCGATCGAGCGGCGGCGACCCCAGGCGTCGCACCCAGCTCGCCCTTTCCTGCACCGCTTCCTCAGCGAGGCCGCGGGCGCGTTGTTCGATGAGGTCGCGACGCTCTATCAGGGCGGCGTGCAGTTCGGGCGCCATCGGGCCGGGCTGCAGCAGGAGTTCGACCGCGCTGGTCTGCCCTGAAGTTGCGCCCTTAATCGATCCCGCGGAGCCTCAGCGGACGAACTCCCGAAGGGCTCATCGCCAAAGCCCATGGACCCGGTCCACGTTTAGTGATCTCTCGCTGTAAGCGTGACTCGTGTTCGATGAAGAGCTCGACCTGCTCCCGCGGGCCCAAGTCCTGCTTGGCCCCGATCCAGACCGACCGAATCCCGTGCTCGCGGTAGACGCGGAGCTCGGCCGGGCGCGTCCGGATGCGCCTGTCTCGCGTGACCACGATCAGATCGCGCTCAGCCACGATCGGCATCCAGTCCAGGTCCAGCGTTCCGAGAGGAACTTCAGGAAGGCCCTCGTGCCCCGGGTAGAGCACATCGTCTCGACCGCTTCGCCGGAGGAGCTTGCCAAGGCCCAGGGTGTTCTCATCGGTGAAGTACACCGGCCCGGGGCTCGCCGCCATCAGGCTGCGCGCTCGCTCCCGGCGATCAACTCGAAGCGAATCGCCTCGTCAACCTGATCGAAAGTGAGGTCGTACAGGTCAGCGAGCTCGTCGCGGCTGGTCCCTGCGCGGAAATCCTCTGCCAACGACTCGGTACGTACGTTGCGGACAGCTGGCTGCCCGAATGCGCGACTCGGGTCCATGACCACATCGGGAGTCCGCAAGTCAGGCTTGATGCTCCCGACCACGTCGTCGATGTACTCGACTGCCGTGCTGAAACGCAGTGCTGATTCGGCGAGCACAAGTTGACCGTTGCGGACCACCACGAGCTGGAGCTGATGCTCCAGCCCGACCTGCTCCTGCACGAACCGGACAAGCTCTCGACCGTCGACGTCTAGGAACGGGCGCGCGTGCGCGAGCGGGTAAGGGCCGAACTCCTGGCGAAGCTGAACGATCGCTGGACGAAGCCGCTGGACGGGCACCTCTCGGCTGCGAAACTCGGCGAGCAGGCGTGCCTCGACCATCTCTCCCCAGGTGACGGCGTCTCCGCCGGTCGGCTCCGGGCGAAGGACCGGGTCGTAGAACCTGCCGCCTCGCTCGTAGCCCTCAAGCCAGCGCTTCGCGGTGCCCGAGTGCAGGCCGACAAGGCGATCCACATCCGGGTAGGAGTAAATCGCGCGATCGAGCATCGAGTCACCCATGCGAGTGATCTTCTCACCCACCGAGGACAGTGAGCGACCCGTTGGGCCGTGTCGCCTCCGTGCGGACTCCCCCTCGGCCAGCGCCCCATCAGGACCTCACCCCCCTCACGGCCTGTCCATCACTACGCACACCGGGCAAATCTACCGGTTTCGGGCATAGTCACGATAGTCACGCGCCGCCTCGCCTCCCTCGTCCTGCCGGGCGAACGCCTGATCGAGCAACTCGGCTGTCAACGGGTTCACCTGATCGTTTCGGCGGATGTAGTGCTCGATCGTCACCTTCGGGTCGGTGTGTCCGAGCAGCTCCGAGGCGAGGTTCAGGCTGGCCTGCTCGTTGATCACCGTCGCGACGGTGCGGCGGAACATGTGCGGACTGACCCCCTCGATGCCCGCGTCGCCGAGGACCTGGCGGAGCTGGCGTCGCACATTGGCCGTGGTCAGCGGGGTTCCCTCACGGCTGCGGAAGACCAGTGCGTCCAGCGAGTGGTCGGCCCTGATCGCCAGCCGCCGACGGAGCGCCTCGGCGGTGAAGGTCGGTAGCGCAATCACCCGGTTGGATCGGTCTGTCTTCAGGTGCTCTTGGCGGTAGGTCCCGACGCCGCGTTCGGAGATCACCGTGCCGCAGATCCGCAGCGTGGCGGGCGTCGTCGTCAGTGTCCAGGTCGCGTCGGCGGATCGCCAGCACCTCACCGATCCGTGCCGAGGTGCCGAGCATGACCTCGACGATCTGGCCGAGCCGGCCGTCCGGATTCGGTCCGGACGCCCCACGTGTCAGCTCCCACGCCTTGATCACGGCCCGGATGGCGTTCACCTCCGTGGCGGTCAGCGCGGTCGGGGTGCGCTTCGGCTTGTGGAGCCGGGAGACATTGTCGATCGGATTGCGCGGCAACACCTCGTGCCTGACCGCCAGTGCGAACGACTGCCGCAGTACCGTCCTTGCCCGCTTGGCCGACGAGTACGAGCTGTTGCCGAGCTGCTTCAACAAGGCGTCGCAGCGGGCGACGCCGATCTCGCGCAGGGTGAAGCCCTTGAACGCGGGTAGGACCAGCCGATTGAGGTCGCGCTCGTAGTTGAACCGGGTCGCCGGTGCGATCCGGCCTTCCAGGTCCAAGTCAGCCAGCCAGTAGTCGACCAGCGCCGGGAACGGGCTGTCCGGAGTCAGCGTGGTGTCGATGGGCTGGAAGGCGTTGCGCTGGGTGAGCTTCTTCTTCAGCTCCACCTCGGCGGCCGGCTTGGAGGAGGCGGTCGCCTGGACCAGCCGCGTCTGCCCGTCCCAGTCGCGGAAGCGGGTGCGTGCCTCGACCGTGCCCTGGCCGCGCGGGAGGAAGACGATCTCGCCGTAGCCCCCGACCGGGATGCGTGGCCTACTCGTGAGGCCCATCCTCGTGTCGCTGCTCCAGCCACTCGGCGATGTCGCTGGCCGCGAACCGCAGGTGCTTGCCGAACTTGTAGGCCCGCGGCGCCCGGCCGGACAGCCGCCAGTCCTAGATGGTCTGAACGGGGACGCCGAGGTACTCAGCGAGCTCCTCGACCCCGATGAGGGGCTCCAGCCCCAGTTTCCGTCGTACCCATGCCCAGTAGGTGGGCGAGCACTGCCGAGCGAGGCCGAAGCGACCGGAACCAACGGCGCTGACGCCCGGATGGGCGGCGCTGCGCACCTGTCAATGTGACGGGTAAACGATGGGATCGCATGATTCCCCCAAAGGAAAAGTCCAGGTCAACCTGTGGCCCCCGGTCTTTCATGAGGGCGGGCGGACGGTGCTTGTAGTCCGGCGTGAGTCGCTGGAGTCCGCTGAGTTGCTGGTGTTTGGGTATGCCGCCGGCGCCGGCTGGCGCTGCCGGGCTGCGGTTCTCCGGGGTGCTGGTCGTGGGTGGACGGGTGGTGGTCAGGCTGGTTGTGGGATGGCGGCGATGTTGGCGAAGACCGCGACGATCGCGGCTGCCCATGGCCAGGATCTGCGGAATCCGTAGTCGTCGGCGTCTGGCCGCTGTGGGTGAGCCGGGCGGGGACGTGCAGGAACCGGTAGCGCAGCGCTTTGGGCTCACAGGTCGGCGAGGACCTTGGCGTCGCCGGTCAGGGCGAGCAGCCGGGTCCAGGCGATCAGGTCGGCGGCGATCATGGTCGCGATCAGCCAGGCCTGGTTGATCTTGAACTCTCGGGACGGGAACCGGCCGAGGCCGGAGTCCTTGGCGTGCCGGATGCGGTCCTCGACGCGGGCATGGGCACGGTGCCGGGCTTCGAGGAACGCGAGCTGCCGGTGGTGGTGTTGGTGGCGATGGCTTGGTAGCGCCACCCGTCGGCTTCCTCGAACAGCGACAGCTGGGCGCCGGGGTGGGGCCGTTCGCGGCGCACGATGATCCGCATCCCGCTCGGGCCAGCTGGCCAGGTCGAGCAGGCCGGTCAGCTCGGCGACGTCACCGCCGTCGCGGACACCGCCGTCGGCATCGGTGGCCGGGGTCCAGACGTGCTTCGGGGACGAGGGTGATCGCATCGCGGATCTTCTCGGTGACCGCGGAACCCGACGCGAGTACTCCAGTCTGCGGCCCCGGACCTTGCCCTGTGTCGGTGAGCCAGTCCAGCAGCTCGTGGGAGGCTCCGGCACCGTCGCATCGGACCAACAGGTCCTTGCGGTGGGCCGCCGGGGATCTGGGCGATCGCGTCGGTGAGCACCTCGACGTGGTCGGCGGCGGTGTTCGACCCGGCCTTCCCGGTGCGCAGCATCGCGGCCAGGAACTCCTGCGTGTTGTCGCACCAGACGCCGAGCGGGTGGAACCCGAAGGTCCGCTTGAACGTGGGCGACGCCTGCTCCTTCTCGCTGTGCGCGATCACGATCGTGGCGTCCACGTCGAGCACGACCGTCTCACCGAGGTCGGTCCCGGCGACCTTCGAGGCCGGGAACCCCCCGCCGGCAGCCAGCTGCGCCCACACATGACGCCGGACCCGGGCCCGCGCGGCCGCGATCTTCTTCACCGTGCCTGGCGTGACCTCGTCCAGGGCCCGCCACACCGTCGGCGGCGAGGCGACCGGCCGAGCACCGGTGCCTGGTGGCGCAGCACGTCGATGTCGGCGATCGCCTCACCACCATCGGCGATCATCACCGCGACGTCGACCAGCACCCGGCCCCGGTCATGGACCGGGACGAACGAGCGCCGCGCCATCGCCTTGGACAACTCGGCGGTCAGGCCGTCCGGTCGGCCAGCAGGCGCAGCCCGACGCTGCCCGCGTGGGCCACCACGCCGACACCATCACCGGATACTGACAGACCTGCCGACCACGAAGTACGCTTCACCTACCGAGTGCCTTCCAGTTGGAGAACTTGGGCCGTCGCAAGCCCAAGTTTCCCCTGCTGGGCAGGCACTTCGGTGCTTCTACGCGCCGATCACGCCGCCGCCTCGTGAACGAAAAAAAACCCGCCCATCACGCAAGGCGCGGCCGGAATCGCATGTTTCTCCTGGGCATGTCGCTCGCCAAGCACCAGGTGCAGTCCAAGAGGAGGCGGTGTGCTCGCCGGCGGTCGGTTTGCGTCCAGCCAGGCAAGTATCGTCGAAGAGACGTCCCGGAACGTGTGCTCTTTGAGGCCCAACTTGCGCAAGAGTGTTCGCAAGTCTTCCGGGGAAATCAGGTGGCTCTGCCCTGGCTCACTCGCCCAGGGAACGGGAAAATCGAGCGGCTGTCCGTTGCCCGCACAGATGTCCTGGAACACGAACTGACCGCCGGGTCGCAGGACGCGCGTTATTTCACCGTAAAATTGGCGCTTTTCGGCAATGTTCATCTGCGTCTGAATCGTCCACACGCAATCGAACGCGCCATCATCAAACGGTAGCGCCAAAGCATTGCCTCGAAGGAATTGGGTCCGCTCTGCAAGGCGCGTCATGCGGGACAGCTCGTTGGCCACGGTGCAAAACTCAGGCATAAGGTCAATGCCGGTGACGTCACACCTGTACGTCGCGGCGAGGAATCGTGCCGGGCCGCCCAGGCCGCTGCCCACGTCAAGCATCCGTGTTCCCGGCTTGAGTGCAGCGAGTGCGGCGAGATCCTTCGTAGCAGCGCGCCCGGCCGAGTGAAACTCATCGGCCGGCGCAAGGTCATCCACAGTCGGCGCGTCAGGGTCCTTACCCGCTTCGCGCAAACCAGCGACGATGCGCTCGAGCAATCCGACAGCACGGTAGTGAGCTTGAACTGAACGCTCATCAGCCATGATGACGCCTCCCTTCTGTCGCCCAACCAGATGTCGACACCCTAAATGCGAGGGTGACCACGGTCCGTGAGCGCTGGTTCGTCATCGAGCGTTTGTGACACCCGCTTTGGCTGAACCTCGAGTCGTTCCTCCGGCGGGTACGCCGGTGAGCCACACGTGAACGTCAAGCTCGGGCTCACCCGCGAACGCGTCCTCAGCGCCGCCGCGACCCTCGCCGACACCGAAGGTTTGCCTGCCGTCACGGTCAGCAGCGTCGCCCGCGTCGTCGGGGTCAAGGCGCCCAGCCTCTACGCCCACGTCCGCAGTACCGACGAGCTGCGCGCAGCCCTCACCGTGCTGGCGCTCGACGAGCTCGCGGACGCCATCGACGGCGCGATCGCCGGGCTCGCGGGCCGCGACGCCCTCACGGCGCTCGCGGAGACCCATCGCGCCTACGCGCGTGAGCGTCCCGGCCGCTACGACGCTGCCGGCGCGCTCGACCGCCCCGCTACTGACGATCTCGCGCGAGCAGCCGGACGCCATGCTGCTCAGCAGCAGGCCATCCTCCGCGGCTACGCGCTCGGCGCCGACGCGCAGGTGCACGCGACCAGGCTGGTCGCGAACATGCTGCGCGGCTTCATCCAGCTCGAGGCTGCGGGGGCCTTCGCGCACCGTGAGCCCCGGGTCGAGGAGACTTGGCCGCTCATGCTTGACGTCCTCGACGCCGCTATCCGCGCGCATTGCTGACCGATCCGCCTCGCGCGTAGACACACGCCTCACCGACGGTCACGACCCAGCTCGTGGCAGCGTCTCATCGCAACCCGACGTCCTCGCCACGGCTGAGGTCGGGGTGATCGCCACTCCTGCCCTGAACCGGACGCCCTTCTTGGCGCCGTAAGCGGAACGACGACCGACGCGCGGCACCGGTCAGTGGCCGCCGGTAGTCGGTCGTCGCCGTTTGCGGATCTTTTTTTTTTTTTTTTTTTTTTTTTTTTTTTTTTTTTTTTTTTTTTTTTTTTTTTTTTTTTTTTTTTTTTTTTTTTTTTTTTTTTTTTTTTTTTTTTTTTTTTTTTTTTTTTTTTTTTTTTTTTTTTTTTTTTTTTTTTTTTTTTTTTTTTTTTTTTTTTTTTTTTTTTTTTTTTTTTTTTTTTTTTTTTTTTTTTTTTTTTTTTTTTTTTTTTTTTTTTTTTTTTTTTTTTTTTTTTTTTTTTTTTTTTTTTTTTTTTTTTTTTTTTTTTTTTTTTTTTTTTTTTTTTTTTTTTTTTTTTTTTTTTTTTTTTTTTTTTTTTTTTTTTTTTTTTTGGGGGGGGGGGAAGGGTACAGCGCACGCTCCACCGGCCAGACGTCGGCCAACGCCACGAACAGGCCGGAGCGATCCCCGATCGACGACCGGTACTGCGACCACGTCACCAGTCTCGCCACCAACCCATTCCAGCAGGTCGACACTTCCGGCGGTGGAACCGCGCCCGGGGTCCCGCGGAGGATCCGGATGCGGTCGAGCCCAGGCCCGTGGCGACACACGGCTGGCCGTGCCCGGCGCGCCCAGGCGGAGGAGTGCGTACGGTTGTGGTCGCTTCGGGGAAAGTCGAAGGTTGCCAACGACTAACCCGCACGTCGTCCTATCGACCGCCCTCGCGTGCTCGAGCCGGGCGCGCGACGGTGAGGTTACCGCCTGACCTACACCCGCCGGGAACCGCGTGGCCGGACTCGTAGGCGTACATGACCAGCTGAGCCCTGTCCCGGCAGTCCAGCTTGGTGAGCAGGTGGCTCACGTGGGTCTTCACGGTGCCGTAGCCGAGGTGAAGCTGACCTGCGATCTCCTGGTTGGACAGGCCCCGGGCGACGGTCAGCAGCACGTCGCGCTCGCGCTCGGTGAGGCCGTCGTCGTCGACGCGATCGCACTCGGCGAGGGCAGCTGCGGCGAACCGCTCGATCAGCCGCCGGGTGACGCGTGGGTGGAGCAGCGCCTCACCGGCTGCGACGACCGTGATGGCCTCGAGGAGCTGGCCGGGACGCGTGTCTTTGAGGAGGAACCCGCTCGCACCCGAGCGCAGCGACTCGAGCACCAGCTCGTCGTCGTCGAACGTTGTCAGCACGACCACGCGGGTTTCTGCGACAGGCCGGGTCGGCCAGGATCGTCCGGGTCGCTGAGAGGCCGTCGAGGTGCGGCATCCGAACGTCCATGAGCACGACGTCGGGCGCCGTGCGCCGGCACAGCGTCGATCGCCTGCAGTCCGTCGCTGCGCCTCGCCGACGCACGTCCATGCCCTCGGCCGAGCGCAGCAGCAGCACGAACCCGGCCCGCACCAGGTCCTGGTCGTCGACGACCGCGACCCGGATCATCGGGCTGCCGTGGTCGGTAGCACCGCGTGAACCCGGAACCCGCCGTTGTTCGACCCCGACTCGCAGCACGCCACCGACGCAGGCGGACCCGCTCGTCGAGACCGACCAGGCCATGCCCAGAGCGCGCTGGCACGGCTCGGTCGCGGCGGGCCGGGGTCGGTCACCTCGATCTCGAGACGCGACGCGGCCTCGCACGCCACGGTGACCTGTGCACTGGTCGCCGGCAGAGTGCTTGATGACGTTGGTCAGCGACTCCTGGACGACGCGATACGCGGTCAGGAGCCCACGGCGTGGCGCCCGGCGACGTCCGCGCCTCCCGGACCGGACGAGGACGACGTCGATGCCCGACGGCTGCGCACGTCATGGACGAGGCCAGCGAGGTCCTCGAGGCCCTGGGTGGGCGGTCGGGTGGCCTCCTCGCTGGTCTCCCGGAGCATGCCCAGCATCGACCGAGTCTGTTCGAGGGCCTTGCGGCTGGTGTCGGCGATGACCTCGAGGCTGCGTGCGGCGGAGCCTGGATCGGTGCTGATCAGGTGGGCGCCCACCCCAGCCTGCACCGCGATCAGCGACATGCTGTGCGCGACCACGTCGTGCAGATCGCGCGCGATGCGCAGCCGCTCCTCGATGACGGCGGCGACGAGCTGCTCGCGCTGCGCGTGCCGTCGCGACCGGATCGCGTCACCCAGGGCCCAGGCCGCCACCAGCAGGGCCAGCGACTGGAAGACCACGGACGTGCCGAGGTCCGGTACGTCGAGCAGCGCCAGCACCGACGAAGCACAGGCGCCCGCCGACGCCGAGCCCGACCAGGGCGTCCCGGCGCCGCGCCGTGCGCGGCCAGCGAGTAGAGGCTGAACGAGGAGCAGCAGCGAGAGGAGCCCGATGTAGTGCCCGGTGCAGGGTGACCGCCAGGCTGCCGACCACCATGACGGCGTACGACGCCGAGCTGGCCGGGACCGGCGCCAGGCCAACGCCCCGGCGGCTGCCGCAGTGGCGACCGCCGAGACGAGGCTGGGGCCTTCGAGCCGTCGGGTCGATCGAGGCGACGTCCTGTTGAGACGAACAACGAGCGCCAGAGCAGCAGCCGCCGCCCCGATCCCGATGGCCGGGATCGAGGTACGGCGAGTCAGCCGCCGGGACATCGCTGTCCAGCCCGAGCTGCGCCTCTCATGTCCGGAGACTACGCAACCGGACGCGGAGACGGGCGTGCGATGCGGAGGTCGGCTGCGACCGGCGACTGGTGTCCTCCACCCGCGCCCGGCGCAGCAGCACCACGGCGGTGACGATGCAGACGACGCAGCGTCGCGGAGCCGGTCTCGCCGGCGACGTAGGCCATGTTCCAGCCGGACGGTGGCGACGACTCCCGCGGCCCCGAGGTCGAAGACGGTGTTGACGACGTTGTGTGCGATCGCGACCGGCCAGACCGGCCTTGGTCCGGTCCCAGACCCAGGCGTAGAAGACGCCACCTGCGGTGATGCACGGCGACGGCCATCGGGCGCGGCGAACCAGCGGCCGGCGCCGGTGTCGTAGGTCGTCGCGAGCAGGATCAGCGGCAGGTGGAAGCACCCGTGCGCGAAGCCGGTGACCACGGCCGCGCTTGCCGGTGGCTGGTGATCTGCTGGAACCGCGGCAGCAGGAATCCCCGCCACCCGATCTCCTCGCCCGCGATGATCACAGTGCCCACCACCAACGACGATCACCAGGTTGATCACCCAACCGCGGTGTCGCGCCGGCGATGTCGACGTCCCAGCCGGCCGGCGCCGATCAGCGAGGGCAGTGCCGTAGGCCCCGGCGCACGAGCACGAACGGCAGGACGATCGCGGCCGGCCAGGTCCGGAGACCGGCCCTCCCGAGTCCGATCCCTCGCCACAGCTCGCGACGGTGAGCCTCGCGCGGTGAGGGAGACGGTCAGGATGCCGACGGTCACCGTGGGGATGACGACGCTCAGCAGCAGGTTGATATTCGCGTCGGGCAGACCGACGGCGACGGTCAGGGCGAGCCCGTAGGCGAGCCCCAGGTAAGCGACGATGTCGCGGAGTGGCGTTCGTGTAGTGGTCATGGGTCCAAGGTGGCCGGGAGGCCATGCCTGCCGCGTCTGCCTGAGGACCTCAGTCTCCTCTGCCTCGAGACCTACCCGGTGCGCCAGAGACCAGCCTGCGTCGACGGCACATCAAGCAGCCACAGCAGATAGTCAGGCCCGGACCGCCGCGATGCGCCAGGTCGGGGTCGCCCACGCCAACTTGCGCGAGCCGCTCGTCGCGGCTGATCGGCCGTACCGCAACCGGAGGGGCTCGCGCAGCGACCCGGTAGCCGAACGGCTACCGGGTCAGTCCGGCGATCAGATCAGCCTCGGAGGCGTTCGCAGGGTTGACCGGTGATCTGGGCGATGAGGTCGAAGTCCTTGTCGAGGTGCAGGACAGCAAGGCCGGCGAGCTCAGCTGTCGCTGCGATGAGGAGGTCGGGAATCGATGGGGCGCGATGTTGGCTCGTGGCGGCGAGCAGGTGTAGGACCTCGAGCGCACGGTCCTCGATCGCCGGCGTCAGGTACTCCACGGGCATGGCCGAGAGGGGCGGGGTGCTGAACGCCGTGCGGGCCTGAGCGGCGTTGCGCGCCGAGTAGCCGATCTCGAGGCGGGTCACCGTCGTGATCCTGACGAGGCCGCGACCGATCCGGTTGGCCCACTCGTCCGCATCAGGGCTCTCGCCGAGTCTCACCAGGGCGGACTTGTCGATGAGCCAGTGGGTCAACGCCACGCCGCAGCCATGACCTCGGGGTCGGCCAGGTCGGCGAAGGTGTCGGAGAAGGTCCGCAGATCATCGCGCGAGACGCCGTCGCTGGAGACGGTGGCGTCGGCTGCCAGCCGGCGACGGATGTACTGCGCGCGGGAGAGGCCCAGGCGCGCGGCGTGGGCATCCACGCCGGCCAGCACCTCGTCGGGGATGTCACGTACCAACACGTCGGCCATCGGGACCCACCTCCATCTGATATCTAACGATATCAGGCTGCGGTGACATGTGCCGCAAGGCGAACCCCAATCGGAGGTCACAGGCGAATCGCGAGACTGAAGACGCCGACTACCAGGTGGGCTGTCGTGGGGTCGCATCGACCTTCGTCGGTGTCACGCGCCAACTGGCCGCCTACACTCGGGTCATGTCAGGCCACGAATGAACTGGGCCAAGCAGCTGATGCCGGTGTCGCTGGCGGCACAGTTCGATCCGGCGCTGCTGGACAGAGCTGGTCCCCGTACGGCGCGCGACTGGATCGTCGACGTCCTGGGATTCTCGTCGCGGTCGCGTTCGGCGTGCTCATCGTGTTGCAAGGACTGCACGACAGCGTGCACGCGTTGACTGGCTCGCAGCTGGGCATCGACATCGTGTGGAGCAATCTCCTGCATCTCGTTGTGGTGGCGACACCGCTGGCCGCTTGGAGTCGCGCTGGTCTGTGTCCTGCTCGGTGTTTTTTCGGCGTCCGCGACCATCGCTGGGATCCTCGCGCTGTCCTCTCTGGCCGTGCACGCAGCGTCCGGCAGGTGCTCTTCGTCGCCGTGCTGTGGGTTCCACAGTCCATCGGCTACGCGATCTACAGCGGACGGACCGACGCACGGCGGTGCTGCTCCTGGCCCTCGCGATGGCGCTCGCGGCTACAGCCTGGGGAATGTTCGTCCGTGCCGGCGCCAGCTCCTGCACACACTGCGCAGCGCCCTGCGCGCCCGAAGCCGACCCAGCTCCCTGCGAGCCGACGACGCTTCCGCAGGCCGACGAAGCCGTCGCCCGCGAGATGCGCCGACGTCCTCGCGCACGGATCTCGCTAATCGCTTTGCACGCGGGCGGCCTGGAGGCCGGCCCGATACTGCCGACTGAGAAGGTGCGGGAGACCGCCGTGTTGCTGCGCTCGACGGCCATCAGGCACTCGAGGAGCTGAGGGACGTCATCGGAGTGCTGCGCGAGGAGCTCGGGCACGACGTCGCACCAGAAGCACGACCGACTCTCGCGGACATCCCCCGCCTGGTTGAGGAAACTCGGCAGACAGGGGCAAAGATCGACTTTGAGATGCGGGTCACCGAGCCGACACCGCTCCCATCGCGCTGGGACGCGATGCCTATCGCATCGTGCAGGAATCTCTGACCAACATCGGCAAGCATGCGCGCGGCACAGCAGGCCGGGTACAGGTCCGCGGTGCGGCAGGCAGCGGGCTGCACGTCAGCGTTCGCAACCACTTCCCGTTCATGCGCATGCCGGGCCGACCTTCCGGGTTCCGGCGCCGGCCTGCTCGGGCTTCAGGAGCGAGTCACCTCGCCGGTGGCACACTCGTGCACGGACCGGACGGATCAGGCGACTTCGTGGTGGACGCTGAGTTGCGGTGGTGAGGGTGCGGGTGCTGCTGGTAGACGACGATGCCTTGGTACGCGCGGGGCTACGAACGATCCTGTCCTCGGCCGAGGACTTGGAAGTGGTCGGCGAGGCAGACGATCAAGGCATCCGCGCCGTTGCGCTGTCCGCGTGCATCGGCCCGACGTCGTACTCATGGACATCCGGATGCCGGAGATGGACGGCATCGCCGGCGGCGCTGCGCCAGCTGCACCCACGCCTCACGTGATCGTGCTGACCACCTTCCAGGCGGATGCGCAGGTGATGAGCGCACTGCGTGCCGGCGCGGGCGGGTTCCTGCTCAAGGACACCCCACCGGCCGAGATCATCGCCGCTATCCGGCTGGTCGCCTCGGGCGAGGCGATGCTCTCGCCGTCGGTCACCCGCACCTTGCTCTCACACGTGGGCGACGCCCAGACCTCGAACGGCGCAGGTCTGCCGCAGACAGGCTGGCCGCACTGACCGACCGCGAGCGTGAAGTGGCACTCGCGGATGGCTCGGGGCGTCCAATGCAGAGGTAGCGGCGTCGCTGTTCATGAGCGAGGCGACCGTGAAGGCCCACGTGTCTCGCCTCTTCACCAAGCTCGACGTCGTCAACGGGTGCAGATCGCGATCGTCGTGCACAACGCCGGCCAGGCTTAGGTAGGTGCTCCGCGGCGGCTCGCGCCGGCCGTTCTTGTTGACTCCAGGCAGGCAACGCCGCCGAGACGGCGACCATCGGTACACCGCAAAGCCCCCGCTTGACCTGAGAATCCTTGGAGTGCCTCAGGAAGCATGACCTGCAACCCCTTCGAAGTGTGCCAAGGTCTTCAGAACACGTGCGAGATCGTGGCGGCCCTGCCCACTCCGAGTAGGCCCGGCACAATCACGTCCTGCGGCGCTGACCGGCCATCAGGGACGACGCTGTCGAGCACAAGGGACTGCTGCACGATCAGGTGACAGGTCGGGTCAGGCAGCCTGAGCGGCTGGTGTGGTCATGATGGTCTCGTACTCGATGGGGGTCAATCGGCCGAGTGCTGCTTGGCGTCGTCGGCGGTGGTAGGTCCGCTCGATCCAGGTCACGATGGCGATCGGAGGTCGTCGCGGGTGTGCCAGGAACGGCGGTCCAGGACGTTCTTCTGGAGCAGGGCGAAGAAGCTTTCCATCGCGGCGTTGTCGCCGGCTGCGCCGACGCGGCCCATGGATCCGACGAGGCCGTGGCGGTTCAGCCTGATCCACCGAGGGTGATTCGCGGATGGCGATCTCTGGCTTTCTGACTGCAATCGGTTCTGTGAGCGTGCGGGAGCGCCGGCCGGGTGCCGGTGTCTCCGTGGTTCTCGGGTCGTGGCCGATGGCGGCCGGGGTGGTAGGTCGTGGCACGCGGGGCGGGCCGGTGGCGGTGTGCCACAGCGACCACCAGGCAGAAGCCAGGGCCAGTGGGTCGGGAGGTGCAGGACGAGGCGTCGGCCGGTGGCGGCGATCCGGCCGGGGATGTTGATGATCAGGGTGCGCAGGGTCGCTGATCGTGCGGTGTGCATTCCGGCGGCGACAGCTGCGGCGCGGGCGAGGTTGAACGCGATGACGCAGCAGAGACCAGGCTGCGTTCGCGGCGTAGCGGCCCGAGGGTAGGTGGGCCAGGGGTCCGTTGTTCAGCTCGGCGATGACCTGCTCGACCACGGCGTGGTCGCGATGCCGCTGATCGGCCTCGACCGTGGTCAGGGTGGAGTTGGTGATGAAGGCATGGTGTCGCCAGTGGGCGAACAGCTCTGACTGCTCGGTGCCATCCGATGCCAGCGGCTGGAGCCGCCGGACCCGACGCACGACCAGCGGCAGGACACGTGCTCGGCCTTGCGTCGGCTGGTGAACACGGTGACCGGGACCTCGGCCACTTCTTCGTCGGAGACCCACCTGCCTCTGCTTCGTCGAACACCGCGTTCGGGTATCGGATCGGGATCCACGCGTCCGGTTCGATGCCCGCGATCGCGGCGTTGATCTGCGGGTTCCTCCGTGCGGTCACGCTGAACCAGGCGCCGTCGCGGACCGCGGTCCCGACGAAGTCGTGGCCGTAGTAGGCCGAGTCTGCTCGGGCCAGGACCTGCCGGTGGCGCCGGCGGCCCGGGCGGTGCCGATGGCCTGGGCCAGCAGACGACCGCATCCCGACGCCGACGCAGCAGCGCCGCGGCGCAGCCGCGCCCGGGCGATCACGGCGCCGCGGTCGGGGTGCTGATCGTGGCGAGCTGGACGTTGAGGCCTCGGACGCCGGAGTACCGAACGACGCGGCCTGCTTGGAGTAACGTGGACCTCCTTGATCGTGTCGTCGAGATCGATGAACGCGATCCGCCCGCCACCCCCGGTGAGCAGGCCGGGAACGTGCGCGGCGAGCCCGCCAGCAGCTCCCCGCCGACCTTGTCGAGTTGCTGGACGTGCCGTGGGTGAAGGACCGCAGGAACGTGCCAGCGTCGAGGGCGCCCGCACTCCCTCCAACAGCCTGCCCATGCCGCCGTGGCGCAGCAGGTCCAGGTCATCGATCAGTCCGCCCGGCGAGCATCCCGCCGACCACCGCGACGGTCTTCGCGGCCGCGTTCGGCGAAGCCACCGACAGTCCCGCCAGCTGGTCGTGGAGGCCAGCTGTCTCGGCCAGCCGCAACACCGGCACCAGACCAGCCGCCGACACGAGATTCGGGCATCAAAACAGGCCTGATCGCGTGAGATGCTTTTCACTTACGAAGTGCCCCTCTGATTCGGGTCCGATGCTGACGTCGTAATCAACATCGTTCCTGGTCAGAGGGCATTTCTCGTTCTACGCCACGCTCACGACAACCTCGTCATCGGTGGATCAGGGTTCAGAGCGTGGACGAATTTCCTGATGCGGAATTGAGATCCGCGGTCGGAGTGCACGATGCAGCCGGCGGCCGACGCCCTCGGCGGCGGCGGGCGACGGCATTGTTCAGTGCTGGACAGCGAGCCGGGACTTCATCCGGGAGTCGATCGAGTAGCCCACGATCCGGTTCGGAGTAGGCGTCCTTGATCGCACAAAGGTAGAGCTTGCCCTCGCTGGTGCGGTGCTCGGTGATGTCGGTGAGATACAACCGGTTCGGGTTCTGCGGCGCGGCGAAGGTCGTCGACTGCACCAGGTCGTCGTAGACGGGTGGGCCCGGCTCTTGCCGTTCTTCCGCGCTAGGACTTGACGAACGCCGACCACCAGGCGTTGTCCCGAGCAGATCCGCAACGCGGTGCGCTCGCGCCATCGCAAGCCAGTCTCGCGGGCTTCGTCGGCGCAGGAAGCGGTACCCGAACTCGGGGTCTCGCGGTGGGCGTCGAACAAAGCGTTGGCCCGGTAGGCATCGACGAACTCGGCGCGGTGACCGGTTGGGACAGCCAGCGGTAGTAGGGCTGGCGGGCGAGCTTGAGGACCCGGCACGAGACCGTCGACGGGGATCCCCTCGGCGGCGAGCTCACTCACGAGCGGGTAGAGCCTTTTCCCGGCAGGTTCGCCTGGGACAAGTAGGCCGCAGCGCGGCGCAGGACCTCGTTCTCCTGCTCGAGCAGCCGGATGCGCGTCCAGCTACGCAGTTCTCGACGCTCTCGCTGGTCGGGACGCCGGGCTTGGTCGCCGTCTCGATCGTCGGCCTGATGCAACCACTTCGACAGGCACGTCATCGGCTGGACGCCGAAGTCGGCCGCGATCTGCTCGAGTGGTGACGCCCGGCTCACGGTTCCGCGCGACGCGGACGACGTCATCACGGAACTCTAGCGGATAGGGCTTGGGCACGGGGCACATCCTTCCAGCGGCACCTCTCGGGCAAGCCAGATCAGATGTCACCTATCCGTGCAGCAGTCCCGGGTTCAACTGGGCCCAGGCCGGCGTCGCAGGCGCCCGCACGAGCGCCGCAACAACCGTGGCCGCCGCAGCTGGCACCTACCTCCAAGCGACCGGCGAGAAGGCCGTCGACGGCGGCTCGACAAACCCCATTCACGACTCCTGGGCGAACGGCGACCATGGCCCCGCGATTACTCAGGCAGCTATCGACATCGCCGCCATCGCCCACGGTCTGGCGACGGGGCGCCTGACCCCGGCCGAGGCAGCAGAGGCCACCGGCCTGGCCGTCATCCAGTCCGCCATCACCTGGGTCTGCACCGCCATCGCCCGCAACACGATCACGGATGCCGAGGTCGCAGCACTCGTCGGTGGGTTCATCGGCCAGTACGGTGGCAAGCTCGTCACGTACGGCATCCGGGTCGCCGTCCTCGGTCGCAACCCCGACCCCAAGTGGGACGACGCCTACGACGCACTGCTCACCGACACCGCCGGTCTCGAACTCGCTTGCGCCGCCGAGCGCGAAGAGCTGGCTGCACTCGGCCGGCAGCACCACATCGCCTTCACCGAGCACGTCCTTCCGGCGCTGGAGGACCTCACCGCCAGTTCAGGTGCGTACCTCAAGGCCATGCGGGACGTTGACCCGGACGCAGACCTCATCGCGCTCGTAGCCATCGCCGACCAGTTCGCCGGCACTCCGCTGTTCGACAGCCTCGAGGCATTCGACACCTTCATGGCAGACCCGAACAGCACCCTCGTCCTGAACCTCAGCCGCGAGTAGGCCTCGACATCCTCGCGCCAGCCCGGTGGTCCGCGCCTACTGGCTATTTCATGCGTTCCGACAGCTGGTCGAAGAACTCCTCAAGCAGTGTCTTCACCCCTGGGCCGAATAGTTCGGCGCCTCCGAACCTGTAGACCTCGTAGCCTGCCAGGCGAAGGCGGCGGTCCTCAGAAACCATCTGCGCGTACAACTCCGGGCTGGCCCTGTCGCCCTTCGCGTAGTGCTGCTTTCCGTCCACTTCGAGGACGACACGGCGCCGGTCGCTGAACAACAGCAGGAAGTCCATCCGCTGCCGAGCTAGGGGCGTCGGGGACCCGGAGGCACGGCGGGTGCGCTGGTCGTACGGGTCGTAGTGAAGGTAGACCTGCGGGATGAGTGCTGGAATGTCGAAGCCCGCCTTGTACCGGACGGCGTAGGCGTCGAACACGTTCCGCTCCGCGTCGCTGTCAAGGCTAGCTGCGAGCCGCTCATGCAACGCCAGGCCAACGTCGCGGTCGCTCACGCTGTCGGCGAACTGCTCTCGCTCGCGCCACCACGCGACCAGGTGCGAGAACCGCAGGCCCTCAGCCGGAACCGAGTCGTCGTAGACGAGGCAGAACTCGGCGTTCTCCACGATCTCGATGTCGTTGTTCATCGCGTCGCGAAGCACGATCTGCGGCTTCGGGCCGTTGGCGGCGAAGATCAGGTTCTTCGTCAGGCCGGTGACACCGCCGCCGGCGTCATACAGGCCGATGAGTTCGTTTAGGTCGGCCTCGTGATGCTCGTGCAGGTCGTACTCCAGGACAATGCGCCGGGCGAACGCGGCCATCTGCGGTAGGCCCCACCCGGTCATGTAGCCGGCGATGAGGTTCCGCTTGGTCTCCTGGCTCGAGGGCGTGTCGGAGTGCGACCAGGGCAGGCCAAGCTCCTCGGGCAGCATCGTTTCGAGCTCTGCTCGGGTGTAGCGCATCAACGCTTCCTCGATGGCGTGCCCCAGCGTCCTGACAGATAACTTGAAGGGCGCTCTCGCGGGCGGGCCAACTCCTCCGTCGCGCGACGAGGGCCCGAAGCTGCTAAACCAGTTGCTCACGCACCCAGTGTCGGGCCTGGCACCGACGGTTGCCGCCCGAACAGAGCGCGCACGCCCGTCCTGGGCCTCGGCGACCAGGACACCTGACACCAGTCACAGTCGTGCTTCTCGGCGGGGGCGCGCTCAGCGTCCCCGCAGCGTCGCCATGACCGTCGCAACCGCAGGCTTGTCGAAACCGCTCTCGACGACGCGCAACGAGTTCAACAACGGCGGGTCGCCCTTCTTGTGCCCCACGAACGTGCCATCGGGCCGCCGCCCGGGTGGCACCGTGACCTCCAGAACTCCCAGAGACGCCAGGAAATTCTGTGTGCCGTACGCATCCGGCGACAACCCGTACCTGCGAATGCGCGTGTCACCCTCCAGCCACACCGCTACCGAACCGGCAGTGTCCTGAGGCGACGCCGCCCATACCGCGAACAACATCGCCACCTCAGACGGTGTCAACGCACAGTGCCACCCGTTGATGAAGAAGTTCGCCGGCACCGAGAACGTCTGCTCATCAGCAGTAGGAACCGAGTACACCGACCGGCTCGCATAGCGCAGACCCGAGTCCAGCAGAGGCACAAACTCGTTCAACCGACCCCGAGCAGCATCCGGATGAGGCAGCCCCACCAAGCGCGTGTCGTCATCAGCCAGCCGCTCAACAGCAGCCTGCAGCTGCCGCACCCGGTTCGTCTCCACCAGATGACTACTCGACGTCCCAACCCTCTTCTCCGCCGGAACCATCACCAGGTCCAACCACGGACGCACCCCGGACCGACCCAGCGGGTCGACCAGCAGCCGCTTCGAACTCGCCTTCTGCCCAGGAGCCTTCTCCGCCTGGGTCACGAACACCACCGTTAAGTACAGCTCCTGCGCCACCCCACGAGGCAACACCAGCCGCGTACTCGGTGGCCGCAGCGGTCGAGGCGGCAACCTCCGGTCGCTGAACGCACCCTTCAACGGAGCGTCGTGTCGGGCGAACGGGCGCCGAAACCGAACACGAACCGGCTGCCGGCCAGCGGTCCAGATCTCGCGCAACGCGTCGGCCACGTCGACTGACTGCTTGCCCGCTGCCAGCGCCCGCAGCTTCTCCATCCGCGGGTCGGAGGTCGTATTCGGCACTTTGTTCTTCCCTTTGTCCATCGCGGTTTGATCTGTCCGTAAGCGCTCCGCGCCTCGTGATGGGCTGGATGGCGGCTATCGGACGGATTAATCCGTGAAGCCACGGTAGCAGATCGACTCCAAACCTGCGGCACACTCGTGGTCGAGGCCGTTCGGTGGCCCGCTCAGCAGGAGGTAGAGACGATGGACTGGATGCACGTGACAGCAGTGGCGGCGAGCATCGCCGTGCTGCTCGCAGGTGCTGCCGTCTTCCTCGTCACCACCTCGGCGCTCTGTCTCGCCGTCGCCAGCATGTGGATGAGTCCCTCCCGTGCAGAACGTGCACTCCGCGTCGTCGCCGAGCTGCGGGGCTTGGTCACGGCTCTGCGCGGGAAGCCCCAAGACGAGGCGGCGTGACGGCCCCTACTTCGAGATGAGGTCGTTCAACGCCGTGTGCGCCACGGTCAGCGGGAGGGTCCGATGCGCCAGTGCCTGGCTGGTTCGGGCCTAGGAGTGTTGCGCCGGGACCGCAGTGTCTTCACCAGGCCCCGAACGTCCTGACAAGAAGATGAGTGTCCTGCTGAGAATCACGGTGTCCTGCGGGGACGTAGGTGTCCCGGAGGGACGCCGGGACACTGGCTCGGGATTCGGCAACACAGTGCGGATCAGGGACACGGGGATCTCGTTGCGCTCAACACTGGCCATCAAGGTGCTACCCGCACTTCGCAAACGACCAAGGGGTGCGTCTATGTGGGCGGTGTGCGGCACCTCCTCGGCACCCCCGAACTAGGAGCAAGGGACTCATGCCTGACCGCGCCACCCATTCGGCAGGCTCACCGACACGCTCACCAAGTGCCTCACCCAGTGGCGCACAAGTACATCACTGCACCGCCCACCGCCGCTGACACGCACGTCTGGACGCCCTATTCATGGCAGCGCCTGCTGACATCCTGCTGACATCGAGGCCCGAGAAACATCAGAGGCCGTTTCCGGATAACTCCGGAAACGGCCTCTGACCTGGATTTCTTGGTAGCGGGGGCAGGATTTGAACCTGCGACCTCTGGGTTATGAGCCCAGCGAGCTACCGAGCTGCTCCACCCCGCGTCGGTGATCCCTACGTTAGCGGCCAGCCCCGGTCCGAGCCAAATCGAGTCCCGGACCTTCGAGACCGGCCCGCACCCGCGCCCGTGGACCTGGCCTGGCTCGGCGTGCTGTTCCTGCCCGAGCTGGCGCTGGTCGCAGGCACTCCCCCGCCGTACGGCGTAGGCGTTGGGCTTGAGCTCGACCGTGCTGTTGCTGCCTGGGGGCTCTTCACCTCCGTCGCGACGTGCCGGCGGGGGCGGTTGAGTAGTCGACCGCGTGCTGCCCCGGCCGTGCGCGTCACCGGCCCTGCCCCATCACCCGGCAGTCCAGCGCCGTCTGATCGGCACACCCCCACGGCGAGCGTGGCTCAGGCCCGCAGCGCCAGCCAGAAGTCCACCCGGTCCCCCGTGCTCTCCACCGACCTACCGGTCAACGACTCCACCCGGGCGAGGCGCTGCCGCAGCGTGTTCACGTGCAGGCCGAGGTCCTCCGCGCAGCGCTTCCAGGCACCGTCGTGCTCGAGGAAGGCCCGCAGCGTCGGCACGAGTCTGGTGCCGTGCGCCCGGTCGTACTCCTCCACCGGGCCCAGCACGGCCTCACGGAAGCCGCTCACCACCGTCGCGTCGTGCAGCGCGACCAGGGTGTGGTGGCTGCCCGAGCTGCGGTGCACCACCAGCGACCCCGGCCGCCCGCGGTTCGCCAGCCGGCAGGCCGCCCGCGCCTGGCCGATGCCGCGCCGCAGCGCCTCCAGCCCCGAGCCCGGCTCCCCCACCCCAGCGGCCCGCGCAGAGGCGGCGCCGGCGATCGCCTGACCGAGCTCGCTCAGCTGCGCGTCCGATGCCGGCGCCTCGATGGTGAGCACGACGTCGAGGTGATCGCCGTCTTGTGCGACCACGCCCGGGCCGGAGTGCGCGGCCAGCCAGTCCTCCACGCCGCGCAACGCAACGACGGCGTCGTCGTCGACCAGCAGTGCGGCGGCCACCAGCGTGGAGGCCGGGTCCAAGCCGTACCCCGCGAGGCGCACCCGCGCCGCCTCGTCCTGCTCCGAGAGCACCAGCGCGACCGCCTCCCCGGCCAGCCGCCGCTCCGACTCCTGCACCGCCCGGCGGCGTGCCAGCACCAGCCCCACCACCGGCAGCGCAGACTCGATCCGCCCGGTCGTGGCTGGCCCGCCCTCGTCCCGTCCGCCGACCAGCAGCCGGGCAACCCGACCGCCGGCGCCCACGTCGTACGACGCCCACGACTCCAGCGGACCGAGCGCGGCCTCGTCGACCGTCGCCGCCAGCACCTGACCGCCCGCGTCGAGCACCACCACGGGCAGCCCCAGCTCGCCCGAGAGCAGCCGGCAGACCCGGTCCAGTGCCGTGAGCGGAGCGGCCTCCGGGTCGTCGGCCGCCCGCAGCAGGGCATGGGAGAAGTCCAGGGCCCGGCGCAGGCCGACCTCGCGCTCGGCGGCGATCCGGTCGACGAACCACTGGCTAATGGCGATGAACGGCGTCGCCACCGGCACCGCGAAGAGCGTCACGCCCGAATCTCGGCACGCCGCGACCACGTCGGCGGGCACGGTGGTGTCCCCGTGCAGCAGCCCCCACCCGACGGCGACGACGTCGCGCTGGGTGAGCGAGCGCACGAAGTCGGTCGCCGACACGTCCCGCCCGCGCCAGACGCCGGCGGTGAGCACCAGCTCGCCCCCGTCGAGGTACGGCGAGGGGTCGGCCAGCTCGGAGACGTGCACCCACCGCACCTCCCGCGCCAGGTCACCGGGATGCACCACCTCCAGGTTCAGGCTCGCGTCGTCGACGACGTCCTGCACCCGCGTCACCATGGAGCGACCTCCTCGGCCGTGGAGGATCCGACACCCCCGCAGGTGGAAAAGCATACGATCCGCCGTTGTGCCCGCCCCGGCCGCTCTCGCAGACTGCTGGTCACGACCTGCCCCTTCGGCGAGAGGCCCGACATGGCCGGCACCACCTCCAGGACGAGCCGGGTCGAGGTCCGCTCGATCGACTACGTCCCCGCCAGCGAGCGCCACGGCAAGACCTGGCGCCAGGGACCGTTCTGGTTCCTCGGCAACTTCCAGCCGTTCACCCTCTCGCTCGGCCTGATCGGCCCGGCGCTGGGGCTCGACCTCGGCTGGACCGTGCTCGCCAGCGTGCTCGGCATTTCCTTCGGCACTCTGTTCATGGCCTTCCACGCCACCCAGGGCCCGGTGCTGGGCCTCCCCCAGATGGTGCAGTCGCGCGCCCAGTTCGGCTACCGGGGCGTGATCATCCCGCTCTTCGCCACCCTGTTCACCTTCGTCGCCTTCAACGTCGTCGACCTGGTGATCATCAAGGAGGGGCTCGCCGGCATCTTCGGCTGGAACGCCACGGTCGTCGCGGTCGCCATCACCCTGGTCGGCGCCCTGCTCGCGATCTACGGCCACGACTGGTTGCACCAGGCGTTCATCGTGCTGTTCATCGCGAGCATCCCGCTCTTCGTCGTGCTCACCGGCGCGATGCTGACCGGTGGCGTCCAGGCCACCTCGGTGATGCCGGCGTCGACGTTCGAGTTCACCTGGGTCGCCTTCCTCACCCAGTTCACGATCGTCGCGGCCTACAACGTCACCTACGCGCCGTACGTCTCGGACTACTCGCGCTACCTGCCCCGCAAGACCAGCCCCGCAGCGATCATCGCCTCGGTCTTCTTCGGTGCGATCGGCTCGCCGGTGTGGCTGATCCCGCTCGGCGCGTGGTTCGCGATCAACCTCGGCGCCACCGATCCCATCGCCGGCCTGTACGACGCAGGTCAGGCGGTCTTCGGCGGTCTCGGCGCCGCCCTGGTCATCGTCTCCGTCGGTGCGCTGGTCGCCACCATGGGCCTGAACGCCTACAGCGCGATGCTCACCGTCGTCACCGGCTCCGACTCGCTGCGCCCCACCCCGCTCTCGGCGCGCCTGAGAGTCGTGGTCATCACCGTGCTTGCGCTCGTCTGGTTGGTCCTCGGCCTGAATCTCGAGGACTCCGTCGGCGCGCTGTTCACCTCGCTCACGCTGATGCTCTACCTGCTCACGCCTTGGACCGCGGTGAACCTGACCGACTACTTCTTCGTGCGCCGTGGCCACTACGCGATCACCCACCTGTTCCGGCCCGACGGCGTGTACCACCGCTGGTCGCGCAACGGCCTGGTCGCGTACGCGGTCGGCTTCGTGGCGATGATCCCGTTCATGGTGCTCGAGTTCGGCGAGAGGCTCTCCTTCACCGGCTTCCTCGCCACCGCCATGGGCGGGATCGACCTGGCCTTCGTCGTCGGCCTGGCCGTCTCCTCGCTGTTGTACGTCGTGCTGATGCGCCGCACCGACCTCGCGGCAGAGGATCCCGCCATCCGCGAGAGCGAGGCCACCCTGGCCAGGCTGGACACCCAGCACGGCGCCGACACGGCCGGGGCATCGCGCTCATGAGCGCCGGTGGGGGCCCCGGCCGGGGCACGGTCGAGCAGGTGCTCGAGGCGGCCGCGTCGATCGTGACGGCGTTCGGCAGCCACGACACCGAGGCCTACTTCGACGGCTTCGCTCCCGAGGCCACCTTCGTCTTCCACAACGATCCGACCACCCTGGGGGACCGTGCGGCCTACGAAGCGGTGTGGGCCGGCTGGGAGAGCGAGGGCTTCCACGTCGACGGCTGCACCTCCACCGAGCAGGCGGTGACCCTGCTCGGCGACGACGTAGCAGTCTTCACCCACCGGGTGCGGACGCAGCTGCGCGGCGAGCCGGTCCAGCACGAGCGCGAGACCATCGTGCTGGCCCGCCGCGGAGGCCGCTGGCTCGGCGTGCACGAGCACCTCTCCCCCGACCCGGGCCACGGAGCCGCCGGGGGCGCCGGATGAGGATCGGCCTGCTGCAGACCGCGGGCGTCGCCGACGACCTCGACGCCACCGTAGACGCGCTCGCCGACGCGCTGGTGCGAGCCGAGGTCCGTGGCGTCGACCTGCTCGTCACGCCCGAGATGTGGTCGAGTGGGTACGCCGTGGGCGACCGGGTGGCCGCACTGGCCGAGCCGGCCGACGGACCGCTCGCCGAGCGGCTCGGCGAGCTGGCCCGGCGGCACGGGGTGGCGCTGGCCTACGGCTTCCCCGAGCGCACCGGCGGCACCGACGCTCCGGTCTTCGACTCGGTGCAGCTGCTCGGCCGCGACGGCGCGCGCCTGGCCTGCTACCGCAAGACCCACCTGTACGGCGACCTCGACCGCTCGCTGTTCAGCCCCGGCGGTGAGGCCGTGGTGACCGCCGACCTGCCGCTGGCCGCCGGGTCCGTGCGGATCGGCCTGCTGGTCTGCTACGACATCGAGTTCCCCGAGACGGCCCGCCTGCACGCCCTGGCCGGCACCGAGCTGCTCGTCGTGCCGACCGGCCTGATGACGCCGTACGACGAGGTAGCCCAGCGGGTGGTGCCCGTGCGGGCGCTGGAGAACGGGCTGGCGCTGGCCTACGTCAACCGGGTCGGCACCGAGGGCGAGCTGACCTACTGCGGCCAGTCCGTGCTGGTCGGCCCGGCCGGTGTCGACCTCGCGCGCGCCGAGCGCGGCGAGCGGCTGCTCGTGGTCGACCTCGACCTCGCCACCGTCGGGGCCGCCCGCGCCGCGACGCCGTACCTGCGCGACCGTCGCCCCGACCTGTACTCCTCGATCGGCCCTGGAGGCACCCCGTGACCAGCTCCCCCAGCACACCCCAGGGCCCGGTCGACGCCACCCGCGTCCCGCGCTTCGCCGGCCCCGACACCTTCGCCCGGCTCCCCCGCCTCGACGAGGTGGGCACGGCCGACGTCGCGGTGCTCGGCGTGCCGTTCGACGCGGGCGTGAGCTACCGCCCGGGCGCACGCTTCGGACCGTCGCACGTGCGGGCCAGCTCCAAGCTGCTGCGGCCCTACAACCCGGCCCAGGACGTCTCCCCCTTCGCGGCGCAGCAGGTCGCCGACGCCGGCGACGTCGGCTGCAACCCCTTCAACATCGAGGAGGCGATCGCCGCGATCGACGCCGGCGCCCGCTCGGTGCTCGACTCCGCCGGTCGGCTGCTCACCATCGGCGGCGACCACACCATCGCGCTGCCCCTGCTGCGCGTGATGCACGAGATCCACGGACCGGTCGCGGTGGTGCACCTCGACGCCCACCTCGACACCTGGGACACCTATTTCGGTGCGGCCTACACCCACGGCACGCCGTTCCGGCGGGCCAGCGAGGAGGGTCTGCTCGACAAGACGAGCTGCCTGCACATCGGCACCCGCGGCCCCCTGTACACCGCGCAGGACCTCACCGACGACCAGGTGCTGGGCTTCCAGGTGGTCGGCTCGACCGAGATGGACGACCTCGGCTGGCGCGGCGTCGTCGAGCGCGTGCACGCCCGGGTGGGTGACCGCCCGGTCTACGTCTCCCTCGACATCGACGTGCTCGACCCCGCGTTCGCTCCCGGCACGGGTACGCCGGAGGCCGGCGGGATGACCTCGCGCGAGCTGCTGCAGGTGCTCCGCGCCTTCGCCGGCATGAACCTGGTCGGCGCCGACATCGTGGAGGTCTCCCCGGCTTACGACCACGCCGAGGTCACCGGCATCGCGGCCAGCCACGCGGCGTACGAGCTGATCAGTGCGATGGCACCTCGCGACGCGGCTCAGCCGACCCCGGACCAGTAGCGCACAGCACCCCGCGCCATCCGCCGGGAGGCGGGGCGCGGGCCGAGCCCCTCAGCCGGCGTCGATCACCGCGGAGGTCAGGGCCGCGACGCTGGGGTCGCTGTTCATCTCCGGGGCGAAACCGAGCCGGACGACGACCACGTCCTCACTGGGCACCACGACGATGCGCTGACCGTCGTGGCCCTCGGCGGAGTAGGCGTCTGCCGGCAGCCGGTCGTCGAGCACGGCGCCGGTGGTGTCCACGTTGGCCCACCAGCCCGAGCCGTACCCCTCGGAGCCCCGCTCCACCTCGGTGTCGACCGGGGTCGCGGCCTGCTGCATCCAGCCCTCGGGCAGCAGGCGCTCCCCGCCCCACACGCCGTCGGCCAGGGCGAAGGCGCCCAGGGCGGCCCAGTCCCGCGGCGTCGCCCACAGGTAGGACCCGCAGACCGGTTGAGCCTCGGCGTCCGTCTCGAGCACGGCGGACTCCATGCCCAGGGGGGCGAGCAGCTCGCGGCGGGGCAGGTCGGCGCCACCGGCCATGCCGGCCTGCTCGGCCTTGTCGGCGAGGACGTCGCACAGCAGGGTGCTGCTCCCCGTGGAGTACTGCAGGTAGCTGCCGGGCTCGTGGGCCAGCGGCTGGGCGGCGACGTACGCCGGCATGTCCGCCTCCAGGTAGAGCATCCGGGTCACCTCGGAGCCCAGGGCATACGTCTCGTCCCACCCGAGCCCGCTGGTCATCTGGAGGAGCTGGCGCACGGTGATCTCGGCGCGCCCGTCGGTCCACTCGGGCCGGAGTCCGTCGTCGTCGAGGGACACGACGCCCTCCTGCACCAGCCGGCCGGTCAGCAAGGCCGCCATCGACTTGGTCATCGACCAACCGAGCTGGCGGGTGTCCGCATCGAAACCGGGGGCGTACCGCTCCGCGACCAGCTCGCCGCCCTTGACGACCAGGACGGCACGGGTGCCCAGAGCGGCGCGCCGGGGCCCACTGAGATCGTCACCGAAGGCCGTGGAGACCGCAGCCTCGATGTCGGGAGCCATCTCCGGGGTCGGAGTCGCGGAGAAGGGGTTGTCCGTCGGGTCCACCTCGGTGACGGGCGGCAGCTTCGGCGCCCTCTCCCCCAGGGCGCAGCCGTACCCGGGGGTGTGCCAGGCGGTCTGCTTGCTCAGCAGCCCGAGGACCGTGCCGTCGGTGCGGTCTCCCTCGGTGTCGGCGCTCAGGACGGGCACGAGGGGGTTCGGCGGGAGGTCGGTCTCGGGGTCGTCCCGGTCGGCCACCTCGCGTACGGCGCACGCGTTGTGCGCGGCGTACCCGGTGCCGGTCAGCAGCAGGGGACGCTCGTACCAGTATCCGCCCACCAGGCCGACGACGACCAGCAGGAGCAGCGTGAGCAGGATCGTCCGTACGGCGCGCATGACGGCAGGCTATCGCCCCTACGAACGCGCTCGACGCGGCCCCGGGACGTCATTAAATGCAGGTGAGGGCCACCCCACCAACCAAGGCAGAATGACCCTCACACACAAAGAAGTCCGGCGACGTCCTACTCTCCCACAACCTCACGATTGCAGTACCATCGGCGCTGAAGGGCTTAACTTCCGGGTTCGGAATGGGACCGGGTGTTTCCCCATCGCTATGGCCGCCGAAACACTATTGAGTTCACAAGCCCCCACACACCACACCCACCCACACCCACCCCGCCCAACAAGACAGAACACCAGTGCAGAACAAACGGATCAGCATGTGAAGAGACCTGGTCATTACCCAGGAACCACACAGTGGACGCGCAACATCTTTGAGAGACAAGCCCTCGGCCTATTAGTACCAGTCGGCTAGGCATCACTGCTATACACCTCTGGCCTATCAACCCAGTCGTCTACTGGGGGCCTTACCCGGTTACCCGGTGGGAAACCTCATCTTGAAACGTGCTTCCCGCTTAGATGCTTTCAGCGGTTATCACTTCCGAACGTAGCTAACCAGCCGTGCCCTTGGCAGAACAACTGGCACACCAGAGGTCCGTCCATCCCGGTCCTCTCGTACTAGGGACAGCCTTTCTCAAGTTTCCTACGCGCGCGGCGGATAGGGACCGAACTGTCTCACGACGTTCTAAACCCAGCTCGCGTGCCGCTTTAATGGGCGAACAGCCCAACCCTTGGGACCTACTCCAGCCCCAGGATGCGACGAGCCGACATCGAGGTGCCAAACCATCCCGTCGATATGGACTCTTGGGGAAGATCAGCCTGTTATCCCCGGGGTACCTTTTATCCGTTGAGCGACGCCGCTTCCACATGCCAGCGCCGGATCACTAGTTCCGACTTTCGTCCCTGCTCGAGATGTCACTCTCACAGTCAAGCTCCCTTGTGCACTTACACTCGAAACCTGATTGCCAACCAGGCTGAGGGAACCTTTGAGCGCCTCCGTTACAATTTAGGAGGCAACCGCCCCAGTTAAACTACCCATCAGGCACTGTCCCTGATCCAGATAATGGACCTAGGTTAGACATCTAGTACGACCAGAGTGGTATTTCAACGTTGACTCCACAACCACTGGCGTGGCCGCTTCACAGTCTCCCACCTATCCTACACAAGCCGAACCAAACACCAATACCAAACTATAGTAAAGGTCCCGGGGTCTTTCCGTCCTGCCGCGCGTAACGAGCATCTTTACTCGTAGTGCAATTTCGCCGAGTCCATGGTTGAGACAGCGCCCAAGTCGTTACTCCATTCGTGCAGGTCGGAACTTACCCGACAAGGAATTTCGCTACCTTAGGATGGTTATAGTTACCACCGCCGTTTACTGGGGCTTAAGTTCTCCGCTTCGCCGGACGAATCCAACTAACAGGTCCCCTTTAACCTTCCAGCACCGGGCAGGAGTCAGTCCGTATACATCGTCTTTCGACTTAGCACGGACCTGTGTTTTTAGTAAACAGTCGCTTGGGCCTGGTCTCTGCGGCCATCAACGCTTCCCACAGCTGGTGTGTTCACGCATCCGGCCCCCCTTCTCCCGAAGTTACGGGGGCATTTTGCCGAGTTCCTTAACCATGGTTCACTCGATCGCCTTAGTATTCTCTACCTGATCACCTGAGTCGGTTTGGGGTACGGGCGGCGCACAGCTCGCTAGAGGTTTTTCTCGACAGCATAGGATCATCGACTTCACCCAAATGGGCTCCCCATCAGGTCTCAGACACATGAGAGGCGGATTTGCCTACCCCTCGTCCTACACCCTTAGCCGTGGACAACCATCGCCACGGATCGACTACCTTCCTGCGTCACCCCATCGCTTGACTACTACCGGTTCGGGTCATGCGCTCGACTGCCACGGTCCCGAAGGACTCCAGACAGCGTTGGGCACTTAGCATCACCGGGCTCGTCATGGGCGCTGCTTTGCCGGTACGGGAATATCAACCCGTTGTCCATCGACTACGCCTGTCGGCCTCGCCTTAGGTCCCGACTTACCCAGGGCAGATTAGCTTGACCCTGGAACCCTTGATCATTCGGCGCCAATGTTTCTCACATTGGATTCGCTACTCATGCCTGCATTCTCACTCGTGTGGGGTCCACGGCTGGATCACTCCGCCGCTTCACTCCCCACACGACGCTCCCCTACCCATCCACACCACTGGACCCCCCAACAGGAAGGCCGATGTACGTGTGTGAATGCCATAGCTTCGGTGGATAACTTGAGCCCCGCTACATTGTCGGCGCGGAATCACTTGACCAGTGAGCTATTACGCACTCTTTCAAGGGTGGCTGCTTCTAAGCCAACCTCCTGGTTGTCTCTGCGACTCCACATCCTTTTCCACTTAGTTATCGCTTAGGGACCTTAGCTGATGGTCTGGGCTGTTTCCCTCTCGACAATGGAGCTTATCCCCCACTGTCTCACTGCCGCGCTCTCACTTGCTGGCATTCGGAGTTTGGTTAATTTCGGTAAGCTTGTAGGCCCCCTAGACTATCCAGTGCTCTACCTCCAGCAAGAAACACGCGACGCTGCACCTAAATGCATTTCGGGGAGAACCAGCTATCACGAAGTTTGATTGGCCTTTCACCCCTATCCACAGGTCATCCCCCAGGTTTTCAACCCTGGTGGGTTCGGTCCTCCACGCGGTCTTACCCGCGCTTCAACCTGCCCATGGATAGATCACTTCGCTTCGGGTCTAGATCGTGCTACTCAAACGCCCTGTTCGGACTCGCTTTCGCTACGGCTTCCCTACACAGGTTAACCTCGCAACACAACGCTAACTCGCAGGCTCATTCTTCAAAAGGCACGCTGTCACAAGACCCAAAAGATCTCGCTCCAACGGATTGTAGGCACATGGTTTCAGGTACTATTTCACTCCCCGCCAGGGGTACTTTTCACCTTTCCCTCACGGTACTTGTCCGCTATCGGTCACCAAGGAGTATTTAGGCTTAACGGGTGGTCCCGCCAGATTCACACGGAATTTCAGGGGTTCCGTGTTACTTGGGGTCACGCTTCAGAGCCATCGTCTTACGTCTACGGGGGTATCACCCACTACGCCAAGACTTTCCAGTCCACTTCGACTTCAACGACGGTTTCTTACTCTGTGCTGAGTCGGCAGACCCAGCCAAACGGCCCCACAACCCTCACATCGCAACGCCTGCCGGCTATCACACGACATAAGTTTGGCCTCATCCGGTTTCGCTCGCCACTACTCCCGGAATCACTATTGTTTTCTCTTCCTGTGGGTACTGAGATGTTTCACTTCCCCACGTTCCCTCGCCACACCCTATGTGTTCAGGTGAGCGTAACTGGACATGACTCCAGCTGGGTTCCCCCATTCGGAAATCCCCGGATCACAGCTCGATTGCCAACTTCCCGGGGCTTATCGCAGGCTTCTACGTCCTTCATCGGCTCTTGGTGCCAAGGCATCCACCATGTGCCCTTAGTAGCTTGTCTTGCTACAAAGATGCTCGCGTCCACTGTGTAGTTCTCAAGAAACAACCAGACACCCCCCCACAACCCCCGCCTACCCACACCACACGCCCCACACAGGGACACCGGCACAGACGGTTCGAGGAAGAGAGGTCCCGACAAAGAGATCGAATGCTTCGATCCCTCAGGACCCAACAGTGCACCAAGCTCACCCCGACCCACGCCCCAGCGTTCCACGCCCACACCGAAGCGCGAGCAGTACTAACCAGGCCATGAACCCGAACGAACCAACTAGTCGACGTTCCACTAGTGAGCATCGGCCACCGGTGAACATTCGCCACCGAAACGGTCCGACATCTGAGAACCACGACCACCCCGCACAGCGGGGCACCATGACTCTAGAACTGCTCCTTAGAAAGGAGGTGATCCAGCCGCACCTTCCGGTACGGCTACCTTGTTACGACTTCGTCCCAATCGCTCGCCCCACCTTCGACGGCTCCTTCCACAAGGGTTAGGCCACCGGCTTCGGGTGTTGCCAACTTTCGTGACGTGACGGGCGGTGTGTACAAGGCCCGGGAACGTATTCACCGCAGCGTTGCTGATCTGCGATTACTAGCGACTCCGACTTCATGGGGTCGAGTTGCAGACCCCAATCCGAACTGAGACCGGCTTTTTGGGATTCGCTCCACCTTGCGGTATCGCAGCCCTTTGTACCGGCCATTGTAGCATGCGTGAAGCCCTGGACATAAGGGGCATGATGACTTGACGTCATCCCCACCTTCCTCCGAGTTGACCCCGGCAGTCTCTTATGAGTCCCCACCACTACGTGCTGGCAACATAAGACGAGGGTTGCGCTCGTTGCGGGACTTAACCCAACATCTCACGACACGAGCTGACGACAGCCATGCACCACCTGTATACGAGTGTCCAAAGAGCCCACTATCTCTAGCAGGTTCTCGCATATGTCAAACCCAGGTAAGGTTCTTCGCGTTGCATCGAATTAATCCGCATGCTCCGCCGCTTGTGCGGGCCCCCGTCAATTCCTTTGAGTTTTAGCCTTGCGGCCGTACTCCCCAGGCGGGGCGCTTAATGCGTTAGCTGCGGCACGGAACTCGTGGAATGAGTCCCACACCTAGCGCCCAACGTTTACGGTGTGGACTACCAGGGTATCTAATCCTGTTCGCTCCCCACACTTTCGCTCCTCAGCGTCAGGTAATGCCCAGAGAACCGCCTTCGCCACCGGTGTTCCTCCTGATATCTGCGCATTTCACCGCTACACCAGGAATTCCGTTCTCCCCTGCATACCTCTAGTCTGCCCGTATCAGAAGCAGGCACGGAGTTAAGCCCCGTGTTTTCACTCCTGACGCGACAAACCGCCTACGAGCCCTTTACGCCCAATAATTCCGGACAACGCTCGCACCCTACGTATTACCGCGGCTGCTGGCACGTAGTTGGCCGGTGCTTCTTCTCCTACTACCGTCACTTGCGCTTCGTCATAGGTGAAAGAGGTTTACAACCCGAAGGCCGTCATCCCTCACGCGGCGTTGCTGGATCAGGCTTTCGCCCATTGTCCAATATTCCCCACTGCTGCCTCCCGTAGGAGTCTGGGCCGTGTCTCAGTCCCAGTGTGGCCGGTCACCCTCTCAGGCCGGCTACCCGTCGTCGCCTTGGTGAGCCCTTACCTCACCAACAAGCTGATAGGCCGCGAGCTCATCCTCCACCGCCAGAACTTTCCACCACCATCACATGCGTGAAGTGGTCGTATCCGGTATTAGCTCCCGTTTCCGGGGGTTATCCCAGAGTGAAGGGCAGATTGCTCACGTGTTACTCACCCGTTCGCCGCTCGTGTACCCCCGAAGGGGCCTTACCGCTCGACTTGCATGTGTTAAGCACGCCGCCAGCGTTCGTCCTGAGCCAGGATCAAACTCTCCGTTGAAAAACTATTCAACAAACCACCGACAAATCACGCCCAGTCCAAAAAACCAGACGATCATCATCGACGGGGCGTTACAAATTAATTCGTCGACTTTTGGCACACTGTTGAGTTCTCAAGGATCAAGCACGCTTGCGACCGCTTGCGGTGTCGGGCCCTGCAGGGCAACCTGGTCAAACTTACCGGAGCCCAGACCCCCGATGCAAACCGAGCGAGCCCGAACCGGGTCCGACCAGTGACAACCCGCGCGATGGGCCACTGACCACCAAGAAGGTGGCGAACTGATGTGCCCAGCTGCGTGCGGTGGTCTCCCGGGGCCGGCCGCCCGGCCTGTCGGCCTTGCGTCCCGCCGCTCCCTGGCGACAGGGAAGACTCTAGGCAGATCCGCGGGGGCGTGCAAATCCTGCGGGGCGTGAGCGTGAGCACGGCGTGGCGTCCCAGGTCAGCGAGCCACCACGCAGTCGAGGCCGGCTACTGCCGCGGGGCTCGTCGCACCGAGCAGCGTCAGCCGCTCCCGGAGCCCGTCCGTGAACGCGCCCAGCAGGTCCCCCACGCCCTGCTCGCCTCCGGCGGCAAGCGCCCAGACGGCGGGTCGGCCCAGGAACACCGCGCCCGCACCCGCCGCGAGGGCCGCCGCGACGTGGGTCGGCGTACGCACTCCCCCGTCGACGTAGACCTCCGCGGTCGGGGACGCCGCCCGGACGGCCTCGACCACCGCGGGCAGCGCGTCGGCCGTCGCCACGGCCTGGTCGAGCTGTCGGCCCCCGTGGTTGGACACCCACACCGCGGCCGCGCCGGCGAGCACGCAGTCGCGGGCGTCCAGCGGGTGGAGCACGCCCTTGACCACGACCGGCAGCTCCCACCGGGCGGCCAGGCGGGTCAGGTCGTCGACCGACAGGTCCCGCGCCTTGACGCGCAGTGCCTGACCCTCACCGTCGCGGGAGACCCGGACGACCCCGTCCTCGAAGTTGGCGCCCACCCACCCGGGCTCCACGCACTCCCAGACCGAGCGTCCGTCCTCGTCGGGCTTGGTGGCCACCAGCGGCGTGTCCACGGTCAGCACCAGTGCCGAGGCTCCTGCGGCGACCGCGGCCTCCACCAGCGCCTCGGCATCTTCGCGGTCGGCCGGCAGGTAGAGCTGCAGCCACCACGTCGCGCCCGTCGAGCCGATGTCGGCGAAGGTGCTGCCGGCGTTGCTCGAGACGACCATCACGGCGCCCGCTGCGGCGCACGCCCGGGCCGTGGCCACCTCGCCCTCGGCGTGGGCCGCGCGTTGCAGGGTTGTCGGGGCGACGCCAACCGGCGTGCGCACCGTCGCGCCGAGCACCGTGGTGGCGGTGTCGACCTCGCGGACGTCGCGCAGCACGCGCGGCACGAGACGTACGGCGTCCCAGGCGCACTCCGCCTCCCGCGCGGTGACCTGCTCCCCCGCCCCCTGCTCGACGTACCGCAGCACCTCGGGCCGCAGGCGCGCACGGGCCGCGGCGTACTGGGCGTCGAGCAGCGAGCGGGTCACCCCTCGACGACCTCCACGCCCGCGAGCCGCTTCTTGCCGCGCCGCAGCACCAACCAGCCACCGGCCAGGACGTCGTCGTCGGCAGGACGGTGCCCGGGGTCGGGCACCCGCTCGTTGTTCAGGTAGGCGCCGCCCTCGCTGACCGTGCGGCGGGCCTCGCCCCTGCTCGCGCACAGGCCGGTCGCGACCAGCAGGTCGACGACGGGCGGCACCACGCCGTCCTGGCGCGGCACCTGCACTGCGCCGGCGCCCCGCAGCGCCGCCGACAGCGTGCCTGCGGAGAGTCCACCGAGCCCCTCGCCGCCGAAGAGAGCGGCCGCCGCGGCCTTGGCCTGCGCCACCTCGCCCTCGCCGTGCACGAGGACGGTGACGGCGTCGGCGAGCGCCTTCTGGCCCACCCGGGTCCACGGCTTCTCGGCCTGCTCGGTCTCGAGGGCCTCGATCTCGCTTCGCGTCAGGAAGGTGAAGGCCCGGAGCAGCTCGCCGACCTTCTCGTCCTCGACGTTGAGCCAGAACTGGTGGAAGGCGTAGGGCGACATCATCGCGGGATCGAGCCAGAGCGCGCCCCCCTCGGTCTTGCCGTACTTGGTGCCGTCGGCCTTGGTGATCAGGGGCGTCGCGAACGCGTGCGCCTGTGCGTGCTCGGCACGACGGACGAGCTCGACGCCGCCGGTGAGGTTGCCCCACTGGTCGCTGCCCCCGAACTGCAGCGTGACCCCGTGCTGGCGGTAGAGCTCGAGGAAGTCCATCGACTGGAGCAGCACGTAGCTGAACTCGGTGTAGGAGATGCCCGCCTCGAGCCGGGTGCGCACGACGTCGCGGGCCAGCATCCGGTTGACCGGGAAGTGCTTGCCGATGTCGCGCAGGAAGTCGAGCACCGACAGCGACTGCGTCCAGTCGTAGTTGTTCACCATCGTCGCGGGATGGTCGCCGCTGAAGTCCAGGAACGGCTCGATCTGGCTTCGCACCCGCTCCACCCACGCGTGCACCGTCTCGACCGGGTTGAGGGTGCGCTCGCCGGACTCCCGCGGGTCCCCGATCAGCCCGGTCGCGCCACCCACGAGCAGGTACGGCGTGTGGCCCGCGTCCTGCAACCGCCGCGCGGTGAGGATCTGCAGCAGGTTGCCCATGTGCAGGCTCGGTGCCGTCGGGTCGAAGCCGACGTAGAACCGCACGCTCGACCCGGCCAACGCGTGGCCGAGCGCCTCGCGGTCGGTGGAGTGGGCGACCAGGCCTCGCCACTCCAGGTCGTCGAGCAGGTGCGGGTCGGGCGACACGGGGGCCTCGTCTCTCGGGATGGGCAGCACGACGGGGTCCAGCCTGCCCCATCGGCAGCCTGGACCCCGTCGTCGGGTCGTGCGGGTGGTCAGCCGCCGAACAGCGTGGCGGCCTTCTCCAGGGTCAGCACCAGGCCGTAGGCGAACGGGAGGCCGACCAGGGCCCAGGCGAAGACCAGCAGCGCCGGCTTCGTCTCGACCTCGGTCGCGGTGCGGATCTTGGTGTCGGTGCCCCCGCCGGTGCCGTCGTGCTCACTGACGTCGGCACGGTCGGCGCCCTGGGCCTCGTCCTCCATGTGCTTCTCGTCGACCGAGGTGATCAGCAGGTTGGCCACGAAGCCGATCGACAGCACGCCGACCATGGTGAGCAGCGCCGGGTAGTACGCCGACGCCGTCAGCTCGCCGGGCTCGCCCTGCGAGTCGAGGAGCCGTTGACGATGAGCGGCCCGGCCACACCGGCCGCCGACCACGCGGTCAGCAGCCGGCCGTGGATGGCGCCCACCTGGAAGGTGCCGAACAGGTCGCGCAGGTACGCCGGAACGGTGGCGAACCCGCCGCCGTAGAAGCTGATGATCACCAGCGCGAGCATCACGAAGACCAGCGGCGAGGAGTCGCCGAAGAACACCAGGCCGAGAGAACGAGAGCGCCGCCGATGCCGAGGTAGCCCATGTAGGTCGGCTTGCGGCCGATCACGTCGGAGGTCGAGGACCACACGAAGCGACCGAGCATGTTGCCAGCGAGAGCACGCCCACGAAGCCGGTCGCCGCAGCGGCCGAGACGGTCGGGTCGGAGCTCTCGCGGAAGAAGTCCTGGATCATCGGCGAGGCCTGCTCGAGGATGCCGATGCCGGCCGTCACGTTGCAGAAGAGCACGGTCCAGAGCGAGCCAGAACTGCGGCGTCCTGATCGAGCTGTTCGCGGAGACGCAGCGGTGGTCACCATTGGCTTGCCCTCTGCTCCTCCGGGTCGAAGCCCTCGGGCTTCCAGTCGTCGGCCGGGACCTTGACCAGGTAGGCGCCCCGAACATCATGAGCGAGTAGGCGATGCCGAGCGTGAGGAACAGTGGCACGCGAGGAGCCGCTCGCTGGTGAAGGTCGGGTCGGTCGGGTCGAAGCGCTGTCGTAGAACGACAGCAGCTTGCTCTCCGCGCGGACGCGACCAGGGCGCCCCCACCGAAGCCCATGATCGCCAGGCCGGTCGCGAGGCCGGGGCGGTCCGGGAACCACTTGATGAGCGTGGACACCGGCGAGATGTAGCCGATGCCGAGGCCGATGCCGCCGATGAACGCCGTAGCCGAGGTAGAGCAGCCAGAGCTGCTCGGTCGCGATGCCGGCCGAGCCGATGAGGAGGCCGGAGGACCAGCACCGCCGCGGCGAACATCGCCTGGCGGGGGCCGCCGGTGTCGACCCACGTGCCGAGGAAGGCGGCGGAGAGCGCCGAGCATCACGATGGCGAGGAGAAGACGATGCCGATGCTGGTCAGGCTGGTGTCGAAGTGTCGACCAGGGAGTTCTTGTAGACGCTCGTGGCATACACCTGGCCGATGCACAGGTGGATGGCGAGCGCAGCCGGAGGGATGAGCCACCGGTTGTAACCCGCCGGCGCGACGGTTCGCTCCTTCTCGAGGAGGGCAGTCGAGCGCCATCGAGGCCTCCATGAGGTCGAGACGGAGGTGAACAGGACAGGATTTGCCCGTTGAACGGTGCAGACCGAAACCTAGGTTCGCCGAACGACCGTCGCGCCTCAGGTGGGCAGGCAGGACCACGATCTTCCCGACGTGCTCGCGCGCCGCGAGCTCGGCGTGGGCCGCGTGGATCTGCTCGAGGCCGTACGTCGCCGCGACCCGCGGGGCGAACGGCCGGCCCGGGCCTCCTCGACCAGCGCCGCGAAGTGTGCGGCGGTGTGCATCGTCGACCCGATGAGTCGCCGGTTGCTGCAGGTAGAGCCGGCGGAGGTCGAGGCGCACCACGGGGTCGGCGACCCCACCGGCCACCACCCAGCGCCCGCCGGGCCGCGGACCAGCGGGAGCAGCGCGTCGACCTGGGCCCGGCCACCACGTCGATCACGGCGTCCAGGCCTTCTGGGACCAGGTCGGCCAGGCCGTCCGCGGCGCCGGTCGACGACGGCGTCCGCGCCCGCCTCGCGCACCAGGTCCTCCTTGCCGGCGCTCGTCTGCGCGACCACCCGACAGCCCCGCGCCGCGGCCAGCTGGACGGCCGCGAGCCCGACGCCGCCGGAGGCACCGGTGACCAGCACCGTCTCCCGCCGGCTGACCCGTCCCGCTCGAGCATGCCCATCGCCGTGCCGTAGGCGATGGGCAGGCAGGCCAGCTGCTCGTCGGTGAGCGGCGAGCCCGTCATGTCGTGCGACGTGGTCGGCGCGACGACGACGAGCTCGGCGAAGCCGCCGTCGAACTCGCTGCCGAGCACCGCCACGAGCCGAGGCTCGGCGACCGCGGCGGTCGGCGGGCGTCGCTCGAACGCGGCGGGGTCGACGAGCACGCGCCGCCCGACCGAGCGTCCGGTCGACGTCGTCGCCGGCGCCTCGACCACGCCACAGACGTCGGCGCCCTGGATGCGTGGGAAGTCGACCGGGCCCGCAGCCAGCCGGCCAGCGCGCTCGGGGTCCCCGGGGTGCCCGTAGGCGCCCTCCCGGGTCCACAGGTCGGTGTTGTTGGTGGCTGCGGCCGCCACCCGGACCACGACCTGCCCCGGGCCGGTCGGGGTCGGCCACGTCGCGCAGCTCCACGACGTCGGGTCCGCCGAACCGGGTCAGCACCGCAGCGCGCACGGCCTCCTGGGTCAGATGTCGCAGTCTTCCACCGACGCCGGGGTCGTGCGGCCGTCCAGCCCCTTCGCCGGGCGGTACGTCGAGACGGTCGCCTCCCGGGGAGCCAGAACCGCCACGGGCGGTCGGGAGCCCCTCGCAGGCCGACGCGCGGGCCGGTCGAGAGCGCGCCCGGTCGCAGCGGTCCGGCCCGGGCAGCAGCGTGACACGGCCACCGACGCCCGCCTCGACTCCCGCGCACGCCCTGCCCGGCCGGCGGAGGAACGGTGCGCCGTCGTGCGTGCCCGGTCAGCGGTGCCCCCGAGCGGCCCGGCAGAGCGTCTGCGCCCGGCACAGTCGCGCCGGGCCAGGTCGACGGTCGCGATCGGCAGGCTCCGTCGACCGGACGCGGCCCGGCGCGAACGGGCCAGGTCGTGGCCTGCGACGACCTCGCCGGCGCGCAGCAGCACGGCCGCCGCGCTGCCCGCGTCGCCGCACGACCACGTTGCGCAGTGGTGCATGCCGTAGGTGAAGTAGACGTACAGCCGACCGGCCGGCCCGAACATCACGGCGTTGCGCGCGGTCCGGCCCCGGTAGGCGTGCGACCCGGCGTCGTCGGCGCCGGCGTACGCCTCCACCTCGGTGAGGCGCACCGCCACGCGCCCGTGGCGCTCGTGGCGCAGCATCGCGCCGAGCAGTGCCGGCGCGACCTCGAGCGCCGGGCCGCCAGCAACGAGCGTCGAGCCGCTCACGCCGAGCCAGGCAGCGTGGTCGGCCACGGACGGCCGCGCAGCTCGGCGAGCTGCTCGGCCGACCCGAGCCGGCGCCGTGCCCCCGCGACCGTCGCGGCTAGGCGACCGACCCCTCGACGGTGAGCACCTCGCGCACGTCCGGGGCCAGCCGCGGGTCGATGGCGGCGAAGTCGTCGTCGGTCAGGTCGGCCAGCTCGACGCCGCGCTCCTCGCAACGCCGCACGCAGGCGCCCGGCGAGCTCGTGGGCACCGCGGAACGGCACGCCCTCGCGCACCAGCCACTCCGCGACGTCGGTGGCCAGGGAGAAGCCCTGGGGGGCGAGCTCCGCCATCCGCGCGGTGTCGAAGACCAGCGTGGCGACCATGCCCGGTGAAGGCGGGCAGCAGCACCTCGAGGGTGTCCACCGAGTCGAAGACCGGCTCCTTGTCCTCCTGCAGGTCCCGGTTGTAGGCCAGCGGCAGCGCCTTGAGCGTGGTGAGCAGCCCGGCAGGTTGCCGACCAGCCGGCCGGACTTGCCTCGGGCCAGCTCGGCGATGTCGGGGTTCTTCTTCTGCGGCATGATGCTCGACCCGGTCGAGTAGCCGTCGTGCAGACGCGACGAAGCCGAACTCCTTCGTGGCCCAGAGGATGACCTCCTCCGCCATGCCGGACTGACGTCGACCCCGATCATCGCGAGCACGAAGGCGAGCTCGGCGACGAAGTCGCGCGCGGCGACGCCGTCGATGGAGTTGGGCGCGGAGCCGGTGAAGCCGAGGTCGCCGGCGACCGCCACCGGGTCGAGGCCCGAGGCTGGACCCGGCGAGCGCCCCCGAGCCGTACGGCGAGTCCGCGGCCACCCGGGCGTCCCAGTCGCCGAGCCGGTGCGACGTCGCGCGGCAGCGGCCACGCGTGGGCCAGCAGGTGGTGGCTCAGCAGCACGGGCTGCGCGTGCTGCAGGTGCGTGCGGCCCGGCATGATCGCGCCCAGGTGCGCGTCGGCCTGGTCGGCCAGCACGTCGACGAGGTCGAGCACCTGGCCCGCCACCAGTCCGGGCGTGGTCGCGCAGGAGACGCCCGGAAGAGGGTCGCGATCTGGTCGTTGCGGCTGCCGGCCGGCCCGCAGGCGGCCGCCGAGCTCGGCGCCGACCGTCGACGAGCAGCAGCCGCTCCAGCGCACCGTGCACGTCCTCGTCGGACGGGTCGCGGTGCAGGCGCCCGGCGGCGCACCGCTCCGGCCGAGTCGGTCGAGCCCGGCCAGCAGGCCGGGCGAGGTCGTCGTCGGCGAGCAGGCCCGCGCCGTGCAGGACGCGGGCGTGCGCCCGGGACCCCGCGAGGTCGTACGGCGTGAGCCGCCAGTCGAAGTGCGTCGAGCGCGACAGCGCCTCCAGCGCCGGGCTCGGGCCGCCGGCGAAACGACCGCCCCACAGGCATCCCGGTGCTGGTGCTGCGAGGCGGTCGGTGTCGTCGCGTGGTCGGCGTCGGTCACCGGCCAGGTCAGATCAGGGTCTCAGGTCGAGGGCGCGTCCCACGCGCGGGCCCGGATGTCGGGCGCGGCGAGCCGCTCGGCGTTGGCCGCCTGGTCGTCGGTCTCGGTCTGCGACTCGCGCTCGGCCTGACCCGCGCCTCGTAGGCCTGCGACCTCGTCGTCGACCCGTTCGCTCGTCCCAGCCCAGCATCGGCGCGACGAGGTGGGCGGCCACCTGGCGCGCAGGCGACCCCGCGGTCGGTGGTCTCGATGGAGATCCGGGTGCGACGGGCCAGCAGGTCGTCCAGGTGCAGCGCCCCCTCGTGCGGGGCGGCGTAGACCAGCTCGACGCTTGAGGTACTCCTCCGCACCCGGCGAGCGGCTCGAGCCAGCGAGGGGTCGTCCCGGTCATCGCGAACAGCTCGTCGACCAGCGAGCCGTAGCGGTCGCAGCAGGTGCGTCGACCCGCCACGCGGGCAGGCCGTGCGTCGCCGCGATGGTGCTCCACCTGGTTGGTCAGGGCGTGGTAGCCCTCGGCGCCGACGAGCGGGATGTTGCTCGGTGACGCTGGGCGGCACCGATGCCGGGCAGGTCGGCCTGGGCGGCGTCGACGGCGTCCTTGGCCATCACCCGGTAGGTCGTGTACTTGCCGCCGGCGATCGAGATCAGGCCCGGCTGGGGACGGGCCACGGCGTGCTCGCGGGACAGCTGCGAGGTCGCCTCGCTCTCGCCCTTGAGCAGCGGGCGGAGACCGGCGTAGACACCCTCGATGTCGTCGTGGGTGAGCGGGTGCGGCCAGCACCGCGTTGACGTGGTCGAGGATGTAGTCGATGTCGGCCCGGCTGGCGGCCGGGTGGGCGAGGTCGAGGTCCCAGTCGGTGTCGGTGGTGCCGACGATCCAGTGCGTGCCCCACGGGATGACGAACAGCACCGACTTCTCGGTGCGCAGGATCAGGCCGGTCTCGGAGTTGATGCGGTCGCGGGGGACGACGATGTGCACGCCCTTGGACGCGCTGCACCTGGAACTGGCCGCGCCCGCCGGCGAGCTGCTGGACCTCGTCGGTCCACACGCCGGTGCAGTTGATGACGACGCGCGCCGGACCTCGCCGTACTCGCCGGTCTCGACGTCGCTCGAGCTGGGCGCCGACGACCCGCTCGCCGTCGCGCTGGAGGTCGGTCGACCCGCGCGGAGGTAGCAGGATCCGGCGCCGTACGACGCCGCGGTGCGCGCCGACCATCATCGTGTGGCGGGCGTCGTCGGCCTGGGCGTCGTAGTAGAGCAGGGCGCCGGCCAGGGAGTCCTTGCGCAGCGCCGGGCGCCATGCGCGAGCGCCTTGCTGCGGGTGAGCTGCTTGTGGCGCGGCACCGACCGCGCGCCGCCCATCGGGTCGTAGAGGGTCAGGCCGGCGGTCACGTAGGGCCGCTCCCAGACGCGGTGCTTGAGCGGGTAGAGGAACGAGACCGGCTTGACCAGGTGCGGGGCGATCCGGGTGAGCATCAGCTCGCGCTCCTTGAGCGCCTCCCGCACGAGAGCGAAGTTCATCTGCTCGAGGTAGCGCAGGCCGCCGTGGAAGAGCTTCGAGCTGCGCGAGGAGGTGCCCGAGGCGTAGTCGCGCTGCTCGACCAGAGCACGCTGAGCCCGCGGGTGGCCGCGTCGAGCGCCACGCCGGCGCCCGTCACGCCCCCGCCGATGACCAGCACGTCGTACTCCCGGTTCCTCGGTCAGCGACCCCCAGATCGTGCGCGCGCTCGTTCGAGGCCGAGTCGTGGCGGTGCCACCATCGCGCCGTCTCCTGGGATGCGTCGCCGCGCGGTCAGCGGGTCGCTGCCAACCTACCCCGACCGCGTGAACCTCTGGAGCTCCCGCGGCAGTCCCTGGCTGTCCACCATGCCAGCCGACGGTAACGCGAGTGCCCCGCTCACACTCCACGCACATGCGACCATGAAAGGACCGGCGTGTTCACCGACATCTTCATGCCCGAGCTGGTCGGCACCGCGATGCTGCTGCTGCTCGGCTGCGGCGTCGTCGCCAACGCGGTGCTGCCCAAGACCGCGGCTTCGGCGGCGGACTTCCTGCTGATCAACTTCGGCTGGGGCCTCGGCGGTCTTCGCCGGCGTCTACGTCGCCTACAAGTCGGGCGCGCACATCAACCCCGCCGTGACCCTCGGGCTGTTGGCCGCGGGCAGGGCGGCTTCGGCGTCGCCGCGGCGCTGGTCTACATCGCCGGGCAGATGGTCGGCGCCTTCATCGGCGCCTGCTGTGCCTGGGTGGCCTACAACAAGCAGCTCGACGACCCCGAGGCCGAGGCCGGGCCGAAGAACGGACGTCTTCTGCACCGCCCCGGCCATCCGCTCCTCCGTCTGGAACGTGGTCACCGAGATCATCGGCACCTTCGTGCTGGTCTTCGTGATCGTGGCCTTCGGCAACACGCCGACCGAGCTCGGTCCGCTCGCCGTCGCGCTGCTGGTCGTCGGCATCGGCGCCAGCCTCGGCGGACCGACCGGCTACGCGATCAACCCGGCCCGTGACCTCGGCCCCCGCATCGCCCACGCGCTGCTGCCGATCACGGGCAAGGGCGGCGAGCGACTGGGGCTACGCCTGGGTGCCGGTCGTCGGCCCGCTCATCGGCGGCGTCCTGGGCGGCGTCGCCGCCCGCGTCGATCGGCTACATCTGAGGCCGCGACCGGCCTGCCCGGCTCGCAGCAGGACCGCACGACACCGACTGCAACAACAACGAGGAGACCCATGGCTGACAAGACAGTACATCCTGGCGATCGACCAGGGCACGACCAGCACCCGCGCCATGGTGTTCGACCACGACGGCAGCGTGGTGGCCGTCGACCAGGTCGAGCACGAGCAGATCTTCCCCAAGGCGGGCTGGGTCGAGCACGACGCGCAGGAGATCTGGGAGAACACCCGCAAGGTGATCGGCGGCGCGCTGTCGAAGGCGAACCTCAACACCAAGAACATCGCGGCCGTGGGCATCACCAACCAGCGCGAGACCGCGATCGTGTGGGACAAGACCACCGGCGAGCCGGTCTACAACGCCATCGTGTGGCAGGACACCCGCACCCAGAAGATCGTCGACAAGCTGGCCGAGCGACGGTGGCACCGACAAGTACAAGGACGTCTGCGGCCTGCCGCTGGCGACGTACTTCGCCGGCCCGAAGGTGATGTGGATCCTGGAGAACGTCGAGGGCGTCAGGGAGAAGGCCGAGAACGGCGACCTGCTCTTCGGCACCACCGACTCCTGGGTGCTGTGGAACCTCACCGGCGGCGCCGAGAACGACGGCGTGCACATCACCGACGTCACCAACGCCAGCCGCACGATGCTGATGGACCTCGAGACCCTGGCGTGGGACGAGTCGATCGCCTCCGACATGGGGATCCCGATGTCGATGCTCCCGGAGATCAAGTCCTCCTCCGAGGTGTACGGCGAGTGCAAGCCCGGCGTCCTCGACGGCACGCCCGGTCGCCGGCATCCTCGGCGACCAGCAGGCCGCCACCTTCGGCCAGGCCTGCCTGGAGAAGGGCAGGCCAAGAACACCTACGGCACCGGCAACTTCATGCTGCTCAACACCGGCACCGAGGAGGTGCCGAGCGAGAACGGTCTGCTCACGACGGTCTGCTACAAGCTCGGCGAGGCGGACACCGTCTACGCCCTCGAGGGCTCGATCGCGGTCACCGGCTCGCTCGTGCAGTGGGTGCGCGACAACCTCGGGATGATCTCGGTCGGCTCCCGAGATCGAGGAGCTCGCCAAGCAGGTCGACGACAACGGCGGCGCCTACTTCGTGCCCGCGTTCTCCGGCCTCTTCGCTCCGCACTGGCGTCCGACGCCCGCGGCGCGCTGGTCGGGCTGACCCGCTTCGTCAACAAGAGGCCACATCGCCCGGGCGGTGCTCGAGGCGACCGCCTTCCAGACCCGCGAGGTGCTCGACGCGATGAACGCCGACTCCGGCGTGCCGCTGACCGAGCTGCGCGTCGACGGCGGCATGGTCGTCAACGAGACGCTCATGCAGTTCCAGGCCGACATCCTCGGCGTCGACGTGGTCCGGCCGAAGGTCGCCGAGACGACGGCGCTGGGGGCGGCGTACGCCGCCGGTCTGGCGGTCGGCTACTGGGAGAACACCGACGACATCCGCGAGCAACTGGGGCGAGGACAAGCGCTGGACCCCGCAGATGGACGAGGACGAGCGCGAGCGCCTCTACCGCAACTGGAAGAAGGCCGTCACCAAGACCCTCGACTGGGTCGACGACGACAGCCGAGCGTCTGAGCAGGCACGACAGCACGCCGGCCCGGCGCCCCTCGCGTCGGGCCGGTGCCGGGTCGGGCGTCCGGTCAGTCGGTGCCGGACTCCATCGCCGCGTGGTCCAGCGCCTCGTCGTCGGATGGCCGACGCCGGGTTCAGCGCGATCCGGTCGGCGCCGCCGGGCTCGAGGCTCGCCGTACAGCGTGCCGTTCTCGACGAGCACCTGGCCCTGGTCGATCGGCTGGGCGGCGTACAGCTCCAGCTTGGCGCGCGAGTCGGCGATGTCGAGGTTGCGCATCGTGAGCTGGCCGATCCGGTCCAGCGGGGCCGAAGGCCGCGTTGTCGGTGCGCTCCATCGACAGCTTGTCGGGGTGGTAGGAGAAGCCGGCCCGACGGTCGCGCAGCACGGAGTAGTCCTCGCCGCGGCGCAGCCGCAGCGGTCACCTCGCCGGTGACCAGCGAGGCGATCCAGCGCTGGACGGACTCGCGGATCATCAGCGCCTGCGGGTCGAGCCAGCGGCCCTCGTAGAGCAGCCGGCCGAGCTGGCGGCCCTCGTTGTGGTACTGCGCGATCGTGTCCTCGTTGTGGATGGCGTTGAGCAGGCGCTCGTAGGCGATGAACAGCAGCGCCATCGCCGGCGCCTCGTAGATGCCGCGCGACTTCGCCTCGATGATCCGGTTCTCGATCTGGTCGGACATGCCGAGCCCGTGCCGACCGCCGATCCGGTTGGCCAGCGTCGACCAGCGCGACCGGGTCGTCGAAGCCGCTCGCCGTCGATCGCGACCGGGCGGCCCTGCTCGAAGCGGACGGTGACGTCCTCGGTGTCGATCGCGACCGCGGGGTCCCAGAACTTCACGCCCATGATCGGCTCGACGGTCTCCAGCGAGACGTCGAGGTGCTCGAGGGTCTTGGCCTCGTGGGTGGCGCCCCAGATGTTGGCGTCGGTGGAGTAGGCCTTCTCCTGGCTGTCGCGGTAGGGCAGGTCGCGCTCGGTCAGCCACTGGCTCATCTCGGTGCGGCCGCCGAGCTCGGTGACGAAGTCGGCGTCGAGCCACGGCTTGTAGATCCGCAGCGCCGGGTTGGCCAGCAGGCCGTAGCGGTAGAAACGCTCGATGTCGTTGCCCTTGAAGGTCGACCCGTCGCCCCAGATGTCGACGCCGTCCTCGTGCATCGCCCGCACCAGCATCGTGCCGGTCACCGCGCGGCCCAGCGGGGTGGTGTTGAAGTAGGTGCGGCCGCCCGAGCGGACGTGGAAGGCGCCGCAGGCGATCGCGGCCAGCCCCTCCTCGACCAGCTCGCGACGGCAGTCGACGGCGCGGGCGATCTCGGCGCCGTAGGCGTGGCCCGGTCGGGCACGCCGGCGATGTCGGCTCTCGTCGTACTGCCCGATGTCGGCGGTGTAGGTGCACGGGACGGCGCCCTTCTCGCGCATCCAGGCGACGGCGACGGAGGTGTCGAGGCCGCCGGAGAACGCGATGCCGACGCGCTCGCCGATGGGGAGGGAGGTGAGCACCTTGCTCATGGGGGGGATCCGTCCTTCGGGGAGGTCGGGATGGGTGGTCACTGCCGTCAGTGCGGGAGGTAAGTGCCCTCTGGACGCGAGGTAAGTGCCCTCTCGGCGGGTGGGTGTTGTCACGGGGGGTCGGCGTGGGAGCGGTGCTCGGTGGCCAGCGACAGGAAGCGTCGGGCCAGCGTCTCGCCGCCCACGGGGTCGCGGCTGATCACCAGCACGGTGTCGTCGCCGGCGATGGTGCCCAGGATGTCGGGCAGCTCGGCCTTGTCGAAGGCCGAGGCCAGGAACTGCGCCGCGCCGGGCGGGGTGCGGAGCACGACCAGGTTGGCCGACCGGCCTCCGCGGAGACCAGCAGCTCGCTGCAGAGCCGGGACAGCCGGCCTCCGCCGCCCGGTTCGACCGGCGACCGGGGTGCGGTCGCCGCCCTCGGCGGGCACGGCGTACACCAGGGCCCCGCCGGGGCCGCGGACCTTGACGGCGTCGAGCTCGACCAGGTCGCGCGAGAGCGTGGCCTGGGTGACGTGCACCCCGGCCAGGGCCAGCAGCTCGGCGAGCTCGGGCTGGGAGCGCACCTCGTGGTCGGTCAGCGGTCGACGATCAGCTGGTGCCGGGCGCTCTTGGTGCTCGGCACGAGGGGTCGGAGGCCGTACGACGCGGCGCTCACCGGCCCACCGCCGCAGCCAGCACATCACGGCCTTCTGCGCGTGCCGCCGGTTCTCGGCCTCGTCCCAGACGACCGCGCGGGGGCCGTCGAGGACGTCGGCGTCGATCTCCTTGCCGCGGTAGGCCGGCAGGCAGTGCAGCACGATCGACTCGTCGTCGGAGTGCGTCAGCGCCGCGGGGTCGAGCCGCCACGGCTCGAAGACGCGCTCGCGCCCGGCCGGCTCGTTCTCGCGGCCCATCGAGATCCAGGTGTCGGTGACGAGCACGTCGGCCCCGGTCAGCGCGTCGTAGGGGTCCTCGACGACCGACAGCGAGCCACCGGTCCCGGCGGCGCCCCTCTCCCCCGCCGCGACGACGTCGTCCGCGGGCAGGAAGCCGGCCGGGCCGCTGACCCGCACGTGCATGCCGGCCGTGGCGCCGGCCACGGCCCAGGAGTGGCCGACGTTGGCACCGGCGTCGCCCAGGTAGGCGACGGTCAGGCCCGCCAGCGTGCCCTTGCGCTCGCGGACGGTGTGCAGGTCGGCCAGCACCTGGCACGGGTGGAACTCGTCGGTGAGCGCGTTGACGACGGGGACGCCGGCGTGTGCCGCCATCTCCTCGATCCGTCCTGGCCGTAGGTGCGCCACACGATCACCGCGACCTGGCGCCCCAGGACCCGGGCCATGTCGGCCACCGACTCGCGCTCGCCGATGCCGGCCAGGCGGCCGTCGACGAGCATAGGGGAAGCCGCCCATCTCGGCGACGCGACCGCGAAGGACGACTGCGTGCGCAGCGTCGGCTTGTCGAAGACGAGTGCCACGGTGCGGGGGCCGGCCAGGGGCGCTCGGCGAGGGGTTCGGCCTTGAGCCGCGCGGCGAGGTCGAGCACCAGGGCCTGCTCGGCCGGCGAGAGGTCGTCGTCGCGCAGGAAGTGCCGCACGTCGGCGCGGTCACGTGGCGCCCCGCGGCAGCGCCGGTAGGCCTGGTCGAGGATGCCCGGCAAGGCGTCGAGGAACTCCTGCGCGTCGGACTCGGTGAGCACCAGCGGCGGCACCAGCCGGAGCGTGTGCGGCCCGGTGGCGTTGACGATGAAGCCGGCGTCGAGGGCCGCCTCGAAGGCCAACGGGGCGGGGGTGTCGGCTCGGCGCCCTCGACCGGCTCGAGGTCGACGCCCATCAGAGGCCGGCCCGCGCATCTCGCGCACGCGGTCGTCGTCGCCGAGGCCGTCGGCGAGCACCTTGCTCACCCGGGTGACCTGGTCGAGCAGTCCCTCCCGCTCGATCGTGTCGAGCACGGCGAGCGCGGCCGCGCGCGGCGACCGGGTTGCCGCCGAAGGTGGTGCCGTGGTTGCCGGGCTGCAGCATCGAGCCGGCGTCGCCGAGCGCGACGCAGGCGCCGATCGGCACTCCGCCGGCCAGACCCTTGGCCAGCGTCACGACGTCAGGCCGGACACCGCTGGCGGTGTGGGCCAGCCAGTCGCCGGAGCGACCGATGCCGCTCTGGATCTCGTCGAACCACAGCAGCGCCCCGTGGGCGTCGCATGCCGCCCGGGCGGCGGCGAGGTAGCCCTCGGGCGGCGCGATGGCGCCGGCCTCGCCCTGCACCGGCTCGAGCACGACCGCAGCGGTCTCGTCGTCGACGGCGTCGGCGAACACCGAGGGGTCGTCGTACGGCACGAAGACGACGTCGCCGGGCAGCGGCTCGAACGGCTCGCGGTAGGCGGCCTTGGAGGTGAGCGCGAGCGCGCCCATCGTGCGCCCGTGGAACGACCCCTGGGCGGCGACGACCTTGGTGCGGCCCGTGCGGCGGGACAGCTTGAAGGCCGCCTCGACGGCCTCGGCGCCGGAGTTCGCGAAGAACACCCGCCCGCCCTCGGCCGACGCGGAGGGGCCGCCGACCATGGCGAGCAGCCGCTCGGCCAGCGCCACCTGCGGCTCGGTCGCGAAGAAGTTGGAGACGTGGCCGAGGGTCTGCATCTGCGTCGTGACGGCCTCGACGAGCGCCGGGTGGTTGTGCCCGAGCGCGTTGACGGCGATGCCCGCGAGCAGGTCGACGTACTGGCGCCCGTCCTCGTCCCAGACCCGGACGCCCTCGCCGCGCACGAGGGCGCGCTTGGGGGGCCCGAACGTGTTCATCAGTGCGTGCGGGTAGCGCTGGCTGATGCTCAGGCCGCCGGTGCCGGGGGTCTCGGGTGCCTCGGTGCCTCGGGTGTCTCGGGGGTGCTCACAGCTCGACCTTCCCGTAGGCGGTGCGGATCTTGGTGGTGACGCCGGGCAGCACCTGCGTGCCCACGCCCTCCGGGGTGAAGATCTCCAGCAGCACCGAGTGCTGGTCGCGCCCGTCGACCACGGTGGCGCGGGGCACGCCCCCGTTGACCGCGTCCAGGCAGGCGCGCATCTTCGGCACCATGCCCGAGGCCAGCGAGGGCAGCAGCTCGGCGAGGGCCTCCGGACCGATCTCCTGGATCACGTCGTCGGAGTCGGGGTAGTCGCGGTAGAGGCCCTCGACGTCGGTGAGCACGAGCAGCTTCTCCGCCCCCAGCGCGGCGGCCAGGGCGGCCGCGGCCGTGTCGGCGTTGACGTTGTGGATCGCACCGTCCTCGTCGGGGGCGACCGAGGAGATCACCGGGATGCGCCCGGCCTCGACCAGGTCGAGCACGGCCTCGGGCCGCACCGAGGCGACCTCGCCCACGAGGCCGAGGTCGACCTCCTCGCCGTCCACGACGGTGCCGGTGCGCCGGGCGGTGAACAGCCCGGCGTCCTCGCCGGAGAGACCGACCGCCATCGGGCCGTGCGAGTTGATCAGCCCCACGAGGTCGCGCTGCACCTTGCCGACGAGCACCATCCGGACGACGTCCATCGCCTCCTCGGTGGTCACCCGCAGGCCGCCGCGGAACTCGCTGTCGATCCCCAGCCGGGTGAGCATCTCGCTGATCTGCGGGCCACCGCCGTGCACGACGACCGGCTTGAAGCCGGCGTACCGCAGGAAGACGACGTCCTCGGCGAAGGCGCGCTTGAGGTCCTCGTCGACCATGGCGTTGCCGCCGTACTTCACCACGAGGATCTTGCCGTGGTAGCGCTCGAGCCAGGGCAGGGCGTCGGCGAGCACCGCCGCCTTCCGGGCCGCACCGCGCATCAGGTCGGCGTGATCGGTCATCGTCATCCTCTAGCTGGAGTAGGCGGAGTTCTCGTGCACGTAGGCGTGCGTCAGGTCGTTGGTCCACACCGTGGCGCGCGCGTCACCGGTCTTGAGGTCGATGAGCACGCTCACCTCGCGGCCCTCGAAGGCGACCTTCTCGGGCGGCTCGTGCGGCTCGGAGGCCTGGCACACCCAGACGCCGTTCATCGCGACGTCGAGGTCGGCGGGGTCGAACTCCGCGTCGGTGGTGCCGAGGCTGGCCAGCACGCGGCCCCAGTTGGGGTCACGACCGAACACCGCGGCCTTGAACAGGTTGGACCGGGCGACCGAGCGGGCCGCGGCGACCGCGTCGTCCTCGTCGGCCGCGCCCTGCACGGTGATCGCGATCTCGTGGTCGGCGCCCTCGGCGTCGGCCAGCAGCTGCATGGCCAGGTCGGTGCACGCGCGGGTGAGCGCCTCGGTGAAGTCCTCCACGCCCGGGGTGATGCCGGAGGCGCCCGACGCGAGCAGCGTGACCGTGTCGTTGGTGGACATGCAGCCGTCGCTGTCGAGCCGGTCGAAGCTGACCCGGGTGGCGGCGCGCAGGGCGGTGTCGCAGTCCTTGGCGCTCACCACGGCGTCAGTGGTGAGCACGACGAGCATCGTGGCGAGCTGGGGCGCGAGCATGCCGGCGCCCTTGGCCATGCCGCCGATGCTCCAGCCGGCGCCCTCGACGACGACCTGCTTGCTCACCGAGTCGGTGGTCATGATGGCCTGCGCGGCGTCGTCGCCGCCGTCATCGGCGAGCGAGCCGAGCGCGCCGTCGACGCCGTCGAGCAGCACCTGGCGGTCGTTGGCCAGCCCGATCAGCCCGGTGGAGCAGACGACCACGTCCACCGAGCCGATGCCGAGACCGTCGGCGACCCGCTCGGCGACCGCGTGCGTGGTCTGGAAGCCCTCGGCGCCGGTGTAGCAGTTGGCGCCGCCGGAGTTCAGCACGACCGCGCGGACGGTGCCGTCCTTGACGACCTCCTGGCTCCACAGCACCGGGTTGGCCTTGCACCGGTTGGCGGTGAAGACGCTGGCGGAGTCGTGTCGCGGGCCGTCGTTCACGACGAGCGCGAGGTCCTTGCCTCCGGAGGACTTGATGCCCGCGGCGAGCCCGGTGGCGCGGAAGCCGTCAGGGGTGGTGATGCTCATGCGGACGGGTCCTCCTCGGGCGGGCCGACGGTGTGCCCCGCGTCTCGCCAGGCTGCGTCCGCGGCATCGGCGGCGTCCTGGTGCACCAGGATCCAGTCGGTGTCGTAGGTGGAGATCGAGAAGACGCTGACCTCGGCCGCGGCGAGCGGCACGAGCAGCGAGGCCAGCACCCCGGTCAGGGCGAAGTCCAGCGGTCCGGCGACCTCGTAGGCCACGAACGGGCCCTGCGAGGTCGTCTTGCGCGGGACCGTCGAGGCGTGGCAGACCAGCGACGTCTCCGCCGCGGTCGCGGTCACCGACATCAGCGTCGAGGCCACCACCCAGGTGGGCAGGTCGGCACCCGCGGGCAGCCGCACGACGGCGAGCCGGTCCTCGTGCCGGGTCAGCGTGTAGGCCGGGTTGTCCAGCTCCACGACCTCCACCGGCTCGTCGTCCGCCATCTGCTGCTCCTCCCCGGCGCTCACGGCGCCAGCCCGACGGTGGTGAGCCCGGCCTGCTCGTCGAGGCCGAGCGCGAGGTTCATGCACTGCACGGCGGCGCCGGCGGTGCCCTTGGCCAGGTTGTCGACCGCTCCGACGGCGACCACCCGACCGGCGTCGGGGTCCACCGTGACCTGCACGTGCAGGGCGTTGGAGCCGATCACCGACTTGGTCTGCGGCCACTGCCCCGGGGGCAGCAGGTGCACGAACGGCTCGTCGGCGTAGGCCTGCTCGTACGCCGCCCGCACCTCGGCGGCCGAGACGCCCGGGGCCAGCGGCGCGCTCGCCGTGGCCAGGATGCCGCGGGGCATCGGGACGAGCAGCGGGGTGAAGCTGACCCGCACCTCGGCGTCGGTCAGCAGCGCGAGGTTCTGCGTGATCTCGGGGGTGTGCCGGTGCGCGCCGCCGACGGCGTACGCGCTGGCGTTGCCCATGGTCTCGGAGCCCAGCAGGTGGGTCTTGGCGGCCTTGCCGGCACCCGAGGTGCCGGAGGCCGCGACGATCGTCAGCGCGGTGGCGTCGACCAGGCCGGCCCGCACCGCGGGGGCGATGGTCACCGTGGAGACAGTGGGATAGCACCCGGGCACGGCGACGCGGGTGGCCGTGCGCAGCACGCTGCGCTGGTCGGCGAGCTCGGGCAGCCCGTAGGGCCACGAGCCGGCGTGGGTGCCGCCGTACCAGCGCTCCCAGTCGGCGGCCGAGGTCAGCCGGAAGTCCGCACCGCAGTCGATGACCACGGTGTCGTCGCCGAGCGACTCCGCGACCGGGGCCGACTGGCCGTGCGGCAGGCCGAGGAAGACGACGTCGTGGCCCGACAGGACCTCGGTCGTGGTCTCCTCGAGCACGCGGCCGGCGAGCGGCACCAGGTGCGGCTGGAGGCTGCCGAGCAGCTCCCCGGCGTTGCTGCCGGCGGTCAGCGCACCGATCTCGACGTCGGGATGCCCGAGCAGGAGCCGAAGGACCTCTCCCCCGGCGTACCCACTGGCTCCCGCGACTGCGACTCGCACCTTCGTCATGCGCATAACTATACAGAGATCTGCATGGTCATGCCATGTCGGCGGCGTCTGTCCTCTGGTTCGCACCCTGCGGCCGTCCTAGGGTAGGCCGATGGACCACCCCGCGAACGGGTCGGGCGCCGGAGTCGAGTCGTCTGCGACGACACGCCGACCACCTGGTCGCCACGGTGGGGCGCTTCACCGGCACCGGTCCCGAGTCCGGGCGGGTCCTCGACGACCCCACGCTCGTGCTGGTGCCGCCGGGCACCGGCGGGCCGCCCGACGCCTCCGTGCGGGGCACGGCGGCGGACCTGGACCTGTGGCTGTGGCACCGGGCCGACGACCGCACACTGACCTTCGACGATGACGAGCGCGTGCCGGCTGCTCTGCGCGAGGGCGTGGCGACCCCCGTGGACCGACCCGGTTCGCCCCGGCGCCGTCAGGTGCGGCCAGGTGCGGTCAGGTGCGGTCAGGTGCGCGGAGTTGCCCCGTGCTCGGCGACGACGGCCGCGACGGCGGCGTCGCGCGCAGCGGCGGTCTCCGCGTCGGTGAGCGTGCGGTCGTCCGCCCGGAACCGCAGCGCGAAGGCGAGCGACTTGCGCCCGGCCTCGACCTGGTCACCGCGGTAGACGTCGAAGAGCCGCACGGCCTCCAGCAACGGCCCGGCCGCGTCCCGGAGGGTCACCCCCACGTCCGCGGAGGTGACGGTCTCGTCGACGACGAGCGCGACGTCCTCCTTGGCCACCGGGAACGTGGAGAACCGCGGCCCCGGACGGACGTCGGGCGCGACGGCGACCAGCGCGTCCAGGTCGACCTCCAGCGCGGCGGTGCGCGGCGGGAGGTCGAGGGACCGGCACACCCGCGGGTGCAGCTCGCCGGCGTGACCGACCACCTCGCCGTCGAGCAGCACGGCGGCGCAGCGTCCGGGGTGCCAGGGCGGGTGCTCGGCCGAGCGCACCTGCACCTCGACGCCGAGGGCGGCCGCGACCCGACGGACGACCTGGACGGCGTCGGCCCACGAGGAGCCGTCGCCCGGGCCCCACCAGCCGCTGGCGGTGCGCTGTCCCGCAAGCACCGCGGCCAGGCGTCGCGGCTGGGCCGGCAGGGCGGCGTTCAGGGCCGCCCACTGCTCGGGGGTGGGTCGCTGCTCGACGGCCAGCAGCGGCGCGTGCGCCGGCTCGGCGGGCCCGGGCAGGAAGACCGCGGCCACCTCGAACAGCGCCACGTCACCGGCTCCCCGGCCGACGTTGCGGCGCAGGGCACCGACCAGGCCGGGCAGCAGGGTGGTGGCCAGCAGGGGCTCGGTCTCCGAGAGCGGGTTGGCCAGGCGTACGGCGTGCCGGCGCGGGTCGTCGGCGGGAAGGCCGAGGTCGTCGAAGGAGGACGGGTCGGTGAAGGGGTAGCTCTTCACCTCGACCAGGCCGGCCGCGGCCAGCGTGGTGCCCACCCGGCGGCGCAGGCGCTGCTCCTTGCTCAGTCCCCGCCCGGCGGGCGCGTCGGGCAGCACCGACGGCACCCGGTCGTAGCCGACCACCCGGACGACCTCCTCGACGAGGTCGTAGGGGGCCCGCAGGTCCGGTCGCCAGGTCGGCGGGGTCACCTCGACCAGGTCGTCGGTGCCGTCCCCGATCGTGCAGCCGTTGGCCTCCAACGCCGAGCGCACCAGGTCGGCGTCGATCTCGACGCCGGACAACCGCTCGGCGAGGTCGAGAGGCAGGGTGATCGGGGCGGGCCGGGGGGCGGAGCCGACGACGGTCAGGCCGGGCTCGACCTCGCCCCCGCCGTGCGCCACCAGCAGCTCGGCGACCCGGTCGGCGGCGACGGCCGCGAGCCGGGGGTCGACGCCGCGCTCGAAACGCTTGGACGCCTCCGAGGGCAGACGCTGGCCGCGGGCCGTGCGCCCGATGGTGGCCGCGTCGAAGCAGGCCGCCTCGACGACGACGTCGGTGGTCGTGCCGGAGAGCTCGGTGGTCTCTCCACCCATGACGCCGGCCAGGCCGATCGGCCCGGAGTCGTCGGTGATGAGCAGCTCGCCACCGCCCAGGGTGCGGCGTACGCCGTCCAGGGTGGTGACCTGCTCGCGCGGCGCGGCGCGGCGTACGACGATCGGCCCCTGCAGGGCGGCCCGGTCGTAGCCGTGGATGGGCTGGCCGAGCTCGAGCATCACGTAGTTCGTGACGTCGACAGCCAGCGAGATCGACCGCATGCCGGCCAGCTGCACCCGGCGGGCCAGCCACCGCGGCGAGGGTGCAGCCGGGTCGAACCCGGTCACGGTGCGGACGGCGAAGACCGGGCAGGCGTCGGGGTCCTCGACCCGGACCGGGTAGCCCTGCCTCTCGTGGGTCGCTCCGCTCCCGCCTCGACCGCCGGGGTCGGCCGGGTCGGTGAAGGGCACGTCGAAGGCGACGGCGGCGTCGCGGGCGACCCCGCGCAGCGACAGGGCGTAGCCGCGGTCGGTGGCGACCTCGAGCTCGAGCACGACGTCGTCGAGCCCGAGCAGGGCCGTGGCGTCGTCGCCGGGCTGCACGCCCTCGGCCAGCTTGCCGTCCAGCACGAGGATGCCGTCGTGGTCGTCGCCCAGCTCGAGCTCGCGCGAGGAGCAGATCATCCCGTCGGACACGTGGCCGTAGGTCTTGCGGGCCGCGATCGCGAAGTCCCCGGGCAGCACGCTGCCGGGCAGGGCGGCGACGACCAGGTCACCGACACCGACATTGTGCGCGCCGCAGACGATGCCGCGGGAGGCGGGCACGCCGGCCTCGTCGTCGGCGGGGTCGTTGTGCTCGGGGCCCACGTCGACCCGGCACCAGTTCACGGTCTTGCCGTTCGTGTGGGTCTCGGGCTCGACGCTCAACGCGCGGCCGACGACGAGCGGGCCGCTGACCCCGGCGCCGTGCAGGCGCTCGAGCTTGAGGCCCATCGCGGTGAGCCGGTCGGCGACCTCCTCGGCCGTCGTGCCCTCGGGCAGCGCGACCAGCTCGGAGAGCCAGGACAGGGGGACGCGCATCAGATCTCCGTTCCGAAGGCGGTCGTGAAGCGCACGTCGCCCTCGACCATGTCGCGCATGTCGGGGATGTCGCTGACGAACATCAGGGTGCGCTCGACGCCCATGCCGAAGGCGAAGCCGGTGTACTCGTCGGGGTCGACGCCGGCGGAGCGGAGCACACGCGGGTTGACGATGCCGCAGCCGCCCCACTCGATCCAGCCCTCTCCCCCGCAGGTGCGGCAGGTGGGCCGCGCCTCGTCGTCGTTGCGGCACACGAAGCAGACCAGGTCGAACTCGGCGCTCGGCTCGGTGAACGGGAAGAAGTGCGGGCGGAACCGGGTCTCCACGCCGGGCCCGAACATCGACCGCGCGAAGTGGTCCAGGGTGCCCTTGAGGTGGCCCATCGTCAGGCCGCGGTCGACGGCCAGGCCCTCGATCTGGTGGAAGACCGGGGTGTGCGTCGCGTCCAGCTCGTCGGTGCGGAAGGTGCGGCCCGGTGCCACGACGTACACGGGCAGGTCGCGCGACATCAGCGCGCGCACCTGCACCGGGGAGGTCTGGGTGCGCAGCACGACGTGCGCCTCGGCGGGCTCGGCCCAGAACGTGTCCGAGAGCGAGCGCGCGGGGTGGTCCGGCCCGGTGTTGAGCGCGTCGAAGTTCAGCCACTCGGCCTCGAGCTCGGGACCCTCGGCGACCTCCCAGCCCATCGCGACGAAGACCTCGGCCATCCGCTCCTGCACCGTGGTCAGCGGGTGCCGCGCCCCCACCGGGAGCCGGTCGTAGGGCAGCGTGACGTCGACGGACTCCTCCGCGAGCATCCGCTCCTCGGCCTCGGCCTCGAGCGCCTCCTGGCGGGCGACCAGCGCCCGCTGGACGGCCCCCCGGGCCTGGCCGACCCGTCGTCCGGCCTCCTTGCGCGCCTGCGGGGGCAGGGCGCCGATCTCGCGGTTGGCGAGCGCCAGCGGCGACCGGTCGCCGACGTGGTCGCGACGGGCGGCCTGCAACGACGCGAGGTCGAGGGCGGCAGCGACGGCGGCGAGCGCGTCGTCGCGCATCGCCTCGACCTCGTCGGAGCGCAGCGGGGTGACCTCGACGGGGTCGTAGTCGGCGCCGGGCATCGGTTCCTCTCTCGACGCGCAGGCGTCTGGGCAGGCTGGTGCAAGGGGGGCGGGACGTCCGGGGGTGAGTCTAGGAACTGCCGGCGGCCGCCGTGCTCACAGCCCCCGGCGGTCCTCGGTCGGCAGCACCAGCTCCACACGTGCCCCGCCGCCCGGCGCGTCGTCGATCTGGACCGTGCCTCCGTGGGCGCGGGTCAGCCCGTGCACGATGTAGAGCCCGAGACCCGAGCCGCCCCGGATGCCGGACGTCCAGAACTTGGTGAAGACCCGGGAGCGGATCGAGTGGTCGATGCCGTCGCCCTCGTCGTCGACCCGCACGCGTACGCCGGGCCACTCCTCGGCCGCCTGCACGGGCTCGAGCCGGACGGTGACCACGCCGTCCCCGTGCCGCACGGCGTTCTCCACGAGGTTGGTCAGCACCTGCACCAGCTTGTCGGGGTCGAAGTGCACGTCCGGCAGACCGGGGTCGACCTCGAGGCTCAGGGTCCGCGACGTCGACTGGCCGACCGAGCCGAGCACCCGTTCCGTCGCGGCGACGAGGTCGACCTCCCGCGGGTACAGCGACAGGCGCCCGGTGTCGATGCGGGCGACGTCGAGGAGCTCGGCGATGAGCCGGGCCAGCCGCTCGGAGTCGGAGTGGACGGTGGTGAGCATCAGCAGCTTCTGCTGGTCGTTGAGCCGGTCCCACTTGGTGATCAGGGTGGCCACGAAGCCCTTGACGCCGGTCAGCGGCGAGCGCAGCTCGTGGGCGATGCTCGCGACGAGGTCCGAGCGCTCGTGGTCGAGCCGCGCCCGCTGCCGGGCCCCGCGGAGCGAGACCACGAGCTGCTGCACCCGGCGCTCGGCGTCGCGGTGGATGCGGGCCGTGACCAGCAGCTCGGTCCCGTCGGGGAGCAGGGCGCTCTGCTCGACCAGGTCGGTGCGCGTGGGGAGGCCGTCGTAGGGCCGGTGGCAGGCGAGCCAGTCGCGACCGTGCTCGTTCTGCAGCGGGAGCGCGTCGTCGATCCGGCACCCGACCAGGTCTTCCACCGCGCAGCCGAGCAGCCGCGCCGCACGGGTGCTGGCGTGGGTCACGCGGCCCTCGCCGTCGGCGACCACGATCCCCTCCGGCACCAGGTCGAGCACGCCGTAGGGGTCGAGGGGCTCCATGCCCGGGAGGCTACGCGTCGACGGACCCCGCCGGGCTGCTCCGGGCCGAGCCACGCTGGGCGCGGGCGGAGGCGTAGAGGCAGACCGCCGCGGCCGTCGCCAGGTTGAGGCTCTCCGCCCGTCCGTGGATCGGGATCCTCAGCCGGGCGTCCGCGAGGCCGGCGAGCGCGTCGGGCAGGCCGTGCGCCTCGTTGCCGAACAGCCACGCCGTCGGGGCCTCCAGCAGGCCGGAGTCGGCCGCGTCGTCGAGGTCGACCTCGCCGGCCCCGTCGGCGGCGAGCACCTGGAGCCCGGCCGCCCGCACCTGCGCGACGACCTCGGCGGGGTCGGCGGCAAGGGCCACCGGGAGGTGGAACAGCGAGCCGACGGTGGCGCGCACGGTCTTGGGGTTGTGCGGGTCGACGGCCTGACCCGCCAGCACGACGGCCTCGGCGCCGGCGGCATCGGCGCAGCGCAGCACCGTGCCGGCGTTGCCGGGGTCGCGCACGTCGGCGCACACCACCACCAGCCGGGTGACGCGGCCGAGGACGTCGGCCAGGGGCCGGTCGACGGTGCGGCAGACTGCCACCACGCCCTGCGGCGTCACCGTGTCGGCCAGGGCGGCCAGCGCGTCCGGGTCGCACGGCGACCAGGTCGCGCCCGCGTCCAGGCACCGCTCACGAAGGCCGCCGTACGACGGGTCGGCCACGGCGGGTGCGGAGTCGGCGAACACCTCGCGCACGCACCCGGGAAGCAGGAGAGCCTCGCGGACGGCCTTGGACCCCTCCGCGAGGAAGAGCCCGCGCTCGGTGCGCACCGAGCGTCGGGCGAGCTTGCGCGCCTCCTTCACCCGCCCGCTGCGCGTGGTCAGCAGCGGGGCGGGCGAGGGGAACACCGTCAGGCCGAGGCCTCGACGCGAGGAGCGTTGACGTCCTCGGGCAGCGCGGCCTTCGCGGTCGCGACGAGGGCCGAGAAGGCGGGGGCGTCGTTGACCGCGAGGTCGGCGAGGATCTTGCGGTCGACCTCGACACCCGCGGCCTTGAGCCCCTGGACGAAGCGGTTGTAGGTCATCCCCTCGGCGCGGGCCGCGGCGTTGATCCGCTGGATCCACAGCTTGCGGAAGTCGCCCTTCTTCTTGCGACGGTCGTTGTAGCTGTAGACCAGGGAGTGGGTGACCTGCTCCTTGGCCTTGCGGTAGAGCCGCGACCGCTGTCCGCGGTAGCCGGAGGCGCGCTCCAGGGTCGTCCGGCGCTTCTTGTGGGCGTTGACCGCCCGCTTCACGCGTGCCACGTGAGTCTCCTAAGTCGTTGGTGGGTCGTCGAGCTGCGAGGGGGTGCCGCGGTCAGAGACCGAGGAGCCGCTTCGCACGTGCGGTGTCGGCCGGAGCGACCTCGGTCGTGCCGGACAGGCGGCGCGTCATCTTCGACGACTTCTTCTCCAGGTTGTGGCGCATGCCCGGCTTCTGGCGCCGGATCTTGCCGGTGCCGGTCACCCGGAAGCGCTTCTTGGCGCCGGAGTGGGTCTTGTTCTTCGGCATGGTGCTTCCTTGTCCCTCGGTGATGGCCGGCGTCGCGGACGACGCCGGTCGTGCTCGTGCTCGGGCCGGTGGGCCCGGGTCAGCTGGGGTCAGACGTCCTCGGTCTGCGACGTCCCGGCCTCGGCGGCCTCGGCGTCCGGGGAGGTCTCCAGGTCCTCGGAGATCTCGGGGTCGAGGTTCTCGCCTCGGCGACGCTCCTTGCGGGCCGTCGCCGGGGGCGTCGCCGTGCGCTCGGCACGCTCGGCCTCCTGCTCGGCCGCACGCTCGGCGGCGCGGACCTGCTTGGCCGCCTTGACCTCGGCCTTGGCCTCGGACTTCTTCTTGTGCGGGCCCAGGACCATGATCATGTTCCGGCCGTCCTGCTTGGGCGAGGACTCCACGAAGCCGAGGTCGTCGACGTCCTCGGCCAGCTTCTGCAGCAGCCGGAAGCCGAGCTCGGGGCGGTGCTGCTCGCGACCGCGGAACATGATGGTGATCTTGACCTTGTCGCCCGAGCGGAGGAACCGCACGACGTGACCCTTCTTGGTCTCGTAGTCGTGCGAGTCGATCTTCGGTCGGAGCTTCATCTCCTTGATCACCGTGTTGGTCTGGTTGCGACGCGCCTCACGGGCCTTCTGGGCGTTCTCGTACTTGAACTTGCCGTAGTCCATGAGCTTGCAGACCGGTGGCTTCCCCATCGGGGCGATCTCGACCAGGTCGAGGTCGGCCTCCTGGGCCAGGCGCAGGGCGTCGCCGGTCGGCACGATGCCGACCGTCTCGCCGTTGGGTCCGACGAGGCGGACCTCGGGCACCCGGATCCGGTCGTTGATGCGTAGCTCGGTGCTGATGGGTCCTCCTGGGTTGGGTGGCGTTGCGAGACCAGCCGGAGGACGAGAAAAGGCCCCCGCACCATCAGCGGAGGCCAGCCACGGACCACGCGCCCTCAGGTACGTGGCCACCCCGGCCGCACCGCGGACGGTGGGCCGTGGACCGGACCCGACGACCTCGCGGTCGGTGCGGGTGGGAGACGGGTCTCCGCTTGGTGGACGACCGGTGCCGACGAGCGCTCGCACGCCCACGCCACCGACCATCGGTCAGTGACCGAGTCTAGCCACTGGCCGGGGATCCGTCACATCGTGCCGGCCGCGCCCGCCCAGCCGTGGCCGCCGTCCTCGAGGCGGACCACCCGCTGCCCCGCGACCAGACGCCTCAGGTCGGCCTCCTCGACGGCCAGCAGCACCGGTCCGGCCAGGTCCAGCACGAGCGCCGAGGCGCCCTCGTCCAGGGCCGAGCGCGCCGCGAGCGGCACGGTGACCGGCACCGGCCGCGCCTCCGGGTCCCAGGCCTGCATCGGGGCCGTGCCCGTGAAGCCCAGCAGCGCCCGCCGGCCGTCGCGCCCGGTGACGAGCACGGCGGCCATGTCGGCGCTCTTGTCGTGCGCCAGTCCCTGGTCGTCGACCTCCACCTCGCCGAGCACCGCCACCACCGGCACCAGCAGCCGGCTGTCCTGCACCGCCAGCAGCGCCTCGGCGTACGCCGCGGGGGCGGTCGGGTCGGCGGCGTACGCCGTCAGCGCGGCGCGCACGTGCACGGCGACGGAGCCGTCGTCGTCCCCGAAGCCGGTGTCCAGCAGGGTTCGCATGCCCTGATCCTCCCAGCCGGGTCGCCGGCCGGCCGCGGGGCCTCAGCCCAGGTCCGCGCTGAACCGACGCATGGTCTGGCCGGCGACGGTGCGGAAGCCGAGCCGCCCGTAGAGCCCGAGCGCGCCGGTCGGGTTCTCGGTGTCGACCTCCAGGGCGGCCACGTCGTACCCGGCCTCCCGGTAGGAGTGCAGCGAGGCCACCAGCACCGCCCGGGCCAGGCCCTCCCCCGGTGCTCGGGCACGGTGCCGACCCGCGCGACGTGGGCCTCGCGGACACCGGTCACCGCAGCGGTCGCCTCGTACTCCGCGGTCTGGACGTAGCCGACCACGCGCTCCTCGGCGTCGACGGCGAGCGTCGTGAGCCCGGGTCGGAAGCTGCGCGCCGTGGTGACCCACGGGTCCCAGTCGGCGTCGGTCCAAGGCGTGAAGCCGGGGTACCCGTCGAAGGCCGCGTTGTGCGCGGCGAGCAGGGCGGCGCGGTCGTCGTCGCCGTAGCCACGCAGGCGGAGACCCGCCGGCGGCTCGGCCGGTGCGGGCAGGTCGGCTCCCGCACCGGCGAGCGGGACCTGCATCGCGAAGGTCCAGCGGAAGTCCTCGAGGCCGTGCCGGTGAGCGAGGTCGGCGGCGGCGTCGTCCCCGCTCGGGCTGCCCAGCAGCACCTCCGCCCTCGCCGCCCCGGTCTGCGCCGCCTTGGTCAGGGCCCGCGCGAGGATCGCCGGGAGGAGCCGGGTGCCGAGCCCCTGCCCCCGGTGCGCGGGGTGCACGCCGCCGTCGAGGTAGACCCGCACGAGTCCGTCGACCGGGGCGCGGGGCATCAGGCCGGCGTGGCCGACGAGCTGGTCGCCCTCCCAGGCGCCCAGGAGGTCCAGCCCGAGCTCGACCCCCGGGTGGTCCATGTCGTCGAGCACGTCCGCGAGGTCGTCGTGCTCGCCCGTGCGGTCGACGACCTCGATCGCGGCGTACAGAGCGGCGAGCGCGGGCGCGTCGGCACGACCCAGGGGTCGGATCTCGGCGGGCCTGTTCACCCGGCACACGGTAGAGGCCGCGCGGCCGACCCTGCGCGAAACGGCCTCCCGCGCACGCAGCGACCTCTACAGTCCGCACCACGCCACCCTCTGGCCCCAGCCGATGTCAGGAGCCCCACGTGTCCCACCTCCACCGCCGCGCGCGCACCGCCGTCGCCCTCGCCGCCCTGGCCGGGGTGGCCACGCCAGCCACCGGCCTCGCCCTGGTCCTGCCGGCCGCGGCCGACCCCGGTCAGCAGACCGACCGGTACGTCGTCTCCTTCCGCGACGGCAGGACCGTGCCGGGCCGCGAGGCCGTGCGCGGTGTCGGCGGCCGGGTCGTGCTGGGTCTCGGGCAGCAGTCCGCCGCCGCGGTCGTCGTCCCCCGCGCGCAGGTCGCGACGCTGCGGGCCGACCGCGACGTGCTCTCGGTGGAGAAGGACCCGGTGCGCGTCCCGGTCGCCGCGTCGCCCGCGGCCGCACCGAAGCCCGACCCGGGCCCCGCGCCGACGGCGCAGGACGTGACGGACCCGGACGGCGAGACCACGCCGTACGGCGTGAGCCTCACCCGGGCCGACCGGTTGCCCGGCCTCGCCACGGCCGGATCCCCGAAGAAGGTCTGCGTCATGGACACCGGCTACTACCCCGGCCACGAGGACCTCCCGCCGGCCGGGGTGACCGGCACGGACTACGACGGCACCGGCCCCTGGGACTCCGACGAGGACGGTCACGGCACGCACGTCGCGGGCACCGTGGTGGCTCCCGCCAACGGGGTCGGTGTCGTCGGCGTCGCCCCCGGGGTGGGCCTGCACGTGGTGCGGGTCTTCGCCGCCGACGGCACCTTCTACGCCTCGGACCTGGTGCGCGCCCTCGACGACTGCGTCGCCGCAGGCTCGGACGTCGTGAACATGAGCCTCGGCGGCCCGCAGAAGGTCAAGGTCGAGAAGGAGGCCTTCGCGGCGGCGTACGCCAGCGGGGTGCTGCCGGTCGCGGCTGCCGGCAACGGTGGCGACAACAAGGCCGAGTACCCGGCCGGCTACGACTCCGTGGTCTCGGTCGGAGCGGTCGATGGCACCTCGCAGCACGCGGCCTTCTCGCAGACCACCCCCGACGTCGAGCTCGCCGCCCCCGGCGTGGGCGTGCTCTCGACGGTGCCCTACGTCGCGACCGCGACGCTCACCGTGGACGGTCAGACCTTCCAGGGCGGCGTGATGGTGGGGGCCGGCCAGACCACGGCCGCCGGCGTCGCCGGTCCGCTCGTCGACGGCGGCGTCTGCACGTCCGCCGACCCGGGCTGGGCCGGGGCGGTGGTGCTCTGCCGGCGTGACGGCGTGCAGACCTTCGAGTCCAAGACCGAGGCCGTGCAGTCGGCCGGCGGCGTCGCCACGGTGATCGCCAACAACGCCCCCGGCCCGCTCAGCGCCGGCTTCGACGGCACCACCCGGATCCCGGCGATCGGGATCACCCAGACCGACGGCGAGACCGCGGCCGGGTACGCGGGCGAGGTGGCCACGGTGGTGCACCTCCGGAAGCGGGCCAGCGGCTACGACTACTACGACGGCACCTCGATGGCCACGCCGCACGTGTCGGGCATCGCCGCCGCCGTGTGGAGCCTGAGCCCCGGCGCGTCCGTGGCCCAGGTGCGGGCGGCCCTGGACGCGAGCGCGCTCGACCTGGGCAAGCGGGGCCGCGACAAGGAGTACGGCTACGGGATCGTGCAGGCCGACGCCGCCCTGGCCCTCCTGGGCGGGGCCGGCAGCTGACCTCGTCCGACCCGGCGCGGGAGGTCCGGGACCTGCTGCAGCGACGGGTGCCCTCGCTCGGGGCAACCCGGCTGGTCTGCCTCGACGGGCCTGCCGGGTCCGGCAAGTCGACGCTGGCCGCGGCGGTCGCCGACCTCGCCGGCGAGGACGGCGCGAGCGTGTCCGTGCTCCACCTCGACGACGTGTACGAGGGCTGGTCGGGCCTGGCCGGGGCGCCTCCACGGGTGGCCCGCGAGGTGCTCGCCCCGCTGGCCGTCGGACGGGTCGGTGGGTTCCGGCCCTACGACTGGCACGCCGGTGCGCTCGCCGGGGCGGAGCGGCTCGTGAGGCCCACCGACGTGCTCGTGCTCGAGGGCGTCGGTGCCGGCGCGCGGGTGTGCGCGGCGTACGCCACGCTGCTGGTGTGGGTGGACGCCCCCGTGGACGTACGCCGCGAGCGCGCGCTGCGGCGCGACGGCCGCACCTTCACCCCGCACTGGGACGCCTGGGCGGCGTCCGAGGCCCGGCACTTCGCCGCGGAGCGGACCCGCGAGCGCGCCGACCTGGTGCTCGACGGGAGCTGAGAGCCCTGCACGGTCGTGCGATCCCCACGGTCGCGCCCGCCCGCCGGTCGTTCCGCGTCGGTCCTCCGTCGCGGCGACGACCTGGAGCCTGACGCCGACCGCCACCGTGTCGCAGGTGCGCTCGCCGCGCTCGGCGGCGAGCCCGACGGTCAGGCCCGCACGACCCGGCCCCGGGACGGCTAGTTGTCGGGGGTCGGGTCCTGTCGTTCGGCGACGAGGGAGCGCAGCAGCCGCAGGTCGCGCCGGGCCCGGTCGCCGTCGCTGCTCTGCAGCGCCACCAGGGAGATCGTCGACCCGTCGGTGAGGTCGAGCCGGGCGAACGGCGCCCCCTGGGGCATGGTCAGCCGCACGACCTGGTTCCAGGCCAGGTCGTGCGTGCGGTACCCGTTGACGACCAGCAGCCCGGCCTCGGTCGCGTCGAGCCGGCAGCGCAACAGCGCCGTGCCGGCGACCACGAACAGGGCCGTCACGAACAGCGTGAGCACCAGGTCGAGCGCGTGGAACCGGGCCTGCGCCGTGTCGGGCAGCAGGAACCACGTGGCCACCACGCTGACCGCCAGGATCGCGAAGAGCGCTCCCCCGACGATCCGCACCCCGCGCGGGCGGAAGCGGTGCACGAGCTCAGAGTCGGCAGGCATGGATGTCCGTGGTGAGGATGCCGCGGGCGCCGATCTGCCAGAGCTGGTCCATCAGCTGCTGCGCACCCTGGCGCGGCACCATCGACCGCACGGCCACCCAGCCCTCGCGGTGCAACGGCGAGACCGTGGGGCTCTCGATGCCGGGCGTGAGCGCGACCGCGGTCTCGACGTGCTCGGACGGGATGTCGTAGTCCATCATCACGTAGGCCCGGGCGACCAGCACGCCCTCGAGACGCCGTTTGAACACCTCAAACCCCGCCGGTGGATCGGCGTCGGTGCGGGTGATCACCACCGCCTCGGAGTCGAGGATCGTCTCCCCCACGACCTGCAGGCCGGCCTGGCGCAGCGTGCTGCCGGTCTCCACGACGTCGGCGATCACGTCGGCGACGCCGAGCTGGATCGAGGTCTCGACCGCGCCGTCGAGCCGGGTCACCGTGGCGTCGATGCCGCGCTGCTCCAAGAAGGCGCGCACCACCCCGACGTACGACGTGGCGATCCGCTTGCCGGCCAGGTCGCCGAGGTCGCCCTCGTCGTCCAGCGTGCCCGGCCGCGCCGCGAACCGGAAGCGCGAGCGCCCGAAGCCGAGCCGCATGGCCTCGGTGGCCTGCGCCAGGCTGTCCAGCAGCAGGTCGCGCCCGGTGATGCCCAGGTCGAGGGTGCCCTCGCCGACGTAGAGCGCGATGTCGCGGGGGCGGAGGTAGAAGAACTCCACGCCGGCGTCGGGGTCGACGAGCACCAGCTCCTTGGAGTCGGTGCGCTGGCGGTAGCCCGCCTCGGTGAGCATCTGCGAGGCGGCCTGGGACAGCGAGCCCTTGTTGGGCAGCGCGATGCGCAACACGGGAGCTCCTCTCGGGCTGGATCAGGGCTGGATCAGGGGGCTCGGATCAGGGCTGGATCAGGGCTGGATCAGAGGTGGGCGTAGACGTCGTCGAGGGAGATGCCGGCGGCCAGCATCATCACCTGCGCGTGGTACAGCAGCTGGCTGATCTCCTCGGCCGCGCGCTCGGGGCCCTCGTGCTCGGCGGCCATCCACGACTCGGCGGCCTCCTCGACCAGCTTCTTGCCGATCTGGTGCACGCCGGCGTCGAGCTCGGCGACGGTCCCGGAGCCCTCGGGCCGCTCCTCGGCCTTGCGGGAGAGCTCGGCCCACAGGTCCTCGAAGGTCTTCACGGGTGACCAGCCTACGGCCCGCTGAAGCCCGCGCTGCTGCGGACCTCGCCGCGCACGGCCCGGAGCGTCTGGGCGGTGTGCAGCGCCGCCGAGGTGGCCTCGTGGCCCTTGTCCTCGCTGCTGCCCTCCAGGCCCGCGCGGTCGAGGGCCTGGGCCTCGTCGTCGCAGGTGAGGAGGCCGAAGCCGATCGGCACGCGAGTGGTGACCGCCACCTGCGCCAACCCGCTCGGTCGCGGCCTCGCAGACGTAGTCGAAGTGCGGGGTGCCGCCCCGGACGACGACGCCGAGGGCGACGACGGCGTCGAAGCCCTGGCCGGCCAGCTCGGCGGCCAGCACGGGCAGCTCGAAGGACCCGGGCACCCGCACCAGCGCGACCCGGGAGACCTGGTGGTCCTCCAGCGCGCGCTGGGCGCCCGCGACGAGACCGCCCATGACCTTCTCGTGCCAGGCGGCGGCGACGACGGCGACCCGCAGGTCGGAGGCGTCGAACGGGACGCTGGGGGCGGCTCCTGCTCCGCTCATCGGGCTTCTCCTTCGGGGAGGTCGGGGAGATGGTGGCCCATCCGGTCACGCTTGGTGCGCAGGTAGGTCAGGTTGTCGTCGGTGGGGTGCGAGCTGAGCGGCACCTGCTCGGCGACGGGCACGCCGTACGCCTCGAGGTTGTGGGTCTTGTCGGGGTTGTTGGTGAGCAGTCGCACCGAGGTGACGCCCAGGTCGCGCAGGATCTGCGAGGCCGCGGCGTAGTGCCGGGCGTCGGCGGGCAGCCCGAGGTCGAGGTTGGCGTCGACGGTGTCGCGGCCACCGTCCTGCAGCTGGTAGGCCTGGAGCTTGGCCACCAGGCCGATGCCCCGGCCCTCGTGGCCACGCAGGTAGACGACGACGCCGCGGCCCTCGGCGACGATCCGCTCCAGCGCCTCGTCGAGCTGGGGGCCGCAGTCGCAGCGTTGCGAGCCGAAGACGTCGCCGGTGAGGCACTCGGAGTGCACCCGGGTCAGCACCGGCACGTCCTCGCGCAGCGCGTCGAGGTCGCCGTGCACGAGCGCGACGTGCTCGGACCCGTCGACGGAGATGCGGTAGCCGAAGGCCCGGAAGTCGCCGAAGGCCGTGGGCAGCCGGGTCTCGGCCACCCGCCCGGCGTGCACCTCGGTGCGCCGGCGGTGGTGGATCATCTGCTCGATCGAGATCATCGCCAGGTCGTGCTCGTCGGCGAACGCGCGCAGCTCCGGCGCGCGCTTCATCGTGCCGTCGTCGTTGACCACCTCGACCAGCACCCCGACGGGCGTGAGCCCGGCCATGGTGGCCGAGGTCGACAGCCGCCTCGGTGTGGCCCTGACGGCGCAGCACCCCGCCCTCGTGGTACCTCAGCGGGAAGACGTGGCCGGGGCGGGTGAGCTCCCACGGCTCGGTCGCGGAGTCGGCCAGCACCCGCACGGTGTGGGCCCGGTCGGCGGCGGAGATGCCGGTCGAGACGCCGTCGCGGGCGTCGCAGGAGATCGTGTACGCCGTGCGCATCCGGTCGCGGTTGTGCGGCGTCATCAGGGGGATCTCGAGCCGGTCCAGTATCTCGGCCGGCATCGGCGCGCAGATCACGCCGCTGGAGTAGCGGATCGTGAAGGCCATCAGCTCGGGCGTGGCCCTGCTCGCCGCGAAGATGATGTCGCCCTCGTTCTCCCTGTTCTCGTCGTCGACGACCACCACCGGCCGGCCGGCGGCGATGTCCGCGATCGCGCGGTCGACGGTGTCCAGTCGGACGCTCATCGCTGCTCCTCCTGCTGCTCGGGGGCGGTCGGCGTACGGGCGACGTGCGGCGCGACCATCTTCTCGACGTACTTCGCGACGACGTCGACCTCGAGGTTGACGGGGTCCCCCGGCGCCCGCTGGCCCAGGGTGGTGCGCGTGAGGGTCTCGGGGATGAGCGAGACGGTGACCCGGCCGGGGCGGGCCTCGACCACGGTGAGCGAGACGCCGTCGACGGTGACCGATCCCTGGTCGACCAGGTAGCGGTCGAGGTGCTCGGGCACCGAGACGTGCACGAGCTCCCAGTGCTCTCCCGGCTCACGGCCCAGGACCTCGCCGACGGCGTCGACGTGGCCCTGCACGAGGTGGCCACCGAGCCGGGTGCTGGCGGTGACGGCGCGCTCGAGGTTCACCCGGCTGCCGGCCTCCAGGTCGCCGAGCGACGTCGCGGTGAGCGTCTGCAGCATCACGTCGGCGGTGAACGTCTCGAGGTCCTTCTCGGCCACCGTCAGGCAGCAGCCGTTGACGCTGATCGAGTCGCCCAGGTGGGCGTCACCGACCACCAGCGGGCCACGGACGGTGAGACGGACGGCGTCGGTGAGCCGCTCCACGCCGTCGACGGAGCCGAGCTCCTCGATGATCCCGGTGAACATGGTCAGGCTCCCGCGGGGTGGGTGGGGGCGAGGGTGAGGCGGACGTCGGGCTGCTCGCCGCCGACGACCGCCGTCAGCACCTCGACGTCGGTGACGACGGGCCGGGGCGCGTCCGCGATCGTGGCGATACCGAGGTCGGCGACCGCGGGCAACCCGGCGCCGAGGAAGAAGGGTGCGACGTAGACGACGACCTCGTCGAGCACGCCGGCGGCGAGGAAGGCGGCGGCAAGGGTGGGCCCGCCCTCGATGAAGACGGCGCGGCGGCCCCGGGCGAACAGGTCGGCCAGCACCTCGTGCGGGTCGCGGGTGCGCAGCAGCACCGTCTCGGCCGTGCCGTCGAGGTCGTCGAGCACGCGCCGGTCGGCGTCCAGGTCGCGCAGGCCCATCACCGCGCGCAGCGGCTGGTGGGCAAGCGGCACCCCCTCGGCGTCCCGGGCGGTGAGCTGGGGGTCGTCGGCCGCCACGGTGCCCGTGCCGACCAGCACCGTGTCGGCCTCGGCGCGCAGCCGGTGGACGTCCTGGCGCGAGGCGGTGCCCGACACCCAGCGGCTGGTGCCGTCGGCCGCGGCGCTGCGCCCGTCCAGCGTCGTGGCGAGCTTCCAGGTGACGAACGGGCGCTCGTGGGTCAGCCCGTGCGCCCACCCCCGGTTCAGCCGCACGGCCCGGTCGGCGAGCGGACCGCAGGCCACCTCGACGCCGGCGTCGACGAAGGGTGGCGTGACCGCCCCCGGCGAGCGGGTGCGGGTCCGCGGTCGCGTAGACCACGCGGCGTACGCCGGCGGCCACCAGCGCCCGGCTGCACGGGCCGGTGCGCCCGGTGTGGTCGCACGGCTCGAGGGTCACCACGGCGGTCGCCCCGCGGGCCAGGTCGCCGGCGTCGCGCAGGGCCTCGACCTCGGCGTGGTCGGTGCCGGCCCCGCGGTGGAAGCCCTGGCCGAGGGTGCGGCCGGCGTCGTCGAGCAGCACGCAGCCGACCCGGGGGTTGGGGCCGAAGGGCACGCCCGGCGTCGCGGCCAGCTCGAGGGCGCGCTGCATCGCGGCCAGCTCGAGGGCCGTGGTGTCGCCGGTGGTGCCCGCGCTCACGGTGTGTCCTTCCGGTCCGGTGCGCACCCTGGGCGGGTGGCGGGACGCGGGGACGACGCGTCGGCCCGCAGGACGACACGGCGCGTGCGCTTCCCATCCGGACTTTCACCGTCGGCCCAGGAGTTCCACCTGGTCAACCGGCCGCTGGTTGCGGTCGGGTCGCGGACTGTCACCGCCGGCTCGGAGTTGCACCGATCCCAGAGCACGCGAGCGTGTTGCTCGTGGCTCCACTGTAGCCACCGCGCCCCGCGGGGATGCTGTGAGGCCGGTCTCGCGGGGGGCCGCGGAATACCACGTCAACGTGGTAAACCGGCACAAACAGCGGGAAGGTTCCCGCTGTTAGTGCCAGTTTGCCGCTCTCAGGCCCCCGGGGAGACGCCCTCGGCGCGCTCCCGTAGCGCAGTGACCATCGCGTCGGGGTCGTCGGCGCCGAACACCGCGGAGCCCGCGACGAAGACGTCGGCACCGGCCTCGACGCAGCGCTCGATCGTGTCCAGCGAGATACCGCCGTCGACCTGCAGCCAGGTCTCGAGGTCGGCGCGCTCGAGCATGGCGCGGGCGCGCCGGATCTTGGGCACCACCAGGTCGAGGAACGACTGACCGCCGAAGCCGGGCTCGACCGTCATCAGGAGCAGGGTGTCCAGCTCGCCGAGCATGTCCTCGAACGGCTCGACCGGGGTCGCTGGACGCAGCGCCATGCTGGCGCGACCACCGGCGGAGCGGATCTCACGGGCCAGCCGCACGGGAGCGGTGGCCGCCTCCACGTGGAAGGTGACCGAGGACGCGCCGGCCTCGACGTACGCCGGGGCGTGTTGGTCGGGCTGCTCGATCATCAGGTGGACGTCGAGCGGCAGGTCCGTGCTCGCTGCGAGCGCGGCGACCATGTCGGGGCCGAAGGTCAGGTTCGGCACGAAGTGGTTGTCCATCACGTCGACGTGCACCCAGTCGGCGCTCGGGATGCGGCCGACCTCGGCGCCCAGCGCGGCGAAGTCGGCGCTCAGGATGCTTGGTGTGATCTGGATGCCCACGGGCGCGATCCTAGAGGTGACGGAGCAGGGCCAGGAACATCGCGTCGGTGCCGTGCCGGTGCGGCCACAGCTGCACGGTGCCGGGAAGCGGCCCGGAGGTGTCTGGCACGTCGGGGAGCAGCGGACCCTCGTCGAGCACGACGTCGTCGCGCCCGGCCAGCACCGCCGCTACCACGCCCTCGGTCTCGGCCAGCACCGGCGAGCAGGTCGCGTAGAGCACCACCCCGCCCGGGCGCACGGACTCCAGCGCCGCGTCGAGCAGCCGGCGTTGCAGCGCGACCAGGGCGTCCAGGTCGGCCGGCGTGCGTCGCCACCGCGACTCGGGGCGGCGTCGGAGCGCCCCGAGGCCGGTGCACGGGGCGTCGACGAGCACGCGGTCGAGCGTGCCGGGCCGCCAAGGGGGCTGCATGCCGTCGGCCGTCACGAGACGTCGGCCGGCATCGGTGCCGCGCAGCGCGGACCGCACGAGGCGGGTGCGGTGGTGCTGGAGCTCGGCGGCGACCAGCACCGCCGCGCGCTCGGCGGCGATGCCCGCAAGCAGGGCGGCCTTGCCGCCGGGACCGGCGCAGACGTCGACCCAGCGCTGGTCGCGACCCTCGACGGTGGCCGCGGCCAGCGCCACGGCGACCAGCTGTGATCCTTCGTCCTGCGCGCCCGCGCGGCCCTGGCGGACCGCCGCCAGCGCCCCGGGGTCGCCGCCCTCGGAGACCACGCCGTACGGCGAGAACCGGGTCGGCTCGCCGGGCAGCTCGGCCCGTGTCGCCCGACCTGGGCGGGCGACGAGCGTGACGGCCGGGGCGACGTTGTCGGCAGCCAGCAGCGCCGGCAGCTCGGCCTCCGCACCGGTGCGGGCGAGCGCGTCGCGCAGCGCGGCCACGACCCAGGCGGGGTGCGAGTGACGTACGGCGAGCGCCGCGTCGCTGCCGTCGTCCGGTGCGACCTGGTCGAGCCAGGCGGCGAGGTCCTGACCCGCCACCTTGCGCAGCACCGCGTTGGCGAAGCCGGTCGGCCCCTGGCCGGCGCGGGCCCGCACCAGCGCCACCGTCGTGTCGATGGCCGCGTGCGTCGGCACCCGCATCGCGAGCACCTGGTGCGCCCCGAGCCGCAGGGCGTCGAGCACCTTGGCCGGGGTGTTGGCCAACGGACGGTCGGTGCAGGCGGCCAGGACGGCGTCGTAGGTGCCGAGCCCGCGCAGGGTGCCCGAGGCCAGCTCGGTGGCGAAGGCGGCGTCACGGCCGGTGAGCCCGTGGGCGTCCAGCGCCTCGGGGAGGGCGAGGTGGGCGTAGGCCCCGTCGACACGCACCGCCTTGAGCACGTCGTACGCCGCTGCCCGGGCCGGGTCGACCCCCCGGGCCCGGGGCTCAGCCACGGTCCGCACCGGTCTCGGCGAGGTGCGCCCGCACCAGCGTCCGGGGAGCGCGGGCGGCCCAGGCGTCGGTGAGCACCTCGGTCAGCTCGTCGACGCCGATCTCGCCCAGGCGGGCCTGGCGCACGAGCACGGCGTGCGAGCGACGGAAGTGGTCGATGGTGAAGAACGGCCCGTCCGCGGCGACGAGCTCGGCCTTGGCCTCCGCGTCCGCGCAGGTCACGACGAGCAGGTCGTCCCACATCTCCCCGGTGTCAGGGTCGGTCGCGGTGGGGTGGGCCGCCCGGAAGAGCAGGAAGCCCCGGCCGCGCACGAGGTACGTCGGGCGGTCGCCCCAGGTGACGCCGAGCTCGACCCCGGGCAGCGACCGGCAGACCCGGTCGACGTCGTCGGGCGTGGCCGGACGACTCATCGCCCGCCGCCCCCGGACGGGTCCGGCCCGAACCGGGCGCCCAGCTCCACCCGCGCACCGCGCGCCCAGTCGGCGGCCGCCATCGCCTTCTTGCCGGGGGGCCGCACCTCACCGAGCCGCACCGGCACCGTGCCGGTGCCGACGTGGACATCGCGCTTGCCCGCCCGCAGCTCGCCGGCCGCGAGCGGCTCGGCCTCGGGGTCGGGCACGACCGGGCCGAGCCCGAGCCGCTCGCCCGCCCACGTCGTCCAGGCGCCCGGCGCCGGGGTGAAGGCCCGCACGGCACGGTCGATGCCGATCGCCGGCGCGGCCCAGTCGACCTGGGCGTCGGCGACCTCGATCTTGGGTGCGAGGGTCACGCCCTCGGCCTGCTGGGCCCGCGCGTGGATCTCGTCGAGGTCGAGGGCGTCCAGCACGGCGACGAGCAGCCCGGCGCCGCCCTCGGCCAGTCGGTCGAGCAGGTCGGCGGCGGTGTCGCGGGGCCGGATCCGCTCGGTCATCACGCCGAAGACCGGGCCGGCGTCCAGGGCCTGCACGATCCGGAAGACGCTGGCCCCGGTGACTTCGTCGCCGGCCCAGATCGCGTGCTGCACGGGGGCGGCGCCACGCCAGGAGGGCAGCACCGAGAAGTGCAGGTTGACCCACCCGTGCTCGGGGATGTCCAGTGCCGACTGCGGGAGGAGCGCGCCGTACGCGACGACCGGGCAGCAGTCCGGCTCCAGGGCACGCAGCTGCTCCTGGAAGTCGGTGTCGCGCGGGTGCGCCGGCTTGAGCACGGGCACGCCCAGCTGCTCGGCCCGCCGGGCGACCGGGCTGGCCACCAGGGCGCGCCCCCGACCGGCGCGCGCGTCGGGACGGGTGACCACGCCGACCAGGTCGTGGTCGCTCGCGGCCAACGCGTCGAGCGCGGGGAGGGCGACCTCGGGGGTGCCGGCGAAGACGACGCGCACGCGGTCAGAAACCGAGGCCGTTGGTGCGGTGCGGGGACACCTTCACCTGGGGGGCGGGCTCGCCGAACCACGCGGCCTCGCGGATCAGCCGCATCGCCTCGCGGCGCGCCTCCCGGTCCAGCCGGTCGATGAACAGGATGCCGTCGAGGTGGTCGACCTCGTGCTGGATCGCCCGCGCGAGGAACTCCGAGCCCTCCACCGTCACCGGCTCGCCGTGCATGGTCCAGCCCTTCGCGACCACCGAGAGCGCCCGGGTGCAGTCGAAGCGGAAGTCCGGGATGGACAGGCAGCCCTCGGGGCCGAACTGCTCCTCGTCGGAGAGGTCCAACGTCGGGTTGACCAGGTGGCCGGTCTCGCCGTCCACGACCCAGGTGAACACCCGCAGGCCGACACCGATCTGAGGGGCGGCCAGCCCGGAGCCGGGCGCCTCCAGCATGGTGTCGGTCAGGTCCGACACCAGCGTGCGGAGCTCCTTGTCGAAGTCGACGACCTCGGTCGCGCGGGTCTTGAGGACGGGATCCCCCAGGAGGCGGATCGGCTGGACGGGCACGTCGGGTTCCTTCGAGTCGAGCGGGCAGGGCGCACCGAGTCTACGGGCGGCTCACATCAGCAGGGGCGGGTCCACCTGCACGCGGACGGCCGGCTGCTTGCGGGCCGCCCGTCCGGCCAGGCCCACCCGCAGCGTGCCGGCCAGGGCCGTGCCCGCGGAGCGCGGGACCCGCACGATGGTGCGTACGTCGTCCGACGCGGCGCTGCCCACGGGCACCGGACCGAGCACCTCCGCGCCGGGCGGGAGCTCGAGGGCCTCGACGAGGCCGGTGACCGCGTCGGAACCCCCCACCAGGCTCGCGACCCGGGACGCCGGGGGCAGGTGCGCCGAGCGGCGCTCGGCGGTCTCGCGCTCGGCCAGGCCGGCCGGGTCCCACCGCAACAGCGCCTGCAGCACGGGGTCGCCGGGATCGCCGACGGCCAGCACGCGTCCCCCGGTGCTCGGCGGACGGACCAGCGCCCCGGCGTTGAGCCAGCGACGCAGCGCCTCCTCGCCGACCCGGAGGTCGGCCCGGGCCAGCATCAGCGACGTGTCCAGCAGCAGCACGGCGGCGTAGCCCCCGGCGGCCACCGGCTCGGCGCCCGGCGTCGCCACCACGATGACCGGGGCGTCGTCGACGGCGTCGAGCACGTGGTCGCCACCGCTGGTGCGGACCGTGACGCCGGGGAAGCTGCGGCCGAGCTCCTCCACGGTGCGGTCGCGGCCACGCACCGGCGCCCGCAGGGCGCGCGCGCCGCACTCGGCGCAGGCCCACGGGTCGACGACCGCGGCACACCAGCGGCAGGCGGGCGGCGCCTGGGGCCCGGGCAGCGCCAACGGTCCGGCGCAGGTGGGGCACCGGGCCGGCGTGCGGCAGGAGCCGCAGGCCAGGCCGGAGGCGTAGCCGCTGCGGGGCACCTGCACGAGCACCGGGCCCGTGGCCAGGGCCTGGCGCACCGCGCGGTGGGCGGCGCTCGGGACCCGGGCGGCCGGGGCGTGCACGTCGCGCACCGTGGCGCGCGCCTCCGGGTCGCCACCGACGAGCTCGACGGCCACCCGCTCGCGCACCACGGACCGGTCGGCCCGGAGCGCCCGGGCCCAGCCGGTGGTCAGCAGCAGGTGCGCCTCGACCGAACGGGTGTGCGCGCCCACCAGCACCGCGGTGCCCTGCTGGGCGGCCCGGAGCAGCAGCACCTCGCGGGTGTGCGGGTACGGCGCGCGCGGCTCGGCGTAGAGGTCGTCGCCGTCGTCCCAGATCGCCACCAGCCCGAGGTCGTGCACCGGCGCGAAGGCGGCCGACCGGGTGCCGATCGCGACCTGCACCTCGCCGCGCAGCACGGAGAGGAAGGCGCCGTAGCGCCTGGCCGGGCCGGCGTCGGCGGTCAGCACGGCGTGGCGGCCCGTGCCGAGGACGGCGACCAGCGCGGCGTCGAGGCGGGCGAGGTCGCGCTGGTCGGGCACGCAGACGACCGAGCCCCGTCCGGAGGCCAGCGTGGCGGCCACGGCGTGGGCCAGGCCGGTCGCCCAGTCGTCGCCGGGAGGGCAGGTCCACACCGCGCGGGGCGCGCCACCGCGGCCCAGGGCTTCGACGAAGCCGGCGCCACCGACCGGGGCGAAGGCCGCGGCCGCGGCCTCCAGCGCGGCCCCGGGGTGCTCCGGGAGGACCGGGCTCCCGCGGAGCCCGGCGCTCGGTGGCGGCGTGCCGGGGCGGCACCGCCAGCCGGAGCACGTCGGCCCGGGTGCCGGCGTGCCGCTCGGCGACCCGGCCGGCGAGCTCGGCCACCTCGGGGGCGAGCACCGGCTCGGCGCTGACCGCGCGGCGCAGCGGCGCGAGCGCGCCGACGTGGTCGGTCGAGTCGGTGCGCTCGAGCACGAAGCCCTCGACGTCCTGCCCGGCGAAGCGGACCCGCACCCGTGCGCCGGGGACGGCCACGTCGGCCATCGCCTCGGGGACGAGGTAGTCGAAGGGCCGGTCGAGGTGGGCCAGCCCCACCGCCGCCAGGACCCGCGCGACCGGCCGCTCGGCCGCCGGGGACGAGGGCCGGGCTGGGACGCGCGACGGCCCGGGCCCGACCCTCGTGGGCCGCGGACCGGGCCAGCCCGGGAAGCGTCTCGTCCATGGCGCTCACCCTGCCAGGCGGCACCGACAGCGGCTCAGGCGCCGGAGGCGACCTTGAGGGCCTCGGCGCGGTCGGTGCGCTCCCAGGTGAACTCGGGCAGCTCGCGGCCGAAGTGGCCGTACGCCGCGGTCTTGCCGTAGATCGGCCGGAGCAGGTCGAGGTCGCGGATGATCGCGGCCGGGCGCAGGTCGAAGACCTCGAGCACGGCCTTGCGGATCACGTCCTCGCGGGACGGCCTCGGTGCCGAAGGTCTCGACGTAGAGACCGACCGGCTGGGCCTTGCCGATCGCGTAGGCGACCTGCACCTCGCAGCGCTCGGCCAGACCGGCGGCGACGACGTTCTTGGCCACCCAGCGCATGGCGTACGCCGCGGAACGGTCCACCTTGGACGGGTCCTTGCCGGAGAAGGCACCACCGCCGTGGCGGGCCATGCCGCCGTAGGTGTCGACGATGATCTTGCGGCCGGTCAGGCCGGCGTCGCCCATCGGGCCGCCGACGACGAACTGGCCGGTGGGGTTGACGAGCAGCCGGACGTCGTCGTGGGGCGATGTCGAGCGAGTCGAGCACCGGCTCGACGACGTGCTCCTGATGTCGGGGGCGAGCCGGCTCGTCGAGGTCGATGCCGTCGGCGTGCTGGGTGGACAGCACGACGGTGTCGACGCGCACCGGGCGGTCGCTCTCGTCGTACTCGATGGTGACCTGGGTCTTGCCGTCGGGGCGAAGGTAGGAGAGCGAGCCGTCCTTGCGCACCGCGGTGAGCCGCTCGGAGAGCCGCTGGGCCATCGCGATCGGCAGCGGCATCAGCTCGGCGGTGTCGTCGCAGGCGTACCCGAACATCAGGCCCTGGTCGCCCGCGCCCTGCTTGTCCATCTCGTCGTCGGAGGAGCCGACCCGCGCCTCGTGGCCGTCGTCGACGCCCTGTGCGATGTCCGCGGACTGGCCGCCGATAGCGACCTGCACGCCGCAGGAAAGACCGTCGAAGCCCTTCTCGGAGGAGTCGTAGCCGATCTCGAGGATCTTGTCGCGCACCAGCTGCGCCACGGGGGCGTAGGCGTTGGTGCGCACCTCGCCGGAGACCACGACGAGACCGGTGGTCAGCATCGTCTCGACGGCCACGCGCAGCTGCGGGCGGTCCTCGTGCTCCATCAGGTAGTCGAGGACCGTGTCGCTGATCTGGTCGGCGATCTTGTCGGGGTGTCCCTCGGTCACGGACTCGGAGGTGAACAGGCGTCCAGTCAGTGTCAGTCAACTTTCGTGGTTCGGCGCGGCAGCGAGAGCCTAGCCCGGTCGTCTCAGCCTTCGGGAGAGGTGTCCACGGTGTGGCGGATGCGGGCGACGGCGTCCCAGACGGCGTGGGCGAGCGCGGCCTTGGAGCCGGGCGGCACGGCCACCTCGGTGCCGTCGGCACCGAGCAGCACGGCCTCGGTGTCCTCGGCCCCGAAGACCCCTCCCCCGCTGACGTCGTTGAGCACGAGCAGGTCGCAGCCCTTGCGGGCCAGCTTGGCGCGGGCGTGCCCGAGCGCGTCGTCGGTCGCGTCGCCGGTCTCGGCGGCGAAGCCGACCACCACGGTGCCGGGGTCGGCAGCGCGGGCGGTCGCTGACCAGACCGGCCAGGACGTCGGGGTTCTGCGCGAGCTCGAGCGGGGCGACGGTGCCGTCGGCCGTCTTCTTGATCTTGTGCTCGGCCAGCCCCACCGGGCGGAAGTCGGCCGGGGCCGCGGCCATCACCACCACGTCGGCGTCGACGGAGGCGGCGCGTACGGCGTCGCCCAGCTCGGCGGTCGTGCCGACGGCCACGACGTCGGCACCGGCCGGGGCGGGGAGGTCGATGTGCGCGGCGACGAGGGTGACCCGGGCCCCGCGGGCGACCGCGGCTCGCGCCAGGGCGACGCCCTGGCGCCCGCTGGACCGGTTGCCGAGGTAGCGCACCGGGTCGAGGGGCTCACGGGTGCCACCCGCGGACACGACGACGTGGCAGCCCGCGAGGTCCCGGCCGCGGTCGCCGCGGGCGAGCGCCTCCGCGGCCACCTCGAAGATCTCGACGGGCTCGGGCAGCCGGCCCTTGCCGGTGTCCGCGCCGGTGAGCCGCCCCGCGGCAGGCTCGAGCACGAGGACGCCCCGGTCGCGCAGCGTCGCCACGTTGGCGACGGTGGCCCGGTGCTCCCACATCTCGGTGTGCATGGCCGGCGCCATCACGACCGGGCAGCGGGCGGTGAGCAGGGTGCTGGTGAGCAGGTCGTCGGCCAGCCCGTGGGCGGCCTTGGCCACCAGGTCGGCGGTCGCCGGCGCGACGACGACCAGGTCGGCGCTCTGCCCGATCCGCACGTGCGGCACGTCGTGGACGTCGTCCCACACCGAGGTGGTGACGGGTCGTCCGGACAGCGCCGCCCAGGTGGGGACCCCGACGAACTCGAGCGCGGACGCCGTGGGCACCACGGTGACCTCGTGGCCGGACTCGGTGAGCTGGCGGAGCAGCTCGCACGCCTTGTACGCAGCGATGCCGCCTCCCACGCCGAGGACGACGTGGGGGCGGGGGCTGTCGGTCACGGTGACGTGCTCGGGGACCGGGGAGGGGCTGAGGAGCTCAGTAGCCGGCGGAGTCGCCGAAGGACGCGGCGGCCTCGGCCCGGGCGGCGGCCTCGGCGGCCTCGACCTCGGGGTCGACCGGCTCGCAGGTCAGGAGGTCCTCGGCGATCTCGCGCATCGCGATCGAGAGGGGCTTCTCCTGCACGTGCGTGTCCACCAGCGGCCCGACGTACTCCAGCAGGCCCTCGCCGAGCTGGGAGTAGTAGGCGTTGATCTGACGCGCCCGCTTGGAGCTGTAGAGCACCAGCTGGTACTTCGAGTCGGTCTTGGTCAGCAGGTCGTCGATCGGAGGGTTGGTGATGCCCTCGGGGACGGGCAGGGTGCCGGACACGCGGATACGCCTCACAGATAGGTCGGTGTGCACAAAGGTCGGGGCGACCCGGGGTGATCACGCGCCCCGGCCGCACGCGCGCGGTCAGTCCGCGACGCTGGAGTTCATCAAGGCTACCAACTCCTCGCCGGCAGCGTGAATCTCGGCGTTGACGACCGTCTCGTCGAACTCCGCCGCGGCGGCCAGCTCGCGCCGGGCGGTGTCCAGCCGCCGCTCGCGCTCCTCCTCGGACTCGGTGCCCCGCCCGACCAGGCGCCGCACCAGCTCGTCCCACGAGGGTGGGGCCAGGAAGACGAAGAGCGCCTGCGGCATCGCCTCACGCACCTGCCGGGCGCCTTGCAGGTCGATCTCGAGCAGCGCCAGCCGCCCCTCGGCGAGGGCCTGGTCGACGGGGCGCCGCGGGGTGCCGTAGCGGTGCCGGCCGTGCACGACGGCCCACTCCAGCATCTGGCCGTCGGCGACGAGCTCGTCGAAGCGGTCCTCGGGGACGAAGTGGTAGTGCACGCCGTCCTGCTCGCCGGGCCGCGGCGGGCGGGTGGTCGCCGACACCGAGACCCAGACCTCCGGGTGGGACCGGCGCACCTCGGCACAGACCGAGCCCTTGCCGACCGCGGTGGGCCCGGCCAGGACGGTGAGCCGACTCGGAGCGCCGCTCCGACCAGGCGTCACCGGGCGTTCACCGGTCACGCAGCCGGTCACTCACCGGGGGCGAACTCCTTCTGCAGCGCGGCGACCTGCTTGCCGCCGAGCCCGCGCACGCGACGGTTCTCGGAGATGCCCAGACGCTCCATGGTCTGGGCCGCGCGCACCTTGCCCAGGCCGGGCATCGACTGCAGCAGCTCGGAGACCCGCATCTTGCCGATGACCTCGTTGGTCTCGCCCTCGGCGAGCACGTCGCTGATCGAGGCACCCGAGTGCTTGAGGCGGTTCTTCACCTCGGCTCGCTCACGACGCGACGCTGCCGCCTTCTCCAACGCTGCGTGACGCTGCTCGGGCGTGAGGGGCGGCAATGCCACGGGAGCTCCCTGTCGGTAGACCGTCGGTGGAACCCGTGCAATCTAGCCATCCCTCGTGCCCGGCTGCAACGCCGGGCCCTGCGGCCGGACGGGCTCAGAGGTTCAGCCGCACCTGGCAGACCTGCTGGCTGTAGTCCTCGATGCCGGCACTGGCCGCGACCACGCTCGGGGCGACCAGCCGGGCCGCGGCGCCCTCGACGGCCGAGCGCTGGGCGGGATCGAGGGACGTCAGCCGCTGCTCGGCGCCGGGCCCGAGGTCGAGGCCGGCCTGCCGCGCGACCTGGCGGAAGGCCTGCAGCGCCGAGAGCACGGTCTGCCACTCGTCGCGCAGCTCGACCGGCGCCTCGGCGGCCACGCCCTCGAGCACCGGCAGCGCGCGCACCACCGCGCCGCCGTCGCTGCGCTCCGAGGAGCGGCTCAGGGCCAGCAACCGGGGCTTGGCCTCGGTCAGCGCGCCGCAGTACTGCTCCTCGGGCGAGGACGAGCAGCCCCCGAGAAGCACCGGCAACGCCAGCACGAGGGCCGCTGCTCCGCCCACCGGGCCGCGGCGCCTCACGCGCGCAGCCCCGCGACCGACTCCGCCGTACGCCGGGTGGCCGCGGTGAGCGCGGCCGGGTCGGGCCCGGCGCGCAGGATGTCCCGGGAGCTGGCCGGCAGCACGTGGCGGGCGGCCCGGCCGAAGATGCGTCGCAGGTCCTCCACGGTGCCACCCTGCGCCCCGAAGCCGGGAGCCAGCAGGGGTCCGCCGACGTCGAGCCGCTCAGCGGTCGAGCCGATCGTGGCACCGACGACGACGCCGACCGAGCCGAGCGGGTCGCCGGCGTAGTGGAAGGCGTTCTCCTCCGCGACCGCCTCGAGCACGCTGCCGGCCACGGTGGGTCCCTCGCTCGTGCGGGCGTGCTGCACCGTCGGCGCCTCGGGGTTGCTGGTCAGGGCGAGCACGAAGACGCCGGTGCCGTGGGCCCGGCCGACCTCGAGGAACGGCCGCAGGCTGCCGACACCGAGATAGGGGCTGACGGTGACGGCGTCGACCTGCATCGGCGCCCCGGCGGCGAGGTAGGCCTCGGCGTAGGCCTGGGCGGTGGAGCCGATGTCGCCTCGCTTGACGTCGAGCAGCACGAGCGCGCCGGCGCCGTGGCAGTCCGCGACGGTGCGCTCGAGCACGGCCACGCCGGCGGCTCCGAACCGCTCGAAGAAGGCCGACTGCGGCTTGACCACGGCGACGTGGGGGGCGATCGCGGCGGCGGCGGTGCGGGCGAACCGCTCCAGGCCGTGCACGTCGTCGGGCAGCCCCCAGGCCTCGAGCAGCCCGGCGTGGGGGTCGATTCCGGCGCAGAGCGGACCCCGGGCCTCGACGGCGGCGTGCAACCGGACGCCGAACGCGGCCGTCACCGGCGCACCCCGGCCCTGGGCACGAGTCCGGCGTTCACCGAGCGGGCCCAGGTGGGGCCGCCGTACACGAAGGCGGTGTAGGCCTGAAGCAGGTCGGCACCGGCCCGGAGCCGCTCGCGGGCGTCCTCGACGCTGCCGATGCCACCCACGCCGACGATGGTGAGGCCGGGCCCGACCCGGCCGCGCAGGGCCCGCACGACCTCGGTGGCGCGCTCGCGCAACGGCGTGCCCGACAGCCCGCCCCCGCCGGCCGCCTCGACCTCCCCGGGCGGGGTGTCCAACCCGGTGCGGCCGATGGTGGTGTTGGTCGCCACGATGCCGTCGAGTCCGAGCGCGACGGCCAGGTCGGCCACGGCGAGCACGTCGTCGTCGGAGAGGTCGGGAGCGATCTTGACCAGCAGGGGCACCGGTCGCGCCCGGTCGGCGGTGACCTCGTCGGCGCGGCGGCGTACGGCGGACAGCAGCGGCTCGAGCCGCTCGACGACCTGGAGGTCGCGCAGGCCGGGCGTGTTCGGCGAGGAGACGTTGACGACGAGGTAGTCGGCGTGCGGGGCGAGCAGACCGGTGGACTTCTCGTAGTCGGCGACCGCGTCCTCCGCGGGCACGACCTTGGTCTTGCCGATGTTGACCCCGAGCGGCACGGGGAAGCCGCCGCGTGCCCGCCGCTCGGCCAGCCGCCGGGCGACGGCCTCGGCGCCGTCGTTGTTGAAGCCCATCCGGTTCACGATGGCCCGGTCCGCGGGCAGCCGGACCAGGCGCGGGCGGGCGTTGCCGGCCTGCGGCTCGCCGGTGACGGTGCCGATCTCGACGAAGCCGAAGCCGAGCCCGGCCAGGGCGGCGATGCCGAGACCGTCCTTGTCGAAGCCGGCGGCCAGGCCGAGCAGCTCGGGGAACTCGATCCCCATCGCGGTCGTGGCCACCCGGCGCGGCGCCAGGTGCCGCACGACCGGTGCCGCCGCCCGGATCGCCCCGAAGCCGACGTGGTGGGCGACCTCGGGGTCGACCCGGGTGAGGACGGTGCGGAAGAGCGCGTCGTAGGCCCTCACGCCGCCCTCACTCCGCCAGCCCGGGGTCGTCGTGCCGGTGGGCCCACTCCTGCAGCGACCGCACGCCGATCCGGCCCTCGCGCGCCGCCTCGATGCCCTGCACCGCCGCGGCCAGTCCCTGCACCGTGGTGATGCAGGGGGTGTTGGTCGCGACCGCCGCGGTGCGGATGTCGTAGCCGTCCAGGCGGGGGTTGGACCCACCCGTGGTGCTGCCGTGGGGGGTGTTGACGATCAGGCCGACCTCGCCGGCCTGGATCCGACCCACGATGGTGGGCTCGCCGTCGGGCCCGGGGCCCTCGCTGTGCTTGCGCACGCTGGTGGCGTGCACGCCGTGCCGGTGCAGCACCTCCGCGGTGCCCTGCGTCGCGAGGATCTCGTAGCCGAGGTCTGCGAGCCGCTTGATCGGGAAGATCATCGTGCGCTTGTCGCGGTTGGCCATGCTCACGAAGATCCGGCCCGACATCGGCAACGAGCCGTACGCCGCGGTCTGGCTCTTGGCGAAGGCCTTGCCGAAGCTGGCGTCGAAGCCCATCACCTCGCCGGTCGACTTCATCTCCGGGCCGAGCACCGTGTCGACGCTCCGGCCGTCGGGCGTCCGGAACCGGTTGAACGGCATCACCGCCTCCTTGACCGCGATCGGCGCGTCCGCGGGCAGGTCTCCCCCGTCCCCGCTGGCCGGCAGCACGCCGGCCTCGCGCAGCGACGCGATCGACTCCCCCAGCATCACCCGGGCGGCCGCCTTGGCCAGCGGGGTGCCGGTCGCCTTCGACACGAAGGGCACCGTGCGGCTGGCACGCGGGTTGGCCTCGAGCACGTAGAGCACGTCGGAGCCCAGCGCGTACTGGATGTTGATCAGGCCGCGCACCCCCACGCCCCGCGCGATCGCCTCGGTGGCCTCCCGGATCCGGCGGACCTCGCTGGCCCCGAGGGTGATCGGCGGCAGCGCGCACGAGGAGTCGCCGGAGTGGATGCCGGCCTCCTCGATGTGCTCCATCACGCCGCCGAGGTAGAGGTCGTCGCCGTCGTAGATGGCGTCGACGTCGATCTCGACCGCGTCGTCGATGAACCGGTCGACCAGCACCGGGTGCTGCGGCGAGATGTCGGTGGCCCGCTGGATGTAACCGCCGAGCGAGCCCTCGTCGTACACGATCTCCATGCCGCGGCCGCCGAGCACGTACGACGGACGCACCAGCACGGGGTAGCCGATCTCGTCGGCGATCGCCTTGGCCTGCGCGAACGAGGTGGCCATGCCGTGCTTGGGCGCGGGCAGCCCGGCCCGGGCCAGCACCTGCCCGAAGGCGCCGCGCTCCTCGGCGAGGTCGATGGCCGCCGGCTGGGTGCCCACGATCGGCACCCCCGCTGCCTCCAGCCCGTGCGCCAGGCCGAGCGGGGTCTGCCCGCCGAGCTGGCAGATCGCGCCGACGACCGGGCCCGCCTTCATCTCGGCGTGCACGACCTCGAGCACGTCCTCGAGCGAGAGCGGCTCGAAGTACAGCCGGTCGGAGGTGTCGTAGTCGGTGGACACGGTCTCGGGGTTGCAGTTGACCATGACGGTCTCGTAGCCGGCCTCGCTGAGCGCCAGGGCGGCGTGCACGCAGGAGTAGTCGAACTCGATGCCCTGCCCGATCCGGTTCGGTCCCGAGCCGAGGATGATCACCGCCGGCCGCTCGCGCGGCACGACCTCGGTCTCCTCGTCGTAGGAGGAGTAGTGGTACGGCGTGCGTGCCGCGAACTCCGCCGCGCACGTGTCGACGGTCTTGTAGACCGGCCGCACGTCGAGGGCCCAGCGGACCCCGCGCACGACGTCCTCGGGCATGCCGCGCAGCCCGGCGATCTGCGCGTCGGAGAAACCGTGCCGCTTGGCCGCCCGCAGGGTCGGGGCGTCCAGGCCGGGCGCCGCCTGCAGCCGCAGCGCGGTCTCGTGCAGCAGGACCAGCTGGTCGAGGAACCACGGGTCGATCCAGGTGGCCTCGTAGAGCTGCTCGGGCGTGGCGCCGGCGCGGACCGCGTCCATGACCTCGCGGAGGCGACCGTCGTGCGGCGTGCGGATCGAGGCGAGGACGTCCGCGAGCGGCGGGGCCGGGGTGACCCAGTCGAAGGACGCCCCCGCGCTCTCCAGGCTGCGCAGGGCCTTCTGCAGCGCCTCGGTGAAGTTGCGTCCGATCGCCATCGCCTCGCCCACCGACTTCATGTGGGTGGTCAGCGTCGCGTCGGCCGAGGGGAACTTCTCGAAGGCGAACCGCGGCACCTTCACCACGACGTAGTCGAGGGTCGGCTCGAAGCTCGCCGGGGTGCCGTGGTCGCCGTTGGAGGTGATGTCGTTGGGGATCTCGTCGAGCGTGTAGCCGAGGGCCACCTTGGCCGCGATCTTGGCGATCGGGAAGCCGGTCGCCTTGGAGGCCAGCGCGCTGGAGCGCGAGACGCGGGGGTTCATCTCGATGACGACGACCCGGCCGTCGGCCGGGTTGACCGCGAACTGGATGTTGCAGCCACCGGTGTCGACGCCGACCGCGCGGATGATGCCCAGCGAGAGGTCGCGCAGGTGCTGGAACTCGCGGTCGGTGAGCGTCATCGCCGGCGCGACGGTGATCGAGTCGCCGGTGTGCACGCCCATCGGGTCGAGGTTCTCGATCGAGCAGATGATCACCACGTTGTCGGCGCGGTCGCGCATCACCTCGAGCTCGTACTCCTTCCACCCGAGGATCGACTCCTCGAGCAGCACCTCGGTGGTGGGGCTGGCCGACAGGCCGGCACCGGCGATGGCGCGCAGGTCGTCGGCGTCGTAGGCCATGCCCGAGCCGGTGCCGCCCATGGTGAAGGACGGCCGCACCACCACGGGGTAGCCGAGCTCCTCGGCACCCTCCAGCGCCCGGGTCAGGGCGTGCCGCTCCTTCTCGGCCTTGCTCGCGCCCGGTGCGAGCTGCCCGCCGTTGCAGATGACCGAGCGGGCGCACTCGCCGCCGAGCTCCTCGACGATCCCCTTGAAGACCTGCCGGTTCTCGCCACGGTCGATCGCCTCGATGCTGGCGCCGATCAGCTCGACGTCGTACTTCTCCAGGACACCGGCCTCGGCCAGGCTCATCGCGGTGTTCAGCGCGGTCTGGCCGCCCAGGGTCGCCAGCAGGGCGTCGGGACGCTCCTTGGCGATCACCTTCTCGACGTACTCCGGGGTGATCGGCTCGACGTACGTCGCGTCGGCGAACTCCGGGTCGGTCATGATCGTCGCCGGGTTGGAGTTGACCAGGATCACCCGCAGACCCTCCTCCTTGAGCACCCGGCAGGCCTGGGTGCCGGAGTAGTCGAACTCGCAGGCCTGGCCGATGACGATCGGGCCGGACCCGATCACCATCACGCTCGCGATGTCGGTGCGCTTGGGCATGTCAGGCCTCCGTCCGCTCGGACATGAGTGTGGTGAACCGGTCGAAGAGGTACGCCGCGTCGTGCGGGCCGGCCGCGGCCTCGGGGTGGTACTGCACCGAGAAGGACAGCAGGCGCCCCTCGGGCGAGCGCAGCTCGAGGCCCTCGACCACCCCGTCGTTGAGGCACACGTGGCTGACGCTCGCCTCGCCGTACGGCGTGGACGTGCTGCCCTCGAGCGGGGCGTCGACCGCGAAGCCGTGGTTGTGCGCGGTGACCTCGACGGTGCCGGTGGTGCGGTCCATCACCGGTTGGTTGATCCCCCGGTGGCCGTAGGTCAGCTTGTAGGTGCCGAAGCCCAGGGCTCGGCCGAAGAGCTGGTTGCCGAAGCAGATGCCGAAGTAGGGCAGGCGCCGCTCGAGCGCGGCCCGGAGCAGCTCGACCTGGCCGGTCGTGGCAGCCGGGTCGCCCGGGCCGTTGGAGAAGAACAGGCCGTCGGGCTGCACCGCGAGCACGTCGTCGATCGTCGCGGTCGCGGGCAGCACGTGCACCTCGCAGCCGCGGGCGGCCATCATCGCCGGCGTCATCGTCTTGATGCCGAGGTCGACGGCGGCGACCGTGAACCGGCGCTCCCCCGCCGCCGGCACGACGTACGCCTCGGTGGTGGTGACCTCCGCGGCGAGCTCGGCGCCCTCCATCGGGGCCGACCCGCGCACCCGGTGCAGCAGCGCCTCCGGGTCGGTCTCGACCGAGGAGATGCCGACCCGCATCGCCCCGCGCTCGCGCAGGTGCCGGGTCAGGGCGCGGGTGTCGACGCCGCTGATGCCCACGACGTCCTGCGCGCGCAGCTCGTCGTCGAGGGAGCGGGTGGCCCGCCAGCTCGACGTACGTCGGGCCGGGTCGCGCACGACGTACCCGGAGACCCAGATCCGCCGCGACTCGCCGTCCTCGTCGTTGACGCCGGTGTTGCCGACGTGCGGCGCGGTCATCACGACCACCTGGCGGTGGTAGGACGGGTCGGTGAGGGTCTCCTGGTAGCCGGTCATGCCGGTGGCGAAGACGGCCTCGCCGAAGGTCTCGCCCTCGGCGCCGTAGGCCTCGCCGCGGAAGCTGCGGCCGTCCTCGAGCACCAACAGCGCGGGCGTCGTGGGGGGCGCGGTCATGCGTTCTCCTTGGCGATCTTGGCGAGGGCGCGTACCCAGGGTCGGGCGGCGGGTTCGGTGAGCTCGAAACGGGTGGCGAGCCGGTGCTCGCCGTGCTGCCAGACGACGGCGAAGGCGCCAGGGCCGCGGTCGTCGTCGCGGCCTCCGCGCACGGCGGCGGCGGGGATCCGGAACGAGCCGGCCAGCCGGACGACGTCGAGCGCCTCGTCGGACAGGCTGAGCCGGCAGGAGCCCTGACCGCTGAGTCCGCGGTCGCTGACGCGGGTGCCGGCCTCGGCGGCGGCCGTCGCCGAGGCGAGGGTGGTGTCGAGGTAGCGGGCACCCCCGCTGAGCCGGGGCTCGGGCAGGTCGGTCACGGGCGGCGTCCGCACCAGCGGGTCGAGGCCGTGCCGGTGGCGGCGCCAGGGCACGCGCGAGCCCGCCATCAGGCGTCGCCCCCGACCAGCGCCCCGTCGAGCACCGTGGCGGTGCCGCGGAGGAAGGTGGCGACGACCCGACCGGGCAGCTCGCGTCCGGCGTACGGCGTGTTCGCCGACAGCGACGCCATGCCGGCGCCGTCGACCACCCGGGAGGCGGCCGGGTCGTAGAGCACGACGTTGGCCGGCTCGCCGACGGCCAGCGGGCGGCCCTGCCCGGCCAGGCGGCCGATCCGGGCCGGTGCGTGCGACATCCGGTCGGCCACGCCCGCCCAGTCGAGCAGACCGGGGTCCACCATCGTCTGCTGCACGACCGACAGCGCCGTCTCCAGGCCGAGCATGCCGAACGCCGCGGCCTGCCACTCGCAGTCCTTGTCCTCGCGCGGGTGCGGCGCGTGGTCGGTGGCGACGACGTCGATGGTGCCGTCGGCCAGGCCGGCGCGCAGCGCGTCGACGTCGGCCTGGGTGCGCAGCGGCGGGTTGACCTTGTAGATCGGGTCGTAGGTCTCGGCGAGATTGTCGGTGAGCAGCAGGTGGTGCGGGCAGACCTCGGCGGTGACGTCCCAGCCCTGCTGCTTGGCCCAGCGCACGATCTGCACCGAGCCGGCCGTCGAGACGTGGCAGACGTGCAGGCGCGAGCCGACGTGGGCGGCGAGCAGGCAGTCGCGGGCGATGATCGCCTCCTCGGCGACGGCGGGCCAGCCGCGCAGGCCGAGCCGGCCGGAGACGTCGCCCTCGTTCATCTGGGCGTCCTCGGTGAGCCGGGGCTCCTGGGCGTGCTGGGCGACGACGCCGTCGAAGGCCTTGACGTACTCCAGCGCCCGGCGCATCAGCACCGGGTCGTGCACGCACCTGCCGTCGTCGGAGAAGACCCGCACCCGGGCCGCGGAGTCGGCCATCGCGCCGAGCTCGGCGAGCCGCTCACCGGCCAGGCCGACGGTGACGGCGCCGACCGGGACCACGTCGACGAGGCCCGCCTCGCGACCGAGACGGTGCACCTGCTCGACGACGCCGGCGGTGTCGGCGACGGGCTCGGTGTTGGCCATCGCGTGCACGGCGGTGAAGCCGCCGAGCGCGGCGGCGCGGGAGCCGGACTCGACGGTCTCGGCGTCCTCGCGGCCAGGCTCGCGCAGGTGGGTGTGCAGGTCGACGAGGCCGGGCAGCGCCACCAGCCCAGCGGCGTCGATCTCGACGACCTCGTCGTGCACGCCCTCCTCGGGCCGCATGCCGACGCCCCACACCAGGCCGTTGGCCAGCACGAGGTCGGTCGGGTCGCCGTCGAGCAGCCGCACCCCGCGGATCCAGTAGGCGGTGCCGCCGGGGGTGCCTGGGGTGCTGGTCATTCGGGGCCTCCTACGGCGGGTTGGCTGCCACCCAGCAGCAGGTAGAGGACGGCCATCCGCACGGCGACGCCGTTGGTGACCTGCTCCACGATCACCGAGCGGGCCGAGTCGGCGACGTCCGCGGTGATCTCCATGCCGCGGATCATCGGACCGGGGTGCATCACGATCGTGTGGTCCTGGAGCAGCCGCATCCGGCGGGCGTCCAGGCCGTAGCGGCGGGAGTACTCGCGCACCGTCGGGAAGAACGACGCGTTCATCCGCTCACGCTGCACCCGCAGCGCCATCACGACGTCGGCCTTCGGCAGCACCGCGTCGAGGTCGTAGGAGGTCTGCACGCCCCAGGTCTCCACGCCGTACGGCAGCAGGGTCGGCGGCGCGACGAGGGTGACCTCCGCGCCGAGGGTCTGCAGGAGCAGCGCGTTGGACCGCGCGACCCGGCTGTGCAGCACGTCGCCGACGAGCACCACCCGTCGACCGTCCAGCTCGCCCAGGTGCCGCCACATGGTGAACGCGTCGAGCAGGGCCTGGGTGGGGTGCTCGTGGGTGCCGTCGCCGGCGTTGACCACGCGAGGAGCGCACCCAGCCGCTGTGGGCGAGCAGGTGCGGGGCGCCCGAGGCCCAGTGCCGGACGACGACCGCGTCGGCGCCCATCGCCTCGAGGGTGAGCGCGGTGTCCTTGAGCGACTCCCCCTTGCTCAGCGAGGAGCCCTTGGCGGAGAAGTTGATGACGTCGGCCGACAGCCGCTTGGCGGCCGCCTCGAACGACGTACGGGTGCGGGTGGAGTCCTCGAAGAAGAGGTTGACGACGGTGCGGCCGCGCAGGGCGGGCAGCTTCTTGATCGGCCGGTCGGCGAGGCTGCGCAGCTCCTCGGCGGTCTCCAGCACGAGCCTGGCGTCGTCGCGGGTCAGGTCGGCCGCGCTGAGCAGGTGGCCGTTGGCCATGGTCACCGGATGCTCACCGAGTCCTCCTCGCCGTCGGCGTCGGAGAGCCGCACCGCGACCTGCTCGGTGAGCGAGGTCGGGAGGTTCTTGCCGACGTAGTCCGCGCGGATCGGCAGCTCGCGGTGGCCGCGGTCCACCAGGACGGCGAGCTGCACGGCCCGCGGACGACCGAGGTCGCTCATCGCGTCGAGCGCGGCGCGGATCGTGCGTCCGGAGAAGAGCACGTCGTCGACCAGCACCACGGTGCGTCCCTCGACGCCTTCCGCCGGGATGTCGGTCGGCAGCAGGGCCCGGGCCGGCTTGAGCCGCAGGTCGTCGCGGTACATCGTCACGTCGATCGACCCGACGGGCACGCTGGTGCCCTCGACCTCGCTGATCCGGGTGGCGACCCGGCGGGCGAGGTGCACGCCGCGGGTGGGGATGCCGAGGAGGACGAGGTCCGAGCCGCCCTTGTTGCGCTCGAGGATCTCGTGGGCGATGCGGGTGAGGGCACGGGCGATGTCGCGCTCGTCGAGGACGACGCGCTGTCCGGAATCCGGGGCATGACTCAACCTGCGGACCTCCTTCTCCGCCTCACGGGACGGCTCGTTAAAGGATGTCGATGCTGAGCCGGACGGTACCAGCGACCGGCCGGCCCGCTCACCCCCGGACGGCGTGTTCCGCCGCACGCGCCGGGTCTGGTTGGCTCGTCCGGATGAGGACCAGCCGACCGACCGCCGCGGTGCTCGGCGTCCTGCTGGCGACCGGGTGGGCGGCCAACCACGTCACCGCCCTGATCCCCCGGCTCGCCGCGGACGACGCCTTGTCGGTGAGCCTGCTCGACGCCGTGTTCGGGGTGTACGCCGTGGGCCTGCTGCCCGGCCTGCTCGCCGGCGGCGCGCTCTCGGACCGGGTGGGTCGTCCCCCCGGCGTGCTCCCCGGGGCGTTGGTGGCCGGGCTCGGCACGCTGGTGCTGCTGCTCGACCACCAGGCCGCCGGGTTGCTGGCCGGTCGCCTGGTGGTCGGCCTCGGCGCGGGCCTCACCTTCGGCGCGGGCACGGCCTGGGCCGCGGACCTCGCCGGCAAGGCGGGCGCGGTGCTGGCCGGGGTGTTCCTCAGCTCGGGCTTCGCGGTCGGTCCGCTGGTCTCCGGCGCCCTCGGGCAGTGGGCACCGGCCCCGCTGGTGCTGCCGTTCGCGCTCTCCCTGCTGCTCTCGCTGGCCGCCGTCGTGGTCGGGCTCCGGGTCGCCGTGCCGGCGACGACCAGCCCCCGGGACGCCGCCGGCGGCCCGCGACCGGGCCCCGACGGCCCCCACGGCCCCGACGGCCCCCACGGCCCGACGGCCCCGACGAGCCGCACCGCGGCGCGGGCGCTGGCATGGTCGCTCCCGGTCGCGCTGCTGGTCTTCGCCAGCGTCACGGTGCCGCTGGTGACCCTGCCCGCGCGTCTGCCCTCGGCGTACGAGGGGCCGCTGCTGGTCGGCGTCGCGGCCGTGCTGTCGCTCGGCAGCGGGATCGTCGTGCAGGCGGCGGCCCGCTGGCGCGACTGGGGTCCCTGGGCCGGGGTGGCCGGCGCGGCGTGCAGCGCGGTGGGCTTCGGGCTGGTCGCGCTCGGCGGGGAGCGGGTCGGGCTCGCGCTGTTCGTGCCGACCGCCGTGCTGCTCGGCCTGGCCTACGGTCTGTGCTTGCGGGAGGGGCTGGTCGACGTCGAGACCCTCGCTCCCCCGTCGCGGCGCGGTGCGCTCACCGGGGTCTTCTACGTCACGACGTACGTCGGGTTCGGCCTGCCGCTGCTGTTCACCGAGCTCACCCCGTCACTCGGCGTGACGACGCCGGTGCTGGCCGTCGGCGCGGTCGCGTCGGCGGTGCTGGTGACGCGGTCGGTGCAGCTCGTGTCGGGTCACCCCGCGCGCTGAGCCCGCTCCATCCTGCTGCGGACCGCCTCGACGAGCTCGTCGGTGGTCACGGCGCAGCCGGCCACCGGGATGTTCACCGGCGACCCGAGCAGCCGGCGGTTCACCGATACGACGGCCCGGGTCCACGGCGGGAGGCCCTCGAGCACCCGGTCGGGGTGCCGCAGCCGCAGCCGCACGAGGTCGCTGCCCGGCAGCACCAGGACGGACACCCCGGCCACCTCGCCCCAGGGCACGAGACCGACCGACGCGCCCGACGCGTGGTCGTGCAGGCCCTCGTCGTCGAGCACGAGGGCGGGCCGCCGCCACCCGGCGTCGCTCGCGAGCCGGCCCAGGGAGGCGGCGGCGACCAGCAGCGCCACCAGGCCCGCGGCGGACGGACCGGCCGCGGTGCGTCCTAGGCCCCAGCCACCGACGGCCAGCGCGCCGGCCAGCAGCGCGGCGGGCCGACGAGGGTCGCGGCGCACGACCAGCGGCGCGGTCAGGAGCGCAGCTCCTTGAGCGCGGTCTCGACGGCCCGGTGGTGCGTCGGGAAGGCGTACATCATGCCCAGCAGGGTGTCGACGGGTGTCTCGGCGTGCACGGCGGTGACCAGCATCGAGATGATCTCGCCGCCCGAGGGGCCGACGACGGTCGCGCCGACGAGCACGCCGCGGTCGGCGTCCTCGACGACCTTGACCAGGCCGGTGGAGCCGGCGATCCAACCCCGCGCGTTGGCGCCGATGTCGGACTTCCCGACCGTGACGGTGAGGCCGGCCTCGCGGGCCCTCTGCTCGGTCATGCCGACCCCGGCGACCTCGGGCTCGGTGTAGGTGACGTGCGGGACGGCGTGGTACTGCCCGGTGGGCCCGTCCTGGCCGAGCAGGTCCGGCACGGCGATGGCCGACTGGTACATCGCGACGTGGGTGAAGGCGCCCCTGCCGGTGATGTCGCCGACCGCCCAGAGGCCCTCGGCGCCCTCGACGCGGCAGTGCTCGTCGACGTCGAGGTGGTGGGTCTCGGGGTCGAGGCCGACGGTCTCCAGGCCGATGCCCTGCAGCTGCGTCCTGCGGCCGGCCGCGACGAGCAGCTTGTCGGCGTGCACCTGGTGCTCGGTGCCGTCCTGGGTCAGCGCGATGGTGAAGCTGCCCTCGGCGTAGGACACCTGGGAGACGTCCACCCCGTCGAGCACCTGGATGCCCTGCTCGGCGAAGACGCTCGCGATCGCGTCGCCGGCCTCCGGCTCGTCGGGGCCGAGGATGCGCGGGCCCGCCTCCAGCAGCGTCACGCGCACGCCGAAGGCCGTGAGTGCCTGGGCGACCTCGACGCCGATCGGGCCGCCGCCGAGGATCGCGAGGGACGCCGGCAGCTCGGCCAGCTGCACGACGTCGCGGTTGGTCCAGTACGGCGTGTCTGCCAGCCCGTCGATCGGCGGAGCGGCCGGGTCGGTGCCGACGTTCAGCACGACTCCCTTGCGGGCGACGTACGTCGTGCCGTCGACCTCGACCTGGCGCGGGCCGGTGAGGCGGGCGTCGCCGCGCACGAAGGTCACGCCGGCGTCGGTGAGCCGGTCGACGGCGGCCTGGTCGTCCCAGTCCGTGGTGGCCTCGTCGCGGATCCGCACGTGCACGGGGTCCCAGTCGGCCTGCACCTGCGCCGCGCCGGCGATGCCCTCCAACGAGCGGGCGGTCTGCAGCCGGTGGGCCGCCTCGAGCATCATCTTGCTGGGGATGCAGCCGAAGTACGGGCACTCGCCGCCGGCCAGCCGCCTGTCGATGCCGACCACCTCGAGACCGCCCTCGGCCACGCCCTGGGCCACCGCCTCGCCGCCCGGGCCCAGCCCCACGACGACCACGTCCACCTCGTGTCTCTCAGCCATGCCTCCACTCTGCCCGACCGGCCCAGCCCCAGGCACCCCCTCCCGCCGAGAGGGCACTCACTTCGCGTCGAGAGGGCGCTTACTACCGTCCAGAGGGCGGTCTGGCCGCCGGCCTTCGCAGGGAGTGCCCTCTCGCGGGGACGGGAGTGCCCTCTCGCCGGGACGGGAGTGCCCTCTCGCGGGGAAGGGAGTGCCCTCTCGCGGGGACCTATCGCTCGATCGTGGTGACCAGCTGGGTCATCGAGGGTGTCTCCGGGGTGGACCCGAACCCGAACCCGGGGTCGGGCGCAACGGGCGCGAGGGTGCCGAGGTCGCGGCCCTGCCAGCGGCCCGAGACCGACAGCACGCGGTGCAGGTCGGTCGCGCCGTACGTCTCGGTGCGCCCGTGACCCGCGCTCCCCCGGGTGCGTACGCCGCGCAGCACCACCGCCGCCACCGGATCGGTGAGCTGCGCCCACGCGGTCGACGTCGCCAGCGGCGTCGGCACCGCGCGCAGCAACCACCCGAGCGGTGAGCGCCCGCCGACGCGCACCCGGAGCACCAGGCCGGGCGCGGCCACGTGCCAGACCCCCCGTCCGGCGACGGCGACGTCCCCGAGCGTCACCCGGTCGAAGGTGTACGTCGCCGCCACGTAGCCGGCCACCTCCTGCGACGGCGCCAGCAGCACCCGGGTGCCGTCGGGCAGGGCCACCATCACGTCCGCGAAGGAGCCGAACGGCGAGACGTCCCACCGCCCCACCACGCAGCGCACCCCCGAGGAGGTGCCGACACCCAGGATCGCGCCGTGGAACCGGTCGCGCCGGCGTGGGGGCTCAGCCACCGAGGGCGGTGGTGCGGAGGGTCTCCTTGTCGCGGGAGACGGCTCCGAGGACGCCGTTGACGAAGCCGGGCGACTCGTCGGTCGACAGCTCGGCGGCCAGACCCGCGGCCTCGGACATCACGACGGCGTCGGGGACGTCGTCGACGTAGAGCACCTCGAAGACGCCGAGGCGCAGCACGTTGCGGTCCAGCGCCGGCATCCGGCTCAGCGTCCAGCCCTCGCTGTACTGCTCGAGGATCTCGTCGAGCCGCGCGAGGTGGGCGACGACGCCGCGCACGAGGTCGGTGGTGTACGGGTGGTGGGGCGGCTGTCCGTCGGTGATCCGCTGGTCGAGCAGCTCCCCGGCCGACATCGTCTTCGCCTCGCTCTCGTAGAGCAGGTCCAGCGCGCGGCGACGGGCCTTCGACCGGGCCGCCATCAGCCCTTGACTCGTCCCAGGTAGGAGGAGTCGCGGGTGTCGACCTTGACGCGCTCGCCCTGCGTGATGAACAGCGGCACCGAGATGGCGTGGCCGGTCTCCAGGGTCGCCGGCTTGGTGCCGCCCGTGGAGCGGTCGCCCTGCAGGCCCGGCTCGGTGAAGGTCACCTCGAGCTCGACCGAGGCCGGCAGCTCGATGTAGAGCACCCGGCCCTCGTTGGTGGCGACCAGAGCCTCGCCGTTCTCCAGCAGGAAGTGGGAGGCGTCGCCGACGACGTCGGGCTCGACCTCGACCTGCTCGTAGTTCGAGGTGTCCATGAAGACGTAGCTGTTGCCGTCGTTGTAGAGGTACTGCATGGTCCGCTTGTCCACCGCGGCCACGTCGACCTTGACGTCGGCGTTGAACGTCTTGTCGACGATCTTGCCCGACTCCACGTTCTTCAGCTTGGTGCGCACGACGGCACCACCCTTGCCGGGCTTGTGGTGCTGGAACCACTGCACGGCCCAGAGCTGGCCGTCCATGTTGAGCACCATGCCGTTCTTCAGGTCGTTCGTCGTCGCCATGTCGCGCAGTCTAGGACGCGACTCAGTCCCCCCGGGGCACGGCCCGTCCGACGAGGTCGCCGACCCGCTCGAGGGCGTGGCGGTAGCCCTCGACGCCCTGCCCGACGATGGTGGTCTCGGCGTGCGGCCGCACCACGGAGGTGTGCCGGAACTCCTCGGGGCGTTCCTCGGGGTTGCTCAGGTGCACCTCGATGAGCGGCGCCGAGAGCTGGGCGCAGGCGTCGTACAGGGCGTAGCTGTAGTGCGTCCACGCACCCGCGTTGAGCACGACGGGCACCTGTTCGTCAGCGGCGGCGTTGAGCCAGTCGAGCAGCTCGCCCTCGTGGTTGGTCTGGCGCACCTCGGCGCGCAGACCGGCCGCGGCCGCCCACCGGCCGCACAGCTGCTCGAGCTCGTCGTGGGTCGTGGTGCCGTAGATCTCCGGCTGGCGGCGACCGAGCCGCCCGAGGTTCGGTCCGTTGAGCACCAGCACGCGCATGGGATACCTCCGGGTGGGTCGGTCAGGGGGTGGAGAGCACCGCGAAGGCGGCGCGGAGGTCCGCGTCGTCGGGTCCGGCCAGCACGACCGGCCGGCCGAGCGACTCCAGCACCACGAACCGCAGCAGCGACCCGCGCGCCTTCTTGTCGACCCGCATCCCCGCCAGGAGGCGGTCGAACTCGGCGCCGGCGTAGGTCGTGGGCAGGCCGACCAGGTCGAGCACGGCGCGGTGCCGGTCGGCCGTGGCGTCGTCGAGCGAGCCGGCCCGTCGGGCCAGCTCGGCGACGAAGACCATGCCCAGTGCGACCGCCTCTCCGTGGCGTACGGCGTACCGCTCGGCCCGCTCGATGGCGTGCGCCAGCGTGTGGCCGTAGTTGAGCGCCTCGCGGCCGGGGTGCCCTTCGCGGCCGCCCGTCTCGCGCAGGTCGCCCGAGACCACCCCGGCCTTGACCGCGACGGCCCGGCGCACCAGCTCGAGGCAGACGTCCCCGGACGGGTCGAGCGCCGCGGCGGGGTCGGCCTCGACGAGCTCCAGGATGCGCGGGTCGGCGATGAAGCCGCACTTGAGCACCTCGCCCATCCCGGCCACCAGCTCGGCGTGCGGCAGGGTGTGCAGGAACCCGGTGTGACAGACGACGCCGGCGGGCTCGTGGAAGGCGCCGACGAGGTTCTTGCCGGCGGCGCTGTTGATGCCCGTCTTGCCGCCGACGGCCGCGTCGACCATGGCGAGCAGGGTCGTGGGCACGTGCACGACCGGGACGCCGCGCAGCCAGGTCGCGGCGACGAAGCCGCCCAGGTCGGTGACCGCCCCGCCCCCGACGGTGACGACGACGTCGGAGCGGGTGAACCCGGCCTCGCCGAGGGCCTCCCAGCAGCGCACGGCCACGGCGGCGGTCTTGCCGGCCTCGCCGTCGGGCACCGCGAGGTCGAGCACGTCGAGGTCGCGGTCGGCCAGGGCCACGCGCACCGCGTCGACGTGCGCGGCCAGAGCCGGGCTGTCGGCGTGCACGAGCGCGGCCCGGCCGACCCGGTGCCCGAGCACGTCCCCGGCGAGCAGGACGCCCAGCGCGTCGGCCAGGCCGGCGTCGCCGAGGTCGGCGACCACCACGTCGTACGGCGCGGGTCCGTCGACGCGGATCACCGCACCGGGCGTCCCGGTCAGTCCCGCATCTGCCACAGCGCCTCCTCGACCGCGTCGGCGACGTCCGCGACCGAGCGGGTGTCGGTGTCGACCGTGGCCACGGAGACCGAGGCGTAGACGGGCGCGCGCTCGTCGAGGATCTTCTTGACCTGCGAGCGGACGTTGCCGAGCAGCAACGGGCGGGAGGCGCCGAGGCCGACCCGCTTGACCGCCTCGGTGAGCCCCACCTGCAAGAAGACGACCTGCTCCCCGGCGAGCAGGGCGCGGGTCTCGGGGTCCATCACCGCGCCGCCGCCCAACGACAGCACGCCGTCGTGGGTGGCCACCGCGATGGCGACCGCCGCCCGCTCCTGGGCCCGGAAGTCGACCTCGCCCTCGTCGACGAAGAGCTCGGAGATGCTGCGACCCTCCGCACGCTCGACGTCGGCGTCGGTGTCGCGGAAGTCGACCCCCCAGCGCTGCGCGAGCAGCGCGCCGACCGTGCTCTTGCCCGAGCCCATCGGGCCCACGAGCACCACCCTCGGGCTCACGGTCGCTCACCGGTCGCTCACCGGAAGCGCAGGGTGTCGAGGTAGGACGTCGACGTTGCGGCGGGTCTCCCCCACCGAGTCGCCGCCGAACTTCTCCAGCACCGCGTCGGCCACGACCAGCGCGACCATGGCCTCGGCGACGATCCCGGAGGCGGGCACGGCGCACACGTCGGAGCGCTGGTGGTGGGCCACGGCGGCCTCGCCGGTGGCGACGTCGATGGTGCGCAGCGCCCGCGGCACGGTGGCGATCGGCTTCATCGCCGCCCGCACCCGCAGCGCCTCGCCGGTGGACATGCCGCCCTCGGTGCCGCCGGAGCGGCCCGAGGTACGCCGGATGCCCGCGCCCTCGTCGACGATCTCGTCGTGCGCCAGCGACCCGGGGGTGGCGGCGAGCTCGAAGCCGTCGCCGACCTCGACGCCCTTGATCGCCTGGATGCCCATCAGTGCGCCGGCGAGGCGGGAGTCGAGTCGGCGGTCCCAGTGCACGTGCGAGCCGAGACCGGGCGGGAGGCCGTGCACGACGACCTCGACGACGCCGCCGAGGGTGTCGCCGTCCTTGTGGGCCTGGTCGATCGCGGCGACCATCGCGGCGCTGGCGTCGGGGTCGAGGCAGCGCACCGGGTCGGCGTCGAGGCGCCTCGACGTCGGACGCGACGGGCACCGAGCCTGCCGGGGCGGTGCGCCGAGCCGATCCGCACGACGTGCGAGACGACCTCGGCCCCGCACACCTGACGCAGGAAGGCGGTCGCGACGGCACCGAGCGCGACCCGGGCCGCGGTCTCGCGGGCCGAGGCCCGCTCGAGCACGGGGCGGGCCTCGTCGAAGTCGTACTTCTGCATGCCGGCCAGGTCGGCGTGGCCCGGCCGGGGCCGGGTCAGCGGCGCGTTGCGGGCCAGCGCGGCGAGCTCGTCGGCGTCGACGGGGTCGGCCGACATGACCTTCTCCCACTTCGGCCACTCGGTGTTGCCGACCTCGATCGCCACCGGTCCACCCTGGGTGCGCCCGTGCCGCAGGCCGCCGGTGACCCGCACCTGGTCCTGCTCGAACTTCATCCGGGCGCCGCGGCCGTAGCCGAGCCGGCGCCGGGCGAGGGCCTCCGCCACGTCCACGGAGGTGACCTCGACGTGGGCCGGCAGTCCCTCCAGGATCGCGACCAGCGAGGGGCCGTGGGACTCACCCGCAGTCAGCCAGCGCAACATGCGCCGAAGTCTCCCACGCGCTGGTCAGCGCCTCAGCACCACGTCGAGCGCCGCGGCGGCCGCCAGGGCGAGGCCCAGCAGGGCCCCGACCAGCATGAACGGCCCGAAGGGGTAGGCTTGCGCCCGGTGGTGCGCCGCAGGAGCAGCAGGGTGACCCCGCCCAGGGCCCCGACCAGGAAGGCCGCCTAGAGCGCCACCAGCAGCTGGGGCCAGCCCGACGAAGCCGAGGGCCAGCCCGAGCAGCCCCGGAGAGGCGGACGTCGCCGTACCCGAGCCCGCGCGGGTGGACCAGCCAGAGCAGGGTGAAGATGCCGCCGTAGACGAGCCACCCCAGGCCCGCCCGCAGCAGCCCGGAGAGGTCCTGGTCGAGCAGCGCACCGAGCAGCAGCAGCACCACGACGACGGGGTACGCCGGCGCGATCAGCCGCGTGGGGAGCAGCCGGGTGTGCCAGTCGATGACCGCCAGCGCCACGCAGAGCGGCACGAGGAGCACCAGCACCGGCAGCACCCCGACGCGTCCGGACGCCACGGCGGCCACGCCGACGACGGCGCCGGAGGCGGCACCGGCCAGCACGGCGAGCACACGCAGCCCCGGCGTGCCCGCGATGTCGGCGTACAGGCGCTTGGGCGGCTCGTCGGCGGGGGGCGCGGTCTCGTGGTCGGACCCGGTGTCCGCCTCGGGCTCGGGCACCGCAGGCGACCAGCCGCGGCACGACCAGGCAGAGCGCGCCGCCGAGCACCGCCGTGAGGAGCCACAGCAGCGGCGGGAGCGAGGTCGTCACGGGCAGCGAGCCGGCCTTCGGAGCGCGCCGCAAGGCGTCTCCGCCAGCCCGTCGCATCGCCTCCAGCGGCGCCGGCGCAGCCCGGTGATCAGCTCGACCTGGCGGGCGGCCTGGTGCACCAGCAGGTCGAGCCCGCCGACCAGCACGCGGCCGTCCGCTGCGCGGCGGCCGCCAGCGGGGTCGGCCAGGGGTCGTAGAGCGCCTCGAAGACGACCGGCACCCCGGCGAGCCGCCGACCAGGGCCGGGGCCTGGGCCGACGCCGGCATCGTCGACACGACGACGTCGGCGTCCGCGTGGCGGTCCGCCGGCGAGTCGGCGGTGGTCAGCCGCGGCGCCGACGGGTGGCGGCGCACGGCGGCGCGGGTCTCCTCGGCCCGGCCGGGTCACGCACGAGCAGGGTCGCCTCGTCGCAGCCGAGGTCGGCCAGGGCCAGCGGGCCGAGGTCGCCGTCGCTCCCCCACCGAGCACGACCGCCCGCCGCACCGGCCCGGCGTACCGCTCGCGCAGCGCGGCTGCGACGCCCGGGCACGTCGGTGTTGTCGCCGACCGAGCGGCCGTCGGCCCGCAGCACGGTGTTGGCGGCCCCGGCCATCCGCGCCCGGGCGGTGACGCCGTCGCGCCAGCCGCATCGCCTCGCGCTTGAGCGGCATCGTCAGCGACAGCCCGCGCCAGGTCGTCGTCGAGCCCGGCGAGGAAGGTCGGCCAGGCCCGCCGCGTCGACCTCGACGGCGTCGTAGGTCCAGTCCAGGCCGAGCTCGGCGTACGCCGCCCGGTGCAGCACCGGGGAGAGCGAGTGGGCGATCGGGCGCCCAGCACCGCGCACCGGCGCGACCCCGTCGCGGCCGGCTCAACAGCTGGTCCGACTGGGTCGCGCAGTATGCGTCCAGCTCGTCGCTTGAACCCGAGGAACTCGTCGTAGTCCTCGGAGAACTTGGTCTCGCCGGTCGCAGGTCGACCGTGACGTAGTAGAACCAGCGGCCCGTCGGCGGGGTTGGCCGCCGCCTCGATGGCGTCGTCGCCCGGTGCCTCGATCGGCGTCGGCGGCAGCCCGGCGTTGAGGTAGGTGTTGTACGGCGAGTCGCGAGCTGCAGGTCGTCGGTGGTCAGCCGGCGCCGAGCGGCTGGTCAGCGCGTAGTTGATCGTCGAGTCGATCTGCAGCAGGCCGTCGGTCTCGTCGCCCTCGAGCCGGTTGTAGATGACCCGGGCGACCTTGGCGCAGTCGTCGCCCGCGGCCCTCGGCCTCGACCAGGCTGGCGATGATCATCACCTCGCCGGGCGTGTAGCCCAGCTCGTCGGCCGGCCTCGAGGCCGGCGTCGTCGGCGGCCTGGCGACCAGCGGTCGACCATCGTCGTGCAGGATCGACTCGGCGTCGGCGTCCGGCTCGAAGTCGTAGGTCGCCGGGAACAGGTAGCCCTCGGCGTTGCCGTCGGCGTAGTCCGGGCAGGCCGAGCCGGCCGGGTCGTCGAGGACCGCCGTGAACTGCCTCCGCGGTGAAGTTGGTGTCCTCGGCGAGCGCCTGCACGATCTGGTCGACCGCGGAGCCCTCCGGGACGGTCAGGCGCCTGCACGATGTTGTCCGGGTCGACGAGCACGCTCGAGCGCGCTCGGCGGCACATCTGCTCTGCAGCGGTAGAAGCCGACCTGGATGCCGCTGCGAGCGCGGGTCGGCCGCGGCGGCCTCGACGAAGGCGTCGACGCTCTTGACGACGCCGGCCTCCTTGAGGTTGCGGCCGATCGTCGGTGGCCGAGTCGCCCTCGGTCACCTCGAAGGCGACCTCGCCCTGGCCGGGGCCGGGGTAGTCCGGCGCGGACCGGCGAACTGGTCGTCGAGCGCGGCCGATCGCCTGGGTCACGCCGACGTAGCCGGCCGCCGCGCCGAGCACGGCCAGGATCACCAGCACCGCCAGGCAGCCCGTCGCCGCCGACGACGCGACGGGCGTTGCTCGGTGGGCGTCGAACTCGAGCTCGTCGCTCACGACGGTGCTCCTTTCTCTCGGCTCGTGCTCGATCCGCCACGCTCGACGACCTCGCCCGGGGCGTCCCCGTCCCGCGTTCGGTGTCCAGTGCGTTCTGCAGGATGACGACCGCGGCGGCCTGGTCGACCACGGCGCGGCGCTTCCTGCCCTTGCGGCCCTGGCTCGCGCAGCACGCCTCCGCGGACACGGTGCTCAGGCGCTCGTCACACAGCCGACCGGGACCGGGGCAACCGGCTCGCCAGCCGGCGCGGCGAACTCGCGCGCCTTGGCCGCGGCCGGACCCTCGCCGCCCGACAGCGAGCGCGGCAGGCCCACGACGACCTCGACCGCCTCGTGCTCGGCGACCAGCGCGCCGATCCGGGCCAGGTCGCCCGCTCCGCGCCGCACCGTCTCCACCGGGGTGGCGATGATCCCGGACGGGTCGCTGCGTGGCGACGCCGATCCGGGCGTCGCCGGGGTCGAGCCCGAGCCGTGCGCCGACGCCGCACCGGCGTCAGCCCCGGCCGACCGCGCCGGCCGACCTCGCGTCGCCGACCGCGCCAGCGCCGCGTCGACCTGGCGGCGTCGGCGCCGCCGCCCTGGGCGACGTCGTCCTTGCCGCCGCCGCGGCCGCCGAGCAGCTGGGCGGCCGCGCGCACCAGGGCGTTCGCCGAGAGCCCGCGCGACCGCGCCTCGTCGTTGACCGCCACGACGACGGCGACGGCTTGCCGCCGGCGGAGCCGATGATCGCGACGACGCCGGGCCGCCGGCCGGCAGCCGGCCGCGGACGTCGAGCGCGAGCGTGCGCACGTCGCCGGCGGCGGCGCCGTCGGCGCGGTGGCCACGACCTGACGCCGCCGACGTCCTCGGCGCCGGCCGCGAGCTCGCCGGCCGCGGCGAGCAGCTGCGGCGACGCGGACCTTCTCGATCTCCTTCTCCGCCGCGCGCAGCCGCTCGACGAGGTCGTGCGACCCGCTCGGGCAGCTGCTCGGGCCGCACCTTGAGCGCGTCGGTGAGCTGGGCGACCAGCACGTGCTCGCGGGCCAGGAAGCGGTAGGCGTCGCCGCCGACCAGCGCCTCGACCCGGCGTACGCCGGAGCCGATCGAGGACTCCCCCAGCAGCTTGACCACGCCGAGCTGGCCGGAGCGGCCGGCGTGCGTGCCGCCGCAGAGCTCGCGCGCCCAGTCGCCGACCGAGACGACGCGCACCTCGTCGCCGTACTTCTCGCCGAACAGGGCCATCGCGCCGGAGCGCACCGCCTCCTCCTGCGCTCATCAGCTCGGCGTGGACCGCGAGGTCGGCCAGCACCAGGTCGTTGACCCGCGCCTCGACGTCGGCCATCACCGCGGCCGGCACCGAGCCGGAGGCGGAGAAGTCGAACCGGAAGCGGCCCGGGCGCGTTCTCCGACCCGGCCTGGGTCGCGGTCTCGCCGAGCGCCTCGCGGAACGCCTTGTGCACCATGTGCGTCGCGGTGTGGGCGCGGCGAGATCGAGCGGCGTCGCTCGACGTCGACCAGCGCCTGCGCGCCGCGCGCCGACGGTGACCTCGCCGCCGAGCACCCGGGCCTGGTGCACGATCAGGCCGGTGAGCGGGCGACTGCACGTCGAGCACCTCGACGCCGGGCGCCGTCGGCGAGCTCGATGACGCCCTGGTCGGCGAGCTGGCCGCCGCCCTCGGCGTAGAACGGGGTGCGGTCCAGCACCAGCTCGACCTCGTCGCCCTGCGCCGAGCCGCGGCGACCGCGCCGCCGCCGGAGACGCAGGCCGCGCACGGCGCCCTCGCTGGTGACCTCGTCGTAGCCGGTGAACTCCACCGGCGTGCCCGATGCGCGTCGGCGATCGTCGCGGTAGGCGCTCGGCGTCGGCGTGCTGGCCCTTCTTGGCGCGGGCGTCGGCCTTGGCCCGCTCGCGCTGCTCGCCCATCAGCCGGCGGAAGCCCGTCCTCGTCGACCGCCAGGCCCTGCTCGGAGGCCATCTCCAGGGTCAGGTCGATCGGGAAGCCGTAGGTGTCGTGCAGGGCGAACGCCTCGGTCGCCGGTGAGCGTCGTGCCGCCGGCGTCGACGCACCTCGACGCGCGGCGAGGTCGAAGATCGCGGTGCCGGCGCGCAGGGTCTGCCGGAAGGCGTCCTCCTCGGCGAAGGCGACCGTGCGAGATCCGTCCCAGTCGCGCGTGCAGCTCGCCGTAGCGTCTCGCGCCATCCGGTCGCGGCTGACCGGCAGCAGCTCGGGCAGCGCGCGGTCCTCGTAGCCGAGCAGGCGCATCGAGCGCACCGCCCGGCGCAGCAGCCGGCGCAGCACGTAGCCGCGGCCCTCGTTGCCGGGGGTGACGCCGTCGCCGATGAGCATCATGCAGGTGCGCACGTGGTCGGCGACGACCCGGAACCGGACGTCGTCGCGAGGCGGGTCGGCGCCGTAGCGGCGGCCGGTGAGCTCCTCGGCCGCTCGATGACCGGGAACATCACGTCGATCTCGTACATGTTCTCGCTGTCCTGGAGCAGGCAGCGCGACGCGCTCCAGGCCCATGCCGGTGTCGATGTTCTTGCTCGGCAGCGGGCCGGCGACGTCGAAGTCGGTCTTGCTGCGCACCGCGCGAGAGCTCGTCCTGCATGAAGACGAGGTTCCAGATCTCCAGGTAGCGGTCCTCGAGCGCCGGGCATGTCCGGGCCGAGGGTCGCGGTCGAAGTCGGGGCCGTACTCGGGGCCGCGGTCGTAGAGGATCTCCGAGCAGGGGCCACCGGGGCCGGGCACGCCCATCGACCAGTAGTTCTCGCGCGCGGCCGAGCTTGAGGATGCGCTCCTCGGGCAGGCCGGTGACCTGCGCCACAGGCCAGGGCCTCGGCGTCGTCGACGTAGACGCTGGGGTAGAGCCGCGACTCCTCGAGCCCCCAGCCGCCGTCGGCGACGGGGCCTGGTGACCAGGTCCCAGGCGAGCTCGATGGCGCGCTCCTTGAAGTAGTCGCCGAAGGAGAAGTTGCCGCACATCTCGAAGAAGGTGCCGTGCCGGGTGGTCTTGCCGACGTCCTCGATGTCGGGGGTGCGGACGCACTTCTGGACGCTCGTCGCTCGCGGGTAGGGCGGCGTCTCCTGGCCGAGGAAGTACGGCTTGAACGGCACCATCCCCGCGTTGACGAACAGCAGGTTCGGGTCCTCGAGCAGCAGCGACGCCGAGGGCACGGGCGTGTGCCCGGCGGCCTCGAAGTGCGCCAGGAACCGTCGCCGGATCTCCGCGGTGTCCATGCAGTTGCCTCCTGCTGTGGTGGGTGAAGTGCGAGGGACAGCCTGCCTCGGGACGCGTCGGCCACGCAGGCGGCCGACCAGCGCGGGCTTGGGGGCGGGCCCCGGTCAGCTCCGGCGGGCCCTCGACCGGCACGAGACCGAGCCGGCTCGCGCAGCTCGGCTTCCTTCGCGGCCTGGCCGCCGCGCACCTCGTCGGTGAACATCCGTGCGCCCAGGGCGAGCGCCGGCCGACCCGGTCGCGCCAGGCCCTCGGGCGTAGCGCCTCGGCCAGCCGGCGGGCGCGGCCGTCGCGTAGACGCCGGCGCCCGCGCCGGCCACGAACCAGATCCCTCGCCCCATGCGGCGAACCTCACGCCGCTCCGCCGTCGACCTCCAAGCCCGGCCGCTGTCGCTGGCGCACGATCCGCCTGGCCTCGCGGAGCTCGTCGCGCCGCTCGCGTCGGGCCCGCCGGACCTCCTGGCGCATCTCGAACCGGATCCGGTTGCGGTTCCGGGGCGACAGCGCGCTGCGCAGGCCGTGCCCAGGGCCAGGGAGCGCACGAGGCCCTCGCCGAGGGTCCCGGAGACGACGACGCGCGACGGCAGCCGGTCGACCTCGGCGGGCTCCGGCTCGACGCGCGGCACCCCTGCGTCGGTGATCAGGAAGCCGGTCTCCACCGCGGCCTCGCGCTGGCGTCGCCCGGTCTCGACCTCCGAGGCGAGCCGGTCGACCCGCGCGTGCAGGCGGTCGAGGTCCTCCCGGGCGCGGGCGGCGTCGCGCGCCTCCCGCCGGGCGCCGCGGCGGGCCGCCACGGCGTACGCCGTCACGCCGGCCAGCAGCACGGCCAGGGCGGCGACGGCGGCCGCCAGCCAGTCCCGTCGTGGTCATGGGCATGGACCCTACTCGCCGCGAACGAGGCGCACGGATCCGCTCCCAGCGCTCCTTGACGCCGGCCTCCGCGCCGATGCTCGTGGGCCGGTAGTAGGCGGCGTCCGCGACCACGTCGGGGGCGTACTGCTGGGTGGCGATGCCGTACGGCGCGTCGTGGGAGTAGGTGTACGACGTGCCGTGGCCGAGCTTCTTCGCGCCCTGGTAGTGCGCGTCGCGCAGATGGGCCGGCACGGGGCCCACCTTGCCGGCGCGCACGTCCGCGGTCGCGGCAGCGATGGCGGTGGTCACGGCGTTGGACTTGGGCGCCACGGCGAGCGCGATGGTCGCGTGGGCGAGGGTGAGCTGGCCCTCGGGGAAGCCGATGAGCGCGACCGCCTGGGCCGCGGCGACCGCCGTGTGCAGCGCGGTGGGGTCGGCCATGCCGATGTCCTCGCTGGCCGAGATCACCAGCCGGCGGGCGATGAAGCGCGGGTCCTCCCCCGCCTCGATCATCCGGGCCAGGTAGTGCAGCGCGGCGTCGGCGTCGGAGCCCCGGACGGACTTGATGAACGCGCTGGTCACGTCGTAGTGCTGGTCGCCCTGCCGGTCGTAGCGCACGGCGGCCCGGTCGACGGCCAGCTCGGTGGTGGCCAGGTCGACGACGGTCCACGCCCGCGCGAGGTCGCCGCGCCCGCGGCGGCCTCGAGGTAGGTCAGCGAGCGGCGGGCGTCGCCACCGGCGAGCCGCACGAGGTGGTCGAGCGCCTCGTCGTCGACGGTGACCGCGCCGGCCAGGCCCCGCTCGCTCGGCGACGGCCCGGGTGAGCACCCCGCGGACGTCGTCGTCGGTCAGCGACTCCAGGGTGAGCAGCAGCGAGCGGGACAGCAGCGGCGAGATCACCGAGAAGAACGGGTTCTCCGTCGTCGCCGCGACCAGGGACACCCAGCGGTTCTCCACGCCGGGCAGGAGAGCGTCCTGCTGGGCCTTGCTGAAGCGGTGCACCTCGTCGACGAAGAGCACGGTCTCGCGGCCGCTGCGCACCAGCTCGGCCCGGGCGCCGTCGATCGCGGCGCGCACCTCCTTGACCCCGGCGGACACCGCCGAGACCTCCACGAAGGCACGGTCGGTCTGCTGGCTCAGGATCGCGGCGATGGTGGTCTTGCCGACACCGGGCGGGCCCCACAGCAGCAGCGACATCGGCTGGTCACCCTCGACCAGCCGACGCAGCGGCGATCCGGGCACCCGCAGGTGCGCCTGGCCGACCAGCTCGTCGAGGGTGCGCGGGCGCATCCGCACCGCCAGCGGGGCGGAGGAGTGGGCGTTGCCGGCGAGCGCGCCGGAGCCCCCCGGCGTACGCGCAGGTGCCCCGGGGACGCTGAAGAGCCCGTCGTCGCTCAGGAGGTGCCCGCCTCGGTGAGCAGCCGGTCGCGCTCCTCGCGCCGGCGCCGTTGCTCGTCGGGGTCGGGCACGGGGACGGCGGCGACCAGACGCTTGGTGTAGTCGTCGTGCGGGTCGAGCACGACCTGGTCGCGCGACCCGAGCTCGACGATCTTGCCGTAGTGCATGACCGCGATCCTCGAGCAGACCATCTCGATCACCCCGAGGTCGTGGCTGATGAACAGGCAGGCGAAGCCGTGCTGGGCCTGCAGGTCCGAGAACAGGTCGAGCACCGTCGCCTGCACCGAGACGTCGAGGGCAGACGTCGGCTCGTCGGCGACGAGCAGCTTGGGCTCGAGGGCGAGCGACCGGGCGATGCCGACCCGCTGCCGCTGACCGCCGGAGAGCTCGTGGGGGTAGCGGTTGCGGAACGAGCGCTGCAGCTGCACGTCGTCCAGCAGCTTCTCGACCTGTGCGGCGAGCTCCTTGCCGCGCAGCTTCTTGTGCAGGTAGAGCGGTTCGCCGATGGACTCGCCGATCGGCAGGCGGGGGTTCAGCGAGGAGCCCGGGTCCTGGAAGACGATGCCGACCTTGTCCCGCAGCGGCTTGAGGTCCTTCGCCCTGGCGCCCTTCATCTGCACCCCGTCGACCTCGAGGGAACCGGCCGCCACGGGGAGCAGCCCGACGACCGCGCGTCCGATCGTGGTCTTGCCGGAGCCCGACTCGCCCACGAGGCCCACGACCTCGCCCGGCATCAGGCTGAGGCTGACCCCGTCCACGGCCCGGAAGACCGGCTGGGACCCCTGCTTCGGGTACTCCAGCACGAGGTCCTCCGCGATCAGCACGGGTCGCCGGCCCGACGCCCGCTCGAGCTCGGCGACGTCGCGGCTCTGCGTGTTCGCGACGCGCTCGTCGTCGACCTCGTCGCCCACGCGGACCGGCGCGCGGCCGGCGTCCTTCCCGGTGTCCTCCCCAGCCTCCGCGTCGGCGTCGGCGTCGGCCCGGGCCAGGCTGCCGAAGTGCGGCACGGCGGCCAGCAGCTGCTTGGTGTAGGCGTGCTGGGGGTGGTTGAAGATCTCGTCTGCCGTGCCCGCCTCGACGATGTGGCCGCCCTTCATCACGATGATCCGGTCGGCCATGTCGGCGACGACCCCCATGTCGTGGGTGATCAGCACGATGCCGGCGTCGATCCGCTCGCGCAGGTCGCGCATCAGCTTGAGGATCTCGGCTTGCACGGTCACGTCGAGCGCGGTCGTCGGCTCGTCCGCGACGAGCAGACCGGGGTCGCAGGCCAGCGCCTGCGCGATCATCGCCCGCTGCCGCTGACCGCCGGAGAGCTGGTGCGGGAAGTTGTTGAAGCGCCGCTCCGGCTCCGGGATCTCCACGAGGGTGAGCAGCTCGATGGCGCGGGCTCGGGCCGCCCTGGGGGCCATCTCGAAGTGCGTGCGCAGCGTCTCCACGATCTGGAAGCCGATGGTGTAGACCGGGTTCATCGCGGTCATCGGCTCCTGGAAGATCACCGCGATGTCCTTGCCGCGGACGTCGCGGAGCTTCTTGCGAGGCATCCCGATCAGCTGCTGGCCGTGGAGCTTCGCGCTGCCCGAGGCGCGGCCGTTGGGCGGCAGCAGGCCGAGCAGCGACATCGACGACTGGGTCTTGCCGGAGCCGGACTCACCCACGATGGCGAGCACCTCGCCGCGGTGGACGCGGTAGCTCATCTCCCGTACGGCGGGGTACCACTCGCCGTCGACGTAGAACGAGACCGACAGGTCGTCGACCTCGAGGATCGTCTCGCTCTCGGGGCTGGAGGCAGTCATGCTCGCGGGCCTTCCTGACGGTGTGCGACGGTGGTCGGGTGAACGAGACGGTGGTCTAGCCGCTCGGGGAGCGCGCGCGCCCTGGCAGCGTCCGCGCGCGTGGTGGTGCTGCGTGGTCCTCGCGGTCGCGGCGGTGGTCAGCGACCGAGGAGACCCGTTCACTTCCTGGCCCTGCTCGCCGGTGTGTCCGTGGTGGCCTGGGCGGCGCTCTGGCAGCCGTCGGTGGAGGTCGGCCCGCACGGCGTCGTGATGCGCAACGTCGAGCGCACCGTGCACGTGACTTGGCCCGCGATCACCGACATCGACGGTCGTTACGGGCTGCGGTTGTCCACCCGGCACGGCCGCTTCTCGGCGTGGGCCGCGCCCTCCCCGGCGGGCATGGACCGCGCGCGCAACGTCGACGGTGCCGCCGCCCAGCTGGTGCGTCAGCGCTACGAGCAGCTGGAGCGAGCCGGGCACCTGCGCCCCGGGGTGGTCGAGACCGAACGCGCCGCCGTCACCTGGCACTGGGGCAGCCCTGGCCCTCCTTGCCGGGCCACCGGTGGTGCTCGCGCTCCTCCACCTGACCGGCTGAGCCGACCCGGCCGGCCGGCCCGGTCCTCACCGCGGTGCGCAGGCTCACGCGGGCTTCCCGGCCGACTGCTTGTCCTCGGCCTCCTTCAGCGACTTCTCCATCTCGCGCGCCGAGGGGATCTTCTTCTGCCGCGGGTCGAAGGCGTCGCGCAGGCCGTCCCCGATGAAGTTGATCGACAGCACGATGATGATGATGAACAGGCCGGGCCACCAGAACAGCCACGGCCGCGTGGTGAAGGCGGTCTGGTACTCGCTGATCAGTCGGCCCAGCGACACCTCGGGCGACTTGATGCCGAAGCCGAGGTAGCTCAGCGCGGTCTCGAGCAGCACGGCGATCGACATGAGCAGCGTGGTGTTCACGATGATGACGCCCATCGCGTTGGGCAGCATGTGCTTGAACATGATCCGGAAGTTGCTCGCTCCCGCCACCCGGGCAGCGTCGACGAACTCGCGCTCGCGCAGGGTGAGGAACTCCGCCGCGCACGAGGCGGGCCAGGGCGGTCCAGCTGATCGCGCCCAGCGCCAGGGCCAGGAAGAACGCGCCGCCGCCGGAGCCACCGACGAGCTTGCCGAGCACCGCGCCGACGACGAGCACCGGGAACGTGATCACCAGGTCGGTGAAGCGCATCAGCGCGCCGTCGGCGTACCCGCGGAAGAAGCCGGACAGGGCGCCGACCACGATGCCGAGCAGGGCCGCGACGAGGCCGATGATGATCGTGACGTTGAACGAGGTCTGCACCCCGCGCATCACCATCGCGAAGTTGTCCTTGCCGATGGTGTCCTGTCCGAACGGGTGATCGCCCCAGGCCAGGCCCGACCCTCCGAGCCACGTCGGTAGGTGCGCCGTCGGGTGCCCGGAGTCGATGACGTCGTACGTGGTCGTGTAGTCGTACTTCCACCACCCCGGCAGCGGGCCGGCGCCCACCGAGCTGTAGGCCAGCAGGAGGGTCAGCAGGAGCACGACCAGGCCGGCGATCGCGCCGGTGTGCCGGACGAACCGGCCGCGCACGATCTGGCCCTGCGACTTGCCCTCGACGGCCTTGAGCTCGATCGCGTTCTCGTTGCTCTCTTCGGCTCGAGTGGTCTCTGGGCTCGTGCGACTCATGAGTTCACCCGGATCCGTGGGTCGAGGACGGCGTAGAGGAGGTCGGCGGCGAAGTTGGCCACGACGGCGAGCACGCCCACCACGAGGATGTAGGCCATGATCGGGTCGATGATGTTGTCGCCCAGCGAGTCGATGAACAGCTTGCCCATGCCGAACCAGCTGAAGATCTTCTCGGTGATCACCGCGCCGCCGGCCAGGGTGATGATGTCGACCGGCACGATCGAGGCCAGCGGCAGCAGCGCGTTGCGGAAGGCGTGCCGCATCACCACGGTGCGCTCGGTCAGCCCCTTGGCCCGCGCGGTGCGGATGTAGTCGGCGTTCATCACCTCGAGCATCGACGCGCGGGAGTAGCGCGTGTAGCCCGCGAACGAGATCAGCAGCAGCGTGATCGTCGGCAGCAGCAGGTGGGTGAACAGGTCGATCGTGGAGAACCAGAAGTCCGCCTCGAGGCCCGGGGTGTTGCGATCCGAAGGTCGGGATCGGCCGACCCCGGATGAAGCCCGAGTTCACGTACGCCGGCCAGTCGGCCAGCACCCGGTCGATGAACAGCACGCTGGCCACCGGCAGGGCGGTGAGCCCGGCGGTGCGCATCGACTGCGCCCGGTCGGGGCCGCCCCAGAGGTAGCCGACGAGCACGCCCACCAGCACCGCCAGCACCGCCAGCCCGAAGACCATCAGCTTGGTGGGCTCGACCGCGGCCCAGAAGAAGAACATCGGGTACCACAGCCCGATCCCGATGCCGGCCACCGTGAGCGAGGCGCCGAGGGCCCTGCGGTTGCGCAGGCCGGTGGAGAGCACGGTCAGGCCGACGGCGGCGCCGACCGACAGCACGGCCACGCCGAGGATGCCGAAGGACGGCGTGGTGAAGAAGTTCGCCAGGTCGAGGTAGAGCAGCACCCCGACCACCGCGACCGCGGCGAGGGCGAAGGTGCGCACCCGGTACGCCCGGCTGCCCCCGAACCCGGCGGAGACCGCGATGCCGACGACGACGGCGGCCACGGTCATGAAGACCGGACCGATGGTCGGCTCGGCGAGGAAGGTGTTGAACTTGATCGCGATGAAGGACTTGGCCAGCACGGCCACCCAGAAGACGGGCAGCGAGTAGAGCAGGAACGACACGAACGTGGAGCCGTAGTCGAAGCCGCTGTACTGCCGCAGCGCACTGATCACACCCATCGCGACGCCGAGGAAGATCGCCAGCACGGTGGCGGCGGTGACCAGGATCAGGGTCGTGGAGACCGCGCTGCCGAGCAGCGTGGTGACCTCCTGGCCGGTCCTCCAGTTCTGGCCGAGGTCGCCGGTGAAGACGCCCTGGATCCAGTCGAGGTAGCGCACCAGCACCGGGTCGTCGAGGTTGAGCAGGTTGACCCGGTTGGCGATCAGCTGGGCCTTGTTCGGGGCGGTGCTGCCCTGCAGGTCGGCGAGCGGGTCGATCGCGATGTCGACCATGACGTACATCAGCAGGGTGGAGACCAGGACGACGAGCGTCGAGGAGAGGAAGCGACGAGCGAGGAACGTGAACATCGGGGGTGGGACCTCCACGTCAGAGGGGAAACCGTCCGGCGGGTCGCACCGGTGCAACCGAGGCAATCTAGGTCATGCGGTGCCCGAGGCACAGCGATGGGGTGCCGCCACGGGTGGCGGCACCCCATCTCTGGTCAGGCTGCGGTCAGTTCGGGACCGGGATCAGCTGGCCGAGGGTGCGGACCAGTCCCAGTACCCGTAGAACATCGTCGGGGCCAGGACGGCCGGGTCGACGTTGGTCATCCGGGTCTCGTTCCAGAACGAGGCGCCCGGGAACTGGAACAGCGTGATCCCGTACGCGTCGTCGTAGAGCAGCTTCTCGATCTGGATCTGCAGGTCGAGCTGCTCCTGCGGGTCGGTCGTCAGCACCAGCTGGTCGAACAGGGCGTCCACCTGCTTGTTGGAGTACCCGTTCAGGTTGTTGATCTGGTTGCTGGCGTAGATGCCCTGGTCCGAGCTGACTCCGGTGGAGGTGGACTGCCATCCGAAGAACACGGCGTCGTAGGTGCCGTCGCCCAGCTTGGAGCCCCAGTCGGCGTTCTGCTTGTCGATGAGGTTGAAGCCGGCCTGCTTCACCGCGGGGGCGGCGAGCTGGTACTCCTGCGAGCGGCGCACGTTGTCCGCGGCGTACATCATCCGGACGTCGACCGGGGTCTTGACGCCGGCCTGCTGCAGGAGCTTCTTGGCCAGGGCCGGGTCGGCCTGGGCGTAGTCCTGCGAGCCGTTCTGCTGGGCCATCTCGTCGTAGCCCTCCGCACCGGGGGTGAGGAGGAACGAGTCGCGGGTCTCGGCCTGGGGGCTGATCGGCTTGATCAGCTTGTCGACCATCTCCTGGCGCGGGTAGGCGTGCAGGAAGGCCTGGCGGACGAGCTTGGCCTTCTCCTCGTCGCCACCGTAGGTCTTCGGGTCGAAGGGCCCACCGTTGTTGAAGGTCAGGTCGACGTGCTCGTAGGTGCCCTCGTCGCCGGTGTCGACCTTGGTGTTCGGCACCTGCTTGGCGGCGTCGAGGACGTCGGTCGTGACCTGCGGCGAGAACAGGTCGATCTCACCGTTCTGCAGGGCCTGGACCTGGGCCATCGGGTCCTCGTTCCAGCGGACCGTGATGCGGTCGAGGTTGCCCTCGAACATGCCCTTGTAGTCCGGGTTCTTCTCGAGCACGGCGTACTGGTTCTCGACCATCTCGGTCAGCAGGTAGGAGCCGTCGGAGAGGTAGAGCGACGGGTCGTCGGGCAGCGAGGTGTAGTCGTAGCCGGAGTTCCAGAAGTCCGCGATCTTGGACAGCTTGGCGGTGTCCTCGTCCTGCACGGCCTTGACCAGCTCGTCCTTGGCCGCCTGCGGGTCCTTGGTGCCGAGGGCCTGGGTGTCGGTGACGTGGGCCGGGAGGTTGACGCTCATGTCGAGCTCCCAGTCCGCGAAGGGCTTGTCGTAGACCAGGGTCAGCGACTTGCCGTCGTCGGAGATCTCGGGGGTCTTGGTGACCAGGGCCAGACCGGGCGAGGAGGTGTCGAAGTACACCTGGCCCTTGGTGATCGGGACGTTGGTGTCGGGGTCGAGCTCGACCTTGTCCCCGGAGACCGTGTTCAGGTTTCCGGACTGCGATGCCCACACCAGCAGCATGTCCGCCGCGTCGACGGGGGTGCCGTCGGACCAGTTGACACCGTCGGCGACGGTGTACTTGACGGTCAGCGGGTCGTCGCTGGTCTTCTCGTACGTGCCGAAGGACGTGTCCTTCTTCAGGTTCAGCTCGGGGTCGTAGTACCAGAAGTTGCTGTTCATCATGTACTTGATGTTGGCGTTCGCGGTCGCGTTGCCGTTCGACGTGAACTCGTTGTACGAGTAGAACGGCTGGTTCCACCCCACGTTGATGGCGCCACCGGCCTGGCCGCCACCGCCGCTGTTGCTGGAGCTGTCGCCCCCACCGTTGTTCCCGGTGTCGGGCTGCGAACACGCCGACAGGGCGAGGGCCAGACCCGCCGTAGCGGCGCTTGCCGCCAGCAGTCTCCTGTTTCTCACAGTTCTCCTCCTCGGTGCGGCCCGATCGGGTCCGCGCCAGATTCGTCGCCCGGCACGGGTCGCCAGGGCTCGGGACAGGCCGACACTAGGTGCGCGGCGGGGCTGAGTGACCACCGGACGCCCCGCGGGACCGGATCGTTACCCAAGCGCGACGTTTCGTTGCAGATCTATTGAAACGTCACGGACGCAGCCGAGGGATTGCCGTTGACGAACCTGTTCCGTCAACGATTTGCGGACGTGTCGGATTTACGCCGTGGATCCTGTCGCACGCGGCGGTTTCGGGGCGGCGTCCACCCCCGCCTCGCGGCGCTGCTGCGGCGTGATCGTCGTCGGCGCCGCGGTGAGCGGGTCGTATCCCCCGCCGGTCTTCGGGAAGGCGATCACCTCGCGGATCGAGTCGGTGCCGCTCAGCAGCGCGCAGATCCGGTCCCAGCCGAAGGCGATGCCCCCGTGCGGGGGCGCTCCGTAGGCGAACGCCTGGAGGAGGAAGCCGAACTTCTCCTGCGTCTCCTCCTCGGCCAGGCCCATCACGGCGAAGACCCGCTTCTGCACGTCCTCGCGGTGGATACGGATCGAGCCGCCACCGATCTCGTTGCCGTTGCAGACGATGTCGTAGGCGTAGGCCAGAGCCCCGCCCGGGTCGGTGTCGAACGTGTCGAGGCACTCCGGCTTGGGGGCGGTGAAGGCGTGGTGCACCGCGGTCCAGGCTCCCCCACCGACGGCCACGTCGCCGGCGGCGACCGCGTCACCGGCCGGCTCGAACATCGGGGCGTCGACGACCCACACGAACGACCACGCCGACTCGTCGATCATCGCGCCGCGCCGGCCGATCTCCAGCCGGGCCGCACCGAGCAGTGCGCGGGAGGACTTGGTCGCCCCGGCGGCGAAGAAGACGCAGTCCCCCGGCTCGGCGCCGACGTGGGCGGCGAGCCCGTCGCGCTCGGCGTCGGAGAGGTTCTTCGCGACAGGACCGCCGAGGGTGCCGTCGTCCTGCACCAGCACGTACGCCAGGCCGCGCGCGCCGCGCTGCTTGGCCCACTCCTGCCAGGCGTCGAGCTGCTTGCGCGGCTGCGAGGCCCCGCCGGGCATCACCACGGCGCCGACGTACTCGGCCTGGAAGACCCGGAACGGCGTGCCGGCGAAGAAGTCGGTGCACTCCACCAGCTCGAGGCCCATCCGCAGGTCGGGCTTGTCGGTGCCGAAGCGACGCATCGCCTCCGCGTAGGTGATCCGGTCGATCGGGGTGGCGATGTCGTGGCCGACCAGTGCCCACACCTCGCGCAGCACCCGCTCGGCCAGGGCGATCACGTCGTCCTGGTCGACGAAGGACATCTCGACGTCCAGCTGGGTGAACTCCGGCTGCCGGTCGGCGCGGAAGTCCTCGTCGCGGTAGCAGCGCGCGATCTGGTAGTACCGCTCGAGGCCGCCGACCATCAGCAGCTGCTTGAACAGCTGCGGGCTCTGCGGCAGGGCGTACCAGCTGCCGGGACGCAGGCGGGCGGGCACCAGGAAGTCGCGGGCGCCCTCGGGGGTGGACCGGGTGAGCGTGGGGGTCTCGACCTCGACGAAGTCGGCGTCGGCCAGCACGCTGCGGGCCGCGGCGTTGACCTTGCTGCGCAGCCGGATCGCGCGGGCCGGCGCAGGCCGGCGCAGGTCGAGGTAGCGGTGCGCGAGACGGGTCTCCTCCCCCACCTCGACGTGCTCGTCGATCGGGAAGGGCAGCGCGGCCGCGGTGCTGAGCACCTCGACCTCGCTGGCGATGACCTCGACCTCACCGGTCGGGAGGGCGTCGTTCTGGTTGCCCTCGGGGCGCGCGGAGACCGCGCCGACGACCTTGATGCAGAACTCCGAGCGCAGCTGGTGGGCGGCGTCCTCGTCGCGCACCACCACCTGCACGACGCCCGAGGCCTCGCGGAGGTCGAGGAAGGCCACCCCGCCGTGGTCGCGCCGACGCGCCACCCATCCGGCGAGGGTGACGGTCTGGCCGACGTGCGCAGGCCGCAGGGCACCGGCGTCATGGGTACGGATCACTTACTGCTCCTCGGTCAGGACCCGCGGTCGCAGGTCCTCGGTGGGGGGTGTCCAGGTGGTCGGGTCGGCGCTCACCTGGTCGCCGGACCGGATGTCCTTGACCTCGTGGCCACCCTCGGGCGTGCGGAACCAGACGTACGGGATGCCGCGCCGCTCGGCGTAGCGGATCTGCTTGCCGAACTTCTGCGCCGAGGCCACGACCTCGCAGGGGACGTCGCGCGCCCGCAGGGCCGAGGCGACGGCCTCGGCCTCGGGCCTGGACTCCTCCTCGCTCAGCGCGACCAGCACCGCGCTGGGCACGGAGCGGTCCGCGCGCAGGCCGGTGCGGGTCAGCAGCGGGATCACGACGCGGCTCACGCCCAACGAGATGCCCACGCCGGGGTACGTCGCCCGGCCGTCGCTGGCCAGCGAGTCGTAGCGGCCGCCCGAGCAGATCGAGCCCAGGGACTCGTAGCCGTCGAGACGGGTCTCGAAGACGGTGCCGGTGTAGTAGTCCAGCCCGCGCGCGATCGACAGGTCGGCCTCGATGCGGACCCGGTCGGTGACGAGGTCGGAGCAGGCCCGGACCAGCGCCGCGAGCTCGTCGAGACCCTCGTCGAGCAACGGGTGCTGCACCCCCAGGGCGCGGACCCGCGCGACGAAGGAGTCGTCGGCGGTGGTGATGGTGGCGAGCTCGAGCACCCGGAGGGCGTCGGCGGGGCCGAGACCGGCCTCGTCGACCAGCAGGTCGCGCACGCGCTCGGCCGACAGCTTGTCGAGCTTGTCGACCAGCCGCATCACCTCGTCGAGGTCCGTGAGGCCGAGGCCCGCGTAGAAGCCCTGGATCAGCTTGCGGTTGTTCACCTGCAGCCGGAACCCGGGCAGGAAGTCGAGCCGCGAAAGCGCGTCGAGCATCACCCGGGTCACCTCGACGTCGTGGTGGAAGGGCAGCACGTCGCGCCCGACCACGTCGATGTCGGCCTGGGTGAACTCGCGGAACCGGCCCTCCTGCGGTCGCTCGCCGCGCCAGGCGCGCTGCACCTGGTAGCGACGGAACGGGAACTCCAGGCGTCCGGCGTTCTCCAGCACGTAGCGCGCGAAGGGCACGGTCAGGTCGAAGTGCAGGCCGAGGCCGGCGTGACCCTGGTCGGACTCCTCGTGCAGCCGGCGCAGCAGGTAGACCTCCTTGGAGGTGTCCCCCTTGCGCAGCAGCTGGTCGAGGGGCTCCACGGCCCGGGTCTCGATGCCGGCGAACCCGTGCAGCTCGAAGACGTGCCGCAGGGTGTCGAGGACCTGCTGCTCGACGTACCGCTGGGCGGGCAGCAGCTCGGGGAAGCCGCTGAGCGGCGTGGGCTTGCTCATGGGTGGTCAGAGGTCCTGCAGGTAGGGGTTGGTGGCGCGCTCGCGACCGATCGAGGTCTGCTCGCCGTGTCCGGGCAGCACCACGACGTCGTCGGGCAGCGGCAGCACCTTGTCGCGCAGGCTCGCCAGCATCGTCGCGTGGTCGCCGCCGGGCAGGTCGGTGCGGCCGATCGAGCCCTGGAAGAGCAGGTCGCCGGAGAACATCACCTGCGAGACGTCCTGTTCGCCGTACGGCGTCCGGAACGCCACCGACCCGCGCGTGTGGCCGGGCGCGTGGTCGACGACGAACTCGATGCCGGCCAGCTCGAGGGTCTGGCCGTCGCCGACCTCGCGGACGTCGTCGGGCTCGGCCCACTCCGCCTTCTCGTCCCCGAGCAGCTGGGGCAGCATGCCGCGCACGTCACCCGACATGCCGGCGAGCGGGTCGGCGAGCAGGTGCCGGTCCTCGGGGTGCACCCACGCGGTGGCGTCGTAGCCGCCGGCGACCGGGGCTACGCACCACATGTGGTCGAGGTGGCCGTGGCTGACCAGCACGTGCACCGGTTTGAGGCCGTGCTCGCGCACGACCTGCTCGACGCCCGCCGTCGCCTGGTAGCCGGGATCGACCACCACGCACTCGGCACCGGGGCCGGTGGCGACGACGTAGCAGTTGGTGCCCCACGGACCTGCGGGGAAGCCAGCGATGAGCAACGGGACCTCCTGGTCGAGGTGTGTCGGGGACCGGTCACAGGCCGTCGCTCACCCTAGCGCCCGCGCCGGAGGTGGCTTGCCCGCCCGTGGCTACCATGAGCGCGCCAGGAGCTTCCCCCTACAGCGCGAGGTCATCGTGAGCGGCGAGCCCACCGATCAGAGCCAGCAGCCGGACCCCGGCAGCGACCCCAGCAGCTGGGGACGCGTCGACGAGGACGGCACCGTGCACGTCCGCACGGCCGACGGGGAGCGCACGGTCGGGCAGTTCGCGGCCGACTCCCCCGCCGAGGCACTGGCCTTCTACGTCCGCCGCTTCCAGGCGCTCGAGGGCCAGGTCGCCCTGCTCGAGCAGCGGGTGCAGCAGCGCACGGTCGCGCCCGAGGAGGCGACGCGCACCGCGCAGAAGCTGCGCACCGAGATCGACGGCGCGTCCGCGGTCGGCGACCTCGCCGGCCTCGTGACGCGGCTCGACGGTCTGACCGGCGCGATCGGCATGCGCCGCCAGGAGCGTCGCGCGGAGAAGGCCCTGGCGCAGCGCCGGGCCGCGGAGCAGAAGGAACGGATCGTCGCCCAGGCCGAGGCGGTGGCCGCCGGCACCGACTGGCGCAACGGGGTCAACCGGCTGCGTGACCTGCTCACCGAGTGGAAGGCCCAGCCCCGGCTGGACCGCACCACCGACGACGCCCTGTGGCACCGGTTCTCCGGCGCGCGCACGGCGTACACCCGCAAGCGCAAGGCGCACTTCGCCGAGCTGGACACCAAGCGCGACGAGGCCAAGCTGGTCAAGCGGCGCCTGGTCGCGGAGGCCGAGAAGCTGCAGAAGTCCACGGAGTGGGGCCCGACCTCGGGCCGCTACCGCGACCTGATGCGCGACTGGAAGGCCGCCGGCCCGGCGCCCCGTGGTGAGGAGGAGAAGCTGTGGCAGGCCTTCCGGGCCGCGCAGGACGTCTTCTTCGCCGCCCGGGACGCCTCGAACGCCGAGCAGGACAAGGAGTTCGCCGCCAACGCCGAGGTCAAGGAACAGCTGCTCGTCGAGGCCGAGGCCCTGGTGCCGGTCACCGACCTGGACGCCGCCAAGACCGCCCTGCGGGCGATCGCCGACCGGTGGGAGTCCGCCGGCAAGGTGCCGCGCGACCGGATGCAGGAGCTCGAGGGCCGGATGCGACGCGTCGAGCAGGCCGTGCGCGACGTCGAGGACGACCGCTGGAAGCGGTCCAACCCCGAGGCCCGCGCCCGGGCCGCCGACACCGTGGCCCAGATCGAAGCCTCGATCACCGACCTGCGCGCGCGGCGGGCGAGCGCCGAGGCGGCGGGCAACGCGAAGGCCGCGGCCGACGCGGCGTCGGCGATCGAGATGCGCGAGCTCTGGCTGGCCGAGGCGCACAAGGCCCTGGCCGACTTCAGCTGAGTGTCCCCGGGCCCGCCGGGGCGCTACTGGGTGATGCGGTAGGCGTCGAAGACGCCCGGGACCGTGCGCACCTGCTTGAGCACGGTGTCGAGGTGCTTGGGGTCGCCCATCTCGAAGCTGAAGCGGCTCCTGGCGACCCGGTCGCGGTTGGTCGTCAGCGTCGCGCTGAGGATGTTCACGTGCGAGTCGGCCAGAGCCATCGTGATGTCGGAGAGCAGCCGGGCCCGGTCCAGCGCCTCGACGCAGACGTTGACCAGGAACACCGACAGGCTCGTGGGCGCCCAGTCGACGTCGAGCAGCCGCTCGGGCTGGTTGCGCAGCTCGTCGGCGTTGCTGCAGTCGGTGCGGTGCACCGAGACCCCGCCGCCCTTGGTCACGAAGCCGAGGATGCCGTCGCCCGGCACCGGGGCGCAGCACTTGGCCAGCTTGACCAGCACGTCGCTGGCGCCCTTGACGATGACCCCCGCGTCGCCGCCCTGGCCCACCCGGCCCGAGGCGGGCGTCTCGGTCGCCGAGGTGATGCTGACACCTTCGGCGAGGTCCTCCTCGGTGCCGGCCTCGCCGCCGTGCAGCGCGAGCACCCGGCGTACGACGGTCTGGGCGCCGACGTGGCGCTCCCCCACCGCGGCGTACAACGACTCGACGTCGGCCATCCGCAGCTCGGCGGCCACGGCGCCGAGGGAGTCGCGGGTCAGCAGCCGCTTGAGGGGGCGTCCCTCCTTGCGCATCAGCCGGGCGATCGCCTCCTTGCCCTGCTCGATGGCCTCGTCGCGACGCTCGCGGCTGTGCCACTGGCGGATCTTGTTGCGGGCCCGAGGCGACTTGACGAAGTTCAGCCAGTCGCGGCTCGGCCCGGCGGTGGCGGACTTGGTCGTGAAGATCTCGACCGTGTCCCCGTTGTCGAGGGTCGACTCCAGCGAGACCAGACGACCGTTGACCCGGGCGCCCACGGTGTGGTGGCCGACCTCGGTGTGGATGGCGTAGGCGAAGTCGACCGGCGACGACCCGGTCGGCAGGGCGACGACGTCGCCGTTGGGCGTGAAGACGTAGACCTCGGCACGGTTGATCTCGAAGCGCAGCGACTCCAGGAACTCGCTGGGGTCGACGATCTCGGCCTGCCAGTCCAGCAGGTGCCGCATCCAGGAGAGGTCCTCGGTCTTGGTGCCGCTCTTGCCGTTCCTGCCCTTGGCGTCGAGCTTGCCGTCGATGTCGACGCCCTCGCGGCCGTTCTCCTTGTACTTCCAGTGCGCGGCCACGCCGTACTCGGCCCGGCGGTGCATGTCGTAGGTGCGGATCTGCAGCTCGACCGGCTTGCCCTCGAGACCGATCACCGTCGTGTGCAACGACTGGTACATGTTGAACTTCGGCATCGCGATGTAGTCCTTGAACCGCCCCGGCACCGGGTTCCACCGGCTGTGCAGCACACCGAGGGCGCCGTAGCAGTCGCGGTCGCTCTCGACCAGGATCCGGATGCCGACGAGGTCGTAGATGTCGGTGAACTCCAGGCCCCGCACGATCATCTTCTGGTAGATCGAGTAGTAGTGCTTGGGTCGGCCGGTCACCGTGGCGGTGATCCGAGCGTCCTTGAGGTCGCTCTCGACGCGGCTGATCACCTGGGTCAGGAACTGGTCGCGAGCCGGGGCCCGGTCGGCCACCAGCCGCACGATCTCGTCGTAGATCTTGGGGTGCAGCGTCGAGAAGGCGAGGTCCTCGAGCTCCCACTTGATGGTGTTCATGCCGAGCCGGTGGGCCAGCGGCGCAAAGATCTCGAGCGTCTCGCGAGCCTTCTTCTCCTGCGTGGACTGCTTGACGTAGCGGATGGTGCGCATGTTGTGCAGTCGGTCCGCCAGCTTGATGACCAGCACCCGGATGTCGCGCGACATCGCCACGATCATCTTGCGGATGGTCTCGGCCTGCGCGGAGTCGCCGTACTTGACCTTGTCGAGCTTGGTGACGCCGTCCACCAGCAGGGCGACCTCGTCGCCGAACTCGGTGCGCAGCTGGTCGAGGGTGTACGGCGTGTCCTCGACCGTGTCGTGCAGCAGCGCGGCGACGAGGGTCGGCTCGGTCATGCCGATCTCGGCGAGGATGGTGGTCACGGCCAACGGGTGCGTGATGTAGGGGTCCCCGCTGCGACGACGCTGGTCGGCGTGCATCTCCTCCGCGACGGTGTAGGCGCGCTCCAGGAGCGTCAGGTCCGCCTTGGGGTGGTGGCTGCGGACGATCCGGAACATCGGGTCGAGCACCGGGTTTCCACCGGGCGAGCGGGTGGCGATGCGCGCCAGCCGGGCGCGCATCCGACGCGCGGACGGCGCGGGGGCGGGGGTCGGCTCCGCGGCCGGGCTCGCGGGGGTCACCTGTTGCTCTGCCATGCGCTCACCCTCCACGTCGTGCGGACGGACCCTGCCGTCGAGTCTAGAGGGTGCGCAGGACCCGGACGTCCAGGTCGGGCACGGCCGACCGGCCCTCGAGGAAGCCGAGCTCGAGCAGCAGCGCCGCCCTCGCCGTGGTCGCGCCGCACCGGCGCACCAGCTGGTCGGCCGCCGCGAGCGTGCCGCCGGTGGCCAGGACGTCGTCGACGAGCAGCACGCGGTCGTGCCCGGCCAGCGCCTGCTGCTGGATCTCCAGGGTCTCTGCGCCGTACTCCAGTGCGTAGGAGACCTCGTGCAGCTCCCCGGGCAGCTTGCCCGGCTTGCGCACCGGCACGAAGGCGACGCGGAGCGCCTGGGCGACCGGCACCCCGAAGAGGAAGCCACGCGACTCCACCCCGACGACCGCGGTCACGTCGGTGCCGCCGTCCCGGTCACGCCCGCACGCGGCGAGCGCCCGCACGACGGCGGTCAGCCCGGCCGGGTCGGCCAGCAGAGGAGCGATGTCCTTGAAGACCACGCCCGGCTCCGGGAAGTCCGGGACGTCGAGGATCAGGTCGAGCGCGCCGTCAGCGTCCACGCCGCCGGTCCTCGCGCGTCGACCGGCTCGGCTGGCTGCGCTTGGCCGAGCGCGACTCCCCCACCGGCCGAGTGGCCCGGGGCTGGACCCGTCCGGACCCCATCGCCTCGTCGTGCACCTGCCGGGTGTCGGCCGGCGTGAGCGCGTCGGGGTCGGCGTACTCGTTGAGCTCGGCGGGGTGCTCGTCGACGTCCTGGCTCTCCATCGTCTCGGAGTACGTCGGCACCTCGGCGTAGCGATCGGCCTGCCGGGCCGTGCGGCGCTCCATGCGACGGTCGCCCGCTTGCACGTCCTTCTCGCGCATCTTCAGCTGCACCAGCAGCGGCGTCGCGATGAAGATCGACGAGTAGGCCCCGGCCGCCATGCCCACGAACAGCGCGAGGGCGAGGTCCTTCAGCGCACCGGAGCCCAGCGTGTAGACGCCGACCGCCAGGATCGCGCCCACGGGGAGGAGGGCCACCACCGAGGTGTTGATCGAGCGCACCAGGGTCTGGTTCACCGCGAGGTTGGCCGCGTGGCGGTAGCTCCAGCCGCGGTGCTTGCCCAGGACGACGTTCTCGCGCACCTTGTCGAAGACGACGACCGTGTCGTAGAGCGAGAAGCCGAGGATGGTGAGCACGCCGGTGATGGTCGCGGGGGTGACCTCGAAGCCCACCAGCGCGTAGACGCCCACCGTGATCAGGAGGTCGTGCGCCAGCGCCACGATCGCCGCGACCGACATCTTCCACTCACGGAAGTACGCCCAGATGAACAGCACCACCGCGAAGATGAAGACGACCAGGCCGGTCAGGGCGCGGGTGAGCACCTGGGACCCCCACGTCGCCCCGATCGACTGCTGCGACACGGCCGAGGCAGGCACCCCGAGGGAGTCCTGGATCGCCTGGGTCACCTGCGTGGACTGGTTGTTGCTCAGCGGCTGCACCGTCGCCCGCAGGGTGTCGGTGCCCGAGGTGTTCACGACCGGCGCGGCGGCATTCGGGATGCCGGTGTCGGCGATCGCCGCGCGCACGAGCTCGGCGTTCTGGTCGGTGACCTGGTCGGCGGGCACCGACACGCGGTACTCGACGCCGCCCTCGAACTCGATGCCGAGGTCGAGACCGCGCCCGAAGAGACCGACGAGCGCGAGCACGAAGATGACCGCCGACATGGCGTACCAGGTGCGGGCGCGCCCGACGAAGTCGACGGAGACGCGACCCTCGTAGAGGTCGTTGCCGAGACGAGAGAACTTGCCCATCAGGCTCGGCCTCCTGCAGTGGGGGTGGGCGTGCGGGTCGGCCTGGCCAGGCCAGGCTTGCGCGCCGGGTCCACGCCGAGGCTCTCGGCGTCGAGGCCGGAGAGCTTGTGTCCCTGGTTGAAGAAGCGGAACCGGCCGAGGTAGCTGACCAGCGGCTTGGTGAACAGGAAGAACACGCCGAGGTCGATGAGCGTGGAGATGCCGAGCGCGAAGGCGAAGCCCTTCACCACGCCGATCGCGAAGATGTAGAGCACCACCGCGGCCAGCAACGAGACCGCGTCGGCGGCCAGGCAGGTGGTGCGGGCCCGCACCCAGCCGGCCTCGACGGCCATCCGCATCGAGCGGCCCTCGCGCATCTCGTCACGTATCCGTTCGAAGAACACGATGAACGAGTCGGCCGTGATGCCGACCGCCACGATCAGCCCCGCGATGCCGGGCAGGGTGAGCGTGAAGCCGGCCGTGAGGCTCAAGAAGATGACCGCGGCGTACGTCAGCGCTCCGGCGACGACCAGCGAGGCAATCACCACCAGGCCGAGGCCGCGGTAGTAGAGCAGGCAGTAGAGCATCACGAGCAGCAGCCCGATCGCGCCTGCGGCGATGCCGGCGCTGAGCTGGTCGGCGGCCAGGGTCGGGCCCTCGTCGGAGATCACCGGCACGGTGAACTTCAGCGGCAGCGCGCCGTACCGCAGCGAGCTGGCGAGGCTGTCGGCCTCCTCCTGGCTGAAGTCGCCGGTGATCTGGGCGTTGCCGCCGAGGATCGGGCTGATCACCTGCGGCGCCGAGATGACGGTCCCGTCGAGCACGATGGCGAACTGCTTCTGCGTGCCGGCGATGCGTCGGGTGACGTCGGCGAAGGTGGAGCGCGCGGTGCGGTCGAAGGACAGGTCGACGACGTAGTCGACCTCGTTCTGCGGGATGCCGGCCGAGGCGTCGGTGAGCTGGGTGCCCTCGATGACGGCGACAGAGAGGAGGTACTTGGTGCCCGAGTCGTCGCAGGTGACCAGCGGCTCGTCGGGGTTGTCGTCGACCTGCTTGGCCGGCTGGCCGGGCCGCGGGCAGGTGTAGTCGAGGAACTCCTGGACGTACTCCTGGCCGGGGTTGTCCTGCCAGCGCAGCGGCTGGTCGATCGGCGCCCCGGGCTGGCTCGCGGCCGCGTCGGGCGTCGCCGGAGCGGTGGGCTCGGCCGACGGGCTGGCCGACGGGGAGGGGGCCTCCGCGGTGAACGGGGCCCGCCCGCGCGGAGTGGCGCTGGGGCTGGGGGTGGGGCTGGGGTCCACGCCGGCGTCCCCGGAAGGGCTGGCCGACGGGCTGGCGCTCGGGTCGGGGGTGGGCACCCCGGCGGCGGAGCCGGCGACGAGCCGGAACCGCAGCTGGGCGGTCTGCTTGACCGCGTCGACCAGGTCGCGACGGTTCTGGCCGGGGATCTCGACGACGATGTTGCGGTCGCCCTGCGTGCCCACCTCGGCCTCGGCGACGCCGCTGGCGTTCACCCGCTGGTCGATGATCCGGCTGGCCTCGGCGAGCTTCTCGGGGGTCACCGTCTGGCCGGACTGGGTGGTGGCCTCCAGCGTGATCCGGGTGCCGCCCTGGAGGTCGAGGCCCAGGCCGGGCTTCCAGACCCCGTTCGCGGCGATCCCGCCGTACATCGCGGCGATCACGAGGAGGAGCAGGATCACCCGCCGGCCGGGGCGCGGCGACTTCTTCGCCACGGTCAGATCTCTCCGTGTCCGGGGTCGATCGGGTCGGTGGCGGCCGTGGGGTCGGTGGTCAGGATGCGCACCACGGCCTGCTTGGCGACCTCGACGTCGACGCCGGGGGCCATCGCGAAGAGGACGGTCTCGTCACGGATCTCGGTGATGTGGCCGTAGAAGCCCGAGGCGAGCATCACGTGCGCGCCGACCGCAAGGCCGGCCTGGGTGGCCGCCAGCTTGGCCTGGCGCTTGCGCGCGGGGCGGATGACGAGCAGCCAGAACACGGCCACCAGCAATACGAGGGGAAGGAGCTGGGCGAGGCTTTCCACGCGGGACCTTTTCTTCGCTCGAGGCAATCCGGACAACAACCGCCCATGCTAACGCGGCCTAGTCCCCCACGAGCCCCAGGCTCACACGGGAGCGTTCCGGCGTGGCGAGCCCCAGGTGGGACCAGGCGGCCTCGGTCGCGACGCGTCCCCGGGGAGTCCGCAGCAGGAACCCGCTGCGCACCAGGAACGGCTCGGCGACCTCCTCGACCGTCTCACGCTCCTCGCCCACCGCGACCGCCAGGGTCGACAACCCGACCGGCCCTCCGCCGAAGCGTCGGCAGAGAGCGTCGAGCACCCCGCGGTCGAGCCGGTCGAGGCCGAGCCGGTCGACCTCGTAGAGGTCGAGGGCGCGGTGCGCGATCTCCGGCGTGACGACCCCGTCGGCCCGCACCTGCGCGTAGTCACGCACCCGACGCAGCAGGCGGTTGGAGATGCGGGGGGTGCCGCGCGAGCGCGAGGCGATCTCCGCTCCCCCGGCGTCGGTGAGGTGGACGCCGAGCAGGTCGGCGGAGCGCCGCAGGATGCGCTCGAGGTCGGCCGGCTCGTAGAAGTCGAGGTGCCCGGTGAAGCCGAACCGGTCGCGCAGAGGACTGGGCAGCAGGCCCGAGCGGGTGGTGGCGCCCACGAGCGTGAAGGGCGGCAGCTCGAGCGGGATCGCCGTCGCCCCAGGCCCCTTGCCGATGACGACGTCGACCCGGAAGTCCTCCATCGCCAGGTAGAGCATCTCCTCGGCAGGACGCGCCATCCGGTGGATCTCGTCGACGAAGAGCACGTCGCCCTCGTTGAGGCCGGAGAGGATCGCGGCGAGGTCGCCCGCGTGGGTCAGCGCCGGCCCGGACGTCAGGCGCAGCGGGCTCGACATCTCCGCGGCGATGATCATCGCGAGGGTCGTCTTGCCGAGGCCGGGAGGCCCGGAGAGCAGCACGTGGTCGGGGGCCCGGCCCCGGGCGCGGGCCGCGTCGAGCACCAGGGCCAGCTGCTCGCAGACGCGGTCCTGGCCGACGACCTCGCTCAGCGTGTGCGGCCGCAGCGCCGCCTCGACCGCCTGCTCGTCGAGGTCGACCGCCCCGTCGACGAGTCGGGACTCCTCGTCGTGCACGCTCATGCCCGGCTCAGGCTGCGCAGTGCGGTCCGGAGCAGCGCGGGCACGTCGGAGACCAGCACCGCGTCACCGGAGGAGGGGTCTTCGGCCACCCGGGCGATCGCCCGGTCGGCCTCCTTCGTGCTCCACCCGAGGCCGGTGAGCGCCTCGCTCACCTGCTGCTGCCAGCCCGCGGCCACCGGCGCCGGGGCCGGGCGCCCGGGGAGGGCAGGCCCGGCGGGTGCGCCGATCCGGTCCTTGAGCTCGAGGATGATCCGCTGGGCGCCCTTCTGCCCGATCCCCGGGACGCCGGTGAGGGCCTTGACGTCCTCGGTCGCGACCGCGACCCGTACGTCGTCGGGCCGGAGCACCGCGAGCATCGCCTGGGCGAGCTTGGGGCCCACGCCGCTCGCGGTCTGCACGAGCTCGAAGACCTGGCGCTCGTCCTCGTCGGCGAAGCCGAACAGGGTGAGCGAGTCCTCGCGCACGACCATGCTCGCGGGCATCAGGGTCTGCTGGCCGGTGCGGAGGCCGGCCAGGGTGTCGGGGGTGCAGAGCAGCTGCAGACCCACTCCCCCGACCTCGACGACGGCGGAGGTGATGCCCACGTGGGCCACCTCGCCACGGACGAACGCGATCATGCGGGGCTCCTTCCGGCGGCCTTGGCCACGGCCGCCTCCAGTCGGGTCTGGGCCGAGCCCCGCCACACGTGGGTGATCGCGAGCGCGAGGGCGTCGGCGGCGTCGGCCGGCTTCGGCGGCGCGGACAGGCGGAGGTGGCGGGTGACCATCGCGGTCACCTGGGCCTTGTCGGCGCGGCCGTTGCCCGTGACGGCGGCCTTGACCTCGCTGGGGGTGTGCAGCACGACGGGGATCCCGAGCCGGGCCGCCGCGACCATGGCCACGGCGCTCGCCTGGGCGGTGCCCATGACGGTGCTGACGTTGTGCTGGGCGAAGACCCGCTCGACGGCGACGACGTCGGGACGGTGCTCGTGCACCCACTCCTCGACGACGGCGTCGAGGTGGCAGAGCCGCCGCTCGATCGGGTCGCCGGCCGGGGTGCGGGCGACGTCCACCGCGATCATCCGCAGCGGGCGTCCGACCATGCCCTCGACCACGCCGAGGCCGAGACGGGTCAGCCCGGGGTCGACTCCGAGCACGCGCATCTGACCTCCAGGACCGTCCGAACAGGTGTTCGGAAGGCTAGCGGCCATGCGTCGACCCGGCCGGCAGAAACGCCGGAGCGGCCAAGGGCAGCGAGGCGGAAGCGCGGTCCCCCCGACGGTTCCCGTCCGGTCCGGTCGATCGGGTGCGAGACGGTGCCGCGGCCTAGTCGGCCAGTGCCGCCGACAGCTCGGCACGTGAGGAGAGGTCCAGCTTGGTGTAGACGTGACGCAGGTGGTACTCCACCGTCTTGGGGCTCAGGAACAGGGCGGCGGCGGTCTCCCGGGTCGTGCGGCCCCCGGCGAGCATCTGGGCGATCTGACGCTCCTGGGCGGTGAGCCGGTCGAGCCCCACCGCGTCCTGACGCCGCGCCGTCTCGCCGGTGGCCGCGAGCTCGACCGCGGCGACGTCGGCCCACGGGGCGGCCCCGAGACGCTCGAAGGTGCCGAGCGCCTCCCTGAGCGGGCCACGGGCCTCGACGCGCCGCCGACCGCGCCGCAGCACCTCACCCAGGCACAAGCGGGTGCGGGCCAGCTCGAACGAGTCCGGACTCCCGGCGTGGTACCCGAGCGCACGGGCGAAGCCCGTGTCGGTCTCGGCCCCGGTCGCGGTGAGGGCCAGGGCCCGGTGGGCGCGCGCCAGCGCCCACGGCTGGGACTTCTCCCGGGCTCGCACGTCGTGCTCGAGTGCGATCGCCCGCGCCTCGGGCCCTCGTCCGAGGTGCAGCAACGCCTCGGTGCGCTCCGGGCCGGGCGAGAGGTCCACGTCGAGCACGCCGTGCTCGACCAGCAGGTCGTGCAGGGCGTCGTAGTGCGTGAGCGCCGCCTCGGCACGGCCGGCACCCAGCTCGAGGTCACCGAGGGCGAAGGTCGCCCAGAGCCGACCCAGGTGTACGTGGTCGCGCCGCGCGAGGGTCAGCGCCTCCTCCGCGTGGCCGCGACAGTCAGTGGCCCGGCCGGTGCGTGCCTCGAGCCAGGCCAGACCCGCCAGGCACATGGTCAGGTCCGTGGTCTGGCCGGTCTCGCGGGCCAGCGCCACACCCTCGGCGTACGCCGCGGCGGCGTCCCGCCAGCGGTCCGACGTCGCGTCGTGCCGCGCGGTGTGGAACAGCAGGTTGGGCAGCGTCATCAGCGCGCGACGCTCACGCGACCCCTCCACGGCGTGCCGCACCAGGGAGACGCCGGTGTCGGACTCGCGGAGGAAGAGCGGACCCACGACGGTCCAGGCCGGGCGCACCTGGTCGTCCCCGGGCTCGGGACCGGTGGCCAGGTGGTCGACGGCGGCCCGGATGTCGTCGGTGCCGCCCCGGCCGGCCAGCACCCGGGCTATCCCGACGCCGAGGCGACCCCGGACCCGGTTCTCGGTCTCGACGCAGCGCGGGTACAGCACCTCCAGCCGGTCCGCGACCGCGAGACCGCCTCGGGCGTCGGCGAGGTAGAAGCACGCGCTCACCGCGTCGGCGAGCGCGAGGGTGGCGGCATCCGGGTCGGCGCCCTGCACGGCGTCGGCCGCACCCACCAGGAGGTCCCGTGCCTGCTCGAGCGAGCCTGCCCTGAGGGCGATCGTGCCGCGCAGGCCCTGCACCTGCTCGCGCAACCCGTCGGGAGCCGCCGGCCCGTCGGCCCGGCCGAGCAGGCCGTCGGCCCGGGTGCCCTGCCCGGCGAGCCAGGCGGCCCTGCCGGCGGCGAGGAAGCGGACCGCGCGGTCCGACCCGTCCGTGCTCAACCAGGCCGCCTTCTCCAGTGCCGTCGCCGCCACGGCGGGAGCGCCTCGCTCGAGCGCCCCCCGGCTGAGCTCCTCCAGGGCGAGGGCGACCGCGTCGTCGGGACCGGCCGCCGCCTCGCACCGGTGCCAGGTACGGCGTTCACGGTCCGCATCAGGCAGAGCCCGGGCGACCGCCAGGTGGGCGGCCCGACGCAGGGCGGGCGGTGCCGCGGCGTAGACGCTGGCCCGGGTGAGCGGGTGCCGGAAGTCCACGCGCCCCGGGGTCAGCACGACCAGGCCTGCCGACTCGGCGGCGAGGAGGTCGGCCACCGTCGCACCCGCTCCGGCGGCGTCCGAGTCACCCGTGCTGCCGTGCCGGTCCAGCTCGTCCAGCGCTCGCTCCACCAGGGCCAGGTCGCCCTCGCCGAGTGCTGCGACGAGCGTGGCGACCCTGCTGACGGCCGGCAGCTCACCCGCCCGCCGGCCGAAGACCTCGGTGAGGACCTCGGGCACGGGCAGCTGGGCCTGCGGCGAGGCCAGCAACGTCCCCGGGAGCCCGGCGAGCTCGACCACGGCCAACGGGTTGCCGGCCGTGGCGGCGTGGACGCGGCGGGCGAGCTCCTCGTCCACGAGCGGTGGGCCGCGCCGGGACAGCAGGTGCGTCACCGACTCCAGGGACAGGCCACCCAGCCTCAGCTGCGGCAGAGCACCGTCGAGCGCCGGCGACCCGTCGGTGTCTCGCGAGGCCGCGAGCAGCCCGATCTGGTCCGCGAGCAGCCGGCGTCCCACGAAGGCGAGTGCCTCGACGCTCGCGCGGTCCCACAGGTGCACGTCGTCCACCACGAGGAGCACGGCTCGCCGCTCGGCGAGCCGGGTCAGGAGCGCCAGGCAGGCGGCGCCCACGGCGAACCGGTCCCCGCCGCCTCCGGGTCGCAGGCCGAGCGCCACGTGGAGGACGGACGCGTGCGGCGTCCCGAGACCGTCGATGGTGGGGGCGACCGGGAGCAGCAGCTGGTGCAGACCTGCGAACGGCACGTCGCGCTCGGTCACCGAACCGGCCGCCCGGAGCACCGTCATCCCCTCCGCCAGCTCCACCGCCTGCTCGAGCAGGCTGGTCTTGCCGATCCCGGCCTCGCCGGTCAGCACCAGGGCGCTGCTCTCCCCCACCCGCGCCCCGGAGACCAGGCGCGCGATGCGGTGCCGCTCGGAGTCCCTCCCGACGAGCATCTGCCGATGCTAGTCCCGCGACCAGGGGGGTCCCCGGATGCGACGGGCGCCGTTGCGGGCCGAAGGTGTAGGGACCGGCGCCGATGGAGTGCCGGCACCACGGCAGGACCATCGAGGAGAACCAGATGACCACGCTCGACCACCCGACCGAGATCGACCACGACGTACTCATGTCCTTCGTCTTCCAGGCGGTGGGTGAAGCCGGAGCCACCCTCAACGCGGCCCTGGTGGTGATGGGCGACAAGCTGGGCTACTACCGCGACCTGGTCGCCCACGGCCCGTGCACCCCCGGTGAGCTGGCGGAGCTGTCCGGGACCGACGAGCACTACGCGAGGGAGTGGCTCAACGCCCAGGCGGCCGGGGCGTACGTCACCTACGACCCGGAGTCGGGCCGCTACACCCTGCCGCCCGAGCACGGCGTGGCGCTGGCCGACGAGACCAGCCCGGCCTTCGTGCCGGGCCTGTTCCAGACCGCGCTGGGTGCCGTGCAGGACACCGATCGAGTCATCGAGGCCGCGCGGCACGGCGACGGCGTGGGCTGGCCGGACCACCACGAGGACGTGCACCTGGGCTGCGAGCGCTTCTTCCGGCCGAGCTATCGCGCACACCTCGTCGCCGACTGGCTCCCGGCCCTGGACGGGGTGGTCGAGAAGCTCGATGCCGGGGCGCGGGTGGCGGACGTCGGCTGCGGTCACGGCGCCTCGACCATCGTGATGGCGTTGGCCTTCCCCAGGTCGCGGTTCGTCGGCATCGACGCGCACCCGGAGTCCGTCGACACGGCGCGCGCCCGGGCCCAGGAGGCCGGCGTCGGCGACAGGATCGTCTTCGAGGTGTCGACGGCGCAGGCCTTCGAGGACGAGTCGTTCGACCTGGTGACGATGTTCGACTGCCTGCACGACATGGGCGACCCGGTCGGTGCGGCGCGGCAGGTGCGCGGCGCGCTCGCGGAGGGAGGCACGTGGATGGTCGTCGAGCCGGCCGCCGGCGACCACGTCGAGGACAACCTCAACCCGGTGGGGCGTGCCTACTACGGCTTCTCCACGCTGCTGTGCACCCCGTGCTCGCTCTCGCAGGACGTCGGTCTGGCGCTGGGCACCCAGGCCGGTCCGGCCCGGGTCCGTGACGTCACGACCACGGCCGGCTTCACCCGGTTCCGCGTGGCGGCCGGCACCCCGTTCAACAACGTCTACGAGGTGCGCGCCTGAGTCGTCGGCCCCGCACGGACCACCACGACAACGGCACCCGGCAGGAGGAACATCGCAGGCATGGCAGCAGGCACCGGTCGTGCACGGCGTCCCGACCACAGCGGGACCGCCGTGCGCGACGGCGTACGCCTCGCGTGGGACGTCTACGGCGAGGGGCCGACGACGGTGCTGCTGCTGCCGACGTGGTCGCTGGTGGACTCGCGGCACTGGAAGATGCAGGCGCCCACCCTGGCCCGGCACCACCGGGTGATCACCTTCGACGGCCGCGGCAGCGGGCGTTCGGACCGTCCGGTCGGTGCGGCGGCGTACACCGACGAGGAGTACGCGGCGGACGCCGTCGCGGTGCTGGACGCGACCGGCACCGACGCGGCGGTCGTGGCCGGCTTCTCCTGCGGGGTCGCCTGGGCCGTCCACCTGGCCGCGAACACACCCGAACGGGTGCGGGGCGTGTTCGCGATCGCACCGTCCTGCGGCCTGTCCGTGCCGCAACCCGATCGCGAGCGTCACCCCTGGTCCGAGCGCCTGTCCGAGACCGACGGCTGGGCGAAGTACAACCGGTACTACTGGACGGACGGCGACTTCGACGACTTCCGCGCGTTCTTCTTCGACGCCATGTGCAGCCAGCCGCACTCCACCAAGCAGGTCGAGGACTGCCTGGAGTGGTCGGCCGAGGTCGACCCGCGGACGCTGGTGGACACCACCGCCGGACGGATGGGCCTCGAGGGGGCCGTGTGCCAGCCGCTCGAGCCGCTGTGCGCTCAGGTCCGGTGCCCGGTCGAGATCGTCCACGGGGCCGACGACCGGGTGCGCACCAGCGCGGTCGCGCTCCGTCTGGCCGAGCTGACCGGGGCCGGCGTGACGCTGCTCGAGGGCAGCGGGCACGCGCTGCACACCCGCGACCCGGTGCGCGTGACCCGGATGCTGGACGCGTTCGTCCGTCGCGTGGCGCCCCCCTCGCGCACCGTCGCGGTGGGCCCGCCCGGGGTCACCGCCGAGCTGGCGCGCCGGGCGCGCGCGGCACGGGGGACGCGACGGGTGCTGTACCTGAGCTCGCCCATCGGGTTGGGGCATGCCTGTCGTGACCTGGCGATCGTGGCGGAGCTGCGCGAGCGGCACCCCGACCTGCGCGTGGACTGGCTGGCGCAGGCACCGGTCGCGCACGTCCTGGAGGCGGCCGGCGAGCGTGTCCACCCCGCCTCGCGGTGGTTGGCGAGCGAGGTCGCGCACGTCGAGGAACAGGCCGGCGAGCACGACCTGCACGCCTTCCAGGCCATCCGGCGGATGGACGAGATCATGGTGACCAACTACCTGGTGCTCGACGAGCTGGTGACCGAGGAGCCCTACGACCTGGTCGTCGGGGACGAGGCGTGGGAGGTCGACCACTTCCTGCACGAGAACCCGGAGCGCAAGCGCTTCGCCTTTGCCTGGATGACCGACTTCGTCGGGTGGCTCCCGATGCCGCAGGGCGGAGACGCGGAGGTCAGGCTCACCGCGGACTACAACGAGGAGATGCTCGAGCAGCGGGCCCGGTTCGCCGGCGTGCGGGACCGGTCGATCTTCGTCGGCGACCCCGAGGACGTCGTGGAGGACCCGTTCGGTCCCGGTCTGCCACGGATCCGCGACTGGACCGAGGAGAACTTCGACTTCGCGGGCTACGTGACCGGCTTCACCCCCTCGTCCGAAGGTGCCCGCCAGGCGCTGCGGTCCTCGCTCGGCTTCGGTCCCGACGACCTGGTGTGCGTGGCCACCGTCGGAGGCTCGGGCGTGGGCGGGCCGCTCCTGCACCGGGTGATGGACGCGGTGCCGCTGGCGCGACGCCTGCTGCCGGAGCTGCACTTCCTGGTCGTCTGCGGGCCGCGTGTCGACCCGGCCAGCATCCCCCGCCGCAGGGGCGCCCGGGTGCGCGGCTACCTGCCGCGACTGCACGAGCACCTAGCGGCGAGCGACGTGGCCGTCGTGCAGGGCGGTCTGACGACGTGCATGGAGCTCACCGCGAGCCGGACGCCGTTCGTCTACGTTCCGCTGGAGAACCACTTCGAGCAGAACAGGCACGTGCGGCACCGCCTGGACAGGTACGAGGCGGGCCGGCACCTGGCTTACGCCGAGGCCTGCGACCCGGAGATCCTGGCAGCGGCCGTCGTCGCCGCGGTCTCCGAGGGGGCGGACCCACGACCGGTGGACACCGGCGGGGCCGCCCGGGCGGCGGGGCTGCTGGCCCCGCTGCTGTGACGCCTGTCGGCGCGCTCGCCGAGACGGGTCAGGCGTCCTCGAGCTCGGCGAGGACCTGGTCGGAGACGTCGAAGTTGGCGAACACGTTCTGCACGTCGTCGAGGTCCTCGAGCGCCTCGACGAGGCGGAAGATCTTGGACGCGCCGTCCTTGTCGAGCTCGATGTGCATCGAGGGCAGGAACTGTGCCTCGGCGGAGTCGTAGTCGACGCCGGCGTCCTGGAGCGACGTACGCACGGTGACGAGGTCGGTGGCCTCGCTGACCACCTCGTAGGCGTCACCGAGGTCGTTGACCTCCTCGGCGCCGGCCTCGAGCGTCGCCTCGAGCACGTCGTCCTCGGAGACCGGCTTGCCCTCCTGGTCGGCCGGGACGAGCACGACGCCCTTGCGGTGGAACAGGTAGGCCACCGAGCCCGGGTCGGCCAGCGAGCCGCCGTTGCGGTTCATCGCGGTGCGGACCTCCATCGCGGCCCGGTTGCGGTTGTCGGTCAGGCACTCGACCAGCATCGCGACGCCGTGGGGACCGTAGCCCTCGTACATGATCGTGGCGTACTCCGCGCCGCCCGCCTCGGCACCGGAGCCACGCTTGACCGCGCGGTCGATGTTGTCGTTGGGGACCGAGGACTTCTTGGCCTTCTGGATCGCGTCGTACAGCGTCGGGTTGCCCGTGGGGTCTCCCCCGCCCATCCGTGCCGCGACCTCGATGTTCTTGATCAGCTTCGCGAAGAGCTTGCCGCGCCTGGCGTCGACCACGGCCTTCTTGTGCTTGGTCGTCGCCCACTTGGAGTGCCCAGACATTGCCTTCGTCCCGTCCCTCTACGTCGCTTCTGCCATCTGCACGAACAGGTCGTGGATGCGGTGGTCGCCGGTGATCTCCGGGTGGAACGACGTCGCGAGGAGCCGCCCCTGACGCACCGCGACGATCCTACCGGTGGTCTCGGGGCCCGTCGTGCGTGGCGACACCCGAGCGATGACCTCGACGTCGTCGCCGGCCTTCTCCACCAGGGGGGCCCGGATGAACATCGCGTGGAAGGGCTCGTCCTGGCCGATGTCGAGGTCCGCCTCGAAGGAGTCGACCTGCCGACCGAAGGCGTTGCGGCGTACGACGACGTCGAGCCCGCCGATGGTCTGCTGGCCAGGAGCGCCGTCCTCGAGGCGGTCGGCCAGGAGGATCATCCCCGCGCAGGTGCCGAACGCGGGGAGCCCGTCGCGGATCCGCTCGCGCAGCGGCTCGAGCAGGTCGAAGATCGCGGCCAGCTTGACGATGGTCGTGGACTCCCCGCCCGGGACGACGATGCCGTCGACGAGGTCGAGCTCGCCCGGCCGGCGGACCGGCAGCGGGTCGGCCCCGGCTGCCCGCAGCGCCGCGACGTGCTCGCGCACGTTGCCCTGGAGGGCGAGCACGCCGATGCGGGGAGGGGTCACCGCCCCAGCCTAGGAGCACAGCGAGCGCAGCTAGTTCGTGGCGTGGGCAGCTGACGAGTTGCCCGCCTGGTCGAACTGCAGCACGAAGACGGTCTGTCCCTTCTTGACCGGGTTGTTCGTGCTGCTCACGGAGGTGCCGTCCACTCGGGTCCAGGTCGACGCGTTGAATGTCGGCTGCGAGCTGGCGGCAGAGATCACGTAGTAGAGGGCGTCGAAACCGGACCCGGATGGATCAGTGCTCGCTGTCGCGGAGAAGTCCTTGGCACCGTTGCCGTTGTTCCCGAGGATCAACGCTGTGGGGACCGGGGGCGGCACCGAATCGATCGTGAGCGTGAGCGCCCTGGTCGTCTCGGTGTTGCCCTCTTCGTCCACCGCCCGGTAGCGCACCGTGTGGGTGCCCTGGGCGCTGAGCGGCACGGGGGTGGAGTAGGTGAGCCACGTCGTGCCCCCGTCGGTCGAGTACTCGACGCGCTCGATACCGGAGGCGTTCGGGGCCGGGTCGGTCGCGGCAAGGGTCACCGACACGCTCGAGGTGTACCAGCCGTTGGTGCCTGCGGTGCCAGAGAGCGTCGCGGTGGTGGTCGGGGCGACCGTGTCGAGCCGCGCGGCCGGGGCGGTGTAGCTGCCCGTGAGGCCCACGTTGCCGGCGGCGTCGACGGAGTAGAAGCTCGCCGTCTGACCCGCGGCCAGCGTGAAGGGGCCCGTGTACGGGGCGTAGTTCGCCGACCCGATCTTGACCTGGGTCGAGGCGACGCCGCTGGTGGCGTCGGCCGGCGTCAGGGTCACGGTGGTGCCCGCCACCGAGTAGCTCGTCGTCGGCAGGGTCTGGTCGACCTTGACGGTCAGGGTGCGCGACACCTCGGCGTTGCCGCGGACGTCGGTGGCGCCGTACACGACGGAGTGGGTGCCGTCGGCGCTCACGACGCGCGTCGTGGTCAGGGTCCCCGTCCCGGCACCGAGGTGGTCGGCGGCGGTGCCGTCCAGCTGGTAGCGGAGCCGCGCGAGCCCGGTGCCGGTGTCGGTGGAGGTGAAGGTGAGCGTCACCGGCGCGTTCACCCAGGTGGTGTCGCTGCCCGCCGACCGGCCGACGGCGGTGAGGGGCACGGTCGCGTCGTAGGTGTAGGCCGACCGGCCGCTCGCAGCCCCGGACCAGGAGTTGAAGCGCGGCACTACCCAGTACTCGCCCACGGCTTCGACCGGCGTGGTGTCGGTGCACGACGTCGTGGTGACGGAGGAGCAGACGAGCACGGTCGTGGGGCCGGCCTGGCGGTAGACGTCGTACGCCGTCGCGGCGGTGACGCCGTCGGTGAGCGTGGACGCCGCCCAGGCGAGGCGGACGCCGCCGGTGACCTGGGTCGGCGTCGGGGCGGTGCCCTGGCGCACGGACTGGGCGGTGGCCCTGGCGGTGCCGACACCTGTGCTCGTCCAGGCCGCGCTGCTGACGGCCGCGGTCGCGGTCGCCAGCACCAGTGCTGCGGGGACGACGAGGCGCCGGTGGGCGCGGGACCTGCGGTGCCGAGGGGCCACGCTCACCTCACCGCCGTCACGGTCACGGTGACCGGGAACGAGACCCGCTTGCAGGCCTCGGCCGCGCTCGCGGCCATGGTCAGCGGTCTGGTGAGCACGGTCCGCGCGGCCTTGGCAGGAATGGTGACCTCGGTGCTGCGGGCGGCAGGGGACCACACGAGGTGGGTCGACGCGGGGCAGCGCGCGGTGCCGGCCACGGACGTCAGCGCGACGGTGACGACCGTGACCGGGTAGTTGTTCGGGTTGCCGACGACGACCGGCAGGGGGACCGACCGCGAGGGGTAGAGCAGGTCGGCGTCGACGCCGACGCTGAGCACCGTCAGCCGGCCCTCGCAGCTGGCGTTCTGGACGCCCTGGCACTTGTCCGAGGCGTGGTTGCTGGTCGAACCCATCGCCCTGATGTCGGCGCCAGGGACGACGGAGGGACGCGAGCCGTCGGCCCCCGGACCGGCCCCCGGTCCCGCCGTGCCCCCGCCGAGCAGCGTCGCCGCACCGGCCGCGCCGGCGAGGGCGAGGATCGGCGCCAGGCGGCGGTGACGGTGGCGGGGCACGGCGGGGTCCAGACGTCGACAGGGCAGGGAGGGCGGATCAGGGCACGTTGCTGTCGGCGGTGGCCTGGTACTCCTGCACGAAGTCGACGCCCTGGCACTTCGAGCCGTCCGAGTCCTTGCCCATGCTCGCCGTGAGCGTGTAGATCTTCGTGCCGTCGTCCGCGGCCAGGACGTCGCTCAGTCCGGTCTGCTCGGTGAAGCTGACCAGGCAGGCGGCCGGGTTCGCGTTCGCGGTCCGCAGCAGGCTGCGCATCTGGACGGCGTACGGGTTGGTGTTCTTCACCGTTACCGTGAAGGTCTTGTCGACCGTGGGGTAGAGGCCGCTCACGGTCTCGCTCGTGACCGTGAGGCCGGTCTGGGTCCCGGAGGTGACCGTCCCGGTCGCCGTGCCGGTCGAGGTCCACGCCGCGAAGGCGATGCCACCCACGATCAGGGTGGCTGCGGAGGCACTGACGATCCCGGCGCGCTTGGTGTTCTTCATGGTGCTGTCCCCTTTCGAGGGAGGGAGAGTGAGAGAGTGATCGGAGCCCCGAGAGCCGGGAACGTGATGAGTGTGTGCATCACGGGTCGGTCTCGGCAGGTCCCGAGTGGAACTCGGGACTTAACCGTTCCTTAGGACTCTGCTGAACTCCCGAACGGCCTGATTCACTCTTTAACTACGTTTACCGGCGCGAACCGGACATGACCACGGGCCCCCGTCCGCGGTGGACGGGGGCCCGTGGTCGGGTGCGAGGGAGGGTTACCAGCCGCGCTCGGCGAGCCGGTGCGGCTGCGGGATCTCGTCGACGTTGATGCCGACCATGGCCTCGCCGAGACCGCGTGACACCGTGGCGACGACGTCCGGGTCGTCGTAGAAGGTGGTCGCCTTGACGATCGCCTCGGCGCGCTGCTGCGGATTGCCGGACTTGAAGATGCCGGAGCCGACGAAGACGCCCTCGGCGCCGAGCTGCATCATCATCGCGGCGTCGGCCGGGGTGGCGATGCCGCCGGCGGTGAACAGCACGACGGGCAGCTTGCCGGCCTCCGCGACCTCCTTGACCAGGGCGTACGGCGCCTGCAGCTCCTTGGCTGCGACGTACAGCTCGTCGGGGGTCAGCGAGGCGAGCCGACGGATCTCGCCGCCGATGGTGCGCATGTGCATGACCGCGTTGGAGACGTCGCCGGTGCCGGCCTCGCCCTTGGAGCGGATCATCGCGGCACCCTCGGTGAGGCGCCGCAGCGCCTCGCCGAGGTTGGTGGCGCCGCAGACGAACGGCACGGTGAACTGCCACTTGTCGATGTGGTTCGCGTAGTCGGCCGGGGTCAGCACCTCGGACTCGTCGACGTAGTCGACGCCCAGGCTCTGCAGCACCTGCGCCTCGGCGAAGTGGCCGATCCGGGCCTTGGCCATCACCGGGATCGAGACCGTCTCGATGATGCTCTCGATCATGTCGGGGTCGCTCATCCGCGACACCCCGCCCTGGGCGCGGATGTCGGCCGGCACGCGCTCGAGCGCCATCACGGCCACGGCGCCGGCGTCCTCGGCGATCTTCGCCTGCTCGGCCGTCACGACGTCCATGATCACGCCGCCCTTGAGCATCTCGGCCATGCCGCGCTTCACACCGTCGGTGCCTGTCTCGCTCACGCTCCACCTCTGCCGTTCTGTCGGGACGAAGTCCCAGCCTACGGCGAGAGCCGCGTCAGCCGGGCCCCAGGGCGGCCGGGGGCTCGGCGTCGAACTCGACCGTCGTGACCTCCGGCGCCCGCCCGGCCAGCCGCAGCCAGCGCACGTGCCGCATCCGGCGCAGGCGCCGGGCGACGACCACCTGGTCGTTGCGGATCCGACGGCCCAGGTCGACCTTGCGGCAGGCGTCGCCCAGGTCGTCGGCCAGCGACGTCTGGGCGCGCAGCGTGGCGACCGTCTCGACGTCGCAGACCTGCCGCAGGATCTCCGACAGCGCCGACTCGCTGCGCCCGAGGTCGCCGTCGGCGGCGAGCACGGCACGGGCCTCGTGCGCGGCCTCGAGCAGCAGCAACGCGCTCGCCGGGTCGAGCACGCCGCTCACGGCGACCTCGATCGCCACCGCGGCGCGGTTCGACAGGTGCGTGCGCAGGGCCTCGCGGGCCAGGTCGAGCCGGTGGTGCATCCGGTCCAGCCGCCGGGCGGTCCAGGTCAGCCGCGCCGACACCAGTGCCACCACCACCACGACGGCGAGGGCGAGCAGCACCCAGGTCATCGGCCGACCACCGTCTCGTAGACGCTCAGGATGCGCTGGGCGACGGTCTCCCAGTCGTAGTGGCGCACGCCCTCGGCCGCGGCCTCCACCGTCGTACGCCGCCGCGCGTCGTCGGCGAGCAGGCCGCCGACGGTGCGGGCCAGGGCGTCGGGGTCGCCGACCGGGAACATCGCCCCGAGCCGGCCGTCGTCGAGCACCCGCGCGAACGCGCCGAGGTCGCTGGCCGCCACCGCGGCGCCGGCGGCCATCGCCTCGACGAGCACGATGCCGAAGCTCTCGCCGCCGGTGTGCGGGGCGACGTACACGTCGGCCGTGCGCAGGGCCGAGGCCTTGTCGGCGTCGGAGACGAAGCCGAGGAAGTCGCACGCCGCCACCACCCGGGCCCGGTCCCGCCGGGACACGTCGTCGACCACCTGCTCGACGTCCCCTCCCCCGACGACGAGCAGTCGCAGTCCGGGGAAGCGGTCCAGCAGCGCCGGCATCGCCCGTAGCAGCACGGCCAACCCCTTGCGCGGCTCGTCGATGCGCCCCACGAAGGCGATGGTCGGGTCACCGCGCCACTCCTCGCGCGGCTCCGCGGAGGCGAAGGGGGCGACGTGCACGCCGTTCGGGATGACCACGGGCTCGCCGCCGAGGTGCTGCACGAGCGTGTCGCGCGCGTACTCCGAGACCGCGATCCGTGCGCTGACCCGCTCCAGCAGCGGGCGCAGCAGGCCCGCCGAGGCCGACATCGTGCGCGAGCGGACCTGCGCGGTGTGGAAGGTGGCGACGACCGGCACGGTGGTCGAGGTGACCGCGATCATCGACACCGAGGGCGTGGTCGGCTCGTGCACGTGCAGCACGTCGAGCTCGTGCTCGCGCAGCCAGCGGCGCACCCGCCTCGCCTGCACCGGCCCGAACGCCAGCCGCGCCACCGAGCCGTTGTAGGGCACCGGCACCGCGCGTCCGGTCACCGTGACGTACGCCGGCAGCGTGTCGTCGGGCTCCCCCGGCGCGAGCACCGCCACCTCGTGGCCCCCGTGGTGCAGCACCCCGGCGAGGTCGCGCACGTGGTTCTGCACCCCGCCGGCCACGTCGAGGGAGTAGGGGCAGACCAACCCGATCCTCATGGGCGTCTGCCGGGGTCACGGTCGGGGTCGAGGTCGGCCACGAACACCGTCTGCATCATGTGCCAGTCGACCGGGTGCGCCCGCATCGCGGCGGTGAAGGCGTCCGCCACCCCCTGGGTCATCTCCTCGACGGTGGTCGGCGGCACGACCTCGTGGAAGGTGAGCCACATCCGGTCCTCGTCGTAGTGCAGCGTGATCGGCATCAGCGGCGCCCCCGTGCGGAGGGCGAGCGCCGCGGGCCCCCCGGGCATCCGGGCGTCCTCCCCGGCCAGCCGCACCGTCACCGCGTGGCGCGACAGGTCCCGGTCGGCCAGCAGGCAGACCAGCCCGCCGTCGCGCACCCAGGTGTCCAGCCGCGACCAGGTGTCCCCGGCCCCGGTGAGCGGCAGGATCTCCATGCCGAGGCTGCGCCGGAAGTCGACGAACTCGTCATAGAGCCGGGCCGGCTCGAGCCGCTCGGCGACCGACACGAGCGGGGCGACCTCCTGGCACGCCCACGCGCCGGCCCAGTCCCAGTTGCCCATGTGCGGCAGCACGCTCACGACACCCCGCCCCTCGGCCAGCGCCTCGCGCACCCGGTGCTCGTCGACGGTGCGGGTGCGGGCGACGAGGTCGTCGATCGGCCAGGACGGCAGCCGGAACGACTCGCACCAGTAGCGCAGGTAGGAGCGCACGGCCGCGCGCACCGTGGCCTCGTCGTGCACGGCGAGGCGGGCGAGGTTGCCGCGCAGCCGCTGCACGCTGGTGCCGTTGCCGGCGTACACCCGGTCGGCGATCCGGTCGAAGAGCCGTCGGGCCTGCCGCTCCGGCAGCAGCCGCACCATCCGCCACCCCGCGACGTACGCCGTGGCGGACAGCTCCGAGCGCACCCCCACGACCGCGCCTCAGCCGGCCGGGACGGCCTGGCGCCGCACGATGAGCATGCGCTGCAGGACCGTCACCGCGCTCGCGACGGCCAACACCCAGAGGGTGAGGTAGAGCAGCCAGGGGAGGTTCAGCAGGTCGCTCACGCCGGCCATCGAGATGATCGCGACGAGCCGGTCGGCGCGCTCGGCGATGCCACCCTTGGCCTGCATGCCCAGCGACTCCGCGCGGGCCCGGGCGTACGACGTGATCGAGCCGAGCACCAGGCAGAGCAGGGCGACGGAGCCGTAGAGCACCGAGTTGCCGGGGCCGGCGAAGAAGTAGAGCACCAGCCCACCGAAGATCGCGGCGTCGCCGAAGCGGTCCATCGTGGAGTCCAGGAAGGCACCCCACGGGCTCGACCGGCCCAGCTCGCGGGCCATGTAGCCGTCGACCATGTCGGAGAACACGAACAGCGTGATCACCAGCGAGCCCGCGATCAGCCACCCCTGGGGGTAGAAGACCAGCGCCCCGGCCGAGACACCGAGGGTGCCCACGACCGTCACGACGTCGGGGCTCACCCCGAGTCGGATGAGCAGCTGGCCGACCGGGGCGAACACCCCGGTCCAGAACGCGCGGAATCTCTCCATCATGGCGGGACGAGGCTACCGGTCGGTGCGCTCGCCGCCGTCCTGCCACGCCTCCGCGAGCAGGTCTCGGGTGTCGGTGAGCAGCTCCGGCAGCGTCCGGGTGCGCCCGATGACCGGCAGGAAGTTCTGGTCGCCGCCCCAGCGGGGCACCACGTGCTGGTGCAGGTGCGCGGCGATGCCGGCTCCGGCGACCGAGCCCTGGTTCATGCCGACGTTGAAGCCGTGGGCTCCGCTGACCTCGCGCACGGTGCGCATGGCGGCCCGGGTCAGCGCGGCCATCTCGGCGGCCTCGGCGTCGGTGGTGTCGGTGTAGTCGCCGATGTGCCGGAAGGGGCAGACGAGCAGGTGCCCCGACGAGTAGGGGTAGAGGTTGAGCACGGCGTAGGCGAGGTCGCCCCGGTGGACGACGAGGCCGTCGCGGTCCTCGCGCTGCGGGATCCGGCAGAAGGGGCAGACCTCCTCGTCGGGCTCCTCGGGCCGGTTCTCGCCCTTGATGTAGGCCAGCCGGTGCGGGGTCCACAGCCGCTCCAGCGCGTCGGAGGGGCCCACGCCGTCCTGGTGCACCTCCTCGGGCCGGTCCCCGCTCACTCGGAGACCCCGAGCAGCTGCTCCACCGGGAGGTCGGGGTCGAGCGGTACGCCGAGGCGCCGGGTGTGCCCGTCGAGGACGTGCCAGACCGAGTCGGTGACGACGTCGACGAGCACGGCCGCGTCGGGCTGTCGCTCGGGCCGGACGAGCCACCGCCGCACGGCGGCGAAGACCGCGCCGACCACGCCGTGCACGAGCGGGTCGAGCGCGGCCCGCTCGTCGTCGGACAGCTCGACGTCGAGCAGGTCGATCGCCACCTCGATCACGTCGGTGACCCGGCCGGCGGTGATCTCGAGCCCGCGCTGGAGCGGCCCCGACCCGTCACGGGAGGTGTCGATCTCCACGAAGCGGCTCAGCGAGGGGTGCGCGACGGTCCACCCGACGTACGTCGCGACGATCCGCCGGATGATGCTGGTGATCGTGCCGTCCCGCAGGGAGACGGCCGGGAGCAGCTCGTCCCACAGCTCCTGGAGCACCAGCGACTGGACGTCGCGGTCGAGGTCGCCGCGGTCGTTGAAGTGCCGGTAGACCACGGTGCGGCTCAGCCCGGCCCGGTCGGCTATCGCCTGCACGTGCACCTCGGTGCCGGGCGCGCTCTCGGCGATGACGTCGACGGCGGCACGCAGGATGCGCTCACGACGCTGCGCGTTGTGGCGCTCCCAGCGCAGCTGGCGCCCGTCGGTGCGGGCCTTCTCGCCGGCCACCCGGCCCTCCCGCCCTCGTCTCAATCCCTACCGGGCCGCAGCGTACCGGCACCGGCGACCGGGCAGTCCCGCGTCCGCGTGGTCGAGCAGGGAGGCCACCGTCTCCTCCTGGACGCAGGTCTCGTTGGTCCCGAGGAACCCGGTCGGGCCGCGCTTGGCCCACCCCGCGAGGTGCACCCCCGGACTGCAGACCACCTGGACGACGTCGGCCTGGCGGTGGAGACCGATGTCCACCTGGCGCTCCACCGGTTGCCGAGACAGCGTGGCGCTCACACTTGGCTGCGTTGCGTGATGGCGTCGACCACGCGGCGTACGGCCTCGTCGACCGGGACGCCGTTGTCCTGGTCGCCGTTGCGGTAGCGGAAGGACACGGCGCCGGCCTCGACGTCGTTGTCGCCGACGATGACCATGAAGGGCACCTTCTGCAGCTGGGCGTTGCGGATCTTCTTCTGCATCCGGTCGTCGGAGTCGTCGACCTCCACGCGTACGCCGCGCGCCCGCAGCGCCGAGACCACGCCGCCCAGGTGCTCGAGGTGCCGCTCGGCGATCGGGATCGCCGCCACCTGCACCGGCGCGAGCCACGGCGGGAAGGCGCCGCCGTAGTGCTCGGTGAGCACGGCGACGAACCGCTCGATCGAGCCGAACAGCGCGCGGTGGATCATCACCGGTCGCTGCTTGGAGCCGTCGGCGGCGGTGTAGGTGAGGTCGAAGCGCTCGGGCAGGTTGAAGTCCAGCTGGATCGTCGACATCTGCCACGTACGGCCGATCGCGTCGCGGGCCTGCACGGAGATCTTCGGGCCGTAGAACGCCGCACCGCCCGGGTCGGGCACGAGCTCGAGCCCGGAGTCGGTGGCCACCTCGCGCAGCGTCTCGGTGGCCTCCTCCCAGGTCTCGCCGTCGCCGACCGACTTCTCGGCGTTGCGGGTGGAGAGCTCGAGGTAGAAGTCGTCGAGGCCGTAGTCGCGCAGCAGGTCGAGCACGAAGGTGAGCAGCTCGGACACCTGGTCCTTCATCTGCGCGCGCGTGCAGTAGATGTGCGCGTCGTCCTGGGTGAAGCCACGGGCCCGCGTCATGCCGTGCACGACGCCGGACTTCTCGTACCGGTAGACGGTGCCGAACTCGAACAGCTTGAGCGGCAGCTCGCGGTAGGACCGTCCCCGGGCGTCGAAGACCAGGTTGTGCATCGGGCAGTTCATCGGCTTGAGGTAGTAGTCCACGCCCGGCTTCTCGCCCTGCGGGTCGAGCTGCATCGGGGGGTACATGCCGTCGGAGTACCAGTCGAGGTGCCCGGAGACCTCGAACAGCCGACCCTTGGTGATGTGGGGGGTGTTGACGAACTCGTAGCCGCCCTCCTCGTGGCGACGGCGCGAGTAGTCCTCCATCTCCTTGCGCAGCCGACCGCCCTTGGGGTGGAAGACGGCCAGGCCGGAGCCGATCTCGTCGGGGAAGCTGAACAGGTCGAGCTCGCGCCCGAGCCTGCGGTGGTCGCGTCGCTCCGCCTCCTGGAGCCGGTGCAGGTGAGCCTCGAGCGCTTCCTTGGACTCCCAGGCAGTGCCGTAGATCCGCTGCAGCTGCGGGTTCTTCTCGCTGCCCCGCCAGTACGCCGCGGCGCTGCGCATCAGCGTGAAGGCCGGGATCCGCTTCGTGGTCGGCAGGTGCGGCCCCCGGCAGAGGTCCTTCCACGCCGTCGCCCCGTCCCGCTTGAGGTTGTCGTAGATCGTCAGCTCGCCGGCGCCGACCTCGACGGAGGCACCCTCCGCGACCTCCTCGCCGGAGGCTCCCGTGCCGCCCTTGAGCCCGATCAGCTCGAGCTTGTACGGCTCGTCGGCCAGCTCGGCGCGTGCGTCGTCGTCGGAGACCGGCCGCCGGGAGAACCGCTGCCCCTCCTTGACGATCTTGCGCATCCGGGTCTCGATCTTCTCGAGGTCCTCGGGCTTGAACGGCTCCGCGACCTCGAAGTCGTAGTAGAAGCCGTCCTCGACCGGCGGCCCTATGCCCAGGCGCGCGTCGGGGAAGAGGTCCTGCACCGCCTGCGCCAGGACGTGCGCGGTCGAGTGCCGCAGGATGTCGCGACCGTCGGCGGAATCGATCGCCACCGGCTCGACCTCGCTGCCGTCCACGAGCTCGTGCGCCAGGTCACGCAGCTCACCGTCGATCCGGGCGGCGACCACCGCCGGCTCGTCGGCGAACAGCTCCCAGGTGCGGGTGCCCGTGGTCACCTGTCGCTCGGAGCGCCCGGTCGGGGTGGCGACGGTGACGGTCAGGTCGGGCACGGAGAGCTCCTGGCGGACGGGGTGACGTGGGACCGGCCGATCGTATCGGCGCACGGGATCCGGGCGGGCTGGCGGCACCTCCGGCCCGGCTGGGGTCACGCGCACCCCAATACCTGTATACCGACTCAGGAGGGGCCATCGAGGACCCCCTCGACCCTTCGCCGGAACCCGGACCAGTACGACCACCGCGCGGGTGAGCCGCATTACGCCACGGCGACCGCCCTGGTGTGCTTCAGCCGCGGGTCGGCGGGGCCGCGACGGCCGGGTTGCCGGCCGGGGCACTGCGCCCCCCTCGACCCACCACCCCGGGAAACGTCGCGGCCCCTGACCCGCGTTGCTGCAGGTCAGGGGCCGCGCCTCGTCCGGGTGGGCGATACTGGGTTCGAACCAGTGACCTCTTCGGTGTGAACGAAGCGCGCTACCACTGCGCCAATCGCCCGGAGCGGGACGAACACTAGCGCACGTCTGGTCGTCGCCGACCCCCGCCCGAGCGTCCGGGATTCCGAGGTTGTCCGACCTCAGTTCTCTAGACCGCCCGGCCCCAAAGCCGTCCGCTCCCCGAGCGGGCGCGAACCCTGGATGTCCGACCGTGAGGTCCGAATCACTACGGACATTCTCGACAGGGCCGTCACACTCGGGGGGGTTGCTCGTTGAGCCTGCGTCCCGATCGCCGGGCGAGCTACCAGAAAGGGACGAAGCACCATGGACGAGCAGATGCGTACGGATAGCGACGAGAGCACGACCGAAGAGCTCCTCGAGGGGCACGTGCAACTACGCCTCGACCTGCACTTGATCGACGGCACGGGCCAGCCGCTCGACCTGTCGGCGATGTTCGGCTACGTCGCCGAGGACCCGTACGCCGTGTCCGTCACCTTCTACACCGACGGCCCCGAGGTCACCTGGTCCTTCGCCCGCGACCTGCTGGCCCGCGGCCTCGTGGCGCCCACCGGCAGCGGTGACGTACAGCTGTGGCCGTTGCTCTCCGACGACGGTCAGCCCCTGGTCGCGATCGAGCTGGTCAGCCCCGGCGGCGAGGCGGTGCTCCAGGCCCGCAGCGCCGACATCGCGGACTTCGTCAGCGCCACGACCGCCCTGGTGCCCGCCGGCACCGAGAGCGACCACCTCGACCTCGACGGTCTCGTCGAGGCCCTGCTCACCGCCTGAGGTCCCGCCTCACGGGTCGAGCGCCTGTGCCTCGCGTTCGGCCCAGAGCGCCCGGAGTCGCTCGGTGACCGGTCCGGGCGCTGCGAGCACCCGGTCGTCGCACCGGGCCACCCCCTGCACGTCACGGAAGCTCGAGGTCAGGAAGACCTCGTCGGCCCGCTGCAGCACCGCGAGGTCCTCGTCCACCTCCCGCACCGGCGACTCCGTGTCGGCGGCCCACTCGATGACGAGTGCGCGCGTCACCCCGGCCAGGCAGCCGCTGGCCAGCGTCGGCGTGCGCAGCTCCCCGTCCACCACGTAGAAGACGTTCGAGCCGGTGCCCTCGCACAACTGGCCGCGGGTGTTGCCGAACAGCGCTTCGGTCGCGCCGAGGCTCTGCGCGTGGGCCAGGGCCAGCACGTTCTCGGCGTACGACGTGCTCTTGATGCCCGCCATCGCGCCTCGCTCGTTGCGGACCCACGGCACCGTCACCACGCTCGTGGTCGCCGCGATGGGGTCGACCGGGCCGTAGACGACGATGCAGGTCGGCACGTCGTCGCCGCGGTGCGAGCCCATCGGGGCGTTGCCGGCGGTGTACGTGATCCGCAGCCGGCCCAGGGCCGGCGACGTGGTCTCGGCCTCGATCGTGCTGGCGACACCCTCGCGGACGACCTCGGCATCGGGCTCCGGCAGACCCATCGCGGCCGCCGACCGGGCCAGCCGGTCGAGGTGACGCGTGAGCGCGAACGGGTGCCCGTGCAGCACCTTGACGCTCTCGAAGACGCCGTCGCCGACGGTGAGCCCGTGGTCGAGCACCGAGAGCGCAGCGTCGCGGGCGTCGGGCAGCAGCCGACCGTTGAACCACACGTGCATGACCTGATCCTAAGCCCGGCTGGCCGCCCCCCTGGATTGGTGATCGAGAGGTGATCCGGTATGTTTCTCACGCACGCCGACCGGGGTCGCCCCGGCCGACGTCGCAAGCGGACGTAGCTCAGTTGGTAGAGCGCAACCTTGCCAAGGTTGAGGTCGCGAGTTCGAGCCTCGTCGTCCGCTCGGAGAAGGGCTCTCACGCCCCTCCTCTATGGTGGAGTGGCCGAGAGGCGAGGCAACGGACTGCAAATCCGTGTACACGGGTTCGAATCCCGTCTCCACCTCGGGCGATTGGCGCAGCGGTAGCGCGCTTCCTTGACACGGAAGAGGTCACTGGTTCAAACCCAGTATCGCCCACCAGAAACATGCAGTTCAGAGGCCCCTTCGGGGGGTCTCTTTCCGTTTCAGGGAACATACGGGGAACAAGAAACCGCCCCGTTTGGCCCGTTCTGACACGCGTCATCGCCAGTTCCCCACTGGCCGGGCGTCGATGAACCGCTCGATCGAGTCGACCTTGATCCGCAACGTCTTGCGCCCGAGCCGCACAGCTTCGATCTGGCCGTCGGCGATGTAGCGACGGACCGTCCGTGTCGAGACAGCGAGTGCGTCCGCCGCGTCGCCGATCGAGACAAGGCGGCGGGTGATGGTCGCAACCATGGTGACCTCCTGGGTTGGTGGCACCCCCGTTGGGTGCCCTCACTCCCCAAGGCCCAAGCTCGACGGCGAGTGGCCAAACGTGATCATCAGCCGCCGTCCGCAGCAGCTGCGTCATCGTGGATCCGTCCGGCTTTCCCGACGGGATTGATCGGCGTTCGAGTAGAGACGGAAAAGCCTTCGCGCCACTCCGGCAGACTGTGCGGGTGCTCCTGACCGTTTCCACCACCCACAATCCGGCGACCGACCTTGGCTTCCTGCTGCACAAGCACCCCGATCGGGTCCAGGAGTTCAAGCAGTCGTTCGGCACCGCGACGGTCTTCTACCCCGAGGCGACCGAGGAGCGGTGCACCGTCGCCCTGATGCTGACAGTGGACCCAGTACGGCTGGCGCGGTCGCGGGCGAAGAATTCGCCTGACTTCAGCCTGGCCCAGTACGTCAACGACCGCTCGTACGCCGCGTCTTCGCTGCTCGGCGTCGCTATGGCTGACGTCTTCAGCACCGCTCGGAGTGGCCGCTGCAAAGCGAACCAGGATCTTGCCGACTCGGCTATCCCGCTAGAGATCGAGATTCCGGTGTTGCCGTGCCGCGGAGGCCCCGCGATCGCACACCGGGTATTCGAACCGTTGGGCTGGACCGTTGAGGCCGAGCCGATCGCGCTCGATCACGCGTTCGTCGAGTGGGGCGACTCCCGCTACATCCGGCTTCGCCTCACCGGTGTTGTCCGACTCGCCGACGCACTCAGCCAGTTGCATGTGCTCCTCCCCGTCCTCGATGAGTCCAAGCACTACTGGCAAGGTCCCGACGAGGTGGACAAGCTGCTGCGCTCCGGCGAGGGCTGGCTCGCAAGCCACCCGGACAGGGACCTGATCACTCGCCGCTACCTGGCACGCACGGCCGGTCTGACTCACGTGGCGCTCGCACGCCTGGCGGAAATCGGAGACGAGGTCGAGACCGCGATTGAGCCGGCCGACGATGAGGAAGTCCTCCAGCCCGAGGAGAAACGGATCCCGCTCAACGCGCAGCGCCACCAGGCTGTCCACGAGGTGCTGCTCGAACTCGGGGCCCGAAGTGTCATCGACCTTGGGTGTGGGCCTGGTCAATTCATTGAGCGCCTAATGAAGACCTCGTCCTTCACCCGCGTTGCTGGCAGCGACGTCTCCACGCGATCGCTTCAGTACGCTGCCCGGCGGCTGTATGTGGACCGGATGAGCGAGCGTCAGTCCGAGCGCGTCGAACTCTTCCAAGGGGCCCTCACCTACGAGGACGAGCGCTACGCAGGCTTTGATGCTGCGGTTCTGATGGAGGTCATCGAGCACGTCGATCCGCCGCGCTTGGAAGCGCTTGAACACGTTGTATTCGGCGCCGCGAAGCCAGGGGCTGTCATCGTGACGACCCCGAACTGTGAGTACAACGTGCTCTACGAAACCCTCGTCGGCAGGCGCCACCCAGACCACCGTTTCGAGTGGACGCGTGAGCAATTCGCGGAATGGTCCGACCGGGTCGCCCAGACACATGGCTACTCAGTTGAACGGCGTGGGATCGGCGACCTGGACGAAACCTTCGGCACGCCCACCCAGATGGCGATCTTCACGAAGGCCGGAGGCAGTGATGACTGAGGCACTCGAGAAGGGCCGAGTTACCGTTCCAGCGATGGGACTGATCGTCCTGGTCGGCGTCTCCGGAAGCGGCAAGTCGACCTTCGCGCGGACTCACTTCAAGCCGACAGAGGTAGTCTCCAGCGACTTTTGCCGCGGACTCGTGGCTGATGACGAGAACGACCAGTCAGCCACCCCGGATGCGTTCGACGTCCTCAACTACATCGTCGGAACACGGCTGCGCCGGGGCCTGCTGACGGTCGTCGACGCCACCAACGTCCAGCAGGCTTCGAGAGCCTCGCTCATCAAACTGGCCAAGAGCCATGATGTGCTCGTCGACGCCATCGTGATCGACGTCCCGGAATCGGTGGCCGTCGAGCGCAACAGGCAGCGACCCGACCGCGACTTCGGCAGCCATGTGGTGTCTCGTCAGCACCGCGACCTGAAGCGGTCACTGAAGCGGCTGAACAAAGAAGGCTTCCGCCGGGTGCACGTCCTTCGCGGAACCGAGCAGCTCGAGTCGGTCGAGATCGCCCGCGAGCGGCCGTGGAACGACCGCACCGATGTCCATGGTCCGTTCGACATCTTCGGCGACATCCACGGCTGCGCATCCGAGCTTCGTACCTTGCTCACCACGCTCGGTTGGGAGATCCAGTACGACGGCGATAGCGCCGTCGGTGCCTCGCACCCTGACGGACGCCAGGCCGTTTTCGTGGGCGACCTCGTCGACCGCGGCCCGGACACACCCGGCGTGCTCCGTCTGGTCATGGGCATGGTCAGGGCGGGGAACGCGTTGTGCGTCTCCGGAAACCACGAGGCGAAGCTCGTCCGCGCACTGCGGGGTTCGAAGGTGACCGTCTCGCATGGGCTGGCCGAGTCTCTTGCCCAGATGGAGACCGAATCAGGCGAGTTCCGCCAGAGCGTGCTCGACTTCATGGACGGGTTGATCAGCCACTTCGTCCTGGACGGCGGAAAGCTCGTCGTGGCCCACGCCGGCCTCAAGGAGTCGTACCACGGTCGATCCTCCGGTCGGGTGCGTTCCTTCGCGCTCTACGGCGACACATCCGGCGAGACCGATGAGTACGGTTTCCCGGTCCGCTACCCGTGGGCGCAGGAGTACCGGGGCCAGGCGATGGTGGTCTACGGGCACACGCCCGTACCCACGGCGGAGTGGATCAACAACACGATCTGCCTCGACACCGGTGTCGTCTTCGGTGGCTCTTTGACAGCCCTTCGTTACCCGGAACGCGAGCTCGTCTCGGTCCCGGCTGAGCAGGAGTGGTACGAGCCAGTCCGACCTCTCGCCTCCTCGATCGCCGATCGTCAGCCGTCAGTGTTCAAGATCGATGACGTCGCCGGCACCCGTTGGCTGGAAACCACTCACGCCGGCAAGGTGAAGATCCCCGAGGAGAACGCTGCGGCGGCGCTTGAAGTGATGAGTCGCTTTGCGGTCGACCCGCGTTGGCTCATCTACCTGCCGCCGACGATGTCACCTGTCGCGACGTCCAAGCTCGACGGATTCCTGGAGCACCCTGAGCAGGCGTTCGACGAATACGCCGGATGGGGCGTCACCCGGGTCGTCTGCGAAGAGAAGCACATGGGCTCCCGAGCCATCGCCATGATTGCCAAGGACACCGACGCTGCTGAGCGCCGCTTCGGGGTCAGCGACGGAATGACCGGTGTCGTCTACACGCGCACGGGCCGACCCTTCTTCGCTGACACGACGGCCTTGGTCGATCAGCTTCGGGACACGGCCACTCCGCTGTTCGAGTCCCTCGACACCGACTGGCTTGCTCTCGACTGCGAGCTGTTGCCGTGGTCGGCGAAGGCGATTGATCTCATCACATCGCAGTACGCCTCGGTCGGTGCAGCCGCCCGTCAGGTACTTCCCGAAGCTCTGGCGGTCCTGGAGCAGGCAGCGAAGCGCGGCCTTGACGTGGGCGACCTGGCAGCGAACACGAAGGGCCGGCTGACCAACGCTGAAGCGTTCCGTGACGCTTACGCGGCGTACGTCCGTCCAACCAACGGGCTTGAAGGGGTGACGCTGGCGCCGTTCCAGATCCTCGCGTCCGAAGGCCGCACTCTGGCGCTCACCGAATCGCACGAGTGGCACCTTGCCAAGCTCGCCAAGCTGGAGGGCGACCTCATCACGCCCACGCGGCACCGCTTCGTCGATCTCGCGTCGCGGGAAGAGCGAGACGCGGCAACGCAGTGGTGGCTCGACATGACTGCTAGTGGCGGCGAGGGCATGGTCGTTAAGCCTGCTCACCTGACCGAGGGGCGGATTCAGCCCGGCATCAAGGTGCGTGGCCGGGAGTACCTCCGAATTATCTACGGACCCGACTACACCGACTCGCTCGACCTGCTGCGCGACAGGAACTTGGGCAGGAAGCGCCAACTCGCACAGCGAGAGCATGGGCTGGGACTCGAGGCACTCACCGCCTTCGTCGACAACGAGCCGCTGTGGAAGGTGCACCAGTCGGTGTTCGCAGTTCTTGCCTTGGAGTCGGAGCCCGTCGACCCGCGGCTCTGAGGCGCGATCTGGGCGAAGACCACCCGGAGGAAGGGGGCGCCATTTCCTCTACTTCTTCCCACGTCCTAACCCTCTCCTCGCCTTCCTCCTACCTCCAGCCCCTTCTCTTCTCCTCCCCTTCTCCTTCCTCCTGCCCCTCTTCTCGCTTCTCCGGTCCGTCCCTCTCCTTCACCACACACCTATTTCGGCTCTTCACAGATGAGCAACTCGGCGCCGCCTTCGGGGCGCACCGTGGTGCGCGAAGATTCCGGTGTGCGGTGGTTGCCGGGGCGGGGCCACGGGTTGGATAGTGAGTCCGTCCGCCGTGGTTGATCCCGGTCACCCTCTGGTGCCTGCGAGCCTGTAGATGAGCATGGTGGTGGAGGACTCCACGGGAACCGTGGATTGGTGCCTTGAGCCCGAGCGTCAGACTTCCGCTTTCTCCTGTCCTCCCCACGGCGGGCGCCTCGTCCACCGACGGGCACGGGAAGCCGTGCGCGATGGTCGTCATCACACCCGGTGCGCCGGGTTGACATCTCGAAGAAGGACGCCAAGGGCTGCGTTCGGGTCGCTGGTGCGGGACGCCGTAGGGCGGTCGCAACGGTCGCGGCGTTGACGTCGATGACCTCACGAAGTCTTGGCGCTGCGTGAGCATCGGCGGCCGGGCGGTTCACGGTGGCGGTGTGCATGCGAGGGTGCTTGCGGCCGTTGACGATCACGGTGTTGCCGCCCACCCAGATCTTGGCGTCGGGATGATGCTTCGCATTGGCAGTGAATACGCCGCCGGGGCCGATGATGAGGTGATCGATGTCCGAGCCGCGGATGCCGACCTGGATCGCGTGAATAACGCGCCAGCGAGGGTCTTGCAAGACCGAGTGTCGCCGATGCCACCTCGTTGGCCCAGCTCGGCGCGCACGGCTCCTCGGTCGTGGCTACCGAACGTGCGAGCCACCAGGGCCGACACCGGCAGCTGCGCGACCTGGCGGAAGCGACCCGCGCGTCGGTCACCCGGGCGATGTTGCTGCCGAGAGATCCACGGCGCCTGGAGCGAGCTGCCTCGAGGAGAGGCGCCGGCAATCCGAGCTCGGCAGGGCGTTCTGGGTCAACTGCCACCGACATCGCGGCGTCTCCCGGCGAGCCAGGTCGAGGTGGCGCTGGAGGTTCGCCGCCGTCGATCGGACGATGGCGCCGATCAGAGTGGCGAGACCTGGCCCGGCGCCCGGATGCGGGTCGAAGATCCCGCAACTCACCGAGGCCCTGATGGGCCGGTTCAACGAGCACCACGCGTTCTTGGCTCGTGTTCACCTCGACCTCATCGACAAGCACACCGCGGTGATCGACCAGATCACCGAACGGGTCGAGGCGATGATGGCGCCCTTTCGCGGCTTCCACGACCTGATCTGCACGATTCCGGGGATCAGCACCCGGACCGCGGAAGTTGTCGTGGCCGAGACCGGCGCGGACATGAGTCGCTTCCCGAACGCGAAACACCTCGCGTCCGGGCCGGCACGACACCGGGGAACAACGAATCGGCGGGGAAGGTGAAGTCCAGCCGAACCCGCCCGGGCAACCCCTACCTCCAGGGCGCACTCGGAGCATCAGCAATGTCGATCCCCCGCACGCCTGGGACCTTCCTCAACGCCAGGTACCGACGGATCGCGACTCGCCATGGACCGCAGAAGCCAACGTCGCCATCCAGCACCACCCTCCTGGTCGCGATGTGGCACATGGGAGTCACCGGCACCCTCTACGGCGACCCCAGGGGCCGACTGACTACACCCGACTACGCCCAGATCGAGCCCGCGAACGCGCCATCCACCAGGCTCGAAATCATGGGCTATCGCGTCACCCTCGACCGAGGGTCCCTAGTCTCGTCAGGACTCACCACCCCAGCCTGCCTACGGTCGGATCTTCGCGTCAGGGTGTCGAGAGGCCGACTCTGGCATCGGCGCGATCGGTGCCAAGCGATAGACGTCGAGCTCGCCGACGCATGGGCTTGACCAAACGCGACACATCCGCTGCCCGGGCGTCAACGCCACTGGCCGGGACCGCGAACGGCTACTACACGGCCGAAGTCATCCGCGGACCCGCGCGTGAGGGACGACCCTGGAAGACCGTCGAGGACGTCGAGCTCGCCACCCTGAGCGGGGTCCACTGGCACAACACCGGCGGGCTCTACGGCTACCTAGGCGATGCCCCACCAGCAGAGTTCGAGGAGACGTTCTGCGCTACGAAACGGACCGACCAGACCCTGGTGGGAATTCCCTAGCCCAAGCCTCCATCAGACCAGGGCGATGCAGGCACCTGCGCGGCTCATCTGTACCCGGAATTCCAGGGCCCCTTGCCCGAGCCGACATTGGAGTTCGTCACCCTGGCCACCTTCTTTGCCGTTACCGTTGTCAGGAACCCGTGCTGCAAGGCGCGGACGGAAAGTGGGTCGACGTCGTGATCGCGGACGAGATGACGGGACGACCACCGGCGACCTTGAGCGCCGACTAGTTCCCTAGGAGATCAATGCACGCCTCGGATGACGGACGCCATGACTCGGCCACCGGCCACGCACTGAGCGACTACGTGCACAAGTTGGGCGTCCCTGACTTGCCACGTCTGACCATGCCCTTCGATCCTGGGTATGACCCCATGACCGTGGAGTCGCACTTGGCCCAGAGTGGTCACCTCATGGCCGCCCTCAAGCTGTCCATGACGTGTTGGCAGGTGACCTCGCCTGAGGCGACGGAGGCCAAGATCGCTGCCGCCAAGGCTCATGACGTCCCGCTGATGGCGGGGGGAGCGACGTTTGAGATCGCCGTGCAGCAGCACACGCTCGATGAGTATTTCGCCTTGTGTGCGCTGCTCGGCATCGATGGGATCGAAGCGGGTGAGGGATTCACCGACCTGACTATCAGCGCCGAGGACACGCTGAAGCTTGCCGGTGAGTTCGCGTTGGAGGTGCAATTCGAGCTCGGCCGCAAACAAGAGGCCGTTTTCGACCCGGAGCGCATCAAGGAGCTCGTCGAGCAGGGCAAGGAGTGGTTGGATGCTGGCGCGGTCCGATTGGTCGTGGAGGCTCGCGAGAGCGCTCAGGGGGTCGGGCTGTTCGACGAGCGGGGCATGCTGTGCCGGGAGCCGACCGATCTCCTAGTCGAGGGCCTCGGGCTCGAAGCCCTGTGCTTTGAGGCGCCGACCAAGTCGAGCCAGTTCGCGCTGCTCAAGCACCTGGGCCCGGACGTGCTGCTCTCCAACGTTCGACTCGAAGAGCTGTTGCGGATCGAGATCTTCCGGCGTGGCATGCACGCAGACTCCTACGGCCATCCCCTGCTCGGGACGTGGTCGCAGAGCCCGCAGCTTGACGGCGCGTCACCGGGAGCGTAGGTGAGCGCACGGCTCGTGACGGTCGACCACACGAGGGAGGCGACGAACCGCTACGGCGAGGGTTGGGCGGTGGTCGGTGTGGACGTTTTCAGGGCTACGACACTGATCTGCACGGCCGTCGCCGAGGGGCGCCGGTGCATCCTGGCCAGCGGGATGGATGAGGCCGTGGCACTGGCTGCCGACACTCCCGGCTCATTGCTGGCCGGTGAGCAGGCCGGCGCGGTCCCGCCCGGGTTCGACCTCGGCAACAGTCCGGCGGAGATCGCAGCACGACACGACGTCGAGCGCCCGGTGGTGCTGGTGACGTCCTCAGGGACGCCCCTGCTGCGTCGGGCCGCCCGCGCCTCAGCCGTCTACGCTGCGTGCCTGCGCAACGTCACGGCTCAGGTCGTACACCTCCTCTCGGGGGATCTCGACGTCGCGGTGATCGGCGCGGGCACCCGAGGTGAGCCGCGGCGGGAGGACGAGTTCGCGGCCGCCCTGATTGCCGACGGTCTCGTCCGAGCCGGGTATCAATGCGCGGAAAGCACGTCACGATCCATCGAGGACAACCTGCGGCGGCCCGTCGAGTGGTGCGCACAAGGGCGCTCCGGCGCCTTTCTGCGACGCACCGGGTCCACGCAGGACATTGACTTCGTCCTAGGCCACCGCGACGATCTGCCGATGGTCTTTCAGGTGCACGGCAACGAGGTGCTCGGGCTGCGAATGGGTGAGCAATGAGCGAGGCAGGACCGGGTGTGGTGGTGCTCAAGCTGGGCGGCTATCCGCTCCACGCCGGCACGATTGGAATTGCTCGCAGTGCTGGGCGCATGGGCCTTGCTGTCCACGTCGTGGGTGAACCAAGCTCCTCACCGGTGGCCCGTTCCCGCTTTGTGCGGGAGACCTCGACGATCCCGCATGGCGCGGCCGAGTTCCCTGAGCGGCTGGCGCGGTGGCTGTGCGACTCTGCTCCGCCTGGTCGGCCGCTGCTAGTACCGGTCGACGATGTGGGAGCGGCGTTCCTACAGCGACATGGCGAGATGCTGACCAAGGCGTTCAGGTACCAGTTGATTCCCCCAGGGCTGTGCGAGCAGCTGAGCGGCAAGGCCTCTATGGCCGCATTGGCCCGGTCGGCAGGAGTGGCCTGCCCGACACATGCGCTGCCCTTGACGCCGACCGCCCTGGAGGACTTCCTCGCCGACGCGCCGCTGCCGGTGGTGGTCAAGGTCAATGACCCCGAGATCGCCAAGCGGAACCCCGGCGTTCCCGGGGTGGTCATCGCGCGCTCCGCCGCTGAGGTGCGGGACCTGTGGACTCGTCATCTGGTCGACGGCGTCCCGAACTGCATCCTGCAGGACTACATTCCCGGTGGAGCCGACACAGTCTGGATGATCAACGGCTACGTCGACTCCACGTCCCGACTGCGTTTCGCTGCGACCGGACGCAAGCTCAGGCAGTGGCGCCCCTACACAGGGGCAACCTCGCTCGGCATCTGTGAACGCAATGACCTCGTCGTGGAACTGACCGAACGATTGGTCGAGCACATCGGCTACCGCGGCATCCTGGACATTGGTTGGCGCTTCGACGCCCGCGACGGGCAGTACAAGTTGCTGGACTTCAACCCGCGCATCGGTGCCACCTTTCGCCTCTTTGCCGGAGACCAGGACACCGACGTGTTGCGCGCGCTGTACGCCGACCTCGTCCACGGCGCGGTTCTCGACGAGGAGGTACGTGACGGACGTACCTGGGTCAACGACGCCTACGACTGGGCCGCCTCCCTGCGTTACATCAACGACCGGCGCCTCACCCTCGAGGGCTACCGACGTTCCCTGCGTGGTGTCGATGAATCCGCCTGGGCGGCGCCGGACGACCCGCTGCCCGCAAGCGCCATGCGCAGAGTGGTCGCACACTCTGTGGTCCAAGGAGGCTTCACTGCCGCAGCGGCGCGCCTCCCGTTGCCCACACGCCCATGGCGCGATGTCCGATGGTCACGCCCGTTGGCTAGCGTGCACCGCGGGAGTGTTTCAACGACCGAGGACAGCAGTTGAGTTCCGCTGATGACCCCGACGCCTCGCTTGCCACCCCCGGGAGGGGCCGGGCCACAGATGACTGGTTTACCAGCGGTGCTCGATATTGGCTCGACGTGTATGACGGAAACGACCTAGACGCACACTTCTATCGCCGACGCCTACAGGCGAGCCTCGATCGGATCGACGCGCTCGAGCTTCCTTCCCCGGCTCGCGTGCTCGATGCCGGATGCGGCACCGGACATCTGACGGTGGCGCTGGCGCGACGCGGCGCCTTGGTCGCGTCCACGGACTTGAGCGACGAGATGACGAGATTGACCCAGCAGCAATTGCGCGCAGAAGGGCTGCAATCCACTCTGGTGTGTTCCGACGTACACCGGCTGCCGTTCCCAGATGATGCGTTTCACGTGGTAGTTGCCCTGGGAGTCCTGCCTTGGGTCGGATCGCCTGGTCTGGCGCTGGCGGAAATGACGCGGGTCACGGTGCCGGGCGGCCACGTGCTGGTCACCTTCGACAACGCTCACCGATTGTTCAGACTCACCGATCCCTCGCGCACCCCGCCTGTTCGCTGGTTGCGCGGGCTCGTTCGACGCGCCCGAGGTCATTCGCCAACGGGCAATCACATGACGACTCTGAAACAGGCCCGTGAGAACATCCGGGCGGCCGGCTTGGATATTGTCCACACCGGCAGTGTTGGTTTCGGACCACCCACCATCCTCGGGCGTCAAGTCGTTTCTGCACGCCTCGCCTTGAAGATCGATGCCCACTTGCAGCACCGCGCCAATCGTGCGCACTCACCGCTGGCGCACCTCGGTGCGCACATCCTCGTACTCGCCAAGAGCTCGACTCCACCGACCTCGGAGAAAACGTACCCAACCTGAGGGTCCGCAACGACAAGGCGGAGCCGCTGACCACCGCAACCCCGGCCGTTCTGCGCACAAGGACCGGCCAGCACCCCAAGCCGAGCCGGTCTGGCCGCGATGTGCGGTCCGAGAGGTTCGTCGACGTGGCTCCGGGGAGGGGGACCATGAGGTCTGACTCGGCGTAGCCGACGAGGTTCTCGACCATGGCCCTGGGCTGTGGGTCAGCGGCCTGGCAGACGACGGGCCGGAACCGGTAGTGGCTGGCGAACCGGACGTCGTCCGGGGTCGGGGCGACACGTTGGCGACGACGCCGCCTTCAGGCAGCCCATCCGGTCGGCCAGGACGACCTTCGGGACCTTGCCGAGCTCCTCGAAACACCCGGCGAGCATGCCCATCGTTGTGGTTGGCCTCCTCGTCCGCGGCGAAGCGGACGAACCGGACCCGCGACCACGCCAGCACGACGCAGAAGACGTGGACCATGACGCCATCGACGGCCACGACCACCCAGGTGCTCGTTTCGCGATGCCTGCTGGGCATCTGCGACCAGACGACGGAAGCTCCGTGACGACCCGTCGTAGCCCCCCAAGGTCGGCGCCACTCCCGCCCCGGCCTTGCCGGCGGCGGCTTCGTGAGCGTCGACGACTCTCTTCACGGTCTTGCGGATCGTGTCGCAGATCGCGGCCGCCGCGCTCGTTCCATGGAGGTCCCCTGCGTGGTGGTGGTCGGCTGGCCGGGAACCGCCACCGTCACCACGCAGGGCCTCGACGGCTCCCGCGACACCATGACGAGTAGGGACCTACGTCTGGCCACCACTGGGGACCGCTACCTGGCCACCAGTGGGGACGTGTTCATGGCCACGGGCGCCCATCACTGCGTTGAGCCCAGAAACGTCATCAGCCGGGATCGTCCACCAGGTTCGTGCCAGAGCCGTGCCAGATCTCGCGGGCTGTCCCGCACGGCGAACCCGCTCTCGCTCGGGCTGCTGACCCGGCGTAGCTGGCACCGAGTCGACCGCACGCCGGTGTCTAGTCGTAGCAGACAGCAGGTAGCCACGTGCGGGCTCCTCGCGCCCAGTCCACCGAGCGGTGTGCGCCGTTGGTTCGTACAGCGATGATCGCGCGTCGTGGTGCGTCCGTGCTGCGTCGCTGGGTCGTCTCGCCGGTAGAGAGATTCATCGTGTCGGGATTGGTGAGACAACCGCGGGCCAGGGTGACCTTGATCGTGTTGCTAGCCCGCAGCACGCGCAGCCTGCTGCCGCACAGGAGCTCGTTGTTGCTGACGCCCCACCGTCGCGTGGCCCGTGCCGTGCGCCAATCGGAACCCTGCGTGCTGGTGCCCCCGGAGAGCACTACCTCGGGACCTCTGCGGCCCGCGACGGTGTCGACGTAGACGGTGACGCCTCCGGAACGTGAGGTGCTGGCGATCTTCACCGACACCACGAGGCGTCCCCTGGCGTAGTCAACCGTCACCCTGCGGATGTCGTTGGCCCCCGCGCCGTCACCCCTCGCATCCCCGAAGGACCGTGACGCCGCTTGGCTGGCCCCCTGTCCGGACACGAGAAGAGCGGCGGTGATGACCGTGACAGCGAAGCCCCGGGTCGCGCTCCCCGCACGTGGCGCTCCTCCTCGACGTGATCGCTGGGTCGAGCCGATGTCGGGCATCGCGGAGTGTCTTCCGTCGAGGAGTGGTGAGCGAATGGTAATCCTCAGAAGCGGAGTCCTCGACGCCCCGGCTAGTTGTCATGTTCTGCTCGCACCAGCCCACCCACGCTAGACGCCCGCTCGACCAGGGAATAGGCAGCCACGGCCGACACGCTGTGCCCACCATGGACGTCGTTACCTGGATCCTGACGGGCATCCTCGCGGTCGCCTTCCTGGGGGCCGGCGCGATGAAGGCGCTCACGCCCAGGCAGAAGCTGCTGGAGAACCCGAACATGGGCTGGGCGGGCGACTTCTCCCAGGGTCAGGTCAGGGCCATCGGCGCGGTCGAGGTGCTCGGCGCGCTCGGGCTGGTGCTGCCCTGGCTGCTCGACGTCGCCCCGGTGCTTACTCCCCTGGCAGCGCTCGGCCTGGCCCTGACCATGGTCGGGGCGACAGTGGTGCATCAGCGTCGCGGCGAGCTCGCCAGCACGTGGTTCATCACCGGCGGGCTCGGGGCGCTGGCGCTCGTCGTCGCGGTGCTCCGCTTCACCCAGCTCTGACTGAGCCTGTCGCGCTAGAGCACGTCCACGGTGCCGCTGTGGTCGCGCTGGTACTCCGCCCCGTGCGGGGCCCGCCACCGGACCAGTCCCGGCGTCTTGGACCGGTGATGTCGTCGGCAGAGGGCGGCGAGTTCGTCACTGGACGTGGCGCGGCGACGACCTGGTCGCGGAGCCGGTCGAGAACCTCGTACGCCGTGACGTGCAGGCGCTCGGCCAGGCCGAGCACGGGCCGGACGGTGATCCGGTCGACGCCGGCCTCCGCACAGCCGCGCACCGTGTCGGCCGGCACCGTGCGTCTCGGCGACTCGAGCGTGGCGATTCCACCGTGGGCGGCCGCGAGCGTCCCCAGGTCGCTCGGCAGGACGGGTGATGGTCGACGGCGGCACCGAGCAGGTCGGCCGTCGCCGCGGTGCGCAGCGGGACCCAGCGCGGCACCCAGCGCGGCGACACAGAACTCCCCCGCCCAGGGGGCGCCCGGACCGGCCAGGGCGAGCGCGGTCTCGGCGTAGGTCGCGGACGCCTCGAGGCGGTCGACCCCGTGCAGCTCGGCCCGCGACAGGGCCGCCACCATCGGCCGCACCACGGCCTCGTCGACGGCCGCCCGCGCCGACCGCACCTCCGCCAGCACCTCGCGGGCGTCGTCGCAGGTCGTCGTCAAGCGTCCGACCCTCGAGGCAGCCACCGACACGTTCCGTGCACGTGTGCGACTTCTGGCCTGGTCCGGACTGCGAGGATGCCCTGGTGCGCCCCTGGACCCCTGTGACCGCGGCCCTGGCCCCCGTCGCCCTGGTCGGCGGCTGGACGCTCGCCGCCACCCGGCAGGCCCCCGCGTACGACGCGGTGCAGGACTCGATCAGCGCGCTCGCGGCGCACGACGCCTCCGACGCCTGGATCATGACGACGGCCCTCGTCGTGGTCGGCGTCTGCCACGTCGGGACCGCCCTCGGTCTCACCGAGGCGCGGCTGCCGGGCCGGCTGCTGCTCGGGCTCGGCGGCCTGGCGACGCTCGGGGTGGCCGCCCTCCCCCAGCCCGCCGACGGTCACGTGGCGGTGGCGATCGTGTCCTTCGCCGCCCTGGCGGCGTGGCCGGCGTTCGGGGCCCTGCCGGGGCGGGGTGTCGGGATGCTGGTGACGGTGCTGCTCACCGCACTCAACGTCTGGCTCGCCTGGACGCTCGTGCAGGACGACCTGCTGGGACTGAGCGAGCGGGCCGTCGCCGCCGCCGAGGCGCTGTGGCCGCTGGCGGTCGTGGCCGGGCTGCGACTCAGGAGCCGCTGACCTCCGCCGTCGTACGACGCTCCTCGCGCTTGCCGGCCTTGCCGTGGTGACCCGGGCGGCCGTACTCGTGGAGGCTCCACCCCAGCAGGGCGCCGGCGATCAGCGCCGACAGGATGAGGGTCACACCCGTGCCGGGACCGCCGAGGAGCCACCACCTCTCGTCGGTGAACCACCACTGCGGCGCCTCGGGCTGCAGGGTCCACAGCACGCCGACCGCCACCAACGCGCCGACACCGAGCACCGACACGACGAAGCGGCCCCACGTCGAGACGCCGTCCGACGCCGTCTTGAGGGCCTGCTTGCGCACGGGTGCGAGACGCCGCTCCGCCCACTCGTACTGCGTAGCGAGCAGCGCCATGCCCGCGAACAGGGCCAGCAGCCCGGGGCCCGGGAGCACCAGCGCGGCGAGCCCCACCAGCACGAGGATCCAGCCCAGCCCCTCGATGACGATGCGCTTGAGGCGCGCCTTGGCGTGGACCTTCACGGGTGGCTCCTGGGATCGGGCGAGGTGGAGCAGCCATCATCGCCGACGGGCCCCAAGGGGGCCGGTCCGCCGCGTGCCGCCTGCAGCTCGGCACGGAGCTGCCGCAGCTCGTCCATCAGCTCGGCGTGCCGCGCGTCGTCCTCCTCGTCCTGCTCGACGTCCGCCTCCTCCTCGACCTGGCCCACGAGCCAGGCGGCCACGGTCGCGGTCAGCGCGCCGATGAGGGCGATGCCGAAGACCATCAGCACCACGGCGGTAATCCGTCCCGGCACGGTGACCGGGTAGAGGTCGCCGTACCCGACCGTCGTGACGGTGACGGTCGACCACCACAGCGCGTTGCCGAAGCTGTCGATGCCCGTGCCGGGGGTGCCGCGCTCGGCGTCGAGCACGGTCAGGGCCCCGAGGAAGACTGCCATGACGGCGGCCGCCCCCACGTACGTCGCCACGCGACCGGACAGGTTGCGGGCCGAGCGGTTGAAGACCCGGAGGAAGACGAGCAGCTGCAGCAACCGGAGCGGTCGCAGCATGGGGAGCACCACGACCGGGATCTCGTACCAGTGCCGGCGTACGTAGGTCCCCCGGTCGCGGGACAGCACGACGCGCACCACGTAGTCGACGACGAACAGCGCCCAGGTGACCCCGACGACCGTGGCGAGCGTCCGCCGTACGGCCCGGGACAGACCCGGGTCGACGATCGGCCAGGCGTACGCCGCCAGGAACACCGCCGCGAGCACCAGCATCGGCACCTCGACCCGCCGCTCCCAGGCAACCCGCCTGCTGTGCGGGTCGTGCCCGGATCCCTCGGCCCCGCCGCCGGCCTCGGTCGTGCCGGTCACCCGTCGTCCTCGGCCACCGCCTCGTCGTGCGTGCCGGGGCGCGGCGCCCAGGGCGCCTCCTTGGCCGGACGTACGACGATCAGCCGGTCACCGCGCGCCAGCTGGGTCACCACGGGGTCGAAGTAGCGGTGCACGGTGCCGTCCCGGATCACCGCGATGACCTGGTCGGGCAGGTTCTGCGGCTGCTTCCCGACCTCGGGGACGAGCAGCTCGCGTTCGGCGACCTCGAGGCCGTCGCCGCTGCTGAGCAGGTCGTCCAGCACGCTGCCGAGCTGCGGGCTCAGCGCGGACAGCCCGACGAGGCGGCCGACCGCGTCGGAGGACGTGATGACCTGGTCGGCACCGGACTGCTGCACCAGCGCGATGTTGCCCTGCTCGCGCACCGTCGCCACGATCCAGGCGTCGGTGTTGAGCTGCCGGGCGTTCAGCACGGCCAGGATCGTCGAGTCGTCGCGGTCGGTGGTGATGATGACCTGACGGGCCTTGTGCACGCCCGCGCGCCGCATCACCGAGCGACGGGTCGCGTCGCCGGTGACCACCGCGACCCCGTCGGCCTGCGCCTCGGAGGCGGCCTCGGTGCCGGGGTCGACGATCACGATCTCCTCGCGCGGGACCTCGTTGCTGATCAGGGTCGCGACCGCCGACCGCCCCTTGGTGCCGTAGCCGATGACGACGACGTGGTTGTTCAAGGTCTTCCTCCAGCGCGTGATCCGGATGCTCTCGCGGCCCTGCACCGCGAGGACCTCGATCGTGGTGCCGATGAGCAGCACCAGGAAGCCGATCCGGAAGGGGGTGATGACGAAGGCGTTGATCAACCGCGCCCGGTCCGAGAACGGGGCGATGTCGCCGTAGCCGGTCGTGCTCAGCGTGACGGTCGTGTAGTAGATGCTGTCGATGAAGTCGACCCGGCCCGTCGGGTCGGCGTTGTCGATGTAGCCCTTCCGGTCGAGGTAGACGAGCAGCACGGTCGCGATGAGGATCGCGGCAGCGGCCAGGAAGCGCCGGGTGAGCTCCCACCACGGCGAGCGCGCCCGGGTCGGCAGCTTCACCTCGAGCGACGAGGGCGCTTCGAACTTCTGGTCAGGCACGCGCAGAACCTACTCGGTGCCGCCGGGCGGCCGTCGCCTCCTCGGGCCACACGGAGTCCACGGCCGCGTTCACCGCGGCGCCGATGAGCACGGCGATGGCGAGCAGGTAGAGCCACAGCAGCACCGCGATGGGCGCGGCCAGCGGACCGTAGATGCTCGTGGACCCCCCCGCCGTCAGCGTGATCACCGAGCGCAGCACGTACGAGCCGCCGAGCCACACCAGCAGGGTGAAGAGCGCACCGGGCAGGTTGAGCCACCACGAGGTCCGCACCGGCACCGACAGGTGGTAGAGCAGGGCCAGGAAGACGGTGGTGAGGGCGAGCAGCACCGGCCAGTAGAGCGACTCCAGCATGCCGAGGGAGGGCGGCAGCACGTCGCCGACCAGGGTCGGGCCCGCGACGGCCAGCGGCAGCGCCACGACCGCGGTCATCATGCCGAGCACGTACAGCGCGAAGGACAGCGCCCGCGCCCGGACGATGCCGCGCTCGCCGCCGAGGCCGTACATGATCGAGATGGTGTCGATGAAGACGTTGAGGGCACGCGATCCCGACCACAGCGCGAGCACGAACCCGACCGACACCACGCCGTAGCGACCGCCCCCGTCGAGCACGTCGTCGAGGATCGGGGTGACGATGGCGTCCACCGCCGGCTCGGTCAGCGCCCGAGAGGACGCCTCGATCGTCCCGGCCCGCAGCGCGTCGAGCTGGCTCCGCGGGAACCGGTCGAAGACGTAGCCCACCGACCCCGCGAGGGCGAAGACCAGCGGGGGCAGCGACAGGATCGCGAAGAAGGCGGCCTCGGCCGCCAGCCCGGTCACCCGGTTCCGCAGGCAGATGCCGACGGTGCGCACGACCACGCACCACAGCTGGTAGCCGGCCCGGCGCGGCCCGCCGACGACGGGCAGCGGCGTGGGCCCGCCCGCCTCCGCCACCATGGGACCTACGGTAAGGCCATGACCCTCGATCATCGGGTAGCCACGAACCAGCCTCCGGAGCTGATCGGTCACAGCACCGTGGAGGCCGACGCGGCACTCACGGAGGCCGTGCTGCGGCACGGCGACCAGGCCACCCTGGACTCCCTCGAGGAGCTCGGCCGGCTCGCCGGCACGGCGGAGGCCCGCCAGCACGGCGCCGAGGCCAACCGGCACCAGCCCGAGCTCGTGCCGGTCGACCGCTTCGGGCACCGGGTCGACGAGGTCCGCTTCCACCCCTCCTGGCACTGGCTGATGGAACGGGCGGTCGGCTTCGGGCTGCAGGCGGCGCCCTGGGAGTCCGAGGACCCGCACGCACACGTGCGGCGTACGGCGGGGTTCCTCGCCTGGTCGCAGGTCGAGCCGGGCCACGCCTGCCCCATCTCCATGACGTACGCCGCCGTGCCCGCCCTGCGCGCCGACGACGCGCTCGCCAAGGAATGGACGCCCAAGCTCGCCGCGCCCACCTACGACTTCGGCGTGCGTCCGCTGGCCGACAAACGGGGGGCGCTCGCCGGGATGGGGATGACCGAGCGGCAGGGCGGATCCGACGTGCGCGCCAACCTCACCGAGGCACGGCCGACAGCCGTCGACGGCGAGTACACGCTCCACGGCCACAAGTGGTTCACCTCGGCGCCGATGAACGACGTCTTCCTGGTGCTGGCGCAGGCGCCGGGCGGTCTGACCTGCTTCCTGCTCCCCCGCGTGCTACCCGACGGGCTCCGCAACCAGCTCGACGTGGTCCGGCTCAAGGACAAGCTCGGCAACCGCTCCAACGCCTCCTCCGAGCTGGAGTTCCGCGGCACCTGGGCGCAGCGGCTCGGCGACGAGGGCCGCGGCGTGCGCACCATCATCGAGATGGTCGCCGCGACCCGTCTGGACTGCGTCATCGGCTCTGCCGCGCTGATGCGCCGCGCCGTCGCCGAGGCCTCCTGGCACGTCGCCCATCGCTCGGCCTTCGGAGGCCTGCTGGTCGACAAGCCGCTCATGCGCAACGTCGTCGCCGATCTCGCCGTCGAGTCCGAGTCGGCCACCGCGCTGGCGGTGCGTCTCGGTGCCGCGGTGGACGCCAGGCACGACCCCCGCGAGCAGGCCTTCCGCAGGATCGCGCTCCCGCTCGCGAAGTTCTGGGTGTGCAAGCGGACGCCCGCGATGGTCGCCGAGGCGCTCGAGTGCCTGGGCGGCAACGGGTACGTCGAGGAGTCGGGCATGCCGCTGCTCTTCCGTGAGTCTCCGCTCAACTCCGTCTGGGAGGGCTCCGGCAACGTCAACGCCCTCGACGTGCTGCGCGCCATCGGCCGCGAACCCGAGGTCCTGGACGCCTGGCTCACCGAGGTCGGCCTGGCCCGCGGCGAGGACTACCGGCTGGACCGGGCCGTGGAGCGCGTGCTCGGGATGCTCGCCGACACCGCTGGTCTCGAGACGTCCGCCCGTCGACTCGCCGGGCTGATGGCGGCCTGCCTGCAGGGCTCACTGCTCGTGCGCTTCGCCCCCGCGGAGGTCGCCGACCTGTTCTGCGCCTCCCGGCTCGGCCAGGAGTACGGCGGCACGTTCGGCATGCTCGAGGGCGGGGACCAGCGGGCCGTCGTCGCCCGGACCACGCCGACCCCGGCCTAGTCCGGACCTAGACCAGGTGCCTGCTGGGCCGCCGGTCGGGTCACGCCGAGCTCGGGGACTTTGGTCCCGCGCCTCATCGGGCCCTTGGCCCTGACCTCGGCTGTGAGAGGTGACGCACGTATCCAGGTGGGAACAAGATGGCCGCACGGTCACTTGAGCCCAGTGATCACCGGGGGGTGGTGAAGGAGCGCCGAGGTGGGCTGGCCCGAGCGTCGGGTTCGTCCCACCTCAGCAACCGTCGCAGGCCCCGGACACGGGCGCGGCCGCGACAAAGTACCGGTCGTACGCATACGTACGCACCGACCAGCACGACTGAGGGGGCGGCACCAGTGGAGGCACCGGACTCGGGCGGGGACTTCCCGCGACGCTGGACCGCGCCGCTCTTCCGCGAGAGCGCCCGGTCCCCCGTGCGCTTGGTGCACCCGCTGCCCGCCATCGAGCACCCGACGGCCGCCCGTCGTCGACGTCGCGCCGTGTCCGGCCTGCTGATCCTCTCCGACGTGGTGGCGGCCGCCCTGTGCCTCCGGCTGGCGCTGCTGGCCGGGTTGGCTCCCTTCGGGGAGTCGCTGATCTGCGCGGCCGTCGCGGTGCTGGCCTGGGCGACTCTCGGGCTCGATCGCGCTCGCTTCCAGCTCAGCGTCGTCGACGAGGCCCCTCGTCTGCTCCTGGGCGCCCTCGTCGGCGTGGGGGTCGGAGCGCTGCTGACCCCGATCCGACTGGGTGACGCCGTCGAGCTCGCCGTGCTTCTCACGGTGGTGGCGGCCGGCACCCGGTGGGCCGTGCACAACCAGGTACGTCGTGTCCGGTCGGGCGGACGGGCCCTGACCACCCCCGCGGTGCTCTTCGGCACCGGTACCCAGACCGAAGACTTCCGGCGCCGGATCATCGAGGCCCCGCAGACCGGCCTCCGCCTGGTCGGCCACATCGACCCCTCCGACATCGGCAACGTCGACGCCGTCGGACCCGCCGACGAGATCTTCAGCGAGCCCGACTACCTGATGATCCGCGGGCTCGACCACCGCCCCCGGGGCTACCTCGGCGACCTGCGCGGCGGCGCGCTCGTGGCGGTCGGTGCCGGCCAGATGGTCCCCGGCGACCTCAAACGGCTGCTCCGCGCCTGCCACGTGCGCGGGGTCGAGACCTGGGTCGCGTCCTCCCTCGACGACATGGCGCCGCTGCGGCACGCCGACGACCACCTCGCGGGCATGCCGATCGCCCGGGTGCGGCCCGGCTACCAGCAGCGCTCCGGCTTCGCCCTCAAGCGGGTCTTCGACGTGGTCGCCTCGGCTGCCGCGATCGTGCTCCTGTCCCCCCTGCTCGGGGCCGTCGCCCTCGCGGTGCGGCGGGAGCTCGGGCCGGGCGTGCTGTTCCGCCAGGAGCGGGTCGGACGCAACGGCGAGCTCTTCAACGTCCTCAAGTTCCGCTCGATGCCGCACGCGGATTCCCCCCGCAGCTGGGGGTCCGCCGCAGACGACTCCAGCATCGGCCCGGTCGGCCGGTTCATCCGCCGCTTCTCGCTCGACGAGCTGCCCCAGCTCTTCAACATCGTGCGAGGCGACATGAGCATCGTCGGCCCGCGGCCCGAGCAGCCTCGCTTCGTCGACGAGTTCTCCGAGCGGTTCCCCGGCTACAGCCTCCGGCACCGCGTGCCCGTCGGCCTGACCGGCCTCGCTGCCGTGGAGGGACTGCGGGGCAACACGTCGCTGCGCGACCGCGTGCACTACGACAACCTCTACATCGAGAACTGGTCGATCTGGCTCGACGTCAAGATCCTGGCGCGCACGCTGCAGGCCGTGATCACCGGCTCGGGCGAGTAGCCAGCAGTCGGGCTCAGCCCAGCACGAGCGAGTCGCCGTCGACGGTCAGCGGCACCTCGGCGAGCGGGGCAAGGTTCGCCGTGCTCCCCCCTGGACCCTGGACGTTCGAGCCGTCGCGGGCGCTGAATCGGCTGCCGTGGCAGGGACAGACGATCTCGTTCGCCTCGACCGAGCCGACCGTGCAGCCCGCGTGCGTGCAGACCGCGGTGAAGGCCTTGAACTCGCCGGAGGCCGGTTGGGTCAGCACCACCGGCCCGTCGGCGGCCTCGACGACCGCTCCGCCCTCGACCGGCACCTGGGAGACCGGGACGGTGTCGCCGCCACCCGCGCCGGACGAGGACCCGGAGTCCGACGGGGACTCCGAGGCGGGGGCCGACCCCGTCGCCTCGGTCGAGGACGCCGGTGCTCCCCCGCCGCCACAGGCGGCCAGGACCCCGGCCGAGCCGACGCCCACGGCGCCGACCATCAGGTGGCGTCGCGTCAGGTGCGGGCAGGTCGGGCGGGTCTCGTCGGCCATCGTCCCAGCCTAGCCAGCCCTCCTGTGCGTCTAGCCAGCCCTCCTGCGCGTCGCCCGCGCCGTGCGCACCGCGGGCGACGTCTCCAGCAGGGGTGCGAGGTAGCGACCGGTGAAGCTCCCCGGCACCTGGGAGACCTTCTCCGGCGTCCCGGTCGCCACCACGGTGCCGCCCCGGTTGCCGCCCTCGGGACCCATGTCGATGATCCAGTCGGCGGTCTTGATGACGTCGAGGTTGTGCTCGATCACCAGGACGGTGTTGCCCGCGTCGACCAGTCGCCCGAGCACGATCAGCAGCTTGCGGATGTCCTCGAAGTGCAGACCCGTGGTGGGCTCGTCCAGCACGTAGACGGTGCGCCCGGTCGACCGCTTCTGCAGCTCGGCCGACAGCTTGACCCGCTGGGCCTCGCCACCCGACAGCGTCGGGGCCGGCTGGCCCAGCCGGACGTAGCCGAGACCGACGTCGACCAGCGTGCGCATGTGCCGCGCGATCGCGGGGATCGCGGCGAAGAAGTCCACCGCTTCCTCGATCGGCATGTCGAGGACCTCGGCGATGGTCTTGCCCTTGTAGTGCACCTCGAGGGTCTCGCGGTTGTAGCGGGCCCCGTGGCACACCTCGCAGGGCACGTAGACGTCGGGCAGGAAGTTCATCTCGATCTTGATCGTGCCGTCGCCCGAGCACGCCTCGCAGCGACCGCCCTTCACGTTGAAGGAGAACCGGCCCGGCAGGTAGCCCCGCACCTTGGCCTCCTCGGTGGAGGCGAAGAGCTTGCGCACGTGGTCGAAGACGCCCGTGTACGTCGCCGGGTTGCTGCGCGGCGTACGCCCGATCGGGCCCTGGTCGACGTGGATGATCTTGTCGACCTCGTCGGTGCCGGTGATCGTGCGGTGCCGACCCGGCACGGTGCGGGCGTTGTAGATCTGCTTGGCCAGCGAGGCGTAGAGGATGTCGTTGACCAGCGTCGACTTGCCCGACCCCGAGACGCCGGTGACCGCGACGAACATGCCCAGCGGGAAGGCGACGTCGACGTTCTGCAGGTTGTGCTCGCGGGCGCCCTTGACGACGAGCTCGCGACCCGGCGTACGCGGGCGGCGCACCTCCGGCAGCGGGATGGTCCGGCGGCCGGACAGGTAGAGGCCGGTCAGCGAGTCCGGGTGCTCCATCAGGTCGGCGACGGTGCCGGCGTGCACCACCTGGCCGCCGTGCTCGCCCGCGCCCGGGCCGATGTCGACGATCCAGTCGGCCACCTGGATGGTGTCCTGGTCGTGCTCGACGACGATGAGGGTGTTGCCGAGGTCCTTGAGCCGCACCAGGGTCTCGATCAGGCGGTGGTTGTCGCGCTGGTGCAGGCCGATCGACGGCTCGTCCAGCACGTAGAGCACGCCGACCAGGCCGGCGCCGATCTGGGTCGCCAGCCGGATCCGCTGCGCCTCGCCGCCCGACAGCGACCCGCTGGGTCGGTCCAGGGAGAGGTAGTCGAGCCCCACGTCGAGCAGGAAGCGCAGGCGCTCCTGGATCTCCTTGAGCACCCGCTCGCCGATCTGGCGCTCGCGCGCGGACAGGTCGAGGTGGTCGAGGAACTCCGCGGACTCGTTGATCGGCAGAGCGCAGACCTCGGCGATGTTCTTGCCGCCGAGGGTGACCGAGGTCGACACCGCCTTGAGTCGGCTGCCCCTGCAGACCGGGCAGGGCACCTCGCGCATGAAGCCCTCGAACCGCTCTCGGCTGGTGTCGGTCTCGGCCTCCCGGTGCCGGCGCTCGATGTAGGGCCGGACCCCCTCGAACTCGGTGTCGTAGGCCCGGCGGCGGCCGTAGCGGTTGGTGTGGGTGACGTGCACCCGGGTCTTGTGCCCATCCAGGATCGAGGTCCGCGCGTGGGTGGAGAGGTCCTCCCAGCGAGTGTTCAGGTCGAAGCCGAGCTCGTTGCCCAGGGCCGCCAGCAGGCGCTGAAAGTAGTCCGAGACGTGCGCGCCCGACCAGGCCGAGATCGCCCCCTCGCCCAGGGTCGCCGAGGGGTCCGGCACGACCAGCTCGCCGTCCACCTCCATCCGGGTGCCGAGGCCGTGGCACTCCGGACAGGCACCGAAGGGGCTGTTGAAGGAGAACGAGCGCGGCTCGAGGTCGTCGGTGTCGATGGGGTGCTCGTTGGGGCAGGCCATCTTCTCGGAGAAGCGCTGCTCGCGGCCCGCGTCGTCGGCCGGCAGGTCGACGTAGTCGAGCAGGACGAGACCGCTGGCGAGGCGGAGCGCGGTCTCCACCGAGTCGGTCAGCCGCCGCTTGGAGGAGTCCTTGACCTGGAGCCGGTCGACGACCACCTCGATGGTGTGCTTCTTCTGCTTGTCCAGCGTCGGCGGCTCGGAGAGCGGGTGGGTCTCGCCGTCGACGCGGGCCCGCGAGAAACCCTGGCTCTGCAGCGAGCGGAACAGGTCGACGTACTCGCCCTTGCGGCCGCGGATCACCGGTGCGAGCACCTGGAACCGCGCGCCCTCGGCGCCCGCGAGCACGCGGTCGACGATCTGCTGCGGCGTCTGGCGGCTGATCGGCGCCCCGCAGGTGGGGCAGTGCGGGCGGCCCGCGCGGGCGTAGAGCAGGCGGAGGTAGTCGTAGACCTCGGTGATGGTGCCGACGGTGGAGCGCGGGTTGCGCGAGGTCGACTTCTGGTCGATCGACACCGCGGGCGAGAGCCCCTCGATGAAGTCGACGTCGGGCTTGTCCATCTGGCCGAGGAACTGGCGTGCGTACGCCGAGAGCGACTCGACGTACCGGCGCTGGCCCTCGGCGAAGATCGTGTCGAAGGCGAGGCTGGACTTGCCGGAGCCGGACAGGCCGGTGAAGACGATGAGGCTGTCCCGTGGCAGGTCGACGGAGACGTCCTTGAGGTTGTGCTCGCGCGCACCCCGGACGATGAGCTGGTCTGCCATGCGGCCTTCCTGGTCGAACACGGGTTCGCGGAAGTTTACAAGGGCTCCCGAGCCACGGTCACCGGCGTCCGGCGCGGGTAGCCTGGCAGCGTGACCTACCACGGCAACGTCTCCCCCGGCGGCCCCGCGCAGGCGCGCGAGCTCTCCGCCCTCGTCGTCTCCAAGATGGCGGTGGACCCCGACATGTCGAACAACGTCTACCTCCTGCGCTGCCGCTCGACCGGCGAGCAGCTGCTCGTGGACGCCGCCGCCGACGCCCCGGCGGTGCTCCGCCTGGTCGGCGGCGACGGCCTCGCCGGGCTCGTCACCACCCACCAGCACTGGGACCACCACCGGGCCCTCGCCGAGGTCGTGGCCGCGACCGGGGCGACGACGTACGCCGGGGAGGCCGACGCCGAGGACATCACCGAGCAGACCGGGGTCACCGTCGACCACCGGCTGGCCGACGGTGACACCGTCTCGGTCGGCGACGTCGTCCTCGAGGCGATCCACCTGGAGGGCCACACCCCCGGTTCGATCGCGCTGCTCTACGACGACCCGCACGGCACGCCCCACCTGTGGACCGGCGACTCGCTGTTCCCGGGCGGGATCGGCAACACCTTCGGCGACGCCGGGGCCTTCCGCACGCTGCTCCGCGACGTCGAGGCCAAGGTGTTCGACCGGCTCCCCGACGAGACCTGGTTCTATCCCGGCCACGGCGACGACTCCACGCTCGGCGCCCAGCGGCCGCACCTACCGGAGTGGCGCGAGCGCGGCTGGTGAGGCCGCCGCGCACCGGGGGCCCGAATCGTGCGGTTCCCGACCCGCGTGGCACGGCTGAGCCCTACTGTTCACCCATGAGCAAGGGGCTGTCTCTCGTGGTGGTCGTGCTCGTCGCGCTGCTCTCCGGGGTGGTCGGCGCGGTGGGCACCGTCGTCGCCTTCCAGAGCGAGCTCGTCGGCCCTCAGGGACCGGCCGGGCTCGCCGGACCGCCGGGGGCCCGGGGGCCCGTCGGCGAGACCGGCCCGCCCGGTGACCCGGGCCTGGACGGGGTCGACGGCAAGAACGGGCGCAACGGCAAGAACGGCAAGGCCGCCAAGGCCGTGGAGGCCAAGACCGACCTCGGCAGCGCGAACTGCGCGGGCTCCTCGGTGCAGGTCGTCACCGGCATCGAGCAGAACGGCCGGAACGTCCGCGTCACCAAGGGCGTCGTCTGCGTCACCGGTTGACCGGCAGGTCCACGTCGCCGAACGGGTTGCCGCCGAGCGAGGCGAACTTCTCCTGGTGCCGGCGGTCGCGGGGCACGTCGAGGTCCTTCAGGGCGCCGGTTGCCGCCTTCATGAACGGTGTGGGCCCACAGACGAACGCGTCGTACGACGTGTACGGCGACACGAGGTCGCGCAGCAGGTCCTGGGTGGGGAGCCCGTGGCTGGACTCCAGCCAGTGCACCACCAGCAGCCGCTCGGGGTGCGCGGCCGCCAGCTCGCCGAGGCGCGTCCGGAAGATCACGGACGCCGCGTCGCGGTTGGCGTAGACGAGCACCACCCGGCCGCTCCCCCGCTCCAGCGCCGACGTCGCGATCGACAGCACGGGCGTGATGCCGCTGCCCCCCGCGAGGAGCAACAGGTCGGCGTCGAGGTCGCGGGGCGTGAAGATGCCGGCGGGCGGCAGCACCCGCACCGCGTGCCCGGGCGCCAGCGTGTCGCAGACCCACTGCGAGCCGAACCCGTCCGGGGTGCGCTTCACCGTGACCCGCAGCCGCTCGTCGGACTCGTGCGGGGCGCTGGAGAGCGAGTAGGACCGCGCCACCAGCCCGGTGCGCTCGCTCGGCACGGCGAGGGTGAGGAACTGCCCGGGCTCGTAGCGGAAGGTCTCACGGTGCTCCGGCGGGACGGCGAGGACGACCGAGCAGGCGTCGGCGGTCTCCTCGACCACCTCGAGGACCTCGAGGACGAAGGAGTCGGTCACGGCCGAGAGGCTAGCGGTCTCAGTCGGGCAGGTGGCAGCGCAGGCGGCCGAGGTAGGGGCGCCGGGTCCCCGGCTCCAGGTTGACCTGCACCAGACCGTCGGGCACGACGTCGGCCGCCTCGAGCCCGGCGAGCACGCGGGCCAGGGACGACGACACCTGGCTCACCCCCAGCACCCCGTCGCCGACCATGACCTCGACGAGTGACTCGCCGGTGGAGGCGTCCTCGTCGTCGGCCCGGGACACGGCGTCGGGGTCGTCCACGACGCGCAGCCAGACGAGCACGTTGTGCCAGCCCTCGGCGCACACCGGCAGCTCGAGGCAGCGGCGCACGAGACGCCCGCCGCCCTCCACCAAGTCCACCTCGAGCGGCTGCAGCGCCGTCGACGTGCGCCCGGGCCGCCACCGACGACGGGCGTGCGCGGTCACGTGCGAGAGCGGGACGAGCCGGCTGGGGATCGCCCACCAGGCATCCACCGGACGGCTGTGCCGGTCGGTGCCGAGGATGCTCTGGGGGTCGAGCAGGGCGTGCGAGCGCACCCCGTGGCGTCGTCGGGCGACCCCGGGGAACCGGCGTACGGCGTGCCACCGCAGGGTCGCGGCGGGCACCTCCGTGAGGAACGCGCTCTCCAACAGGTCGCGCGGGGCTCCGGGGCGCGTCCACACCGCGGAGACGCCGCGGTCGCGGAGCACCCGGACCAGGAGGAGGGGGTCGGGGTCACCAGCGCGTCGCTGGGCGGCCGCGTCCGCGTACGCGGAGCGGAGCAGGGACCAGCTGTCGCCCATCATCGGCGTCAGGATAGGCACAGCCCGGTCCAGATGTGCGGGCGATCCCCGACGACCCGCCGTGGCTCCCGGCGCCGTCCCGCCGTGACGGTCACCACGCGTGGGACCGACCCTGCCCGCCGACGGGCGCTGCTAGCGTCACGCGGACGCCCAGCCCAGCGACCCAGGAGACACCGTGCGCAGCGCCAAGGACTTCTTCCGACCGCTCGCCGTGGGGGCCCCCGAGCCCCTGCGCGAGATCCCCGCGCGACCGAGCCGGGCGATCCACTTCTTCGACCCGAGCAACGAGAAGATGGCTGCGAAGGTGCCCAGGATGGTGGGCTCGGTCGACGTGCTGCTCGGCAACCTCGAGGACGCCGTCAAGGCCGACAACAAGGAGGCCGCCCGTGAGGGCCTGGTCTCCCTCGCGCAGGGCACCGACTTCGGACCCACCCAGCTCTGGACGCGGGTGAACTCGCTGGACTCCCCGTGGTTCCTCGACGACGTCACCCGGCTGGTCACCGCGATCGGGGACAAGCTCGACGTCGTCATGGTGCCGAAGGTGCAGGGCGCCGAGGACATCCACTACGTCGACCGGATCCTCGCCCAGCTCGAGGCCAAGGCCGGCCTGCAGCGGCCGATCCTGGTGCACGCGATCCTGGAGACCGCCCGGGGCGTCGCGAACGTGGAGGAGATCTGCGGGGCCAGCCCCCGGATGCAGGGACTCTCCCTGGGGCCGGCCGACCTCGCGGCGGACCGCCGGATGAAGACCACCCGCGTCGGCGGCGGCCACCCCGGCTACCTCGTCCGCCAGGACCCGGCCCCGGGCGACGACGGCACCGTGGACGTGCACGGCGAGCGCACGACGTACCAGCAGGACCTCTGGCACTACACGATCTCTCGGATGGTCGACGCCTGCGCGATGCACGGCATCTATCCCTACTACGGGCCCTTCGGCGACATCGCCGACGTGGTGGCGTGCGAGGACCAGTTCCGCAACGCCTTCCTGCTCGGCTGTGTCGGCACGTGGACGCTGCACCCCGCGCAGATCGACATCGCCCGGCGGGTCTTCTCCCCCTCCGTCGCCGACGTCGCGCACGCCCGCAGGGTGGTCGACGCCATGGGCGACGGCACCGGCGCGGTGATGCTCGACGGCAAGATGGAGGACGACGCCTCCCTCAAGCAGTGCCTGGTGATGGTGCACCTCGCCGAGGAGCTCGCCGCCGTCGACGAGCACCTGGCCGCGGCGTACGCCGGCGCCGAGGGGGGCAACTGACATGGCCGACGACACCACCTTCCGCCCCCGCCGCTCGGTGCTCTACATGCCGAGCTCCCACGAGCGTGCGCTGGAGAAGGCCAAGACCCTGCCCGTCGACGCCCTGATCCTCGACCTCGAGGACGCGGTGGCCCCTGACGCCAAGCCCGGCGCCCGCGACTCGGCCTGCGCCGCCGTGCGCTCGGGCGAGTACGGCCGTCGCGAGGTGACCATCCGGATCAACGGCGCCGACACCGCGTGGCACCTCGAGGACATGGCCGCCGCCTGCTCGGCCGGCCCCGACGCCATCGTCGTGCCCAAGGTCGCCAGCGCCGAGGCGGTGATCGAGCTCGTCGAGCTGATGGTCGAGCACGAGGCCCCCGAGCACACCAGGCTCTGGGCGATGGTGGAGACGCCGTACGCGATGCTGCACGCGGAGGAGATCGCCTCGGCCTCGGACCGGCTGACCGTGCTCGTCCTCGGCACCAACGACCTGGCCAAGGAGCTGTACGCCGAGCACGTGCCCGGTCGGGCGCCGCTGCTGACCGGCCTCGGCCTCGCCCTGCTGGCCGCACGCGCCACCGGCAAGGCGATCCTCGACGGCGTCTACAACGACGTGTCGGACACCGACGGCTTCCTGGCCGAGTGCCGCCAGGGCCGCGAGATGGGCTTCGACGGCAAGACGCTGATCCACCCCGGCCAGGTCGCGGGCGCCAACGAGGCCTTCGCGCCGTCCGAGCGGGCCGTGGAGAACGCCCGGGGCGTGCTGCAGGCCTGGGAGGACGGCCGCGGCTCCGGCGTGGTGACCTACCGCGGCCGGATGGTGGAGAACCTGCACGTCGAGTCGGCGCAGCGGACGCTCACCATGCACGAGTCCATCGCCGCGCTCGAGGCCGACCAGGGCTAGCCGGACCCCCGGAGGCCGGTGAGCAGCTCCTGCACCCGCGCGAGCACGAGCGCGGTCGCGTCCGGGTCGCCGGCGCCGCCCCCAGCGACATGCCCACGAGCACCAGGTCCGCGGGGCAGGTCGTCCACGGCGTCGACCCCGCGCTGCGCGACCTGCTCGAAGGCCACCACGTCGACGTAGGCCATCCCCTCCTCGAGGGTCGCGCAGGTGCGCCCGTCGTCCAGGTCGGGGACGTGCACGACGTGGCCACCGTCGCGCAGCGTGCCTACGCCCGGTAGCCCCCGCGGAAGAAGAGCAGCGGGTCGCCCGTCGACTCCTCGCCGGGTGCGGGGGGCGTGAGGCCGAGGTCGATCACGCGCCCGACGACGACGTCGTGGTCGCCCGCCTCGTGCACCGCCTGGATCGCGCAGTCCACCCAGCCGAGGGTGCCGTCCAGCAGCGGCGCACCGCTCTTGGCCGGCGACCAGGCGACGCCGTCGAACTTGTGCGCGCCCTTGGTGGCCATCGCGTCGGAGAGCCCGCTCTGGTCGGCGGCGAGGATGTTGGCGCAGAAGTGGCCCGACTCGCGGATCAGCGGCCAGGCCCGGGAGGTGCGGGAGGGGCAGAAGAGCACCAGCGGCGGGCTGAGCGACACCGACGTGAAGGACTGGCAGGTCATCCCGACCGGTTGCCCCTCGTGCAGGGCCGTCACGACCGCTACCCCGCTGGCGAAGTGGCCGAGCACGTCGCGGAAGAAGTAGGCCTCCCGCTCGGCGTCGGCGCTGCTCGGCGCGTTCAGCGCCTCGCCGAGGCGCCATCGCACCTGGAACCGGTCCAGGTCGGGCTCCGAGGAATCCATGTCCACCCCAACACGGGGCGCTGCGGAATACTTCCCGGCGCCGTGCGCCCGTGCGCCCCACACGCCCCATGGGCCCCACAGGTCACAGTCCGCGGGTCCGGGTGGCGAAAGTCGAGACCTTTTCGTAACCTCTTCCTGCCCGCGCCGCGGGCACGCGGCCGGGGGGCCTCGCCGAGTCCCGCCCACTCCCGGTCCGCACCCTGTGATCACACGTATCGGGCGGGAGCGGGGGACCCACGTTCCACGGACCAGCTCGCACGGTCGAGCAGGTCCTCGGGGTGAAGACGGGTCCGCCAGCACGACGGCGGGCGCGGCCGGGCTATCTCACAGCCCGAACCCGACAGCTCACCTCGCAGGCGTCGGGAGGACTCCTGTGCGCACACGCATGTACGCCGCTGCGGCGACCCTTGCCCTGACCGCGACCCTCAGCCCGGCCACCGCCGGCACCGCCGACGCGGCCACCCTGCGCGACTGGGACCGGCTCGCCCGGTGCGAGTCCGGCCAGCGCTGGCACATCCACACCGGGAACGGCTACTACGGCGGGCTGCAGTTCAGCTCGTCGACGTGGCGCGGCTTCGGGGGCAGGCGGTTCGCGCCGTACGCCCATCGCGCCACCCGGCTCCAGCAGATCCGGATCGGCCAGCGCGTCCGCCGCGCGCAGGGGTGGCGGGCCTGGCCGGTCTGCTCCTACCGCGTCGGTCTGCGCTGACCCGCCCGGTCCGGGGCACCGCCCTACAGTGGGGCGCGTGTCTCGCACCCCGCTGCCGGTCCTGCTGTCCCGTCTGAGCCTGGGTTCCCGGGCGGCGCTCGTGGCCAACGCCCTGGCGCCGCCCCGCGGGTTCCGCACGGGGGTGGCCGCCTCCGGTCCGGGCTGGCTGACCTCGGAGCTGGCCCCGCACCTGCTCGTGGCCACGGCGGTGGAGTCCGTGGCACACGTCGCGTGGGCGCGGCGCCGGGGCCGGGCCGTCGACCCGTGGGTGGTCGCGTTCGGTGGCGCCTCCGCGGGCGGCCTCGTGCGGCTGGTGCAGGAGGGTCAACAGGCGCGGCAGGTGGTCGACGACGCCCTGATCGACGGGCTGGGCCCGGACTGGGGCGACGACGTCCCCGAGCCGCCCGAGGGCACCGACCTCGACCGGCCCTGGCGCCAGCTGGTGTTCCCGTTCCGGCTCCGCTCGGACGGGGTGCGGGTGCTGCGCGACCTGCGCTACTCGACGGCCGGCAAGCGCGGGCTGCTGGACCTCTACCTCCCCGAGGGCGAGGTGCACGACGCCCCGGTGCTGCTGCAGGTGCACGGGGGTGCCTGGTCGCTGGGCGACAAGGACCACCAAGGGGTCCCGCTCATGCTGCACATGGCCTCGAAGGGCTGGATCTGCGTCGCCATCAACTACCGGCTCGCCCCGCGCGACCCCTTCCCGGCGCAGATCATCGACGTCAAGCGGGCGCTGTCCTGGATCCGCCGGGAGATCGCCCGGTACGGCGGCGACCCGTCGTACGTCGCCATCACCGGCGGCTCGGCCGGCGGCCACCTGGCCTCGCTGGCGGCGCTCACCCCGCACGAGAAGGCGTGGCAGCCCGGCTTCGAGGACGACGACACGAGCGTCTCGGTCGCGGTGCCGCACTACGGCGTCTACGACCTGGCCGGGGCGTCCGGCGCGCGCAACGCCGCCCGTCTGCGCGACGACTTCCTCGGGCCCAAGGTCTTCCAGTCGAACGCGCACGACGGGCTGGACGCCTTCGAGGAGGCCTCGCCGCTGCTCCGGGTCGGCGACGAGGCCCCGGACTTCTTCGTGCTGCACGGCGCCCGGGACTCCCTGGTGCCGGTGCGGCAGGCGCACGAGTTCGTCGCCCGGCTGCGCGAGCGCTCTCGGGCCACCGTGGCGTACGCCGAGCTGCCCGGCGCCCAGCACGGCTTCGACGTCGTCCCGTCGATCCGCAGCGCCCACGTGGTGCGGGCGATCGACCGGTACCTCCGCTGGCACCACGCCACCCACCACGCCACCCACCACACCACCCACCGGGCCACCCCGCGGTGACGCCCGAGGGCCTGCTGGCGCTGGCCCCCTCCGTGCGCGGCTTCCTGCCGGAGGACGAGGGCCGGCTGCTGCACGACGTCGCCCGGGAGGCCCTCGGGCACGGCCCCGCGCTCGAGGTGGGCAGCTGGTGCGGCAAGTCCGCGGTCTACCTGGGCGCGGCGGCGGTGGCCGTCGGGGGGCCGCAGGCGGTCGTCTTCACCCTCGACCACCACCGGGGCTCGGAGGAGAACCAGCCCGGCTGGGAGTACCACCAGCCCGACCTGGTCGACCCGCGCGTCGGGCGCATCGACACCCTGCCCTTCCTGCGGGCGACGCTCACCGACGCCGGGCTGGAGGACGTCGTCGTGCCGGTGGTCGGCCGCAACACCGTGGTCGCGCACCACTGGCGCACCCCGCTGGCGCTGCTCTTCGTCGACGGCGGGCACACCGACGAGCACGCGGGCAACGACTACGACGGCTTCGCCCGTTGGCTACGGCACGACGGCGTGCTCGCGATCCACGACGTCTTCGCCGACCCCGCGGACGGCGGGCAGCCGCCCTGGCGCGTCTACCGGCGCGCGCTCGCGTCGGGCGACTTCACCGAGTCAACGGCCCTGGGGTCCCTGCGCGTGCTCGCCCGCACGGGAGGCGACGCCGGCGACCCGGTCCGCTGAGGTCCGGTCGGCGACGCGCGCGTCGTCGGAGCAGCCGCAGCCCAGCCCGATCTCGGGCACCGTCACCACCATCGACCGGCCCACCATCACGTCGGACCCCGGCGTGGTGCCCGAGAGCTGGTCGGCGGCCAGCACGACGGCGGCCGCGGTGAAGGTCGTGTGCTCCTGCGGCCAGCGCACCATCTCGGGGTAGACGACCCCGGTCCAGTAGCCGCCGTCGTCGTCGCGCAGGTGCTGCATCGCCGCGAGCAGCGACCGGGCCTGCGCGTGCTCCCCCACCGCGTCCAGCGCCATCACGAGCTCGCAGGTCTCCGCCCCGGTCACCCACGGGTTGGTGCCGACGCAGCGGACCCCGAGGTCGGGACGCACGAACACGTCCCAGCGGTGGTCGCGCAGCATCCGGCGGCCGCGCTCGCCCCGGACGGCGCCGCCGAGCACCGGGTAGTACCAGTCCATCGAGAAGGTCGACTTGTCCGAGAACCGGTCGGGGTGCTCGCGCACGGCGTGGCCGAGCCGGCCCAGCGCCAGCTCCCACTCGGGCTGCGGGTCGTCGAGCAGCACCGCGAGCGCGAGGCCCGCGGCCAGCGACTGGTGGATGCTTGCGCTCGCCGCCAGCAGGGCCTGCCCGTTGACCGCGGCCGGCCCGCTCTCGGACCGCTCCTGCGACCAGGCGATGCCGCCGAAGGGCAGCTGCAGCCCGACCACGAAGTCCAGGCCAGACCGCACCGCCGGCCACAACCGCTCCACCACGGCGCGGTCGCGACGCACCAGCCAGTGGTGCCAGGCGCCGACCGCGAGGTAGGCCGACATGTTGGTCTCCCCCGACGCGTCCTCCACGACGCCGGCCACCGTGCGCAGCGGCCAGGAGCCGTCCGCCCGCTGCGTGCGCAGGCACCAGTCGTAGGCGTGCTCGGCGGCCTCGACGTGGCCGGTGACGAGCAGGGCCATCGCCGCCTCGACGTGGTTCCACGCGTCGGTGTGACCGCCGGGCGCCCACGGGAGCGCACCGTCGGCCTCCTGGACCGCCGCGATCGAGGCGCCGGTGCGGCGTACCTGGTCGGCGGTGAGGATCGGGGGCAGCGCGGGGACCTCAGGCAGCGACATCGGCACCGGGGAGGGGCTTGTGCAGGTAGAGCACCATGCTCTTGCCGATGACCGGGCTCAGCGCGCGCTCGGCCAGCCCGGTCACCCGGCTGATCCCGGGCGCGCCGACGATGTCCCACACGAGCAGCCGGTGGTAGGCGCGCACGAGCGGGTGGCGGTCCTCGTCGACGCCCACGGCACACTTGAGCCACCAGTACGGCGCGTGCAGCGCGTGGGTGTGGGTCGTCGCGTCGTGCACGAGGCCGGCCCGCACGAGCTTGGCGACCAGCTCGTGGCCGCGATAGATCCGTACGTGCCCGCCGTCGACCTCGTGGTAGGCGTCCGACAAGGCCCAACAGACCATCTCGGGCCCCCAGCGCGGAACGGTGACGGCGAGCGTGCCGCCGGGGCGCAGCACCCGGGCCAGCTCGTCGATGGCCGTGGTGTCGGAGGGGATGTGCTCGAGCACCTCGGCGCACACCACACGGTCGAACTCGCCGTCGCCGAAGGGCAGCTGCAGCGCGTCGCCCTCCTTGACGTCGGCCTCGCCCCCGGCCGGCACCTCCCCGGCTTGCTCCATCGCCACGAAGAGGTCCTTGACTCCCGCGAGCTCCTCGACGTCCTGGTCGAGTGCGATCACGTCGGCCCCCCGCCGGTACATCTCGAAGGCGTGCCGGCCGGCGCCGCAGCCCATGTCGAGCACGCGCTCGCCGGGACGCAGCCCGAGGGTGTCGAAGTCCACGGTGAGCATTCAGCGATCTCCTGTCGCAGGGGTGGGGTCGGGTGGCTGGCCGGTCTGCCGGTCCAGCTCCTCGGTGTACACGTGGGCGGTGGCCTCGGCGACGGCCCGCCAGCTGAACCGCTCGCGCGCGCGGGCGCGGCCCGCCGCGCCCATCGCGGCCCGGCGGTCGGGGTCGTCCAGCAGCCGGCCGAGGGCGTCGGTGAGCTGTTGGACGTCACCCGGCGCGACCAGGTCGGCGCACCCGCCATCCGGTCCGACGACCTCCGGGATCGCCCCAGCCCGGGTGACCACGAGCGGGGTGCCGCAGGCCATCGCCTCGGCGGTCGGCAGCGAGAAGCCCTCGTAGAGCGACGGCACGCAGGCGACCTCGGCCGAACCGACCACCGCCGCGAGCTCACTGTCGGTCAGCCCGTGCACGACCTCGACCACGTCGGCGAGGCCGAGCTGGTCGACGAGCCGCTCGGTGCGGCCGCCGGGCGCGGGACGGGAGACCAGCACCAGGGAGACCTCGCGTTCGGTGCGCAGTTTCGCCACGGCCTCCAGCAGCACGTCGATGCCCTTCATCGGAGTGTCGGCGCTGGCCATCGCGACCACCCTGCCGGGCACCCGAGGCTCGGTCGGCGGCGAGAAGACGTCGTCGACCCCGAGCGGCACGACGTCGATCCGCTCGACCGGCACGCCGAAGTCGCGGGCGATGTCGCGCCGCGAGGAGTCCGAGACGGTCAGGATGCGCCCGACCCTCCGGGCGACCGCCGCCTGCATCTGCACGAACGAGTACCACCGACGCAGCGAGCGACGGCGGCGCCAGCCCGGGGCCGCGGCCAGGTCGACGCGACGGTCGTGGCTGATCGGGTGGTGCACGGTGGTGACCAGGGGGATCCCGAGCTCGCGCAACCGGGCGACGGCCGGGGCGAGCGTCTGGTTGTCGTGCACCACGTCGGGGCGGGCGGTCTCGCCTCGGGCCCGCAGCAGGCGGGCGGCACGCAGCCCGAAGGTGCGCGGCTCGGGGAACCGGCCCACGCACATCGTGGCGAGCTCGAGCAGGTCGACCGGGTCGCGGCGCGACCGGAGCTCCCGCCAGTGCGGCACCCGGAACGGGTCCTCGTCGCGGTACAGGTCGAGGCTGGGCACCTCGGTGAGGCGCACCCCCGGGTCCAGCACGGGGTAGGGCTGGGCGGACAGCACCTCGACCTCGTGCCCGAGAGCGACGAGCTCACGGCTGAGGTGGCGGATGTAGACACCCTGGCCTCCACAGTGCGGCTTGCTCCGGTAGGACAACAGCGCGACGCGCACCCGACACCTCTCGACGGCCCGGCTGACCACCCGGGCGGACTGCCTCGTGTTCTATCACGCGGCAGGGTCAGGCTAGACCGCCGGTCTTGCGGTGGTCCCAGGTCGCCACGGAGTCGGGCCGCACCCGCACGGCGACGCGCTTCGCGGCCTGGGCGGCGACCATGCCCTCGACCTGCGCGGCGTGCTCCCCGAGGTCGGCCAGGTCGGGGACCCCGGCCATCCGGGCCCCCACCGCGCGACCGACGGCGAGCACCTCGGCGGGGTCGCGCACCAGCTCACCCGTGCCGCTGATGCTCACGCCGCGCAGCTCGGCGTACGCCTCCCCCGCCTCGACCAGGCAGCTGAGCCGCGCGTCACGCTCGAGGTTGCGGACCTTCTGACTGCGGCCGTAGGTCCAGAACACCACCGTGCCGTCGAGCACGACGTGGAACAGGGTGGTCAGGTGCGGCGCCCCGTCACGGCCGAGGGTGGCCACCTGCAGCTTGCGCTGCTCGGCGAGGAAGGCCCAGGTCTCCTCCTCGGTCATCCGCACCGCGTCGCGCCCGGCCATCAGGTGCCGTCGCTGGAGTGGCCGGGGAAGAGCGAGGACTCGGGGTGCACGAGCACCGCGGCGTTGTTGACCGCGGTGGCGGCCTCGCCGAAGCCGACCGAGATCAGCCGCACCTTGCCGGGGTACTCGGTGATGTCGCCGGCGGCGAAGACCCGCGGGAGGTTGGTGGCCATGCTGGTGTCGACGAGGACGTGCCGCTTCTCCAGCGCGATCCCCCACTCGCTCATCGCGCCGAGGTCGGCCACGAAGCCGAGCGCGGCGACCACCTGCTGGGCGGGCACGTCGTAGGCCTCCCCGTCGCCCGGGGTGATCTCGACGGCCTCGATCGTGCGGTCTCCCCGGAGCGCGGTCACCTGGCCCGGCGCCACGATGCGCACGTCGGTCGCGTTCACCGCGTCGATCGTGCCCTGGTGCGCCCGAAAGCGGGGCCGCCGGTGCACGAGGGTGACCGAGCGGGCGACCGGGTGGAGGTGCAGCGCCCAGTCGAAGGCGCTGTCGCCCCCGCCCACGATGACCACGTCGCGGTCGACGTACGGCGTGAAGTGGGGCACGAAGAAGGCGACGCCCTCACCCTCCCAGGCGTCCGCGGCCGGGAGGGGCCGCGGGGCGAAGGTGCCGATGCCGGCCGTCACCAGCATGGTCGCGGCGTGCACGAGGGTGCCGTCGTCCAGCGAGACCTCGACGTGGTCGTCGTGCTGCGCCAGCGCGGTCGCCGTCCGGCCGAGCAGGTACGTCGGTGACGCCGACGCCGCCTGCGCGGCCAACCCGGCGACCAGCTCCTTGCCCTTGACCTCGGGGAATCCGGCGACGTCGAAGATCCGCTTCTCGGGATAGAGGGCGGTCACCTGGCCGCCCAGCTCGGGCAGCGAGTCGACGACAGCGACGCTCAGCCCGCGGAAGCCGGCGTAGTAGGTCGCGTAGAGGCCGGTCGGCCCCGCGCCCACGACGAGCAGGTCGACGTCTACGCGCTGTGGGCCCATCGCCGCAGCCTAGCCACCTCAGTCGTCGAGCAGGCCGCTCCGGCGCGCCTTCTCGACGATGTCGCGCACGGTGGACACGTCCCCGCAGCCCGCGTCGATCTGTTCGTTGCGCCGGGCGCAGAACGCGGCGCCGAGGTCGTTCAGGACCGACTCCTGCATCGCCTCGCGGGCCGGGGTGAGGATGTTGAGCTCCTCCTCGCCGAGGTGGTGGTTGACCATCTCGCCGAGGTCCTCCAGCCGGTCGGCGAAGTCCTCGCCCTCGAGGTCGTCGACCTCCAGGACGGCCAGCAGCGCCTCGTTGCCCTCGGCGTGCTCCTCCTCGCCGTGCTCGGCCTCGTCGGCGTCCACCCCGTCCTTGGTCTTCACGACGGGGTAGACCTCGGACTCCTCGGCGCGGGCATGGGCGACGTGGAGCGTCGCGAAGGCGTCGAGGGCGGCCCGCCGATCTCCGGGGACGTCGCGCATGGCGCGGAGCAGGTCCTCGAAGCGACGGTGGTCGTCGAGGATCAGGTCGATCACGTTGCCGGACTCGGGACGGGACAGGTCGAAGGATGTCATGACTCAGGCCTTCCCGCCCGCCCGCTGCACCACACCCGGGGTCTGCCAGGCTCCGGGGGTGAGACCGGGTACGTCGACCTCCTGGCGGTGGGCGGTCGTCCTCGTCGCTGCCCTTGGTGCGTCCACGGCCTGCGCGTGGGCCGGCCTGCCTTCGCCGGTGCTGTTCGGCTCCCTGCTCGGCACGGTGGCCGCCGCCCTGCTGCTCCCCCGGGCGGCGGGGGCCCTGTCACTCCCCCTGCCCCTCTTCCGGCTCGGCCAGGCGCTGGTCGGTGCGGTGATCGGCGAGCTGGTGCAGCTGAGCACGCTCAGCCGGCTGGCCAGCGACGCCGCCTCGGTGCTGGTGGTCACGCTCGGGACGCTGGTGATCAGCGTCGTCGCAGGACGAGCCCTCGCCGTGCACCCCGAGGTCAGCGTGTCCACGGGCGCCTGCGCGATGGTCGCCGGCGGCGCGTCGGGCGTGGTCGCCATCGCGCCCGAGGTCGGTGCCGACGAGCGGATCGTCGCGGTGTCGCAGTACCTGCGCGTGCTCCTGGTCGTGGTCTCGCTGCCGCTCGTGGCGGCGCTCGCCTTCCCCGGCACCGACGCGGGACGCACCCCCGTCGGGGTCGGGGCACCCCTGGGCAGCGGCCTGCTCTTCACCGCGCTGGCCGTCGGCGGGGGGCTCGGCCTGCACCGCGTGGTGCGGATGCCCGCGGGCGCGCTGCTGCTGCCGCTGGGGGTGGCCGCCGTGTTGTCGACCACCGGACTGCTGGGTGACACCGGCGTGCCCGTGGTCGCGACGCAGCTGGGATACCTGCTCATCGGCGTCGCGGTCGGCCTGCGGTTCGACCGGGCCAGCCTGCGCGGTGTGGTGCGGGTGCTTCCCTGGTCGGTCGCCGCGATCGTGGTCGTCATCGGGTCCTCGGCCGCGCTCGGGCTGGTGCTCTCCGCTGCCACGGGCGTCGACCGGGTCACGGCCTACCTCGCCACGACCCCCGGCGGCCTGTTCGCCGTGCTCCCGCTCGCCGCGGGCAGCGGCTCCGACGTGACCTACGTGCTGTCGGTGCAGGTGATCCGGCTCGTCGTGATGCTCGCGGTGACCCCGCTCCTGGGCCGGTGGCTGCAGCGGCGCTAGACGTACCCGGCGGGTAAAGACTCGGGCGGACACGCCCGGTGCAGGTCTCAACCACGAGGGCGCGGGGCAGGATGCCGGCACGTTCGCCGGGGGAACCACCAAGAGGGAGCACACCATGCTGCAGAAGCGCGTGGCCATCACCGTGGCCACCACCGTCGTCACCGCCATCGCCCTGGGTTCGGCCATGGGCGGCACCGTCACCGCCGGCAAGGGCGGCAAGAGCCCGGACCGGATCATCGCCGGAGGCCACCACAAGGCACCGAGCCGCATCATCGCCTGACCGCGGCGACCGCGGCAGGAGGCCGGCCACGACGGGGAAGCCGTGGCCGGCCTCCTGTGCCTCCGGGCCGGGCGCCGGTCAGTGGACGCCGGCCTCCATCATCTGGCGCAGCTCCTTCTTCAGGTCCGAGATCTCGTCGCGCAGCCGCCCGGCCACCTCGAACTGCAGCTCCCCCGCCGCCGAGTGCATCTGCTCGGTCAGCTGCTGCACGAGCTCGGCCAGCTCGGTGCTCGGCATCGCCTCCCGCGAGGGTGTGCCCTTCATCTTCGACAGCCCCGGCACGGGCGCCTTCTTGCTCTTGTCGCCGCGCGCCCCGGTGCCCTGCCAGGTCTTCAGCAGCTCCTCGGTGTTCTCGTCCTCACGGGCGAGCATCTCGGTGATGTCCGCGATCTTCTTCCGCAGCGGCTGCGGGTCGACCCCGCGCTCGGTGTTGTAGGCGATCTGCTTCTCGCGGCGCCGGTTGGTCTCGTCGATGGCGTTCGCCATCGACGGGGTGATCTTGTCGGCGTACATCACGACCTGGCCGGACACGTTGCGGGCGGCCCGGCCGATCGTCTGGATCAGCGACTTGTCCGAGCGGAGGAAGCCCTCCTTGTCGGCGTCGAGGATCGCCACCAGCGACACCTCGGGGAGGTCGAGGCCCTCACGGAGCAGGTTGATGCCGACGAGCACGTCGTACTCCCCCATCCGCAGCTCGCGGAGCAGCTCGATGCGGCGCAGGGTGTCGACCTCGGAGTGCAGGTAGCGGGTGCGCACGCCGTGCTCGAGCAGGTAGTCGGTCAGGTCCTCGGACATCTTCTTGGTCAGCGTGGTGACCAGCACCCGCTCGTTGCGCTCGGTGCGCAGCCGGATCTCGTGGATCAGGTCGTCGATCTGGCCCTTGGTGGGACGCACCAGCACCTCGGGGTCGATCAGGCCGGTCGGCCGGATGATCTGCTCCACGACGTGGTCCTCGCCACCGATCTTGGCGAGCTCGTAGTTGCCGGGGGTCGCGGAGAGGTAGATCGTCTGGCCGATCCGCTCGACGAACTCCTCCCACTTCAGCGGGCGGTTGTCCATCGCGCTGGGCAGCCGGAAGCCGTGGTCGACCAGGTTGCGCTTGCGCGACATGTCGCCCTCGTACATGCCGCCGATCTGCGGCACTGCGACGTGCGACTCGTCGACGACGAGCACGAAGTCCTCGGGGAAGTAGTCGAGCAGGCAGTTCGGCGCCGTGCCCGGGCCCCGCCCGTCGATGTGCGAGGAGTAGTTCTCGATCCCGGCGCAGGAGCCGACCTGACGCATCATCTCCACGTCGTACGTCGTGCGCATGCGCAGGCGCTGCGCCTCGAGCAGCTTGCCCTGGTTCTCGAGCTCGGTGAGCCGCGCCTCGAGCTCGTGCTCGATCCGGCCGATCGCCCGTTCCATGCGCTCCGGGCCGGCGACGTAGTGGGTCGCGGGGAAGACGTAGAGCTCGTCGTCCTCACTGAGCACCTCGCCGGTCACCGGGTGCAGCGTCATCAACCGCTCCACCTCGTCGCCGAAGAACTCCACCCGCACGGCGAGCTCCTCGTAGACCGGGAAGATCTCCAGGGTGTCGCCGCGCACACGGAAGGTGCCGCGGGTGAAGGAGAGGTCGTTGCGGGTGTACTGGATCTGCACGAGCTGGCGCAGGATCGAGTCGCGGTCGCGCTCCTGCCCGACCTTGAGCCGCAGCATCCGGTCGACGTACTCCTGCGGGGTGCCGAGGCCGTAGATGCAGGAGACGGTGCTGACCACGATCACGTCGCGTCGGGTGAGCAGGCTGTTGGTCGCGGAGTGCCGCAACCGCTCGACCTCCTCGTTGATCGAGGAGTCCTTCTCGATGTAGGTATCGGTCTGGGGGACGTACGCCTCCGGCTGGTAGTAGTCGTAGTAGGAGACGAAGTACTCGATCGCGTTGTTCGGGAACAGCTGGCGCAGCTCGTTCGCGAACTGGGCCGCGAGCGTCTTGTTGGGCTGCATCACCAGCATCGGGCGCTGCAGGCGCTCGGCGGTCCAGGCGACGGTGGCGGTCTTGCCGGTGCCGGTCGCACCGAGGAGGACGACGTCCTGCTCGCCCCCCTTGAGCCGTTGCTCGATGTCGGCGATCGCCGTGGGCTGGTCGCCGGACGGGACGTAGTCGGAGATGACCTCGAAGGGGGCGACGCGGCGCTCGAGATCGGTGACGGGCCTCATGGCTCCAGACTACGAGCCACCACCGACACTCCCCGCTCGGCGAGGTCGGGGGCGCCGTGCGGGAGCCAGCAGATGCGGGCGTCGCGCCGGTACCACGCCTCCTGCCGGCGGACGAAGCGTCGCGTCGCCACCGTCGTCCTGCGCTGGGCCTCGGCCTCGTCGACCTCGCCGTCGAGCTGTGCGATCGCCTGGGCGTAGCCGATCGCCCGCCCGGCCGTGCGTCCCTCGCGCAAGCCTCGGGGCAGCAGCCCCCGCACCTCGTCGAGCAGGCCGTCGGCCCACATCCGGCCGACGCGGGTCTCCACCCGGGCGTCGACGACCGCCCGGTCGATGCGCACGCCCAGCTGCACGACTCCGTCCAGCGCGTACTCCTGCTGAGGGAGGGACGCGCCGAAGGGCCGCCCGGTGAGCTGCACGACCTCGAGGGCCCGCACGATCCGGCGGGTGTTGCCGGGCTCGATCGTGCCCGCCGCCGTCGCGTCGACCTCGCGCAGCCGCTCGAGCATCACGGCGGCACCGACCCGCTCGGCCTCGGTCTCCAGCGACGCCCGCAGGTCGGGGTCGGTGCCGGGGAACTCGAAGCGGTCGACCACGGCGCGGGTGTAGAGCGCGGAGCCCCCGACCAGCACGGGGACGCGACCCCGGCCCCGCACCGCCGAGACCGCCGCCCGGGCCGACCGCTGGAACTCCGCCACCGAGGCGGCCTCGGCGACCTCGAGCACGTCGAGCAGGTGGTGCGGCACCCCGCGCCGCTCGGCGAGGGGCAGCTTGGCCGTGCCGACGTCCATGCCGCGGTAGAGCTGCATCGCGTCGGTGTTGACCACCTCGCCGTCCAGCCGCTCGGCGAGGTCCAGCGCCAGGTCCGACTTGCCGGCCGCGGTGGGGCCGACCACGACGACCACCGGCGGCTGCATGCGTCGAGGATCCCACTAGGGTCGCGGACGTGCCGACCGACCTGCGCGTGGTGCCCGCCGCCTACGTCTACCTGCTGCGGGGCGAGCACCCCGTCGGTCCGGGCACCGAGGTGCTGCTCCAGCTCCGGCGCGGCACCGGCTACCGGGACGGTCACTGGGCCGCCGCGGCTGCCGGTCACCTCGACCCCGGCGAGACGCCGTACGCCGCCGCGGTGCGGGAGGCCGCCGAGGAGCTCGGTCTCGACGGCCTGGACCTCACCCCCCTGGCGGCGATGGCCCGCACCGGGCGGGGCGACCCGATCGACGAGCGGGTCGACTACCTCTTCACCTGCCGCTCCTGGCGGGGCGAGCCGCGGGTCGTCGAGCCGGAGAAGTGCGCGGGGCTGCGCTGGTGCCGCCTGGACACCCTGCCGGAGCCGGTCGTGCCGCACGAGGCCGTGGTGCTGCGGCTGCTCCTGGCAGGGCCGGTGCCCCCCCTGCTGGAGCACGGCTTCGACCGGATGAGCGGCCCCGGTGTGGTCAACGCACGGGTGCGTGCGGTAACAAGGGGCGCATGAGCGATCTGGGAGAGAAGCCCGAGCCGACGACCGACGAGGCTCCACCGCGGGCGGCGGGGGGCATCGACGCCGGTCCGACGGCCCAGGACCTCTCGACGCCGCGGGAGGCGGATCCCCTGCCGGCCGACCAGCCGCTGTCGGCCCAGACCGAGGCGGACTCGGTGCCCGACGAGGTGACCGAGCGCGAGTCGACGGACGACGACGACGACCCCAGGACGCCCGACTCCGGTGATCCGAAGGCGCAGCCCGAGTCGCCCGACTAGGTCACCCGCAGGGGCTGGTCACCGGGGCCAGCGGTGGCGGGACGCCGACCCCGGGCAGCCCGAGGGTGACACCCGTCGTCGTGGGCGTGCCCCTCCGTGCCTCCCAGGCGTCACCGGAGCGGGTGCGTCGTACGTCGAGCACCGGCCCGTCCGCGGTCAGGTGGTGGGGAGCCGCGTAGGTGACCTCGGTGGCCACCCGGTCGCCGGGACGCACGTCCACCGGGCGACCCTCGGCATCGACCGGGCGGAAGTGCACCAGCCTGTTGTCGGGGGCGCGCCCGCTCAGGCGGTGGGTCTCGCCGTCCTTGCGGCCCTCCCCCTCGGAGACCATCAGCTCGACCCGACGCCCGACCTGGCGCTGGTTCTCCCCCCAGGCGATGTCGTTCACGAGGTCGACGAGGCGCAGGTAGCGCTCCTGCACGACCGCCTTCGGGACCTGGTCCTCCAGCGTGGCGGCCGGGGTGCCGGGGCGCGGCGAGTACTGGAAGGTGAAAGCCTGCGCGAACCGCGCCTGCCGCACCACCTCCATCGTCGCCAGGTGGTCCTCCTCGGCCTCGCCGGGGAAGCCGACGATGATGTCGGTGCTGATCGCGGCCTCGGGCATCGCGGCGCGCACCCGGTCGAGGATGCCGAGGAACTTCTCGGACCGGTAGGAGCGCCGCATCGCCTTGAGCATCCGGTCCGAGCCGGACTGCAACGGCATGTGCAGCTGGGGCATGACGTTCGGCGTCTCGGCCATCGCCGCGATGACGTCGTCGGTGAAGGACGCCGGGTGCGGGCTGGTGAAGCGGACCCGCTCGAGGCCCTCGACCTCGCCACAGGCGCGCAGCAGCTTGCCGAACGCCAGCCGGTCGCCGAACTCGACGCCGTAGGAGTTCACGTTCTGCCCGAGCAGGGTGACCTCGCTGACGCCCTCGGCGACGAGGGCCTCGATCTCCGCGAGCACGTCGCCCGGGCGGCGGTCGCGCTCCTTGCCGCGCAGGGCGGGGACGATGCAGAAGGTGCAGGTGTTGTTGCAGCCGACCGAGACCGAGACCCAGGCGGCGTACGCCGACTCGCGCTTGGTCGGCAGGGTCGAGGGGAAGACGTCGAGCGACTCCAGGATCTCGACCTGCGCCTCCTCGGCCACGCGTGCCCGCTCGAGCAGCGCAGGGAGGCTGCCGATGTTGTGGGTGCCGAAGACGACGTCGACCCACGGCGCCCTGGTGGTGATGACGTCGCGGTCCTTCTGGGCCAGGCAGCCCCCCACCGCGATCTGCATGCCCGGGTGGGCCGCCTTCACCGGCGCGAGGTGCCCGAGGTTCCCGTACAGCCGGTTGTCGGCGTTCTCCCGCACCGCGCAGGTGTTGAAGACGACGACGTCGGCCTGCTCCCCGTCGCGAGGAGTGGAGTAGCCCGCATCTTCGAGCAGGCCGGAGAGCCGTTCGGAGTCGTGCACGTTCATCTGGCACCCGTAGGTGCGGACCTCGTAGGTGCGGGCGTCGGCGGTCTCGGGCGTGGCAGTCATGGCGCGCCCAGCGTACGGCGCGGACCCGGTGGTCACACGCTCGGCGGGGGTCAGGGGCTACGGTCGCTCCGGACGGGCGCGGCACCGGCGTCGCCTGCCTCCAGGAGACAGGGTTCTGCCGTGCGTCGTGCCGTGACCGCTTCGAGCTCGGCCGCGGCCGCCCTCCTGGTGCTCGGCCTGGCGGTGGGCTGCAGCGGCGACGACGGCTCCGGGACGGGTGCCACCACCGGCGCGTCGAACGCCGCTCCCTCCTCGGAGTCACAGGACTCGCCGTCCTCGCCGTCCTCGCCGTCCTCGCCGTCCTCGCCCTCCTCGCCCTCCGCCTCGGCGTCCGAGGCCACGCTGCCCAGCCCGGAGGAGGGGCGCCAGATCGGCGACTTCGTGAACTTCGCGCTCGCCCCGACGAAGGCGACCGCCCGCGCCACCGGCTTCGCCCCCACGGTGCAGGTCGGTCTCGGCGAGGACCTCCGCACCCGCGTCCCGAGCTCGGCGGTCACCGACCTCGACCAGTGGCAGGTGCCGGCCCGCGGCACCTTCGACGCCCAGGGCGTCCTGAGCCCGGTGCAGGTCCTGCGCGACTACGCCTCGGCCGCGGTGGCGCAGAGCCCGGAGGAGCAGTCCAGCCTGTTCTCGGTGTCCGCCGGGGCGCACCCCCGGTGCGACCGGCCGCCCGGCTCACCCCCGCGGGGCTACACCGACGACCAGAGGCTGACCGTCGAGCCGGGGCCGGGCGTCCTGGACGGCTGCTCGTCGTGGTTCGCGGTCGACCTCTTCGTCGACGACCGGGGCCGCGTGGCCGCGGTCACGCTGGACCGCTACCCGTCCTCGCCGGAGTCCTGACCCGGACCGGTCCCGCCGAGACCGACGCCGCGCGGGCCGAACGAGGTCCGTCGGACGCCCTCGCGCTCGACCTGCGCGGCGAAGAGCCGCCGCAGCTCGGGAGCGATCCGCTCCTGGTCGCGCGAGAGCGGCGCCGAGTTGAGGGCGTTGCGCAGCTGGAAGGCCGCCCCGACCAGGGCGGGCAGGAAGGTGCGGGTCTCGCGCCGTGCGAAGCCGTCGGCGATCAGCGGCACCACCGACTCCAGGGAGTGGGTGGTGGCGAAGGGGCCGCGCAACGAGCCCCGCATCCGGGCGAAGGCCTCGGAGTGCTCGTCGCCGTCACGCACCATGTCGGTGTCGATCCAGCTCGGGTGCAGCACCCCGACCGTGACGCCCTGGTGGGCGACCTCGCTGCGCAGCGAGTCCGCGAAGGCCTCGACGCCCGCCTTGGAGGCGGCGTACGCCGACAGCATCGGCGCGTGCGCGAAGCTGGCGAGCGACGCGGTGATCGCGACGTGGCCCGTGGCCTCGATGAGGGCCGGCAGCGCCGCGCGGACCGTGTGGAAGACGCCCACGAGGTTGACCTCGACGACGCGGGTCCATGCCTCGGGCTCGACCAGCTCGACGGGGCCGCCGGTGCCGATGCCGGCGTTGGCCCAGACCGCGTCCAGCCGGCCGTGCCGCTCCAGGGTCGCCGCCACGGCCGCCTCGCACGAGGCGAGGTCGGTGACGTCGGTGACCGTGGTGAGCGGGTCGCCGCCGACCTGGGCCGCGGCCCGCGCGAGCGCCACCTCGTCGACGTCGGCGAGCACCGGCAGGGCCCCTCGCCGGGCGAGCTCGGTCGCGCCGGCCGCGCCGATGCCGCGGGCTCCCCCGGTGACCAGCACGACCTTGCCGGCCAGGTCCCACGACGGAGGGCCACCGGGGAAGAGGCGCCCGAGGACGGGGACCCTGCGCAGCGCGCTCACTTCGGCGGCATCCGGATGCCGCCGTCCACGCGGACGACCTCACCGTTGAGGTAGGAGTTGGTCAGTGCCTCGAGGACCATCGACGCGAGCTCCTCGGGCGTGCCCAGCCGGGGCGGGAAGAGCACGGACTCGCCCAGCTTGGCCTTGAAGGCCTCGGCCTGCTCGCCGTCGCCGTAGATCGGGGTGTCGATGAGACCGGGGGCGACGGCGTTGACCCGGACACCGATCGCGGCGAGGTCGCGCGCGACCGGCAGCGTCATGCCCACGACGCCGCCCTTGGACGACGAGTACGCCGCCTGCCCGATCTGCCCGTCGAAGGCGGCGACGGAGGCAAGGCTGACGATGGCGCCCCGCTCCCCCGAGGGCGTCGGGTCGAGCTGACCCATCGCGGTGGCGGCGACCCGGATCGCGTCGAACGTGCCGATCAGGTTGATCGCGAGCACCCGCCGGTAGGCGTCGAGGTCGTGGGCGGAGTCGACGGTGCCGTCCCGGCCGACGGTGCGCTGCGCCCAGCCGATGCCGGCCGAGTTGACCAGCACGCGCAGCTCGCCGAGCTCCTGGGCCAGCTCGACCGCCTGTACCAGCTGCTCGGTCACGGTCACGTCGACCCGGGCGAACTGGCCGCCGATCTCCTCGGCGAGGGCTTGGCCGGCCTCCTCCTGCAGGTCGGCGACGACCACCCGTGCCCCGCGCGCGGCGAGGCCCCGGCACACGGCCGCGCCGATGCCCGAGGCGCCCCCGGTGACGACTGCGCTTGCTCCCTGAATCTCCATGCCGGCGACCCTAGACCCCGGCCGGCGTCTTCTTGGGGGTCACCCAGAGCCGGATCTCGCCCTCGACGACGATGGTGCCGTCCTCGCGGACCCCGCGCACGCGCACCGGCAGGTGCGGATCGTCCCCGGTCCACTGCTCCTGGTGGGTCTCGGCGATGCAGGTCACGTCGCTGGTGGCCTTGGCGGTGTAGGAGACCTCCATGCCCTGCGGGATCCAGCGCTTGCCCGACGGGATCGTCGCCTCCGCGAGCGCGCCCATGGCGGCCTCGAGCCCGTTGCACAGCGCGATCGCGTGCAGGGTCCCGATGTGGTTGCGCACCGAGCGCTTCTTCGGGACCACGAGCTCGGCGTAGTTGGGGCGCAGCTCCACGAACCGCGGCGACACGGTGGCGAAGTACGGCGCCTTGCGGGCGAAGGCGATCGAGAACACGCGCTTGCCCTGGGGCAGCTTGGCGGCGTTGTTCCAGAGGGTCAGCAGGGACGGCATCGACGGCATGCCCGGCAGTGTATTACCGGCCGGTAACCCTCACGAGTCCTCCACGCCGCGCTCGTCGTGGAGGTCGAGCTCCTCACGGACGACCTGGGAGACCAGGGCACCGCCGTAGCCCTTGCGGGCGAGCATGGCCTCGAGCCGGCGACGACGCACCGCGGGCTCGAGCCGGGTCAGGCTGCGCATCCGACGGCGGACCAGCTCACGGGCCGCGTCCTCCTCCGAGTCGTCGTCGACCATCTCCAGCGCGGCCTCGACGTGCGCGGCCGCGACCCCCTTGCCCCGCAGCTCGTGGGCCAGGGCGCGACGGCCCAGCCCCTTGGAGCGGGAGCGGGACTCCACCCAGGCGAGCGCGAAGGCGGCGTCGTCGACCAGACCGACCTCGGTGAAGCGGTCGAGCACCCGCTCGGCGACGTCACCCTGCACGCCCTTGGTGCGCAGCTTGTCCTCGAGCTCACGACGGCTGCGGGCCCGGGTGGCGAGCTGGTCGAGAACGACCGTGCGGGCGACCTCGTGGACGTCGCCCTCGGCCTGGCCGGCCGGCCGACTCAGAAGTCGATCCCGGTCGGCTCCTCGGCGGGCATGTCGACCTGGGCGCCGATGCCGAGCTTCTCGAGGATCTTCTTCTCGAGCTCGTTGGCCAGGTCGGGGTTGTCCTTGAGGAACGTGCGGGCGTTCTCCTTGCCCTGGCCGAGCTGGTCGCCCTCGTAGGTGTACCAGGCACCGGCCTTGCGGACGAGACCCGCCTCGACGCCGACGTCGATCAGGCCGCCCTCGCGGGAGATGCCCTTGCCGTACATGATGTCGAACTCGGCCTGCTTGAAGGGCGGGGCGACCTTGTTCTTGACGACCTTGACGCGGGTGCGGTTGCCGACCATGTCGGTGCCGTCCTTCAGCGTCTCGATGCGGCGCACGTCGAGGCGCACCGAGGCGTAGAACTTCAGCGCCCGACCACCGGTGGTGGTCTCGGGACTGCCGAACATCACGCCGATCTTCTCGCGCAGCTGGTTGATGAAGATGGCCGTCGTGTTGGAGCCGTGCAGCGCACCGGTCATCTTGCGCAGCGCCTGGCTCATCAGGCGGGCCTGGAGGCCGACGTGGCTGTCGCCCATCTCGCCCTCGATCTCGGCGCGGGGCACGAGGGCCGCGACCGAGTCGATGACCAGCAGGTCGAGGGCACCGGACCGCACGAGCATGTCGGCGATCTCGAGGGCCTGCTCGCCCGAGTCGGGCTGGGAGACCAGCAGGGCGTCGGTGTCGACGCCCAGGGACTTGGCGTACTCCGGGTCGAGCGCGTGCTCGGCGTCGATGAAGGCCACGATGCCGCCGGCCGCCTGGGCGTTGGCGACCGCGTGCAGGGCCACCGTCGTCTTGCCGGAGGACTCCGGGCCGTAGATCTCCACGACGCGGCCGCGCGGCAGGCCGCCGAGGCCCAGCGCGACGTCGAGGGCGATGGCGCCGGTCGGGATGACCTCCAGCGGGGCGCGGGTCTCGTCGCCGAGACGCATCACCGACCCCTTGCCGAACTGTCGCTCGATGTTGGCGAGCGCGGCGTCGAGGGACTTGTCGCGGTCTCCTGCTGCTGCAGCCATGGTTTCTCCTGAAGATGTGGGCCCGGTGGACCGGTGGTGTCGTCGTCGCAGACGGTAGGTGCGTGCGCCGACACTTCGCGGCGACGACCTCCGAGCTGTGGACAACGGCCCGTCCGGCACGACCCACGCTAGGCGAACAGGTGTTCGATCCGCACGTGACACGCCCGCGTGTCGGGGCGGAAAGTCAGAGCGACGTCGGACCGGGTCGCACCGACCGGCGGGCGACCTCCGCCGCGGTGGCGACCCCGGCGGCCAGCAGGCCGGCGAGCAGGGCGAGCGCGGGGTAGCCGAGCAGCCCGACGACGACGCCGCCGACCGCGGCCGCCACGGCCGCGCCGAGGTTCATCAGGAGGTCCGCGGCTCCCTGGACGTCGGTACGGGCGTCGCTCGGGGAGGCGGAGGTGAGCAGCGCCGACGCGGCGATGGTGGCGATCGACCAGCCGAGCCCGAGCAGGAACAGCCCGACCGCGATCGCCCACGAGGCGCCCTCGGGCGAGAAGCCGCAGAACACGAGCGAGACCAGCAGCACCGGCGCTGCCGCGGCCATCAGCCGGGCGCTCCCCCACCGGTCCGCGGCCGCACCCACCAGCGGCGAGAACGCGAACATGCCGAGCACGTGCACGCTGATCACGACCCCGATCACCTCCAGGCTCGCCTGCCCGTGGCGCATGTGCAGCGGCGTCATCACCATCACCGCGACCATCACGGCGTGGGCGAGCGTCAGCGCGGCGACGGCGGCGCGCACGGGCGGGTGGTCGCACAGGACGTCGCGCACGCGGCGTACCGACGAGGGCCCGGCCGGGTCGAGGCGGCGGCGGGAGACGAGCGCGGCCTCCTGAGCCACCAGCAGCGGGTCGGGACGCAGGCGCAGGGCCACCACCAGCGCAGCGGCGGCGACCCCGAGCGCCCCGAGCAGGAAGGGACCGGCGAGCGCCGGCACGCCGAGGGCCCGACCCAGGCCGGCGGACGGCCCGGTGAGGTTCGGGCCCACGACCGCGCCGACGGTGGTCGCCCACACCACGAGGGACAGGTGGCGGCCGGCGTGCTCGGGCGGCGAGAGGTCGGTCGCGGCGTACCGGGACTGCGCGTTCGCCGCCGTCACCGCCCCGAGCATCGCCGCCCCGAGCAGCAGCAGCAGGAAGGAGCCGGCCACCGCCGCGGCGACGCACAGCAGGCCGCCCGCGGCGCCGAGGGCGTAGCCCGCGAGCAGCCCGACCCGGCGCCCACGCTGGCCCATCAGCTGGGCGAGGCCCCAGGAGGCGGCGCCGGCGCCGAGCACCTGCGTGGTCTGGGCGAGGCCGGCGAGGCTCTCGGAGCCGGAGACCTGCCGGGCGAGCAGCGACGTGGCCGCGATCCCGATCGTCAGGCCGAGGCCGGCGAGCGCCTGGGCCACGACCAACGCCGCGAGGGTGCGTCGCTGCACCGCCGCGATCCGTTCCGGCGGCCAGCGCAGCCCTCCGACGACGCCCTGCCCGGCGCCGACCAACGCCCCGGCCAGCAGCCGCCCCAGCCGGTTCATCGGTCGCGGGCGGGCAGCCCCAGCGAGGCCCACACCGCGCGCCACACCGTGCGGGGCTCCTCGCCGGCGGCGAGCGCCTCCTGCGGGGTCCGGCCGCCGAGCTCGGCGATCACCTGGGTCTCGGCCCAGACCCGGGCGTACGCCGCACCGAGGGCGTCGTCCATCCGCATCCAGAACTCCGTGTGCCGCACGGCGGCGAGCCTACCTACCGCGGCGCTACCGCAGGAGCAGCCGCTCGAGGCGGCGGGAGACCACCCAGAGCATCAGCCCACCGAGAGCCAGCAGGTAGACCACGGACAGGACCGAGTCCCAGCCGGGCGTGCCGGTCGTGAGCTCGCGGCAGAGCACGACGCCGCGGTAGAGCGGGCTCCACTCCACCACCGGCTGCACGGCGTCGGGGAACGCGCTGAGCGGGAAGAAGGTCGCCGAGAACAGGAACAGCGGCAGTGTGACGAGGGTGACGTACTCGAGGTCCTCGAAGTTCTTCATGTACGCCGTCGCCGCCATCGCCGCGCCGCCGAAGGAGAGACCGACCAGCAGCGCCGCGGGCAGCGCCAGCAGGGCCCACCACGAGGTCGTCATGCCGAGCGCCACCATCGCGACGAGGAACGCCGCCGAGTACAGCGCGCCGCGCAGCAGCGAGGAGACCAGCTGCCCGGCGCCGACCGCCCGCGGCGACAGCGGCGTGGACAGCATCTGCGTGTAGACCTTGTCGAACTTCAGCCGGAAGAAGAAGTTGAACGACCCGTCCATCACCGCGCCGTTCATCGCGGCCGCCGCGAGCAGGCCGGGGGCGACGTACGCCGCGTAGTCGACCTGTCGTCCGTCGACGGTGAAACCGCTGACCAGCGAGCCGACGCCGACGCCGATCGAGAGCAGGTAGAGCAGCGGCTCGGCCAGGCCGCTGACGACGACGTACCAGCGGGTGCGGGAGGCACGGAAGTTGCGCGCGACCACGAGCCCGGTGCCGCTGAGCACACGGGCGGGCAGCGACCCCGAGACGACGGTGGCCGTGCCGGAGGCGCTCACCAGACCAGCCGGGAGGTGAGACGGCGTGGGGCGAGCCACGCGCCCACGGCCGTGTACGCCGCGAGCACCGCGACGTGCAGCAGGGCCGGGGCCCAGGTGGCCTGCCCCAGGAACAGGTCGCGCACCAGGTCGACGCCGTGCCACAGCGGCGTCAGGTAGGCGACCCACTCGACCGCGTCGGGCAGGTTCGCGACCGGGAAGAACGCTCCCGAGAACAAGAAGATCGGCACCATCACCAGGCGCAGCAGGATCGTGAAGCTCTTCTCCGACGTCAGCCCGGCCGAGTAGGCGTAGGTCGGCAGGCAGAACGCCGCTGCCAGCAGCACGAGCACCGGCAGGGCGAGCAGCGCGCCCCACCACGAGACCACCACGCCGAAGGGCAGCAGCACCAGCGTGAAGACGACGGCGGTGAGCAGCGCCCGCACCAGGATCGCGACGACGTGGGCCAGCACGAGGTCGCCGACCTGCAGCGACGTGGCGATCATCGCCCAATAGCTCTTCGACCACGTGACGCTGCTGAAGACCGGGAAGGTCGACTGGGTCATTGCGACCTGCATCGTCTGGCCGGCGAGCAGCCCGGGCGCCACGAAGGCGAGGTACGACGGGGCGCCGTCGAGCCGGCTCGGGTCACCGGTCACGAAACCACCGAGCAGCACCCCCATCGACAGCAGGAACAGCAACGGTGAGACGAACGCGGTCGTGACGGTGCCTCGCCAGGTACGGCGGTACTCGATGAGGTAGTAGTCGGTCATCCGCACCGAGCGGCGCAGCGTGCCGCGCCACCCGGCGACGTCGGTGCCGGGGGCGTCGACGGCGGCCCGTCGAGCGGTGAGCGCCATCAGTCCACCAACGACCGGCCGGTGAGCGTCAGGAACACGTCCTCCAGGGTCGCGCGCCGCACCAGCGAGGAGCGCGGCTCGATGCCGGCGGACGAGACCGTGGCCAGCACGCGCTCGCCGTCGCCGGTGTAGATCAGCATCCGGTCCGGCAGCACCTCGACCCGCTCGGCGCGGTCGCCGACGGCGACGCGCACCTTCTCGGCGTACACCTCCTGCTCGTCGACCCCGAAGCGCAGCTCGGCGACCTCACGGGTGGCGTGCGCCTCGATCAGGGCCCGGGGCGATCCCTCGGCCACGATCCGGCCGCCGTCCATCACGACCAGCCGGTCGCACAGCTGCTCGGCCTCGTCCATGTAGTGCGTGGTGAGCACCAGCGTCACACCCTGCTCCTTGAGCCGGTAGAGCTGGTCCCACAGCAGGTGGCGCGCCTGCGGGTCGAGACCCGTCGTGGGCTCGTCGAGCAGCAGCAGGTCGGGCTGGTTGACCAGCGAGCGGGCGATGGTGAGGCGGCGCTTCATGCCGCCGGAGAGCTCGTCGACCAGGGCGTCGGCCTTGTCGGTGAGCTGGGCGAACTCGAGCAGCTCGCCCACCCGCTCCCGCACCGTGGCGCGCGGCAGCCCGAAGTAGCGGCCGTAGACGTACAGGTTGTCGCGAACCGTCAGCTCCTGGTCGAGCAGGTCCTCCTGCGGGCACACCCCGAGCCGGGCCTTGACCTGGGCCGAGCTGACCCACGGGTCCATGCCCAGCACCCGCAGCGTGCCCGAGGTCGCGGGCGAGATCGCGGCGATCATCCGCATGGTCGAGGACTTGCCCGCGCCGTTGGGCCCGAGGAACCCGAACACCTCGCCCCGGCGCACGTCCACGTCGATGCCGCGCACGGCCTCGACGCCGCCGAAGGCCTTGCGCAGGTCGCGGGCGTGGATCATCTCGTCGGCGGTGGTCACCGCCGCAGGCTACGACCGCCCTGCTCAGCGACCCCCCAACGGGTTGACCAGGTTCTTGCGCCCACCCGTGGCCGCGAGCACCAGGTCGACCATCCGGAAGGTCCGGTCGTCGGGTCCGAGCGAGGGCCGGAACCCGGGGTCGCGCACGATCGACGTCCGGCTGCCCTCGATCGCACGGTGGAAGGTCTCGGTCACGATCCGCGCCCCGACCCCGTCGAGCACGCCGCCGTTGAGCTCGGCCTCGCGCAGCACGTAGAACCACAGCGGGGTGCGGTCGACCAGGGTCTGCTTCTGCCGGGCGGTGAGCGCGCCGAGGGTGGCGCCCTCGCGGCCCTCCAGGATCTGCTTCCTGGTGAGGGGCTTGAGCGCCACGCCGGCGTCACGGTAGGCCTGCACCATCTGCTGCCCGCTCGCCAGACGCACCATGGTGGCCCGCGTCAGGTTGCGGAAGGCGAGGTTGCGCTGGGGCCCCTCGGCGTCGGTGTCTCGGCCGCCGAAGCTGCCCTGCGGCAGCGCGCCGAGCGGGGCGGCCATCCGGGTGTCGATCCGCATCGCGCGGTTGCCCTCGCCCCGGGGCGGGGCCAGGTCGTCGCGACCGGCCTCGGTGAAGTCGTAGAGGCGCCGCCAGTCCGCCACCCAGTTGCTGGGCAGCCGGGCGCCGCCCCCGAGGTTGCCGGACGTGCCGGAGAAGGTGAACAGCAGTCCCAGCGAAGCCGATCCGTCCGGGAAGCGCCGGTTCCAGGAGTACGACGCGCGCACCATCGAATGGCCCAGCCGGAAGGCCGCGACCGAGAACTCGACCGGCATCCGCGGCATCGTGCGCGGCGCCGCGTCGGGCTCGACGAGGGCCCGACCGTCGCGAAAGACCGCCTCGACGACCGCGGGGTCGCAGATCCGCGGCAGGTAGTCGGTGCGCACCATCCACTGGTAGTGCTTCACGACCTGGCGCCGGGCCCGCACGAACGCGGCGGCCGGCGGCGTGGACCGGGGCTGGGAGTCCACGACCCGGTTGTGGAAACGGATCATCATCGCGTGCGTCTGCGCGACCGCGAGGTTCTCGTCGTTGCGGGCGTCGGGCACGTTCGCCCGGCGCCGGGCCCTGAGGCTGCGCCCCGCCGAGCGGGGCAGGTCACCGCCGGGCACCTCGGGGTCGCTGCCGAGCCGCTCGCTGGTGCCGGTGCGCAGGTGCACCAGGTCGTCCTCGTAGAACCCCTCGGAGGCCTCGTCGAGCGGGCCCGCGCCGTACAGCGAGTCCAGGTCGAGGGCCGGCGATCGGCCCTGCAGCATCGCTCCCGGCCCGACGTGCTCGCCGAGGGTCACCGTGGTCGCGTCGAAGGTGAGGTCGTGGTCGAGGAACTGGCCCAGGTAGGTGTAGCCGGCAGGGATGCCGGTGCTGCCCCCGCCCGGAAGGGTCATCGCCTTGGCCAGCTCGACCAGCACCCCCTGCGCCACCGGGCGGCCGCGCGGCCCGATGCGCGAGAAGCGGAACCCTGCCGGGACCGGTCCCCGCAGGCGGGCGGGGTCGGGCTCGGGCGAGCCGGTGCTCCCCTCGCCGTCGATCTCGAAGTCGCGGCGGCCGTGAGCGTCCATGAGCACCTCCAGGCTGGTCCCGGCTGGTCCCCGGTGCGCGGACCGTAGGACCCGAGGCCGGGAACGGTCCAGGTGGTCCAGGCCTGCGGGCGAGGTGCCCGACCACTGCGGCCGACGAGGTGTCGGTGCCGTCCGACAAGATGGGTACGTGGCGGACGTGGGAGACGTGAGCGAGCGCCTGGACGGCCCCGGCGGCCCCGGACCCGCGGGGATGGACCGCTTCACCCCTGCGACGCGCACCTGGTTCGCGGCGGCGTTCGCGGAGCCCACCCCCGCGCAGGTCGGGGCGTGGAGCAGCATCGCTGCCGGACGGCACGCGCTCGTGGTCGCGCCGACCGGGTCGGGCAAGACCCTTGCCGCGTTCCTCGCCTCGCTCGACCGGCTGCTCTCCTCCCCGCCCCCCGAGGACAAGCTGCGGCGGTGCCGCGTGCTCTACGTGTCCCCCCTCAAGGCGCTCGCGGTCGACGTCGAGCGCAACCTGCGGGCCCCGATGACCGGTATCCGACAGACCGCCGAGCGCCTCGGCGAGCCCGCGCGCGCGCTCACGATCGGGGTGCGGTCGGGCGACACGACGGCGCAGGACCGGCGCCGGATCGCGACGTCGCCCCCCGACATCCTGATCACGACGCCGGAGTCGCTGTTCCTGATGCTCACGTCGCAGGCGCGCGAGGCGCTGCGCGGGGTGGAGACCGTGATCGTCGACGAGGTGCACGCCGTCGCGGGGTCCAAGCGCGGCGCGCACCTGGCGTTGACCCTGGAGCGGCTCGACGCGCTGCTCGACCGTCCGGCGCAACGGGTGGGGTTGTCGGCGACCGTGCGACCGGTCGAGGAGGTGGCCCGCTTCCTCGGCGGCGGCACCTCGGTCGAGGTGGTCGCCCCGACGTCGACCAAGCAGTGGGACCTCGAGGTGGTCGTGCCCGTCGAGGACATGGCCGGGATCGGCCAGCTCGTCGAGGACGACCTCTCCGGGCCCACCGCCGGGGCCGAGCGGCGTACGTCGATCTGGCCGCACGTCGAGGAGCGCGTCGTCGACCTGATCGAGCAGCACTCGTCGACGATCGTCTTCGCCAACTCGCGCCGGCTGGCCGAACGGCTCACCGCGCGCTTCAACGAGATCGCCGCCGAGCGGGCCGGGGTCGACCCGGAGGACGCCCTCGACCAGGCCCAGGGCGGCGCCACCCAGGGTGCCGCACCGGTGATCGCCCGGGCGCACCACGGGTCGGTGTCCAAGGAGCAGCGCGCCGTCATCGAGGACGACCTCAAGCGCGGCCGGCTGCCGGCGGTGGTGGCCACCTCCAGCCTCGAGCTCGGCATCGACATGGGCGCCGTCGACCTCGTCGTGCAGATCGAGAGCCCCCGTCGGTCGCCTCGGCGCTGCAGCGCGTCGGCCGCGCGGGGCACCAGGTCGGCGAGGTCTCGCGCGGGGTGCTCTTCCCCAAGCACCGCGGCGACCTCGTGCAGACCGCCGTGGCGGTCGAGCGGATGCGCGAGGGGGCCATCGAGTCGCTGCGGGTGCCCACCAACCCGCTCGACGTGCTCGCGCAGCAGGTCGTCGCCATGAGCGCGCTGGAGGACTGGGACGTCGACGCACTGTTCGCGCTCTGTCGGCGCTCGGCACCCTTCGCGACCCTGCCGCGCAGCGTCTACGACGCCACCCTCGACCTGCTGGCCGGCCGCTACCCGAGCGACGAGTTCGCCGAGCTGCGTCCGCGGATCGTCTGGGACCGGGTCGCCGGCACCCTGAGCGGCCGCCCCGGCGCCCAGCGGCTCGCCGTCACCAGCGGCGGCACCATCCCCGACCGGGGCCTCTTCGGCGTGTTCCTGGTCGGCGAGAAGCAGTCCCGCGTCGGAGAGCTCGACGAGGAGATGGTCTACGAGTCCCGCGTCGGCGACGTCTTCGCGCTCGGCGCCACCAGCTGGCGGATCGAGGACATCACCCACGACCGGGTGCTGGTCTCCCCCGCGCCCGGGGTGCCCGGGCGGCTGCCCTTCTGGAAGGGCGACGCGCTCGGTCGCCCGGCCGAGCTCGGCCAAGCCGTCGGCGCCTTCACCCGCGAGATCGGCGCGCTCACCCCGCAGGAGGCGCGCGAGCGCGCCACGGGGGCGGGCCTCGACGACTGGGCCGCCGGCAACCTGGTGCAGTTCCTCGCCGAGCAGCGCGAGGCCACCCAGGTGCTCCCCAGCGACCGCACGATCCTGGTCGAGCGGTTCCGCGACGAGCTGGGCGACTGGCGCCTGGTGGTGCACTCGCCGTACGGCACCCCGGTGCACGCACCCTGGGCGCTGGCGATGAACGTGCGCCTGCGCGAGCGGTACGGCGTGGACGCGCAGGCGCATGGCCTCCGACGACGGCATCGTCCTGCGCATCCCCGAGACCGACGCGGAGCCGCCGGGCGCCGAGCTGATCGCCTTCGAGCACGACGAGATCGCCGACCTCGTCACCGCCGAGGTCGGTGGTTCGGCGCTGTTCGCCTCGCGCTTCCGCGAGTGCGCGGCCCGGGCGCTGCTGCTGCCACGCCGCGACCCCGGGCGACGCTCGCCGCTGTGGCAGCAGCGGCAGCGGTCGGCCCAGCTGCTCGAGGTCGCCTCGAAGTACCCGTCCTTCCCGATCGTGCTCGAGGCGGTGCGCGAGTGCCTCCAGGACGTGTACGACGTGCCGTCCCTCGTCGCGCTGATGCGCCGGGTCGGCGACCGGTCGGTGCGGGTGGTGGAGGTGGAGAGCCGGCAGCCGTCCCCGTTCGCCCGGTCGCTGCTGTTCGGCTACGTCGCGCAGTTCATCTACGAGGGCGACTCCCCGCTCGCCGAGCGAAGGGCGGCGGCACTCACGCTCGACCAGGGCCTCCTCGCCGAGCTGCTGGGCCGGGCCGAGCTGCGCGAGCTGCTCGACCCCGAGGTGCTGGGCGAGGTGGAGCAGGAGCTGCAGCGGCTGGTCCGAGGACCGCCGGGCGAAGGACCGCGAGGGCGTGGCCGACCTGCTTCGCCTGCTCGGACCGCTGTCGATCGCCGAGGTGGTCGCCCGGTGCACCGACGGTGCCGACGCGGCCGGCTGGCTCGACGAGCTGGCGACGCCCGGCGGGTCGTGCGGTGCGGGTTGCGGGGGTCGAGCGCTGGACGGCGGTCGAGGACGTCGCCCGGCTCCGCGACGGCCTCGGCGTCCCCGTGCCCCCGGGCACGCCCTCGGTCTTCACCGAGCCCGTCGAGGACCCGCTCGGCGACCTCGTCGCCCGGTTCGCCCGCACGCACGGCCCCTTCACGACGACCCACGTCGCCGACCGGTTCGGGCTGGGTGTCGCCGTGGTGCAGCAGACGCTGCTCCGGCTGGCCGCCCAGGGCCGGGTCGCTGGAGGGTGAGTTCACCCCGCACGGGGTCGGCAGCGAGTGGTGCGACGCGGAGGTGCTGCGCCGGCTGCGCCGGCGCTCGCTGGCCCGGTTGCGCAAGGAGGTCGAGCCGGTCGAGCCGGCCACCCTCGGCCGCTTCCTGCCGGCTGGCAGCAGCGTCGGCAGCCGGGCTGCGCGGCGTCGACGGCGTGCTCGCGGTGGTCGACCAGCTCGCCGGCTGCGCCGTGCCGGCCTCCGCGCTGGAGCCGCTCGTGCTGGCCGGCCCGGGTGGCGGACTACTCGCCCGCCCACCTCGACGAGCTCACCTCCGCCGGCGAGGTGCTCTGGGCCGGGCACGGCAGCCTGCCCGGGCAACGACGGCTGGGTCTCGCTGCACCTCGCCGACGGCGCCCCCCTGACCCTGCCCGAGCCACGGCGCCCTCGACTCGACGCCGCTGCACGACGCGTGCTCGAGGCGCTGGCAGCCGGTGGTGCATGCTTCTTCCGCCAGCTCTCCGACGCCGCCGGCGTCGACCGACGACCCGCGATGCTGCCAGGCGCTGTGGGACCTGGTCTGGGCCGGCCGGATCGGCAACGACACCCTGGCGCCGCTGCGCGCGCTGCGTCGGGGCCGGCCGACCACGCACCGGCGACCGACCCGCGCCGCGGGCCGCACCCCGGCCCGGCGCCCGGCCGGCCCGGCCGGCCGGGCCGACCCGACCTGCCCGCGCGCCGCGGCCCTCCGGACACCGCGGGCCGCTGGTCGCTGCTGCCCGACATCGAGACCGACGCGACCCGGCGCTCCCACGCCGCGGCCGAGGCGCTGCTCGAGCGGCACGGCGTGGTCACCCGTGGCGCGGTCATCAGCGAGCGGGTCCCGGGCGGCTTCGCGGGGGTCTACAAGGTGCTGTCCGCCTTCGAGGACAGCGGCCGCTGCCGACGCGGCTACTTCGTCGAGGGCCTCGGTGCCGCACAGTTCGGCAACGCCGGGGCCGTCGACCGGCTGCGCACCTTCGCCGACGCCGGCGACGAGCGACCCGGCGGCCCGCCGGTCGCGGTCACCTGGCCGCCACCGACCCCGCCAACCCCTACGGCGCCGCCCTGCCCTGGCCCGACCGCGGCGAGGGCGGCCACCGGCCCGGTCGCAAGGCCGGCGCGCTGGTCGTGCTCGTCGACGGCGAGCTGGCGTCTACGTCGAGCGCGGCGGGCGAGACCCTGCTGACCTTCTCCGACGGACCGAGCCGAGCGACCTGCCGCGGCCGTCGACGCGCTCGGCCGGCGCGGTACGCCGCGGGCACCTGGGCCGGCTGACCGTGGAGAAGGCCGACGGCGAGCGCGATCCTCGGCAGCAGGCCGAGCCGCTGCGCGGGCGCTGCAGCACGGCCGGGTTCGTCGCCACCCCGCGGGGTCTGCGGCTCCGTGCCTGAGGGCGACACCGTGCTGGCGCACCGCACGCGCCTCGCCGGGCGCTCTCCGGTCACGAGCTGTCGCCGTGCGACTTCCGGGTCCCCGGACCTCGCCAACGTCGACCTGACCGGGCGGGACGTGCTCCGACGGTCGCCCGCGGCAAGCACCTGCTGACCCGGGTCGGCGACCGGCCTCACCCTCCACACCCACCTGAGGATGGAGGGCTCCTGGCACCTGCACCGCCGCCGGCACGCGGTGGCGACCGGCCGGCGCACCAGGCGCGGGTCGTGCTGGCACACGACGACGTGGCAGGCGGTCGGCTTCAGTCTCGGTGTCGTCGAGCTGGTCGCGACCGCCGACGAGGCACCGGTCGTCGGGCACCTCGGGCCCGACCTGCTCGGGCCCGACTGGGACGCCGACGAGGCCGTGCGCCGGCTGTCGCCGCGGCCCGAGCGCCCGCTCGTCGAGGCGCTGCTCGACCAGCGCAACCTCGCCGGCATCGGCAACATGTACGCCGCCGAGCTGTGCTTCCTGCGGCCGGGCACCCCTCATGCCGGTCGGCGACGCCGGCGACCTGCGCCGGCTGGTGGTCCGCGCGCACGCGGTGCTGGAGACCGGTGCGCAGGGCACCAGCCAGGCCACGACGGGCCGCACCCGGCGCGGCGAGACGCACTGGGTCTACCGCCGTGAGCGGCAGCCGTGCCGACGGTGCGGCACCGCCGTGCGGGTCGCGACGCGACGCGACACCCCGACGCGCCCGAGCGGGAGCGGGCGACGTACTGGTGCCCGCGCTGCCAGCCGGGCTGACCAGCCTCAGGCGGCGGAGGCCACCACGTCGCCGGTGACGGGGCCGGCGGCCTTCAGCGGCACCGGGGCGGGGATCACCAGGCGGCCTCCTCGCGGCGGACAGCTCGCTGACGTCGCGCAGCAGTCGCCGAGACCGACGTCGAGGGCGGCGCAGAGGGACGCGAGCAGCTCGGAGGAGGCTTCCTTCTGTCCGCGCTCGACCTCGGAGATGTAGCCGGGCTGACGCGGGCGTCGGCGGAGAACTCGCGCAGGGTGAGGCCACGGTGCAGGCGCGCCGACGGAGCACCGTGCCGAGGTGACGGCGTACGAGCACCATCTGCCTCTCCCTTCGTCGACGGTCTGCGGGCCGTGGTAGGGCCCGGAGAACCTAGTGGAACAACGCGGCACCCGCGGAGTGTGTTCCTCGGGTGCCCCGAAGCCTAGCCAGTCCCACCGACGGACGGGCGGTGACGCCCCCGGCGCCGCCGCGTAACGGTAGGTTCACGCCATGCCGCTCCCCATCGAGGACTACGCGCTGATCGGCGACACCGCAACCGCCGCCCTGGTCGGGAGGGACGGCTCGATCGACTGGCTGTGCCTGCCGCGCTTCGACTCGGCCGCCTGCTTCGCCGCGCCTGCTCGGCGACCTGAGCACGGCCGCTGGCTGCTGGGCCCCGTCCGGCGAGGCCGCGCTCGACCCGGCGGTACGTCGGCGGCAGTCCGCGTGCTGGAGACCACTCCACCAGACCGACCAGGGATGCGCCGGGTGACCGACGTGATGCCGATCGACGACGGCCGGGCCGACCTGGTCCGGCGGGTCGAGGGCGTGGGCGGCACCGTGCGGATGAGGCACGAGTGGATCGTCCGCTTCGGCTACGGCAGGATCCGTCCGTGGGTGCGCCGCGAGCCGCAGCCACGGCGCCGAGGTGATCTGCGCCGTCGCGGGTCCCGACCGGCTGGTCCTGCGCGGACCGCGACTCCCGGGCGCCGCCGGACGGTCGGCACGTCGACGAGTTCGACGTGCCGCCGGTGACTTCCTGAAGTTCGCCACTCATCTGGGTCGCCTCGCACCTGCCGATCCCGGGCCGATCGAGGTCGACTCGCGGATGGAGGAGACCTCGCGACTACGCGGCGTGGGCCGGCCGGTGCAGCTACGAGGGCCCCTACCGCGAGGCGGTCATCCGCTCGCTGCTCACGCTGCGGGTGCTCACCCACGGCGGGCCGGCGGCATCGTCGCCGCCCCGACCACGTCGCTGCCCGAGGACTTCGGCGGCAGCCGCAACTGGGACTACCGCTTCTGCTGGCTGCGGGACGCCTCGCTGACCCTGGGCGCGCTGCTGGCCGCTCGGCTACCGCGACGAGGCGCAGCTGTGGCGCGAGCTGGCTGCTCCGCGCGATCGCCGGGGACCCCAAGGACCTGCAGATCATGTACGCCGTCGACGGCGCGCCGTGACCTCCCCGAGCGGGAGCTCGACCACCTCGCCGGCTACGCCGGCTCCCGCCGGTGCGGATCGGCAACGGCGCGGTCGGGCAGCGACAGACCGACGTGTTCGGCGAGGTGATGGTGGCGCTCGCCGCCGCCCGCGCCGCCGGGCTCTCCGAGAGCCGCGGACACCTGGTCGCTGCAGCGCATGCTCGTCGAGGAGCTGGCCGACCTGGCAGCAGCCCGACCACGGCATCTGGGAGATCCGCGGCGAGCCGCGGCACTTCACCCACTCCCGGGTGATGGTCTGGGTGGCCTTCGACCGGGTGGTGCGCGCGGTCGAGAGCGGCACGGTCTCGAGGGCCCGGTCGACCGCTGGCGCGAGGTCCGCGACGCAGATGCGCGACGAGGTCCTGGCGCAGGGCGTCGACCCCGAACGCGGCTGCTTCACCCAGCACTACGACACCACCGAGGTCGACGCCTCGCTGCTGATCCTGCCCGAGGTCGGCTTCGTCGCCGGCGACGACCCGCTGATGCTCGGCACGATCGCGGCGGTCGAGGAGGACCTGCTGCGCGACGGCTGGTGCTGCGCTACCGCACCGACAGCGGGGTCGACGGCCTCGACGGCGACGAGAACCCCTTCCTGGCCTGCTCGTTCTGGCTGGTCTCGCGTACGCCCTGGCCGGCGCGCTGGACGAGGCGCACGCACTGATGCGGCGGCTGGTCGGGCTGCCAACGACGTGGGCCTGCTGGCGAGGAGTACGACCCCGTGGACGGGCGGATGGCCGGCAACTTCCCCCAGGCGTTCTCCCACCTCACCCTGGTGCGGGCGGCCATCGACCTCGCCGAGGCCGACGGCCGCGCCGCCGGCCGACAGGGCTAGGATCGTCGGCGATGTCGATGTCCGAGGTCCAGCAACCGACGGCTACGGACGCGACGGGTCCTCCCCGTACGCGTCCGACCCGAACGCGTCCCACGGCGCGCCGACGTGAAGGCCGACGTGCTCGCGGCCGCACGGGAGACGTTCGTCGACCAGGGCTACCACGCGGCCTCCCTCGACCTGATCGCCCGCCGGGCGGGCTACTCCAAGGGAGCCGTCTACTCCAACTTCGCGTCCAAGGAGTCGCTGTTCCTGGAGACGATGGAGCGCGAGGTCCGGCGGCTGCTGGAGGGCCGCGTGTCGTTGACGGCGACCGCGACGACGCCGGAGGAGTACGTCGACCTGCTCGCGGCCTGGATCCTGGGGGTCGCGGCGGACGGGCGGGCCCAATGGGCCTTCGGCCGAGTTCGCGGCGCACGCCGCCCGCGACCCCGAGATGGCCCGGCGGCTGCTCGAGGTGCGCCGGCCGCTCACCGACTCGACCTGCCGGTCGCTGGAGCTGGGCCGCCGAGCACTTCGACCTCCGGCTGGCCGCCGACCCGCGCGACACCGCCGTGCTCGTGCTGAGCCTCTACAACGGCCTGGCGCTGGACCAGGTCGGCAGCGCCGACCCGGTGATGGCCCGGAACAGCCGTGGCCACGCTGTTGCGCGGCCTGTTCGTCCTCGACGCACTGACCGGGCTCAGCGCGCGCGACCGCTCCGCGGCGGCGAGGTTGCTCGCGACCTGGCGGAAGAACTGGCGCCGGAGACCACCGTCATCACGACCGCGGCCACCATCAGCGCCACCGCGATCCACCAGACCACGAGGCCAGGCGTCTCCAGCGGACCCTCGAGCTGGCGGAACGGGAAGATACAGACCGGCGAGCGCCGAGCGCCTGCAGCGACGGTCTTGATCTTGCCGAGCCGGCCGGCGGCGATGACGACGCGCTGGGCGACGGACCAGCCGGGTGACGGTCACCGCCACTCGCGGACCAGCACGACGACGGTGACCCACCACCAGAGCTCGCCGATGAGCGAGAGCCCGACGAAGGCCATGCCGGTGAGAGCCTTGTCGGCGATCGGGTCGGCGATCTTGCCGAAGTCGGTGACCAGGTCGTGCTTGCGGGCCAGGTCGCCGTCGATCTTGTCGGTGATCATCGCGAGGCCGAAGAGCACTAGGCGACCCCCCGCCACGCCGGTCGAGTCGCCCGCGTCGAGCAGCAGCACCCACCCGAAAACGGGCACCATCACGATCCGCAGCGTGGTCAGCGCGTTCGGCACGTTCCAGTTGCTCGGCGCTGTGCTCGCGCGGCTCGGCCCGGCGGGTGCGGACTCCGTCATCGGGCCCCCTCCAGCGCGGCGACGAGGTCGACGCCGTCGGACGCCGGTGACCACGGGCGCGCAGCAGGTCGCCGACCCGCACCGGGGCACCGGCCAGGCGCACCGTGGTGGTGCCGTCCACCTCGGGGCCCTGGTGCCCGGCGCGACCCTCGGCGAGGCCCGACGCCGGGTCGACGCTCTCGACCAGCACGTCGACGCGCTCACCGATCCGCTCCTCGGCCCGCTGGGAGGTGAGCTCCTCGACCAGGCCGGTCACGTGGGCCACCCGGGCGAGGATCTCGTCCTCGTCGAGCTTGCCGTCGTACGACGCCGCCTCGGTGCCGTCCTCGTCGGAGTAGCCGAACACCCCGGTGGCGTCCAGGCGGCGCCTCGACGAGGAAGTCGCACAGCGTCTCGAGGTCCTCCTCGGTCTCGCCGGGGAAGCCGACGATGACGTTGGAGCGCACCCCGGCCAGCGGGTCGTGGCCCCGCACCTGCTCGAGCAGGCCGAGGAACGACTCCGGGTCGCCGAAGCGACGCATCCGGCGCAGCACCGTGGCGCAGGCGTGCTGGAAGGAGAGGTCGAAGTACGACGCGACGCCGGGCGTGGTGGCGATCGCCTCGACCAGGCCGGGCCGGGTCTCGGCGGGCTGGAGGTAGGAGACCCGCACCCGCTCGACGCCGTCGACGGCCGCCAGCTCGGGCAGCAGCGTCTCGAGCAGCCGCAGGTCACCGAGGTCCTTGCCGTAGGACGTGGAGTTCTCGCTGACCAGGAACAGCTCGCGTGACCCCCTCGCCGGCGAGCCAGCGGGCCTCGGCGAGCACGTCGGAGGGGCGCCGGCGAGACGAACGAGCCGCGGAAGCTGCGGGATCGCGCAGAAGGTGCACCGCCGGTCGCACCCGCTGGCCAGCTTGAGCGGGGCCATCGGACCCGCGTCCAGCCGGCGGCGTACGGCGCGGGGCCCGCTCGCCGGGGCGACCCCGGCGGGCAGGTCCGGAGCGTCGGCGACCTCGTGCCCCGGCACCACGACGCCCCGGGCCGTGGGCCGGTCGACCGGGCTGATCGGCAGCAGCGTGCGCCGGTCCGAGGGTGTGTGGGGGTGGTGCTGCTCGCCGGCGAGGATCGAGGTGAGGCGGGCGGCGATGTCGGGGTAGTCGTCGAACCCGAGCACGGCGTCCGCCTCGGGCAGCGACTCGGCGAGGTCCTTGCCGTAGCGCTCCGCGAGGCACCCGACCGCCACGACGGCCTTGGTCGGGCCGGTGCCCTTGAGGTCGCCAGCGGCGAGCAGGGTGTCGACGGAGTCCTTCTTGGCGGCCTCGACGAACCCACAGGTGTTGACGACCACCGTCTCGGCGTCAGCCGGGTCGCTCACCAGCCGGAACCCGCCCGCCTCGAGCCGGCCGGCCATCTCCTCGCTGTCCACCTCGTTGCGGGCGCACCCGAGGGTGACGACCGCGACCGACACGGGCTCGGCGAGCGGGGACGGCGACGGCACAGGCGGGGAGGTTGTCATGAGGCGCCCGATTATGCCGTGCCGGTCGGGGTCGGACGGGCCGGGTCGGTCAGCCGAGCTTGCGCTTGGCGGGCTGGCCGGCCACGCCGAGCACGCCGCGGTCCTCACCGTCGACGCGCACCTCGACCGCCCCGCCGTCGCTGGCGGTGATCCGCACCGGCAGCACCGCCTTCATCCGGCGCTGCTGGCCCAGTGCCAGGTCACCGGAGAAGACGACGGTGCCGGTGGAGTCGCGCACGGTGACGGTCGCGTCGCCCCGCGCGGCCATCAGCTGCAGAGGCACGGGTGCGGCCGGGGCGACGGGCACCTCCTCGGGGGTGACCGGGGCGGCGCTGGAGACGCCCGGCAGCGGAGCCGGGCTGTAGACCTCGACGGGCGGCTCGACGAAGAGACGCGCCGCCCCCCAGACCAGGGCGAGGGCGACCACGACCGCCATCACCAGGCCCCAGTGCGGCCCGCCGCGGGTGCCGCGCATCGACCCGGTCATGCCGGTGGCCAGCTCGGCCTCGAAGATCCGGCGGGCGTTGACCGTGCCGGTGGCGTAGCGCTCGTCGAACGTCGCGACCATGGCCTCGCCGTCCTTGCCCAGGAGGCGGGCGAGCGTGCGCAGGTGGCCCCGGGCGTAGAAGTCGCCGCCGCAGGGCGCGAAGTCGTCCACCTCGATCGACTCGATGACGTGCGGGCGGATACGCGTGCGCTCGGCGAGCTCGTCGACGCCGAGGCCCAGCCGGGTGCGGGCCGCCCTGATCTCCGGGCCGATGACGGGGTCGTACGCCGGACGCGTCTCGTAGTCGCCGAGCACCAGCGCGGCCACGGCGTTGCCGGCCTTCGCGATCGGACGCACCCGGGAGTCGTCCCGGACCTCGCCGGACCAGCGGGGCTGTTCGAAGATCTCCCGGTCGTTGCCGGGGCGCAGGGCCGCGCCCTCGGGCAGCAGGCTGACCCCGAAGTCGTCGTCGGCCCTGTCCAGGGCCGTGGCCCCCTCGCTGTCCGTGCGGTCGCCGGGACGGTGGGTGATCTCGACCCGGGCCGACGACTGGCGCGAGGCGAGCGCCTCGTCGGTGGCGGTGCTGACCGCCGCGACCTGACGCTCCTCCGGCGCCGGGTCGGAGCCGGGCGGGGACCCGCCCTGCTCCCGACGCTTGCCGACCCGCGAGACGACGACGCCGAGGTTGCCGATCGCCTCGGCGAAGGTGCGCCGCGGCGCGGTCACGTCGGGCGCCGCGGTGCCCTGCTGCTCCTCGGAGGCCTCGGCGTCGGCGGTGTCGTCGGTGTGCTCGGGCCCGTCGGTGGGGTCCCGCTCGTCGACCGGGGCGAGCTCGGTCTCGGTGCGGGCCGGCTCGGTGTCGCCGAAGATGCGCGACAGCACCCGGAAGTCGGTGCCGCTGGCCACCGGGTCCTCGGACCCGACGACGTCGTGGCTCCCGGGACCGTCGGAGTCCTCGTCGTCCAGGTCCTCGGGCAGCAGGGCGACGTGCGGGGCCGCCGGCTCGGCCACCTGGGCCTCCTCGACCTCCGGCGCCTCGCGCTCGGGCTCCGGCTCGGGCTCGGGGCGGTTGGCCGCCTCGGCCTCCTCCAGGGTCGCGCCGAGGTCCACGACGTCGGCCAGGTCTCCGTCGGACTCGTCCTCGCCGGCACGGGGCGGCAGCAGCGTGATCGCGTCGCCGGGCAGGCTCTCGCGGCTCTCGTCGGTGACCACCACCACGTCGGCGCGTCCGTCGGCGAGCGCGACGAGGGCGTCGACCAGCGGGCGGTCGGCTCGCACCCGGGTGGTCATGCCGAGCGGCAGGGCGAGGGGGGCGCCGTACAGCTTCTGCGCCATCACCAGCGAGCGCCGGGCGCGGCCCTCGATGCCGTCGATGGCGTGGCCGAGGTCGCGTGGCACCAGCACGAGGCGTCCGTCGGAGGTCGCGGACCCACGCGAGGCGACGACGACGCGAGCCAGTGCACCCCACGGCAGGCCCCGCCAGTCGCGCCCGAACCGCACGCGGACACCGAGCTCGTCGGCGACCAGCAGCGGGGTGCGCGAGTCGACCAGCGCGGCCAGGTGACCGATGCCGACCGCCGCCAGCACCAGGCACAACGTCCAGTCCAGGACGGCCAGCGACTCGATGGCGCGGTAGAGGAAGGCGATGGCCACCCCGGACGCCGCAGCGCCCACGAGCAGGAGCAGACCCGCGTTGCGGCGGACCTCCACCGAGGCCGGCGGGCCGAGGTCCGACGCGCCCTCGGGGACGTCGCCCCGGTCCCGGTCGTCGATCGACGAGTGGTGGGTGGTGATGGTCACTGCTCCCCCTGCAAGGTCATGATGACGTCGTCCAGATCGTCAGGTTTGATGAGTACGTCGCGTGCCTTCGAGCCCTCGCTGGGGCCGACGATGCCCCTGCTCTCGAGGATGTCCATGAGGCGGCCGGCCTTGGCGAACCCGACCCGGAGCTTGCGCTGCAGCATCGACGTGGAGCCGAACTGCGTGGTGACGACCAGCTCGATCGCCTGCACCACGAGCTCCATGTCGTCGCCGATGTCGTCGTCGAGGTCCTTCTTCGCCGCCGCCGGGGCGGTGACGTCCTCGCGATAGCTCGGGGAGAGCTGACCCTTGACGTGCGCCACCACGGCGGCCACCTCGGCCTCGGTGACCCAGGCGCCCTGCACGCGCACCGGCTTGCTGGAGCCCATCGGCAGGAAGAGCCCGTCGCCCTGGCCCACGAGCTTCTCGGCGCCGGGCTGGTCGAGGATGACCCGGCTGTCGGCGAGCGACGAGGTCGCGAAGGCCAGCCGCGAGGGCACGTTGGCCTTGATCAGGCCCGTGACGACGTCGACGCTGGGCCGCTGGGTCGCGAGGATCAGGTGGATGCCCGCAGCCCGCGCCAGCTGGGTGATCCGCACCACCGAGTCCTCGACGTCGCGCGGGGCCACCATCATCAGGTCGGCCAGCTCGTCGACGACCACCATCAGGTACGGGTACGGCGTGAGCGTGCGCTCGCTGCCGGCCGGCACCTGCACGGAGCCGGCCCGCACCGCCTTGTTGAAGTCGTCGACGTGACGGAAGCCGAAGTTGGCGAGGTCGTCGTAGCGCATGTCCATCTCGCGCACGACCCACTGCAGCGCCTCGGCGGCCTTCTTGGCGCTGGTGATGATCGGGGTGACCAGGTGCGGGATGCCCTCGTAGACGTTGAGCTCGACCCGCTTCGGGTCGACCAGGATCATCCGCACCTCGTCGGGCGTGGAGCGCATCAGCAGCGAGGTGATCATCGAGTTCACGAAGCTCGACTTGCCCGAGCCGGTGGCACCCGCGACGAGCAGGTGCGGCATCTTCGCGAGGTTCGCGACGACGAAGCCGCCCTCCACGTCCTTGCCGAGCCCGACGACCATCGGGTGGTGGTCGGCCCGGGCGTTGCCCGACCGGAGCACGTCGCCGAGGGAGACGACCTCTTTGTCGGTGTTCGGGATCTCGATACCGACCGCGGACTTGCCGGGGATCGGGCTGAGGATCCGCACGTCGGCCGAGGCGACGGCGTAGGCGATGTTCTTCTGGATGCCGGTGATCTTCTCGACCTTGACGGCCGGGCCGAGCTCCACGACGTACCGCGTCACCGTGGGACCGCGGGTGTAGTCGACGACCTGCGCGTCGATGTCGAACTGCTCGAGCGTCTCGGTGAGCGCCTCGACGATCTTGTCGCTCGCGGCCGACCGCGCCTTGTGCGTCGAAGCCGGGCTTGAGCAGGTCGTTGACCGGCAGGGAGTAGGTGACGTCGCCGGACAGCGCGAGCTGCTCGACGCGCTGCGGCAGCGGGGTGTGCGGCGGCGGCTCGAGGACGCCCTTGTCGTCCACGGCGGCCTGCGCGTCACCGGTCTCGGCGGCCACGTCGACGGCGTCCTTGCGGCGCTTGCGGCCGGGCTCCGGCACGACCGGGCTGTCGTACGGCGCCTCCGCCTCGTCGTCGTCGGCGAGCGCGCCGACGCGGCGACGGGAGCGGCCGACCGGCGTGAGCGTGCTGGTGGGCCGGTTGTCGCCGACGAGGTCGACCGGCTCCTCGGGCACCTGCCGGCCGGTCAGCCGGTCGCGCAGGGCGGCAAGCCGCTCGGGGATCCGGTAGACCGGGGTCGCGGTGATGACGAGCAGGCCGAACACGGCGAGCAGGACGAGCAGCGGCACGACCACGAACGGCGTGCGCAGCAGGTCCATCAGCAGGCTGGCGGTGACGTAACCCAGCGCGCCGCCCGCGCGCTGCAGGTCGGAGGTGTCCCCCAGCGCGGGCTCGGGAGAGCCGTTGGCCAGGTGCACGAGACCGAGGACCCCGAGCAGCAGGGCGGTCCAGCCGACCAGCTGCCGGCCGGCCGGGCCGTTGGCCTCGGGGTTGCGCATGGTGCGCCAGCCCACCGCGACCAGCAGCAGCGGCGCGAACCAGCCGACGATGCCGACCGAGCCGGCGACGACGGTGCGGGTCAGCTCGGCGACGCCGCCGGAGAGCTGCCACCACTCGGCGGCCGCCACCACGATGGCCAGGCCGACCAGCAGCAGCCCGACGCCGTCGCGACGGTGCGCGGGGTCGAGCTCGGAGGCGGTGCGACCGATCCGGCGGACCACTCCCCCGACGACCGTGGCGGCACCCATCCACGCGGCACGCAGCGCGCGCCAGACCATGGCGAAGAACTGCAGCACGGGACCGGGGCCGGACCTCACCGCCCGGGGGGCCGGACGCTTCGAGCTCCTGCTCGAACCACCGGACCCCGTGCGCGTGGTCCGGCTGCCGGACGAACGGGTGCGCGAGCCGCTCGTGCCCGACGTCGATCGGGTGGACGGCTTGCGCGAACCCGGCGGGGAAGACGTACGGGTCGCCATGCTCGGAACACTAGGTGAGCCGACGGCCCGTCGGCCGCGTCCCACGCCGGGCGCGGCGCACGAACCTGCGCGCACCCGGGAAGGGGGCTCAGCGCATCGGCTTGACCGCGATGCGGCCGGTGCCCAGGGGCAGCGTCAGCAGCTGGGCGCCGGTGCGGTCGAGGAACTCCTCGGTCGCACGGGAGGACCCCTGCCAGTGCGCGTAGTCGTCGATGATGAGCACGCCGCCGGGCGAGAGCCGGTCGTAGAGGTGGTCGAGCTCGTGCTTGGTCGACTCGTACCAGTCGGTGTCGAGGCGCAGGATCGAGATCACCTCGGGCGCCTGGCTCGGCACGGTCTCCTCGACCATGCCCGGGTGGTAGCTGACGAGGTGCTCGGGCCAGCCGACCTCGGCCATGCCCGCCTGCACGTCCTCGAGCCCGGCGATCGCCCAGACGGCGGTGCCGCGGTCGCGGGTGTCGAGCAGGTGCTCCGCGGTGACGCCGTCGTGGCGCTTGTCGTGCTCGCCGGGGGGCGGCATGCCCTCGAAGGTGTCGAAGAGGTGCAGGTGGCGCTCGGCGCCGAGCTCGGTCAGCGTCAGCGCGGCGGCCTGCATCGAGCCGCCCCGCCACACGCCGCACTCGACGATCTCGCCGGGGACGTCGTAGCGCACCACGTAGCGGACGGCGAGCACGAGGCCGTACAGCTTGGCCCACGAGGTCATCGTGCGCGGGCGGACCCGCTCCAGGATCACCGTGGCGGCGTCGTCCACGTGCCCGGGGACCGGGGGTCCCTGCTTCTTGCCCGCACCGTTGCCCGCACCCTTGCCCGCACCCGTCTTGCCCGCACCCGTCTTGCCGGCCGGGGCCTCGCCTCCGCCGGAGACCGCGGCGCCCTTCGCCGGAACCCCCGCCGAGGCGCCCGGCGCCTCGGAGGTGGCCTTGCGGAGCTCGTACCCGACCGTCCCGCGAAGGACCTGGTTGACCGTGTCACGCCACATGGGCGCGACCGTAACCCATCCACGACTGCGTCGGTCCGGCCGACACGAGCGTGAGAACATCCGATCCGAGCACGAGGGCCGGGTCAGGCCTCCACGACCACCGGGATGATCATCGGGCGGCGACGGTGGGTCTTGTTGACCCAGCGACCGAGCACCCGCCGCATCGACTGCTGCAGCTGGTAGCGGTCGTCCACGCCCTCGGCCAGCTGGGCCTCCAGCGCCTGCACCAGGGCCGGCTTGACGTCCTCGAAGGTGGCCTCGGCCTCGGCGAAGCCGCGCGCGTGGATCTCCGGGCCGCTGGTCACCTTGCCCGCGGAGAGGTCGACCACGACGATCGCGGAGACGAAGCCCTCCTCGCCCAGGATGCGGCGGTCCTTGAGCGAGCTCTCGCTGATGTCACCGACCGAGCCGCCGTCGACGAACACGTAGCCGCAGTCGACCTTGCCGGCCACCGAGGCCACCCCGTCGACGAGGTCGACGACGAAGCCGTCCTCGGCCTGGATGATCCGGTCCTTCGGCACGCCCGTACGACGGGCCAGCTCGGCGTTGGCCTGCATGTGCCGGATCTCGCCGTGCACCGGCAGCACGTTGCGCGGCCGGACGATGTTGTAGCAGTAGAGAAGCTCGCCGGCCGAGGCGTGGCCGGAGACGTGCACGAGCGCGTTGCCCTTGTGCACGACGTTGGCGCCGCAGCGGGCCAGGCCGTTGATCACGCGGTAGACGGCGTTCTCGTTGCCCGGGATCAGCGACGAGGCCAGCACCACGGTGTCGCCGGGCTGCAGGTGGATGAAGTGGTGGTTGTTCTGTGCCATCCGGGCCAGCGCGGAGAGCGGCTCGCCCTGGGAGCCGGTGGAGATCAGCACCAGCTTGTCGGGGGCCAGGTCGGCGGCCTTCTTGGCGTCGACCAGCGTGTGCGGCGGCACGTGGAGGTAGCCGAGCTCCTCGGCGATCGCCATGTTGCGCACCATCGAGCGGCCGACGTAGGCGACCTTGCGCCCGCTGCTGACCGCGACGTCCATCACCTGCTGGACGCGGTGCACGTGGGAGGCGAAGCACGCCACGATGATCCGCTGCGGGCTCGTGGCGAAGGCCCGCTCCAGCGCCGGGGCGATGTCGCGCTCGGAGGTGGTGAAGCCGGGGACGTCGGCGTTGGTGGAGTCGGTCAGGAAGAGGTCGACGCCCTCCTCGCCCAGCCGGGCGAAGGCCCGCAGGTCGGTGATCCGGTCGTCCAGCGGCAGCTGGTCCATCTTGAAGTCACCCGTGTGCAGCACCAGGCCGGCGCCGGTGCGGATCGCGACGGCGAGCGCGTCGGGGATGGAGTGGTTGACCGCGACGAACTCGAGCTCGAAGGGGCCGAACGTGATCGTGTCGCCCTCCTTCACCGTGTGCGTGACGGTGTGGCGCAGGCGGTGCTCGCGGATCTTGGAGTTGAGCAGGGCCAGGGTCAGCTCGGAGCCGACGATCGGGATGTCCCCGCGCTCGCGCAACAGGTAGGGCACCGCCCCGATGTGGTCCTCGTGGCCGTGCGTCAGCACCAGCGCGTCGATCGTGTCGAGCCGGCCTCGGATCGCCTCGAAGTCGGGGAGGATCAGGTCGACGCCGGGGTGGTCCTCCTCGGGGAAGAGCACGCCGCAGTCGACGACGAGCAGACGGTCGTCGTACTCGAAGACGGTCATGTTGCGGCCGATCTCGCCGAGCCCGCCGAGCGGGATGACTCGCAACCCTCCCGGGGCCAGCGGACGGGGGGCGGACAGCTCGGGGTGGGCGTGGGTCATGGGGTGGGGCTCTCCAGGAGGTCGGCCGCCACCAGCGCGGCGCGCAGGGTGGCGACGAGGTCGTCGTCGGCGGCCACCAGAGGCAGCCGCATGGTGCGGTGCGGGATGACGCCGAGCAGCTGCATCGCAGCCTTCGCGGTCATGGCTCCGGGGGCCAGCCCCATCAGGGCCTCGACCACGGGCGTCACCTCACGGTAGACCTGCAGCGCCCGCGGGAGGTCACCGGCGTCGACGGCGGCGACCATCTCGGCGTACCGCCTTCCGGCGACGTGGCCGACCACCGAGACGATGCCGGCGGCGCCGTGCGTCAGCCAGCCGAGGTTCATCGGGTCGTCGCCGGAGTAGAAGGCCAGGCCGGTGCCGGCCATCACCCGCACCCCCCGGGCGAGGTCCCCCACCGCGTCCTTGACGGCGACCACGGTGGGCAGCTCGGCGACGCGGGCGTAGGTCTCCTCGCCGATCAGCACGCCGGTGCGGCCGGGGATGTCGTAGAGCATCACCGGCAGGTCGCTCGCCTGCGCGACGGCCGAGAAGTGCGCGAGGACGCCGGCCTGGGTGGGCTTGGAGTAGTACGGCGAGACCAGCAGCACACCGTCGGCGCCGGCCTCCTGGGCCTGGCCCGCCAGCGCGACCGAGTGGCGGGTGTCGTTGGTGCCGACCCCCGCCACGACCGTGGCCCGGTCCCCGACCGCGGCGAGCACCGCGCGCAGGATCTCGCCGTCCTCGGCCACCGTGGTCGTCGGCGACTCACCCGTGGTGCCGGACACGACGAGCCCGTCGTTGCCGTGCTCGACGAGGTGGTGGGCGACCGCCTGGCACGCGTCGAGGTCGACGCTGCCGTCCTCGGAGAACGGGGTCACCATCGCGGTGAGGACCCGCCCGAGCGGGGCAGGGGGGAGCACGCCGGACGTCATGGGGCCAGGCTATCCGTCGCCAGGACCCGCCATCGCACCTCGACGTGTCCGACGTGTCTGGCGTCCGCCGGTCCGCCCGCACCGGGCCGGGGGTGCGCGTCGCGCTCCTCGCCGCCGTGCTCCCGCTGTCCTCACCGCCCGGGCCGGCCTCCCCGGCGACGGCCGCGGCCGCCTCCTCGCGCGGCAGGGCTGCTGCTGCGAGAGGGCCTCGTGACCCGCAGAACACCACGTCAACGTGGTGTTCTGTCACAAACAGCGGGAAGGTTCCCGCTGTTTGTGACAGTTCTCCGCTGTCAACGGCGCCGCCAGGTCACCCGGTCGAACCCGTCGAAGGACTCCCGTCCCGACTCGACCCACACCCCGGGGTCGACCTCGGGGTAGATGACGTCACCCTCGGGCTCGAGCGGCACCTCGGTCAGCACCTGTACGTCGGCCAGGTCCATCGCCGCGGCGTACACCTCCGCACCGCCGGCGACCATCACCTCACCCGGCAGGTCGTCGGCCAGCCGGAGCGCGGCGTCGAGGTCGGCCGCGACCAGCACACCGGCGGCGGCCCAGCCCGGGTCACGCGTGAGCACGACGGTGGTGCGGCCGGGGAGGGGCCGACCGATCGACTCGTACGTCGTGCGCCCCATCAGCAGCGTGTGCCCGAGCGTCAGGTCGCGGAAGAGCAGCTGCTCGCCCGGCAGCCGCCACGGGATGTCCGGGCCGTGGCCGATCACCCGGTTGCGGGCGACGGCCGCGACGAGCACGACCTCCTTGCCGCCCGGGGTCATCGGCCGGTCATACCGCGACGGGGGCCTTGATGCCCGGGTGCGGGTCGTAGCCGCGCACCTCGACGTGCTCGAGGTCGAAGCCGTCGACGTCGCGCACCGCCCCGTCGAGCACCAGGGTCGGCAGCGGCCGGGGCTCGCGGGTCAGCTGGAGCCGGGCCTGCTCGAGGTGGTTGTTGTAGAGGTGGGCGTCGCCGAGCGTGTGCACGAAGTCGCCCACCTCGAGGTCGGTCACCTGCGCGACGATGTGGGTGAGCAGGGCGTACGACGCGATGTTGAACGGCACGCCCAGGAAGATGTCGGCGGAGCGCTGGTAGAGCTGGCAGGAGAGCCGGCCCTCGGCGACGTAGAACTGGAAGAAGGCGTGGCACGGGGGCAGCGCCATCCGCGGGAGGTCGGCGACGTTCCAGGCGCTGACCAGGTGCCGCCGGCTGTCGGGATCGTCCTTGATCCCCTGCACGACCTGGGCGAGCTGGTCGACCGACTCCCCCGACGGCGTCGGCCACGAGCGCCACTGGTGGCCGTAGACCGGGCCGAGGTCGCCGTGCTCGTCGGCCCACTCGTCCCAGATCGAGACGCCGCGCTCCTGCAGCCACCGCACGTTGGTGTCGCCCCGGAGGAACCACAGCAGCTCACCGACCACCGAGCGCACGTGGACCTTCTTGGTGGTCACCAGGGGAAACCCCTCGGCGAGGTCGTAGCGCATCTGGTGGCCGAAGACGCTCAGCGTCCCGGTGCCGGTGCGGTCGTCCTTGGGGGCGCCGTGCTCGAGCACGCGGGTCAGGAGGTCGAGGTACTGCTGCACCGGCTCAACCTAGGCGGCGGGAGAGGAAGCGCGCCACACGGGGCTGCCCACCTCGGCGTACCCCCCCCCGGGGGAAGAACGGGGACGCGCAGCCGATGCCGGGGCCGACGACGCCGACGCGCAGCGGGCGCCCTCGGGGCCGGTCGAGCACCAGCGGACCGCCGGAGTCGCCCTGGCACGATCGCCGAGGAGCCGTACGGCGCCCACCTCGTCGTCGGGCGTGAAGCCGCTCGACCCGGTGCCCGACGAGGCGCAGGCACGGTCGCAGACCGCGGGGAGCCGGGCCTGGCGCAGCCGGTCCGGGGTGAACGGGGAGCCGACGAACCGGGCCCCCAACCCGCCACGACCACCAGGTGCTGCCGGCCTTGCCGCGGGTGCTGCGGGCGCCGGCGCCACCCGGGGCGGCCCCGGTGCGATACGCGGGGCCCCCCAGCGCCCGACCACCGAGGCACCGCCGTCGTGACCGCGGTGCCCGAGCTGCCCGCGGCTGCGGGGGCGACGCCGTGTAGGCGTGCGAGCAGGACGGGGAGCGAGCGGCCACAGGACGGGGTGCGGGGCACGGGGACCTCCGAGATCGAGGCTACATATAGACCGGTCCGGTGTGCCGCGCCGGGCCCACCCGGGCCAGCGCTGATTGGATGGTGGGCATGAGCACCCCCACGGCCGACGTGTCCTGCCGTATCGCCTGGGCCGACGATGCGCCCGCCATCGCGGGGGTGCAGCTGCGCACGTGGCGCACCGACGCCCCTCACCTGCTGCCGCAGGAGGTGCTCGACGGGGGCGCCGAGGTCGAGGAGGCCGCGGTCGCCGAGCTCTCGGACGTCTGGCTCACCGCGCTCGCCCGTCCGCAGGACGCCCGCCAGCGGGTGCTCGTGGCCCTCGAGCGCGCCACGGTGACCGGCTTCGCACTCACCGGCCCGGCCGGCGACCCGGACGCCGACCCGGCCGTGCACGGCGAGCTGCTGGACCTCGTCGTCGACCCCGCCAGGCGCGGCCAGGGCCATGGGTCGCGCCTGCTCCAGGCCGGCGTCGACACCCTGCGGGCTGACCGGTTCGACCTGGCCACGACCTGGGTGGTGAGCACCGACGACGCCCGGCGACGGTTCCTCGTCGGGGCGGGCTGGGCCACCGACGGCGCCCACCGCACCCTGGAGGGGCCGGTGGCCGGCGAGGAGCCGAGCACCGTGCAGCAGGTGCGGCTGCATACCGACCTCGGCGACGACGCCGACGGCTGAGGGCCGTGGCCTGATCGTGTCCCTGTCGGGGCAGACCGGGTCTCGACACCGCCCGGATTGACAGGCACCGTGAGGGGCACAGCGCACCACAGACATCGCGGGTCGACCCGCGACGATCCCTGGGAGGTCTCGTGCTCGGTCCGCTCCCCCTGGCCCACCGCGTCACCGTCGGCCTGATCTCCGTGCTCGTGGGCGCCGGCTCGGGCGTCTGGTGGGCGTTCGTCGGCCCGCAGACCGCCGAGGTCCTCCCCCGCGCCTGCGCGGCCGGAGCGTTCGGCGGCCTGCTGCTCGCCGTCCTGCTCCTCGCCGAGTGCTTCGCGCCGTCGTCCTCCTCCTCGTCCTCGATGCGGACCCCGACGCGTCGCTGACCTCAGTCGAGCTCCATCAGCTCCTCGAGTCCGACGGTCAGGCCGGGTCGGGAGCCGATCTCACGCAGCCCGAGCAGCACCCCCGGGGTGAAGGCGGCCCGGTCGGTGGAGTCGTGCCGGATGGTGAGGGTCTCGCCCAGGCCGCCGAGCAGCACCTCCTGGTGCGCCAGCAGCCCGCGCAGGCGCACGCTGTGCACGGCCACCCCGTCGACGTCGGCCCCGCGCGCTCCGTCCAGGCCGCTCGAGGTGGCGTCCGGCATCGGGTCGAGGTCGGCGGCGACGCGCGCGGCGGCCATCAGCTCCGCCGTACGCCGCGCGGTGCCGGACGGCGCGTCCGCCTTGTCCGGGTGGTGCAGCTCCACGATCTCGGCGGACTCGTAGAAGCGCGCCGCCTGCTCGGCGAACCGCATCATCAGCACCGCGCCGATGGAGAAGTTGGGGGCGATCAGCACGCCCACCCCGGGTCGGTCGGACAGCCACCCCTCGAGCGTCCGCAGCCGTTCGCGGTCGAAGCCGGTGGTGCCGACCACGGCGTGGATGCCGTGCTCGACGCAGAGCCGGAGGTGGTCCATCACGACGTCGGGGTTGGTGAAGTCGACGACGACCTGGGCACCCGCCTCGACGAGCTGCCGGGGGTCGTCGTCCGCGTCGACCCGGGCCACCAGCTCGAGGTCGTCGGCCTGCTCGACGGCCGCGACCACCTCCCGCCCGACCTTGCCGGCGGATCCGAGGACTCCTACGCGCATGCCCATGGTGAGACCCTAGCGAGGGACGGCGCCGCGGGCGGACGTGGCCGTCCGGGTCCACAGTCGATACCGTCGGACTCACCACCTCACCACGCCGCACCTTCGGAGGACCCCGCATGAGCGACCAGGGCAGCCAGCCGCCGCAGTACAACCAGGGCAACAGGGCACCCAGGGCAACCAGCCGCCGCAGTACAACCAGGGTTACCAGCAGCAGTCCTCGGGCGGCTCCGGCCTCGCGATCGCCGCGCTGATCCTCGGCATCATCGCGCTGCTGTTCAGCTGGACCGTGATCGGCGGCATCCTCTTCGGCCTCGCCGCGATCGTGCTCGGCTTCATCGCCTCCAGCAAGGCCAAGAAGGGCACCGCCAGCGGCCGCGGCATGGCCATCGTCGGCATCGTGACCGGCGTGATCGGCGTCCTCATCGGCGTCGCGGTCATCGCCCTCGTGGGTTCGTTCTTCAACTCCGACGAGGTCCAGAACCTCTCGGACTGCCTCACCGAGGCGGGCACGGACACCGCGGCCCAGCAGCAGTGCCGGGACGACCTCGAGCGGCAGCTCCAGGACAAGGTCGGCGGGAACTGACCGTCCCCGCGTCGACGGGCCGTCCTCCTGCCGGAGGGCGGCCCGTCGTGCGTCGCGGGCTCAGGCAGCCGGTCCGACGACGGCGAGGGTCTCCGGCCGGGGGAAGAGGTCCGCGGCCAGGGTGGTGACGTCGTCGTGGGTCACCGCGTCGATCCGCTCGATGAGCGTCTCCACGCCGAGCAGCTCGTCCTCGACCAGCTCGGCCTTGCCGATCCGTGACATCCGCGAGGCGGTGTCCTCGAGCCCCAGCACGAGCCGCCGCGCAGCTGGCCCTTGCCGCGGGCGAGCTCGGCGTCGTCGATGGCGCCCCCGGCGACGAGGCGAGCTGCTCGCGCACCACGGCGAGCAGTGCGTCGACCTTGCCGGGCAGGCAGCCTGCCGACGACGCCGACCAGGCCGCGTCGGAGTAGTGCGAGGCGAAGGAGTAGACCGAGTAGGCCAGGCCGCGACGCTCGCGGACCTCCTGGAAGAGTCGCGACGAGGTGCCGCCGCCCAGGGCGGCGTTGAGCACGCCCGAGGGCGTAGCGCCGGTCGTCGCGTGCGGGTGCAGTGCCGTGGAAGCCGAGCACGAGGTTGACCTGCTCGAACGGCGTGGCCGCACGTGACCTCGCCCGAGCGCGACCGGGCGGCGGCGCGCCGTACGCCGCGGGGCACCGGCGCCGCCGTCGCCGTCAGGAACCCGCCGCGGGCGAAGGACCTGCGCGACCATGCCGACGACCTCGGCGTGGTCGACGTTGCCGGCGACCGCGACGACCATCGTGGTCGGGGCGGTAGTGGCGTGCGGTAGAAGCGGTGCGATCTGGCTCGCGGGTCATCGCGCGCGATCGACTCCGCCGTGCCGGCGATCGGCCGCCCGAGCGGGCTGTCGCCCCAGGCGTGTCGGCGAACAGGTTGTGCACGACGTCGTCGGGGTCGTCGTCGTGCATCGCGATCTCGTCGAGGATCACCTCGCGCTCGGCCTCGACGTCCTCGGCGGTGATCCGCGAGGAGGTGACCATGTCGCCGAGCACGTCGACGGCCAGCGGCAGGTCCTCGTCGAGCACCCGCGCGTGGAAGCAGGTGTACTCCTTGGCGGTGAAGGCGTTGAACTCCCCGCCGACCGCGTCGAGCGCCACCGAGATGTCCATCGCCGAGCGCTCGCGGGTGCCCTTGAAGAGCAGGTGCTCGAGGAAGTGCGAGGCGCCGTTCAGCGCCGGCGTCTCGTCGCGCGAGCCCACCCCGACCCAGACGCCGACGGCGGCGGAGCGGACACCGGGCATCTGCTCGGTGACCACCCGCAGCCCCGCCGGGCAGGACCGTGCGGCGGACGCCACGGCCGATCAGCCGTGACCGCGGTCGGGTCCCCGGCGCGCTGCTCCGGTCGCACGGAGCCGGTGCACCGCGTCGAGTCCGGCGAGCCGTGGCGTCATCTCGGCTCGGAGCGGCTCCGCGGACTCGGTCGTCCTCGACGACCGGGACCAGCGAGAGCTTGCCGCGGTCGTCGATCTCGGCGATCTGCGACCTGGACCTTCTGGCCCACGGAGACGACGTCCTCGACGTTGTCGACCCGCTTGCCGCCGGCGAGGGCACGGAGCTTGCTGATGTGCAGCAGGCCGTCCTTGCCGGGCAGCAGCGAGACGAACGCACCGAAGTTCGTGGTCTTGACGACGGTGCCGAGGTAGCGCTCGCCGACCTCGGGCATCGTCGGGTTGGCGATCGCGTTGACGGCCTGGCGGGCGGCCTCGGCGGCCTCGCCGTTGGTGGCACCGATGTAGATCGTGCCGTCGTCCTCGATGGACAGCGGCGCGCCGGTGTCGTCCTGGATCTGGTTGATCACCTTGCCCTTGGGGCCGATGACCTCGCCGATCTTGTCGACGGGGATGCGCACCGTGATGATCCGCGGCGCGTGCACCGACATCTCCTCGGGCTCGTCGATGGCCTCGGCCATCACGTCGAGGATCGCGAGGCGGGCGTCACGGGCCTGGGTCAGCGCTCCGGCGAGCACCTCGGCCGGGATGCCGTCGAGCTTGGTGTCGAGCTGCAGCGCGGTGACGAACTCCCGGGTGCCGGCGACCTTGAAGTCCATGTCGCCGAAGGCGTCCTCGGCGCCGAGGATGTCGGTCAGCGCGACGTACTCGCGTCTTCCCGTCGACCTCGCCGGAGATCAGGCCCATCGCGATGCCGGCGACGGGTGCGCGCAGCGGCACACCGGCCTGCAGCAGCGACAGCGTCGAGGCGCAGACCGAGCCCATCGAGGTGGAGCCGTTGGAGCCCATCGCCTCGGAGAGCTGGCGGATCGCGTAGGGGAACTCCTCGCGGCTGGGCAGCACCGGCAGGAGCGCCCGGCGGGCGAGCGCACCGTGGCCGACCTCGCGACGCTTGGGCGAGCCCACCCGGCCGGTCTCACCGGTGGAGAACGGCGGGAAGACGTACTTGTGCATGTAGCGGCGCGACTTCTCCGGGGAGAGCGTGTCGAGCTTCTGCTCCAGGGTCAGCATGTTGAGCGTGGTGACGCCCAGGATCTGGGTCTCGCCGCGCTCGAACAGCGCCGAGCCGTGCACCCGCGGGATGACGCCGACCTCGGCGTACAGCGTCGCGGATGTCGGTGAGGCCACGGCCGTCGATGCGGACCTTGTCGCGCAGCACGCGCTCGCGCACCAGGGCCTTGGTCAGCGCAGCGGAACGCGCGCGCCGATCTCCTTCTCGCGACCCTCGAACTGCCGCCGAGCTTCTCGAGCAGGCGCGGCCTTGACCTCGTCGAGACGGTCCTCGCGCTCCTGCTTGCCGGCGATGGTCATCGCCTGGGCGAGCTCGTCGCGGCCGCAGCCTCGACGGCGGCGTAGACGTCGTCCTCGTAGTCGAGGAAGATCGGGAAGTCCTGCGACCGGCTTGGCCGACTGCTTGGCCAGCTCGGCCTGCGCCTCGCAGAGCTGCTTGATGAACGGCTTGGCCGCGTCGAGGCCGCCGGCGACGACCTCCTCGGTCGGGCGCCTGCGGTGCCGCGACTGGACCAGGTCCCAGGTCTGCTCGGTGGCCTCGGCCTCGACCATCATGATCGCGACGTCACCGGTCTCGGTGACCCGACCGGCGACGACCATGTCGAAGACGGCGTTCTCGAGCTGGCTGTGCGTCGGGAAGGCGACCCACTGGCCCTCGATCAGGGCGACGCGGACGCCGCCGACCGGGCCGGAGAACGGCAGGCCGGAGAGCTGGGTGGAGAGCGACGCGGCGTTGATCGCGAGCACGTCGTAGGGCTGGTCGGGGTCGAGCGCCATCACGGTGATGACGACCTGGACCTCGTTGCGCAGACCCTTCTTGAAGGTCGGGCGCAGCGGCCGGTCGATCAGGCGGCAGGTGAGGATCGCGTCCTCGCCGGGACGGCCCTCGCTGCGGAAGAACGAGCCGGGGATCTGGCCCACGGCGTACATCCGCTCCTCGACGTCGATCGTCAGGGGGAAGAAGTCGAAGTGGTCCTTGGGGTGCTTGCCGGCCGTGGTGGCCGAGAGCAGCATGGTGTCGTCGTCGAGGTAGGCGGTGACCGAGCCGGCGGCCTGACGGGCGAGCAGCCCGGTCTCGAACTTGACGGTGCGGGTGCCGAACTTGCCGTTGTCGAGAACGGTCTCGACGGCGGAGATGACGGGTCCCTCGGTCAAGGGAGTCCCTTCTTCTGTTCGCGGAGCGATGCCGCGAGTGCGCCTGGGGTGCATGGCGCTGACACCACCGCGCTCCGGACGTGCCGGTGGAGCCGTGTCGGGATCGGAGGCCGGTCTTCGATCGAGGCCCGCGGCTGCGCCGGCGTGCACCGGGCTCCGAGGGCCACTACCGAGGACCGGGCCGGACGTTCGCGGTCGCTCCTGGTGGTGGATGTGTGTTCAGTTGGGTCGTGCGGTGCTGCTGAGATGCGTGCGAGCCTAGCACGCAGGGCACCCGAGACGGCGAAGAGCGGCCCCCGTGGCGGGAACCGCTCCGCGCACGTTCAGCGTCGCAGGCCGAGGCGCTCGACGATCGAGCGGTAGCGCTCGATCTCGGTCTTCTCCAGGTAGTTGAGCAGCCGACGGCGCTGGCCGACGAGCAGCAGCAGGCCACGACGGCTGTGGTGGTCGTGCTTGTGCTGCTTGAGGTGCTCGGTGAGGTGCGTGATGCGGTGGCTCAGCAGCGCGATCTGCACCTCGGGCGAGCCGGTGTCGCCCTCCGTTGCGGCGTACTCGGCGATGATCTGCTTCTTGGTCTCTGCGTCGGTACCGATGCGACACGCGTTCTCCTTTCGTGGTCTCGTTGCGCGGCGCGCCGGGGCCTGTTCACCCGGGCACTCTGGATCCGCGGCCGTTTCACGGCGGGGCGAGTGCCCGCCGACGTCGGTCGGCGGGCAACCGCAGCAAACTACCAGCGGCGCGGCGCGCGGCCCAAATCCTGCTCGCCGGTCGAGGTGCGAGGATCACCGCATGGTCGACACCGCACCGAAGAACGGGTCCACCCGCCACGACCGGAAGCCGCACCGTGCACGGCGTGTGCAACCTGTGCGAGGCGATCTGCGGGCTGCTGCTCACCATCGAGGACCGTCCGGCCGGACGGCGGTCCGCGCGTCACCGGCGTCCGGGGCAACCCCGACGACCCGCTGTCGCGCGGGCACATCTGCCCCAAGGGCGTCGCCCTGCGCCGACGTGTACGACGACCCCGACCGGCTGCGCCGTCCCGTCAAGCGGGTCGGCTCCGGCGACGACCCCCGCTGGGAGGAGATCGGCTGGGACGAGGCGCTCGACCTGGCCGCCGACGGCCTCGCCGCGGCGATCAACGAGCACGGCCGCGACGCGCTGGCGATCTACCTGGGCAACCCCAACGTGCACTCGCTCGGCTCGATGACCCACGGCACCGCGATGGTCACGTCGTTCCGCACGCGCAACACGCTACTCAGCGACCTCGGTCGACCAGCTCCCGCGCAGCTGTGGCGCTACCTGCTCTACGGCCACCAGCTGCTGGTCCCGATCCCGGACATCGACCGCACCTCGTACTTCCTGGTCCTCGGCGGCAACCCGATGGCCTCGCAACGGCTCGCTGATGACGGTGCCCGACTTCCCCGGGCGGATGCGCGAGCTGAAGGCCCGCGGCGGACGGATGGTCGTGCTCGACCCGCGGCGCACCGAGACCGCCAAGGTCGCCGACGAGCACCACTTCGTGCGGCCCGGCACCGACGCCGTGGGTGCTGATGGCGATGCTGCACACGCTGTTCGACGAGGGCCTCACCGCGTCCCCGCCTAGGTCGACGGCGTGGACCCGTGCGCGACGCAGTGGCAGGCACGTTCACCCCCGAGCTGCGCCGAGCGGCATCTCCGGCGTGCCGGCGGACGATGATCGTGCGGATCACCCGCGAGTTCGCCGCCGCCCAGGGGGCCGCCGCGTACGGACGGATCGGCGTCTCGACCCAGGAGTTCGGCCCGGTGTGCACGTGGGCGATCCAGTGCCTCAACCTGCTGACCGGCAACCTCGACCGCCCGGGCGGCATGATGTTCACCCGCGCCGGCGTCGACATGGTCGGCAAGGGACTGATCGGCAGGGGCCACTACGACGGTGGCGCAGCCGGGTGCGGGGCTGCCGGAGTTCGGCGGCGAGCTGCCCGTCTCGCGTGCTCGGCGAGGAGATCGAGACCCCCGGCGAGGGCCAGGTGCGCGCCGTGCTCACCATCGCCGGCAACCCGGTGCTCTCCACGCCCGACGGCGCGCCGGCTCGTCCGCGCGCCCTGGCCAGCCTCGACTTCATGGTCGCGTCGACATCTACCTCAACGAGACCACCCGGCACGCCACGTGGTGCTGCCGCCGACCTCGGCGCTGGAGCGCGACCACTACGACCTGGTCTTCCAGACCTTCGCCGTGCGCAACACCGCCCGCTTCACCCCCGCCGTGCTGCCCAAGGCCGACGGCGCCAGGCACGACTGGGAGATCTTCCGCGAGCTCGCCACCCGAGTGCAGTCGCGTCTGAAGGACAGGGCGTCGCTGGCCACGCGGCTGGCGCTCAAGGCTCGGCTGTCGCTCTCCCCCACCGCGTCGCTGGCGATGCTGCTGCGGCTGCACCGCCGCGGCACCCTGATGAGCGACCTGCGCACGCATCCCCAGGGCGTCGACCTCGGCCCGCTCGAGCCGCAGCTGCCCGGCCGGCTCGCCACGAAGGACCACCGCGTGCACGCCGCCCCCGACCTGGTGCTCGGCGACCTCGCCCGGCTGCGGACGCGCGCCGACGAGCTCACTGGCGACGACGCGTACGACGGGCTGCTGCTCATCGGTCGTCGACACCAGCGCGACAACAACTCGTGGATGCACAACTCCGCCCGCCTCACCAAGGGCCGCCCCGGCACCAGCTCTTCGTGCACCCGGACGACCTGGCTGCCCGCTCGATCGAGGACGGCGCCGGCGTGCGGGTCACCTCGCGCGTCGGCGCGGTCGAGGTGGAGGTGCGCTCCACCGACGAGGTGATGCCCGGTGTGGTGTCCCTGCCGCACGGCTACGGCCACGGCGCCCACGGGTCCGGCCTGTCGCCGGCCAACGAGCTGCCCGGCGCCTCGATCAACGACCTGACCGACCCCGAGCTCGTCGACGCGGCCTCGGGCAACGCGGCGTTGTCCGGTGTGCCGGTGGAGGTCGTCGCCCTCTGACCCCCACCGATCCACGACCGCGCGGAGCACCAGACCGGCCTGGCGTGCCGCGCGGCCTCGGCTCAGACTGCTGCGATGGCCGATCTCGACGCCGTGCTGCGCACCGAGCGGCTCGCGCTCCTCGGGCTGCTGGAGACCCTGTCGGAGGCGCAGTGGGAGACACCGTCGCTGTGCTCGGCATGGACCGTCGGTGACGTAGCCGCCCACCTTGCCAGCGCGTCCACCACACCCTGGAGGTCCCTGGTCCCGGCGATGGTGCGCGGCCGCTTCCGGGTCAACGACGTGAACGAGCAGCTTACCCGCGAGATGGCCGTGCGAGGACGGGACGCCGTGCTCGACGAGCTGCGACGCATCGCGCACGAAGGCCTCCGGCCACCGGGTCTGCCGATCGCGGCCGCCCTCGTGGACGCCACGGTGCACCAGCTCGACATCGCCCGGCCGGTGGGCAGGGAGCGGCCGATCCCGCCCGCGGCGTTCGAGCCGGCGGCGGACTTCAGCCTCAAGATCCGCTGGCCCGTCACCGTCGCCGTGGGAGGCGACGCGCGCCGCCGCGTGCGGGACGTGCGCCTGGTTGCCGTCGGCACGGACTGGGTCAGCGGCACCGGCCCGGACGTGCACGCCAGCCCCAACGCCCTGCTGCTGGTGCTCAGCGGCAGGCAGGTCGCCGAAGGGGAGCTGCGGGGATCGGGCTCTGCGCTGCTCCTCTCGCGGCTCTAGGCGTGCACGGACGGGCCCGTCGGTCACACGTGTCGCCTGGGATACGTCAGGGTGGTGGGTGCACCGCGCACCCGAGACGGAGACGCCCTGGGGGGCGGAGAGGGAGGAGCAGATGAAGACCATGACCTGCCGGTCGCTGGGCGGCCCGTGCGACCACGAGCTGCGCGCCGAGACCGCCGACGAGGTGATCCAGGCGCAGGACCAGCACCTCAAGGATGCTGTCGCTGCCGGAGACACCGAGCACGAGCCGGCGAACGCCGAGATGCGCGGCCGCTGGAAGCATCCGATCAAGGGGCTGGGCTGGTACCGGGACACCAAGAAGGCCTTCGCTGCGCTCCCGGAGGACTGACCAGTGGCCGCCGCCTCCCCCACCGACCGGGCGGCGGCGTTCGAGGCCGAACGGCCACGGCTGCTGGGCATCGCGGCACGGGTGCTGGGCAGCGCGACGGACGCCGAGGACGTCGTGCAGCAGGCGTGGTTGCGGCTGCACGGGGCCGGCGACTCGGTCGACGACATCCGAAGCCTGCCCGCCTGGTTGACCACGGTGACAACCCGGCTCTGTCTCGACCAGCTGCGGCAGCGTACGACGGTGTCCCTGGACGAGATCGCTCCTGAGCGGTCCGACGTGGGCGAGACCGCCGACCCGGCCGACGTCGTCACGCTCGCCGACAGCGTCGGTGTGGCGCTGCACCTCGTGCTCGAGCGGCTCAGCCCCCGCGAGCGCGTCGCCTTCGTGCTGCACGACAGCTTCGCCGTCGACTTCCCCACCATCGCTACGATCCTCGGCTGCACGGCGCCGGCGGCGCGCAAGCTCGCGTCCCGGGCGCGGGACAAGGTCACGCACACGGGTGACGCGGCCGGCCGCGCGGACGCCGGCGTGGTCGACGCGTTCCTCGCCGCGGCCCGGCACGGCGACCTGGCCGGGCTGACCGCGCTGCTCGCGCCCGATGCGGTGGTGGCCGGGGACGCCGCCGCGCTGCTCGCCGGCACGCCGGCGCGCCTCGAGGGTCGCGAGGCCGTGGCCGCGATGTTCCACGGCGGCGCCGCGGCCGCGTTGCCGGTGCTCATCGACGGTCGGCCGGGCGCCGCGTGGTTCCACCGAGGTGAGGCTCGGGTGGCGTTCGACTTCACCGTCGAGGCAGGCGTCGTGCGCCGGATCGACTTCCGCGCCGAGCCGGCCGTGCTGGCGGTCCTGGTGAGACGGAAGGCAGAGAAGCCCTCGGCCTAGGTGCGCCGGTGGAAGGTGACGACCCGGCCGGGGCCGAGGCGCAGCTGTCTGCCTGGATGGTGGGCGAGCCGGTGGTGCCTAGGACAGAGCAGGACGCCGTCGTCGATCGTGGTCCTCCCCCCGTGCGACCACGGCACGAGGTGATGGGCGTGGCACATGCCCGGGGGCCAGTCGCAACCGTCGGCGCGGCAACCGCCGTCGCGCACGCCCATCGCGAGGCGTTGCGCCTTGGTGTGGAGGCGTCGCTCACGTCCGAGGTCGAGTGGCTGGGAGGCACCGCCGAGCACCAGCGGCACCAGCCCCGACGTGCAGGCGAGACGACGGGCCTCGGCGGCGCTGAGCCGGTGGCCGGTGTCGAGTCGAGCGACGCCAGCCGTGGTGAGGTCGCCGATCAGCTGGTCGTGGTCGAGGGTGACGACGACGGTGGCCGAGGTGCCGCCGGCTGCGGGCAGCGCGTCGGCGGGGAACCGCTCGACGTACTCGCAGAACGCCTCGCCGAGGCGAAGCCTGCGGGGACTCGGTGCGCCCGGGTCGCGGTGCCGGGCCGGGTTGGCGATCGCGAGCAGCGCCTTGTGGAGCATCGTGCCGGCGAGGTCGGGGAGCGCGAACCGGCCCACCCAGGATCCGCGCCCGTCCTGAGCCATCGAGAGCGCGCAGTGCTCGAGCGCCCGCTCCTCCTCGGCCGCGACCCGCCGGCGCTCGAGCTCGTCGGCGTGCTCGGGGTCGAGCACCTCCAGCACGCGCTGGCCGAGCTTGCGCAGCTCGGGGACGCTCCACGTGCGAGCCGCCTCGACGAGGTGCTCTCGAGCCCCGTCACGCACGTCGTCCCCGACCTGCCCCAGCCGGTCGACGGCCTCGACGATCACCCTCGCCTGGGCCGCCGAGCAGTGTCCGTTGGCCATCGCCGCGGCCACGATCGCGTGGTCACCGTCGAGGTCACGGGCGAGCACGACGCGTCGACCGGCCTCCCCCCGTGCGATCACGGACTCCGCGGCCAGCCAGCGGGTCAGGTCGGCCTCGCGGTCCCAGCCGTCGGCGCCATTGGCGGCCTGGCCGAGCAGCCGTGCCTGCAACGCGGCCACCTTGGAGGTCAGCTGCTCGAGCGCCACGACCGTCTGCCCCGCTCCCGGGCCGGTCATCGACCACAGCGGCACGTCGGACACCTGGTCGACGAGGTCGTGCAGAGCGTGCACGGTGCTGGTCACCGGGTGCGTCCACGACGTGGGCTGTGTCGTCATGCATCGAACATACGTTCGACCGCCGACACATTTCCTCGCCCGCCGCGCACCCGTGGGCACGCCCCGCGATCCGGTGGGCGCCACCACGGTGCTCATCACGCAGTTGCCCTGGTTCGAGCTCGCGGTGGTCCGTCAGCGACCTCGCCAGGCACCGGCTCGGAGGGTGATGCCGGGTGTCGTGCCTGGCGCGTCCCAGGGCACCGACCTACGGTCGCCCGATGAGTGAGTGGTCGACGGGGCGGGGCGCACAGCCGGGGCTCGAGCCGGGTGCCGACGGAGCGTCCGGCCCCCCGCAGGACAGGCCCCCCGAGCTGGCCGACGTACGCCGCTTCGTCCGACTCGTGGTCAACCGGTTCGTGGCCGTGGCGCGAGCGGCGGACCGGCCGACGTTCCGCTCGATGGTTGCGGAGCACCTCGGCACCCCGGTGGACGACCTCGCCGTGGCCGAGGAGTCGTGGCCGGCGTACGAGCACGTCAACGTGCAGGCCGCGCTGGACGCCTGGCTGGCCGACGAGGGGCGCACGCATCAGGTGATCGGCATGACCGACTACCGCCACCGGGGCGGCTTCGGGCTCGGCGACCTGCTGATGCCCGACCTCTACGGCGACGGTCCACGCCCGGGCAACGTGACACGGACCAGCCTGCCGTCGGGGCCGGGCGGCCGGACGAGCGACTGCCTGCGCGCGGCGGTGCTGCTGGTCACCGACGGCGATGACCGCCTCGCCCTGCTGCTGCTCGGTGCGGATGACGACGAGCACCGCTCCGTGACCGTCGAGCTGGTCGCCACCCGCCCCGAGACCGCCCGCAAGGTCGGCACGCGACTACGGGAGCTGGCCCTGGAGCTCAACGTCTACCGCGGCCAGGTGGTCTCGTTCGGCGCCAGCATGTTCGGCGAACGGAGCTCGCTGATGCGCTTCCACGAGCGGCCCTCGATGACCTCGGACGACCTGATCCTGCCACCCGCGACCTTCGCCGACGTACGCCGCCAGGTCGTCGGGGTGGCGCGCGCCCGAGAGCGGCTGCGCGCCGCGGGCCAGCACCTCAAGCGCGGCGTGCTGCTCTACGGCCCGCCGGGCGTCGGCAAGACCCACACCGTGCGCTACCTCGTCGGTCAGCTCACCGGCACCACGGTCGTCGAGCTCACGGGCGAGAGCCTCGGCGCGATCCGCGAGGCGTGCTCGATCGCCCGGAGCCTGCAGCCGTCGATGATCGTCGTGGAGGACGTCGACCTGATCGCCCAGCAGCGCGACCACTACGGCGGCGACACCCCGCTGATGTTCACCCTGCTGAACGAGATGGACGGCCTGGCCGACGACTCCGACGTGGTCTTCCTGCTCACCACGAACCGAGAAGACCTGCTCGAGCCCGCGCTGGCGTCGCGGCCCGGCCGCGTGGACCAGGCGGTGCACATCGACGTGCCAGACCGGGCCGCCCGGGCACGGCTGTTCGAGCTCTACAGCGGCAGGCTCGAGGTCGACACCGCCAACCTCGACAGCGTGCTCGAGGCCTGCGAGGGCGTGACCGCGTCGTTCCTCAAAGAGCTGCTGCGCCGCGCCGCGGTGGTCGCCGCCGACCGCGACCCGGACGCGACTGGAGACCTGCACGTCTCCTCCGTCGACCTGGACAGCGCGCTGGCCGACCTGCTCGACACCCGCAACCAGATGACGCGGGCGGTGCTGGGCTACGAACGGCCAAAGCAGGCACCCTCTCCTGGGCACGACGACGACCCGGACGACGAGGAGGACTGTGACGGTCCGAGGAGCTAGGTGCTAGGCCCCCCGCAGGAGCGCGAGGTCCCGCCGGACGTAGCGCAGGTGGGCCCACTCCTCCTCCAGGATCACGCGCAGGCAGTCTCCGACGGTCGGATGCCAGTCGCCGCCACCCCAGGGGTTGTCGCGTTCCTCGGCGAGCAGCTGCGGCGTGGCAGCGGCGAGCACTTCGGTCATCATCCGCTGACGGTCGGCGCGCACCGCCAGCACCTCGTCGTACGCCGGCGCCTCGTCGCGGAAGATCGACATGTCGAACCCCATGTCGCCGGCACCGGTGAAGATCAGGCCGACCTCGTGGAACGGCTGCTGCACACCCAGGACGCCGGCACGGAGCCAGGCGTCGGTCGCCAGGATCAGGTGACGGAGGGTCTGGGCCAGGGACCACTCGTCCTCGACGTGGGCGTCGACCAGCTCCAGCGGCGTGCTCGCCACCGTCTCCTGCCACGCAGCCTGCACGGCGGCCCAGCCTTCACGCAGACCCTCAGGCGTCTGCGCCTTCTGCAGCTCACGGCCCGGGAACTGGCGGTTGAGCTCGGCGTCCACCAGCGGCACCACGTCGACTCCGTTGACCAGGAGGCTGCCGAAGAACAGGTCATGGCTGTCGACGTCGAGGCCGTCCAGGTCCACGCCGCGCATCGTGACGCCGCTGACGTCGGAGAAGCGCACGGTCGCGCCCTTGAGGCTTGCCTTGACGAAGGTTGCGCCTTCGAACTCCTTGCCCGAGTAGATCATCGATCCATCATCGGTGGGTCGTCGCCGACAGTCCATGGTCTCCGGCCGAACGACGATCTGTCGTCCACAGGGACCGCGTCGTCTTGCCCAGATGGCTTCACGCTGGTGCGGCGATGCCTCGGTCTGCGGGCCCCCCGACGACCGCGGTGGTCCTTCCTTCTGGACTGGCGCGAGCGGACGCGACGCGAGGAGTTGACCGGGATCTTGCCGGGGAGCTCGCCCTGGGCAGCCGAGAGCCCCGGTCATTCACCAAGCGAGATAAACTGCAGTTGTCGCTCTAGTTCGACGAGGAGGGTGTTGTGCGTCCGGAGTTCTGGATCGGCATCCTGGCGGTGGTCGGGTCGATACTCGGGGTGGCCCTCGGACAGGTCTTCGAGGGGATAGACCTCTTCACTCCCGCGATAGGTACGGTCGTTGGCGCAGCTGCGGGTACCGCGGTCTATGCCGCCAAGCAGAATCCACCCCACCGGGATCGCAGTCGTCGCTGAGCTCAGTCCGTCAGAAGGATGCGCGACCTGGTGGTGGTCTTCCGGTCGTGGACGCGAGTTGGAGAGCGCAAGCCCGATAAGGGCGCCCCGGTTGGCTGCTAGGTGCGTCCTGCCGGCTCCAGAATGACTCGGCCTCCTGAACCGACCGAAAGGTGGTCGCGGGTCTCGCCGCGCTCCGATTGCCGGCCCCCGCGACAGTCAGTCTGCTCGGTTCGCCCCGCGTGCGGCCCACGGCGCCAGCACGCCGTACACGGCCCTGCTGGCGGGTACGTCTACTCCTCGGTATTCGCCGCGTCGGATGACTTCACCGAGCAATGCGTCAAGCTCCATGCGACGTCCATGGATCAGATCGTGGTAGAGCGAGGAGCCACTACCCGGCTCCAGGGCATCGGCGAAGCCGAGTGTCTTGTCGGGAAGGTCAGCTGGCAGCTCGACCCCCTCCGCGGCCGCCACCGCACACACCTCGGCGGCGAGATCGCGGAACAGCCCGCGGGCGGCAGGCTGTGACCGAATCTCCCCGATGGGCAGTCTCACAGCAGCCGTGACTCCGGCCTGAGCACAGATGAACCCAAACTTCGACCACAACACCGCACGGATGTTCGACGAGTCGTCGGCGGTGACGTTGGCCGCTCGAAACTTCTCCACCAGTGAGGTGACTCGCGCACTGGTGCCGCCGCGCCACTCGCCGACGACGACGCTCGCCGGACCGCCCGTGTGGTCGATGACACCGGGTTCGGCGATGGTGGCGAAGATGTACGCGGCACCGCCAACAACCCGATCTTCCCCGAGGACGGCAGCGAGTCGCTCCTCGTTGTCCACTCCGTTCTGCAGCGAAACCACAGCTGTGTCGCCGCCCACCACCGGCCCCAGCATCGAAGCAACATGCTCGGTGTCGTAGGACTTCACGGTCACCAATACGTAGTCAGCCGCGCCGCTCGACGCGAGATCCTCGGTCGCCCGGACCGGGACCGTGAAGTCACCACGGACGCTTCGCACATGCAAGCCGCCGGTCTTCAGCGCCTCGAGATGTGCACCGCGAGCGAGGAAGGTGACATCGACGCCCACTTGGACCAGCCGTCCGCCGAAGTACCCGCCGACACCCCCCGCGCCCACCACCGTGACCTTCACTCGACCCACCATGCTCGGCACTCGAGGGACGGTCAATGAGTTGCCGGTCGCGTGATCACCGTGGTGGTGGTCGCCCCGTACCGCCGCGACGCGGCCACGTCATACCGCCACGATCCTGCCCGTCGAGCATGATCTGCTCGAGAAGTGCGACCCGGCTAGGTGAGGCGGATGGGGTAGCGGGGCTCGTCGCTGATGGGCCTGCGCTCCTGAGGCGAGCGTCGTCCTCAGAGCGTCACGGCGGTGAGGACTCGATGTCGCCTACTTTCGGGGAGACTGTCCAGGTGTCCGAAGGCAGAGCCGCAGAGATCGCTGTGAACCGGGAGCTCTGGGCGATCGTGAACGAGCGCTTCACCAACGGCGCGGCCGAAAGCATGTGGGGCATGCCGGAGGTGGTGTGGGGCCTATTCGCGGTGCCCGAACGGGAGCTCGGCGTCCTCGGGGACGTCCAGGGTCTGGACGTCCTGGAGCTCGCCTGCGGAACTGCGTACTTCGCGGCCTGGCTCGCGCGCGCAGGCGCCCGCCCGGTCGCCCTGGATTTCTCCGGTGAGCAGCTGGCAACGGCGCGGCACCTCCAAGCCCGGCTCGGCCCCACCTTCCCTCTGGTCCACGCGGATGCCGAGCACGTCCCGATGGACAGTGGGCTCTTTGACCTCGTGGTGAGCGAGCACGGTGTGGCTGCCTGGTGCGACCCTGAAGGCTGGTTGCCCGAGGCCGCAAGGCTCTTGCGGCCGGGCGGACGCTTGGTCTTCTTGACGAACAGCAATCTCGCTACGCTGTGTGTCCCGGCCGATGGCGGTGTTGCCGGAGATCGGCTGCTTCGCGGTCAGCGGGAGGCCCACCGAGTGCACTGGCCAGGCGGCGGCATCGAGTTCCATCCCTCGCACGGGGAGTGGGTGCGGCACCTGCGGAGTGCCGGTTTCATCATCGAGGCGATGCACGAGATCTACGCGCCGGAAGACAGCTCCGATCACCCGTTCTACGAGATCGTGTCCCGGGAATGGGCGAGCAGGTGGCCGGCCGAGGAGCTGTGGGTAGCAGTCCGCCCCCCGTTGGGCCGACCGCGCCCGCTCCGCCGGCCTGACATCGGCGCACCTGCGTGACACCCCGCGAGTCGGACACAGGAACTGCCGCGACCAAGGCGTTCACGACATCGCGAGCACGGCCAACCACACGGTGGCCTCGTGCCTCGAGGATCTCGCGCCGCGGCCGCACTTGAAGCTGTGCTGACGGGCGTCGCACCGCCTCGGGCCAGCAACGGAAACCTTCGCATCCTGGGTGCGTGGACTCAGGAACCACACCGGACCGTCGAGTGGCAGCTTGACCAGAACCTGTGGATGGCTCTCGGCGAGGTGACGTAGAAGAGACGTACCTCCCGAGCAAGATCGAAGCCCGTGCTCACGTTCGGATCGAGGTCGGCGTTGGCGCGCCGGCTCGGGAAGGTACGTCCATGCTCGAGGTAGTCCACGAGGAGAACCAGCCTGAGCAGCACGTCCCGGCGTCCGGCGGCGGGTCGTTGCTCGACGAGCTCGCCCGTGACGGCGCACGGCAGATGCTCGGGGCGGCGCTGCGTGCCGAGGTCGCCGCCTGCGTCGAGGCCCGCGCGGGAGAGGTCGACCAGAACGGACACCGGCTGATGGTCCGCAACGGCTGCCACGACCCGCGGGAGGTCGCCACCGCGGCCGGGGCGGTCCCGGTGCGTCGGCCGCGAGTCAACGACAAGCGCATCGGCGAGGCCACCGGGGAGCGCAAGCGGTTCTCCTCGGCGATCCTGCCCGCATGGGCGAGGAAGTCCCCGGGCGTGGCCGAGGTGCTCCCGCTGCTCTACCTGCACGGCCTGTCCTCCGGCGACTTCGTGCCCGCGCTGGAGCAAGTCCTCGGCTCGACCGCGGGCCTGTCCGCGGCGACCGTCACCCGGCTCACCGCCCAGTGGCAAGACGACGCCAAGACGTTCGACAACCGGTCGCTCGCCGAGACCGACGACGCCTACCTGTGGGTCGACGGCATCCACCTCGAGGTCCGCCTCGAGCAGGACACGGTGTGCCTGCTGGTGATGATCGGCGTCCACGTCGACGGCACCACGGAGCCCATCGCCCTGGCCGACGGGTTCCGCGAGTCCTCGGAGTCGTGGGCCGACCTGCTCCGCGACTGCAGACGGCCAGGGATGCGCGCCCCGGTGCTCGCCATGGTCAACGCGCCCCACCTCGTCGCCCTCGTCCGTGCCGGCGCGACCTTCGAGAAGCGTGTGCTCGCTGAGCGGCCCTGCGCCTCGGCGAGCGAGCGTGGCGCATGAACACCCCCGACAACGACTCCACGGGTCGTTCCGCACCGTCGTGGACCACCTACCGCAGCAGCATCGGCGACCGCTCCGGCCTTTTTGCTGCGGTGAGCTCGGCCTGGCATCCGACGAGGGCGCTCTACCCGGGCAGCTACCTGGACCTGTCGCCCTCGACGGCGATCCCATCGGTTACCTACGTCGACACCGATCGCCGCGCCGCCCGCTACTTCGCCGACGAGGCGCTCGTGACAGCCGAACTCCAGGGTCGCACCAGGCCTGGGACCGACACGGACCTCGCCTTCCTCCACGCCGACTACACCAAGCCGCTCCCGATCCCCGCAGCCGGCTTCGACCTGCTCATATCGCTGTACGCGGGACCGGTCTGGGATCACTGCCGCCAGTACCTCTCTTCTCGAGGGCTGCTCCTGGCCAACACCAGCCACGGGGACGCCAGCCTCGCCGCGCTCGACCCGACGCTCCGGTTCGTGGCCGCGGTGCACCAGCGAGCCGACAAGTACCGCCTCGACACGGCGAACCTCGACAGCTACCTCATCCCCAAGAAACCATCAGCAGCGGACCCCGACACGATCCGTCGACAGGGACGAGGAATCGCCTACACGAAGCCAGCCTTCGCCTACGTCTTCGAAACAGTCGGGAAACCATCGGTGCTCCACAGGTCTTGACGATTGCTCTTTACCCACGACGACGCGCAACAGTTCGCGAGCGACCACCCCGATCGCCCTCCCTTGAAGCCAGCTTGACGACGTTCGAGGAGCTCGGGCTGCTGACGTGCGACCAAGGCGCGTCACTTCACCGCGTGTCGGCGCGCGTCCGACGTACCGGATCTGCCGAGAGTTGGGCGGCGAGCAGGCGTCGCACGTCAACTGGCTTGCTACGGCTCAAGCCACTCGCCGGACGTCATCAAGGATCGTGGCTCCTGGGCCTTCGAGGCGCCCGCCGAAGCCGGCGGCCGGTGCAGGACGAGTGAGGCGCAGGTTCTCGGCGCGCGCCCGCTCGAGCAGTGCGGACCGCCCTGACTTCAGGCGTTCCTTGCGTGGTCGTCGGGGATGGCGATGGTGCTGAGTATTCGTCGGCGCCTTCCAGGCGTGGGGGGGTTGTCGGCATGTGCCTGCACTGCGGTCGCCACGACGGCGGTGAGTGTGTCGAACTCTTCGTCGGTGAGCCAGAGAGCTGCTTGGCGGTAGCCGGCGCGGTCGCTACTCAGAGCGGGCTTTCCTTGGTCCAGGTAGATGGCGAAGTCGGTGAGGAGGGTCCCGACGAATGTCGCGAAGTAGCGGAAGTGATCCTCGGCCGTTGCTGGCTCCAGTTCGCTCTCGCCGAGAGCCACTGACGTCGTGACCACTCGGTAGGTGCGTTCGACCCCACCACGGATCGATCGCTCCTCCGTGACCTCGAGCAGCCCGCTCTCGGCAAGTTGCTTGATGTGCCGGTACAGCGTCGCTTGTGCCACATCGCCCAGCCGCTCCTTCAGCTCGAGGGGGGTCATGGGGGTGCCCACCAGGGCCTGCACGATGCGCAATCGAACCGGGTGGAGGAGCAGGTCTCGGGTCTCGATCATCGACACTCTCCTGGCGCGCTTGCCACTATTCTCAATAGTGATAACATTCTCGACATCGAGAATATCTCGCTGAATCGGTAAGGACAACGACAGTGATCGAATCAGAAGTCTCCATCCCTGCGGGGACGCACTCACTTCAGGGAACACTGCAGGGAGGCGGCCCAGGCGTCGGCCCTGCGGCGCTCCTGATCAGTGGATCAGGGCCCATCGACCGGGACTCCAACGCCAAGCGTTTGCCGATCAACGTCATGGGTCAGATCGCGACCCACCTCGAGACCAAGGGCATCACGTCGCTCCGCTATGACAAACGAGGTGTAGGTCGCAGCGAGGGGGACTACCTGTCCGTCGGCTTTCACGACAACGTCGATGATGCGCTGGCCGCGCTGGAGGCGCTGCGAGCCCGTTCCGAGGTCGACCCGGACCGAGTCGTGGTCATCGGCCACAGCGAGGGGGCTCTCATCGCGTCCGTGCTCGCCTCGGACCGGCGACTCGCAGGTGTTGTCCTGCTCGCCGGCGCAGCCACCAACGGCAAGGACGTCCTCCGATGGCAAGCACGCCACGTCGCAGCAACGCTTCCCAGGCCGGTGAAGTGGCTCATGAGGCTGCTTCGACAAGACCTCGTGCGAACGCAGGTGAAGCGACTCGCTCGAATCGAGTCCTCCACGGAAGACGTGATCCGCATCCAGTTCGTGAAGCTCAACGCCAAGTGGTTCCGCGAGTTCATGGCCTTCGAACCGGTCGACGCGCTCAGGCGAGCGGCCGTGCCCGTGCTCGCGATCACCGGCACGAAGGACATCCAGGTCAATCCGGATGACGTAGCGCTGATGGAGCAGGCCGTCGCGACACCCTTCGCGGGTCATCTGGTCGACGACGTCACCCATCTGCTGCGGGCCGAGACGGGGGCGCCCTCGGTCCGCACCTACAAGAAGCAGGCACGCGAGCCGCTCGATCGACGAGTCACCGATCTCCTCACCCACTGGGTGGTCACCCATACACACGCCAAGAACGGAGCCAGCGATAGCAACCTATGACGACGGATCGGTGACCCTCGAGGAGATCGCGATCACCGTGAAGAACTACTACCTCCCCGGACGGCCTCGGCGCATCAGATACCACGTGGCTTCAGCACCGGCCGACACCAACCCGTGGGCATCGGCCCAATCCGGCCGCGAACCACGCCAGATCAGCCCGATGACGTGCTCGCGATTGTTCGCGTGCGTTCAGACCGTGCCGCCGACCCCGATTCGGGTGGCCACCAATCGAACCGAAGGGTCGAAGAGGTGGCGACGGGCAGCCGCAGCCGGCTCCTGCATCCCTTGATGAAACCCGGTGGCACGCACCCGCACTCGTCTGCAGCCGCGATCCACCGCTCGCGAACGCGTCCTTCCACGGCGAGCCGGCGCGTGTAGTTCCGACGGCTCCCGGCGTGGTGAGCGAGCTCTGCGACACCGAGGTCGCGGGCCAGGCGCGCGAGCGCCCTGTCGAGGGTCGCGCCAGGTCGCCGACGTAGGCCTAGTCGATCACGTGCGTGGTGATGTGCCAGACCCATGTGTGGCTCAGAGGCTGCCGATCACGTCGCCCCGGCAGCTGCCCATCCGCTCGCCGCTTTCGAACCCGATATGCTGCGACATGCACTCGACCGTGTGGACGTCCCTGATGACCACGGCGGCTGCCGGAGTCGGAAGCCTCGGCAGCGACCCCGAGTCAGGGTGGTACCAGTCGATCGAGAAGCCACCCTGGCAGCCCCCGGCGGTTGCGTTCCCGCTGGTGTGGACCCCGGTGTACGTGGCGATCGCGTACGGCACCGGTCGGATGGTCGATGAGGCCCGACCCGAGGAGCGTCCCGGGCTGCTGGCCCTGACCGCGACCAACCTGGTCGCCAACGCCGGATGGAACTGGGCATTCTTCCGCGGGAGGTCGCCCGCCAGCGGGTTGACGGTCATCGCGGCGCTCAACGGTCTCAACGTAGCCCTGGTGCGTCGGGCCGCGGCGGTGGACCGACGGGCGGCCGCTGCTCTATTGCCGTATGCCGCCTGGGTCGGTTTCGCGACCGCCCTCAACACGAGCATCTGGCGCCGGAACCGCTGAGCGCCCACGGGTGTGTCCCTCCGGCCGAGTGTGGCGCGCACGCCGTTACTGGACCTGGCTTCCTGCTATGTCAAGACGCTGTCGACAGCGGTGCCTTCGGCTGGGTTCTGACGGGTCCGGGAAGCAAACGGCGTTGGCACCCAGGAGGTCGCGACGGACATCTAGATCAGCATCATGGGCAGCGGTTCGAAGCCACGCTCACCGACAGTGGGCCTGCTGCGCGGTCGGGTGACATCCGCGCGGGCAGTGCTGTGCTGTGGTCATGCGGCGAAGCTCGGGAAGATGTAGGCGGCCCAGATAAGAACCAGCGCGGTATGTTCCTTTCTTCGCGAGAGGGGGACCCCCGCCGCAACTCGTTGTCGAGTGAGAATCCCTCGTGATCTTTCTGCTCACCGAGATTTACGGTGGGCGCGAATGGCGGCGGCGACAGGGATGGGCATTCTTGTCGTGCCCGTCGTCAGTTCTTTCTGTCGTGATTCGATCTAACTCGGACGGGCGGTGTCGGTAGGGGAAAGCTGCGTCGCGGGACGCTCTGTGCGGCCGCAGGGTCACCTGTCCACGGGACCTGAGTCACGGCTCACCGCCTGGAGCCACCGGCGGGTCTCTCCAGGGCTGCGGAGCCGGACCACCGTGAGATGGGCGTACTCGGGCCGGGCGAGCAGACGCGGGAACTCCTTGCGCTGGCCCCGGTGCGATCGGAGGGCGGTCATGACACCGCGGGCTGCCGATGCCAGAACGCGGGGTGCGCTCTTGGCCGAGGACCCGGTCGCAGATCCGGTCGCAGATCCGGTCGACGACTCGGTCGACGACCGTGCGAGCACGGCCCGGGTCCGATCTCGAGCGCGGCCCGACAGCCGCCAGAGACTCACGGCCAAGGGATAGTCGAGCCACACCATCGTCTCGGCACGGGGCCAGACCAGGTCCCGCACAGCACGCTTGTTGCCGTCGGTGACCCATGCCTCTGCCAAGACGGCGGTGGCGGTCCGCTCACGCACGACCTCGAGGGGGACCGTGTCCAGGTCGCTGGTGAACTGCAGTGAGTCGAGCTCCACGTGCGGGACGCCGAGGATCGGAGCCAGGCTTCGGGCGAGCGTGGTCTTCCCCGACCCCGTGCGGCCCACCACGACCACCCGCCGGCGCCCCTCCAGGCCGTGCGCCCGTGGGGTCGATCCATCGGCGTGTTCCCTCGTCATCTGGCCCCCCAACTCGGGCGCCGGGCTCCGCGAGTCCGACGTCACAGCGAGCGTCACATTCAGCGCCAAAGTACCGCACGATATGCCACCAAAACCACGACGCCATGACAGAGGTGGTAACCAGGCCCACGCCAGCCCAAGCGATGTCACGGAGCTCAGGCGGAGGATCGGGCACGAGGAAAGAAGCCGAACACGCGGCGAGCGGCGCGTTGACGAAGAAGGCCATCACTCGGTAGGCGACCGGCACCTTCCACTTCCGGATCACGCCCGCCGATGGTGCGCCAGCACGCCACCCAGCGACCGACAGCTTGTCCCGACGCCGACCTTCTGGCTCCTCAGCTGTTCAGACGCGGGAACAGCGCAGGTCGCACCCAGCTCGGCCGCACCGGGCTCATGGACTCCTCGATCGTGACAGGGCTCCCAAGGCCCACCACGACGAGTGCCGAACCCAGGGGTTGGACCGCCTCGAGCTCCTCCGCCTCCCCCAGGTTGCCGAGTCCCTCACGGTCCACCATGGAGCGCTCGCCTTCCCCCTCGGCATCAACGCCCTACGTGCCTCCGAGGCTGGCTCGGTCCGCATCGAGGCCTATGCCACGACGATGCGCGGGCACCGCGTCCTGCATGTGGTCGGCAACGGGAACAAGCCGGCCACCATGCCGGTCCCCCTCCCGGTCCTGCGGTCCAGCGGGTCGCCAGGGCAGCCGAGATCCCTCGACACACCAGTCCGTACTCGTTGCGGCACGCCGCCATCACCAACGTCCTCGATGCCTGTGTCCCGCTCCGCGACGCCCGGTTCCTCGCCCGCCACGACCCGCCACGACCCGGCACGACCCGGCACTACGACCGCGCGCGAGGCAACCTCGACTTCACCGCGTCCACCCACCTCCTCACCGCCTACGTCGCGGGCGTGTCAGGGCCGACGAGGCCGAAGCCGGCTGCGACGTCGACCAGCTGAAGCGACGCGGCCGCGGTCGGCCAGGCCGCGGAGCAGAGCCCGCGCAGGTCGTCGCGGTTCGCCTCACAGCCGAGGAACTCGCGTCTCTGGACGCGCTCGCCACCCGCGAACACCTCACACGCTCCGAGGCCAGCCGTCGCGCCGTCGCAGAGATGACAGCTCGAAGGTCCATCCCAGCACCCTCAAGCACGAGCGGGCTTCTCGCGGTCTCCCTCCTGGGTGCCTTCATCCCCACCAGGTTCATCGACCGCAGGCATCGAGAGGCCGACCACGAGTGAGGCGACCTCGCACGTGGCGACCGCCGTCCCGGCGTGGGTGTCACGGCTGCGTCAATGCACCCAGGCCACGCCCCTCGATTGCTAGGTTCGCGAGATGAGTGCCATGGCGGAGCGTCTTGAGGCAACGGCTCTTGCCGAGGGCTTCTCCGGCGTCGTACGGATCGACCGGCAGGGCAAGACCGACGTCGCCAGGGCCTACGGTGACGCCGATCGGACGTACGGGCTGGCCAACACCGTCAGCACGCAGTTCGGGACTGCCAGCGCCACCAAGGGTTTCACGGCGTTGACCGTGATGGCGCTGGTCGAGCAGGGGCGTGTCCACCTGTCGACCACTGCACGGTCGCTGCTCGGCGACGACCTGCCCGAGATCGCCGACGACGTCACTGTCGAGCACCTGCTCGCGCACCGCTCCGGCATCGGCGACTACCTCGACGAGGACCAGCTCGAGGACATCACCGAGTACGTCCTCACGGTCCCGGTGCACCAGCTCGACACCCCGGAGAACTACCTCGCCGCGCTGGGCGGCCACCCGACGGCCTTCCCGGCGAACGAACGCTTCGCCTACAACAACGCCGGCTACGTCATCCTCGCCCTGCTCGCCGAGCGTGCGTGCGGCGCCGGGTACCACCAGCTGGTGCGCCAGTGCGTCCTCGAGCCCGCTGACATGACCGACACCGCGTTCCTGCGCTCCGACGAGCTCCCTGCACGAGCAGCCCGTGGGTACCTGGCTCGCGACGGACTCCGGACCAACGTGCTGCACCTGCCGGTGGTCGGTGTGGGCGACGGCGGCGCCTACTCCACCGCCGCTGACCTCCACCGCTTCTGGCAAGCGCTGCACAGCGGACGGATCGTCCGCCGGGACACGGTGGCCCAGATGCTGACCGCGCGCAGTGACTGGCCCGAGGAGAGACGTCGCTACGGGTTGGGCTTCCACCTGCATGCCACCAGCACCGCCGCGTGGCTCGAGGGATACGACGCCGGGGTGTCATTCCTCAGCCTCCACGACCGCCGCCAGGACCTCACCTACACCGTGATCTCGAACTGGACCGACGGCGCCTGGCCCATCATCGCGCTGCTGAACGACGAGACGGGCCTCTGAGTACGCCGCGTCGCTCCGCCGGAGCCGGACGCACGGAGCTGCCGACGACCGGTCGTCCTGACTGCGCGCTGTCGAGCTGCTCCCTGTTGTCCTCGTCGGCTCCTCCGTCGACGAACGCCACGCCGCGGCGACGCGCGTCCGATGGAGCCCCGGGTACGCACTCGTCCCCACGCTCCCATCGCTGGCATCGTCCTGGGCATCAGCTACCTCCTGAATCGACGGCTCTTCGGTCAGCGGCTGAGCGAGGGAGTCGTGCTCGAGTCAGCCCTCGGTGAGCGCTGCCTCGGTGAGCGCTGCCTGGCGCTGCGAACTCCCCTGGCCGAGACCCCGTTGTCGTTCAACGCGATCACGTCGCTCCGGTCACGTGGGGACCGGGTCTTCTTGCAGCAGACAGGGCACCGGTCCTCGCGGTCCGGCTCGCGGAGCTGTTCTCACCGGCAGGCCCGGCACGCACGGCCCGCAGCCTCGAAGGACGCACCTAGCGGCCAGTCGGGTCGCCGGTGGCGGGGCCGTTCCGATGTCGCGCCGTGCGTCTCGGCGAGTCGTGGGTCGAGATGAGGACCGCGACCACCGGTTGGCCGGTACGAGCGGGGCGGTGAGCACCAGGCTGGAGCGCGGCTGCGTCACACCCCGCGAAGCGGCCACGCAACACCGCGAGAAGGCTCGGATGGGACCGCCGAGAAGCACGCCTGCGGCGCACGGACACAGAGCCTCCGACGACGTGGTGGACGCCCAGGGCGACTGCGGAGCTGGTCGCGGCGTGGCGGGGCCGCGGATGCCGGGACACCCCATGTTCGCATCGTCGCGCGGTCACGAGCACGTGCCAGACTGTCCAGCATGGAGGTCTACCGCACCCCGGACACCGCCTTCGAGCACCTGCCCGACTTCCCCTGGGAGCCGGCGTACGCCGAGGTCGCCGACCCGGACGGCGGCACCCTGCGGGTGGGCTATGTCGACGCGGGACCGACCGATGGGCCGGTCGCCCTCCTGCTTCACGGCGAGCCTTCCTGGTCGTTCCTGTACCGACACGTGGCCCGGGTGCTCACCGAGCGCGGGATTCGGTGCGTGATGCCCGACCTGGTCGGCTTCGGCCGCTCCGACAAACCGGTCCACCAGGCCGACTACTCCTACGCCCGGCTCGTCGAGTGGACCCGCGAGCTGGTCTTCGACCACCTCGACCTGCGCGAGGTCACCCTGGTCGGCCAGGACTGGGGCGGGCTGATCGGACTCCGCCTGGTCGCCGAGCACCCGGACCGCTTCAGCCGGGTGGTCGCGGCGAACACCGGGCTGCCGACCGGCGACTTCACCATGCCCGAGGTGTGGTGGGACTTCCGCCGGGCGGTCGAGAAGACCGAGGTGCTCGACATCAGTCGACTGGTCGCCGCCGGCTGCGTGCGCCCGATCGCCGATGACGTTCGCGCGGCCTACGATTCGCCCTACCCCGAGGAGCGCGCCAAAGCGGGTGCACGAGCCATGCCCGGCCTGGTGCCCACCCGCCCCGACGATCCCGCCAGCGAGGCCAACCGTGCCGCGTGGGAGGTGCTCGCGGCCAGTGAGCTGCCGTTCCTGGTCGCGTTCAGCGACAGCGACCCCATCACCGGCGCGATGGCACCGATCCTGCACAAGCTCATCCCCGGCACCCGAGGCCTCAGCCATCCGACCATCCAGGACGCCGGCCACTTCCTGCAGGAGGACGCCGGAGCCGAGCTGGGCCGAGCCGTCGCGGACTTCATGCGGGGTTGACCCCCAGCACCGGGCCCGCACGGAACCCACTTCCGGCAGGTGCGTCCAACCCCCGCGAGTGCCTCTGAAGGCGCCAGACATCCCTACGCGCGCTGCCTGAGTCCCCTCCTGGACGGAACAGCCTGCTTGGACGCCTTCGGAGCAGTTCGGCCGAGTCGGGGCTGCGGTCGCCGCAGCCGACGTCGCGGCTCAGCGGGTCTCCGCACGCGGTAGACGTCCACGAGGTGGGGTCCGTGCGGAACGCCGGACGTGGGGCAGGCGACCCACACGGCGTCGAGGTAGGCGCGGCACAGGGGGCGCAGCCCGGGCGTGAGCTGGGCCTGCACCGTGAGGTCGAGGACTCCGTCGCCCGCGGCGTCCACGTTGCCGCGGTGCTGCGGGCGGCTCACGGGCTCCTGCGGCCGGGTGTGAGCTGCAGGTGCTCAGCGCCCCCCCGGAGCCCTGAACGTGCTCGGGGTCGTAGTACATCGAGCGACGAAGGGCAGGAGCCTCGGCGAAGGTCGCGGCGGGCACCTCTGCAGATAGACGGCGAGCCAGCGAGCGGCGAGGAGGTCGCCGATCAGCGCCCGCTGGTCCGAGGTGCCGTCGCCCACGAGGGTCCATGCCTGGGGCCGCAGCACCGCGGCAAGTTCCGCCCCGGACGGCCCGGGCGCGGCAGACCTCCGACTGCGGGCGAGACGCCGACCGCCGGGCGGTCCGCCGGTTCCAGCAGCGTCGCTCCCGGAGCGGTCTTCATGTCATCGCTGGTGACGCGCAGCGTCACGCTCCTGAGCTCCACGCGACGAGTAGGTATGGCTCGACCACCGACGCAAGCTCCCCCTGCCCCCACAGAGCCGTCAACGCTGTCTCCAGTGTCCCCCGCCAGTCTGACGATGCTCCCGTCGCAGGCATGGGCACCCCCGCCAGACGCACCAAGTCCTGACGTGCCGAAGAGCTCACCTCGATGCCCTCAGCAACACGCGCGAGGCCGGGACCGGGCCAGACGCTGAGCCCTGCACCCACCGCTCCCGTCGTCGTCTGCGGTGACGTCGCCGCTCACCCCAGCAACGGCCCGGCCCAGCGCCAGTCAGCCTCTGGCCCGCGGTACTCCACGCGCTGCACCTCCGCGTCGAGCTCGTCCTCCTCGACCGCCCAGGCGAGCGCAGCGGCGTGGTCGGGGAAGTCACGCTCGTCGAGCGTCTCCCCCATGCCGTCGAGGAATCGGTAGGTCACCACGAGCAACCACGTTAGCGGTCTGCGCGGCCCACCGGCTCGCCCAAGGGTCGGGCCCGTACGACGCAGACTGTCAGCGCGGCCAGGACGGTGCGCGGGTCGACGTCCAGAGGGTCGTAGGCGCCCTGGTCGAGCCCCATCGCCTTGGGCCGACGCCGGCCAGCACGTGCCACCGGGGCTTCTCCACGAGGTGCATCACGGCGCATGGCGCGCGGACGGCTCCTGGCGGAGCCCGACGACTGAGCGTCCTGGGACCGACCGCGGCCGGCCGTGGACTGCTGATCGCCCACGTCGTACCGTCTGACAGTTAAGAAGATCAACCATCAACCACCAGCCGTCATCGGAGGACGCATGGACACCACGGGACCGAACCGTCTCCGGACCCCCGCCGCAACCGCGGCGCGGCGGTGAGCGACCAGTGCTCGCCGGCGCGGTCATTCTGGTGGTCTCGGGGGCCTTGGTCGCCGGAGCAGCCTGGGGCGTCTACGGACGACTGTCCTCCGACGTCGAGGGCTTCATCGTCGCCCTCGCCGGCGGGGCGCTCATCGTCTCGGCCGTGCTCGAGCTGATCGAGCCCTCGACCCGCCAGGCTCCCTTCTGGGCGGCCGCGGCCCTCGTCGTCACCGGAGCGGTGGTCTTCGCCATGCTCGACGACCTCGTCAAGCGACGCTGGGGCAGCGACAGCGGAGGGGGGCTGCTCGCGGCGATCACCCTCGACGGGATACCCGAGAACCTGGCGCTGGGCGTCGCCCTGATCGGCACCGGCCCCCTGGGAGCGGCGGCCCTGTCCGGGTCGATCCTGCTGTCGAACCTGCCCGAGGCCGCCGGCGGCGCCCGTGACATGGCCCAGTCGGGTCGCTCGAAGCAGCAGGTGCTGGGTCTGTGGATCGCTACGGCGTTGTTGCTCTCCGCCGCCGCGCTGGTGGGCTACCTCGCGCTCGCGAGCGTCCCCGAGTCCGCTCTCGCCCTCGTCCGCTGCTTCGCCGGCGGCGCGGTCGTCGGCTCGCTGGCCATCGAGGTCTTCCCGCAGGCGTTCAAGGAGAGCGGGTACTCGGCCGGCCTCGCCGTGGCGCTCGGTCTGGTCCTCGCGCTGTACCTCGACCAGCTCGGCTGAGCGCGCGCACCGGCGCCCGGGCCGGGTCAGAGCCCCGACGTCGTCCTGACGAAGGCCTGCAACGATCGCCGACCGGCTCTACGGCGCCCACGCGAGGAGCGTCGTCACCGGTGGCATCCACGAGCTGCCCCGCGACGACAGGCGTGTTCTTGCCGTGTCAAGCCTCGTCGTCGGGGCCTGCGACGTCGAAAGCCTCGCGGTCGACCTGGTCGCCGGTCTCCGCGTTGCCCTGCGGCATTGCTGCGAGGGCGTCCTTGCGCTCCTGGGGGTCGGCGTTGCCGTCCTCGAGCTCCGGATCGGTGTAGCCGGAGCTGTCGGCGCCGATGAGCGTCTCGGCAGGGGCGTCGTCAGAAGGCATGCCACGAGCCTAACCGCGACCGGCGACCCTGTCGTCGCGAAGCGTGGTCGCACGAGCGCGGCACGCACCGTGCGGGGAGGAGGACGGGGCGCCGGAGTACGGCGCCCTCACCCCGGCCGTCCCTCAGACCTCTGCCGCGGGGCGCCCGAGGACCATCGCAGCGAGGGAGTCCGGGGAGGACTCCTGAGCCTTCCACGTCGAGCCGTGCCCCCAGACCGTCCGGACCCGGGTGACGAAGGACCGTGCCGAGGCCGCGGAGGACGACCGGTGGGGGGCTCGGGTCGCAGCTACCGGCGCACGGTCACCCCGACGGTGAGCACGTCGTCGAGCTCGATGGCGACCGCCCGACGGACGGCCTGCTTCAACGGGACCAGGTAGTGGCCGTCCTTCGGGAACAGCGCGGTCTCGAACTCGACGGCACCGATGCGCACCAGCACGGGCACCTGGCCCCAGTACTCCACACCCGTGGCGGCGAACTTGAGGTCGTCGCTCGCGGCCTCGGGCACCTGCAGGAAGTAGAACGGCGCGGGACCTCGCCACTCGACCACCGGGCCCTCGAACTCGACGTCCATCGACGTCACCCTCGCAGGACCTTCTGCATCGACTTGCCCCTGGCCAGCTCGTCCACGAGCTTGTCGAGCCAGCGGATCTTTTGCATCAGCGGATCCTCGACCGCCTCGACGCGCACCCCGCAGACCACCCCGGTGATCAGCGCGGTGTGCTCGTTCATCCGGCGCGTCGGCGAAGAACTCCTCGACGGTCGTCCCGGCCTCGATGTGCCGGTCGAGGCGGGTCCGGTCGAACCCGGTCAGCCACTCGATCACCTCGTCGAGCTCGGCGCTGGTGCGCCCCTTGCGCTCGAGCTTCGCGACGTACGCGGGGTAGACCGAGGCGAAGCTGACGGTGAAGATCCGACTCATCCTCATCAGGCTAGTGCGCAGTGGGCGCGGCTGGGAACAGCCGACGTCGGGCGATGACGACGGCCTGGTCGTCTCCTTCGTGGGTCCCCTGGGGCCGGCGAGCGAGACGTGCCACCTCGTGCAGCTCGACCTCCGCGAGCACCGCCGCGATCTCCTCGGGACGGCGGTGGACCGTTCGAGGGTGACGCCGGTGACCGTGACGCGAGTACGTCCGCGAGACGTCCCGGGTGCCGCTCCCGGCCTGGAAGGCGACCAGGACGACGCCGCCAGCCTCGCCGGCGATGCGGCGCAGGTCGGCGTCCGACCCGGGCCCGGTGTCGGCCACGAGCGACCACGAGGTCCTGCTTGGCCTCAGGGCACGGTGTACGGCGGCTCGCCCACCCGCCCCTGGAAGTCCAGGATCCTCGGGTTCACCACGCGCCCGTCCCGGATCTCGATGGCCCGGCTCAGCGTCTCGTCGGCGTCCCACGACGCGCGGCCCTCGAGCACCGGCCGCAGGAACGGGATCAGCGCACAGCTGTTCTCCCACGTCGCCGAGCTCCACAGGTACGACGGCGAGTGGTCGACGGCGTAGTAGAGGATGTTGTCGCCCACCACGAAGGTCGGCTCGTCGAAGGTCGTCGGCCGGGCCCAGCTGAAGCCCATGCCGAGGTCGCAGGAGACGTCGACCACCACGCTGCCGGGCCGGAAGGCGGACAGGTCCGCGTCGTGCAGGTAGGTCAGGGGGTGCGCGGTGTCCTGCAGGGTGCAGTTGACGACGATGTCGTTCTCGGCGAGGTACGCCGCCAGCGGCTCGCGGCCCCGGTCGGTGATCACGTGGCTGACGTGGTCATCGTCGGGGTCGTGCTCGAACTGCCGGATCAGCACCGAGTGGATCGGCGACCCGACGGCGGTCACGCCCCGGTTGGTCAGCACCGCGACCTCGTGCACGCCGTGGGCGTTCAGCGCGGTGACGGCGCCCCGCGCGGTCGCGCCGAAGCCGATCACCACGGCGCTGAGCCGGCGGCCGTAGTCCCCGGTCAAGCCGGCGATCTCCAGGGCGTGCAGCACCGAGCAGTAGCCGGCGAGCTCGTTGTTCTTGTGGAACACGTGCAGCCCGAAGCCGCCGTCGCTCGCCCAGTGGTTCATCGCCTCGAAGGCGATCAGGGTCAGACCCCGGTCGATGGCCAACTGCGTGAGCTCGGTGTCCTGCACGCAGTGCGGCCATCCCCAGAGCACCTGCCCGGGGCCCAACGCGGCGACGTCCTCGTGCTGCGGCTTGGGCAACAGCACCACGTCGGAGTCGGCCAGCAGACCGGCGCGCGTGGCAAACCCCGCGACGTGCTCGCCGAGCGCCGCGTCGCTCACGCCGAACCGGGCGCCGTACCCGTGCTCCAGGGTGATCTGAGCGCGCAGGTCGGCGTCGAGTCCCGCGAGGTGCTCGGGGTGGAGCGGCAGACGGTGCTCGTTCTCCTTCGCCGACGACCCGACGACGCCGAGTCGCAGCAGCGTCACTTCTTCTTCGGGTGGATCTTGTCCGCGAGCGTGTCGGTCGAGCCCTTGTCGCGCTTCGCGGCGCGCTTCTCCTTGATGGACTTGCCGGTCTTCTTGGTCATGCGCTGACGAGGCGACTTGTCGCTCATGGCGGATCCTTCTGAGAGGAGGCCTGGAAGGCCCCGTCTCCTGACAGTACGCCTTCCCGAGGGCCGGTTTCCCCGCCTAGGCTCGGACCAGGCGCCGGACAGTGCGACGCCGGTCCACACCGGGAGACCCCCATGCCCCATGCCGCCGACGGCCACGACCTGATCCGGGTGCGCGGCGCGCGCGAGAACAACCTCCGCGACGTCAGCGTGGACCTGCCCAAGCGCCGGCTCACCGCCTTCACCGGCGTCTCCGGCTCCGGCAAGACCTCGCTGGTCTTCGGCACGGTCGCGGCGGACTCCCAGCGGTTGATCAACGAGACCTACAGCAGCTTCGTGCAGGGATTCATGCCCACCCTGGCCCGGCCCGACGTCGACGTGCTCGAAGGGCTGACCACCGCGATCATCGTCGACCAGCAGCGGATGGGAGCCGACGCCCGCTCGACGGTCGGCACCGCCACCGACACGCACGCGATGCTGCGCATCCTGTTCAGCCGCCGCGGCGACCCGCACGTCGGCCCGCCCGGCGCGTTCTCCTTCAACACCGCCACGGTGCGAGCCTCCGGCGCGATCACCGTGCAGCGTGGTGAGGGCAGGACCCAGGCGCAGAAGGCGACCTACCAGCGGATCGGCGGCATGTGCACCCGGTGCGAGGGCCGCGGCGACGTCAGCGACTACGACCTGACCGCGGTGTACGACGAGGAGCTGTCCCTCGACGACGGCGCCCTGCTGGTGCCGGGCTACAGCGTCGACGGCTGGTACGGGCGGATCTTCCGCGGTTGCGGCTTCTTCGACGCGAGCAAGCCGGTCAAGGACTTCACGAAGAAGGAGCTGCACAGCCTGCTCCACAAGGAGCCGACGAAGATCAAGGTCGACGGCATCAACCTCACCTACGAGGGCGTGCTCGGCAAGATCGAGAAGTCGATGCTCAGCAAGGACCGCGAGTCACTCCAGCCGCACGTCCGCGCCTTCGTCGACCGCGCGATCACCTTCAGCACCTGCCCCGAGTGCGAGGGCACCCGGCTCAGCGCCGAGGCGCGCTCGTCGCGGATCGACGGCACGAGCATCGCCGACGCCGCCCGGATGCAGATCACCGACCTCGCCGCCTGGGTCCGTGACCTGCACGAACCGTCGGTCGGCCCGCTGCTGGCCACGCTGGGCGAGGCCCTCGACTCGTTCGTCGAGATCGGGCTGGGCTACCTCTCCCTCGAGCGCCCCTCCGGCACGCTCTCGGGCGGCGAGGCCCAGCGGGTGAAGATGATCCGCCAGCTCGGGTCGTCCCTGACCGACGTCACCTACGTCTTCGACGAGCCCACCGTCGGGCTGCACCCGCACGACATCGAGCGGATGAACCGGCTGCTGCTGCGCCTGCGCGACAAGGGCAACACCGTGCTCGTCGTCGAGCACAAGCCCGAGACGATCGCGATCGCCGACCACGTCGTCGACCTCGGCCCCGGTGCCGGCAGGTATGGCGGCACGGTCTGCTTCGAGGGCACCGTCGAGGGCCTGCGCGCCAGCGACACCACCACGGGTCGCCACCTCGACGACCGGGCCCGGCTCAAGGGGTCGGTGCGCTCCCCCACCGGAGTGCTGGAGGTGCGCGGCGCCTCCCACCACAACCTGCGCGACCTCGACGTCGACCTCCCGCTCGGTGTGCTCTGCGTGCTCACCGGGGTCGCCGGCTCCGGCAAGAGCTCGCTGGTCGACGGCTCGGTGGTGCGCCGCGACGAGGTGGTCTCGGTCGACCAGACGGCCATCCGGGGTTCGCGCCGCAGCAACCCCGCGACGTACACGGGACTGCTCGACCCGGTCCGCAAGGCCTTCGCCAAGGCCAACGGCGTCAAGCCCGGCCTGTTCAGCGCCAACTCCGACGGCGCCTGCCCGGAGTGCAACGGCGTCGGGGTGGTCTTCACCGACCTCGCGATGATGGCCGGCGTCGCCACCACCTGCGAGGTCTGCGAGGGGCGGCGCTTCCAGGCGGCGGTGCTGGAGTACACGTTCGGCGGCCGCAGCATCGCCGACGTGCTCGCGATGCCGGTCTCCGAGGCCGTCGACTTCTTCGCCGACGGCGACGCGCGCCTGCCCGCAGCGCACACGATCCTCGAGCGGCTCGCCGACGTGGGGCTCGGCTACCTCGGGCTCGGCCAGCCGCTCACCACCCTCTCCGGCGGCGAGCGCCAACGCCTCAAGCTCGCGACCCAGCTCGGCGGCAAGGGTGACCTCTACGTGCTCGACGAGCCGACCAGCGGGCTGCACCTGGCCGACGTCGAGCAGCTGCTCGGTCTGCTCGACCGGATCGTCGACGACGGCCGTTCGGTGCTGGTGATCGAGCACCACCAGGCGGTGATGGCCCACGCCGACTGGATCGTCGACCTCGGCCCCGGCGCCGGCCACGACGGCGGCCGGGTCGTCTTCGAGGGCACCCCGGAGGACCTGGTGGCGGACCGGTCGACGCTCACGGGGGAACACCTGGCGGCGTACGTGGGGGTGGGGTGACCCCGCAGGTCGAGGTGGTCGGACGGCCGGGCACCGAGGGCGCCGTCGACGGGCTGGCCGTCGCCGCCCGGCTGCTGCACGAGTTCACCATCGAGTACGACGACCCCTCCCCCGGGCCCGACGCGCTGGCGCGACGCCTGGGCGACCTCGTCGGCGCCGAGCTGGCCGTGCTGGTGGCACGCGACCCGGCCACCCAGGACGGGGTAGGCGTCGCGGTCCTCCGGGTGCAGCCGTCGGTGTGGTCGGCCACCTGCGAGGCCTACCTCGCCGAGCTGTACGTCGTGCCCCACCGTCGCGGCGACGGCTTCGGCCGCGCCCTGCTCGCCGAGGCGCTGGACGTCGCCCGGGCCCGCGGCGCGGTCTACGTCTTCCTGGTCACCAGCGAGGAGGACACGCTCGCCCGTCGGGCCTACGAGGCCGCCGGGTTCCGCGACACCGAGGGCGAGGACGGCCCGCGGATGGTGGCCTACGAGCGCGACCTCTGAGCCCGCGTGCCACAGTGCACGCCATGGCGAGACGCTTCGAGGAGCTGGACGCGCAGGAGACCCGGATGGGGTTGATCAGTCTGCGCCGACGCACGGACCCGCAGCTGCAGGTGGAGATCTACGAGGTGAAGCTCGGCGACGAGTTCCTCATGTCGAGCCTGTTCACCGTGGCCGAGCGGCAGCTGGCGACCCTCGGCCTGGCCGCCGCCCCCGGTCGCAGGCTCCACGTCATGGTCGGGGGGTTGGGTCTGGGGTACACCGGGATCACCGCCCTGCTCGACGACCGGGTCGCCTCGTTGGAGGTCGTCGACGCGCTGGGGGAGGTGATCGGGTGGCACGAGCGGGGGCTGCTGCCCGAGGCGGCGACGCTCACCACCGACCCACGTGCGCGCCTGGTCGAGGGCGACTTCTTCGCGATGATGCGCGACGAGCCGAGCGCGGAGCCGGCGTACGACGTGGTGCTCCTGGACGTCGACCACACCCCGCGGCACGTGCTGCACCCCAGCCACGAGCCGTTCTACACCGCCAGCGGCCTGCGCGAGCTGCGCCGTCACCTGCGGCCGGACGGCGTGTTCGCGATGTGGTCCGACGACCCGCCCGACGACGACTTCCTCGCGGCGCTGGACGAGGTGTTCGTGACCAGCCACGCCGAGGTGGTCACCTTCGCCAACCCGATCACCCGTGGCGAGTCCACCGCGTCGGTGTACGTCGCGACGACCTGACCCCGCACGCGGTCGTGCCGGGTCAGCCCGTCAGGCCTGGAGACCCGCGCGGATCTCGGCGAGCGCGTCGTCGCGCCCGACCTGCGGGCTCCAGCCCCAGCCGTGCGCGCGGTCGGCGACTAGCCGACCGGTCCAGGCGGGGCCCTCGGTCCACTCGGGCTCGACGCCCACAGCCGACGTGACGGTCTCGTGGTACGCCTTGTACGGCGCGGACTCCGCCGCGACGTTGACCGGGGTGCAGCCGCCCTCGACGGGACCCTGGTCCGGGTCGTCCGACGTAGCGATCGCGCCGGACGCGAGGTCGGCGGTGATCGTGGCCAGGTCGTCGACGTGCACCCAGGCGAAGGTCTGCTCGGGGTTGGCGCGTCGCTGCTTCTCGTCGTCGCGCACCATCTGCGGGCGCACCGAGTTCCAGATCGAGCTCTCGGCCGCGCCAAGGATGGCCGGCGGGCGCACCAGCACCCTGGTCGGCCCGCTGATCTCGGCCAGCGCGGCATCGGCGTCGCGCTTGGTGACGGAGTAGGCGTCGGCGTCCTCGCCGACCAGCTCGCTGCTCTCGTCGACGTCGCCGACGCCGTCCTTGCGGCGGTAGACCGCCGCGGTCGAGATGTGCACGACGCGACCGACGCCGGCGTCCGCGGCGGCACGGGCGACCACCTGGGTGCCCCCGACCCCGATCTCGTGCTGGGTCTCGTAGTCGGCGCCGAGCGGGTGCACCGTGGTCACGAGGGCGTCGGCGCCCCGGACGACGGTGGCGGCGAAGTCGGCGTCGTGGAACTCCCCGACGTGCTCCTCCACCCCGTCGAGCGACGGCGCGGCACCCTCCCGGCGTACGACCGCTCGCACGGTGGCGCCTCGTGAGACGAGCGCCTGGGTGACGTGGGAGCCGACGAGGCCGTTGGCCCCGGTGACGACGACGACGGGGGCTGCAGCAGTGTTCTCAGGCATGGCGGCAGTCTCCCCACCCTCGGCGGGACGAAAAGCGCGCTACGTCCGCCCGGTGAAGTCGTCCATCGAGTTGTGCACGCCGACCTTGCCGGAGATGAAGTCGCGCACCCGGGTCGGCAGCACGCCCTTCATGGCCTCGTTGAGCGCCACCGACTTCGGCATGACCACCATCGGCCTGCCCTTGAGCATGGCGGCCCAGGCCTCGGCGCAGACGTCCTCGGGCTCGAGCAACGGGGTCAGCAGCGCGGACCTGGCACCGTCGAACATGCCGGTCTTGATGTAGTACGGGCAGACCGTGGTGACCTTCACGTGGTCGTGGCCGGCCTGCTCGAGCTCGAGCCGCACCGAGTCGGAGAAGCCGATCGCGGCCCACTTCGACGCGGCGTACGCCGCCATCCGTGGGTTGGCCACGAAGCCGGCGGCCGAGGCGATGTTGACGATCCGGGCCTCGGACCTCTGCTCGATCATGTCCGGGAGGAAGACGCGGGTGACGTACATCGGCGCGAGCGTGTTGATCGCGATGGTCTGCTCGGTGTCCTTGTTGTCGGCGCCGGTCTCCCAGAAGTAGCTGTTGCCGCGCACGATCCCCGCGTTGTTGAAGACCACGTGCGGGACGCCGATGTCGGCGATGACCTGCTTGCCCGCGTCGGCGACGCCCTTCTTCCTGGAGACGTCGACCTTGGCCGTGTGCACCGTGGTGCCGCGACCGCCGAGCTCGTCGGCGGTCTCCCTCATGGCCTCCTCGTTGATGTCCCAGAGGACCACGTCCGAGGCACCGCCCTCGACGGCCAGACGGGCGTAGATCTTGCCCAGCCCCATGCCGCCGCCGGTGATCAGGACCCGCTTGCCACGCACGTTCTTCACGATGTCGCCTCTTCCGTCGTTGCCGCGTCACCGGGCGGTGCGCGGGCGTCCTGCCGCCTTACCGTAGTGACCGTCGCCGGGTTGTCCACCCGCCGTGACGAAGTCAGGGCCCCCGGCGCGCACCCGTGCCGCGGTCCCACCACGGAGTCGGGCCCGCTGGCGGTCGGGGGTGGGTCAGGACTGCGGCGGCAGGGTGGTGCTGCGCGTCCCTGGCTGCCCGGCGGGGTCGTCCCCGGTCGACTCGCCCGCGCCGTCCGAGGCGTCGGGCGCGTCGTCGTCCTCGTGGCCCTCCTCGGCGATGTCGGGCATCCCGCGCTCCTCGCGCAGCTCGAGGTAGGCGGCGCGCACGGCGACGGCCCGCTCGAGCTCGCCCAGCACGCCGGCGAAGAACTGGTCGCGGTAGACCTCGTCGGTGACCACGTAGACGGTGAAGTAGAGACCCGAGAACGCCGAGAGGAACACCGCGACCTGCAGCAGCTCGACCGAGAGGAACGGGTTGACGCCCTCCTCGGCGGTCCAGGTGGTGACGACCGGCTCGGTCATCGCAATCAGGCCGAAGACGAGGAAGAAGGCGAACACGCTCGCGGCGAGCAGCAGCACCTGCACCGCCTGGGTGATCACCAGCACCAGCATCAGGTTGGCGCGCTCGTAGCGCCGCAGCGAGGTCACGCCGGCGAGGTCGACGCCCTGGCCGTGCAGCCGCCTCGCCTCGCCCTCCATCGGGGTGCCGGCGCAGGCCGTCATCACCGCGTCGCTGTCGAGCTCCCGGTCGACCCGGTCGAGCTCCTCGGGCATCCGCACGAGGAAGAACCCGACGCCCATCAGGGCGAAGAGGAGCACCACCAGCCAGAGCCGGCCGCCGTCGAGGTTGGCCGAGAGCTGCCACACCTCGGCGTTGATGAAGAGGAACGTCACGAAGATCAGCAGCAGCGGCAGCGCCCGGGTGAGCATCGGCAGCAGCATCCGCAAGCTCGACACCGTACGGCCGAAGGCCCAGGTCAGGATCGGCCGGAAGCGGAGCTGCGAGACGGCGTAGAAGACCGCCACGACCACGAGGACCTGGGTGATGGTGGCGGGGAGCAGGGAGAGGTTCTCCAGCCACAGCGAGAGACCGGTGGCGGAGCCGATGGCCAGCAGGCCGACCAGCGCCACGAGCGGGGCCACCCGGCGCGGCGAGAGTGCGGCGCGGGCCGCCGCGCGCTCCCCCGGCACGAAGTACGGCAGACCGTTGCGCACGAACCACAGCTCGGTGGCCTCGGCCGGGTCGTGCGGGGTGCTGCGGAGCAGCGGCGGGACCACCCGCGGCGTCCGACTCACGGGGCCCCACCCTCGATGCCGAGGGCCGCGCGGGTGTCGGCCACGTCGCGCGCCATCGCGGCCAGCAGCTCGTCGACGTCGGCGAAGCGCGCCATGCCGCGCACCCGCTGCACGAACTCCACCTCGACGTCGCGGTCGTAGAGCGCGAGGCCCTCCTGGTCGAGCACGTAGGCCTCGACCCTGCGGTCGCGCTCACCGTCGAAGGTCGGGTTGGTGCCGACGCTGATCGCGGCCGGCATGGCCTCGTCCCCGCCGTCGACGCGCAGCCACCCGGCGTACACGCCGTCGGCGGGCACCGCGCCGTGCGCGGCGACGTTGGCCGTGGGGTAACCGAGCTCACGACCGCGCTGGTCGCCGCGGAGCACGGGGCCGCGCACGGTGACCGGGCGACCCAGGGCCTCGGCCGCGCCCGGCACGTCGCCCTCGGCCAAGCAGGTGCGGACGTAGGTCGAGGACCAGACCTGGGGCCCGCCGTCGAGGCTGACCGGCTCGGTGACGAAGTCGCGGGTGGCGCCCAGCTCGGCCAGGGTGGCGGTGTCGCCGGCCGCCTTGCTGCCGAAGCGGAAGTTGGCCCCCACGACCACGGCGCGGGCGTGCAGCGCGTCGACGAGGATGTCGTCGACGAACCGTTCCGGCGACCAGCCGGCCAGCTCGCGCGTGAACTCGACGACGAGCAGGTCGTCGACCCCCGCGTCGGCGAGCAGGGCGGCGCGGTCCTCGATCGAGGTCAGCGTGGTGGGCGCGTGCTCGGGTCGCAGCACGGCGAACGGGTGCGGGTCGAAAGTCACCGCGACGACCCGCGGCAGGTCGACCTCGCCGGCGACCTCGCGCGCCCGGCGTAGGACGGTGTGGTGGCCACGGTGCACGCCGTCGAAGTTGCCGACGGTGACCACCGTGCGTCCCAGGTCGTCAGGCACGTCCTCGAGCGAGCGCCAGACCTCCACGTCGTCCCTCCCTGTGCCTCGTCCGGCCGGCGTCTCGTCCGGCCTGTGTCTCGTCCCGGCCGTGTCTCAGCCCACGAACACGGCGACCGCGTGGGCCACCGCCTGGTCCCCCGACCCGCCGCGCGCGTAGAGCGCGAGGAACTCGCCGTCGGGCGCGAAGAGCGCCGTGGGGTCGTCCGTGCCCAGGTCGGCGGTGAGTCTACGGCCGACGCGCACCGCTGCGGCCTCTTCGTCGTCGAGGTCACGCGAGGCGAACCCCACCCGGGCCGCCTCGGCGATGGGCAGCACGGAGAACTCCTCGCCCAGCTGCTCCAGCGTGCGGGCCCCCGCGAGGTCGAAGGGGCCGACCGTGGTGCGCCGCAGCGCGGTCAGGTGGCCGCCGACCCCGAGCACGAAGCCGAGGTCGCGGGCCAGCGCACGGACGTAGAAGCCCGACGAGACGCGCACGGTGAGGTCGACGTCGAGGTGCGGCCCCTCCCGGCGTACGGCGCGCACGTCCAGCGCGTGCACCGTCACCGGCCGCGACTCGAGCTCGACCTGCTCGCCGTCGCGCACCCGCTGGTAGCTGCGCTTGCCGTCGACCTTGATCGCCGACACCGCCGACGGCACCTGGGAGATCTCCCCGCGGAAGGCCTCCAGCCGCCCCGCGACGTCGTCCTCGGAGACCTCGGCGCAGTCGGTGACCCCGAGCCCCGCGCCCTCGGCGTCGTCGGTGCTCGTGCTCTCGCCCAGGCGCACGGTGGCGTCGTAGGTCTTCTCCCCCAGCATCAGGTGACCCATCAGCCGGGTCGCGCGACCGACGCCGACGACGAGCACGCCGGTCGCCATCGGGTCGAGCGTGCCGGCGTGGCCGACCTTGCGGGTGCGGGCCAGCCCGCGCACGCGGGCGACGACGTCGTGCGAGGTCAGCCCCCCGGGCTTGTCGACGACCACGAGGCCGTCGACGACTGCGGGACGCTCGTCCACGCTCAGTCCCTGTCGGTGTCGTCGAGGTCGTCGAGGTCGTCCTCGACCACCTCGCGGGGCTTCTTGTAGGGGTCGGGCTCGCCGGCGTACGACGCCCCGGCCAGCTCGGCGGCGCGCGCGGCGTCGGCCTCGGTGACCTTGCCGAGCAGCTCCTCGATCTGGCGGGCGTTCTCCGGGAGAGCGTCGGCGACGAACTCCAGCGTCGGCACCGTGCGGATGCCGAGCTGCTTGCCGACCTCGCTCCGGATCAGGCCCCGGGCCGACGCGAGCGCCGCCTCGGTGCCGGCGAGGTCGTTGTCCTGCCCGAGCACGGTGTAGAAGATCGTGGCGTGCTGGCTGTCGCCGGTGAGGCGCACGTCGGTCACGGTGACGAAGCCCAGGCGTGGGTCCTTGACCCGGCGCTCGAGCATCTCGGCGACGATGACGTGGATCCGGTCGGCGATCCGGCGGACGCGGGGGTTGCTCACTGCTCAGTCCTCGGGGTCGAGCTGGTGGGTGGGACACGAGGGACAGCCGGCCCGCCTCGCGGCGGGCCGGCTGCCTCGTGCTCTGCTCAGGCGCGCGGGATCTCGCGCATCTCGAAGGCCTCCACGACGTCGCCCTCCTTGATGTCCTGGAAGTTGCGCAGCACCAGGCCGCACTCGAACCCTTCCCGGACCTCGGTGACGTCGTCCTTCTCGCGGCGGAGCGAGGCGAGGTCGAGGTTGTCGGCCACGACGTTGCCGTCTCGGATGACCCGCACCTTCGCGTTGCGCCGGATCGTGCCGCCGGTGATCATGCAGCCGGCGATGTTGCCCAGTCGCGACGAGCGGAAGATCGCACGGATCTCCGCCTGCCCCAGCGTGGACTCCTCGAACTCCGGCTTGAGCATGCCCTTGAGCGCGGCCTCGATCTCCTCGATGGCGTTGTAGATCACCGAGTAGAACCGCAGCTCGACACCCTCGCGGTCGGCCAGCTCCGTCGCCTTGCCCTGGGGCCGGACGTTGAAGCCGATGATGATCGCGTCGGACGCCGCCGCCAGCATCACGTTGGTCTCGGTGATGGCACCGACACCGCGGTCGATGACCCGCAGCGAGACGTCGTCGCCGACGTCGATCTTGGCCAGCGAGTCCTCGAGGGCCTCGACCGAGCCGGACACGTCGCCCTTGAGGATGAGGTTGAGCTCCTGGCTCTCGCCCTTCTCCATGGAGGCCATGAAGTCCTCGAGCGTACGACGCACGCGCCGCTGTGCCTGCATGGCCGCACGCTCGCGGGCCTCGCGCTTCTCGGCGATCTGACGGGCGATGCGGTCGTCCTCGACCACGATGAAGTTCTGGCCCGCGCCGGGAACGCCGGACAGGCCCAGCACCATCGCGGGACGCGACGGGTCGGCCTCCACGATGTTGTTGCCGAACTCGTCGAGCATCGCTCGCACGCGACCGAACGCCGGACCGGCGACCAGGGAGTCACCGACCCGCAGCGTTCCCCGCTGCACGAGCACCGTGGCGACCGGGCCGCGACCGCGGTCCAGGTGCGCCTCGACGACCAGGCCCTGGGCGTCCTGGCCCGGGTTGGCCCGGAGGTCCAGGGACGCGTCCGCCGTGAGCACGATGGCCTCGAGCAGGGAGTCCAGGTTGAGCTCGGACTTCGCCGACACGTCGACGAACATCGAGTCGCCGCCGTACTCCTCGGGGACCAGGCCGTACTCGGTCAGCTGACCGCGCACCTTGGTCGGGTCCGCGTCGGGCTTGTCGATCTTGTTGACCGCGACCACGATCGGCACGCCGGCCGCCTGCGCGTGGTTGAGCGCCTCGACCGTCTGCGGCATGACGCCGTCGTCGGCCGCCACCACCAGCACGGCGATGTCGGAGCTCTTCGACCCGCGTGCACGCATGGCGGTGAACGCCTCGTGACCGGGCGTGTCGATGAAGGTGATGCGACGGTCGTTGCCGTCCACCTCCGTCGCCACCTGGTAGGCGCCGATGTGCTGGGTGATGCCACCGGCCTCCTTGGCCACCACGTTCGCGCTGCGCAGCGCGTCGAGCAGCTTGGTCTTGCCGTGGTCGACGTGGCCCATGACGGTGACGACCGGGGGCCGCGCCGCCATGTCCTCGTCGTCGCCCTCGTCCTCACCGAACTCGAGGTCGAAGGACTCCAGCAGCTCGCGGTCCTCGTCCTCGGGGGAGACGACCTGCACGGCGTAGTTGAGCTCCTCGCCGAGCAGCTCGAGCGTCGCGTCGTTGACCGACTCGGTCGCGGTGACCATCTCGCCCAGGTGGAAGAGCATCTGCACCAACGAGGCGGCGTCGACGCCGATCTTCTCGGCGAAGTCGGTCAGCGAGGAGCCACGGGCGAGACGCACGGTCTCGCCGTTGCCCTTGCGGACCCGCATGCCGCCGATCGTCGGGGCCTCCATCTGCTCGAACTCCTGGCGACGCGCGCGCCGGGACTTGCGACCGCGGCGCGGCGGACCGCCGGGGCGACCGAACGCACCCTGGGTCGAGCCGCGACCGCCGGGGCGACCGCCGGGCCCACGCCCGGGAGGACCGCCACCGGGACGACCCGGGGCGCCGCCGGGGGCACCACCGGGACCACCGCGGCCGGGCGCACCGCGACCGGCGGGCGCACCGGGACGACCACGTCCGGGAGCGGCCGGACGACCGCCGGGACCCGAGCCGAAGGCGGCGGGCGACTTGGGCATCATGCCGGGGTTGGGCCGGGGCATGCCCGGCGCGCCACCACGGCCTGCCGGCGGACGCGGCGGACGGCCGGCCTCGGCACCACCGGTCGCTGCCGGCGGGGCCTCTCCGCCCTCGGGGGCGGGACGCTGGGGAGCCGGACGGCGCCCCATGCCCTGCGTCGAGGAGAACGGGTTGTTGCCCGGCCGCGGGGCGCCGGGACGACCGCTGCCGCTGGCCGGACGAGCACCGGGGCGGGCGCTCCCTGCGCCGCCGGCGCCACCGCGATCGGTGGGCGCGGGGCGGGGACCCGGCCGGGGGCCGGGCTTGGAGGGGGCGTCGGCCGAGGCCGCGGGAGCCTCGGGCGTCTGTGGGGCGGCCTCGGTCGAGGACTCCGCAGCAGCCGGTGCGGCGGGCGCCTGCGGCGCTGCCGGGGTCTCGGCGGCGGGTGCCTCCGGGGCCGGGACAGCGGGGGCCGCGGGCGGCTCGGTGGGAGCGGCCGCGGCCGGCGTTGGCGGAGCGGGCTTCGGCGTGGGCCGGGGGCCGGGGGTGGGGGAGGCGGCGGCAGGAGCGGCGTCACCGCCAGCGGCGGACTTGAGCTCGGCGCCGTACGCCTTCTTGAACTTCATCTCGACGGGGGGCTCGACGGTCGACGATGCCGACTTGACGAACTCGCCCATCTCTTTCAGCTTCTCGAGAACGAACTTGCTCTCGACTCCGAACTCTTTGGCGAGTTCGTGGACTCGGGTCTTGGCCACGTTTCTCCTTCTGGCCCGAGTCCCGCTGAAGGGGTGGTCTCGGACCGTTAGTGGTTGTGCAAACTCATCGGGAAGTACTCATCGAGTGCTCATGAGCTGCTGCTCCATCTCAGTTCGGTGGCCGGGCGGCCACTCAACGGTCACTGCCTGTGCTGGGGGGACTCGAGCCACTCTCCCACCGCGCTCGCGTCCAAGCCGCCGGGAGCGCGGAGCGCGCGTCCGAAGGCCCGGCGCCGCAACGCCTGGGCGAGACACTCGGCCGTGGGGTGCAGGTGCGCACCTCGACCCGGAGCCGTGCCCGTCGGGTCGGGCACCGCACGGGCGTCCGATCCGGCGACCACTCTCAGGAGGTCCCCTCGGGGAGCCCGCCTCCGACAGCCGATGCAGGTCCGGACCGGACCCTCCTGGGAGGCTCCGAAGCCGGGCGTCGCGCGACTGTCGTCGTGTGGGCCCACCGTCGGGAAGTCTAGCCTCTCCGGGCGACGTGTCCGAACCGGGCGCGCGTCAGGGGCCGACCCGGGCCTGGGCCGCCGGGGTGTCGGGGGCCTCGTCGGAGCGGATGTCGATGCGCCAGCCGGTGAGCCGGGCGGCGAGGCGGGCGTTCTGTCCCTCCTTGCCGATCGCGAGGGAGAGCTGGAAGTCCGGCACGACCACCCGGGCGGACCGGGTGGCCTCGTCGACGACCTGCACCCCGACGACGCGGGCCGGGCTCAGCGCGTTGCCGACGTACCGCGCGGGCTCCTCGGCCCAGTCGATGATGTCGATCTTCTCGCCGGCCAGCTCAGCCATCACGTTGCGCACCCGCTGGCCCATCGGACCGATGCAGGAGCCCTTGGCGTTGACCCCCGGCACCACGGGGCGCACCGAGATCTTGGTGCGGTGGCCGGCCTCGCGCGCCAGCCCCATGATCTCGACGGAGCCGTCGGCGATCTCGGGCACCTCGAGGGCGAACAGCTTGCGCACCAGCACCGGGTGCGAGCGAGACAGCGTCACCTGCGGGCCGCGCATGCCCCGCTTGACGCTCACCACGAGCGCCTTGATGCGGGTGCCGTGCGCGTAGCTCTCGCCGGGCACCCGCTCGGCCAGCGGCAGCTGCGCCTCGAGCTTGCCCAGGTCGACGAGGACGTCCCGGGGGTCGCGGCCCTGCTGCACGATCCCGGTGACGATGTCGCCCTCGCGGCCGGAGAACTCCCCGAAGCGCAGGTCGTCCTCGGCGTCGCGGAGCCGCTGCAGCATGATCTGCTTCGCGGTCGTGGCGGCGATGCGCCCGAAGTCGGCGGGGGTGTCGTCGTGCTCGCCGAGCACGTTGCCCTCGGAGTCCAGCTCGGCGGCGAAGACGGTGACGTGCCCGGTCTTGCGGTCGAGGGTGACGCGAGCGCGCCGCTCGGTGCCCTCGGTCCGCTCGTACGCCGTGAGCAGCGCCTGCTCGATGGCCTGCACGACCACCTCGAAGGAGATGCCCTTCTCGCGCTCGAGGGCGCGCAGCAGCGACATGTCGATGTCCACGGTCAGTCCTCCTTGCGGTTGAACTCGACCTGCACGCGCGCCGTCTCCACGTCGGCGTACGCGACCTCGAGCGGCGTCCGGTCCGGCTGCCCCTCGAGCCGTAGGTGAGCGGTGTCGTCGTCGCTGCCCACGATGCGCCCGGTCACGGGGGCGCGGTCCTCGTCGAAGGCCACCTTGACCAGACGGCCGACGTTGCGTCGCCAGTGCCGTGGGTGGGTCAGCGGGCGGTCGACGCCGCGCGAGGTGACCTCGAGGGTCCAGGGCTGTTCGCCCATGACGTCGGACTCGTCGAGCAACCGGGAGACCTCGCGGGAGGCCTCGGCGACGTCGTCCATGTCGATGCCACCGTCGCGGTCGACGGCGACCCGCACGAGACGCCGCTTGCCCGCGGCGACGAGGTCGACGGCCTCGAGGTCGAGCCCGAGGTCGTGGAGGGGCGTGGTGAGCAGGTCGGTGATGCGGGCCTGCGCGCCGGCACCCCCCTTCTGCGCGCCGTTCGGTCCACCGGTGCCGCTGGGAGCCACTGGTCGGCCACCTTCCCTGTGCTGTTGTGTGTGGTGCAGGTGCTGGACCCGGAGAATGCTTCTGGGACGCGGGTCGGTGCAGCCCCCCAGACTAACGTGCGTTGCTAACCTCCCTCCGTGGCCACCGGATATCGCTCGCGTCCCGCTCTGCGACTCCTCGCGGGCACCGTGTCCCTGCCGCTCGTGCTGGCCGGGTGCTCCGGCGGCTCGACGGACGAGGCGGCGCCGTCGGCGTCCCCGTCGGCGAGCGAGAGCAGCGCCTCGGCGAGCAGCAGTCCCGAACCCAGCCCGACGCCCCCGCCGACCCCGGAGCCGACCGCTCCCGAGAAGCCCGAGGGCCTCAAGAACACCAAGGCGGGTCGCGCGGAGTTCAGCCAGTACGTCATCGACGCCTGGGTCTACGCCTTCGTCTCCAACGCCGTGAAGCCGCTGACCTCGGTGTCGGTCAAGGGCGGCTGCGGCGGCTGCGGAGCGCTGAGCAAGGAGATGGACCGGCGTGCGAAGCAGGGCTGGCACGTCGAGCTGTACGGCGTCGGCGTGGGCACGGTGGAGGAGCCGAAGAAGCAGCCCGAGGGCCGCACCACGATCACCGAGACGACGATCGCGATCCCCGAGTCGCCGATCCTCAACGACGACGGCTCGCTGCGCGCCACCAGCCCGGCCCACCCCGACGCGCAGTTCACCTCGAAGATCACCTACCAGCCGCCGAAGAAGAAGACCACGGGCAAGGGCAAGAAGAAGAAGACCGTGAAGACGCCCGGCCACTTCCAGCTGGAGTCCTTCGGCGTGGCCACGAACGACAAGGGCGGCAAGAAGAACGGGACGAACAACTGAGCCTCGACCCGCTCCGGGGCCGCACCGAGTGGACCCGTCGGCGGGTGCTCGGTGGGCTCACCGCCGGTGCCGCGCTCCCACTCCTGAGCGGGTGCGACGTGCTCGGCTCGTCCCCTGAGGGCCGCGCACCCACGGGCGTCGGCGCATCCACGGCATCGGCCCAGGCGCAGGCGCAGGCCCAGGCCGAGGACGTGCCCGCGTTCGGCCCCGACGTACGCCTCGCGGCCGAGGCGCTGGCCGTGACCCTGGCCGCCGCCGACGCGCTGGCCGCGTGGCTCGAGACCACTCCCCCGCCGACGCGTCGGGTCGCCGCCCGGGTCGCCGCCGCCGAGGCGACGCACCGCACGCACGCCGCGCTGCTGGAGTCCGCGGTGCCGGCCGCCTCCCCCCGGGCATCGGGCCGACTGGCCCCCGACCTCGCCGGTCGCGCGTCGACGGAGCCGCCGCTGTCCGCCGTACGCGTGGAGGCGATGCTCGGCTCGGCGCTGCGCGACGCCTCGCTCGAGGCCGCCAGCGGACCGTTCGCCCGGCTGCTGGCCGCGATGGCGGCCGCGTCGTCGCAGCACGCGGCCCTGCTCCGCGGCACGGTGGTCGTGTGACCCCGCTCGAGGCGGTGCAAGCCAGCCTCCGGGCCGAGCACGCCGCCGTCTACCTGTACGGCGTGCTGGGCGCGCGCACCTCCGCGTCGGCCGAGCCCGCCCTGGCCGGGCTGGTGCGCGACACCTACGGACTGCACCTGCGACGGCGGGACGAGCTCGAGGCGATGGTGCGCGAGCTCGGCGGGCGACCGGCGATCGCTGCGACGGCCTACCGGCTGCCGTCGTCGCTGCGCCGCCCCGAGCAGGTGCGCACGGCCGCGCTCGGCATCGAGTCGCGCTGCGCCCAGACCTACGCCCAACAGGTCGGCTCCACCACCGGCCCGCAGCGCCGCTGGGGCCTCGCCGCCCTCACCGACGCCGCCGTGCGGCAGCTGCAGCTCGGGGGCCAGCCAGACGACTACCCCGGCCTGCCCGAGCTGATGGCCCCCTGACCGCCGAGAGGGCACTCCCCTCCCGTCGAGAGGGCACTCCCCTCCCGTCGAGAGGGCACTCAGTCCCCCGCGAGAGGGCAGTAACTTCCGGCGACGACGGCGGGTCAGGGAGCGGGTCGCACGAGCCCGACGACGTGGGCGACGACGTCACCGACCGCGACGTCCTCGCGCTCGCCGGAGGCGCGGTCCTTGACCTCGACGACGCCGTCGACGAGGCCCTTGCCGACCACGACGATCGTGGGCACGCCGATCAGCTCGGCATCCTTGAACTTCACCCCCGGCGAGACCTTGGTGCGGTCGTCGTAGCAGCGACCTCGAGGCCCTGGCCGGAGAGGTCCTCGGCCAGCGTCGCGGCCGCCTCGAAGATGGCGGGGTCCTTGCCGGTCGCCACCAGGTGCACGTCGGCGGGCGCGACCTCGCGGGGCCAGCACAGGCCGATGTCGTCGTGGGTGTCCTCGGCGATCGCCGCGACGGCGCGGGAGGGGCCGATGCCGTAGGAGCCCATGGTGACCGTGACGAGCGTGCCGTTCTCGTCGAGCACCTTCAGGTCCAGGGCGTCGGCGTACTTGCGCCCGAGCTGGAAGATGTGGCCCATCTCGATGCCACGGGCGGTCTCGAGGGTGCCGTCGGAGCAGCGGGGGCAGGGGTCGCCGTCGCGCACCTCGGCGGCCTCGATCGTGCCGTCGGGCGTGAAGTCGCGACCGGCGACGAGGTCGATGACGTGCCGGCCGGGCTCGTCGGCGCCGGTGACCCAGCGGGTGCCCTGGACGACGCGGGGGTCGACGAGGTAGCGGATGCCCGACGCGTTCTCCTCGCCCAGCACCCCGGGCCCGATGTAACCCGTGACCAGCGCCGGGTGCGTGCGCAGATCGGACTCGTCCATCGGCTCGACCTCGATCGGCTCGAGCTGACCCTCGAGTCGCTTCTCGTCGACCTCGCGGTCGCCGGGCAGGCCGATCGCCAGCGGCTCGCGGGTGCCGTCGGGGTGGGTGAGGACGACGAGCACGTTCTTCAGCGTGTCGCCGGCCTGCCAGGGGCGGTCCTCGCGGGGGAAGGCCGCGTCGAGGTGGTCGACCAGCGTCGCGATGGTAGGGGTCTCGGGGGTGTCCTCCACGTGCGCCGCGGGCGCGTCGTCGTACGGCACGGGCTGGGGGGCGCGGACCTGCACCGCCTCGACGTTGGCGGCGTAGTCGCACGTCGTGCAGCGCACGTAGGTGTCCTCGCCCACGGCCGATCGCGCGAGGAACTCCTCGGAGCGCGAGCCGCCCATGGCGCCGGACGTCGCCTGCACGACGACGTAGTCGAAGCCGAGCCGGTCGAAGATCTTGACGTACGCCGCGCGGTGCGCCTGGTAGCTGGCCTCGAGGCCCGCGTCGGAGACGTCGAAGGAGTAGGAGTCCTTCATCACGAACTCCCGCCCGCGCAGCAGCCCGGCGCGCGGCCGTGCCTCGTCGCGGTACTTCGTCTGGATCTGGTATATCGAGAGCGGGAGGTCCTTGTAGGAGGAGAAGAGGTCCTTGACCAGGAGCGTGAACATCTCCTCGTGGGTGGGACCGAGGAGGTAGTCGGCGCCCTTGCGGTCCTGGAGGCGGAACAGGTTGGCGCCGTACTCGGTCCAGCGGCCGCTCGCGTCGTACGGCTCCTTGGGAAGCAGCGCGGGGAAGGAGACCTCCTGGGCGCCGATGGCGTCCATCTCCTCGCGGATGACGGCCTCGATGTTGCGCAGCACGCGGAGGCCGAGCGGCAGCCAGGTGTAGATGCCGGGCGCGGCACGTCGGATGTAGCCGGCGCGAAGAAGCAGGCGGTGGCTCGGGACCTCCGCCTCCACGGGGTCGTCGCGCAGGGTGCGCAGGAACAGCGTCGACATCCGCAGGATCATGCGGGCAGCGTATCGGCGCGCGGGCTGGTCCCTCGCCGCGGGCCGCGGTGAAGGGGTGGGCGTCAGCCGGACGACCGAACGTGCTCCCGCGCGGCGATCTGGGCCCCGGTCCGCTGTGAATGGTCGTCCGGCTGGGAGGGCGACGTCACCGCCGGCCGCGGGCCGCGGCGTACGCGATCCGGATCGCGGGCCACTGCAGCGGCAGCCGGGCGAGGTTGCCGACCTTGTACGCCGTGCTGCGCGTGCGCATCGCGTCGGAGGCCATCGTCAGGTTGCCCGGGAAGACTCCCACGAGCAGCGCCACGCTCCCCCAGCCGGCGGCGCTGCGGGTGGCAGGGTGCAGCAGCCCCGCCGCCAGGACGAGCTCGGCGACACCGGACCCGAGGATCACCTCACGGTGCGCGGGCACCCACGACGGCATCAGCGGCTCGAAGGTCTGCGGTCGGACGAGGTGCACGGTGCCGGACACGGTGAAGATGCCCGCGAGCAGCTGGACGTCCTTGGCGGGAAGCATGCGCCACGGTAGACGAGACGAGGTTGCGACGCCCGGCATCGCACGGTCGCAGCCGCCGAGGTCCGCCTGCTCTGAGCCCGAGCGCCGCACGGCCGAACGCGGGGGCGACATCACGGCCGGGCAGCACGAGGCGCAGGGTCGCGGACCAGGTGCGACCACGGATGGCCGGCGCGTACGTCGGGGGCTGCGCCTTCAGGAAGTGGGCACCGCCTCGGGAAGCGGCGCCGCGAAGAGGGCGACCGTGTCGCCCGGGCGCGAGGGATGCCCTGACCCTGGTCCGTGGAGGCCTGGGCCTCAGACGTGTCCGCTGAGCTGGGCCAGGCGTGCCGCGAGGGCGTCGACCATCGCGCTCGCCTGCTTGGTCGAGATCGCCGCCGTGCGGTCACCGCCCTGGCTGGACACCGGCAGCACGTCGACGGAGAGCTTGGCGCCGCCCGCGAGAGCACGCAGCTCGTCGACCCGGTCACCGAAGGGTGATCCGCTCCCGGGCGAGTAGTACTCCAGCACCTCGTCGAGGTCGTCGGCGTACAGGTCGACCTTCGTCACCGCGACGACGAGCCAGATCGGCCGGTCGCGGCGCACGGCCATCGAGGCGATCCGGTGCGCGGTGATCGTCCAGTCCTCGAGCTCCGCGGCGAGCTGCTGATCCCGTGCGGCCGTGGCCTGGCCCGTCGTGCCCGCCACCCGTCGGGGCGTGGCGTGGCCGTTGGCGACCACGTGGATCACCCCGTCGACCGGCTCGTCGTGGAAGACCTCGTCGAGGGCCGAGAGCCGCGTCGCCGCGTTGTCCCCGGGCACCACGAGGAAGCGGAAGCCGTGCAGCCGGCGCGACCGTCGGGTGCGTCGCTCCATCACGGCCGAGCCCACGTCGGGCGCGCTCTCGCCCGACGTACGACGCGAGAGCCGGTTGGCGAGCTCGGACTTGCCGACCCCGGTCATACCGGTCACGGCCACGGTCGGGAAGCGCCGCCGGAACAGTCGGCTCATCCGGTCGGGAGCCGACGCCACGCCGGACACCACGCCGGTCGCGACGGTCGCCCCGAGGGCGGCGCGCCGCGAGCTCGGCAGGGTGGTCCGGATTCGGCTCGACGTGCGGGACAACGGGACTCCTCGGCAGCAGGCGTGAGAGGGAGGACCCGCTGAGCCTACGTGTCGAGGCGCCCGCAACGAGGCCTGCCGTCGTCGGCCGAGGCACCTCGGTCGACGTCGAAGATCGACCGGCGCTCGGAGAAGTGCAGCCCGTAGCGGCACTGCCGGCAGCTCATCAGGTCGTCCGGTGGGCCGTGAGTCCCCACCTGGAGTCCTGCCGCGAGGACTCCTGGTCGGACTTGGGGCCCTGGCACAGCGGACGCTGCAGCCGACGCTCCATCATTCGCTCCGCTCCCTTGCTCGTTCCGAGGCCGTCCGCGCGTACGGCGCAGCCGGGCCTCAGAACATGATCGTGGAGTAGGACCCGATGTCGCGGAACCCGGCCCGGGCGTACGTCGCGCGGGCGGCCACGTTGAAGTCGTTGACGTAGAGCGTCACCAGCGGGGCGATGTCGCGCAGCGCCTGCACCACGACCGCTGCCATCGCCGGGGCGCTGATCCCCTCGCCACGGCGGGTGGGGTCGACGTACACGCCCTGCACCTGGCAGGCGTACGGCGTGGCTGCCGCGACCTCGGCCTTGAACACGACCAGGTCGTCCTCGATCCGCACGAAGGACCAGCCCCGGTCGACCAGCTGGCTGATCCGGGCGCGGTACAGCGGAGCGTTGCCGCCGCTCTCCGGGGAGACCCCGACCTCCTCGGTGGACATCCGCACGCAGGCCGGGTAGAGCACGGCCATGTCGCTGCCGAGCCCGCGACGCACGCGGGTGTCCGGTGCCACGGGCGGGTCGGAGTCGATGGCCAGGAGCGGCTGGTGCCAGCGGTACTCGCGCACCTGCGCGTCCCAGCGCGGGCCGAGGTGGTCCCAGAGCTGCCGGACCTCGGCCCGGGGCCCGAAGACGGCATCGCTGCGACGCCGTCCGTCGAGCGCGCGGCGGGCGAACGCCTCTGCGGCGTCGGGCGACTGGCCGGCCGAGGGCACCAGGTTGGCGCCGGCGTGGCACACGGCGCTCAGCGCGCCCGGACCGCCGTACGCCCACACCTCCGCGCCGACCCAGCGCGGATCGAGGCCGGTGGTGCGCACACGGTGCTCGAGGAAGCAGTTCTCCGCGGGGTGGTCGCCCAGCAGCTCCAGGGTCTCGTCCAGGTCCTCGGGACGGAGCACGCGGACGTCCTGGCTGCTCGGCACGGTGCGCAGCCTAGTGGTCGGGGCCACCGGGGCTCAGCCGGAGACGCTGACCGTGGGCGCACTGCCGGAGCCGTCGAGCGGCTCCCCCATCTCCTCGGCGAGACGCATGGCCTCCTCGATCAGGGTCTCCACGATCTGCGCCCTCGGGGACGGTCTTGATGACCTCGCCCTTGACGAAGATCTGGCCCTTGCCGTTGCCCGACGCGACGCCGAGGTCGGCCTCGCGGGCCTCGCCGGGACCGTTGACGACACAACCCATGACGGCCACCCGCAGCGGCACCTCGAGACCGTCGAGGCCGGCGGTGACCTCCTCGGCCAGCGAGTAGACGTCGACCTGGGCTCGGCCGCAGGACGGGCAGGAGACGATCTCGAGCCGGCGGGGCTGAGGTTCAACGACTCGAGGATCTGCTGCCCGACCTTGACCTCCTCGACCGGAGGGGCGGACAGCGACACCCGGATCGTGTCGCCGATGCCCTTGGCGAGCAGCGCTCCGAAGGCGACCGACGACTTGATCGTGCCCTGGAAGGCGGGCCCGGCCTCGGTGACACCGAGGTGCAGGGGCCAGTCGCCGCGCTCGGCGAGCATCTCGTAGGCCTGCACCATCACGACGGGGTCGTTGTGCTTGACCGAGATCTTGAAGTCGTGGAAGTCGTGCTCCTCGAAGAGCCCCGCCTCCCACACCGCCGACTCGACGAGCGCCTCGGGCGTCGCCTTGCCGTACTTGTCCAGCAGCCGCTTGTCGAGGGACCCGGCGTTGACGCCGATCCGGATCGAGGTGCCGTGGTCCTTCGCGGCCTGGGCGATCTGCTTGACCTGGTCGTCGAACTTGCGGATGTTGCCCGGGTTGACCCGGACCGCGGCGCAGCCGGCCTCGATCGCGGCGAAGACGTAGCTGCGGCTGGAAGTGGATGTCGGCGATCACCGGGATCTGCGAGTGCTGCGCGATCTCCGGTAGCGCGTCGGCGTCGTCCTGCGACGGGCAGGCGACCCGCACGATGTCGCAGCCGGCTGCGGTCAGCTCGGCGATCTGCTGGAGCGTGGTGTTGACGTCGGAGGTGAGGGTCGTGGTCATCGACTGCACCGAGATCGGCGCGTCGCCCCCGACGAGGACCTAGCCGACCTTGATCTGGCGGCGTCTTGCGGCGTGCGAGCGAGCACCGGCGGGGGGGCGTCGGGCATTCCGAGGTCGACCGAAGTCATGAGCGGTCCCACCTACTCGCCGGACGGGCGTCGCGCGGCGTTAGCTCAAGCGACGGGCACGACGATGTCGGCTAGACGAGCAGCAGGCTCATCACCAGAGGATCACGCCGGCCATGACGTAGGCGACCGGCAGCAGCTTGGCGACGTCGAAGTAGCCGGGGTCGGGCCGCGTGCGTAGCCGCGCGATGCCGCGCCGCACCGCCTCGTAGAGCGCGCCGGCGATGTGGCCGCCGTCGAGGGGCAGCAGCGGCACGAAGTTGAGCATGCCGACGAACAGGTTGATGCCGCCGAGCAGCATCAGCAGGCTCGCGAAGCGGCTGCTGAGCGGCGACTCGTGCGTCGGAGGCCGATCTCGCCGGCGACCCGCCCGGCCCCGACCACGCTCATCGGGCCCTCAGGGTCGCGCTCCTGGAGGCGCGGCCAGCGAGACTTGCCACACGCTTCACGCGGCAGGGAGCTCGCCGAGGGCGTTGAGGGTGCGCCAGGTATCGGCCCCATCTCGGCCACGGCGAAGGCCGGGCCCTGCTTGACCAGCACCGGACGCTGCGTCACGCCGAGGAAGCCGACCTCGACGAACTGCTCGCCCGGCGTGCCGTCCTCGTCGAGCGACTGGCGCGTGGAGACAGTGGTGTTCGTGGTGGTGGTGCCCTCCGCGCCGTCGCGCTCATAGACGATCGTGGCGTCGCCGTCCTCGTTGAGGCGGATCAGCTCGGACGAGCTGCTCCCATGACGTCACCTCCGCGCCGTTGAACGCGAGGATCCGGCCCCCGGCCGCAGACCTGCCTGCTTCGCCGGCGACTCCGGGTCGGCCGGGGTGCAGGCGCGGTCACCCTCCGGCGCCGGCACGACAGCAGCCGAGACGGTGTCGACGGTGGTGGTGGCCTGCGGGACGCCGTAGAGCATGAAGACGCCAGAGAAGAGGAGGAACGCGATGAGGAGGTTCACCGTTGGCCCGCCGGCCATCACGACGACCTTCTTCCACCAGGACAGCTTGTAGAAGAGGCGATCCTCGTCGCCGGATTCGACCAGCTCGTACTCCGCGGCGCGGGCGTCGGAGATGATCTGGGTGAACATGCCGGTGTTGCTCTTGCGCACCCGCATCGGCTCCCCTGCCGCAGCCCCGGCCCCGTCACGGGGATCGGGCGGCAACATCCCGACGAGCTTGACGTAGCCGCCCAGCGGGACCGACTTCACGCCGTACTCGGTCTCCCCACGCCGACGGGACCAGACGGTGTTCCCGAACCCGATGAAGTACTGGGTGACCTTCACGCCGAACTTCTTGGCGGGGACCATGTGGCCGAGCTCGTGCAGACCGATCGAGGCCGCGATGCCCACGACGAAGAGGACCACACCCAAGGTGTACATCGCCACGGTGATCATCGACGGTTCTGCCAGCTAGACGTTACGGGTCTCGGTGCGTGGCCCAGGCGTCTGCGCCCAGCACGTCCTCGACGGTCAGGCCTTCCCCAGACGAGGGTACGTCGTGCCGGGCGAGGACGGCCTCGACCGACGGCACGATGTCGCTGAACCTCATCTTTCCCGCCAGGAACGCCTCGACACACACCTCGTTCGCGGCGTTGTAGACAGCCGGGGCGGTGCCTCCGCGCGAACCCGACTCCCGAGCCAGGCGCACAGCGGGGAACGCCTCGTCGTCGAGGGGGAAGAACTCCCACGTCTCGGGCCTGGACCAGTCGATCGCGGGGGCGGCGTCGCGGACCCGGTCCGGCCAGGCCAGGCCCAGGGCGATCGGGATCATCATCGACGGCGGGGACGCCTGCGCCAGCGTGGAGCCGTCGTGGAACTCGACCATCGAGTGCACGACGGAGGTGGGGTGCACGACCACGTCGATCGCGTCGAAGTCGATGCCGAAGAGCAGGTGGGCCTCGATCACCTCCAGCCCCTTGTTGACCAGGGTCGCGGAGTTGACGGTGACCACCGGCCCCATCGACCAGGTCGGGTGGTCCAGCGCCTGCTCCGGCGTCACGTCATGCAGCTCGTCGCGGGTGCGTCCGCGGAACGGGCCGCCGCTCGCGGTCAGCACGAGCTTGCGCACCTCCTCGGCACGGCCACCGCGCAGGCACTGGGCGAGGGCGCTGTGCTCGCTGTCGACCGGCACGATCTGGCCCGGCTCGGCCCGCGAGGGGACGACCGGGCCACCGATGATCAGCGACTCCTTGTTGGCAAGAGCGAGCGTGTTGCCCGCCGCCAGGGCGGACAGGGTGGGGCGCAGGCCCACCGCGCCGGTGATGCCGTTGAGCACCACGTCGCAGGACAGCGCCGCCGCCTCGACCGACGCGTCCTCCCCAGACCGGAGTACGAGGGGGTGAACTCCGCGCGCTGGGTGGCGAAGAGGTCGGGGTTGGAGCCCCCTGCCGTGAGGCCGACCACCCGGAACGCGTCGGGGTTGCGGCGGACCACGTCGAGAGCCTGGGTCCCGATCGACCCGGTGGAACCGAGGATGACGACGTCACGGCGCGAGCTCATGGGGGGCATCCTTTCACCGGCCCTCCCACGTGGCCCGAGCCGGTGAAGGACACCACCGGCTGCCGGGGGTCGCGGACCAGCGTCGCGGCGACCTTGGGCGCGCGACGAACAACGAATTCATGCTTCTCATGGGCTACCCACCGCTGTTTCCATACTCTGAGATTAGTTTGACACTCTGATCCGTAGCCAAGAAGCACTCGCGGACCTTAGCCTGTCCCCCATGGATGCTTCCGCGCCCGCTCACAGCGGTGGCCCCGGCCTCCCCCAGGAACGGCGGCTGGTCACCGAGATCCCCGGCCCGGTGTCCCTGGCAAGCTGCCCGAGCGGCGCAACCGCCACGTCGCCGGCGGGGTCGGCACCGTCCTCCCGGTCTTCGTGGAGGCGGCCGGTGGTGGCGTGCTCGTGGACGCCGACGGGAACTCCCTCATCGACCTCGCGCTCCGGCATCGCCGTGACCAGCGTCGGCAACGCGGCCCCTGAGGTGGTCGACCGGGTGGCCGAGCAGGTCCAGGCGTTCACGCACACCTGCTTCATGGTCACGCCCTACGACGGCTACGTGGACGTCTGCGAGCAGCTCGGCCGAGCTGACCCCGGGCGACCACGCGAAGAAGTCGGCGCTGTTCAACTCCGGCGCCGAGGCGGTCGAGAACGCCGTGAAGATCGCCCGGTCACACACCGGGCGCAACGCGGTCGCGGTCTTCGACCACGCCTACCACGGGCGCACCAACCTCACGATGGCGATGACCGCCAAGAACATGCCCTACAAGCAGGGCTTCGGCCCGTTCGCGAACGAGGTCTACCGCGCGCCGGTGTCCTACCCCTTCCGCGAGCCCGCCGCGATCACCGGCGCGGAGGCGGCGGACCGGGCCATCGACGTGCTCGAGAAGCAGGTCGGCGCGGGCAACCTCGCCTGCGTGGTCATCGAGCCGATGCTCGGCGAGGGCGGGTTCGTCGTCCCGGCGCAGGGCTTCCTCCCGGCGATCGCCGGACTGGACCGAGGCGAACGGCATCGTCTTCGTCGCCGACGAGATCCAGTCCGGCTTCTGCCGCACCGGCGACTGGTTCGCCTGCGAGCACGAGGGCGTCGTCCCGGACCTCGTCACCACCGCCAAGGGCATCGCGGGCGGTCTGCCGCTGGCCGGGGTGACCGGCCGCGCCGAGATCATGGACGCGGTGCACGTCGGCGGGCTGGGCGGCACCTACGGCGGCAACCCCGTGGCGTGCGCGGCCGCGCTGGGCGCGATCGCGACGATGGAGCAGCACGACCTCGCCGGCCGGGCCCGCGAGCTGGGCGAGCGCCTGCGAGAAGCGGCTGCATCGACCTGCGGAGCGAGCACCCTGCATCGGCGAGGTCCGCGGCCGGGGGGCGATGATGGCGGTCGAGATCGTCGGTGCCGACGGCACCACGCCCGACCCCGCGCGCACCGCCGCCGCGAACTCGGCCTGCCTCCACGCGCGGGGTGTGGTCACCCTGACCGCGGCACCTGCGGCAACGTGCTCCGGTTCCTGCCCCCGCTCGTGATCGGGCGGACCTGCTCGACGAGGCGCTCGACGTCTTCGCCGAGGCCCTGGCCGCCACCGCCTGACCGCCGCGAGCGGGCAGTTGCTGCACGCCGTACGCCGAGAGGGCACCAACTTCCCGCCGAGCGGGCACCAACTCCCCGTCCAGAGGGCAGTTCAGTCGCGTCCTACTCCCGACCCCTCAGCATGCGGCTCACTTCCGCCAGGATGAGCCGTACATCACCCGCCCGCTCGGTGAGCGCAGCCGTGCACCAACTGTCCCTCGCCGGGAAGTAAGTGCCCTCTCGGCTGGAAGTAGGTGCCCTCTCGGCGGGAAGCAAGTGCCCTCTCAGCGGTCCTCGCAGGCCCCACGGGGAGCCGTACTCGGTCAGCAGGTCGAGGAACGGCACCGCGTCGAACGCCTCCGGGCCGAGCACGCCGGCACCGCTCCACTGCCCCCGGGCGAGCAGCTCGAGGGCGACCACCGGGTTGATCGCGGTCTGCCAGACCACGCACTGGTGGCCGTACTCGCGCATCGTGACCAGTCGTTGTCGACCACGTGGTAGAGGTACGTCGAGCGCGGCTGGCCGTCCTTGCCGGTGCCGGTGACCCAGAGGCCGGCGCAGGTCTTGCCCGTCATCCGGCGCCGAGCGTCGCCGGGTCGGGCAGGCAGGCCGCGACCACGTCGCGCGGGGAGACCTCGACGCCCTTGACGCGTGACCTTCTCGGTGCGGTCGAGGCCGAGCGTGTGCAGCGTCTTGAGGACGTCGATGAACTCGTCGCCGAGGCCGTACTTGAAGGTCACCCGCTTCGCGTCGACCCAGCGCGGCATCAGGAGCACCTCCTCGTGCTCGACGTTGACGCACTCGACCGGCCCGATGCCCTCGGGGAAGTCGAAGACCTCCGGCTCGCTGAACGGCGGGGTGGTGAACCAGCCGCCATCGACCTCCGCGCGGGCCTTCTCCCAGACCACCGGCGGGTTGAGGCACTCCTCGATCGTGGTCCAGATCGAGAACGACGGCGCGAAGACTCGTTGCCGTCGTCGTCGGTGACGGCGAGGTTGGCGCCGTCGCGGGTGCCGAGCTCGTCGATCTCGGAGAACAGGTGGTCGGCGGCGTACCGGGCGAAGACGTCGGAGAGCCCGGGCTCGACGCCGATGCCGACCAGCGCCAGCCGCCCGGCCGCCTCCCACTCCTCGGCCACGGCGAACTGCTCGTCGCCGAGCTTGACGCCGGGCTCGGCGTACGGCGCGTCGGGGTGCGGCCGCGACAGCGACATCGCCATGTCGAGGTAGTCCGCGCCAGCGGCGAAGGCGCCCTCGAAGATCGGCATGACGAAGACGCGGGTCGACCGCGTTCATCACGTGGGTGACGCGCGTGCTCGCGGCACAGCGCCTCGACCGAGTCGGCGTCGGAGGCGTCGATGCGGGCGGCGGCGAACCGGTCGTCGTACGCCGCGGCCGCGCTCGGCCTTGGCCAGGTCGTAGTCGGCGACCACGCAGCGTCTCGAAGAAGTCGCGGCGGGCGACGATCGAGCAGAAGGCGGCCCCGACGCCGCCGGCAGCCGACCAGGAGGATCCTCACGGTCGCTCTCCTTCACTCACCGATGTAGGACATGACGTGCTTGATCCGCGTGTAGTCCTCCAGGCCGTACATCGACAGGTCCTTGCCGTAGCCGGAGTGCTTGAAGCCGCCGTGCGGCATCTCGGAGACGAACGGGATGTGGGTGTTGATCCACACCGCGCCGAAGTCGAGTGCGCTTGGCCATCCGCATGCGCCCGGGCGTGGTCCGTGGTCCACACGCTGGAGGCCAGGCCGTACTCGCACGCCGTTGGCCCAGCGCAGCGCCTCGGCCTCGTCGGCGAACCGCTGCACGGTGATCACCGGGCCGAAGATCTCGGTCTGGATCTGCTCGTCGTCCTGATGGAGGCCCGGCGAGCACGGTCGGCTCGTAGAAGTAGCCCCGGTCGCCCTGCTGCCGCCCGCCGGCCTCGACCCTCGCGTGGTCGGGCAGCCGGTCGACCATGCCGGACACGTGCGCGAGCTGGGTGCTGTTGTTGAGCGGGCCGTAGAGCACGTCCTCGTCGTCGGGCATGCCGGTGCGGGTGCTGCGCGCCTGCTCGGCGAGCGCGGCGACGAAGTCGTCGTGCACGCCCGGGCGCCGCGAGCACGCGGGTGGCGGCGGTGCAGTCCTGGCCGGCGTTGAAGTAGCCGGCGTCGGCGATGCCCTCGCGCGGCCGCCTCGACGTCGGCGTCGTCGAAGACGATGCACCGGCGCCTTGCCGCCGAGCTCGAGGTGCACGCGCTTGAGGTCGGCGGCCGCCGAGCGGGCGACCTCCATGCCGGCGCGCACCGAGCCGGTGATCGCGACCATCTGCGGGGTCGGGTGCTCGACGAGCGCGCGGCCGGTGTCGCGGTCGCCGGTGACGACGTTGAGGACGCCGGGCGGCAGGAACTCCTGGGCCAGCTCGGCGAAGCAGCGTCGGTGGAGGCCGGCGTGGTGTCGCTGGGCTTGAGCACGATCGTGTTGCCGGCGGCCAGGGCCGGGGCGATCTTCCAGATCATCATCATCAGCGGGTAGTTCCAGGGCGTCACCTGGCCGACCACGCCGATCGGCTCGCGGCGCACCCAGGAGGTGTGGTCGGTCATGTACTCGCCCGCCGAGCTGCCCTCGAGCACCCGCGCGGCGCCGGCGAAGAAGCGGAAGTGGTCCGACGGCGTACGGCATCTCCTCCGTCATGGTCAGCCGCGTGCGGCTTGCCGGTGTCGCGGCACTCGACCTGCGTTGACCTCCTCGACGCGCGCCTCGACGGCGTCGGCGATCTTGAGCATCGCGGCGGCGCGCTCGGCCGGCGTGGTGCGTCCCCACGTCTCGAAGGCCGCGCTGGCGGCGGCGTACGCCCGGTCGACGTCCTCGGCGCCGGACATCGGCGCCTGCGCGTAGACCTCGCCGGTGGTGGGGTCGAGCACGTCGTAGGTCTCGCCGGACAGCGGCGTCGACGACCTCGCCGCCGACGACGTTGCGGAACACCGTGCCGGTGTCGGGCATGGCACTCATGAGGACGCTCTCCTGGGTCGTGGAACACCCGGCCTTCCGGGCGCGCGGTGCTGGCGACCCTACCGAGCCGACGACGGATCCGCAGGCACAGGGCCCGATCGGCACGGAATCTGTCGCAGAACGAGCACTAGACTTCGTAGACCGGCACTCCGGCGACCCACGTCGACACGACGGACGCCGTCGCCACCTCGTCGGCGGGGCCGGCGAACGGGTCCCGGTCCAGCACCACGAGGTCGGCCACCGCAGCCCGGCTCGAGCCGGCCCGCGTCGTCGCGGTGGTTCACCCACGCCGAGCCCGAGGTGTACGCCGCGAACGCCGTCTCGAGGGCCAGCGCCTGCTCGGGCAGGAACGGCTCGGCTGCCCACGCCGGCCCGTCGGGCCGTAGGGGTCGCGCCGGGTCACCGCCACGTGGATCGCGGCCAGCGGGTCGGGCGAGCTGACCGGCCAGTCGCTGCCGGCGACCAGCCGGGCCCCGGCGCGCTGCAGGCCGCCGAACGGGTACTGCCACCGGCCCCGCTCCTCCCCCAGGAACGGGCAGCGTCAGCTCGACCATCTGCTCGTCGAGGCAGGCCCACAGCATCTGCAGGTTGGCCGCGACGCCGAGCTCGGCGAAGCGCGGCAGGTCGACGGGGTGCACGACCTGCAGGTGGGCGACGTGATGGCGCAGGTCGAGGTCGGCCTGCTCCGGCGTACGGCGGTCGCGCGCGGTGGCGAAGGCGTCGAGCGCCTCGCGGACGGCCCGGTCGCCGATGGCGTGCACGTGCACCTGGAAGCCGGCCTGCTCACAGGCGACGACCGCCTCGGCCAGCGCCTCGCGGGAGACGAAGGAGTGGCCCCGGTCGGCGGTCGCGTGGCCGCAGCGGTCGAGGTAGGGGTCGACCATCGCCGCGGTGAAGTTCTCCGCCACGCCGTCCTGCATGATCTTCACCGACGTCGCCCGGAACCGCGGCCCGGCCAGCTGCTCGCGCCGGGCGACCAGGTCGGGCACCTGCTCGACGCCGCGGTCGCGGTCCCACCACAGCGCACCGACGACGTTCGCCGTGAGGTGCCCGCGCGCGACATCCGTCGGTACGTCGGCGCCGGGTCGCCATGCCGGCGTAGTCGCCGACGATCGCGTCCTGCCAGGCCGGTCACGCCCAGCAGTGCAGGTAGCGCTGACCCTCGGCCAGGCCGGCTCGGCCTCCTCCTCGGTGGTCGGCCGGAAGCAGCCGCGACACCAGCGACATCGCGCCCTCGTGCAGCGTGCCCGTCGGGTCGCCCGTCGGAGTCGCGCTCGAGGTGGCCGTCGGGCGGGTCGGGGGTGCCGGCGGCGACGCCGGCGAGCTCGAGCGCCCGGCTGTTGACCCAGGCGCCGTGGTGGTCGCGGTTGGCCAGGAAGACCGGCCGGTCGGGCACGCACGCGGTCGAGCGTCCGCGGCGGTCGGGTTGCCGCCGGGGAAGGCGGCCATCATCCAGCCGCCGCCCAGCACCCAGCCCTGGTGCGCGGCAACCGGAGGGCGAGCGGCGTACCCCGCGATGCGGTCGAGGCAGTCCTCGCTCGGTCGTCTCGCCGGCCAGGTCGCAGCGGATGCGCTCCAGGCCGCCCTGGGCCGCGTGCACGTGCGCGTCGACGAAGCCGGGCGAGACCAGCCCGCCGGCGAGGTCGACGACGACGTCGGCGGCCACCGCGTCCGCCTCGTGCTCGGGCAGCACCGCCCGCACCCTGTCGTCCTCGACGACGAGGGCGTGGCCGGACCGGTGGGCCGACCCGTCGAAGACCGAGCCGCCGCGGAAGACGGTCGTGGCCACGCTCAGCGCCCCTCGAGCAGCGGGCCGGCCGGGTCGTGGGTGATCCCGGTGCGCCGGGCCGCCATGCCGCTGAGGGCCTCGAGCACGACGCGGTTGGCCAGGAACGCGGTGATGTCGGCGTGGTCGTACGGCGGGGACACCTCGACGACGTCGATCCCGGCGACCGGCAGCTCGCGGCAGATCCGGCGCACCGCGTCGAGCAGCGCCCGTGCGGACAGCCCGCCCGGCTCGGGGGTGCCGGTGCCCGGCGCGTGGCCGGGGTCGCACACGTCGATGTCGACGGACAGGAAGACCGCGTCGCACTCGTCGAGGGCGATCTCGGAGGCCTCGTCGAGGCAGGTGTCCAGACCGCGTGCCCCGATCTCGGTCATCTCGTAGGACCGCATCTGCTGCTCGGCCATCCAGGCGAGCGTCTCGGGGCCGGGCCAGTAGCCGCGCAGCCCCACCTGCAGGAAGCGGTCGCCGCGCAGGGCACCCGACTCGATCAGTCGACGCATCGGCTGCCCGTGACCGTAGAGCGAGCCGAACTCGATGTCACCGGTGTCGGCGTGCGCGTCGAAGTGGATCATCGACACCTTGCCGTACCCGAGGTGCCGGGCCACGCCGGTGGCGTCGGGGAGGGCGATCGAGTGGTCGCCGCCGAGCACGAGCGGCACCGCACCAGCCGATGCGACGGCGTACACCGCGTCCTCCAGGGCGCCGAGCGCTCGCTGGATCTCCCCGGGCGGCATCTCGACGTCGCCCGCGTCGACGACGGCGAGGTCCTGCAGCGCGTCGACGCGCAGCGCCAGGTGCGGGCGCGAGCCGTCGTGCGGCAGGTAGCAGGCCTGCCGGATCGCCTGGGGCCCGAAGCGGGTGCCGCCGCGGTGCGAGGCGCCCCCGTCGAACGGCGCACCCACGACGACGACGTCGGCGGCGGCCAGGGCGGCGCTGTCGTCGAGGTCGACCGGGGGGACGCCCAGGAAGGTGATGTCGGGTCCGAACTGCGCGCCGTACCGGGTCATGGGGACTTCCTACCAGCGCAGACCCCCCGAGCCACGGCCACGCCGCGCCTCAGCACCGGACCGGTATCGAAACCATGGATTCCGCATGTCTAACCGGTGCAGACCTTCGGATCCGGTTGCTTCGGGGCGCTACCTCCGGCAGAATGCGACGTGTCGACGACCGAGAAGGGACGCCCCATGAGCGCCATGAGCGACCAGGAGCACAGCCACCTGCAGAAGGCGGCGAAGGACCACCTGTGGATGCACTTCACCCGGCACTCCACCTACGAGCACGCAGACGTGCCGATCATGGTGCGCGGCGAGGGCCCCTACCTGTACGACGCCCAGGGCAGCCGCTACCTCGACGGTCTGGCGGGCCTCTTCGTCGGCCAGGTCGGCCACGGTCGCGTCGAGCTCGCCGAGGCCGCCGCGCACGCAGGCCGAGCAGCTGGCGTTCATGCCGCTGTGGTCCTACGCCCACCCCCAGGCCATCACCCTGGCCGAACGGATGGCGGCGTACGCCCCCGGAGACCTGAACCGGGTCTTCTTCACCAGCGGTGGCGGCGAGGCGGTCGAGTCGGCCTGGAAGCTGGCCAAGAACTACTTCAAGGTCACCGGCAAGCCGACCAAGCACAAGGTGATCAGCCGGTACGTCGCCTACCACGGCACCCCGCAAGGCGCCCTGTCGATCACCGGCATCCCGGGCATGAAGGCGCCCTTCGAGCCGCTGGTGCCCTCGACGTTCCGCGTGCCGAACACGAACTTCTACCGCGCCCCCGAGCGGCAGGACGACCTCGAGGCCTTCGGCCGCTGGGCCGCGGACCAGATCGCGGTCGCCATCGAGAACGAGGGTCCCGACACCGTCGCGGCCGTCTTCCTCGAGCCGGTGCAGAACTCCGGCGGCTGCTTCCCGCCGCCGCCCGGCTACTTCCAGCGGGTGCGCGAGATCTGCGACGAGTACGACGTGCTGCTGGTCTCCGACGAGGTGATCTGCGCCTTCGGCCGCCTCGGCCACATGTTCGGCGCCGAGCGGTACGACTACCAGCCCGACATCATCACCTGCGCCAAGGGACTGACCTCCGGCTACAGCCCGCTCGGCGCGATGATCGCGACCGACCGGCTGATGGAGCCGTTCCTGCACGGCACCGAGATGTTCCTGCACGGCTACACGTTCGGTGGGCACCCGGTGTCGCTGCGCGGTCGCGCAACGCGAACCTGGACATCTTCGAGAACGAGAACATCCTCGAGCACGTCCGCGGCAACGAGGGCGCCTTCCGCGCGACCCTGGAGCGGCTGCTCGACCTGCCGATCGTCGGCGACGTGCGCGGCGACGGGTACTTCTACGGCATCGAGCTGGTGAAGGACAAGGCGACCAAGGAGACCTTCAACGACGAGGAGTGCCGAGCGGCTGCTGCTGCGGTTTCCTCTCCAAGGCGCTCTTCGACGCCAGGGCCTGTACTGCCGCGCCGACGACCGCGGGCGACCCGGTGGTCCAGCTCGCTCCCCCGCTGGTCTGCAACCAGGAGCACTTCGACGAGATGGAGCAGATCCTTCGCGTCGTGCTCGACAAGGCCTGGTCGATGCTCTGAGGTCCCTGTGACCTCTTCCTTGTCTTCCCTACTGCCGGGGTGCACCCACCGGCCCGTCCTGACCCGCAGCGTCCGTCTGCGAGGTCGGGACGAGGTCGGCTCGAGGGGCGCGGGGGTCGGCCTCGCGAGAAGTGAGTGCCCCCTCGCGAAGAAGTGAGTGCCCCTCTCGCGAGGAAGTCGAGTGCCCTCTCGGCGGGTCAGGAGTCGAAGCCGAGGCCGAGCCTGTCCAGCGCGCGCAGCCACAGGTTGCGCCGACCCCGCACTCGTCGGCGCGCCGGAGCGACCAGCGGGTCAGGTTGATGCCCAGGGCCCGCGCCGGCTCGGGCGGGAACGGGCAGCGGCCACTCGCGCACCATCCGCAGCCGGGTGCGCTCGGTGTCCTCGCCCGTCGAGCCGGTCGAGCGACGACGTCGGCGCCGAACCGGGTGGCGCCGACGCCGAGGCCGGTGTAGCCCAGCGCGTAGGCCACCCGCCCGCCGTGGGCGGTGCCGAAGAAGGCGGCGAACCGCGTGCAGGTGTCGATCACGCCGCCCCACCGGTGGGTGAACCGCGAGCCCCTCGAGCTGCGGGAAGGTCGCGGCGAAGTGCTGCGCCAGCGTGGCGTGGGTCGTCGGCTCGGACTCGATCGTCGCGGTCGATCCGGCTGCCGTAGCGGTAGACCGCGTCGTACCCGCCCCAGACGATCCGGTCGTCGCGGGTGAGCCGGTAGTAGTGGAACAGGTTCCCGGCGTCGCCGACACCCTGGCGGCCCGGCCCAGCCGATCGCGCGCGCGCTGCTCGGGCGAGAGCGGCTCGGTCGCGAGCACGTAGTCGTAGACCGGCACCGTCCAGAGCCGCAGCCGGCGCAGCAGCGGCGGGAAGGCGTTGGTGCCCAGCGGCGACCCGGTGCGCGCGCACGTCCCCGCGGCGGTGCGGCACGGTCGTGTGGGACCCCGACGGCTCCAGGGCGATCACGGTGCGCTGCTCGAAGATCCGCACGCCGGAGTCCAGGCACGCCTGCCGCAGGCCCCAGGCAAGTCGGGCCGGCTCGACCATGGCGGCACCGTGCGGGGTCGAGGAGCGCCCGCGAGGTACGTCGGCGAGGCGACCAGGGCGCGCGGCTGCCGCGGCGTCGAGCAGGCTACGTCGTGGCCGCGCGCGGTCATCGCGGCGTGCACCTCGCCCAGCTCCTCGACCTCGTGCGGGCGGGTGGCCACCGAAGCTCGCCGGTCGGTCTCGAAGCCGCAGTCGAGGCCGTGGTGCTCGACCGTCGTGCCGATGCCGGCGAGGTTCTCGACCCCGAGGCGGTCGAGCGTGGCCAGCTCGTCGGGCCAGCGGTCCATGCCGTTGCCGAACCCGTGGGTCAGGCTGGCGGCGACGAAGCCGCCGTTGCGGCCCGACGCCTGCCAGCCGCACTCCCCCGCCTCGAGCAGCACCACGTCGCGGTCGGGGTGCGCTCGCGGGCGCGGCAGCGCGGTCCAGAGACCGGTGTAGCCGCCGCCGACCACGACGAGGTCGGCCTGCGCGTGCCCCGCAGCGGCGGCGAGCGCGGCGGGCCGCACGCGGGTCGTCGAGCCAGAGGACCGTCGGTCGCGGCGTCCGCCAGGCGCGCGGTGCGGTCGTCACGGCACCCAGGGCACGGGTCCGCCGGCGGCTGGCCGTCTCGCCGACGAGCACCAGGGTCAGCGCGAGCAGGAACATGACCGTGCCGATCACGTTGATCTGCGGCGGGATGCCGCGCTGGGCGGCGCCCCAGACGAACATCGGGAAGGTGACCGTCTGGCCGGAGTTCAGGTTCGTGATGATGAAGTCGTCGAAGGACAGCGAGAAGCTCAGCAGCGCCGCGGACAGGATGCCCGGGAAGACCAGCGGGAAGGTGATCCGCCAGAAGGTCTGCCACTCGTTGGCGTAGAGGTCCATCGCGGCCTGCTCCAGGCCGGGTCCATGCCGGCCAGCCGGGCCTTGACCGTCACCACCACGAAGGACAGGCAGAACATGATGTGGGCGATCAGGATCGTCCAGAAGCCGAGCACGCCGGCGAAGCCCGCGTTGACGAACAGCGCCAGCAGGGACGAGCCCATCACGATCTCGGGCGTGGCCATCGGCAGGAAGATCAGGATGTTCGCCGCCGACGCGGCCGCGGAACCGGTGCCGGACCATGGCGAAGGCCATCAGCGTGCCGAGCACGGTCGCCACCAGGGTGGCGAGCAGGCCGATCCGCATGCTGAGGCCGACGGCGGCGCACATGCCCGGGGCGGCCGCAGGGGTTGAGCCAGTTCTCCAGCGTGAAGCCGTCGAACGTGGTAGCTGTTCCGCGTCGCCGGATGGTTGAACGACATCAGGATGACCACGGCGATCGGCAACGAACATGTAGACCAGCACCAGCAGCCCGATGCCGAGCACCAGCCGGTCGCCGAGCCATCGCGCCGTACGCCGCTCACACGCAGCTCCTCGGTCCCGGCGCGGCGGATGTAGACCAGCACCAGCACCACGATCACGGCCATCAGCGTCACCGACAGCGCCGCCGCCTCGGGGTAGGACGAGCCGTTGAACAGGTACTGGATGACGTTGCCGATCATCTGCGTCTGCGGGCTGCCGAGCAGCTCGGCGTTGATGTAGTCGCCGGCCGAGGGGATGAAGGTGAGCAGGGTGCCGGCCACCAGGCCCGGCATCGACAGCGGCAGCGTGACCTTGCGGAACGTCGTCAACGGGGTGGCGTAGAGGTCGGCGCCGGCCTCGATCAGGCGGTGGTCGATCTTCTCCAGCGAGGCGTAGAGCGGCAGCACCATGAACGGCAGGAAGTTGTAGGTCAGGCCGGTGACCACCGCGATCGGGGTGGCCAGCAGCCGGCCGTCCGTCACCGAGCAGGTGCACCGCACTGCAGCGTGCTGGCGACGAGGCCGTTGTCGGCGAGGAGCAGCTGCCACGACAGCGTGCGCACCAGGAACGACGGTGAAGAACGGCGCGATCACCGCGACCAGCATCAGGTTCTTCCAGCGGCCGGCCTTGAACGCGATCGCGTAGGCCAGCGGGTAGCCCAGCAGCATGCACGGCACCGTCGCGCTGCGCGGCGTACACCAAGGAGCGGATGAACGGGTCGCGGTAGTCCGCGAGCGCCGTGCGTGTAGTTCTGCCAGTAGCCGGTCATCTGCGTAGCCGGTCTCCAGCGAGCCGGACGGGTCGTAGAGCGAGGTGCTGACCAGCGTGACGAGCGGGACGACGAAGAAGATCAGCAGCCACACCGAGCCGGGCAGCAACAGCAGGTACCCGAAGAGGCCCTTGCGCTTCTCCTTCGCGCCGTCCTTCGTCGGCACCGCGGACGCGGGCGGCGGGCGACGTTGCCGGTCATCAGCCCGCGTCCGGGCGTCGAGCCCCGGCGGCGGCGTCCTGGGCGGCGTCGAGCAGGAAGGTGTGCTCGGGCCGCCAGTGCAGGTCGACCTCGTCGCCCGGCGCACGGAGCGGTCCGCGCCGGTGTTCTGCGCGAAGACCATCAGCTCCTGGCCCCAGGGCATCCGGACGAGGTACTGGGTGCTGACCCCGATGAAGCTGACGTCGGTCACGCGCCCCCGGTGACGCAGTTGCTGGCCGGGCGTCGGAGCAGGGTGGCCGCTGGCGCCGAGGAGCATCTTCTCCGGGCGTACGCCGAGCAGCACGTCGCCCTGGTCGAGGTGCCGCCCGGCGGCGCGGTCACCCGGGCACGCGTGCCGTGCAGGTCGACGACGAGGTCGTCGCCCTCGGTGCCGACGACCTCGCCGGCCACCAGGTTGGACTGGCCGAGGAAGTTGGCGGCGAAGGTGGTCGCGCGGGTTCTCGTAGAGGTCCGCGGGCTCACCCATCTGCTCGATGACGCCCTCGTTCATCACGGCCACGGTGTCGGCCATGGTCATGGCCTCCTCCTGGTCGTGGGTGACGTGCACGAAGGTGATGCCGACCTCGGTCTGGATCCGCTTGAGCTCGATCTGCATCTGCCGGCGCAGCTTGAGGTCCAGGGCACCCAGCGGCTCGTCGAGCAGCAGCACCTGGGCCGGTTGATCAGCGCGCGGGCCAGCGCGACGCGCTGCTGCTGGCCGCCGGAGAGCTGCGCGGGCCGGCGGTCGGCGAACTGTCTGGAGCTCGACCAGGTCCAGCATCTGGCCGACCTGGTCCTTGACGTCCTTCTTGCCGCGGCGCTCGAGGCCGAAGGCGACGTTGTCGGTGATCGCTCAGGTGCGGGAAGAGCGCGTAGCTCTGGAACACCGTGTTGACCGGTCGCCGGTACGGCTGAGCCCGGTGATGTCGGAGTCGCCGAGCTTGATCTCGCCCTCGGTGGGCCTCTCCAGTCCCGCGACCATCCGCAGCGTGGTCGTCTTGCCGCAGCCCGACGGACCGAGCAGGGCGAAGAAGGACCCTTGCGGGACGGTCAGGTCGAGGTCGTCGACAGCGGTGAAGCCGGCGAACCGCTTGGTCACCGAGGTGAGGACGAGGTCCTCGCCGTCGGCGGCCGCCTCGGGGTCGGTCTCCCCGTCACCGGGCGCCAGGAACGCGGCCGCGTCCGCCCCGTCGCTCTGCGGGTCCTTCCCGGGCTGGGTCTCGGTGCGTGCCACGGTCAGGCCCCGATCGCCTCGTTGAAGAGCTTGTCGTACTGCTCGCGCTTCTTGGGGTCGACGTCGGCGAACATCCACGCGTCGGCGGTGTACTCCGCGGTCGGGAAGATCAGCGGGTTGCCGACCAGGGAGGGGTCGATCTTCTCCATCGCCTGCTCCGCGCCGTCGACCGGGCAGACGTAGTTGACCCACGCCGCGACCTTCGCCGCGACGACGGGGTCGTAGTAGTAGTTCATGAGCTTCTCGGCGTTCGCGAGGTGCGAGGCCTTGTTCGGCACGAGCATGTTGTCCGACCACTGCCCGAGACCCTCCTCGGGCACCACGAACTTGATGTCGGGGTTGTCGTACTGCAGGGCGATCACGTCGCCCGACCACGCCTCGCAGGCGGCGATGTTGCCGGCGTTGAGGTCACGCGTGTAGTCGTTGCCGGTGAAGCGGCGCACCTGACCGGAGGCCACGACCTTCTTCAGGCGCTCGATCGCCTTGTCGAACTCGGCGTCGGTGAAGTCGTTGCGGGTCCGCGCCGACCAGCGTGAGCATGAAGCCCATCGTGTCGCCCATCTCGGTGAGCATCGAGATCTTGCCGTTGAGGTCGGAGCGGGTGCACAGCTCCTCGAAGCTCTTGACCTCGCCGGTGTACTTCGCGTTGTAGGCGATGCCGGTGAAGCCGGACTGCCACGGCACGCTGTAGCTCGCGGTTCGGGTCCCAGGAGACGTCCCTGAGTCCCGGACGCAGGTTGCTCTGCACGTTCGGCATGGCCTTGGTGTCGAGCTTCTGGACCCAGCCCAGCCCGATCATCCGCGCGGCCATCCAGTCGGTCAGCGTGATGATGTCGCGACCGGTCGGCTCGCAGGCGCCGAGCTGGTTGCGCACCTTGGCGAAGAACTCGCTGTTGTCGTTGACGTCGACGTTGTAGGTGACCGTGATGCCGGTCTGCTCCTGGAAGTCCCGCAGCGTCGGCATCACGGTCTTCTTGCTGCCGTTCACGGTCTCGCGCGCCTGGTCGATGTACAGCGGCCAGTTCGACCACACGACCTTCTTCTGCTGGTCGGACAGGTCCTTGCTCGTGCAGGACTCCGCCGTCTGGGTCGTGCCCGACGTGCCGCAGGCGGCGAGGAGGCCGGAACCACCGACGGCGGCGGCACCGAGACCGGCGCTGCGGAGGACTCCGCGTCGCGAGACGGACGCCTGCACGAGGGGCGCGACCGCGTCGTCGAGCGCGGGACGGGAGTGGGGAAGGCGGACCATGCGCGGACCTCCGGGCGTCGGGTGTCGGGTGCGGCGGATCATCTGGCAGGGGCTCAGGGACACTGCGTCCTGAGCTCCGTAGAGCAACGATATTGTCATGCATTCACCGGATCGGGCAAGGGATATCGTTGTTACAAGTGCACGTCACGACGGATTCAATTGCGAGCCGCGGCGTTGATCTTTGACCACGGGCGGTCACGCTGAGACGATACGCCTGTGACGACCCACAGTCCTCGGTCCAAGCCCCAGCTCGACGACGTGTCCAAGGCGATCATCCGCGAGCTGCAGCAGGACGGTCGACGCTCGTACGCCGCGATCGGCAAGGTCGTCGGGCTCAGCGAGGCTGCGGTGCGCCAGCGCGTGCAGCGCCTGACCGAGGCCGGGGTCATGCAGGTCGTCGCGGTCACCAATCCCCTGGAGCTCGGCTTCGACCGCCAGGCGATGATCGGCGTCCGCGTCGAGGGTCCGCTCGAGCCGGTGGCCGACGAGCTGAGCGAGCTCGAGGAGGTCGACTACGTCGTCATCACCGCCGGCTCCTTCGACCTGCTCGTCGAGCTGGTCTGCGAGAGCGACGAGCACCTGCTCGACGTGCTCTCCACGCAGATCCGCCGTGTTCCCGGCGTCGTGTCCACCGAGAGCTTCGTCTACCTCCGGCTGCACACGCAGACCTACTCCTGGGGTGTGCGCTGAGCCGCCAGAAGGCCGCCGAGCCCACGGCCCGGCCGAGCCACGAGTACGCCGGGCTGTCGCTCTGGCACGCCACCACCGGCGAGGCCTGGGTGCCGCGGACGCCGCTCCCGGGCGACCGTCGGACCGACGTCGCCATCGTCGGCGCGGGCTACACCGGTCTGTGGACCGCGTGGTACCTCCACCGGCTGGACCCGGCCCTCACCATCACCGTGCTCGAGGCGGAGGTAGCCGGGTACGGCGCGTCGGGCCGCAACGGGGGCTGGTGCTCGGCGCTCTTCCCCGCCTCCCTCGACGCCCTCGCCCGGCTGCGCGGATCGAGCCGTGAGGCGGCCCTGCGCCTCGACGCGGCGATGCGCGACAGCGTCGACGAGGTCGGCCGGGCCGCGGACGAGGCCGGCATCGACGCGAGGTACGCCAAGGGCGGCACCCTCGTGCTCGCCCGCAGCGAGGTGCAGCGCCGGCGCGCCCGCGCCAGCGTCGAGGAGGCCGCGAGCTGGGGCCTCCAGGAGCACCTTCGCTGGCTGGACGAGGACGAGGCGCGCGGACGGCTGGACGCCGTCGACACCTGCGGCGCGACGTACACCCCCGACTGCGCCGCCCTCCACCCCGCCCGACTCGTGCGAGGCCTTGCCCGCGCGCTCGACGACTGCCCCGGCGTGACCGTCCACGAGCGCACCCGAGCCCTGGCGATCGAGCCGCACCAGGTCCGCACCGAGCGCGGCACGGTGACCGCGGACGTCGTCGTGCGCGCCACCGAGGGCTACACGCCCACCCTGGAGGGTCACCAGCGCACGCTGATGCCGGTGCACTCCCTCGTCGTCGCCACCGAGCCGCTGTCGCACTCCACCTGGGAGCGGATCGGGCTTCGCGAGCGCGAGACCTTCTCCGACCACCGGCACCTGGTCGTCTACGGCCAGCGCACCAGCGACGACCGGCTGGTCTTCGGTGGCCGCGGGGCGCCGTACACGTACGGGTCCCGGGTGCGCCCCGAGGACGACGTCGTGCCGCGGGTGTTCCTCGGCCTGCGCAACACCCTGCGCGAGATGTTCCCCGTGCTGGAGCGCACCCAGGTCACCCACGCGTGGGGCGGCGTGCTGGGCATCCCCCGCGACTGGACCGCCTCCGTCGGCCTCGACCGCGGCACGGGCCTTGCCTGGGCGGGCGGGTACGTCGGCGACGGCGTCGGCACCAGCAACCTCGCCGGGCGCACCCTGGCCGACCTGATCACCGGTCGTGAGACCGACCTCGTCGACCTGCCCTGGGTCGGCCACCGCTCCCCCCGGTGGGAGCCCGAGCCGCTGCGGTGGCTCGGCGTCAACGCCGGGCTGCGCGCGATGACCGCCGCTGACCGCGAGGAGCAGATGACCGGGCGCGGTAGCCGGCTCGCTCGGCTGATGGCACCCCTCACCGGCGGCCACTGACGTCCTCGGGCACGCCGCCGCGCCTCGTCGCGGCGGCGCCTGCCCTGCCCGGTGTCCGACGAGCGGGCCGGCGTGCGCTTCGACGAGCGGGTGCTCGGGCTGGTCGAGATGCGCCTGTGGGTGGCCGACGGCCGGGCCCGTGGCGCCGGGCGTCGACCGGCCGGCTCGGCAACCTGGTGACGGTGTAGGAGCGCGCCTGCCCCGGTGGTCGAGGCGCTCGAGCGCTCGCCGAGGGCGGGTCGGAGGCGGTCAGAGCTGCTTGCGCAGGGCGGGCGCCATCGCGTCGAGCACGGCGGGGTCCTCGATGGTGGAGGGGACGGGCGAGTCCTTGCCGTCGGCGATGTCGCGCATGCTGCGGCGCAGCACCTTGCCGGAGCGGGTCTTGGGCAGGCCGGGCACGACCGACACGTCGCGGAAGGCTGCCACGGCCCCGATCTGTTCACGCACGGAGGCGACCAGCTCGCGGGCGATCTCGTCGACGTCGGTCTCGACGCCGGTCTTGAGCACGACGAAGCCCCGCGGCAGCTGACCCTTGACCTCGTCGGCGACCCCGATGACGGCGCACTCCGCGACCGCCGGGTGGGCCGCGAGCACGGCCTCCATCGAGCCGGTGGACAGCCGGTGCCCCGCGACGTTGATGACGTCGTCGATGCGACCCATCACGAAGAGGTAGCCGTCCTCGTCGACGTACCCGCCGTCGCCGGACAGGTAGTAGCCCGGCGAAGGCCGAGAGGTAGGACGCGACGTACCGCTCGTCGTCCTGCCACAGCGTCGGCAGGCAGCCCGGGCGGCATCGGCAGCTTGAGGCAGATCGCGCCCTCGGTCGCCGGCGGGCTGCTCGGTGCCGTCGACGTCGAGGATGCGTACGTCGTAGCCCGGCACGGGCACCGACGGGCGAGCCCGGCTTGATCGGCAGCGGCGCGAGCCCGCGCAGGGTCGACGCGATCGGCCAGCCGGTCTCGGTCTGCCACCAGTTGTCGACGACGGGCACGCCGAGCATGGTGCTGGCCCAGTGTAGGTGTCGGGGTCGAGCCGCTCGCCGGCGAGGAACAGCGTGCGCAGCGAGGAGGTGTCGTGCTCGGCGAGGCGCTCCCCGTGCGGGTCCTCCTTCTTGATCGCCCGGATGGCGGTCGGCGCGGTGAACAACCCGGCGACACGGTGCTCGGCGACCACCCGCCAGAACGCCCCGGCGTCGGGCGTACCCACGGGCTTGCCCTCGTAGAGCACGGTCGTGGCGCCGGCGAGCAGCGGCGCGTAGACGATGTAGGAGTGGCCGACCACCCAGCCCACGTCGGAAGCCGCCCACCAGACGTCGCCGGCGTGCACGTCGTACACGTTCGGCATCGACCAGGCCAGCGCCACCGCGTGGCCGCCGTTGTCGCGCACGATGCCCTTGGGCTTGCCGGTGGTGCCGGACGTGTAGAGCACGTAGAGCGGGTCGGTGGCGGCCACTTCGACGCACTCCGCGGGGTCACGCCGCCCGGCGCGCATCGCGTCCTCCCAGTCGACGTCCCGCCCCTCGACCATGGACGCCTCGCACTGGGGGCGCTGCTTGAGCACGACCGCGTCCGCCGTGTGCTCGGCCAGCGTCGAGGGCCCGGTCGAGCAGCGGCTTGTACTCGACGATGCGGCTCGGCTCCACGCCGCAGGACGCCGACAGCACGACCTTGGGCTTGGCGTCGTCGATGCGCACCGCGAGCTCGTGGGCGGCGAACCCGCCGAAGACCACCGAGTGCACCGCGCCGAGCCGTGCGCAGGCCAGCATGGCGACCACGGCCTCGGGGATCATCGGCATGTAGATGACGACCCGGTCGCCCGTGGCCACCCCGAGCTGACGCAGCGCGCCGGCGAAGGCGGCGACCTCCTCGCGCAGCTCGGGCGTAGGTGTAGGTGCGCTGCGTGCCGGTGACCGGGCTGTCGTAGACCAGCGGCGGGCTGCTCGGCGTGGCCCGCCGCCACGTGGCGGTCCAGCGCGTTGAAGCAGGTGTTGAGCGTGCCGTCGGCGAACCAGCGGTAGAACGGTGCGCGCTGTCGTCGAGGACCTGCGTCGGCTTCCTGATCCAGGAGACCAGCCCGGCGGCCTCGCCCCAGAAGCCGGTGGGGTCCGCGAGCGACCGCGCGTGGAGGGCGTCGTACGCCGGGTCGGAGGTGACGGGCTCGTCGGTCGCAGGCATGGGCACATCTTGCGCCGCCGTCGGCCGGGGGCCAACCCTCCGAGCCGGTCGCGCCCGGTGTTTCGGGCAGGTCACGCACGGCTCGTCACGCTTGCCGGGGCTTGTCCGGACCTGTGAGGGTGAGGGCCATGAACTCCCTCTTCGACGGCTACACCGCGACCACGGGGACGTCCTACGACGAGATGTTCGACGGCGATGCGCTGCGGGAGGTCTACCGCGACGTGCACGGCACGTTCCACGGCCTCGCCCGGGACGAGGTGCGCACCCGGGCCGACTCGCTCGCCTCCAACTACATCGACCAGGGCGTGACCTTCGGCGTGGGCGGCGAGGAGCGGCCGTTCCCCCTCGACATCCTCCCCCGGATCATCGAGGCCGACCGGTGGGCGACCGTCGAGAAGGGCGTCGCCCAGAGGGTGCGGGCGCTCGAGGCGTTCCTCGACGACGCGTACGGCGAGGGCCGGCTCTTCGAGGACGGCGTCATGCCGCGCTCGGTGATCGTCACCTCCCCCACTTCCACCGCTCGACGGCGGGCCTGCGCTACCCCAACGGCGTACGCATCCACGTCGGCGGCATCGACCTGATCCGCGACGAGCAGGGCGACTTCCGGGTGCTCGAGGACAACGTGCGGGTGCCGTCGGGCGTCTCGTACGTGATGACCAACCGGCGCGCGCTCTCCAGCGCCCTGCCCGAGGTGTTCGCCCACCACGCCGTACGCCCGGTCACCGACTACCCGCGCCGCCTCGTCGCCGCCCTGCGGGCCGCCGCGCCGGCCGGCGTCAGCGACCCGACCGTCGTGGTGCTGACGCCCGGCGTCTTCAACTCCGCGTACTTCGAGCACGCGCTGCTCGCCCGGATGATGGGCATCGAGCTCGTCGAGGGTCGCGACCTGGTCTGCCGCGGCGGCCAGGTGATGATGCGGACGACGAACGGCTTCCAGCCGGTGCACGTGATCTACCGCCGCATCGACGACGACTTCCTCGACCCGCTGCACTTCCGCTCCGACTCGGTGCTCGGCGTGCCCGGCCTGGTCAACGCGGCCCGCGCCGGCAACGTGACGGTCACCAACGGGCTCGGCAACGGCATCGCCGACGACAAGCTCGTCTACTCCTACGTGCCGGACCTGATCCGCTACTACCTGTCCGAGGAGCCGGTGCTGCGCAACGTCGACACCTGGCGGATGGGCGAGAAGGCGCACCGCGAGGAGGTGCTCGACCGCCTCGACGAGCTGGTGCTCAAGCCGGTCGACGGCGCCGGCGGCGCGGGCATCGTGATCGGTCCGCGGGCGAGCCCGAAGGAGCTCGACCAGCTGCGCACCGAGGTGCTGCAGGACCCGCGCGCGTGGATCGCGCAGCCGGTGATCAGCCTGAGCACCTCCCCCACCCTGATCAACCAGAACGTCCGTCCGCGGCACGTCGACCTGCGGCCCTTTGCGGTCAACGACGGCGACACCGTGTGGGTGCTGCCCGGCGGCCTGACCCGGGTCGCGCTGCCCGAGGGCGAGCTCATCGTGAACTCCTCCAAGGGCGGCGGCTCCAAGGACACCTGGGTGATCGCCGACCACGGGGTCGCGCCCGACGAGGACGAGCCGGCCGAGACCGAGCACGAGGCCCGCTCGCCCGGGCCGCCGTCGGACCCGGGGCCCGACATCGCCGCGATCCAGGCGCCGGCCGCCTCCGACCAGCAGCAACAGCAACAGCAGTCGCAGTCGCAGTCGCAGTCGCAGTCGCAGTCGACGGGAAGGGGCGTGGCCCCGTGCTGAGCCGCATCGCGGAATCCCTGTTCTGGATCGGCCGGTACGTCGAGCGCGCCGACGACACCGCGCGGGTGCTCGACGTCGGCACCCAGCTGCTGATCGAGGACGCGACGCTCGACGAGCAGGAGACCTGCCAGCAGCTGCTCGCCATCATGGGCGTGGAGTCCGAGGGGCCGGTCGACCGCTTCGTGCTGCTGCACCAGCTGCTCTACGACCCCGCCTCCCCCAGCTCGGTGGCCTCGGCCCTCGGTGCCGCGCGCGAGAGCGCCCGCCGGGCCCGCGAGACGCTGTCGACGGACATGTGGCAGGCGATCAACACGACGTACCACACGCTGAACTCCGGCCAGGTGCGCTCGATGCGGGCGCCCACGGCCTTCGGCTGGGTGCGCGACCGGGCGGCCCTGGTCTCCGGCATCGCCGACGGCACGATGAGCCGCGACGACGGCTGGCTGTTCCTCACGCTCGGGCGCAACATCGAGCGCGCGGACATGACCGCCCGGCTGCTGGCGACCGCGTCGCTCGGCAGCGGCCCGGTCGCGGCCTGGACGTCGACGCTGCGGGCGTGCGGCGCGTACGAGGCGTTCCTGCGCACCTACCGCGGCATCGAGACCGACCTCGAGGCGGCGGAGTTCCTGCTGCTCGACCGGATCTACCCGCGCTCGGTGGTCGCCGCACTCACCCGGGCCGAGGTGGCGCTCGAGCGGTTGGACGCCTCGGCGCAGCGCTCGGGCTTCGACGACGCCCAGCGGCTGCTGGGTCGTGCCCGCGCCGAGCTGGAGTATCGGCCGCTGAGGGAGATCCTCGACGGGCTGGGCGACGAGATGGAACGGGTCCAGGAGGCCTGCAGCTCCGCCACGATGGCGCTGAGCCGCAAGTACTTCCACGGGGCCGCCGCGACGAGCTGGACCGGAGGAGCCGCCTGATGGCCGACCCCAACTCCCTGCAGCTGCGCATCGTGCACACCACGGGCTACGCGTACGACGAGGCCGTCGACGCCTCCTTCAACGAGGCCCGGCTGACGCCGCAGAACGGCATCGACCAGCTGACGATCCTGAACCGGGTGGAGATCCACCCGGCGGCGTGGACGCAGAGCTACGTCGACTACTGGGGCAGCACGGTCACGGCGTTCGAGATCAACGAGCCGCACGACGAGATGACCGTGACCGCCACGTCGACGGTGCAGGTCAGCCGTCCGACCCAGGAGCCCAGCGGACTGACCTGGACCGACCTCACCGACCCGGTCCTGCACGACCGCTTCTGCGAGTACCTCGCGCTCAGCGACACCACGACGACGGGCGACGACCTGGGCAGCCGCGGCATGCAGCTGCGGGCCGACGCCGCGACGCCCGCCGACTTCGCCCGGGCGGCCTGCGAGCTGGTCCACGCCGAGGTCGAGTACGCCGCCGGGTCGACGGGGGTGCACACCCTCGCCTCGGACGCGTGGGACTTCCGCAACGGCGTCTGCCAGGACATGGCGCACCTCGTGCTCGGGCTGCTGCGCAGCAACGGCATCCCGGCCCGCTACGTCTCCGGCTACCTCCATCCCGACCCGGACGCCGAGGTGGGTCTGCAGGTCGCCGGGGAGTCGCACGCGTGGATCGAGTGGTGGGACGGCGACTGGATGGGCTTCGACCCCACCAACGCCTCCCCCGTCGGGCGGCACCACGTGGTCGTCGCCCGCGGACGTGAGTACGCCGACGTCGCCCCCTTGAGCGGCATCTTCAGCGGCGGCGGTGAGTCCGCTTCGATGTTCGTCGAGGTGGCGATCACCCGCCTGCGGTGACCGGTCCCCGCCCCAGTTCTCCCTTGTAAATCGGGGTTACGGTCGCTCCACACGTGCTGTGCGCGGTGGAGAACGACCACAGCACCGTCGAAGCCGTTCGACCAGGCGCTTGAGGCTCGGCAGCTCGCCGTACGGGGTCCCCCGGCCGGCTGGCCCGAAGTTCGTACCCGGCACCGCTACTTCGCTGGTGCTGTGGTCGCTTTCGGGGCTGCACAACCCTTGTGGAGCGACCGTAACCCCGATTTACAGCTGGAAGTGGCCCCTCAGAAGGTGGGGCGCAGCGGGTAGCCGTCGTCGCCGGAGTCGGAGGTGCGGGTGGCGAGCACCTGGTGCAGCTCGATCTCGTTGCGCTCGAAACCGAGGCGGCTGCCGGCCATGTAGAGGCCCCAGACCCGGGCGGTGCCCTCGCTGGTCTCGCGCACGCACTCGTCCCAGTTCGCCGCGAGGTTGCGGCACCAGTCGCGCAGGGTCATCGCGTAGTGGTGGCGCAGGTTCTCGACATGCTGCACCTCGAGGCCGGCGTCCTGCATCACGGTGGTGATCGTGCCGACGCCGGTGAGCTCGCCGTCGGGGAAGACGTAGCGGTCGATGAAGTGGCCGGTGTCCGTGGCGCGGTTGTGCGGGCGGGTGATGCAGTGGTTGAGCAGCCGGCCGCCCTCGGCGAGGTGGGTCCGCACGAACTCGAAGTACGCCGGGTACTGCTTGAGCCCGATGTGCTCGGTCAACCCGATCGAGCTGATCGCGTCGAAGCCGGTCTCGGGCACCTGGCGGTAGTCCAGGAAGCGCACCTCGGCGAGGTCGGCGAGACCCTCGCGCTCGATGGCGGCCTGCGCCCAGTCGGCCTGCTCGCGGGACAGGGTGACGCCGATCGCGCGGACGCCGTACTCGCGGGCGGCGTGGCGCACCATCCCGCCCCAGCCGCAGCCGAGGTCGAGCAGCCGCTGGCCCGGCTGGAGGTCAAGCTTGCGGCAGACCAGGTCGTACTTCGCGGCCTGCGCCTCCTCGAGGCTGGCCTCCAGGGTCGGGTAGACCGCGCAGGTGTAGGTCATCGACGGGCCGAGCACCAGCTCGTAGAACCGGTTGGAGACGTCGTAGTGGTGGCTGATCACCTCCGCGTCGCGGCCCGGCGTGTGGCGCAGGCCCTCGACGGCGCGGCGCCAGCGCGGCAGGTGCTCCTGCGGCGGGGGCGGCGGCGGCTTGAGGTGCGACACCCCCAGCCCGCGGAGCAGCCGCGCGGCCTCGGCGACGCCCGGCCGGCGGAACTTGGTGTGGTTCATCAGCCGCTGCATCACGGGGTAGGGGTCGCCCGGGTGGGCGCCGTGCACCTCGAGCTCACCGGTCACGTAGGCCCGGGCCAGCCCGAGGTCACCGGGTGCGGTGAGCAGGTAGGACAGCCCGCGCGGGCTGCGCAGCTCAAGGCCGAGGTCGGCCTCCTCGGGACCCGCGGAGCTGCCGTCGTACGCCGTGAAGCGCAGCGGGAGGCCGTCGCGCATCAGCGTCTCGATGGCGGACCCGATGGTGGTCGTCCGCGTGCTGGCCCGGGCGGGCCGGGGCTCGGTCGTGGTCATCGTCTACCCACCGCCTTGTCGTAGAGATCGGTCAACCGGTCGTCGGGGTCGTGCTCGGCCTTCACCGACGACAGGTGTGGTCCGGCGTACAGCCGGTCGAAGGTGTCGCGGTCGTAGAAGGAGTCGCTGTAGAGCGACTTGTGGCCACCCAGCTCGGTCACCCGGGTCTCGATGGCGCGGTTGGTCGGGCCGTCCTCCGCCCCGTCGCCGACGTGGACGGTGCCCCAGAAGCCGACGTTCACGTACGTCTGGCCGGGCTCGAGCGGGTACGCCGGCCAGGCCCGCTGCGCCCGCAGGGGGCACAGCCACACCGGGCGCATGCCGACCTCGGCGTCGAACCAGCCGAGGAAGTCGGGCAGCCGCTCGACGGGCACCTCGACGTCCTGCACCACGCGCTCGCGTCGCGGGCGGCCGGCGCGACGGTCCAGGCGCTCGACGATCCCGAAGCGGGAGTCCAGCCCGACGAGCCGGTGGTAGACGTCGCTGCGTCGCCAGCGTCGCGGCCAGGCCCGGCGCACCAGCGGGTGCTGCACGCCGAAGGCCTGCGAGCACCAGAACCAGTCGGTGTCCCAGCGCCAGAGGTAGTCGGCCACGGTCAACAGGTCATGCTCTCGCGACTGGATCGAGCGGTAGAAGACCTGCTGGCCGGTGTAGTCGCTCGGGGCCCCCACGTGACCGCCGTCGTGCGGGTCGTCGGTCCAGCGCGCCAGGGTCAGGTACAGCTCGGACGGCGAGAAGGCCACCCCGTCGACGGCGTCGACGCGTCGGCCCTCGTGCTCGCCCGTGGCGACGACGTCGGCCATCGCCGCGCCGAGTGCCGTGGCGTCGTCGAAGCGCAGGTGCCGCAGCACGACGTACTCCGGCACCGGCTCGAGCCGGATCCGCAGCCGGGTCGCGTAGCCCAGCGAGCCGTAGGAGTTGGGCAGGGAGTCGAAGAGGGCGTCGCCGGGACGCACCGTGACGGTCTCACCGGCACCGGTGAAGACGTCCATCTCCTCGACCGACTCGTGCGGGAGCCCGTTGCGGAAGCTGGTCGACTCGATGCCCAGCCCGCTCACCGCACCGCCGAGGGTGATCGTGCGCAGCTGCGGCACGACGTACGGGATCATCCCGTGCGCGAGGGTGGCCTCCACGAGCCGCTCGTAGGTGCACATGCCCTGCACCTCGGCGGTGCAGGTGGCGATGTCGACCTCGAGGACCCCGTCGAGCCCGGAGACGTCGAGCCCGGGTGCGTCCGAGGCGTCGCGGGAACGGAAGAGGTTGGAGGTGCGCTTGGCGAGTCGCACCGGCGCCCCGGGCGGCAGCGCGTCGTAGGAGGCGCGGAGCCGGCTCATGGCGGCCGGGTGACCGGCCCACTTGTTCGGGGAGGACACTCATCGATCGTAGACCCGCCGGGAGCCCGGCGACCGCAAGGGGTCAGTCGACCGTGGCGGCCAGCTGTCCGCAGGCGCCGTCGATGTCGCTGCCCCGGGTGTCGCGCACCGTCGTCGGCACTCCTCCGGCCTCGAGACGGCGCACGAACTCGCGTTCGTCCTCGCGGCGGGAGGCGGTCCACTTCGACCCGGGCGTCGGGTTGAGCGGGATGAGGTTCGCGTGCACCCAGCCCCAGTCGCCGTACGACGTGAGCACCTCGGCGAGCTTGTCGGCCCGCCAGGCCTGGTCGTTCACGTCGCGCATCATGGCGTACTCGATGGACACTCGGCGCTTGGTCTTCTGGGCGTACGTCCAGGCCGCCTCGACCGCCTCGTGCACCGACCACCGGGTGTTGACCGGCACCAGCTCGTTGCGCAGCTCGTCGTCGGGGGCGTGCAGCGACAGCGCCAGCGTGACCGGGACGCCCTCGTCGGCCAGCTGCAAGATCCGCGGAGCCAGGCCGACGGTCGAGACGGTGATGCCGCGGGCCGACATGCCCAGGCCGTCGGGGGTCTTCTCCGTCAGGCGGCGCACGGCACCGATGACGGCGTTGTAGTTGGCCAACGGCTCGCCCATGCCCATGAAGACGACGTTGGAGACCCGGCCGGGCCCACCCGCCACCTCTCCGCGGACGAGCGCCCGGGCGCCGGCCACGACCTGCTCGACGATCTCGGCGGCGGACATGTTGCGCTGCAGGCCGCCCTGGCCGGTCGCGCAGAACGGGCAGGCCATGCCGCACCCGGCCTGGCTCGAGACACACATCGTGGAGCGGCCCGGGTAGCGCATGAGCACCGACTCGACCAGCGCCCCGTCGAAGAGCCGCCACAGGGTCTTGCGGGTGGCACCCTTGTCGGCCTCCATCACGCGCAGGGGCGTCATCAGCTCGGGCAGCAGCCCCGCGACCAGCTCGGCCCGTTGCCCCGCCGGCAGGTCCGTCATCTGCTCCGGGTCGTCGACGAGCCGCCCGAAGTAGTGGGTGGAGAGCTGTGTGGCCCGGAAGCCGGGGAGGCCGAGCTCCTCGAGCCGCGCCTTGCGCTCGGCCGGCGACAGGTCGGCGAGGTGCCGCGGCGGCTTGCCGCGGCGCGGCGGGTCGAAGACCAGAGGCAGGGCGCGGCCGGCGCGGGCGGCCTCCTCCGCGGCGTCGGTGGTCGCAGAGGCGGGGACGGCGGGGACGGCGGGGTCTGTGTCAGGCATGGCACGACCAGTGTCCCCGAGACCTCGGCGACCGCCCAATCCCGCGGCCCGCGCCGCCCGGCGCGCGGCCGCCGCCGTCGCCGCCGTCGCCGCCGTCGCTGCCGCCGCCGCCAGGGTCGTACGCTCCGGGCGTGAACGAGACCCCGGCCGACCCGCACCGGGTGCGGCTGCGCCCGGCCGACGCCCGGGACCGCCCCGTGCTGGAGGAGGCGCTGTGCCACGCCGCCGACCCGGCCGGGCCCGCCCGGCTCTCCGTCGCCGACGTGTACGCCGACCCCGCCCTGGCCCGCTACGTCGACGGGTGGCCGCGGGCCGGCGACCGCGGCATCGTGGCGGAGGCGCCGCCCGGGGTGCCGGTCGGTGCGGCCTGGGTGCGGACGGGCTCGCTCCAGGACCCGGGCTACGGCTTCGTCGCGCCCGGCGTGCCGGAGCTCTCGATGGCCGTGGCCCCGGCCTACCGAGGCACCGGGTGGGGCGCCAGCCTCCTGGACGCGCTGCTGGTCGAGCTGCGCGCGGGCGGCGTCCCGTCGCTGAGCCTCAGCGTGCGCGAGGACAACGCCGTGGCCCGGGGCCTGTACGAGGCCCGCGGCTTCGTCGCCGTCGGTCGCTCGGGGGCCTCGGCCACCATGCTGCTGGTGCTCTGAGCAGCCCGGGTCAGAGCACGGCGTAGTGCAGCAGCAACCAGACCGGGGCGCACGTCGCCAGCAGCGAGTCCAGCCGGTCCATCAGCCCGCCGTGGCCCGGGATCACGTGGGACATGTCCTTGATGCCGAGGTCGCGCTTGATGACCGACTCGACGAGGTCGCCCATCGTTGCCATCACCACGACGATGACGCCGAGCAGCATCCCGACCCAGGCACGGCCGTCGAGCAGGTAGGCCACCAGCAGCCAGCCGGCCACGACGCAGGCCAGTGCCGACCCGGCGAAGCCCTCCCAGGACTTCTTCGGCGAGATGACCGGGGCCATCGGGTGCCGGCCGAAGAGCACGCCCGCGGCGTACCCCCCGATGTCGGAGGCGACGGTCACCACGATGAACGTCACGATCGCCTCCACGCCGCGGTCCTCGGCGAGCAGCAGCGCCACGAACGAGCCGAGGAACGGCACGTAGAACAAGGTGAAGATCGAGGCGGTCGCGTCGCGCACGAAGCCGTCGACCCCGCGCCTCATCAGCCAGAGGAGCAGCACCAGGCCGGTGACCGCGGTGGCCGTGACCAGGGGAGGGGTGCCGCGCAGGTACGCCGAGAGCACCATCACTGCCCCGCCGATCATCAGCGGGCCCTGCGCGAGGTGGATGCCGCGCTCGGCGAAGCCCTGCCCGAGCTCCCAGACCGCGACCAGCACCGCCGCGACCACCACGACCATGAAGAGTGCCTTCACGAACACCAGCGAGCCCACGATGATGAGCCCGAGGGTCAGCCCGGAGGCGATCGCCACGGGCAGGTCCCGCCCGGCGCGGCCGCCGCTGCTGCTGGAGTCGCCGGACGCGCCGGTCGTGGTGGTGTCGGTCATGTCAGATGTCGAGGAGCTCGGTCTCCTTGGACTTCAGCAGGTCGTCGATCGCGTCGGTGTGCTTCTTGGTCATACCGTCGAGACGCTTCTCGCCCGACGCGACCTCGTCCTTGCCGGCGTCGCCGTCCTTCTCGAGCTTCTCGAGTCCCTGCTTGGCCGTACGCCGGATGTTGCGCACCGAGACCCGGCCGTCCTCGGCCTTCTGGCGGGCGATCTTGATGTACTCCTTGCGCCGCTCCTCGGTCAGCTCGGGGAAGACGCAGCGGATCATCTTGCCGTCGTTGGAGGGGTTCACCCCGAGGTCGGAGTCGCGGATGGAGCGCTCGATCGCTCCCAGCGAGGTCACGTCGAACGGCTGCACGAGGATGATCCGCGGCTCGGGCGAGGTGAACGTCGCCAGGCTCTGCACGGGCGTGGGCGTGCCGTAGTACTCCGCGGTCAGCTTCGAGAACATCTGCGGGTTCGCGCGACCGGCGCGGATCGCGGTGAACTCCTCGCGGGTCGCACCGAGGGCCTTGTCCATCTTCTGGTCGGCCTCGCGCAGGGTGTCGTCGATCATTCTGCTCTCCTTCGTGCGGTTCGTGGTGCCGGACCGATCTTCGCAGGTCGTCGGCGCGTCGGGGTGGGCTCGGGGACGTGCCTAGGGGGTGTCGCCGCTGCCGGCGCTGCTCACCAGGGTGCCCAGTCGCTCGCCGTTGACGATCCGCAGGATCGCGCCGCGGTCCTCCATGCCGAAGACGACCAGCGGCAGCGAGTTTTCCATGCACAGCGCGAACGCGGTGGCGTCGGCGACCTTGAGCCCCTGCTGGAGCGCGTCCTGGAAGCTGAGCCGGTCGAGCTTGGTGGCCGTCGGGTCCTGGCGGGGGTCGGCGGTGTAGACGCCGTCGACGCCCTGCTTGGCCATCAGCACGACCTCGCACCGCGACTCGAGGGCGCGCTGCGCCGCCACGGTGTCGGTGGAGAAGAACGGCATCCCGGCGCCGGCGCCGAAGATCACGACGCGGCCCTTCTCCAGGTGCCGGATCGCGCGGCGAGGCACGTAGGGCTCGGCGACCTGACCCATCGCGATCGCGGTCTGCACCCGGGTCTCGATGCCTTCCTTCTCCAGGAAGTCCTGGAACGCCAGGCAGTTCATGACGGTGCCGAGCATGCCCATGTAGTCGGCGCGCGAGCGGTCCATGCCCTGCTGGGAGAGCTCGGCGCCGCGGAAGAAGTTGCCGCCCCCGACGACCACCGCGACCTCGACCCCGGCCCGCACGACTTCGGCGACCTGCTGCGCGACGTCGCGCACCACCACGGGGTCGACCCCGACGGTGCCGCCCCCGAACACCTCGCCGGAGAGCTTGAGCAGGACTCGACGGTAGGTGGTCACGGGTGCCTCCAGGGCTGGGATCGGGTGGGTCGGGAGGGGCTGGACAGCCGAAGAGGCCGGCGGCCGGGGCCGTGCTGCCCCCGGCCCGCCGGCCTCCTCGTCGTACGCATCGGCGGTGAGCCTACGCGGTGCACTGGCTCAGGCGCCGACCTCGAAGCGCGCGAAGCGGGTGACCGCGACCCCGGAGGAGTCGAGCAGCGCCTTGACGGTCTTCTTGCTGTCGGTGACCGACGGCTGGTCGAGCAGCACGACGTCCTTGAAGAAGCCGTTCAGACGACCCTCGATGATCTTGGGCAGCGCCTGCTCGGGCTTGCCCTCCTCGCGAGCGGTCGCCTCGGCGATCTCGCGCTCCTTGCTGACCACGTCCGCGGGGACCTCGTCGCGCGTCACGTACGTCGGACGCATCGCGGCGACCTGCATCGCGGCGCCGCGGGCGACGTCGGAGTCGGAGCCGGAGTACTCGACGAGCACGCCGACGGCCGGCGGCAGGTCGGAGGCGCGACGGTGCATGTAGGTGACGACGTCGCCCTCGAAGACCGCGACGCGCCCGAGCTCGATCTTCTCGCCGATCTTGACGGCCAGGCCCTCGACGACCTCGCCGACGCTGGAGTCGCCGAGCCTCACGGCCTTGAGCGCCTCGGCGTCGGCGGCGCGCGAGGAGTCGGCGGCCTCGGCGATGCGGTCGGCCGTGGCGATGAACTCCTCGCTCTTGGCGACGAAGTCGGTCTCGCAGTTGAGCTCGACCAACGCGTTGCCGTGGCTGGCGACGAGGCCGTTGGACGCGGTGCGCTCGGCGCCGCGCTTGCCGGCCTTCGCGGCGCCCTTGACGCGAAGGATCTCGACGGCCTTGTCGAAGTCGCCGTCGGCCTCCGTGAGCGCCTTCTTGCTGTCCATCATGCCGGCGGCGGTGAGGTCGCGCAGACGCTTGACGTCAGCGGCGGTGATGTTGGCCATGGGTTTCACCTCGGGTGTGTGCGTGGGTGGACGGGCGCGTCATCGCGCCCGGACGCCGAGGTCCGGTGCACGCGGCACCGGACCCCGGCGTCGGGGGCTGACCGGCGGTCAGACTCAGTCGTGCGCCTCGGCCTTGGCCTCGTCGGCCTCGACCTTCTCGCTCGAGGCGCCGGTCGCGGCCTCGGCCGGGTCGGTCGTCGCCGTGTCGGCCGCGGCCGGGGCCTCGGCGGCCTCGGCGGGCTCCGGGGTCGCGACCTCGGCGACCGGGGTCGGCGTCTCGTCGACGGCCGGGGCGTCGGTGGTCGACTCCGTCGGCACGTTGGCCTGCGGGGCGGCCTCGGTGGCGCCACCGGTGGCGGCGACGGCGGCCTCGTCGGCGCTGCCCTCGAGCAGCTCGCGCTCCCACTCGGCCAGGGGCTCCTCGGCGGTCGCGGAGGCGCCCTCCTTGGCGCCCGAGCGCGAGACCAGCCCGTCGGCGACGGCGTCGGCCACGACGCGGGTCAGCAGGCCGACCGCACGGATGGCGTCGTCGTTGCCCGGGATCGGGAAGTCGACCTCGTCGGGATCGCAGTTGGTGTCCAGGATGCCGATGATCGGGATGTGGAGCTTGCGTGCCTCCTCGACGGCGAGGTGCTCCTTCTTGGTGTCGACGATCCAGATCGCGGAGGGGACCTTGGTCATGTCCCGGATGCCGCCGAGGGTCTTCTGGAGCTTGTCGCGCTCCCGCTTCATCTGCAGGAGCTCCTTCTTCGTGCGGCTGGAGCCGGCCACGTCGTCGAAGTCGACGTCGTCGAGCTCCTTGAGGCGGTTGATCCGCTGGTGCACGGTCTGGAAGTTGGTGAGCATGCCGCCCAGCCAGCGCTGGTTGACGTAGGGCATCCCGACGCGCGTCGCCTGCTCGGCGATGGCCTCCTGGGCCTGCTTCTTCGTGCCGACGAACATCACGGTGCCACCGCGGCCGACGGTCTCCTTGATGAACGCGTACGAGCGGTCGATGTAGGACAGCGACTGCTGCAGGTCGATGATGTAGATGCCGTTGCGCTCGGTCATGATGAAGCGCTTCATCTTGGGGTTCCAGCGACGGGTCTGGTGCCCGAAGTGGACGCCGCTCTCCAGGAGCTGGCGCATGGTGACGACGGCCATGAGGCTGTGTCCTTCTCTCGGCCGGCCCGCGCGCGCGAGCCGGGTGATCTCAGTTGTCGCAGGTCGGCGGGTGCCGCCTGCCCTGGCGCTCGGCGCGACCGGACCCGGCCGGTCTCCCGGTCGGAACTGAAGGTCGTCGCCCGCGGGTCTGTCCCGGCTCCCCCGGAGGGGTCCGGCGCGGAGAGCGAGCGCGCGAAGTCAACCCCTGCGGGTTGCAGCGCTCAGCGTACTGCGCTCGACCCCGGGCTCCCAATCGTGCCCGACATCGTCCCCAGACGGGGCCACGGCGTACGTCGTCCACAAGCGGTCCCCCGAATCCGTGCCCGCCCGACCGCGCGCTGCTGTGATCTTCCCGTGCCCCTCCTCGCCACCCTCCCCCTGCTGCTCGTCGGCCTGCTCGCGCCGGCCTCGGTGACGCTGCCCGACCGCACGGGTCCGCCGCCCGCGGCGGCCCCCGCGGCGGCCCCCGCCACGAGCCGGTCGACCACCGGGACCCCGGCGGAGGCCGGCACCTGGCCGGTCGAGCCGGCGGCAGTCGTCCGCGGGTTCGCGCCCCCGGACGAGGCGTGGCACGCCGGCCACCGTGGCGTCGACCTCGCCGCCAGCCCCGGTGCGACGGTCGTCTCCGCGCTGCCGGGCACGGTCAGCTTCGTGGGGCGGGTGGGCGGCAAGGCCGTGGTCGTCGTGTCGCACGGCGCGCGACGGACGACGTACGAGCCGGTGGTGCCCCTCGTGACACAGGGCACCGCCGTGGCGGCCGGTCAGCCGCTCGGCCTGCTGGTGGCGCCCGGCTCGCACTGCTACCCCGCGGCGTGCCTGCACTGGGGCCTCAAGGAGGGCGACGCCTACCTCGACCCGCTCCGGCTCGTGGGGCCGCGACGCGTGCGGCTGCTTCCCTGGTGAGGGGACGTGCGGTCTCGTCCGATGTGCGTAGAGCGCTCCGGCCGCTGAGGGACGCCGGCCAGCCAATGGTGTCCTAGGTTCGACCGACGGGTCCGGACGCGGAGCAGGAGGGAGGCCCCTGATGAGCAGCATTCTGCTCGTCAGCGACGACCCCGAGGTCGGACCCGCGGTGAGCCACTCGCTGCGAGGGGTCGGTCACGACGTGGACATCGCCCGGGACGGCATCCGCGGGTTGCTGGCGGCCTCCCGCGGTCGCCCGGACCTCGTCGTGCTGGACCTCGCACTGCCCGGGCTCGGCGCACGCGCGTTCCTGACCGCCGTGGCTTTGGACCAGCAGGAGATGCCGGTGGTCGTGATCTCGAGCGACAGCGACGTGCAGACCCGGCGCGACGTGTTCGCCGCCGGGGCCACCGACTTCGTCCCCCGGCCCTTCACCCCGCTCGAGCTGGTCGCCCGGATCGACGCGAGGCTGGTGCTGCACCACGCCGCTCCCGGGGCGGTGCGCGAGGCGGTGCTTCGCGTCGGTGTCCTCGCGCTGCACCTGGCCGAGCGCGTCGTCGTGGTCCACGGTCGCACCGTGGACCTCCCCACCCGCGAGTTCCAGCTGCTGCACCACCTCGCGCTCCACGCCGGCACGTTGTGCACCCGTCGAGAGCTGCTGGCCGGGGTGTGGGGCTTCGACTTCGACCCCGCGGCCGACGTCCTCGGCACCTGCGTGGCCCGCCTGCGGCAGCGCGTACCGGGCATCGGCCTGCGCTCGGTCGGCAGGGTCGGCTACGTGCTGCTCCCCGGCCGGTCGCAGACCCCGTCGGTGCTGTCGGTGCCCCCGCAGCGCACGGCTTCCGAGGCGCGTCGTCCTCCCGGTGGCCGTCCGCCGGGGGGCGCGGCGTGACCGGCCCCCCGGCGTCGGCTCAGCGGATACTGAGGCCGTTGCTGTAGGTCTTCTCGACCTTGTCGCTGCGCTCGAGCAGGGCGCGGTAGAACGTGTAGCGCTTGCCGTTGAGGTCGCGCACGAGGAAGCGGGCGTCTCCTGCGCGGTCGAGCCTCCTGCCGCGGACCAGCTGTCGTCCCTCACCGCGCGTGATCCGGAAGAGCTCGACGGTGGCGCCCGCCGCGAGCGGCCGCGCGTGGGCGACCAGCGTGTCGCGACGTCCGCCGTTGCTGCGGCCCGACAGCTTCACCACGACCTTCTGCCGCGTCACCGGGGGGGTGCTGTAGTCGGGCAGGGGCACCGTGGCCTCGAGGAACTGGCCCATCTCGACCTGGGCCGGGTCCGCGACCGCGTGGTGGATCTGGTCGGAGAAGAGGAACGTGTCCTTGCCGAGGAACGGCGCGGGGATGATGCCCGAGGACTCCTCGTTGGTGGTGACCAGGTCCGAGGCGCCGGGCGCGAAGTACGTCGCCTGGTGCTGGATCACCCGCGCGAACTCGCCGGTATCCGGGTCGACCTTGAAGACGCCCGAGAGGTAGTCCGAACCGCCGGGGTCCTCCTGGACCAGCAGCCCGCCCTGGGGGGACACGGTGAGGTTGTCCATCATCAACGGCCCGTCCGAGGCGGCCTCGTCGGCGGAGTCCGCAACGGCCGGGCCCTCGGTGAGGACCTCGATGTGGCCGCCGAGCTCTGGCTTCGCCGCGTTCGTGAAGGTCATCTTCCAGATCCGCGAGTGCTTCGTGGTCGACGCCGTGGTCGCGAAGTAGTAGACGTCGGGGTCCTGGGTGTCCCAGGCCCCGTCCTCGGGACGGTCGAAGGCGGTGCCGGTGCCGGCCGCGGCGAGGCTGAAGGAGCGGGTGCTCCCGTCGTCTGGGACGGTGGAGTCCTCCGACGGCATGCCGTCGACGGAGACCGAGTAGGTGTCGCCGCCCGCGAGACCGGCCCTGACCATCGGCGCACCGGTCGCGGACTTGGTGCCGTGGTAGACGTACACGTTGCCGGTGCCGCCGTCGGACTGGCCGACGGTGACGGTCTGGTCGCCGGTGCCGGGGTTGGCCGCGATGTTCTCCCAGGCGGCCTGCCCGAGGGCGGGCAGCTCGTAGCTGATGCCGTTGTAGCCGCCGCTGACCACGTGCCCGAACGCGCGGCCGGTGGCTCCGGACTCCTCGCCGTTGAGGAAGATCCGGCCGTGGAAGCCCCTGCCCGTGGTCGGGTCGTAGTAGGCGCCCTGGTCGGCGAGGTCGGCCGAGCAGAGCCGGTTGAGGTTGTTGCTGCCGCCGCTGGTCAGCTCGAGGTCGCGGATCTGGTCGCGGCCGGAGATGACCTGCAGCGTGTCCTTGTCGACCGTCCAGCGCGACACGAACGATCCGTTGTCGTTGCCGTGGCTGCGGGGCGTGCCCTCGGTGGTGCTGAACTCGTGGTTCATCACGACGGTGAAGGTGCCGTCACCGTTGTCCCAGGCGCCCAGGCCGTCGGGGGTGCCAGCCATCGGGTAGCCACGCACCGCGTCCCCGGCGGTGAGGATGCTGGTCAGGTCGACGCCGGTGGCCGTCCCCTCGGTGTAGGGGGCCGCCGAACTGCTGGGGCCGGTGGCGTCGGCCGCCACGGCGGCCGGGCCGGTCGTGACGGCGCAGCACAGGGCGAGCAGCGCTGCGGTGGGGCCCGCGACGCGAGCGGCGCGGGATCGGGAATCAGTGCTCATAGGTGACGATCTCCTCGAAAGAGTCAGGTCGGACGAAGCAGGACCGGCGCCGACCCTGGTCGTCGCGGGCCAACGTGCCCGAAGCACCAGGCGAAGATCCGATGAACGGCAGCCACCGCTCAGGTGGCTGTACCGCACGGGGCCACGATGGTCTCCCCCGTCGGAGGACGTCAGGCTCGGGGATGTGCCTGCGTGAAAGCCGAGCGCAGGCGTTCGCTGCTGACGTGGGTGTAGATCTGCGTGGTGCCGAGGGACGCGTGCCCGAGCAGCTCCTGCACCGCCCTGAGGTCTGCGCCTCCCTCGAGCAGGTGCGTCGCGGCGGTGTGCCGCAGGCCGTGTGGTCCCAGGTCGGGCGCGCCCGGCACGGCGGCGACGCGCTCGTGCACGAGCCGTCGGACGGCTCGCTGGTCGAGCCGTCCGCCCCGGACGCCGAGAAACATCGCTGGGCCGGACCCCGGGACCACCAGGTGCCGGCGCCCCTCGTCGAGCCAGCGCCGCAGGGCGGCGTACGCCGGACGGCCCAGCGGGACGACGCGCTCCTTGGCCCGCTTGCCCAGCACCCGGACGACGCCCCGCTCCTCGTCGAGGTCGGCCAGGTCGAGCGCGCACAGCTCGCCGACGCGTACAGCGGTCGCGTAGAGCAGCTCGAGCACGGCGGCGTCGCGCAGCGCCACCACGGGGTCCTCGGCCTCGGCGACGGCGGCGCCGACGAGGTCCATCAGGCTGCGTGCCTCCTGCGCGTCGAGGGCCTCGGGCAGCGGTCGCAGCGGTGTGGGGCTCGCCAGGCGCAGGCCGCTGTCGGTCGGGGTCTCTCCCGTGCGGTGCAGCCAGGCGGTGAAGCCCCTGGCCGCGCTCGCCCGGCGGGCCAACGTGGAGCGGGCCAGACCACGCGATCGCATGGACGCGAGCCAGCTGCGCAGCACGGGCAGGCCGAGGTCCGCCGGCGTCCCGGCGCCCATCCTGGTGGCGTGCGCGAGCAGCGCCGCGACGTCGCCGACGTACGCCCGGACGGTCGGTGCGGCCAGCCCACGCTCCGAGGCGAGGTGCCGCTCGTAGCGGCCGAGGGCAGCGGCCAGGTCCTCGGCGACCTCGTCCGCGACAGCGTGCTCGGACGCGCCCCCGGCGGGGTCGCCGGGCGGGTCGACGTGGTGCTCCCGCGCTCCGGTCACAGGGGCAGCGTAGGTGCCTCCGCAGGCCGGTCGGCGCCGCCACGCTCCACAGGGGCCAGGCGCCAGCCGTGCACCTCGGCGACCACGAGGCCGCGGACGGACAGGTCCGCCAGCGCCGCCGACACCCGGCCGGGTGCCAGGCCGACGGCGCGGGCGATGCTCGCGGTCGGCGCGGCCTGGTGCACGGGCACTCCCTCGAGCACCTCGCGGGCCAGCGGGGCGAGACGGTCGCGCACCCTCTCGTGGGCACGCGGCGGGTCGAGCGCCCGGCCGCCGTCGCCGAGCATCTCGAGCACCTCGGCCCCGCGCGTGACCAGGGTGGCGTCGCGCGAGCGGATCAGCTCGTGCACGCCCTCCGAGGGCGCCGACGTCACGGGCCCGGGCACGCCCATGACCGGCCGGTGCAGGCGTCCGGCCCAGTGGGCGGTGTTCAGCGCCCCGCTGCGCACGGCCGCCTCGACCACGACCGTGCCCCCGGAGACCGCGGCGATCAGCCGGTTGCGCGCCAGGAAGCGCACGCGGGTGGGGGCGCAGCCCGGCGGCAGCTCGCTGACCACGGCCCCACGATCGGCCACCAGCTCGAGCAGGGTGCGGTGGGCAGCGGGATAGGCCCGGTCGACCCCGCACGCCAGCACCGCGACCGTAGGGCCCTCGACCGCGAGCGCCGCCCGGTGCGCGGCCTGGTCGATCCCGAAGGCGGCGCCCGACACGACGCAGGTGCCTGCGGCGGCCACCTCCGCCCCGAGGTCGGCGGCCACCCCGGTGCCGTACCCGGTGGCCGACCGGGAGCCGACGACGGCCACCGCCGGACCGAGCAGCTCGTCGAGCCGTCGCCCGCGGACCCACAGCCCCAGCGGCGCCCCGCCGCGGCGCTGCACGGGCTCGCAGCGGGCGAGCTCGTCGAGGCCGGCGGGCCACTCGTCGTCGCCCGGCACCACGAACCGGATGCCCCGTCGCTCGGCGAGGGCCAGGTCGGCCGCGGGCTCGAGGTCCGCGGTGCGCGCGGCGACGTCGAGCCGCAGGTCGTCGCGGTCCTGGGTGGGGAGGTCGGACCGGCGCGGGAGGCCCGGCACGCCCTCCTCGACGAGCAGGTCCCGGACAGCGGGGGCGCCCAGCTCCTCGACCAGGCGCGCCAGCCTGAGGTCGCCGGGCTCCCCCAGGCGGCAGAGCGCGACGCGGGCCAACCGGTCGTCGTCAGCCACGGAGACCTCCCGGGGCGGCGCCGCGCGCCAGGGCACGTGCCGTGAGCGGCTCCCCCAGCCGCAGCGCGAGCGCCGTCACCACCTCCTGCTCCCCGGGCCGGTCCTGGTCGGCGAGATCGGCCACCGTCCAGGCGACCCGGTGCACGCGCACCGCACCCCGCCGGGTGAGGTCGCCGCCGTACAGGCGCTCGTCGAGCAACGCCCGACCCTCGGCGCCCAGGGGGAACCGCTCCACCAGCGCCGGCCCCGGGACGTCGGCGTTGAGCCGCCACGGGGTGCCCGCGTAGCGCTCGAGCTGCCGCGCCCGCGCCGCGCCGACCCGGCCACGCACGACCGCGGAGGACTCCTGAACCGCCAACGGGTCGTGGGCTTCCCACGCGGCGACCGGCTCGATGTGCCGGGTGATGTCGATGCGGTCGGCCAGGGGTCCGCCCACCTTGTCGCGGTAGCGGCGCCGGGCCACCTCCGAGCAGGTGCAGGCGTGGTCGCGGCGGCGCGGGTGGTACTCCCCGCAGGGGCAGGGGTTGCACGCCAGGACCAGCATCGTGCGGGCCGGGAAGGTCGCGGTCTCCTCGCCCCGGGCGATGGTGATCTCGCCGCTCTCCAGCGGTTGCCGCAGGGCCTGCACGATGTCGGCGTGGAAGAGCGGGAACTCGTCGAGGAAGAGGACGCCGCGGTGCGCCTTGCTGATCTCGCCCGGACGCACCCGACCGGTGCCTCCTCCGAGCAGGCTGGCGCGCGACGAGGTGTGGTGCGGGGCCAGGAACGGCGGACGGCGCACCAGTCCGTCGACCGCCTCCACCGCCCCGGCCAGGGACAGCAGTGCCGTGAGCTCGAGCGCCTCCTCGACGTCGAGCTCGGGCAGCAGCCCGGGCACCCGCTCGGCCAGTGACGTCTTGCCGGCCCCCTTGGGGCCGCTGAGCAGCAGGTGGTGCCCGCCCGCCGCGGCGACCTCGAGCGCGAAGCGGGCGTCGGCGACACCCACGATGTCGGCGAGGTCGACGGTCTCCAGCCGGCTGCTGCCCCGCCAGGCCAGCAGCGGGACGCTGGCCGACCGGGCCACCGGCGGCGCCTGCGGCACGTCCTCACCCGTGAGCACGGCCATCGCCTGCGCCAGCGAGCGCACGCCGGTGACCCGCATGCCCGGCACGAGGGCGGCCTCGGCGGCCTGCGGCTCGGGCACCACGGCGTGGTCGAGGCCGTGGGCACGCGCCGCCATCACCATCGGGAGCACCCCCGGGACCGGCCGCAGCCGCCCGTCCAGTGCCAGCTCGCCGATCAGGGCGGAGCCGTCGAGCACGTCGCGCGGGACCTTGTCGTCGTCGGCCACCAGCACGGCGCAGGCGATCGCCAGGTCGAAGTGCGAGCCGCGCTTGGGCAGGTCCGCCGGGCTGAGCAGCACGGTGACCCGCTTGGTGACCGGCCAGTGGAAGCCGCTGTTGGAGACCGCGGTGCGGCACCGGTCGCGGGACTCGCTGATCGAGGCGTCCGGCCGCCCGACCAGCGTCGTGCCCACCTGGCCCGGCGAGACGTCCACCTGAACGTCGACGACGTGGCCCAGGGCGCCCTGAAGCACCACCGTGCGACCGGCCGCGATCCCCATCAGCAGACCCCCCGCACGTGCTCGACGACGGCGTCGCCGTGGCGGGGGCGCAGCACGCCGACGAGGTCGACCCGCACCCCGTCGCTGCGCACCTCGTGCTCGACCACCCAGCGCCAGGCCAGCCGGGCCAGTCGCTCGGCCTTGGTGGGCGTGACCGCCTCGAGGGGCGAGCCGTGGTCGTGACTGCGACGGGTCTTGACCTCGACCGCGACGACGACGGCTCCGTCGAGGAGCACGAGGTCGAGCTCACCCTCCGGGCAGCGCCAGTTGCGGTCGAGCAGCACCATGCCCCTCGCCGCCAGGTGCCGTGCCGCGAGCCGCTCGCCGTACTCCCCCAACGCCCTGCGTCGGTCTGCTGTCGTCGCCATGCGGCGAGCCTGCCGGGAGTCCCGGTCGGCGCCCGCCCGCAGCCGGGCTGGCTGTGGAGGGGCTGCTGCGCAGGTCGGCCTGTGGAGGGCTCGCGCCCGACCGGGTCAGCGGTCGGCGCCCGACCGCTCCCGTGCCTGCTCGTCGGCACGGCGGACGTTGACGAAACGCCGGCGGTGCGCGGGGCAGGGACCGTGGGCGTCGAGCAGGGACGTGTGCAGGTCGGTGATGTAACCCTTGTGCACGTCGAACGCGTACGCCGGGTGCTCGGCGTGCAGCTCGACCATCAGCCGGTCGCGGGTCACCTTGGCCAGCACCGACGCCGCCGAGATGCAGCCTGCCACCCGGTCGCCCTTCCACACCGCCAGCCCGGGCACGCCGAGGCCGTCGACCGGGAAGCCGTCGGTGAGCACGTAGCCGGGCCGGGTCGCGAGCCGGGCCAGCGCCCGACGCAGGGCCTCGATGTTCGCCACGTGCATGCCGAGCCGGTCGCACTCCTCCGGCGGGACGACCACGACCGACCAGGCCAGGGCGCGCTCCACGACCTGGTCGTAGCAGCGCTCCCGCGCGGCGGCGGTGAGCAGCTTGGAGTCGCGCAGGCCCGGCACCAGGCCGCGGGGGCCGTCCGGCAGGACCGCGGCGGCCGCGACGAGCGGGCCGGCGCACGCACCACGTCCGGCCTCGTCCACCCCGGCCACCGGGGTCAGCCCGGCCCGGCGCAGGGCGCGCTCGTAGCCGTACAGGCCGGAGTCGCGGCGCACGGTGGTGCCGCGGGGCAGCCGGGTCACCGCGGTGCGGGCACGTCCGCGAAGGTCGCGGGTCGGTGCAGGACGTCGAGGTCGCCGAGCGGCCAGATGACCGTCACGACCTTGCCGACGACGGCGTCGACCGGCACCATCCCGCCGCCGGGGTCGCCGAGGTGGAAGCGCGAGTCCGACGAGCCCGGCCGGTTGTCGCCCATCATCCAGAGGTAGCCCTCGGGCACCAACGAGTCGAACTCGACGAGCGAGGGCGCCCGGCCGGGCTTCAGGTACCCAGCCTCGTCGAGGGGGGTGCCGTTGACCGTCACCCGACCCAGGGCGTCGCAGCACGTCACCTCGTCGCCGCCGACCCCGATCACCCGCTTCACCAGGTGCCCGCCGGTCGGGTAGAGGCCCACCAGCTCGAGGCTCCGGGTCACCGGGTTGGAGGCCTTGGGTGTGTCGGAGCGGGCGAGCCAGCCTCCGGGGTCGGCGAAGACGACGACGTCGCCACGCTGCGGGCTGCCGAACCAGTAGGACGGCTTCTCCACCAGGATCCGGTCGTCGATCCTGAGCGTCTGCTCCATCGACCCCGAAGGGATGTAGAACGCCTGGGCGAGAAGGACCTTGATCCCCGTGGCCAGCGCCAGGGCGAGCGCCAGCAGGAGCAGGGTCTCCTGCCACACGGGCAGACCACCCCCGGACCCCTCGTCCGGTCGGGTCTCCCCCGCGTTCACCGCGTCGTCACCGCGCGGGGCGGTCACGCCTCGCGGCGCTCCTTGATCTTGGCGGCCTTGCCGCGCAGGTTGCGCAGGTAGTAGAGCTTCGCGCGACGCACGTCGCCGCGGGTCACGACCTCGATCTTCTCGAAGATCGGGGAGTTCAGCGGGAAGGTGCGCTCGACGCCCACACCGAAGGAGACCTTGCGGACGGTGAAGGTGCGGCCGAGGCCCGAGCCCTGCACGCGGATCACCACGCCCTGGAAGACCTGGACGCGCGCGCGGGTGCCCTCGACGACCTTGACGTGCACCTTGACGGTGTCGCCGGCGCGGAAGGACGGGTTGTCGTCGCGCAGCGAGGCGGCGTTCAGAGTGTCGATGACGTTGGTCATGAGTTGCTCCTCGTGGACGCCACAGGTCGCACCACGGTCGTGGGTGAAGACGGTTTGCAGAACAGGTGGTCACGGGCCCCGAGGGGCTGGGCCAGCGGACGTTCCCCCTGTGGCAGGCGAGCCCTGGCCGGACCAAGACCCGAGTCTGCCACAGCGCGGGTCTCTCGGAGAAATCCGGGCCCGGCTCAACGCCGCGGCCGCGACAGGCGCACGGCGCCCGGCTCGTGCTCGTCCACGACCGAGTAGCCCGCCCGGCGGTACATCCGCAGGTTGCGCTCGCTGCGCGCGCCCGTGACCAGCTGGAGGGAGACCACGTCCGTGGGCGCCAGCGCCTCGGCCGCCGCCAGCAGCCGCCGACCGATCCCCCGGCCGCGGAGGTCGGGCGCCACCATCAGCCGGCCCACCTCCCAGGCGGCGCCGCCGCCGACGACGCTGATGTCGCGACGGGCCCGGAAGCCGCCGACCAGGCGGCCGCGGGAGCGCAGCACGCGCACCGTCCACTCGGGCCACCACGCGACGACGTCGGCGAGGCCCTCGTGCAGGGCGGGGATCCGCACGTCCGGGTTGGCCGCCTGCTCGGCGGTCCAGCAGGCCAGCTGGAGGGTCAGCCACTCTCCCTGGTCGGCCGGGACGCCCGCGACGAGCCCGGCGGCGAGATCGTCGGCACCGCCCGCGTCGAGCGCCTGGGGCGGGAGCAGGTCCGGACGGCGCTCGACCGTACGGCGTACCGCCTGGTCGTGCCGCCACCGGGCGACCCGCCCGTGGTCGCCCGAGAGCAGCACCTCGGGGACGTCGAGCCCGCGCCAGGACGCCGGCTTGGTGTAGACGGGGTACTCGAGCAGGCCGCCGGTGTGCGACTCCTCGGCAAGCGACTCGGGGTTGCCCATGAAGCCGGGCAGCAGGCGCACGACCGACTCGACGATCGCGAGCGCAGCGACCTCGCCGCCGTTGAGCACCACGTCGCCGACCGACACCTCGAGCAGGCGGGCCCGGGCGCCGGCGTGGTCGAGCACCCGCTGGTCGATGCCCTCGTAGCGCCCGCACGCGAGCAGCAGGTGCCGCTCGCCGGCGAGGTCGCCGGCCAGGGCCTGGGTGAGCGGCCGACCCGCCGGGCTGGGCACGACGACGACCGTGTCCTCGCCGAGCAGGGCGTCGAGCGCCTCGCCCCAGGGCTCGGGCCGCATGACCATGCCGGCGCCGCCGCCGTACGGCGTGTCGTCCACGGTGCGGTGCCGGTCGTGGCTCCAGTCGCGCAGGTCGTGCACGGCGAGGTCGACGATCCCCTCGCGCACCGCCCGGCCCGGCAGCGAGAGCCGCAGGGCGTCGAGGTAGGCCGGGAAGATCGAGACGACGTCGATGCGCACGGGTCAGTCCTCGGCGGGCGCGACCAGGCCGGGCCGGTCGGCGACGACGACACGACCGCCGCCGAGGTCGACCGTGGGCACGAGCGCGAGCACGAAGGGCACGAGCGCGTCACGGCCCTCGGGCGTGCGCACGACGAGCAGGTCCTGCGCGCCGGGGTGCTGCACCTCGACCACCTCGCCCAGGTGGTGGCCGTCGAGGTCCTCGACGGCCAGGCCCTCGAGCTGGTGGTCGTAGAACTCCTCGGGGTCCGCCGGGGTCTCGTCGCGGGGCACGGCGACCTGGAGCACGACGCCGCGCAGGTCCTCCGCGGCGTTGCGGTCCTCGATCCCGTCGAAGCGCACCAGGAGCCGCTGCTGGTGCCAGCGGACGGCGTCGACGTGCAGCACCGGCGGTGGGACGGGCGCCTCGGCCAGGGGCCGAGACGGGGCCTCGGTGCGCAGCCGGGCGCCCACGACGAAGCGCCGGTCCGGCTCGTCGGTGCGGACGTCGACCGAGACCTCGCCCCGCACGCCGTGGGGGCGGCCCACCCGGCCGACCATCAGGACGACGTCGTCGTGCGCGTCCGGGGAGTCGGCCACGTGATCCTCCTGGCGGTGGGGTGCTCCGGTGAGCGTAGGCGTCGGCGGGGACCGGCTGGTCCCGGGACGCGACGACGGGGAGACCCTGAGGTCTCCCCGTCGTCGAGGTGCTGGTGCTGTGCCGGGTCGGTCAGCGGCGGTCGACGTCGACGAAGTCGACGCGGGCGCCGCCGCGGCCGGCCAGCGCGTTGACCACGGTGCGGAAGGCGGTCGCCGTGCGACCGCCTCGACCGATGACCTTGCCGAGGTCCTCGGGGTGCACGCGCACCTCGAGCACCGAGCCACGTCGCTGCTGCTTGTCCTGCACCGAGACGTCGTCGGGATGGTCGACGATGCCGCGGACGAGGTGCTCGAGCGCGTCGGCGAGCATGCTCAGGCCTCGGACGAGGCCGGCTCGGCCGGGGTCTCGGCCGCGGCCGACTCCGTGGACTCCGTGGACTCCGCCTCGGCGGCGGGCTCCGGGGCCTCGGCGGGGGCGTCGTCCTTGGCCGACTTCTTGTCGGCCTTGGTCACGGCCTCGCCGCGGGGCTCGGACTGAGCCTCCTTGAGCGCCTCGTTGAAGATCTCGAGCTTGTCGCGCTTGGCCTCCTTGGTGCGGAGGGTGCCCTCGGCACCGTCGATGCCCGTGAACTTCTGCCAGTCACCGGTGATCTTGAGCAGGGCGGCGACGGCCTCGGTCGGCTGGGCGCCGACACCGAGCCAGTACTGCGCCCGGTCGGAGGTGACCTCGATCAGCGAGGGCTCCTCCTTGGGGTGGTACTTGCCGATCTCCTCGATGACCCGACCGTCCCGGCGGGCGCGGGAGTCGACGATGACGACGCGGTAGTGGGGGCTGCGCACCTTGCCCAGGCGCTTCAGGCGAATCTTGACGGCCACGTGTGTGGTGTCTCCTCGAAAGTCGATGATGTGTGAGCGCGACGGACCAGGTGGGGACCGGGCCGCGGAAGGCTCGAGGGGCGTGACGCCGCTGGGTGAGAGGGCCCATCGACGTACGACTCAGCGGGTCATTGTGCCAGAGGTCGGGGCGTGGCCCGAAATCGGCTGCGGTCAACGCCGGGTGACCTGCGCCTCAGGCGACCACACGCCCACGGAGCACGACCCGGCGCGGCGCCCGCAGCTGCCGCAGGTCGGCGAGCGGGTCCGCGTCGTAGACCACCAGGTCGGCGGGAGCGCCCTCCTCCAGCGTGGCGGTCAGGCCCAGCCACTTCCGGGCCCGCCACGAGGCCGCACCCAGGGCGTCGTACGGCGTGAGCCCGATGCCGTGCAGCATCTCGACCTCCTCGGCGATCAGCCCGTGCGGCAGCACGCCGCCGGCGTCGGTGCCGGCGTAGACCTGCACCCCCGCCTCGTACGCCGCCCCGAGCACCTCGTGCCGGGTCTCGAAGAGCCGGCGCATGTGCGCGGCGTACGCCGGGAACTTGGCCTCCCCCGCGTCGGCGTAGTCCGGGAAGTTGTCGAGCTGGCGCACCGTCGGCACCAGCGCGACGCTGCCGGCGACCATCTGGTCGATCAGGTCGGTCGACAATCCGGTGCCGTGCTCGATGCAGTCGATGCCGGACCCGACGAGGGCCGGCAGCGCCTCCGCGCCGAAGACGTGGGCGGTGACCCGGGCGCCGTGCTCGTGTGCGACCCGGATCGCCTCGGCGAAGGTCTCTCGCGGGAACGAGGGCCGCAGGTCCCCGGAGTCCCGCTCGATCCAGTCGCCGACCAGCTTGACCCAGCCGTCGCCGCGACGGGCCTCCTGCGCGACGTACGCCGCCACCTCGTCGGGCTCGACCTCGTGGGCGAAGTTGCGCAGGTAGCGACGGGTGCGGGCGATGTGCCGCCCGGCCCGCAGCAGCCGGGGCAGGTCCTCGCGATCGTCGATCCACCGCGTGTCGGCCGGCGACCCGCAGTCGCGGAGCAGCAGGGCACCGGAGTCGCGGTCGGCCAGCGCCTGCACCTCGGTCTCGTCGGGGCCCACCGCACCGTCGGCGTCGAGCCCCACGTGGCAGTGCGCGTCCACGAGCCCGGGCACGATCCAGCCCGACGTGGTCGAGCCGACGTCGCGCTGCGGCTCGTAGGTCACGTGCCCGTCGACGACGTACAGGTCGCGAGCCTCGCCGTCGGGCAGCACCGGACCGGTGAACTTCAGCGCGCTCATGGGGGCACGCTAGCCGCCCGGGGGCGACGTCCGGGCGTCAGCGGAGGTACTTGGACAGGTCGGCCGGGAGGTCGATCTGGGAGAGGTCGACCTCCTCCTCGCCCTGCGGCAGCCCGAACGGGTTGCCGCCGCCCGCCCCGGCGGGCTTCTCCGGCGTCTGCTTCGCGGCCGCGGCGCGCTTGGCCGGGTTGCCCGAGACGCGCTTGCCCTTCGCCTTCTTGGGCTGCGGCTTGGACTTGGCCCGCTTGCCCCCGCCCATCCCCGGCATCCCGGGCACCCCCGGCATGCCGCCGCCGCGGGCCATCTGCTGCATCATCTTGCGGGCCTCGAAGAAGCGGTCGACCAGGGTGTTCACGTCGTTGACGGTGCGCCCCGAGCCCCGGGCGATGCGCGAGCGTCGGGACCCGTCGATGATCTTGGGGTTGGTGCGCTCGGCCGGGGTCATCGACTGGATGACCGCCTGGATCCGGTCGATCTCGCGCTCGTCGAAGTTCTCCAGCTGGTCGCGGAACTGCGCCATCCCGGGCAGCATCCCCATGATCTTGGACAGCGAGCCGAGCTTGCGCACCTGCTGCATCTGCTCGAGGAAGTCGTCGAGGGTGAACTCCCCGCCCTGACCGGTCAGCTTGGCCGCGGCCTTGGCGGCCTGGTCGGCGTCGAAGGTCTTCTCGGCCTGCTCGATCAGGGTGAGCATGTCGCCCATGTCGAGGATGCGCGAGGCCATCCGGTCGGGGTGGAACAGGTCGAAGTCGGTCAGCTTCTCGCCGTTGGAGGCGAACATGACCGGGCGGCCGGTCACCTTGGCGACCGACAGGGCGGCACCGCCGCGGGCGTCGCCGTCGAGCTTGGACAGCACGACCGCGTCGAAGCCCACCCCGTCGAGGAAGGCCTGCGCGGTGGCGACGGCGTCCTGGCCGATCATCGCGTCGAGCACGAACAGCACCTCGTCGGGCTGCACCGCGTCGCGGATGTCGGACGCCTGCTGCATCAGCTCGGCGTCGACGCCGAGCCGACCCGCGGTGTCGACCACGACGACGTCGTGGAGTGTGCGCCGGGCCTCGGCCAGGCCGCGGCGTGCCACGTCGACCGGGTCGCCGACGCCGTTGCCCGGCTCGGGGGCGAACACCGTGACCCCGGCGCGCTCGCCGTTGACCTGCAGCTGCTGCACCGCGTTGGGGCGCTGGAGGTCGGAGGCGACGAGCATCGGGCTGTGCCCCTGCTCCTTGAGCCACAGTCCGAGCTTGGCCGCCAGCGTCGTCTTGCCGGCACCCTGCAGGCCGGCGAGCATGATCACGGTCGGCGGCTGCTTGGCGAACCGCATCCGGCGGGTCTCGCCGCCGAGGATCGTGACGAGCTCCTCGTTGACGATCTTGATGACCTGCTGGGCGGGGTTCAGCGCACCGCTGACCTCCTCACCGCGCGCCCGCTCCTTGACCGCGGCGACGAAGTCCTTGACGACCGGCAGTGCGACGTCGGCCTCGAGCAGCGCGATCCGGATCTCGCGCGCGGTGGCGTCGATGTCGGCCTCGGACAGCCGACCCTTGCCGCGCAGGTTCTTGAAGGTGTCGGCGAGGCGGTCGGAGAGGGTGGTGAACACGAGGCGGGTCCTCCGGGCGGGGTCGTGAGTCGACGGCCCGCCGAGTCGGTCGGGACGGGGCTGGGGCGCGAGCACGGGGCTCGGGGCCGGGCCTCGCGCGTCAGGACAGGGTAACCGTGCCCTCGAGGGCGTCGCGGACCGCGTGCGCGGCATCGGCCCCGCGGGTCTCGGACAGCGCGCCGGCGCCCCGCTCCTGGAGGTAGAAGACGTCCACCGCCTGGGGTCCGACGGTCGAGACGTGCGCCGACCGCACCTCGACGTCGATCGTGGCCAGTGCCCTGCAGACCAGGTGCACCACCCCGCGACGGTCGTCGGTGCGGACCTCGAGCAGGGTGCAGTCGCTCGACCCGTCGGGCAGCAGCACGACCACCGGGTCGGGGCTGCCTGCCCGGCCCACCCCGAGGCGCGCGCCGACGTCGAGACGTCCCGAGCCGCCGGCCTCGAGGTGCAGACGCATCAGGGCGGGGTCGACGTCGGCGTCGACGTCCCAGCAGGAGAAGGCCAGCGTCTCGTCGTTCCACGCCCGAGCCGCCCGCACGGACACCCGGGCCAGGGTGAGCGCGGCCGAGACGTCGGCGAGCAGGTGCGGACGGTCCGGCGCCACGACGACGACGCGAACGCCGGCCTCGGGCCGGTCGTCGAGCCGCTCGACCCGCACCACCGGGCGGCCCGCACCCAGGGACGCACGCTCGGAGGCGCTCACCGACAGGTCCTCGCGCACGGGCGACGGGGGCGCGTCGCGACCACCGAGGGCCTCCCGAACCCGCGACGCCAACCGGTGCACCAGCGTGGCGCGCCAGTCGGTCCAGGCGGCCGGCCCGGTGGCGCGGGCGTCGGCCTCGGTGAGGGTCTCGAGGAGGTCCAACGTCTCCACGTCGTGCACGAGGTTCAGGACCTGCTCGACGGTCGCCGGGTCCTCGGGGTCGCGGGTGGTGGCGGTGGTGACCAGCAGCAGGTGGTGCCGCACGAGGTCGGACACCAGCCGGACCTCGTCGTCGTCGAAGCCGACCCGTCGGGCGATCTCCTCGGCGATCGGAGCGCCGGCCACGCTGTGGTCGGTGCGCCCGCCCTTGCCGATGTCGTGCAGCAGCGCGCTCACCACGAGCACGTCGGTGCGCACGACCCGGCGGATCAGCCGGGCAGCCTCGATGGCGGTCTCCACGCTGTGCCGGTCGACGGTGAAACGGTGCACGGTGGTGGCATGCGGCAGCAGCCGGATCCGCGACCACTCGGGCAGCATCCGGTCCACCGCCCCCGTCGCCTCCAAGGTCTCCCAGACGTCGCGCAGGCCCTCCCCGGCCGCGAGCAGCCGCACCAGCAGCGCCCGCGCCTCGGTCGGCCAGGGATCCGGCAGGTCGGGGCCGTCGCGCACCAGGCGGGCGCACGTCGTCGGCGCGAGCACGAGGTCGCGCTCGGCCGCCTCGGCGGCGGCGCGCAGCATCAGCGACGGCGCGGAGTCGGGGCGCGCGCGGCGGTCCAGAGCGATCTCGTCGTCACCGGTGACGGCGACGCCGGGCGCCACCGAGGCCAGCTGGGGCCGCCGTGGGCGGGTGGCCAGGGGTGGTCGGCGCAGCACCGAGTCGACGCGTCGCCAGGTCAGGTGCGAGAGGTGCGCGACGCGACGCCCCTCGGCCCGCAGGTCGCGTTCGACGGCGCGCGGCTCGCGGCGGGCGTACCCCGCCCGGAGGTCCAGCTCGGCGGCGAGGTCGGGCCACACCTCCTGCACGATCCGGTCGCCGGACCGTCCGGTCACGTGGTGCAGCGCGTCGCGCACGTCGAGCAGGTGACGACGGCAGCGGTCGAGCTCGAGGTGGGGCACGTCGACGAGCCAGGTGGCCACGAGGGCCTTGAGGGTGGTGGTGTCGCGCAGCCCGCCGTCGCACTCCTTGAGGTCGATGACCGACTCGTGGGCCAGCTCACCGGCCCGCTCGGCGCGCTGGAAGGTGCGGTCGCGCAGGTCGGGCAGGCGGGAGCGGGCGTCACGGCGCCAGCTGGTGAGCAGGTCGCTGCGCAGACGCAGGGTGACGTGCGGGTCCCCCGCCAGGTGGCGCGCGTCCAGCAGGCCGAGGGCCACCCGCACGTCGCTCTCGGCCGACGCGCGCGCCGACCCGAGCGAGCGCACGGCGTGGTCGATCTTCTCCCCCGAGTCCCACAGCGGGTACCAGACCTCGGACGCGACGGGACCCGGGTCCTCGAGCACCCGCTCATCGTGCACGAGCACCACGTCGAGGTCGCTGAACGGCGCCAGCTCGGAGCGTCCGTAGCCGCCGACGGCGACCAGGGCGGCGCCGGACCGGGGGCCGCCGACCGAGGCCCAGGCGGAGGTGCAGAGCTCGTCCGCCTCACGCGTACGGCGGGCGCGCCCGGTCGCGGTCATCGGGCCCCCTGCGGGTGCGCGTCGTTCAGAGCGCTGCCTCGTCACGGTCGCCCGTGCGCACGCGCACGACGGACTCGACCGGGGACACCCAGACCTTGCCGTCGCCGATCCGGCCGGTGGAGGCGGCCGCGACGACGGTGTCCACCACCCCGGCCGTCGCGGCGTCGTCCACGACGACCTCGACGCGGACCTTCGGCACGAGCGACACGTCGTACTCCGCGCCGCGGTAGACCTCGGTGTGGCCCTTCTGGCGGCCGTAGCCCGAGACCTCGCTGACGGTCATCCCGGTGACGCCGATGCCCTCGAGGGCGGCGCGGACGTCCTCCCACTTGTGCGGCTTGAGCACCGCGGTCACGAGCTTCATGGTGTCCTTCTCGTCTCGGTGGGATCCGGCCCGGGAGCGCGCCGGTGCGGGCCTGCAGCCTCCCATGCCGGGCCGCTGGAGCATCGCCGGCGACGGCGGGGGCCGCGGCGCGACGGGCCGCCACCTGGCCGGTGGCGGCCCCCCGCGTCAGGGGTGTTCCGTCGGGCCGGTGCGGCCGCGGTGGTGCAGCCTCAGATGGCCGCCTCTCCGCGGTCCCCGGTCCGCACGCGGACCACGGTGTCGACCGGCGAGACCCAGACCTTGCCGTCGCCGATGCGACCGGTCTGCGCCGCCTTGACGACGACCTCGAGCACGTCGCTGGCGTCGGTGTCGTCGACGACGATCTCGACCCGGACCTTGGGCACCAGCGCGACGTCGTACTCCGCGCCGCGGTAGACCTCGGTGTGGCCCTTCTGCCGGCCGTAGCCCGAGACCTCGCTGACGGTCATCCCGGTGACGCCGAAGGTCTCCAGCGCCTCCCGGACCTCGTCCCACTTGTGCGGCTTGATGACCGCGGTGATCAGCTTCATGCGTTGACTCCTCGCGACTCGGATGTGGCCTGCTTGGCTGTCGACGGGGCGCGACCGCCACGCGAGACCAGGTCGTAGGCGGTCTCACCGTGCTGGTCGAAGTCGACGCCCTCGACCTCGCTGTCCTCGCTGACGCGCCAGCCCATCGTGAACTTGATGGCCAGGGCGAGCACCAGGGTCACCACGCCGGACCAGGCGATGGCCACGAGGACGCCGAGGAACTGGTCGATCAGCGAACCGAAGCCGCCGCCGTAGAGCAGGCCGTCCACGGCGCCGCCGGCGACGTTCGAGCCTTGTTCGGCGGTGACGGAGAAGACACCGATCAGCAGGGTGCCGACGACGCCGCCCACGAGGTGGACCCCGACGACGTCGAGCGAGTCGTCGAGACCGAACCTGAACTTCAGGCCCACGGCCCAGGCGCACAGGGCACCGGCGATGACGCCGATCGCGAGCGCCCCGAAGATGTCGACCGCACCGGCGGCCGGAGTGATCGCCACGAGTCCGGCGACGATGCCCGACGCGGCCCCCAGCGAGGTGGCCTTGCCGTGGATGATCCGCTCGACGGCCAGCCAGCCGATGATGGCGGCCATGGTGGCCAGGGTGGTGTTGGCGAAGGTCAGCCCGGTCTCGGCCAGGAACTGGGCGCTCGGGTTGAGGCCGTCGCTGAAGACCAGCGAGCCGACGTTGAAGCCGTACCAGCCGACCCACAGCAGCGCGGCACCGAGCATCGTCAGGGTGAGGTTGTGCGGACGCATCGGGGAGGTGCCGAAGCCGATTCGCTTGCCGACCACGATGGCGAGCACGAGGCCCGCGACACCGGCGTTGATGTGCACCGCGGTGCCGCCCGCGTAGTCCTGGGCACCGATCGTGGTGCAGATCAGGGCCTTGTCGGTGCACCCGAAGACCATGTGGGCCAGCGGGAAGTACGACAGCGTCGCCCACAGGGGCACGAAGACGAGCCAGGCCGAGAACTTCACACGGTCGGCGATGGCGCCGCTGATCAGCGCGGTGGTGATGACGGCGAAGGTCAGCTGGAACATCATGAACGTGTAGCCGTCGTAGCCGACGCCGTCGAGCGCGAAGTTCGCGAAGGGCGAGCCCGTGAAGATCCCGTCACCCCCGAACACCATCGAGTAGCCCCAGAGCACCCAGATGATGCCGACGATCGCCATCGCGGAGTACGACATCATCATCATGTTGAGCACGGACTTCGAGCGGGTCATGCCGCCGTAGAAGAGGGCCAGCGCCGGCGTGGTCATCATCAAGACCAGCAGCGTGGCCACGAGCATGAAGGCGTTGTAGCCGTCCATGTGGTGGACCTCCAGAGTTGAGCGTGCGTGCGGGAGGAGGCATGCCGACCACACTGTCGACCCGATCCCCCTCGGAGTGCTCCTACTGTCCGGGGCGGAGGTTTCACCGAGGCATGGGACGTGTTTCGAGGGTGTGACACGTCGGACGACCTTGTTTCTGCCCGGTTAATCGGACGCCAGCAAGCCGCCCGGTCGGGGTGGCGGGTCGCGTCGAGCGGGTCAGGCGTCGCCGAGGAGAGCGTCGACGAAACCCTGCGGATCGAACGGCGCCAGGTCGTCGGCGCCCTCCCCCAGGCCGACGAGCTTCACCGGGACCCCGAGCTCGCGCTGCACGGCCACGACGATGCCACCCTTGGCCGATCCGTCCAGCTTGGTGAGCACGACTCCGGTCACCGCGACGACCTCGCCGAACACCCGGGCCTGGGTCATGCCGTTCTGGCCCGTCGTGGCGTCGAGCACGAGCAGCACCTCGGTCACGGGGGTCTGCTTCTCGATCACCCGCTTGACCTTGCCCAGCTCGTCCATCAGGCCGGACTTGTTCTGCAGCCGGCCGGCCGTGTCGACCACGACGGTGTCGAGGCCGTGCTCGATGCCCAGGCGCACCGTCTCGAAGGCGACGCTGGCGGGGTCTCCCCCCTCGGGTCCGCGGACCACGTCGACGCCGACCCGCTCCCCCCAGGTCGCCAGCTGCTCGGCGGCCGCGGCGCGGAACGTGTCCGCCGCGCCCAGCAGCACCGACTGCTCGTCGGCGACGAGCACGCGGGCGAGCTTGCCGACCGTGGTGGTCTTGCCGGTGCCGTTCACGCCGACGACCAGCACGACCCCCGGCTTGCCGCTCCCGCCGTAGACGGCCAGCGAGCGGTCGGCGGAGGGGTCGACCAGCGCGAGCAGCTCCTCGCGCAGCACCTCGCGGATCTCGGTCGAGGTGGCTCCCTCCACCCGCACCCGGGTGCGCAGCCGGCCGACCAGCTCCTGGCTGGCGGCGACGCCGACGTCGGCCGAGATCAGGAGGTCCTCGATCTCCTCCCAGGTGTCCTCGTCGACCCGGTCGCGGGAGAGCAGCGCGAGCAGGCCGCGACCCAGCACGTTCTGCGAGCCGGCGAGGCGCTGGCGCAGCCGCACGAGGCGGCTGGCCGTGCTCTCCGGCCGCTCGAGGGTCGGGGTCTCGTCGAGCACCTCGACCGAGGGAGGGGCGGTCGGCACCTCGGTGTCGGCGCTCGGCGCCGGCGGCGGCGTCGGTCGCTCCAGCGTGTCGGCCCCGCGACGGGGGCGGCGACGCGCGGACGCGACGAGACCGACCAGCGTCACCAGCGCCACGCCGGCGATGGCCAGGACCAGGATCAGGAAGTCACCCACGCCACGATCCAATCACGACGCCGGCACGACGGGCCCGGCCGTCCTCACCGGGGACGCCGCCGGGCCGGGGTCAGCGGGTGACGCGGGCGAGCACGGCGCTCAGCCGGGGCACGCGCTCGAAGTGGTCCGCGCTGTGCGGGTAGGCCACCACCGCGAGCACGGCGGTGGCAAGGAGGGCGAGCAGGAGCATCGCGAGCAGCACGAACAGCATGGGACCACCTCGGGGAAGGGACGTTCGGCCTCACTGTGACATTCCGGACCAACCCGGTCCAGCGTCGTGCGGCGCCAGGCGCGGCGTACGGCGTGTCGCCCGGCCGCCCGCTGCTCAGCCGGGCCGCACCAGCCCCTCGACGGCCGCCCGCACGACGTCGGGCACCGGGACGACCGGCCGCTCCCCGCGGGGGCCGTTGCCGACGTACACGTGCACGAAGCGACCCTCGGCCGCGGCCTGGTCGCCGGGGCCCTGGAACAGCCCGATGCGGTAGGTGATCGAGGAGCGGCCGAGGCGCTCGACGACCAGCCCGGCCTCGACCGGCTCGGGGAAGGAGAGCTCGGAGAAGTAGCGGCACGACGTCTCGGCGACGACACCGATGGCGTCCAGGTCGCGCACCGGCAGGCCGGTCGCCGCGTAGAGGTGCGCGTTGACGGCGGTGTCGAACAGCTCGTAGTAGGTCGCGTTGTTCATGTGCCCGTAGGCGTCGTCGTCGCGCCAGCGCGTGGTCATGGTGCGCCAGGTCGCGTAGTCGGCGCGGGTCGGACGGGCGGGCCGCTCCCCCGAGGCGCCGCTCACGCCGGCACCTGCTCGCGCAGCCGCTGGCTGATCACCGTCGAGACTCCGTCGCCTCGCATCGTCACGCCGTACAGCGCGTCGCCGACCTCCATCGTGCGCTTCTGGTGGGTGATCACCAGCAGCTGGGAGTCCTCGCGCAGCTCCTCGTAGATCTCCAGCAGCCGGCCGAGGTTGGTGTCGTCGAGCGCCGCCTCGACCTCGTCGAGGATGTAGAAGGGCGAGGGCCGGGCCTTGAACAGAGCGACCAGGAAGGCCACCGCCACCAGCGAGCGCTCACCGCCGGACAGCAGCGAGAGCCGCTTGACCTTCTTGCCGGGCGGGCGCGCCTCGACCTCGACTCCGGTGGCGAGCATGTCGTCGGGGTCGGTGAGCACCAGCCGCCCCTCGCCGCCCGGGAAGAGCCGGGAGAAGACGTGGTCGAAGGCCTGCTCCACGTCGCGGTAGGCCTCGGTGAAGACCTGCTCGACGCGCTCGTCGACCTGGGCGACGATGTCGGCGAGGTCCTTGCGGGTCTTCTTCAGGTCCTCGAGCTGCTCGGTGAGGAACCGGTGCCGCTCCTCCATGGCCGTGAACTCCTCGAGCGCGAGCGGGTTGATCCGCCCCAGCTGACCCAGCTCCCGCTCGGCGGTGCGCAGCCGCTTCTCCTGCTCGGCCCGGACGAAGGGGTACGACGGCACCTCCGGGTCGGCGACCTCCGCCGACCCGTCCCGCGCCGCGGCCTCTGCCGGAGCGGTCTCGGCGCGCAGGTCGGGCACCGGCCGGTGCGGTCCGTAGTCGGCCATCAGGGCCTCGGGGTCGAGCCCGACCTCGGTCATCGCCTTCTCGGTCAGCTGCTCGATGCGCATGCGCTGCTGGGCGCGCGCCATCTCGTCACGGTGGGCGGCGTTGCGCAGCTCGTCGAGCTCGCGGCCCAGGTCGCGCAGCCGCGCCCGGACCTCGAGCAGGGCCCGCTCGTCGTCGGCCCGCGAGGCCTCCACGGCGGCGCGACGCTCCGCGGCCACCCCGACGGAGGTCTCCAGCCGCTCCAGCACCAGCGCGCACCCCTGACGGACGTCGGCGGCGACCCGGCCCTCGCGCTCCAGGCGGGCTCGGCGTGCCTCGGCCCGGGCGCGCTGCTCGCGCTCGGCAGCGGCCCGTCGGCGCAGCCCGTCGGCCCGGCCTGCGACGGCCCGGGCCCGCTCCTCGGCGGTGCGCAGCCCGAGGCGCACCTCGGTCTCGGACTGGCGGGCGCTGCGGGCGGCCTCGGCGAGCCGTTCGCGCTCGGCGGTGTCGGGCTCCTCGACCGGGGCGTCGTGGGCCGCGGCCAGCCGCTGCTCGAGCCCGGCGAGCTTGTCCAGCGCGTCCGCGCGGGCCTGCTCGGCGGACGCGATGGCGGCGGTGATCCGCTCGGCCTCCCCGCGCGCCGAACGGGCCTGGGCGCCGTGCTGGGCGAGCTCCTCGGCGACGGCGGCGAGGGTGGCGTCCGACTCGTGCAGCTTGGCCATCGCGACGTCGACGGACTGCTGGGCCTCGGCGCGCTCGCGCTCGAGGCGGGAGGTCTCGAAGCCGAGGCGCTCCAGGGAGGCGGTCGCCTCGGAGAGCCGCGACGTCGCGTCGTCCACGGCGGCCTGCACCTCCAGCAGGCTGGCGCCGGACGGCGACCCGCCGCGGGCGGCGTAGGCCGAGACGAGGTCGCCATCGAGGGTCACGGCGACGACGTCGGGGTGGGCCTCGGCCACGGCGCTCGCGGCAGCGTGCCCCTCGACGACCGCGGTGCGGCCGAGGAGGTGGTCCAGCGCCGGTCGCAGGTCGGCCGGGCAGGTCACGACGTCGCTCGCCCAGGTCGCGCCGGCCGGGAGGTCGGGCCGCTCGGCGCGCACCGACGCCGGGGCGGCGACGAGGAAGTCTGCACGGCCGAGGTCCTCGGTGCGCAGGCGGTCGACGGCAGCCAGGGCGTCGGGGACGGTGCCGACGACCACGGCGTCGGCGGCGGTGCCGAGCGCGGCCGCCACGGCGGCCTCGAAGCCGCCGCGTACCGAGACCAGCGCGGCCACCGAACCGAGCAGACCGGAGACCTCGTCGCCGACGGCGAGCAGCGCGCCGGCGCCGTCCTTGCGGCGCAGCCCGAGCTCGAGCGCCTCCCGGCGGGCGGCGAGGCCGGTGCGCTCCTGCTCGGCGAGACGGGCCTCCTCGCGGATCTTGGCCAGCCGCTCCTCGAGGTCGCCCAGGGTGGCGGCGGCCGCCTCGTGCTCGGCGTCCAGGCCCTCCTCCCCCGCGTCGAGGCCGGCGACCCGGGTCTCCAGGGAGGTGAAGTCGCGCTGGGCCCGCTCCACCCGGGTCAGCGCGGCGGTGCGGGAGTCCTCGAGCCGACCGAGCTCGTCGCGTGCTGACGCGGCCCGGCTGCGCAGCACGTCGACCTGGCCGACGAGGCGGGCCAGTCCCTCGCGGCGGTCCGCCGCCGCCCGCTGGAGGTCCGAGACCCGCCGCTCCTCCTCGGCGTACGCCGTCTCCGCCCGGCCGCGGGTCGCGACCGCCTCGTCGAGCTGGGCCGACCGCGCGGTGACCTCCCCGACGATGCCCGCCTCCTGGGCGGCCACCCGCTCGGCTTCCTCCTCGAGCTCGGCGGGGTCGCGTCCGGTGCTGCCGACCGGCTCGGCGGCGGCGTCGGTGGCGTGGCGGACCCGCTCGGCGGCGAGGCCCTCCAGTCCGCGGAAGCGCTCGCGCAGGCCGGACAGGGCGAACCAGGTCTCCTGCGCGGCGGCCAGACGGGGAAGGTCCTCGCGCAAGGACGCCTCCAGCGCGGACTCGCGCTCGCGCGCGGCCGCGGTGGCGGACTCGACGGCCTGCTGCCGGTCGACCAGCGCGGACTCGTCGGCGAGCTCCTCGGCCAGCGCCGAGGTCGCCCCGACGAGGTCGTCGGCGAGCAGCCGGGCGCGGGCGTCCCGGACGTCGGCCTGGATCACCGCGGCGCGGCGGGCCACCTCGGCCTGGCGACCGAGGGGTTTCAGCTGGCGCCTCAGCTCGACCAGCAGGTCGGCCAGCCGGTGCAGGTTGCCCTCGGTGGCGTCGAGCTTGCGGAGCGCCTTCTCCTTGCGCTTGCGGTGCTTGAGCACGCCGGCGGCCTCCTCGATGAAGCCGCGACGCTCCTCGGGGGTGGCGCGGAGGATCGAGTCGAGCTGGCCCTGCCCCACGATCACGTGCATCTCGCGGCCGATGCCGGAGTCCGAGAGCAGCTCCTGGACGTCGAGCAGCCGGCAGGTGGTGCCGTTGATGGCGTACTCCGAGCCGCCGTTGCGGAACATCGTGCGGCTGATCGTGACCTCGGAGTAGTCGATCGGCAACGCACCGTCGGTGTTGTCGATGGTCAGCTGCACCTCGGCGCGCCCGAGCGGGGCACGGCCGGCGGTGCCGGCGAACACGACGTCCTCCATCTTGCCGCCGCGCAGGCTCTTGGCGCCCTGCTCGCCCATCACCCAGGCCAGGGCGTCGACGACGTTGGACTTGCCCGAGCCGTTCGGTCCGACGATGCAGGTGATGCCCGGCTCCAGGGCGAGCGTCGTCGAGGAGGCGAAGGACTTGAACCCCTTGAGGGTCAGGCTCTTCAGGTACACGTGGGCTCCTCACGACGGGTCGCGCGGGCCCGCGACCGGACCCGGCGCCGAGCACCGTACGGCTCAGGGGAGCCGGGGGAAGCCAGCACTCAGCGCCCACACCCTAGGTGGCGACGTCCCCCGGGGCGCGCAGGCGCGCGGTCACGCGTCGCGCAGCGCCTCGTCCTCGTGGGCGATCGCCATCAGCGACCGCCACAGCAGCACGACCAGCACCGCCGAGCCGACGAAGGCGAACCAGAACGGCGCGGTCAGCCCCCCGAGCCTGGCCAGCACCGACCCGAGGCCGGCCCCCACCACGATGCCGCCGGTGCTCGCGATCCGGTACGCCGCGCCGACCCGCCCTTGGAGCACCTCCGGCACCGCCCTCTGCCGCACCGAGGTGCCGATCGTGCCCCAGACGAACTCGTGCAGGCCCAACACCACCATCGCGGCCAGGGCCACCACCGGCAGCCGGTTGACCGCGAAGACGAGGTGGAACCCGGTCTCGACCAGCAGCCCGGCCCGCATCAGCCAGCCGAGCGGCACCCGCGCCTCGAGCCGGCCGAAGACGAGCATGCCGAGCACGCCCCCGGCCGCAGAGGCGGTCGTCAGCAGACCGAAGCCGAGCGCGCCCATCTGCAGCCGGTCGAGGGCGTAGAGCACGAGCACGGCGAAGGCCGCCCCGAAGGTGACGTTGAAGGACACGATCGTGAGCGTGAGCGTGCGCATCGCGGGATGCCCCCGCAACCACAGCAGGCCCTCACGGATCTCCCGGCCCACCGCACCGCGGGTCCGGTCGACGAGCACGGGCGGGCGTCGCAGCCGGATGCGGGTGGCCAGGAGCACCGCGAGCGCCGCGCACACCACCTGGGTGACGAACGGCCACGCCGCTCCCGCCGCGAACATCGCCGCCCCCAGGGGCGGGCCCGCCAGCCGGTTGGCCACGATGAAGCCGCCCATCTGCCGGGCGTTGGCGACACCGAGGTCGCGCGGGCCGACGACCTGTGGCAGCAGGGCGCCGAAGGCGGTGTCGGCGAAGATCTCGGTGGTGCCGACGAGGAAGAGCACGACGAGCAGCAGCCAGATCGTCACGACGTCGAGCACGATCGTGGCGACCAGGACCGTGATCAGCACGGCGCGCAGGCCGTCGACCAGCACGGCCACCCGGCGCCGGTCGCTGCGGTCGACCACCACGCCGGCGTACAGCCCGAGCAGCAGCGCGGGGAGGAACTGCAGCAGCGTCGCGGCCCCCACGAGCAGCGGGTCGCGGGTCAGCGACGCGACCAGCAGCGGCCCGGCCGCCAGAGCGACCCCGTCACCGAGGTTGGACAGCCACGTGGAGCCCAGCAGCCAGCGGTAGTCCACGCCCATACGACGCGGGGCGAGCACCTCGACGAGACGGGAACCCGGTGGGCGGGGCGCGTTCGGCGCGTTCGGCGCGTCCGGCGTGCTCAGGGAGCCGAGGTCGCCTCGACGACCTGCTGCCAGAGCCGCTCGACGTCGGCCGGGGAGGGTGCGTTCCGACCGAGGTACGCCGTGGGCCGCGGACGGCGGTCGTGCCAGAACTCCCCGGTGGTCGTGACGGCCTCGGGGGCGGCGGTCAGCCACACGCTGGTGTCCGCCCCCTCCTCGGCGCTGCGCAGGAACGGCTTGGTGACCTTGTAGAAGCCCGGCAGCGAGTCCTGCACCCCCGGGGTGTCGGCCCAGCCGGGGTGCGCCGAGTGCACGGCGATCCCCTCGGTGCGCAGTTCCTCGGCCCACCGCTCGGCCAGGTGCACCTGCATCCGCTTGGTGCGGGCGTAGGCGTCGGTGCCGTCGTACTCGCCGCGCGCGAACTCGGGGTCGTCGACCCGCAACGACGCGGTGTACATGCCGCCCGAGGACAGGAACACCACCCGCGCGTCGCCGTCGGCGGCCAGCGCCCCGCGAAGCAGGTGGGTGAGCAGGTGCGGGCCGAGCACGTGCGTGGCATAGGTGAGCTCGTGGCCCTGCGCGGACTCGGTGCGTTCGGGGGGCATCACGCCGGCGTTGTGCACCAGCGCGTGCAGTCCGCCGCCGCCGAGCTGCGCCAGCAGCCGCTCGGCGATGCCGGGCACGGCGTCGAGGTCGGACACGTCGGCCTCGACCACGGTGACGGTGGCGCCGGGGACCTGGTCGAGGATGCGGGCCCGGGCGTGCTCGCCCTTCTCGGTGCTGCGGCAGAGCAGGAAGGTGCGGGCGCCCAGCCGGGCGACGCCCACGGCCGTGGCCTCACCGAGGCCGGAGTTGGCGCCGGTGATCGCGACGGCGCGCCCGGACAGGGCGTCGGGGGCGGGGTCGTCGGGCCACCAGGACCTGCGCAGGACCAGGCCGAGCCGGGTGTACCCGGGGCCGACGGACAGGTCGAGCGCGCGGTCGAGCAGCCCGGACAGTGCGCGCGCCACGTCAGACGGGCTGCATCGAGGACGCGCGGTCCTCGGCGTGCCGCGCGACCAGGGCGTCGTGCTCGCCCTGGAGCCGCAGCACGTGCGCCTCGAGGTCGAGCACGCGCTGGCGGAGCCGACGGTTCTCGGAGAGCAGCCGAGCTGCCTCGCGGGGATCGGTGGAGGTCATGAAGCCGTGAAGGGCCTTGGCCATGAGATGCGTCCTTGCAGGTGGCACTGGGGATGAAGATCCGAGAAGCGGCCCATGAGGGCCGTCGTCCAGAATCGCACCCGGCGTGGCCCCGGGTCAACGTCGGCGGCGTGGCGCGGGCTGGCAGCGGGGGCAGGTGAACGACGAGCGGTTCATGAAGGCCGTCCGGACGATCGCCGTGCCGCACCGCTCGCACGGCCTGCCCTCCTGCCCGTAGGCGTGCAGCGACCGGTCGAAGTAGCCGCTCTCGCCGTTGACGTTGACGTAGAGCGCGTCGAAGGAGGTGCCGCCCTGGTCCAGCGCCGACCCCATCACGTCGCGCACGGCGGCGAGCAGGTCGCGCACCTGCGCCCGGGTCAGCACCTCGCCGGGGCGCTCCCCGTGCAGACGCACCCGCCAGAGCGCCTCGTCGGCGTAGATGTTGCCCACTCCCGAGACGAGCGTCTGGTCGAGGAGCAGGCGCTTGACCGCCGACGTACGGCGTCGCACCGCGCGCACGAAGACCTCGTCGTCGAACCCCTCGTCGAGCGGGTCGCGGGCGATGTGCGCGATCTCGTGGGGCAGCTCGGCCCCACCCTCGGCGAGGGAGACGCCGCCGAACATCCGCTGGTCCACGAAGCGCAGCTCCCGGTCGGCGGGGGCGGCGAGCCGGAAGCGCACCCTCAGGTGCCGCTCGGCTTCGGCCTCGGGGGGCTGCACGAGCATCTGGCCGCTCATGCCCAGGTGCGCCAGGAGGGCGTCCCCGGTGTCCAGGGGCAGCCAGAGGTACTTGCCCCGTCGTCGGGCCGCCATGACCGTGCGTCCACGCAACCGGTCGGCGAAGTCTTCGGCGCCGCCGACGTGGCGCCGCACCGGTCGCGCGTGCAGCACGTCGACCCCGGACACCGTGTGGCCGACGACGTGCCGCTCGAGGCCGCGCCGGACGACCTCGACCTCGGGCAGCTCGGGCACCGGGGGTCAGGCCACCCCGGTGCCGGCGGTCTCGGCGTCGGCCGGGTCGGACCCGTGCGTCGCCTCGATGTCGGCGTACGCCGTCTTGGCGGCCTGCTGCTCCGCCTCCTTCTTCGAGCGGCCCTCGCCGTGCCCGAAGGTGCCGTCGCCGACGACGACGCGGGCGGTGAAGGTCTTCTCGTGGTCGGGGCCCTCGTCGGAGACGACGTACTCCGGCACTCCGAGGGAGTGCTGGGCGGTGAGCTCCTGGAGGCTGGTCTTCCAGTCCAGGCCGGCACCGAGACCGGCGGCCGCCTCCATCAGGGGGTCGAAGAGCAGGTGCACGAGCTCGGCGGCGACCTCGAAGCCGCCGCTGAGGTAGACCGCCCCGATCACCGCCTCGACGGTGTCGGACAGGATCGAGGCCTTGGCCCGTCCGCCGGTCGTCTCCTCGCCGCGGCCCAGCCGGACGTGCTCACCGAGACCGACCGTGCGACCGACCTCGGCGAGTGCGCGGGCGTTGACGACCGCGGCGCGCAGCTTCGCCAGCCGACCCTCCGACAGGGTCGGGTGGGTGCGGTAGAGGGTCTCGGTCACCACGACCCCGAGGACGGAGTCGCCGAGGAACTCCAGACGCTCGTTGGTCGGGAGGTTGCCGTTCTCGTACGCGTACGAGCGGTGCGTGAGTGCGAGGTCGAGGAGCTCGGCGCTGAGCTCGGGGTCACCGAGCGCAGCGCGCAGCTCGTCGGTCGTGCTGCCGTCCAGCGTCACCGCGGGCCCCGTCCACGGACGGGGTGCGGCGCGAGCGTCACGCTCAGAGGACCTGGCGACGCTCGCCGCGTGCGCCGTACTGACCGCACGCGCCGCACGCGCGGTGCGGGAGGTGCTTGGCGTCGCAGGCGGGGTTGGCGCAGCTGACCAGCGCCGGGGCGGTGGCCTTCCACTGCGAACGGCGGTGGCGCGTGTTGCTCCGCGACATCTTCCGCTTCGGAACAGCCATGTCCTACTCCTTCGTCTGGCCGGTGGCCCGGCCGGTTGGTTCGTCGGTGCCGGAGCCTGCGTCGCTGCCACCGTCGGTGGCCGCGAGGCCCGTGAGGGCCGCCCAGCGGGGGTCGATCGCTTCTCCGTGCGTGTGCCCCGGGTCGTCCTCGAGCCGTGCGCCGCACTCGGGGCACAGGCCGGGGCAGTCCTCGTGGCACAACGGCTGGAACGGGAGCTGCAGCACCACGGAGTCCCTGATCAGGGGCTCCAGGTCCAGCAGGTCGTGCTCCAGCCGGCTGGTCTCGTCGTCCTCCTGCGTCGCGTGGCGACCGTCGTCGTAGACGAACAGCTCCTGGAAGTCTGTCTCGATCTGGTCGACGATGTCGGTCACGCAGCGCACGCACTCGCCGGTCAGCCCGGCCGTGACCGTGCCTGTGACGAGCACCCCCTCCATGACCGCCTCCAACCTGAGGTCCAGGTCGAGCGGCGATCCCTCGGGGACGCGGAGCACCTCGATGCCCAGATCTGCCGGGGCCGGGACGGTGAGGGTCTTGGTGCGCTGCATCCCGGGTCGACGACCGAGCTCGCGGGTGTCGAGCACGAGCGGCGCCCTCGGGTCGAGCGGAGACATAGACCTTCCGTCTTCGGCGTACGGCAGAACAGGACCACGCTACCGGTCCGGGCGGGGCACCACCAAAACGGCTCAGCCCGCGCTGCCGTCCCGTCGCTCGGCGAGCCGGGCGAGCAACCGCGGGAGCACGAAGTCGGGCACCAGGGCCGAGACGTCACCCCCGAACGTGGCGACCTCCTTGACCAGGCTCGAGGCGACGAAGGCGTGCTCGGGGCTGGTCGGCAGGAAGACGGTGTCGACCGAGGCGACGTGCGCGTTCATCTGCGCCATCTGCATCTCGTAGTCGACGTCGGCACCCGAGCGGATGCCCTTGACCATGGTGGCGGCGCCGCGCTCCACGCAGAAGTCGGCGACCAGGCCGGTGAAGCCCTCGACGACGACGTTGTCCCACGGCGTGCACGCCTCACGCAGCATCTCCATCCGCTCCTCGGCGCTGAACAGGCGGCTCTTGGAGGGGTTGGTACCGATCGCCACGACGACCTCGTCGAAGAGGCGCGCCGCCCGGCCGACGACGTCGACGTGGCCGCGGGTGACCGGGTCGAAGGTGCCGGGGCAGACGGCTCGCGCCACGGTGCGTCCCCTCTCCTGCGGCGGGTGCGGGCCCCTGGGTCAGGGGGCCTCGTCGGCGGGCCGACCGTACCAAAGCAGGTGGTGCAGCACGGTCTCGCCATAGCGGCGCGAGCGCTCCAGCCGCAGGCCCCCGGGCAGCGTGGGCACCGGGCTGCGCGAGGACCGCTCCACGACCACCACCGCGTCGTCGGCGAGCCAGCCCGCGGCGAGCGTGGCGAGCACCCGCCCGACCGCCGCCTCGTCGAGGGGGTACGGCGGGTCGGCCAGCACCAGGTCGTACGCCGTGTCGGCGGGGCCGGCGAGCACCGCGGAGACCGCGGCGGTGCGCACCTGGGCGCCCTCCAGTCCCAGGCTCCGGGCGTTGGCCGCGGCGACGCCGGCCGCCCTACGGTCGCGCTCGACCAGCAGCGCGTGCGCCGCACCGCGGGAGAGGGCTTCGAGGCCGAGCGCCCCGCTGCCGGCGTACAGGTCGAGGACGCGCACGCCCGACCACCCCCCGAGGGCAGACTCCAGCGACGAGAACAACGCCTCGCGGACCCGGTCGGAGGTGGGTCGGGTGCCCGAGCCCGGGGGGGTGCGCAGCGAGCGTCCGCCCACGGAGCCGGCGATGACCCGGGTCACGACTTCTCCAGGAAGTCGGCGAGCTCGGCGTCCTCGACGCGGCGCACCGCCTCGGCCAGCACCGGGTGGTCGCCGAGGGTGGGGTCGGCGTCGACGACCTGCTCGGCGCAGCGGCGCGCGGCGAGCACCAGCTCCTCGTCGTCGAGCACCGAGAGCAGCCGCAGGGTGCGGGCGCGCCCGGACTGCGCCGCGCCCAGGACGTCGCCCTCGCGCCGCTGGCTGAGGTCGAAGCGGGACAGCGCGAAGCCGTCGGAGGTCGCGGCCACCGCCGTCAGCCGCTGCCGGGAGGGCGGGCCTCCCCCACCGCGGCCGTCACCAGCAGGCACAGCCCGGGGTGACCGCCCCGGCCGACGCGGCCGCGCAGCTGGTGCAGCTGGGAGACGCCGAAGAGGTCGGCGTCGAGCACCACCATGGTGCTCGCGTTGGGCACGTCGACGCCGACCTCGATCACGGTGGTGGCCACCAGCACGTCGATCCGGCCCGCCGCGAACTCCTGCATGGTGGCGTCCTTGTCGGTCCGGGGGCAGCTGGCCGTGCAGCATGCCCACCCGCAGGCCCTGGAGCGCGCCCTGGCGCAGCGCCGGCGCCCAGTGCTCGACGGCCGCCGCGTCCTTGCCGTCCTTGCCGCGGGCCGGGTCGGGCGTGACCTTGGGGCATACCACGTAGACCTGGCGGCCCTCGGCGACCTCCTCGCGGACCCGCTGCCAGACCCGGTCGAACCAGCCCGGGCTGCTCCGCAGCGGCACCACCGTCGTCTGCACCTGCGTGCGCCCGGCAGGAGCTCCGTCAGCGTGCCGTCTCGAGGTCGCCGAAGACCGTCATCGCCACGGTGCGCGGGATCGGGGTCGCGGTCATCACGAGCACGTGCGGAGCGGTGCGTGCCTTCTCGGTGAGCGCCGCCCGCTGCTCGACGCCGAAGCGGTGCTGCTCGTCGACCACGACCAGGCCGAGGTCGGCGAAGGAGATCTTGTCCTCCAGGAGCGCGTGCGTGCCGATCACCAGGCCGGCGGCCCCGGAGGCGGCGTCGAGCATCGCCTCGCGCCGCGCGGCCGCGGACAGCGAGCCGGTGACCAGCGCGACCCGCGTGCCCTGGGCGGCCCTCCCAGCAGGCCGCCCTCGGCGAGGTCGCCGAGCATCGCCGCGATCGACCGGGCGTGCTGCTGGGCCAGCACCTCGGTCGGCGCGAGCATCGCCGCCTGCCCCCCGGAGTCGACGACCCGCAGCATCGCGCGGAGGGCGACGAGCGTCTTGCCCGAGCCCACCTCGCCCTGCAGCAGGCGGTGCATCGGCCGCGGACAGGGCCAGGTCGGCCTCGAGGACGGTGCCGATCTCGCGCTGGCCGGCGGTCAGGGTGAACGGCAGCCGCGCGTCGAAGGTGACGAGCAGGTCGCCGGCGCCCCGGTGCGCGGCACGGCAGGGGCTCGGCGTACCGCTGCCGGCGCCGCACGAGCACCGTCTGGGTCACGAACGCCTCGTCGAAGGCGAGTCGCTCGCGGGCGGCGCGTTGCTGAGGCCAGTCGTCGGGCGGTGGATCCAGCGCAGGGCCTGGTCGTGGCTCACCAGGCCGAGCTCCTCGCGCAGGCGCTCGGGCAGCGGGTCGGGCACGGGGTCGAGCAGGTCGAGGGCGAAGGCCACCGTGCGGGTGAGGTCGCTGTGCGCCACGGAGGCGGTCAACGGGTAGACCGGTCGCAGGTCCGGAAGGTGCTCGAGTGACTCCTCCTCGTCGAGACCCTTGCTGGTGCCTTGCTCGTCGAGCGGCTCGAAGACCGGGTGGGCCAGCTGCCAGCGGCCGTTGAAGAGCCCGACCTTGCCCTGCCAGAAGCCGACCGCGCCGACGGCCATCCGCGCTGCTGCGCCACTCGGCGGTGCGGTGGTTGCGGTCGAAGAAGGTCACCCCGAGCCGACCGCCCTCGGCCTCGACCTGGCCCTCGACCCGCCAGGCGGGGCGCCCGGTGCGCCGGTCGGTGTAGCTCTTGACGTCGCTGCGCACGACCCGGCCGACGAAGGCGATGAGGTCGCCCTCCTCCAAGCCCTCGAGGTCGCTCACGTCGCCCTTGCGGACGTAGGCGCGGGGGTAGTGCCGCAGCAGGTCCTCGACCGTGGCGCAGCCGAAGGCCTTGTGCAGGGTGCGGGCCAGGGTCGCCGCGACGCTGTCGAGGCGGGAGTCGAGCGTGATGCCGGCCATGGCGTGCGGGCCTGCCCTGGCGTCGCTGCGGCGGGTCGCTACTCGACGCCGAGCAGGAGCGGGTAGCGCTCCTGACCCCCGTCGTACACCACGACGTCGACAGTCGGGTGCTCGGTCTCCACGTGTCGCCGGCACTGCTCGGCCAGGTCGCCCCCGTCGGCGCCGCCCACCAAGGTGACCAGCTCGCCGCCGGCGCCCATCAGCCGCTCCAGCACCTCCAGCGCCACCCGGGCAGGTCGGCGCCGATGACCGCGAAGTCGCCGCCGATCACGCCGAGCACGTCACCGACCTCGCACGGCCCGGCCGTGGTCATCGCCCGGGTGCCCGCGACGGTCACCGCGCCGTGGCGCACGCTGCGGGCGGCCGAGGCCATCGCGACGAGGTCGGCGTCGAAGGAGCGGCCCGGCTCGTGCACCGCCAGGGCGGCCAGCCCCTGCACCTGGGTGCGCGAGGGCACCACCTCGACCCGAGCGCGACCGCCCTCCTCCCCCGTGCGCGCCGCGATGTCGGCGACCCCGAGGGAGTCCTCGTCGTTGGGCAGCAGCACCATCTCGGCAGCCTCGCTGGCCAGCATCGCCTCGAGCAGGTCCCTGGCCGCGGGGCGGTGTCCCGGACCGCCGTGCGACGACGACCGCGCCCGCCTCGGCGAACAGCGCTGCCAGGCCCTCGCCCGCGGCGACCGCCACCACGGCGCGCCCCGTGCGACGTACGCCGGACCCGTCGCGGTGACCCTCCTGGCGGCGCGCTCGGCCGCCCGCCGGGCCTCGGCCTGCTCGGCGAAGTGGGTGACCCGGACGTGGTGCGGCCGCCCGGCCACGATGCCGGCCTCCACCGCGGCGCCCACGTCGTCGACGTGCACGTGGACGTTCCAGAGGCCCTCGCCGCCGACCACCACGAGCGAGTCGCCGAGGCCCTCGAGCGTGCCGCGCAGGCCGTCGACCGCCTGCTCGTCGGCGTCGAGGAGGTACATCACCTCGTAGGCGGGCCCTCCGTCGGAGAGGTCGGCGCCACCGACCCCGTCGGGCGGCTGCGGGCACCGGGATCCGGTGCGCGCCGAGCCGGGCGTGGCGTGCGACGGGCGCCGCCGGTGACCGCGGTCTCCGCGGCGTCGAGCACCACGCACAGCCCGCGGCCCCCCGCGTCGACGACGCCGGCGTCGGCCAGCAGCGGCAGCTGCTCCGGCGTGCGCGCCAGCGCCTCCCGGGCGGCGTCGGCGGCGCCCGTGATCACCGGGCGCAGCCTCGCGGTGTCGTCGCGCGCGCGCGCCGCCGCCTCGGGCGCGGCCCGCGCCACCAGAGGATCGTGCCCTCGACCGGGCGGCCCACCGCCGCGTACGCCGCCGTGGCCGCCGCGTCAGCGCTTCCGCGAAGACGTCGGCGCTGCGGTCGTCCGGCCCCGCCCGGCACATCCGGCGGGAGAAGGCGCCGAGGAGCTGCGCGAGGATCACGCCGGAGTTGCCGCGGGCCCCGAGCAGCGCTCCGCGGGCGAAGGCGCGAGTCCGGTCGGCCCCGGCACGGGCGTCGCCGCCGGCGATGCCGGCGAGATGCCCGTCGAGGCCTCGGAGAGATGCTCGCTGCATGGCGTCGCGGGCGGCCACCATGGTCAGGTACATGTTGGTGCCGGTGTCACCGTCGGGCACCGGGTAGACGTTGAGGGCGTCGACCTCCTCGCGCGCCCGCCGAGAGCGCCTCGACCGCGAGGTCGGCGAAGCGCCGATCGTAGGCGAGGTCGAAGGTCGCGACCGCTCCGTCTCGGCGGTCATTCGCCACCTCCGTCGCGGGCCCGCCCGGGCCCGAGTCCGCGTCCACTGGGCACGCTGGCCTCGCACTTCCCTGCCGAACGTGTCTCCCGGCGTCGCCGCACGCGCCAGTGGCTGGGGCCGCGATGCGCGTGCAGCGGGCCTTGGTCCGTCTATCCTCTTTCGGTTGCCCGAACGGCGGCGTGGGCACTCCGCCGTACGCCCGGCCCTCCCTATTCTCGACACACCAGAGCAAACTCAGGAGTTCACCGTGGCTGCCGTCTGCGACATCTGCGCCAAGAAGCCCGGCTTCGGCAACAACCGCCCTGGTCGCGCAAGATCACGAAGCGTCGCTTCAACCCCAACATCCAGCGGGTCCGCGCCACGGTCAACGGCACCCCCACGCGGGTCAACGTCTGCACCGGCTGCCTGAAGGCGGGCAAGGTCTCGCGCTGAGGCACTCCGCGAGGCACGGGCTGCGGCCCCGCGTCCGTGCGGACGGGGGGCGCTTCTGCGCGCCGGGGCCCGCTGCAGGGACGGGGCTCAGAAGTGTCGGTGGCCGCCGGCGCCGGCAGTAGGCCGCGCCGTCGACCGTCACGCCGGTGCCCTCGGAGCACCGAGCCGATCGCGGTCGACGCCGTCGCGGCAGCGGCGCGTCCGCGGGGAAGGTGGCGACCAGGGCGTGGTCCTCCCCGCCGCCGAGGACGAACTTCATCGGGTCGCTACCGAGCGCCGCACCGACCGCCTGGAGCGGCTCGTCGATCTCGAAGGCGCTCGCGTGCACGTCGATCGCGACCCCGGCTCGGCGGGCGAGGTGCCCGACGTCGGCGACCAGGCCGTCGGAGACGTCGATCATCGACGACGCGCCCGCGACCGCGGCGGCCGGGCCCGCGTCGTACGGCGGCTCGGGGCGGCGGTGCGCCTCGACGACCACCCGCGCGGGAGCGGAAGCCACGCGCCAGCACGGCCATGCCGGCGGCGGACCAGCCCTGACGTCCGGCCAGGGCGAGCACGTCGCCGGGGCGCGCGCCGTCGCGGCGCACGGGCGCCTGCTGCACGATCCGAGCACGGTGAGGGCGAGGACGACCTCGCGGCCCGGCTGACGTCGCCGCCGACGATGCTGGCCCCGACCTTGGCGGCCTCGGCGGCCATCCCCTCGGCCAGCTCGAGCACCCACGCGGTGGAGGTCTCCGGCGGGGCGACGAGACCGACGACGAGGCTGTGCGCCCGGCCACCCATCGCGTTGACGTCGGAGAGGTTCTGCGCGACGGCCTTGCGGCCCACGTCGGCCGCGCTCGCCCAGTCGCGGCGGAAGTGCTGGCCCTCGACGAGCACGTCGGTGGAGACCACCGCGTGGCCGCCCGGCGTACGCACCACGGCCGCGTCGTCGCCGGGACCGAGGAAGACGTGCTCCCCCTGGGGGAAGCGCTCGCGCAGCGCCTCGATCAGCCCGAACTCCCCGATCTGGCGCAGCGTGGCCGTCTCGGGGGTGGCCGGACGGGGTCGTGCGCGCGGAGCCGGAGGAGGGGTTCTCGGGGGGCATGGGCCCATCAAACCCGATCCCGTCGTCGGTTCTGGGAGAGGGTGGCGGGCGTGTACCTTGGGCGGGCCGCGGCACCGCGTCCGCGGTCCGAGCGAGCCGGCCCAGCCGGACGAGGAGGTCGCCGTGAGCGTCCAGGCCTACATCCTGGTGCAGACCGACGTGGGCAAGGCGGCCGACGTCGCTGCCGACATCGCGCAGGTCCCCGGCGTCGTCACCGCCGAGGACGTCACCGGTCCCTACGACGTGGTCGTGCGCGCCGAGGCCGCCGACATGGACGAGCTCGGCCGGCTCGTCGTCGCCCAGGTCCAGGTGCTGCCGGGCATCAGCCGCACGCTGACCTGCCCCGTGGTGCACATCTGAGCCTGCGCGTGCTCCTCGCGCGGCTCGTCCCCGCGCGTGGGGTCGTCGTGCCCCTCGCGGCGCTGCCCCTGGCGGTGGGGCTGTCCGGGTGCGGCGCCCCCGAGGTGCCCACCGGTGGCCTGCTCGGCGACCCGGGCACGGCACGGGCCTGCCGCGAAGTGCTGGGCGACCTGCCCCCGACGCTGGCGGGCGCGGCGCGGCGCGAGGTCGACTCCCGTCGCGCCGCGGCGTACGGCGACCCCGCGCTCGTGGTGCGCTGCGGCGTACGCCGCCCCCCCGGCCTCACCCGCTTCTCGGTGTGCCAGACCGTCAACGGCATCGACTGGTACGTGCCGGAGACGACGATCGAGGACCAGGGCGCCGACGTGGTCGCCACCTCGATCGGTCGTCGGCCCCGGCTCGAGCTCACCGTCCCGACCGAGCTAGCGACCGCCGGCGCGGGCCCTCGTCGAGCTGACCCGTGTGGTGCGGTCGTCCACCCGGCGTACGGCGCCCGGCTGCTTCTAGGGACCCTCAGCGCAGACCGGTGTCGCGCGCGAGGGCGAGTTGCAGCAGGCGGTCCACCAGGGCCGGGTAGTCGACGCCGCTGGCCTGCCACACCCGCGGGAACATCGAGGTCGCGGTGAAGCCGGGCATGGTCTCGAGCTCGTTGACCACGAGCCGGCCGTCGGGCATCAGGAAGAAGTCCACCCGGGCCAGGCCCTCGCAGTCGGTGGCCGCGAACACGCGGGCTGCGAGCTCACGCGCCTGCTCGGCGACCTCCTCGGAGACGTCCGCGGGCACGTCCAGCGACGTCGTCTGGTCGGAGAGGTACTTCGCCTCGAAGTCGTAGAAGCCGTGCCCGGCGTCCACCCGCACCTCGGCGAGCTTGCTGCACTCCGGCGTCCCGCCGTCCCGACCCTGCAGGACGCCGATCTCCAGCTCGCGCGCGCCCTCGGCGGAGGACTCGACGATGACCTTGGGGTCGTGGTGCTGGGCCTCCTCGATCGCGGCGTCGAGGTCGGAGGCGTCGGCGACCCGGCTGATCCCGAAGCTCGACCCGGCCCGGGCGGGCTTGACGAAGACCGGGTAGCCCAGCGAGGCCACGGACTCGCGCACCGTGCCGCGGTCGCGCTCCCACTCGGCCCGGCGCACGGTCACCCAGCGCTGCACGGGGATGCCCTGCGCGCGCAGCAGCGTCTTCATGAAGTGCTTGTCGGTGCCGACCGCCGAGGCCAGCACCCCGGCCCCGACGTAGCGCACACCGGCGAGGTCGAGCAGGCCCTGGAGGGTGCCGTCCTGGCCCCACGGTCCGTGCATCACCGGGAACACGACGTCGACGTCGCCCAGCACGCGAGGCACGGCACCAGGATCGTGCACGACCAGGGAGCGGTCGCCGCCCTGGGCGAGCGTCACGGTGGGAGCCGACGTGGACACCGACGGCAGCTCGCCGGCAGGCCCGAGGGCCAGGCGGCCGGGGGCGTCGGACTCCAGCACCCACCGGCCCTCGCCGGTGATGCCCACCAGCACGACGTCGTACCGCTCGCGGTCGATCGCCCCGACCACGCTGCCCGCCGAGATGCAGGAGATCGCGTGCTCGCTCGACCGGCCACCGAAGACGACGGCGACGCGCGGGCGGGAAGAGGAGGTGTCCATCGGCTCGGGACCCTACCCCGGCGCCCGGCGGGGCCTGCCTAGGCTGGCGGTCATGTCGAGCCCCTCCTCCCCCGCCCCGAGCCCGCTGACCGCCCACGGGGACCGACTCGCGCCCCAGACGATGGCGGTCACCTCCGGACGTCCGGCCACGCGGCCGGACGCGCCGCTGAACACCCCGCTGACGATGGCCTCGACGTACGTCGCGGAGGGCGACCTCGAGTACGGTCGCTCCGGCAACCCGACCTGGGAGGCCTTCGAGGAGGCTCTCGGGGCGCTCGAGGGCGGGCGTTGCCTGTCCTTCGCGAGCGGCCTGGCCGCCGTCGGCACCATCCTCGACCTGGTGTCGCTGGGCGAGAAGGTCGTCGCGCCCCGGCACGCCTACACCGGCACCGTCGCCCAGCTCGCCGACCTCGAGGCGCGCGGCCGGGTCACCACCGCGCTCGTGGACGTGACCGACCCCGCGGCCGTCGCGGAGGCGTGCGACGACGCGGCCCTGGTCTGGCTGGAGTCGCCGACCAACCCGGCGCTCGAGGTCGTCGACCTCGAGACCGTCATCCGCCAGGCCCACGACGCGGGCGCCCGCGTCGTGGTCGACAACACCTTCGCCACCCCGCTGCGCCAGCGGCCGCTCGAGCTCGGCGCCGACCTCGTCGTGCACTCGGCCACGAAGTTCATCAGTGGGCACAGCGACCTGCTGCTCGGGGCCGTGGTGACCGGGGCCGACGACGCCGGCGCCGAGCTGCACCGGGTGCTGGAGTCGCGCCGAGAGCTGGGCGGAGCGATCCCGGGGGCGTTCGAGACCTGGCTCGCCCTGCGCGGGCTGCGCACCCTCGGCGTACGCCTGGACCGCTCCGAGGCCAACGCCCGCACGCTGGTCGAGCGGCTGCGCCAGCACCCGGCGCTGGACGAGGTCCGCTACCCGGGCACGGGGGCGATGGTCTCGGTCGTGCTGCCCGACGCCGCCCGCGCCGACGCCCTGTGCCGCGGCACGTCGCTGTGGATCCACGCCACGAGCCTCGGCGGGGTCGAGTCGACCTTGGAGCGTCGTCGCCGGTGGGCGCTCGAGGCGCCCACCGTCCCCGAGGGCCTGGTGCGGCTCTCCGTCGGCATCGAGGACGTCGAGGACCTCTGGGCCGACCTCGACGTCGCACTGCGCGGCGCCGGCTGAGCCCTCAGGCCCGCTCGGGCTTGGTGTCGCGGGACACGAAGCTCGCGAGCATGTCGCGCGGCGTGATCTCGCCGCGGACGACCGCGTCGACGTGCTCGGCGATCGGGGCGTCGACGCCGGCCCGGTGGGCCAGCTCCACCAGGCTCGAGCAGGACTTCGCGCCCTCGGCGACCTGACGGGTCGAGGCGTAGATGTCCTCGGTGGTCATCCCCTGCCCGAGCTTCTCGCCGAAGGTGCGGTTGCGCGACAGCGGCGACGAGCAGGTCGCCACGAGGTCGCCGAGCCCGGCCAGGCCCATCAGCGTCAGCGGGTCTGCGCCGAGCTTGCCGCCCAGGCGTGCCGTCTCGGCGAGCCCCGGGTGATCAGGGAGGCGGTGGTGTTGTCGCCGAAGCCCAGACCCACGGCCATGCCCACGCAGAGGGCCACCACGTTCTTGTAGGCGCCGCCCACCTCGCAACCGACCACGTCGGTCGAGGTGTAGGGCCGGATGTAGCCGGTGTGGATCATCTGCTGCACCCGCTGAGCCACGCCCTCGTCGGCGCAGGCGACGACGCTGGCCGCCGGCTCGCGCGCGGCGATCTCGCGGGCCAGGTGGGGCCGGACACGACGGCGATCCGGTCCGGGCTCGCGCCGGACACCTCGGCGACCACCTCGCTCATCCGCATGACCGTGTCGAGCTCGACGCCCTTCATCAGCGAGAGCAGCACCGCCCGGTCCGGCACGTGGCCGACCCAGTCGGCGAGGTTGGCCCGCAGCGTCTGCGAGGGCACCGCCAGCACGACGTACTCCGCGCCGTCGAGCGCGACCGCCGGGTCGTGGGACGCCGAGATGGCCGCCGGGAGCTCGACGCCGGGGAGGTAGTCAGGGTTGGCGTGGCGCTCGGTGATCGACTCGGCGACCTCCTCCCGACGCGCCCACATGCGCACGTCGTTGCCGCCGTCGGCGAGCACCTGCGCGAAGGCCGTGCCCCACGAGCCCGACCCCATGACCGCCACTCTGCTCATGTCGCTCCTCCTCCGCCCCCGCGAGCATGCTCCCGGGGGCTGTCCGGTCCCGCCGACCGCCGCGGCGCGGGGTCGAGCAGGGTCGATGGTGCCTGCTCACCCCGACGGCGCTCCACCAGGGTGGTCCCGGCGTCCATCATGCGGGCGCGTCGGGGCCTCGGCGGGCGTGGCGGGGCGGCTGGGATGATCGGGGCGATGCCTTTCGCCGTGACCGTCGTGCAGACGCTGCTGGTGCCCGTGAAGCCCACCGGCCTGGGGAAGTCACGGCTGCACCCGTACGACGCGGGCTCGCGCCGCCGGCTGGCCCGCGCGTTCGCCCTGGACACGGTGACCGCGGGCACGGCCGCCGGCACCGTCGACCAGGTCGTGGTCGTCACGGTGGACGCCGGCCTCGTGCACGAGGTGGAGCGTCTGGGTTGCCGCACCCTCGTCGACACCGCGCCGGGCGACCTGAACGCCACCCTTCTGTCGGCCGCGCTGCTGCTGGCGCGCGAGGCCGCGCCCGGCGTCGCCGTACGCCCGGTGGCGTTGTGCGCAGACCTGCCCGCGCTCACCTCCGCCGCCCTGGACGACGTGCTCGGGGACGGGTCGCCGGTACGGGCGCTCGTGGCCGACCACGCCGGCACCGGCACCACCCTGCTCCGCAGCGAGGACGTCGCCGGGTTCCGCCCGGCGTTCGGGGACGGCTCCGCGGCCCGGCACCGCGCGCTCGGCCACGTCGACCTGCCGGCCGCCGACCCGCTGCGGCGCGACGTCGACGACGCGCGCGACCTCGAGGCCGCGGCCCTCCTCGGCCTGGGGCGCCACACCCGTGAGGCCCTCGTCACCGCAGTCCAGGAGGAGCGCCTCGGCGGTTGAGGAGGGCGAGCTGCCTCGGTGGTCGAGGAGGCCGAGCCGTGAGGCGAGCACGACTCGACACCACCACCCAGGAAGGTGGTTTCGAGACACGCGCGTCGCTCGCTCCTCAACCTCCGGATCGGGTCAAGAACCCGAGGTGCTGGCGCCGCTGTCGGGCGTCGAGGGGGTGTCAGCGCCGCTCGACGACGTGCCCGAGCTGGGCGCCGTCTTGGCCGCCGAGGACGGGCTGGACGTCGTCGCCGTCGATGACGGGCTGGTCTTCTTCGCCGTCGACGGGGTGGAGGCGACTTCTTCGCCGTCGACTTCTTGGCGGCCGACTTCTTCGCCGTCGACTTCTTCGCCGTCGACTTCTTCGCCGTCGACTTCTTCGCCGTCGACTTCTTCGCCGTCGACTTCGTCGCCGTCGACTTCGACGGCGTGGACTTCGTGGCGGCGGAGGACTTCGTCGCGGTGGTCTTCTTCGCTGCCGACGACTTCGAGGCGGGCCCCTTCTTCGCCGGCGACTTCGTGGTCGTGGAGGCCTTCTTGGCAGGGGCCTTCTTCGCGGCCGGGGCCGCCTTCCTGGTCGCTGTCGCCGAGGTCTGCTTGGCCTCGGCGGACTTGGCTGCGGCCTTGCTCGAGGCCCCGTTGCCGGCGTCGCTGCCGCGACCGGCGATCGACTTCACCTTGGCCGCCGCCCGACCGGGTGCAGCGGCGACACCGGCGGCGGCCTCCTGCACCGTGCCGGTGACCTTGGCGGGCAGCTGCTTGGCCCCCGAGACGACGGCCTTGAGGTCCGCACCGGGACGGAACTTCGGCACGGCCGTCTCCTGGGACTGCACACGCTCACCCGTGCGGGGGTTGCGCACCCACCGGGCCTCGCGGACCCGCTTCTCGAAGGATCCGAAGCCGGTGATGGCGACCTTCTCGCCCCGTGCGACCTCCCGGGTGATGGTGTCGAGCACCGACTCCAGGGCGTACGCCGCCTGCTTCCGGTTGCCTTCGAAGCGATGGGCGATCTCGTCGATCAGTTCGGATTTGTTCACCGGTGGTTCCTCTCCTGGGCAGGACGGCCGGGCGCGCACCAGGCCTCTGCCTGCAAAGTAGGCACTTCCGCCCGCGACGGCAACGGTGTCGCGCAAGTCGTGGGACGCGCACGGCACCGGGCCGGTGGCTCAGGCGTGCTGGGTGACCGGCTTGAAGGCGGGCCGCCCGGCCTCGAACTCGTCGATCGCCTCCGCGTGGCCGAGCGTGATGCCTACGTCGTCGAGGCCCTCGAGCAGGCGCCAGCGCGTGTAGTCGTCGATGTCGAAGGGGTCGAGCACCGCGTTCGGGCCCTCCCCCGCGCTGACCGTGCGCGACTGGAGGTCGACGGTGATCTCGGTGCCCGGGTCGGCCTCGAGGAGGTCCCAGAGCCGCTGCACCACCGTCTCGTCCACCTGCGCGGCGAGCAGCCCGGACTTGCCGGAGTTTCCGCGGAATATGTCGGCGAACCGCGGCGAGACGACGACCCGGAAGCCGTAGTTCATCAGCGCCCAGACGGCGTGCTCGCGCGACGAGCCGGTGCCGAAGTCGGGGCCCGCGACGAGCACGGAACCGCCGGCGTACCCGTCCTGGTTCAGCACGAACGACGGGTCGCCGCGCCAGGCGGCGAACAGACCGTCCTCGAAGCCGGTGCGGGTGACCCGCTTGAGGTAGACGGCGGGGATGATCTGGTCGGTGTCGACGTTGCTGCGTCGCAGCGGGACCCCGACACCGGTGTGGCTGGCGAACTTGTCCATCAGGTGCTCCGTTCGGTGCGGTCGGGTCAGTCGAGGTCGGCGGGCGAGGAGAGCGTGCCGCGTACGGCGGTCGCGGCGGCGACGGGCACCGACACGAGGTGGGTGCGCCCACCCTTGCCCTGGCGGCCCTCGAAGTTGCGGTTGGACGTCGACGCGCTGCGCTCGCCGGGGGCGAGCTGGTCGGGGTTCATCCCCAGGCACATCGAGCAGCCCGCCCCGCGCCACTCCCCGCCGGCGGCGAGGAAGATCCTGTCCAGCCCCTCGGCCTCGGCCTGCAGGCGCACCCGGGCCGAGCCCGGCACCACGAGCAGGCGGGTGTCCTCGGCGACGGTGCGGCCCTCGATCACCGAAGCGGCGAGGCGGAGGTCCTCGATCCGGCCGTTGGTGCAGGAGCCGACGAACACGGTGTCGACCTTGACGTCGCGCATCGGGGTGCCGGCCTCGAGCGCCATGTACTCCAGCGCCTTCTCCGCCGCGACTCGGTCGCTGGCGTGCTCGAAGTCGGCCGGCACGGGCACCGAGCCGCCCAGCGGCACGCCCTGGCCCGGGTTGGTGCCCCAGGTGACGAACGGCGTCATCTCGGACGCGTCGAGCACGATCTCCGCGTCGTAGGTCGCGTCGTCGTCGCTGACGAGCGTTCGCCAGTGGGCGACGGCCTCGTCCCACTCGGCGCCTTGGGGTGCCTCCGGCTTGCCCTCGATGTAGTCGAAGGTTGTCTGGTCGGGGGCGATCAGGCCGGCCTTGGCGCCCCACTCGATGCTCATGTTGCACACGGTCATCCGGCCCTCCATGGAGAGCTCCTCGATGGCGGGGCCGCGGTACTCGACGATGTAGCCCTGGCCGCCGCCGGTGCCGGTGTGGGTGATCAGGGTGAGCACGAGGTCCTTGGCGGTGACGCCGGCGGGCAGCGAGCCGTTGATCGTCACGGCCATCGTCTTGGGCCGGGCCTGCATCAGCGTCTGCGTCGCGAGCACGTGCTCGACCTCGCTCGTGCCGATGCCGAAGGCGATCGCACCGAAGGCGCCGTGGGTGGCGGTGTGGGAGTCGCCGCACACGATCGTCATGCCGGGCTGGGTCAGGCCGAGCTGCGGGCCGACCACGTGCACGATGCCCTGCTCGACGTCGCCGAGCGGGTGCAGGCGGACGCCGAACTCCTCGCAGTTGCGCCTCAGCGTCTCGACCTGGGTGCGCGAGACGGGGTCGGCGATCGGCTTGTCGACGTCGAGCGTCGGCACGTTGTGGTCCTCGGTCGCGATCGTCAGGTCGGGGCGACGGACCGGCCGGTCGGCCAGCCGCAGCCCGTCGAAGGCCTGTGGCGAGGTGACCTCGTGGATGAGGTGCAGGTCGATGTAGAGGAGGTCGGGCTCGCCCTCCGCGGAACGGACGACGTGCTCGTCCCAGACCTTGTCCACCAGTGTGCGACCCATCGGGTCCTCCTTCGCGCGCGGCGACCGGGCGACGTACGCTCGGCCGCGATGTCGTGCCCGACCGAGATCGTCGCGAGCCCATCTTGCGTCATACGATCTGAGACGGCAATATAGGATATGGACAACTCTAGCGGAGTCGGCGTTCTCGACAAGGCCGCCCTGGTGCTCTCGGCGCTCGAGTCGGGACCCTGCACCCTCGCCTCCCTCGTCGCGACCACCGGGTTGGCCCGGCCGACCGCGCACCGGCTGGCGGTGGCGCTCGAGCACCACCGCATCGTCGCGCGGGACATGCAGGGGCGGTTCGTGCTGGGCCCGCGCCTCAGCGAGCTCGCCTCGGCCGCCGGCGAGGACCGGCTGCTGGCCGCGGCGAGCCCCGTGCTCGCCCGCCTCCGCGACATCACCGGCGAGCGCGCCCAGCTCTGGCGCCGGCAGGGCGACCACCGCGTGTGCGTCGCCGCCGCGGAGCGTCCGAGCGGCCTGCGCGACACCATCCCGGTGGGGTCGCAGGTGACGATGCGGGCCGGCTCGGCCGCGCAGGTGCTGCTGGCCTGGGAGGACCCCGAACGCATGCAGCGCGGGCTGAACAACGCCGCCTTCTCCGCTGCCGCCCTCTCCGGCATCCGCCGTCGTGGCTGGGCGCAGTCGATCGGCGAGCGCGAGGCGGGCGTCGCCTCGGTGAGCGCCCCGGTGCGGGCGCCCTCGCGGCAAGATCGTCGCCTCGGTGTCGGTCTCCGGGCCGCTCGAGCGGCTCACCCGCCAGCCGGGCCGCATGCACGCCCCGGCGGTGCTCGCCGCGGCCGACCGGCTCAGCGAGTCGCTGCGACGGGCGGCCGAGTAGCGGGCGCGGGCCGCGCCTCGGCCGGCGGCGGAGGCCGGTCTCGGGGGGGCGGGGGGCGTCGGGGTCGTCGGTCGGGTCCAGGAAGAGGTGCTACACCTCGGGATGAGCCGCGCGCACCGGCGCCTCCGGCTTCGTCGGCGAACGGCCTCGAGCTGGCCGGCGGTCGGACCCGTCGTCGAGGTCGACACGCGCGGCGACGACCACCTGCCTCCGGCGCCATCCGCATGGTCAGCACCTCGACGACCAGTCGATGCCCGGCGGCGTCGGCGAGGGTCGCGCCGGATGCTCGTGCACGGGCCGGGCCGGCACCGCCTCGCCGATCAGCGCTTCCTTGTTCTGCTGCCCCAGCGCGAAGGCCACCACGACGAGCAGCAGACCGATAGCACCGAGGCGACGCCGTCGGCCAGAAGGCCTGCCGCGTACTGGTGGGCGTCAGGACCCCGGCGGCGAGCCAGCAGGCGATGCCCGCCAGGGCGGCGCTGTCCTCGAAGGCGACGGTCTTCGCCGTCGGGTCGGGCGTGAGCTGAGGTGCTGGACGAAGCCGCGCCCCTTCTCCCCGCCTCGCCGCGCAGCTGGCGCAGGGCCTTGAGCCAGGAGATGCCCTCGAAGAGCGACCCCGACGCCGAGCACGACTATCTGAACGGTGAGCGACCCGAGCTCCTCGGGCTGAGGATGGCGCGCACGCCCTCGTAGATGGAGAAGCCCGCGCCCAGGACGAAGATGCCGACGGCCGCGAGCAGCGACCAGAAGTAGCGCTCCATGCCGTAGCCGAACGGGTGCTCGGCGTCGGCCGGCTTGTGGCTGCGCTCGATCGCCGCCAGCAGGAAGACCTGGTTGAGGGTGTCACGCGACGGAGTGCGCGGCCTCGGCGAACATCGCGCTCGAGCCCGAGAGCAGGCCGCCGACCAGCTTGGCGACCGCGATGGCGAGGTTGGCCCGGCCGGCGAGCAGCACGGTCCGCCGCTCTCGTCGCCGCTCGGCGGGTCCTGCTGGTCTGCGCCGTGAGGAGTCCGCGCTCGTCATCGCCATTCCTCACTTGTGGCCCCGCCGGGCCGGGCGCAAACGGGGCGGCGCCGAGACGTCGCCGGGGTCAGGACAACGAGGGGCTCGCCCTGCTCGTGGCCGAGCAGACCAGGCCTTGCGGTCACGCCCCCGGCGTAGCCCACCAGGCGTCCGTCGGCGCCGACGACGCGGTGGCAGGGGACGACGATCGGCAACGGGTTGCGGCCGTTGGCCGCCCCGACGGCCGCGCGCCCCGTGGCCGGTGCACCGAGCCGACGCGCGACCCGCCGTACGACGTGGTCTCGCCGTAGCCACCAGCGCCAGCTCGCCCCACACCCGGCGCTGGAAGCCGGTGCCCGACGCGCCAGCGGCAGGTCGAAGTCGGACGGGTGCCCGCGAAGTACGCCTCAGCTGCGGGCCGCGGCGTCGAGCACGGCGGGCGTCGTCGTCGACCGCGCCGGGGCCGGCCGGTCCGCGAGGCCGCCGTCGAGGAACAGACCGCGGTGAGCGCTCCGTCGGCGACGGGCTCAGGTCGCCCACCGGCGCGCCCACGCCGCGTGGTCGATGGCGGTCGGGACGATCTGGTCGGTCGTGTCGGAGGTCGCTCACTCGGTGCTCCTCGGGGGTTGGTCGGCGACGTGGGGTCGGGCATGCAGGGCCACCGGCAGGCGAGCGTGGCCACAGCTGCATCACGGCGTAGGACCGCCACGGGCGCCAGGCCTCGGCGAGACCGGGCGCGTCGGTCGGGTCGGCCCCGAGCGGCCGCCAGCACCCGCGTGAGCGCGAGGTCGGTCGGGAGGAAGACGTCGGGGTCGCCGAGGGCCCGCATGGCGACGTAGTCGGCGGTCCAGGGACCGATCCCGGGCAGGGAGAGGAGCCGGGCGCGCACGGCGTCGCGGTCCTCGCCGCGGTCGACCGCACCGCGCCGTCGGCGAGCGCGGCACACATCCCGACCAGCGCCCGGGCACGCGCCCGCGGCATCGGCAGCGACTCGGGGTCGGCCTCGGCCAAGGTCGCCGCCGACGGGAAGAAGCGCGCGTGCCCCGGGCCGCCCGCTGGCGTCCTCGCCGAACCGGTCGGCGAGCTTGCCACCCAGCGAGACCGCGCCCGCCAGCGAGACCTGCTGGCCGAGGACGGTACGGATCGCCGCCTCGTAACCGTCCACGGCACCGGGCACGCGCAGGCCGGGACGTTGCCGCACCAGCGGTCCCAGCAGCGGGTCGGCCCCGAGGTCGCCCGACACGGCATCGGGGTCGCTGTCGGCGTCGAGCAGCCGGCGCACCCGCTCGATGGCCGGGCCGAGGTCGCGGAGGTCGTGCACGGTCAGCCGGCCACGGCACGTGGGCAGGGCCTGGTCCGTCCAGGACGCCCTCCAGGATCAGCCGGACGTGCCCGGGGCCGTGCGGCAGGCGAGGGTGCGGGCGTACCAGCCGGGTCCGGCGTCCTCGACCCCGCGGACGAGGTGGCAGCGAGGAAGTCCAGGGCTCGCCGGCCGCGAACGGGGTGCGCACGGGAGCCGGAGCTCCACCGCGGTGGGACCCCGTCCGGGGCTCCGGTCCCCGACGCCGACGAGGGAGGCTATCGGGACCAGCGCGTCTGCGTCCTTCGGCGCGCAACCGCGTGGGAGGCGCGTCGTAGACGGCCCGCGGTCGTGTCGTTGAACTGCCGGACGCTGCCGAACCCGGCCGCGAAGGCGACGTCGGTGAGCGGCAGCCCGGTCGTCTCGAGCAGCAGCCGCGCGGTGTGCGCTCGTCGTGAGCGGGCGATCTCCAGCGGGCCTGCGCCGAGCTCGCCGCCAGGAGACGGCCGAGGTGCGCGGGGAGTAGCCCGAGGCGGTCGGCGAGCCCTGCACGCCTTCACGCTCGACGATGCCGTCGTTGATCAGCCGCATGGCCCGCCCGGCGGTGTCGGCGGCGACGTCCCAGCCGGGTGCGCCAGGAACGGCGTCGGGGCGGCACCTCGGCAGGCGCGAAAGCCGGCTGTCTGGGCTGCCGCCGCGGTCGCGTGGAAGGTCGGGTTCGCCGCGCAGCGGCGTACGCGCCGGGCAGGAGGGACGGCAGTAGATCCCGGTGCTGGTCACCGCGGTGACAGAAGCAGACCGTCGAAGCGGGGGTCCCGGCTGCTCACCGCCCGGTAGCGGGTTGCGTGGACCCCGGCGCCGGGGTCGGGGGTGCGGCTCACGGGACCCATCCTGCGCCACGAGCCCACCCGCCACTGGCGGGAATCGGACACCGCAGTCGCGAGCCCCGGTCACGGCACCACAGCCCCGCGAGCCCGCGCGCACGTCGACTCGACCCTCGGACCCGGGGCCGCGCCTCGGGTGCCGTCATCGGAGACCGGCGTCGCGACCCTTCGATACGACCGCACCTGGCGCCTGCGCCTCACTATGCTCTACCTCGACCCTTGACCAAGGCCGCGCCCGGGTCGACAACGACAGCAGGGCCACGGTCTCCGTGGCGGCTCGGATGACAACACGAAACAGCCCATGGAGGCACGGTGACGAGGTCGCACGCGGGGGCTGGGCGGTGGGCGCCGAGCTCCACGGTGGCCGGAAGCGCTACTTCGCAGCTCGTCCAATGGTCGGAGATCACCCGTGACCTCGGAGAAGCCGAGACGGTGCCCGAGCTGGCTGCCATGGTCGTCGACCATCTTGTCAAGGCTTCCAGTGCGGCGTCGGGATCGATGTCCCTCGTCCTCGACAGCACGACCTTGGCGCTGCTGCATCTTCGCGGTGGCCCCCGAGGGGCGGCCTCCCGGTGGGCGACCTTTCCGCTCGACGGCGACACGCCCGTCGCTCTCTGCGCTCGCGAGGGCCGCGTCGTCGCGCTCGAGGACCGGCGCACGATCAAGTCCTCCTATCCCGACCTCGAGCTCGCCACCGAGGGCGAGCGGTCACTGATCTCGTTCCCGCTCAAGGTCAAGGATCAGGTCCTCGGCGTGATCTCGCTGTCCTTCGCCGGCGTTCTGCAGCTGGGGGACGAACAGGTCCTGTTCCTGGAGCTCCTGATGCACGCGTGCGCCCAGGCGCTTGACCGGCTACAGGCCCGGGAACTGTCTGCCGACCGCGAAGCGAAGCTGCACTACCTCGCTGAAGCCGGTCTCACGCTGGCCACCGATCTCGACTACGAGCGCACGTTGAACCGCGTCGCGGACCTGGCGGTGCCGTGGTTCGCGGATTGGTGTGTGATCGCGCTCGAGCGGGACGGTCGGCTGCGCAACCTCTCGGTCGCTCACCGCTCCCCCGAGCAGGCGCCGCTGGTCTCCGAGCTGCAGCATCGCTTTCCCGCTTCACCCGAGGCCGGTCATGGCGTCTACCAGGTGCTGCGCACCGGCGACAGCGTGCTGGTGCCAGAGCTCACCGACGAGCTGCTGGTCGCCGGGGCGCAGTCGCCCGAGCATCTCGACCTGCTTCGCCGACTCGACTTCCGCAGTGCGCTGGTGTGCCCCCTGCGGGGAAGAACGCGCACCCTGGGGGTGGTCACCTGGGTGACCGGCGCCGACGGACGTCGATTCTCCGAGGAGGACCGCATCATGGGTGACGATCTCGCCCGGCGGGCCGGTGCGGCGATCGAGAACGCGCAGATGCACACGGAGGCTCGCGACGTCTCTACCGCGTTGCAACGGGCCGTCCTACCTGCAGGCCTTCCCGAGCTCCCGAGCGTGGCCTCCGCCGTTCACTACCAGCAGGCCGGTACCACCGAAGTAGGGGGTGACTTCTATGACGTGGTCGGCCTCCCGGACGGTCGGGTGGTCGCATTCGTGGGAGACGTGATGGGGCGTGGGGTCGGCGCCGCCGGCGCGATGGCCCAAGTGCGCGCCACCGTCCGAGCGCTAGCCGTGCAGGACCCAGATCCAGCAACAGTGCTGGAGCGACTCGACACCGCGTACACGGCGCTGAGCTTTCCTGGGGTGGCCACGCTTTCCTACACCCTGATCGACCCCTCGCGACGCACGGTGACCATGATCAGCGCGGGACATCCCCCGCCCGTGTTCCTGGACGGCGACACAGGGCGGGCGTTCCTGACCGATCTGCCTCCGTCACTCCTGTTGGGTGCCGGCGGCGGGAAGCGGACCTCTCATGAACATCGGCTTGGCCCGGGCGACCGTCTGCTGCTGTACACCGACGGGCTGGTGGAAGTGCGGGGAGAGACGCTCGACGTGGGCTTCGACCGGCTGCTCGCCGCCGCCGAAGCGCGGTACCGACCCGATGACCTGGACGGCTGGCTCAGCCACGTCGTGGCCGCGGCCGGGGATCCCTCGAGTGACGATGACGTGACTCTGCTGGCCGTGGCCGTGCGACCGCAACGCGACCCGGGGTCGGCCGGCACCAGCCCACCCCGGGCTCCGTAGCACCGGCCACCCTCCTCGAAAGACCGATTCACCGGCGCGCGAAGGCTCATGTCGGACTGCGGCGACGGTCAAGGACGCCGTGCTGACGGTAGGCGCCGTCCGACCATGCTCGTACGCCGACGACGTCGGCCGGGACGAGCCACGAGAGCCGTGCCGCTACCCGCAGCGCCGCCGGGTGGAGCGAGCAATGTTCCTGCTGCGGCACCACCCGTGCGTGACCGGAGTCTGTCTGGTCGTCGGATCCAGCAGTCTCGCCCTCGCCACGTTCAGCAGCACCTTCTCCGAGATCGTTGGCCGATCCCCTCGGCCTGCCGTAGGGCGGCCCGCGAGCGACTGGTCGCGCTCCTCGCCGATCACATGGTCAACCCGCACCGCATCGTGCGAGGTTCGTCATCCGGTCAGGGCGGGGGTGCGCCGCAGCCACCATTCGCCGAGAGCGACGTGCATCGTGAACGCCAGCCAGAACGCGACGCCGAACATGGTCGGATCTGGAGCGGGCGTCGTTCCGCCGGACAGTCCTTGCTCGACGCCCTCGAAGATTCCGACCCAGATGCGGATGGTGCCCACACCGATCCCGACAGCGAATGCGCGCACCATCCAGCGCCGGTGAGTGCGTACGTCGTGGTGCCGGATCGCCCGGAACGCCAGCACGAGGGAGGCCAGGAACCAGCAGCCGAAGACCACCGTCGCTGAGGCCTCCGGAGCGCCTCCCCAGGCGTGCGGAACACCGAAGGCGAGCGCGAAAAGCCCGGCGACCAGGGCGCTGCAGAGCAACACCCGCCCCAGGACACGGTGCACGGCGTAGTGCCGGGTGCGGAACCGCCGCGACAGCTGCAGCGGTGCTCCCACGAGGTACACGACCCCGGTGCAATGTGGAGGTAGGCCAGCCACGGATGGGCAATGTACCGCTGGGAGAAGTCGTCGTCGCCGGTCGAGCCCGCAAGGATGTGCGGCCAATCGCCCACCACCCGGATCGCCACGAACACCAGCACGATGGCGATGAGCATGCCGATCACCACTGCGACACGACGCACGAGCCTCGGCCCCGGGGGTGCGACCGTCTCCGTCACGATCAAAGTCTGGCACATCGCGGCCGTCGCGAGTCGGGTCCCGTGGGGGCATCGCAGGACATGTGCAGCTCGGTGTCCCCTCGTCATCGGGGCGCCTTCCTCCACCGCCGCCACGCCGCGATCGGCGGGTCCTCACCCCGGTCCAGCCTCGGCCTGGCCTGGGGCACCACCGAGACCCACCAGGACCCACCAACGCCGCGACGTGCCCCTCCCGCGGCTCCTCTGCGCCGAACCGGCCCCTCACCTCGCAGGGCGGTCACCCGGACGATCTGGCCCCGTACCGGGAACACGGTCTCGTCGCCGACGAGGACGCCGGACGCAAGGCCGGAGGCGTTCGCGACGACATCTGGTTCGAGGTCAAGCACCTCCTCGAGTTCGTCCAGGCGCCGGACGACGTGGCGCACTCCCGTTGCCAGCACTCGTGGAGGTAGGACAGGTGCACAGCGGCATCACCACCAGGGAACCGACGAACCGCGGGCCGTACGCGCGGGCGACCGCCCCCGCCGGGGCCAACCGCCGTCCGGAACCACACGGCGGCGGCCAGGAACGAGGTGGTCCGCTGCAGCGGTCGGCACTGACCACGGTCACCTCATGGCCGCCGTGAACGACGAGGTGGGCACAGCTCCTGTCCGCGAGAGCGGGACCCACTCCGGGCCGGGCCTCCTCGCAGGACTCGACCCACCCCGCGATCCACGGCTGAATCGCAATCCGACCAGAACCACGAGATCCGCAAGCCGCGTCATGCCCCCGCGCCGGCGGTCACCGTGGGTCACCACCACAGGGCTGCCGCTGCACTCAGCAGTCCTAGTAGCAGCAGGCTCAGTGCCCACACCGTGTCGAGGTTGAACCACGTGCGGGATACGGCTCGCAGTCCGAACCAGCGGTACACCAGTATCGCCAACGCTGCGCCGGCCGACAGCATCGCCAGGGTGTGCGCGGCGGCGACGACCAACGCCGGGGCAGCGTGGTCGGTCACGAGCTGGCCCATGGCGGCGTGCTCGCCTGCCATGTCCGACTGGTTCATCGACAAGAAGATCGGCAGGAGCATCAAGCCAGCACCGTGGGCGGTTGCGGCAAGGAACGACCACCACACGAGCCGGTGCGGGGCAACCCGAGCGAGGTACTTGGGGTGATGTGACCGCGAGATCAGCAGGTACCCGCCGAAGACGATCGCGACGCCCGACGCGACCAGCCGAATCGGCGTCTGCCACGCAACGAGCGCACTGACCATCGAGAACGGCAGCAAGATCACCGCCATCGCCAGGAAGTGTCCGAGCGCCAACATCCCCAGAGCACCGACCAGCGCCGAGAACCGACGCTCCATCAGCGCCGCCGAGACCGCCAGCGGCCAGCCCATGGCCGGGTTCAGCCCGTGATAGATCCCCGAGAGCGCAACTGCCCACCAGAGCGCGGCGACAGAGGCCTCACCCATGTCCACGATGGATGAGCGCGCTCAGGCCGAGGGATAGCAGAAGCTGTCGGTCGAGCAGTCTCCGCCTTCCAGGCGGATCTGGTGGGAGCGGTATCCGTCGGGGAACTCGACCCAGAAGCTGTCGTCCAGGACCAGCCCACCCTCGCTACCCGCGTCCGCTTTCACCATGGCAGCAGGCACGCCGTCGGGATAGAACTGGTCGTCCCAGGTGGAGTAGAGCGAGTTCGTCCAGTAAACCCGTGTGCCGTCCCGGCTGATCTCCACCATCTGAGGTCCACCCAGGTAGGGCGCCCCGCTGGGGTGTGCGGTCTTGCGGGTGATCCCGCCGATGCGGACCGAGCCGGTGAGCACCGGGTTCATCGGGTCGGTCACGTCGTACTGACGCATCTCCCCGGTGCCCCAGCAGGAGACGTAGAGGAACCGGTCGTCCAGAGACAAGTCGATGTCGGTGACCAGAGGCGGCACCGCTTCGAAACCCTTGAGCAGTGGCGGCAGGTCGTCGGCGGCCGCGGGTTCGGGCGGGATCGTGACGGTCTTCTTCGCATGGAACTCACCGTTCTCGCGCCACCAGGTCCAGATCGACCCCTCGAGGTTGGTGGTGTCGATAACGACGCCGCAGAAGCCGTACTCACGGGCGGGGTCGTGGGCTGGGCGCACCTCGAGGGCCATCTGGTGGTTCTCGCCGAGGTCGATGGTCTGCACGTTGCGTCGACCGCGCAGGTCCCAGAAGTGCAGGCTGTGGCCGTACTTGTTGCTCAACAGGTCTTCGGGGACGATGCCGCCCTCGAACTGTGGCGGCAGGCCCCATTCGGAGGAGACCATGTAGTCGCGCGGAAGATTCCACCAGAAGTCGTAGTGCTTGTCCTGAACGCCACGATCGATCTCCCAGCGGCCGAGCACCTCGAAGGTCTCACAGTCCATGATGAAGATGCCGGGAGGGCCGTCGGTGCCGTCCGCCCCGCCGCCACCGAGGGTCGAGACGTAGATCCCCTCGGGGCCGCAGTGGATCGTGTGCGGCCTCGAGTAGCCAGTCTTCGCGAAGATCTCCTCAGGCTCGATGACCTTGTGCAGCTTGGCTGCCTTCGGTCCACCCTTGACGTCGACGACGTAGATCCGCGACGACCGGATGCCCGGGATGATCAGGTAGCGACGCTCAAGGAAGGCGTGCCCGGTCAACGGAGACAGCGCCGAGGAGCAGGCGTTCCAGCCGAAGTGGTGGAACTCGTCGCCGGTGTTCGGCATCAGCACCTGATGCACGATCTTGCCGAATGACGCGGAGTCGGGATCGACGTCGACCACGGCCAAACCGTCGGGCACGGAGCCGTCGGGGCTCAGCATCAGCGTGTAGGCCAGGGTCTCCGCAGGCGCTTCCATCGCTAGGCGTGGTGAGGCATGGAAGGTGACGTCGGGCCTGACTGACATGAGCTTCCTCCGGGGTGGTTGTCGCGTCCCTGTGGCCAACGTAGGCCAGGATCGCCGAGGTCACCAGAGCCACCGTGGGGTCAGCTCGACCCATCCGATCCAGTCGGAGGAACCCGACGGACCCCAGATGCGTCCCAGCGCACGCAGGGAGACTTGCTGACGGTCTCCAGGTGCGTCGCACACCGCGCGTTGGTCTACGACATCGCTGCAGTCTTCCTTCGCTTGCTTGTCGTGAAGGCGGGACTGCAGGAACACGAGGTCCTCGTCCTCGACGAGGTAGCCGAGTCGGTCCCAGACGCCGGCCCTACCGGAATCCTCTGGTAGCCCAGGTGACGCGGGTGCAGGGCGGATGATGCCGCGCCGGGCCTGCCGATGCTCGGGCGTGCGGATCCGCCGGATGCCGAGGTCAGTGTCCGACCACTCGCCGTCGAAGCACACGCGCGCTCGTCGCGAACCTGGGGGACGGCGAACTGCTCTTCCCGTCGGAGTGATCGCCGGTGACTCAGGCGGGTCTACGTGAGAAGGTCGCCCTTCACTACGGCGCGGGCAACGTCGTGGATGCGGGCATGGTGTGCTCGGGCGTACGTGCGGAGCCTGTCGAACGCGTCATCGACAGTGGTCTCCAGCTTGGCAGCCAGGACGCCTTTGGCCTGCTCGATGATGAGCCGGGTGTCCAGCGCCTGTTGCAGTTGTTCGGCGGTGCGTTGTTGCTGCCGTGCGGCCGAAGCGTGGGTGAGATAGCCAGTGGCGATGCTGGCGAAGATCGTGGCGACCCGCAGATCCTCGGCTGACCAGTTGCGCGGTTGGCTGTCGTAGAGGTTGACCGCCCCGATGGCTTTCCCTTCGGCGAGCATCGGGATGCCGGCCACGGCCTGGATCCCCGCGGTCTTGGCTGCGATGGTGTAGTCCGGCCAACGTTTGCTGGCGTCTCCCACGGCGATGTCCGGCACCGCCACTGGGGCTGCCGATGCGACAGCCTCGACGCACGGGCCCTTCTGCCAGCACTCCTGCACACGCTCAACGGTGGCGATCGATTCGACGGCGGCGGTGACGAAGCGCTGCTGGCCGTCGTGGACCAACGTCACGCCTGCTCCGGTCACGGTGAGCACCTCGGCCATCTCCCAGGTCAGGTTATGGAGAACGTCACCGATGCCGTAACCGCTTGTGAGGACCGTGGCGAACCGCTCCAAGCTGTCGAGAAGTGTCTCGGGACTGGCCACAACACCCCACCCATCGTGGGCGACAGGGCGCACGTCAACGCGATCCGCAGACGGCCAGCCAGCCGCTGGAGCCATCATCGCACTTCATCGAAGAGTGCGGTAGGGCGGACCCCACGGCCGGACCTGCCACGGATGGCGGTGCGGCGAGGCCGTCTTGGGTCTTCCGTGCCGCTGAGAAGCGCGCTACGCCGCCAGCCGTGCGTTTCCGGACCTGCTCGTGCTGCCACCGCGTGGCATGTCTCCGCGGGACTCTGCCCCGGCGGTCGCGGGAGATTGGTGCCGACCGCGGATGTGACCACCTTGCCGACGTGGGCGGTGTACGCCGTCAGCTGTCGGGACCCCTGTGGCAGCGTCCCTCGACGTACTGGACCGCCCCGGCAAGTCCGGACCCGCACCGCACCTCGAGGGCGCCCAGGACCTCCCCTTCCCCGGCATCCGCGGCGACGGACCGCTACGCGTGACCACGTTTCGCAAGCACTTCGACACCGCCGCCCACCTCCTCGGCGTCCCCGGCCTGCACCCCCACCAGCTGCGCCACACCGCGGCCAGCCTCGCCATCGCCAGCGGCGCCGACATCAAGGTCGTCCAGCAGATGCTCGGCCACGCCTCCGCCACGATGACCCCCTCGACACCTACGGCCACCTCGTCGAGGACCGCCTCAGCGAGGTCTCCGACGCCCTCGACGCCGCCCGCAACGCCTCCCGAGAGCGACGCAGTACCTGAGTCCTCTGAAATCACGCGGCCAATCTGCGGCCAACCCGGGCCCGCTGCCGGAAACGACAATGGGTCCGATCAGCGTTTCCGCTGGTCAGACCCACTGTCTTGCTTGTACCCCCGACCGGATTCGAACCGGCGCTACCGCCTTGAGAGGGCGGCGTGCTAGGCCACTACACAACGGGGGCCAGAGCGGCTGCGAGCCTACGGGACTCGCACGTCTTGCCGTTCGCTGGGGTACTAGGACTCGAACCTAGACTAACTGGACCAGAACCAGTCGGGCTGCCAATTACCCCATACCCCAAGGGTTGTCCGGCCTGGTGGCGTGGCCACCAACCGACGGTTGAGAATACACAGAGCGGCCCGGCCCGGCCAATTCGGGGGGCGCCGCCGGCGTCTGCGTCGCGACTCCCGTACGGCGGGCCAGCCACACGACCAGCGCGAGGAAGACCACCGACTGCACCAACGTCAGCGGCAGGTTCCACCAGCTCGCCTCGGTGGGGGTCAGCGAGCCGGTCAGGTCTCCGAAGGCCAGGGCCGCACCGAGCGCGACGAGGTTGTTCAGCACGTGCATCGCGATGCCCGCCTCCAGTCCGCCGGTCACGACCACCGCGATGCCGGCCACGATGCCGAACGCGAACCGGTCGACGAAGAGCGGGACGTTCTGCGCCCCGTGCGCCACGGCGAAGATCAGCGCGCTGCCGATCACCGACAGCACGCGGCCGCCGGTGATGGCCCCGATCGCCTGCATCAGGTAGCCGCGAAAGAGGTACTCCTCCCCCGCCGCCTGAAGCGGCGTGGTCAGCAGCAGCACCAGTGCCAGCGCGACCGTGGACGACGGCGGCCCCCCCGGGCCGCTGTCGGCCCCGGGAAGGCCCTCCGGGACCAGGAGCCCCAGCCCGAAGGTCAGCACCAGGGTGACAACGGCGGCCACCCCGGTCAGCCACACGAAGCGCCAGCGGACCCGCCCCAGCACCGACGAGACCGTACCCGCGGGCAGACCGTGCACCGTGCGCTGCAGCAACAACGCCAGCGGGACGCCGGCGGCCAACGACAGGTTCAGCCAGAGCAGCCCCGCCGGGGTCACGTGCTGCTGCACGTCGAAGGCGGCCAGCACGTCCTCGGAGAACGCACCTGGCTCAAGGGCCGCCACCACCAGCAGCACCGGCAGCAGCACGAGGGGGGCGACGACCATGATGCCGAGGGCCGCCAGAAGGAGCCCGACCACAGGGTGCCACCACCGATGCCCCGGGCCGCGCTGGAGCAGCGGGTAGGTGCTCGACGGAGCGGGTGCGTTGCGGGCCACGGCTCTCCTGGGATCGGCGGGTGGCGGTGGGTCTGCGAGGGCCTGCGGGGGTCAGCGAGCGGAGGCGAGACGCTCGAGCGAGCGCTCCTGGCCCAGCAGCTCGAGGGACTCGAACAGCGGCGGCGAGACACGGCGGCCGGTCACGGCGCAGCGCACCGGCCCGAAGGCGACGCGGGGCTTGAGCCCCCGCTCCTCGATCAGCGCGCTGCGCAGGGCGGCCTCGATGTCGGGGGTGCTCCACGCGCTCAGGCCGGCGAGGGCGTCGTGCGCGGCGCCGGCGACCTCGCGGCCCGACTCGTCGAGCAGCTTGGCCTCGTCGGCCGGGTCGCGCACGAAGTCGGCCTCGTCGACGAAGAGGAAGCCCAGCATGTCGACGGCTTCGGCGAGCTTGCCCATCCGCTCGTGCACGAGGGGCACGGCGGCGTCCAGGGTCGCCCGCTGCTCCACCGACGGCTCGGCGGGCACCACCCCGGCCTCGGCCAGCACCGGCAGCAGCCGCGCCGACAGCTCTTCGGTGGAGAGCATCCGCAGGTGGTCACCGTTGATCGCCTCGCACTTCTTGAGGTCGAAGCGGGCCGGGTTGGGGTTGACCCGCGAGATCTCGAAGGCGTCGACCATCTCGGCCAACGTGAACACGTCGCGGTCCTCGCTGATCGACCAGCCGAGCAGGGCGAGGTAGTTCAGCAGGCCCTCGGGCAGGAAGCCCTGCTCGCGGTAGGACAGCAGCGACGACTCGGGGTCGCGCTTGGAGAGCTTCTTGTTGCCCTGGCCCATCACGTACGGCAGGTGCCCGAACTGGGGTGTCCGGCCGGTGCCGACGCCGATCTCGCGCAGGGCGTCGTACAACGCGATCTGGCGCGGTGTCGAGGAGAGCAGGTCCTCGCCGCGGAGCACGTGGGTGATCTCCATCAAGGCGTCGTCGACGGGGTTCACCAGCGTGTAGAGCGGCTGGCCGTTGGCCCGCACCAGGGCGTAGTCGGGCACGTGGTCGGCGCCGAAGGTGATCTCGCCGCGCACCAGGTCGTCGAAGGTGATCGGGGAGTCGGGCATGCGGAAGCGCAGCACCGGCTCGCGCCCCTCCGCGACGTACGCCGCGACCTGCTCCTCGGAGAGGTCGCGGCAGTGACCGTCGTACCCGGGCGCGCGCCCCTCGGAGCGTGCCAGCGCGTTGCGCTCGTCGAGCTCGGCGGTGGAGCAGTAGCAGTGGTAGGCGCGGCCCGCCTCGTGCAGCCGACGAGCGACGTCGGCGTGGAGGTCGGTGCGCTCGGACTGGCGGTACGGCGCGTGCGGTCCGCCGACCTCGGGCCCCTCGTCCCAGTCCAGCCCCAGCCAGCGCATCACCTCGACCAGGGTGTCGTAGGACTCCTGGCTGTCGCGAGAAGCGTCGGTGTCCTCGATGCGGAAGACGAAGGTCCCCCCGAGGTGCCGGGCGAAGGCCCAGTTGAACAGGGCGGTGCGCGCCATGCCCACGTGTGGGCTGCCGGTCGGGGACGGGCAGAACCGGACCCGCACGGGCGTCGTGGTCGCGGCGGGATCAGTCACGAGAGGTCACCTGGTTCGTCAGGGCGCCGATGCCGGAGACCGACACCTCGACCTCGTCACCGACCTGCATGGGACCGACACCCTCGGGGGTGCCGGTGAGGATCACGTCGCCGGGCAGCAGCGTCATCACGCTGGAGACGTGGGAGATCAGGGTGGGGACGTCGAAGACCATGTCGCGGGTCGACCCGTCCTGCACCTGCTCGCCCTCGAGGAAGGTCTGCACCCGGAGGTCGGACGTGTCGAGCTCGGTCTCGATCCAGGGGCCCAGCGGGCAGAACGAGTCGAACCCCTTGGCCCGGGTGAACTGCACGTCGCCGCGCTGGAGGTCGCGCGCGGTGACGTCGTTGCCGACGGTGTAGCCGAAGACGACGTCGAGGGCCCGCTCGACCGGGACGTCGCGGCAGATCCGACCGATCACGACGGCCAGCTCGCCCTCGTAGTGCAGGTCGGAGGTCTGCCACGGGTAGAACACCGGGTCGCCGGGGCCGACGACAGAGGTGTTCGGCTTGAGGAACATCAGCGGCTCGGTCGGCACCTCGCCGCCCATCTCGGAGGCGTGGGCGGCGTAGTTCTTGCCGATCCCGACAACCTTGCTGCGTGGGATGACCGGGGCGAGCAGACGCACGTCGCCGAGCCGGAACGTCTCGCCCGAGGGATGGATGCCTACGTGCAGCGGGTCGCCCGAGAGCCCCAGGAGGACGGTGTCCTCGTCGGGCTGGCCGAACTCGTCGACCTCGCCCTCGACCACGCCGAACAGGGGATCGTCACCGGAGGTGAACCTCGCAATACGCACGGTCCGAGCCTACCGGCGAGCACGGCGGCGCGCCTTCCTACCCTTGACACTGTGGACGACGACACCGTGACCGCTCGGACGCCCTCAAGGCCGGTCGTGCTGCCCCGGGACGAGTGGCGCGAGCGCCGCGAGGCCCACGAGCGGCGGGTCGGGGTCTGGGTCGACCCGCACCTGGACCGTCGGCGCCGTGGGGAGCGGCACCCGGTGCACGACTTTCTCTTCGACTACTACGCGCACCGCCCCGCCGCGCTGCGCCGCTGGCTGCCCGGATGGGGCGTGGTCCTGGAGGGGTGGGACCCGGCGTACGACGGCGAGGTGCCCGCGCACCACCTGCTCGACGAGCAGGGGCTGCGCGTCGACCCGGCGCTGGTGGAGGCGCGGCGGCCGTTGCTGACCGCCCTGCGTCGACTGCTCGCCGCGACGGCGTCGCGTCCGGCCGCGGTGGGCTGCCTCGGCCTCCACGAGTGGGCGATGGTCTATCGCACCGAGCCCGGCGGGCAGCGCCACGCGTCCTGGCCGCTGCGCCTGGGGCACGAGGGCACCGACGCCGTCGTCGAGAGCCACCGGATCACCTGCACCCACTTCGACGCCTTCCGCTTCTTCACCGAGCCGGCCCGGCCCCGCAACAGCCTCGCGCCGGCGGCGGAGGACCGGGCCGAGCTCGAGCAGCCCGGCTGCCTGCACGCCGGCATGGACCTCTACAAGCACGCCTTCCGGCTCTGGCCGCTGGTCTCCTCCGACCTCGTGGCCGACTGCTTCGCGCTCGCGCGGGAGATCCGCGAGCTCGACATGGCCGCCTCGCCGTACGACCTCTCGGCGCTGGGGTACGCCCCCGTGCGGATCGAGACGGCCGAGGGCAAGCGGGCCTACGTCCGGGCGCAGCGCGACTTCGCCGACCGGGGGGCTCCCCTGCGGGCCCGACTGGTCGACGTCTGCACCGGGCTGATGGCCCTGCCCGGACCGCCGGAGGAGGGTCAGCCGCGGCCAGCGTGACCGTGGCCGCCAGGCCCGTGCCACCCCTGCGGGGAATGCCCTCCTGAGTTGCCCGGACCGCGCTCGTCCGCCTTCTGCGCGGACTTCTCGACCCGCTTCTGAGCCTTCTCCGCAGCCTTGGCGGCGGCCTCCTGGGCACGCTCCGCCGCCTGGCAGCGCTTGGCGGCTCCGGCCTCCTGCGCACGCTCCGCCGCCTTGGCAGCAGCCTCCTGCGCACGCTCCGCCGCCTTGGCAGCAGCCTCCTGCGCACGCTCCTCCACCGTCGCGGCGGCCCTCTCGGCCCGACGCTGCGCGCGGTCCGTGGCCCTCTCGGCCGCCCTTGCGGCGGCCTTCTCGGCCTGGTGCCGGGCCTTCTCGGCCGCCTTCTGGTCCTGTCGCTGCGCCTGCGCACGCGCACGCTGGTCGTGCGTGGCCACCTTCGCCGCGGCCCTCTCGGCACGCGCCCGCTCGGCAGCCACGCGCGCCTGATGGCCCCGCTCGGCCTTCTCGCTGCGCTGGGCCTTCTCCGGCCGCGGCTCGGCGGCTCGTTGCGACGGGACCGTCGGGGACGGCCTGCTCGTCCTCGACGCCTTCGGAGCCTGCGGGGCCTTCGTGGCGACCGGCTGGGCCGCGGACGGGCTGGGCTGCAGCGGCCGGGCGGCGGGCGTCACGGTTCCCCGGTCGTCGCTGACAGGCGCCGCAGCGGAGGCGAGACGGGTGCTGAACCTCAGCTCCCCGCGGGAGCACGTGGCGCGGACGGTGGCGTCGCCGGACGGCGACGAGAAGTCGACGTCGAGCCGTGCCCTGGAGCCGTCGATCTCGACCTTCCAGCCGTCCTGCGGTGTGGCCGAGACCAGACCCACCGACGAGCTCGTGCAGGTGGCGGTGACCTCGCCGACCGGCCCGGTCCAGCGGCGGCTGGCGGTGCCCGTGGTCGAGGCCGTCAGCGGGGAGATGAGCGCCGCGAAGGACACCGTGCCCCCGGCGAGGCGCCCGGAGGAGAAGAACGAGGTGGGCGCCGGCAGGGCAGGGGCGAGCGGGCGACCGGACAACGTGCTGCCTGCACCGCGCGCCGGTGAGGCCGGGAGTGCCGCGGTGGTCGGGCCGGCGGCAGGGGCACCCGTCGACCGCGCGCTCGCCAACGCGGTGGGGGCGGGCGTCGTCCTGCTCCCAGTCCTGCTCCCAGTCGTGGTGGCCGGCGTGGTGGCCGGCGTGGTGGCCGGCGTGGTGGCCGGCGTGGTGGCGGGCGTGGTGGCGGGCGTGGTGGCGGGCGTGGTGGCGGGCGTGGTGGCGGGCGTGGTGGCGGGCGTGGTGGCGGGTGTGGTGGGGGGGCAGGCGCGGGGACGCGGGCCGGCGCGGGCGCCGACGTGAGGGGAGGCTGCGCGCCGCCGGGGTTCCTGGCCGCGGGGTCGGCGGAGCGGCGTACGTCGCGGCGGGCCGGCGGGGAGGAGCCCGGGGCCTCGGGCGCGGGCTCGGCGCTCAAGGACGGCACCGTGAGTCCGCCCCCGCTGAGGTCACGCCCGGCGGAGGTGATGGCGATCCAGGTGATGCTGGACGCGACGAGGACGACGGCGAGCCAGGCGACCACGGCGGCGGTGACGGCGCGTGCCTGACCCATCTGCGCTCCCCCTGCGTCGTCGTGCGTCCCGTGTGCGGTCCTGCTGCCCCGCCGCGCACACCCCGTGCTGCCGTGCGGTGTCGTACCGTCCTGTCATGCCCAGTGTTCTCGTGGTCGAAGACGAACCGGGGATCCGTGACGCCCTGCGGCGCGGCCTCACCGAGCAGGGCAACGCTGTGGCGGTGTCCCCCACCGGAATGGGGGCGTTGCAGATGCTCGCCGAGGTGGACCCGGACGTCGTGCTGCTGGACCTGGGCCTTCCCGACGTCGACGGCCTCACGGTGCTGCAGATGCTGCGCGGCGTCAGCGAGGTGCCGGTCATCGTCGATCACGGCCCGCGACGACGACCCCACGATCGTGCGTGCTCTGGACGCCGGCGCCGACGACTACGTGGTCAAGCCGTTCGGTTTGGACCACGTCGCCGCCCGCATCCGGGCGGTGCTGCGCCGCGGCGGGGCCGCCAGGAGGACGACCCGGTCGATCCGGGTCGGCGGCCTGCGGATCGACCCCGCGCACGCCGGGTGAGCCGTGGACGGTCGTCAGATCGAGCTGACCCGCAAGGAGTTCGACCTCCTGCTCGCCCTCGCCGCCGCCAGGGCGAGGTCGTGTCCAAGCGGACCCTGCTCGCCGAGGTGTGGCAGCAGGCGTACGGCGGCGGCGACCGCACCGTCGACGTGCACCTGTCCTGGCTGCGCCGCAAGCTCGGCGAGACCGCCGCCGAGCCGCGGTTCCTGCACACCGTGCGTGGCGTCGGGCATCCGCCTCGCGGTCGCGGACGAGACCCGACCCGTGACCCGGTGGTGACTGCCGTGAGACGCCGCGTCTCGGTGCTCGTGGCGGCCACCACCTCCGCGGTAGTGCTGGCGTTCGTGGTCCCCCTGTGCCTGCTGATCCAGGCATGGCCGCGGACCGGGCCTGGCCACGCCGACCAGGAGGCGCGCAACATCGCCATCATCGTGTCCAGCCTGCAGGGCCAGGACTCCCTCCCCGGCGTGGTGCGGGCGCTCGACCAGCGGCTACCGCGCGGACCACGGTGGTGCTCGCGGACGGCACGGATCGATCCCTCGGGCACGGGCGGGGACGCCCCGACGACCCCCTCGTGACCCGGGCCCGTGAGGGCACCGCATTCACCACGACCCGGGGCGGAGCGGGCGTCGTGCTCGTGCCGGTCGCGACACCCGACGGCACCGACGTCGTGCGTACCGTGGTGCCCGAGGAGCAGCTGCGGCGTGGGCGTCGCCCGTGCCTGGACCATCATGAGCCTGCTCGGCCTCGCCCTCATCGTGGTCGCAGTGGTCGCGGCCGACCGGCTGGGACGCCGCGTCAGCGTGCCCGTCGACGCGGGTCGCCGGGGTCGCCGACCGGCTGCGCGAGGGTGACCTCGCGGCCCGGGCCCACCCCGAGGGCCCGCCGGAGACGGTGGCGCTCGCCGAGGCGCTGAACCGGCTGGCCGAGCGGATCACCGAGCTGCTGGCAGACCGAGCGGGCCGCCGTCGGGCGATCTCTCGCACCGGCTGCGCACGCCGGTCACCGCACTGCGTCTGGACGTCGAGGGCGTGGCCGACGAGGAGGTCGCCGAGCGACTCCGGGTCAGCACGTCGGCGGCTCCAGCGCGCCATCGACGCGATCGTGAAGGAGGCGCGCCGTCCGGTGCGCGGCGACTTCGCGTCGACCTGCGACGCCACCGCCGTCGTGCGGGACCGGGTCGCGTTCTGGGGCGCGCTCGCCGAGGACCAGGGCAGGCCGGTCGTGGCGGACTACCCGACGTACCCGATCGAGGTCGGCCTCGACGGGTCCGACCTCAGCGACGTGCTGGACATGCTGGTCGACAACGTGTTCGCGCACACCCACGAGGGCGTGGGCTTCACCGTGCGACTAGCGGCGACGGTCGACGGCGCCGTGCTCGAGATCTCCGACGACGGCCCGGGCTTCGACCTGGACTCGGTGAGCCGCCGCGCCGCGGCCGGCCCCGCCGACCGGGTGGGCCACTCGGGCATGGGGCTGGACATCGCCCGCCGCACGTTGACCGGGGTGGGCGGCAGCTTCGAGGTCGGCGATCCCCCCGGTGCCGTGATCCGGCTGGTGCTCCCCCGGGTGAGCCAGCTGGTGCGCGGCTGACGCAGCACCGGGCACCTGATATATCTGTCGAAGACGGACAATCCGTTGGCGCGCGCGTGCAGAATGACGGCAGCAGGTCCCGCACCCGGGACCGCCAGGACGAGGAGGCGGACCGTGATCGACTCCGCCGACGACGACGCCGCATCGCCGTCGCTCTTCCTGCTCCGACCCGGCTCGCTGGACGACCGGCGCAGACCATCGCCCTCGGCCTGCCGGACGTGGCGGGACTGGGGCAGCGACGTGCGGGTGGTGACCGCCGACGGCGACGCGCTCGACGAGGCCCAGCACCTCACGCGCTTCCTGATGGGGCTGGTGGAGCGGGCAGTGAGCCGCTTCCGCCCCGACAGCGACCTCAGCCGGGCGAACGCCGCCGCCGGACGAGCGCAGCGTGTCGACCCGCTGCTGTCCGCGGTGCTCGAGGTGGCCCTCGACGCCGCCACCCGCACCGAGGGGCTCGTCGACCCCTGCCTCGGCGACCACCTCGCGGTGCTGGGTTACGACGACGACCTCGGCCTCGTGCGCGCGCGCAGCGCCCGGTCGACCCGCTCGCGCGGCACGCCGCGACCGCAGGCCTGGCGCGACGTCGTGCTCGACGGCGACACGGTCACCGTGCCTGCGGGCAGCGCCCTCGACCTGGGTGCCGTCGGCAAGGCGTGGACCGCCGACCTCGTCGCCTGCACCCTGACCACCCGGCTGGGCTCGTCGTGCCTCGTCGACCTCGGGGGCGACCTCGCCCTGCGCCCGGCTCCCGGCTCCCGCGACGGCTGGTCGCGCCCGCTGCTGCGGGCCCACGCGGCCTCGGGCGCGGCCTACCCGCGCGGGGTCGAGGCCGTGGTCGGGCCGGAGGGCGGGGGGATCGCCACCTCCAGCACGTTGACCCACCGCTGGCTGCTCGGCGACCTGCAGCACCACCACCTGATCGACCCCCGCAGCGGCCTGCCCGCCGCCGGACCGTGGGTCACCGTCACCGCCTCCGCGCGCACGTGCGTCGAGGCCAACGTCGCCTCGACGGCGGCCGTGGTGCACGGCCACGGGGCCCCCGGCTGGCTCTCGGCGCGCGGTGTCGACGCCCGCCTCGTCGACCGCGAGGACCGCACCACGTGCACCGGTCGCTGGCCGCGGTGGCGGGCCAGTGCCTGAGGTCGGCTGACCTGCCGGAGCTGCTGCTCACCACCCGGGCGGGTGCGTCCGTGCCCAGGGCCGGGCCTCCTCGACCTGCGCGGCCAGCCCGAGCAGCCCCTCCTCCCCGGCGGGACGGCCGGCCAGCATCACTCCGACCGGCAGTCCCGAGCCCGTGCTGTGCAGGGGCAGCGAGACCGCCGGGACGCCGGTGACGTTCCACGGGGAGGTGAACGGCGTGAAGCGCTTCTGGGCCTCGAAGTCCGCGGCCGGGTCGTCGTCGTCGCGCAGCGCCCCGACGGGCAGCGGCGGCTCGGCCAGCGTCGGGGTGAGCACGGCGTCGTACGGGTCGAGCGCCTGCACCGTGGCCGCCGCCAGCTGACGCATCCGAGCGAGGGCGCCGGCGAACTCGACCGCGCCGACCTCGGCGCCGCGCGCGCCCAGCCAGCGGGTCAGCGGCCGCAGCAGGTGGCGGTCATCCTCGGGCACCATCGCCACCCCTTGGGCGGTGAGCACCGACCACACCGTCTCGAAGACCGGCACCGCCTCGGGCGGCAGCGGCACCGGGACGTCCTCGACCTCGTGGCCGAGGCCCTCCAGCAGCGCGGAGGCGTCCTCCCAGGCCTGCACGCACGCCGGGTGCAGGTCGGTCTCGGCGATCATCGGGGTGCGGAACCGTGCCACCCGCAGCCGGCCCGGGGGCCGGTCGCAGGCGTCGAGGAAGGTCGTGGCCGGCGGGGCGGCCCAGGTCGGGTCACCGACCGACGGCCCGGCGAGCACGTCCAGGAGGGCGGCGGCGTCGCGCACGGTGCGACCGATCGGACCGACCACGCCGAGGCCGCTGGAGTCGCCGTACGCCGGCGCGCCGCTCACCCGACCACGGCTCGGCTTGAGACCGACGACGCCGCAGCACGACGCCGGGATCCGGATCGACCCGCCCCCGTCGGACGCCTGCGCCACCGGCACCAGCCCCGCGGAGACGGCGGCCGCCGCACCCCCGCTCGAGCCGCCCGCCATCCGCGTCGTGTCGTACGGCGTGACGGTGGGCGGCATGCCCTCGGCCTCGGTGTAGCAGGGCGACCCGAGCTCGGGCGTGGCCGTCTTGCCGAGGCTGACCAGGCCCGCCCGCTCGATCCGCAGGACGACCTCGTCGGAGGTGTCGGGCACGTGGTCGGCGAAGGCCGCCGACCCGAAGGTGGTGCGGATCCCGGCCGTCGGGTGCAGGTCCTTGACCGCGGTCGGCACGCCGTCGAGGGGCCCGAGGGGCTCACCCCGGCGACGGCGGTCGTCGGAGGCCTCGGCCGCCGCACGGGCCTCCGGTGCCGTCACCGTGACGAACGCGCCCAGCCGGTCGCCGTGCGCGGCGACCCGGACGAGGTGGTGGTCGACGAGGTCGCGCGAGGACACCTCGCCGGCGGACAGCGCCGCCGCCTGCTCCAGCGCGGTCAGGTCATGCAGATCGGCCATGCGCCGACGCTACCGCTAGGCGCGCTCGGCGCCCTGACGCCGCAAGCCGAACGTGAGGCCGTCGACGAGCGCCTCCCACGAGGCCTCGATGACGTTGGCCGCGACCCCGACGGTGACCCACGACGACTCGCCGTCGGTGGTCTCGATGAGCACCCGGGTGACCGCGTCGGTGCCGTGACCCTGGTCGAGGATGCGCACCTTGTAGTCGATCAGCTCGAACTTCGCGACCTCGGGGTAGGCCTGGGTGATCGCCCCGCGCAGCGCCTGGTCGAGGGCGTTGACCGGGCCGTTGCCCTCGCCGGTGACCACGAACCGCGAGCCCCCGGCGCGCAGCTTGACGGTCGCCTCCGAGACGGCGTCGGTGGCCGGGGAGGTCTCGGTGATGACGCGCCACGACTCGGTGTCGAAGTACGACGGGCGCGTGCCGCCGGCCATCTCCTCGAGCATCAGCTCGAAGGACGCGTCGGCCGCCTCGAAGGTGTAGCCACGCGACTCCATGCCCTTGACCCGGTCGGTGATCCGGGTGACGAGGTCCTTGTCCTCGGACAGGTCGAAGCCGAGCTCGCGGCCCTTGAGCTCGATGCTGGCCCGCCCGGCCATGTCGGAGACGAGCAGCCTCATGTCGTTGCCGACGCCGAGCGGGTCCATGTGCTGGTAGAGGTTGGGGTCGACCTTGATCGCCGAGGCGTGCAGCCCGGCCTTGTGCGCGAACGCCGAGGTGCCGACGTACGGCTGTCGGGACGCGGGCGGCACGTTGGTCACCTCGGCTACGGCGTGCGCGATCCGGGTGGCGTCGGAGAGCAGGCCCTCGGGCAGCACCTGGCGGTCCAGCTTGAGCTGGAGGTTGGCCACCACCGAGACGAGGTCGGCGTTGCCGGTGCGCTCGCCGTACCCGTTGATGGTGCCCTGCACGTGGGTCGCGCCGGCGTCCACGGCCGCGAGGGTGTTCGCGACGGCGCAGCCGGTGTCGTTGTGGCAGTGGATGCCGACCCGGCCGCCGGTCGACCCGGCGACGTCGCCGACCACGTCGGAGACCCAGCTCGGCAGCATGCCGCCGTTGGTGTCGCACAGCGCCGCGACCTCGGCGCCGGCCTCGAAGGCGGTGCGCAGGACCTCGAGGGCGTAGTCGCGGTTGGCGCGGTAGCCGTCGAAGAAGTGCTCGGCGTCCAGGAAGACCCGCTGCCCCTCGGCGGCGAGGTGCGCGACGGTGTCGCGCACCATGGCGAGGTTCTCCTCCAGCGTGGTGCGCAGGGCCAGCTCGACGTGCCGGTCGTGGCTCTTGGCGACCAGGGTGACCACCCCGGCACCCGAGTCGCGCAGGGCGGCCACCAGCGGGTCGTCGGCCGCGGCGACCCCGGCGCGACGGGTGGCGCCGAACGCGGCCAGGCGGGCGTGGCGCAGGTCGAGCTCCTCGCGCCCACGGCGGAAGAACTCCGTGTCCTTGGGGTTCGCGCCGGGCCAGCCGCCCTCGATGAAGCCCACACCGAGGCCGTCCAGCTCGCGCGCGATGGAGAGCTTGTCGGCGACCGAGAGGTTGAGGCCCTCCTGCTGGGCGCCGTCGCGCAGCGTCGTGTCGTAGACGTGGAAGAGCTCCGGGTCGAGCGGGGCTGTCGTGGGAGTCATCGTGGGGGCCTGCCGTGGGTGGGGACTGGGTGGTCGGGCATGAAAAAACCCCCCGTCGAGACGAGAGGTCAGCGCGCCGGGCGGATGCTCCGGCGCGCTAGCGAATGATCACCTGGGGTGTGTGCACCCCCACAGTGTGCCACGGCCCGACTGTCGGGTCCCACGGGTACGTTCGCCCGCATGAGCGAATCCCCCGACTCCGGCCCCACCCCCTCCGCGGCACCGCGGACCGCCCTGGTGCTCGGCGGCGGTGGTGTCACCGGCATCGCGTGGATGCTCGGCCTGGTGCACGGCCTGAAGAAGGGCGGCGTCGACCTGGGCACCGCCGAGCGCGTCGTCGGCACCTCCGCCGGCTCCGTGGTCGGCGCACAGCTGACCGGTGGTCTGGACGCCGCGGAGCTGTACGACGGCCAGCTCGCCCCGCCGGACCACGAGACCGGCGCCGCCTTCGGCCTGCGCGAGACGGCGCTGATGGTCGTGCCGATGGTGCTGCCCGGCAGCGGGCGCGCACGGCGCCGTCGGGTGGCCGCCGTGTCGCGCCGGGTGCGGCCGACCGGCGACCGGTCGCGCGTCGACGTGATCGCGGCCCGGATCAGGGTCGGTGCCTGGCCCGACCGCGACGTACGGGTGACGGCCGTGGACGGTCACACCGGCGCCCTGGAGGTGTTCACCCGCGACTCGGGAGTGCCGCTGGTCGAGGCGGTGGCGGCGAGCTGCGCCGTACCGATGGTGTGGCCGGCCGTGCGGATCGGCGACCGCGAGTTCGTCGACGGGGGCATCCGCTCCACCGCCAACGCCGACCTGGCCCGGGGCGCCGAGCGGGTGGTCGTGCTGGCCCCGTTGCCGCGCTCGTTCAGCAAGGGCGGCTCCATCCCCGCGCAGCTGGAGCGGATCGGGTCGCCGACCAGCACCGTGGTCTCCCCGGACGAGCAGGCCCTCGCCGCCATCGGCGACAACGTGCTCGACCCGACCAAGCGGGCCCTCGCGGCACGGGCCGGCCTGCGTCAGAGCCAGGACGTGCTCGCGCAGGTCGGTGACGTCTGGCGCTGAGTCCCGTCAGGTGGCCCGGCAGGGATCAGGCCAGCCAGCCGGGGAGGCCGAGGGACAGGCCGCCGAGCGGGTTGCCTCCGAACGGGGCCTGGTCGAGCGGGGTCCAGTCGGCGCCGCCGGCGCCCGTCAGGGCGAGCGTGCCGGCGAGGACGGCGAGCAGGGCCAGGGCCGCCCAGGACCCGACCTCCGAGCGCGAGAGCCCCCGCAGCGCCCGGTCGACGGGTGAGCGCACGCGGCGCGCGCCGGGCCCGCGCCAACAGCCCAGCGCGAGCCCGCCGCCGGCCATCGCCAGCACACCGAGCGAGGAGAAGCCCGCGAGGTAGCCCGCCAGGGCGCCCGTGCCGGCGAGCGTGAGGGCCCAGGCGACCAGGAACGACGTGCCGCCGACGGCCACCAGCAGGTACCACGGCGAGGTCAGCACCGAGAGCGCCGTGTCGAACCACCGACGGCGTCCACGGAACCAGACGCGCTCGCGCCCCGACTGCGTCGTCCACGAGACCGTGCGCACCACGTGGACGGCGAGGAACGTGAGCAGGGCGGTGACGACGGGCGCAGCAAGGCACCCGGCCACGACCACGGCGAAGAGGCCGAGCTGCAGCATGTGGTGCAGCCCGCGTCGGGGCCCCTGCGGCGGCTCGACCCAGGGCGGCGAGGTGCGGCGTACCGGCGCCGGCTCGTGCCGGGGCGCGTGCCACGGCTGGCCTGCGGGTGCGTCCGCGCGGGGCTCGAGCGGCTGCTGGTACGGCGTGCGCGCGGCGGGCATGAGCGTCGGCCGCGACGAGGTGGCGGGCGTCGGACCCGCCGCCGGCAGCTGTCGGGTGGCGGGCGGGAGGTCGTGCGGCGGTGGGCCGGCCCGGTCGTACGGCGGTGGGACGGACCGGTCGGACCGGCTCGGTCCGCTCGGTCCGCTCGGTGCGGGGGTCGCCCCGCTCGGGCAGCCGGGTGGTCGACGCGGTGCCACCGTCTTCGAGGTCACGCTCGCTCGCCAGGGCCATCGGCATCGTCATCGGCGGCCCCGGGTCGCTCGCGCGGAAGGTCGGCACCGCACCACGGCCGGCGGCGAGCGTCGCCTGCGCCTCGGCCAGGGTGGGGCGCTGCCACGGCTCGGGGGCGAGGCACTCCTCCACCAGGGGGCGCACCGACTCGTCGAGATCGCGCACGTCGTGCTCACCGCGGCGTACCCGGTCGAGCACCGCCATCGTGGGGCCCCGCCCGTACGGCGAGGCGCCGGTCGCCGCGAACGCGACCGTCGCGGCCCACGCGTGCACGTCGGAGGCGGGCGTCGGGTCCTCGCCGTACAGCACCTCTGGCGCGAGGTAGCCGGGCGTGCCCATCAGGAAGCCGGTCTGGGTCAGGCGCGGGTCCTCGCTGAGACGGGCCAGGCCGAAGTCGATGAGCACGGGGCTGCGGCCCTCGAGCAGCACGTTGGACGGCTTGACGTCGCGGTGCAGCACGCCGGTGCGGTGGACGGCGTCAAGGGCCTCGGCCAGGCACAGGCCGAACCAGCGCAGGTCCTCCCCGGTGACGGGCCCCTCCTGCCGGACGTGCTCGTGCAGGCTCAGGCCCGGCACGTAGCGGGTCGCGACGTACGGCACCTGGCCCCACGGGTCGGCGTCGAGGATCTCGGCGACGCGCGGGCTGCGGATGCGTCGGAGCAGGTCCACCTCGCGGGCCAGTCGCGACCGGGCCTCGTCGTCGCCGATCACGTGGGGTCGCAGCACCTTGAGAGCCACCCGACGCCCGGTCTCGTCGGCGGCGAGGTGCACCACTCCCATGCCGCCCTCGCCGATCTGCGTCAGCAGCGTGTAGCGGCCCACCCGGGGTGCGGTCGTCGACCTCGGCGGCTGCGCGGACGCGCGACGGGGCGACATGGGCTCACGGTACCTGCGCCGGCCGTGTCCTTCGCGCGCGCTCGGAGACGGGACCACCCAGCTTTAAATCGGGGTTACGGTCGCTCAACCAGGGTTCTGCAGGGCGTCCGGCGACCACGACCCTTGCGAAGTGGTGCTCGTCGCTACCCGTGGGGGCTGCAGCGTGCCGGCCGGGTGCCCATGCGGCGCCGGGGCGACCGCCGTACGCCGTGCGTCCTGCCCGCGAGCTCGCGGCACGACTTCGCTGGTGTTGTGGTCGCGAAAGGGCCCTCACAGCCCTTGTGGAGCGACCGTAACCCCGATTTACAGCTGGGTAGGGGGCACTCAGCAGACGCGGTGCATCCAACCGAAGGGGTCCTCGGCGTTGCCGTACTGGATGTCGACGAGGGCTTGGCGCACGGCGGTGGTGACGGGGCCGATGTCCTCGCCGGTGCCGACCTCGCCACCGGCCCAGCGCAGCGTGCCGACCGGGGTCACGACGGCGGCGGTGCCGCACGCGAACACCTCGGTGATCCGGCCCGAGGCGACGCCCTCGCGCCACTCGTCGATCGAGAAGCGCCGCTCGGTGACCTCGTGGCCGAGCGTGCCGGCAAGGTCGATGATCGCCGAGCGGGTGATGCCCTCCAGGATGGTGCCGGTCTCGGGCGTGACGATGGAGCCGTCGTCGTGCACGAAGTACATGTTCATGCCGCCGAGCTCCTCCACGAAGCGCCCTTCGGCGGCGTCGAGGAAGACCACCTGGTCGCACCCGTGCGCGGCGGCCTCCTGCTGCGCGACCAGCGAGCTGGCGTAGTTGCCGCCGGTCTTGGCCCTGCCCATGCCGCCGCGACCGGCGCGGGTGTACTCCTCGGTCAGCCAGATCGAGACCGGGCGCACGCCCTTGGCGAAGTAGGCGCCGGCCGGCGACGCAATCACCATGAACGTCACGTGCTGCGAGGGCCGCACACCGAGGAAGGCCTCGGAGGCGAACATGAAGGGCCGCAGGTAGAGGCTCTTCTCCCCCGCCATGTCGGGCACCCAGCGCTCGTCGACGCGCACGAGCTCTTCGACACAGTGCACGAAGTCCTCGACCGGGAGCTCGGGCAGGGCCAGCCGCCGCGAGGAGCCCAGCATCCGATCGGCGTTCTGCTCCGCCCGGAACGTCCACACCGACCCGTCGGCGTGCCGGTAGGCCTTCATGCCCTCGAAGATCTCCTGCGCGTAGTGCAGGACCGCGGTCGCCGGGTCGAGGCTGAGCGGCCCGTACGCCGTGATCCGGCCGTCGTGCCAGCCCTGCTCGGGCGTCCACTCCAGGGTGAGCATGTGGTCGGTGAAGTGCACCCCGAAGCCGGGTTCGGCGAGGATCTCCGCCACGCGCTCCGGGCTCGCCGGGGACGGGTGCGGCGTGGTGCTGATCTCGAGACCGGTCATGGCGGGACGCTACCTCTCAGGGGATCTCCGGGGGGTCAGGCGAGGCGGGCGGCGACGGCGTCGCCGACGTCAGCCGTACGGCGGGTGGTGCCGGGGGCGCGCTCGGCCAGCTCGGCCACGACGGCCTGCTCGACGCGGCGCGCCGCGTCGTCGTGGCCGAGGTGCTCGAGCAGCAAGGACGTCGACAGGATCGCCGCCGTGGGGTCGGCCTTCTGCTGGCCGGCGATGTCGGGCGCCGAGCCGTGCACCGGCTCGAACATGCTCGGGGCGGTGCGGTCGGGGTTGACGTTGCCGCTCGCCGCGAGCCCGATGCCCCCGGTGACGGCGGCGGCGAGGTCGGTGATGATGTCGCCGAAGAGGTTGTCGGTGACGATCACGTCGAAGCGGGCAGGGTCGGTGACCATGAAGATGGTGGCCGCGTCGATGTGCAGGTAGTCGACGGTGACCTCGGGGAACTCCTCGCCGACCTCGCGCACGAGCCGCGACCAGACGGCCCCGGCGTGCACGAGCACGTTGGTCTTGTGGACCAGGGTGAGGTGCCCGCGCCGCTTGGTGGCTCGACGGAAGGCGTCGCGCACGACGCGCTCCACGCCGTACGCCGTGTTGATGGAGACCTCGGTGGCGATCTCGGCCGGCGTGCCGACGCGCAGGGCGCCGCCATTGCCGACGTACGGACCCTCGGTGCCCTCGCGCACCACCACGAAGTCGACCTCGCCGGGATCGGCCAGCGGGGACGACGCTCCCGGGAAGATCCTGGACGGGCGCAGGTTCACGTAGTGGTCGAGCTCGAAGCGCAGCCGCAGCAGCAGCCCGCGCTCGAGGATGCCGGGGGGCAGGTTCGGGTCACCGGGCTTGCCCCCGACCGCGCCGAGCAGGATCGCGTCGTGCCCGCGGATCTCCTCGAGCACGCTGTCGGGCAGCACCTCGCCGGTGCGCAGGTAGCGCTCGGCCCCGAGGTCGTACTCCGTGGGCTCGAGCAAGGTGCCGGTGGGCACCGCCTGCTCGAGCACCTTGAGCGCCTCCGCTGTGACCTCGCCGCCGATCCCGTCACCGGGGACGACGGCCAGGCGGAGGGTGCTGCGGTCGGGGCGGAGCTGGGTGCTGGCGGACATGCGCGGGAGCCTAGTGATCGGCCCTCAGTTGTCCTCGGGCGGCTCTCCGTCCAGGCGATCGAGCTCGCGAGCCTGGTCGAGCGCCTGGACGCTCCATCGGGACTCGGGGTCGTGACGGCTGGGTCCCCAGTCGGGGTCGTTGTCGAACATGGCGTGCTCCTGGTGTGCGGACGTGCGGCGGGCCGCGAGGGAAGGGTGTGCGAGGAGAAGCACGAACCCGTCCGCCGGCCCGTCGCGAACGTCAGCCGTGGATCACACGGATCGACGTCGACGACCGGGATGCGTCGTGGAGCGGTGGCGCCTGAGGCCTCGCGACGGAAGAGTTCGCGCAAGGCCGGTCGTACGACGACTACACCGCAGCGAGGTGGCCTTGCTGAGAGGCCTCGCTGCGGCAGTCGATAAGTACGAAGGTGTGCCACATGGTGTGACCAACGTACGCCGAGCCGCGCGACGCGGCGGCCGCAGCGCCGGACGTCCCGCATGGCGAGATCAGCCGTGACACCCCCGTCCGCACCCAGGTGCGCTCCTAGACTCGCGGCGTGAGCGCCCCCCTGGACCTGCCCGAGGTCGTGCAACGTGCGTTCGACCTGTCCCGTCGGAGCGGCTACGTGTCCTTCTGCCGCAACGAGACGGGGCGGCTCCTCGCCGGCCTTGCGGCCTCCCGCGGCGGCGTGCTCGCCGAGTTCGGCACCGGCACCGGGGTGGGCGCAGCCTGGATCCGCTCCGGCCTGCGACCAGAGGCGACACTGCTCACCGCCGAGCTCGACGCGCAGCTGGCCGGCACCGCGAGCGAGGTGTTCCGCGACGACAAGCAGGTCGAGGTGCTCGCCGCCGACTGGTCGACGCTGCGTGGCCGGGGTCCGTTCTCCCTGCTGTTCCTGGACAGCAGGGACGAGCACGCCTCCTCGCCGGACGCCGTCGCCGACCTGATGGACCCGGGCGGCCTCGTGGTGCTCGACGACTTCGTGCCATCCACCACCTGGCCGCCGCTGGTGGCGGGCCGCGTCGACGGATTGCGCCAGGCCTGGCTCAGCGACCCCCGCTTCACCGCGGCCGAGGTCATGGTCACCGACGACGCGGCCGTGGTGCTGGCCGCTCGCCGATGAGCGACCCGCTCGCCCGGCTCGAGCTGCTGGTCGACCCCGACCGCTGCGCCGGGCCGCCCGTACGCCGGCAGGGCTGGCTGGACGCCGGCACCGCCCCCGCGGTCAGCACCCGAGGCCAGCGGCTGATGCGCTCCGGCGCGTACGCCGAGGTCTATCAGACGATCCGCCCGCTCGGGTACCGTCTCGCCGGCATCGGCCGGGCCCCCGGCCCGAGCGCCGACCGGGCGCGCGCCGTACGACTGCTGCGCCTGCACGCGGGCTCGACCGTGCTCGACGTGGGGTGCGGACCCGGCAACTTCACCGGCCCCTTCGGCGAGGTCGTCGGCGTGACCGGCCTCGCGATCGGCCTCGACGCCTCCACCCCGATGCTGACCAGGGCGGTGCGCGAGCACAGCGGTCCCGGCTCGGCCTACCTCCGCGCCGACGCGACCCGGGTGCCGCTGGCCGACGGCTCGGTGGACGCGGTCTCGTGCTTCGGGGCGCTGTACCTCGTCGACGACCCGCGGGCGGCGCTGGCCGAGCAGCTGCGGGTGCTGCGGCCCGGCGGCGTGCTCGCGGTGGTGACCACGCACCCGCCCTCCCCCGCGCCCCTGGCCGCCGCCTCCCGTGCCGCGGGGTGGGCGTCCGGCATCCGGGTATTCGGGCACGACGAGGTCGTCGGCCTGCTGCGCGAGCTCGGGGCGGTCACCGTGCACCGCCGGGTCGAGGGCCTGGCCCAGCTCGTGACGGCCCGTCGGACCGCGCCGGGCACGCAGGGTCCGCCCGGCACGGCACCTCGGCCGGGCATTCCCCGGACCGCATCGCCCCGATGACGTATTCACGCTCCGAGAGCAACGACCGAGACCTAATCGTTGTCTCGACAGAGCCCTCGGCGACGCAGGGCCGTCACACTACCGCCGTATTCTCACAGGGCCCTCGGGCTGCGGGACGTCTCGGCGTCGCGCTCGGCAGGGCTCCCCGTGAGCCCGTCACCCAGTCCCGGGCCTGTCATGTTCCAGAGCGAAGGACTTCACACATGCGCACAGGTAAGAAACTCGTCTTCACCAGTCTTGCGGCAAGCCTTGCCCTGGCCGTCTCGGGTTGCGGCAGCGACAGCGGCGGCTCCGGGTCGTCGGGCGGCGGTGGCGGCGGCAGCGAGCTCGACGGCGTCTCCCTGACCGTCGGCTCGAAGGACTTCACCGAGAACATCCTCCTCGGCGAGATGTACGTCCAGGCCCTCGGCAACGCCGGCGCGGACGTCACCAACCAGACCAACCTCGGCGGCACCTCGGTCAACCGCGAGGCGCTCCTCTCCGGCGACATCACCGTCTACCCCGAGTACAACGGCACCGGCTGGACCGTGCACCTCGGCAACGAGGACCCCAGCAAGGACCCGCAGGAGCTCTTCGACGTGACGTCGAAGGAGGACCTCCAGAAGAACGACATCGCGTGGGTCGGGCGCTCCCCCTTCAACGACACCTACGGCTTCGCCGCGAACGGCGACCTCGCCAAGCAGGAGGGCGGCGAGTTCGACCTGCAGGGCATGGCCGACTACCTCGAGGCCAACCCGAGCTCGACGGTCTGCATGGAGACCGAGTTCCCCGACCGCCCCGACGGCCTGGTGCTGTTCGAGGATGCCACCGGCTACGAGGTGCCGCAGAGCCAGATCAAGATCCTCGACACGGGTCTGATCTACACCCAGACCTCGCAGGGTGCCTGTGACTTCGGCGAGGTGTTCACCACCGATGGTCGGATCCAGGCGCTGAACCTGTCCCTGGTCAAGGACCCGGGCGTCTTCATCCTCTACAACGTGTCCTACACGTGGCAGAACAAGGCCTACCAGGCGCACGCCAAGGTCTACGACGACATCACGACGCAGATCCTCGAGCCGCTCGACGAGGCGAAGATGGCCGCGCTGAACGCGAAGGTCGACGTCGAGGGCCAGCCGGCCGCCACCGTCGCCGAGGACTACCTCAAGGAGATCGGGGTGCTCTCCTGAGCACCTGACCACCAGCACCACAGCACGACGGCACCACGGAGCCGCCGGACCCGAGTCGGGTCCGGCGGCTCCGTCGTTCCTACGGTGGGTGCGGCGGCTGGTCGCGATGCCGCGGGCAGGCTCGGAGCCCGCGACCCGACGGCCACACACACGCACGTCCACGCGCGCCGTCGCCAGCGGGCCCTCCCCCACGACACGACGCCGCCGCACCCTGCGCGGGTGCGGCGGCGTCGTGCGTGCGTGCGTGCCAGCCCTACAGGCCTCGCGGCTTCAGGAAGCGCTCCAGCAGCGCGCCGATCCAGTCGAACGTCAGCGCCACCAGGGCCACCAGGATCGCGCCCACGAGGTACACGGGGGTCTGCTGCAGCTTGATACCGGAGTAGACGGTGATGCCGAGGGCACCGCCGCCGATCAGCACGGCCAGGGTCGCCATGCCGATGTTGAGCACCATCGCGGTGCGGACGCCGGCGGTGATGACCGGCACCGACAGCGGCAGCTCGATGCGGCGGAGCACCTGCATGCGGGTCATGCCCATGCCGCGCCCGGCCTCGATCGTGGCCTTGTCGACGCCGTCGAGGCCGATCATCGTGTTGCGCAGCACCGGCAGCAGCGCGAAGAAGGTCAGCGCGTAGATCACGGTGACCGCGCCCAGACCGTTGATCACCAGGCCGACCGCCAGCAGGCCGTACGCCGGCATGCCCTGCCCGATGTTGGCGACGGTGAGCACGCTCGAGCTGATCTTGCGGAACGCCGGCCGGGTGAGGACGATGCCGAGAGGCACGGCGATGGCGATGACCAGGAGGGTCGAGGCGAAGGCGATCAGCAGGTGCTGCTTGATCTGCGGCACCAGCTTGGTGTCCCAGTCCAGCGGGGAGCGCAGCTGCCGGGTGGCGTTCTGGAGGTCCAGGCTCTGGTAGTAGAAGTACAGCACCAGCGCCAGCAACCCGATGAGCACCGGCGCCAGGACAGAGGCCGCCGATCTCGAGCTTCTCCGCGGTCGTCCGCGAGGTGCCGCCCGTCTGCGCGGTCTCCTGGTCTTCCTGCCGCTCGACCTCGCGCTCCTCGTCACCCTTCGGCCGGTTCGGGAGACGCTCCTGCTCCGCTCCGACGACACTCATGCGTTCGCCTCCAGCTCCTCGTAGTGCCGTCGCGCCTCGACCTGCGCGCGGCGTACGGCCTTGGTGAGGTGGGACATGTTCACCACACCGACGAAGCGCCCGTCGTCGTCGACGACGACGGTGGTGCCTGCGGCGCTCTCCACCATCTGCTCGAGGGCCTGCATCAGGGTGTCGCCGTGGTGCAGCGTGCCCGCGATGGGCTCGCCCTTCTCGGCGTAGGACCCGGCATCCAGCTCCTGGTAGTGAAGCCAGCGCTCGGGCCGTCCGTCGGCGTCGGTCAGCACCAGCCACTCGTGACGCGTGCCCTCGAGCTTCTTGTGGCCGACGTCGGCGGAGTCGGTGGTCTTCATCGTCGGGTAGTCCGAGGGCTTCAGCGCGTCGACGGTCTGGAAGCTCAGGCCCTTGATCGTGTGGCCCTCGCCGATGAAGTCGCGCACGAAGTCGTCGACCGGGTAGGCCAGGATCCGCTCGGGGGTGTCGACCTGGCGGATCACGCTGCGATCGCCGAGGATCGCGATGCGGTCGCCCATCTTGATCGCCTCGTCGATGTCGTGGGTGACGAAGACGATCGTCTTGTGGAGCTCCTCCTGCAGGCGGAGGAACTCGTTCTGCAGACGATCGCGCGTGATCGGGTCGATCGCGCCGAACGGCTCGTCCATCAGCATGATGTCGGGGTCCGCGCCGAGCGCTCGGGCGACGCCGACGCGCTGGGCCTGCCCGCCGGAGAGCTCCTTGGGGTAGCGGTCGCTGTAGACCTCGGGGTCCAGGCCGACGGTCGAGAGCAGCTCGTGCGTGCGCTTCTTGGTCTTCTCGCTGTCCCAGCCCAGCATCTTGGGCACCGTGCCGATGTTCTGCGCGATGGTCTGGTGCGGGAAGAGACCGATCTGCTGGATGACGTAGCCGATCCGACGGCGCAGCTTGTCGGGGTTGCCCTTGGTGACGTCCTCGCCGTCGAGCAGGATGCGACCGCTGGAGGGCTCGATCATCCGGTTGATCAGCCGCAGCGTGGTGCTCTTGCCGCAGCCGGACGGGCCGACCAGCACGAGGATCTCGCCCTTCGGGATGTCGAGGGTGAGCTCCTCGACCGCCGGCACCTTGGTGCCGGGATAGGTCTTGCCGACCTTGTCGAGGTGGATCTTGGCCGGCTCGGAGGAATCGATCTTGCCGATCTCGCTCTGGGGGATGTCAGTCATGGAAAGGGCTCCTTGGGAGTCAGACGCGCAGGCCGCGGGCGGTGGTGAAGCGTTGGACGACGGCCAGGAAGAAATCGAGGGCGAGGCCGAGCAGGATGGTGAGGACGACGCCGGTGACGATGGCGTAGTCGGCGAAGGGGAAGCCCTGCTGGGTGATGCCCAGCTGGATGAAGTAGCCGAGACCGTCACCGCCGACGAGCACGGCGATCGCCGCGATACCCACGGTCAGCAGGGTCGAGACGCGGATGCCGGCCATGATCAGCGGGTAGGCCAGCGGGAGCCGGATCCGGATCAGCTGCTGAGCCGAGCTCATGCCCATGCCTTTCGCCGACTCGACCACCGCCGGGCTCACGCCGGTGAGCCCGGTGATCGTGTTGCGGAGGATGGGGAGGATCGCGTACATCGTCATCGCCACGATCGCGGGGCGGTTGCCGATGCCGAAGGGGGCGATGAACACGGCGAACAGGGCCAGCGACGGGATGGTCAGGAAGATGCTGGCGATCGAGACGGCGATCGTGCGCATGGCCATCGAGCGGTGCACGAGCACGGCGGTGGTGACCGCGATCACGGTGGCTGCCACGACCACGATGACCACGAGCTTCAGGTGCGCAAGGGTGGCCTCGATCGCGAGGCTCGCGTTGGACGACAGGTAGTCCAGAAGGCCTGACAGGAATTCCACTCGGTGCCTTTCTCGGGACGGAACTGGCCCCAGATCAGGGCAGCACTGCCTGGCACCTTAGTCACCTCGCGTCACGAAAGGATGTCGGACGGGCGGCGGCCCCGGCGCGACGCTCAGCGCCGGCGCCCGACGAGCACGTCCTCAGAGAGCGTCTCGGCGGGCCCCCCGAGCAGTCCTGCGCACTCGTCGGGCGCGTCGGTCGAACACCGGGATGAAGACCTGGGCGAGCGGGCCGATGGCCACGGCGTACACCAGGGTGCCCACGCCCAGCGCGCCGCCGAGGGCGACCCCCACGAGCACCACGACCACCTCGATCGCGGTGCGCACGAGCCGGATGCTGCGACCGGTCACCCTCACCAGGCCGGTCATCAGGCCGTCGCGCGGGCCCCGGCCGAAGCCGGCCCCGATGTAGAGCCCCGTGGCCACCCCGTTGAGCAGCACGCCGACCAGCAGCAGCGTGACCCGGAGCGTGACCGACGCCGGCTGCTCCAGCACCGCGAGGGTCGCGTCGGCGGCCAGACCGACGAGCAGCGCGTTGGCCACCGTGCCGAGACCCGGGCGCTCGCGCAGCGGGATCCAGAGCACGAGCAGCAGCAGGCTGACCAGGACGATCACCTGCCCGATCGTCAACGGCAGGCGCGCCGCGATGCCCGAGTGCAGCACGTCCCACGGGGCCAGGCCGAGCCCGCTGCGCACCATCAGCGCGAGCGAGAACCCGTACAGGGCGAGCCCGAGCAGCAGCTGCGTCCACCGCGCGGGCAGGTCGCGTCCGCGCACCCGGTCAAGGCCACGGGGCCTGCCGTCGCACGACGTCGTCATGGTTCCCATCCTGCCCCGAGGTGGTCGTCCGTCAGGTCCGACCCCCTCCCCGGCGTACGTCGTCCTCGCCGAGGCGCTGCGCTGCGCGACCTGGTCCCCGGTCAGCGGGGACCTCGGGGCTGCCACCCGAGGACGTCATCGCCCTGACGACGGCCCTCCCGGGGGTGGCGGCGTACGACGCAACGCTGGCCCGGCTGCCGGCGTTCCTCCACGGGCTCGGCTGCCTCCCGGCGGCCTGCCCGACCTGCACGAGGCGCCGGCCCGGCGCTTCGCCGCGCAGGGCCTGCCCACCCGTCCCGCCCCTGGTGGGAGCCCTGCCCGCGCACCTGCGGGCGCGGTGGGTCGTGCCGGGACCCCGCGGCGGGTCGCCGCACCGGCCCGGCCCCTGGTGGCCTGAGCAGGTGCGCCCCGGGGCTCGTGCCGGGAGGCGTGGGCGGGCCTGGTGCGGGGTTCGTGGCGCCGAGTAGGTTGGGTGACGTCCGTCACCCGTCCATGCAGGAGGCCTCGTGCCCGACCAGACCTACGACTACGTGATCGTGGGTGCCGGCAGCGCCGGTGCCGTGCTCGCCGCCCGACTGAGCGAGGACCCGGGCACCTCGGTGCTGCTGCTCGAGGCTGGGGGCGAGGCGGAGGACGACGCGATCGACATCCCGGCGGCGTTCCCCCAGCTCTTCAAGACCAAGTGGGACTGGAACTACGAGACGACCGAGCAGAAGCAGCTCGAGGGCCGGCGCGCCTACTGGCCGCGGATGAAGGCGCTCGGCGGCTGCTCCTCGATGAACGCGATGATCTACATCCGCGGCAACCACCACGACTACGACACCTGGCGCGACCAGTACGGCGCCGCCGGCTGGGCGCACGAGGACGTGCTCCCCTACTTCCGCAAGGCCGAGCGCAACCAGCGCCTCGGGGCGCCGTTCCACGGTCAGTCGGGCCCGCAGTTCGTCGAGGACCGCAGCTACACCCACGACCTGACGCACGCCTTCGTCGACAGCGCGGTGTCCGCCGGCCACAAGCCCAACGACGACTTCAACGGCGCCGAGCAGGAGGGCGCCGGTCTCTACCAGACCACCACGCACGACGGGAAGCGCTGGTCGACCGCACGCGGCTACCTCGACCCCACCCGCGGCCGGGACAACCTCACCGTCGAGGTCCACGCCTTCGCGACGAAGATCGAGGTCGAGGGAGAGCGCGCCACCGGCGTCACCTTCCGCCAGGGCGCCCGCGAGCACACGGTGAACGCGCGCCACGAGGTGCTGCTGTGCGGCGGTGCCATCAACAGCCCCCAGCTGCTGATGCTCTCGGGGATCGGCCCGAAGACCCACCTCGGCGAGCACGGCATCGACACCAAGGTCGACCTGAGCGGCGTCGGCGGCAACCTGCAGGACCACCCCGCCGTACCCCTGCTCTGGCACACGCGGGACACCAGCGACCTCGCCCAGTTCTCCACGATCGGCAACCTGCTGAAGTGGAAGCTGCGCGGCAGCGGACCGCTGTCGTCGAACATCGGCGAGGGCGGCATGTTCTTCCAGACGCGCGAGGACCTCCCGGCGCCCGACATGCAGGTGCACGTCGCACCGGCCGGCTTCTACGACAACGGCCTGGCCGAGCCAACGTCTCGGATGTTCACCGCGGCACCGACGCTGGTGTCGGTCAGGAGCAGGGGTTCGCTGCGGCTGCGCTCGGACAACCCGGCGTGGCAGCCGGCCATCGACGCCGGCTACTACGACGACCAGACCGACCTCGACGCGATGGTGGCCGGCTGTCGTGCAGTCATCGACATCTGCCATCAGGGTCCGGTCAGCGCCTACCTGAGCACCCCCTGGGAGCTGTCCGACAGCCCCACCGACGACGAGCTCGTGGCGCACGTGCGCCGGCACACGCAGACGCTCTACCACCCCGTCGCCACCTGCGCGATGGGCGCCGGCGAGGATGCCGTCGTCGACTCCTCGCTGCGGGTCCGTGGCATCGAGGGCCTGCGCGTCGTCGACGCCTCGGTGATGCCCGAGGTCCCCCGCGGCAACACCAACGCCCCCACGATCATGATCGGCGAGAAGGCCGCCGACATGATCCGCACCGACCGGAGGAACGCATGACCGACACCGCAATGCCCCCCACCGTCACGCCGATCGAGGCCGGGCCGGTCGGCCTCAACCTCGACCCGGGCACCGACAACACCGAGACCTTCGACTCGCTGGACCCCCGCACCGGTGACGTCGCCGGCGTCTACCCGGTGCAGTCCGCCGACGACGTCAACGCCTCGGTGGAGCGGGCACGCACGGCCGCCGCCTGGTGGTCCGGCCTGAGCTTCGACGAGCGCAAGGAGTACCTCCTCACCTGGAAGAGCGTCATCGTGCGCCGGGTCGCGCAGCTCGCCGACGTCGTGGCCCGCGAGACCGGCAAGCCGCACTCCGACGCCACCCTCGAGGCCGCCCTGGCCATCGACCACCTGAACTGGGCCGCGACCCACGCCGAGAAGACCTTGAAGCGCCGCAGCAAGGCGCCCGGTCTGGTGACGGCCAACTACGCCGCCACCGTCGAGTACAAGCCGCTCGGCGTCGTCGGCGTCATCGGTCCGTGGAACTACCCCGTCTTCACGCCGATGGGCTCGATCGTCTACGCCCTGGCCGCCGGCAACGCCGTCGTCTTCAAGCCGTCCGAGTACACCCCAGGGGTCGGCACCTGGCTGGCGCAGACCTTCCAGCAGGTCGTCGGCGAGCCGGTCTTCCAGGTCGTCACCGGGCTCGGTGAGACCGGTGCCGCACTGTGTGCCTCCCCCGACATCGACAAGCTCGCCTTCACCGGGTCGACGGCGACCGGCAAGAAGGTGATGGCCGCCTGTGCCGAGAACCTCACCCCGGTCATCATCGAGGCCGGCGGCAAGGACCCGTTCCTGGTCGACGAGGACGCCAACATCGACGCCGCCGCCGACGCGGCGATCTGGGGCGCAGCCGGCAACGCCGGGCAGACCTGCATCGGGGTCGAGCGCGCCTACGTGCACGAACGCGTGTACGACGCCTTCGTCGCCACGCTGCTCGAGAAGGCCGGTCAGCTCGAGGCCTCCGACGCGGCCGACGCCAAGCTGGGACCGATCACGATGCCCTCGCAGCTCGACGTGATCCGCAGCCACATCCAGGACGCGCTCGACAAGGGCGGTCGGGCGCTGCTCGGCGGAGCCGAGTCGGTCGGCGAGCGCTACGTGCAGCCCACGGTGCTGGTCGACGTGCCCGAGGACTCCCTCGCCATCCAGGAGGAGACCTTCGGCCCGACGATCACCGTCACCAAGGTGCGCGACATGGACGAGGCCGTCGGGCTCGCCAACGACACCCGGTACGGCCTGGCGTCGACGGTGTTCTCCAAGAAGCGCGGCATGGAGCTCGCCTCGAAGATCCGCTCCGGCATGACCGCGGTGAACAGCGTGATCGCGTTCGCGGCGATGCCGGCGCTGCCCTTCGGCGGCGTGGGCGACTCCGGCTTCGGCCGGATCCACGGCGCCGACGGCCTCAAGGAGTTCACCTACGCCAAGGCGATCGCCCGCGAGCGCTTCCCCTCGGTGCTGCCGCTCACGTCGTTCCGCCGGAGCGCGGCCCACGACAAGCAGCTGATCGGCATCCTCACCGCCCTTCACGGAGGCAAGAGCACCCTGCCGAAGCCCTGAGCTCGCCCCGCCATGACCACGATCTACTACACGGCCAGCTCTCTCAATGGCTTCATCGCAGACGCCGACAACGGCCTGGACTGGCTCTTCCAGCACGACGTGGACGGCTCCGGGCCGATGGGCTACGACGTGTTCTTCCCTCGGGTGGGGGCGATCCTCGTCGGGTCGACGACGTACGACTGGGTGCACGACCGGGAGGGTCGCTGGCCCTTCGCGCCGCCGACGTGGGTGCTGAGCAGCCGCACCCTGCGGCCCGGTGGTGAGCGCTCGCAGGTCGCGGTCACCCGCGGTCCGGTCGCTCCCGCGCACGCGGCCGCGGTCGAGGCTGCCGGTGGCCGGGACGTGTGGGTGATGGGCGGCGGCGCCCTGGCCGGTCAGGTCGCCGACGCCGGTCTGCTCGACGAGGTCTGGGTGCAGTTCGCGCCCAGCGCCCTGGTGGGAGGCGGTGCGCCGCTCCTCCCCCGCGATCTCGACCTGCGGCTCGAGGACGTCGCCCGCAACCGCGACTTCGTGTGCGTCCGGTGGTCGGTGCCGCGGTCCGGGGCAGGTGCCACGGCAGGGCTCGACGAGATCGGGTGACGGATTGGTCGTCGTACGCCGCTCAGGACGACCAGATCGTCAACCGAGGTCAGCGCCGCACGACGTTGACGAGGTCCTCACCCGCCGCGTGGCGCCGCAGCTGGTCGCCGAGCAGGCCGAAGCCGCGCCGCTGCCACCCGTGGGTGCCGCCGGCGATGTGCGGGGTGATGGTCAGGTTGGGCGAGTCCCAGAGCGGGTGTCCGTCGGGCAACGGCTCGGGGTCGGTGACGTCGAGGAAGGCGTGCAGACGCTCCGTCTCGAGCTCGGCGCGCAGCGCCTCGGTGTCGACGACGGGTCCGCGGCCGACGTTGACCACGACCGCTCCGTCCGGCAGCTTGGCGAGGTTCTCGGCCCCGAGCAGTCCCTGGGTGTCCTCGGTGAGCGGCAGCGCGACGACCACGGCCTCGCTGACCGGCAGCAGGTCGTCGAGGTCGGCCAGGGTGGCGACGCCGTGGCGCCGCGTGCGACCGACCAGGGTGACCTCGGCACCGAAGACGGTCAGGGCGTCGCGCACGTGCTCGGCGATGTCGCCGGCCCCGAGCACGGTCACCGTCATCTGGTCGAGGTCGCCGGTGCGCTTGCCTTCGTCGACCCAGCGCTCCATCGCCTGCTGCTCCCAGAAGCGGAGCAGCTCGCGGCGCCAGGCCAGCACCCCGAGCACGGCCAGCTCGGCGGTCGCCCGGCCGTGCACGCCGCGCCCGTTGCACAGCGTCACGCCCTCGGGCAGCACGTCGAGCCACCCGTCGTACCCGGCCGACAGCACCTGCAGCACGGCGAGCCGCGGCAGGGACTCGACCGACGAGGCCGACCACGGGCCGCCCAGGTAGGGGCCGAGCAGCACGACCGCGTCCTGCGCCCGCTCGGGGGGGTCGCCCTCGCCATCCCAGACCACGAGCTGCCAGTCGTTCAGGTCACCCCCGTGGGTGCGCAGGTCCGCGGCGGCGGAGTCGGAGGGAAGCAGGACGACGTACGGCGATTCGCTCACGCCACGACCCTAGGACGCCGCTCCCACCCGTGACCACGGGGCGGGTGGGCAGGTAGAAAGGGCCATGGCCCCGACGCCCCTCGGCAGCGACGCGGACCGGCGAGCCCGTCTGGTGACCCGGCACCGGCTGGACCGCTCCGGTACCGGGGCGGACCAGGCAGCCGACGCGGTCCTCGCCCTGCACGCCACCGACCCGGCCACGGTCTACCTCTCGGTGCTCGCGCGGTGCCCCGACCTGACCCGGGACGACGTGGCTGCCGCGTTGTACGACGGCGGCTCGCTGGTGCGGCTGATGGCGATGCGTCGCACGCTGTTCGTCGTCGGTCACGACCTGCTGCCGGCGGTGCACCACGGGGCCTCCCTCGAGGTCGCCGCGAGGCTGCGCCGCACGCTGCTGAGCCAGCTCTCGTCCCTGCCCACCGACCCCGAGCTGCCCGGCGACCCGGCCGAGCTCGCCGCGTGGCTGGACGCCCTCGTCGCCGAGGTCCGCCGCGCCGCCGAGGACCTGGGCCCCGTGGCGGGTTCGGTGCTGGGCGAGGCCGTGCCGGCACTGCGCACCGCGATCCTGCCGACGACCGACAAGGCGTACGACGTACGCCGCACCATCACCTCGCCGGTGCTGACGCTGATGGGCGCCCAGGGCCACCTCGTACGGGGTCGCCCCCGCGGGGGCTGGACCTCGCGACAGCACGTCTGGGAAGTCGGCAGCCGTCGCTGGCCCGGCGGCATCGACCCGCTCGAGCCGGCCGAGGCGCGGGTGAAGCTGGTCGCGGCCTACGTCGCGCGCTTCGGCCCCGTGACCGAGAGGGACGTGACCTGGTGGACGGGCTGGGCCGCCGGCCCCACCCGCACCGCACTGGCCGGCGTCGACACCGTCGAGACACCGGGCGGGCTCGTGCTCGCCGACGACGTCGACCCCGTCGCGCCCTCCGAGCCGACCGCCGCGCTGCTGCCGGCCCTGGACCCGACGCCGATGGGTTGGAAGCAGCGGGAGTGGTTCCTGCCGGAGGACCCGGCTCCGCTGTACGACCGCTTCGGCAACGTCGGCCCGACGGTCTGGTGGGACGGCGAGGTCGTCGGCGGGTGGGGCGTGCGCCCAGACGGCACGGTGCTGACCCGCCTGCTGGTCGACCGCGGCGCCGACGCCGAGCACGCCGTACGTCGGGAGGCAGAGCGCCTGCAGCACCTCCTGGACGGCGACCCGGTGACGCCGTCCTTCCCCACCCCCCTCGAGAAGCAGCTCCGCACCAGCTGATCGTCCGCCGAGAGGGCACTCCCTTCCCCGCGAGAGGGCAGACAGTTCGCCGCGAAGGGGCAGTGGGACCCGCCTCGTCTCGGCTGCGGGACGCGAGTGCCCTCTCGGCGCGAAGTTGGTGCCCTCTCGGCGCGAAGTTGGTGCCCTCTCGGCGCGAAGTTGGTGCCCTCTCGGCGCGAAGTTGGTGACCTCTCGGCGCGAAGTTGGTGCCCTCTCGGCGGGGTCAGGTGAGGAGGAGGGACTGGCCGACAAAGTCGCCAGGGCGGCGGGCGCCGGGGGGGACGGCGAAGAGGCCCGAGCCGGTGTGCTGGACGTACTCCTGCATCAGGTCCGAGCTCGACATCCTGAGCTGGATCGGCGTGTAGTGCGTGCGGGGGTCGGTCACGAAGGCGAGGAAGAACAGCCCCGCGTCCATGCCCCCGGTGCGGGTGGTGCCGTCGACGAAGTTGTAGCCGCGGCGCAGCATCCGGGCCCCGTCGTTCGCGTCCGGGTGGGCGATCGCGACGTGAGAGTGCGGGTCGACCAGCGGCTCGCCGTCCGAGCCGGTGACGGAGACGTCGGGCTGAGTCTCCTCGACGCCCCCGGACAGGGGCGCACCCTCGCGCTTGGTGCGGCCGACGACCTTCTCCTGCTCGGCGAGCGACTGGCGGTCCCAGGTCTCGATCGTCATCGCGATCCGACGGGCCACCAGGTAGGAGCCGCCCTGCATCCACGCCTGGTCGTCGGGACCGGCCCAGACGTGGCGGCGCAGCGCCTTCTCCTGCTCGGCGCGCACGTTCATCGTGCCGTCCTTGAAGCCGAACAGGTTGCGCGGCGTCGACTGCGCCGCGGTGGTGGTCGAGGTGCGGCCGAAGCCGAGCTGCGACCACCGCATGGCCACCGTGCCGAAGCCGATGCGGGCGAGGTTGCGGATCGCGTGCACCGCCACCTGCGGGTCGTCGGCGCAGGCCTGCACGCAGAGGTCGCCGTCGCTGACGGCCAGGTCGAGGTTGTCTCCCGGGAAGTGCGGCAGCGGCTCCAGCCCGGCCGGCACCCGGTCGGCCAGCCCGAACCGGTCGTCGAAGAGCGAGCGCCCGACACCGAAGGTGAGGGTCAGGCCGGCCGGCGGCAGGCCCACCGCCTCGCCGGTGTCGTCGGGCGGGAGGTCGTAGTCGCCGGCCGCGCCGTTGCCGGCCGGGAGCCCCTGCATCATCCGGTCGGCCGCGATCGTCCAGGCCGCCATCAGCGCGACCAGATCCTGCTTCGACGTGGTCGTCACGTCGAAGGCGGCGAAGTGCAGCCGGTCCTGGGCGGCGGTGATGATGCCGGGCTGGTGCCGCCCCCACAGCCGGTACGACGGCTGGCCGGACCCGGCGGCCCTCCCAGCGTCGGTGGCGGCGTCGGCGGCGGCATACCCACCGAGCGCCCCCACGCCCGCGGCGCCGGCGACCCCGAGACCCGCCCCGAGGAACCCCCGGCGCCCCAGCCCCGTCACGCCACCGTCCCGGGCAGCCGCGACAGCGGCTCGCTCAGGGCGTTGACCGCGTCGGAGAGGGCGCGGACCTCGGCGTCGGTCAGGTCGTCGTAGGAGACGAACCCGCCGTCGTCGGTGCGCTGGGCGTCGAGCAGCTCCTGCAGCTCGGCGAACCGGTCGTCGACCTGCTCCTCGAGCGCGGCGTCGTTGCGGGCCACCACGGGCTCGACCATCTCGAAGGCCTCGTGGGCGCCGTCGACGTTGGCCTGGAAGTCGTAGAGGTCGGTGCGCGACCAGTACTCCTCCTCGCCGGTCACCTTGCCGGTGGCCACCTCGTCGAGGAGGGCCCGTGAACCGTTCGCGATGTCGAGGAAGGAGAACTCCATCCCCTGCACCCGCTCCTGGAGCGTCTCGGTGTCCGCGACGAGCATCTCGGCGAGCAGACGACGGTCGGCGTCGGCCAGGGTCGTGTAGTCCTCGGCACGCGCCGGCCAGAGGTCCTTCTCCATCCGGTGCCAACCGGTCCACTCCTGGTCGGGCTCGAGGTCGGCCTCGCGCGCGTCCATCCGCGGGTCGAGGTCGCCGAAGGACTCCGCGACCGTCTCGATCCGCTCCCAGTGCACGCGCGCCAGCGGGTAGAGCGCCCGGGCCGCGTCGTCCTGACCGGAGGTGTACCGGTCGGCGAACTGCTGGGTCTTGGTGAGCAGCCGGTCGGTCTGCTCGCGCACATACTCGCCGTAGGCCTGCTCGGCAGCACCGACGGCGGCGGTGTCCGCGGCCGAGGAGTCGACCTCGGCGCCGGAATCGCTCACCGTGAAGGTCGATCGCTGTCCCTTGCCGCTCATCCCCGGCTTGCAGGCGGTGGTGTAGGCCCCAGGCTCGACGGCGACGACCAGGTCCCGGGTGATCCCGGGCCCGATGTTCTCGACCTCGCCGACGATGGTCGCGCCGTCCTCGCCGTAGACGTAGAACTCGGTGACCTGGCTGCCGGAGTTGCGCACCGTGAAGGTGACGGTGCCGGAGGGTGCCTCGCTCTTGGTGAGCGAGCACTCGGTGTCGCCGGAGTCCACCAGGACGGTGCGCCCGGACTGGGGGGACGTGGGGGCGGAGTTGTCGGTGCAGGCGGTCACGGACAGGCCGAGAGCGGCCGTCGCGAGGACGGTCAGGACGCGGTGCATGCTGCGGCTCCCTTGAGGGGTGTCGGTCAGGAGGACGTCCGGGCGGCGGGCCGGTCGGCCGGGGCAGGCGCGGCCGCCGTGGAGCGTTGCCGGGCGCGGAGCAGGAAGAGCGTCATGACGGGGACGACGTACAGCACCCAGACCACGCCCTCGAGCACCGAGGTGACGGGCGAGAAGTTGAAGACGCCCTTGAGCAGGGCGGCGTACCAGCTGTTCGGGTCCACGGTGGCCGAGACGTCGAAGAGCACGGTGTTCAACCCCGGCAGCACACCGGCCTCCTGGAGGTCGTGCACGCCGTAGGAGAGCACCCCACCGGCGATCAGGATCAGGAACCCACCGGTCCAGGTGAAGAACTTCGACAGGTTGATCCGCAGGGCGCCGCGGTAGATCAGCCAGCCGAGCAGGACGGCGGTCGCCAGCCCGAGGGCGGCCCCGGTCAGCGGCTGCCAGGCTGAGACGCTGGCGCCACCGGTGGTGACGCTCTGCGTGGCCGCCCAGAGGAACAGCGCGGTCTCCAGGCCCTCACGCCCGACCGCCAACAGGGCCACCACCATCAGCGCCAGCGGGCCGGCCTCCGCGGCGCCGTCGATCCGGCCCCGCAGCTCACCGCCCAACGACCGGGCGGCGCGCGCCATCCAGAAGATCATCCAGGTCACGAAGACGACGGCGACGATCGAGAGCGTGCCGCCGATCAGCTCCTGCGCCTCGAAGCTCAGCCCGCGGGGCCCGTAGGTCAGCAGCGCGCCGAACGCGAGGCTGATCAGCACGGCGACGCCGACGCCCGCCCAGATACCCGGCAGCAGCGCGCGACGGTCGCACTTGACGAGGTAGGCGACCAGGATGCTGACGACCAGGGCGGCCTCGAGCCCCTCGCGGAGCCCGATGAGGTAGTTGCCGAGCACTGCGGACTCCTGACTGGGACAAAGGTAAGTCTTGCCTTACTTAGACGTTACCTTACACGCACCGCCCGGGTCCGGGCAACCCGTCGGCACCAGGCAGGACGCAGGTCACACCCGCGCGACCAGCTCCCCGTGCGGCACCACGAAGACGCCGTGGTCCACCCCGGCCCAGGCCCGCCAGGCCGCCGAGACCGCCTCGAGCTCGCCCCGGGTCGCCAGCCCCTCTGCGAGCAGCTGGTCGGTCATCGCGGAGGCGAGCACGCCGTCCGGCCCACAGGCCCCCCCCCCACGACGGGGTCGCCTGGTCGGCATAGGTCCACGTCGGGACCAGGTGAGGATCGACGGGCTGGGCGCCGGAGACGCCGGCCTCGTGCGCCCAGGACGGCAGCCGGCGGCCCGTACGTCCGGCTCGCCGCCGTCGGCCTGGGCCGCCGCGGCACGGGTCGGAGGCGGCACCTCCGACTCGGATCGTGAGCCCGGCGCCGGGCTGGGTGCCAGGTGAGGCGCCGTGGTCGCCGCGTCGCGAGCGTCGAGCACTCCCCCCGGGCAACGCCGCGTTCAGCGCGCGCTGCAGCGCCGGACCGCCCTCGTCGGCGCGTGGTGGAGCACCGGTGGGCGTGCGACGATGTTGAAGGAGTCGTCGTCGACGGCCGAGGGCGTGCGCGTCGCCGGCGGACGACGCAGCGGCGCGTTGCCGCCTCGGCCCGTCCAGGGCGGCCGTGGTCAGTGCCGCCGCCGCGTCGGTCGATCTCGACGGAGACGACCTCGCTCCGGTGCGACGCGGGCGGCGAGATCGACCGTGATCGTCCCGGGCCGGACCCGAGGTCGAGCGTCGCTGACCGGCGGCGAGGTGCGGGGCGAGGTAGGCGGCGGAGTTGGCGACCGTGCGGTTGCTGTGCGAGCGCAGCACGCTCTCGGCGTGGCCGTGGGTGTAGCGGTGGCTCATCTGGGTCTCCTCCGAGACGCGGACCGCCCGCCACGCGAGGCGTGACGGGCGGCTGGTGGGGCGGTGTGCGGGTCGGTCAGCGACCGGCGTTGCCCTCGACGTAGTCGGAGTCGTGGCTCTTCACCCACGACATCAGCTTGCGCAGCTCGCGGCCGGTGCCCTCGATCGGGTGCTCTTCGCCCTTCTTGCGCAGCTCCTTGAACTCCGGCGCGCCGGCGTCCTGGTCGTCGATGAAGCGCTGGGCGAAGCTGCCGTTCTTGATGTCCTCGAGCACCTCGACCATGTGCTCCTTCACCGACGGGTCGATCACCCGCGGGCCGGAGACGTAGTCGCCGTACTCGGCGGTGTCGGAGACCGACCAGCGCTGCTTGGCGATGCCGCCCTCGTACATCAGGTCGACGATCAGCTTGAGCTCGTGGAGGCACTCGAAGTAGGCGACCTCGGGCTGGTAGCCGGCCTCGATCAGGGTCTCGAAGCCGTACTGCACCAGCTGCGAGGCGCCGCCGCAGAGCACGGCCTGCTCGCCGAAGAGGTCGGTCTCGGTCTCCTCGGTGAAGGTGGTCTTGATCCCGCCGGCACGGAGGCCGCCGATGCCCTTGGCGTAGGAGAGCGCGAGCTCCCAGGCGTTGCCGGAGGCGTCCTTCTCCACGGCGACGAGCACGGGGACGCCGCGGCCGTCGACGTACTCACGTCGCACGAGGTGACCGGGGCCCTTGGGGGCGACCATGCACACGTCGACACCCTCGGGGGCGGTGATGTAGCCGAAGCGGATGTTGAAGCCGTGGCCGAAGAAGAGCGCGTCGCCCTCGACCAGGTGGGGCTCGACCGACTCGGCGTACAGCGTCCGCTGGATGTGGTCGGGAGCCAGGATCATGATCAGGTCGGCCTCCTCGACCGCCTCCGACGGCGTGAGCACGCGCAGGCCCTCGGCCTCGGCCTTGGCCCGGCTCGTGGAGCCCTCGGGGAGACCGATCCGGACGTCGACACCGGAGTCGCGCAGGCTCAGCGCGTGGGCGTGGCCCTGGCTGCCGTAGCCGAGCACCGCCACGTTGCGGCCCTGGATCAGGGAGAGATCGGCGTCGTCGTCGTAGAACATCTGGGCCACGGGGGCGCTCCTTCGTCGTTTTTCTGCGGTACGTCGGGTGATTGTGCTGGGCGGGCGGGGCGTGGGGTGCGGCGGGTCAGCCGGTGATCGCCTGCGAGGGCGTCCCCGGGTGCTCGCCGGGGGGCGGGGGCGTCGGGTCGCCGTCGCGCTGCGGGGCCGGCATCGGGCCGGGGCCGGGCTGGGGCACGGGCACCGCGAGGGACCGCAGGGTGCGCTCGGTGATCGAGCGGCTGCCCCGGCCGATCGCGACCATGCCGGACTGCACGAGCTCACGGATGCCGAAGGGGCCGACGACGGTGAGGAAGTCGGCCAGCTTGCCGGAGTTGCCGGTGATCATCACGGTGACGGCGTCGGGGGCGACGTCGACCACCTTGGCCCGGAACAGGCCGACCGCGTCGAGGACCTGGCTGCGCGTCGCGGCGTCGGCCTTGACCTTCACCATCAGCAGCTCGCGGGCCACCGAGCTGGTCGGGTCGAGCTCGACGATCTTGATCACCTCGACCAGCTTGTTGAGCTGCTTGGTGACCTGCTCCAGCGGCACCGACTCGACGTCGACGACGATGGTCATCCGAGAGATCTCGGCGTGCTCGGTCGGGCCGACGGCCAGCGAGTCGATGTTGAACCCGCGACGGCTGAACAGGCCCGCGATCCGAGCCAGCACGCCGGGCTTGTTCTCCACCAGCACCGACAAGGTGTGCTTGCTCATCGACGTCCTCGCTTCGCTCCGGGTGCCGACGAGGCTCCGGAGGCACGGTGTCGGCTGGTTCGCTCACTCATCACAGATCGTCCTCGTCGTACTCGGGGGCCAGGTCGCGGGCGAACTTGATGTCGTCGTTCGACGAGCCGGCAGCCACCATCGGCCACACCATCGCGTCGCGGTGCACCCGGAAGTCGACGACCACGGGCACGTCGTCGACCTCCATCGCCTTGGTGATGGTGGCGTCGACGTCGGCGGGGCTGTCGCAGGACAGGCCCACGGCGCCGTACGCCTCGGCGAGCTTGACGAAGTCGGGCACCCGCTTGGACTGCAGGTCGGTGTGGGAGTACCGCTGGTTGTAGAACAGCGTCTGCCACTGCCGCACCATGCCGAGCGACTCGTTGTTGATGATCGCGACCTTGATCGGGATGCCCTCCAGCGTGCAGGTGGCGAGCTCCTGGTTGGTCATCTGGAAGCAGCCGTCGCCGTCGATCGACCACACCGTCGAGTCGGGCATGCCGACCTTGGCGCCCATCGCGGCGGGCACCGAGAACCCCATCGTGCCGAGCCCGCCGGAGTTGATCCAGGTGTTCGGCCGCTCGTAGCGCACGAAGTGGCTGGCCCACATCTGGTGCTGGCCCACGCCCGAGCAGTAGATCGCCTCCGGACCGGCGATCGCGCCGAGCCGCTCGATGACGTACTGCGGGGCGAGCGCGCCGTCGGGAGGGGTGTCGTAGCCGAGGGGGTACGTCTTCTTGATGCCGGCGAGGAACCCGACCCAGGCCTCGTAGTCACCCGTGTGGCCGGCGTCCTGCTCGGCCTGCAGCGCGACGAGCAGGTCGGAGATGACCTCGCGGCAGTCACCGACGATCGGCACGTCGGCCGTGCGGTTCTTGCCGATCTCGGCCGGGTCGATGTCGGCGTGGATGACCTTGGCGCGGGGGGCGAACGAGTCGAGGTTGCCGGTGACCCGGTCGTCGAAGCGCGCACCGAGGCTGATGATCAGGTCGCTCTTCTGCAGGCCGGCGACCGCGGCGACGGTGCCGTGCATGCCCGGCATGCCCAGGTGCTGCGGGTGGCTGTCGGGGAACGCGCCTCGGGCCATCAGGGTCGTCACGACCGGCATGCCGGTGAGCTCGGCCAGGCGGAGCAGCTCGGCCGAAGCCCGGGAGCGGATGGTGCCGCCGCCGACGTACAGCACCGGCTTGCGGGCCTCCAGCATCAGCCGGGCGGCCTCGCGGATCTGCTTGGCGTGCGGACGGGTGACGGGCCGGTAGCCCGGAAGGTTCAGCTCGCGCGGCCAGCGGAAGGTCGTGTCGGCCTGCAGCGCGGACTTGGCGACGTCGACGAGCACGGGGCCGGGGCGCCCGGTCGAGGCGATGTAGAACGCCTCGGCCACGACCCGGGGGATCTCGTCGGCGTCGGTAACCAGGAAGTTGTGCTTGGTGATCGGCATGGTGATGCCGCGGATGTCGGCCTCCTGGAAGGCGTCCGTGCCGATCATGCTGGCGCCGACCTGCCCGGTGACCGCGACCATCGGCACCGAGTCCATGTACGCGTCCGCGATGGGCGTCACGAGGTTGGTGGCACCGGGGCCGCTGGTGGCCATGCAGACGCCGACCTTGCCGGTCGCCGAGGCGTAGCCCTGCGCCGCGTGGCCGGCGCCCTGCTCGTGGCGCACGAGGATGTGGCGCAGCTTCTCGGAGTCGTAGAGGGGGTCGTAGGCCGGGAGGATCGCGCCACCCGGGATGCCGAAGACGTTCTCGGCACCCGCGGACTCCAGCGACCGGATCAGGCTCTGCGCACCGGTGACCGTCTCACCCACGGTGTCCTGCTCGCTCATCTGGCTTCTTCCTGGATCTTCGGTGGTGGCCGCCCGGGACGGGCGCTGCGTGCCCAACAAAAAACCCCTCGGCCCGAGGCAGGCGAGGGGGCGACGCGTGGGACCGGGAGGTCAGCGCACGCGTCGAGAAACTACAAGGAGGTACAGACGCATGCCGTCAGTCTGCCTCGCGGGTCCACGTCGGCTCAACCGGACGTGACGACAGTCTCGCCTGGCGGGACGTGCGACCGGATCCTGGTCGGCGGGCGCGGGGACCGCGGCGCCCGCCCCGCCCCCGCCCGGACCGGGTGTGGACTAGCTGTCGTCGAAGTCGGCGGAGCCGTCCGAGCCGCTCGGGCTCTTCTCCGAGGCCGGGGTCTCCTCGTCGCCGCGCTCGACGATGCCCTCCTGCTCGGCGAGCTCGCTGATCCGGTGGGCGAGCCGGATGTCGCGCTCGGTGACGCCGCCGACGTCGTGACTGCTGAGCCGCACGTGCACCTCGCCGTAGCGGAGGTCGATCTCGGGGTGGTGGTCGGCCGCGTCGGCCGCCGCGGCCACGCGCAGCGCCAACCGGGCGCCGGCCGAGAACCCCTCGGGCTCGAAGCGGGCGTGCAACGTGTCGTCCTTCAAGGACCAGTCGTTGAGGTCGGCGTCGCCGACCTGCTCGGCGCTGAGGATCGCATCGGCCACGTGGGGCTCCCGGAGGTCAGGTGGTGGGACGTCCCTCTCCTGCCCACTCGCGCCGGATCTCACCCAGGGTCCGTCGTTGCCGCCCGGTGGGGTGGTTGGCCGGGTGCAGCCACGCGTCGTGCGCCGCGGCGCGGGAGCGGGGGGCGTCGCACTTACACTCCCGTCATCACACCTAGCCCCCGGGGGCGTCGAAAGCGACGGTGACCTCGACGTCCAGCGCGTCGAAGAGACCGACGAGCATCGTTCGGGTGTTGTCCTCGGCCTGGTTGCGCAGCTCGGACCCGGTCGCCGCGCTCATCAGCCGTCGCTCCGCGCGCTGGTAGAGCTGCTGCTGGTCCTCGGTCGGGAGGGCGTCGCCGATCCGGTCGACGACGCCGCGGTCCTGGGAGAAGAGGTAGGTGCGGTCCTGGGCGAGGTTCGGCCTGCCCAGCCGGGCCGCCGGCAGCTGGACCACGGCCTCGGTGCCGTCGGCGGACACCGTGAGGTCGCCCTGGGTGAGGGTGGAGAAGTCGACGTACGCGTCCACCGTGCCCGCCGCGACGAACAGCGAGCGCCGGCCGGCGAGGAAGCCGGGGACAAAGGTGACGTCCTCCTCGTGGTCCAGGACGACCTCGAAGTTGCCGACGGCGGCGTCGACGCGGCTGATGTCCTGGATCGAGGTGAGCAGCAGCACGGGCTGGCTGCGGTCGATCGTCTCGGTGCCGAACAGGGCGCCCAGGCTCATCACCCCGGTCGCCACGATCGCCGCGACGGCGACGACCGCACCCACCGCCAGGAGGGCGACGACTCCGACTGCACGACGCACGACGGGCTCCTTCGGGGCGAGAGGCGGTCGGTCCGCAGGGAGCGCAGACCGCGGTCAGACGCGCACGGCGCGACGACGATGCCGGTGGCGACGGTGCCGTCGGCGAGGACCGTCTAGGACGTGACGACGACCGTGGTCTCCCGTCGGGTGAAGTCCCAGACCCGCTCGATGCTGGGGCGCGAGAGACGCAGGCACCCGTGCGACGCGCGGCGCTCGGTGCCGAGCAACCAGTCGGGATGGATCTGGGCGCCGGTGGAACGGTAGGTCGGCACCTGGTGGAAGCCGAAGCCGCAGGGGGCGAAGCGCACGAAACCGTACAGCTCGAGGCTGCCGCCGTAGTCGGAGTTGTGCAGGATCCGGCCGGCGCGGCCGCAGTAGGAGCCGGTGCGGTAGCGACCCGTGGCCAGCAGGCCCTGGTTGTCGATCAGGGGCCCCTGGTGCACCGCACGACCGGAGCGCCCGACGAGCCAGACGTAGTTCTGGCCCTGGCTCACCACGATGCGTCGGCCGCGACCCGTACGACGGGGCACCGGCCGGTCGAGGCAGTCGACGGCGCTCGTCGAGCGCAGCGCCTGCCGGGTCGCGGCGGACATCCGCGCGGACTGCCGCACGCCGTTGGCCGACTGGAAGCGCAGGATGCCCGCGCGGGCGTGCTGGTCGAGCCTCCCGTCGACGGCGCCCACGTCGCAGTGCAGGGCGCGGAGGCGTCGCTCGACGCTCGTGGCGTACGCCGTCGCCGCCGAGGCGCCGGGGGCGAGCACCAGCGGACCCAGTGCCACCGTGAGCGCGAGCAGCAGGCGGGAGATCGTCAGCACCGGGTCAGTATGTGCTGTACGACGGCCCGGGCGACAGGGTCGTCGAGGTCAGGGCAGCACCAGCCGGCCGATCTCACCCGGGTTCTGCGCGACCTCCCACCGGAAGCCGTCGGGGTCGGCGAAGTAGCCCGTGTAGCCACCCCAGGCCCGCTCCTGCGCCTCGGTGACGACCGCCCCGGCCCGTGCGGCCTCGGCGAGCACGGCGTCGACCTCGGCGTCGGTGGCGACGTTGTGGGCGAGGACGACGGGCACCACACCCGCGCCGCGGCGTACCGGACCGACCTCGGCCTCGAAGCCGCTCTCGGACCACAACGACAGCACCAGGTGCGCGCCGGCGCGCAGCATCAGCACCTCCCCCGGCACCCAGACCTCGGGCGCCCAGCCCAGGCCGTCGACGTAGAACCGGTGGCTGCGGGCGACGTCGGCGACCGCGAGGGTGACGAAGCTGATCCGTTGGTCCATCGAGCCAGTCTGCTCGGCATACTCGGCGGATGGCCATCCGTGACGAGCTGCTCGAGGTCCTCGCCCGACGGGCGCTCACCGAGGACGCCGCACGCCCCGAGGCGGTCGAGCGGCTGCACGACAAGGGCCTGCGCACCGCCCGCGAGCAGGTGGCCGCCCTCGTCGACCCGGGCAGCTTCGTGGAGTACGGCCGCTACGTCACCGCCGCCCAGGAGGGTCGGCGCGATCTCGACGACCTGCTCGACCGCACCGTCGCCGACGGCATCGTCGGGGGCCTGGCCACGATCGACGGCCACGCCGTCGCGGTGCTGTCCTACGACTACCTGGTGATGGCCGGCACGCAGGGCATGCGCGGCCACCGCAAGACCGACCGGCTGCTCGACGTGGTGGAGCGGCTGTCGCTGCCCACGGTCTTCTTCACCGCCGGGGGCGGCGGTCGGCCCGGCGACACGGACATGCCGCTCGTCTCGGCACTGGACGTCACGACCTTCGCCGCCTGGGCGCGGCTCTCGGGCCGGGCCCCGAGGATCGCCGTCGTCGACGGACCCTGCTTCGCCGGCAACGCCGTGCTGGCGGGGTGCGCCGACCTGGTGGTAGCCACCGATCGCGCCTCCCTGGGCATGGGCGGGCCGGCGATGATCGCCGGCGGGGGCCTCGGTGAGTTCGAGGCCGGCGAGGTCGGGCCGCTCGACGTGATGACTGCCAACGGGGTGGTCGACGTGGCGACCGACGGCGAGGACGCCGTGCCGACCGCCCGCACCCTGCTCGGCTACTTCCTCGGGCGCACCGACCGCGGGGCGGCCCCCGACCAGACGTGGTTGCGGGGCGCGGTGCCGGAGGGCGAGCGCACGGCGTACGACGCGCTGCCCGTGGTCGAGACCCTGCTCGACGAGGGCTCGGTCACCGTGCTGCGACCCGACTTCGCGCCCGAGCTGCTCACCGCGCTCGGCCGCCTGGAGGGCCGCACCGTCGGCGTGCTCGCCAACGACACCCGGCACACCGCGGGCGCGATCACCGCCGACGGCGGGGACAAGGGCGCCCGCTTCCTGCAGCTGTGCGACGCGTGGGGCTTCCCCGTCGTCTCGCTCGTCGACACCCCCGGAATGATGGTCGGGCCGGACGCCGAGCGCACCGGGCTGGTGCGGCACACCTCGCGGCTCCTCGTCGCCGGCGCGCAGCTGCAGGTGCCGCTGCTCGGTGTCGTGCTCCGTCGCGCGTACGGACTCGGCGCGCAGGCCATGCTCGGCGGCAGCACCCACGAGCCGCTGATGACGCTGGCCTGGCCCGGCGCCCACCTCGGGGCGATGGGGCTCGAGGGCGCGGTGCGGCTGTCGATGCGCAAGGAGCTCGAGGCGATCCCCGACGAGGCGGAGCGCGAGGAACGCGTGCGCGAGCTCACGGCGTACGCCGAGGAGCACGCGGCGGCGCTGAACGTCGCCCGGCACTTCGAGATCGACGACGTTGTCGACCCCGCCGAGACGCGCGGCATCCTCGCCCGCCTGGTCGACGCCGCCGCCCGCGACGGTCGGCTAGGGGGCAGCGGTCGCACCGTGGACACCTGGTGAGGAGGCACCGATGACCCGTCAGGTGAGGACCTTCTGCCGGATCTGCGAGGTGCACTGCGGCCTCGTCGCCGACGTCGAGGACACCACCGACGGCGAGCGGGTCGCGGCCGTGCACCCCGACCGCGACCACCCGGTGAGCGCCGGCTACTGCTGCGTCAAGGGTCTCGGCCTCGCCGCCCTGCACCACGACCCCGACCGGCTCGACGTCCCCCTGAAGCGGGTCGACGGCGAGCTGCGGCCGATCACCTGGGAGCAGGCCAACCACGAGATCGGTGCTCGGCTGCGCGCCCTGGTGGCCGAGCACGGGCCTCGCTCGGTCGCGCTCTACCAGGGCAACCCGAGCTTCTTCTCGATGGCGCACACGCTGATGTCGGGGGCGTTCCTCGAGGCCCTCGGCTCGCCCCACCTGTTCGCGTCGCACTCGATCGACGTGAACACCACGTTCCACGTCGCCACCGAGGTGTACGGCTCGCCGCTGCTGCGCCCGGTGCCCGACCTCGAGCGAACCGAGCTGTTCCTGTGCCTCGGCTCCAACCCGCTGGTCAGCCAGATGTCGGTCGTGCAGGTCTCCGACGCCGCCGGCGTGCTCCAGCGCATCGAGCAGCGGGGCGGGCGCGTGGTACTCGTCGACCCGCGCCGCACGGAGACCGCCCGCCGGCTCGGCGAGCACCTGCCGGTCCGGCCGGGCACCGACGCCTACCTGCTGGCGGCGCTGCTGCACGTGGCCGTGCACGAGGTCGGCGTCGACCTCGACGCCGCCCGGCGGGTCGCCCGCGGCGTCGACGAGGTGGTCGTCGCCGTGGCGCCGTGGACGCCGGAGCGCGCCGCCCCGGTCACCGGCATCCCCGCGGAGCGGACCCGGGCGCTGGCCGAGGACTTCCTGGCGGCGAGCGGCCGCGGCGGGGCGGCGGCGTACTGCTCGACCGGGGTCAACATGGGACCCTTCGGCTCGGTCGCCTCCTGGCTCATCCAGGCGCTGAACCTGCTCACCGGCAACCTCGACCGGGCCGGCGGGCTGCTCGTGCCGCAGGGCGCCTTCGACGCCGTGCGCCTCGCCGGGCTGGCCAGTCTCGGCGGCGGTGACGAGCACCGCACCACCGACGGCCGGTGGCACCGCGTGGCCGGAGCCTTCCCCGTCGGGGCGCTCGCCTCGGAGATCACCACCGACCACCCCGACCGGGTGCGCGCCTTGGTCGTCACCGGCGGCAACCCGGTGCACTCCGTGCCCGGAGGAAACCTGGCCGAGGCCCTCCCCCGGCTCGACCTGCTGGTGAGCGTCGACCTCTACCGCAACGAGACGGCGGCGTACGCCGACTACGTGCTGCCCGCCACCGACATGCTCGAGCGCAGCGACTTCCCGGCCTCCCACCAGCCGCTGCAGCTCGTGCCGCACGCGCAGTGGACGCCGGCGGTCGTCGCACCGCTGGCCGAGCGGCGTACGGAGTGGCGGATCTTCTCCGACCTCGCCCTGGCCGCGGGGGTGCCGCCGTGGGGCACCACCCCGGCCCGCCTGGTGCCCTGGGTCAACCGCGCGCTGGCACGGCTTCCCGGCTCGCCGCGACTGGGACCCGACCACCTCGTGGCGCTGCTGCTGCGCTGGGGACGGCGGACGACGCTGCGCGTGCTGCGCCGCCACCCCGCGGGCGTGCTGCTGCCACCGACCCCGCCCGGGCCCTTCCTCGGTCGGCGCGTGCGCACGCCGGACGGTCTGGTCGACCTGGCCCCCGCGAACCTCGTCGCCGACCTCGACCGGCTGGCCCGGCTCGAGCCGGAGCTGTCGCGTCCGGGCGTGTTGCGCCTGGTCGGACGGCGCGACCGCCGCTCGCACAACAGCTGGATGCACAACAACCCGCACGTTCGGCAGCCGCAGGGCAACACCGCGCTGATGCGCCCCGCCGACGCCGCCGACGCCGCCGACGCCGCCGAGCACGGTATCGCCGACGGGGACCTGGTCGAGGTCACCGGGGGTGCGGGGTCGGTGCGGCTGCCGGTCGGCCTCACCGAGGACGTCGCCCCGGGAGTCGTCGTCGTGCCGCACGGGTGGGCCACGCCACGAGCGGCGCCCGCCGCGCCCGGGCGTCGCCCGGGGTCAACGTCAACGGCGTCGTGCCCGGGGGCCCCCTCCACCTGGAGCCGGTGAGCGGTCAGGCGATCATGCTGGCGCACGAGGTGACGGTGCGTCCGGTCCCGTGAGACCGATGAGTCCGCGGAACCGCCACGGTCTCCCCACCGACACCGATTCCCCCACGCGAGAGCGAGTCCCCATGCGCACCCTGGTCGTCACCGAGCTGATCTCCCTCGACGGCGTCGTCGACTCGCCCGGCGGCGGCGAGCACCCGCACGCCGGCTGGACCTTCACGGACGTGCCGTTCGTCGAGGCGGCGTACGACGTCAAGGGCCGCGAGCAGGACGAGGCTGGCGCGCTGCTGCTCGGTCGGGTCAGCCACGACGAGTTCGCGCCGGTGTGGCCCACGATGGAGGAGTTCGCGGCGTACAACGCGATGCCGAAGTACGTCGTCTCCTCGACGCTCGAGGGCTCGAGCTGGAACAACACCCACGTGCTGCGTTCGCTCGACGAGGTGGCGGCGCTCAAGGACTCCGACGAGCCCGGCACGATCCTCGTGCACGGCAGCCCCACGCTCGCGCAGGGTCTGGCCGCGGCCGGCCTGGTCGACCGCTACCACCTGCTCGTCTTCCCGCTGCTGCTCGGCGGCGGCAAGCGCCTCTTCGCGACCGAGGCCGAGAAGACCACCCTGCGCCTGGTCGAGCACGCGGCCTACGACAACGGCGTCACCTTGCAGGTGCTCGAGGTCGTGCGCTGACCTCTGCGGGCCCCGCAGGCCCCGGGGTCAGCCGCAGACGGGATCAGCCGCAGACGGCCCCGTGGGCCGCGGACTGCACCACCTTCGCGTACTTGCCGAGCACGCCGCGGGTGTACTTCGCCGGGAGGGGCGACCAGCCGTCCTGTCGGGCGGCGAGGTCCTCGTCGGAGATCTCGACCTCGAGCGTGCGGTTCTTGACGTCGAGCACGACCGGGTCGCCGTCCTGCACGAAGGCGATCGGGCCCGCGTCGACGGCCTCGGGGGCGATGTGACCGACGCAGAGGCCGGTCGTGCCGCCGGAGAAGCGCCCGTCGGTCACCAGCAGCACGTCCTTGCCGAGCCCGGCGCCCTTGATGGCCCCGGTGATCGCGAGCATCTCGCGCATGCCCGGACCCCCTTTGGGACCCTCGTAGCGGATGACGACGACGTCGCCGGCGACGATCGCACCCTCGGTCAGGGCGTCGAGCGCGGCCCGCTCGCCGTCGAAGACCCGGGCGGTGCCGCGGAAGACGTCCTCGTCGAAGCCGGCGGACTTCACGACCGCGCCGTCGGGGGCGAGCGACCCCGTGAGGATGGTCAGGCCGCCGGACCTGTGGATCGGGGCGTCCATGCCGCGGATGATGTCGCCGTCGACGGCGGGCGGGGCGAGGCGGTCGAGGTTCTCGGCCATCGTCCTGCCGGTCACGGTGAGCACGTCGCCGTCCATGAGGCCCGAGTCGAGCAGCGCCTTCATCACCATCGGGATGCCGCCGACCTTGTCGACGTCGTTCATCACGTAGCGGCCGAACGGCTTGAGGTCGCCGAGGTGCGGCACCTTGTCACCGATCCGGTTGAAGTCGTCGAGGTCGAGGTCGACCTCGGCCTCGCGGGCGATCGCGAGCAGGTGCAGCACGGCGTTGGTGGAGCCGCCGAGGGCCATCACGACGGCGATGGCGTTCTCGAAGGCAGGCCTGGTCATCACCTGGCGCGCGGTGATGCCCTGGCGCAGCATCTCGACGACGGCCTCCCCGGAGCGGTGCGCGAACCCGTCGCGGCGACGGTCGACCGCCGGCGGTGCGGCGGAGCCGGGCAGCGACATGCCCAGCGCCTCGCCGACCGAGGCCATCGTGTTGGCGGTGTACATGCCGCCGCAGGCGCCCTCGCCCGGGCAGATCGCGCGCTCGATCCGGTCGACCTCGGCTCGGCTGATCTTGCCCGCCAGACACGCGCCGACGGCCTCGAAGGCGTCGATGATCGTGACGTCGCGACCGTCCACGTTGCCCGGCATGATCGAGCCGGCGTACAGGAACACCGAGGCGAGGTCGAGGCGCGCGGCGGCCATCAGCATGCCGGGCAGCGACTTGTCGCAGCCGGCGAGCAGCACCGAGCCGTCGAGCCGCTCGGCCATCATCACGGTCTCGACGGAGTCGGCGATGACCTCGCGGCTGACCAGCGAGAAGTGCATGCCCTCGTGGCCCATCGCGATGCCGTCGGAGACGGAGATGGTGCCGAACTCGAGCGGGTAGCCGCCACCCGCGTGCACGCCGTTCTTGACCGCCTTCGCCAGCCGGTCGAGCGAGAGGTTGCAGGGGGTGATCTCGTTCCAGCTCGACGCGACGCCGATCTGCGGCTTGGCGAAGTCGTCGTCGTCCATGCCGACGGCGCGGAGCATGCCGCGGGCTGCGGTCTTCTCCAGGCCATCGGTGACGTCGCGGCTGCGGGGCTTGATGTCGGGCTGGTCGCTCATGCCGCTCAGCGTATCCGCGCCGCCCGGCCGACCGTGCGGGCCGCTCTGGGGTGCCGCGGTGCCCCCTCCGCACCGCAGGCGGGGGCGGGCGCGAGCGGCAGGTCGCTCCACCGGTCGGCGAGCGCCTCCCGCAGCTCCGCGGCGTACGACGCCGGTCCCGGGGACGGGCCCGCCCAGCGGCTCGTCGGCGTCGGTGGCCCCGGGGAGGAACCACGCGAGCGTGCCCAGCCACCAGGCCAGCTCGGCGCGCCGTAGCAGGTCCTCGACCTCGCCCGGGGCGACGTCGCGCAGCCACGGCTGCGCGCCGGCCTCCTCGTCGCGGTCGCCGTACCGGACGCGGCGTGCGTCGGTGCGCGCCGTCCCCCGTGCCGTCGCGCAGCACCTCGACGGTCTCCAGGTGCGCCACGCCGGCGACGACCGCCCCTGCGTGCAGCAGCGACCTCACGCCGGGATCCTCGCTCACGGGGGGAGGAGGTAGGGGGCGCGCGCCCCGCGGTCGGGGGCGCCGGCCCGAGGTGATAGCCAAGGGCCGTGCCCGACTCCCCCACCGCACCCGCGTCGATCGGGTCCCGCCTCCCGGTCCCGTCGCCGGTGGTGCTGGTGCTGCTGGGCATCATGTCGGTGCAGGTCGGCGCCGGCATCGCCAAGGGGCTGTTCGACCAGGTCGGGCCGACCACGCTGGTGTTCTTCCGGCTGGTGGTGTCCGCGGTGGTGCTGGTCGCGGTCGTGCGGCCTCGCGTGCGCGGACGCACGGCGGCGGACTGGCGCACCGTGCTCGGGTACGCCGCGGCGCTCGCGCTGATGAACTGGTCGATCTACCAGTCCTTCGCCCGCATCCCGCTCGGGATCGCGGTGACGATCGAGTTCCTCGGTCCCCTCACCGTCGCGGTGCTGGGCTCACGTCGTCGCACCGACCTGCTCTGGGTGGCGCTGGCCGGGCTCGGGGTGGCGCTGCTCGGGCTCGGCCCCGGCCGGGTCACCCCGGCCGGCGTCGTCTTCGCCCTGCTCGCCGCGACCGGCTGGGCGGCGTACATCTGGGCGAGCGCAGGCACCGGCCGCCGCTGGGAGGGTCTGGACGGACTGGCGGTGGCCAGCGCGCTGGCGGCGCTGTTCCTCGTGCCGCTGGTGGCCCTCGCCGACACCGTGGACGGTGCGCGGGCGAGCGACCTCGCCGACGTGCTCGTGCCGTCGGTGTGCGTGGCGGTCGTCGGCGTCGGCCTGCTGAGCTCGGTCGTGCCGTACGCCTTCGAGATGCTGGCGCTGCGTCGTCTCGAGCCGCGCGTCTTCGGCATCCTGATGAGCCTCGAGCCGGCCGCCGCCGCGGGCGTCGGACTGCTCCTGCTCGGCGAGCTGCTCGGCGTGCTGGAGTGGGTGGCGATCGTCTGCGTCATCGTCGCCAGCATCGGCTCCACGCGGGCCTCCCGGCCCCGCCCCGCCGCTGCCTGACCCAGTCGACCCGGGGTCGAGGAGCCCCGAGGGGCTCACCTCTCAGCCACCGGTGCGGCGGCCCCACCCGGCCGCCACACAGTTCACACCGTCTTCACATGCCGGTGACGACAAAGACGCGTCCGCCCTCTAGCGTGATCGTTACAGATTCGGTAGAAAAGGGACACGGACCTTTCCCGAGGACGAGGGGACACGATGGCAGCACTGCGACAGTCGCAGCACGAGCTCCGACTCGACCCGTCCTTCCACCCCCATCTGCTGAGCCGGAGCACCAGCCCGACCGCCCTCGTGCTGCACACGACCTGGCGCCCCGCCCTGAGCGGCGCCCGCCGGGCCGCACGCCTCGTCGTCGGGTGGCCCGAGCGCTCCCAGCAGGGTGCCGTGCGCAACGCGATGCTCGCCGCGACCGCCCTGGTGGAGCGCCGCATCGAGACCGACGAGGTCGAGGCATACCTCCAAGGCCTCGACGCCCCGCGCAACGCCGCGCCGCTCGGCGGAGCACCGCGCAGCTGACCCGGCCGCCGGCGTCGAGCCGGTGACACGGACCACGATCGGCTGCGTGAGTCCCGCGTCGGCGGGCACACTGCCCCGGTGATCGCGTTCTCGGCCCCGCGCACCGGGGGCGCCACGCTCCCCACGGAGTCCCTCCGCTTCGTCGACGTCACGGCGAACGACGGCACGCACCTCCGGGCGTGGACCAACGACGCCGAGGGCCCCACGGTCGTGCTGTGCAACGGACTGGGCACCAACCCCTACTGCTGGCCGTCGCTGCTCGACCCCGGGTGCGGCGTACGCGTCGTGTCCTGGAACCACCGAGGCGTCGGCGGCTCCGGGCGACCGAGCAACCGCGAGGCGGTCGGCATCCCCGACTTCACGCTCGACGCTCTCGCGGTGATGGACGCCTTCGAGATCGACGCCGCCCCGCTGATGGGTTGGTCGATGGGCGTCAACACGATGTACGAGCTCGTCGTCTCCCGACCGGAGCGGGTCACCGGCCTCTTCGCGGTGGGCGGCGTCCCGGGTGACACCTTCGCGAGCATGCTGGCGCCGCTGCACGTGCCGCGACCGCTGCGCCGGCCGATGGCCCTCGGCACCGCGCGGGCCCTCCGAGCCGCGAGCAAGGCGATCAGCCTGGTCACCACCCGGCTGCCGATCGGCCCCCTGAGCGGCGAGCTGCTCACCCACTCCGGCTTCATGTTGCCCTCGGACAACGTGGTCGAGGTACGGCGTGCGGTCAAGGAGTTCTTCCGTACGCCGACCGACTGGTACATGCACCTGGCGCTGCACTCCTCGTCGCACCTGCAGGTCTCGCTCAGCGGCATCGAGACGCCGACCTACTTCCTGGCCGGCACCTACGACCTGCTCGCCTCCGCCCAGGACATGGGCACCGCGGCCGAGCGCACCGGAGGCACGTACGCCGAGCTGCCCGCCAGCCACTTCATGCCGCTGGAGTACCCAGCCGAGGTGCTCGCGCACCTGCACGACTTCCTCGGCCGGCTCGAGGCGCCGACGGCGACCAGCACCGGACGCACCACCCGCTGAAGGCCCTCCGGCGGCTCACGGACTGCTCTCAGGTCGGTCTGCCAGGCTCGGGACATGCTCCCCGGCGACCACGAACCAGCGTTCCGCCGCACCCTCCCCCGGCTCCCCGGGCGGTCCGCACGGTTGCGCCTGCACCCCGCCGTGCACCCGGCCCGACGCGCCGCCGGCAGCCTGGCCGTCATCGCGCTCGCCGGGGCCCTGAGCGCCGGGTGCGGCTCCGACGCCACGAGCACCGACGGTGCCGGGCCGGGCGCCGACCCGGGCCCGCAGCCGACCACCCGGGTCGTCGAGCCGGGCTCGACCCTCTCGCCGGAGGCCGCACCGGACGGCACCCCCGGCACCCCCTCGGTCGTGGGCACCGTCGCCCGCGGGCTCGAGGTCCCTTGGGGCATCGCCTTCCTCCCCGACGGCTCGGCCCTGGTCACCGAGCGCGACACCACGCGGGTGCTGCACCTCGTGCGCACCGGCGCCGGCTGGCAGACCACCGCGGTCACCACCGTCGACCAGGCCTCGCCCCGCGGCGAGTCCGGCCTGCTCGGCATCGCCGTCTCCCCGTCGTACGCCGACGACCAGCAGGTCTTCCTCTTCGTGAGCACGGAGCAGGACAACCGCGTCGTGCGCGGCACCTTCGACGGCACCGACCTCAGTGGACTGCGTCCGGTGCTCACCGGCATCCCGAACGGCTTCATCCACGACGGCGGTCGGCTCGCCTTCGGCCCGGACGGCTACCTCTACGTCTCCACCGGCGAGACCGGCGAGCCGCCGCTGGCCCAGCAGGAGGGACTCCTTGGGCGGCAAGATCCTGCGCATCACCGCCGACGGCGACCCCGCTCCCGGCAACCCTGACGAGTCCTCGCCGGTCTGGAGCCTCGGGCACCGCAACGTGCAGGGCCTGGCCTTCGACGACCAGGACCGGTTGTGGGCCTCGGAGTTCGGGCAGGACACCTGGGACGAGCTCAACCTCGTCGACGCCGGCGTCAACTACGGCTGGCCGCTGGTCGAGGGCAAGGACGCGGACCCCGACTTCCGCAACCCCTACGCCCAGTGGGCTACCCCGGAGGCCTCCCCCTCGGGCCTGGCCTTCCTCCACGGGTCGCTCTGGATGGGTGCGCTCCGCGGGCAGCGGCTCTGGCAGGTGCCGGTCACCCAGGACGGCCTCGGCACCCCCGTCGGGCACCTCGTCGGCGACTACGGCCGGCTGCGCAGCGTCGTGCCCACGCCGGCCGGCACGCTCTGGGTCACCACCTCGAACCGGGACGGCCGCGGCGACCCCGCCGCCGCCGACGACCGGATCCTCGAGGTCGACCCCGGCTGACCGAGAGGGCACTCCCTCCCCCGCGAGAGGGCACTCCCTCCCCCGCGAGAGGGCACTCCCTCCCTCGCGAGAGGGCACTCCCTTCTCGCCGCTGGGGGCTCACGCGCGGTCCGTGCCCTCTCGGCGGGAAGTTGGTGCCCTCTCGGCGGGAAGTTGGTGCCCTCTCGCGACCTACCGGACCGTGCGCCGGTGCGCGCGGCGCAGCGTGGCCAGCACGGCCGGTCCCAGGAGCACGATCGCCAGGGAGTTGGTGATCGCCCGTCCGGTGTCCCAGGAGCCGGTCGAGGTGAGCAGCGTGTAGACCCCGAACCGCTGCAGGTTGTCCAGGAGTGGAGCACCGGGCTCGAACGCCAGCGGCCCGGCGTACCCGGCCACGTCGATCCCGAAGGCGAAGGGCCAGGTCGTGAGGTTCATCAGCAGCCCGAAGACGTACGCCGCCACGATCCCGTAGACCACCAGCATCGCGATCTCGGCGCGGCCGCGCGGCCGCCTCGGCAGGAGGCCGGCTCCCAGGCCGACCCAGGCCGAGGCCAGCATCTGGAAGGGCAGCCAGGGCCCGACGCCGCCGGTGAGCAGCGCGGAGGCGAACAGGGACGTGCAGCCCAGGACGAAGCCGAAGCCCGGCCCGAACACCCGCCCCGCCACGATCAGCAGGAAGAAGACCAGCTCGATGCCGGCCAGGCCGGCGCTCACGCCGCGCAGCACGGCGTTGACGGCGGTGAGCAGGCCCAGCACGGCGAGCACCTTGGCGTCCATGCCGCCCTCGGACATCTCCACCAGCACGACCACGACGAGCACCGGCACCAGCAGCAGGAACACGAAGGGCGGGTCCACCCGGGTGCCGGGCTCCACCCGGAGCAGCAGCGGCCACACGAACATCGCCAGCCCGACCAGCGAGGCCAGGCACAGGGCGAGCGCGGAGCGCGGGCCCACCCGCAGCGCCGACGTACGCCGTCGCGGCGCCGCCACGGGAGGCGTGCCGGTCGCGGCGCTCACGAGGCGCCCCGGGCCGCGCTCGCCGCGCGCACCTCGTCGACGGTCAGCCACGGCCCACCGAGCACCTTGGCCACCTGCGGGGCGAAGGCGGGAGTCTCGGTGACCACCCGCTCCGTCGGGCCCGCGGAGATCACCTCGCCGTCGGCGAGCACCAGCACGCGCTGAGCGGTGCGGGCCACGAACTCCACGTCGTGGGTGGCCACGGCCACGGCCAGGCCCTCGGCGGCCAACCCCCCGAGGATGCCGGTCAGCTGCTCCTTGGCCGTGTAGTCCAGGCCCCGGGTCGGCTCGTCGAGCAGCAGGGCGCGGGGACGACCGACGAGCACGAGCGAGAGCACCAGCGCGAGACGCTGCCCTTCGGAGAGGTCGCGAGGGTGCCGGTCCCCGGGGATGCCGGGCACCAGGCGCTCGAGCAGCGCGGCCGTGCTTCCCGGAGCGACGTCGGCGGCCCGGTCGGCCGTGGCGCACTCGTCGGCGACCGTCTCGAGGTAGAGCAGGTCGGCGGCGGTCTGCGGCACCAGCCCGACGAGCTCGCGGCGCACCGGCACCGAGGCCCCGGCGGTGTCCTGCCCGGCGACGGTCACGGTGCCGGAGACCCGGGAGCCGCTGCCCTGCACGGCCCAGAGCAGGGTGGACTTGCCGGCGCCGTTGCGCCCCATCACCGCGGTGACCGACCCCGCGGGCAGCGCGCAGGTGACCTCGCGCAGCACCGGCACCCGGCCGTGCCGCGTGACGAGGCCGCGTACGGCGACCACGTCGTCGGCGACGCCCGGGGCGGGCTCACTGACGGCGTCGGGGACGTCGGGGGACGCGGCCAGCCGGCCGCGCAGCCCCGCGGAGCGGCGCCGGGCGTCGCGGACCGTCAGCGGCAGCGGCGACCACCCTGCCCAGCGGCCGAGCTCGACGATCGGCGGGCCGGTAGGCACCCGGCCGAGCACGTCCGCGGGGTCGCCGACGTCGAGCCGACCGTCCTCGAGCCAGGCCAGCCGGTCGGCGAACGGCAGCACCCGCTCGAGCCGGTGCTCGGCCAGCACGACGGCGACGCCGACGTCCTGCACCAGCCGGGCGAGCGTCGCGAGCACCTCCTCGGCGGCGGTGGGGTCGAGGGCGGAGGTCGGCTCGTCGAGCACCAGCAGCCGGGGGTGCATCGTCAGCACCGCCCCGATCGCCACCCGCTGCTGCTGGCCGCCCGACAGGGCCGTGAGGGCGCGGTCGCGCAGGTCGGCCAGCCCGAGCAGGTCGAGCGTCTCCTCGACCCGGCGGCGCATCGTGGCCGGGGGCAGGCCGAGCTGCTCCATGCCGTAGGCGAGCTCCTCCTCGACGGTGTCGGTGACGAACCCGGCCACCGGGTCCTGGCCGACGTACCCGACGACGTCGGCGAGCTCGCGCGGCGCCCTCCCCCGCACGCTGGTGCCGTCGAGCAGCACGTCGCCGGTCAACGTGCCACCGGTGAACTGCGGCACGAGGCCGTTGAGCGTGGCCAGCAACGTGGACTTGCCCGAGCCGGTGCGCCCTGCGACCGCGACCAGCTCGCCGTCGTCGACGACGAGGTCGACGCCCCGCAGCACCGGGGGCTGGTCGGGGTAGCCGAACCCCACCTGTCGCAGCTCGATCACCGCGCCACCCCCGCCGTACGCCGTGCAGGGGTCGGCTCGCTGCTGGCGTCGTCGGCGTCGTGCTCCCCGCGGGCGTCCGCCACGATCCTCTCGCGCGGCTCGGGCACCGGCGGGGCCGCGACCGCGGGCAGCAGTCCCACCAGGGTGGTGAGCAGCAGCAGCGCACCGACCGTCGGCACGACCGTGACGTCGGGCCGCACCACGAGCTCGTGCCACCGCGACTCGAGGAGCACGCCGCCGAGCACGACCAGGCCGCTGAGCACGGTCACGGTCTCGGCGGCCCGCCACGGGTCGGGCCGGTAGCGGGTGCGGCGCACGGTGCGACCCGACGCGGCCACGCCGAGGCCGGCGAGCACCGCCCCGAGGGCGAGCATCGGCCACGCGAGCCACCGCGGGGCGGTGGTGTCGAGGGTGCCGTAGACGCCCGCGGCGAGGGCCACCAGTGCACCGAGGAGCAGCGCGGTCGTGCGACGCCGGTCGCGGGCCCCACCGACGGTGCGCCCGTAGCCCCGGGCGTCCATGCCGGCCGCGAGCATCAGCGAGCGCTCGAGGGCGTCCTCGAGCACCGGCACCACGGTGCGGCGCAGACCGGCGACGCGTCCGGTGTGGCCCCCGCGCAGCTGCTGGGCCCGGCGGACCCGGGTGAGGCTGCTCGCGAGCTGCGGCAGCACGGTCACGGCCACCACCAGTGCGGTGCCGACCTCGTAGAAGGCGGCCGGCAGCGAGCGCAGCAGCCGCTTGGGGTTGGCCAAGGCGTTCGCGGCACCGACGCAGATCACGATCGCCGCGAGGCGCAGGCCGTCGTACAGCCCGCCGAGCACGGACTCGCGCGTGACGTCACCGAGCAGGGTCACGCCGGCCACCCAGTCCGGGAGCGGCACCTCGGGCAGCCGGAGCCAGACCGTGGCGCCCGGGTAGGCACCGCCTCCAAGCAGCACGCGGAAGCCGACCCGGATCGTCACGATCACGGCGCCGAGCACGAGGTACAGCCGGAAGGCGCGCGACCAGGGGTGGTCCCCGCGGCGGGCAGCCACCACCAGCGAGGCGATGGCGACCAGCAGGAGCAGCAGCACCGGGTTGGTGACGAGCGACGCCGCAGCGGCCAACCCGAGGGCCCATCCCCACCACGCGAGCGGGTGCAGGTCCCGGGCCGTCCGCCGCGACGCCGCCGAGGTCATCCCGCGCTCCGCCTCCGCAGCAGCGCGACCGCGCCGCCACCGGCCGCCACCATCAGCACCACGAGACCGAGGGCCCAGACCGGCAGCCCACCCCCGTCCGGGTCGAGCGGGTCGGTCGGCGTGCCGGGGCTGAGCGCCTGCTGGGTGTCGCGCTGCTCGGGCTCCGGGCTGAACGACGGCGAGGACGGGGACGCGCTCGGCGCGGCCGAGACCTTCGCCGAGGCCTCGCCCGACTTCTTCTCTGATGCCTTGCCCGATGCCTTGTCCGATGCCTTGCCCGGTGTCTTGCCCGGTGTCTTGCCCGGTGCCTTGCCCGGTGCCTTGCCCGGTGCCTTGTCCGGTGCCTGGGCCGCACCGTCACGCTGTGCGCCCGTCTTCTGCCCGGCCGTGCCGTTCGCACCTCCCGAGGTGCGCCCGGCGCCGCCGGACGAGGCGGACCGCCTCGCGGACCCGGACGACTTCGTGGAACCCGTTCCGGACGTGCTGCCCGCCGCGGTGCCGTTCGAACCGTCCGACTTCGTGGATGCCTTCGTGCCGGACTTCGTGCCTCCGGACGACGCGGACGACTGCGTGCTGGGCTTCGGGCTGGGCTTCGGGCTGGGCTTCGGGCTGGTCTTGGGGCTGGTCGTGGGGCTGGACTTCTTGGTCGGCGTGCGGGACGGCTTCGATGCGGGCTGGGCACTGGAGCGCACCGGTGCCGCCACGGACGGCGCCGCGCGCGACGACCCTTGCTGCCAGGCGAAGGCCAGCGACCCGCCCTCGGGCACGTTCAGCGAGCGGACCCCCTCCTGGGCGTAGTTCCACTGCCCGGACCTGCCGTCGGACCACCACAGCGACCAGTAGGCGTCAGCCGCGGGGGGCCGGGAGCAGGAGACGTCGGCCGGCCGGCCGCTCACCCGGCACACGAACCCGGGCGGGCCCTGCTGCACGTAGTCCAGCGGCGCCCCGGCCCGCGGGAACACCTCGGCGGCAACGCGGTTCGCGCCACCCGCGTCGCAGGACGTGCTGACGCCGCCGCCGACCTGGTTGAAGTCGACCACGACGCTCACCCCACCGCTGCTGCACGTGGCCGCAGCGGCCGGTGCGGCACCGACCACGCCGGCGGTCACCGGCGCCGCCACGAGGACGACGCCCGCGACCAACCGGGCGAGGCGCCGGCGCGCCCCGGTCACGGCCGGCGCCCCGGTCACGGCCAGGGTCACGGGAGCACCCGGACGGTGTCCGAGCCGCGCCGGATCCGGCCGAACTTGCCCTGCACGACGTACCTGCGGTTGCCCGCGGGCCGCAGCACGCGGACGCCGCGGAAGACGGCCACCCCGTCGCTGTTCGCGGTCGTCGTGCGCACCACGCCCTTCCGGACGACCAGGCGGCTCGGCTCGCCCGCGGCGAGGCCACGCGCGACGACGCGCATCGTGCTGCCGCGCTCGCGGCGGGCCGGTGCCCGGACGTCGAGCCGCGTGCGGCCGAGCGCCCGGATCCGGGTCTGCTCCGACCGGCCGAACCCGTCGGTCACGGTGAAGGTGCGGGTGGCGGTGCCGTAGCCGCTGAACATCCGCACCGCGACGTTGCCGCTCCCGGGGGCGACCCGGTCGACGCCGGTGCCGCCCCGGGCGACGCAGACGGTGTCGCGTCGGGCCAGGTGCGAGACGCGGATCGTCTGGAGCGTGCCGGCGCGCACGTAGCGTCGCGGCGAGCTCACCGCGAGAGCGCGACCGGGCCGGCTCACGAAGTCCAGGCCGCCGGCGCCCTGCGCGGTGGCCCGCTGGAACTGGTCGCGGCCCTCGCCGATCCCACCGCGGCGCTGGGCGCGGAAGGCGGCGGCGTTGAAGGCGACCGCCCCCTCGTCGGCGTCGGAGCAGACGCCGGGTGCGCGCACCTGCAGGCCACGCACCCAGTCCGCGGCACGGGTGGCGCTCGCCGAGCGACCCTCCAGGCCGAGGGCGTAGGCGGCCAGCCCGGTGCTGTTGGCGTTGGGACCCGAGCCGGAGTCGGCGAAGGAGCCGTCGGCGGCCTGCACGTCCTGGAGGTAGTCGGCCGCACGGGCCCGCTGGGCAGGCGCGAGAGCGACCTCGGTGAGCTGCTGGACGGCGAGCGCCGTGACGTCGACGGAGGCCTCGGTGTCGTCGGTGCACCGAGCGTCGCCGAGGTCGAGGCGGAAGCCGCCACCGGGGCACTGCTGACGCAGGAGGTACGACGTCGCGGCGGGGGCCTCGTCGGAGTCCACCAGGGTGAGTGCGGTGGCCGCGAAGACCTGGCCGATGCCGTTGGCGTAGTCGGTGTAGTCCGTCTGGTCGGCGATCCGGCCGCTGGTGTCGTCGGTGCGTGCCTCGAGGTCGGCGACGAGGTCACGGCGTCCGTAGGAGCGCGCCGCGCCGCTGCCGGGCGCGGTCGTCAAGGTGACGAAGGTGGCCGCCTTGGCCACGGCGTTGGCGTAGTTCTCCGAGCCGGTGCCGACGTAGCCGCCGATCTCCGGCGCCAGCGCCTCGCGGACCTCGTCCGCGGCCGCGTCGCGGCGGGCCAGGCGGTCGGCCAGGCCGACGTCGATGGAGAGACCGTGGTCGACGTACGCGACGTCGTTGCCGCTCTGGTCCTCGTACGAGCCCCGGATCAGGTTGCCCTCGAGCTCGCCGGCGAGCCAGTCGGTGGCCACGACGAAGGAGCCGCTCGGCGCGGGGGCCGCCTGGGCGATCCCGGGCACGGCGGCGAGTCCGAGCGCGAGGGCTCCGGTGGCGGTGCCGGCGACGAGCCGGGCGGCGCGCCGGCGGCGAGCCGGACGTGGGGACTGCGGGGTCATGGGGGTTCCTTCCCGCTGCGACAGCAGGAGGTGCCCACCGTGGACCGGGGGACCCGCCCGCTGTGTTCCTCGACAGCGTGTGTGCGGAATCGATCCCGGCAGGCGTTCCGGCTCGCCACGGCGTACGACGTCAGTCGTGCGCCGCGACCTACGGTTGCGGGTCAGCGCCGGACTCGGACCGGCTTCCCCCACCTGGGTCGATGCGATGTGTGTGACCCGTGCGGGCCGGGAGCACTGTAACCCCGACGGTCGTGCTGCGTCCCTCAGGCGGACCAGTCGTAGGTCACACCGGTCTTCTCCTCGCTCACCGTCCACAGCGCCCGGGCCAGGTCGGCGTCGTCGGCGAGCGGCTGACGCCTCGCCGGGCCGGCAGGGCCTCGGCTCTCCCGCAGCCGCTGCGGGCCGCTGTAGGAGCCGGCTCCGGCGGCGCTGGCGGCGTACAGGGTCGGTTCGGCGCCGGCGGAGGCCGGCTGGAGGACGAAGCGGGTGACCAACGGGGCGAGCGTGGCCAGTCCGGGGATCCGGCCGAGGCCCTCGGGGTCGAGGAACAGCCCGGTGTTGGAGACGCCGGGGTGGGCCGCGGTCGAGGTCAGCGTGACGTGGTGCTCCACGGCCCGGCGCTGCAGCTCGGTGGCGAAGATCAGGTTCGCGAGCTTCGAGTTCGAGTACGCCGCCTGCGCCTTGTAGCCCTCTTTCGGGTTGCCCTCCACCAGGTCGGCCGTCCCGCCGTGGTGGGCCAGCGAGGACACGGTGACGACCCGGGCGGCCTCGCTCGCGAGCAGCGCCGGGAGCAGGCGCCCGGTGAGCGCGAAGTGGCCGAGGTGGTTCACGCCGAACTGCAGCTCGTGGTGGTCCTGGGTCTGTCGGTAGCGGGGCGGGGCCATCACGCCGGCGTTGTTGACCAGCAGGTCCAGCGGCCCGCTCCAGCCGTCCGCGAAGGCGCGCACCGAGTCCAGCGACGCCAGGTCCAGCACCCGCACGCCGGGCTCGGCCCCGGTCTGCCGCCGCACCTCGCCCGCCCGGTCGATGGCCGAGCGCTCGTCGCGGCAAGCCATCACCACCCGTGCCCCGTGCCGGGCGAGCTCGAGCGCCGTGTGGAAGCCGATGCCGGAGTTGGCTCCGGTCACCACGGCGGTGCGGTCGGTCAGGTCGGGGAGCTGCTGCGGGGTCCAGGACATGCCCCAGACGCTCCCCCGCCCCTGGGTGCGCACACCTCGGGTCGCGGACGCCGGCGCCTACTGCGGGGGGCCGGCGTGCCGGCGTGCGTGCAGGGTCCGGATGCCGAGCCACACGACCAGCGCGAACGCGAGGGCGCCGCCCACGATCCAGGCCAGGGTGCCGAGCAGGGTGCCCCACGCGATCGACTGGTCCCGATCCGCAGCGGCCAGCAGGGGCCCGACGCCGTACGCCGCGAGGTCAGACATCGATGGCGTCCGCATCGACCTCGTAGGCGCCCTGCACGATGAACTCCTTGCGGGGTGCCACGTCGCTGCCCATCAGCAGGTCGAAGACCGAGGCGGCGACGTCGGCGTCGCCGACGGTGATCCGGCGCAGCGTACGGCGGCGCGGGTCCATCGTCGTCTCCGCGAGCTGGTCGGCGTCCATCTCGCCGAGGCCCTTGTAGCGCTGCACCGGGTCCTTCCAGCGCACGCCCTTCTTGGCCAGCTCCGCCAGCTTCCGCTGCAGCTCGGCGTCGGAGTAGGTGTAGACGTACTTGTCCATGCCCTTCTTCGGGTTGGACAGCTCGATGCGGTGCAGCGGTGGCACGGCGGTGTAGACGCGGCCCTCGCGGATGAGGTCGGGCATGTAGGTGAAGAACAGCGTGGTCAGCAGGCAGCGGATGTGCGCGCCGTCGGAGTCGGCGTCGGCCATGAAGATGATCCGGCCGTAGCGCCGCGCGTCGAGGTCGAACGTGCGGCCGGAGCCGGCACCGACGACCTGGATGATCGAGGAGCACTCGGTGTTCTTGAGCATGTCGGCCACGGAGGCCTTCTGCACGTTGAGGATCTTGCCGCGGATCGGCAGCAGCGCCTGGAAGTCGGAGTCGCGGGCCGACTTCGCCGTGCCCAGCGCGGAGTCGCCCTCGACGATGAAGAGCTCGGTGCGCTCGATGTCGTTGGAGCGGCAGTCGGCGAGCTTGGCCGGGAGTGCGCTGGACTCCAGGGCGTTCTTGCGGCGCTGGGTCTCCTTGTGCTGACGCGCGGCGATCCGGGTCTTGGAGGCTCCGACGACCTTCTCCATCACCTGCTTGGCCTGCGCCTTCTCGACCCGCTTGGTGCTGGTCAGCCAGGCCGTCAGCTCCTTGCCCACGACCTTGCGCACCAGCGCCCGCGCGGCCGGGGTGCCGAGCACCTCCTTGGTCTGCCCCTCGAACTGCGGCTCGGCCAGGCGCACGGTGACGACCGCAGTGACGCCTTCGAGCACGTCGTCCTTGACCACGTCGAGGTCGCCGACCTTGAGCGCGCGGTTGGCCCGCATGACGTCGTTGAAGGTCTTGGTCAGGGCGCCTTCGAAGCCAGCGACGTGGGTGCCGCCCTTGGGGGTGGCGATCACGTTGACGAACGAGCGCAGCTCGGTGTCGTAGCCGTCGCCCCAGCGCAGGGCGACGTCGACACCCAGCTCGCGCTCGACGTCTTGCGGCTCCATGTGGCCCTGGGCGTCGAGCACGGGCACGGTCTCGGTGAACGACCCACTGCCCTGCAGCCGGAGCACGTCGCTGACCGGCGCACCGCGGGAGAGGTAGTCGCAGAACTCGGCGATGCCGCCGTCGTGGCGGAAGGACTCCTCGAGCACCTCGTCCCCACGCAGGTCGCGGATCACGAGCTCGAGACCGGGCACGATGAACGACGTCTGCCGGGCGCGGGTGACCAGCTCGTCGAAGACGAAGGTCGCGTCCTTGGTGAAGATCTGCAGGTCGGGCCAGAAGCGCACCCGGGTGCCGGTGCGGTCCTTGCCGACGCGCTTGCCCTTGACCAGGCCGGACTCCGGGGAGAAGCCGCTCTGCGGGCCGACGCCGTCGAAGACGCCGGGGGCGCCTCGCCGGAACGACATCGAGCGCGTCGCCGGGGACCGGTCCACGGCGACGTCGAGCCGGGCGGAGAGGGCGTTGACCACCGAGGAGCCGACTCCGTGCAGGCCGCCGGTGGCGGCGTACGAGCCTCCGCCGAACTTGCCGCCCGCGTGCAGCTTGGTGAAGACCACCTCGACGCCGGACAGGCCGGTCTTCGGCTCCTTGTCGACGGGGATGCCGCGACCGTCGTCGCGGACCTCGGCGGAACCGTCGGGGTGCAGCAGCACCTCGATGTGGCTGCAGAAGCCGCCCAGGGCCTCGTCGACCGCGTTGTCGATGATCTCCCAGAGGCAGTGCATCAGCCCCCGGGTGTCGGTCGAGCCGATGTACATGCCCGGCCGCTTGCGCACGGCCTCGAGCCCCTCGAGCACGAGGAGGTGCTGGGCGTTGTAGGTGTTGTCGATCGTCGTCCCCCGGGTCGGTGCCGCACGCTCTGCCACGTCCACGGAATCTACCGTCGTCCGGCGGTGGGGCCGGGGAGGCCCTCCGCGGGCGGGTTGGGCGACCGCGCGCGCAGTCGTGCGGGCTGACGCGCCCTGCCCCGACCAGCCCACCCGGGCGGGCCCGCAGGCGTGCCGACCGACCGCGCGCATGACGATCGTGTTTCGTCCGCGGGGCAACGGGTCACCTAGGAGCCCAACACGCCGATGATGTGCGTGGGATCACTCCTCCGTGACCGCCGACCAGGCAGGATCGGGAAGGAACGGTGCCGATCCGCTGTTGGTTCCAGTAAGAAGCCGGGGAAGACTTAGGCCGTCGAGGTACGTTGTCCCCCAGCCCGACGTGAGGAAAGAGGCGAGACGTGACCACTGCAGTCGCCCCCACCAGTAGCACTGGCCTGACCGCGCTCGACCGGTGCGACCGGTGCGGAGCCCAGGCCTACCTGCGCGTCGAGCTCGCCGTGGGCGAGCTGCTCTTCTGCGCCCACCACGCGCGAGAGCACGACGAGAAGATCCGAGAGGTAGCGATCTCGGTCCAGGACGAGACCCACAAGCTCGAAGCGTCGCCCGTCACGTCTCCGGACACGGAGCACTGAGCTGGCAGCGCCACCACTGAGCGCGACGAGGCCCCGGGGTTGCCCCCGGGGCCTCGTTGCGTGTGCGCACACCGTCGGCGCCCCCGGCCGAGGGACGGCCCGGTGAGCGGCGTGGAGGTCCTCCTGCTGCTCGTGATGGTGCTGGGGCTGCTCGGCGCCGTCCTGCCCGTGCTGCCCGGTGCCGCCCTCGTGCTGGGATCCGTCGTCGTCTGGGGGTTCGTCGAGCAGCGGACCGGCGCCTGGATCGTCGTGGCCGCGTGCGCCGTGGTGCTCGTCGCGGGCGCGGTGCTCACCTACCTCGTGCCCGGCAGGCGGTTGGCCGGGGCCGGGGTGCCCCGGTCCTCCCTGCTGACCGCGGCCGGCGCCGGCATCGTCGGCTTCTTCGTGGTGCCCGTCGTGGGCCTGCCCGTCGGGTTCGTGCTGGGCCTCTGGGCCGCCGAGCGGGCTCGCCTGGGGCCCGAGGAGTCCCGACGGTCGACCTCGCTGGCCCTGCGCGCCGTCGGACTCTCGATCCTGGTCGAGTTCACCACCTCGCTGCTCGCGGTGCTGATCTGGGTGACCGCGGTGGTGCTGAGGTGACCGGGGCGGTGCTGCTGGCCCTCGCCGCCGCCGCGGCCTACGGCTGCTCGGACTTCCTCGGCGGGCTCACGTCACGCCGTACGTCGGCCTGGGCGGTCGCCACCGTCGGCTCCGGCGTCGGCGCGGTGCTGGTGCTCGCGGTGGCGCTCGTCGACCACCGGTCGATCCCCGCCGGCGACGTCGCGTGGTCGCTGCTGGCGGGGGTCGGGGGCGGGGCGGGCGCCGGCTTCCTCTACCGCGGGTTCGCTGGCGGCCGGATGGGCGTCGTGGCCCCGGTCTCGGCCGTGGGGGCGGCGCTGCTCCCGGCCGGGGCGGGCCTGGTCGGGGGGGAGCGGCTCGGTCCGTTGGTGTCGCTGGGGGTGGTGCTCGCCCTGCCCGGCATCGCCCTGGTCGCCCGGGAGCCGCGAGCGGCGGGGACCGTCGGCACGGTCTGGGCCGCCGGGCTGCTCGACGGCGTGCTGGCCGGCGCCGGCTTCGGTCTGCTCTTCGCCGGTCTCGGCCAGGTCGACGCCGCCGGTGGCTGGACCCCGCTCGCGCTCGCGCAGGCGGCGGCCGTGCCCACGATCGTGGTCATCGCGGTGCTCGTCGGCGGGCGCTGGCGGCCCGACCGGCCGGCCGTGGCGGGGGGCGCGGCGGCGGGCTCCCTGGCCGCGCTCGCCAACGCCGCGTTCCTCGTCTCCTCCCAGCAGGGGTACCTGGTGGTGGCGGCGGTGCTGACGTCGCTCTACCCGGCCGTCACGGTGATGCTGGCCGCCGGGTTGTTGCGTGAACGGCTCTCCCGGGAGCACCTGCTCGGGCTGGCCCTGTGCGGAGCGGCGGTCGCCCTGGTGGCCGCGGGCTGAACCCGACCGATCCCCGCGTCCGCCCTCGGGCCGCCCGGTCAGGCCGGTGCGACCAGCACCAGGGCGAAGTCCCCGGCCGGGTCCGTCCACCACCGGGTGATCCTCAGGTCGGCGGCGACCAGTTGGTCGGAGAGGCCCTCCCGGCGGAACTTCGCCGAGATCTCGGTGCGGATCTCCTCCCCCGCCGCCAGGTCGAGCACCAGGTCGACACCCGGCACGTGCACCCGCTGGGCGCGCTCGCTGCGCAGCCGCATCTCGATCCACTCGTGCTCGTCGTCCCACACGGCGCGGTGGGTGAACGCGTCGACGTCGAAGTCCGCCCCGAGCTCTCGGTTGAGCACGTGCAGCACGTTCTTGTCGAAGGCGGCGGTCACGCCGCGCGCGTCGTCGTACGCCGCCACGAGCCGCTCGACCGGCTTGACCAGGTCCACCCCCAGCAGCAGGTGGTCTCCCTCGTCGAGGACGCCGCGCACGTCGCGGAAGAAGCGCGCACGCTGCTCGGGTGCGAAGTTGCCCAGCGTCGAGCCGAGGAACGCGACCAGCGACGGCCCCGTCCCGGGGAGGTCGTGCAGGTGGTGGTCGAAGTCGCCCACGACCGGCGACACGGCCAGGCCGGGGAACTCCTCGGTGACCTGGTCGGCGGCGAGGCCGAGGATGACCGGGTCGACGTCGAAGGGGACGAACGCCTCCAACGTCCCGGCCCGGTGCAGCGCGTCGATGAGCAGCCGGGTCTTCTCCGAGGTTCCCGAACCGAGCTCGACCAGGCTGCGGGCGGCGGTGGTCGCGGCGATCTCGGCGACGGTCGCCACCAGGATCGCGCGCTCGGCGCGGGTCGGGTAGTACTCCTCGAGCCGGGTGATCTCGTCGAAGAGACGGCTGCCCTCGGCGTCGTAGAAGTACTTCGGCGGAAGGGTCAGCGGGCGGCGGCCCAACCCGGCCCGGACGTCGACGGCCATCTGGTCGGTGAGGCTGGTGGGGTCGAGACGCACGTCGAGGTCGACGGTCATGAGGGCGCCACTTCCTGGTGGGTCGGGGTCGGGTCGGGCAGGTCGGTCAGCACGAGCCCGGCGGAGGTCACCTCGAGCAGGTGCCGGTCGGGGACGTCCACCCAGGCCGGGTCGTCGTCGTACGGCTCGCTGGCCACGACCACGCCGTCACGGCGGACGAGGTAGGCCATCGGGTCGCCCCAGCTCACCGCGGTCAGCCGGTCGGGCTCGAGCAGCAGCAGGTTGAGCGAGGCGGCCGGGTCGAGCGCGGCCACCTCGACCACCACCTCGGCCAGCCGGTGACCCGCGTCGAGCCGGGCGAAGACGTGTGCGGCCAGCACGGCCGAGTCGCACACCGATTCCGCCGCGTGGGTGGGCGGCAGCACCGTGCGGTCGAGCCGGCCGTTGTGCGACAGCAGCCGGCGCCCGTCGGAGAAGGGAGCGGCCGCGGACTCGTCCATCGGCATGCCGACCGAGGCCGACCGCACCGCGGCGACCACCGCCCCGCTGCGCAGCACCGGGGCCACCGAGGCGAAGGACGCGTCGCCCCACAGCGGCTTGGCCGAGCGCCAGCGCACCGGCTCGTCGCGCTCCTCGTCCAGGAACCCGACCCCCCAGCCGTCGGCGTTGACGACGCCGCGGAGCTGGCGGACCGGCGCGTAGGACTGGTGGAGCAGGCCGGTCGGCTGGTCGAGCACGAGGTCGGCGACCGTGCGGGGCGCACCCAGCCAGGCCAGGTGCCTACACATCGGCGTCCCAGGCCAGGCGGAGGCCGCAGAAGATCTGCCGGCGGACCGGGAGGTCCCAGTTGCGGAAGGACGGGCGCACGGCCGAGGCGCCCACCGCCCACGAGCCTCCGCGGAGCACCCGGTAGTCGCCGCCGAAGAACGGGGCGCTGTAGGCGTCGTACACCATCGGCGAGAAGCCTGGCCACGGGTCCAGGCCCGAGGAGGTCCACTCCCAGACGTCGCCGATCATCTGCTCCACGCCGTACGCCGACGCACCGGACTGGTAGGCCCCGACCGGGGCCGGGCGCAGGGCAGCCCCGTCGAGGTTGGCCAGCGCCGGGGTGACCTCGGTGCTCCCCCACGGCCAGCGTCGCCGACGGCCGGCGACGGGGTCCCAGGCGCAGGCCTTCTCCCACTCCTGCTCGGTGGGCAGCCGTGCGCCGGCCCACGCGGCGTACGCCTCGGCCTCGAAGTAGCAGACGTGCTGCACCGGCTCGTCCGGCGGCACCTCCTCGACCACGGCGAACCGGAGGCGGGACCCGTCGGGCCGCCAGAAGAGCGGCCGCTCGAGACCCGCCTCGCAGCGCACCTGCCAGCCGCGCTCGCTCCACCAGGCCGGGTCGTCGTAGCCGCCCGCGTCGACGAAGGCCTGCCACTCGGCGTTGGTGACCGGCACGCGGCCGATCCGGAACGAGGGCACGTGCACGGTGTGCGCGGGCTGCTCGTTGTCCAGTGCGCCGGGCTCGTCGACCGCGTCGACGCCGAGGATGAAGGGACCGCCCTGCACGAGCACGGCGTCCTGCGGCACCGGACGCCCGGGAGGCAAGGCGACACCGGCTCCGAGCAGTGCCTCGCCACGACGCAGCTGGTGGGTCGCGGTCATCGTCTCGACGTGCTGCTGCTCGTGCTGCTCGACCATGACGTAGGGGAACAGCCCGTGCCCGGGCGCGCGCTCCAGCCCGTCCAGCACCCGACCGCGCACGTCGCCGAGGAAGGCCCGTGCCTCTCGGGGCCGCAGCAGGGGCAGCTCGCCCCGCCCCGCCCGCGGGTGCTCGAACGCGTCGTACAGCTGCTCGATGCGGGCCGTCAGCAGGCCCTGCCGGGTCGCGTCGCCACCGCGGAGCAGCCAGAGGTCCTCCTGCTGCCCGATGTGGGCGAGGTCCCAGACCAACGGGCTCATCAGGGAGTCGTGCTGGGCGGTGAGCTCGGCATCCTCGAAGGACGTGAGCCCGACGGTGCGCTCGCGGGCGCGGGCGAGGCCCCTGGCGATGCGTTCACGCTGGTCGGTCATGGCACTCCTGCTCGACGACGTGCCGGGCGCCGTGCCGCCGGATGCGGTCCCGGAGCTCGCTGCCGGGGTTCCGGCCGGCCTCGACGAGCGCGGCCAGTGCCTCGAGCTCCACGCGCCTGTCGCCCTCGGCCCGGTCGGCGGCGAGCGCCACGCAGGCGGTCGCGGCCCGGCGGACGCTCGGGTCCTCGAGGCCGTCTCGGGCGGCGGTGTCGTCGTGCGGCAGCCGGTCGCACAGCTCGGGCACGCGCTCGCCGGCGACGTCGTCCTGCACCAGAACGGTCACCAGCGAGACCAGGGCCGGCCACCACGCGTCGTCGACGCTGTCGAGGCAGCGCACCTCAAGGAAGCCACGGGGCCGCACCGGGGGGAACAGCGTCGTGAGGTGATAGTCGAGGTCGGCGCGGGTAGGCGGCCGACCGAGGCGGTCGCCGTCGCGCAGCCACTCCGCGAAGGTGACCCGCTCGGTCACCGCCGTCCCGCCACCCGCACCGTCGAGCACGAGCAGCACCGGTGCCGCCAGCGCGTAGTCCGCCCACGCGAGAGCCGGGTCCGGCTCGTCCAGCCGCCCCACTCGGCGGGTGCGGGCGGGGTCGATGCCGCTCCACTGCTGCTGGCGCATCGAGGCCCACCCGCTCTCCCGGCCCGCCAGGTACGGCGAGCAGGCCGACACCGCCACCAGCACCGGCGCCAGGTGCGCGAGCGTGCTCCAACGCCGGCGTGCGTCCGCGGGGCCGCCCACGTCGAGGTTGACCTGCAGTGCGGCCGTCGAGGCCATCATCGACCGACCGTGGGCGCCGCAACCGCTCGCGGTGAAGTGCTCCGCCATCGCCGCGTAGCGCGCGCCCGGGTTGATGCGACGCGGCACCCGCAGCGGGTCGGCGCCCCAGGGCAGCAGGGCGAAACCGCGCTCACGGCAGTGGCCGCGGAGCGCGCCGAGGTCGGCGCGCAACGCGTCGACGGCGCCGTCGAGGTGCCCGACGGGCGGCCCGGAGAGCTCGAGCTGGCCCCCGGGCTCGACGGTGAGGCTGCTCCGACCGGGGAGCAGCGGAGGGTCGGCGCTCAGCGCGGTGACCTCGTCCCAGCGCAGCGGGCGTGCAGGGTCGTCGCGCGCGACCAGGTGCAGCTCGAGCTCGAGACCGACCGGGTCGACGACCTCGACCGGCGCCTCGAGGAGCGCAGCGGCGCGGACGTGCTCGCGGGCGGCACCCACCGGGTCCCGCCTGTCCCAGGTCTCCGTGCCGACCGGGGACTGCGAGGCCGCCACCGTCGGGGGCGGCGCGGGTGCCGTGCGGGTACGTGGCGCCATGGTGGGCCCCCTCCAGGTCCGGACCGGTCGCCTCGGCGACCGCGGGTCGGTGCGGGGACGGTCGTGGCTGACCGCCGCAGGGTGCTGCTGCGCTCCTTTGTACCGGACCGCACCACACCGGCCCGCCCGAGCCGCTAGACGACCGGGCTGAAAGACCCCCGGCCAATAGGACCTTTGTCCTGCGGTGTGGGACGGGGCTTCGTAGGCTTGACCCGTGTCAGCCCCAGCGCACCCCGAGGTCGAGCCCGTGACCCACCGTTCGCCCCGTGACCGGGTCGTGCACGACCTGGCGCTGGTCGGCCGACCTGTCGAGGACCGGTTCGACCGGGTGGTCCGGCTGGCCCAGGAGCTCTTCCACGTCCCGATCGTCGCGATCAACCTCGTGCAGGACGACGAGGTGCACCCTCTCGCTGTCGCGGGCGGCACGCGGTCCCCGATCCCCTCCGCGGTCGCGTTCTGCAGCACGACGGTGCGCGGCGAGGGACAGATGCTGGTCGCCGACACCGCACGCGACGCCCGCTTCTCGGACAACCCGCTCGTCACCGAGGACCCCCGCATCCGGTTCTACGCCGGTCAGCCGCTCAGCGCGCACGGGCAGCGGGTCGGGACGTTGTGCCTGCTCGACGACGAGCCCCGCGACCTCACCGTGGACGAGAGCCGCATGCTGCGGGACCTGGGCCGCTGGGTCGAGCAGGAGATCGCCCTGGACCACGAGGCGCTCCAGGCCCGCGAGGTGCAGCGCCGCCTGCTCCCCCGGCGAACACCGGACGTGCCCGGGCTCGAGGTGGCCGCCTCGTGCGTCCCCGCCCGGGAGGTGGGCGGCGACCTCTACGACTGGCAGCTGGTGGGCGACCGGTTGCAGGTGCTGCTCGTCGACGTCATGGGCAAGGGCATCACCGCCGCCGTGCTCGCTGCGGGCATCCGCGCCGTCCTCCGCGGTGTGTCGGTCTTCAACCCGCTCTCCACCTCGGTCGGTCGCGTGGCCAAGAGCACCGAGGAGGACTTCGCCGACTCCGCCGCGTTCGCCACCCTGTTCGCGGCTCGCGTCGACCCGGCCGACGGCAGCTTCGAGTACGTCGACGCCGGCCACGGCCTCGCAGTCGTCGTCGGCCCGGACGGCGAGGCCCGGCAGCTGCGCTCGGAGAGCCTGCCGATCGGCATCGCGCGCGAGGAGCAGTGGTTGGCGATCGAGGACCGGCTCGAGCCGGGCGAGACCCTTCTGGTGGTCAGCGACGGCGTGCTCGACGCCTTTCCCGACATGGCGGGCGTCCTCGCCGGGTTGCGGAGCCTGATGGTCCAGCACCCCGACGCGGAGACCCTGGTCGACCGGATCGTCTCGTGGGCGGCCACCCACGCTCCTCCGATGGGCCAGTCCGACGACATCACGGCCGTGGCGGTCACCCGTCCTCCACGACGATGAGCGACGGTCCGCCCGACCGTCGCTCGCGGCTCCGCGTGCCGGCGATCCGGCTGCTCGTGGTGCTCGTGCTCGGCTTCGGCACGGTCTACGTCGGCTGGCGCTGGCTGTACTCGGTCAACTGGGTGAACTGGTGGATCGCCGTGCCGCTCATCGTCGCGGAGACCTACTCGCTCGTCGACGCCTACCTCTTCGGGACGACGATGTGGCGGGTCAAGGAGCGCGGCGAGCCACCCCCGCCCGACCCCGCGGCGACCGTGGACGTCTTCGTCACGACGTACGACGAGCCGGTCGAGATGGTGCTGGCCACCGCCACGGCGGCCCGGGCGATCACCCACCCGCACCGCACGTGGGTGCTCGACGACGGGGACCGAGCCGACATGCGCGCGGCCGCCGAGGCCGCCGGCGTCGGGTACCTGACCCGTACGGCGGACTGGCGCGACCGGCCGCGGCACGCCAAGGCCGGCAACCTGAACAACGCGCTGTTCCAGACCGACGGCGAGTTCATGCTCATCCTCGATGCCGACCAGGTGCCCGTCCCCTCGATCCTCGACCGCACGCTGGGTTGGTTCGGTGACCCCCAGGTCGCGCTCGTCCAGACCCCGCAGTGGTTCGTCAACGTCACCGGCGGTGACCCGCTCGGCAGCCAGGCGCCGCTGTTCTACGGGCCGATCCAGCAGGGCAAGGACGGCTGGAACGCCGCCTTCTTCTGCGGTTCCAACGCCGTGCTGCGCCGCGAGGCCCTGATGCAGCTCGGCATCGTCGGCTACGTGAGCGAGGTCGAGACCGCCGTACGCACGGCGCTGAGCACCTCGGGGCGGATCCTGGACCGCGCCCTGCGCCGGGCCCGGCGCACCGAGCCCGAGTCGGTCGAGGCGCTGGCCGCCGTCCGCGCCGCCGTGGCCGAGGCACGACGCACGCTCAAGGCCGGGGAGCCGCTCGCCGACGTCACCTACGGCTTCCAGCGGGCGGTCGAGGCGGCGAGCCGGTCCACCGTCGACCGCGACGCCGCCGGCATCCGGGCCGACCTCGAGGCCCTCGTCGCGCTCGCCGTCGACGAGGACGAGGAGCTCGGGCTGCCGGTCATCGACGACCTCGCCCTCGACCGGCTGGCCGCTCGCGACTGGTCACCCCTCGGGGCGATCGAGTCGGTGCGCGCCCTGGTCGAGGCCGTGGACGTCGACCGGGCCGGCGAGGCGCAGCCGATGATGCCGCTGGCCACCGTCTCGGTCACCGAGGACATGGCGACCTGCATGCGGCTGCACGGCCAGGGCTGGCGCAGCGTCTACCACCACGAGACGCTGGCGCACGGCCTGGCGCCGGAGGACCTGCGCACGATGCTGCAGCAACGGCTGCGCTGGGCCCAGGGCACCGTGCAGGTGATGCTGCGGGAGAACCCACTCGTGCAGCGCGGCCTCAGCTGGGGCCAGCGGCTCATGTACTTCTCGACGATGTGGACCTACCTGTCCGGCTTCGCCGCGATCGTCTACCTCGTCGCTCCGATCCTCTACCTGTGCTTCGGCGTGCTGCCGGTGAAGGCGTACGGCCTCAGCTTCCTGGCGCACTTCCTCCCCTACATCGTGCTGAACCAGCTGCTGTTCGCCGTGGTCGGGCACGGTGTGAAGACCTGGCGCGGGCAGCAGTACAGCCTCGCGTTGTTCCCGCTGTGGATCCGCGCCTGCTGGACTGCTGCGGCCAACGTGTGGTTCGGGCGAGCGCTCGGCTTCGTGGTGACGCCCAAGACCCGACCCGCCGGGAACGCCCCGTTCCCCTGGCGGCTGATCTGGCCGCAGCTGCTCGCGATGGTCGCGCTCGTGGTCGCCGTCGCGGTGGGCGTCACGCGGCTGTGGCTCGGCAGCACCACCACCGTGCTCGGGACAGCGGTCAACACGGTGTGGGTTGCCTACGACCTGCTCGTCCTGAGTGTCATCATCGAAGCCGCCCGGTTCCGCGCACCGGGCGACCCGGCACCGGCCCTCGGGGCGCCGGACCACCGCGCGACCGACGAGGAGCTCGCGAGCCAATGAGTGACTGGGACACGACCGTCTCCGGGGACACTGCGGTGATCCGCAGCCCGGAGCGACTGACCATGGTGGCGGCCCCCCGCCTCAAGCAGCTCGTGGACGCCACCGTGCGCGACGGCGCGCCACGCGTCGTGGTCGACCTGAGCGGCACCGACTTCATCGACTCCTCCGGTCTGGGCGCCCTCGTCGGCGGACTCAAGGTCGCCCGCCAGGGCGGTGGGGACCTGCGTCTCGCGTGCGCAGGCACCCAGGTCCGCACGGTGCTCGGGCTGACCAACCTGGACCGCGTGCTCCGGCTGCACGACACCGTCGACGACGCCACCCATGGCTGGTGACGCGGCCGCCTCGGCGTACACGCTGAGCGGCCTCGCCGTCCCCGAGGAGCTGACGCGCCTGCACGAGCTGCTCGAGCAGGTGTCGACGGAGCACCCCGCGTTGCCCGACTCGGACGTGATGCTGCTCGAGACCGCGGTGATCGAGGTCGCCGGCAACGTCGTGCAGCACGGCCGCCCGGTCGGGCGCGTGCAGTGGGTGCTGACGGTGGAGGTGCACCCGTCCACGCTGGTCGCGAGGCTCGCGGACTCCGGCGAGGAGTACGTCGAGACGTGGACCGGCGAGATGCCGGGACTGATGGCCGAGTCCGGTCGGGGGATGCCGCTGGCCGAGGCGACGACGCACGAGCTCACCTACGAGCGCGCCGACGAGCACAACGTGTGGACCATGACCCGGCACTACTCGGCCGGCGGCCCCGAGGCCACCGGCTGACCGGATTGAGCGGCGGGTCGATCAGGGGGCCCGACCGGCTCGTGCGGGTGCCAGAACACCACGTCAACGTGGTAATCCGGCAGTTACAGCGGGAAGGTTCCCGCTGTAACTGCAGGTTTGCCGCTGTCAGACCCGGTGCGGACACCACCAGCGAAGGGGCCACAGGCACGACCGGCCAAGACCGAGATCCAGGCCTGGGGCGTGGATCGTGGTCGAGCACCATGCAGTCGAGGTGGTCGTACGTCAGCACCGCCCGTGCACTGTGCGCGCCATCTGCGCGGTCGGCACCCGGACAGCGGGTCCCACGCACCGAGCGTGACTGCGCTTGTTGGCCGAGCCCAGCTCAACCCCCCGCACGACGCCGTGTGCTGAGACCTGGGAGCGCCTGGCGTCCCGAGACGTTCGCGGTCATCGACGACGGCGACCACGGAGGGCCGTGCCGGCTCCTCCACGAGGAGACGAGGGCCACACAGCGGGCACCCCCGGACCCCGGAAGAGAAGGCGTGAGCAGCGCTGGCGCCTCAGTCCAGGTAGTCGCGCAGGACCTGCGACCGCGACGGGTGACGCAGCTTCGACATCGTCTTCGACTCGATCTGGCGAATCCGCTCGCGCGTCACGCCGTACACCTTGCCGATCTCGTCGAGGGTCTTCGGCTGGCCGTCGGTCAGGCCGAAGCGCATCGAGACGACGCCGGCCTCGCGCTCGGAGAGCGTGTCGAGCACGGCGTGCAGCTGCTCCTGGAGGAGCGTGAACGACACCGCGTCGGCCGGCACGATGGCCTCGGAGTCCTCGATGAGGTCACCGAACTCGGAGTCGCCGTCCTCGCCGAGAGGCGTGTGCAGGGAGATCGGCTCGCGGCCGTACTTCTGCACCTCGATGACCTTCTCGGGGGTCATGTCGAGCTCGAGCGCGAGCTCCTCGGGCGTGGGCTCGCGGCCGAGGTCCTGCAGCATCTGGCGCTGGACACGGGCGAGCTTGTTGATGACCTCGACCATGTGCACCGGGATCCGGATGGTGCGGGCCTGGTCGGCCATCGCGCGGGTGATCGCCTGACGGATCCACCAGGTGGCGTACGTCGAGAACTTGTAGCCCTTGGTGTAGTCGAACTTCTCCACCGCGCGGATCAGGCCGAGGTTGCCCTCCTGGATGAGGTCCAGGAACAGCATGCCGCGACCGGTGTAGCGCTTGGCCAGGGAGACGACGAGTCGGAGGTTGGCCTCCAGGAGGTGGTTCTTGGCCTTGCGGCCGTCCTGGGAGATCCACTCGAGCTCTTCCAGCACCTTGGGGGTGATCCGCCCGCCCTTGTTCATCTTCTCCTCGGAGAAGAGGCCAGCCTCGATGCGCTTGGCCAGCTCGACCTCCATCTCGGCGTTGAGGAGGGGGACCTTGCCGATCTGCTTGAGGTAGTCCTTGACCGGGTCGGCGGTCGCGCCGGCCACCATGACCTGCTGCTCGGGCTCGTCGGTCTCGTCGGCGGCGGAGACGGTGTAGCCGGCCTTGGCCTCGTCGGCCTTGATCGTGGGGTCGGCCTTGACGTCCTTCTCGAACTGGGCGTCGGGGATGTCGGGGAGGATCTTCTTGCCGTCGGGGCCGACCGTGGCCGAGCCCGGGTCGACGACGACCTCGATGGTGCCGTCCCCGGCGATCGTGCCCGTGCGGACGGTGTCGCCCTCGGCGGCCTTCGGGTCCGGGGTCTCCTTCGCGGCGGCCTTCTTCGCGGCGGCCTTCTTGGCCGGGGCCTTCTTCGCGGCGGCCTTCTTGGCCGGGGCCTTCTTGGCGGCGGGCTTGTCGGTGGCAGTGGCACTCACGGTGGAGCGCGAGGCGCTGGCGGCCACGGCGCGGGTCGTCGCCCGCTGCACCTCGACCTCCACGGAGACGCCCTCGGCGGCGAGGAGCTCGAGCAGCAGTCGCAGGTCGCGACCGGCGAGGCCCACCTCCTCGGCGGCGACGCGGACGTCCTCCGCGACGACGAAGCCGTCAGCACGGCCCCGGTGCAGCAACCCCTCGACGGAGGGGTGCTCGGCTGCTTCGGAAGGAAGTCGTCGAGGAGAATTCGACACCTAGGACCTCTCGATCGATTGTACGAAGGGCGCGACGGGCCCGGGACATGTCAAGAGCCGCTGTCGTCATTCTGGCACGAACCTGGGCACGCGCCGCATTCGCCCTGAGTGTGCGATCGGTCGTGCACAACAGGTCAGCGGCGGGCCGCCGAGGCCTCGCGAGCAGCCCTGGCCGTCGCCTTCTGCCGCTGCTTGGTGTCGCGCACCTTCTGCAGCGACTCGGGGTCCACGACGTCAGCCACCGAGCGGTGGCACCCGGGCTCGGCGTAGTCCCCGGCCGCGGCCTCCCACCCCTCGGGTCGTACGTCGAGCTGCTTGGCCAGCAGGGCGACGAAGATCTTCGACTTCTGGGCGCCGAAGCCGGGAAGCGCCTGCAGCCGTCGCAGCAGCTCACGGCCGGTCGAGGCGGTGTCCCAGACGGCCTCGGCGCGACCGTCGTACTCCTCCACCAGCGTCGCGGCGAGAGCCTGGATCCTGGCGGCCATCGAACCGGGGTAACGGTGCACCGCCGGGGTGCGGGCGCACAGGTCGGCGAAGGCCTCGGGGTCGGCGTCGGCGACGGCACGCGGCTCCAGTGGCCCGAACCGGGTCTCGATCGTGGCCGGCCCGGCGAAGGCCCGCTCCATCGGGAACTGCTGGTCCAGCAGCATGCCGACGAGCAGGGCGAACGGGCTCCGCGACAGCAGGGCGTCGGACTCGGGGTGCTGTGCGATCCTCAGCTGGACGGTCATCGTGCGAGCCCTCAGGCCTTGACGGCGAGCACGGGGCAGGGGGCCTGGAGCAACATCCGCTGCGCGCTCGACCCGAGCACCAGCTTGCCGACCGGGGAGCGGCGGCGGAGGCCGATGACCAGCAGCTCGGCCCCGAGCTCGGCGGTGACCTCCATGATCGCCTCGGCAGCGTCCGCGTCGGCGTCCAGGGCGCGCACCTCGTGCTCGAGGCCGGACGAGTCGAGGCGGTCACGCAGGGTCCCGGCCCCGGAGAAGGGGTGGGCCTGCACCACGACGACCTTGGCGTCACGGGTGCGGGCCTCCTCGAGCGCCTGCACCAGCGCGGCCTCGCCCTCGGGCTTGGGCACGTATCCCACGACGATGGTCCCCACGAGGCCTCCTGAGCCGGTCGCGCCCCTGTCCGGGCGGCGGTGTGGGGCCGACGCTAGCGCGTGCGCGCTCCCGGCGGCCGGGCCAGTGGCTGTGGAGAGCCCGGTGGGCCCCGCAGCCGTCGGGCCCACCCTGGTGCCGTGCCCGAGCTCTCGACCTCCCCCGCCCCGCGACCGCAGACCCTCGTCGCGGGTGCACCGATGGGTGCGCGGGAGGTGCGCGGCCTGCGCCGGGAGGCGGCGCTGCTCCGCCGGGCCGAGCCGCGCCGGCAGGACTTCCCCACGACCCTGCAGCTCGGGCGACTGGACCGGTGGCCCGCCACGACCGAGCGGCACCTGCTGCCCCGGCCGTGCGACGAGGCCCTGCGCACCGACCTCGTGACGGCGCTGCTGCTGGACGCCCGCGTCGACGAGGGGGCGGTGGGGCCGCTGCAGTGCTGGGTCGCGCGCTGCGGGCAGCCCGCCGTCGACGACGACGACCTCTGCTGGTGGCGTGCGGTGCGCTGTGCCGCCGGGTGCCTCGACGTCGCGCCACCGCCTCTCCTCGTCGTGACGCGCTGCGGCTGGTCGCGGCCGGGCACCGACGAGGGGCAGCGGTGGGACCGGTTGAGGGTGGTGATCCCCCGCTAGCCCGGATGCTGAGGGCTCACCCCCAGCTGTGCACGGGGTCGTTGGCGTGCATGTGGTCCATGTAGTCCAGCAGCACGCCGCGGAGCGCCTCGTCGCGGGCGATCCCCCGACCCTCCGCACGCTGCACCTGGTCGACGTACCAGCTCGCGCCGTTGACCCCGGTGACGCACCGCTGCTCGATCACGCCGAGGTAGCGGTCGACGTCCGCGGCACTCACGCCCCAGGCCTCCAGGCCCTCGGCCGCCAGCGGCAGCAGCCGGCGCAGGGCCAGCTCGGTCGCCGGCACCCGCCCGACGCCGGGCCAGTAGACGTTCGCCTCGATGCCCATCCGGGCGCCGGCGTCGAAGTTCTCCTCGGCGGCGGAGAACGACATCCGGGTCCACGGCGGCCGCTCGTGCTCGGCGATCGCGCGCACCAGCCCGAAGTAGAAGGCGGCGTTGGCGATCGTGTCGAGCATGGTCGGTCCGGCCGGCAGCACCCTGTTCTCGACCCGCAGGTGCGGACGGCCGTCGACGACGTCGTACACCGGCCGGTTCCAGCGGTAGATCGTGCCGTTGTGCATCCGCAGCTCGGTCAGGTGGGGGGTCTCGTCGCGGTCCAGCACCTCCATCGGGTCCTCGTCGTCGACGACGGGCAGCAGACCCGGGAAGTAGCGGACGTTCTCCTCGAGCAGGTCGAAGACGTCGGTGGCCCACCGCTCGCCGAACCACACCCGCGGCCGGACGCCCTGGGCGCGGAGCTCGTCGCTGCGGGTGTCCGTCGCCTGCGCGAACAACGGGATGCGCGTCTCGCGCCAGAGCTCGCGCCCGAACAGGTACGGCGAGTTCGCGCCCAGGGCGACCTGGACGCCGGCGGCGACCTGGGAGGCGTTCCAGTAGCGGCCGAACTCCTCGGGGCTCACCTGCACGTGGAACTGCGTCGACGTGCACGCCGCCTCGGGCATGATCGTGTCCGCCGTCGTCGACAGGGACTCCCCCGTGTCGGGACCGTCCCAGCGGTCGATGTCGATCGAGATGTCCTCGCCGCGGGCGGCGAGGATCTGGTCGCTCAACAACGAGTAGCGCGGGTTGCCGCTGATCGTCGAGGGCGCCATGTGGCCCTCTTCCAGCGTGGGGAGGATCCCGATCGCGACGAGGTGGGCCCCGACCCCGCCGGCCTGCTGCTCGGCGGCGTTCAGGCTGTCGCGCAGGTGCGTCTCGTAGTTCCCGAGACCCCCGTCCTCGAGCTGACGGGGCGGGGCGTTGATCTCGAGGTTGAACTGGCCCAGCTCGGTGACGAACGCCGGGTCGGCGATCTGCTCGAGCACCTCGGCGTTGCGCAGCGCCGGCCGGCCCTCGGCGTCGACGAGGTTCAGCTCCATCTCCATGCCGGTGCAGCTCCCCCCGGTCTCGAAGCGGGACTCGCGCAGCATCCGGGCGAACGCGTCGAGACTGCGTCGCACCTTGACGCGGTGACGCGTGCGGTCGGCCCGCGTGAACTGCTGGTGCTCGACCTCGTCGCCCATGGGCGCGAGCCTAGGGGACACGGCCGAGGGTGGGCCCGCACGGCGGGTGAGCCGGTCTCCCCGGGCCGGCGCGGTCAGCCGCGCCTGGTGGTGACCCGACGCGACCTCAGGGCGGTGAGCTCGGAGGCCTGCGGTGGCGTCCACCGGTGCGGCGGCACGGCGCCCTCCAGGGTGCGCACGATCAACGAGGCGAGGCTGTAGTCCGGCTCGACCTCCAGGCAGCGCTCCACGCCGACCCACGCCAGCGCCCCGTCACCCTCCAGCCACGCCGCGAAGGCCAGCAGGGCCGTCGGCGGGGCGAGCAGGTCGTGGGGGCACTGCTGCACGACCGTGCGCCACAGCTCGCGGTGGGCCCGTGCCTCGAGCCGCGACATCTGCGCCCAGGCGACGTCGCGCAGCGGCGCGTGCTGGAGCAGCACGAGCAGACGGGCGACCTCCTCCGGCGGGCCGACGCGACCGCCGGCGGCCCAGTCGCGGACACGGTCGCGGACCCAGCGCGCCGAGCTGCGCAGACGTGGCGCGTGGTCGCTGGGCAGGCCGGCGCCGTGCCACGCCGCGGCGTGCGACGCCACCGTCTCCACCAGGTCCGGATCGACCGGCACGAGCGACTCCCGCACCGCCTCGCGGGACCCGTGCACGACCCGGCCGTCGTAGACCGACGTCGCGGTGATCTCGTGGCTCTCCAGGTCGTACGGCGTCCCGGGGTCCCCCGGGTCGTCGAGCACGTACCACCGCTCGCCGTCGGCCCGGATGGCGTCCACCACGTCGACGCCCGAGCCGGTCAGGGAGCTCACCAGCTCGTCGGCCGCCGCACGGCTGAGCCACTCGTCGTCGCTGTAGACCACGACGAGCGCGCGCCGCACCTCGTTCGCCTCGGCCGCGCGCGCGAGCATCACTGCGACCTCGCGGCGGTCCGCGGCGTGGGTGGGCAGGTCGACCCGGGCGTGGAACCCCGGACCCGCACCGAAAGTCACCAGCACCACCGAGTCCTCGGGATGGAAGCCGAGCACCACCGGCACGACGGCGAGCACGTCCGCGGGCCGGCGTACGACGACCCGGCGCGGCGTCGGCGGCGGGTCCGGCACGACGGAGGGACGGGAGGGACGGGAGGGCCAGGGCTCGGGAGTCGTCATGCCCGCCACCCTCGGCGCCCGGGCGCCGCCGTGGTCCGTCGCCGCCCCGCACCTGGGGACAACCCCCGCGCCGCGGCGGGCTGGGGACGCGGGCGGGCCAGGGAACCGTGCCACGATGACGGTGTGCGCCCCGAGCCGTCGATCCTGCACGTCGACCTCGACGCCTTCTTCGCCGCCGTGGAGCAGCGTGACAAGCCGTCGCTGCGCGGCAGGCCCGTGGTCGTCGGTGGCGTCGGCGGACGAGGCGTGGTGGCGACGGCGTCGTACGAGGCGCGAGTCTTCGGGGTGCGTTCGGCGATGTCGACGCGCGAGGCACGCTCGCGCTGCCCGCACGCGGCGTACCTCAGCGGTCGGTTCCCGGTCTACCGCGAGACCAGCGCCCGGGTGATGGAGCTGCTCGCCGGCCTCTCCCCCCTCGTCGAGCCGCTGTCGCTCGACGAGGCCTTCGTGGACCTCGCCGCCGGGGGCGTCGACGTGGGCTCGGCGGCCGCCCTGGTGGAGGTCGGCGAGCAGCTGCGACGCGACATCACCGAGGTGACCGGCGGCCTCCACGGCTCGGTCGGTATCGCCTCCTCCAAGCTGGTCGCCAAGATCGCCAGCGAGCTCGACAAGCCCGACGGCCTGGTGCTGGTGCCCCCGGGCACCGAGCGCGACCTGATCCGCCCGATGCCCGCGTCCGCGCTGCCCGGTGTCGGGCCCGCGACGGCCGAGCGGCTGCGGCGGGTGGGGATCCGGACGGTGGCCGACCTGGAGACGACGGGCGAGGACGAGCTGGTGCGACTGCTGGGCCAGGCGCACGGGCACAACCTCGCCCGGCTGTGCCGGGCCGAGGACGACCGCGCCGTCGTGAGCGACCGCGAGGCCAAGTCGGTGAGCGTGGAGGACACCTACGACACCGACATCGCCGACCCCCGGGTGCTGGGGGGGCTCGTCGAGCGGCACGCGCTGCGCGTCGCGGCGCGGCTGCGGGAGTCACGGCTCTCCGGTCGCACGGTGACCACGAAGGTGCGGCTGCACGACTTCAGCACGCACAGCCGGTCCGCGACGCTCCCTGCCCCCACCGACGATCCGCGCACCATCGTGCGGCTCGCACGCACGCTGCTCGGGGACGTGGAGACCGCCGGCGGGGTGCGCCTGCTGGGTGTCGGGGTCTCCGGGCTGGCCGACTGGATCCAGGAGGACCTGTTCGCCGAGCAGGACGACGAGGGACGCCCCGGGGAGTCCGGGGAGTCCAGGGGGACCGGGGAGACCGGGGAGACCACCGGCCCCGGTGCCCCCGGGCCCGTCCCGCAGCCCGACGTCACGCCTGAACCACCCGCCTACGCGGCAGGCCACGACGTGGAGCACGCGACGTACGGACGCGGGTGGGTGTGGGGCTCGGGGCTGGGCCGGGTGACGGTGCGGTTCGAGACCGCCGAGACCGCTCCCGGGCCGGTCCGCACCTTCACGGCCGACGACCCCGACCTGGTCTCGCTGCACCGGTCCCGATACTGATCCGGAGTCGATGCCCTCGGTACGGACCAGGCCCCGACTCCCCCCGCGGGCAGGTTGAGAAGTCCCTGAGAAGTGGCCGCACCGGCAACAATCTCGCGTGGGACGTCGTTGAACGGGGCATCAAGACTTTCGGGAATCCCGCCGGGTGCCCGAGCGTTGTGCGACACGGGACCGCGGAGCTTGTCGGCGGGCTCGACGACGAAGGGATCAGCCGTGGCCACCACCACCGTCCAGCGTGAGATCGAGGGTCGCGACAGCGTCGGCCTCTACCTCGACGAGATCGCTCGCACGCCCCTCTTGGACGCCATCACCGAGGTCGAGCTGGCCAAGACCATCGAGGCGGGTCTCTTCGCCCAGAGCCTGCTCGACCAAGGACGCGTCGGACGCCGCAAGGGCGGTGCCCCGAAGCAGGCCAACCAGGACGAGCTGGAGTGGTTGGTCGCCGAGGGTGAGGCCGCCGTGCAGCGCTTCATCGAGGCCAACCTGCGTCTCGTCGTCTCGATCGCGCGCAAGTACGGCCGCAGCGCCATGCCGATGCTGGACCTGGTGCAGGAGGGCAACACCGGCCTGATCCGCGCGGTCGAGAAGTTCGACTACGTGAAGGGCTACAAGTTCTCCACCTACGCCACCTGGTGGGTGCGGCAGGCGATCACCCGCGGCATCGCCCAGCAGGCCCGCGTCGTGCGCCTCCCCGTGCACGTGGTCGAGGAGCTGAACCAGGTCAACGCCGTACGCCGGACGCTCGAGCGCCAGCTCGGCCACGACCCCGAGCCCGAGGAGATCGCCACCGAGCTCGGCATGGACATCGACCGGGTGCTCGACCTGCTCGCCTGGGGTCGCGACCACGTCAGCCTGGACACCCCCGTCGACGAGGACGGCGACACCTCGCTGGGCGACCTGATCGCCCAGGACGCGACCCCCGGCCCCGACCTGGCCGTGCTGGACACCGAGTCGCGCGACCGGCTGAACACGCTGGTCGACCGACTCGACGAGCGGTCCGCCGACATCATCCGGTCGCGCTACGGCCTGGGCGACGGTCGCCAGCACAAGCTGGCCGACATCGGCACCAAGCACGGCATCTCCGCCGAGCGCGTCCGCCAGCTCGAGCGGGAGGCCCTCGTGCGGCTCCGCGGATTCGCCGACCCCGACCTGGCCGCCTGAGCCACCGTCGCCCGCGTCAGCGGGCGCGCAGGTCCTCGACGACCTCCGCCACCCGTCGGCGGAGGTCGTCGTGCGTCCCGGTGTTGTCGATGACGTACGTCGCGATCGCCCGGCGCTCGTCCCGGGAGGCCTGGGCCGCGATGCGCGACCGGGCGTCCTCCTCGCTCCACCCGCGGTCGCCGACCATCCGGCCCACCTGGACCTCCTCCGGCACGTCCACGACGACGACCGCCGCGAAGCGCTCCAGTCCCCCGGTCTCGGCCAGCAGCGGGATGTCGTGCACCACCAGGGCGTCGGGGCCCGCCTCCCGCGCCAGCTGCTCGGACCGCGCGTGCACCCGTGGGTGGATCACGCCCTCGAGCCGGCGACGCGCCTCCTCGTCGCCGAACACCCGGCGTCCCATCGCGGCGCGGTCCAGCTCGCCGTCGGCGGTGAGGATCTCCTCGCCGAACACCTCGACCAGCTCGGCCAGCCCGTCGGTGCCCGGGGCGACCACCTCGCGGGCGATCGCGTCGGCGTCGACGACGACCGCCCCGTGCTCGGCGAGCAACGCCGACACCGTGCTCTTGCCGGAGGCGACTCCCCCGGTCAGCCCGATCCTCATCGCGTCCTCCACGGTCTCGGTGGGCGCGCGGCGGGCGCGGCCCTCGCCGCATCCTCGCGCACGGCCCGGTCTGGGACCATGACGGCGTGACCCTCGCCGACCTCGCCCCCGGGTCCCGGGTGGCGCTACTGGTGCCCGGCGACGTCGTGGGCACGCCGTACGTCGCCCTGGTGCTCGCCCTGCAGCAGGCCGGCCTGGTACCGGCCCCGATGGACCCGGCACTCAGCACCGGGGAACGCCGCACGCTGCTCGACGTGGTGCGCCCCGACGTCGTGGTGACCGACGTCGCCGACGTGCCGGCGCTGCTCACCGAGGCCCGCAGCCTGTCCCGGGCCGACGTGCCCCTGTGCCGGCCGATGCACTGCACCTCCGGCACGACCGGGGTGCCCAAGGGCGTGTGGTCGGGCGTGCTCACCCCCGAGGCGGCCGCCGCGCTCGTCGAGGAGGAGCGGCACCTGTGGGGGTTCGCCGCCGACGACGTGAACCTCGTGCTCTCGCCGCTGCACCACTCCGCTCCCCTGCGCTTCGCCTCCGGCACCCTGCTGGCGGGCGGACGGGTCGTGGTCGCGGACAAGCCGGGCGGACGCTTCGACCCGGCGAGCGTCACCGCAGCTCTCGTCGCGCACCGGCCGACCACGATGTTCTGCGTGCCCGCCCACCTGCAGCGGCTGCTGGCGCACTGGGACGAGAGCGGCCACCCCGACCTCTCCTGCGTGCGGATGCTCGCCCACGCCGGCGCCCCGTGCCCGCCGGTCGTGAAGCACCGCGTGCTCGAGGTGTTCCCGCCGGGGAGCACCTGGGAGTTCTACGGCTCGACCGAGGGCCAGTTCACCGCCTGCCGCTCCGAGGAGTGGCTGGAGCGACCCGGCACCGTCGGCCGGGCGCGGGCCGGCCGCAGCCTGTCGGTCGACCCCGACGGCACGATCTGGTGCGCGGTGCCGCCGCACGCGCGATTCTCCTACTTCGGCGACCCGCACCGCACGGCCCAGGCCTGGCGGGAGACTCCGGAGGGGCCGGCGTTCACCGTCGGCGACCTGGGACGGCTCGACGACGAGGGCTACCTCTACCTGGACGGACGCCGGGAGGACCTGATCATCTCCGGCGGCGTCAACGTCTACCCGGCCGAGGTGGAGGGCGTGCTCGCCGAGGCCGAGGGCCTGCGCGACGTGGCCGTGTTCGCCCTCGACGACGACAGCTGGGGGCAGCGGGTCTGCGCGGCGTACGTCGGGCCGGCCGCCCCCGAGCAGCTCACGGCGTACGCACGGGAGCACCTGGCCCCGGCGAAGCGGCCCAAGGAGTGGCACCGGGTCGACGAGCTGCCACGCACGCCGACCGGCAAGGTGCGCCGCCTCGACCTGCCCGCGCGTCTCGACCTGGTCTGACCCGGACTGGTCTGACCCGGACCGCCGCACCACGCGGACGCACGACGGGGCGGCACCCCTGCTGGGTGCCGCCCCGTCGTGGACGTGCTGCTCGGCCGGTCAGGCGTGCCCCGACCGAACGGAGGTCACTGACCCCCGGTGAGCTTCTCGCGCAGCGCCTGCAGGGCCTCGTCGGAGGCCAGCGAGCCGCCGGTCGCGGCGCCGCCGCCCTCGGCCGGGGCCGAGGAGCTGGAGCTGGCCGGGGTGCTGGCCGGACCGCTCGCGGCCGGCTCGTCGCCGCCCGAGCTGTACGACGTGGCCTCGCCGGCCTCGATCTCCGCCTGGGCGGCGTCCTTCTGCTGCTTGACGTGCTGCTCCCAGCGGGCGTGCGCCTTGGCGTACTCCTCTTCCCAGGTCGCGCGCTGGTCCTCGAAGCCTTCGCGCCACTCGCCGGTCTCGGAGTCGAACCCGTCGGGGTAGACGTAGTTGCCCTGTTCGTCGTACGTCGCGGCCATGCCGTAGAGCGTCGGGTCGAACTCGTCGACGTCGGTCGCCACAGCGGTGTCGTTGGCCTGCTTGAGCGACAGCGAGATCCGGCGACGCTCGAGGTCGATGTCGATGATCTTGACCATCACGTCGTCGTTGACCTGGACGACCTGCTCGGGGATCTCGACGTGACGCTCGGCGAGCTCGGAGATGTGCACCAGGCCCTCGATGCCCTCCTCGACGCGGACGAACGAACCGAAGGGCACCAGCTTGGTGACCTTGCCCGGCACGATCTGGCCGATCTGGTGGGTGCGGGCGAAGTGCTGCCAGGGGTCCTCCTGCGTCGCCTTGAGCGACAGCGAGACCCGCTCGCGGTCCATGTCCACGTCGAGCACCTCGACGGTGACCTCGTCCCCGACGGTGACCACCTCGGAGGGGTGGTCGATGTGCTTCCAGGACAGCTCCGAGACGTGCACGAGGCCGTCGACGCCACCGAGGTCCACGAAGGCACCGAAGTTGACGATCGAGGACACGACACCCTTGCGGATCTGGCCCTTCTGCAGCTGGTTGAGGAAGCTCTGGCGGACCTCGGACTGGGTCTGCTCGAGCCACGCGCGACGTGAGAGCACGACGTTGTTGCGGTTCTTGTCGAGCTCGATGATCTTCGCCTCGATCTCCCGGCCGACGTACGGCTGGAGGTCGCGCACCCGGCGCATCTCGACGAGGGAGGCGGGCAGGAAGCCGCGCAGACCGATGTCGAGGATGAGGCCGCCCTTGACGACCTCGATGACGGTGCCGGTGACGACGCCGTCCTCCTCCTTGATCTGCTCGATCGTGCCCCAGGCGCGCTCGTACTGGGCGCGCTTCTTGGACAGGATCAGGCGGCCTTCCTTGTCCTCCTTCTGGAGGACGAGGGCCTCGACCTGGTCGCCGACCTCGACGACGTCGTGGGGGTCCACGTCGTGCTTGATCGACAGCTCGCGGGACGGGATGACGCCCTCGGTCTTGTAGCCGATGTCGAGGAGCACCTCGTCACGGTCGACCTTCACGATGGTGCCGTCGACGATGTCGCCGTCGGTGAAGTACTTGATGGTGGCGTCGATCGCCGCCAGGAACTCTTCTTCGCTGCCGATGTCGTTGATGGCGACCTGGGGCGCGTCGGAAGAGGTGGGGAGGGTGCTCGTCATAGGTGGATGGGTCCTCGGAGGTGGGATGGAGTCGTGACTGCGCGCGACAAAGTCGGGTTCACCCTGAGTCGAGTGACCGCGGCACTCTCACGAGGCACGGGCGGTCGACGCACAGCGAGCGAGATCTCCTAGGTCTGAGAGCCGGCGGACTTCTCGCGCACCGACCAGAGTACGGCGAGCCACCAGGCGGCGTCCAACCGGCTGCTCAGGCGTGGGCGTGCAGGTCGCGCCGGTCGGCGATCGCGGCCAGCAGCGGGCGCGCCGCGGCCGCGGCAGGCCCGGCGCCGGGACGAGCCGCCAGGGCCACCAGCGAGACCAGGTCGGCCGCCCGCGCGGCGTGGAGCAGCTCGTCCTCGCCGGGCGGCTCGACGAGGCCGGCGGTGTCCAGCCACCCGCCCAGGACCCCCTCGACGAAGGGGTGGTCGCGCTCGTGCCGCAGCAGGTTGCCCAGGTCGGTCCAGGGCACCCCGGCGTGCGCGTACTCCCAGTCGACGACGCCGGTCACCTCCAGCGTGGCGGGGTCGACCAGCAGGTTCGTGGGGGTGAGGTCGGCGTGCACCAGGCACGCCCGGTCGCTCGCCACCAGGTCGCCGGCCGTCCCCGCCACCTCGCGCAGGCCGGCCACCCGGCTCCTGGACCAGTCGGCGAAGGCGCCACCGTCGAGGGCGGCCGCGACCCAGGAGACGATGTCCTCGCGCCCCTCGGGAAAGTCCTCGATGCGCAGGTGACCGTCGGCGAAGAGGCCGGGGCGCAGCATCGGCACGCGGCTCAGCGCGCCGGCGACCCGTCCCAGCCGACGACCGACCGTGGCCCGCTCCTCCGCCGCGAGACCGGGCAGCACCAGGTCGAGCCGCTCCCCCGGCAGCAGGGTGGTCAGCAACAGTCCCGGGGCACCGTCGACGCCGCGACGCACCTCGAGCACCGAGGCCACGGGCACCAGCCCTCGCACCAGCCGCAGCACCGCGGCGTCCACCTCGGGGGCCTGCGGGCCGCGCCAGCGCGAGGCCTCGCCGTACACCCGCACGACGGTCGGCTCGCCCGGCGCGGTGGCCAGGAAGGTCTCCCCGGACTCCCCACCCGGGAGCGGGACCATCTCGACGCCGGCCACCCTCCCGATGCTGGCACACCGCCCGGGACCGCCCCGCGACGGTCGTGCCGCCGGGACGGGTGCCCTAGCCTCGGCGCATGACGCCGCTGGAGCGATCCACCCCTGCCCGCCCCCGGTCCACGCGCTCGCCGGCGCCCCGCTCGCTGCGGGACGTGGTGCTGATGCCCTGGAAGGTCACCAAGGCCGCCACGGACGTCACGTTCGCCCTCGCCACACTGGCGGCTCCCGACGGCCCGGTGCGTCGCCGGGGCGGGTACGCCGAGCGGCTCATGGTCGTGATCGGCGAGGGCGGCTACCTCGAGCAGCTGACCCGCGTCGTCACCGACCCGCAGGGCCCGCTGCGACTGGCCACCCTGATCGGTGAGCTCACGTCCGAGGACCGGCCCGTCGGCCAGTTCCTGGCCCGCGGCAGCACGCTGGACAGGATGCTCTCGCAGGACGGCACCCTGATGCGCCTGATGCGGCACGGCGGGCTGATCGAGCAGCTCTTCGACGAGGGCGGCTCGTTGGAGCGCCTGCTCGAGCCCGAGGGGGCCTTCGACCGACTGCTCGCGCGCGACGGACCGCTGGACCGGCTGCTGGCGTCCGACGGCGCGCTGCAGCGGATCACCGAGCCGGGCGGCCTGCTGGACCGGCTGCTCGAGCCGGACGGCCTGGTCGACCTGCTGCTGCAGGAGGACGGATTCGTGGAGAAGCTCACCGCCGAGGGCGGCACGCTCGACCAGCTGGTCGCGCTGGGCGACCAGATCGAGCTGGTCTCCCCCCAGCTGGACCGGATCACCGAGCTCATCCCCGAGCTGCACTCCTCGGTCGAGGTGCTGAGCCAGTCCGTCGGCCCTCTCGGAGACCTCGCGAACCGGCTGCCCGGCAGCCGTCGCCGTCCTGCGGCGGTCGAGAGCTGAGCGAGGTCCACGCCACCCGGGCGCCCGTCGACGAGGACCGGTCGCGGGCGGCGAACCGGCGCGAGTGGGACGGGTACGCCGACGAGTACCAGGACACCCACGGCCCCTTCCTGGGGGACGCGGGTTTCGTCTGGTGCCCCGAGGGCCTGACCGAGGAGGAGGCCGGCGCCGTCGGGGACGTCGACGGCCGGGACGTGCTCGAGGTCGGCTGCGGGGCGGCGCAGTGCAGCCGTTGGCTCGCCGACCGGGGCGCCCGCGCCGTCGGGCTCGACGTGTCGCACCGGCAGCTGCAGCACGCGCAGCGACTGGACGCCGGCACCGGAACCGCCGTACCCGTGGTCGAGGGCACCGCCACCGCCCTGCCGTTCCCGGCCGGCTCGTTCGACACGGTGTTCTCGTCCTTCGGCGCGTTGCAGTTCGTGGCCGACGCCGACCTGGCGGTCGCCGAGGTCGCGCGGGTGCTGCGGCCCGGAGGGGTCTTCGCGTTCTCGGTCACCCACCCGCTGCGCTGGGCGATGCCCGACGACCCGGGCGAGGACGGCCTGCGGGTCACGATGAGCTACTTCGACCGCACGCCGTACGTCGAGACCGACGCCGACGGGATGGTCAGCTACGTCGAGCACCACCGCACGCTCGGCGACTGGGTCGGCCACCTGGCCGCGCACGGCTTCGCCCTGCAGCAGCTGCTCGAGCCGGAGTGGCCCGAGGGCCACGACCGGGTCTGGGGTGGCTGGGGGCCGGTGCGCGGCGCACTGTTCCCCGGCACCGCGATCCTCAGCTGTCGCCTGCTGGGCTGACGCAGGCCCCCCGCACGCAGCGGACCGACCCGAGGCCAGGCCCGGGTCGGTCCGGTCCGTGCTGAGGGTGGCGGTCAGGCCTCCGAGCGACCCCGGCCGACCGAGCGCCCGGACAGCAGGAAGAGCCCGACCAGCAGCAGCGGGATGCCCAGCAGGAAGCCGAAGAGCGGCACCGTGCTGGTCAGCACGCTCAGCGAGCGGCCGTTGTCGACGGCGTCGGACACGTTGGCCTGGACCTGGTCGGACGTGAAGGCCAGCTGCAGGTCCAGCGCGAGGTCGCCGTTGGCGAGGGCACGCTGCTGCTCCTCGGTCTGGCGGATGATCGACCCGGTGACCGGGTCGACGAAGATCTCCTTGGCGTCGGTGTAGGTGCCGTCGACTCCCTCGGCGATCTGGATCGGCGCCTCGTCGATCTGGACCGTGTAGACGTAGGTCTCCAGGCCGAGGATCGTCTCGGTGCGGTCGAACTCGGCGTCGACGGCCTGCTGGGTCACGCCGTCCCAGTAGGGGTAGGTCTTCTGCGCGGCGTCGAAGGGCCACTTGTTGATCAGGCCCTCGTGGGTGACGCCGGCGGGCTCGAGCGGGCTCTGCACCGCGAGAGCCGTGGAGCGGTCGGTCGCGAAGACGTCCTGACTTATGGTGATCGTGCGGGGTCGGTGCCGTCCTTGATGCACGGCACGTCGGGCGCCTGGCCGTAGACCGCGCACGCGTAGTTGGTGAAGACCGCGGTCTCGTCGGTGGAGGCCTTCGAGTCGCTCTTGGTCACGCTCTTCGCCGCGACCGGCCCGGTGGGGACCTCGCCCGTCTCCAGGTCGACCTTGCCGCCGGTGCCGGAGAGCACGGTCACGCTGTCGACGTCGATGGGCGTCTTCTTGACCACCCCCGGAGCCCACGTCAGGGCGACGACAGCAGCCGTCACCAAAAAAGCGCCCAGTAGTGCGAGCACCAGACCGACGACCTTGCGCATTGAGTCCCCTCCGACATGATGATGTAGCGGGAAAGGTAGCGCACATCAGACAGCGACCGTGGGAGCCCACGGACGGTTCCCCGATCGGGCCTCGAGCCGCCGACCCGATGTCCGCAGAGCGGCGAGATGCCCGTGCGAGACTGCCTCGCCAGCATCAGAGGAGCGTGCCAGGGTGAGCGTGATCGACCAGAAGGCTGTGTCCACGACCCCCGTCGGTCCCATGGGTGTCGTAGGCCTCTGGCGATCGGTGTCGCCGGCACACCGGGTTGTGCTCGCTGGTGTCGTGCTCATCGCGACACAGCTAGTGATGCGGGGCTGGGCCATCGCGGGGGGTTGGTTCTACGCCGACGACTTCGAGTTCCTCACCGAGGCAACTGACCGGCCACTCACCCTCGAATTCTTGCTGCTGCCCCACGACAGCCAACTCATGCCGGGTGGACGCTTGACGTCGTGGCTGATCGCCGCAGGCGGCCCGTTCAATTGGTCGTTGGCGGCGCTCTCGATCATCACGCTCCAAGCAGTGGCGAGCCTGGCCTGCCTCTGGATGCTGGTCGCTCTGTTCGGAGAGCGTACGGCGATTCTTGTTCCGTTGAGCTTCTACCTCTTCGCCAGCCTCACCGTCACCGCGTTCATGTGGTGGTCGGCCGCCATCAACCAGCTACCTGTCCAGGCGGCCGCGTTCCTGGCCGTCGGCGCCCACGCCCACTACCTGCGCAGCGGACGCTTTCGCTGGGCGGCCATGGTCACGTTCTCCCTGGTCGTAGGTCTGCTCTTCTACGTGAAGACGGTCCTGATCGTGCTTCCTTTGGTGCTGCTCACACTGGTGTTCTTCGTGGACTGGGGCTGCGGCGTTCTCGGTGGCCCCTGGCGTACGTGGCGCCGCTCCTGGAAGGGCTGGACCGCGTACGCCTTCGTCGTGGGCGGTTACCTCCTCTATTACGTCCGCAGCGTGCCGCAACCTCTGGCCTCGCAGGGAAGCATCGACCACGGCGCTCTCATCGACGCCATGTTTCGGCGGTCGCTTGCTTCGGTGGTCCTTGGTGGACCGTGGCGCTGGGCAAACAGCAATCCGCCTGTGGCGCAGGTAGACACACCAGAGTGGGCCGCCACCGCCGCGATGCTCGTCCTGGGCCTCCTGCTCGGTCTCGCCCTCTCGCGGCGTTCGTCCGGGTGGAAGGCCCTGGCGGTCGTGGTGCCGTACCTAGGCGTCGACTACCTGCTCGCGGCGTTCGGCCGCGGGGCGGGTCTCGGCACCTACGTCTCTCTCGAACTGCGCTACCTCGCTGACGCAGCTCCCTTCCTGGTGGTCGCGGGGGGCCTGTTGCTGATGCAGCCGCTCACCGACCAACATCGCCGGCGCGCACCATCGTGCCCCGCGTCGCCCGAGCGACCGTTCTCGTCGACCGGCGTACGTGTGACATCGCTGGTGGCGTGCGGTCTGGCGTTGGCCGGCGCGGTCTACTCGACCATCACCTACGTCGGGTTCTGGCGCGAATACCCGGCGCGGACCTTCGTCGACAACGCGATCTCGGAGACGATCGCCGGTCCCGCGGTCGTGCTCGACGCCACGGTCCCCGATCTCGTGCAGGCCACCACGGCCTACCCCGACAATCTCCCCAGCCGTCTCTTGGTGCCTCTACGCGGTCGGGTCACAGCTGTCACCGCGGCGACCGACCCGTCGCTCTTGAGCGACCAGGGCACGCTCGTGGCCCCATTCATCAACCCCGGAGCCGCGTCCGATCCCGGGCCGGACGGGGAGGGCTGTGGCTACCTCACGGGCCCAGGGCGCGTGACGGTCGCGATGGCCGGGGAGCCGCAGGACTACTTCTGGTGGGCGTCCGTCTCCTATGCCGCCGGATCTAGTACCGAGATGTCGCTGACACTCGGGGAGCGGGTGATCACGGTGCCCGTGGAGCGTGGTCTGCACCGATTCTTCGTCGAGGGCCGCGGCGGGTACGGGCCCGTAACGTTGCAGCAGCGCGCGGGCCTTCCGCCGTTGTGCGTAGATCAGGTTCACATCGGCGACCTGACGTACCTGGAGCAGCCATGAGGTCAGCGCCATGACCATCGAGTCCAGCGGTGCGGACCGTCTTCCCGCCCTCGACACCGTGCGCGCCGTCGGTGCGCTCGCCGTGCTGACCACGCACGCCGGCTTCCACTCCGGTCTCTACGGCCAAGGCGTGCCCGGCCGCCTGGTCGCCCGGATGGACGTGGGCGTCGCCATCTTCTTCGTGCTCTCGGGGTTCCTGCTCGCCCGGCCGTGGCTGGTCGCCGCCCGGGACGGCACCGCGGGGCCCGACGCCCGCACCTACCTGCGCAAGCGCTTCTGGCGGATCTACCCCGCGTACGCCGTCGTCGCGGTGGTGGTGCTGCTGCTGCAGCCCCGCGGCGCCGAGGGTGAGCGCGGGCTCGGGGCCTGGCTGTCGACGCTGACCATGAGCGGCATCTACACCAGCGAACGCCTGCCCTGGGGGTTCACGCAGACCTGGAGCCTCACCACCGAGGTCACGTTCTACCTCGCCCTGCCCCTCCTGGCGCGGCTCGTCATCGGGCGCGGCGCCCTGGACCCGCGACGGGTGCTGCTCGTGCTGGTCTCGTTGGCCGCGGTCAACGTCGTCTGGCTGCTCTGGCTGTCCACCGTCGTGGCGACCGTGAGCGGACGGGTCACCGAGTGGCTCCCGGCGTACCTCACCTGGTTCGCCGGCGGAATCGCCCTGGCGCTGGTGCACGTGGCTCCCGAACGCACCCCGCGCGCCACCCGCGTGCTGCGGTCGTGGGGCGCGCTGCCGGGCAGCTGCCTGGTCGCGGTGCTCGGCCTGCTGCTCGTGGCCGGCACCCCCTTGGCCGGGCCCAGCCTGCTGGAGCCCGCGACACCGGGCGAGGGCCTGTGGAAGAACCTCGTCTACGCCGCCGTCGGGTGCCTGCTGCTGGTGCCGGTCGTCTGGGCGCGTCCGGGCTCGAGGTTCGTACGGGCCCTGTCGCACCCCGTGCCGCGTCACCTGGGACACATCTCCTACAGCGTGTTCCTGGTGCACATGCTGGTGATCGAGCTGGTGATGGACGTGACCGGCTACCCGCTCTTCGGCGGCCACTTCTGGCAGATCTACCTGCTCGCCCTGGTCGTCAGCATCGCGGTCGCCGAGCTGCTCTACCGGTTCGTGGAGCGACCCGTGCTCGAGGCCACCGTGCGGCGGTCCCGCAGGACGAGCACGCCGAGCGCGACCACGCCGACCACCACGAGCTGACCGGCCCAGGCCCAGTTGCCGGCCCACCCCTCGCTGCTCCCCCACGGACGCACCACGTAGGCCAGCGCCGCGAGCCCCACGGTCGACGGGGCGAGCAGGCGGGCGGGCCACTCGCCACGGCGCCCCAGCGCCACGACCGCGGCCGCGGCCACCACCCCGCCGAGGAACCCGGGCCAGCCCCCGAGCAGCCCGCCGACCAGCAGCGCGCCGCCGGCACCCGCCGCGCGCGCCGCACGGCCGGGCTCGCGCTCGCGGCACGAGTCCCACGCGTCGCGTCCCCGGCGCAGCGGTCGTGGCCACCGTCCACCGGGCACGACGAGCCCGAGCACGAGCAGCAGCGCGAGCACGCCGCCGAGCACGAGTCCCGCGCGGTACGTCGAGTCCGGCTCGAAGGTCGCCCGCACGACGCCGTCACCGCCCGTGCGCCACCCCTGCTGCCAGCCGTCGGACGCGAAGGAGCGCACCCTCCGGCCGCCCTGCGTCCCGACCCACCCCGGGTTCACGTTCTGCCGGAGCACCACGGTGCCGGCCTCCGAGGGTGGCCGCACGACTCGGGTCGCCGGCGGGCTCGCGACCCCCCGCGCCTGCACGGACCCGGCCGGGGCCGGCGAAGCGGAGCCGCGGCGCAGGACCAACCGGTCCGCGGTCACCGCGTCGTCGCCGCGCAGCAGCACCCGGGTCGCTCCCGGCGCGAGAGCGACGGCGAGGGCGGTGCCGTCGCAGGGCTCGGCGCGCACCGACCTCCCTGCCACCAGGTCCGCCGGCGCGCCGACCACCCGGGTCCGGGCGACCGCGCCGCCCACGACCACGTCCGGGCCCGTGCCGCACGCGAACACCCGGTCGACCGGCGACGGCGCCGGAGGCAGCGGGGCACCGTCCAGGCTCACCTCGCTGACTCCGGGCGGGAGCGGCTCGGCTACCCCACCCGCGTCGATCGACAGCGTGTCTGTCGAGTCCAGCACGATGATGCGGAGCTCGTCGGTGCGAATCGGCGGCTGCCCCGCGAAGGCGACCGTGCCGTCCTTGCCGACCGGTACCTCGCGTCGCCCGTCCGGCCACACCAGCGCCACCCGGCGTACGGCGCGGGCGGGCGCCTCACGGTCCAGGCCGAGGGTCACCCCGCGGACCAGCTGCGGGCGCAGCCACCTCAACGTCAGCGAGGGGGCAGCATCGTCGAGCCGTGGCGTCCAGGTCGTGGTGGCCCGTCCGTCGACCGCCGCGAGCCCGGAGGCCCGGAGGTCCAGCGGGCCCGTGCTCGACGCCTCGACGGTGACCAGCTGCCCCGCCTGCACGAGCTGCTCGAGCTCGGAGCCGGGGAGTCCTCGCGCGGTCAGGGTCGCGTCGTAGGCGCCGAGCCGGGGCAGACGCACGACCCGGTCGACGGTGCGCCGCTCCTCCGGCGCCCGGGCCTGCGACTCCCGGCACGGGACGCGGCCCTCGACGACGGCGCACCCTCCCCTCGAGCCGTCCAGTCGCCGCAGCAGGATCCCGGCGGGGAGTGGCCAGGCGTCGGGCACGGCGGGCAGCGCCAACGAGCGTGCGACGGTCAGGCCGGGGGCGCTCACCTCCGTGAGTGCGAGCTGCCCGGTGCGCGGCTGCTGCTCCTCGACCCGTAGCCAGCGGCGCGGCCGGCCGGGCAGCCCGACCTCGACGCTGCTGCCCGCGCGCAGCGGCACCACCTGGCTCGTCCCGGCATCGCTGGACACGCGCACGAAGCTGGTGCTCGGCCCGTCGAGGGGAGCCTCCAGACGCACCCGCGAGCTGTCGAGCGGCCGCGTGAGGCCGACCCGCCACCAGACCCGACCGTCGCCCCCCGCGGCCCCCTGCCAGGCCGTGGCGGGGTCGTCGTCGACCGCGGCGTACGGCGACTGCGCCGGGACCGCCCCGCCGAACGCCGTGGCGTCGGAGCCGGACGCCGACGCGCTCAGGGATCGCGCACCGATCAACCGACCACGCGTGCGCCAGCCGTCGACCCCGGGCACGTCGTAGTCGGCGACCCGGTTCTGCGTGCGACGCACGCTGCCCGGCACGCGCACCGCGCTCGTGGCCTCGTGGATGCGGCCGAACGTGCGCTCCCGGTCGACCATGCCGTCGCTGAGCAGCACACGGCCGGCCGGCTCGCGCCCGGTGTCGGTGGCGGCGGCCAGCACGGTCGGACCCGCGCCGAGGAGGTCGGCGTCGAGGGCGTCCACGACGTCCTCGGGGCCCCCCACGAGCACGGTCGGGTCGCCCGGCGCGGCGACGGCAGGGGCCGCGCCGCCGTCGACCTCGAACACCTCGAGTGCCCGCACGCTGGTCTGCCAGCCCCCGTTGACGACAAGGCGGCCCTGGTCCGTGGTCAGGACAGGCTCGCCGCCCACCTCGGGCCCGAAGGACCGGACCAGCCGCACGCCCGGGGAGTCGATGAGGGCCTGTCGCACCAGCACGGGGTCGGGCACGTCCTGGCCGGCACGCACGTCGTGGCGCAGCACCACCGCACCGATCCCGGCCCGCCGCAGCGCGCGGGTCAGGGCGAGCGAGCCCTCGCCGTCGGCGAGCCTGTCCTCGAGGCTGCCGAGGTAGCGGATCGTGCCGGCGGGTGTGAGCGGCACCGCGTTGCGCACCGCCCACCGGCGCTCGCCGAGGTATTGGAACGGCTCGTCGCGCGGCGAGCCCCACAGGTAGTCGCCGAAGCCCGTGCCGGGGGCGTAGAGCGTGGTGGTCGGCACCTCGGCGTCCAGCCACCGGGTCGCGGCCTGCCAGTACGGCGGCGTGCCCAGCACCGGACCGGAGGGCGGGAGCTGCCCCAGGGCCACGGGCAGCGCTGCGCCGACGACCCCGAGCACGACCAGCGCCGTCACGGGACCGCGCACCACGCGGGGGACACCCTGCTCGCTGCTGCCGGGGCGGGCTCGTCGCGAGAGCTCCTCGACCAGGCCAGCCAGACCGAGGACGAGCGGCAGCCGCACGACCGGGTCGAACTTGTGCACGTTGCGCAGGGGGGCCAGCACGCCGTCGAGCAGGTCGCTCACCGTGCCTGCGCCCCAGCCCACGGTGGCGCCGACGTGCCCGGCGCTGGTCAGCAGCAGACCGGTCAGCAGCCCGAGCACGAGGAACCGGCGGTGCGGCAGACGGACGGCGGCCAGACCGACGAGACCGAGCGCGAGCACGATGCCGCTGTTCATCACGAGGTAGCCGAGCCGCACCAGCACCGCGCCGGCGCCCCAGCCCGGGTCGACGTAACCCACCCAGGCCGAGGTGCCGCGGAGGACGTCGAAGGGGGTCGCCGAGAACGTCGTGATGCCGGCGCTCTCGATCCAGTCGAGGAAGGGCGGGGAGTAGGCACCCAGGAGGAAGAGCGGCACCAGCCACCACGCGGTGGCCAGGAACGTCAGCACGGGCCACCAGATCACCATCGACCTGCGCCGCGGGCCCGGCGTGCGCGTCAGCAGCCAGAGCGCCCCGAGGGGGAGCACGGCGGCGGTGGCCGCGGCGTTCACCCCACCGACCGTGCCGACGGCGAGGGCGGAGAGGCCGGCCGCCCGCACGGGAGACCCGCGCCGGGCCCCCACGACCAGCGGCAGCAGCACCCACGGCGCCACGGCGCTCGGCCAAGCCTCGATCGAGATCGGGCCGAGCGTGGAGAGCATCCGCGGGGACGTGGCGTAGGCCAGGCCCGCGACGAGGCAGGCGAGGTCGGAGCGCAGCCCGAGCTCGCGCGCCAGCAGGGCAGCGCCCCCGAAGGCGACCACCAGCACCAGCGCCAGCCAGCCGCGCTGCACCGCCCATGCGGGCACCCCGAGCAGATCGCCCGCGGCGAAGAAGGGACCCATCGGCCAGAGGTAGCCGTACGCCTGGTTCTGCAGCTGACCGAAGATCGCGGTCGGGTCCCACAGGTGGAGCGCCCGGGAGAGGAACCCGACCGGGTCCGCGGCGAGGTCGAACTTGGTGTCGGAGACGAGGAGCCCCGGGGCCTGCACGAACGCGAGCCCGACCAGGAGCACCGAGCAGGCCACCAACCGAATCCGGAAGGTGGTGTTCATCCGCGAGACGCTGCCCGGGTCCGCCGCAGCACCAGCACCAGGTTCCACGTCAGCAGCTCACGCAGCACGGGCACCCGCACGAGCCACCGGGCCCACCACGGGTGGTAGCGCGGCAACGTGGCGAGCACCTCGACACCCGGACGGTCACCGGCCCGGCTCGCCCACGCCAACCCGTCGGCGACCGTGACGGCGAAGAGGGACTCGCCGAACCGGTTCTTCGGCTCGTGACCGTGCTGGCGCCGGTAGCGGCGTCGGGCCCGGGCCCCGCCCAGGAAGTGCCAGGGCGACGTCTCGTGACCACCCCAGGGCCCCCACCACACGGTGTAGCTGAGGAAGACGACACCACCGGGCCGGGTGACGCGGAGCATCTCCTCGGCCATCCGCCACGGCTCGGGGACGTGCTCGAGGACGTTGGAGGAGTAGCAGACGTCGACGCAACCGTCGCGGAACGGCAGCCGCATGCCGCTGCCGAGGACCGTCTCCCCGTCGGGGGACCCGAGGCCGGACAGCTCACCGGCGTCCGCGTCGAGCGCGACGTACCGCGCGCCGGCGCTCGTGAACGCGTCGCGGAAGTAGCCGGGACCGCCACCCACGTCGAGCACCGTCGCACCGTCCAGCGCGGCCCACGTGGAGAGCTGGGCGACCGAGTCCGCGGCCAGCGCACCGTAGAACCGCGCCGGGTCGCTCTGCTCCACCCGGAAGTGGCCGAACAGACGGACGGACCGCGCCAGATCGGCCCGGCACGCGGGGTCGCGCGGAGTCGGGTGCGGCACGGGGGGGAGCCTACTGCGCCGACCTCGCCCCCGAGTTGACTCCCTGCCCTACGGTTGTCCGGATGCGCAAGCGCCCCCGGCGACCCTCCGCGGCCGAGCCTCCGAAGGATCTCGCCGGTGTCGCCTCCCCCCCGAGCGTGCTCGGCGCCCACGTCGTGGTGCTGAGCTGGCGAGACACGCGTCATCCCGAGGGCGGGGGCGCCGAGGTCTACCTCGAGCAGGTCGTGGAGGGACTCGTCGCGTACGGCGCGACGGTCACCGTGCTGAGCGCCGCGCACGCCGACGCGCCAGCGGAGGAGACGGTCCGCGGCGTGCGCTACGTGCACCGGGGCACCAAGCTCGGTGTGTACCCCGCCGGGGTCCGCGCCCTGCGACGGGGCGACCTGGGACGCCCCGACCTCGTCGTCGACGTGCAGAACGGGATGCCGTTCCTGTCCCGATGGGTCACCCGGGCCCCGGTGACCGTGCTGGTGCACCACGTGCACCGCGAGCAGTGGCCCGTGGTGTATCCCGGTCTGCCCGGACGGTTCGGCTGGTGGGTGGAGAGCCGGCTGGCCCCCAGGGTCTACCGGCGCTGCCAGTACGTCACGGTCTCGGCAGCCTCCCGCGACGAGCTGTGCGGGCTCGGCGTCGACGCCGACCGCATCGCCGTGGTGCACAACGGCACCGCCGAGGTCGGCGGCGGGGAGCACCACGCCTCGACCCGCCCCACCGTCGTCGTGGTCGGCCGACTGGTGCCGCACAAGCAGGTCGAGCACGCGGTCGACGCGGTGGTCGCGCTACGCGACGAGGTGCCCGACCTCGTGCTGCGCATCGTCGGCTCGGGCTGGTGGGAGGGCCAGCTGCGCGAGCACGTGCGCGCCGTGGGCGCCGAGGACCTCGTCGTCTTCGAGGGGCACGTCGACGAGGAACGCAAGCAGGAGCTCTACGCCGAGGCCTGGGTGCTGGCGCTGCCCAGCCTCAAGGAGGGCTGGGGTCTCGTCGTCGGCGAGGCCGCGATGTGGGGGACGCCGACCATCGCCTACCGCTCGGCCGGCGGCACCCGCGAGTCGGTCGTCGACGGCGAGTCCGGGCTACTGGTCGACAGCCGCGAGGAGTTCACCGCCACACTGCGGCGGCTCCTCGTCGACGACGAGCTGCGCCGGCGCCTGGGCCGGGGAGCGCAGGCCCGCAGCCACCGCTTCGGGTGGCGCCACACGCGTCAGTCGTTCATGACTGTGCTGGGCGAGGTGCGCCGGGGCAACCGGGTCGGCGGCGACGACCCGGAGCCCTAGGAGGTCTCACGCCGGGCCGGGCGCAGCGACGGTCCCGTGCGGGACGGACTCCCCCGGGGACTCGCGTCAGTTGGTGGTCGTGCCGTACTGGACGAGCTGGGACTGGCTCGCGTCGCCGGGCGACTGCGCCGGGGCGCCGGTCTGCCCGCTCACGAGGCTGACGACCGTCACGCCGGCGGCGAGGACCCCCACGACGACGGCTATCGCACCCGTGACCAACGACTTCATCCCGACCAACTCTCGCTTCGCGGAGGCTCGCCACAGACAGCGCCTCACCCGGGTGGAGCGTAGCACCCGGGCGAGTCAGCCCCTGTCGACGCGGAGAGACCCGCGGATGCGCCGCTCGGCGCCGGCTCCACGCCGTACGACGGACGCCAGCGAGCCCCCCACGAGCACCACGCCGAAGGCCAGCCAGGCCAGTGCCGCGAGCACCTGCCACGACCAGGGCGCCCGGCGTACGACGTCGGCCCGCAGCGGGACGACGGCGACCTGGCGCAGCCCCGGCCCCACCTGTGTCACGGCCGGGGCGGCCCCTGCCGACCCGTCGACCACCACCACGCCGAAGCCCGCCCGGCCGAGTGCGGCCCGTCGCGCCGAGGCCGTCGGTGCCCCCAGGGCGCGGACCGCGACCCTCTCCCGCGGGTCCTCCCCCAGCAGCAGCCGGCCGGAGACGAGCAACCCTCCCCCCGCGACCACGTCGCCGCCCACGAGTCGCGGCACCGGGTCGAGCACGGGCACCCCGTCGTTCCAGCCCGGCGCCCGGTAGGTGCTCAGCGGCAGCACGAGCCGGGCACCGGGCCGCGCCGCCCGCTCGACCCGACCCGGGAGCGCGAGGTACCGCGCCGGGTAGTCCACCGCGTGGACGCGACCGGCCGCGCCGCCGGCCGCGTCGGGCAGCAGCACGAGGGGCCAGAGCACGAGCCAGAGCCCGCCCGCGGCGACCACCGGCCACGCCCGCGGGGCCCGGCGGCCGAGGTGCCCGGCCACCGCCTGCGCCCCGATCCCGGCCAGCACGGCGAGGAGGGGTGCGCACAGCCCCAGCAGGCGGGTGCCGTCGCGGAACAGGGCCAGGCCCGGCACCGTCCCGGCCACGTCGTCGAGGAGCCCGGGCACCGTCGCGGTGACCAGCACCAGCGCGTACCCGCCCACCCAGCAGACGGCCAGCGCGGGCAGCGCGGGGACGTCCGCACGTCGCGACCGCACCGCCCAGGCACCGACCGCGACGAGGACCACGAGCACGCCGAGGTAGAGCCATCCCCGCGCGTCGGTGCGGGAGAGGGGCGTGGCGTCGGTGTTCCAGAGGCCCCCCAGCGACAACGCCGCGACCAGGGGCGGTTGGTCGCCCTCGGCTGCCGGGGCGAACACCGAGAACCCGTCGCCGGTCTCGACAACCGAGCCCGCGTGCAGAGGCCCGGTCACGAGCCACGGCGCGTTCGCGGCGAGCAGCAACCCGAGGCCGCGGAGCGCGAGGCGAGGTCGCGGTGGGCGCGCCGTCGGGGCCGGCCCGGGCCCGCCCCGCGGGGGCGACAGCAGCCCGGCGGCGAGTGCGACCGCGGTCGCGATGCCCGCGCTCGCGGAGAGGGAGCCGAGCACGACCACCGGGAGCAGCGCCGGCGCCGGCGCACCGCGGCCCCAGCGCGCGGCCAGCAGCAGCACCCACGGGAGGGCGGCGTACCCGACGAGGACGGGCCAGTGCCCCATGACCAGTCGTTCCACGACGAAGGGGTTCCAGATCCACACCGTCATGGCGACGGCCCGGGCCCACGGTGCGGCACCGACGAGCCGGGCCACGCCGTACGCCCCAGCGACCAGCGGCCCCAGCAGCACCAGCTTCTGCAGCAGCATCGCAGGCACCACCTCGTCGAGCACGGCGACGACGGCGTCCGAGGGCACGGCCCGGGGCAGCGCGGTCCCCAGGCCGAGTGCGGCGGGGCCCAGGGACAGGTCGGGCACCCAGACCATGTCGTGGGTGAGCACGTAGCCCGGAGCCAGCGCCGGCCCGAGCACGGCCAGGGCCAGCATCCACGGCCACGCGAGCAGCAACCACCGCGACCAGGCGGCGGACGAGGACGCGCGCGGGACGGCGACGCTCATCGTCGGCTCCTCCCCTTGCGTATGCTCCGAGACGGCCCCGGCGGTCAGGGTCATCGTGGCGCATCGCGCCGCGCCGGCCCGGCGCATCGCGCCGCGCCGGCCGGTCGCCCCGCCCCCCTTCCCCGTCCGTGCCTGCCAGGAGACGTCGTGCCACTGCCGCCACCGAGGTCGGCCGCGCTGCGTCGCTGGGTGGTCGGAAGCTCGGCGATCGCCGCGGCGATCGCGGTGATGAACGTGACGACGTACGGCTTCACGGTGCTCGCCGCCCGTCTCCTCGGACCCGAGGAGTACGGCCAGCTGGCCTCGCTGATGGGCCTGCTGCTCGTGGTGAACGTCGTGTCGCTGGGTCTGCAGGCGACCGCGGCCCGGCGGCTCGCCGCGCATCCCGAGCAGGCGGCTGCCCTGGAGTCGACCGTGCTCCGCGCGACACTACGGGCGGCGGTGCTGCTGGGACTGGTGCTCGTGGCGGTCTCGCCCCTGGTGCAGCGTCTGCTGCGCCTGGACAACCTGACCAGCGCCCTCCTGCTGGCCGCCACCGCCGTCCCCCTCACGGTCATGGGCGGCCAGGCCGGCCTGCTCCAGGGCGAGAAGCGGTGGGGGCCACTCGCGCTCCTGTACACGGGGGCGGGCGGCGGCCGCCTGCTGTGTGGCTTGCTCGGCACGCTCGTCGTCCCGAACACCGTGGGGGCGATGAGCGGGATCGCGGTCGGGGCTGTCGTCCCGGTCGTCGTGGGATGGCTGGGTCTGCGGCGTCGCACCCGGTCCGCCGCGACGGGCACGCAGCCCGAAGAGGTGGTGGGAAGTCCTCGCGACGTGCTCGTGGAGATCGCCCAGAGCTCCCACGCCCTGCTGGCCTTCTTCGTGCTCTCCAACGTCGACGTGCTCGTCGCGCGGGCCGTGCTGCCCGACCGCGAGGCAGGGCTCTACGCCGCCGGCCTGATCATGACCAAGGCCGTGCTGTTCCTGCCCCAGTTCGTGGTGGTCGTGGTCTTCCCCTCGCTCACCGACGCGGCAGCCCGGCGACGGCTGTTCCTCCCCGCGCTCGGCGCGGTGCTCGGCATCGGCGTGGTGACCACGGTCGGCGTGGCTGTGCTCCCCGGCCTGGCCGTGGTCTTCGTCGGCGGCCAGGAGTACGCCGACCTCCGCGGCCTGCTCGCGCTCTTCGCGGTGCTCGGCACCGTGCTGGCCATGCTCCAGCTGATCGTCTACCAGGTGCTCGCCCAGCGCAGCCACCGTCGGATCCTGTGGATCTGGGCGGCGGTGGTCGCGCTGCTCCCGCTGGCCGCCGCGCGGGACGCCGTGGCCGGGCTGGTCGCGGTGGTCACGGCCGTCGACGTCGTGCTGCTGGCGGTGCTCGTCGTGCTGATCCGGCGGCACGACGTCGTGCTGACCGACCTCGACAGGGTCTTCCCGCCCACCAGCGAGGACGTCACCTCGGGCCGCGACTGAGTCGGGCAGCCCAGCCGCCCAGCCCGTCGCCCAGCCGGTCGCCCAGCCGGTCGCCCAGCCGGTCGCCTAGTGCGCCGCCTCGTGCCAGCTCCGGCCGGTGCCGACGGAGACGTCGAGCGGCACCGTGAGGTCGGCCGCGGCGGCCATCTGCTCGCGCACGAGCGACTCCAGCGGCTCGGCCTCGCCCGGCGCGACCTCCAGCACGAGCTCGTCGTGCACCTGCAGCAGCATCCGTGAGGCGAGCCCGGCTGCTCTCCAGGGCGCTCTCCACCTTCAGCATCGCCACCTTGATCATGTCGGCCGCCGAGCCCTGGATCGGGGCGTTGAGCGCCATCCGCTCGGCGATCTCGCGGCGCTGCCGGTTGTCGCTGGTCAGGTCGGGCAAGTAGCGCCGCCGACCCATGATCGTCTCGGTGAAGCCCGAGCGTGCGCGCCTCGTCGACGACCCCACCGAGGTAGTCCCGGATGCCGCCGAACGTCTCGAAGTACTCGTCCATCAGCTCCTGGCCTCGCCGGTGCTCGATCCGCAGCTGCGCCCGAGAGGCCGAACGCCGAGAGCCCGTAGGCCAGGCCGTAGTTCATCGCCTTGATCTTGGCGCGCATGCTCGCCCGTGACGTCCGCGGCCTCGACGCCGAAGACGCGGGCCGCGGTCACCGAGTGGAAGTCGCGCCCGGAGCGGAAGGCCTCGATCAGCCCGGCGTCCTCGGACAGGTGCGCCATGATCCGCATCTCGATCTGGCTGTAGTCGGCGGTCATCAGCGACTCGTTGCCCGGCCCGACGACGAACGCCTCGCGGATGCGGCGCCCCTCCTCGGTGCGGATCGGGATGTTCTGCAGGTTCGGGTCGGTGCTGGAGAGCCGGCCGGTCGCCGCGATCGGCTGGTTGAACGTCGTGTGGATCCGGCCGTCCGCGGCGACCGTCTTGAGCAGGCCCTCGACGGTCTGCCGTAGCCGGATCACGTCGCGGTGACGCAGCAGGTGCGCCAGGAACGGGTGCTCGGTCTTCTCGAAGAGGCCCTGCAGCGCGTCGGCGTCGGTGGTGTAGCCGGTCTTGGTGCGCTTGGTCTTCGGCATGCCGAGCTCGTCGAAGAGCACCACCTGGAGCTGCTTGGGCGAGCCGAGGTTGATCTCCTTGCCGATCACCTCGTACGCGTCCTGGGCGGCCTGCCGCACCTCGGTCGGCGAACTCCGACTCGAGCGCCTCGAGCTGGTCGGGGTCGACGGCGATCCCGAGCTGCTCCATCCGGCCGAGCACGCCCACGAGCGGCAGCTCGACGTCCTCCAGCAGCCGGGTGCCGCCGCGACTCCTCGAGCTCGTCGTCCAGGGCCTCGGCGAGGTCGAGCACCGCGCGGGCCTGGAGCATCGGCAGGTCCGCACTCGCCGCGGCGTCGTCGACCTCGTCGAAGCTCAGCTGCTGCTGGTCGTCGGCCTCGGCTGACCTTGAGCTCGCGCTTGAGGTGGCGCAGGGTCAGGTCGGCCAGGTCGTAGGAGCGCTGGTCGGGGCGGGCGAGGTAGGCCGACAGCGCGGTGTCCGCTGCAGCCCGGCCAGCGGCCAGCCCATCGCCGCCAGCGCGAGCAGCGGGCCCTTGGCGTCGTGCAGGACCTTCGGCACGTCGGCGTCGGCGAGCCAGGCCACGAGCGGGCCTCGTCGTCCGGGGTGAGCTTGTCGGTGGCGACGTACGCCGCGGAGCCGTCCGCCGGGCCAGGGCGACCGAACGCACGTCGCCGGTGCCCGCCCCCCAGCTGCCCTGCACCTGGACCGCGACCCGGCCGGCGTCGCGGGCGTGCTCGGCCAGCCAGGCCCCGACCTCGCCCTCGCCGAGCCGGGCGCCGTCGACCTCGAAGCCGGAGTCGTCGATCTCCTCCTCCGGCTCCAGCGTGTCGAAGAGCCGGTCGCGCAGCACCCGGAACTCCAGGCCGTCGAGGAGCCTGTGCACCGCCTGGCGGTCCCAGGCTCGCCGCGCGAGGTCGGCCGGCGCGACCGGCGAGGGAGAGGTCGCACACGAGCGCGTTGAGGCGGCGGTTGCGGATCACGTCGTCGAGGTGCTCGCGCAGGGCCTGCCCGGTCTTGCCGGTGATCTCCTCGGCGTGGGCGACGACGTTGTCGAGCCCGTCGAACTGGTTGATCCACTTCGCCGCGGTCTCGGGCCCCACGCCCGGGACGCCGGGAAGGTTGTCGGAGGTCTCCCCCACGATCGCCGCGAGCTCGGGGTAGCGGCCCGGCGGCACGCCGTACTTGGCCTCGACCGCCGCCGGGGTCATCCGGGCGAGGTCGGAGACCCCGCGCATCGGGTAGAGCACCGTCGACGTCCTCGGTGACCAGCTGGAGCGAGTCGCGGTCGCCGGTGAGGATCAGCACCTCCATGCCCTCGGCGAGGGCCTGGGTGGTCAGCGTGGCGATGATGTCGTCGGCCTCGTAGCCGGCGTAGGTGAGGTGCCGGATGCGGAGGGCGTCCAGCAGCCGCTGGATCAGCGGCAGCTGGCTGCTGAACTCGTCGGGCGTCTTGTTGCGCTTGGCCTTGTACTCGGCGTACTCCTCCAGGCGGAAGGTCTGCCGGGACAGGTCGAAGGCGACGGCCACGTGGGTCGGCTGCTCGTCGCGCAGCACGTTGACCAGCATCGAGGTGAATCCGTAGACCGCGTTGGTGTGCTGCCCGGTGGCGGTGGAGAAGTTCTCCACCGGCAGGGCGAAGAACGCCCGGTAGGCCAGCGAGTGGCCGTCGAGCAGCAGCAGGCGCGGAGCGGCTCGGGGGCGGTCTCGGAGGTGGCCCCGGAGTCGGGGCAGGACCGTGGACTCGGGCACGGCCCGACCCTAGTGGGTGGGGCGGACACCGTGGACGCGGGCCCGGGGGGCGATCGCGGCATGTGCATGACCGACGAGCACGACGTGGCCGACTTCCTCGCCCGATGCCGACGGCATGGGCGCCCTCAACGACGAGGATGGGCATCGAGATCGTCGAGATCTCCGCCGAGCGGGTGGTGGCGACGATGCCGGTCGAGGGAAACACCCAGCCCTACGGACTGCTGCACGGAGGCGCCTCGGTCGTGCTGGCCGAGACGCTCGGCTCGATCGGCTCGGCACTGCACGGGAGTGCCCGACCGGCTCTCGGTGGGCGTCGACATCAACGCGACCCACCACCGGTCGGCGCCGCGACGGTACGGTCACCGGGACCGCGACCGCGGTGCACCTGGGGCGCAGCAGCGCCTGCTACGAGGTGGTCGTGACCGACGACGACGGACCGCCGGCTGTGCACGGCGCGGATCACCTGCTCGCTGATCGCGACCGACCGCTGATCCCTCGGGGCCTGGTCAGCCGGCCTGCGGGTCGACGCGGTCCGCGGCCTCGACCAGACGGCGCCGCTGGGTGCGGCGCTGCGCCACCACGCCGACGTCGGCACGTCGTACGCCGCTGCGGCGCACGACGTCGGGCCGGGTGAGCCGGGCGCGTACCGCCGAGAGGGGGGCCGCCCGGGTCACGGCGACCTGGGACATGCCCAGCCGGGCGAGGAAGCGGTTGGCCTCGCGCGACGCGCTGGCCGGGTTGGCCAGCAGGTGCGCCGCCCCGAGCTGCTCGGCCCAGTCCACGACCGCCTCCATCAGCGCGGTCGCGACGCCGCCGCGCCGGTGGGCAGGCTCCACCTGCAGGTGGGAGACGTGCACCGCGTGCTCGGTGCGCAGGGCGGAGAAGAGGCTCCGCCGGGCGTAGAGCGCCCCGACGACCTCCGCGTCCCGTTCGGCGACGAGCACCCGCTCCCCCGGCTCGGCCTCGATGCGTGCCAACGCGGCCTCGGCCTCACTCACCGCCGCGGGCATCGGGACGGCCCCGGACTCCCAGAGACCCACCAGACTCGGGGCGTCGGCGGCGCAGGCGTCCCGCACGACCAGCTGAACACGTGGCATCGAGACTCCTGTCCTTCCGACAGCGGTCTGACGGTGGTGGTCCGGTGACCCGCAGCCACGGGCCCGGGAGACACTACGCTCCGGCGGACCCGAACGGTAGTCAGGGATTCAACCTCCCGGCGTCCTGCCCGCACCGCTCCCCGCGCCCACCCCTCACCCCTGGAGGACCCGTGTTCCCCGGCATCGGCACGCTCGTGAACGTCGTCGCCGTCCTGCTGGGCACCACACTCGGCGCGCTCATCGGCCATCGTCTGCCGGAGCGCACGCGCACGGTGGTGACCGACGGGCTCGGTCTCGTGACGCTCGTCATCGCGGCGTCCAACGCGGCGAACGTCACCAGCCCCGCGCTGCGGGCCGTCGTGGGTGACGCGGTGCCGCTGCTCGTCATCCTCGGTGCGGTGCTCGTCGGCGGCATCGTCGGCTCGCTCGTCGGGATCGAGCGACGACTCGAGGGACTGGGCGCCTGGCTGCAGTCCCGACTGCAGGGCCGGGGCGAGGGTGCGGCGCCTGAGCGCCGGCGACGATTCGTCGAAGGTTTCGTGACCAGCTCGCTCGTCTTCTGCGTCGGTCCCCTCACCATCCTCGGGTCGCTCTCCGACGGCCTCGGCAACGGCGCCGACCAGCTGTACCTCAAGAGCGCGCTGGACGGCTTCGCCGCGATCGCCTTCGCCTCCGCCTTCGGCTGGGGGGTCGCCGCCAGCGCCCTGACCCTGCTCGTCGTCCAGGGCGGGCTCACCGCCGTCGGGGTGCTCCTCGGCACCGTCGTGCCGGCGGCTCCACTCGCCGCGATCACGGCCACGGGCGGCGTCCTGCTGATCGGGGTCGCGCTGCGGCTGCTCAACATCCGCCAGGTGGCGGTGGGCGACCTGCTCCCCGCGCTCCTCGTGGCACCGATCGTTGTGCAATTGACGGCCCTGCTTCGTTGACCAGCCCACCCCGGTGGGCGACTATCTGAGCACTCCGTCGGGCCAGCGTCGCTCCGCTGGGTGTCCACCCCCGGGCCGGACGTCCAGCGATGCGGCCGGCCCGTCACCCTGCGAAAGGAATCCCGACGTGACACGACGTCCCGCCACGTGGGCCAAGGTGATGGCGACCGGTGCCGCCCTCACCCTGTCCCTGGCCGCCTGCGGCTCCGACAGCGGCTCCGAGGGCAGCTCGCCCTCGGAGAAGCCCAGCGCCTCTGAGTCCTCCGCCTCCGGCGGCGGCTCGGAGAGCTTCACCAACGACGAGTGCGGCGCCAACGCCACCTCGGCGGACAGCTTCAAGGTCGGCGGCATCCTGCCCCTGACCGGCAACCTGGCCTTCCTCGGCCCGCCGGAGATCGCCGGTGTCGGCCTCGCCGTCAACGACATCAACGCCGCCGGCGGCATCAACGGCGCCGACGCCTGCCATGCCATCGAGGACTCCGGGGACTCGACCGACATGTCGGTCTCCACCGCCAGCGCCGGCAAGCTGATCGCCGGCAAGCCGTCGGTCGTGGTCGGCGCCGCCTCGTCCAGCGTCTCACTGAACGTCGTGGACACCTTCGCCGACTCCAAGATCGTCGAGGTCTCCCCCGCCAACACCGCGGTCGACCTGTCCGGCTACTCGCCGTACTACTTCCGCACCGCCCCGCCGGACACCATCCAGGGCAACGCCCTGGGCACGCTGGTCACCACCGACGGCTACCAGAAGATCGCCTTCCTGGTGTTCAACGACACCTACGGCACCGGCCTGCGCAACTTCACCCAGGAGGCGATCGAGTCCGCCGGTGGCGAGGTCGTCTACGGCGGCAAGGGTGACGGCAACGAGTTCCCAGCCGGCCAGACGACGTTCTCCTCCGACGTCAGCGCCGCACTGAAGAGCAACCCCGACGCGATCGTGATCCTCGCGTTCGACGAGACCAAGGCGATCGTGCCCGAGCTCGCGGCCCAGGGTTGGGACATGGCGAAGACCTACTACTCCGACGGCAACACCGCGGACTACTCCAAGGACTTCGAGAAGGGCACCCTCGAGGGCGCCAAGGGCACCGTCCCGGGCGCGGATGCCGCCCAGGACTTCAAGGACCGGCTCAACGGCTGGTCGCAGTCCGCGCAGAACACCAAGCTGACGACCTTCACCTACGGCGCCGAGTCCTACGACGCCACCGTCCTCGCCGCGCTCGCGGCGCTCAAGGGCGGCGCCAACGACTCCGCGACGGTGCAGAAGAACTTCGCCGCCGTCTCCGGAGCCACGGACGGCACCGAGTGCACCACCTACCAGGAGTGCGCCGACATGGTCTCGAAGGGCGAGGAGGTCAACTACAAGGGTCCCTCGGGAATCGGCCCGATCAACGACCAGAACGACCCCTCGTCGGCCTTCATCGGCATCTTCTCGTTCGACGCCTCCAACGTGCCGCAGCTGCAGACCACGGTCGAGGGCAACAGCTGACCAGCTGAACCAGCACCACCGCGACGAGCAGGGCCCCGGACCACCAGGTCCGGGGCCCTGTTGCTGTGCATTCGCGGTCGAGCACGCGGGCCACGCTCTCCTGGCTCGCTCCGCCCACACCTCGACCACCGGGGACGGCGTACGTCGCCCCGGCGGGGCCGGGGTCAGGACTTGTCGACGTCCTCGGCCAGGGTGCCGAGGTACAGCTCGATCACCTTGGGGTCGTTGGCGAGCTCGCGTCCGGTGCCTGTGTAGGCGTCGCGGCCCTGGTCGAGCACGTAGCCGCGGTCGCAGATCTGCAGGCAGCGGCGGGCGTTCTGCTCGACCATGACGACGCAGACGCCGGTCTTGTTGATTCTCCGGGTGCGCAGGAAGGTCTCGTCCTGTCGCACCGGCGAGAGACCCGCCGACGGCTCGTCGAGCAGGAGCACGGACGGCTCCATCATCAACGCCCGAGCCATCGCGAGCGACTGCCGCTCACCGCCGGAAAGGCCCCCGGCGCGCTGGTCCTTGCGGCCGTGCAGCACAGGGAACAGCTCCCACATCACCGCGAGCCGCTCGGCGACCTTCTTGGGCCGGAGGTACAGCCCCATCCGGAGGTTCTCCTCGATGGTGAGGCTCGGGAAGACGTTGTCGTTCTGCGGCACGAAGCCCACACCCGCGGCGACCAGCTGGTTGGTCTTCTTGTTGGTGATGTCCTCGCCGTGCAGGGTCACCTCGCCCTCGTGCACCTTGACCAGGCCGAACATGGCCTTGAGCAGCGTGGACTTGCCGGCGCCGTTCGGGCCGATGATGCCGATCATCTCGCCGGGGTGCGCTACCAGGGAGCAGCCGTCGAGGATGTTCACCCCCGGGAGGTAGCCGGCGACGACACTCTTCGCCTCGATGACGGGGGTGGGCTGGCCGCTCATCGGCTTCCCTCCTGCTCGCGGTCCTTCTTCTCGGCGGCGACCTCGCGCTGGAGGCTCGCCATGGCCTCGTCGGTCAGCAGCGCGTCGTCACCGAGGTCGGTGTCGTGGTGCGACCCGAGGTAGGCGTCGACAACCTGCGGATTCGACATCACGGTGTCGGCGGGACCCTCGGCGATCAGTCGGCCCTCGGCCATCACCACGACCCAGTCGGAGATGTGGCGCACCATGTGCATGTCGTGCTCGACGAAGAGGACCGTCATGCCCTCGTCGCGCAGGCTCTGGATGTGGCCGAGCAGGGACTGCGTCAGCGCCGGGTTCACGCCTGCCATCGGCTCGTCCAGCATGATCATGGTCGGGTTCGTCATCAGGGCCCGCGCCATCTCGAGCAGCTTGCGTTGACCGCCCGACAGGCTGCCGGCGTAGTCGTCGCGCTTCTCCCAGAGCGTGAAGCGGTGCAGCAGCTCCTCGGCCTGGACCCGGACCTGCTTCTCCTTGCTGCGCCAGAGCGGACGCAGGAGGGCCTTGCTCAGGCTCTCGCCGCTCTGCCCGGTAGCCCCGAGCATCATGTTCTCCATCACCGTCATCGCGTTGAGCGCCTTGGTGAGCTGGAACGTGCGGACCATGCCTGCCTTGGCCACCGAGGAGGCGCCGGTCCTCGACAGCGACCTGCCCTCGAAGGACCACTTCGCGCCCTCCTTGGCCGAGGTCGGGGTGTCGAAGCCGGTGATCAGGTTGAAGAAGGTGGTCTTGCCGGCACCGTTGGGGCCGATGAGCGCGGTGATCAGACCCCGCTGCACCTCGAGGTGGTCGACGTCGACCGCGGTCATGCCGCCGAAGCGACGGGTGATGTGGTCGACGCTGAGGATGGCGTCCGGCTTCGCCGAGCCGGGCTGCGGCTCGAGCCGGTCCACCAGCTGTCGACGCAGCGCCGGGTCGGCGAGCTCGGCCGTACGACGGTCGGAGGTCAGGGCGGGCACCTCCTGGTGGTCGTCGGTCTTCGGTACCTCCGGGGACGCGGGGTCCGACGAGGAGGGCGTGGGCGCGTCAGACATTGAAGGCGAGCTCCTTCTTGTTGCCGAGGATGCCCTGTGGTCGGAAGATCACGATGAGCATCAGCGAGACCCCCACCACCACCCAGGAGAACTGCTCAGTCTGCTGGGAGCTCATGTAGGCGTCCGGGATGTACGCGCCGGCGAGGCCCTTGACCAGCACCCGGATCGCGAAGAACAAGATGGTGCCGAGCACCGGGCCGAAGATGGTGGCCGCACCGCCGAGCAGCAGGGCGGTCCAGATGAAGAAGGTCAGCGTCTTGCTCATGGCGTCCGGTTGGACCGACCCGGGCAGCACGTAGACCATCCCGGCCAGCGCGCCGAGCATGCCGCCGATGACCAGGGCCTGCATCTTGATCAGGTAGACGTTCTTGCCGAGGCTGCGCACGGCGTCCTCGTCCTCGCGGACACCCTTGAGCACCCGTCCCCACGGACTGCGGGTCAGGTAGTAGAGCAGGACCGCGACCACCAGGACGAGCGTCCAGGCGACGGCGCGCACCCACCAGCCGCTGACACCGGTGTCCTGGTAGCTCAGCGGCCCGATCGCGGTGGTGCCGTCGCCGAAGAAGGACAGCCCGACGAAGGAGTCGCGGTACTCGCTGCCCGGGAGGCCCTGGGCAGCACCAGTGACGTCGGTCAACCGCGAGGACCGCCCGACGTACCGCACGATCTCCGCCGCGGAGATGGTGACGATGGCGAGGTAGTCGCCGCGCAGCTTCAGGGTCGGGATGCCGAGCAGGATCGCGAACAGCGCCGAGCACGCCATGCCGATGATCACCGCGACCGGCAGGGACGCACCTTGCACGAGCGAGATCGCGAAGCCGTACGCCCCGAGGAGCATGAAGCCGGCCTGGCCCATGTTCAGCAGGCCGGTGAAGCCGAAGTGCACGTTGAGGCCGAGCACGGCGATGGCCACGGCGGCGGTCTGCGGGGAGACCGCCTCGCGGAGCATGCCGGTGAGGATGCTGCTGATGACGTCCATGGGGTGCCTCTCAGCCGACCCGCTCGGAACGCCCCAGGATGCCCTGGGGTCGCACCAGCAGGATGAAGATCAGGATCAGGAGCGCGGTCGCGTACTTGAAGTCGCCATCCATGCCGAAGGCCGGCGAGACCTCGACGACGAGGCCGATGACGAGGGCGCCGACGAGGGCGCCGAAGGCCGTGCCGAGCCCGCCGAGGGTGACGGCAGCGAAGAGGAGGAGCAGGATCTGCAGGCCCGAGTCCCACTTGATGCCGTTGACGACGAGGGCGTACAGCATGCCCGCGAGGCCGGCCAGTGCAGCGGAGACCGTCCACACCAGGCGGATGACCTTGTCGACGTCGATGCCGGACGCCGCGGCGAGGGCCCGGTTGTCGGAGACCGCCCGGGTGGCGCGGCCGACGCGGGTGCGCAGCAGCGCGAAGCCGACGGCGGCGAGCACGACCACCGAGATCGCCATCGCGGCGATCGACTGGTAGGTCAGCGTGAAGGGCCCGAAGGCCACCACCTCGGGGTTGTCCTGGACGACCCGCACCGTACGCGCACCGACGAAGTACTGGAACGCGTACTGCATCGCCAGGGACAGGCCGATCGTCACGATGATCATCTGGGTGATGTTCAGGTTGCGCCGCCGGAGCGGCTGCCACATCACGCGGTCCTGGAACCAGCCGGAGAAGCCGCACACGAGGACGGTGAGGACGCCCCCCACCAGCAGCGGCAGACCGCCCACGTTGACGAAGCCGTAGGCGACCATGCCCCCGAGGGTCACCTGCTCGGCATGGGCGAAGTTGGACAGGCCGGTCGTGCCGTAGATCAGCGAGAGGCCCACCGACGCGAGCGCCAGCAGCAGGCCCAGCCGGAGGCCGCTGAGCAGGCTCTGGAGGATGTAGTCGGAGTTGCTCGTGGTCGCGGAGTAGTCGGCCGTGCGCAGGCCGATCAGCGCGGCCCGGGTGGCCCCGAGCTTTGCCTCGACGCTGGTCTTGCCGGTCGTGGTCAGCCCCTTCGGCAGGGTGCTCTCGACCAGGGCGATCTGGTAGGTCCCGGCCTGGTCGACCGACAGGTTCCACGAGCCGTCGTCCGCCGTGGTCACGGTCTCGGCGACGCCGGGACCCGTGACCTTGATGTCGACGTTCGGCAGCGTGTTGGCCTCGGTGCGCAGCGTGCCCGCGATGCAGGCGGTGTCCGGGGACGGGAGGCACAGCGTCGGGGCGGCGGCACTCGCGGGGGGCGCGAGCAGCAGCGGCGCCACCAACGGCAGGAACACCAGCAGCAGCCAGCCTGCCCACGGTCGGCGCGTGTCCCCACCGGTGCGTCGGTGACGCGGCTCCGTGGGAGCGAGACGTGGATCGTGCACTGGTTCCTCCTCGGGACGCCGACGGCGACGGCGACGGCAGGAGTCTAGGAGAGCCGTGACCCGATCACGCCACCACCACGCAACCGATGTCTCGACACGCCCCGAGCGGTCCCGTGGGGCCGCTCGCCGGTCCGCGGACCGGACGCGTCAGTCGTCGTCGGCACCCGGGGCCGTCGCGGCGACACCGTGCTCGACGACCCCCCTGGCGACGTCGCGCATCGAGAGCCGCAGGTCCATGGCCGTCTTCTGGATCCACCGGAAGGCCGCCGGCTCGTCGATGCCCAGCTCGCGCTGCAGCACCCCCTTGGCCCGCTCCACGACCTTGCGGGTCTCGATGCGGTCGGAGAGGTCCCCCACCTCGGTCTCGAGCGCTCGCGCCTGGGCGTAGCGGGCCACTGCCATCTCCACGGCCGGCACGAGGTCGGCCTGCGTGAACGGTTTGACGAGGTAGGCCATCACCCCGGCCTCGCGGGCTCGCTCGACCAGGTCACGCTGGCTGAACGCGGTCAGCATGACCACGGCCGCGAGACCCTCCTCGCCGATCCGCTCGGCGGCCGTGATGCCGTCCAGACGCGGCATCTTGACGTCGAGGAAGACCAGGTCGGGCCGCAGCTCACGGACCAGGGCGAGGGCCTGCTCGCCGTCCGCGGCCTCGCCGACGACGTCGTACCCCTCCTCGGCCAGCATCTCGGCGAGGTCCATCCGGATCAGGGCCTCGTCCTCGGCGATCACGACGCGCCGCGTGGAGGAAGTCACGCGCCGAGGGTAGTGCAGCCGCGGCGGGCAGGACGGTCTCGTCGCGATAGCGTGACCCGGCCGGCAGCGCAGCTCGACCGGCCCCGGTAGCCCAAGGGCAGAGGCAGTGGTCTCAAACACCATCCAGTGTGGGTTCGAATCCCACCCGGGGCACCCGTCGTCGGCCCGGGCGTCGGCGTGCCGTGGACCCGCTGGCTGTAGCGGCGGTAGGACCGCGGCCCCATGCGGGGCATCAGCAGACGCACGGGGGGCGGGGCCCTCGACCGCACGTGGCGCAGCGTGGCCGGGTGCCCTCGTCCATGAGCGTGCCGAGCACGAGAGCGCGCTCCCGTGGCGGGACGCTGGCCATCGCCTCCTCGCCGGGGCGGCCGCACTCCCGCCGCGCCACGTGCTCCTCGACGATCGGCAGCACCTCGACCTCCTCGAGGGCGAGGACCCGGGACCGGTCGCCCTCAGCGGTGCTTGTACGCCGGGGCCACCTCGTTGATGGCGTCGCCCATCCGGTGGATGCGCAGGGCGTTCGTCGACCCCGGGATGCCGGGTGGGCTGCCCGCGACGATCACCACGAGGTCCCCCTCGGACACGCGGCCGATCTCGAGCAGCGTCTCATCGACGTCGCGCACCATCTCGTCGGTGTGGAACATCGGGCCGGTGCAGAAGGTCTCGACACCCCAGGTGAGCGCGAGCTGCGACCGCACCGCGGGCACCGGGGTGAAGGCCAGCACGGGGATCGACGACCGGAAGCCAGCGAGGCGTCGGGCGGAGTCGCCGCTCTGGGTGAAGGCGACCAGGTAGGCCGCACCCATCCGCTCGGCGACCTCGACCGCGGCCTTGGCGATGACCTCGCCACGGCTCGTCGGGTCCCAGCCGATCCTCGCCATCTCGTCGCCACCGAGGTGCTCGGTCGCGTCGAGGATCGTATGCATGGTGCGGACGGTCTCGATGGGGTAGTCGCCCACGCTCGTCTCGCCCGAGAGCATGACCGCATCGGCGCCGTCGAGCACCGCGTTGGCGACGTCGGAGGCCTCGGCCCGCGTGGGGGACGGCGACTGGATCATCGACTCGAGCATCTGGGTGGCCACGATGACCGGCTTGCCGGCCCGTCGGGTGCAGTCGATGATCCGCTTCTGCAGGAAGGGGACGTCCTCGAGCGGGCACTCGACGCCGAGGTCCCCGCGCGCCACCATCACGCCGTCGAACGCCTCGACGATCTCCTCGAGGTTGTCCAGCGCCTGCGGCTTCTCGATCTTGGCGATGACGGGAAGCATCACGCCCTCCTCGCGCATCACCGAGCGCACGTCCTCGGCGTCGTCGGCCGAGCGCACGAACGACAGCGCGATGAAGTCGACGGTCAGCCCGAGGCCCCAGCGGAGGTCCTCGATGTCCTTCTCCGACATCGCCGGCACCGACACCGCGACCCCGGGCAGGTTGATGCCCTTGTTGTTGCTGATCGGGCCGGCCACGACGACCGACGTGTGCACGTCCTCGCCGTCGACCTCCTCGACCCGCAGGCGCACCCGCCCGTCGTCGATGAGCACGTCGTCGCCGGCGGAGACGTCGCCCGGCAGCCCGGCGTACGTCGTGGAGGCGATCTCGGCGGTGCCGCTCACGTCCCGGGTGGTGATCGTGAACCGCTCCCCCTGGGTCAGCTCGACCGGGCCGTCCTGGATCTTGCCGAGCCGGATCTTGGGGCCCTGGAGGTCGACGAAGATGCCGACCCCGTGGCCGGTCTCGTCGGAGGCCTCCCGCACCAGCGGTACACCGCCTCGTGGTCGGCGTACTCGCCGTGGCTGAGGTTGAGGCGCGCGACGTCCATGCCGGCGTCGACGAGGGCCCGGATCTGCTCCGTGGAGGAGACAGAGGGGCCGAGGGTGCAGACGATCTTGGCACGGGGCACCACGTCACCGTAGCCGGATATGGAACGTTCCAAAAGTGCGTCCGCCGAGAGGGCACTCCCTTCTCGACGAGAGGGCAAGTTCCCCGACCCGTGGGCAACCGCGAGCCCGGGCGAGGCCAACCGCCCTCTCGTGGCGAAGGAAGTGCCCTCTCGCGGGGAAGGGAGTGCCCTCTCGGCGAGGTCAGACGGTGAGCGGGCGGGCCGTCGGGGGGATGGGCGCGGGCAGGTTGGTCGAGCCCGTGAGCCAGGTGTCGACGCCGGCGGCAGCGGCGCGGCCCTCGGCGATGGCCCACACGATCAGGCGACTGGCCGCGTCCGGCGTCGCCGGCGACGAAGACGCCCGGCGACGGTGGACATGTAGTCGTCGTCGCGCGCGACGTTGCCGCGCTCGTCGAGCGTCGACGCCGAGCTGCGTCGACCAGCCGCTCGTCTGCGGGCCGGTGAAGCCCATCGCGAGCAGCACCAGCTGCGCCGGGATCTCGCGCTCGGTGCCCTCGACCTTCTGGAACGCGCCGTCCTTCGATCTCGCACCTCGACCAGCCGCAGCGCACGCACGTGGCCGTCGTCGTCGCCGACGAACTCCTCGGTCGACAGCGCGTAGACCCGCTCGCCGCCCTCCTCGTGCGCCGAGGAGACGCGGTAGGTCATCGGGTACGTCGGCCACGGCTGCGCGTCGGGGCGCGTCCTCGCCCGGGCGCGGCATGATCTCGAGCTGGGTGACCGACGCGGCGCCCTGCCGGTGCGCGGTGCCCAGGCAGTCGGCGCCGGTGTCGCCGCCGCCGATGATGACGACGTGCTTGCCCTCCGCGGTGACCTGGCCCTCGACGCTCCTCGCCGAGCGCGACCCGGTTGGCCTGCGGCAGGTACTCCATCGCCTGGTGGATGCCCTCGAGGTCGCGGCCCGGCACCGGCAGGTCGCGCGCGAGGGTCGCGCCCGTGGCGAGCACGACCGCGTCGTAGCGCTCCCGCAGCTGCTGCCCGGTCGATGTCGCCGCCGACGTCGACGCCGGTGCGGAAGACGGTGCCCTCGCGCGCGCATCTGGTCGATGCGCCGGTCGAGGTGCCGCTTCTCCATCTTGAACTCGGGGATGCCGTAGCGCAGCAGGCCGCCGATGCGGTCGGCGCGCTCGTAGACCGCGACGGTGTGGCCGGCGCGGGTGAGCTGCTGCGCGGCCGCGAGGCCGGCGGGGCCGGAGCCGACGACGGCGACGGTCTTGCCCGAGAGCCGCTCCGGGCGGCGCGGGCGTGACCCAGCCCTCCTCCCACGCCGCGGTCGATGATCGAGACCTCGACGTTCTTGATCGTCACCGGCTCGGCGTTGATGCCGAGCACGCAGGCCGACTCGCACGGCGCCGGGCACAGCCGGCCGGTGAACTCCGGGAAGTTGTTGGTCGCGTGCAGCCGCTCGATCGCGGCCTCCCAGTCGTCGCGGTAGACGAGGTCGTTCCACTCCGGGATCAGGTTGCCCAGCGGGCAGCCCTGGTGGCAGAACGGGATGCCGCAGTCCATGCAGCGGCCGGCCTGGGTCTGCGATGTCGGCAGCAGCGCACGGCCGAGCCCGTCGGGGTAGACCTCGTTCCAGTCGTGGATCCGCTCCGTCGACCGGCCGGCGCGTCGGCGACCTCGCGGTCGTGTTCAGGAAGCCCTTGGGATCAGCCATGGAGCGGCCTCCATCATCGCGCGCGGCGGTCTCGTCGTCGTCGAGGCCTCGGCCTCGGCCTCGGCTGCGACCTCGAGGGACGCGCCTGTAGTCGCGGGGCATGATCTTGGTGAAGCGGGTCAGCGCCTGCGTCCCAGTCGGCGAGCAGCGCCTCGGCGACGGTCGAGCCGGTCTCCTCGGCGTGGTGCCGCGGACCAGCTGCGTCGAGCTCGTCGCGCGTCCTCGTCGTCGACCGGGTCGAGGTCGACCATCTCCGGGTTGACCCGGTCGTCGGTCGAGGTCGAGCACGTAGGCGATGCCGCCGGACATGCCGGCCGCGAAGTTGCGCCCGGTCGGGCCGAGGACGACGACGCGCCCGCCGGTCATGTACTCGCAGCCGTGGTCGCCGACGCCCTCGACGACCGCGGTGGCCCCGGAGTTGCGGACGCAGAACCGCTCGCCGACGTGGCCGCGCAGGAACACCTCGCCGCCGGTCGCGCCGTAGCGCGATCACGTTGCCGGCGATGATCTGTTGCCTCGGCGACGAAGCGTGCGCCGCGGATCGGGGCGGACCACGATCCGGCCGCCCGGAGAGGCCCTTGCCGACGTAGTCGTTGGCGTCGCCCTCCAGCCGCAGCGTGATGCCGCGCGGCAGGAACGCGCCGAAGGACTGGCCGGCGGAGCCGGTGAAGGTGAGGTCGATGGTGCCGTCGGGCAGACCCTCGCCGCCGTAGCGCTTGGTCACCTCGTGGCCGAGCATCGTGCCGACGGTGCGGTTGACGTTGCGGATCGGCAGCTCGAGCCCGGACCGGCTCGCCGCGCTCGAGGGCGGGCGCGGCACAGCGACGATCAGCTGTTGTCGAGCGCCTTCTCCAGCCCGTGGTCCTGGACGCTTGGTGCAGTGCGCGGTCCTGCGTCGCCGGGCTCGGGCACGTGCAGGATCGGCGCGAGGTCGAGGCCGGAGGCCTTCCAGTGGTCGATCGCGGCCCGCCGTGTCGAGCAGCTCGGCGTGGCCGATGGCCTCCTCGATGGTGCGGAAGCCGAGCTCGGCGAGCAGCTCGCGGACCTCCTCGGCGATGAACTCGAAGAAGTTGACGACGAACTCGGCCTTGCCGGTGAACCGCTCGCGCAGCACCGGGTTCTGGGTCGCGACGCCGACCGGGCAGGTGTCGAGGTGGCAGACCCGCATCATGATGCAGCCGGACACCACCAGCGGCGCGGTCGCGAAGCCGAACTCCTCGGCGCCGAGCAGCGCGGCGATGACGACGTCGCGGCCGGTCTTCATCTGGCCGTCGGTCTGCACGACGATCCGGTCGCGCAGCCCGTTGAGCAGCAGCGTCTGCTGGGTCTCGGCGAGGCCGAGCTCCCAGGGCGCGCCCGCGTGCTTGAGCGAGGTGAGCGGCGAGGCGCCGGTGCCGCCGTCGTGGCCGGAGATGAGCACCACGTCGGCGTGCGCCTTGGTGACGCCCGGCGGCGACCGTGCCGACGCCGACCTCGGCGACGAGCTTGACGTGCACCCGCGCCGACGGGTTGGCGTTCTTCAGGTCGTGGATGAGCTGGGCGAGGTCCTCGATGGAGTAGATGTCGTGGTGCGGCGGCGGGCGAGATCAGCCCCACGCCGGGCGTCGAGTGCCGGGTCTTGGCGATCCACGGGTAGACCTTGTGGCCGGGCAGCTGGCCGCCCTCGCCGGGCTTGGCGCCCTGCGCCATCTTGATCTGGATGTCGTCGGCGTTGACGAGGTACTCGCTGGTGACGCCGAACCGGCCGGAGGCGACCTGCTTGATCGCGCTGCGGCGCTCGGGGTCGTGCAGCCGGTCGGCGTCCTCGCCGCCCTCGCCGGTGTTGGACTTGCCGCCGAGCCGGTTCATCGCGATCGCGAGGGTCTCGTGCGCCTCCTGGCGTGATCGAGCCGTACGACATCGCGCCGGTGGAGAACCGCTTGACGATCTCGCTGACCGGCTCGACCTCCTCGAGCGGCACCGGCGGGCGACCTGCGCCTCGGCGTCCTTGAACCGGAACAGCCCGCGCAGCGTCATCAGCCGCTCGGACTGCTCGTCGACGAGCGCGGTGTACTGCTTGAAGACGTCGTAGCGCCCGGCGCGGGTGGCGTGCTGCAGGCGGAAGACGGTCTCCGGGTTGAACAGGTGCGGCTCGCCCTCGCGGCGCCACTGGTACTCGCCGCCGATCTCGAGCTCGCGGTGCGCCGGCGGCGATGCCGCCACGCGGGTACGCCGTGTGCGTGCCGCGGCGCGACCTCCTCGGCGATCACGTCGAGGCCGACGCCGCCGAGCTTGCTGGTCGTGCCGGTGAAGTACTGGTCGACGAGCTCCTGCGCCAGCCCGATGGCCTCGAAGATCTGCGCGCCGGTGTAGGACGCGACGGTGGAGATGCCCATCTTGCGACATCACCTTGAGCACGCCCTTGCCGAGCGCCTTGATGAGGTTGCGCACCGCCTTCTCGGGCTCGGCGGTGACGTAGGCCCCGTCGCGGGCGAGGTCCTCGACGCTCTCCATCGCCAGGTAGGGGTTGACGGCGGCGGCGCCGTAGCCGATGAGCAGCGCCACGTGGTGCACCTCGCGGACGTCGCCGGCCTCGACGAGGAGGCCGACCTTGGTGCGGGTCTTCTCGCGGATGAGGTGGTGGTGCACCGCGGCGGTGAGCAGCAGCGACGGGATCGGCGCGAGCTCGGCGGTCGCGTGCCGGTCGGAGAGCACGAGGATGCCGGGCGCCCGTCGTCGATGGCCTGCGCTGACCTCGTCGCAGATCTCGTCGAGGCGCTCGCGCAGCGCCGCGCCCCCGCCGTCGACGCGGTACAGGCCGCGCACGACGTGGGCGGCGAAGCCGGGCGCGTCGCCGTCGCGGTTGATGTGCAGGATCTTGGCCAGCTCGTCGTTGTCGATCACCGGGAACGGCAGCGCGATCTGGCGGCAGGAGTCCGGCCGTCGGCTCGAGCAGGTTGCCCTCCGGGCCGATCGTGCCGTCGAGCGAGGTGACGAGCTCCTCGCGGATCGCGTCGAGCGGCGGGTTGGTGACCTGCGCGAACAGCTGGCTGAAGTAGTCGAACAGCAGCCGCGGCCGCTCCGACAGCACCGCGATCGGGGTGTCGGTGCCCATCGAGCCGATCGGCTCGGCGCCGGTGCCGGCCATCGGGGTGAGGAGGATGCGCAGCTCCTCCTCGGTGTAGCCGAAGATCTGCTGGCGGCGGGTCACCGAGGCGTGGGTGTGCACGACGTGCTCGCGGTCGGGCAGCGTCGTGCAGGCGGATCGAGCCCGGCGTGCAGCCACTCGTCGTACGGCTGCTCGGCGGCGAGCGTCGGCCTTGATCTCGTCGTCGTCGACGATCCGGCCCTGGGCGGTGTCGACGAGGAACATCCGGCCCGGCTGCAGCCGGCCCTTGCGGACGACGTGGCCGGGGTCGATGTCGAGCACGCCGACCTCGGAGGCCAGCACGACGAGGCCGTCGTCGGTGACCCAGTAGCGGCTCGGGCGCAGGCCGTTGCGGTCGAGCACGGCGCCGACTGCGTGCCGTCGGTGAACGCGACGCAGGCGGGGCCGTCCCAGGGCTCCATCAGCGAGGAGTGGAACTCGTAGAAGGCGCGCGCCGCCGGGTCCATCGTCGGCGTGGTTCTCCCACGCCTCCGGGATCATCATCAGCACCGCGTGCGGCAGCGAGCGGCCGCCGAGGTGCAGCAGCTCGAGCACCTCGTCGAAGGACGCCGAGTCGGTGGCGTCCGGGCGTGCAGATCGGGAAGAGCCGGCTCGAGGTCGCCGGGGATCAGGTCGCTGGCGAGCAGCGCCTCGCGGGCGCGCATCCAGTTGCGGTTGCCCTTGCACCGTGTTGATCTCGCCGTTGTGCGCGATGAGCCGGTACGGGTGGGCGAGCGGCCAGCGACGGGAACGTGTTGGTCGAGAACCGCGAGTGCACGAGCGCGATCGCCGACGTCGACCCGCTCGTCGACGAGGTCGGGGAAGAACCGGTCGAGCTGGGCGGTGGTGAGCATGCCCTTGTAGACGAGCGTGCGGGAGGACAGCGACGGGAAGTAGACCGCCGTCTCGCGCTCGACCCGCTTGCGCAGGCAGAAGGCCAGCCGCTCGAGCCCATGCCGATCCTCGACGCGCGGCCGGTGCCGTCGGCGGCGACGAACAGCTGGCGGAAGCGTCGGCATGACCGAGCGGGCGGTCGCTGCCGAGCGATCTCGGGACGGGTCGGCACGTCGCGCCAGCCGAGCGACGCTGCAGACCCTCCTCGGCGGCGATCTGCTCGACCGTCGGCGACGGTCTCGGCGCCGTCGGCGTCGGTCGTCGGGCAGGAAGGCGGTGCCGACGGCGTAGCGCGCCGGCGGCGGGCAGCTCGAAGCCGGACGACCTCGCGCAGGAACGCGTCGGGGACCTGGATCAGGATGCCCGCACCGTCGCCGGTGTCCGGCTCGGCGCCCGAGGCGCCGCGGTGGTCGAGGTTGCGCAGCGCGGTGAGCGCCCGCAGCGACGATGGTCGTGGCTGGCGCCGCCCGTGCAGGTCGGCGACGAAGGCGACACCGCAGGCGTCGTGCTCGAAGCGGGGTCGTACAGGCCCTGGGGCGCAGGAAACGCGTGCATCGCACTCTCCCGTCGTCATGCGTCCGGCACACGCTTCCCGGCCGACGCGGACTCCGACGGAGGGCGTGGCGCGGGGGTGTCCCGGACGAGCTGTGTGGCGCGGGACGACGTCGGCCCATGCGCGCTCAGACTACAGACACCGGTGCCGGCGGCCCCGGCGCCGGGTCAGCCGAGACCGCCCCCGACCAGACTGCCGAAGCCGTAGGTGCGGCGAGCGCGAGCGTGCCGAGCACCAGCTGGCGCCCGCCCCCGTACCACCAGCTGCGGCTGGTGACCTGCGTCGACCACGGCACCGCAGAGGAACAGCGCCAGCAGGGTCAGGAGCATGCCCGGCAGCACCGAGCTGGCACCCGACGACGTACGGCAGCAGCGGGATGAACGGCACCGACGGCGAAGGCCACGAAGCGACGATCCCGCGGCGACCCACGGGGACGGCAGCGACGTCGCCGTCGACCCCGAACTCCTCGCGCGCGTGGACGGCGACCGCGTCTGTCGGCGTCGGCGTGCAGCTGCTGGGCGACCTCCCGGGCCAGCTCGGGCGTCGAGCCCCTTGGCCGCGTACATGGCGGCGAGCTCGGCCTCCTCGAGCGTCGGGCGTCGGTGATGAGCTCGCGGCGCTCCTTGTCGATCTCGGCCTGAGCCGACTCGGCCTGGCTGGCCACCGAGGTGTACTCGCCCGCCGCCATCGAGAAGGCGCCGGCCGCGAGACCGGCAAGGCCGGCCAGGACGATCGGGGTCGATTCGCCCCGGTGCCGCCGGCGACGCCGGCGATGAGGGCGCGTTGGAGACCAGACCGTCCATGGCGCCGAAGACGGCGGGGCGCAGCCACCCGCCGGTGACGTCGGCGTGCTCGTGGCCGATGGACCCGGTGCCGTGCTGGCCGTCGTGGGCGAGGTCGGACCCGGAGGACTCCGCGCCGGACGCGGCCAGGCTGTCGCTGCTCATGGCTCGACGGTAGCGCCGTCGGACACGCCGCACACGCTAGGTGAGGCTGTCCTCGCCGTCGTCCGCGGCGTCGAGCACCGGCTCCTCCCGGCCGGGGTGGCGACGGCCGACCACGAGACGTACGGTCGCGGCGAGCACGAAGAACACGAGCGAGGTCCAGTCGTTAGCCGCAGCCCGAGCACGTCGTCGAGCTGCACGGTGTCGACCCGCAGCTCCTCGATCCAGCGCGCGGCCCAGCGTGTAGCGCCACCACGTAGAGCGCGAAGCGCGCGCCCGTGGCCGAGCCGGCAGCCGGCGGTCGGCCCAGATGACCAGCACGCGGCGACGCCGAGGTCCCAGAGCGACTCGTAGAGGAACGTCGGGTGGAAGGTCGCTCGTCGGGGTAGCCGGGCGGCCGGTGCGCCGGCGTCGATCTCCAGCGCCCACGGCAGCGTGGTGGGCCGGCCGAAGAGCTCCTGGTTGAAGTAGTTGCCCCACCGTCCGACCGCCTGGGCCAGCAGCGAGGCCCGGCGCGAGCGCGTCGGCGAGCGGCAGGAACGCGGATGCCCGTGCGCCGGCAGCCGATCCAGGCGCCGACGGCACCGACGGCGATCGCGCCCCAGATGCCGAGGCCGCCCTGCCAGACGTACGAGCGCGCCGACGGGTGTGCCGCCCGCGCCGAAGTAGAGCTCGGGGTCGGTGAGCACGTGGTAGAGCCGGGCGCCGACGAGCCCGAACGGGCACCGCCCAGAGCGCGATGTCGGCGACCTGCCGCCGGCGCGCCGCCGCGGGCGACCCAGCGACGCTCGCCGAGCCAGATCACGGCGACACGACGCCGGCGATGATGCACAGCGCGTAGGCCCGGATCGGCACCGGCCCGAGGTGCCAGACGCCCTGGTCGGGGCTGGGGATGACAGGACGGTCGCACGGAGTCACCGGCCGCCACCCGTCCCGGTCGAGCAGCGTCATGGAGGTCGGCTGCGCGATCTCGTCGGGCGCGCCGCCGGCGGTCCAGCACGACCTCGGTGCAGCCGGTCGCGCGGTCGAGCCCGTAGACCTGGGTGCCGTGGTCGACCTCGTAGCCGCCGGAGGGGAGCTTCGCGCCCTGCGCGATCGGCACACCCATCGACTCGGCCAGCTGCAGGATCCGCGGCGAGCGGCCCGGTGAGGCCCACGAAGGACGGGATCGAGCCGGTCGAGGTAGGTGCGCAGCGTCTCCGGGTGTCGCGCGCCGGGTCGGTGGTCACGAACAGCACCTCGACACGTCGCGATCGCGTCCGGGTCGAGTCGGGTCATCGCGCTCGGCGAGGGTGGCCATCACGACCTGGCAGATGTCCGGGCAGTGCGTGTAGCCGAAGAAGACCAGCTTCAGCGGCGCGGGGTGCGGTGCGCAGGTCGTACGCCGTGCCGTCGGTGGCCGTGCAGGCGAGGTCGGCGGGGACGCCGGTAGGGCACCGTCGTCGCCGTGCCGGACAGGCCGTCGTCGGCGCGTGCCGGCGACGCGGGCCGTTCGCCGTGGCACCGCCCCCGCAGGCGGCGAGCAGGCCGACGAGCAGGACCGACCGCGAGCGCCGCGCCCGGAGCGGCGGCGGCGCTCAGCCGCGCCGGACGCCCTCGGCGAGGTCGGTGGTGAGCGCGCGCCAGCGCGCGCAGGCCCGGCGGCGCGGTCGTCGCCGGCGTCGAGCAGCGCGCGCACGAAGGCGGAGCCGACGATGACCGCCGTCGGCGTACGACGCGACCTCGGCGGCCTGGTCGCCGTTCGAGACCCCGAGCCCCACCGCCGACCGGCAGGTCGGTCGACGCAGCTGGGTGCGCGCGCACGAGCGGCCCGGCCAGCGTCGCTGGTGCTGCTCCGGGCGCCCGTGACGCCCATGACCGCGGTGGCGTAGACGAAGCCGCGGCAGGCCGTCGCCGTCATCGCGAGCCGCTCGTCGGTGCGAGGACGGCGCGACCAGGAAGACCTTGTCGAGGTCGCGCGCGTCGGCGGCCGCGATCCACTCCGGCCCCGAGTCGGGCGTGAGGTCGGGGTGATCAGCCCCGCGCCGCCGGCGTCGGCGAGGTCGCGCCGCGCGAAGCCGCGTCCGACGCCGTACCGCTCGACCGGGTTCCAGTAGGTCATCACGACCGTCGGCGGCGCCGGTCGCGGCGACCGCCTCGACGGTGCGGAGCACGTCGGCGGTGCGGATGCCCCCCTCGAGCGCCTGCTGGGCGGCCGCCTGGATGGTCGGGCCGTCCATCACCGGGTCGCTGTAGGGCAGGCCGACCTCGATCGACGTCGCACCCGGCCTCGACCATGGCCGCGCAGCGCCGTCGATCCGAGCCGTCGACGTCGGGGAAGCCCGCGGGCAGGTAGCCGACGAGCGCGGCGCGGCCCTCGGCGCGCGCCCGCGCGAACGCCTCCGCGACGCTCACGGCGAATGCCGGGGACGTCGGCGCGGTCGTGCGCCGGGTCGTGCCTCGTCGGTCACACCGTCGCGCCCTGGGCGTCCAGGCCGAACCACTCCGCGGTCGTGGCCATGTCCTTGTCGCCGCGGCCGGAGAGGTTCACCAGGATCGTGCTGCCCCGGCGACTCCTCGGCCAGCTGCAGCGCGCCGGCGACGGCGTGCGCCGACTCGATCGCGCAGATGATGCCCTCGGTGCGGGCGAGCAGGGCGAGCGCGTCCATCGCCTCGGCGTCGGTGACCGAGCGGTAGTCGGCGCGGCCGGTCTCGCGAGGTGGGCGTGCTCGGGCCCACGCCCGGGTAGTCCAGCCCGGCCGAGATCGAGTGCGACTCGATCGTCTGGCCGTCCTCGTCCTGCAGCACGAAGGTGCGCGCGCCGTGCAGCACCCCGATGTCGCCGGCGCGTGATCGTCGCGGCGTGCCGCGGGGTCTCCACGCCCTCGCCGCCCGGCCTCGAACCCGACGAGGCGCACGTCGGCGTCGTCGAGGAAGGCGGTGAACAGCCCGATCGCGTTGGAGCCGCCGCCCACGCAGGCGGTGACGACGTCGGGCAGCGCCCCGGTCAGCTCGAGGCACTGGGCCCGGGCCTCGTCGCCGATGCCCGCGGCAGAAGTCGCGCACCATCGCCGGGAACGGGTGCGGGCCGGCGGCCGTGCCGAAGCAGTACGCCGTGTGGTCGACGCTGGCGACCCAGTCGCGGATCGCCTCGTTGATCGCGTCCTTGAGCGTGCGGCTGCCCGGTGGTGACCGACCGGACCTCGGCGCCGAGCAGCTGCATCCGGGCGACGTTGAGCGCCTGGCGCTGGGTGTCGACCTCGCCCATGTAGACGACGCACTCCAGGCCGAGGTACGCCGCCGCGGTGGCGGTCGCGACGCCGTGCTGGCCGGCGCCGGTCTCGGCGATCATCCGGGTCTTGCCCATCCGCTGGGTGAGCAGCGCCTGGCCGAGCACGTTGCGGATCTTGTGCGCGCCGGTGTGGTTGAGGTCCTCGCGCTTGAGCAGGATCCGGGCGCCGGCGATCTCGGAGAGCCGGGTGGCGTCGTAGAGCAGGCTCGGGCACGCCGGCGTACTCGCGCAGCATGCCGGTCGAACTCGGCGGTGAAGGCCGGGTCGGCCATCGCCTCGTGCCAGGCGGCGGTGAGCTCGTCGAGCGCGGCGATCAGCGCCTCGGGCATGAACCGACCGCCGAAGCGCCGAAGTGGCCGTGCTCGTCGGGACCGTGCGAGGCCGGGACGTCGCTCCGGCCGGGCTGGACGGACTCGGTGGTCATCGCGGTGCCGCCACCGGCTCGGGCGGCGGGGCGTGCGCACCCGCGGCGGTCAGCTGCGCACGGCGCCGGCCGGGTCGCCGTCGCGGACCAGCGCCTCGCCGACGAGCACGACGTCGGCGCCCCGGTCGGCGTAGCGCGCGACGTCCTCGGGCCCGCCGATGCCGGACTCGGCGACCTTCACGACGTCGTCCGGGGATGCGGCGACGAGCCGGGCGAAGGCGTCGCGGGTCGACCTCGAGGGTCTTGAGGTTGCGGGCGTTGACGCCGACCAGCTCGGCGCCCGGCGTCCGAGCCGCGCGCTCGGCCTCGTCCTCGTCGTGCACCTCGACGAGGGCGGTCATGCCCGAGCGCGCGGGCCTCGTCGTGCAGCCGCGCGCAGCAGCGCGTCGTCCAGCGCGGCGACGATCAGCAGCACCAGGTCGGCGCCGGCGGCGCGCGCCTCCCAGAGCTGGTAGCCGGTGACGATGAAGTCCTTGCGCAGCAGCGGGATGTCGACCGCGGCGCGCACCGCGCGCAGGTCGTCCAGGCTGCCACCGAAGCGGCGCTGCTCGGTGAGCACGGAGATCGCGCCGGCGCCACCCGCGGCGTACGCGCGCGGCGAGGTCGGCCGGGTCGGGGATGTCGGCGAGCGCGCCCTTGCTCGGGGCTGCGCCGCTTGACCTCGGCGATCACGCTGACGCCGGCCGCGCGGAACGCCGCCATCGGGTCCGGGCGGGGGGCACCTCGGCGACGCGGCGCTCGCAGCTCGGCCATCGGACACCGTCGCGCTGACGCTCGGCGAGGTCCTCGCGCACCCCGGCGACGATCTCGTCGAGCACGGACATCGGATCTCCTTCGGGCTGTGGGTCCGGGCTGTGGGTCCAGGCCCGGGGTTGGGCTGCGGACGTTCGGGGGGCGGACGGCGCGCCGTCGTCCAGACTCTCACGCAGGGGCACGCCGGCCGCAGCCGAGCCGGTCGGCCGGCGGCGCTGCCAGGGGTCGGGGAGGTCGTGGACGTGGACGTGGTGCAGGGCCTCAGGGGGCCAGCCACGCCCCGGCGGGGGTGTTGCGCACCACGCCGAAGACCAGGGCGACGCCGGCCAGGGCCACCCACAGCCGCACCTCGTACGACGGTGGCGCGGCCCTGGGTGCGCCCCGTGCGGCCCGGTGCAACCACCGCACCCACAGCAGCAGCGCGACCGGGAGCATCGCGACGAGCAGCAGGTTGCTGGACACGGCTCCGGCGAGGTCGCCGTGGCCGAGGTCGTTGACCGCCCGGAGGCTGCCGCACCCGGGGCAGGAGGTGCCGGTGAGCAGCAGCCAGGGGCAGAACCCCCACGAGCCGCCGACGTGCGGGTCGCGCAGGTGCAGGGCAACGGCACCGGTCAGGGCGACGGCGCCCAGGGCGAGCGGGTCGCGCAGCCGGTGCCCCTGTCCCGCCGGGCCGGGCGTCGTGCCCGGGCCCGCCCGGTCAGTGACCGGTGCGCGTGCCGGCGGTGCCACTGCCCGGCGCCGAGGCGCGACCCATGACGTAGCCGACCAGCAGGCCGACCAGCATCACGGCGAGACCGATGACCACGAGCAGCAGGTCGGGGACGAGCGAGCCCCACCCGGCCACCACGGACCGACGAGGCCGATGGCGACGGCGGTCCAGGCGGCGGGCGTGTTGCCGTGGTGGGCCATGTCGGGCTCCTCTCGGACGAGGACGCCCGCTCGGGCGTCGGCAGCAGTCTAGGGGGACGTCCGCGGGCGGGCGGCCGGGGACGGCACGTGGGTGGCCGGGCGGCTACTCGGTGGGGTCCCGGCCCTCGTCGAGGGCGCGCCACAGGGCACGCTCGTCGCCCTCGGGCGGCGCCGCCTCCCCGTCGCCGGGTCGCGCTCGGTCCGGTCCGACCGCTCCCGTCGGCGAGGCCGCGCCGGTCGGTGCGTCGTACCGGCTGCTCATCGCCGGCCAGCCCGGCGCGTCGCGGACGGCGAGGGCGAAGGCCCCCAGGGCGACCACGAGCCCGAGGCCGGTGACGTAGGGCCAGGCGGTGCGGTCGGCGATCACGTCGGCCGCGGCGACGCCGGACGTGCGGGCCAGCGCGCCCGCGACAGTCGAACCGAGCAGCGACGTGAGCAGCGCCAGGAGCGCCCCCAGCGACGCGACGAGGCCGAGCACGGCGGCGCCGCGGCGGGCTCGGCCCCGCAGCACGAGCACGGTTCCCCAGGAGGCGAGCGACACCAGCGCCAACGCGCCCACCAGGGGGTTCACGTCGGTGCCCGTGAGCGGCGGGAGACCGCCCGCGACGGCTCCGGCCCGGGGGTTGCCCAACGTCGCCCAGGTGCGCGTGGCACCGACGGCGGCGAGGGCCGTGGCGGCCGCGCCGGCGAGCACGACGGGCCCGAACGTGCCGCGTCGCCCGGGCCTCGCACTGCTCGCCGCTGCCGTCATCGCGGCGCGTCGTCGAGCAGCAGGCCGGCGTCGAAGCAGGTGCGGTCGCCGGTGTGACAGGCCGGGCCCTCCTGGTCGACGACCACGAGCAGGGTGTCGCCGTCGCAGTCGAGGCGCACCTCGCGCACGTGCTGGCGGTGGCCCGAGGTCTCGCCCTTGACCCAGTACTCCTGCCGCGAGCGGCTCCAGAAGGTGCCGCGGCCGGAGGTCAGGGTGCGGTGCAGCGCCTCGTCGTCCATCCAGCCGAGCATCAGCACCTCGCCGGTGCCGTGCTGCTGCACGACCGCGGGCACGAGGCCCCGGGGGTCGCGCGTGAGGCGGGACGCGATGCCCGGGTCGAGGTCGCTCATGGGGTCAGTCTCCCAGTCGGGTCAGCTGGCCTGCTGGGCGACCCACGAGGCGTGCAACCGCCCGTAGACCCCGCCCTCGGCGACCAACCGGTCGTGGCTGCCCCGCTGGGCGATCCGACCGGCGTCGACGACCAGCACCTCGTCGGCGGCCTCGGCGGTGGAGAGCCGGTGCGCGATGGTGACCGACGTACGCCCGGTCATCAGCCGCTCCATCGCCCGGTTCAGCCGCATCTCGAGCGCGGGGTCGACCGCGCTCGTGGCCTCGTCGAGCACCAGCAGGTCGGGGTCGGCCAGGTGCGCGCGGAGCAGGGCCACCAGCTGCCGCTCCCCCGCCGACAGCGACCCGCCGCGCTGGCCCACCTGCGAGTCGAGTCCGTGCGGGAGGCCGGCGAGCCAGTCGTCGAGGCCCAGCTCGGCCACGGCGCGCAGCAGCTCGTCGTCGCTGGCACCGAGACGGCCGTAACGGAGGTTGTCCCGCAGCGAGGAGTCGAAGAGGAAGCCCTCCTGCGGCACCATCACCACGTGCTGGCGCAGGGAGACGAAGGGCACCTGGCGCAGGTCGACGCCGTCGATGAGCACGCGCCCGGTGGACGGGTCCATCAGCCGCGTGAGCAGCTTGGCCAGGGTGGTCTTGCCCGAACCCGTCTCGCCGACCACGGCCAGCCGGGTGCCCGCGGCGACGCTCAGCGACACGTCCTCGAGCACCGGCGCTCCGCCGGGGTAGGCGTAGGAGACGTCGTCGAAGACGATCTCGGCCGGGCCGTCGCGCAACGGCGTGCCCGCCTCGCCCGGGTCGACGACGTCCGCGGGGGTGTCCAGGATGCCGATGACGCGACGCCAGCTGACCAGGGCGTTCTGGGCGTCGGTCAGCACCTGGGTGCCCATCTGTACGGGCCCGACGAACAGGTTCACCAGGAACGCGAAGGCCAGGATCTCGCCGACGCTGATGTCGCCGGCCACGCCGAGCAGCACGCCGAGACCGATCACGCCGGCGTTGGCGAGGCCCGCCGCCACGCCCCCGAGGCAGAAGGTCAGCGCGGTGGTCGTCTGCGCCTTGGTGGAGGCCACCCGGTAGTCCTCGATGGCCGTGTCGATCCGCGCCTGGGTGTGCGCCTCGATCGCGTGCGAGCGCACCACCTCGGCACCGACGACGGGCTCGGAGATGGCCGAGAGCATCGTGCCCATGTGCCGGCGGACCTTGGTGTACGCCGCGGAGAGCGAGCGCTGGAAGCGCCGCAGCGACAGGAACAGCGGGGAGAAGCAGATCCACACCATGATCGTCAGGCGCCAGTCGTAGACGGCCATGATCACGGTGGCCGCGACGATCTGGCCGATGCTGACGATCGCGATCATGCCGCTGAAGACGAGGAACCTCGACACCTGGTCGACGTCACCGGTGACCCGGGAGACCAGGGCGCCGCGGCGCTCGGTGTTCTGCGCGAGCACCGGGAGGTCGTGCACGTGCCGGAACGCCTTCTCCCGCAGCGTCGCCAGCCCGGTCTCCACCGAGAACACCAGCCGCGACGTCATCAGGTAGGACGCGACCATCGTCACCAGGACGCCGACCAGCGCGAGGCCGGCCATCCGACCCAGGAAGCCGGGGTCGGGCCCGCCCGTCCCGCCGATCCCGTCGATGGTCTGCTGCACCGCGATCGGCACGACGACCCGTCCGGCGGCGGCCACCACGGTCGCGAGCAGGGTCAGCCGGAACCCCCGCCCGAGCTCGGGCGAGATCTCCAGGCCGCGCCGCAGCACCTGCCGCGCGGGGACGTCCTCGTGGGCGCTGAGCCCCGGGACGTCGAGCACCTCCGTGCCGGCGCCGATCACGCCGGCACCTCCTGCTCGTAGGCGTTGACCAGGGCGGCGTACGACGCGTCGCGCGCGAGCAGCTCGGCGTGCGTGCCACGGTCGACGACGCGCCCGTCCTCGAGGTGCACGACCTCGTCGGCCAGCGCGATGGTGGCCTTGCGGTAGGCCACGACCACCATGCTGGCGCCGCCCTCGCGACCACGGATCGCGGCGAGGATGCGCCCCTCGACCTCGGGGTCGACCGCCGAGGTGGCGTCGTCCATCACCAGCAGCCGGGGCTGTCGCACCAGTGCCCTCGCGAGCGAGAGGCGCTGGCGCTGACCGCCGGAGAGGCTGGTGCCCCGCTCGCCGAGCGGCGCGTCCAGGCCACCGGGGAGGGCGCGCACGAAGCCCTCGGCCTGGGCGGCACGCAGGGCCTCCCAGACCTCCTCGTCGTCGAGGTCTGCGTCGAGCGCGACGTTGAAGCGGACGGTGTCGTCGAAGAGGAAGGCCTGCTGCGGCACCAGCGCCACCTGCTCGGCCAGGGCTCCGCGGGCGAGGTCGGGCAGCGCCACGTCGTCGTAGCGGATCTCGCCGCCGGCGGGGTCGACGAGCCGCGACATCAGCGTGGTGAGGGTGGTCTTGCCGGACGCGGTCGCACCGACGAGCGCCACCGTGCGGCCCGGCGCCACCTCGAACGAGACGCCGTCGAGCACCGGGGGCAGCAGGCCCCCGGGACCATCGGTGTCGTAGCCGAAGCGGACGCCGTCGACCCGCACGTGCATCCCGCCGGGGCCGCCGGGCAGGCGGACGTCGCCGTACGTCATCGTCTCGCGCTCCTCGAGCACGCGGCGCACCCGCTCGTAGCCGACGACGCTGCGCGGGAACTGGCCGAACAGCCAGCCGATCGCCCGGATCGGGAAGGACACCATGACCAGGAGGTAGGCCACCGTGACGACGTCGCCGACCTCGGCGGCGCCGGAGGTCACCCGCGAGACGCCGACGAGGAGCACGGCCAGCACGCCGAGGTTGGGCAGCTGCTCCATGACGGGGTCGAAGACGGCCTGCACGCGGCCGGCAGCGATGTTGGCGTCCTTGAGGTCCTGGGTGTCGCGGCGGAAGCGCTCGGTCTCCTCGCGCTCGCGGCCCAGGGTCTTGACCACGAGGGCACCGTCGAAGTCTCGTGCGCCACCTCGGCGACCTGCGCCCGCAGCCGCTGGGCACGGCGCATCAGCGGCGACGCCTTGCGCTGGAAGACCAGGTTCGCGACGAGCACGGCGGGGAAGACGAGCAGCCCGGCCATCGCCATCACCAGGTCGGTGAGCAGCATCTGCACCACCGCCACGACCATCATCGCGAGGACGCCGAGGGCGAACGGGAACGGCGCGAGCGGCGACCAGGCGGCCTCCACGTCGGAGTTGGCGTTGGACAGCAGCTGGCCCGTGGGGTGCCGGTGGTGCCAGGACATCGGCAGGCGGAGGTACTGCCGGGTGACGGCCCGGCGGTGGTGCGCCTCCATCCGCAGCAGCATCACCCCGGCGCCGATGCGGCGGGCGATGATGCCGACGGCGCGCACGAGCGAGACGCCGACGAAGAGGGCGACGGCCGCGACCAAGGCGCCCGACTGCACCTCGCCGGTGCGCACCGACGGCACGACCGCGTGGGTGGTGGCCCAGCCGAGCACCCACGCGTCAGCGACGGTCAGCGCGCCGAAGAGCACGCTGCCGAGCACCGCGACGGTGAAGACGCGGGGCTCGCGGCGTACGCCGACACCGAGCACGCGCAGCCCGTCGCGCATCGTGGAGGCGCGCTCGGACTCCGCGCGCAGCGGGACGAGGTCCTCCTCGGGCAGGGCGGGCCCGGAGCGGGGACGGTCGTCGTCGGGCGGCTCGAGGGTGGTGTGCTCGTCGACGGCGGTCATCTCGGCTCTATCATGCGTGACGGCGACAACCGCTCGCCCGTCGAGCGGGCCGGTCCGCGCCCCGTGTTCCGTTGGTCACCCCGGGCCCCACGGGTGCGCGGTGAGCCGGCCTCGGCGCCTATGTTGACGCTCATGACGATCCTGGCCCGGAGCGAGCGTGACCTGCTCTGCGACACCGTCCTCGCGGCGGGCGCGGAGGCCCCCACCCTGTGCGGTGAATGGACCGCCAAGGACCTCGTGGTGCACCTCGTGGTGCGCGAGCGGGACCTCACGGGCCTGCCCGGCATGTTCGTGCCGGCGCTCGAGGGTCTCACCGCGCGCGCGGAGCGGCGTACGGGGCGCGAGGACTTCGACGCCCTGGTGGCGCTGGTGCGGCAGGGACCCCCGGCGTACTCGCCGATGGGCTGGCGGCCCTTCGACATCGCCGTGAACACCCTGGAGTTCTTCGTGCACCACGAGGACGTACGCCGCGCGCAGCCGGGCTGGGAGCCCCGCGACCTCGGCGACGAGGAGGAGCAGGCGATCTGGACGCCACTCTCGCTGCTCGGCCGGCTGCTGACGCGCCGCTCCCCCGTCGGCATCGAGGTGCGCCGCACCGACCGCGACTCGACGCACCGGATGCGCGGCGGCGACCGCACCGTCGCCGTCGTCGGCCCGCCGAGCGAGGTCGCGCTGTTCTTCTACGGCCGCGCCGACCAGTCCCGCGTCGAGCTCGAGGGTGACCCGGCCGACGTCGAGGCGCTGCGCCAGGCGTCGTTCGGTCTCTGACCCGGCCCCTTCCCCACGGGGTCAGCGGACGGGGTGCCCCGCCTGCGCCAGCGCCGTCTTGACCTCGGGGATTCCCACGGTCTGGAAGTGGAACACCGACGCGGCCAGCACGGCGTCGGCACCGGCCTCCACGGCCGGCGCGAAGTGCTCGACCGCCCCCGCGCCGCCGCTCGCGACGACGGGCACGTCGACCGCGTCGCGCACGAGCCGCACGAGCTCGAGGTCGAAGCCGTCGCGGGTGCCGTCGGCGTCCATCGAGTTGAGCAGGATCTCCCCCGCACCGAGTGCCGCGGCGCGCGCGGCCCACTCGACGGCGTCGACGCCGGTGCCGCGGCGGCCGCCGTGCGTGGTGACCTCGAAGCCGGAGTCGGTCGGGGCGCCGCCCGTCGTGCGCCGGGCGTCGACCGAGAGCACGAGCACCTGGTTGCCGAAGCGGTCCGCGATCTCGGCGACGAGCTCCGGCCGGGCCAGGGCCGCGGTGTTGACACCGACCTTGTCCGCGCCGGCGCGCAGCATCCGGTCGACGTCGTCGATGGAGCGGATGCCGCCGCCGACGGTCAGCGGGATGAACACCTGTTCGGCGGTGGCCGAGACGATGTCGAGGGTGGTCGAGCGGCCCTCGTGCGAGGCGGAGATGTCGAGGAAGGTCAGCTCGTCGGCGCCCTGCGCGTCGTACAGCCGGGCCAGCTCGACCGGGTCACCGGCGTCGCGGAGCGCGCGGAAGTTGACGCCCTTGACGACGCGTCCGGCGTCGACGTCCAGGCAGGGGATGACGCGTACGGCGACGCTCATCGGCCGCCTCCGCGGGTCAGGGCCAGGGCGTCGACCAGGGTGAACCGCTTCTCGTAGAGCGCGGTGCCGACGATCGCGCCCTCGACGCCGTCGTCGACCAGGCTCATCAGCGCCTCGAGGTCGGCCAGCTCGGTGATGCCACCGGAGGCGACCACCGGGCGGTCGGTGGCGGCGCAGACGTCGCGCAGCAGGTCGAGGTTGGGGCCCTGGAGCATGCCGTCCTTGTTGACGTCGGTGACCACGTAGCGGGCGCAGCCTTCGGCGTCGAGCCGCGCCAGCACGTCGTACAGGTCACCGCCGTCACGGGTCCAGCCCCGGGCGGCGAGGGTGCGGCCGCGCACGTCGAGCCCGACCGCCACCCGGTCGCCGTAGTCGGCGATCGCGGCGGCACACCACTCCGGCTGCTCGAGGGCGGCGGTGCCGATGTTGACCCGTCGGCACCCGGCGTCCATCGCGGCGCGCAGCGAGTCGTCGTCGCGGATGCCGCCGCTCATCTCGACGTCGATGTCGAGACGGCCGACGATCCGTGCCTGCAGCTCGCGGTTGCTCCCTCGGCCGAAGGCGGCGTCGAGGTCGACGAGGTGGATCCACTCGGCGCCGGCCTCCTGCCACGCCAGCGCGGCCTCGACCGGGTCGCCGAAGTGCTTCTCGGACCCGGCGACGCCCTGCACCAGCTGCACGGCGCGGCCCTCGGAGATGTCGACGGCGGGCAGCAGCTCGAGGTACGTCTTCTCGGTCATCGGGGGTCCTCGGTTCGGTGGGCGGGAATCTGGGGCGGGTCAGGAGGTGGCGAGGATCCAGACGACCGGGGCCACCAGGACGCCGAGCACCAGCGCGCCGGCCCGCAGGCTCCAGTCGGGCGTCGAGATCCAGACGAGCAGCTGCACGGCGGCCAGGCCCGAGAGCACCCACCCGGTGCGCCGGCGACGGCGCTCGGCCAGCACGCCGGTCGGGCGGCCCGCGGGACGACGACCCGCTCCCGGCAGCCGCGACCGTCGGGCCCGCGCCCGCTCGGCCCGCCGCTCGCGGCGCTCGTCCTGCGCCGCGCGGGCCGCCGACCGCAGGGCGGCCTGGTGCTCGCGCTCGGCGCGCCGCCGGGCGCGCTCCTTGCTCATGCCCCGACGGGCCGGGCCGGCGGCAGCAGACCGCCCACCCAGTTCGCGAGCAGCCGGGCGCCGGCGTCGCCGGACTTCTCGGGGTGGAACTGGGTGGCGCAGAGCGGGCCGTTCTCGACCGCGGCCACGAACCGGTCGCCGCCGTGCTCGGCCCAGGTGACCAGTGGCGCCCGGGTGCGGCTGTTGGTGACCAGCGTCCAGTCACGGGCGGCGTAGGAGTGCACGAAGTAGAAGCGCTCGGTCTCGACCCCGGCGAACAACCTGGTGCCGACGGGCGGCTGCACGGTGTTCCAGCCCATGTGCGGCACGACGTCGGCCTGCAGGCGCTCGACCACGCCCGGCCACTCGCCGCAGCCCTCGGACCGCACGCCGTGCTCGATGCCCTCCTCGAAGAGCACCTGCATGCCGACGCAGATGCCGAGCACGGGGCGACCCCCGGCCAGGCGGCGCCCGATCACCTCGTGGGCCTTGACGGCGCGCAGCCCGGCCATGCAGGCGGCGTACGCCCCGACACCGGGCACGACGAGACCGTCGCAGTCCATCACCCGTCCTCGGTCGGCGGTGAGCTCGACGCGCGCGCCGGCCCGCTCGAGGGCACGGACGGCCGACCGGGTGTTGCCCGAGCCGTAGTCGAGGACGACGACGTCGGGGGTGCCGGCCGGCGCTGGGGTCACAGGGTGCCCTTGGTGCTGGGGACGCCCCCTCCCGCGGGTCGAGGGCCACCGCGTCGCGCAGCGCGCGGGCGAAGGCCTTGAACTGCGCCTCGACCAGGTGGTGCGGGTCGCGGCTCGACAGCACCCGCACGTGCAGGGCGATCTGGGCGTGGAAGGCGATCGTCTCGAAGACGTGCCGGGTCAGCGAGCCCTGGTAGTCGCCGCCGATCGCGACGTAGACCTGGCCCTCGGGCTCACCGGTGTGCACGCAGTACGGCCGGCCGGAGACGTCGACGGCGCACTGCACCAGCGCCTCGTCGAGCGGCACGAGGGCGTCGCCGAAGCGGCGGATGCCGCGCTTGTCGCCGAGCGCCTGGAGCAGCGCGTCGCCGAGGGCGATCGCGGTGTCCTCGACGGTGTGGTGGGCGTCGATGTGGGTGTCGCCCTCGGTGCGCACGGTCAGGTCGAGCAGCGCGTGCCGGGCCAGGGAGTTGAGCATGTGGTCGTAGAAGCCGACGCCGGTGCTGATCTCGGCCGCGCCGGAGCCGTCGAGGTCGACCTCGACGAGCACGCTCGACTCCGTGGTCGTGCGCTCGACGCGACCGGTGCGCGTGCCTGCCTGCGAGCTCATTCAGAGCACCTCCACCAGGGCGGCCCGGAAGGCCGCCATCTCCTCGCGGGTGCCGATCGACACCCGCAGCCACCCGTCGGGGCCGGTCTCGCGGACCAGCACCCCGTGGTCCAGCAGACCCTGCCAGGTCGCGTGCCGGTCGGCGAATCGGCCGAACAGCACGAAGTTGGCGTCGCTGTCGGCGACCTCCAGCCCCTGGGCGCGCAGCCACTCCACCGTCGCGTCCCGCTCGACCCGCAGGTCGTCGACCCGGCCGAGCAGCTCGTCGGCGTGCCGGAGCGCGACCAGCGCGACCGCCTGCGTCACCGCCGAGAGGTGGTAGGGCAGGCGCACGACGCGCAGCGCGTCGCAGACGGCCGGGTCGGCGGCGAGGTAGCCGAGCCGGGCCCCGGCCAGCGCGAACGCCTTGCTCATCGTGCGGGTGACCACGAGGTTGCGGTGCCGCGGCAGCAGCTCCAGCGCGCTCGGGGTGCCGGCGCGGCGGAACTCGCCGTACGCCTCGTCGACGACGACCACGCCCGGCGTCGTGCGTCGCAGAGGGCGTCGACCGCCTCCGGTGGCAGCGCGGTGCCGGTGGGGTTGTTCGGCGAGGGCAGCAGCACCACCGACGGCCGGTGCTCGCGCGACCAGCGCCACGGCGTGGTCGAGGTCGAGGGTGAAGTCGCTCTCGCGGCGGCCGGCCACCCACTCGGTCAGGCGTGTCGCGGGCGTACTCGGGATACATCGAGTACGTCGGCGCGAAGCACAGCGCCGTGCGCCCCGGGCCGCCGAAGGCCTGCAGCAGCTGCAGCATGACCTCGTTGGAGCCGTTGGCCGCCCACACCTGTCGGTGGTGACGCCCGTGCCCGAGGTACGCCGCCAGCGCCTCCCGCAGCGCGACGAACTCACGGTCGGGATAGCGGTTCAGCGTGCGGGTCGCCGCCCGCGCACGGCCGCGGCGACGTCGGCGGCGCACGGCCTCGGCACGGCGGGTAGGGGTTCTCGTTGACGTTGAGCTGGACGGGCACGTCGAGCTGCGGGGCGCCGTACGGCTGCGACGCCCCGGAGCTCCGCGGCGCAGCGGGGGCCACGCTCAGCGCGTCCTCGAGCCGCACCCGCGACGGCGGCGCCGTGGCCGGCAGGTCCTCGGCGTCGGCGAGCGTCACGACGTGGCCCGGCGACCTCGGCGCAGGGCCTCGCGGGTGTACTCGACGACGTGCACGGCCTTGAGGAACGACCGCACCGACAGCCCCGAGGAGTGGCAGGCGCAGCCGCCGGTCGGCAGCACGTGGTTGGAGCCGGCGCAGTAGTCGCCCAGCGAGACCGGGGTCCACGGCGCCGACGAAGACCGCGCCGGCGTTGCGCACCCGCGCCGCCCAGTCGGCCGCGTCGCGGGTCTGGATCTCGAGGTGCTCGGCGGCGTAGGCGTTGACGACCGCCAGGCCCTGCTCGAGGTCGTCGACCAGCACGATCGCCGACTGGCGGCCGGTCAGCGCGGTGCGGATCCGCTCGTCGTGGCGGGTGGCCGCGACCTGCTGTCGAGCTCGGCCTCGACGTCGTCGGCCAGCTGCTCGCGAGTCGGTGACCAGCACCGACGGCGGCCGAGCGGGTCGTGCTCGGCCTGGCTGATCAGGTCGGCCGCGACGTAGCGTGGGTCGGCGGTGTCGTCGGCCAGGATCGCGATCTCGGTGGGGCCGGCCTCGGAGTCGATGCCGACGACGCCCTTGAGCAGCCGCTTGGCGGCGACCGTGTAGATGTTGCCGGGCCCGGTGACCAGGTCGACCGGCCGGCAGGGGCCGGCGCCGTAGGCGAACATCGCGACCGCCTGGGCGCCACCGACGGCGTACACCTCGTCGACGCCGAGCAGCTCGCAGGCGGCCAGGATGGTCGGGTGCGGCAGGCCGCCGAACGTCCTGCTGCGGCGAGCTGGTCAGCGCGATCGAGCCGACGCCCGCGACCTGGGCCGGGACGACGTTCATCACGACGCTCGAGACCAGCGGCGCGATCCCGCCGGGCACGTAGAGCCCGACCCGGTCGACCGGGACCAGGCGGTGGGTGACCCGCGCGCCCGGGCGGCGACCTCGGTGGTCGTCCGCGCTCCAGCTCGGCCTCGCAGGTCATCCGCAGCCGGCGGATCGACTCCTCGAGACCGGCGCGCACCGCCGGGTCGAGCGCGTCGAGCGCGTCGGCGAGAGCCTCGCGGCGGCACCGCGATGTCGGTCTGCTCGACCTGTCGAAGCGCGCGGAGAGTCCGCCACCGCGTCGGCGCCACGGGCGCGGACGTCGTCGCAGATCGGCCGCACCACGTGCACGGCCGCCTCGACGTCGAACTCCGCTCGCGGCACGGCCGCGCGGTGGTCGAGGCGCGGCCCTGCTCCCCGCAGGTCGATACGCCTGATCATGGCCCGATTGTAGGTGCGGCGTCCGCCCGCTCGGTCCCGCGGGCGGTCGCAGGACGTCCCTGCGCGCTAGGTTGAGAGGCATGTCACGCAGCCTCCCGATGTTCCCGCTGAACGCGGTGGTCTTCCCGGGTATGCGTGTGCCCCTCAACGTCTTCGAGCGGCGCTACCGCAAGCTGGTGCGCCACCTGCTCGAGGAGTCCTCACCCAAGGACCGGCTGCTCGGCACCGTCGCGATCCGCGCCGGCTACGAGGTCGGGGAGCACGGGGCGCAGACCGTGCACACCACCGGCGTGCTGCTGCAGATGACCGAGTGCACGCCGCACGCCGACGGCGGGTTCGAGATCGAGGTGCTGGCCCGGCAGCGGCTGCACCTCGAGGAGATGCAGCACGGCGACGGGTTCCCCCGCGGCGAGGTCGAGCTGCTCGAGGACCAGGTCGACGACCTCGCCACGGCGCACGCCGAGGCCGAGCGCACCATGGCCGCCTTCGCCGCCTACCGCGACCGGCTCGCCGGCCTGCGCGGCGACAGCGTGCACGGCGCCGCCTTCGGCAGCGACCCGACCTTCCTCTCCTACGCCCTGTCGGCCACCGTGCTGCTCCCGGTACAGCAGCGCCAGGCCCTGCTCGAGTCCGAGTCGGCAGCCGCCCGGCTCCGGCTGCTGCGCGGCTACCTCGCCGAGGAGATGCGGGCCATGCGCGCCCTGCCGTCGCTGCCGGCCCTGGAGATCGCCCGCGCGGGCTGGTCCCCCAACTAGGACGACCGCGACGTGGCCCGACGCAGCAGCGGTGGCGGCACCCCCGCCGTACGCGTGCTCGAGGAGTCGGGCACGTGGCACCGCGTGCACCCCTACGACCACGACCCGGCCGCCGACTCCTACGGGCTCGAGGCGGCGGACGCGCTGGAGGTCGACCCGGCCCGGGTGTACAAGACGCTGCTCGCCGAGGTCGACGGGGCGCTGGCCGTGGCCGTCGTCCCCGTCGCCGGCCGCCTCGACCTCAAGGCCCTCGCGGCGGCACTGGGCGGCAAGCGCGCGGTGATGGCGCAGCCGGCCGACGCGGAGCGGGTGACCGGCTACGTCGTCGGCGGCATCTCGCCGCTGGGGCAGAAGCGCGGGCTGCCGACCGTCCTGGACGAGTCGGCGCAGGACCACGACACGGTGCTGGTCTCCGGCGGGAGGCGCGGCCTCGACGTCGAGCTGGCCCCGGTCGACCTGGTCGGCCTCACCGGTGCGGTGCTCGCCCCGGTCGGGCGGGACTGACCCTCAGGCGGGGTCGGCAGGCGCGCCCGGCCCGGCGCCCTGCGACGACGCGGACGAGGAGGCGTCGGGTTCGAGACGCGGCCAGAGCAGCTCCTGGAACCAGCCGAACATCGCTCCGACCGGCCACGCCAGCAGCACGACGTACACGTGGCTGGCCCAGCCGGTGGTGGCCAGCGAGCTGCCGAGCCCCAGCGCCTCGTCGACCCGCACGCCGTCGGCGAGGCCGCGCATGCCGGCCTCGGGGGTGGAGGGCCCGACCAGCTCGCCGACACCGAGCATGAGGTACGCCGCGGCGACCGAGGCCACGAGCGCCACCAGCAGGTCGAACACCCCGGAGGCAGCGCTGGTGCGACGGCGGACCGTGGCGACCACGGCAGCCAGCACCAGGGCCACCACGGCGTACCAGCCGTCGGAGCTGAAGTGGTCGGCGAGGCCGACCTCGCCGAGCGAGCCACGACCGTCGCTGACGACGTACTGCGCGGGGCTCCACACCCAGTTCCACAGCAGACCGCCGACCGCGCCCGCGACCACGAAGCACAGGGCGGTGACCAGCAGGCCGCCCGGACTGGTCGGCACGTCCTGGTCGCGCGGCTGCTCGAGGTCGCGGTCGGCGTCCTCGACCGGCGGCTCCCAGACGTCGCCGGCGCCCGGCCAAACCGGGGAGCTCCCGGGGGCCTGCGCGTGGGTGTCGCTCACCCGGCCGAGCGTACGCGCGCGTCGGTCAGGCAGGCGGGTCCCAGCAGCTGCTTGAGGTCGGCGAAGAGCGCGGAGGTCGGCGTCACCCGGAGCCGGTCGTCGAGCCGCATCAGCCGGGTCGCCTCCCGCGTCATCAACCGCAGGTGCACCTCGGTCATGCCCGGGTGCGTGCCCAGCACCTCCTTGAGCGGAGTCGACGACCGGCGTGGTGCACCGGGTCGAGGGCAGCGAGATGACGACGGGGCCGCGTGGGCCCCTCCGACACGTCCGGCGCGGTGACCTCCTGACCCATCAGCTCGGGGTGTCCTTGGCGCGGTTCAGCCGGCCCTTGACGGCGACCACCGTGTCCTGGGCGAGCAGCGTGGCGGCGAGCTGGTAGCTGCTCGGGAAGAGCAGCACCTCGATGCGCCCCCTCGAGGTCCTCGACGGTGATCGAGGCCCAGGCGTCGCCCTTCTTGGTGATCTGCCGGTTGACCGAGGTGATCAGGCCGCCGATGGTCACGATCGCCCCGTCGGCGCGCTCCTCGTCGGCGAGCAGGCGGCCGACGGTGCAGTCGGCGTGCTGCGGCCAGCACGTGCTCGAGGCCGAGCAGCGGGTGGTCGGAGACGTAGAGGCCGAGCATCTCGCGCTCGAGGGCGAGCAGCGTCGTCTTGTCCCACTCGGCGATGTCGGGCACCTCCACCGCGACCGCCGAACCGCCGGCGCCCGCCGCCGGTCGTCGAGCCCGCCGAAGAGGCGAGTACTGGCCGATCGCCTCGTTGTGCTTGACGTCGGCGTACTGCGTCGACCGCCTCGCGCGTGCACGACAAGCAGCGCGCGCCGCGGTGGCCGAGCGAGTCGAAGGCGCCGGCCTTGATCAGCGACTCGATGACCCGCTTGTTGCAGACCACTGCCGGACCTTGCCGAGGAAGTCGTAGAAGTCGCTGTAGCGGCCCTTGCTCCTCGCGGCCGCGCACGATCGCCGTCGACGACGTTGTGGCCGACGTTGCGGACCGCGGCCAGGCCGAACCGGATGTCGGTGCCGACCGGGGTGAAGTCGGCGGCGGACTCGTTGACGTCCGGCGGCAGCACCTTGATGCCCATCCGGCGGCACTCGTTGAGGTAGATCGCCGACTTGTCCTTGTCGTCGCGGACGCAGGTGAGCAGGGCGGCCATGTACTCGGCCGGGTAGTTGGCCTTCAGGTAGGCGGTCCAGTAGGAGACCACGCCGTAGGCCGCGGAGTGCGCCTTGTTGAACGCGTAGTCGGAGAACGGCAGCAGGATGTCCCACAGCGTCGTGATCGCGGCATCGGAGTACCCGCGCTCGGTCATGCCGGCGGAGAAGGCGGCGAACTGCTTGTCCAGCTCCTCCTTCTTCTTCTTGCCCATCGCCCGGCGCAGCAGGTCGGCCTGGCCGAGCGTGTAGCCGGCCAGCTTCTGCGCGATCGCCATCACCTGCTCCTGGTAGACGATCAGGCCGTAGGTCTCGCCCAGGACGTCCTCGAGGGCGTCGGCCAGCTCGGGGTGGATCGGCTCGACCGGCTCACGGCCGGTCTTGCGACGGGCGTACTTGTTGTGCGAGTCGGCGCCCATCGGGCCGGGCCGGTAGAGCGCGCCGACCGCGGAGATGTCCTCGAAGGTGTCCGGCTGCATCGAGCGCAGCAGCGCCCGCATCGGGCCGCCGTCGAGCTGGAACACGCCGAGCGTGTCGCCGCGCTGGAGCAGCTCGTACGTCGCCGGGTCGGTCGAGCGGCGAGGTCCTCGAGCACGATCGTCTCGCCGCGGTTGGCCTCGATGTTGCCGATGGCGTCGTCGAGCACGGTGAGGTTGCGCAGCCCGAGGAAGTCCATCTTGATCAGCCCGAGGGCCTCGCAGGTGGGGTAGTCGAACTGCGTGATCATCGCGCCGTCGGCGGGCCGCTTGAGCATCGGGATGACGTCGACCAGGGGCTCGCTGGACATGATCACGCCCGCGGCGTGCACGCCCCACTGCCGTTTGAGGCCCTCGATGCCCATGGCGGTGTCGACGACCTTCTTGACGTCCGGCTCGCTGCCGTAGAGCGCGCGGAACTCGCCGCCCTCGCCGTAGCGGCCGTGGGAGTCGGGTCGAAGATCTTGGGCAGCGGGACGTCCTTGCCCATCACCGAGGCCGGCATGGCCTTGGTGATCCGGTCGCCGAGGGCGAACGGGTAGCCCAGGATGCGCGAGGAGTCCTTGACTGCCTGCTTGGCCTTGATCGTGCCGTAGGTGACGATCTTGGCGACCCGGTCGTCGCCGTACTTCTCGGTGACGTAGCGGATCACCTCGCCGCGACGGCGCTCGTCGAAGTCGATGTCGAAGTCGGGCATCGAGACGCGGTCGGGGTTGAGGAACCGCTCGAAGATCAGGCCGTGGCGCAGCGGGTCGAGGTCGGTGATGCGCATCGCGTAGGCGACCATCGAGCCGGCGCCGGAGCCACGGCCCGGGCCCACCCGGATGCCGTTGTTCTTGGCCCAGTTGATGAAGTCGGCCACGACGAGGAAGTAGCCCGCGAACCCCATCTGGGTGATCACGCCGACCTCGAAGTCGGCCTGGCGGCGTACGTCGTCGGGGATGCCGGAGGGGTAGCGGCACCCGCAGGCCGCGCTCGACCTCCTTGACCATCCAGGAGTCCTCGTTCTCCCCCTCCGGGCAGGGGAAGCGGGGCATGTAGGTGCCGTTGCCCTCGGTGAACGAGACGTCGCAGCGCTCGGCGACGAGGAGCGTGTTGTCGCAGGCCTCGCGCAGGCCGTGGGTGTCCTGCCACAGCGAGCGCATCTCGGCGGCGGACTTGAGGTAGTAGCCGTCGCCGTTGAAGGCGAACCGCTCCCCGGGGCCGTCGCCGGCGGGGACGTCCATCGTCGAGCCGGAGTTGATGCAGAGCAGGTGCTCCTGGCTGGCCGCGTCGGCCTGGTCGACGTAGTGCGAGTCGTTGGTCGCCAGCAGCGGGATGTCGAGGTCGCGGCCCAGGCGGATCAGGTCGTCGCGCACCCGCTTCTCGATCGACAGGCCGTGGTCCATCAGCTCGAGGAAGTAGTTCTGCTTGCCGAGGATGTCCTGGAACTCCGCCGCGACCGCGCGGGCGGCGGCGTACTGGCCGTAGCGCAGGTGCACCTGGATCTCGCCGGACGGGCAGCCGGTCGTGCCGATCAGTCCACGGGCGTGCTGGGAGAGCAGCGCGCGGTCCATGCGGGGCTTCTTGAAGAAGCCCTCGCGCCAGGAGCCGGTGCTGAGCCGGAACAGGTTGTGCATGCCCTCGGTGGTCTCCGAGAGCAGCGTCATGTGGGTGTAGGCGCCCCGGGCCGACACGTCGTCGGGCCCGCCGTCGTAGAAGTTGACGCCCTTGCGGTCGCCCCGAGGGCTGTTGGGCGTGAAGTAGGCCTCGATGCCGACGATCGGCTTGACCCCGGCCGCCTTGGCCTTGGCGTAGAACTCGTAGGCCCCGAACACGTTGCCGTGGTCGGTCATCGCCACCGCCGGCATCCCCAGCGCGGCAGCCCGCTCGGTGAGGGCCCCCAGTCGCGCCGCGCCGTCGAGCATGGAGTACTCGGTGTGCACGTGCAGGTGGACGAATGAGTCCTGGGAGCCGACCGACATCGGTGACGGGCATCCTTCCTCGTGGGCCTGGAACGCCCCTCACGGCAGCCGTCCGGGGACACGGGGACACCGGGGGCTGGGCAATCGGGCACGTCGGACGGACGGGCACGGGCCCGTCGGGTGGTCCGGTGACCCGGACCGTGGGGAAGGACCTCAGCCTAGGCCACCTCGGCGACAGTTCCGGTGAGCCGTCCGGCGTGCCCCGCGAGGCCCGCCGGTGCGGTCAGCGGGTGCAGCGGCGTCCCGCGGCGATGACCTGGGCCGGGGGCGGAGCAGGGACCGAGACCGGTGTCCCGGCCTCGTCCAGGACCACCCGCCAGGACACGCCGCCGAGACCGCCGAGGTCCGCCGCGACCTGGCGGCGTACGGCGGCACCGGGGCCCAGGTCGGCGACGGCGGCCCGCAGGTCGCGGGCCCGCACCGACCAGGCGATGAACGCCCCGTCGACCCCGTCGGCCACCTCGAAGGTGGCCGCGACGCGCTGCTCGGACGCGGCCGCCGGCAGCACGTTGGCCACCCGGGTGAGGCCGACGGCGTTGAGTGCGTCCAGGAGCAGCACCGTGCCGGGCAGGTCGGCCCCGGCGGCCGTGCTCCCGGTGCGCGGCACCGGCCGCGCGTCGAGCAGCGCGGAGACCTGGGCCGGGAGGGCGACGCTGCCCTGCGGCACGGCGATCTCGTACCAGCAGTCCGGCGCCATCGGCGAGCCCGGGAAGAGCGCCTGCGACCACGCCTGCGGGCCGCGGGCGACGTACCGCAGGACGAGGCGGCCGTCGGGCTGCCGGGCGACCGAGCGGAACTCCCCCGCGGCGGCGGAGAAGGAGAAGCGGCCCGAGACCCGGGGCAGGGCGGCGGTCTGCGGGCTCGGGCTGCCGGCGGCGGGGACGCCGCGCACCTCGACCGTGAACGTCCCGGTGTCGTCCCTCACCAACGCCGCGCGGGCGGACTGCAGCCGGCCGGTGGGCGCGTCCTCCGTGGGGCTCGGCGCGGGGGTGGCGCGCGCCGACGGGGCGTCCGTGCGGTCGCTGGGCGAGCTGCTGCCGTCCGGCTGGTCCGAGGAGCCCGAGCAGGCGGTGGTGAGCAGCAGCAGCGTCACGGCGACGCCGGTCGGTGCGCGCAGGGACGGCATGGGCGCAGGCTAGACGGCGTACACCTGCGGGCAGGTGCGCGCGGGGCCGCCACTTCTCCAGCGTTGTGGTCGCCTCGAGTCCCGCACAGCCCTTGTGCAGCGACCGTAACCCCGATTTACAAGGGGTTCTCCCAGGCGTCGAGGCTCACCTCGACGACCCGGTCGACGATCCGGGCGTAGGCGGCGGGGGTCAGGCCGGGGGCGACCTCGGCCATCCGGGCGGCGATCGCCCGCTCGCGCCGGGGGTCGCGGCCCGCGTGGCCTGGCACCGGCTTGTGCGGCTGGATGGCGGCGGTGAGCGCCGCGCGCCGGGCCAGCAACCGGGCAAGGTCGGCGTCGACCTCGTCGATCTCGCCGCGCAGCCAGGCGACCGGGTCCGCCGCCGTCCAGGCCATCCGCACGTCCGGGGCGCCCTCCTCGTTGCCGCTGCCGTCGGTGGTCTCGAGCTCGACGAGTCCCTGCGCGCGGTAGAAGGCGCGCGCGGGCTCGTTGCTCGCGAAGACCCACAGCGCGAAGCCGTCGGGTCGCCGGGCCTGGGCCAGCTCGAGCAGCGCGGCGCCGACGCCCCGTCGCTGGGCCGACGGCGCGACGTACAGGGAGTGCAGCCAGTCCCCCTCGAGCACCAGCAGCCCGACCACCTCGTGGTCCTGCTCGGCCAGCCAGGGCTCGCGGGCCTCCCCGAACCAGCCCAGCATCCAGGCGCCGACCTGGTCCTCGGTGTGGGTCGTCGGCGGCATCGGCGCGGCGGCGCGGGCGGTGAGGTAGACCCGCAGCAGGTCGGGCACGTCGGACTCGAGGGCCGGACGGAGCACGAGCTCCTCAGTCGGCATGCCGGACGGTCTCCAGCGCGGCCGCGAGGTCCGCGGGGTAGCCCGACTCGTACTCGACCCACTCGCCGGAGTCCGGGTGGTCGAAGCCGAGGCGTACGGCGTGCAGCCACTGCCGCTCCAGCCCGACCCGCTCGGCGAGCCGGGGGTCCGCGCCGTACTGGTGGTCGCCGACGCACGGGTGCTTGAGCGCGGCGACGTGCACCCGGATCTGATGGGTGCGACCGGTCTCCAGCCGCACCTCCAGCAGGCTGGCGAAGCGGTGCGCCTCCAGCGTCGTGTAGTGCGTCACCGAGTGCTTGCCCTCGGCCATCACCGCGAACTTGTAGTCGTGGCGGGGGTGGCGACCGATCGGGGCGTCGATGGTGCCCTCGTGCGGGTCGGGGTGGCCCTGCACCAGCGCGTGGTAGGTCTTCTCGACCGTGCGGTGGCGGAAGGCGCTCTTGAGCACGGAGTAGCCGTGCTCGGACTTCGCGACGACCATCACTCCGGAGGTGCCGACGTCGAGCCGCTGCACGATGCCCTGGCGCTCGGAGGCGCCGCTGGTGGAGATCCGGAAGCCGGCGGCGGCGAGATGGCCGACGACGGTCGGCCCGGTCCACCCGGGGCTCGGGTGCACGGCGACGCCCACGGGCTTGTCGATCACCACGAGGGCGTCGTCGTCGTGGATGATCGAGATGCCCTCAACGGTCTCCGGCACCACCCCGGTGGGGTCGACCAGCGTGGGGATCGTGACGTCGAGCCGGCTGCCCGGCACGACCCGTTCGGACTTCATCGCCGCGACCCCGTCGAGCTCCACCAGACCGGACCCGGCGAGCTCCCCGGCCCGGGTGCGGGACAGGCCGAACATCCGCGCGATCGCGACGTCGACCCGCTCGCCGGCCAGCCCCTCGGGCACCAGCACGCTGCGCTGCTCGCCCCCGGTGGAGGCGGGAGCGCTCACGACGACGTCCCGGAGCGGGGGGTGCCGGTCGAGTCGGTGCCATCGGTGCCATCGGTGCCATCGGTGCCATCGGTGCCGTCGGTGCCGTGGGGTCCGCTGGTGTCCCGCGGGCCGTGCCGACCACCGTCGATCCGGATGCCGCGCAGGCTCTGCACCACGATGACGACGGCGGCGGCGTCGATGCAGACGTCCGCGAGGTTGAACACCGGCCAGCTCGGCAGGGCCAGGAAGTCGACGACGTGGCCCTCCAGCGGCCCGGGGGCCCGCAGCAGCCGGTCGGTCAGGTTGCCTCCGACCCCACCGATCAGCAGGCCGAGACCCACCGCCCAGAGCGGGGAGGCGACCCGCCGGCCCAGCCAGAGCGCCGTCACGAGCGCGACGATCGCGACCACGGAGAGCGCCACGGTGAAGCCGGTGCCGGTGGAGAACGCCGCGCCGGGGTTGCGCACCAGCGTCAGCGACAGCACCGGGCCGAGCACCGGCACCCGCTCGGTGGGGTCCAGGGTGGCGACCGCCACGACCTTGGTGACGACGTCCGCGGCGTACGCCGTCAGCGCGACCGCGACCAGCAGCCCGCGGCGTCGCCTCAGCCCCGAGCCCTCGCCGCGGCTCGGCGCCGGGGCGGTGGGCTCGTCAGGGTCGTCGCCGTCGGTCAGCGGCGTTCCTCGCGCTGCTTGCATGTCAGGCAGAGTGTGGCACGCGGGAACGCCATCACCCTCATCTTGCCGATGGCCTCACCGCACGACTCGCACTCGCCGTAGCCGCCCTCGGTGAGCCGCCGCAGGGCGCGCTCGGTCTGCTCGAGCATGTCGCGTGCGTTGCGCCCCAGGGAGAGCTCCTGGTCGCGCTCGAAGGACGCGGCCCCGACGTCGGCCTGGTCCTGCCCCGACCCCTCGCCCGACTCGCGCATGAGGCCCTCGAGCTCGAGGTCGAGACCCGCGAGCTCGCTGCGCAGCTGGGCGGCGCGGTCCTCGAGGTCCTGGCGCACCTCCGTCGCCTCGGCCTCGGTCCACGGGGCTTCGCCGTCGCGCACGGGGAGGGTCGAGGCCGCGACCGTGGGCGTCGCGGCCTTCTTCGCGGGGGTCTTCCTGGTCGGCGCCCTCGTCGCCGCGGGCGCCTTCTTCGTCGGTGTCTTCTTCGCCGCAGGTGCCTTCTTCGCCGGCGCCTTCTTCGCCGGCGCCTTCTTCGCCGGCGCCTTCGTCGCCGCCGGCGTCCTCGTCGCGGACGCCTTCGTGGTCGCGGAGCCGGTGGGCTCGGTGGGACCCGGCTCGGCCTCGGCGGCCGACCCGCTCAGCGGGTTCACCTTGCGGGCCACGGCCGCGGCCGTGCCCAGGAGTGCCTTGGTCGCACGCGCCATCGTGCTCTCCTTCGGGGTCCGTCGTGTGCCCCGGACGATAAAGACACCCGTGGCCCACGACAAGGTGCCACGCGGACCGCCACCGTGCAGGTACGCCGCGCCTGCCGCGGTCTGGCAGACTGGCCCCACCGCACGGCGTCGACGGGGACAGGTACGCCGCGACACGGTCAGGAGCGAATCGGGGACGGTGCGAGCCCGACGACACGGTCGCGACCGAGGATCACCCCCGAGCCGCCGGCAGAACCCGCCCCGGAGACCCCCGGGACGGCAGTAGAGCCGGCAGCGGTGAGCACGAGAGGGGTCGGGAGACCGGCTCAAGGAGGGTGGTACCGCGGGAGTCCGTCGTCGACGGCTCTCGTCCCTCCGGCGAGACCGCTGCACGCCGGAGGAACCCACGATGAGTGACCACAGCAAGCCCGGCCGGTACCGCCCGGTGCCCCCGCAGGTCGACCTGCCCGCCCTCGAGCACGAGGTGCTCGACCTGTGGCGCGAGCAGGACACGTTCGCCCGCTCGGTCGCCGGCCGCGAGGACGCCCCGAGCTGGACCTTCTTCGAGGGCCCGCCGACCGCCAACGGCCGCCCCGGCACCCACCACGTCGAGGCGCGCGCGTTCAAGGACGTGTTCCCGCGGTTCAAGACGATGCAGGGCTACCGGGTCAACCGCAAGGGCGGCTGGGACTGCCACGGCCTGCCCGTCGAGCTCGCCGTGGAGAAGGAGCTCGGCTTCTCCGGCAAGGGCGACATCGAGGCCTTCGGGGTGGCGCAGTTCAACGCGCACTGTCGCGAGTCGGTGCAGCGCCACGTCGACCTCTGGGAGGACCTGACCGACCGGATGGGCTTCTGGCTCGACATGCGCGACCCCTACCGCACGATGGACTCGGCGTACGTCGAGTCGGTCTGGTGGGCGCTCGCGCAGATCCACGGCGCGGGCCTGCTGGTCGAGGACCACCGCGTCGCGCCGTACTGCCCCCGCTGCGGGACCGGCCTGTCCGACCACGAGCTCGCGCAGGGCTACGAGACCGTGGTCGACCCGAGCGTCTACGTGCGCTTCCCGCTGACGTCGGGCCCGTACGCCGGGCAGGCTTCGCTGCTGGTGTGGACGACGACACCCTGGACGCTGGTCTCCAACACGGCGGTGGCGGCGAACCCCGAGGTGACCTACGTGCTGGTCAGCGACGGCGAGGAGACCCTGGTCGTCGCCGAGCCGCTGTGGGCCGAGGTGCTCGGCGAGGGCTGGGCGGTCACCGGCTCGGTGCCCGGCACCGAGCTCGAGCGCTGGACCTACGACCGACCGTTCACGCTGCTCGACTTCCCCGAGGACAGCCCGGCTCACTTCGTCGTGCTCGACGGCTACGTCACCACCGAGGACGGCACCGGCCTGGTGCACCAGTCCCCCGCCTTCGGCGAGGACGACCTGCGGGTCTGCCGCGCCTACGGCCTGCCGGTGGTCAACCCGGTGCGGCCCGACGGACACTTCGAGGGCACCGTCCCGCTGGTCGGCGGGCAGTTCTTCAAGCACGCCGACACCGCCCTCGTCGCCGACCTCGAGTCGCGCGGACGGCTGTTCCGCCACCTGCCCTACGAGCACTCCTACCCGCACTGCTGGCGGTGCCACACGGCGCTGCTCTACTACGCCCAGCCGTCCTGGTACGTCCGCACGACCGCCGTCAAGGAGCAGCTGCTCCGCGAGAACGAGCGCACCGACTGGCACCCCGACCGGGTCAAGCACGGCCGCTACGGCGACTGGCTGGAGAACAACATCGACTGGGCGCTCTCGCGCAGCCGGTACTGGGGCACGCCGCTGCCGATCTGGCGCTGCGCCGACGACCACCAGGTGTGCGTCTCCTCGCTGGCGGACCTCTCCGAGCTCACCGGCACCGACCAGTCCGGGCTCGACCCGCACCGGCCCTTCGTGGACGCCGTCACGTTCGCCTGCCCCGAGTGCGGGGCCGAGTCGACCCGCGTGCCCGAGGTGATCGACGCGTGGTTCGACTCCGGCTCGATGCCCTTCGCACAGTGGGGCTACCCGCACGTGGCGGGCTCGGAGGAGCGGCTCGAGCAGGCCTACCCCGCCGACTTCATCTGCGAGGCGATCGACCAGACCCGCGGGTTGGTTCTACACCCTGATGGCGGTCGGCACGCTGGTCTTCGACCGCTCGCCGTACGAGAGCGTGCTCTGCGTCGGCCACATCATGGCCGAGGACGGCCGCAAGATGTCCAAGCACCTCGGCAACATCATCGAGCCGATGCCGCTGATGGAGCGGCACGGCGCCGACGCGGTGCGGTGGTTCATGACGGCGAGCGGCTCGCCCTGGGCCGCGCGGCGGGTGGGCGACGCCACCATCCGGAGACCGTCCGCAAGGTGCTGCTGACCTACTGGAACACCGTCGCCTTCCACGTGCTCTACGCGCGGACGGCCGACTGGTCGCCCACCGAGGAGGCCCCGGCCGTGGAGGACCGACCGGTGCTCGACCGCTGGCTCGTGGCCGAGACGGCGCGGCTGGTCCGCGAGGTCACCGCGGCGTACGAGGCCTTCGACACCCAGCGGGTCGGCGCGCTGCTCTCGCAGTTCGTCGACGACCTCTCCAACTGGTACGTCCGGCGCTCGCGCCGACGGTTCTGGGACGGCGACCCCGCCGCGCTGCGCACCCTGCACGACACGGTCGTGGTCCTGACCGGCCTGATGGCGCCGATGACCCCGTTCATCACCGAGCGGGTGTGGCAGGACGTCGTGCGCCCGGTCGAGCCGGGGGCGGCCGACTCGGTGCACCTGTCGTCGTGGCCGGAGGTCGACGAGGCCCTGGTCGACGAGCGGCTCTCCGACGGCGTGGCCCTGGCCCGCCGGCTGGTCGAGCTCGGGCGTGCGGCGCGGGCCGAGGCCAAGGTGCGCACGCGGCAGCCGCTTCGGCGGGCGCTCGTGGCCAGCACGGCGTACGACCGGCTCACCCCGGAGCTCCGTGCCGAGGTCGCCACCGAGCTCAACCTCGGTGGGCTCGAGCCTCTCGGTGGGGCCGGTGCCGACCTGGTCGACCACTCCGCCAAGGGCAACTTCCGCGCCCTCGGCAAGCGGTTCGCGCAGCGCACGCCGCTGGTGGCGGCAGCCGTCGCGCAGGCGGACGCCGCGGACCTGGCTGCGGCGCTCGAGCGCGACGGCAGGGCCGAGGTGGTCGTGGAGGGCGAGACCGTCGAGGTGCTGCCGGACGAGGTGATCGTCTCCGAGCGACCGCGGGAGGGCTGGTCGGTGGTCAACGACCAGGGTGAGACCATCGCCCTCGACCTCGAGCTCACCCCCGCTCTGGTGCGGGCCGGCCAGGCCCGCGAGGTCGTGCGGCTCGTGCAGGAGGCCCGCAAGAACGCCGGCTTCGAGGTCAGCGACCGGATCACGCTGGAGTGGGCGGCGAGCGGGGACCTCGCCGAGGCGGTGCAGGAGCACCGGCAGCTGATCGCCGCGGAGGTGCTCGCGACCACGGTGACCGGGCCGGCGCAGCTCACCGGCGACGACGTCGTGCGCGACGACGAGCTCGGCCTGGCGCTGCGGGTCACCCGCGCGGGCTGAGGCGACTGCCGGCTGAGCCGACAACGAGCGACCGCCGGACGTGCGACGAGGCCCGGTCCCCGTGGCGGGGACCGGGCCTCGTCTGCTGCTGGGTGGGGCAGCTCCGGGTCAGGACCCCTGCGCGTGCTCGGAGGAGCCGGACTGCCCCGAGGAGGCCGTCGACGAGGAGCCCGAGCCGTTCGAGGCGTCGGGGGACCGCGAGCCGGTGGAGCCGTCCGCGCCGGAGTCGGGGGCACCCGCCGGCTCGAGGGTCTCCTGCTCCAGCACGACCATCTGCTTCTCGAAGTAGCCCTTGAGGTTGCTGCGGTAGTCCCGCTCGAAGGACCGCAGCTGCGAGACGCGGACGTCGAGCCGCTGACGCTCCTGCTCGAGCTCGCCCATCAGGAGCTCGCGCCTCTCGGCGGTCTCGACCCCGAGGGACTCCGACTGCGCCGTGGCCTCGGCGGTGATCCGCTCGGCCTTCTGCTCGGCGTCACCGACGATCTGCTCAGCCTCCTCGTGGGCCTCGGTCACCAGCACCTCGGAGTTGTTGGCGGCCAGCTCGAGCATCCTGGACGCCGCCCGCGACGCCTCGGCCGAGGTGGTCACGGTGATCTCCTCGAGCACGCGCGGTTCGCGCCTGCCCCGCACGACCTCGGCGTCCTCGGAGGTCGTCGGCGGCTCGTCGGACGTGGCGTCGGGGTCGTCGGACCCGGCCTGGTCGGCCGTGGCCTTCTCGTCCATCTCGGCCATCTCGGCCATCTCTGCCTGCGCCCTGCCGGCGTCGGGCTTGTCGGCATCGGCCTTCGCCAGGTCGGCGGAGCCCGACGACGCCCCGGGGGCGGCCGCGCTGCCGACCTGCGCCGAGAGCTCCCTGTTCTCCTTCAGCAGTCGCTGCAGCTCGGCCTCGATCTCGTCGAGGAACGAGTCGACCTCGCCCATGTCGTAGCCCTCACGGAGCCGGACCGGCGTGAACCGCTTGTTGCTCACGTCCTCTGGGGTCAGCGTCATCGGATCACCTTCGTGCTCGTACGGCCGGCCGAGAGGCCGCGACCGGGCCGGGAGCCGGTCGGGGCCACCGTACCGACGAAGGCACCCGACAACCACCCGAACCGAGCGACTCGCGGCTCAGAAGAAGACCGCCGCCGTGACGTTGCGCAGGATCCAGATCACGATGAAGACCACGATCAGGCCCAGATCGAGCGCCACGCTGCCGATCCGCAGCGGGGGTAGCACCCGGCGTACGGCCTTGATCGGGGGGTCGGTCGCCGAGAAGACGAACTCCAGCACGACCAGCACCGGACCGCGCGGCGTCCACGACTGGGCGAACGCCTGGATCCAGCTCACCACGAGCCGGATCACCAGCAGGTAGAAGAAGATGTCGAGGACGAGAAGGATCGTCGCACCCAAGAACTGCATGTGCCGGTGACAGCTCCGTCCGCTGTGGTGGTCTCAGGGCCGCGGGGTGCGCGGCTCAGCTCTGGTTGAAGAATCCACCCTCGGCCAAACGCTGCTTGTCCTCGGCGGCGACCGAGACGTTCGGCGGCGAGAGCAGGAAGACCTTGTTGGTGATCCGCTCGATGGTGCCGTGCACCGCGAACACCAGCCCGGCGGCGAAGTCGACGAGCCGCTTGGCGTCGTTGTCGTCCATGTCGGACAGGTTCATGATCACCGGGACGCCGTCGCGGAAGTTCTCCCCGATCGTGCGTGCCTCGTTGTAGGTGCGCGGGTGCACCGGGACGATCCGGGACAGCTCGGCGACCGAGGGGGCCGGCGCGGGGCGGCGACGCTCCGCGAGGTCCGACACCGGCGCGGGGCCCTGGGGGGCCCGGGCCGCCGGAGCGGTCGCCGGACGGGAGGGCGCCGGCTGTGCTCCTGCCGCGACGGGCTGGCGCTCCTGCTCGGGAGCGTCGTACCCGTCGTACTCGTAGTCCTGACCGGTGTCCTCGAGGAGACCCAGGTAGACACCCATCTTGCGCATCGCGCTCATGACCACGTCCTCACTGCTCGGGGCACCCGCTCGGTGTCGGGGGCCCGACGTTGACTGACATTACTGGTTGCGGGGCCTCGGTCCGAGCACCGCGCTGCCGACACGGAGATGTGTCGCGCCCGCGGCGACGGCCTGCTCGAGGTCCCCGCTCATTCCCGCGGAGATCCAGGTGGCCCCCGCGTCGATCGACCGCACCCGGGCGGCCACGTCGTGCAGTCGTGCGAATGCCTCGGCGGCGTCACCGTCGAGCGGTGCCACCCCCATGACCCCCCGCAGACGGAGGCCCTCGGTGCCCGCGACCCGCTCGGCGAGCGCGTCCACCTCGTGCGGGTCGACGCCGCTGCGGCCGTGGCCCTCCCCGGGCGGGTCCAGGCTGACCTGCACCAGGACGTCGAGCTCCCGGCCCCGCTCCGCCGCGCCCGACGCCAGGCCGCGGAGCAGCTTGGGCCGGTCGAGGCTGTGCACGACGTCGGCGTACGCCGCCACCGCCGCCGCCTTGTTGCTCTGGAGACCTCCGACGAAGTGCCACCGCAGGTCGAGGTCGCCGAGCTCCGCCACCTTGTCCGAGGCCTCCTGGTGCCTGTTCTCGGCCACGTCGGTGACCCCGAGGCCGGCGAGGAGCCGCACGTCGGAGGCCGGGAAGAGCTTGGTGACCGCGACGAGGGTGAGCTCGTCGGCGTCCCGCCCGACCTGTGCCGCCGCGTCGGCGATCCGCTCGTGGACCCGGGCCAGGCCCTCCCTCAGCTGCTGCTCGCGCTCGCTCACGTCGACTCCGACCCCAGCCACACGAGCCCGCCGAACCGGCCCGAGGAGGCGCCGTCACGGCGGTGCGAGTAGAGGTCGGCGTCCTCGCGGCTGCACCCGGCCACCTGCACCGCGCGCACCCCCTCGGACGCCAGCTGGGCCAGCACACCGGCCCCCACGTCGAGGGACGGCGTGCCCCACGTCGTGGTCGCCGGCGCGGCCGGCACCACGCGACCGACCTCGTCGCGCAGTGCGGCGGGCACCTCGTAGCACCCGCCGCAGATGCTCGGACCGACCCAGGCGACCAGGTCGCCCGCACCGAGCCCACGCATCCGCCGCACCGTCTCGGGCACGACACCGGCGACGAGCCCGGCGCGACCCGCGTGGGCCGCCCCGACCACCCCGGCCGAGACGTCGGCCAGCAGCACCGGCACGCAGTCGGCCACCCGCACCACCAGCGCCACGTCGCGACGCCGGGTGACGAGGCCGTCGGCCTTCGGCACCGGCGCCTGCGGCGTCCAGCCCTCGTCGACCTCGACCACCTCGGCCCCGTGCACCTGGCGCATCAGCGCCGGGTGCGGCGGGACCCCGGCAGAGCCCTGGCGGTGGGCCAGGGCCGCGGTCGCGCGGCGCAGGTTCTCCGCGACGACCGCCTCCCAGTCGGTCCCGGCCGCACCCTGGGGTGCGGCCGGGACGCTGAGGCTGAGCTCGTCGTACGGCGCGGGACTGACCCCGCCGAACCGGTCGGTGAACGCCGCGACCACCGGTCCGTGCGTATGCAGCGAGGCCAGCACCGCCGTGACCTACTTCAGGAAGTCGGGCACGTCCAGGTCGTCCTCGAACGAGGACGACCCGGTCGACCCGGTCGACCCGGTCGACCCCGAGGAGGCCGGGCGGGTGCTCGACTGCTGGTAGGACGCCGGCTGCAACGGGCGCTCGGTGCGCTCGGTGCGCTCGGGAGCGGCCGGACGCTGACCGACCGGGGCCGGGTGGCTCGGGCGGGACGGCGTCACCGTCGGCTGACGCTGCGCCGCGCTGCTCGACGACCGGGTCTCCAGCGGTGCCTGGGCGCGCTGCTCCGACGCCTTGCGTGCCGCCACCTCGTCGCGACGCTTCGGCATGCCGCCGTCGAACCCGGCCGCGATCACGGTCACCCGCACCTCGTCGCCGAGCGCGTCGTCGATGATCGCGCCGAAGATGATGTTCGCCTCGTCGTGCGCCGACTCCGCGACCAGCGCGGCCGCCTCGTTGATCTCGAAGAGGCCGAGGTCCGAACCACCGGCGATCGAGAGCAGCACGCCGTGCGCACCCTCGATCGACGCCTCGAGCAGGGGCGAGGAGACCGCCATCTCGGCAGCCGCGACCGCACGGTCCTCGCCGCGCGCCGAGCCGATGCCCATGAGCGCCGAGCCGGCGTTCTGCATCACGGACTTGACGTCGGCGAAGTCGAGGTTGATCAGACCGGGCGTGGTGATCAGGTCGGTGATGCCGGAGACGCCCTGCAGCAGCACCTGGTCGGCCTGCTTGAAGGCGTCGAGCACCGAGACGTTGCGGTCGCTGATCGACAGCAGCCGGTCGTTGGGGATCACGATCAGGGTGTCGACCTCGTCGCGCAGCCCCGAGACGCCGTCCTCGGCGGAGTTGGCGCGGCGCCGACCCTCGAAGGAGAACGGGCGGGTGACCACACCGATGGTGAGGGCCCCGAGCGAGCGGGCGATCCGGGCAACGACCGGTGCGCCACCAGTGCCGGTGCCACCGCCCTCGCCCGCGGTCACGAAGACCATGTCGGCCCCCTTGAGGACCTCCTCGATCTCCTCGGCGTGGTCCTCGGCGGCCTGCGCGCCCACGGAGGGGTCGGCGCCGGCGCCGAGCCCGCGGGTGAGCTCGCGGCCGATGTCGAGCTTGACGTCGGCGTCGCTCATCAGGAGGGCCTGGGCGTCGGTGTTGACCGCGATGAACTCAACGCCCTTGAGACCGACCTCGATCATCCGGTTGACGGCGTTGACTCCACCTCCACCGATACCCACGACCTTGATGACGGCCAGGTAGTTCTGTGGTGCTGCCACGGCGGTGTGCCTCTCGTTCGTCGGTCGCCCGGTGTCGGGCTACTCACGTGGATGGGTCCGGGGAAGTCGAGCGCCTGGGTCCAACCTCACCCTCAAGTAGAGGGTTATAGTTATGTCAACCACTCGATGCAGAAGAACGTAGGACACATCCGTAATTACATCCATGTGACACGCGACGACACGCCGGAAGAAATACCGAGACGTCCCGGGTCTCACCCTCAGGTCGAGGGTGTGCCCGCTGCGCGGTCCTCGCGCTCTCGACCCCTTGAGCAGGCGGCTGACCTGCACGGATGCTCCCCCCGGGGTGCGGGAGGCCGGTCGCGGGCGGTCAGCGGCTCAGGGTCGGCTGGTCCGGCACGCTGACGTCGATCCGGGTGGCCCGGTCACCCTCGACCCGACGGGCCTCCCGGCTGGCGAGGAGGGTCGAGAGCACCCGCGCCTTCAGCTCCGACTGCTCGGCACTCCCCCACTGCACGGTGCGGCCGTCGCGCAGGGCCAGCGAGATCCGGTCGATGGTGGCGACGTCGACGGCGCTGGTCCGGTCGGCCAGGGGTGCGGGGAGGGCGGAGACGACGCGGGCGGCCTCCCTGACCGCGACCTCGCGCACCCGCGGCGCAGCGCGGACGACGGGCAGCCCGGCGGGCTGGTCGTCGAACCTGCCCCACTCGACCCCGTCGGCGTCCATGACCTGCCAGCCGGTCCCGCGCACGAGGGCGGCGACGGGCACCCGGTCGGTCACGACCAGCCGCACCGCGTCCGGCCAGCCCCGGGTGACCTCGACCGCGGCCACGCGCGGGACGTCGGCCACCCGCTGCCGCACGGCGTCGAGGTCCACCCGGGCGAGCGGCCCGCCGAGCGGAACGTCGGCCACCCGGCGCACGGCGTCGTCGGACATCGAGCTCGGCCCGGTCACCTCGACCCTGCTCGCGGACAGCACGGAGGAGAAGAGCAGCAGCCACACGGCGCCGGCGACGACCGCGACCAGGGCCAGGAGCAGGAGCAGGGGTCGCCACCGTCGCACCCGGCCGGCCCGGGCGCGACGGGCGAACTGCCGTCGCTGCCGCCGGACGGCGGGGTCCTCGGTGCCGGGACGGGTGCGGACGTCGGTCACGGGTCGCTCCTGGGGCCGGGACGGTGCTCGGTGCGGCGCAGCGCGTCGAGCACCAGGGGGCCGAGCGTGGTGACGTCACCGGCACCCAGGGTGAGCACGAGGTCGCCCGGGCGGGCCCGGGCGGCCAGCAGGTCCGGTACGTCGCCACGCTCGGGCGAGACGTGCACGACGTCGGAGGGCAGGGTGACGCCGGCGGCGACCAGCGCGCCGGTGACGGCGGGGTCGGGCTCCTCGCGAGCGGCGTACACGTCGAGCACCACCACCTCGTCGGCGGCGCTCAGCTCGCCGCCCATCTCGTGGCCGAGGAGGCGGGTGCGCGAGACCATGTGCGGCTGGAAGCAGACGAGCACCCGGCCTTCGCCGGCCAGGCTGCGCGCGGCCTCGAGGTCGCCGGCGATCTCGCGGGGGTGGTGGGCGTAGCTGTCGTAGACCCGCACGCCGGCGGCCTCGCCCTTGGACTCCATCCGGCGACGGGTGCCGGTGAAGCTCTCCAGGCCGCGCACGAGGGCCGCCGGGTCGAGGCCGACCTCGAGGCCCGCGGCGAGCGCCGCGAGGGCGTCGAGGACGTAGTGCCGGCCCGGGATCTGCAGCCGCACCGTGAGCGGGTCGTGACCGGGCCGCTCGACGGTGAAGGCCGAGCGGCCGCCCTGCAGGTCGAGGTCGACGGCGCGGAGCTCGGCGTCCTCGGCCTCCCCCACGGTGACGCAGCGCAGGCCGCGCTCGTGCGCGGTGCCCCCGAGGTCGCGAGCCCCGGGGTCGTCGACGCAGAGCACGAGGAACCCGTCGTCGTCGACGTGCGAGACGAACTCGGCGAAGGCGGCGGCGTAGGCCTCCTCGGTGCCCCAGTTGTCGAGGTGGTCGGCCTCGACGTTGGTGACCAGCGCCCCGAACGGTCGGTAGACGAGGAACGCGCCGTCGCTCTCGTCGGCCTCGGCGACGAACAGGTCGCCGCTGCCGCTCCAGGCGTTGGTGCCGAGCTGGGCGAGCTCGCCGCCGATCATGAAGGACGGGTCGGCGCCGGCCTCGCGCAGCGCCATCGTGAGCAGCGAGGTCGTGGTCGTCTTGCCGTGGGTGCCCGCGACGGCGATCGCGCGCCGGCCCTGCAGCAGGGACTGCACCGCCCCCGACCTCGGCAGCAGCCGCAGGCCGCGCGCGCGGGCCTCGACCACCTCGGGGTTGTCCTCGTTCACCGCGGTGGACACGACGACCGTGTCGACGTCGGCCACCTGCTCGGCGGCGTGGCCGACGTGGGCGCGCACGCCCAGCTCGCCCAGCGCCGTCAACGTCGCCGACGGCGCGGCGTCGCTGCCGCTGACGGGGACGCCCCGCGCCGCCATCACCCGGGCGATCGCCGAGAGGCCCGCCCCGCCCACCCCGACGAGGTGCACCCGGCCGAGCTCCTCGGCCGCGGGCACGTGGTCGGGCACCGGCACCCTCATCGTCGGCCCGCCTGCCGGGCAGCCTGGACCACCAGGTCCGCGAGCCGCTCGTCGGCGTCGCGCGGGATCAGGTCGGTCGCCGCGGCACCCATGGCGGCGAGGCGGGCGCGGTCGGCGAGCAGGTCGGGCAACGACGCGGCGGCCCACTCGGGGGTGAGGGCGGCGTCGGCGACGAGCAGCCCGCCCCCGGCGTCGACCACCGCGCGGCGTTGAGGGCCTGCTCGCCGTTGCCGTGGGGCAGCGGCACGAAGACGGCGGGGAGCCCGACCGCAGCGACCTCGGTGACGGTGTTCGACCCCGGGCGGCACACGACCAGGTCGGCGGCGGCATAGGCGAGGTCCATCCGGTCGACGTAGGGCACGACGACGTAGGCCGGGTCACCGCTCTCGCTCTGCACCTCGACCCCGCCCTGGGCCCCCGACGACGTGCAGCACCTGCACCCCGGCGCCGGCGAGGGCCCGGGCGACCGCAGGGACGGTCTGGTTCAGCCGGCGTGCCCCCTGGGAGCCGCCGGTCACCAGCAGCGTCGGCGTGCCGGGTCGAGGCCGAACGCCGCACAGGCCTCGTGCGCGCAGCGGCGGCGCGGTCCAGCGTGGAGATCATCCGCCGGATCGGCAGCCCGGTGAACACGGCGTGCGGCAGCGGGGTGTCGGGGAAGCGTGGTCGCGACGTGCGGGTCAGCCGCGCGCCGAGCCGGTTGGCGAAGCCGGGCAGCGCGTTGCCCTCGTGGACGACCATCGGCAGCCCGCGCCGCCGGGCGGCGAGGTAGGCGGGCACGGAGACGTAGCCGCCGAAGCCGACCACGACGTCGGCGTCGACCCGGCGATGGCGGCCCGAGCGGTCGCGCACCGCGGCGCGCAGCCGGCCGGGAGTGCGGAGGAGGTCGGCGCCGGGCCGGCGCGGCAGCGGCACGGGGGGCACCAGCTCGAGCGGGTAGCCGGCGCGCGGGGACGAGCCGGGTCTCGAGGCCGCGCTGCCGGTGCCGAGGCCGGTGACTCGGTCGTGGGGTCCAGGCGGCGCAGGGCGTCGGCGGTGGCGAGCAGCGGGGAGGTGTGGCCGGCCGTGCCGCCGCCGGCGAGCAGCGCGCGCACAGCCGCAGGCCTCTGGCCGCGCGCTCGGCGCCGCGCGCGGCGTACCGGGGCGCAGCCGGGGCCGGCGGGCGGCCGCGCTGCGACGCGGATGGCGGCGAGCGCGCGCGGCGGCCGCCGGCTCGCGCCGGGCGAAGCCGAGCAGCAGGCCGAGGGCGACCAGCGTCGGCACCAGCGGCTGACCGCCGTAGGAGACCAGCGGCAGCGGGATGCCGATGACGGGCAGCAGCGCGAGCACCATGCCGATGTTGATCAACACCTGCGGCCGATCAGCCAGATCACGAAGGCGGCCGAGCCGTAGGGAGAAGCGGTCGTCGGTGCGCAGCGCGATGCGGATGCCGGCGTAGGCGAGCAGGCCGAAGAGTGCGAGCACCAGGAGGGTGCCGACGAGCCCGAGCTCCTCGCCGATGATCGCGAAGATGAAGTCGGTGTGCGGCTTCGGGCAGGTAGCCCCACTTCTGCTGGCTGGCGCCGAGGCCCACGCCCCACCAGCCGCCGGTGGCGAGCGCGTAGAGGCCGTGCACGGCCTGCCAGCCGGCGCTGTCGAAGTCCTTGAAGGGGTCGAGGAAGGAGGTCAGCCGGGCCAGCCGGTCGGGCTCGCCGCCGGCCAGGGCGAGCGCGACCGCCCGCGACGAGGAGCCGCCGATCGGCCGAAGAGGCGCGCCGGGGGCGCCGGCCACCCAGAGCAGCCGAGCAGGATCGCGAGGATCACCAGCGCGGTGCCCAGGTCGTGGCTGGAGCAGCACGACCAGGCCGATGAGGAGCGACGAGACCGGCACGAGCGGCACGAGCTGGTGCCGCCAGTCGTCGAGCAGCGGCTCCTTGCGCGCAGCACGTCGGCGCCCCAGACCACGAGGGCGAACTTGGCGAGCTCGCTGGGCTGCAGCTGGAACCGGGCCGAGCGCGATCCAGTTGGTGTTGCCGTTGACCTGCGACGCCGAGGCCGGTCGGGAGAGCACGACCAGCACCAGGGTGACGCCGAGCCGCAGCCGGCTAGGCGGCGCAGCCGCAGCCAGCGGCACCGGCGTGCGCCGACCCAGCGCCGGCAGGGCAGCCCGACGCACGACCCAGATGCGCCTGCTAGGAGACCAGTAGTAGCGGTGCCGTGGTCGCGGATAGGACGTGACGCTCGAGGCGCAGAGCACCATGATCAGCCCGAGCGTGAGCAGCAGCGCGGTGCGTGCCCAGGAGCGAGGTAGTAGGACGTCAGCGGGGCGGTCGAGGGCCGGCGCGTCGAGGCCGCCGGAGCGAGGCGTCTGCGCGCCCGCCGGACCGGCGGCGCGGCCCGGCCGGCGGGGGCTGGGTGGTGGTGGCCACGCGTCACGTCCCTTCGTGGGGCGCCCGGGCCGCCTCACGAGGCGCCGGCGCACCGCGTCCGCGAACGCGTCGCCGCGGGCGGCGTAGTCGGGGAACATGTCCATGGACGCGCAGGCCGGGGCGAGCAGGACCGTGTCACCGGCCGGGCGCCAGGTCCGCAGCGGCCGCGACGACGCGGTCCATCGGCCCCAGTCGTCCACGGCGGTGACTCGAACACCGGCACCTCGGGGGCGTGTCGCGCGAGCGCTTCGGCGAGCACGCCACGGTCCGCCCGAGGAGCACGACGCCGCGCAGCCGGTCGGCGTGCCGGCGCGACCAGGCTCGTCGAAGGGCGCGCCCTTCGCCAGACCGCCGGCGACCCAGACCACCGGGTCGTAGGCGCCGCAGCGAGGCTCGCGCGGCGTGCGGGTTGGTGGCCTTGGAGTCGTCGACCCAGGCGACGCCGTCCGACCTCGGCGACCAGGGCGATCCGGTGGCCGTCGGGCCTGAACGCGCGCAGCCCGTCGCGCACGTGCACCGGGCGTGACGCCGTAGGCGCGGGCGAGCGCCGCGGCGGCGAGGGCGTTGGCGACGATGTGCGGGGGCGGGCGAGGCGCAGGTCGGCGAGCGTGCACAGCTCGGCGGCGCTCGTGCGCGCGCTCCTCGACGAAGGCGCGGTCGGCGAGCACGTCGTCGACCAGCCGAGCATGCCGATCGCCGGGCGTGCCGAGGGTGAAGCCGATCGGCCCGGGCGCCCTCGGCGACCTCGGCGTCGCGCGACGAGCGTGCTCGGTGCGCGGGGTCGGCGACGTTGTAGACGCAGGCGCGCTGCGCGACCGCCCTCGTAGGTCGCGCGCCCTTGTCGCGCGGCGTAGTCGTCGAAGGACGGGGTACCAGTCGAGGTGGTCCTCGGCGACGTTGAGCACGGCGGCGGACTGCGCGGCCATCGAGGACGTCTAGTGCAGCTGGAAGCTGGACAGCTCGACGGCGAGGACGTCGTACGGCTCGGGGTCCATCACGGCCTCGACGATCGGCAGGCCGACGTTGCCGCAGGCGACCGCCCGCAGGCCGGCCGCGCGCAGGATCGACTCGAGCATCCGCACGGTGGTGGTCTTGCCGTTGGTGCCGGTCACGGCCAGCCAGGGCGCCGGGCGCCGGGGTCGCGCAGCCGCCAGGCGAGCTCGACCTCGCCCCAGACCGGGATCCCGCGCTCGACGGCCTGGGCGAGCAGCGGCGCGGCGGGCTCCAACCGGGCGAGGTGACGACGAGCGTCGACGTCGTCGGGCAGCGCCGCGGTGACGCCGGCGCCGAGCCGCACGTCGGCGCCGAGGACGCCGAGCAGCTCGGCGCGCTCGCGCCGCTCACCGGCCCGGACTCGTCGAGCGCGATCACCCGGGCGCCGAGGTGGAGCAGCTTGTCGGCCGCCGCGAACCCGGAGACGCCGAAGCCGGCCACGCACGACGCGGACGCCGGTCCAGTCGTCGTGCCGGCCGAGCGCGTCGACGCGGCCGGGTCAGGCGCTCGGCCATACGCGGCCACCCACTCGGCGTAGAAGATGCCGAGGCCGGTGGCCACCGCACAGCCCGGCGACGATCAGCCAGAACCGCACGACGACCGTGATCTCCTCCCAGCCGGCGAGCTCGAAGTGGTGGTGCAGCGGCGCCATCCGGAACAGCCGCTTGCCTCCGGTGGCCTTGAAGTAGCCGACCTGGAGGATCACCGACAGCGGTCTGCATGACGAAGAGGCCGCCGAGCATGATCAGCAGCAGCTCGGTGCGGGTCAGGATCGCGATGCCGGCCAGCGCGCCGCCGAGCGCGAGCGAGCCGGTGTCGCCCATGAAGATCTGCGCCGGGGAGGCGTTCCACCACAGGAAGCCGAAGCAGGCGCCGGTGATCGCGGCGGCCACGACGGCGAGGTCGAGCGGGTCGCGCACCTCGTAGCAGGCCGGAGCCGGGCCGGATCGCGCAGGACTGGTTGTTCTGCCAGATGTTGACCAGCATGTAGGCGCCGAAGACCATCGATCGAGGCGCCGGTGGCGAGCCCGTCGAGCCCGTCGGTGAGGTTCACGCCGTTCGACGTCGCCCGCGATCATCACCAGCATGAAGAGCACGACCAGCACGATCGGCAGGGTCAGCCAGGCGATGTCGCGGATGGACGCAGATCGCCTGCGAGGCCGGCCGCTGGCCGCGCTCGTCCTCGGCGACGGGCTGCAGCGCCAGGCCGCCGAACACCACGGCGACGATGGTCTGCCCGACGAGCTTGGCCTTGCTGCGCAGGCCGAGGCTGCGCTGCTTGGAGATCTTGATGAAGTCGTCGAGGAAGCCGACCGTGCCCATGCCGACGAAGAGGAAGAGCAGCAGCAGCGCCGAGGCGCTGGGCGGCCTCGAGGAAGACGCAGCTTGGCGACGAAGTAGCCGGTCACCGTGGCCAGCGACGATGACCAGCCCGCCCATGGTCGGCGTACCGCGCTTGGTGTGGTGGGTCGTGGGGCCGTCGTCGCGGATCAGCTGGCCGTAGCCCTGCGCGACGAAGAGCCGGATCGCGCCGGCGGGTGCCGAAGAGGGTGAACAGCAGCGAGAGCCCACCTGCCAGCAGGATGGCCTTCATCTGTCGTCCTCCGTCTCTCGCCGCCCGTCGCGGACCAGCGCCCCATGCTCGACCAGGTCCAGGGCCACGACCTCCAGCGCCGCGCCCCGGGAGGCCTTCGTGAGCACCACGTCGCCCGGCTGCAGGCTGCGCACCGGAGCCACGCCAGCCGCCTCGCCGTGGTCGTCCACGAACGCCGCCGGTGGTGGGCACCCGGGCGCCGTCGGAAGCGCGCCGACCTCGTGACGCCCTCGTGGACTGCCCGGGCTGCCTCGCCGACGGTGACCAGCGACGTCGACGCCGAGCTCGACGGCGTAGCCGGCCCGACCGACACGTGCTCCTCGTGCGGCGACGGCGCCGAGCTCGCGCATCTCGCCGAGCACGGCGACGGTGCGTCGCCGTGCCGGCCGCGATCCGAGCGAGCGTCGAGGGCGGCCCGCATCGAGTCGGGGTTGGCGTTGTAGGCGTCGTTGACGACGATCACGCCGTCGTCGCGGTCGTGCACCTCCATCCGCCACGGCGAGGTGGGTCGGGCCTGGCCCAGGGCGGCCGCGACGCGTCGAGCGGCAGGCCGGCGGCGAGCGCGACCGCCGCGGCCGCGGCGGCGTTGAGCACCTGGTGCCGCGCCCAGCGTGGTCAGCGCGGACGGGCGCACGACGACCCGCGTGCTCGAGGGTGAAGCGGGGACGGCCGAGCTCGTCCAGCGACTCCTCGACGGCGCGGACGTCCGCGGGCTCCGACCGGCCGAAGGTGAGCACACGCGGCCCGGGTGCGCGTGCGCCATCGGCGCCACCAGCGGGTCGTCGGCGTTGAGCACGGCCATGCCGTCGCTCGGGCAGCGCCTCGACGATCTCGCCCTTGGCCCGGGCGATCGCCTCGCGGCTGCCGAACTCGCCGAGGTGGGCCGTGCCGACGTTGAGCACCACCGACGATTCGGGCGGCGCGATCTCGCAGAGGTAGGCGACGTGGCCGATGCCGCGGGCGCCCATCTCGAGCACGAGGTGCCGGGTGCCGGCGGCGGCCCGCAGCACCGTCAGCGGCAGCCCGATCTCGTTGTTGAAGTGCCGGCCGGTGGCGACGGTCGGCGCCGGCGGTCGGCGAGCAGCGCGGCGAGCAGGTCCTTGGTGTGGTCTTGCCCTGGGACCCGGTGAGCGCGACGACGCGTGAGCCCGGCGCCAGCCAGCCGCGCAGCGACGTGGCGGGCCAGGCGCCCCAGCGCGGCGACCGGGTCGTCGACGACCACCGCGGCAGGCTCGTCGGTCGGCTGCCGAGCACCGCCGCCGCGCCGGCCTCGCGGCGGCCGCCTCGGCGAAGTCGTGGCCGTCGACGCGCTCGCCGGCGACGGCGACGAAGAGGCCGCCCGGCCCCGGGCGGCGGCTGTCGAGGAACGCGCGCCGGTGACCGTCGACGGCCGGTCCGGCGCCCCGTGGACGGTGCCCCCGACCGAGCGCGGCGACTCGGCCAGCGTCAGCGGCGATCATCCGCCGGTCCGCTCGTCGACGCCGCGGCGAGCTCGCGGGCAGCACCTCGCGGTCGTCGAACGGGTGGCACCGTGCCGCCGACCTCCTGGCCGGTCTCGTGGCCCTTGCCGGCCACCAGCACCGTGTCGCCCGGGCAGCGAGCCGACGGCGCGGCGCGATCGGCGTCGCCGCGGCCGTCGACCTCGAGCACTCGGCGCCGCGCTCCGACCGCGACGGGCGCCGGCCGAGCACCTGGCGGCGCGGATCGCGGCCGGGTCCTCGGTGCGCGGGTTGTCGTCGGTGACCACGAGCACGTCGGCCAGCGCGCGCCGCGATCTCGCCCATCACCGGCCGCTTGCCGCGGTCGCGGTCCCCGCCGGCGCCGATGACGACGACCAGCCGTCCCGTCGTGACGCGGGCGCAGCGCCTCGAGCGCGGCCGCGACCGCGTCGGGCTTGTGGGCGTAGTCGACGACGCGCGAGCGAAGGCCTGCCCGCCGTCGACCCGCTCGAGCCGGCCGGGCACGCCCGCGCCACCCGGCATGCCGCGGCGACCGGCGGCGGCGTCGAGGCCGGCCTCGCCAGCGAGCGCGAGGGCGCACAGCGCGTTGGCGACGTTGAACCGCCCGGCGAGCGGCGACCGCCGCGGGCACGGTCGCACCGCCGGGCCCTCGAGCACGTGAACGCGCGACCCGGCGGGCTCGCAGCGCCGACGTCGACGGCCCGCCAGTCGGCGTCGCGCCCGGCGGCGAGAACGTGCGCACCGGGATCGTCGGCCTCGCTCGAGCAGCCGGCGGCCGACTCGTCGTCGACGTTGACCACGCCCAGCCGGGCACGCTCGGGCGTGAACAGCGCGCGCCTTGGCGGCGAAGTAGTCCTCGACGTCGGCGTGGAAGTCGAGGTGGTCGCGGCCGAGGTTGGTGAAGGCCGCGACGTCGAAGACGACGCCGTCGACCCGGCCGAGCACGAGCGCGTGGCTGGACACCTCCATCGCGCAGGCGTCGCACCCCGCGCTCGCGCATGACGCGCGAACAGCGCCGTGCAGGTCGGGCGCCTCCGGGGTGGTGAGCGCGGTCGACGACCTCCTCGCCGGCGACCCGGGTGCCGACCGTCCCGACGACCGCCGGTGGGCACGCCCGCAGGCCTGCAGCCCGGCCTCGAGCAGCCGGGTGGTGGTGGTCTTGCCCTGGGTGCCGGTCACCGCCAGGACGGCGAGGTCGCCGCCGGGTCGCCGTAGACCCGCGCCGCGAGCGCTCCGAGCAGCGCACGGGGTCCGCGCACGACCACGACGGGCACCGGAGGCCGGCCGCGCGCACGAGGTCGGCGCCGTCGGGGTCGGTCAGCACGGCCACGGCACCGGCCGCCGACGGCCTGCGCCGGCGAACGCCGCACCGTGGGCGCGGGCGCCCGGGAGGGCGGCGTACAGGTCGCCGGGCCGCACCCGCTGCGAGCTCAGCGCACAGCCCGGTGACCTGCGGGCGCGCCGTCGGCCGGGCTCTCGACGCGCACCTCGTCGGGCGCCGACGCGAGCACGTCGACCGAGCCGTGCAGCGGCGTCGGGAGCGCGGTGGCGGGGTCGCAGCGGTCGAGGGGGTCGACACGGCGGCAGGCATTCCGCGGTCGCCATTCCACCGGCAGCTGCGGCGGGCGCTTGGGCCCGGTCGGGGCGACAGCGTACTTGCGGAGCACGTAGCTCATGACCGTGGAAGACCGGGCCGCCCGTCGCGCCGCCTCCGCCGCCGTTGCGCGGGTTCTGGACCACGCAGTAGACGATGAAGCGGGGGTCGTCGGCCGGGGCGAAGCCGGCGAACGAGACGGTGAAGGTGCCGTCGTAGCAGCCGCCGGCTTGCCGACCGTTCGCGGTGCCGGTCTTGCCGGCCACGCGGTAGCCGGTGATCGCGGCCGAGCGGGGCGGTGCCCTCGTCGGGATCGACGACGATCTCCATCATCTGGGCGATGTCGCGGGCGGCGCCCTCGGAGACGACCCGGCGTGCGGTGGAGTGGGCGGTGCCGACCTCGACGCCGTCGCGGGTGGTGGCGCGGCCCTCGACCAGGCTCGGGGAGACGCGCACGCCGCCGTTGGCGAGCGTGTTCACCGCGGTGGTCATCTGCAGCGCCGTCACCGAGACGCCCTGGCCGTAGGCGATCGTCGCCTGGGTGAGGTCGCTCCAGCCCGCCCAGTCGGGCAACAGGCCGCGCGAGGCGCCGCGCAGGCCGACCTGGTCACGCTGCCCGAGCCCGAAGTCGGAGAGGTACTGCCACATGTCGCGCGGCTCCATCTGCGCGGCCGCCTCGACCGTGCCGATGTTGCTGGACTTGGCGATCACGCCGGCCATGGTCAGCCGGAGCCGGCCGTGGTCGAACCAGTCGCCGATCGTGGCGCCGGGCAGGTGCAGCTCGCCCGGGACGGTGAGCTCGGTCGCGGGGGTGACCATGCCCGCGTCGAGCAGCGCCGCCACGGTCAGCGTCTTCTCCACCGAGCCGGGCTCGTAGACGTCGCTGACCGAGCGCGCGCCGATGTCGTCCTCGGAGGCCGAGCCCGGGTCGCGGGCGTCGAAGGTCGGGAAGTCGGCAAGGCTGAGCAGCTCGCCGGTGCGGGTGTCCATCACCACGACCACGCCGGAGTCGGCGCGTGAGCCCTCGACGACGTTGCGCGAGCACCCGCTGCGTGTACCACTGGAGGTCGCGGTCCAGCGTGAGCGTGAGGTCATGGCCGTTGCGCGGCTCGACCCGGGTGTTCTCCCCCAGGGGGATCCGGTTGCCCAGGCCCGTCTCGTAGGTCTCGTGGCCGTCCCGCCCGCGCAGCAGCGGGTCGAAGTTGTACTCCAGGCCGGCGCCGAAGTCCTCGTCCTCGCCCATCACGCCGACCACGTTGGCGGCGATGTCCCGGGCGGGGTAGTCGCGCACCGGGTCGTTGCGCGTGGTGACGCCGAGGTAGCCGGCCCGCTCGATCCGGTCGACGACCGCGTCGGCCCGCGGCGCGGGGACACGGCGGGCGAGGTAGCGGAACCGGGTGCCGGTGTCCCGCAGCCGGTCGAGGGTCTCGAAGTAGTCGACCGCCAGGTCGTCGACGAGGATCTTGGCGATCGCCGGGGCGTTCCGCGCGGTCATCGTCGGGTCGGCGGCGACCATCTTGCCGGCGACGGAGTCGGCGAGCGGCACCCCGGCCCGGTCGAGGATCCGGCCACGCATCGCGGGCAGCGGCTCGGTGACCAGGCCGGCCTGCGTCGCGCGGGCGGCGTACGCCTGGGGGTCGATGCCCTGCAGCTGGACGAGCCGGGCGGCGAAGACCGAAGCACCATCGTGATCAGCACCATGCCGATGCGCAGCCGGCCGGTGGAGACGCGGCGCACCGAGCGTGAGGCGCGGGCGGCGGCGACCCGACGACGAGGACGAGCCGAGGGACCCTGCCGACTCACCCGTTGCTCCCCTCCTGCTGCCCGTCACGGTTCTTCTCTTCTACCGGCCGAGGTCGCCGAGCCGTCGGAGGGCGCGCTGGAGGATCCGGCCTTGACCCAGGTGATCTTGCCGACCAGGTCGGCGGGCTTCGTCGCCGGCAGCGGCTCGATCCGCAGCGCGTCGAGGGACGTGGCGGGAGTGGGGTCGCCCAGCACCTTGCCGTCCGGGAGCCGCAGGAAGCCGGGGTCCGGCCTGCACCATGCCCTGGGCCCGGGCCGCGGGCGACCCGCTGCGGGTCGCGCTGGTCCTCGATGTGCATCTGCAGCGTCTGCTGCTGGGCCTCCAGCGAGCACCGCACGCGCCTCCAGTGCGCTGGCGGTGAAGGAGGCCTGCTGCATCGACGTGTTGAACATCAGCAGCCCGCCGATGCCGCCGATGAGCACGGCGACCACGAGCACGACGAAGGGCACCCGGGGCGCGGGCACCCGGCGGCGCGGAGCCACGCGAGTCGAGCCGGGGTGGTCGCGGCCTCGAGCAGACGACGGCTGCACGCGGGCCGAGGGGAGCGGGGAGCTCATGCCACGGCGTCCTTCCGGAGCGGGGCTGGTGGGGCGGGCAGGACGCGCTCGACGGCGCGCAGCCGCACGGACGCGGCGCGGGGGTTCTCGGCGATCTCGGACGCGTGAGGCCTTCTCGGCACCCCGGGTGACCAGCCGCAGCCGCGGCCGCGCCTCGTCCGGCACCACCGGCATGTCCGGCGGCACGTCGAGCTGGGTCACGGCGGTGAAGGCGCGCTTGACGATCCGGTCCTCCAGCGAGTGGTACGACATCGCGACCAGCCGGCCACCGACGGCCAGCGCGTCGATCGCGCCCGGCACCGCCCGGCGAAGCACGGCCAGCTCGTCGTTGACCTCGATCCGCAGGGCCTGGAAGGTGCGCTTGGCGGGGTGCCCTCCCGTACGTCGGGCGGGCGCGGGGATGGCGTCGCGGACCAGGTCGACCAGACGCGCCGAGCGCGTGAAGGGCTCGGTCCGCCGGGCGTCGACGACGTGCTGGGCGATCCGGCGTGCGAACTTCTCCTCGCCGTACTCGCGCAGCACCCGGGTGAGGTCGCCGACGCCGTAGGTGTTCAGGACGTCGGCCGCGGTGAGGCCCACGCCGCCGTCCATCCGCATGTCGAGGGGGGCGTCCTCGGCGTAGGCGAAGCCCCGCTCGCGGACGTCGAGCTGCATCGAGGAGACACCGAGGTCGAAGAGCACCGCGTGGGCGTGGCGCAGGCCGAGGTCGGCGAGCACCCGGGGATCTCGTCGTAGACCGCGTGCACGAGGCGGACCCGCTCGCCGAACGGCGCCAGCCGCTCCCCCGCCAGCTCGAGCGCACGGAGGTCGCGGTCGACGCCGACCAGCGGCGCCTCCGGGCAGCTCGGTCAGCAGGGCCTCGCTGTGGCCGCCGAGACCGAGCGTCGCGTCGACGAGGACCGCACCCGCGGACTGCAGGGCGGGAGCGAGGAGCCGGACGCAGCGGTCGCGGAGCACCGGCACGTGGAGCGGGCCGGGCGCCGGGGTCATCCGAGGACCCGGGGCAGCAGCACGAGGGTGGCGGCGAGACCGGAGGACGCGAGGGCCGAGAAGACCATCAGGACGGCGCCGTCGCGCACCTCGTGGCGGACCCGCCGGGACCCTGCCGTCGTGGCGAGGACCTCCGGCACGGCCGCGGAGGGGGCGTCGTACGTCGTGCTCACGGTGCCTCCCTGTGCTCGCCGGTGCTGGTGTCTCGTGCTGCTGGTGGTGGTGCGGCCGTAGGGCCTGGTCCCCGCCCGTCCGGCGGGAGGTCGCACCCTCTGGCGCCGGGGAAGTGGCGTCAGCGGGCGGTCGTCCTTCTGGCGCCGGGGAAGGGGCGTCAGACGGGAACCGGACGGGCGTGGGACCAGGTGCTGCGGTCGCTGTGAAGTTCGGGTGCGGGTGGTGCGGGTGGTGCTGTCAGATGACGCCGGGGAAGATCTCCGCGGAGAGGTTCGAGAACTCCGACTCCTGCTGGGCGGTGTAGTCGGCCCAGGCCTCGGCGTCCCAGATCTCGATGCGGTTCATCGCGCCGAGGACGACGCACTCGCGCTCGAGGGACGCGTACTGCCGGAGCATCGGCGGGACGGTGATCCTCCCCTGCTTGTCGGGCTGCTCGTCGGACGCGCCGGCGAACAGCATCCGGACGAAGTCCCGGGCGCCCTTGACGGTGACCGGAGCCTCGCGGAGTCGCCGCGTGAACTGTCCGAACTCCTCCTGGGGCCACACGTAGAGGCAGCGCTCCTGCCCCCGCGTGAGAACCAGGCCGTCGGCCAGCTCGTCGCGGAACTTCGCCGGGAGGATCAGGCGCCCCTTGTCGTCGAGCCGCGGTGTGAAGGTGCCGAAGAACATCCGGACCCCTCCCCGCTGCTCGCCGTGGAGCGCCATCTTCCTCCACTGCGCTCCACTCTACTCCACCAAGAACCACCGTCAATCACTTTCGCCCCACCGTGGCCACCTTTTTCACCACCGCGCCCGCCCGTCTGAACTGCAACGACGCGGTGGATCAGGGCGCGGCGCGGCGCCGGGAACGAGCGCTGCGGCACCCGCCGAGCACCCTCGAGACGGCCGGGGTGGAGCGGAGTGGAGAGCCGGGGTGGGCCGGAGTGGAGAGCCGGGGTGGAGCGGAGTGGAGGGCCGGGAACGGCTCGGCAGCCGGCCGGGGCGGGCCGGCGGAGGTGCGACCGATGCAGACACCTGGCCGCGAGGGCTGGGCTCGGCTGGGTGCCGTCGGTTTGACTGTAGGCAGACGGGTGCCCGCCGATCCTCCGAGCGCCCGTCCACCGCCCACGCCGTCGTCGCCCAGGAGCCCCCGTGCAGCCCACCGCCCCCGCCTCCCCGGCGTCGGACCGGCCGGTCACACCGTCGCCGACCGCACCCGTCACCGGCGGCGGGTCCTCGACCCCGCCGACGCCGGCGGAGCTCGCGACCCTGGTCGAGCGGTCGCGGCGCGTCGCGACGCGGGTCGAGGAGGTCGTGCAGGGCAAGCCCGAGGTCGTGCGTCTCGCGCTGGTCGTCCTGCTCGCCGAGGGCCACCTGCTCGTCGAGGACGTGCCCGGGGTGGGCAAGACCGTGCTCAGCAAGGCGCTCGCCCGCACGCTCGGCTGCGACGTCGGGCGGATCCAGTTCACGCCGGACCTGCTCCCGTCCGACGTCACCGGGGTGTCGATCTACGACCAGGAGACCCGCGAGTTCGAGTTCCGCCCCGGTCCCGTCTTCGCACACGTGGTGCTCGGAGACGAGATCAACCGTGCCTCGCCCAAGACGCAGTCCGCGCTGCTCGAGTGCATGGAGGAGCAGCAGGTCACCGTCGACGGCACGACGTACGCCCTGGAGTCGCCGTTCCTCGTGATGGCCACGCAGAACCCCATCGAGATGGAGGGCACCTACGCCCTGCCGGAGGCCCAGCGGGACCGCTTCATGGCGCGGGTGTCGATGGGCTACCCCGCGCCGGAGGCCGAGCGCGCGATGCTCGACGTGCACGGGTCGCGGGACCCCCTGGTGTCGTTGGAGCCCGAGACAGAGCCGGGCGAGGTGCGCCGGATGATCGACCTGGTGTCGCGGGTCCACGTCGCCGACGGCGTCCGGGCCTACGCCGTCGAGCTGGTCGGCGCCACCCGCCGTACTCCGGACCTGACGCTCGGCGGGTCGCCGCGGGCCACGCTGCACCTCGTGCGGGCGGCGAAGGCCGCGGCCGCGCTGGAGGGACGCGACTACGTGGCGCCCGACGACCTGGTGCGGCTGGCGGTGCCCGTGCTCGCGCACCGGCTGCTGCCTTCCCCCGCGCTCCATGCCTCGGGGCGCACCGTCGAGCAGGTGGTGCAGGAGCAGGTCGCACGCGTGCCGGCGCCCCAGGGTCGCTGAGCCGTGCCTGGGAAGGGGTTGCTGAGCACCCGGGGACTGGTGCTGCTCGCCGGCGGGCTCTCGGCCACCGTCGCCGCAGCCGTCCTCGGGGAGGGCGACCTCGTGTTCCTGGGTCTCTTCACGCTGCTCCTCCCCCTGACCAGCCTGGCCTGGACGACCGGTCGCGGTCTTCTCGGGCCACCGCCCCTCGAGGTCACCCGGCACCTGGCTGCGACCCGGGCGGTGGTCGGACAGCCGCTGCAGGTGACCGTCGACGTGCGGCACCCCGGTCGAGGACGCACCGGCGGAGCGCTGCTCGAGGACCTCGTCCCGCCGGGGCTCGCCCTCGAGGGCGGGCGCCCCCGCTCGGCCGTGGCCGGGCTCGCGCCCGGCGCGCACCACCGGTTCCAGTACGTGGTGGTGCCCGTCCGGCGCGGCGTGCTGGAGCTCGGCCCGCTGCGCCTGCGCCCCACCTCGCCGCTGGGGCTGGTCGAGCGCCGGTCGACGGCGGGCGGCACCAGCCGGGTGCTGGTCACGCCCCGCACCACCCCGCTCCCGCTCGTGGCCCACCTCCGCCAGGCCCGCGGCGTCGGCGACCACCGACCGCGACGGCACGGGTCGGGCTCCGCCGAGGACGCCTCGATCCGTGCCTACCGCCGTGGTGACGACCTGCGGCTCGTGCACTGGCGCAGCAGCGCGCGCCGCGGCGCGCTGCAGGTGCGCCAGGGCGAGGACCTGCGCACGCCGCGCACCCTGCTCGCGCTGGACGACCTCGGAGACCACTCCCGGGGTCGCGGGGGGTACGACCCGGCCGACCTCGAGCGAGCGGTCGAGGTGGCCGCGAGCGTGGGCCAGCACCTGCTCGGCATCGGCCAGCAGGTCGACCTCGCGACCCTCGGCGCGGGCCCGGCGTCGCTCGCCCGCGTGCTGGGCCCCGACCACCTGCTCGACCGGCTGGCGGCGGTCGAGCGTGTCACGGACACCCCGCGGTCGTCCCTGGCCGCGACACCGACCCGTCCGGGCGACGTGCTCGTCGTGGTCCTCGCGGGGTGCGAGGACCCGCAGGTCGTGCGCAAGCTCCCCGTCGTGCCGAGGACGGCCCCGGCGCTCGTGCTGGTCGCGGGCCGGCAGCACCTCTCCCCCGCCCTGGAGGAGGCGCTGGTGGGTGCCGCGTGGACCACGGTGGCGGTGCCCGACCTCGCCGCGCTGCCGGGGGCCTGGGCGACCGCGGGCGAGCGCACGTCCCGCGCCGGAGCGGGGACCTCGTGAGCAGCCTCCTCGGCACGGACGCGCGCGAGAGGCCCGGCCCGGCACGCCCGGCACGCCCGGGACGCCCGGCACGCCCGGCACGCCCGGCACGCGCGGTGCCCCCGGGGCCCCGCGGACCTCGGACGCCGCCCCGGGCCGCGCGTCGTCGTCCCCGAGCCCCGAGGACCTGCTGACCGGCGTCGTCGCGGCACTGCTGGTCTGCGCCGCGTTCCTCACCTGGGGTCCGCTGCTCGTCGACGCCCCCGGGCGCCTGTACCTCCCGCTGCTGCTGGTCGCCGCCGTGGTGGCGGTGCCGGGCACGGTGCTGCGTGCGGCGCGGTGGCCGAGCGGCGCGGTGCTGGTGGTGCAGGTGGTCGCCCTGGCAGTGCTCTTCGCCGCCCGGTGGGCGCCCCAGACCACGACCGGGTTCCTCCCGACGCCGAGCACCGTGCCCGCGCTCCGCGCCCTCGTCGACGCCGCCGTGCTCGACTCGCAGCAGTACGTCGCCCCCGTGCCGGTGGGTGCCGCGGCCTTCCCGGTGCTCTGCCTCCTGCTGGGGGCGCTCGCCCTGCTGCTCGCCGACCTGCTCGCGACCACCTTCCGGCAACCCGCCCTGGTGGCCCTCCCGGTCCTCGTGGTGGTCACCGTCCCGGTGGTCGTGCTCGTCACACCGCTGCCGTCGACGGCCCTCGGCCTCGTCGCCGCCGGCTACACGGTGCCCTGTGCGCTAGCCACACCGCCGACCTGCGCCGGTGGGCGGGCGGCGCGGCGACGGCGCCGGCCGGCTGCTCCCGGCCGGACTGCTCAGCGCGGCGGGGGTCGGCGCGGCGGGGGTCGGCGCCGCCGCGCTGGTGCTGGCCGGCCTGGTCGGCGGTCTGCTGCCGACCGCCGCCGACCCGCTGTCCCTCGGCGGGCGGGGCGACGGGAGCGTGGACCTGAGCAACCCCATCGTCGACCTCCGGCGCGACCTCACCCGGGGAGGCACCGACACCGTCCTGCAGGTCTCCACCGACGCCCCGGAGCCGACGTACCTCCGCACCACGGTCCTCGACGAGTTCGACGGCGAGGTGTGGCGGCCCGGTCCCCGCGACCTGCCGCCCAACAACCGCGCGAACGGCGCCCCATCCCGACGCCGTTCGGGGAGGACGCCGACCTGCCCGTCGACGTCTACGAGTACGACTTCAGCGGAGGCCAGCTGCGCTCGCCGTGGCTGCCGCTGCCCTACCCGGCGGCGTCGGTGGACGCCGTCGGCAGCTGGCGCTACGACGACACCACCCTCGACGTCGCCACCACGGCCGAGGAGGGCGACGCGGCCGGTCTGGACTGGACCGCGGTGGGTCGGCAACCCGCCTGGACGCCCGAGCTGCTCAATGCGGCCGGGTCGGCCAGCGACCTCTTCCTCGAGCGCTGGACGGCCCTGCCGGACTCCCTCCCGGCCGCCGTACCCGACCTCGCCCGCCAGATCGTCCCGCGCCGCGGCACCGACTACGCCCGGGCGGCGCGCTCCAGGACTGGTTCCGCCGCGACGGCGGCTTCAGCTACTTCGCTGGCCCCCACCCGGGGACGGGCAGTGACGACCTGCTCCGCTTCGTCGGCAACGGGCCCGGTAGCCGGGTCGGGTACTGCGAGCAGTTCGCGGCCTCGATGGCGGTGATGGCGCGCTCGCTCGGGGTATCCCGGCGCGGGTCGCGGTCGGCTTCCTCCGTGGGACCGAGGTTCTCCGGGGACGTGTGGGCCTTTCACCCCTCGCGACCTGCACGCCTGGCCCGAGCTGTGGTTCGAGGGGGCCGGCTGGGTGCGCTTCGAGCCCACCCCGGCGGCCCGCACCGGGACGCGCCCACGTGGTCCGGACCCCTGACGCAGGGTTTCGCGGACGACCCGTCGGCCAGCGCCTCCCCCACGCCCTCGGCGGGCGCCTTCCCGACCCCGTCGTCACCGGGGTCGCCGCGCGCCGAGGAGCAGACGCCCGGCGCGGCGGGCGCGACCGGGGGCGGCAGCGGCCTCGGCGTCGTCCTGCGCATCGCGCTGGTCGGGGTCCCGCTGCTGGCGGTGCTCGCGCTGCTGCTCGCCGCACCGGCCCTGGTGCGCGCGCGGCGACGCCGTCGATGCCTGGCGCTGCTCGCGGCCGACGACGGGGAGGTCGACCCCGACGTGCGCGCCGAGGCCGCCTGGCGGGAGATCTGCGACGACGCCTGGGACCTCGGCGTGCGCTGGCCCCCCGAGGGCACCGTGCGCACCGCGTCGCGGGTGATCCGGGGCCGGATCGCCGACGGGCAGGTGGCCGACACGGTCGAGGTGGCCGCGCGTGCGGTCGAGCGCGTCCGCTTCGGGCCCCCGGGCGGTGCCGGCAGTGCCGGCTCGGTGGTCGTCGAGGAGCGCCCCGTGGACGTCACCGCCGTACGACGCGCGCTGGCGCAGAGCACGGACACCGCCACCCGGCGTCGGGGCCGGTGGCCGCCAGGTCGCTGTGGGCCCGGTCCCGGTCCCACCGTCCTGACCACCGCGGCCCCGCTCAGAAGCCCCCGGTCTCCCGACGGCGGCGCCAGCGCTGCTCCATGCGCTGCATGAACGTGCCGTCGGAGGCGGGACGCTGCGGCTTGGCGGGCTTGGCGCGGCCGGCGGCCCGGGGGGCCTTCTTGGTCTTGGCCCCCTTGGGGGTGCGACCGCCCTGGATCAGGTTCAGCCCGAAGGCCTGGTCCGCACCGGGGTCGGTCTGCTGCTGCTTCGCGGGGGCAGCGTGCTGCCCACGCCACGAGGACAGGCCGGCGTACGCCGAGCCCAGCATCACCACGAAGCCGACCACGCCGATCCAGATGTTCTTCGAGGCGGCGCCGCCGAGCAGGACGCCCATGCCGAGCACCAGCGCCGCTCCGGCGACGTAGGCGCGCCGCCGGGCAGCCCGCTGCAGCGACGTCCCCCGGATCGTGGACACGAACTTGGGGTCCTCGGCAGCGAGCGCGCGCTCCATCTGCTCGAGCATGCGAAGCTCTTCGTCGGACAGTGGCACCGTCGGCCCCCTCCATGAGTGTGAACGTGGGGTGTCCCAAGTCTAGGCAGGCCGTGGCGAGGTCGGAAGACACGTCCGGCAATTTGTCCGATCGACCTTCCCGCCGGGTGTGTCCCGACGGGGTCCGGAAAGGCCTCACCCGGGCTCGCGAGGGTCCGGCCGCGTGGTGCCCCGGCGGCGCGCGTCGCCTCCCAGCAGGCTGGCCGGGGTCACCGCCGCGCTGCCGAAGCGGCGTACGGCGCGGTCCGCGGCCTGGTCCGCCTCGGCCCAGCCCTGCTCCCGCTCCCCCAGCCGCAGCTGGCGCTCGGTGCCGGACCGCGGTCGCAGCCCCTCGAGCCGCACGCCCACCAGCCGGATGCCGGGCGCGCTCGAGCCCCAGGGTCTCGAACAGCGCGGAGGCCTCCTGGTGGATCTCGCGGGTGACGTCGGTCGGCTCGCGCAGGGTGCGCGACCGGGTGAGCGTGGTGAAGTCGGAGAAGCGGACCGTCACCGTCACCGTGCGCCCGACCACCTGGGCCGCGCGCATCCGGGAGCCGACCCGCGCCGAGAGACGCAGCAGCTCGCGCAGCACGACCTCACGGTCGTCGGTGTCGCGTCCGAAGGTCTCGTTGGCGCCCATGCTGCTGTCCGGGGCGTGGTCGGGTCGCCGCGGCTCGACCACCCGGTCGTCGCGGCCCCAGGCCAGCCGGTGCAGGTAGCTGCGCCAGCGCCGGACCCAGGGCCCGGCGCAGGGTCGCCACCGGGGTGTGCGCGAGGTCGCCCACGGTGGACAGGCCGAGCCGGCGCAGCACCTGACCTGGGTCTTCTCCCCTACGCCCTAGAGCTGCCCACTCGAGCGGGTGCAGGAACGAGGTCACCTGGTCCGGGGGCACGACGACGACCCCGTCGGGCTTGGCAGGTTGCTGGCCAGCTTGGCCACCGACACCGAGCCCGCGACCCCGACCGAGCAGGTGATGCCCTGCTCGTCGTGGACCGCGCGCGAATCTCCTCGGCGATCCGGCGCGGGGTGCCGAGCCGGCGCAGGACCCGCTGACGTCGAGGAACGCCTCGTCGAGCGACATCGCCTCGACCAGCGGGGTGTACCGGGCGAACAGCTCCATCACCGAGGCCGAGACGCTCTCGAACAGGGCGTAGTCGGGAGGCAGCACCACGGCGCCTGGGGCACAGCCGGCGCGCGCGGGTCATCGGCATCGCCGAGCGGATCGCCGTAGGCGCGGGCCGGGTAGTTGGCCGAGAGCACCACCCCGCGTTGCCCGCCACCGACCACGACCGGCAGGCTCGCGCAGCTCGGGACGGTCACGCAGCGACGACGGAGGCGTAGAAGGCGTCCATGTCGACGTGCAGCACGGGACAGTCGACCGAGTCGTCGTGCGCCGCCGGCCCGGGCGGGGCGGGCAGGGTGGTCACCGGACCACCTCCGGCCGCCGGACCCCGAGGACCCCGAGCGCCGACGCCGAGGACGCCGGGACCGGGTCAGCGGCGCTGTCGGCCAGGACGTGCAGCTGGGTCGCGAGCGGGAGGTACTCCGGACGCTCGGCCACCGCGCGCTCGAGCTCGACGCAGCGCCTCGGTGGCACCCGGCTCGAGGTCGAGCAGCGACCCGGGCACCAGGTCGGCGAAGACCCGGATGCCGTGCACCGAGCGCGACCGCGAGCCGGCGTCGGCGAGCAGTCGCCGGACCTCGTCGGCGGTGAACGGCGGACCGCGAGCGGCCGTCGGCGGCGACCCCTCGCGCCGTCGACCGTCGGGGTGCCGTCGAGGAGCGCGGGCGCCTGGGCGAAGTGGCCGGCAGGCGCGCGCCGACGCACGGCGGCGTGGCGCTGGGCGACGAGCAGGCTGAGCTGGCCGCCGGGGCGCAGCACCGCCGGCGATGGCGGCAAGGGCGGCGGCCGGGTCGTCGACGATCTCGAGGACGCCGTGGCAGAGCACCAGGTCGGCGCTCCGGGCCGACGAGGTCGGGCAGGTCGGACAGGTCGCCCTGGTGGCCGGTGACCCGGTCGGCGACGCCCTGCTCGCGGGCCCGCCGGTCGAGCGCGGCCAGGGCGTCGGGGCTGGGGTCGACGACCGTGACGCGGTGCCCGAGCTCGGCCAGCCGGACGGCCGAACCCACCGGTGCCGCCCCCGATGTCGACGCACCCGGAGGGTGCGCTCGCCGTCGCGGCGAGCAGGGCGTCCACACCGCCGCAGGCGTCCCGGACGCACGCGTCGGTGCGGGGGGCTCGACGACGCGAGTGCGCGGACTGGCGGGCATGGCCCGCCCTGGGAAGGGCTGCGGCCGTGGGGGCAACGCTGCGAGTGGGCCCCGCGTGGGTCTCGGCCCGCGGTCATCCCCGGGCTCCCCGGGCAGCGGTGCCAGAGCGTGCGCGGCGACGCCCGTGGCGTGGTCGCCGGCCGGCTTGATGTCGGCGTACGGGCGAGACCGGGAACCCGCTGGAGTGCACGAGCACCCGGCGCCAGCCCGCCGGCGCCGACGCCGCCGCCCGACGCGGCGCGACGGGCGGCTGCGCGGCTCTCGGCGGCCCCGGCGACCGCCCCCTCCGACGCCCCGAGCGGCTGGCGACCCGGCGGGCACCACGGACATCGCGGCGTGCACGGCCGCGAGCCCCTCGCGCTCCCACAGCGCGTGGAGCACCGGGAGCTCCCAGCAGCCGGTGGCGCGCAGCGAGACGCCGCGCTGGCCGGTGCGGCGCAGCTCGCCGCGCACCACCAGCAGCCACGAGTGGAAGACGGTCGCGGCGTAGGGACCCTGGGCGTCCTCGAAGAAGGTCGCGTCGACCGGGCCGGTGCCGTCGTCGAGGGTCAGGAACACCACCCGGCGTCCGGAGCGGATCGGGGGGTCTGGGTCGCGACCTTGACCCCGGCGACCAGCAGCTCGGCCCGGCTGCGGCGATCGCAGCAGGTCGCGGCTGCGGGTCGACGCCCAGGGCGTCGAGGAAGGGGTCGTAGGCGGCGACGACATGCTGGCTGGCGTCGAGGCCGAGGATCTCGAGCTCGGCCCGCACCCGCTCGCGCCGTGCTCATCTCCGGCAGGCCCGCTCGGGCCGCTCGCCGGGCTCGCCCGGGCGCGTCGCCGAGGTCGAGGGTGAGCTGCACCGACTCGGCCGCGGCCGACCGGGCGGGCCGCGCGGCGACTGCGCCGGCCGCGCCGGGCCCGCGCGCCGGCCGACTCGCGCCGCTCGGTCGGCTCCGGCGCGTGCCGACGGCGGGGTCGGTGCTGTTGCGCGCGCGCTGCCTCGCCGCCGCGCGCGGCCGTGGCCGCCGCGGGCCACACGCCGCCCGGCGGGCCGCGCCGCGGCCGCGAGCGCGGTCGACGGCCCGGGCGTAGCGGTCGAGCTCGGCGACCTGGAGCAGCAGGTCGCGCCGGGTCACCCGGCCGCGGCGGCGCACCGCCGCGCGAGCCCGCGCCCGATGCCGTAGACGCGAGTCGAAGCCGCCGGCGAGCACCAGCCGCTCGACGACCGGCCGCGAGACCCGCGCGCGGTGCCAGAAGTCGGTCAGCGAGGCGTAGGGACGCGGCGCGCCGACGATCCGGGCGACCTCGGCCGCGCTGATGCCCTTGACGTCGGCGAGGGACAGCCGGATGCCGTAGCCGCGGGCCGGTCGGGGCGGGTCGTCGGCGCGTCGGTCGGCGTCGGCTCGCGAGCGTCGACCGCGCTCGACGGGTAGGCGCGCGTCGGAGGCGTTGACGTCGAGGCCGAGCACGCCGACGCCGAGCTGGCGGGCGTCGTCGAGGATCAGCCGCTTGGGGTACATGCCCGGGTCGTGGGTGAGCACGCCGGCGAGGAAGTGCGCCGGCCAGTGGGTCTTGAGCCAGGCCGACTGGTAGGTCGGCAGCGCGAACGCCGCCGCGTGGGCCTTGCAGAACCCGAACGAGGCGAAGGCCTCGAGCACCTCCCAGACCTGCTCGACGACGGCGACGGTCGTAGCCGCGGGCCAGGGCGCCGCGGGAAGAACCACGCCCTGGTCGCGGCCATGCCCTCGCGGTCGCCGAGGGACCGGCGCTTCTCGTCGGCCTCGGCGAAGGAGACGCCGGCGAGGCAGGCGATGATCTCGATCACCTGCTCGTGGAAGACCACCACGCCGCGGGTCTGCCTCGAGGATCGGGCGCAGGTCGTCGTGGAGGTAGGCCGGCGTCCGCCAGCCCTGCTTGGCCTCGAGGTAGGGCGTGATCATGTCGCTCTTGACCGGGCCCGGGCCGGAACAGCGAGATGTCGGTGATGATGTCGCCGAAGGTCTCGATGCCGGACTTGCCGACCAGCTCGCGCTGGCCCGGGCGACTCGATCTGGAAGCACGCCGAGGGTGCTGGGCCGTGCTGATCAGCGCGTAGGTCGTCGGGGTCGTCGAAGGGCACCTGCGCCTCGTCGTCGAGGTCGATCGTCGACGCCGTCGACCCGCTCGACCTCGGCGACGGCGTGGGCCATCGCCGACTGCATCCGGATGCCGAGCACGTCGAGCTTGAGCAGGCCGAGGTCCTCGACGTCGTCCTTGTCGAACTGGCTCATCGGGAAGCCCGGCGAAGCTCGCCTCGACGGGGGTGCGGTCGAGCAGGGTGGCGTCGGAGAGCAGCACCCCGCACGGGTGCATCGCGATGTGGCGCGGCAGCCCGTCGAGCCGCTCGACGAGGCCGAAGAAGCAGGTCGAGCGCGCCGCTCGCCGAGCCCGACGGCCCGCAGCTCGGGCAGGTCGCGCAGCGCCGTGCCGGGCGTCGCGGGCCCGGATGTGCGGGAAGGCCTTGGCGATCGCGTCGATCTCGCCGGGCGGCATGCCGAGCGCAGCGCCGACGTCGCGCACGGCGTGGCGCACCCGGTAGGTGTCCATCATCGAGACGCAGACGCAGCGCTCGCCGCCGTAGCGGTCGAGGATCGCGCTCGTAGACCTCCAGCGCGCCGGGCGGACTCGACGTCGACGTCGATGTCGGGCAGGGCGGCGCGCAGCGGCGAGAGGAACCGCTCCATGAGCAGCCCGTGGCGGATCGGGTCGACCCCGGAGATGCCGAGCAGGTAGGTGACCAGGCTGCCCGCGCCCGACCCGCGGGCGGCACGGCGCACGCCCATCTCGCGGACCAGGTCGGTGACGTCGGCGACGGTGAGGAAGTAGACGGCGTAGCCGAGGCCGCGGATCATCTCGAGCTCGTCGTCGAGCCGCTTCCAGATCCGCTGCCGCGGCGCCGAGCCGTAGCGGCCGCCCGATCGCCGCCTCGCAGCGGGCGCGCAGCGCGGCGTCGGCCCGCCCGGGACCGGTCGCCGCGGCGATCGCGGCAGCTCGAGCTCGGGGAAGTGCACCTCGCCCAGGCCGAGGTCGCGCGCGCGGGTCGAGCGCGCACCGGTCGGCGACCGCGCGGGTGCGCGGCCAGCAGCCGTCGCGCCTCGCCGTGCGTCGCGTCCAGCGCCGGCGAGCCGGCAGACCTCCTCGGCGACCTCGTGCATCTGCTTGCCGGACTTGAGGAAGCCCTCGGCGTTGCGCCGGTCGAGGTGGCGCAGGTCGAGCGGCGACCAGCCGCCGGGCGGCGTCGAGGACGTCGACGGTGGGCGCGTCGCGCCGGTCGGCGTAGCGCACGGCGTTGGTGAGCACCGTCGGCCAGGCCCGCGCTGCTGGGCGAGGCCGGCATCCGGGCGGCGTGCGGCACGTGCCCGGCCCCAGTCGCCGCGGCGCCGAGCCGGTGCGAGACCAGCTCGACGACAGCGGGTCGCCGGGGCACCACCGCCCGCCACGGCGCGAGCGCGGCCCGGGCGAGGTCGTCGCGGCGCCGGGTGACGCGCGCGCCCGACCTCGGAGGTCGGGCCGAGCAGCACCAGGAGCCGCGTCGCTCGGCGTGCTCGGCGACGCAGGTCGAGCGGTCGCGACCGGCGCGCCCTCGCTCGCCGGCCAGGTGGACCGCCGAGACCAGGCGGCACAGCGCGGCCCAGCCCGGCCCGGCCGCTGGCCAGGAAGGTGACCCGGGGCAGCCGCGGGCTCGCGGTAGGCGCCGCCCGCGCACCGGGCTGCGCCGTGGCGGCCCGGCGTGCCCGGGCAGCCCGCTGCCACCGACCAGGTCGGCCCGGTCGGCGCGACCGCGAGGTCGACGCCGAGCACCGGGCTGATCCCGGCGGTGAGGCAGGCCTTGGCGAACTTGACCGCGCCGTAGACGCCGTCGCGGTCGGTGAGCGCGAGCGTGTCCATGCCGTGCTCCACCGCGCGTCCGACGAGCGCGGCGGGGTGGGACGCGCCGTACTGGAGGGAGTAGCCGGAGGCGACCCGCAGGTGCACGAAGGGGTCCGAGGACACCGGTCAGCCCCCGCTGCGTGCGGACCGGACGGAGCGCCCGCTCGACCACGTGCAGGAACCGCTCCGCGTCGCGGAGCAGGTCGTCGGCCTCGCGACCGGTCACCGCGCCGAGACCGCCGGCCGCCCCGTGCCGGGCAGAGACGGCCGCGAAGAAGTCGGCCCACTCCCCCAGCTCGGGCGCGACGTCGCAGAGGAGCACCCAGACGCTCAGCTGCCGGCTGCGCCGGGAGTCGGGCGCGGGGTGCGCCCGGGTGGCCAGCACGGCCGTGGCCGCCCGCAGCGCCGCGACCTGGGCCAGGGCGTAGCGAGCAGGGACCCCCGCGGTACTCGCGGCCTCGGCCAGCGACTCGGCGGAGCGGAGCAGGTAGGCCCGGGCCGCGGGGCCCGCCGGCGTGGGGCGGCGACGTCGTCGGGGGCGGGCACCGGGCGAGGCCAGCGCACGGGGCGCACCGGCCGGGCCGGCACCGAAGGAGGACGTGCCGGGGACGGTCGTCATGGCTGCCCCCTCAGTCCAGGCAGCCGGTGAGACGCCAGCCGCCCACGGCCCAGTCGAAGACCAGCTCGAAGACACCGATGCCGGGGTCGCCGTCGGCCTGGCCGGCGCGGGTCGCCAGGGCGGCCGCGCGACCGCGCACCGCCTCGACCAGCCAGACCTCGCGCTCGGTCAGCAGGTCGGTGGCCACGCCACCACCGGCCGCCCCGCCACCGGCCCCGGGCACGGGCACGGCGTCGTCGGACCCGACGACCGCCTGCGCCCCCGGGCTCTGCCACCACGGACCGGTCTCGACCCAGTGCGCCACGACGCCGCGCACCTTCCACAACCGACCGCGCCACAGGAACTGCGCGGGGGCCTGCTCCTCACCGGCCTCCGGGGAGCCCTTCCGCACCTCGATCGACTCGTCGTACCGTCTCATCCCGGGTCTCCTCCGCGCGCTCGCCGTTCGAACACGTGTTCGAACGAGTCGACGGTAACCCCGACCACCGACACCCGGTCAAGGTCGGCGAGCAGGTCGTGGAGGACACGCCGCCGACACGCCGCCGACACGCCCGAGGGCCCCACGGAGCGACCCGCCTAGGCTGGTGGACATGACCGACGGTCCTGGTCGAGGAGGCGACGAGCACCCCTCGATCGCCCGCTTCCGCACGGCCTGGCGCGGTGCGGGCGGCCGCGGCGACATCGTGGTGCTGCCCGAGACGGTGCACACCGCGACCCTCGCCGCGACGGCACTGGGCTGCGAGGTGGGCGCGATCGCGAACAGCCTGCTCTTCGACGCCGGCGGCGACCCGGTGCTGGTGCTCACCTCCGGCGCGCACCGGGTCGACACCGCCCGGCTCGCCGGCGCGCTCGGCCTGCCGCCGCTGCGCCGCGCCTCCCCCGACTTCGTGCGCGCGCACACCGGGCAGGTCATCGGTGGCGTCTCGCCCCTGGCCCACCCCGCGCCCGTGCCGACCTACCTCGACCGTGCGCTGGCGGCGTACCCGGTGGTCTGGGCCGCCGCCGGCCACCCGGCCGCGGTCTTCAGCACGACCTACGAGGAGCTGCGGACGATGACCGGCGCTCCCGAGGTCGACGTCGCCTGACGCACCGGGCGGGACCCGTGCGGCCCGGCCGGGGCCGCGGTCAGGCCGGACCGATCTCCTGGGCCACCAACGCCGCACCCAGCCCCACGAACGGCACGCCGGCCCCGGGCCCGGCGTGGGCACCGGCGGCGAGCACGCCCGGCACCGGCGTGGTCGTGCCCATCCGGTGCCGCAGCGTCGCGCGGCCCTGCCAGAGCACGCCGTAGGACGACCCCCGCACCTCGCGCGCGAGGTCCAACGAGGTGCGGTCGACCCGCTCGACGACCTGGGTGCGCACGTCGATGCGCACGTCGGCGAGCCGGCGGAGCACGTCGTCCACGCTGGCGGCGCCCCGGCTGACCAGCGTCCAGGCGTGGGCGCCCTCGGGGGCGACCCCGCCGGTGCGCACCACGACCAGCGGGTCGCCGTGCAGCACCGTCTCGGGGGGCAGCGGCGGCACGTCCCCCTCCAGCCCCAGGTGCGTGACCAGCGGGGGGATCGCCGGCGACGTGCGTCGTACGTGGTGCGCGAGCGCCGGCAGCGAGCGCGGGTCGACCGCGACCACCACGTGGTCGGCGGGCACCACGTCGTCGGACAGGCGTACGCCGACCGCGCGGCCGCCGCTCACCTCGACGTCGCGGACGGTGACGCCGAGCCGCACGTCGACGCGCCGCTCGGCGAGCCGCTTGGCCAGCAGGTCGGCGAAGCCGCCGAAGCCGCCGCTGCCGTCCGCGGCCCGGGGCACGGTCCACACCCCCAGCTGCTGCTCGAGGTAGTCCAGGATCCCGAACCACGCGGGCACGTCGCGGGCCTCGTGGCCCTCGAGGCGGGTCTGCCACAGCGCGAGCTCACGGAGCCGCGGGTCGGGCAGCGCGGAGCGGACGGCGCGCTGCAGCATCCGCCGCGACTCCAGCAGCTCGCGGGTGCCGCGGTCGACGTGGGCGGGGTCCCAGACGTGCTCGAACCACGCGTCGCGCAGCCGCTCCCAGGGCTCGGCCTGCGACCGGGTCCACTCCAGCCAGACGTCCGCGGCGGGCTCGCCGAGGCTGCTGGTCAGCGCCGCGTGCTGGACCGAGCGGCTGCCCCCAGGCAGCTCGAGCCAGGTGCCGTCGGAGGTGCGGTGCCGGCGGGGAGGGTCCTGCAGCACCAGGTCGAGCTCGCGCTCGAGCGGGCGCCCCGACTTGCGGAAGAGGTCGCGCAGCACGGCCGGCAGCAGGGTGGTCGACGGGCCGGCGTCCCAGCGGAAGCCGGGGCGGTCGACGTGCCCGACCGCACCGCCGACGCGGGTGCCCTGCTCGAGCAGCAGCACGTCGTGGCCGAGCTTCGCGAGCCGTACGGCGCACGCGCACCCGCCGAGCCCGCCCCCGACGACCACCACGCGACCCATGGCGCCAACCTAGGCGAGACGCCCCGCCCGGGGCGGCGGAGGCGGGTCAGACGTCCTCGGCCGGTGTGGTGGGCACCTCGCGGCGGTCGAGCTCGTGCTCGTCGGCGTCGACGGCGGCGACCCGTCCCCCGACGAGGGCACCGCGTCGGCGCGGCGGGCCGGGGCGGCGCCGACGCCCTCGACGTCGGCCACCCTCACGGTGTCCTGCTGCGGGTCGTCCACGGTGGTCTCCTCGGTGGGGGGTCACGAGGCCACGGGGTCTGCGGGGGCGTCAGACGGCTGCGCCGAGCCCGGCCCAGATCTCGCGTGTCGCGGTGGAGCGGTTGAGCGTGTAGAAGTGCAGCCCCGGGGCGCCCCCCTCGAGCAGCTCCTCGCAGAGCTCGGTGGCCAGCGCGATGCCCTCGGCCCGCAAACGCGTCGGGTCGTCGGCGTAGGGCGCGAGGCGGTCGCGCACCTCGGCGGACACCTGCGCCCCGATGAGCTCGGACATGCGCTCGATCGAGCCCAGGTTCAGCACCGGCATGATGCCCGGCACGATCGGGATGTCGACGCGCAGGGCACGCACCCGCTCGACGAGCGCGAAGTAGTCCTCGGCCCGGAAGAAGAACTGCGTGATGGCCAGCTCGGCGCCGGCGCGCGCCTTGGCGGCCAGCACCTCGGCGTCACGGTCGAAGGACTCCGAGCGGGGGTGCTTCTCCGGGAAGGCCGCCACCGCGAGGTGGAAGTCGCCCTCCTCCTTGGCCAGCCGCACCAGCTCCTCGGCGTAGGACAGACCCTCCGTGTGGGGCACCCAGTCCGCCGACGGACCCTCGGGCGGGTCGCCCCGCAGCGCCAGCACGTGGCGCACGCCGGCCTCGGCGTACTGCCCCAGCACCCGGCGCAGGTCGTCGCGGGAGTGACCGACGCAGGTGAGGTGGGCCATCGGGGTCAGCGACGTCTCCTCGGCGATCCGGCGGGTGATCGCGACGGTGCGGTCGCGGGTGCTGCCGCCGGCGCCGTAGGTGACCGAGACGAAGCTCGGCTGCAGCGGCTCGAGATCGCGGATCGCCTGCCAGAGCCGCTCCTCACCCGCCTCGTCCTTGGGGGGGAAGAACTCGAACGAGAACGAGCGGGAGTTCTCCGCCGACGAGCTGGTCATGGCCCCAGGCTAGTGGGCGCGGCCCCAGGTGGCTGGGAGCGACCACCCGCCGGACGGGGCGGGGGTCGGCGGGCACCGTACGCTCGCCCAGTGACCGACCCGGCGCCCGCTCCCACCGCCCCGGCCTGGGACGCCGACGCGTTCCGCGCCCGGGTGCAGGCCACGCTCGAGGAGTTCCTCGCCGAGCAGGAGCAGCGGCTCGCCCCGCTCGGCGCGGACGCCGCGAGCCTGCTCGCCGAGGCCCGCACCAGCGTCAGCGGCGGCAAGCGGCTGCGGGCGTCGTTCTGCTGGTGGGGCTTCCACGCCGTGGCCGGTGCGGTCGCGCCCGCGGACGAGGAGGCCCTGCTGCGCGCCTGTGCCGCCGTGGAGGTGCTGCACGCCAGCGCGCTGGTGCACGACGACTACATGGACGGCTCGGACACCCGCCGCGGCCGACCCGCCACCCACGTGGCGTACGCCGCGCGGCACCGCGCCGAGGGCTGGCGCGGCGACCCCGCGTCGTACGGCGCCGCGGCGGCGATCCTGGCCGGCGACCTGCTGCTCTCCTGGGCCGACGAGCTGCTGCGCCGCTGCGGGCTGCCCGCCGACCGGGTCGCCCGGGCGCTGGGGCTGCTCGACCTGACCCGCAGCGAGGTCGTCGCCGGCCAGTTCCTCGACGTGTCGGCCCAGGCCCGCGGCGGGCACGACGTCGACGCGGCGATGCGCGTGGTGCGCTACAAGTCCGCGAAGTACTCCGTCGAGCGGCCGCTGCACCTCGGCGCGACCCTCGCCGGCGCCGACGACGCGACGCTGGCGACCCTGACGTCCGTGGGCCTGCCCCTGGGCGAGGCGTTCCAGCTGCGCGACGACCTGCTCGGCGTCTTCGGCGACCCGGGGCTGACCGGCAAGCCGGCGGGCGACGACCTGGTCGAGGGCAAGCGCACGGTGCTGGTGGCGCTGGCCCTGCAGGAGGCCCCGCCCGCCGACGCCGCCGACCTCGACGCCGCGCTCGGCACGCCGCTCACGTCCGAGGACGTGCAGCGGCTGCGCGGCGTCATCACCGCCTCCGGCGCGGTCGGCCGGGTCGAGGACCTGATCGAGAACCTCGCCGGCGAGGCTCGGTCCGCCCTCGCCGCCGCCGCCATCGACGACCGCGCCCGGGCGGTGCTGGGCGAGCTGCTGCGCGCCACCACCCACCGCACCACCTGACGCCGCGGCGTCAGAACTTCATCATCACCTGGGCCCGGCGCTTGGCCTCGCGCCCGCGGTTCTCGCGCAGGGCGTCGATGGGGCGGCCCGGAAGCGACTCGTCCTCGGTGAACATCCAGCGGATGATCTCGCGGTCGTCGAATCCGTTGTCGGTGAGCACGGTGATCAGGCCCGGCACGCCCTTGACCACCTCGTGGCCGGCGACGAGCAGGGTGGGGATCCGCTGACCGGCACCCGCTGCCGGCACCGCCTCGGCGAGCTGACGGTCGCGCACCATCTGCCGCACCCGGCTCACCGGCACCCGCAGGGCCTCGGCCACCTGGGCCCAGCTCGACCAGTCGCCGACCAGCTCACCGAGCTCGAGGTCCGGCGTGGCGCCGCGGGCCGTGGACTTGGGGTCGACCGGGGCCGCGGCGCCGGCCTCGGGCTCGACCCCGGGCAGGTCCTCGGGCAGGTTCGTCTGGTGCTCGCTCACCCCTCTACTCTGCCGCGCGCCACGCCGGGGCGCACGGGCGGGTCGGCCCCGAGCGCCCGAGTCCTAGACTCCGAAGCCAGCCGGGACGCTTCCCCCGTCCCGACCGGATCCGGAGGAGCCGTGGACCGCACCGTGGACGACCCCCTGCTCGGGCGCGTCCTCGACGGCCGCTACGAGGTGGGGCGCCGGGTCGCCCGGGGCGGTATGGCGACGGTCTACGAGGCCGTCGACCTGCGGCTGCAGCGCACCGTCGCGATCAAGGTGATGCACCCCGGCCTCGCCGAGGACACCGAGTACGCCGACCGGTTCCAGCGCGAGGCCCGCTCCGCGGCCCGTCTCTCCCACCCGAACGTGGTCTCCGTCTTCGACCAGGGCGAGGACCAGGGCACGCTGTTCCTGGTCATGGAGTACGTGCCGGGCCGCACCTTGCGCGACCTGCTGCGCACCGACGGCCGACAGTCGACGCAGCGGGCCCTGGCGCTGCTCGAGCCCGTGCTCTCCGCGCTGGCCGCCGCGCACCGGCTGGGGCTGGTGCACCGCGACGTGAAGCCCGAGAACGTCCTCATCTCCGACGACGGCCAGCTCAAGGTGGCGGACTTCGGCCTCTCGCGCACCATCTCGGGCGAGACCCAGCACACCGCCACCGGCGCCGTCCTGATCGGCACCGTCTCCTACCTCGCCCCCGAGCTGGTCACCGAGGGCCGCGGCGACGCCCGGGCCGACGTGTACGCCGTGGGCGTGCTGCTCTTCGAGCTGCTCACCGGTCGCAAGCCGCACCAGGGCGAGAGCCCGATCCAGGTGGCCTGGCGGCACGTGCACGAGGACGTCGCCCCGCCGTCGTCGCTGGTGCCCGGCATCGCGCCGTACGTCGACGCGCTGGTCGCCCGGGCCACCGCCCGCGACCCGTCGGCCCGGGCCGCGGACGCCGGCGTGCTGCTGCACCAGGTGCGCCGGGTGCGGCACGCCGCCGAGCAGGGGCTGGCCGACGACCCCGAGCTGACCGCCGACCTCTCCCCCACCCGGGCCGTCACCAGCACCGTCGACGACGGGTTCGGCCCCGAGGTCGACGGGTCCGACGACCGGGACCGCGACGTGGCCGACCCCGCGGTCGGACCGGTCGTGGGGCAGGTGCCGCCGACCGGCACCGGCGAGCTCTGGACGACGTCGCGACCCGAGCCGACCTCGACCCTGGCGCGCACCTCGACCTCGGACCGGCGCCCGCCGACCGGGCCGTCGCGCTCCCGCCGGCGCCGCGCGTTGCTCCCGGTGGCCCTCGTGGTCGCGCTGCTGCTCGGGGTGGGCGCGTGGTGGTTCGGCATCGGGCGCTTCGCCTCGACCCCGGCCGTCGTCACCCTGGCCGCCGGGCCGGCGCAGCAGCGCGTGGAGGACGCCGGGCTCGGGTGGCGGGTCTCGGACCGCGCCTACTCCGAGACCGTCCGCGCCGGACGCGTGCTGCGCCAGACGCCGGGAGCCAACGACCGGATCGACCCGGACGGCACCGTGGCCGTCGTGCTCTCCCGCGGCCCCGAACGTCACGCCGTCCCCGACGTCGTCGGCCAGCCGCTCGACGAGGCGCAGGCCACGCTGCGCAGCGGCCGGCTCGGCTTCGGCGAGAGCATCGCCCGCTTCAACGCGACCGTGCCCGACGGGTCGGTCGTGCGGGCCGACCCCGAGGTCGGCACCGAGCTGCGGCGCGACGCCGCCGTCGACCTGGTGGTCAGCCGCGGGCCGCGGCCCATCGACGTACCCGACGTGACGGGCCTGGCCCGCGCCAGGGCCGAGGCCGAGGTCGTGGACCTGGACCTGCAGGCCGAGGTGGAGGAGACGTTCGACGACCAGGTGCCCGAGGGCCGTGTGGTGAGCCAGTCGCCGGCGGGCGGCACGCTCGTCGCGGGGGACACCGTGACGCTGACCGTCTCGAAGGGACCCGAGCTGGTGGCCGTGCCCGCGGTCAAGGGGGCCGGGGTCGCCGCCGCACGACGGACGTTGGAGGGGGCCGGCTTCACCGTGCGCACCGAGCAGAGCCCGGTCTACGTGGGCCTGCAGTACGTGCTCGACACCGACCCGAGCGCAGGCACCCTGGTGCCGAAGGGCTCGACGATCACCCTGGTCCTGGTCTGAGGGCCGGTCCCGCGGCACGTGGCCCGGCTTCCTAGGCTCGAACCATGAGCGCCGACCTCCCTCCCGCCGTCCGCAACCCGGTCGGCGCGCACGTGCCGGTGGGCGGGCACCTGGTGCGCGGCGCCCTCGGCCGTGCCGTCCAGCTCGGCTGCGAGGCGGTGCAGGTCTTCGTCGGCAACCCGCGCGGCTGGGCCCCGGCCGCCGGCGACCCGGCGGTCGACGCGGCGTACGCCGAGCAGAGCGTCGCGGCCGGCATACGGAGCTTCGTGCACTCGCCGTACCTGGTGAACCTCGGCTCGCCGACCGCTGCGACGTACGAGAAGTCGGTGGACTGCGTCGTGCACAACCTGGCCCGTGCGCACCGGATCGGCGCCGAGGGCGTCGTGGTGCACACCGGCTCGTGCGTCGAGGACGAGGGCTTCGACTCTGCGCTGCTGCAGGTGCGGGAGGGGCTGATGCCCGTGCTCGACGCTCTCGGCGCGCAGGGCGACCCCGCGACCGCCGAGGTCCCGGGGGTCCCCCGGCTGCTGCTCGAGCCCACCGCCGGCCAGGGGCGGTCGCTGTGCGCCGGGGTGGAGGGCCTGGCGGCGTACCTCGCGGCCCTGGACCACCACCCGATGTTGGGGATCTGCCTCGACACCTGCCACGTCTTCGCCGCCGGCGCCCCGCTGGACGAGCCCGGCGGCGCGGCAGCCACCCTCGACCGGCTGCGCGAGCTCTGCGGCGACGTGCCGCTAGTGCTCGTGCACGCCAACGACTCCAAGGACCCGCGCGGCTCCCTGCGCGACCGCCACGAGCGCATCGGCGAGGGCCACGTCGGCCGGGAGGCGTTTGCCGAACTGTTCGGGCACGCAGCGACCGACGGCGTGCCCTTCGTCCTGGAGACCCCCGACTCGAACACCGACCCCGCGCAGATCGACCTCCTCACATCCCTCCGCTGAGCCGAGAGGGCACTTAGTTCCCCACGAGAGGGCACTGAACTCCCCACGAGAGGGCGGTAGTCCCTGCCCGGACGACGCATGCGGACCCGGTTCGGGTCCGGAGTGCCCTCTCGGGGGGAAGAGAGTGCCCTCTCGGGGGAAGAGAGTGCCCCCTCGGCGGGAAGAGAGTGCCCCCTCGGCGGGAAGGGAGTGCCCCCTCGGCGGGAAGGGAGTGCCCCCTCGGGGTCAGGTGGGGTGGGGCGGGTCGGCGACGAAGGTGGGGCGGGAGGGCAGGCCCCGCTCGCGCCAGCCCACCGGCGCGGCGGCCAGCCGGTCGCCCGGCCCGGAGAGCACGAAGAGCACCACCCCGGTGCGGTGGCCGCCGGTGGACGGTCCGCGGTGGATCACCAGCACGCCCCTCGGCTTGCGCACCGCCAGCACGGCCAGCTCCTCGGTGCTGCCGTCGGGCCGGGTGGTGGCCACGGTGCCGCGCACGAGACCCCGATGACCTCGCAGCGACAGCCGTACGGCGTGCCCCTCCCCCAGCGCCTCGAGCCGCCACACGCGACTGACCGCGTCGACCCCACGCGGCAGCCCGAGCACCCGGGCCGCGGTCAGGGCAGTGGCGCCGACGAGGTGGTGCCCGGCCCGGCCCGGGTGGTGCGCAGCGGTGATCGAGCTCATCGGTCCTCCTGGGTCTCGTGACCAGTCTGCTGGGGGCCGGGACCGGCCCACCTCCTCCCGAGGTGATGAACCGCTGTCCCGGGGTGCCGGGCCGCCGGTACCTGCGACGGACGGCCCGGGCGGGTCGGAGCCCACGGTCAGCGGGACCCCGCGGCCACAGCCACGGCACCGAACCCGGCGTGGTGCACGGCCCGGGTCTCCCCCGTGCGCGCCCCGAGCGCCCGCACCGCCAGCGACTGGTGCTCGCTGGTGCAGGAGAGCGTGCGCGGGGCGAACCAGTCGGTGCAGCTCGCGGCCTCGTGCGTGTCGGGGCTGCGGAACCGGCGCACCGAGGCCCGCTCGCCGTTGCCGGGCCGGAAGCGCTCGAGCTGGTAGACCCAGCCGTCGCCCCGGTACGTCGACTCGACGACGGTCAGCCGCCGGCCGACCGCCGCGAGGCTCACGGCGCGGTCGTAGGCCACGGTCGTCCGCCACACCGGCGTGCGGCCACCGGGCCGCAGCCGGTGCAGGGCCCAGGCGATCGCGTCGAACCGGAGCGCGACCACGTCACCGCCGGGCAGCACGTGCGCCTGGGTGTACCCGGACTCGAAGGCACCGCCCTGCCGGGCATAGCGGGTGCGGTCGCCGTCGACGAGGTCGACCGCGACCAGGGCGTCGCTGCTGCGCTGCGGGTCGGAGGCGTTCCGGGTCTCGGCGACCAGCGCCACGGGACGGCCGTCCACCCTCCCGGCACCCACCAGGGACCGGAGCTCGACGCCACGGGGCGTGGCGAGCCGGCGCACGGTGCCGTCCCTCGCCCAGACCTTGACGGGGGTGCCGGGGCCGGTGAGCTGGAAGGCGACGAACCGGCCGACGCTGTGACCCGCCGAGGACCGGCGGCGGGTGACGAAGGTCCGCTGTCCGTCGACGCGCAGCTCGACGCCGTGGGGGCCGGCGACCACCTTGCCGTGCGGGGCGCTCCTCCCAGCCGCCGTGGACGGGCCGGCGGCGGCGACCGCACCGAGCCCGGCGGCGAGCACGGCGGCGGACAGGACGGCGGTGGCGCGGGGGTGGGTCCTCATCGGAGTTCCTCTCGCAGTGGGCCCCGTCGCTCGGGGACGCTCCCACCGTCTCGCCCCCCGGGCCCGGCTCCCAGTCCACGCCGGGGGCCGTCCCCCACCCCGGGGTGTGCCGGCCCGACACCCGGGTGTCGCCTCAGGCGGCGAGCACCCGGGCCATCACCTCGGCGGCCCGCGCCACCTGTGCCCGGTCCACCCCGAGGTGGGTGACCAGCCGCACCGTGCGGGGCCCCACCGCGCTGATCCGTACGTCGTGCTCCGCCGCGGCCCGCACCACCGCGGCGGCGTCCGCGTGGGGGACGGCGACGATGTTGGTGTCGACCGAGCGGGGGTCGACGCCGCAGGCCTCGGCCAGCAGCGACGCGTGCTCGTGGTCCTCGGCCAGCCGCTCCACGTGGTGGTCGAGGGCGTGCAGGCCGGCCGCGGCCAGCACGCCCACCTGCCGCATGCCCCCGCCCATCCGCTTGCGCCAGACCCGCGACTCCTCGATGCCGGCGTGCGAGCCGACCACGAGGGAGCCCACCGGGGCACCGAGGCCCTTGGAGAGGCACACGGCGAGCACGTCGACGCACGCGCCGTACGCCGCCAGCGGGGTGCCGGTGGCGACGTGGGCGTTCCAGATCCGCGCGCCGTCGAGGTGCACCGCGACGCCGCGCTCGTCGGCGAAGGCCCGCAGCGCTTGCAGGTCCTCGACCGGCGCGACCGTGCCGCCGGCGAAGTTGTGCGTGTTCTCGACGGCCACCGCGGCGGTCGGCACGAAGAACGGCCCCATGTCGGGGGCGAACATCGCCTCGACGGCGGGCAGGTCGAGCAGCCCACGGGGGTGGGTCCAGGTGCGCATGGTCAGCCCCGTGTACGCCGCGTGCGCGCCGAGCTCGGCTCGCGCGACGTGCGCCGACGACTCGCAGAGCACCTCCTGGCCGACCCCGACGACGGTGCGCAGGGCGAGCACGTTGGCCATCGAGCCGGTGGGGGTGAACAGTGCCGCCTCGTGCCCGAAGAGTCCGGCGACCCGCTCCTCGAGCGCCCGGACCGTGGGGTCCTCGCCGTACACGTCGTCGCCGACCTCGGCCTCGGCCATCGCCCGGCGCATCTCCGGGGTGGGGGCGGTCACGGTGTCCGAGCGCAGGTCGATCATGGTGACCGAGCCTAGGCGGCGGGGCGGTGGGTCAGTCCTCGCCCCCGGCGCGCACCAGCCCGCGCCGCAGCGCCTCCCGGGCCAGCCTCGTGCGCTTCTGGTGCGGGGGCAGCTCGACGAGGTCGAAGCGGGCGTAGAGCTGACGCAGGTGCGCCTTGACCGCGTCGACGCTGAGGAACAGCGCCTCGGCGATCTCCTCGTTGGTCGCCGGCGGCACGTCGCGCACCGGGTCGACGGGCCGGCACAGGGCCTGCAGGACACCTCGCTGGGCCGGCGTCACCGAGGCGGCGAGCTTCTCGCCCGACCGGTCGACCTGAGTCTGGTCCTCCCCCACGTCGGGGGCGCGGAAGACGAGCACGGTGTCGCCGACGCGCACGCTGTCCCCGTCGCGCAGGCGGCGCCGACGGGTGATGCGCTCGCCGTTGACGAAGGTGCCGTTGCGGGACAGCCCGTCGTCGACGATCGTCCACTCGGGGCCGAGCGGGACCAGCTCCGCGTGCACCCGCGAGACCTTGTCGTCCCACCCGACCCGCACGTCGCCCTCCCGACCGAGGGTCATCGAGCCGGACCCGGCGAGCGTGCGCAGCACCAGGTCGCCGTCGTTGTCTCGCAGCTGCAGGAACGGCACGGCCCGGCGTACGGCGGCCAGCACCTCGGCGCCCTCGCGCGGCGTGAGTGGGGTCGGGGGTGGGGACGGGGGGTCACTGGGCGGCATCGAGCAGCTCGTTCCAGGTGTGGGGGCCGACGACACCGTCGACGACCAGGGAGCGCTGCCGCTGGAAGTCGACGACCGCCTGCTCGGTCTCCTCGCCGAAGACGCCGTCCACGGTGACGGGCAGCCCCGCCTCGACGAGCAGCTGCTGCGCCCCCTCGACCGCCGGCCCGCGCAGGCCGCGCCTGACCGTGACCAGCAGCACGGGCCACGAGGAGTCGTCCAGGCCGTCGGTCGTGGGCACACCGCGCGCCGAGGTCACCTGGCGCACGCTGCGCGCGGTGGCGGCGTCGTAGCTGCCGGTCACCTCGACGTCCTGGCCGCGGGCGCCGAGGAGCAGCTGGGCGGCACTCACGTCGGCCCCGGAGTCCCCGCGGGAGAGCGCGGGCCACTCGCCGTCGGCCGGCGCGGACTCGCTGGGGGTCGGTGTCGCGGCGGCGGGCGCGGGTGCGCTGGGACTCGCTGCGGGTGCCGCCAGGTCCCGGTCGTCAGCCAGCAGGGCCCGTGCGGCCACGACCGCGAGCGCGACGACCAGCGCGACCGAGAGCAGCACGACCAGCAGGCCCGCGACGCCGACGCCTCGCCGACCCGTCGTGGTCGAGCCGGGCCCGGCCATCGCGGTCGCCGCGGCCGTGGTGGGCGTCGTGGGCGTCGTGGGCGTCGTGGGCCTGCTGCCACCGGAGGCGAGGCCGATCCCGGCCAGGCCGACGTCGTCGGGGAGGCGGGCGGCGACCGGGATCCCGGCGGCGGTGGCCTCGGGGTCGACGGCGGACAGGGCGCGCCGGGCCTGCTCGGCGAGCTCGGCGGCGGTGGCGCACCGGTCCCCGGCGCGTGGGGCCAGTCCGCGCCGGGCGACCTCGAGCACGGGCTCGACGTCGGGCCCGACCTCGACCTCGGCCCCGGGGTGCGCGCCGGTCAGCAGGAAGGCGAGGACGCCGGCGAGGGCGTAGCGGTCCGAGGCGGGCCCGGCCGTGCCTCCCGCGCGCTGCTCCGGCGAGGCGTACGCCGGGGTGCCCACCCAGTGGTCGGTGCCGGTCACGGTCTCGTCGACCAGCTCCGAGCGGGCCAGCCCGAAGTCGGCGAGGTAGGCGTGCAACCCGCCCGTCGGGCCACCACCCCCCGAGGAGGGTCCCACCAGCACGTTGCTCGGCTTCACGTCGCGGTGCACCAGACCGGCCGCGTGCGCGGAGTCGAGGGCGTCGGCTACCTGGGCGACCAGCGCCACCGCCTGCGCCGGGGGCAGGGCACCGTGCTCGTCGACGAGGCCGCGCAGGTCGGTGCCGCCGACCAGCTTCATCACGAGCACGAGCAGCCCGTCCTCCTCGCCGGCGTCGTACACGGGGACGACGTGGGGGTGGTCCAGGGCGGCGATCGCGCGCACCTCGCGGGAGAACCGCTCGGCCGTGCCCGGCACCGTGTCCACCACCGGCACGAGCTTGACCGCGACGTCGCGGTGCACCCGCAGCTGGCGCGCCCGGTAGACGGTGCCGACGGCGCCGGACCCCACCACCGCGAGCAGCCGGCACCCGAGCACCTCGAGGCCGACCAGCGGGTCCGAGGCCCCCACCGGCCGGTCCACGCTCACGTCCGGGTCGCTCACGCCGTCACGATAAGCCCCGTACCGACGGTCTCGACCGCGGCACCGGGCGACGCGCCCCGTCGGTCGGCTGCTGCCGCCGAACGCTCATGCCAGCAGGTCCGGCGTCCGCCACACCTGACCCCGCACGTGGTGGTCGAGGAAGGCCAGCACCGTGGAGTACCAGACCTTCGCGTGCTGGGGCGTGAGGATCCAGTGGTTCTCGTCCGGGAAGTAGAGGAACTTGTGCGGCATCTCGCCGTCCTCCGCCTCGGCCCGGACCGCGAGCTCGGCGAAGAGGCGCAGGCCCTCGCCGATCGGCACGCGGTAGTCCTTGTCGCCGTGGATCACCAGCATCGGCGTGACGATGGCGTCGACGTGCCGGTGCGGCGAGTTCTCGAGCGCCATCTCCTCGGTCATCTCGCGCCGCCAGAACCACGGCGCGTCGGTGGTCGGGCCGAACTGGTCCAGCGCCCACAGGCTGGCGTGGGTGACGATCGCGTCGAAGCGGTCGGTGTGCCCGGCGACCCAGTTGGCCATGTAGCCGCCGAACGAGCCGCCCAGCGCTGCAGTGCGACCCTCGTCGACGTCCTCCCGCTGCTCGACGGCGTCGGTGACCGCCATCAGGTCGGTGTACGGCGCCCCGCCCCACGCCCCCCAGCCGCGTCGGATGAAGTCGCGCCCGTAGCCGGTCGACAGCGCCGGGTCCGGCAGCAGCACGGCGTAGCCCTGGGCGACGGCCAGCCAGGGGTTCCACCGCCACGACCAGCGTTCCAGGACCCCAGCGGCCCGCCGTGGATCCACAGCAGGAGCGGCGCGGGCCGGCTCGGCCGACGCGCCGTCGGGCAGGGCCAGCCAGGCCCTCACGCGGGTGCCGTCGTCGGCGGTCGTCTCGACCTCCTCGAGCCGGCCGGGGAGCGCCACGTCGTCGACCGGGCCCCGCAACGGGGTCGGCTGCTGGTCCGCGGTCGTCGGCGTCCAGGCGCACGGGCCGGTCCGGCTCGGCGTACGACGCGGCGCATCGCGTAGACGGTGCGACCGTCGGGGGCGACCTGGACGTCGGAGAACGCGGCGGCGTCGGCGGTCAGCCGGGTGACGGCGCCGTCGTCCACCCGGATCCGGAAGACCGGGGCGCGGCCGTCCTCGTCGGCGACGACGACGAGCGCGTGCCCGTCCGGGGTCCACCGGTGCGGGCCCGAGGGCCAGTGGTCCCAGCCGTCGGTCAGCCGCCGGGGCGGTGCGCTGCCGTCGACCGGGGCGACCACGAGGTGCACGTCACCGGGCTCGTGGGGTTGCGCACGCATCCCCTCGATGAAGGCGACCTGGCGACCGTCCGGGCTGAACCGGGGCCGGCCGTACTCGCGCTCGGGGTCCTCGGCCAGGGTGCGGCGCTCCCCCGTCGCGGTGTCGACGAGCACCAGGGTGCCTCGCCGTCCCCCGCGCTCGGTGACCGCCCAGCTCGTCGCGGCCAGCGACCCGTCCGGGCTGAGGTCGTACTCCGCCTCCTCGAGCGCCCGCCCGGGCTCGGGTGTCAGGTCGTGCAGCTCCACGACCTCCTCGGCGTCGGGGCGCACCCGGCCGAGGAACAGGCGCGGTGCGTCCGGGCCGAGGTCGTGGTCCCAGAAGCGCACCGGGGCGCGGTGGTGCAGGATCGCGGAGACCGACTTGTCGGTGCGCTCCTTGCGCACCCGCTCCTCGGACCCGAGGTCGGTGGAGCCCGGGAAGGTGGCCGAGGAGACCAGCACCGAGCCGTCGTCGGCCACCCGCACGCCGCCGATCCCCCCGGGCCGGCGGGCGACCACGCGGGCCTCGCCCCCGCCGGCGGGGAGCAGCCAGAGCACCGGCTTGTCGTCGTCGTCCTTGGTGGCCGGGTCGGACCGACCGCTGACGAACAGCAGCGACCCGTCCGGCAGGAACGCCGCCCCGGCCTCACCCTTCGCGCTGCGGGTCAGGCGCCGGGCGGGACGCCCGCCCGTCGGGTCGACCTCCCAGAGGGCCGAGACGTACGACGTCGAGGTGGGGTCGAGCGTCGCCACCGAGGTGACCAGACGGGTGCCGTCCGGCGACAGCAGGAGGCCCGAGCCGCGCGGCAGCGCGACGTAGGCGTCGAGGTCGTGGAAGGAGGTGGGCGGGCTGTCCGGGCTCGTGTCGGTCACGTGCCCTGCCTATCACCCGCCGGCACCGGCGGCGCGCCGAGCGGACCTGACGACTGAGGTCGCCGCGCCCTGGTCAGGCCTGGCGCAGCATCTCGGCGACGAGGAAGGCCATCTCCAGCGACTGCACCCGGTTCAGCCGCGGGTCGCACACCGACTCGTAGCGGTTCGACAGCATCGCCTCGTCGAGCTTCTCGGCCCCGCCGACGCACTCGGTGACGTCGTCGCCGGTGAGCTCGACGTGCAGGCCGCCGGGCCAGGTGCCGATGCGGCGGTGCACGTCGAAGAAGCCCTGCACCTCGTCGAGGACGTCGTCGAAGGACCGGGTCTTGTAGCCCGAGGACGCCTCGAAGGTGTTGCCGTGCATCGGGTCGGTGATCCAGGCGACCTCGAGACCGGCGGCCTGCACCTTCTCCACGACCGGCGGGAGCAGGTCACGGATCTTGCCGGCACCGAACCGGGTGATGAACGTCAGCCGGCCCGGGGTGTTGTCGGGGTTGAGCTTGCCGGCCAGCGCCAACGCGTCGTCGGGGCTGGTGGTCGGGCCGAGCTTGACCCCGATCGGGTTGCGGACCCGGCTCAGCAGCTCGACGTGCGCGCCGTCGAGCTGGCGGGTGCGCTCGCCGATCCAGAGGAAGTGCGCGGAGACGTCGTACGGCGCCAGGGTGCGCGAGTCGATGCGGGTCATCGCGTGCTCGTACTCCAGCACCAGCGCCTCGTGGCTGGAGTGGAAGTCGACCCGGTGGAACTCGTCGGGGTCGGCGCCGATGGCCTGCATGAAGGTGAGCGCTCGCTCGATCTCGCCGGCGACCTTCTCGTAGCGGGCGCCGAAGGGCGAGTCGCGCACGAAGTCGGTGTTCCAGGTGTGCACCTGGCGCAGGTCGGCGTAGCCGCCGGTGACGAAGGCGCGCACCAGGTTCAGCGTGGCAGCCGAGGAGTGGTAGACGTCGACGAGCCGCTGCGGGTCGGGCACGCGCGACTCGGGAGTGAACTCGAAGCCGTTGACGGCGTCGCCGCGGTACGCCGGCAGCGTGCTGCCACCGCGGGTCTCGTCGTTGCTGGAGCGCGGCTTGGCGTACTGGCCGGCCAGGCGTCCGACCTTGACCACCGGGACGCTCGCGGCGTACGTCAGCACGACCGCCATCTGCAGCAGCACCCGCAGCTTGTTGCGCACGTTGTCGGCCGTGACGCCGGCGAAGGTCTCGGCGCAGTCGCCGCCCTGCAGCAGGAACGCCTCGCCGCGCGAGACCGCGGCCAGCTTGGCGGTCAGGTCGTCGCACTCGCCGGCGAAGACCAGCGGCGGCATGCTGCGCAGCTTGGCCGAGGCGGCGTCGACGGCGGTGCGGTCGGGGTAGACCGGCTGTTGGGCTGCTCCGAGGGAGTGCAGGTGCGCGAGGTCGGGGATGGTGGTGCTCACCGATCCAGGGTACGGCGCGCCGCGGCGCCCCCGGTCACAGCCCGGCGCCCACGGTCCGGACCTCAGGGCCGACGGTGCACGACCAGCGGGAGCACCCGGCCGGCGCCCGAACGCCGCAGCACCGCCCCGGCCACGGTCACCGGCCACAGCGACGACGTCGCGTCGACCACCAGCAGCACCGTGCGGCCCTGCACCTGGGCGACCACCTCGGGCGCCGCCTCCGGCCCGAGCATGGCGTGCCAGTGGGCGGCCTCCTCCGCCGAGCCCCACTCCCGGGAGTCGCGCACCGGTCGGGTGACCTCGAGGTGGCCACGGCCGAGCCGCCCGACCTCGGCGACGTGCTCGGCGACCGACCCGACGAACTGCGGCAACCCCGCCGCGGCCAGGTCGACCACGACCTCGGGCCGCTCGGTCCAGCGGGAGCGCCAGCCGGCCATCAGCCGCACCGTGGCCTCGCGCACCTCGGCCGGGGCCGGCGCGTCCTGGGCGTAGGCGCGGTCGAGCACGGCCCGCCACTCGGGGGCGTCGCCGAAGACCAGCGCGCGGCCGACCTCGACCAACTCGCCCGGGGGGATCTTGCCGCGGCTGCCGAAGACCCCGCCCGGCCACATCTTGCGCGGGTCGACGTCGTGCACCTCGCCACGGAGCAGCCCGGTCACCCGGGCGACCGTGTCCGGCTCCGGGGCGGCCCGGAGCGGCTCGGGCAGCACGCCGCGGCAGGCCGAGCATCGGCCGCAGGGCGTGGCCTCGGGGTCGTCGAGGGACTCCTGCAGCAGCTGCATCAGGCACCGGCCCCCGCGGACGTACTCGCGCATCAGGTCGGCCTCGCGCCGGCGCACGGCGAGCACCCCGTCGTAGTGCTCGGTGTCGTAGCTCCAGTCGGCGCCGGTGCGCACCCAGCCCCCCGGCAGCCGCTCGGTGACCTCCTCGACCGCGAGCTGCTTGAGCAGCAGCTCGGCGCGGGTGCGACGCACCCCGCTCTGCGCCTCGATCGCCGGCACGCTCATCGGCTCGCCGTCGGGCAGGTCGAGCAGGGCCAGCACCCTCTGCACCTCGTCGGCCTTGGGAATGCTGGCGGTGGCGAAGTAGTCCCACACGCCGGTGTCGGCCGGGGAGGGCAGCAGCACGGCCTGGGCGTGGTCGATCGCACGACCGGCGCGGCCGACCTGCTGGTAGTAGGACACCGGCGAGGGCGGCGAGCCGAGGTGGACCACGAAGCCGAGGTCGGGCTTGTCGTAGCCCATGCCCAGGGCCGAGGTCGCCACCAGCGCCTTGAGCCGGTTGTCGCGCAGGGCGTCCTCGAGCTGGGCGCGCCGGTCGGCGGTGAGGCCGCCGGTGTAGGCGGCGACCTTGTGCTCGGCGCCGTGCACCTCCGCGAGCACGCCCGCCAGCCGCTCGGCGTCGGCGACGGTGAGCGCGTAGATGATGCCGGCCCCGGGCAGCCGCGGCAGGTGGTCGACCACCCAGGCGTAGCGCTCGAGCGGGGACAGACTGTCGACGACCGCCAGCTCGAGGCTGGCGCGGGCCAGGGGCCCGCGCAGCACCAGGGTGGCCTCGCCCAGCTGGGCCGCGACGTCGACGGTCACCCGGGAGTTGGCCGTCGCCGTCGTCGCGAGCACGGGCGTCGTGGGGTCGAGCCGCTGCAGCACGGTGGAGACGCGGCGGTAGTCGGGACGGAAGTCGTGGCCCCAGTCGGAGACGGCGTGCGCCTCGTCGATCACGAGCAGACCCAGCCGGCCGGCGATCCCGTCGAGCACGCGCCGCCCGAAGCTGGGGTTGGCCAGCCGCTCGGGCGAGACCAGCAGGACGTCGAGCTCGCCGGAGCGCAGGTCGGCCTCGACGGCGTCCCACTCCTCGATGTTGCCGGAGTTCAGCGTCGCGGCGCGCAGCCCGGCGCGGGCCGCCGCGGCGACCTGGTCGCGCATCAGCGACAGCAGCGGGGAGACCACCAGGGTCGGGCCGGCGCCCTCCGAGCGGCGTACGGCGGTAGCGGCCCAGTAGACCGCGGACTTGCCCCAGCCGGTGGCCTGCACGACGAGCACCCGGGACCCCGACTCGGCCAGGGCGGCGACCGCGGTGGACTGGTCGTCCCGCAGCGAGGCGCCCGGCCCGGCCATCGCCTCGATCACCCGGGCGGCGACCTCGGCACGGGCGGGGCTGAGGGCGGCGGGCGTGGCGACGGGCGTGACGACGGGCGTGGCGACGGGAGCGGGCATGGCCCCGACCCTAGGCGTCCGCACCGACACCGCCGCGGGTCGCCGGACCGGCGGTGGAGACAGGAGACGGGACCCGGGCGGGCGGTGGCCCGTCCAGAGGTTGGCGGGCGCTGGCAGGCTGGCGGCACCCTACGCTCGGAGGATCCCGCATGCCCGGCTCGACCCACCACCCCGCCCGCACCGTGGACGACCTGCTGGGCGCGGCGCGCGCCCGGCTGGAGCGGCTGGAGCCGCAGCAGGCGCTCGCGGCGCAGGGGCGGGGTGCCCTGGTCGTCGACACCCGACCCGAGGCGGACCGCACCAGCGAGGGCAGCATCCCGGGCGCCCTGGTCGTGGAGCGCACGACGCTGGAGTGGCGGCTCGACCCGGCCAGCGACGCCGCCCTGCCCCAGGCCGACCACGACGCCCACGTGGTGCTGGTCTGCAACGAGGGCTACTCCTCCAGCCTCGCCGCCGCGACCCTGCAGGACCTCGGCGTGCACCGCGCGACCGACCTCGTCGGCGGCTTCCGGGCCTGGAAGGACGCCGGGCTGCCGGTCGAGTGAGCCCGGTCAGCCGTCGTGGTCGGCGGACCCGGCGGTCACGTCCGCGCCCTCGTCGCCCGCGTCCGCGTCACCGCGGGTGGCGACCAGGCTGGTGACGGTGACGACGACGAGGATGCCGACGACCACCACGAGCGACCAGAGCGTCGGGATCTCCGGCACCGCGTCGGACTGCAGGTGCCCCCAGTGCAGCGCGAGCTTGACGCCGATGAAGGCGAGGATCGCGGCGAGGCCGTAGCCGAGGTGCACGAGCTTGCTCAGCGCCCCCTCGAGCACGAAGTAGAGCGCGCGCAGCCCGAGCAGGGCGAAGGCGTTGGTCGCGAACACCAGGAACGGGTCGCCGGTGATGCCGAAGACGGCCGGCACGGAGTCGATCGCGAAGACCACGTCGGTCGCGAGCACGACGACGGCGACCAGCGCGAACGGCGTGAGGGCACGGCGCCCGTCGACGCGGCCGAGCAGCCGCGGGCCGTCGTAGTCCGCGGTCACCGGCACCACCCGGCGTACGGCGCGCACGACCCGCATCGAGTCGACGTCGACCTCCTCCTCCTCGTCCGACATCGCGTCGCGCAGCACCTTGACGGCCGTGACGACGAGGACGAGCCCGAAGACCAGGAAGGTCCAGTCGAAGGCCTGCAGGGCCGCGGTGCCGAGGGCGATGAAGACCGCACGCAGGATCAGCGCCCCGACGATGCCGTAGAGCAGCACCCGCTGCTGGAGCTCCCGGGGCACCTGGAACGCGCCCAGCAGCAGGATGAAGACGAACAGGTTGTCGACGCTCAGGGACTTCTCGACGAGGTAGCCGGTGAGGTACTCCAGCCCGATCTGGGAGCCGAAGTCGGCCCAGACGTAGACCCCGAAGGCGAGCGGGAGCGCGACGTAGAAGACCGACCAGCCGACCGCCTCGCGCATCGACACCTCGTGCGGCTTGCGGGTGACCACGAAGTCGAGCACGAGCAGGGCGAGGACGCCGACGATCAGGCCACCCCACAGCAGGGGGGTGCCGATGCTCTCGCCGAGGGCGCCTGATCCGCCGCCGGACTCGGCGGCGAGCAGGGAGTGCCCGGGGTTCGGGAGGGAAGGCAGGGACGATGCCATGGGCAGAGATCTCCTCAGGACGCGTGCGTCGGCCTGAGGTCTCCTTCACCCGCCGGGCGGTTGCACCGTCCGGACTCGGCACGTGCCCGAGACGCCAGGGGGCGTCGTACTGACCGGGTCACGTCGAGGAAGTACTCCCCTCGACCCCTACCGTACCGGGCGCCGCCCGCTCAGTCGAAGAACACCCGCGCCTCGGCGTACTCCTCGGCGCTGACCAGCTTGAGCTCGCCGGTGCCCTCGACGAGCGGCACCCGGACGATGTCGGCGCCCTGCAGCGCCATCATCGTGCCGTAGTCCTCGTCGGCGACCGCGGTGATCGCGTGCAGGCCGAAGCGGGTCGCCAGCCACCGGTCGAAGGCGGTCGGCGTGCCGCCGCGCTGCACGTGGCCGAGCACGACGGCGCGGGCCTCCTTGCCGGTGCGGTCCTCGATCTCGCGGGCCAACCGGTCGCCCACCCCACCGAGCCGGACGTGGCCGAACTCGTCCTTCTCGCCCGAGGTCAGCGTCATGTCCCCGCCCTCGACCGGCACGGCCCCCTCGGAGACCACGATGATCGGCGAGTAGTCGGTCTCGAACCGCGCCTCGACGTGGGCGCAGACATCGTCGATGTCGAACGGCTGCTCGGGGATGAGCACGACGTTCGCACCCCCGGCGATCCCCGCGTGCAGCGCGATCCAGCCGGCGTGCCGACCCATCACCTCGACCACGAGCACGCGGTGGTGCGACTCCGCGGTGGTGTGCAGCCGGTCGATGGCCTCGGTGGCGATGTTGACGGCCGTGTCGAAGCCGAAGGTGAAGTCGGTGCCGGAGAGGTCGTTGTCGATGGTCTTCGGCACGCCGACGACCCGGACGCCCAGGTCGGCGAGCTTGGTCGCGACACCGAGGGTGTCCTCGCCGCCGATCGCGACGAGGGCGTCGACGCCGGCCTCGGCGAGGTTGTCCTTGATCCGCTCGACACCGTTGTCCACGCTGAACGGGTTGGTGCGCGAGGAGCCCAGGACGGTGCCGCCGCGCGGGAGGATCCCCCGCGTCTGCTCCACGCCGAGCTCGACGGTGACCCCCTCGAGCGGGCCTCGCCAGCCGTCCCGGAAGCCGACGAACTCGAAGCCGTACTCCTTGACACCCTTGCGGACGACCGCACGGATCACGGCGTTCAGCCCGGGACAGTCACCCCCACCGGTCAGCACTCCGACGCGCATCCGCGCTCCTCCCTTGCCCGCCGGCGTACGGCGCTCGTTGGAACGATCCAGGCCACCCTAGTCACCCCGCGCGTCGTCGCGCACGCCCTGCAGTCGGCCGGTCCGGGCCCGTCCGGTCCGCCGTCCAGCTCCCGCTGCGCGTCGGCGTACGCCGTGCGCGCGGCCTCGTGCTCCAGACGGGCGGAGGCCAGCCGGTCGTCGAGCTCCTCGAGCTCCTCGGCCAGACGCGCCGCCTCGTCGTCGAGGTCCTCCAGCCGACGCCGCAGCTCGTCGGCCTCGGAGGCCGCCTGCAGGCTCCGGGCGCCGACGTGGTCGCGGTCGGCCTCGGCCGACGTGACCTCCTCCTCGGTCTCCGCCAGCCGCTCCGCGGCCTCCTCGACCGCCTGCTCGGCCGCCTCGCGCCGGGCGTCGTGACCGGTCTCGACCGACCGCAGGGCGGTGCGCGGCGCGGGCATCGACGGCGCTAGGCGACCGACCGCCTCGGGCACGGCCACGACCTCGGCGGGGTCGCTGCCGCTCAGCCCGTCGGACCACGGCACCGCGACCAGCAGCCCCGAGCGCAGCGCCGTCGCGCACCCCTCGTCGGTCATCGCCGCGGTGAGCGCCGCCTCCACCTGGTCGGCCACCCCGCCGCTGACCGGGTGACCCAGACGCACCGCGAGACCGCGGGCGGACGAGGCGACCGCGGCGGTCAGCTGACGTCGTTGCCGGGTCAGGGCGCGCAGGTCCTCTCCGACGAGCTGGTCCTGGGCGGTGCGCAGGGCCTCGCCCAGGTCGAGCACCTGGGTCAGCTGGTCGGACTCGTAGCGGGTCAGCACGTTGAGCAGCCAGGCCGCGGCCACCGGTCGGCGCAGCTGCTTGATCCGCGCGACCAGCACCTTGTCGCCCCGGTGCTCGCGCACCGCAGCGTCGCGCCCGACCATGAAGTCGCCGGGCAGACCGGCGTACAGCCGCTCGGCGACCTCGAGCAGCGGCTCGACCAGGTCCGCGAGCTCGTCGGGCTCGGGGTCGTCGGGGTCGCTCACGGCAGCGTCCGGACGTACTCGAGCTCCACGGGGTACGGCGGCCACTCCGCCCGGCCGGTGGGGCCGACCAGGTGCCAGCCGAGGCGCTCGTAGAACCGTCGGGCGCGCGCGTTGAGCTGCAGGCAGGTGAGCCGCACCTCGCGCCGACCCTGCGCGGCGAGGGCCTCCTCGGTGTTGCGCAGCAGCCGCTCACCGAGACCCGACCCCCAGTGGTCGGGGCGCACGACCAGGTGCCGCACCCGGTCGTCGTCGTAGGCCACCAGGCCGACGAGGCCGGCCCCGTCGGGGTCGTCGCACACCGTCACCGTGACCTCGGCGGCGTCGACCAGCCGCTCCCAGCGGGCCAGCACGTCGGCGTCGGGGAAGCAGTGCCGCTCCGGGGGGAAGACGTGGTGCAGGGCGACGAGGTTCGCCTCCCGCTCGAGGTCGCGCAGGGCCACGGCCTCGCGTCGGCCGGCTGGGCGGGGCTGCGCCTCGGCCTGCGTCACGCCGGCCCCTCCGCGGGTCGGGCTCGTCGTCGTCGTACCCCTGCTCGAGGGCGTAGCGGGTCAGCTGGACGCGGTTGTGCAGCTGGAGCTTGTCGAGGGTGTTCTGCACGTGGTTCTGCACGGTGCGGTGGCTGATCACGAGCCGCTCGGCGATCTGCCGCGAGGTCAGCCCCTTGGCCACCAGCCGCAGCACCTCGGTCTCGCGGTCGGTGAGCCGCGGGGCGGCGACGTCCTCGACGTCGTCGCTCCCCTGCGAGATGCGGCGGAACTCCCCCAGCACCAGCCCGGCCAGGCCCGCGGTGAAGACCGTCTGGCCCGAGGCCACCCGGTCGGCGGCCTCCAGCAGCTCGTCGCGCGAGGCGGACTTGACCACGTAGCCGGTCGCGCCGGCCTTGACCGCCGCGAGCACGTCGTCCTGCTCGCCGGAGGCCGAGAGCACGAGCACGCGGGCACCCGGGTCGCGCCGCAGCACCTCGGCGGTGACCTCCACGCCGCTCGGCGCGGGGATCTGGAGGTCGAGGACGACCACGTCGGGCGTCGCGGCCGACCGCGCCAGCGCCTCCCGCCCCGTCGGCGGTGGCGACCACCGACCACCCGGCGTCGCGAAGGTCGCGGGCCACGTTGTCGCGCCACATCGGGTGGTCGTCGACGACCATCACCGTGCGCGGCGGGGCCTCCTCGGCGCTCATCGGTCGCTCACCCGCCGGCCCCGGGCACGCCTGCGCCGCCGGCCAGCGGCGCCGGCCTCCGGTAGCGGCCCCGCAGGTGCAGCAGGGGGTCCGCGTCGCCGCCGTCGGCAGCGGGGTCCTCGCGCAGCACCACCGTGGTGAGGGCGGCCTCGACGAGCAGGGACCACCCCACGGGGCGCACCGACATGACGACAGCGCCGGCCCAGGCGGCAGCGCCCAGGGGCACGGGGCCGAACTCGGTGGCGTCCCAGTCGGTCTGGCGGAAGGGCCCCCCCGGGGCCGGTTCCGTGCCGGAGAACGCGTCCGCCACGCGACGTTCGCGCCAGCTGAGCACGGTGACCGTGAACCGCTCACCGGGCACGAGGGCCAGGCCGAGGTCGGAGTCGGGGTCGACCAGGCCGAGGACGCTGCCGTGCTCGCCGCCGGCCACCATCACCGACGACATCGTCAGGCCCACGCGTGCGTCGCCCTCGCCGGTCGCCCAGAGCGTGACCGCGCCGCCCAGCCTGCCCCGGAGGCGCCGCACCGGGTCGCGGTCGGGTGCGGCGTCCGCGAACGGGTGCTCGTGGTGGATGCTCACGCGGCTCAGCGTACGGCGGGCGGGGTCCGCGGCACGCTGACCTCCCACTCGGTGCCGGCTCCCGGTCCGGTCGTCAGCGTCACGGTGCCGCCGAGGTCCTCGACCCGGCCACGAATCGACTGGGCGACCCCGAGCCGGCCCTGGGCCTCGGCGTCCTCGAGGCGGCCGGGCGCGATGCCCGGGCCGTCGTCGCGCACCGTGAGCACCACGGTGTCCCCGAGCTCTTCGACCAGCACCCAGGCCGTCGCCTCGGTGCCGACGTGGTGCCGCACGTTGCTCACGCAGGCCTCCGTCAGCGCGACCAGCTCGTCGACGACGGGAGCCGGCAGCAGCACCGGCCCGCCCGGGCCGATCAGCCGCACCCGTGGGCTGGCCGCGGCCCGCACCGGCTCGAGAGCAGCCACCAGGTCGCGCTCCCCGCCGTCCCCGGGCTCGGGGGCGTCGCGTGCCGCTGCACCAGCTGACGCAACGCCTGCTCCTGCTCGCCGGCCAGCCGAGCGAGGTCGGCGGTCTCGCCGCCGATCTCGAGACCGCGGCGCTGCACCAGCGTCAGCACCTGCAGCACGCCGTCGTGCACCACCCGGGCGAGGCGCTGCCGCTCGTGCTCCGCGGCGGCGAGCCGCTCGGCACGGTCCCGCGCCTCGGCGGACTCGGCCAGCAGGCCGACGCACAGCCCGAGGATCGGACCGCCGACCGCCAGCAGGAACAGGTTGCCGTAGTTGCACGCGGTCAGTCCGTCACGCACCGACAGGTCCGCGAGCACCACGACCAGCGCCGCGACGAGACCCCCGCGCCAGTGCCACACGACCGCCCAGGCGACCATGCCGCCGGCGATCCAGAAACCCGGCACGGTGGCCTGCATCGCCGGACCGACGAGCAGCGGCGAGGCGACCAGGGCCCCGACGGAGACGCCGAGGTCGGCGACGAGGAACCCGGGCGCGCGGCGGCGCGGCCCGGCGTACCAGACGATCGTGAGCACCGTCCAGAGCGCCAGCACGCCCTCGAGCGCCAGCACCCCCACGGGGTGCGCCGCCTGCTCCGGCCGGGACAGGTTGACCGCGACCACGTTCAGCAGCAGCACCACGCGCAGCACCGCGAGGGCGCGGAACATCGTCGTCTCGACGGCCCGGGTCGACTCCGGCACCTGCTCGGCCGGGAGGGCAGGCAGGGCGGGCAGGGTGCGCACGGTCAGGAGGCGACGGTGCCGGGGCCCCGGCCCGGCTCGTCCGGCGACGACGGGCCGGTGGGCTCGTCGCCCCCCGCGGCGTCCTTGGCCGCCTTGCGCCGGGACTTCTCCTTGGAGAGCTCCTTGGCCGTGGTGGCGTAGAGGTCGACGTACTCCTGACCGCCGAGCTCGAGGATCTCGTACATGATCTCGTCGGTGATCGAGCGGAGGATGTAGCGGTCGTCCTCCATGCCCTCGTAGCGGGAGAAGTCCAGGGGCGTGCCGAAGCGCACGTACGGCCGCACCAGCGTGCCGAACTTCTTGCCGGGGGGCGCCACGGTGTCGGTGCCGACGACCGCGACGGGGATCACCGGCACGCCGGTCTCGAGGGCGAGCCGGGCGACGCCGGTGCGGCCCCGGTAGAGCTTGCCGTCATGGCTGCGGGTGCCCTCGGGGTAGATGCCGAAGAGCCCGCCCTTGGCCAGCACCTTCTTCGCCGACTTCAGTGCCCCCTCCGCGGCCGAGGCGCTGCCGCGCTCGATCGGCACCTGGCCGGCGCCGGAGAAGAACTGCTTCTGCAGCCAGCCCTTGAGGCCGGGCGAGGTGAAGTACTCCGCCTTGGCGACGAAGGTGACGCGGCGCGGGAGGCTGAGCGGCATGAACAGCCAGTCGGCGTACGAGAGGTGGTTGCTGGCGAGGATCGCCGGGCCCTCCTCGGGCACGTGCTCCTCCCCCTCGATGTGGGGCCGGAACACCAGTCGCAGGACAGGGCCGAGCACGACCCACCTGAGCAGCCAGTAGAACAAGCGTCGCCTCCTCGTCTCCGGGCACGCACCCTAGCCGCTCCACCGGTCCCGTGCGACGATGAGCAGGGCGCCGGCCGTACCAGTCGCGCGGCCCGTCCGAGCACCTGTCGCAGCACCGCCCGAGGAGACGCTCCGTTGACCCAGGACCACGACCTCGCAGCCTGGCAGACCGAGGGTCGCCCCGGTCCCGACGGACGGCGCGTCGGCGTCCTGCTGAGCCACGGCTTCACCGGGTCGCCCGCGTCGATGCGTCCCTGGGCCGAGCACCTCGCCGAGCAGGGGTACGCCGTGTCGGTGCCGCTGCTGCCGGGCCACGGCACACGGTGGCAGGACATGGTCCCCACCCGGTACGCCGACTACCGCGCCGAGGTCGAGCGCTCCTTCCGGGACCTGCGTGACCGCTGCGACGCCGTCGTGCTCGCCGGGCTGTCGCTCGGCGGGTGCCTCGTGCTCGACGTGGCCGCCGACCACCCCGACGAGGTGTCCGGCGTGGTGCTGGTCAACCCCGCGGTGGCGAGCACGAACAAGCAGCTCCTGGCCGTGCCGGTGCTCAAGCACGTGCGCACGGCGATGCCGGGCATCGGCAACGACATCAAGGCCGGGGGCGACGAGCACGGCTACGACAAGACCCCGCTCAAGTCGCTGCACTCGATGATCCAGGCGTGGCCCACGGTCCGCGACGCGCTGCCCCGGGTCACCGCCCCGGTGCTGCTCTTCCGGTCCGCGACCGACCACGTCGTCGACCCGTCCTCGGCCGAGATCATCCTCGACCGGGTCGGCTCCACCGACACCCGCGAGGTCGTGCTGGAGGACAGCTGGCACGTCGCCACGCTGGACAACGACGCCCCGCGGATCTTCGAGGAGTCGACCAGCTTCGTGCAGCGCGTGACCCGGAGCCGTGACGACGCAGGCGACGCAGGGGCCCGGGCGTGAGCGACGACGAGCGTCGCGACGGCGACAGCGAGCCGACCGGGCCCCCGGGGCCGGTGGGGCCGGTGGACCCGGTCGACGAGGACGCCGCCTGGGCGGCGATCGTCGCGGGCTACGGCGAGCGGCACTCGCTCGAGGACGACGAGGACGCGCTCGGTGAGTCGGGAACGCCGGGCGAGCCCGGCGGCCCGGCCCGGATCTCGGTGTTCGACCAGCCGGGCTTCGACGCGCGCCTGATGGGTCGCCGCGACCCGGCCGACCCCGCGTCGTCCGACCCGCAGGCGGCCGCGGGAGAGACCGTCGACGACGAGCACTTCGTGCCGCCCCCGCCGCCCCCGCTCCCGCGCCTGTCCGCGCCGCGGATGGTCGCCTGGGCCGGGGTCGTCGGCGTGCCGCTGTCGATGCTGCTGCTCGGGATGCTCGGCATCACCCTGGTCTCCGGGACGGGCTCGCTGCTCGCCGTGTGGTTCCTGGGCGGCTTCGCCTACCTCGTCGGCACGATGCCCCGCACCGACGAGCAGGGCTGGGACGACGGAGCCCGGCTCTAGCCCGAGGTCCTCACCAGACGGCGAGCCAGGTCGGCCGCACCGACGCAGCCGGCCGCGGTCCCGAGCTCGGCGGCGTGGACCCGTGGCATCTCCCGGTGCCGCGCCCCGGGCAGCCGCTCGGCCAGGGCTGCCCTCGCCGGTCCGAGCAGCAGCTCGCCGGTGGCCGCGACCCCTCCCCCGACGACGAAGAGCTCGGGGTCGAGCGCGGCCGCGAGACCCGCGAGCCCGGTGCCGAGGTCACGACCGATCTCGGCGAACAGCTCGGCCGCGCGCTCGTCGCCGGCCATCGCCAGCGCCGTCACCTGCGGCCCACTGGTCGGGCGGCCGTCCAGGCGCACGCCGGCCAGCCTGGCCAGGGCGGGCCCGCTCACGTACTGCTCCCAGCAGCCGGACTGCCCGCACTCGCAGGGGCGCCCGCCCGGCTGCACCTGCATGTGACCGAACTCCCCGGCCATCCCGCCGTGACCGCGGAACAAGGCCCCGTCGACGAGCAGGGCTCCGCCGATCCCGGTGCCGACGGCGACCAGCACGACGTCGCGCGCCCCCCGGGCCGCACCGAACCGGTGCTCGGCCCACAGCGCGAGGTTGGCGTCGTTGTCGAGGTGCACGGGGACGCCGACCCGCCCGGCCAGCCGGGCCCGGAGCGGCTCGTCGCGCCAGGCGACGTGCGGCGCGAAGCGCACCCGGTCCCCCGCGGCGTCGACGAAGCCGGCCGCGGCCACGCCGAGGGCGACCAGGCGGTCACCGTCCACGACGCGGTGCACCGCGTCGACGAGGGCGTCCTCGGCGACCCGTGACGGCGCGGAGCGCGGGGGCGTGTCGGCGAGCACCCGGCGTACGACGTGACCGGCCCCGTCGACCACGCAGGCGAGCACCTTGGTGCCCCCGAGGTCCACGCCGACGACGACGTCCGGTGCGCCGGCGGCACTGTCGAGGGGTGCTGACATGGGGCCACTATGCCCACCGTGCGGGTCAAGCCCTCGTAACGTAAAGAGACCCGGATCCCTCTGACGTCGCCTGCCAGCGGGGCCAGAATGAGGCCGTGAACCTGGGCGGAGTGGGTCGACGTCGCGACGAGCGCGGCGCTGAGGCGGTGGAGTTCGCCCTGATCATGCCGCTGCTCCTGTTACTGGTTTTTGGGATCATCCAGTACGGCCTCTACTTCTGGGCCTTCCAAGGCGGCGAGGCTGCCGCACGGGAAGCAGCCCGACGCGGCGCGGTGGGCAAGCCCACCTCCTGCCTCACCTTCCGGTCCGGGGTGATGACGAACATCAGCTCCATGTCCCAGGGCAACGTCGTCATCAAGCGGACCTTCGACGCAGCACCCGTGACCGCGGGACAGAACGTGACCGTCACGGTCGCCTTCGACAGCGCGGACCTGAACCTCCCCTTCATCCCGTTCGTCGACAACGGCCGCATCACCCAGACGGCCACCAGCCGCGTCGACTTCGTGCCGGACTCGAGCATCGGCGACTGCACGTGAGGCGCCGCGCAGGGGAGGCTCACCGGGGGCGCCGTGCGCGCCGTCTCCGCGACGAGCGTGGGGCCACGGCCATCTTCGTCGCCCTCGTGAGCACGGTCCTGTTCTCCGTCGCCGCCCTGTCGGTCGACCTCGGCCAGCTCTGGGCCCAGCGACGGACCACCCAGACGCAGGCCGACCTGGCCGCCATCTCGGCGGCCAACTGGGGCAAGGACCAGAACCCACGTGTCTTCCCGGCGACCACCCCCGCGAGCAGGACCGCCCTGGCCAACAAGGTGGCGGAGTACCTGAACAACCCCAACAACCGGGCCAACGGGCAGACCACTACGTCGGGCCCCGCCCTGCTCGCCAACACCAACGGCTGGGTGTCCTTCAACGCCGCCGGCGACCGACTCACCGTCGTCGCGCCACCGGCCCGGGTGAACTACGGCTTCGCGCAGATCTTCGCCGGAAGCGGCGCCAGCGTGAACGCCTCGGCGACCGTCCAGGTCGCCTCGCTGCAGCCTCCGGGCCCCGACCTGGTGCCCTTCTGGATCCCACAGAGCTGCGGCACCGGCGCACTCACGGTCTTCGGCGGCAACGTCCCGTCCCACGGGAACGGCGGCGGGGGTGGGGCTCCGCGGGCGGCGCCCGCCTGGGCGACGCAGCCACGCACCGCGGCGGACGGCACCGACCCAGGCCTCAGCGCGCTCTCGCCGGCCTCGGCGACGGTGAACGGCGTCGTCGACGTCACGATGACGCTGGACAACCTCCAGAACAACGTCACGAGCGCCGCCGTCACCTTCGCCCTCAACGGTACGAGCACCGTCTACACGCTGACGGCCGCCTTCGACAAGACGAGCAATAGCGACGACTCTCGGACGATCGTCCTGCGTCTGGACGGCACGACGGTGACCAAGGCTGCCGGGACCTTCACGGTGACCGCCGCGGTGCACCCGAAGACGTCGAACAGCCGGACCTTCACGGTCACCAGCGGCACGACGCCCAGCCCCACGACACCCAGCCCCACGACACCCAGCCCCACGACACCGAGCCCCACGGCCACGTCGTCCAGCCCCACCTCCAGCCCGACGGCGACCAGCACCCCCACCACCGGGACCAACGGGTGCGGTAGCCAGGTGACCGGGAACTTCGGCCAGCTGCTGACCCCGCGGGGTGGAGCCGATGCGGGGCTGAGCAACCAGAGAAAGCTCGCAATGAACCTCGCGGAGGGCGTCGATCATGCGTTCGCCCCGCTGCCGAACACGCCGTTCTCCGACTGCACGTCCCCGCCCCGCTCCGCCGCGGCGGTGCTGAACACGTACGGCGAGCAGCTCGACAACGTCTCGCAGCCCAACAACAACTGCATCACGGGCGACGGATCCGGCAACGGCAACGACGGCCCCTACGTCTCGAAGGGTCTGGTGCAGGGCGCCGTGAACGGTGCGGGGGTCACCAAGCCCGGTCGGGTGGCCGCCGAGAGGGGCGACACCCGCTCGGGGTGCCACAGCCAGGTCAACGACACCATCGGTGGGGTCGCGGTCAACAACGACGTGCTGTCGTGCTATCTCACCAACTCGACGCTCACCCTGGGCAGCCTGAACACAGCGGCCGCGTCACCGGTGATGTTGGACCAGGCGGTCACGCAGTCCCCGCGCTTCATCTGGCTGCCCGTCGTGCCGGCCACCAGCAACGGCTGGAAGCCGATCAAGTCCTTCGTGCCCGCCTTCATCACCGACGAGACCTCGGCCGCGACCACGTCCATCACGACCGCGACGGCGAACAACGGCATCTACTGCAACGGCAACCGCGTGCAGTGCAACTCGATCGACCAGATCAAGGCTTTCGTGTTCAGCATCGCCGCCATCGCCGACGACGGCACGTACGGCACGGTGAGCTACGACGCAGGACTCGTCCCCGTCGTCCGCCTCGTCGACTGACGACCGCGCGCTCCGTCTAGTCGACGTGGTCGGTTGCCAGGTCGGCGACCCCGATCACTCCCGCGCGGTTGCCGAGCTGCGCCGCACGGATCTCGATCGGCGGCCGGTGCGAGCCGGCGGTGAGGTTGGCCGCGAGGGCACGGCGGGTCGGCTCGAGCAGCAGGTCGCCGGCCTCGACCACGCCGCCGCCGATCACCACGACGGTCGGGTCGAGCACGGCGGCCAGCGACGCGGCGCCCTCGCCGAGCCAACGTCCGAGCTCGGCGAAGGCGGCCAGCGCCGCCGGGTTGTCGTTGCGGGCCGCCCGGGTGACCAGGGGACCGTCGATCGCGTCGAGCCCGTGCACCTCGGCGAGCAGCTCCTCGGAGCCCTCGTGACCCGCGGAGACCAGGCTGCGGGCCCCGGCGACCAGGGCGCTGCCGCTGGCGTACTGCTCGAGGCACCCGAGGTTGCCGCACCCACACTGCCGCCCGCGCGGGACGACGCGCAGGTGACCGACCTCGGCCCCGAAACCGCTGCCGCCGCGCACCAGGCGCCCGTCCTGCACGATGCCGCCGCCGACGCCGGTGCCGACGGTGAGCAGGAGGAGGTCCTCGACGTCCTCGCCGGCCCCGAAGCGGAACTCGCCCCAGGCCGCGGCGTTGGCGTCGTTCTCGATGACGACGGGGAGGCCGAGGCGGTCCTCCATCTGCTGTCGCATCGGCACGTCGCGCCAGGCCAGGTTGGGCGCGAAGACCAGGACGGACCGGGACCGGTCGACGAAGCCGGCGGCGGCGATGCCGACCGACCCGACGGCGTCGGCTCCAGCGGCGTCGCGCAGCTCGGCCACGAGGTCGGCGGTGGCGTCGGCGATCGCCTTGACGTCGGTCGCGGGCGAGTCACGCCGTGCCGTCGTCAGCACCTCGCCGTCGGCCGAGACCAGGCCTCCGGCGATCTTGGTGCCGCCGATGTCGATGCCGATCGCGCTCATGCGCGCTCACTCCCCTGGTTGCCCAGGTCTCCCTGGTCGTCGTTGGCGTCGTCGTCGTCGAACGGGTCGTCCCCGAAGTCGTCGCCCTCGAGGTCGATCCGCTCCACGGGGCCCGAGCGGTCCGCCCGACCGTCGTCCGGGACCGGCGTGGCCAGCATTCCGGCCACGGCCGCGGCGAAGGAGCCGGCGGCGGCGCTGAGGTGGTCACGGATCTCCGGCGAGGTCGCGCGGACCTTGGCCACGACGAGACAGACCGGGCAGTAGCGGCACTCGGCGGCACCGGTGGCGACGTGCTGGTCGACCGCCCTCAGTGCCTCGCCGAGACCGGCCGCCGAGGCCCCGGCCGAGCCGGCGTACGCCGCGCCCTGGTCCTTGGCCCAGTCACCCAGCGCGCCCAGCAGCCTGGCGGTCTCCTCGGTCACGGAGCCCACGTCGTCGTGGGCACCGTCCGCTCCGCGGGAGTGGTCGTGGTCGGTCATGCCGGCTCCTCCTCCTCGACCAGGAAGCGCACCCGCAGGTAGCCCCCGTCGACTCTCGCACCCGAGATGCGCAGCCGGGTGAGCGACGGCGGCAGCGTCAGCAGCCGACGGTAGCTGCCGACGGTCACCACCAGCTCGTCCCCGTGCCGGGCGAGGTCGACGTCGCCGCGCTGCACGAAGGGCAGCGCCAGGCGGAGCACCGCGCCCGCGTCGTCGCGACGTACGGCCAGCGGACCCTCGCCGCGTGGAGGGCTCAGCCCGTCGTCCTCGCCGTAGGCCTCCTCGGCGAAGGCGCGCAGGTCGGGTGCGCCGATCGGCTCGTGCGCCTGGTAGGCCGAGCGCCAGACCGGCAGGCCGGCGAAGGACTGCTCCACCTCCGCCAGCACGGCCTGCTGGGCCTCCACCCACCGGGCACGCCAGGGGTCGGCGTCCTCGGCGGGGAAGATCCGGTTGGCCACGACACCGTCGACGCGGTACCCGAACAGCGACAGCGAGGTGAACGAGCGCCGCGCCTCCGCGACGACGACCGTCTCCGGGGTGAGCACGAGCCGCACGCTGGCGTCGGGACCGGTGAGGATCTGGTGCACCTGCTCGAGGTCGCGGTGGAGCCGCTCGACGGCGTCGAAGACGGAGTCCTCGGGCATGGGGACGCCGGTGGCCTTGACCAGCACCGGTCGGAGCGCCTTGACGATCCGACGCTCCGCGGGGAACACCCGGTCCATGTACCAGCCGAGAGCCTCCGGGAGCGCGAGCAGGCGCAGCGTCTCGGCGGTCGGGGCGCAGTCGACGATCACGGTGTCCCACCGTCCCGAGAGCACGTGCTCGCGCAGCTCGAGCAGCGCGAGCACCTCCTCCGCGCCGGGCATGACCGTGAGCTCCTCGGCGGTGATCCGGTCGACGCCCGCGGCGTCGAGCACCGCGAGGAGGTACTTCTGGATCTCGGTCCAGCTGCGCTCGAAGCGCCGCTGGGCGTCGACCTGCTGCACCCACAGCCGGTCGTCGACCTGCTCCGGCTCGCCCCCCACCTCGCAGGCCAGGGCGTCGCCCAGCGAGTGCGCGGCGTCGGTGGACATCACCAGGGTGCGCTCGCCGCGGGAGGCGGCGAGCGCGGCGGTGCCGGCCGCGGCGGTGGTCTTGCCGACCCCACCCTTGCCCGTGAAGAGGACGATCCGCACGGTCAGCCGCGCGACTCGACGCGCTTCTTCAGGCCCTTGAGCGCGGTGTCGATGATGACCTTCTCGGCCTTGCGCTTGATCATGCCGATCATCGGCACGGAGATGTCCACGGCGAGCCGGTAGGTGACCTTCGTCGACCCGCCCTGGTCCTCGAGCTCGTAGGCACCGTCCATCGAGCGCAGCATCTTGCCCTGCACCAGCGACCAGCGCACCGACTGGTCGCCGTTCCAGTCGTAGGCGAGCGTGTACTGGTCCTTGACCGGGCTCGCGTCGAGCTCGAAGTAGACCTCCCGCGGACGACCCGGCTCGTCACCCTCGGCGACGACCTCGGCCTTCTTCACCCCGTGGGCCCACGTGGGGTAGGACTCGAAGTCGGCGATCACGTCCATCACCGACGATCGGTCGGCGTCGACCACGATGCTCGACGTCGTCTGCTCGGCCATCTGTGCCTCCTGATCGATGGTTGGGCGACTGTAGCCCACCCGGCTGGAGCCCCGGACGCAGTAGCCTGCCCCGACCGGACAGGCGTCCGGCGACACCCTGGACCGGTGAGGAGCCCAGACCCGTGCGCGAGTTCTCCACCCCGCTCCACGTCGATCTCCGTGGCCTCCGCCGCCTCACCGACGACCTCACGAGCGCCGCGCACGACGACCCCGACGCCGTGCTGTTCGCCCGCCGTACGACGCGGGGCTGGGAGGACGTCTCGGCCCGGCTGTTCCACGCCGAGGTGCGCGGCCTGGCCCGGGGACTGATCGCCTCCGGCGTACGGCGCGGTGACCGGGTCGGCATCTGGTCGCGCACCCGCTACGAGTGGTCGCTGGCCGACTACGCGTTGTGGTACGTCGGCGCCGTGACGGTGGCGCTCTTCGACGCCTCGCCCGACGAGGTCGTCGAGGGCATCCTGGCCGATGCGGGTGCGGTCGCCGTCCTCGTCGAGTCGACCGACCACCGCGACCTCCTGCTCGGCGCGGGCGACCGGCTCCCCTCCCTGAAGCACGTGTGGTGCCTGGGCGACCCGACCTGGTCCCAGCTGCGCACGCAGGGGCGCGACGTCACCGACGACGAGCTCGACCGACGGCGCGACGCCGTCGGTCCCGACGACCTCGCGACCCTGATCTACACGTCGGGCACGACGGGCGCACCGAAGGGCTGCATGCTCACCCACGAGCACTTGCTCGTGTCGGCGGCCGCGCACCTGGCGGAGTTCGGTGCGCTGGTCGAGGGCGAGGACGCCGGCACCGTGTTGGCGCTGCCCCTGGCCTACGTGTTCGCCCGCTCGGTCCAGGTGATCGCCGTCCGAGCCCGGGTGCGGGTCGCGCACGTCTCCGACGTTCGCACCCTGCTCGACGACCTTGCCGAGGTGCGACCCACCTTCCTGCTCGGTGTCCCCCGCCTCTTCGAGCGGATCGTCACCACCGCCGCCCAGCAGGCCACCGCGGACGGCCACGGACGGCGCTTCGACAAGGCCGTGCAGACCGCCATCGACTACTCGCGCGCCCGCTCGGCGGGTGACGTGCCGCTGCGTCTGCGCGCCCGGCACCGGCTCCAGGAGCGCGCCGTCTACGCCCCTTTCCGCGAGTCCCTCGGCGGACGGCTCGCCTGGGGCCTGTCCGGCGGCGCACCGCTGGGTGAGCGTCTGGTGCGCTTCCTGGACGGTGCCGGCATCACCGTTCTCGAGGGCTACGGCCTGACCGAGACCTCGGCCGCCGTCACGGCCAACGTCCCTGGTTGCCTGCAGATCGGCACCGTCGGCCGCCCGCTGCCCGGCTGCGCGGTGCGGGTCGCCGAGGACGGCGAGCTGCTGGTCTCGGGCGGGCAGGTGTTCGCAGGCTACTGGGACGACGCCGAGGCCACCGCGGCCGTGCTCGACGCCGACGGCTGGCTGCACACCGGGGACCTCGGCGAGATCGGCGACGACGGCTTCGTGCGCGTCACCGGCCGCCAGCGCGAGCTGATCGTCACGGCCAGCGGCAAGCAGGTGGCACCGAACCTCTTCGAGGACCGGCTCCGCCAGCACCCCCTCGTCGACCACAGCCTGGTCGTGGGGGACGGCCGTCCGTTCGTGGCCGCGCTGATCACCCTCGACCGGGCGGCGGCGAAGGCCTGGGCGGCCGAGCACGGGCGCCCCACGAGGATGAAGGAACTGGTGCGCGACCGCGAGCTGCGCGCCCAGGTGCAGTCGGCCGTCGACCAGGCCAACAGCGAGGTGTCGCCGTCCGAGGCGATCCGTCGGTTCACGATCCTCCGCGACACCTGGTCCGAGGACAGCGGCGAGCTCACCCCCAGCCTGAAGCTGCGACGTCAGCACGTCACACAGCGGTACGGCGCCGAGGTCGAGGCCCTCTTCGCGGTCTGACCGGGACCGCCGGCCGCCTCCCCTACCCGATTTCCGGACGATTCGGACCGTCTTCGCCGAAGCCGGGGCCAGTTGTCGTCATTTGTCACGCGCGCGCCGCCCGACTGCCAAAATCGTGCGCACCTGGTCCTCCCCGGCCGACGTCCGGCCGCGCTTCGGAAAGTGACACTCCATGAACCGCAGACGCGTCCTGCTCGTGGTGGCGGCGCTCATCGCCGCTCTCGGGACCCTGCTGGTCTTCCTCTACGTGCGAGGGGCCGACCAACGCGCTGGTGCGGCATACCAGAACGTGCAGGTGCTGAAGGTCGTCGAGCCGATCGGCGTCGGGGAGTCCATCGACGCCGCGGCCGCCGCCGGCAAGATCCAGAAGAGCCCGGTGCCCGCCGCGCAGGTGGTGGGCGGCGCGCTCGACACCATCCAGCCGATCGCCGGCCAGGTGGCCCTGATGCCGATCCTGGCCGGCGAGCAGGTGGTGTCCACGAAGTTCGGCGACACCGGCGCGGCCGACACCGGCCTGAACATCCCCGACGACAAGGTCGCGATCTCGCTCAACCTCTCCGACACCGGGCGGGTCGCCGGCTTCGTCAACCCGGGGGCGAAGGTGGCGATCTTCCTCAACGGCAGCGACCCCGACTCCGGGCAGACCTACAGCCGCCTGCTGATGACCGACGTGGAGGTGATCGCCGTCGGCACGACGACCCTCGTTTCTCAGACGGTGACCGACCCGACGGGTGCGGCGACCACCGAGCAGCTGCCCCGCACCCTGTTCACGCTGGCCCTCGACCAAGCCTCCGCCGAGAAGATCCTCTACGCCCAGACCAGTGGAGAGCTGAACTTCGCGCTGCTGACGGAGGACTCCACCATCGCCCCCACCAAGGGCGTCAACCAGAAGAACCTGTTCGGATGACCCGGTCACCCGGGTCGACCGCGACCCTCCTGATGACGAGGTACTGACATGCCCTTGCTCGTCGAGCCCGTGAAGTCGACGGCCGCCGTACTCTGCGGCGCGCTGCCGGTGGGGTCCCAGGTGCTGGAGTCGTTGGACGGCGTGTCCGAGACCCTCGCCAAGAAGCAGGAGGAGTACTGCATCGTCCTCGGGCCCGGCCTGGACATGGGTCGCGCCATGATGTTCGCCGACACGCTGCGCATCTCCCGACCCGCGATGAGCGTCGTCCTGGTGCGCGAGTCCGTCCTCACCAGCACGCTGGCCGGCGCCATGCAGGCAGGCATCCGCGAGGTCGTCGAGCTCGAGGACCTGCACGGCCTGAAGAAGGCCGTCGAGCGCTCGCGCGCGCTGTGGGGCTCGTTGCACGGGTCGTCGGGCGGGAGTGACGCCCAGCTCGGGCGCACGCTCGCCGTCTTCTCCCCCAAGGGCGGAGTCGGCAAGACGACGACGGCGGTCAACCTGGCGCTCGCCCTGTCCCAGGGTGGCCACCAGGTCGCTCTCGTCGACCTCGACCTCGCCTTCGGCGACGTGGCGATCACGCTCCAGCTGCTGCCGACGCACACCATCTACGACGCGGTGCTGGCCGAGTCGCACGTCGACTACAACCTCGTCGAGCCCCTGCTGACGCGGTACGACGAGAACCTCGCTGTGCTCGCCGCGCCCCCGCAGCTCGACGCCAAGGACCAGATCAGCGCCCGCCTGGTGTCCGGCATCCTGCGCACGCTCAAGGAGCACTTCAGCTACGTCGTCGTGGACACCTCGGAGTCCTTCGACGAGCAGGTGCTCCAGGCGCTCGACGACTGCGACGAGTGCATCCTCGTCGCGGCGCTGGACGTGCCGACGCTGAAGAACATGAAGATCGCGATGGAGACCCTGGACCTGCTCAACATCGCCCCGGGCCACCGGTGGCTGGTGCTGAACCGGGCCGACGAACAGGTCGGGCTGGACGCCGAGAAGGTCGAGACGATCCTGACGATGAAGGTGAACGCCCAGGTGCCGGCGTCGCTCGACGTGGCGAGAGGCACGAACGAGGGCGCGCCGATCGTCGTGGCCCGCCCCGGGCACCCGGCCAGCACCGCGTTCCGCAGCCTGGCCGCCCACTTCGTGCAGGCCGAGCCGCTCGAGGAGCAGGCTCACGCGGGTTCCCGCCGCCGCTTCCGCCGACGGGGCAGCCGCTCATGACGAGCCTCAGCGAGCGCCTCGCAGCCGCGACCCGCGGCCGGAACGGGGTCGACCCGGACCCGAACGACGTCCGTCCGACGTCGCCCACACCGAACGGCTCCGGCTCCGGCGGCGACGGGTCCACGGCCGCGCCACCGGACAAGCCGAGGCCCGAGCCCGGCAAGAAGCAGGAGCCGGCAAAGGGGCGCTTCCACGACCTCAAGGCCAACGTGCACAAGGAGCTGCTGAGCCAGCTGGGCCCCGAGCTCTACGACGCGAACATGGAGCAGAAGGACCTCGAGGCGCGCGTTCGCTCGGTGCTCCAGGACGTGATGCGCCAGAGCGAGACCCCGCTGACCAGTGCCGACCGCAGCAAGATCACCGGCGAGATCGCCGACGACATCCTCGGCTACGGCCCGATCGAGCCGTACCTGCGCGACGAGGACGTCACCGAGGTGATGGTCAACGGCCCCTTCGACATTTGGCTGGAGAAGAAGGGTCGTCTCACCAAGGTCGACGGTCGGTTCAACGACGAGGCACACCTGCGCCGGGTGATCGACAAGATCGTGTCCCGCATCGGCCGCCGCGTCGACGAGTCCAGCCCGATGGTCGACGCCCGACTCCCCGACGGCAGCCGCGTCAACGCAATCGTCCCGCCGCTGTCCATCGACGGGTCGGCGCTCACGATCCGGAAGTTCGCGGCCGACCCGCTCACCGTCGACGACCTGATCAGCTTCGGCTCGCTCAGCCCGCGGACGGCACAGTTCCTCGAGGCGTGCGTGCGGGGGCGGCTGAACATCATCGTGTCCGGCGGCACCGGCGCCGGCAAGACGACCACGCTCAACGTGCTCTCGTCGTTCATCCCCGTCGACGAACGCATCGTGACGATCGAGGACGCCGCCGAGCTGCAGCTCAAGCAGGACCACGTGGTGCGCCTGGAGTCGCGGCCGCCGAACATCGAGGGCAAGGGCGCGGTGCTGATCCGCGACCTGGTGAAGAACTCGCTCCGCATGCGGCCCGACCGGATCATCGTCGGCGAGGTCCGCGACGCCGCGGCGCTGGACATGCTCCAGGCGATGAACACCGGTCACGACGGCTCGATCTGCAGCCTGCACTCCAACGGCCCCCGCGACACGCTGTCGCGCATGGAGACGATGGTGCTGATGGCCGGCATGGACCTGCCGATCAAGGCGATCCGCGAACAGGTCGCCTCCGCCGTAGACCTCGTCGTGCACCAGGCACGGCTCAAGGACGGCAGCCGGCACATCACCCACGTCACCGAGGTCGAGCGGATGGAGGGTGACGTGATCACCCTGCAGGACGTCTTCGTGTACGACCACTCGGCCGGGTTCGACGCCTCGGGCAAGAGCCTGGGCCGGCTCCGCGGCACCGGTCTGCGGCCGAAGTTCCTGGAGAAGATGGCCCACAGCAACGTCACCGTCGACCCCACCATCTTCGCGCCGGACACGCTGATATGAGCCGCCGCGTGTCCGCTGGCTGCGGGACCGCGGCGCGCGCGGCCGCGGTGCTGCCCCCGCTGCTGCTGGTCGTGCTCGGTCTGGCGCACCCGGCGGCGGCGGCCGAGGAGGCCTCGATCGACTACGTCGAGCCCGGCGACACGAGCATGCAGATGCTGGTCTCGGTGCCGGCAGACGCACCCGTCGACCTCGACTCGGTCGCCGTCACCGTCGGTGACACCACGACGGAGTCGACCGCCGAGCTCGCCACGGACGCCGGTGAGCAGCTGCGCCGCACCACCGTGCTGGCCATCGACAGCAGCCTCTCGATGCGCGGGCCGAAGACCCAGGCCGCCCGTGACGCGGTGGACGCCTTCCTCGGCGTCGTGCCCGACGACGTGCAGGTCGGCGTGGTGTCGTTCTCGGGCGACGTCGCCGTCGCGCAGGAGCCGACGACCGACCGGGCCGCCGTGGCCGAGGTCGTCGACGGGCTGACCCTGGCCAACGGCACCCGCCTCTACGACGCCGTGATCGAGGCGGCGGGGGCAGCGGGCCGGGAGGGCCAGCGCAACGTGCTCGTGCTCTCCGACGGCAAGAACACCGCCGGGAGCGACCTGCCCGCCGTCGTCCGGGCCGTCAGCGACTCCGGCGTGATCGTGGACGTGGTGTCCCTCGACGCCGCCGGCACGGTCGCTCCGCTGCGCGCGATCGCCGAGGCGGGCGAGGGCGCCGTGCTCGGACGCCGACCCCAGGTCGCTCGCCTCCACGTTCAGCGACCAGGCCGAGGACCTCGCCGACCAGGTGCTGGTCACGGCCCAGCTGCCCGAGTCGGCCGCCGACGAGGAGTCCGTACCGTGACGCTGACCGCGGGAGGCGCGACGTACACCGACCGTGCCTTCACGACGGTCCGCGCGAGCGCGGATGCCACACCGAAGCCGAAGAACGAGGACGCCGTCGCTCCGACGCAGTACCAGCCGGTGTCGTCGGGCCTCCAGGTGCCGCGCGAGGTCGCGCTGGGCGCCATCAGCGCGATCGGGATCGGCGTCGTCATGGCCATCGCCGCGGCGGTGATGCCCAAGCGGAAGGAGAAGCGGCGCACCACCGTCGAGGAGCGGGTCGCAGCCCACGGCAGCGGCCGTCCCGCGGGCTCGTCCAGCATGGCGCACGCCTCGCTTCGCCGAGGCGAAGGCCGAGCTCGAGGCCGCCTCGTTGTCCGGCCAGGCGAAGCAGGCCGCGCAGAAGGCGCTCGACGCCAACCAGGACCTCGAAGCCAAGGTCAACGCCCGACTGGAGGCGGCGGGGTCGTCCTTCAAGCCGGCGGAGTGGCTGCTTCTGCACGCGGGCATCGCTGTCGGGGCCGCCCTCGTGGGCTTCCTGCTCGGCGGGGGCAGCGTGATCCTGGCTCTCGTCTTCCTGCTCGTCGGCGCGGTGCTCCCCTGGGTGTGGCTGGGCATCAAGCGCAAGCGACGCCTCGCCAAGTTCAACGGCGGCCTGGCCGACACCCTCCAGCTGATGGCCGGCAGCCTGCAGGCGGGGCTGTCGCTCTCGCAGTCGATCGACACCGTCGTGCGGGAGGGGCAGGAGCCGATCTCGGGCGAGTTCCGGCGGATCCTGATCGAGACCCGGCTCGGCGTGCCGCTGGAGGACGCGCTCGCGAGCGTCGCCGACCGGATGGAGTCGAAGGACTTCATGTGGGTCGTGATGGCGATCCGGATCCAGCGCGAGGTCGGCGGCAACCTGGCCGAGCTGCTGCTCACGGTGGCGGGGACGCTGCGCGAGCGGGAGTACCTGCGTCGACACGTTCGCGCGCTCTCCGCCGAGGGCCGGCTGTCCATGTACGTGCTGGCCGGGCTGCCGCCGGTCTTCCTGCTGTACCTCACGCTGACCAACTACGAGTACGTCAGCCCGCTCTACACGACCTCCATCGGCTACCTGATGCTCGGGGGCATGGTCGTGCTCCTCGGCGCCGGGATGCTCTGGATGTCGAAGATTGTGACGGTGGACCTGTGACGATCCTCGTGCTCAGCGTCGGGATGGTGTGCATCTTCCTCGGCATCGTCCTCGCTCTCTCCCTCATCGGCGTCGTGACCCCGGAGAAGCGAGGCGTCGGCCGCTCCGTGGAGGTCCTGGAGGCGATGGCGTCCGCCCCCTCCTCGATGACGGCCGATCTCGAGCGTCCCTTCCAGGACCGGGTGCTCGACCCGCTCCTGGGCCGGACGCTGGGCATGGGTCGACGCCTGACCCCGGCCGACCACAACGACCGGATGCGCACCAAGCTCGAGCGCGCCGGCAACCCCCCGGGGTGGACCGTCGACCGGATCACCTCGCTGAAGGTGGTGGGCTTCGGGCTGGCGCTGACCACGGCCTTGGTGGTGTCGTTCCTGATGGGGCTGTCCTTCACCATCACGCTGCTCTTCGTGATCGGCGGCGAGCGTGGCCGGCTACAACGGTCCCGACCTCTTCCTCTACCAGAAGGCCTACGACCGCACCGACAAGCTGCAGCGCGGCCTGCCGGACGCCCTGGACCTGCTCACCATCTCGGTGGAGTCGGGGCTCGGCTTCGACGCCGCGCTCTCGCACGTCGCGAAGAACACCGAGGGCCCGCTGTCCGAGGAGTTCAACCGGGTGCTGCAGGAGATGCAGATCGGTCGCGGGCGCTCGGAGGCGATGCGCTCCTTGGGCGAGCGCGCCACCATCGACGACCTGCGCTCGTTCGTCAGCGCGATGGTGCAGGCCGACGCCTTCGGCATCCCGATCGGTCAGGTGCTCCGCGTGCAGTCCTCGGAAATCCGGGTCAAGCGGCGGCAGTGGGCCGAGGAGCAGGCCCAGAAAGTGCCGGTAAAGATTATGGTTCCCTTGATTTTCTGTATCTTGCCGTGCCTCTTCATCGCGGTGCTCGGCCCCGCCGGCATCTCGATCATGGAGAACTTCAACGGACGTCTGTGACCTGCAGGTATGGACTAAGTCTATTCGTTGACGTCGAGCACGTGCGTGCACCCGTGCTGCGGAACGCCTTGCGTGCGCACCAGATCGCCCTCTCGGACAAGTAAAGTCTTGAGGTTCCGCGAACACAACGCACTGGTCGTGCGACCGTCTTCTCAGACCGCACCACCACCTCTTCACCGAGTCGATCGCGACCTGGTAGCCACCCCGAAAGGAGCATTTCGATGCTCGAGTTCCTCTCCATCCTGCTGGCCCCGAAGCTGAACCGCGACGAGGAGGGCGCCTCCGCAGTCGAGTACGGCTTGCTCGTCGCCGGCATCGCGGCCCTCATCGTCGCGGTCGTGTTCCTTCTGGGCGGCGTCGTCACCGACGCCTTCCAGACCACCTGCGACACGATCAACACGGGCAGCGCGTCGACGACCTCGTCCTGCACCTGAGTTTCGCTCGATCCACTGCAGCCCTGTCCCCTCTCGGGCCAGGGCTGCAGTGTTTCACCAGCCTTGGGAGATTGCATGATGGAAGACACCGGAGCCAGCTCCGTGGAGTACGGCCTGCTGACCGCGGGAATCGCCGCCGTCATCGTCGCCGTGGTGTTCCTGCTCGGGGGCGCAACGCTCGGCCTGTTCGACGACACCTGCCAAGCGGTCCACGCACAACTGCCAAGCACCTCCAGCTGCTGAAAGCTACCCAGGCGTCGTCAGCAGGTGTGCCAGGGTCACGGATGCGTCAGTCCACGTCGGCGGGTGCCGCGGTGATCTTCGGCGATTCTCTAGCTCCCTGACCAGGGCCGTAGCCAAGTCGGACGGTGACACCACCGTCCCCCCTGCCAGCTCTACCGCCTCCGGCGCCCCACCCGAGTCCCCGCCCAGGACCGGCAGCCCGCAGGCCGCCGCTTCCAGGTAGACGATGCCGAAGGCCTCGGCCTCCAGCCCGGCCCGTCTCGTGCGGCAGGGCATGGCGAAGACGTCGCCGACGTCGGTCCACGCGGGCATCTCCGCCCAGGGCACGGACCCCGGCATGAGCACCGAGTCGCCGAGCGCCAGCTCCGTCACCAGTCCCTCCACCCGTGCGCGGTAGGGCCCGTCTCCTACGAGCAGCAGTCGGGCCTCGGGCAGGGTCGCGAGCACCTCGGGCCACACCCGCACGAGCGTGTCCTGGCCCTTGCGCGCCACCATGCGGGCGGTGCACACGACGACGGGCTGGTCCGCTCGCAGGCCGAGCCGTGAGCGGACCTCCGCTCCCCCGCACCCGGGGTGGAACCGCCGCGGGTCGACCCCGGGTCGCAGCGGTCGCATCCGGGCTGCAGCCTCGTCCGACAGGGCAGCGCCGATGCGATCGCGACACCACTCACTCACGTAGGTGAGCACGTCGCAGCCCTCCCCCATCCGGTGCAGCAGCTGTCGGCTGCCGGGCACGCCGGGCCCACCAGACCTCGTGGCCGTGCGTGAGCCCCACGATGCGCTGCGCCCCCGCCGCCCGCAGCCGCGGCGCCATCAGCGCCAGGGGCGCCGTCGCGCCGAACAGCACTCGGTCGCACCCGTACGCCCTGAAGGTGCCGACCACGCGCCGGGCCGCAGCGGGGGTGGGCACGAGCATCCGCATCGGGTCGCGGACCACCGGGTACGGCAGCGTCGCGTCGTGCTCGGCGTCGCCGGGCATCGAGGCGGTGTGCACCACGACCCGCTCGGGGTCGAGCCCGTTCGCGAGACTGAGCACGAAGGACTCGATCCCACCCCGCCGGGTCGGGAAGTCGTTGGTGACGATCAGCGTCCGGCCCTGTCGACGGCCGGTCTCAGGCATCGGCCAGCCGGTCGAGGTAGCGCTGCCAGCCTCGGGTGAACGCCGTCTCGGTCGTGCCTAAGCGGTCGAAGGCCGTCTTCACCGGGACACCCGCATCGACCCGGTCGTAGAAGTCGATCGTGCGCTCCGGGCCGTAGGTCTCGGCGAGGTAGCGGACCGCGAGCCAGGCGGCCTCGTACGACGTGCCGAACTGGTCGCCCTGCGCGTCGAACTCCACCTCACCCGGCAGTCGCGCCGGGGCGCCGTCGCTGCGCACCTTCCCCAGCACCGCCCCCGCCGTGACCGAGTCCGGGAGCCGGGTGCCGTCCAGCGCCACCCAGTCCGCGAAGCCCTCCATCAGCCAGAGCGGCATCGAGGTGGTCGCGGCGTCGGTGGCCACGTGCACGGCCTCGTGCGAGATCACGACCTGCTGGCCCTGCGACCCGAGCCCGTCCAGCACGCTGCTGTTCACGACGACCTGCACCGGGCTGCGCGACGAGGTGCTGCCGTCGACCGTCGTGGTGATGGCGGCGACCGCGTCGTACTCACCCGGGGTCGCCTCGAGCATCCAGGCCAGCTCGTCGAGGTCCCCCGGAACCTCGAGCGCGAGGGAACCACGCCACGCGGGGAGCAGACGACGCACGTCGCGGACCGCTCGCTGACCCAGCGTCAGCACGCGCCGGGCGAGACAGGCTCGGATCCCTCGCTCACGGCAGCGGTCACGACGCCCGCCCGACGGACGTCGAGCGGCTCCAGCATCCACAGTGGCGTCCGCCCACCGTCACCGCCGGCACCCGTCACGACCACGCCGCGCGGCGAGCGGGCGAACGTGACCGCGCCGTCGAGCAGCACCGCGCGCCCACCTGAGCGCGGGTCGCGGTAGCGGACCTCCACGTCGGCGGTCCACGAGTCGACCCCGGAGGTCTGCTCGTCGACGTAGCGCAGCGCCACGTCGGTCAGGCCGAGCGCAGTCACGTTGTCGGACCAGGCCCCCAGCACGCGTTCGGATCGCGAGTCCTGCCGGGCGAGGTCGAGCAAGGCGGCGCGGTCGCCCGTGCCCAGCACGGACTGGATCCGTGCCAGGAGGGTCGCTGCCCCGGCCTCCAGACCACCGTCGTCGGCCCCGGCCGAAGGCGGGGGCTTGGTCACCGCCGCGCCGAGGTCCAGCGACGTGGGCCTGGTGGCCCGGAACGCGACGAGCGAGCCGGCCACGGCGACCAGCAGCACCAGCACGACCACCGGCACCAGCCACACCGGTCGGGCATCCGGCGTACCGCCGTGACCCGTCGCGTCGTCCGCCACCTGCCCCGGCTCCCGTCCTGGTCTGCGTGCACCGGGAGGCCCCGGCGCTCCCCCAGCGTAGAAGGTCGGCTCAGGCGGACTCGACGTGCGGACCCGACACGGGTCGCACCATCCGCAGGGGTGGCACGAGGCCACTGTCGGCGAGGACGTCGAGCGCACGCATCTCGTCGTCGTCGAGGGAGACGTCGGGCGGGGGACCGAGGAGCACGCTGATCACGCAGTCCTGGCAGGCGAGGCCTCGCACGACGCAGGTGTCGCAGTCGATCTGCAGCGACATGGCTACCTCCTGGGGAAGTCGGGTGGGGTGCTCGCACTGAAGCAGCCCCCTCCGACAGTTCCAATCCCCGGACGTACGACAGGAATCTGTCCTACTTTTGGGCTGTGCCTTACGGAGCAGCTGCGACGTGCGACGAGGCCCCCACGGCCGAACCGAGCACGCGACGCACCCGGGCTCGCACCGGACCAGCCGGTAGTCCCGGGCCACGGTGGTTGATGCTGGTGGTCGTCGTCCTCATCTTCAGCCTCGATCTGGGCGTGGTCGTGCAGCCTGGTCGTCAACGCGCTCCAGGAGAAGGACTCCTTCTGGTGGGTCATCAAGGTCAGCGTCGGGATCAAGGTCTTCTACCTGGACGCCCTGGTCGTCTGGCTGCGTGCTCATGCTCGTGCTCTGCCTGACCGGACGTCTGTGGCGCACGTTCTCGATCGTCCTGCTCGCCTCGATCGTCGTGGGCGCTCGTCAACCGCACCAAGCTGGGCCTCCGGCGAGAGCCCCTCTACCCCAGCGACCTCTCCTTCCTCGGCGACCCCGGCTTCCTGCTGACCGTCGTGGGGCTGGGCAGCGTGCTCGCCCTCGTCGTCGGGCTGGCGTCTCCTCCACGTTCTCGTCACCCGCCTCGGTGCCGCGCTCGCGCGGCAGTTCCCCGACCCCCACCAGGTGCGGCCCGACCGCGCAGGGTCCTGGTGGTCGCGCGGGTGCGTCGGCGTGCTGGCGTGCGGGGTCGTCCTGGTCGCGACCACGGCCTTCAACCAGCCGGACAGCACGTGGCGCAAGGCCTTCGACGCCGCCGGGGCGTCGTGGCAGTTCCACTTCCAGGAGCTGAACTACCACGACAACGGCTTCGTCGCCGGGTTCCTCTACAACTTCGCCGGCGAGCCGATGAGCCGGCCCGCGGACGTACTCGCGCGCGACGATGGAGCGGATCGCCGATCGCTGGGAGGCGCGCGCGGAGCGACACCTCGCGGCCACCGACGCCACGGCCCAACATCGTCTTCGTGCTGAGGGAGGCGTTCTCCGACCCCACCCGGCTCGACGCGGGCCGGGCGTTCCGCGACCCGATCCCGCGGACCCGGGAGACGATGGCGGGCACGACCTCGGGCACGATGCTCGCGCAGTTCTACGGTGGCGGCACGGCCAACATCGAGTTCGAGGCCTTGACCGGGCAGTCCCTCGGGTCTCTTCCGCCCGCAGGTGACCTCGCCGTTCCAGATGCTCCTCCCGGAGAGCGGTCCTTCCCCTCGCTGGTCGGTCTCGTCCACCGCGGGGCTACCGCGCCGTCGCCGTCCACCCGTACATGCCGCTCCATGTACCAGCGTACCGAGGCCTACCGGTCGCTGGGGTTCGACGACTTCGTCTACGACGAGAAGATGCACGAGGGCACCGCATCGAGAAGTCCCGCGTTCATCAGCGACCGTCCGCCTTCGCCGAGGTCGAGCACCAGCTCCGTCGACCTCACGCTCCGATCTTCGTCAACCTGGTGACCATGCAGAACCACATCCCGTGGGACAACAGCTACCGCGACCCCGTCGCAGGTCGGGGTCTGGACGGAAGACGGCGAAGGCGGCGGGACAGTACCTGCGGGGCCTCACGTACACGGACTCCGCCCTGCGACTCGTTCCTGGCGGACTCTGGCGGACCTCGACGAGCCGACGGCCGTCGTCTTCTACGGTGACCACCTGCCCGCGGTGTGGCCGGAGAACGTCTACAAGCTCCAACGGCGCCCGCAGCGATGCGGGAGACGCCGTTCTTCCTCTGGTCCAACTCGCGGAGCTCGACCCCGGCAACGAGCTGCCGACCACGAGCCCGAGCCACTTCGGGTCGATGCTCTTCCAGGAGCTCGGGCTCGACATGCCGCCCTACTACCGGCTGCTCGAGGCGCTCCGGGCCGAGGTGCCGGCCATCGGTCAGGGCGACGCCATCGACGCGTCCGACCAGCGTGGTCGCGACCGAGGAGCTGTCGCCGCGGGCGAGGCGCTGCTCGCGGAGTACCGGCTGGTGCAGTACGACTTCGCGGCCGGCCACGCTTCGTCGCGGACGAGATGTTCTACCGGGGCGCAGACGCGGACTGAGTTGGGTCCCACGGCGGGGCGCCGACCGCTTACCGTGAACCGTGTCCGAGCGAGAAGGCGTGCCGCGCCGCGCCCTGCCTGGGTGCGGCTCCTGGTCGTCTCGGCAGCCCTCACCGCCGTACTC
>CAWDBA010000005.1:0-193984 GCA_963800485.1 uncultured Actinomycetota bacterium
CCCGCGCGGCACCCCGGAGCCCAACGCCTCGGCCTTCGGCTCCACCACCACCACCGACGCCACCACCGGCCAGGGCGTCGGCAAGCTGGGCGAGCAGGTCTCGACGCTGGTCCGCGCCGAGCTGCAGCTGGGCCAAGGCCGAGGGCCGCGAGTCCGGCAAGCGCGGCCGGGATCGGCGTCGGCCTGTTCGGCAGCGCCGGGCTGTTGGCGCACTACGGCGGCGGCGCGCTGCTCGCCGCGATCGTCCTCGCCCTCGCACTCGTCCTCGACGCCTGGCTCGCCGCCCTGATCGTCACGGCCGTGCTCTTCGTCGACCGCGGCGTCGGCCGCGCTGGGTCGGCAAGCGCGCAGGTCGCCCAGGCCTCGCCCCCGTCTGGGAGCGTCGACGTCCGAGGCGCGCGTCGACACCTCGAAGCAGCGAAGGCCAGCATGAGCGGCACCGGACGCGAGACGCGCAGCCCGGCGCAGCTCGAGGCCGACCTCGCCCGAGACCCGGGGCACCTCGGCGACACCGTCGACGCCCTCACCGACAAGCTCGACGTCAAGACCCGGGTACGCCGCAGCGTCGACGACACCCGTCGGCGCACGGGCGAGCAGGTGCGCGCCGTCCGCAGCACGTCGTCGACCGCACCACCGACGACCAGGGCGGCGTCCGCAGCGAGCTGGTCGCCGCCGCGCTGGGCGCGGTCGTGCTCGTGGTCGTCGGCACCGTGGTCGTCCGGCGACGCCGGTCGTGAGCGGCACCGACACTGCGCCCCACCCGGAGCACCAGGCCAAGCCGGACGACCCCACCGACCTCACCAAGCCGTCGTGGACCTACATCCTGCGCAAGACCGTGCGGGAGTTCCAGGCCGACCGGTGCACCGACATCGCCGCGGCGCTGACCTACTACGCGGTGCTGTCGCTGTTCCCAGCCGCCATCGCGCTGCTGTCGCTGGTCGCCTGTTCGGCCAGGGGCCGCAGTCGGTCGACGCGCTGGTGAAGATCGTCACCGAGTCGGCGGCGGCGGGGTCGGCGACGCCGTGCGCGGCCCGCTGGAGAACCTGTCGACCACCGGCGGCGGACCGTGGCGTTGATCCTCGGGCTGCTGGCCGCGCTGTGGACCGCGTCCGGCTACGTCAATGCGTTCGGCCGGGCGATGAACCGGATGTACGAGGTCGACGAGGGGCGGCCGATCTGGAAGCTGCGCCCGCTGATGATCCTGGTGACCCTGGTGCACGCTGGTGCTGGTCGCGCTGGTGGCTGTCGGGCTGGTGGTGACCGGCCCGGCTGCCACGCGGTCGGTGACGCGATCGGCCTCGGTGGCGGGCCGTGACTGGCCTGGAGATCGCCAAGTGGCCGGTGATGCTCGCCATCGTGGTGCTGGTCGATCGCGCTGCTGTACTGGGCGACCCCCAACGTGAAGCAGCCGAAGTTCCGCTGGATCAGCATCGGGGCCGTGCTGGCGATCGTCGTGTGGGTCGTCGCGAGCGTGGCGTTCGGCTTCTACGTCGCCAACTTCAGCAGCTACAACAAGACCTACGGGTCGCTGGCCGGCGTCATCGTGTTCCTGCTGTGGCTGTGGATCACCAACCTCGCGCTGCTGTTCGGCGCCGAGCTCGACGCCGAGCTGGAGCGTGGCCGCCAGCTGCAGGCCGGCATCAAGGCCGAGGAGACCCTTCAGCTGCCGCCACGCGACACCCCGGCATCGAGAAGAACGAGGAGAAGGAGCGCGAGGACGTCGAGCGCGGGCGCAACCTGCGGCTCTCCCGCGGTGACGACCAGGCGCCCGGGTCGCCCGACGCGAGCTCCTCGGAGGACAGCACCAAGGACAGCACGACCTGAGTAACGCCCCGCCCCCTCGGGGTGGCGCCGCCCCACCGGGAGCCCTGGTCACGCAGGCGTTACCGGTGGGGCGGACTTGTTCTCCCAGTAGTTACCTGACGTAACCCGCCGGACTCACGGCGCGGTCACGCTGTGAACGTCCCAACTCACGATCTGGGGAGCCTTCCATGAGCGCTGCGTCCGTCACCGCGCACCACTCCGACCTGCACCTCCTCCCACCCACCACCGACCTCGCCCGGGTCGAGGACCGCGCGCAGCACCCGGGCGCGCCGCGTCGTACGGCCGAGGTGACCGACCTCGACCTGGTGCGCGCCGAGCGGTTCCACCTCGCGCAGGAGAGCCGGTCTGCCGCCCGCAGCGTCGCGCTTGCCGAGCTGCTCGAGCGTCGGCCCGAGCTGGTCGGGATCTACGCCCCGGCCGACTTCGCGGTCGCCGGCGTGCGCTCCCTCGCCTGAGCCGCAGGCCTCGACGACCCGGGCCCGGGCAGCCGGTGCGCGGACGACGCCTATGCTTCGTCCTGCCACGACGCCTGTCCTGAGGAGTACCGCACATGTCGGCCAGAGCGATCCGCTCCACGGTCACGATGCTCGTGCTGGTGGCGGTGCTCGTAGGCGGCGTCGTCTACGGCTTCGACCAGCTCACCCAGCCGTTCCCGTCGATCCGCTCCACGGAGCCCACCGAGAAGTGCACGACGATCGAGAAGGGCGCCGACCTCGCCTCGAGCCAGGTCGTCGTCAGCGTCTACAACGCCACGGACACCTCAGGCCTGGCCGGTGACGTCCTCGCCAAGCTCGAGCGCCGCGACTTCGTCGCCGGCTCGGTCGGCAACGCGCCCGACGGCACCTCGGTCGACCGGGTGGAGATCTGGACGCAGGACGCCCAGGCCGAGGCCGCGCAGCTGGTCGCCCGTCAGTTCGGCAAGCAGACCACGGTCACCGAGGTGCCCGAGCCGCTCGGGCCCGGGCCCGACGTGATCGTCGGCCCCGGCTTCAAGAAGCTGCCCAAGGCCCCGCGCACGGTCACGGTCACCGAGACCAAGACCGAGTGCGTGCCGATCGAGAAGTGACCTCCGGACCGCTCACCGGCGGTCCCTCAGGGGCGCTTCGTGCGCGGCGGGGGCGGGCCCTGGTCCAGCCAGCGAGCCAGGCGGCCCTTCCGCGACACGAGCCGCAGCCGCTCCTCGGTCTCCACCCGCAGCCGCCGGGGCGCGACGACGAGCAGGTCGTCGCCGTGTCGCAGCGCCGTGCGTCCCTCGGGCACGAACGACTCCCCCTCGCGCACGACCAGGGAGACGCTGGCCCCGGGCGGCAGCCGCAGCTCAGCCACCTCGACACCGTGACAGCTGTGACCGCGGGCTGATCGACACCTGCAGCAGGTCCGCGGCGATCCGCTCCAGCGGCGCCGCCTCCACCTCGAGGTCGCGTGGCTCCCGCCGGCGGGCGACGCGCAGCACCTTGGCGGCCGGCCCGAGCGTGGGGGCGGTGAGCAGGCGTCGACAGCACGACGAGCACGAACACGACGTGGAAGAGCCCGCGCGACCCGTCCACCCCCTCCGACAGCGGGATGGTCGCGAGCACGATCGGCACCGCTCCGCGCAGGCCCGCCCAGGAGATGAAGAGCAGCTCGCGCCACGGCATCGGCTGCACCACCGAGCTGATCAGCACCGAGGCCGGCCGGGCCACGAAGGTGAGCAGGATGCCGACGACCACCGCCGTGGTGGCGCCCTTCACGGTCAGCGCGGAGGGCGAGACCAGGAGGCCGAGCATGACGAACAACCCGATCTGGGCCAGCCAGGCCATCCCCTCGGCGAACGAACGGGTCGTGCTGCGGTGCGGCAGCTCGGAGTTGCCGAGCACCAGGGCGGCGACGTACACCGCGGCGAACCCGGAGGCGTGCACCGCCGAGCCGCTCGCGTAGGCGAGCACCGCGAAGGCGACGACCGCGATGGGGTACAGGCCCGAGGAGGGCAGGGCGGCGCGTCGCATCACCCAGACCCCGGCGTTGCCGACCACCAGGCCGAGCAGCAGGCCGCCGAGCAGCTCGTAGGCGACGATCCCGGCGAAGCCGAGCACGCCGTGCTCGAGGGCGTCGCCGGAGCTGACCAGGGTGACCAGCAGCACCGTCGGGGCGTCGTTGAGCCCCGACTCGGCCTCCAGCGACCCGACGAGCCGGCGCGGCAGGGGGATCCGCCGCAGCACCGAGAACACCGCCGCCGCGTCGGTGGGTGAGGTCACCGCGCCCAGCAGCACGGCGATCTGCCAGTCGAGACCTAGCAGGTAGTGCCCGGCGAGCGCCACGATCGTCACGCTGACCGCGACCCCGACGGTCGCCAGGGAGCGCCCATCCGCATCGCGGGCTTGATGCTCGCGCCAGTTCGTCGTGAGGCCGCCCTCGGTCAGGATCACGACCAGGGCGGCGAAGCCGAGCGCGTGGGCGGCGTTGGCGTCCTCGAACTGGATGCCGACCCCGGACTCGCCGAGCGCCACCCCCATGCCGAGGTAGACCAGGAGGCTGGGCAGGCCGACGCCGACGGACAGACGCACGGCCAGGATCGCCACCAGGAGGACGGCAGCGCCCACCAGCAGGAAGACGTCCAGGTCGTGCACGTCGAAGGTCACGGGTCCTCGTCGGCCGTCGGCGGTGAGACGTCCATCCTATCGGCGCGCGGGACCACCCCGCCCCGGCGACCGCTGGGCGGACGGGCCGGACCTGGCCGTCAGGCCCCCGTAGGAGCAGGTCGAGCACCAGGGTGAGCACGTCGCACGCCGCGGGCCGACGAGCGCGGCCCACGGACCAGTCTCGTCTCCACCCCGGACACGGCCGCGTCGAGGCCTCGGACCAGCCCAGGAGGACTGACCCACCGCTCGCGGCCGGGCCTCGCCCGCCCGTCAGGATGGAGCCATGGACCCCACCCCCGCACGGTTCGCCGCGGCCGCGCGCCGGCGACGCCCGTTCCACGTGATGGACCTCCTCGCCGCGGCGGCGGCCCGTCGGGCGAGCCACGACGACCTGCTCGACCTCGTGGCGGGGCAGCCCGCGACGGGCGCGCCGACCGCCGTAGGCGGGAGGCGCACCGTCTCCTGGACGCCGAGGTGCTCGGCTACACCCAGGCGACCGGGGTGCCCGAGCTGCGCGAGGCGATCGCCGACCTCTACCGCACGCGCTACGAGCTGGCGGTGACCCGCGACGACGTCGTGGTGACCACCGGGTCGTCGGGCGGGTTCCTGCTGGCCTTCCTCGCCGCGTTCGAGGTGGGCGACCGCGTGGCCATCGCGCGGCCCGGCTACCCCTGCTACCGCAACGTCCTCGCCGCGCTGGGCTGCGAGGTGGTCGAGGTGGACACCGGGCTGGAGACCCGCTTCCAGCCCACGGTCGCGATGCTCGAGGAGCTCGTCGAGAGACAGGGCCCGATCCGGGGCTGGTGGTCGCCTCGCCGGCCAACCCGACCGGCACGATGCTCTCGCCCGAGGAGCTCGCTGCCCTCGCGCGGTGGTGCGAGGAGCAGGGCGTACGTCTGATCAGCGACGAGATCTACCACGGCATCTCCTACGGCGGCGACGCCCCGGACCCCGCCTGCGCCTGGTCGACGTCGCGCGAGTCGGTGGTCTTCGGGTCGTTCTCGAAGTACTTCTCGATGACCGGCTGGCGGATCGGCTGGATGCTCGTGCCGCCGGACCTGCGCCGGGCCGTCGACGTGCTGGCCGGCAACTTCACGATCTGCCCGCCGGTGCTCTCCCAGCGGGCGGCGGTCGCGGCGCTGACCCCGGAGTCGACGGCCGAGCTGGACTCCCACGTCGAGCGGTACGCCCGCAACCGCGCGGTGCTGCTCGACGGGCTCCCGCGGCTGGGCATCGACGAGCTGGCTCCGGCCGACGGCGCCTTCTACGTGTACGCCGACCTCGCCCACCTCACCGACGACTCGATGGCCTGGTGCCTGCGCCTGCTCGGGGAGACCGGGGTGGCGACCGCGCCCGGGGTGGACTTCGACACCGCGCGCGGCACCGCGTTCGTGCGGTTCAGCTTCGCCGGCGACGAGGGCCACATGACCGGCGCGCTGGAGCGGCTGTCCGGCTGGCTGTAGTGGTCACGACACCGGCGTCGGCGCGACAGGCCACGCAGCAGGCGCGGCCTCACGGTGCCCGCGAGGAGCCGGGTGCGCTAGCCGCCCCGTCACCCCGGTGATCCGGTCCGTGCGGGCGGGGTGCCGACCCGGACGGCAGGTCAGGCGAGCTCGTGCACGAAGTCGGTGAGCTGCAGCAGGTTGCGGCACTCGACCATCGGCACGATCTCGCCGTACGTCCACGCCGCCGAGTCCCCGCTGCCCCACTGCCGGGTCGCCTCGGGGTTGAGCCACCACGCGTGCCGGGCGTCCTCGACCATCGCCCGCAGCGCGTCGAGGTGCAGGTCGGCGTAGTTCGACCGGGCGTCGCCGAGCACCAGCAGCGACGTGCGCGGGTCGAGGGCGTCGGGGAACTGCTCGCGGAAGCGGCGGAAGGCGCGGCCGTAGTTGGTGCGGCCGAAGCGGCTGGCGTGCGCCGAGCTCTCCTGGAGCGCCGTCATCGTCTCGGCGACGTCCGCGCCCGGGGTGAACCACGGGGTCACCTCGAACACGTCGTCGACGAAGGTGAAGGCGCGCACCCGGCTGAACTGCTCCCGCAGCGCGAAGACGAGCAGGAGGGTGAAGGAGGCGAAGTTCGCGACCGACCCGCTCACGTCGCAGAGCACCACCAGATCGGTGCGTCCCGGGCGCTTGGGCCGGTGGTGCAGCTCGACGGGCACCCCACCCGTGGACATCGAGTGCCGCATGGTGCGGCGCACGTCGACGGGCCCGCGGCGCCGCGACTGCTTCTCCCGGGTGAGCCGCGAGGCCAGCCGGCGCGAGAGCGGGTAGATCTCACGGCGCATCTCCTCGAGGTCGACGCGCTTGAGGTGGGTGAAGGCGAGCTGCTCGATGGGCGGTCGCGTGGAGTAGTCCGCGACGTACGCCGGGCCCCGCTGCTCGGCCTGGCGGCGCCGGGCCTCCGCCTCCACCAGCTCGCTGAACCGCGCCACCGCGGCCCGGTCGTCGCTCAGCGAGTCGGGGTCGACCCGGCGCAACGCGGCGTACGCCGAGAACTGCTGGCCCTGGTCGGGGCGCACGCCCAGGCGGCCGAACCGGCCCAGGGCCTCCCGGGCCAGCGCCTCGAGCTCGCCCTCGGCCGCGCCGCCGGCGCCGCCCGAGCCACCGCCCGACCCGCCACCCTCGCCTCCGAGCAGCTCGGCGAGGCGGTCCCGCAACGCGGTGAGCGCCTCGGCGTCGGTGCGCGGCCGCTCCCCGGCGTCGTCACGGTCGGCCGCCTCCTGCTCGGCCGCCACCCCGTCACCCTGCGCGGCCGGGAAGAACAGGTCGAACACCACCTCGAAGGCCGCCTCGTGGGCGGCCCGCTTGACCAGCGTCGTCGCGTACGCCGCGCGCAGGTCCCGTCGCGAGGACAGGCCGACCGTCTCCACCGCGTGCACCGCGTCCAGGCCCTCGGACAAGGACACCGGGAGGCCCGCGTCGCGCAGCGCCTCGAGGAACGCGATGTGCTGGTCGAGGACGCTCATCCGAGCTTGAGCTCGCGCACGGCCTTGTCCAGGTCGGAGCGGTGCTTGAGCACCACGCCCAGCGTCGCCTCGACCGTGGCGTCGTCGGCGTTCTGCCCGCCCGGCACACCGAGCGCCACCAGGGTGCGGGCCCAGTCGACGGACTCGGCGAGCGACGGCGACTTCTTCAGGTCCAGGTCGCGCAGGCGACCGACCACGTCGACCACCTGGGCCGGCAAGCGCCGTCGACGCCGGGCACCTGGCGCTCGACGATCTCCCGCTCGCGCTCGGCCTCGGGGTAGTCGAGATGGAGGTAGAGGCAGCGGCGCTTGAGGGCCTCGGACAGCTCGCGGGTCGCGTTGGACGTGAGCAGCACGAAGGGGCGCGTGGTGGCCTCGACCGTGCCGAGCTCGGGGATGGTGACTTGGAAGTCCGACAGCACCTCGAGCAGCAGACCCTCGACCTCGATGTCGGTCTTGTCGACCTCGTCGACGAGGAGCACCGTCGGTTGCTCGCTGCGGATCGCGGTCAGCAGCGGGCGACTGAGCAGGAACTCCTCGGTGAAGATGTCGTCGTGGGTCTCCTCCCACGCCCGGTCCGAGGGGGCCGCCTGGATGCGCAGCAGCTGCTTCTTGTAGTTCCACTCGTAGAGCGCACGCGCCTCGTCGAGCCCCTCATAGCACTGCAGCCGCACCAGGTCGGCACCCGTGGCTCGCGAGACGGCCTTGGCGAGCTCGGTCTTGCCGACCCCGGCCGGCCCCTCGACGAGCAGCGGCTTGCCGAGCTCGCCGGCCAGGTACGCCGACATCGTGGTCGCGTCGTCGGGCAGGTAGCCGACGCACTCGAGCCGCGAGGCGGCCTCGTCGGGGAGGCGAACCAGGTCATGGCGCGACCCTACGTGCGCCCGCTCAGCGCGGAGCCAGCACCGCCGCGACCACCGGCGACCGCGGGGCACCTGAGGGCGGGACGCCCCTCAGTCGTCGCGGCCGAAGTGACGCTCGATCACCTCGTGGTCGACCCGCCCGGCCGCGTCGCACGGGCTGACGTGGATCGTGGCCTCCACCAGCTTCGGCACGTCGTGCAGGAGCCGGTGGTGGGCCTCGGTCGCGACGTCGTGGGCCTGGCCCAGCGTCATCGTCTCGTCGACGGTGATCGCGACCTCGGCGAGCATCCGGTGGCCGATCCAGCGCAGCCGCACGCTCTCGACGTCGCGCACGCCCGGCGTGCCCGCGAGGCACTGCTCGGCCTGGTCGGTGAGCGCGGGGTCGACCGCGTCCATCAGCCGGCGGTAGACGTCGGTCGCCGCACCCCGCAGCACGACGAGGATGGCCAGCGTGATCAGCACCCCGACCAGCGGGTCGGCGAGCGGGAAGCCGGCCAGCACGCCGAGCGCGCCCGACCACCACCGCGAGCGAGGTGAAGCCGTCGGTGCGGGCGTGCACCCCGTCGGCTACCAGGGCGGCCGACCCGATCCGGCGGCCCACCCGGATCCGGTACGACGCCACCGCCTCGTTGCCCGCGAAGCCGAGCAGGCCCGCGGCCACGAGCACCCAGGGGTGCCGCAGCGGCTCGCCCGGGTCAGCGAACCGGCTCACCGACTCGTAGCCGCGAGACCACGGCCGAGAAGGCGATGGCCGCACGATGAGACGCCGGCGACGTCCTCGGCCCGGCCGTAGCCGTAGGTGTAGCGCCGGTTCGGCGGCCGGCGGCCGATCAGGAACGCGATCCACAGCGGCACCGCCGTGAGCGCGTCGGCGACGTTGTGGATGGTGTCGGCGAGCAGGGCGACCGAGCCGGTGACCACGACCAGCACGGCCTGGGCGGCCGCGGTGAGGGCGAGCAGCAGCAGGCTGACCTTGACCGCGCGGATGCCGTCGGCGCTCGACTCGAGTGCCCCGTCGACCGCGTCGCCGCTGTCGTGGCTGTGGCCCGAGAACGCGTGCCGGAGCGCGTGCAGCCAGTCGGGCAGGAGGCTCATCGGGCCCTCAGCAGCGGGGCTCGAAGGTCAGGTTGATCGCGCGACCGATCCGCTGCTCGTCACCGCCGGACTGCACGACGTACACCAGCTCGGGGAGGCTCCCGCCGACCTCGCCCACCAGGTGCAGCACCGGCAGGCCGGCGTCACCCTTGGCGAAGCGCTCGTCGGCCAGCAGCCCGCGGCGGTCCCAGGCCAGCTGGTCGGAGAGCATCGGGCGGGTCAGCGGCCAGTCGACGCTGCCGGTGAAGGCGACGGGCGTGCCCGGGGTCGCCGGGGGGATCCACAGCGAGTCCCGCTCCACGAGCCGCACGTCGACGGCGCCGGGCGTCTCCACCCGGACCACCCGGCCCGAGGCCTGGGCCGCGACCCCGCTGTCGAACCACGCCAGCGACCGCGGCTCCGCGGTCTCGAAGCAGGCGCTGCCGCCCTCGGGCTGGTCGAAGACGAGCGCCGCGGCGGCAGCGGTGGGGTCGGCCGACGCGGACGAGGAGCCCGAGGACGACGGCGACGGCTCGGGCACGGCCGAGGTGCTCGTCGGCGGGGCCTGCGCGGCCTGCTCGGAGGTGCAGCCTCCTGCGACGAGGACGGTCAGCGCCGCGAGGACGACCAGGGACGGGAACGGGGCTCGCACCAGGTCACGGTACGTCGTGACGGAGCAGCTCGGCATCCTCCACGCTGAGGTCGGCGAGGGCGGAGGCCAGCGAGGCCGGCACCTCCCCGCGCAGCAGCGTCGCGACGACGTCGCCGATCCGCTCGGCCAGCTGCTCGAAGCGGTCGACGAACTCGCGCAGGTCCTGCTCGGACCAGTCCGCGAGCAGCGAGGCGAGCATCCGGTGCCGCAGCCCGCTGGCCACGGCCGCGACCTGGTCGCCCCGCGCGCTGAGTCTGAGCAAGGTGCGCCGGCGGTCCTGCTCGTCGTGGCTGCGCTCCACGAGACCGAGCCGCGCGCACTCCCCCAGCAGGCGGCTCGCGGTGGAGGCGTCCAGCGACAGGTGCGCGGCGACCATCTTGACGGTGACCGGACCCTCCGTGCGGAGGTGGGCCACCGCCTCGCACGCCGCGATCTTGGCCGGGTCGACCCGGTCGCCGTGACCGTCGTCCAGACCCCGGGCGAGCTCGCTCAGCTGGTGGGTCGGGGGCGGGTTGTGCATCCACCGGCGCAGCCGCAGGAAGGCCCCGTCGAGACGGTCCAGGGTCGGCACGAGGTCGCGGATCGGCGGTGACGGCGGTCGTGCTGAGGTGGAGGTCACGGCCTTCCTTCCGACGGCTCGGCGCGATTACGTGTGCTCCACATGTACTGTGGGGAACATTAGCTGCACCGTACACATACCTGTGCTCCAGGAGCTTTCTTCGTGACCTCTCTCTTCCGCTGGGCCGTACGCCGACCCCTTGTCGCCCTCCTCGTCTGGCTGACCGCCCTCGCCGCGATCGGGCATCGGTGCCGTCGCCGGCGGCGGCTCGTACGACGACTCGTTCTCGCTGCCCGACACCGAGTCCTCGACCGCGCAGACCCTGCTCGCCCGCGACTTCGGCGGCGGCAGCACGGCGGCGACGATCGACGTCGTCTACCGCAACGACGACCAGACCGTGCCGGCCGTGCGCTCGCTGCTGCAGGAGGTCCAGGGGCTCGACGGCGTCACCGCAGTGCAGTCGCCGCTCGACGTGCCCGCCAAGAAGGCGACGCAGACGGGCCTCCTCAGCCCCGACGGCAGCGTGGGCCGCGCGAGCGTCGTGCTCGAGGGCGAGGCGCAGGACGTCGACGTCGCGGTCGTGCGCTCGGTCATCGACGCCACCCAGGGCGTCCGCGCCGACGGGGCGGACGTCGGCCTCGCGGGCCAGGTGCTGCAGGGGGCCACCACCGAGCCCCCGGCGAGCAGCGAGGCCATCGGCATGCTCGTGGCCGCCGTCGTGCTGCTCATCGCGTTCGGCTCGGTGGTCGCCGCCGGCCTCCGATCCTCACCGCCGCCCTCGGCCTGGGCGCCGGCCTCGGCGCCGTGACGCTGCTGGCGAACAACTTCACCATCGCCACCTTCGCCCCACCCTGGCCACGATGATCGGGCCGGCTCGGCGTCGGCATCGACCACGGGCTCTTCGTGGTCAACCGCTACCGCCGCGCGCCGCCTCGACGGCGCCGAGCCGCGCGACGCCGCCACGGAGGCCGTCAGCACCGCCGGCCGCGCCGTGCTGTTCGCCGCCAGCACCGTGATCATCGCCCTGATGGGCCTCTTCGTGCTCGGCATCGGCTTCATGAACGGTCTCGCCATCGCCTCGGCGGTCACCGTGCTCTTCGTGATGCTCTCCGCGACGCTGCTGCTGCCGGCGGCGCTGTCGCTGCTCGGCAGACGCTCCCTGTCCCTGCGGGTGCCCGGCGCGACCACACGCGCCCGGCGCGAGGGACGGCTCTTCTCCCGCTGGGCCGACGTCCTGCAGCGCCGTCCCTCCCTCATCGCCGGTGCCGCCGTGGTCGCACTGCTCGCGCTGGCCACCCCCACGCTGGGCCTGCAGAGCGGCTTCCCGGACGCGTCGGCCGACGCCCCCGGCAGCGTGACGCGTACGGCGTACGAGCTCACCGCCGAAGGCTTCGGCGCGGGTGCCAACGGCCCCTTCCTTGTCGCCGTCGAGCTCGGCGACTCCGGCGACCTGGCCCCGGCCGAGGCGCTCAGCACGGCCCTGCGGCAGTGCCGCGGGCGTCGCCTCCGCCAGCCCCGCGCAGCCCTCCGAGGCCGGCGGCAGCGCGCTGATCTCCGTCGTGCCCACGACCGGCCCGCAGGACCCGGCCACCGGTGACACCCTCGACCGGCTGCGCGCCGGCGTGGTGCCGCAGGCCCTCCAGGGCAGCGACGCCGAGGCCTACATCGGCGGCACCACGGCCATCACCGCCGACTTCACCAGCGTGCTGGTCGACGCGCTGCCGCTGTTCCTCGCGGTGGTCGTCGGCTTCGGCTTCCTGGCCCTGGTGGTGCTCTTCCGCTCGCTGCTCGTGCCCGCGCTCGGGGCGCTGTCGAGCCTGCTGAGCCTCGGCGTCGCGCTCGGCGTCACGGTGGCCGTCTTCCAGGAGGGGTTCGCCAACGACCTGCTCGGCGTGACCGGCACCGGCCCGACGTTGCCCTTCATCCCGATCATGGTCTTCGCGATCCTGTTCGGGCTGGCGATGGACTACCAGGTCTTCCTGGTCTCGCGGATGCAGGAGGAGTGGCAGGTCAGCGGGGACGCCCAGCGCGCCGTGCGGGCCGGGCTCGTCGGCTCGGGTCGGGTCGTGGTGGCCGCGGCGCTGATCCTGTCCAGCGTGTTCCTGGCCTTCGTGTTCGGCGACGACCGGATCATCAAGAGCTTCGGCCTCGCGCTGGGCCTCGGCGTGCTCGTCGACGCCTTCGTGGTCCGGCTGGTGATCGTGCCGGCCGTGATGACCACGCTCGGCACGGCCACCTGGTGGATCCCGGGCTGGCTCGACCGGGTGCTGCCCAGCGTCGACATCGAGGGCGCCCGGCACGACGGCGGCGACACCGGCAGCACCGACGGGGCGGAGCCGGACCGGAGCAGCGTGCCGGTCGGCGGGTGAGGGTCGGTCAGCAGCTCTTCCTCGGGAAGCGCAGCCCCACGTCGTACGTCACCTGGCGCTCCTGGCCGTTGCTCAGCTCGTAGTCGAAGACGAAGCTCGAGGCGCTGGAGTCCGGCGTCACGAGCAGGTGCAGCACCGGCAGCACCTGCGTGCCGGCCTCGAGCGGGGTGCCGACGAGGTCCTCGTCCTGGTCGAGCAGCACGAACCGGTTGACGTCCCGGGACGTCAGTGGCCAGTCCGAGACCCCGCCCACCGTGCTCGCCCCCTGGTCCCCGACCAGCGGCACCTGCATCGCGTCCCGTTCGCGCAGGGTCGCCCCAGGACTGTTGGTGGCCACGATGCCGGTGATCGACCCGTCGGCGGTGATCGTGATCGGGCTGCCGTGCCACGCGATCTCGCGGTCCTTCTTGGTCTGGGAGCAGGCGTCGTCCTGCGGGTCCTGGGTGAACGTGAACGGCGGCACCGTGGGGGCCGTCGCCGTGGACGACTCCGAGACGGTGGCGGAGGATGAGCCTCCGGCCTCCGGAGCCGCGTCGCTGCTCGAGCACCCGGCAAGGGTGGCCGCGGCGGCGGTGACCAGGGCGGTGGCGAGGTGTCGGCGCGCGGGGGTCATGCCCCCTCTATGTCTCATCCGACGTCGGATTGCACGCGGACGCGCCCATCGCGCGCCCGCGGTGTCGATACCACCGGCATGGGCTCCGCCCGTGCTCCCGCTCGGACGGCCGCACGCGACATCGCCGAGACGCTCGTGCCGGAGCTCGGTCCGGCCTGAGCGGGCCGTCCCGACTCCCCACCGGTGCCGCCCGTGCGGGGTGCGAGACGATGGGGTCCTCGACGCGAGGAGCACCGTGACGCACCAACCGACCAGGCCCCGGCACCTGATGGACCCGGACAACCCGCGACCGCCCGCGTCGCGGTCGAACATGAGCCTCGACCGCGTGCAGCGCTGGGTGATGTCGGTGCTCGCGGTGACGACGATCCTGCACCTCGGGGCGGGCGTCATGGTGGCCGCGTTCACGCTCGGCGACGTCCGCGCCGGGGCCGAGACGGGGCTGGTCGTGATCTCCGGCTTCTGCTTCGTCGGTGCCGTCGTGACCGGCTTGGCGATCCACCGTCGTCCCGTGCTCAGCCCCTGGCTGCTGCTGGGCCTGGCGCCTCCGGCCGTCGCCCTGGTCGTGCTGCACACCTGAGCCGCCCGTCGGTCTCGAGGGTGGTGGGCTCAGCCCTCGACCTCGTCGTCGTAGCGCCAGGCCACCGTCCAGGCGAGCCCGACCGCCAGCGCCAGCACGGCGACGACCAGGACACGAGCGACGACCGGGGCGGACCCGGCGCCGTGCGCGTACGTCGAGATCCCCGCGAGCACGGTCACGAGCGCGAGCACCGCCAGAGCACGCTGGTGCCGCGTCCGGGTGGCGCTGAGGAGCCGCGGCAGCGGGGTGAGACCGCGCGCCCGGGCGCCTCTCCGGATCGTGCCGGCGGCCCGACGCCGCCAGGCCGCCGAGGCGAGCCCCGCCCCGACCGCGACTGCGAGGGCGAGCAGCTGCGGGAGGCCGCCGCGCACCCACTCGACCGCCGCCAGCAGCACCAGGGCGACGGTGGCGATCACCTGCACGGCGCTGGCCGAGCCGGGCCCCAGCCGACGACGGGGGGTCACCCGGGCAAGGAGGGCCCGGGCCGACAGCTCGTGCAGCTCGGCGTAGCGCGCGGACCCCGACGGCAGTCCGTACGGCGCGATCCCGTGCAGCGGTACGACCGCGAGCGCGAGCCCGAGCAGGACGACCTCGGGGGGGCTGAGCATCGCGGCTCAGCGCAGGTAGGCCAGGTAGGACCCGGCGCGGCGTGCGTCGTTCATGCGGGACTCCCAGGTCAGGGCGACGAACCCGACGACGAGCCCGCCCACGACGAACGGTAGCCACTGCGGCCCAGCCCCGACCCACGGCGCCAGCCGCGCAGGGCGAGCAGCGCGGCGGTGCCGCCGCCGGCGGCAACGGGCGCCGCCCAGCGCAGCCGGACACCCGCGAGCAGCACCGCCACCGCCGCGACCCCGAGCAGCAGGGCACGCAGCGTGAGCGGCTCGTCGAGCGCCAGCAGCAACGACGGGGTGAGCGCCAGCGCGAGGCCGCTGCCCAGCGCCCGGGTGGTGCCGAGACCCGGCTCGGTGCGCAGACGCCAGGCCCCGAAGGCCAGCAGGGCGAGCGCCGAGGGCAGCGTGTAGGCCTCCGGCACGTCCACCCCGGCGTCGAGGAGCCGCAGCCAGGTCGACCCGGCGAGCATCACCGAGGCGACCCAGCCCAGCACCCGCCGGGCGGGGTGGGCCAGCGCGTGGGCGGTCAGCACGACACCACCGAGGGCGAGGTAGACCGCCGAGCACACGTTGAGCAGCACCGGGTCGTACGCCGTGCCGACCGGCCCGCTCAGCGCGTAGCCGACCGCCGCGACCGCGGCGAGCGCGCCGGCCAGCTCGACGACCGGCGAGAGCCGGCCCAGCCGGGCACCGACCGCGACGGCGCCGGCGACGAGCACGAGAGGCAGGACGGCGGCCCAGTGTGCCGGCAGGTCCGCCACCGCCCACCAGGTCAGCACGGCGCCGACGCCCGCGGGGAGCAGGGCCGCGGCGAGGTCGGTGGCCGTCGTCGCCCGGCTCGGCGAGCGCGGGGCCCCGGGCACGAGCCCCGGCACCAGCGCCCGCACCAGCCCCGCGCCGGCGAGGGCCGCGACCGCGGTGAGGGTCAGTGCGAGCAGCAGCTGGGAGGACCCGGCCGCGGCGACGGCGACGAGCGTCAGGCCCCCGGGGACGGCTCGGCCGCCAGCGGCCAGGGCGACCCCCGCGGCGACGACGACCAGCGCGACCACCAGGGCCCGAGGCGCACCCGGGGCGAGCACGCCGACGACGACGGTGACCCCGACCACGGCCAGCACGAGCGTGCCGGTCCGGCGCCAGGCCTCGCGCACCCCGCTCCGCACCGAGAGCGCGCCGAGCAGGGCGGTCACCGCGACCGGCACGAACAGCAGGTCCGCCACCCGGGTCTCCGCCGTCGCGGCGACCAGCCGCCCGCCAAGGCCCTCGGAGAGCCACGGGGTGGCCAGCAGGGAGACCCCGAGCACGAAGGCGTGACCCAGCAGCGGCAGCGCGGCCAGGCCCAGCCCGAGAAGCACCAGCGGGGCCGGGCGGCGGGACGCACCCGCCTCGCCCTCCTGCGGATCGAGGGCCACGGCCGTGACGGCGAGCGCGACCATCGCCCACCCGACCAGCGTGAGCACGACCGGGCCGTGACCGGCGTCGGCGGAGACGACGGAGCCGGTCAGGGCGAGCAGCCCGGTCGCGACGAGGCCGGTCACCCACGCGGGGGTGCGTCGGTCCTCGGCCCCGGGCAGGGTGACGGCCAGGTCGAGGCCGGCCACGACGAGGAGCGCCACGGCGAGGGTGGCCGACGCCGGCAGCGGCGCCTGCTCGGAGACCACCGCCAGGCTGACGAGCAGTGCGGCCAGCGCAGCAGGGACCAGCAGCCAGCGCTGCCAGCCGGCGCGCGGACCCGTCCGGCCCACGCGGATCAGGAGCGGCAGCAGCGACGCGAGCAGCCAGACGAGGGCGACCCCGCCGGTGACGCCGACCGAGGGCTGGGCGAGGAGCACGGCGAGCACCGAGGCGACCTGGGCCGTGCCCGCAGCCACCCACCACGGCGTACGCCGGGTGAGGAGCGGGGACGCGACGAGCACGACCGCACCGAGGGCCCAGCAGCCGGCGACCGCCCAGACCGGGGCGGCCTCGAGCATCGCCAGCGCGGTGAGGGGCAGCGGGAGCAGGACGGCGGCACCGATCGCCGACCGCACCGCGACGGCCCGGGGTGTGAGCAGCCGGCCGAGGGTGGCCGCTCCGGCCGCGGCACCGAGCAGCAGGGGCACGAGGGCGAGGAGCAGCAGCCGGTCGCCCGTGCCGGCGAGCTCGGGGAGGGCGACGGCGTCGGCGAGGTCGGCGGTCGGGGGCGCGACCCAGCTGCCGCCGCTGTCGAGCACCCAGGAGACGAGCACGGCCAGCGTGCCCAGACCGGCCGGAGCCGCCGCGGCCAGCCACCAGCAGGCCGCCGCGCCGAGGGCGGCGCCGGTCCAGGGGGCGTCGGGCACCCGGCGCTCGAGCACCAGCCGGACTGCGACCAGTACGAGGGCCGCGACGGCGCAGGTCAGGGCGAAGGCGACCACGGTGTCGGCGAGCACGGGGCCGGTGAGCGCGGGCACGGCGTACACCAGGCCCACCAGTGCGGCCGGAGGCGCCACCGCACGGGGTTGCCCCGGACCGCTGGCCAGCACGGCGGCCGCCGCGGCGACGAGCACGAGGGCCAGGCCCGGGCCGGTGAGCCAGTCGCCGTACGTCGGACTCGCGGCGAGGGCGGCGACGGCGTCGAAGCCGGCACCGAGCGCCAGCAGCGCAGCGGACACCAGGAGCACCCCGTGCGCGACGAGCGCCCGCCCGAGCCGGGAGACCGCGCTCAGCACGGCAGCGACGAGCACCAGCCCGGCGACGGCGACGAGCGCGTGGTCGGACTCGGCCGCGAGGGACAGCCCCGCCACGAGGAGCCCGACCGACGCGGCGAGCTGCGCGGTGACCAGCAGCCGCGAGGGCTCGTCGTCGACGTCGCGGGACCGCCCGTCCCGGCGCTGCACCAGCAGCAGGGCCAGCCCGGTGACGGCGACCGCACCCGAGACGATCGCCGCGACCACCCCGGTCGGGAGCCCGGCGCCGAGCCAGCCCGCGTCGACGGCACCGAGCGCGTCCAGGCCGGCGAGCCCGGCCGCGACCGCGGCGAGGGCCTCGGCGCCGGCCCGCAGGCCGCGGCGCCGGGTCACGGTGCTGCCCGCGGCCGCAGCCGCGGTGACGGTGAGCAGGATCGCGGTCTGGGCGCCGACGCCGAGCCGGGTCCAGGTGACGGCCATGAAGACCGTCGCGCCCACCAGCAGCATCAGCACGCTCAGCCCGAGCAGAAGCGTGGGCACGCTGGCCCCGCTGAGGCCGCGGCGCGCGCGTCGGGGCCCCGGCGACGAGGCGGCGCCGACGACGTGGAGCGGCTGCGGGGCCGGCTCCGGCCTGCTGGCCGGGGGCGTCGGTGAGAGCGGGGGCGACGCGCTCGCCGGCGCACCGACGGACGCCCCGACCAGCTGCTCGACGGGGGCGCGGTGGGCGCGGAGGTGGGCGAGGTGGCGGTCCGCCGCGGTCAGGGCGGCGAAGAGCTGACCGGCGGCGGGGAGGTCCAGGCGGAGGCGGCAGTACGGACACGTCGTGCGGCCCTCGAGCAGGTGCCCGCAGTCGGGGCACCGGGTGGGGTCGGCGTACGGCATCGCCAGGCTCCTCTCGCCCGGCCTCCCTGGCCGGTCCATCCCCACGGTGCCGGAACGCGGTGGCGCGCGGATGAGTATCGGTACTCAACCCGGGCGCCTCGACCGTGGCCGGACGCAGCAGAGCCCCGGACCCGACGGGTCCGGGGCTCTGGCCGGCGGTGGCGGAGGGATTTGAACCCTCGGTGGGCTTGCACCCACAAACGCTTTCGAGGCGTTCTCCTTAGGCCGCTCGGACACGCCACCGCGAGGAAGGTTACTAGAGCGGGGTCGGTGGTGCGGACGGCGCCCGAGGCGTCCCGCAGATCGGGTGACGTTCTGGTGGTCGCGGGCGCTCGGCAGCGACCAGAACGACACCCGACGTGGTCTCGGTCAGCGACGCCGGGCGAAGAACTCCTCGAGCAGGGCGGTCGAGCGGGCGGCGCCCACGCCGCCGACCACCTCGGGACGGTGGTTGAGGCGACGGTCGCGCACGACGTCCCAGAGCGAGCCCACCGCGCCGGCCTTCTCGTCGTACGCCGCGAAGACGACGCGGGCGACCCGGGCCAGCACCAGGGCCCCGGCGCACATGGTGCACGGCTCCAGGGTGACCACCAGGGTGCAGCCCTCCAGCCGCCACTCGCGGCCGCCCAGCGCAGCGGCAGCCCGGCGCAGCGCCAGCACCTCGGCGTGGGCGGTGGGGTCGCCGACGGCCTCGCGCTCGTTGCGGGCCCGCGAGATCACCGCGCCCTCGGGGTCGAGCACGACCGCGCCGATGGGCACGTCGCCGCTCGTTCGGGCGAGATCGGCCTCGGCGAGCGCCTCGGTCATCGCGCCCTCCCACAGCAGGCGGGCGGCGGGGCCGGCCGCACCGTGCTGGCTCACGGCGCGGTGAGCTCGACGACCTCGTCGAAGAGCGTGCCGAGGCCGATCTGGCCGGCCATCTCCGCGAGCACCTCGTCGGGGTAGAGGTCCTCGTCCTCGAGCAGCAGGTCGACGTCCTCCTCGCTCAGGCCGTAGTCGGCGAGCAGGTCGACGTCGCCGACGGTCTCGGACTCGTCGTCCTCGTCGGGCTGGTCCTCCTCGAGCGCGTCCAGCGCCCCACGGGCGACCTCCCACTCCAGGGCGGCCGTGACGTCGGAGAGCAGCACCTTGACCGACGAGCCCCGGATCCGCACCACGAGCAGGAAGTCCTCGTCGTACGCCGCGAACGCGATCACGCCGTCGTCGCCGGAGCGGCGGCGCATCTCCTTGGAGAGCGCCTCGAAGTCCATCGCGAGCTCGGGCTCGAGCTCCTCGAGCTGCCAGACCCCGTCCTCGCGGAAGGCGATCACCGCGATGTCGACGGCGTCTTCGGCGGGCATCGGGTCGGGCATGCCCCGATGGTCGCAGACGGGGGAGAGATGGCACCACCGCAGTGCTGCGCCGTACGTTGTGGGCATGCGCCTGAACGTCGTCGACCACCCGCTGGTCGCCCACAAGCTGACCGTGCTCCGTGACCAGCGCACGGACTCGCCGACCTTCCGGCTGCTGACCGACGAGCTGGTCACGCTGCTGGCCTACGAGGCCACGCGGGACGTGCGGGTCGACGGGGTCTCGGTGCAGACTCCCGTCGCCGAGGCCCGCGGCGTGCGCCTGAGCGAGCCGCGGCCCCTGGTCGTGCCGATCCTGCGCGCCGGCCTCGGCATGCTCGACGGGATGATGCGGCTGATGCCGACCGCCGAGGTCGGCTTCGTCGGCATGGTGCGCGACGAGGAGACCCTGACCGCCTCGACGTACGCCGAGCGGCTCCCGGCCGACCTGTCCGGCCGCCAGTGCTACGTCGTGGACCCGATGCTGGCGACCGGCGGCACGCTGGCCGCGGCGATCAGGTTCCTGGTGGAACGCGGTGCCGACGACGTCACGGCGTTGTGCCTGCTCGCGGCCCCCGAGGGGTTGCGAGCCCTCGAGGCCGACCTCGAGGGGTTGGGCGTGCCGGTCACCGTCGTCACGGCGGCACGGGACGAGCGTCTCGACGAGCGCGGTTACATCGTGCCGGGGCTCGGTGACGCCGGGGACCGGCTGTACGGCCTCGCGGAGTAGGCCGGGTCAGCTCACCAGCTGTAGAGCGGGATGGTGCCGGTCGCGAAGAGCACCATCAGGATGAGCACCAGAGCACCGAGGATGAGGTAGTCGAATCCCTTGGAGTCGCGGTCCTCCTTGGACTCCGGTGCGTCGTAGCGGTGCCCGTCGGGCAGCTGCATGCGCTCGTCGTCGGACGTGTGGTCCTCGGACTTCTTCTTCTCAGCCATGCTGTCCTCCAGTCGCCCGCACCGAGCTGCGGGTCAGGATGTGGTCGGGGTGGTACCCGGCCCAACGATCTTCACGCACGAGGGTGATGGCCGTACGGATGTTCACTCAATCACACGGGCGCAGTCGGCCGGTCTGTCCCAGATGTCCGCGTTCGCGGCCACCGCGAAGGCGTCAGAGCGCCTTGACGGCGCTCAGCAGCTTGCCGAGCTGGTCCTTGGCGTCACCGAAGAGCAGCGTGGTGCGGGGGTCGAAGAGCAGCTCGTTCTCGATGCCGGCGAAGCCCGGGCGCATCGACCGCTTCATGAAGACGACCTGCTGCGCCTCGTCGGCGTTGAGGATCGGCATGCCGTAGATCGGGGCACCGGGGGTGGTCTTCGCCGCCGGGTTGACCACGTCGTTGGCGCCGACCACGACGACGACGTCGGTGTGCTTGAAGTCGCCGTTGATGTCGTCCATCTCCTTGAGCTGGTCGTAGGGCACCTGGGCCTCGGCGAGCAGCACGTTCATGTGTCCCGGCATCCGCCCGGCGACCGGGTGGATGGCGTAGTCCACGGTGGTGCCGCGCTCGCTGAGCACGTCGACCAGCTCGCGCAGCGTGTGCTGCGCCTGCGCGACGGCCAGGCCGTAGCCGGGCACGATGATGACCCGGCTGGCGTAGCCGAGCAGGATCGCGACGTCCTCGGCGTTCGCCGACCGCACCGGGCGGTCCGAGGCCTCCCCCGCGCCCAGCGTGGACCCGCCCTTGAGTGCGCCGAACAGGATGTTGGCCACCGAGCGGCCCATCGCCGAGGCCATCAGGCGGGTCAGGAAGGTGCCCGAGGCGCCGACCAGGGTGCCCGCCACCAGCAGCAGGGTGTTGCCGAGCACGTAGCCGCCGGCCGCCACCGTGAGGCCGGTGAAGGCGTTGAGCAGCGAGATGACGATCGGCACGTCGGCTCCGCCCACGGGCAGCACCAGCAGCACGCCGACGGCGAGCCCCACCAGGCCGAGCAGCACGCCGACCCACACGGCCGCGCTGGTCACGGTGAGCACCGCGAGCACCACGGCGCCGATCAGGGCCGCGCCGAAGACCACCGGCAGGCCCGGGAACAACACCGGGCGGGAGGTCATCAGCTCCTGGAGCTTGAGGAAGGTGATCACCGACCCGGCGAAGGAGACCGAGCCGACGAAGACGGTGAAGGCCGTCGCGGCGAGGTCGAACCACGACGACGTGGCGCCCATGTGCTGCAGCTCGAGGAGGGCGACCAGCGCGGCGGCACCACCGCCGACGCCGTTGAACAGCGCCACCATCTGCGGCATCTGGGTCATCGTGACCCGCTGGGCACCGACGAGGCCCGCCGCCGAGCCGACGACGATCGCGACCAGGATGAGCAGCACGTGGTCGAGGTCGGCGTAGAAGAACGGGATCGCGCAGCCGACGACGGCGGCGACCGCGCCGATGGCGTTGCCGGTGCGGGCGGTGCGGGGGCCGGAGAGCCCCTTGAGCGCGAGGATGAAGGCGACGGCGCAGACGAGGTAGGCCAGCTGCGCCCAGACGGGTGCGCTCACGCGTCGGCCTCCTTCTTCGGGGCCGGCTTCTTGCGGGCGGTGAACATCTGGAGCATCCGGTCCGTCACCACGAACCCGCCCACCATGTTGACGGCGGCGAGCACGATCGCGACCAGCCCGACACCGACCGCGAGGCCGCTCTCGGCGGTGCCGGTCACCAGGATCGCGCCGAGCAGGATGATGCCGTGGATCGCGTTGGCGCCGGACATGAGCGGGGTGTGCAGGGTCGAGGAGACCTTGGAGATCACCTCGACGCCGACGAAGACGCTGAGCACGAAGATGGTCAGCCAGGTGATCGACTCGTTCATGCGCTCTCTCCTTCCAGGGCGGCGCGGGACGACTCGTGCAGGACACGTCCCTCGTAGGTCACGCAGCACCCCGACACGATCTCGTCGTCGAAGTCGGGAGCGAACTCCCCCTCGTGGGTCATCAGGGTGACCAGGTTGACGACGTTCTGTGCGTAGAGCCGCGAGGCCGGGCCGGGCATCTGGGAGGGGACGTTCTGCCCGCCCCACACCTGCGCGTGGCCGATGCGCACCACGTGGCCGGGGCGCGAGCCCTCGACGTTGCCGCCGGTCTCGGCGGCCAGGTCGACCACCACCGAGCCGGGCTTCATCTGCTCGACCATCGCGGCCGTCACCAGGCGCGGGGCCTCACGGCCGGGGACGGCGGCAGTGGTGATCAGGGCGTCGGCCGACGCGATGTACGGCGTGAGCAGCTCGCGCTGGCGCGCCGAGCGGTCCTCGGTCATCTCCCGCGCGTAGCCGCCCGCGCCCTCGAGCGTCTCGAGGTCGAGCGTGATCGCCTGTGCGCCCACCGAGCGGATCTCCTCGGCGGCGGCGGCGCGGACGTCGTACGCCTTGACGACCGCGCCGAGGCGGCGGGCCGTGGCGATCGCCTGCAGGCCGGCGACTCCGGCGCCGAGCACGACCACCTCGGCGGGAGGCACGGTGCCGGCGGCGGTCATGTTCAGCGGGAAGAAGCGCCTGAGCAGGCCGGCCGCGACCACGCCGCACCGGTAGCCCGCGACGAGCGCCTGGGAGGACAGCGCGTCCATCGACTGCGCGCGCGAGATCCGCGGCACCAGCTCCATCGCGTACGCCGAGACCTGGGCGTCGCGCAGCTCGGCGACGAGGTCCAGCGACTGCGCGGTCGGCAGGAACGACACCACCGACGTGCCGGGGCGCAGCGAGCGCACCGCACCCGCCGGGAGCGGGTTCACCGCCACCACGAGGTCGGCGCCCTCGATCGCGCCCGGCTCGACCAGCGCACCGGCGGCGGCGTACTCGTCGTCGGACAGGAGGGCGGGCTCACCGGCGCCGGGCTCGACCACGACGTCGTAGCCCAGGGCGGTCAGCTTGCCCACCAGGTCGGGCACGATCGCCACGCGCGCCTCGCCCTCACGGGTCTCCTTGGCCACTGCGATTCTCACGAGCCGTGACCCTACGGCACCCTCCGACGAGGCGGCTCCGCTGAGACCGGTGTCACCGGGCGGGAGGGTGGTCTCCCCCGCCCGGCACTCGCTCGCGCTCCGGCAGCGCCATCAGGTGCGCGTCGACCCAGCCGTGCGGCGTACGGGGCGCCTCGCGGCGTACGCCCTCGTGCGAGACCACGGCCAGGACGCGCAGGTTGACCGACGCGTTGTCGGCGTCGTGCTCGTGGAGCAGGACCTCGCCGACCGGTCGTCCGGAGGACTGGTCCACGACCGAGGTCGAGCCGGTCGTCGGTGTCGTTGCGGGTCGGCTTCTGCACGAAGTCCGGGGCCGGCATCAGCGCAGCAGCTCGTCGACCCAGGCCGGCACGCTCTCGCTCGCGGGTCCGCCCCGGTACTCGCGGAACCGCCCGGACTCCACCGGGTTGAGCTCGACGGTGTGCGCGCCCATGCCGGCCGCGAGCTCGACGAAGCCGGCGGCCGGGTAGACCTGACCCGACGTGCCGATGGCGGCGAAGATCTCGGCGTCGGCCACCCGCTCGCTGATCTCCTCGAGGCGCCAGGGCACCTCGCCGAACCACACGACGTCGGGGCGCATCGTCGGGCACCCGCAGGCGGGGCAGGACGGGTCGTCGCCCAGGTCGAGGTCCCACTCGGTCGTGTGCTGGCAGGTCAGGCACCGGGCGGAGCGGAGCCGGCCGTGCAGGTGCACGACGTCCTCGCAACCGCCGCGCTCGTGCAGGTCGTCGACGTTCTGCGTGACGATGAAGCTGCCCGGCACCGCGGCAGCGAGCCGGGCCAGCGCCTCGTGCGCGGGGTTGGGGTCGACCGCGAGGAGCGCGCGGCGGCGCTCGTCGTAGAAGCGTTGCACCAGCGCGGGGTTGCGCGCGAACGCGTCCGGGGTGGCGACGTCCTCGGGCCGGTGCCCCTCCCACAGACCGTCCTCCTCCCGGAACGTGCGCAACCCGCTCTCGGCGGAGATGCCGGCACCGGTGAGGACGACGATCTTCATGCCGCGTCGACCACGGGTCCGGGGGCGCCGAGGGGGGTCACGGGGCGTCCTGACCGGCCACCCCGTGCACGGTGACCACGTAGCCGTCGTCGGCGCCGGGGGCGGTGCGGGTCTCCGAGGCGTCCCAGGTCGCGCGCCGCTGGCGCAGCTCGAGGCCGGCGGCGGCGCACGCCTCGGCGTACTCCTCGAACGGCGTGACCGGGCAGCCGTCGGGCAGGTGGTCGTCGTCGAGGCCGAAGCCCGCGACCAGCGTGCCGCTCCGGGCGAGCAGGGCGCCGAGGCCGGACACGACGTCGACCAGGGTGCCCTCGGCGACCAGCGGGACGACGTTGCCCGCGAGCAGCACGACCTCGAACGGCCCCTCGACCGCCTCGCCGAGGCAGGAGAGGTCGCGCTCGACCCAGGTCACCGGGGCGTCCGTGCGCCGCGCCACCCCGAGCATCTCGCGGTCGACGTCCACCCCGGTCACGTCGTACCCCCGCTCGGCCAGACGTACGGCGACCCGCCCGGTGCCGCAGCCTGCGTCCAGGACGCGCGCCCCGGGCGGCACCAGCCGCTCGACGAGGTCGGCCTCGCCGTACGGCGCCTCCGCCTCTGCCGCCGTCGCCGCGACCTGCTCGGCGTACTGCTCGGCGGTGCGGTCGCCGGTCAGCTGCTGCCAGCGCGTGCTCATCGGTGCTCGTCCTCGCTCGGCTCCTGCCTCAGCGGACGTCGACCGCGCGGTCGACCTTCGCGTGGTAGCGGTTGCCGAGCTTGCCGCCGAGCACCGCTGCGATCAGCGTCACCAGCAGCACCACGACGCCGACGACGATCCCGGCGACGGTCACCTGGTCGGTGGGCACCGGCAGGCTGGGCACGCTGACCCGGTCGAGCACGTTGTACTGGGCGCCGAAGACGACCCCGGCCGCGGCGGCCACGGCCGTCACGACCAGGCCGATGCCCCAGACGCCGGCGCCCTGGCGACCCCCGTCGTAGCGCGACATGCGGCCCGCGACGTAGCCACCGGTGAAGTAGGCGAGCACCAGCACGACCAGGAAGCTCAGCCCGGAGATCACGGCGACCTGGCCGGCCTGCATGTCGGAGTAGCGGGTGGTGAGGTCGTAGTTCGCGTCGAGACCGGCGAGCACCGCACCCACGATCCCGGTCAGCAGGATCGCCGTGCCCATCGCGACCAGCCAGCCGAAGAAGCTGGCGCCGGCGTTGAGGCCTCCGAAGCGCTCGCGCGCGAGGCGGTCGTCGACGACGGGGGCGTGCTGCTCGCGGTAGGCAGGCTGGTCCGTGCGCGTCGCCTGGGGGTCGTTCGTGGGGTGGTTCGTCTGCTCGCTCATGGTCGGGCGAGTACCCAGCGCCGGGGTCGGTGACGCCTCCGCCCACCGGACCAGTTGGTCGGCTCAGGGTGCCCGATCTTCCTCAGCCACACGACCGGGCGGGCAAGGGCACCGGTCAGTAGCACCGGGTCAGTAGTACCGGGGAAGCGCGGCACGTGGTCTGTCTGGTCGCCGCCGGGCGAAACTCCCAGTCCTGGCCGCCGCGGAAGACACCGAGGGCGTCGACCACGAGCTGACCGGACGACTCATCCACGTCGTAGGCGACGAGAGTCCGCTTCTGGGAGGTGGTCGTTCGCATCGTGGGCAGATGTCGTCGCGCACTCGACCCGTGAAGGCGGCCGACGTGCTCTCGCACCGGGCGCGGACCCCTTCGGCCGCAATCGCCCGCGAGAGAGCGGCCTTCAGCGCGTCGCAGGCGCGTAGGTGGGAGCCGGCTCGGTGCGTCGCCACTCCGAGGCCATGTCGAACGCCCCGCACGGGTCGACCGATTCGAGCAACCGCGCCCCAGCGTCTAACGACCGATCGCTGCCAGGGTCTCGCGCGCCATTGCGGCCTCACCAACAGCATTGGGGTGCACCGGGAAGGCGTTGACGGGACCGACCAGGGGCTCCAACCAGCGTGTGTCAGGCCCCGAGCAAGCGTCGTGACCAGCAGAGGCGGTGTACGTGTCGACGTAGCGGGCGCCGGTCTTGGCGGCGGCACGACGCACCACGTTGTTGAGGACCTTCGACTGGTTGACGAGCCACGGGACGTCCCCGATCGAGATCCCCGTGATCGCGTAGCACGAGAGGGAGCCCTTCGGGGGCAGGATCTGCGGGTAACCCAGGATGACGACCGTGGCGCGCGGGGCCTTGGCGCGCACGGCCGACAACGCCCTGACCACGTTCGGGTACGTCTGGTTCCTGATCAGGTCGGTGAACGTGGTGCCGTACTTCTCCTGGCACGGGTTGCCGTAGGGCTGGCCGGCGTCGACCGTCGCGCAGCCGAAGAAGGAGTCCACGAAGACGTTCTCGTCGTTGCCGCCGATGGTCATGGTCACCAGACGGGTGTGCTTGTTCACGGCGTCCAGCTGCGGTGCCACCCCGGCTGCCTGCGAGGTGAAGAAGTCAGAGGTCTTGGCGCCGCTGCACGTCACATCGGTGAACGATGCCGGACCAGTGCTGTTCGCGATGACCTCGGAGTAGTTCAGCTGCGATCGGCTGCACGTTGCTGGGGCGCCGATGACCTGCGGGTTGATCCCGGCCCCGGAGGAGTAGCTGTCGCCGAGGGCGACGTAGGGGGACGTCTTGATCGACGAGGCCGCGGCCTTGGGTGGGCTGGTCTTCGCATCGGCTGCGGTCGTGGCCCCAAGCGTCCCCACGACGGCGAGGGCGGCACTGGCAACGAGCGACGTGGTTCGGCGCACTGATCCTCCATGGCATGAGGGCTGGACCGGTCCGCCCGCCCGAGTGTGACGGACGCTACACAGGCTCGGGCGGGGTGTCGACATCGTCCCGTCGGTCGTCCGTCCCGAGCCCGGCACTGCCCGGGCGGTCGAGGTCGAAACCCGCTCGTGGGGGCCAGTCATGAGGTTGGTGATGTCGCGCACCCGGGGGGTCGGGAGGCGAGTCCGATGGGCCCGGAACATCAGGTACGCGGTGCGAGGGGGCCACCGATGCCCGCCGCTGGGGTCCGAAATGCGATGGATCACGTGGTCGTGGTCATGTTCGAGAACAGGTCGTTCGACAACCTGCTCGGTCGGCTGCACAAGTAGGGGACGGCGTCAGATGGGTCTTTCTCTGGTCAAGGTTGCGTGCCGATCGATGCGCCGATAGCGATGAAGGCGGCGGTCGTGGCGACGAGACCGGCCGCGGTCCTCACGGCGTGCACACGACCCCCGCGATCGACCGATGGCTCCGGGCGATCCCCAAGCTTCCTCCCGTCACCCGCACCCGCTGCGCTGCGGCCGGGAGAAGGGACGTCGACCCACGCCGGCTGGTCCACCGGTCGCCACGGCGCGAAGGCCCGGCGGGGCCGGTGCTCCATCTCACTTGCGTCGCGCAAGTAACCATACGCAAGATCACTCCTCGTCTGCAAGTAGGATGAGGTGGTGTCTACCTCGCCAGCGCCGGGGCTGCGATCCTCGTGCCCGGTGGCCGCGTCGCTCGACGTGCTCGGAGACCAGTGGACCCTGGTCGTGCTCCGCGACCTGCTCATCGGCGGGCGCACCCACTTCGCCGACTTCGCCGCCGAGGAGTCGATCGCCACCAACACCCTCGCCGAACGCCTCCAACGCCTGCGGGACAGCGGCATCGTCGGCCGGATCCGTGATCCCGAGGACGGCAGGCGCTGGGTCTACGTGCCCCGACGCCCTGCGATCGAGCTCATCCCGGTGCTTGTCGACCTGATGATCTGGGGGATCGCCAACACCCGCGGGGAGGTCCCCTCGGAGCAGGCTGCTGCGGCCGAGCATCGTGAGGAGCTGATCGCCCAGATCACCGCACAGGCGAAGTCCCGGATGGTCGACTGAGGACCACAGCCCTTGGGACGCTCGGCCTCGAGGTCTCAACAGGTACCTCCGCCGCGCGGCGACGCCGAACGTGGTGGTTGACACCGCTGCGCCCCTCGCGCGCGGGCCGCGCACAGCGCGTTGCACCGACGGCCGTGTGTGTCAGTACTCGTGAGGGTCGTCACCGCCCACCCAGATGATCACCACCGGCCGGACCCACGCGGGTACCGCTACAAGGTGTCCGAGGTAGGAGACAGGGTCCCCGGAGAGTTGATCCCAGTAGTGCCCGGATTCGCCCCGAAACGTGCCGGCACGTGTGTCGTACGGGACGCCGACTCCGTTCGACGAACGGTTCAGTCCGTCGAGATGACGGCGGTCACGGCTGCCAGGACGTGGTCGCGGCTGTACTCCCGCTGGCCAGCCACGAGCAAGCGATCCCCGCCCAGGGGGCGCGACTGTTCGACCAGCTGCTGCGCACACGCGCCGCCCACACCGGTGACGGCCGAAAGAATTTCCTGCTCGCTGCATCCGATCGCGACGCCTCGCGCGAAGAAGGTTAAACAATCCCCCCGAAGGAGATCTCATGTCGCTATCCAAGAGAGTCATCAGCCTAGTCGGGACGGTGGGCCTCGCACTCGGGATGCTGGCGGGGCTGACCGCGCCGGCACAGGCGGCCGGCACCGCCACCGTCTCGGTACTGCACGGCATCCCCGGCGCCACCGTCGACGTCTACGCCAACGGCGACGAGCTGCTGAAGAACTTCAAGCCCGGCACGCTGACCGATCCGCAACAGCTCCCCGCCGATACCTACGACCTCAAGGTCGTCAAGGCCGGTGCCGGAGCCGACGGCAAGGCCATCACCGAGGCCAAGGGCGTGAAGGTACCGGCCGGTGCCAACGTCACCGTCACCGCGAACCTCACCGCGGACGGCACGCCGACCCTGACGCCGTTCGTCAACGATGTCTCGAAGACCGCCCCCGGGCAGGCACGCCTGACGGTCCGGCACATCGCTGCGGCCCCCGCGGTGGACGTACGTGCAGGTGGCGAGCCGGTGTTCAAGGATCTGACCAACCCGAACGAGGCCAAGGCCGACCTTCCAGCGGGCACGGTCAGCGCCGATGTCACGCTCGCCGGCAAGAGCAAGCCGGTGATCGGTCCGGCCGACCTCAACCTCACGGAGGGCACGAACACCATCGTGTACGCCTGGGGCAGCGCCGAGGACGGCAACCTGAAGCTCGCGGTCCAGACCATCTCGGGGCTGCACAGCTCGCCCACCGGTGTCCCCGGGGGCACCGGTGGCCAGGCAGCGCAACTTGATCTGGGCGGTATGCCGGCCTGGGCGTACGGTCTGCTCGCGGCAGGCCTGCTCGGCATCGCTGCAGCCGGGACGCGCATGGTGCGGGGCTCCGCGCGCCGGTGACTCACGACGGAAGACGAGCAGCAGTCCGGCCGTACGCCGGGCTGCTGCTCGTCGTGTCCGTGGCCGCCGGGATCGTCGCCGCCGTGGTGCTGGTCCGCGCGGCCACGACCCCGTCCGACTCGTCGCATGTGTCCGCCCAGCTCGCGTCTGCGTCCCAGACCGCGCCGGCACAGGCATCCGACCAGTCGACCGCGCGGTGGCCTTGGACCAGCAAGCCTCAGCAGCCTGACAAGCCGTCGGTGCTCGCGCTCCCCTCGCTCGGGGTGGAGATGCCGATCAAGGCGGTGGGGGTCGCCGACGACGGCGAGATGGCAATGCCGTCGCACCCCACGGAGATCGGCTGGTACCGCTTCGGCCCCGCGCCCGGGAGCAAGCACGGCGCTACGGTGCTCGCGGGTCACGTGGACAGCAAGGAGTACGGCGTCGGGCCACTCGCGAAGCTTCGTGGCAGCAAGCCCGGCGACACCGTCGTGGTGAAGGACAAGGAAGGCGAGCCGCAGACGTACCGGGTGACGAAGACCGAGGTGATCTCCAAGCAGACGATCGCGCTCGACCGGGTCTTCACCCGCAGCGGGCGCCCGGTCCTGCACATCCTTACCTGCGGCGGGGCGTTCCTGCCGGACCGGGGTGGCTACCAGGACAACGTCGTCGTGACCGCGGTCCCGAGGTAGCGCGTCGTCGGTGACTCCCGAGCCCTCGGGGGTACTCGCGGGTCGGCGTGCGAGCGGGGGTGTCCCGTGCCCCAGAACACCGGCCGCCGGCTTCCGGCCGTCCGATATCTGTCCTGACAAGTCCGTGCGGCCAACGACCTAGGGGACGCTGTTGACCTGCGCAGATGCAACGGTCCCCCTCGCGCTTCCCCTGCTTGTTCCCGGATTCCGGTAGCACCCGAAGCCCACGCTGATCGGCGTGAGCCCACGGACTCGCACATCCCGTTGACTTCGCCGGCAGGGTCGACGTTCGTGCAGAGGCACGGGTGAAACGAGCAATCCTCGTAGATCATGCCGGGCTTCAGAGCCTCGGCGCACGATTCGTCCGCCACCCTGCCGAGAACTCTACGGCCGCATGCGACTTCGAGCTGCCCGATCTCAACCCTGATCTGCCACGCGTCTGACACGTACGAGGCCGGATAGGCCTCTGACCTGCGCAAACGCGCCGAATCAGTAGTACCAGGGGAACGGCGACCAGTCCGGCTCGCGCTTCTCCAGGAACTGGTCGCGGCCCTCCACGGCCTCGTCGGTCATGTAGGCCAGCCGGGTGGTCTCGCCCGCGAAGAGCTGCTGGCCGACCAGGCCGTCGTCGATCATGTTGAACGAGTACTTCAGCATCCGCTGGGCCGTGGGGGACTTGCCGTTGATCTTGCGGCCCCACTCCAGCGCCTCGTCCTCCAGGTCGGCGTGGTCGACGACCTTGTTGACCATGCCCATCCGCTGGGCGTCCTCGGCGTCGTAGGTGTCGCCGAGGAAGAAGATCTCGCGGGCGAACTTCTGGCCGACCTGCCGGGCGAGGTACGCCGAGCCGAACCCGCCGTCGAAGGAGCCCACGTCGGCGTCGGTCTGCTTGAAGCGCGCGTGCTCGCGGCTGGCCAGGGTCAGGTCGGAGACGACGTGCAGCGAGTGACCACCGCCGGCCGCCCAGCCCGGCACCACGCAGATCACGACCTTGGGCATGAACCGGATCAGCCGCTGGCACTCCAGGATGTGCAGCCGACCCAGCCGGGCGGCGTCGGCCGGGGTGCGCTCGTCGGCCCTGTCGGCGCCCGTGCCGTCGGCGTACTGGTAGCCCGTGCGCCCCCGGATCCGCTGGTCGCCGCCGGCACAGAAGGACCACTTGCCGTCCTTGGGGCTCGGGCCGTTGCCGGTGAGCAGCACGCAGCCGACGTCGGCGGTGGTGCGGGCGTGCTCGAGCACCCGGAGCAGCTCGTCGACGGTGTGCGGGCGGAACGAGTTGAGCACCTCGGGGCGGTCGAAGGCGATCCGCACCGTGCCGTGCTCCTTCGCCCGGTGGTACGTCAGGTCGGTGAGGTCCTCGAAGCCGGCCACGACGTCCCACCGGGACGGGTCGAACGGGTTCTCGCTGGCCTGGGCTTCTGTCTCGGTCACCTCCGGAGGCTAGCGAGCCGGCCCGGGTGGTGCTCTGATGAGGGCATGACGCTGCAGGGTGAGTACGAGCCGAGCCCGAGCCAGTGGGTGCGTGAGCAGGTCGAGCTGTTCGAGCGCACCGACGGCGCGGAGGGCAACGAGATGCAGGGCGTGCCGATCGTGGTGACCACGTCGTACGGCGCGAAGTCGGGCAAGCTGCGCAAGAACCCGGTGATGCGGATCGAGCACGACGGGGTCTACGCCGCCATCGCCTCCAAGGGCGGCCACCCCGAGCACCCGGCCTGGTACCGGAACTTCGTCGCGCACCCCGAGGTCGCCCTGCAGGACGGCGCGGACAAGGCGACGTACGCCGCCCGCGTCGTCGAGGGTGACGAGCGCGCCACCTGGTGGGAGCGCGCGGTCGCCGTGTGGCCGGCCTACGACGACTACCAGGCGAAGACGGACCGGCAGATCCCCGTCTTCGTGCTCGAGCGCCACCCCTGAGCGACCGGGCGGAACATCGCGACGGGGGGCCGTGTTGTGGCGGACGTTCCCCCTTCCCCCGGACCTCCGGAGTCACCGTGCACGTCCTCACCCTCGCCGGCAGCCTGCGCGCCGGCTCCCTGAACGCCCGCCTCCTCGAGAGCGTCGCCGCGTCGCTCCCGGAGGACGCCACCGTCACCGCCTGGGACGGGTTGCGCGACCTGCCGCACTACGACCAGGACCTCGACTCCGAGCCGGGCGAGGTCGTCGAGAGCCTGCGCGCTGCCGTCGCCGAGGCGGACGCGGTCGTGGTGGCGACGCCGGAGTACAACGGCTCGGTGCCCGGGGTGCTCAAGAACGCCGTCGACTGGGCCTCCCGCCCGCGCGGCACCTCCAGCCTGGCCGGCAAGGCCGCCCTCGTGATCTCCGCGTCTCCCTCCCCCCGCGGCGCCCAGTGGGCCCGTGAGGACCTCGCCCGCATCCTCAACGTCGCCGGTGCCGAGGTGGTCGACTCCTCCTTCGGGCTCGGCGCCGCGCACGAGGCGTACGACGGCGCCCGCCTCGTCGACGTCGACCAGCAGGCCGACCTCGACGTCGTCGTGGGCCGGCTGACCGACCAGGCCGCGCAGGACCGCAGCGCCGCCTGACGTCGGTGGCCCGCCGTACGCTCGCCGGGTGGACCTGAGCCTGCTCGACGACGCCGACCTGCGTCGGGTGTTCGGGGTCCCCACGCTGGAGCGGGCGGCCGACTACGTCGAGCGCGACCGGGTGCTGCTCGACGCCTGGGAGGTCGACGAGGACGGTGACGTCGTCGTCGAGGGCCGGGCGAAGGGCAGCCAGGGCGCCTGGTACTCCACCGTCGTCAGCGTCGGCCTCGGTCGGCGGGGCGCGTGGTCCACGAGCCGCTGCACCTGCCCGGTGCGCAGCGGCTGCAAGCACGCCGCCGCCCTGGTGCTGATGGCCCGCGGGCGGCAGCGGGCGGACTCCCCCGGTAGCAGCCCGCTGTGGGAGCGCCGTCTGGGCGCGCTGCTCGAGGAGCTCGACGACAGCGACGGCAGCGAGCCGCGCCTGCCCCTGGCCCTCGAGGTGGCGACGGTGGGGGCCTCCGGCCAGCGGGCCCGGTTCAGCTGGGGCGAGGACGTGCGGCCCGGGCGCGGACCGCTGCGCCTGCGCCCGCTGCGCCAGGGCAAGCGCGGCACGTGGGTGCGCACCGGCGTCTCCTGGGGCGACCTACGGCACGCCGACGAGCACGGGTACGACGCCGCGCACGCCGACGTGCTCGGCGAGATCGACGCGGCCCACCGGGCGGCGTCGCGCCAGATGTACTTCGGTGGCGAGTCGCACCTGCCGCTCGGCGCCTTCGGACCCTCGCTCTGGTCGCTGCTGCACCGCGCCGTGGCGGCCGGCGTCGAGCTCGTGCCCGGGCAGGACATCGCCGAGGTGCGCCTCGCCGAGAGTCCCGCCATGCTCGAGGTCGACCTCAACGCCGACTCCGACGGGGCCCGGGTGCGGGTCCGCGCCCGGCTGGGTCCGGAGTGGTACGACGCCACCGACCTCGACGTGCTCGGCGAGCGCGGTCACGGCGTGGCCCTGTGGAGCCGACCCGGCCCCGACCCCGACGCGGCCGAAACCCGCCCCGTGGTCACCCTGGCGGCCCTTGCCCGTCCCGCCGGTCCGCAGCTGCGGCGCCTGCTGCAGGACCAGCGCGACCTGCGCGTGCCCAGCGACCAGGGGGACGCCCTGGTGCACGACTACGTCCCCCGGCTGCAGCGCCACCTCGGCGTGGTCTCTTCCGACGGCTCCCTGAGCATTGCGCCGAGCGCGCCGGCCCGGCTGGTGCTCACGGTGACGTGGGTGTCCGCCGACGAGGCCGCCCTGCGCTGGACCTGGCGCTACCGGGTGGGCGAGGACGACCGGGTCTACGGCCTGGCCGAGACCCGCGGGCTGCGCGGGGTACGCCGGCTCGAGGAGGAGCGCACGCTGCGCGACCGGCTGGGCCGGCTCACCCGGGAGCACGAGCCGGGCTGGCTGCTGCACCTCGACGGGCGACGCGACGAGTCGCTGGCCCCCGAGCGCACGCTGCACGGCGGTGACGCCGTCGACCTCGCCGAGCTGGTGCTGCCCCTGCTGCTCGACGACGGCACGGTCGAGGTCGAGGAGGTCGGCGGCCGTCCCGACTACCGCGCGGCCGAGTCCGCCCCCGTGGTGCGCTTCTCCCCGATGGCCTCGACCGACCCCGCCGAGGACGCCCTGCACCGACCGGACTGGCTCGACCTCGACGTCGTCGTCACCGTCGACGGCCACCACGTGGGCCTGGGCACCGTGCTCGCCGCGCTGACCGGTGGTCGCACCCGCATCGTGCTCGGCAACGGGCTGCACGTGGACGTCGACGTGCCTGCCCTACGCCGGCTCGCCGCCCTGGTCGCCGCCGCCCGCGAGCTGGTCGAGCAGCCGAGCGACGGCCTCGCCGTACGCCGCCCCGATCTGGGTCTGTGGGACGAGCTGGCCGAGATCGGGCTCGTCGAGGGGCAGGCCGCCACCTTCGTCGAGGCCGCCCGCGGGCTCGTCCTGCCGGCCACGCTGCCCGAGGTGGACGTGCCCGGGCTCCGGGCGACCCTGCGCTCCTACCAGGCCGAGGGGCTGCGCTGGCTGGCCTTCCTGTGGCGCTCGCGACTCGGGGGGATCCTGGCCGACGACATGGGCCTCGGCAAGACGCTGCAGACCCTGGCCCTCGTCGCTCTTGCGCGGTCCGAGGGCGCCGGCCCGTTCCTCGTCGTCGCGCCGACCAGCGTGGTGTCGACCTGGGTCGCCGAGGCCGCCCGCTTCGTGCCCGACCTGACCGTGCGGGCCGTCGAGGGCACGCACGCCCGGCGCGGGGTGCCGCTGACCGACCTGCACGACGGCGCCGACCTCGTGGTCACCTCCTACACGCTGCTGCGGCTGGAGTCCGACGGGTACGCCGACCTCGCCTGGGGCGGACTGGTGCTCGACGAGGCGCAGACCGTGAAGAACCACCAGGGCAAGACCCACCAGGCCGTACGCCGGCTCGAGGTGCCGTTCCGGCTGGCGCTGTCCGGCACGCCGATGGAGAACCGGCTGATGGAGCTCTGGTCGCTCGTCTCGATCGTGGCACCGGGGCTCTACCCCTGGCCCGACCGCTTCCGCGAGCAGGTCGCGGACCCTGTCGAGAAGGAGGGCGACGACCGGGTGCTGGCCGCCTTCCGCCGGCGCATCGCGCCCTTCCTGCTCCGTCGCACCAAGGACGTCGTCGCCGCGGACCTGCCGCCCAAGCAGGAGCAGGTGCTCACCGTGCCGCTCACCCCGCGGCACCGGGAGGTCTACGACACCCACCTCCAGCGCGAGCGGCAGCACGTGCTCGGCCTGGTCGAGGAGGGCTTCGACAGGCACCGGGTGGCGATCTTCAGCTCGTTGACCCGGCTGCGGCAGCTGGCCCTCGACGCCGCCCTCGTCGACGAGCGGTACGCCGGCATCGGCTCGGCCAAGGTCGACGTGCTCGCCGACCACCTGGTCGAGGTGCTCGCGGAGGGCCACCGGGCGCTGGTGTTCAGCCAGTTCACCTCGTTCCTCACCCGGGTCCGCGACCGGCTCGACGCGGAGGGCGTCACCAGCACCTACCTCGACGGGAGCACCCGCGACCGGGGCGCGGTGGTGCGCGAGTTCACGGAGGGCGAGGCGGGGGTCTTCCTGATCTCGCTCAAGGCCGGCGGCGTCGGCCTCACCCTGACCGAGGCCGACTACGTCTTCGTGCTCGACCCGTGGTGGAACCCCGCCGTCGAGGCCCAGGCCGTCGACCGGGCGCACCGGATCGGGCAGCAGCGGCCGGTGATGGTCTACCGGCTGGTCTCCGAGGACACCGTCGAGGAGAAGGTGATGCAGCTCAAGGCCCGCAAGGCCGCGCTGTTCGCCCGGGTCGTCGACGGCACCGGTGGCACGGGCACGCCGTTGGACGAGGCGGACGTGCGCGCCCTGCTCGAGTGAGGTCCCTGCCTCAGCGGTGCGCGGGGCCGGCGCCTGCGGCGAGCCGACCGGCGAGACCCGACGCGCGCCGGGCGCGTCGCCCGACCGCGGCGCGGAGCGCCTCCTCGGAGCCGACCACCCGCACGTGCAGCCGGGCCCGGGTCAAGGCGGTGTAGAGCAGCTCGCGGGTCAGCGCGCGCGACCCGGCCTCGGGCAGCAGCAGGGTCACCTCGTCGAACTGGCTGCCCTGGGCACGGTGCACGGTCAGGGCGTACGCCGTGCTCGTGTCGGCAAGCCGGGTGGTGCCGAGCAGTCGGCCGTCGGGCTGCGTGGCGTCCTCCACGGCGCCGACCAGCCGCCCCGAGCCCCCTGGTCCGCCGGGGCCGACCGCCCCGTCGCGGCAGACCACGGCGGAGTCGCCGTTGAAGAGCCGGAGCCCGGGGTCGTTGGAGTCGACGACGAGGGGGCGCCCGGCGTACCACTCGGGCAGGTGCGTGCCGAGCGCGGCGCCGAGCTCCCGGGTGACCGTGCGGTTCCAGGTCGTCGCGCCCCACGGACCGGTGCGGTGGGCGCAGAGCATCCGGTGCCGGGCCAGCTCGGCGAGGGCGTCGCGGGTGCTGCCCCCCTCGGCGGCGGCGTGCAGCGCGAGCGCGCGGTGCACCAGCACCTCGCTGAGGTCCGTGCCGTCGGACCAGGTGACCCGGCCGTCCTCGACGGGGGCGTCCGGGTCGGCCTCCTGCTGCAGCAGCGCGACGACCGCGTCGGCGTCGCCGCGGCGTACGGCGTCGGCGACGTCGCCGATGCGCCGGCCGAAGCGGCGGGTCGGCCCGAGCTCGGCCACCGGCGCGTCCGGCCGCTGCCGCAGCCCGGTCACGAGGTCGGTGAGCACCGCCCCGGCGTCGACGCTGGCGAGCTGGTCGGCGTCGCCGACGAGCACCAGCCGGGCGCCGGGCCGCACCGCCTCGAGCAGCCGCGCGGTGAGGGTGAGGCTGAGCATCGAGGACTCGTCGACGACGACCAGGTCGGCGGCCAGCCGGTTGCCGCGGTGGTGCCGGAAGCGGCCCCGCGCACCCGGCCGGAAGCCGAGCAGCCGGTGCAGCGTGCTGGCCTCGAGCCCGGCGACCCGGTCGCGCAGGTCCGCGGGGAAGTCCGGCCGGCCCGCGGCGTCGACGACGGCCTGCGCCATCCGGGCCGCAGCCTTGCCGGTCGGCGCCGCGAGGTGGATCCGCAGCGGCGGGGCGTCGGCGGGGTGGGTGCGCAGCAGCACCGCGATCAGCCGCGCGACCGTGGTGGTCTTGCCGGTGCCCGGCCCCCCGGTGACGACGCTGGTGAGGTGGCGGCAGGCCACCTCGGTGGCGTCGCGCTGGTCGCGGAAATCCTCGTCGGGGAAGAGCTCGGCCAGCGCCGCCGCCAGGGCCCGCTCGTCGACGGCCGGAGCGTGCTGCGCCCGCGTCTCGAGGTCGGCGACGACCTGGCTCTCCTCCTCGGCGTAGCGGTGCAGGTAGAGCCGGCCGTCGAGGTGCAGCAGCGGCCGCCGGGGCCCGGTGAGGGGGCTGGCCAGCACGGCCGCCGTCCAGGCCTCGGGCTCGGGCACCGACAGGTCGGCGACCGCCTCGCCGCCGGTCTCGGTGAGCAGGTCGCCGACGGTCGCGAGGTCGACGCAGACCGACCCCTCGCGCACGGCGCGCACGGCGAGGGCGAGCGCGAGCAGCACCCGCTCGTCCTCCTCCCCCGCGACGGCACCGAGCCGGCGGGCGACGTGCACGTCGGCGGAGACGAGCACCTCGGCCTCGTTCCACCCCGCCAGCAGGCCCGTGCCGCCGGCGACGAGGGAGGGCCGCCAGCGGTCGACGTCCTCGGGAGGGCTGAGGCTCATCAGGACCTCCGCCGGCCGTCGAGCAGGTCGGAGACGGCGCCGACCAGCGCCGCCGGGGGGCGCCAGGAGAAGACCCCGCACGGCTCGCCGTCGACGAGCGGGGTGTCGGGGCCGGCCATGCCGCGGACGTAGAGGTAGAGCACGCCGCCGAGGTGGGTCCCCGGGTCGTAGTCGGGCAGCCGCCAGCGCAGGAACCGGTGCAGGACCACGGCGTACAGCAGCGCCTGGAGGGGGTACGTCGAGCCGCGCATCGCCTCGGCGAGCGCGGCGGGGGCGTACTGCCCCACGGTCGACGGCTCGTCGCGAGAGCCGAGCAGGTTGGTCTTGTAGTCGGCGACCAGGTAGCGGCCGTCGTGGCGGAGCACCACGTCGAGCGACCCGGTGAGGTAGCCGTGCAGGCGTTGCGCGGCGTACCCGGGCGTGTCCAACCGGTCGGCGAAGGCCCGCAGCGGGTCGTCGGCGGCCAGGTGGGTGCGCAGCAGCGGCGCGAGGCCGTCGAGGCGGGCGGGGTCGAGGACGCCGTCACGGTCGTCGCCCCCGCCGAGCGGCAGCTCGAAGTCGAGCTCGGGCAGCCGGTCCCGCCGGGCGAGCGTGCCGAGGGTCAGCCCGGGGGCGAGCCGGCCGAGAGGGGTGCCGAGCACCGCCTCCAGCGCGGTCACCAGCTGGGCGGCCTGGGGGGCGCCGAACCCGCGCACCGGCCACCGCACCGACTGCCGCGCGACCTGCTCGTGCAGCGCCGCCGCCAGGTCGCCACCGTGCTTGGGGGCCGCGGGGTCGACGTGCTCCAGCACCGCGTGCACCAGCGAGCCGAAGGTCGCCCCGGCGGGCAGGTCGGCCATCGGTGACGGCACGTCGGCGGCGGGGTCGACACCCAGCGCCGGGAAGGTCACGTCGACGTCGACTTCGTCGTCGCGCGGTGACTGCTCGGCCTCGCTGCCGAAGAGCCGTCCGCCGGGGTCGCCGGGCCCGGACAGGTCCGCGCCGCCGGCCAGGGCCTCGGCTGCGGCGGTCAGCGCGCTGTACGACGTACGCCGCCACGACTGGTCGACGGCACGGGTCCACGTGCGCGCCCGCAGCGGCACCGGGTCGGGGGGCGGCGGGCCCTCGACCTCGCCACGGTCGACCACCCGCTCGACGGTGGCGGCACCCGCCTGCTGCCAGAGCCCCGCACGGCGGGCGACCTCGGTGTCGTCCGGCAGGTCGGGGGCCTCGGGCACGTCCGGCACGTCGACGGCGCGCCCCACCAGCATCCGGTGCAGCGCGCTGGAGGTCGTGTTCTTCGCGTTCGGGAACCACCAGGTCACCAGCTGGCACTGCGCGCGGGTGGTAGCGACGTACAGCAGCCGCAGGTCCTCGCCGCGGGCCTCGACCTCGGCCCGCCGCACGTGCTCGGCCGGAGGCCCCCCACCCACGTCGAGGGTGCGCCTGCCCTGCTCGTCGTGGAAGCGCGGCATCGCCGGCGTGGAGACGTGCAGGTCGCCGAGCGTCGGCAGGTAGACGACCGGGAACTGCAGCCCCTTGCTGCCGTGGATGGTGAGCACCTGCACCGCGTCGGAGTCGGAGTCCAGGCGCCGGGTACGCTCCTCGGCGCCCCCGCTGCGCTCGTCGTCGCGGTGCCGCCGGAGCCAGGCCGCCAAGGCGGTCACCGAGAGCCCCTCGCGCAGGGCGGTGTCGTGCAGCACCTCGCCGACGTGGCGGAGGTCGGTCATCATCCGCTCACCGTCGGTGCGGGCGAGCACGCGGGCGTACAGGTCGTGCTCGGCCACCGACCGCTCCAGCACGGCGGCGACGCCCCTCCGGCGCGCCAGGTCGGCCCAGTCGCGCACGGTCTCAGAGACCTCCTCGGTCTGCCGGTCGCTGTCGCGCTCGAGGTCGCGCGGGTCGCGCCCGAGGAAGCAGCCCAGCGCCGCCGCCCGCACCCGGCCGGAGCGCTGCGGCTGCTCCATCGCCTCGAGCAGGGTCAGCCACTCGTCGGCGCCCTCGGTGGTCAGCACGCCGCCACTGCCCCCTACCACCGCGCGCACGCCGACCGCGGCGAGCGCCTCGCGGGCGGTCTCGCCGTCGCGGCGCCGGGCGCACAGCACGGCGACGTCACCGGGCTCGACGGGCCGGCCGTGCACCTGGGCTCCCGAGGTCAGCAGGGCGGCGACGTCGGCGGCGAGGTCCTGCGCCACCCGCGCGCGGGCCCGGCCGATCGGCGCCTCCTTGCCGCGGGTGGCACCGAGCGCCTCACGGTCGAGCAGCCTCAGCCGGAACGGGTGCGACGACGGGGCCCCGACCAACCGGGGGCCCTCGTGCGCGGCCTCCACGGGACGGACCACGATCCGCGGGTCGCCCAGCCGGGCGCCGCGCAGCAGCGTGTGCAGGCTGTCGACGAGGGCCCGGTCGCTGCGGTGGTTGGTGGCCAGCGTCGCCCGGTGGCCGGCCGTCGCGGCGGCGTCGAGGTAGGTCACGACGTCGCCGCCGCGGAAGCCGTAGATGGCCTGCTTGGGGTCGCCGACCAGCACCAGCGTGGCGTGGCCGCTGAAGGCCCGGTCGAGCACCTGCCACTGCACCGGGTCGGTGTCCTGGAACTCGTCGACCAGCACCAGCGACCAGCGGTCGCGCATCCGCGTGCGCGCCGGCGAGTCGTCGGCCTCCAGCGCGTCGGCCAGCCGGGAGAGCAGGTCGTCGTAGGAGAGCAGCCCGAGCCGCCGCTTGCGCACCGCGAGCTCGTCGCGCACGGCGCGGGCGAAGTGCACCCGCCGCTGCCGCACCGACCCGGGCTCGGAGCCGGCGTCGGTGAGCCGGGCCTGCGGGTCGCCGACGGCGGCGCGGGCGACCTCGAGCGCCGTACGCCGGTCGAACGCCGGCGGGTCGGCGCTGCGCGCGAAGCCGCGGACGTAGAGGTCGTCGACCACCTCGACCACGAGGTCGTCGAGGTCCTCGACGAGCTCGGCGCCGGTCTCGGTGTCGCCGGCGACCCCCAGGGAGCGGAGCACCAGCTGGCAGAACTGGTGGGTCGTGGCGATCGTCGCGGCGTCGAACCCGACCAGGGCGTCGCGCACCCGGCCGTGCCGTCGGGACACCTCGTCGGGGTCGCGCGGGACGCCCTGGTCCGAGAGAAGGTGGAGCAGCAGCCGGTCGTCGGTGCCGGGGTCGGCGGCCGTGGCGGGGTGCTGCGGGTCGACGACCGTGGCGAGCACCCGCTCGGTCTCCACCAGCGCCTCGCGCACCCGCGAGCGCAGCTCCTGGCTGGCGGCTCGCCCGAAGGTGAGCACGAGCATCTCCTCGAGCCGGGCCACGCCCTCGGCGACGTGCCGCACCACGAGGGCGGCGATGGTCCAGGTCTTGCCGGTGCCGGCACTGGCCTCGAGCAGCACGGTGCCGGTGGGCAGGTCTCCGCAGACGTCGAAGGGGGCCGGCTCGGGGTCCACGCCGGGGTCCACGTCGGGGTCCAGGTGGTGCAGGTGGTGCAGGTGGTTCAGGGGGTCCTCGCTCACAGCGCCCGCACCTGCTCCCGCTCCAGCAGCGGCTCCCAGATCCGCCACGCGTACTGCCCCAGCCGGGTGCGCTCGCGGGGGTGCCACTGCTCGTCGGGCCCGGCGGTGCCGGCCACGACGTCGTACGCCGCCCCGGGGCCCCAGGCGCGCACGTGCGCAGGGTCGTCCCGCTCGCCAGGCACCGGGGAGCCGAACCTGCCTTCCCAGGCCTTCCGGGCGGCCGCGCCGCCGGACCACCCGCGCCCGGTCGCCTGCACCCACTCGCTGGTCAGGCCCGGGCTGACCGGCAGCGGCTCGCGCAGGCCCGCGGCGTACACGTCGACCAGGGCCGCGAGCAGGTCGGGCGCCCTCTCGTCGAGCGGCCCGACGAAGGCGGCCTGGGGCCGCCCCGTCGGGTTGTGCCAGCCGACGGTGGTCGCCCACCAGGAGTGGTCGGGGTCGGCGGCCGAGAGGGCGAGCAGGTCCAGCCAGCTGCGCAGCCGGTGCCCGGGTCGCAGGCTGCCGTAGCCGACGCGCACGATCCGCTGGCCCCGGACGTCCGGCACGACGCCGGTGAGGCGCCGCCCCCCGGGCAGGGGCACGGTGAGGTCGATGGCGCGGGGCGGGTCACGGCGCCACTCCTCGGTGCCCTGCCACAACCCGCTGATCCGCGCGGTCACGTCGTCGAGGGACCGCTGCCCGAGACCACCGGGGGGCAGCGCGCCGCGACGGCGCTCGGCCTCGAGCACCGTCGTCGGGTCGCCGCCGGCCAGCGCGGCGCGCAGCACGCGGTCGCCGACCTTCCACGAGTCCAGCCCCTCGAGCTGCACCGGCAGGGCGTCGTCGATCTCCTCACCGCGGTCGGGCAGGCCGACGTCGAGACGCTGGCGCAGGAACGCCCGCACGGGGTGGGCGAGGAAGTCCTGCAGGTCGGCCAGCCGCAGGTCGGTGAGGTCGGCCGGGGGCAGCAGCACGTCGGCCACCCGGGCGGGCGGGTGGCGCGGTCCGGCAGCGGCCTCGGCGCCGGCCAGGGCGGACCGGTCGAACGAGAACGGCTCGGGGCGGCCCAGCCCGCCCGCGGTGAGGTGACGGGGGTCGAACGGCTGGAGCGGGTGGCGCACGACGACGGGTGCGTCGGGGTCGGGCCGCGCCGTGGCGCGCAGCGCGTCGAGCAGCTCACCCAGCGGCACCGCCGGCGGCCGTGGCTGGCCGCTGTGCTCGTCGGCGCCGGTGTAGGTGACGACCAGGGTCTCGGACGCGGCAAGCACGGCGTCGAGCACGAGCTGACGGTCCTCGCTGCGGGAGTCGCGCTCGCCGGTCAGCGGTGCGCGGGCCAGCACGTCGTCGCCGTCCGGCGCGGGCGACCGGGGAAGACGCCGTCGTCGAGGCCGACCAGGCAGACGACCCGGTGCGGCACCGAGCGCATCGGCACCAGGGTGGCGACGGTGAGCGAGCCGGTGCGGAAGTTGGCGCGGGTCGGGCGCGGCGCGAGCCGGTGCCGCACCAGCGCGCGCACCTCGCCGAGGGTCAGCTCCGGTCCGTCGCCGTCGGTGGCCTCGTCGAGCAGCTCGGAGAGCTCGCGCCGCAGCTGCGCCTCCTGCCACTCGTCGCCCGGGGCGACCGCTCCGAGGCCGTCGACGGCGTCACCCAGCTCGCGCACCCAGTCGGCGAGGTGCCGAGCCGACCCCAGGGCGCGGACGGCGGTCTCCAGCCGGTGCAGCGCCTCGGCGACCCGACCGGCGAGGTCGACCGCGGCGCTGCCGACGTCGTCCAGCGGCAACCGGCCCTCCCAGGGGCCCTCGGCCTCGGCCATCGTCACGCCCAGCAGCAGCCGGTCGAGGCCGGCGGCCCAGGTGTTCTGCTCGAGGCCGCCCAGCCGGAACGCGTCCCGCAGGTCCTCGGAGATGCCCCAGCGGACCCCGCCCCCGACCAGCCACTCGGTAGCGGTCGCGACGTCGTCCTCGTCCATCCGGAAGCGCCGCCGCACCGGCTCGGCGGCGAGCAGGTCGACCAGCTCGGAGACGGTCGCGCGACCGCCGACCAGGCCCAGCACCTGGTCGGCCAGGGCCAGCAGCGGGTTGGTCGCGGCAAGGCCCCGGTCGGCGAGGCGCACGCGCAGCTGGTGGGCGGGGTGTGCATCGCCCGGCGTGGGCGACTCGGGACGGCCCTCGGCGAGGCCGAAGGTGGCCGAGAACAGCGGCGCCACCGCCTCCACGTCGGGGCACATGACCAGCACGTCGCGTGGCTCGAGGGTGGGGTCGTCCTCCAGCAGGCCGACCAGCACGTCGCGCAGCACCTCGACCTGCCGGGCCAGGCCGTGGCAGGCGTGCACCTGCACCGAGGTGTCTTCGCGGCGTACGGCGCGCGCCTCCCGCTGGGCGGGCGTCGGCACCGTGTCGGCCCGGAGGTCGGCGCGGAGCCAGCCGAGCAGGTCCTGCCGCGGGCCGGTGTCCGGTTCGGACGGCGCGACGAGCTCGACGTCGGCCCCGGCGAGCACGGGCGCGAGGGTCCGCTGCAGCTCGCGGGCGTCGCGCCCCAGCGAGCGCAGGAGCGGGTGGGTCAGGTGCCGGGCCGAGTCGTCGTCCTCGCGGCGTACGGCGCCGTGCCCCACGTGCGGGGCCAGCGTCGTCCACGCGACCGTGGAGGCGACCGGCAGCCAGAGGTGCACCTCGCGGTGCCGGGCGACCGCGTCGACGAGCTCGACCTCCGGGGGGCTGAGCCGGGTGTGGCCGAAGAGCGAGAGCCGGTCGGGCAGGTCGAGCCGGGGAACGGCTCCGGGGTCGCGCACTGCGTCCAGCACCCGGGCGTGCCTCGTGCGCGGCTGCTCGACCCCGCGTTCGGCCCTCAGCGCGCAGACCCGTCGCCACAGCTCGGCCTGCCAGGCGAGGTCGTCGGCCAGCGGACGCCCGGCGCCGTCCTCGGGCCGGCCGTCGCTCCAGTCGGCGAGCAGGCCGGGGCGCTGACGGGCGTAGGAGGAGAGCAGGCCGGCCACCCGGCGCACGACGGGGAACCGTCGGTCGCGACGCCGGGCGAGCAGCTCCTCGGAGTCGTCGGGGTCGGTCGGCCGGTGGCCGACGTGCCGGGCCAGCGCCGCACACCAGGGCTCGTCCAGGGCGTCGTCGACCACGGCGAGCAGCGGCCAGACCAGGCGGTCGGGGTCCCACGGGTCGGGGTCGTCGCGCTGGTCCTCGCCGGTGACCAGTGCCTGCAGCGACCGGGGGCTGAGGAAGCGCACGCCCGCCGTCACGCCGTCGCCGGCACGCTCGCCGCGGCCGAGGCGGTGCGCCAGCCGTTGGGTCAGCCAGCGCTCCACGCCCTTGGCCGGCACGACGACCACCTCCTCGGCGAAGGGGTCGCCGGGCCGCTGGGCCAGCAGCTCGGCGAGGGCGTCCGCGAGCGTGGCCGCCCCGTCGGCGACGTGCACGTGCAGCGGCATGAAGCCCGGGTCAGCCCTGGCTGCTCAGGGACAGCGCGAGGGCGGTGAGGTGACGGAACCGCACGATCTCGCTGTCCAGGATGTCGGGCCCACCGTGCCGCACGAAGACGACGATCTCGTCGTCGGTCAGCGGGGCGGCCGCGGCGACGAAGTCGCGCAGGGACTCCGGCAGCGGCAGCCGGCTGACCGCGTCGAGCTGCGGCCAGGCGAGGTCGGCGGGCAGGGTGTCGGGCGCGGCCGGGGTGGCGTGCACGATGCCGCGCTCGCGGTGCACCCGGACGGCCCAGTCGGCGCGGTAGGTGACCGGCAGCAGCTCGACGAGCCGGTCCACGGCGCTCGCCGGGTCGGCGGTCATCTCCTCCACGGCCTCGAGGTCGAGGAACAGCTGGCCACCGGCGGCGTACCGGGAGATCCAGAGCACCTGGACGCCGTCGAGCTGGTTGCACGCCGAGACGATGGTGTCGGGCATGATCCCCGGCGCGGTCTCGAGCAGCACGTCGTCGACGGCCCGGCCGTCGCCCCGGTGCTCGACGATCTCGATCGCCTCGATGTCGCCGCCGGCCTCACCGATGGCGGTCGCGACACGACCCAGCGAGCCCGGGACGTCGGGCAGCTCCACCCTCAGCAGGAACGGCACGGCGACTCCCCTCGTTTCCCAGTGACCGCGTGCGGAGCCGCGACCCTAACCCGGACGGGTGACGTGCAGGTGACGACGTCCAGCCCTGGGGACGCCCGGGCCTCAGAGGTGCAGGCGGCACGCCCGCACGACGTCGCCGGGGTCGATGAAGGGCATCGTGGCCTGGATCGCGCTGTGCGGGTGGGCGTCGAGGTCCAGGCAGCGGTCCCAGTCCGGCGACGGGCCGCCCGCTGAGTCCTCGTCGACGAGCTCTTGCCACGGCGCGAAGGCCGAGAGCACGGCCCGCTCCCGCGGCACGTCGAGCACGACCACGACGATGTCGGCCGCGGCCCCGTCTGGCCAGGTCTGCGAGAGCTCCTCGAACCGCACTCGCTGCCAGGCCCACACCGGCGCCCCGTCCACCTGCCAGCCCAGGCGCTCGAGCTGCACGGTCATCCAGGCGTACGCCGGCACGTCCTCGTCGAGGACGTGGCGGACCGAGCCGGTGACCTGCTCGCCGGCGACCAGCCGTGCGTAGGCCTCCCGGTCCTGGAGCGTCAGCAGCCGCAGCATGCCCTCGGCCACGTCGCCCGCGGTCCAGAAGCCGGCGACCTCGGACGCAGCCAGCGACGGCAGGTCGGGCGTCGAGCGTGGCACCGTCCCACCCTAGGCCCGTCGGGCGGCGGCAGGCGCGACGACGGCGCCGATCCGTCGTACGGCCTCCTCGACGACCTCCGGCGAGGCCGCGAGGTTCAGCCGGGCGTGACCGGCGAGGCCGTACCGCGGCCCGGAACCCAGGGCCACCCGCCCCTGCTTCAGCAGCACCTTCGCCGGGTCGTCGCCGAGCCCGGTGCCGCGCAGGTCGAGCCAGGCCAGGTAGGTCGCGGGCGGCTCGACGTACCCGACGTCGGGCGCGTGCTCGGCCAGCAGGTCGGTGAGCAGCCGGGCGTTGTCGGCGACCTCGACGAGCAGCCGGTCCAGCCACTCGCGCCCGTGGTCGAGGGCGGCGGTCTGGGCGAGGAGGCCGAGGTGGCTGGCACCGTGGGTGACCGCCTCGGGCAGCGGCACCCGCTCCAGCGCCGCACCGGGCACGACGAGTGCGGCCTTGAGACCGGCGAGGTTCCAGCCCTTGGAGGCGGACAGCACGCTCAGCCCCCGACCGGTGGGATCGGCGACGGCGTACGGCGTGAAGGGGGTGCCGGGCTGCACCAGCGGGGCGTGGATCTCGTCGGCCACCACGCGCACCCCGTGCCGGTCGGCGGCCCCGGCGAGCGCCCGCAGCTCGGCGGGGGTGTGCACGGTGCCGGTCGGGTTCTGCGGGCTGCAGAGCAGGTACGCCGCCCGCACCCCGCCCGCGGTGACCTCGGCGAAGGTCCGGTCGAGCGCGGCCAGGTCGAGCCGGCCCTCGGGGGTCAGCGGGGCGTCGACCTGGCGGCGGTGGATCGAGGCCAGGTAGGTCGGGAAGGCGTCGTAGACCGGGGGGCTGACGACCACGGGTCCGCCCTCGTCGGTCAGCTCACGCAGCAGCGCCGAGACGCCGGTCATCACGTCGGCGACGGGCGCCGCGGTCGTCGGGTCGAAGGACCAGCCCCACCGGTCGGCGGCGAAGCGCGCGACCGAGGCGGCGTACGGCGTGCTGCGCGGGTAGTAGCCGGTGTCGCCGTCGGCCATCGCCCGGGTGACGACCTCGACGACCGCCGGCACGGGGCGGGCGTCCATCTCCGCCACCCACAGCGGCAGCACGTCGGGGTCGTAGGTGTGCCACTTGGCACTGCTGCGGGTGGAGCGGACCCGGTCGGCGCTCTCGACGAGGATCTGGCGAGGTTCCTGCATGACCCGATCATGCCCAGGGCAGGAGAGAGGCATGAGCAACGGCAACAGCATCCCTACCCTCGAGCTGAACGACGGTCGCTCCATCCCGCAGCTCGGCTACGGCGTCTTCCAGATCCCTCCGGAGGACACCGCCGGCTGCGTGGTGAAGGCGATCGAGACCGGCTACCGCCACATCGACACCGCCCAGATGTACCAGAACGAGGAGGGCGTCGGCCGGGGCATCAAGGACTCCGGCCTGGACCGTGACGACCTCTGGATCACCACCAAGCTGAACAACAACAACCATGAGACCGAGGACGTCCGACGGTCCCTCGAGCAGAGCCTCGAGAAGCTCGGCCTCGACTCCGTGGACCTCTTCCTCATCCACTGGCCCCTGCCCACCAGGTACGACGGCAGGTTCGCCGAGACCTGGCAGGCGATGATCGAGGCGCAGCAGGCGGGCCTCTCCCGGTCCATCGGCGTCTCGAACTTCCAGCCACCGCACCTGGAGAAGCTCGCCGCCGAGACCGACGTCGTGCCCGCGGTGAACCAGGTCGAGGTGCATCCCTTCTTCGCCAACGAGGAGGTGCGCCGCTACGGCCAGCAGCACGGCATCGCCACCGAGGCATGGTCGCCCATCGCGCAGGGTGCGGTGCTCGACGACGAGACCATCGGCACGATCGCCGCGGACCTCGGCAAGACGCCGAGCCAGGTGACCCTGCGCTGGCACCTCCAGCGCGGCGACATCATCTTCCCCAAGACGACGACGCCGTCGCGGATGGAGGAGAACATCGGGCTCTTCGACTTCCAGCTGAGCAAGGACCAGGAGATCCTCATCGACCGCCTGGACCAGGGCGAGGACGGCCGCTCCGGCCCCAACCCCGACTTCATGGACTACATCCCCGACTGACCCGACCCGTGGCACCGCGAAGGCCCCGTCCCAGCTGGGGCGGGGCCTTCGTCGTACGGCGGGGTGCTCCGGGTGGGAGCGGATCAGATGTCGGTGCCGCCCTTGTGCTCGGACCGGCGCTCGGAGACCGAGCCGTCCTCGTGGTGGGTGACCTCGACCGACTCGGCCTTGCGGCGGGTGCTCGACTGCAGGATCGAGATCACGATTCCCGCGATGCCGGCAAGCACCAGGATCAGCCCGATCACGTAGAAATTGACCGGCCCCACCTCGGTGTCGTTGAGCGCGAACATCAGGATCGCCCCCACCGCGATGAGGCCGATTCCACCTCCCATGGTCATGGCCTTCTCCTTCTGTCGGTGAGCGCCACCGGCGTGATGGCTCGGGCCTGTGTACCGCGGGGCCGGACTGGACAAGGGCGACTCGTCCGGGTCGTGACCGGATCTTTGCCTTCCTGACCGGGCCGGGTGTGGTCAGACGTCGGTGACGCGCAGGCCGGCGTGCGCCGTGTAGCGGCGGTTCACGCTGATCAGGTTCGCCGTCAGCGCCTCGACCTGGTGGGCGTTGCGCAACCGCCCGGCGTACACGCCTCGGACGCCGGGGATCGCGTCGGCCAGCGCACGCACGAGGTCGGTCGCGGCGCGCACCTCGCCGAGCACCATCACGTCGGTGTCGACCTCGACGACGTCGGCGTCCTCCAGCAGCACCGCGCTGACGTGGTGGAAGGCGGCGGTGACGATGCTGTCGGGCAGCAGGGCGGCGGCCTGCTGGGCCGCGGACCCCTCCTCGACGTCGAGCGCGTAGGCGCCCTGCTTGTCGAAGCCGAGGGGGTTGACGCAGTCGACGACGACCTTGCCGGCCAGGGCCGGGGCGAGCGACGCGGAGCAGGTCGGCGTGCCCGTCCCACGGCACCGCGACCACGACGACGTCGCCCTGCGCGGCCGCGCCGGCGTTGTCGGTGCCCGACACCGCGCCCCCGGTCGCCTCGGCCAGCGTCGCCGCGACCTCGGCGCCCTTGTCGGCCGAGCGCGAGCCGAGCACCACGGTGAGGCCCGCGGCGGCGAACCGACGGGCCAGCCCCCGCCCCTGGGGCCCGGTGCCACCCAGCACCGCGATCGTCGCCTCGGCGAGGCTGGGCAGGCCCGGGGTGTCAGCTGTCTCGGTCACGCCGGTCAGTCAACCAGCCCCGCGGCGGCCGACCAACCAGCCGTACGTCGGCGGTGGTCAGCGGAAGCGGGCCAGCCGCAGCGAGTTCAGCACCACGGCGACCGACGAGAACGCCATCGCCGCTCCGGCGAGCATCGGGTTCAGCAGGCCGAGCGCCGCCAGCGGGCAGCGCGGCGACGTTGTAGCCGAAGGCCCAGCACCAGGTTGCCGCGGATGATGCCGAGGGTGCGCCGCGACAGGCGGAGCGGCGTCGGGCGACCAGCCGCAGGTCGTCGCGCACCAGCGTCAGGTCGGCGGCCTCGATGGCGGCGTCGGTGCCGGTGCCCATGGCCAGCCCGAGGTCGGCCTGGGCCAGCGCCGGGGCGTCGTTGACGCCGTCGCCGACCATCGCGACGACGCGGCCCTGCGCCTGCAGCCGCGTCGACCACGGCGACCTTGTCCTCGGGCAGCACGTCGGCGACGACCGTGTCGATGCCGACCGTCGGCGGCGACGCGCCGGGCGACGCCTCGTGGTCGCCGGTGAGCAGCACCGGCTCGAGCCCGAGGGCACGCAGCGCGGCGACGGCCGCGGCGGACGTCGGGCTTGACGGTGTCGGCCATCGACGAGCACGACGCCCGGCACGCGGCCCGACCAGCCGACGGCGACGACCGTGCGGCCGGCCTCGCGGCGCGTCGTCGACGCGCGGTCGAGGTCGGCGGGACGGCGACGCCGCGGTCGGCGAGCAGGGCCGGCCGCCCGACCACGACGTCGTGAGCCGCGCCGTCGCCTCGACGCGTCCCGCGGCGCCGAGGCCGTGGAGGTTCGCGAAGTCGTCGACGGCTCGGCAGGTCACCGCGGTGCGGGCGTGCGCGACGACCGCCCGGGCGACGGGGTGCTCGGAGGCGTGCTCGACCGCGGCGGCCGGGCCGAGCAGCCGCGGCCTCGTCGCCGGTCGCCGGCGGCGACCACGTCGACGACCGACATCCGCGCCGGTGGTGACCGTGCCGGTCTTGTCGAGCACGACGGTGTCGACGCGGCGGGTGGACTCCAGCACCTCGGGGCCGCGGATCAGGATGCCGAGCTGGGCGCCGCGGCCGGTGCCGACGAGCAGGGCGGTCGGCGTGGCCAGGCCCGAGCGCGCAGGGGCAGGCGATGATCAGCACGGCGACCGCGGCGGAGCACGGCGGCTCGACGGGTCGCCGGTGCAGCAGCCAGCCGCCAGGGTGACCATGGCGATGACGAGCACGACGGGCACGAACACCGCGGAGACCCGGTCGGCCAGCCGCTGCACGGCCGCCTTGCCGGTCTGGGCGTCGCTCGACCAGGCGCGCGATCTGGGCCAGCTGGGTGTCGGCGCCGACCGCGCTGGCGCGCACGACGAGCCGCCCGCCGACGTTGACGGTGGCGCCCGCGACGTCGTCGCCCACCCCGACCTCGACGCGGCACGACTCACGCCGGTCAGCAGGAGGGTCGACGCCGACGGCCCTGCGTCGACGACGCCGTCGGTCGCGACCTTCTCCCCGGGGCGAACGACGAAGCGGGTCGCCGACGGCGAGCCGGTCGACGGGGACCCGCTGCTCGGGCGCCGTCGGGCCGTCCGGCAGCACCGCGACGTCCTTGGCGCCGAGCTCGAGCAGGGAGCGCAGCGCGGCCCCGGCCCGGCGCTTGGCGCGCGCCTCGACGTACCGCCCGGCGAGCAGGAACGTCGTGACACCGCGGCGGCCTCGAGGTAGATAGTGGGCGTGCCCCCACGGTCGGCGGTCAGCATGAACCCGTGCGTCATGCCGATCTCGCCGCGTGCGAGCGAGGGCGAAGACCGACCAGAGGTAGGCCGCCAGCACGCCGAGCGAGACCAGGGTGTCCATCGTGGTGGCGCCGTGGCGGGCGTTGACCAGCGGCGGCGCGGTGGAAGGGCAGGCCGCCCCACGCCACGACCGGGGGTCGCGAGCGCGAGCGGCCACCGCACTGCCAGCCGGCGAACTGCCCCGGCGGCGCCATGAGCAGCGACGATGACCGGCACCGTGAGGGGCGGCGACCAGGACCGGCGGCGCAGGGCCTCGGCCGCGGTCGGCGTCCGCGGCCTCGTGGCGGGTGCGTCCGACGCGGTGGCTCCGTGACGGTGGCGTCGTACCCGGCCCGCGCGGACGCGTGCGCAGCAGGTCCTCGACGGGCACGCCCGGCGCGTGCTGGACGCGGGCCTTCTCGGTCGCGTAGTTGACCGCTGGCGGTGACGCCCGTCGACCTTGTTGAGCTTGCGCTCGATCCGGTTCGCGCAGGACGCGCAGGTCATCCCGGTGATGTCGAGGTCGGTGGTGAGGCCGACCGCGGCGACGGTCGCGGAGTCGGTGCCGGGGCTGCCGGGGTGGTCGGGCGGTGCGGGGCTCAGGCAAGGGCCTGGGCGTAGACCGGCCGGCCTCCTCGACGGCGGCGCGGACGCGGCGTCGTCGACGGCGTCGGCCGGGTCGGGCGGTGACGGCCGGGCGCCGGTCGCGAGCGTCGACGTCGACGTCCCCGACGCCGTCGAGCTCGGAGACCTCCTCGGTGACCGAGGCGACGCAGTGGCCGCAGGTCATGCCGGTGACGGTGTAGGTCTGGGTGGTCATGGGTGTCTCCTCGGGATCGTCGGTGGAGCGTGTGGGGTCAGGACTCCGGACGAGCCGCGCGATGGCCTCGGTGGCCTCGCGCGAGCTTGGCGCTCGGCGCTCGGGTCCGCCCTGGCGGACGGCGTCGCGCGACGCAGTGCTCGAGGTGCTCCTCGAGCAGACCGAGGGCGACGCGCCTGCAGTGCCTTGGTCGTCGGCGGAGACCTGGGTGAGGATGTCGATGCAGTACGTCTCCTCCTCGACCATCCGCTGCAGGCCGCGCGCCTGTCCCTCGATGCGGCGCAGGCGGGCCAGCACCTTGTCCTTGTCAGAGACGTAGCCGGGAGTCTGGGTCACATCCCCGAGGATACCCCAGAGGGGTATAGGTGACGAACGGTGCACGACCTTGCAACAAAGCGCGATGCGCATCCTTGCAACTCCCTTAACCTTCCGCTGCGTGCCGAGCACGCGCATGGTGGAGGCACAGGGAATGCACGACCTTCGTGTCGCGTCCTCGTCGGAGGGAGCCGACGGTGACGACCGGGGAACGACAAGGGCTCGCCATCATGATGGCGGGCCCTTGATCCTTGTCAGAGGCAGGTCAGCGTCAGCTGAGCAGCCGGAGCAGCGCGGCGGCCGCCGCGGAGGCAACGACCACGACCAGGAACGGTGCTCGCAGCAGCAGCGCCACCACGGCCACCACGAGGGCGCCGACCCGGGCGTCGAGCACGAGCCGCGGACCGCCGTCCGGCCCAGCGTCCGCCGCGACCTGCACCGCGACCAGCGCGGCCAGCAGCGCGACCGGCACGAGGTCGGCCACCCGGCGTACGACGGGCCGCTCGAGGACCGTGCGCGGCACCGACAGCCCCGCCAGCTTGGCGAGGTAGCAGCCCACGCCGGTGACGACCACCGCGGCCCACAGACCGGTCACGGCGCCGGCTCCGCGACCCGGGCGGGCAACCCGGCAAGCGCCCCGGCGAGCAGCGCCACGGCACCGGCCGCCAGCACGGGCACCCCGGCCGGGGTCACCGGCACCAGCCCGAGGGCCAGGCCGGCGGCCGCGACCGCGGTCGCCCGGGTGAACGCGCTGTCGAGCCGCGGCCACACCAACGCCAGGAAGGCCCCGACCACGGCGCCGTCGAGGCCGAACCGTCGCGGGTCGCCGAGCGACGCACCCGCGAGCGCGCCGGCCAGCGTCGTGAGGTTCCAGAGCACGAAGATCCCGATGCCGGTGACCAGGAAGCCGGTGCGCGCCAGCCGCCGGGTCGGCCGGGTCGCCCCCATCGCCGTGGACTCGTCGATGAGCACGTGGGCGGCACCGAACCGGCGCCAGCCGCGCCACTCGAGCAGCGTGGCCATCCGTAGGCCGTAGAGGGTGTTGCGCGTGCCGAGCAGGAGGGCCGCCGCGGCCGCCGCCAGCGGGGTGCCGCCCGTCGACACCACGCCGACGAAGGCGAACTGCGAGGCGCCGGTGAAGGCGAGCAACGAGAGCGCGCAGGTCTGCGCCACGCTCAGCCCGGTGGCGACGGAGACCGCGCCGAAGGACGCGCCGTACAACCCGGTGGCGACAGCGACCGCGAGCGAGCCACGGACGACCGCCCGCCCGGTCTCGCCGGGGTCGCCGGCGTCGTCGGGAGGGAGGCTCACGCGCGGAAACCTACCGGCGCCGGTCAGCCGAGCGAGCGCACCCAGTCCCGCACGAAGCGAGCGGCCCGCAGGTCGTAGGAGCCGGCGTGACGCAGCATCGCGTGCGTCCCTCCGGCGACGGTCTCGAAGCCGACCTCCGCGGTGCGGGCCAGCCGCACCGCCACGTCGCGGGCCCGCCCGAGGTCCGCGACCCGGTCGGCGTCACCGTGCACGACGAGCACCCGCAGACCGCCGTAGTCGGCCGCCCCGTCCTGCGGATAGACGTACGGGTTCAGCGCGACGATGCACCTCACGCCCGGGGAGCGGCCGGCGAGCAGCGACGTACGGCCGCCCAGGGAGTGCCCGACCAGGGCCACCGGCACGCCGCCGTGACGCTCACGCAGCTGCGCCAGGGAGGCGGCGGTGTCGTCGAGCGGGCTCTGCTTCTCGTCCCAGCCCCGCCAGGTGTTCAGCTGGCGGTAGACCGCGAGACCGCGACCGCCGCGCAGGGCGAGCGCCCACCCGACGGGCAGCATCCGCAGCACCGACGGCTGGGCGGTGCTGACAGGCGTCCGTCCCTCGTGGGAGCCACCGCCGTGCAGCACGAGAGCGACCGCCCGCGGGCGCGACGGGACACGCACCGGCCGCAGGCGGGGCGCCACGGCCGGTGAGGAGGAGTCGGCCATCCTCAGGCGGGTCGACCGACGATGGTCACGTCGATGTTGCCGCGGGTGGCCTTCGAGTAGGGGCAGAACTCGTGCGCCAGGTCGGCGATCCGCTGGGCCTGCTCCTCGTCCACGCCGGGGATGAGCGCGACGATGTCGACGGCCAGCCCGACCCCGGTGGCGGTGGTGCCGAAGGAGACCGACGCGGTGACCCGGGTGCCGGCCACGTCGAGGCCCTCCTGCTCGGCGCGGAAGGCGAGCGCGCCGTTGAAGCACGCGGCGTAGCCGGCGGCGAACAAGGTCTCGGGGTTGGCCTTGGGGTCGCTGCCCCTCGACGGCTTCGCCAGCTCGAGGTCGATCACGCCGTCCTCGCTGCGCACGTGCCCGTCGCGGCCGCCCACGGAGGTGGCACCGGTGGTGTAGATCGTCTTGTCGAGCGACTCGTGGGGCATGTCTTCTCCTGGGGTGCGACGGCTGGCGGTGGAGCCAGCCTTGCAGACCAGGGGTCGGCGACCGGCAGGATGGCCCGGTGACCGAGACACCCGCCGTCCTGCTCGCTACCTGCGCCGACGTGCCCGACCTCGACGAGGACGCCCGCTGCCTGCTCGACGCGCTGCGGGCCCGCGGCGTCGACGCCGGGCCGGCGGTGTGGACCGACGACGAGGTCGACTGGGCCGCGGCCGACCTGGTGCTGGTGCGCACGACCTGGGACTACGCCCTGCAGCGCGAGCGGTACCTGGCCTGGGCCGACCGGGTGGAGGCGGTCACCACGCTGCTGAACCCGGCCGGGTTGCTGCGGTGGTCCACCGACAAGCGTTACCTCGACGACCTCGACGCGGCCGGGGTGCCCGTGGTGACCACCCACTTCCTCGACGAGGACGTCGCCCACCCCCTGCTCGGGGTCGAGCACGTCGTCAAGCCGACCGTCTCTGCGGGCTCGCGCGACACCCACCGGCTCGCGCCCGGCGAGGAGCAGCGCTCGCGCCAGGCCGTGCGCGACATCCTCGCCAGCGGCCGCACCGTGATGGTCCAGCCCTACCTCGCCGGCGTCGACGAGCACGGCGAGACCGCCCTGGTGCACGTCGAGGGCGTGCTCAGCCACACCTTGCGCAAAGGGCCGCTGCTGGCGCCCGGGCAGGGCGCCATCGAGGACCTGTTCGCTCCGGAGGAGATGTCGCTGCGCGAGCCGTCCGCCGCCGAGGTCGAGGTCGGGGCCCGCGCACTGGCGGCGCTGCCCGGCGACGGCACCCCGCTCTACGCCCGCGTCGACCTGCTGCCGACCGCCGACGGTCCGGTGCTGCTCGAGCTGGAGCTGGTCGAGCCCTCGCTGTTCCTGGACCTCCTGCCCGAGGCCGCCACCACCCGGCTCGCCGACGCGGTGCTCGCCCGCCTGCGCTGACCCCCCCCGGAACTGACGCGGGTCGCGGCGGTCGCCGCGCGCAGCGTGCGAGACACACCGGGTGACCTAGCCTGACCCGATGACGACGGCACTGGTCCTGGACGCGGGTGGTGCGCGCTCCGCGTACCAGGTCGGTGCCCTGGGGGTGCTGCTGCCCGCACTGGCCGAGCGGGGCCACCGCCCCGAGATCTTCGTCGGCACCAGCGCCGGCGCCCTGCTGAGCGCGGGGCTCACCTCGACCGCGCACCTCGACGCCGAGCAGCAGGCGACCCGGCTCACCACGCTGCTGTCGCGGGCGACCAAGCGCCAGGTGATGAAGCCGCTGTGGCGCCAGGTGCCGGAGGTGGTCGCGCGGTACGCGTCGGAGACGTTCGGCATCGACGGGTTCCGGCTGCGCGGCATCTTCGGCACCCAGCCGCTGGCGCGCACCCTCGGGCGCGAGATCGACTGGGACCGCCTGCACCGCAACCTCGAGGACGAGCTCGTGCGGTCCACGACGATCACCGCGACCGCCGTCCGCACGGGACAGGTCGTCATGTTCACCGAGAGCCAGGGCGAGCTGCCCGACGAGGAGCGGGTGCACCGCCGCTTCGTGCCCGCCCGGCTCGACGTCTCGCACCTGATGGCGTCCTCGGCGATCCCCGCGCTGTTCCCGTCGATCCAGCTCTCCGAGCCCCGCTCGGCCGCCGGCTGGTACGTCGACGGCGCCACGCGTCGGCGCCACCCCATCGCGCCGGCCCTGGACCTCGGCGCGGACCGGGTGGTCGTCATCGGCACCGGCCGGCTGACCGCCCCGGAGTCCGACGCCGACCAGGACGCCGCGCCGGTCGACATCGGTGACGGTGCGGCCACCCTGCTCGGCGCGGTGATGGACGACCCGCTGCGCTACGACCTGCATCGGATCGCGTCCAAGAACGCGCTCGCCGAGGACCGCGACCTCGCCGTGCACCTCGACCGGCACCGGGTCGACCGGGGGCAGGAGCCGCACCGGGTGGTGCCGTACGTCGGCATCGCCCCCGCCTCGGGCGACGAGCTGGCCGGGCTGGCGATGGAGGTCTACCGCAGCAACCACGGCACCCTGCGCCAGACGCTCAGCGACCCGGACCTGCAGGTGATGCACCGGTTGCTCGGCAGCGACAGCCCGCTGCAGGGCGAGCTGTTGTCCTACCTGCTCTTCGACCCGGACTTCTTCGAGGGCGCCGGCGACCTAGGACGCCGCGACGCGACGCAGTGGATGGACGACCACCCCGACCTCTGGACCACCTGACCCGCCCGGTCAGGACAGCCGGGCGACCAGGGCGCGGCCGAGCTCGCGGCCCGAGAGCCACGCCCCCTCGACCTTGCTCTGCGGACCCCAGCCGTCGCCGCAGACCCCGACCAGGCCAGCGACGTCCGTGCCCCCGCCGTCCTCGAGCAGGTACGCCGCGTCACGCTCGCCGGTGGGCTTGGCCAGGCTCCAGCGGTGCACGTGGCTCCACGACGGCTCGGGCAGGTCGAGCAGCGCGCGCAGCGCGGCGACGAGCTCGGGGCCGGCGGCCTCGGGCTGCTCGAGGTGCCGGGCGGCGAAGTGGGCCGTGGAGTGGGCAACCAGCACCGGGGCGTCGTCCCCGCGGCGGCGGCCGTCGTCGGCGACCCAGGCCAGCACCTCGTCGTCGTTGACGAAGGCTCCGTCGAGGTCCCAGCCGCGGGCCTGCCACCCCGCGGCGAGTGCCAGGGCGGGCTCGGACTCCCGGGTGAGCCGACCGGCGACGTGGTCGAGCCCGGCGCCGAGCACACGCCGGGCCTGGGCGTCGGGCATCGCGAGCACCACCCCGGCGGCCGGCTGTCCGTCGACGACCAGCCGGCCGTCCTCCACCGCGACCCGCTCGACCACCTGGTCGTGCGTGACCGGCAGCCCCTCCGCCAAGGCCTCGACGGTCGCCCGGAGCCCGTGCGGGGCACCCCAGCGCACGGGGCCCTGCTTGGTCTCGGCGCCCTCGTCGGAGAGCGCCACGAAGGTGTCGGTCCACGGCCGGGCCAGCCCGGCGTCGCGCCACCCGTCGGCGACCGCGGCGAACCCCTCGTCGGACACGGTGAAGTACGACGCCCCCAGGTCGACCGGACGGTCGTCGAGCCGGCGACCGGACATCCGGCCCCCGGCCCGCCGGCCGCGGTCGACGACCCGCACCGGAAGACCGGCGGCGGCGAGCTCGCGGGCGCACTGGACGCCGGAGATGCCGGCACCGACGACGATGAGGGGGTCCACGACCCCAGCCTGTCACCCCAAGCCACCCTGCGCCGGTGGCGTGAGCCCCCCGTGGCGCGGGTAGCCCCTGGGAGGCGCCGAGAACGTCCCGACGCCAGGAAGGAACCACGTGACTACGCTCGCCATCATCGGCGCCGGCCGGGGGCTCGGCGCCGCCGTCGCCCGCCGTTTCGGCCGCGAGGGCTACTCCGTCGCCCTCATCTCCCGCAACCAGGGCAAGCTCGACGCCCTCGCCGCGGACCTCGAGAACGACGGTGTCAAGGCCCAGGGCTTCACCGCGGACGTGCGTGACCCTGCGTCGATCCGAGACGCACTCGAGCGCGCTACCGAGACCATGGGACCCATCGAGGTCCTGCAGTACTCCCCGCTCCCGCAGAAGGACTTCATGCGGCCGGTCCTGGAGACCACCCCCGAGGACCTGGTCGGTCCCGTGGAGTTCTCCATCTACGGCTCCGTCGCCGCCGTACGCCAGGTCGTGCCGGGCATGCGCTTCCTCGGCGAGGACAGGGGCACCATCCTGTTCGTCAACGGCGGCTCGGCGGTCACGCCGGGCCCCGCCGTCACCGGCACGTCGGTAGCCTTCGCGGGGCAGGCGGCGTACGCCGAGCTGCTGCACGACGTCCTCAAGGAGGAGGGCATCCACGTGTCGCAGCTGATCATCGGCGGCCAGATCATCGAGGGCGACGACGAGAAGGGCCCGGACGTGCTCGCCGAGCACCTCTGGCGCCTGCACACCGAGCGCGACACCTTCCGCTTCCAGGTCAGCGAGGACTGAGGCAGGTGCACCAGCAGGCGTACGACGCGCGGTTGCGGACGATCCGCGACGCACCGGCGGGCCCGGGGGTCACGGCGTACGTCGACTACGACGGCACCCTGATCGCGGGCTACTCCGCCGTGGCGTTCTACCGCCACCGCATCCGGTCGGGCCGCATCGGTCCGCTGGAGCTCGTGCGCACGCTGGCGGCGACGGTCGGTGCCACCGAGACGGTGGGGCGGTTCGAGAGGCTGCTCGACCTCTCGGTCTCCGGCCTCGCCGGTGCGACGCCCGAGCAGCTGCGCCGGATCGGGGCACGCGTCTTCGACCGCGACATCTCCGGCCAGATCCACCGCGAGGTCTGGGACCTCCTGCAGGCCCACCAGGAGCGCGGGCACCGTGTCGTCATCGCGACGTCGGCGACCCGGATGCAGGTGCAGGCGATAGCCGACGCCCTCGGGGTCGACGCCCTGCTGTGCACCGAGCTCGAGGTCGTCGACGGCCAGCTGACCGGGCAGGTCGCCGGCCCCTCGCCGTACGGCCCGGGCAAGGCGCAGGCGGTGCGCGACGACGCGACGCTGCACGGGGTCTCGCTCGAGGACTCCTTCGCCTACTCCAACGGTCGCGAGGACGTCGAGCTCCTCGAGACCGTCGGCCACCCGATGGCCGTCTCCCCCGACCTCGAGCTGCGCGACGAGGCCGAGCGCCGGCTGTGGCCGGTGCTCGTGTGCAACGACCGTCCCGGTCCGGTGCCGGGCGTCCGCGACCTGGCCCGCACGGCCGCCTTCTACGGCGGACTCGTCGGCGGCATGGGCACCGGCATCGCCCTGGGCGCCCGCAACCGCTCGCGCCGCCAGGCCATCGACCTCTCGGTCGGGCTGGCCGGGGACTTCTCCCTGGCCATGGGCGGGGTGCACGTCGACCTGGTCGGGGAGGAGCACCTCGTCGGTGCCAAGCCGTGCGTGGTCGTCTTCAACCACCAGAGCCAGTTCGACGTGCCGGTGCTGATGAAGGTGCTGCGCGGCGGCTTCACGGGGGTGGCCAAGAAGGAGGTCGCGAAGATGCCGGTCTGGGGGCAGTTCTTCAGGTTCGTCGACGTCGCCTTCATCGACCGTGCCGACCCCGACCAGGCCCGCAAGGCCTTGGAGCCGGCGGTGCGCAAGCTGCGCGAGGACGGCATCTCGCTGGCCATCGCGCCCGAGGGCACGATCTCTCGCACCCCCCGGCTGCTGCCCTTCAAGAAGGGTGCCTTCCACATCGCCATGCAGGCCGGCGTGCCGATGGTGCCGGTGGTGCTGCGCAACACCGGCGACCTGATGGCGGGCTCGTCGGTGACGGTCCGTCCGGGCACGGTCGACGTGCGGGTCCTGCCTCCGGTCGACACCTCCGGCTGGGCGCCCGAGACCGTCGACGAGCACGTCGCCACCGTGACCGGCCTGTTCGAGCGGGCCCTCGCCGAGTGGGCCGTCCAGCCCGACCGGTAGTGCGCGTCTGGCGCGATGGGGCGTCCCGTCGCGGGCCGAACGACTAGCGTGGTCGAGGTGAGAGGCACCGAGCGGCTGGACTCGCTCCAACGCCGGCGGTCGTGGATCGCCGTGCCGCTGGCGGTCGTCTACAAGTTCTTCGACGACCAGGGTGTCTACCTCGCCGCGATCGTCACCCACTACGCCTTCGTCGCGATCTTCCCGCTGCTGCTGATCTCGTCCTCGGTGCTGGGCTTCCTGCTCTCGGGCAACCCCGAGCTGGCCCAGTCGCTGCTCTCCTCGGCGGTCGCGCAGTTCCCGATCGTCGGCACGCAGCTCAGCTCGCCGAACGGCCTGCAGGGCAGCTTCAGCGCCGTGGTCGTCGGCCTGCTCGCCTCGACGTACGGCGTCCTCGGCCTGGGCCAGGCGGTGCAGAACGCCCTGTGGGTCGGTTGGGCCACGCCCCGCAACTCCCGACCCAACCCGTTCCTCAGCCGGGTCCGGTCGGCGGCGCTGATCGCCGGCTTCGGCGCCTTCACGATCCTCGTCACGATCAGCTCGTTGACCGCGCAGTCGGTGTCCGCGGCGTACGAGTCGGCCTCGCTGTGGATCGGCCTGGCCTCGACGCTGTGGTCGATCCTGCTGATCACGCTGGCGGTGGCGGGACTGTTCCGGATCTCCGCCCCACGCCTGGTCTCGTGGCGCTACGGACTCTCGGGCGGCGCCGTCGTCGGGGTGGGCTTCTGGCTGCTCCAGCAGCTCGGCGGCTACTACGTGCAGCGGATCCTGCGCCAGGTCACCGACGTCAACGCGGTCTTCGCGCTGACGCTGGGCCTGACCGGGCTGCTGTTCCTGGCCGCCAACATCTTCGTGCTGGGCACCGAGACCACCGTCGTGCTCGCGCGTCAGCTGCACCCCCGGGCCCTGCTCACGCCGTTCACCGACGACGTCGACCTCACCGACGCCGACCGGCGCAGCTACGCCTACTACGCCCGGATGCAGCGGCACAAGGGCTTCCAGGTGATCGGGGTCGAGTTCCAGGACGTCGACGAGGACGGCCTCCCCCAGGGGCCGGGGGTCGACGAGCCCGGGGGCCCGCCGACGCTGCCGGGGATGCCTACCCCCGGCCCCTAGTCCGAGACCGTGGCCGGAACGCAGCCGGAGGTCGACCGGGACCACCCCGCTCCGTGGGGGGCGTAGGACTCCGGGTCGTCTCCGGTGGGCGCCTGGTCACCCTAGGCACGACCGGGCCCCCGCACCTCGGCCGCCCGCACCTGTTCGCGGACCACCCGCACCAGGACGTCGGGGGCGTCGTGCATGGGCACGTGCCCGGCTCCCGGGAGGGCGACCTCGGCGGCATGCGGCAGCAGCCGGAGCAGCGGGCGACCGTGCCCGGCGTACGGGATCACGCGGTCCTTGCGACCCCAGACCACGGTCACCGGCACGCCCGGCTCGGGCAGCCCGGCGAAGCGGTCGGCCCGTCCGGCCCGCAGCAGGGGGCGCACGACGCGGCACCCGGCGGCGTCGCGCAGAAGCTCGCGCGCCTCGGCGGAGGTGGTGCGCTCGCCGTGCTCCATCACCTGGCGCAGCACGGCGCGGCGGCCGAGGCCCGAGTGCAGGCTCGGCTCGAGCGTCACGCCGGACCACGGCAGCCGCGAGAAGCCGTCGGTCGAGCCGAGCAGCGCCTCGACCCGCCACTGGTCGAGGGTGCGTCGGGTCGCGCCCGCCGGCGAGATCGCGACCACGCTGCGGGCGCGGCCACGGCGGGCCAGCTCCAGCGCGAGCCAGCCCCCGAGCGAGTTGCCCACGACGTGCGCGTCGTCCAGCCCGAGGTCGTCGAGCAGCCGCTCGAGGTGGTCGGCCAGCCACTCGACCCGCACGTTGCGGGGGGCCTGCGGGCCACCGCGGTGGCCCGGCAGCGTCGGGGCGACGACGTCATGGGTGCGGGCGAGCTGAGGGAGCACCGGCTGCCAGGCCCGCGACGACATCGCCAGCCCGTGCACCAGGAGCAGGGGCGGGCCCTCCCCCCGCCGCACCAGCTCGGGCCCGCCGCTCACCGCGACCCCTCCCGGGCGCCGAGGTGGCGGGCCACGGTGCCGAGGACGGTGCGCACCGCGAGGTCGATCGTCTCCGGCGACATGCTGGGCCAGGTCGGGTCGGTGAGCGCGAGCGCGGTCGACGCGGGCACGTGCACGAAGCCGGCGGGCACCCCGGGTCGGGTGCGCCGCAGGTGCTCGAGCACGCCGTACAACGTGGTGTTGCAGAGGTAGGTGCCTGCCGTGCTCGAGACGTACGCCGGGACGCCGGCCGCGAGCAGGTCGTCGACCATCGTGCGCACCGGGAGGGTGGCGAAGAGCGCGTCGGGACTCTCCGGCCCGGTGACGACCGGGCGGTCCCGCGGTGCGTCGCCGGCGTTGTCCGGGATCGGCTCGGAGCCTCCGGTGTCCTGCACGTTGAGGCCCACCCGCTCCGGGGTCACGGCCGTGCGTCCCGCCGCCAGGCCCAGGCAGAGCACAGCGTCGGGCTCGAGCCGGTCGACCTCGGCGACCAGCGTCGTCAGGGTGCGCGCGTAGTCGACGGGCAGCACCAGGGTGTGCAGCTCGACCCCGTCGACGGCCCGGGCCCCGAGCGCCGAGACGACGGCCGCGGTCGGGTTGCCCGGCATGCCGCCGAAGGCCTCGAAGCCGGTGACGAGCACGGTCGGTCTCTCCCGGTCAGGCATCTCTCCCTCCTTTCCGGCTGCGCCCAGGGCTACTCCTGCTCCGTGCGAGCATCGGCGGGTGGGCTGCGGCATCGACGACTTCCTCGCGCTGGCCGGCCAGCTGCCCGAGGTGGGGCGCAACGAGCAGGACCGCTTCGTGACGTACTCCGTCGCCGGGCGCACCTTCGGCTACCTCTGGCCGCGCACGGCGACCGTGGGCCTCAAGCAGGAGGTCGCCGAGCAGCTGGCCCTCGTGGCGGAGCGCCCCGACGTCTTCGAGGTGCAGTTCACCGCGGGCCGCTTCGGCTGGGTGGTCGTGCTGCTGGCCGGGGTGGAGCGCGACGAGCTCGCCGAGCTGGTCTTCGAGGCGTGGCGGCTCAGTGCACCGGACGACGTCGTCGTCGCCCGCGAGGACCGGCTGCCGACCTGACCCGTCGCCTGGCCTCAGCCCCACGACCGGTCCGAGCGCGCCGACCAGTAGTGCGCGGCGGTCTCCGCGAGCGTCGCACGCGCGGTGGCGTCGGGCAGGTCGCCCGGGTCCACAGCGTCGGCGGCGAGGTTGCTGCGCAGCTGGTCGGAGGTGACCGCCCCCGACAGCACCCGCCAGGCCCACGGCTGGGCCAGCGCCGCGGCCAGCGCGAGCCGGTCGAGGGGCACACCGGCCCGCTCGGCCAGCCGGGCCGCGGCAGGCTCGGCGTCGGGCCCGGGAGCGAGCCGGCCGTTGGCCACCGGCTCCTTGACGATGACCCGGGCCCCGGCCTCGGCGGCCTCCGCCAAGGCGGGCCCGACGGACGGCTCGAGCAGGTTCCAGGTGCTCTGCACCGAGGTGAAGAGAGGCTCGCCGTCGACCGTCACCTCGAGTGCGCGGCGTACGACGTCGGCCTGGTCGGGCCCGGAGGTGGAGAGCCCGACCCGCAGACCGCGCTCCCTCAGCCCGGCCAGCACGGCGCGCACCTCGGTGTCCTCGAGCACGCCGGTCGCGAAGGTCGCCGAGTGCACGTGGTACACGTCGATCCGGTCGCCGAGCAGCGCCTCGGTCTCGGCCCACTGCGCCCGCAGGGCCTCCACGGAGTGGTCCTTGACCTCGTGCACGTCGGCGTCGCGCCGCCACCCGCCCACGTAGCGGTAGCCCCACTTCGAGCCCACCTCCACGTCGGCGTCCGGGTGCTCGGCGAGCCACCCGGCGAGGAACTCCTCCGCCCGCCCGTACGAGCGCGCCACGTCGAGGTAGCGCACGCCCCCCGCGTAGGCCTCGTCGAGCAGGGCGTGCGAGCGCGCCCGGAGGTCCTCGACGTCGCGCTGCTCGCCGAGGGCGTCGCGGCCGGCCGTGATGTACGCCGGGCGCGCGACTGCCGCGAGCCCGAGCCCGAGCCGCACCCGCCTCAGCGACCCAGCGTGCTCAGCACCGCGCCGGCCGAGCTGACCTGACCGTCCGCGTTGGGGTGCACGGGGTAGGCGTTGCGCTGCGGCTCGAGCCCCTCGACCCACCTCACCTCCGGCACCTGGCAGGCGTCGTGGCCGATCGAGGGCGTGTAGGTGTCGACGTACGACGTCAGCGACTCCGCACGCGCCTGGCCCTCGAGCATCGAGTTCAGGTACTTCTCCACGCCGCGCAGGTAGTCGATGTCGCCGGGGTAGAACGGGACGCTGGCGACGCAGGTCGCGATGTAGGTCTCGGGGAGGATCGCCGGGTAGCCGACGAGCAGCACCTCGGTGTTGCCGCGGGTGCGCGACCGCACGGTGTCGAGCACGGTGGCGATGTCGGGCGCCACCGCGTCGATGCGGGCGCGCAGCTGGTCGGTGCCGCCCTGGGGGGCGTACTCGTCCTTGCAGGGCGTGGCCCCCGGGCTGGGCGTGGCCTGCACCGTCAGCCGGGCGCACCGGCCGATGATCGAGCTGAAGCCGATGTCGTTGCCGCCGATGCCGACCGACACGAGGTCGGCCCGGTCGCTCAGGGCGTCGTACTGCGGCGGGTTGGTCCCTGCGTCCGTGACCTGCGAGGAGGAGAAGTCCTCGCTGGTCGCACCGCTGCAGCTGACGTCGGTGAGCTTCGCGCCGAGGTCGGCGGCGACGAGGTGCGGGTAGTTGTTCGTCGAGCGCAGGCAGCCGGCGGGCGCACCGGCCAGCGGACCGGTGAGCGGCGACGACGTGTAGGAGTCGCCGAGTGCGACGTAGCGGACGACGCGCTCCTGCTTCGCCTTCTTGTCCTTCTGCCTCGCCGCACCCTGCTCGGCCGTGCCGTGCTCGGCCGTGCCCTGCGCATCCGCGGGGGCGGCGGCGCCGAAGGCAGCGGTCGCGGCCAGCGCGGTCGCGACGGCGGTGAGTCGGACACGAGCGGTGGAGCGGGACATGCGGCCTCCTGGGCGACGGGTGCCCGGATCACACCATGAGGGTGAAGACCGTCACAAGTGACACCGTCGGGCCGCCGGGCCGGGCGGGCGGGGGGAATGTGCGGGCGCGGGGCTTGGTTGAACCCTCAACCGCACCGCCCGACCGACAGAAAGCCGCACCCTGCGATGACCGACCTCTTCACCCCGCTGTCCACCCCCCTCGGCGAGCTGCCGAACCGGGTGATCTACGCGCCGCTGACCCGCAACCGGGCAGAGCCCACCGGGGTCCCCGCCGACCTCGCCGCCGAGTACTACCGCCAACGCGCGTCCGCCGGCCTGATCATCACCGAGGGCACGCAGCCCAGCGCGGTGGGCAAGGGGTACCTCAACACCCCCGGCATCCACGACGGCCCGCAGACCGAGGGCTGGAGCAGGGTCGCCGAGGCCGTCCACGCCGACGGCGGCCGTATCGTCGTCCAGCTGATGCACGCCGGGCGGATCGCCCACCCCGACAACAAGTTCGGTCTCGAGTCGGTCGCCCCGAGCTCGCTCGCCGCCCCCGGCGACATGATCACCGCGGAGGGCCCGAAGCCCCAGCCGGTGCCCCGGGCGCTCGCTGCCGACGAGGTCGGTGACGTCGTGCAGGAGTACGTCGCCGCCGCCCGCAACGCGATCGCCGCCGGGCTCGACGGGGTCGAGGTCCACGCGGCCAACGGCTACCTGATCCACCAGTTCCTGGCACCGGGCTCCAACGAGCGCCAGGACGAGTGGGGCGGCTCCCCCGAGGCCCGCGCCGGCTTCGGCATCCAGGTGACCCGCGCGGTCGCCGACGCGATCGGTGCCGAACGGGTGGGCATCCGGATCTCGCCGGCGCACAACATCCAGGGCGCCACCGAGGAGGACCCGGCCGACGTCGAGGCCACCTACACCGCGCTGCTCGAGGGCATCAACGACCTCGGCCTGGCCTACCTGAGCATCCTGGCCGACCCGGCCGCGGAGCTCACCCAGAAGCTGCGCGCCACCTTCGGCGGCGTCACCTTCCTGAACTCCGGGTTCGCCGAGACGACCACGCTCGAATCGGCCTCGTCGGTGCTCGCCGAGGGCCTGGCCGACGCGGTCGTCGTGGGTCGCCCGTTCCTCGCCAACCCGGACCTCCCGCGCCGTTGGCGCGAGGGTGCCGAGCTCAACGAGCCGAACAGCGAGACCTTCTACGGCGGCGGCGCCGAGGGCTACACGGACTACCCGTTCCTCCACGAGGCCTGAGCCTCGCGGCGGCCGGGGTCAGTCGCAGAAGTCGCAGACCCCGGTCGCCGGCAGCGCGGTGTTGCAGACCGGGCAGAGCGGGATCGGCCGCTCGGCCAGGCGCGTCTTGCGGCCGCGGTCCCGGGCGCCCTGCAGGCGCGGGGTGAGGGCGGCGGTGCCGCCGTCCGCGGGGATGCCGGCGGCCTCGGCATGGTGGTGCACCGCGAGCCGCTCGGCGGCCGCGTGGCGGTCGGGGTCCTCGGGCCGCTCGCCGTACGCCGCCTGCACGGCCACGGCGTAGCCCTCGCCCACGCTGCCCTGCGCGTTGACCGCCAGAGCGGACAGCATCGGCTCGCCCCGGCTGACGCACTCGGCGCCGACCAGGGTCAGCACGTCGTTGATCCAGTAGCGCATCGGCTGGGTCGAGCGCAGCATCGTGCGCTCCTGGACCTCGTCGGCGAGCTCCTGGTAGGTGATGACGGCCCGGTAGCGCCGCGCGGTGCCGCCCAGCACCTCGCGCGCGGCCACGGCCCACTCGGCCCGGGACTCCTCCGCGCCCACCTCCGCAGCGTCGCGGTACTCAGGGGCCTCGGAGTCGGACGTGGGGGCGGGTTCGTCTAAAGAGGGCATCCGTTCAGAATAGGCCCCCGCCGGGCCGCCGGGTGACCGGAGCGGCCCGGTGACGTGACGAAGCCGTCAGCCGAGCCGACCCGCGAGCCGGCTGCCGATGATGTCCTCCGCCTCAGCCATGATCCCGTCGACGACCTCGCGGCAGCTCGCGACCTCGTGGATCAGGCCCTGCGCCTGGCTGGCCCACCACATGCCGCCGTCCATGTCACCCTCGGTCAGCACGCGCTCACGGGCCCGCCTGCCGGACGCCAGCTCGGCGACGTCCTGGAAGGTCGCGCCCTCCCGCCGGGACCGCTCCGCGATCTCGACGGAGACGGCGTTGCGGGCCACCCGCGCGGTGTTGCCGAACTCGCGGAAGACGATCTCGGTGTCGCGCTCGGAGTTCTCCACGATCTGCTGCTTCACGTGCGCGTGCACCTGGGCCTCGGTCGTGGCGACGAAGCGGGTGCCCATGTTGATGCCGCAGGCACCCAGGGCGAGCGCGGCGACCAGGCCCGAGCCGGTGGCGAAGCCGCCGGAGGCGAGCACCGGGATGGTGAGGGCGCGTGCGGCGGCCGGGATCAGCACCAGGCCGGGGATGTCGTCGTTGCCGGGGTGGCCGGCGCACTCGAAGCCGTCGATGCTCACCACGTCGACGCCGATCTCCTGCGCCTTGACCGCGTGCCGCACGGTCACCGCCTTGTGCACCACCTTGATGCCGGCCTCGCGGAACGCCGGCAGGTGCGGCGAGGGGTTGGAGCCCGCGGTCTCGACGACCTTGACGCCGCTCTCGACGATGACCTGGCGGTACTCGTCGTACGGGATCGGGTCGATGCTCGGCAGGATGGTGAGGTTGATGCCGAAGGGCTTGTCGGTGAGCTCGCGCACGCGGGCGATCTCGGCCACCAGCGCCTCGGGCGAGCCCGGCGTCAGAGCGGTGAGGAACCCGAGCGCTCCCGCCTCGGCCACCCCCGCGATCAGCTCGGCGGTACCCACGGCGGTCATGCCGCCGCAGGCGATCGGGTGCTCGACGCCGAACATCTCGGTGAACTCGGTGCGGATCATGCGCGCATCCTGGCACGGCGCCGGCGGCACGGACCGGGGCCGGGCTGACTACGCTCCGCCGGTGGACGAGCGACGGAGGTGGCCCGGCTGGTGGCGCTGGGACGACCGCGACCGTGAGATCCTGCGGCTCGCAGGGCCGGCCTTGCTCGCCCTGGTGGCCGAGCCGCTGTTCCTGCTCGCCGACGCCGCGATCGTCGGCCACCTCGGCACCCCGTCCCTGGCCGGCCTGGGCCTGGCCGCGGCGGTGCTGCAGACAGTGGTGGGCCTGTGCGTGTTCCTGGCCTACGGCACCACCGCGGCCGTCGCGCGCCGGCTCGGGGCCGACGACCGGCGCGCCGCCCTGGCGGTCGGGGTGGACGGTCTCTGGCTGGCGGTGCTCGTCGGGGCGACGGCCACCGTGCTGGGCGTCGCGCTGACCGGCCCGCTGGTCGGCCTGTTCGGGGCGAGCCCCGAGGCTTCGGCCGAGGCGGTCGCCTACCTGCGCCCGGCCTTCCTGGGCACGGTGCCGCTGCTGGTGATGCTGGCCGCCACCGGGGTGCTCCGCGGCTTCCAGGACACCCGTACGCCGCTCGCGGTCGCCGTGGGCAGCAACGTGCTCAACGTCGGGCTCAACCTGCTGCTCGTCTACCCGCTCGACCTCGGCATCGCCGGTGCCGCCATCGGGTCGGTCATCGCCCAGACCGCGGGCGCCCTGGCCCTGGTCGCGGTCGTCGTGCGGGGTGCCCGGCGGGAGGGGGCCTCCCTGCGGCCCGACCTGCCCGGCATCCGCGCCGCCGCCCGCGCGGGCTCTGCCCTGGTCGTGCGCACCGTCACGCTGCGGGCCGCGCTGCTCCTCACGACGTACGCCGTCACGCTGGGCGCCGCGGGGCCCGACCAGGAGGTCGACCTCGCCACGCACCAGCTCGCGATGACGCTCTGGACGACGTTGGCCTTCATGCTCGACGCCATCGCGATCGCGGCGCAGGCTCTGACCGGACGCACCCTCGGCGCCGGCGACCTGGCGGGCACCCGGGCCACCACCCGCCGGATGCTGGAGTGGGGCGTTCTCTCCGGCGTCGTCACCGGCCTGGGGCTGGTAGCGCTGAGCCCGGTGCTGGGGGCGCTGTTCACCCAGGACCCGGCGGTGCGCTCCGGGCTGGTGCCGGTGCTCGTGGTGGCGGCCGTCGCCCAGCCCCTCGCCGGGGTCGTCTTCGTGCTCGACGGCGTGCTGATCGGGGCCGGCGACGGCCGCTACCTCGCCTGGGGTGGCCTCGCCACGCTCGTCGTCTACACCCCGCTCGCCCTGCTGGCCGGCTCCGTGGGCGGCCTGGTCTGGCTGTGGGTCTCGTTCGCCGTCGTCTTCATGGGCGCCCGAGGCGTGGTGCTCGTGGCCCGCGCGCGCGGCGACACCTGGCTGGTGGCCGGCATCTGACCCCATGGTGACGTGCGGCGAGCTCGGCTGACGGCGCTGCGGCCGCCTGGGTCACCAGCCGTCCCCGTGCCGTGATGCCGTCCGTTTGTCCGGGGGGGCGAGCGGGTACCTCGGCGTATCCGTCGACCCAGGGGAGCACCCGCATGAGCAGCACCGTCCTGATCATCATCGCCGTGGTGGCCGTCATCGCCGTCATCGTCGTCATCGCGCTGGCACTTCGCGCGGCCAGCGGCAAGAAGAAGCAGAAGAACCGCACCAAGGCCGGGGAGATGCGTCAGGACGCCGCCGAGCGGGACCGCGAGGTCCGCCAGAGCGAGGCCGAGGCCAAGGAGACCGACGCCAAGGCCGCCGCCGCCCGCGCCGAGGCCGACCGCAAGCAGGTCGAGGCCGAGCGCCTCGAGTCGGAGTCGCACGACCGCGCCGCCACCGCCGGCTCGATGCGCCAGGAGCACCAGCAGCAGCTCAGCGAGGCCGACCGGCTCGACCCGGACGTGAACCACAAGAGCAACGAGAACGCCGAGCCGCGTGCCGAGGGCAGCGTCGGCACCGACGACAGGTCGAGCAACAGCACCACCCCCCCGTCGGGCTCCACCGCCTGAGCGGGCCGCCGGCCACCCGGATCAGCCGATAGTCCGGTCTAGGTGGTCCGGCGTCTCCGCAGCATCGGGTCCAGCAGCGGCTGGGGCGAGAAGCCCGCGTCGTCGGGGCTCACGTTGCGGCCGGGCGGCACGATCTCGTCGATCCGGTCGAGCACGTCGGAGGTCAGCGCGACGTCGAGCGCGGCGAGCTGACTCTCGAGGTGCTCCATCGTGCGCGGTCCGATGATCGGCGCGGTCACGCCCGGGTGCTGCATGACGAAGGCGAGCGCCAGCTGGACCAGGGTCAGGTCGGACTCCTCGGCCAGGACCGCCAGCTGCTCGACGGCGTCGAGCTTGGCCTGGTTCTCCGGCTTGTCCAGGTCGTAGCGGTCCGGCATCATCTGCGCGCGGTTGGTGCCGGGGGCGCCCCGACCCTTGCGGAAGGCGCCCGAGAGCCATCCCCCGGCCAGCGGGCTCCAGGGCAGCACGCCCATGTCGTACCGCTGGGCGACGGGCAGGACGTCGGCCTCGACGCCCCGCACGAGCAGCGAGTACGGCGGCTGCTCGGTGACGTAGCGGCGCAGGCCCCGTGTCTCGGCGGTCCACTGCGCCTGCACCATGTGGTGAGCGGGGAAGGTCGAGGAGCCGAACGCGCGGATCTTGCCCTGCTGCTGCAGATCGCTCAACGCGGTGAGGGTCTCCTCGTCGGAGACACCGTCGTCGGGGCGGTGCACCTGGTAGAGGTCGATCCAGTCGGTCTGTAGCCGTCGCAGGCTGTTCTCGACCTCCTGCACGACCCAGCGGCGCGAGTTGCCGCGCTTGTTGGGGTCGCCGGTCTCGCCCATCGGCACGTCCATCGGGCCGTGGAACTTGGTGGCGAGGATGACCTCGTCACGGCGACCCTGGAGCGCCTTGCCGACGATCTCCTCGGACTCGCCCTGGGCGTAGACGTCAGCGGTGTCGACGAAGTTGAGTCCGCCGTCGAGGGCGGCGTGGATGATGCCGATGCTGGTGTCGTGGTCCTTCTCGCCCCAGGCGCCGAACATCATCGCGCCGAGGCAGAGGGGGCTGACACGCATGCCGGTGGGTCCGAGGTTGCGGTGTTCCATGGGCCCGACTCTGCCACCGGGGTGCTCGACGTGCCGCGGCGCCGGCGCATGGCTACATCGACCCCGACGTCTACGTGCAGGGCCAGGGCATGACCCGCGAGCGCGGTCACCTCGCCGAGCGGGGCTACGTCGCCCTGCACACGGACTACCGCAACCACGCCGGCTCCGACGTCGTGAGCGCCGTGCAGGCGCTGCGGAGGTCGACAACTTCCGGCGCTTCGTCCAGCGCGACGGGGACGCGCCGCGAGCTCGCGTGAGCGGCGCACGGCGGGACCGCGCCCACCCCGGGACCCTGGCGCGCTAGCTCCCTCTGGAGCCCGGTGCCGGGCGCGCAGCCTCGCGCATCACGTCGAGCACCGCCTCCTGGGCCGCGGTCGTGCGCCGCGCGGACGCGGGCGAGATCCCGTCGACGTGCGCGATGAGCGGTACGTCGGCACCGCCGCTGGGCGAGACCTCGGCCATCGCCCAGCGCTCGAACACCGGCCCCGCCACGGTGCCGGCGTCCAGCAAGGCCACGTCGTCGTGGCGCGCGTCGGTGGCGATGTGCTCGAAGAGCGGGCGGACGACGCCCTCCGGGCCCTCGAGCACCTGCACGAAGGAGTCGTCGGAGATGAGCAGCGCGCCGCAGACCCCGCGCCGCTTGTTGGCCGAGCGGGCCTCGCTGAACAGCGCCCCGAGCAGTGCCTTGCGGTCCTCGGGCGGGAGCAGGCTGTGGCTGCGGTACATGAGGCGGAAGGTCGTGCCGGTGGCGACCGCTCCGTCCACGGTCCCTGCTGCGGTGCCTGTCTGCTGCTCGCTCACGACGCCTCCCGGGTCTCCCCGACATCCTCGGCGTGTCGTCCGCGCGTGGGGTCTCACTTTGCGACAGCGACGGTGAATGCTCTCCAACTGCGAATCCTGGTCCTGGTGCTCATCGCCGCGCTGCTGCTCGCCGCCGTGGCCACGACCCTGCGCTCGAGGCCGACGCCCCGGGCCAGCCCTAGCCCCCCTGCCCCGGTGTGCGCTCCGGCGCGTCGTACAGCCTGCGGGTCACGGGCGCGACTGCCTGGTCGGCTCAGGCCAGGTCGTAGCGGTCAAGCATCATGACCTTGTCGAACGCCTTCACGAAGTCGCGGACGAACTTCTCCTCCGCGTCGTCGCAGGCGTAGACCTCCGCGACGGCGCGCAGCTCGGAGTTGGAGCCGAAGACGAGGTCGTTGCGGGTGCCGGTCCAGCGGATCTCGCCGTAGGCGCCGACGGCCTCGTAGATGCCGTGCTCCTCGGCGACGGGCTTCCCCACTGCGTGTTCGGTGCTCGAGCAGGTTGCGGAAGAAGTCGTTGCGTCAGCGTGCCCGGGCCGTTCGGTGAGCACGCCGAGGTCGGAGCCGCCGGTGTTCGCTCCGAGCACCCGGAGGCCGCCGACGAGCACGGTCATCTCGGGAGCGGAGAGGTTGAGCAGGTTCGCGCGGTCGACGAGCAGGTACTCGGCGGGGAGCCGGTGGCCCTTGCCGAGGTAGTTGCGGAACCCGTCGGCGTTCGGCTCGAGGTGGGTGAACGAGTCGACGTCGGTCTACTCCGCGTGGCGTCCGTGCGGCCCGGGGTGAACGGGACGGTGACGTCGTGGCCCGCGTCGCGCGCGGCACTTCTCCACGCGGCGACGCCGCCGAGCACGATGAGGTCGGCCAGCGAGACTGTCGTGCCGGAGGCGTTGAACGACGACTGGACGCCCTCGAGGGCGCGCAGGGTGCGGCGCAGCTCCTGGGGGTCGTTGACCTCCCAGTCGGTCTGCGGGTCGAGGCGCACGCGGGCGCCGTTGGCGCCGCCGCGCTTGTCGCTGATGCGGAAGGTCGAGGCCGACGCCCAGGCGGCCTTGACGAGTCGCGAGACCGATAGGCCCGAGTGCGAGCAGGTCTTCTTCAGGGCCGCGACTCGTCCGCGCTCACCAGGTCGCCCTCGTGCGGCGGGCACCGGGTCCTGCCAGACCAGCTCCTCGCTCGGCACCTCGGGGCCGAGGTAGCGCTGGATCGGGCCCATGTCGCGGTGGGTGAGCTTGAACCAGGCGCGGGCGAAGGCGTCGGCGAACTCGTCGGGGTGCTCGTGGAAGCGCCGCGAGATCTCCTCGTAGACCGGGTCGACCCGCAGGGCGAGGTCCGTGATGAGCATCGTCGGAGGACGGGAGAGGGAGCCGTTCTCGGGGTCGGGCACGGTGTTCGCGCCGCCGCCGCCCTGGGGCTGCCACTGGTGGGCGCCGGCCGGGGCTCGTGGTGAGCTCCCACTCGTAGCCGAAGAGGTTGTCGAAGTAGGCGTTGCTCCACTGCGTCGGCGTGGAGCGTCCAGGTGACCTCGAGCCCGCTGGTGATGGTGTCGCGGCCACGGCCGCTGCCGAAGCTCTGCTTCCAGCCGAGGCCCTGCTCCTCGAGGGGGGCGGCCTCGGGCTCGGGGCCGACGTACTGCTCGGGGTCGGCCGCACCGTGGGTCTTGCCGAAGGTGTGGCCACCGGCGATGAGGGCGACGGTCTCCTCGTCGTTCATCGCCATCCGGCCGAAGGTCTCGCGGATGTCGCGCGCGGAGGCCAGCGGGTCGGGGTTGCCGTTCGGGCCCTCGGGATTGACGTAGATCAGGCCCATCTGCGCGGCGGCGAGCGGGCTCTCGAGCTGGCGGTCGCCGGAGTAGCGCTCGTCGCCGAGCCACTCGGTCTCCGGGCCCCAGTAGATGTCCTCGTCGGGCTCCCACGCGTCGGCGCGGCCGCCGGCGAAGCCGAAGGTCGTGCAGGCCCATGGACTCCAGCGCGCAGTTGCCGGTGAAGACCATCAGGTCGGCCCAGGAGAGGCGCTTGCCGTACTTCTGCTTGACCGGCCAGAGCAGGCGGCGGGCCTTGTCGAGGTTGCCGTTGTCGGGCCAGCTGTTGAGCGGGGCGAAGCGCTGCATGCCCGCGCCGGAGCCGCCGCGGCCGTCGTGCGATGCGGTAGGTGCCGGCGCTGTGCCAGGCCATCCGGATGAAGAACCGCCGTAGTGGCCGAAGTCGGCGGGCCACCAGTCCTGCGAGGTCGTCATGACCTGCTCGACGTCGGCGCGCAGCTCGTCGAGGTCGACGGTCGCGAACTCTGCGGCGTAGTCGAAGTCGTCGTCCATGGGGTTGGCGACGGCGGGGTGCTTGCGCAGGATCTGGAGGTTCAGTGGCTCGGGCCACCAGCGCTCGTTGGCGACGCCCTCGGTCGGGTGGCGCGATCCGGCCGTGGACGACGGGACAGCCGGCAGCCTCCTCGTCGTTCATCTTGCTCTCGACGGTGTCGTGGCTGGTGTCAGGCACAGGGGCTTCCTCTCGGCAGGGACGGCGCGTGGTGGCCGCGTACCCGGTGAGGCACGCGCCCCTCTGACCTTGTCTCGCAATCTTGAACGAGTCAAGAGAACCTGTTTCTCACAAGTGCGCATACGTCACACCGCTGCGTAGATATGCTGCACCGGCAGTCAGAGGCTCTGGGATTCAGCTGCCCGCCGTCGCTGCCAGGCGTCTCGGAGGTGCCATGCTGACTCGGGTCACGCCACGCGACCTCCCCGGGCGCGCCGCGCTGCTCTCCCTCACGGTCACGAGCGGACTGATCGGTTGCACCCTCGCGGCGGCGGCGGCCACCGCCCCCGCGGCAGCCGTGACACCGGGCTCGGCGGACACGACGCAGGGCTCCACCGTGCTGCCCCCGCGCGAGGCCCCGGCGTCCTCGTGGAGCCCGCCCGCACGTCGCCCGAACTTCCTGCTGATCACCGCCGACGACGCCTCCGTCGACGACCTCGCCTACATGCCGCGTCTGCGCAAGCTGCTGACCGCGCAGGGCACGACGTTCGACGGCGTGGCGCCCACGCCGATCTGTGTGCCTGCCCGCGCCAGCATCCTGACCGGGCAGTACTCCCACAACCACGGGGCGCTGACCATCGAGGGCGAGGACGGCGGCTTCGACTCCTTCGACGACCGCCGCACGCTGCCCGTGTGGCTGCGTCGTGCCGGCTACGACACGATGCTGGTCGGCAAGTACCTCAACGGCTACGGCGTCAGGTCCCCGCGCTACGTGCCGCCCGGCTGGACGGACTGGCAGGGCAGCATCGACCCGACCACCTACACCTTCGACCGCGCCCTGCTCAACGCGAACGGCCGGCCCACCAGCTACCGGAACTACAACACCGACGTGTTCCGGGACGTGACGAACAGCCGCCTCGCGAAGCCGCGGCGCCGGAAGAGGCCGTGGTTCATGTGGGTCAACTACGTGGCGCCGCACCACGGCGGGCCGGTGGAGTCCGACGACCCGCTGGCCACGTTCCCCTTCCTCGAGCCGACCGTGATGACGCCCATGCCCGCCCAGCGGCACCGCAACATGTTCCGCGGGCTCAAGCTGCCCCGGAAGCCCGACATGTTCGCCCTCGGCTCGAGGGTGCCCGAGACCTCCCCGTCCCGCGAGTTCACCTGGTCGCGGGACGGGCGCGCGGCCCTGCGTGAGGCTCAACAGCAGCGGCTGGAGTCGCTCCAGGCCGTCGACGAGGCCATCGCCAGTCACATCCGCACGCTGCGCCGCACCCGTCAGCTCGGGCGCACCTACGTGATCTTCACGTCCGACAACGGCTACGCCCTCGGCGAGCACAACCTCTACGGCAAGCTGTGGCACTACCGCGAGCCGCTCGAGATCCCGATCGTGGTGCGCGGGCCCGGCGTCCCCCGTGGACGCACCAGTCCCACCACGGTGACCAACCCCGACCTACCGGTCAGCATCGCCGCGGCCGCGCAGGCGAAGCCGATGCGCCGCGTGGACGGCGTGAACGTCTTCGACCACCTGCGGGGCACTTCCGAGGGCACCCGCGTCGTACCCATCGAGGCGTACCCGGTGCGCGGTGGCGAACGCGCGCTCTACAAGGGCATCCGCCTCGGCGACTGGACCTACGTGCGCTTCCGCAACGGCTCGGAGGAGATGTACGACGGGCGCACCGACCCGTACCAGATGCGCAACCTTGTCAAGGCCCCCGCCTACCTGCCCCAGCTGCGCGAGCTGCGGGTGATGACGCAGACCTACAAGACCTGCGCCGGGCACACCTGCCCACAGGCGTTCTACCGCTGATGTCGTCGTGCTGCGGGGAGGGTCCGGGCTCCGCCCAGGGCCTCGCCGGTGGCGCGTACTCCTACGGGGTGGCCGGCCCGCGCACGCCGGCCGCCCGGCCGGTCTCGCCCGAGCCGCGGAGCACGCGCGGGCAGGCGCGAGTCGCGGCGGGAGCGTTCTGGATGGGCGACACCCACGAGGAGGGCTACCCCGCCGACGGGGAGGTCCCGGCCCGCGAGGTGCAGGTCTCGGCCTTCCACGTCGACGTCACGACGGTCACCACCCAGGCCTTCGCGGCCTTCGTGAAGGCGACCGGTCACGTCACCACCGCGGAGCAGGAGGGCTCCTCGATGGTGTTCCACCTGGCGTACGCCGAGCGCGCCGCGCGGGAGGGACGCGACGGCTCCGACGTCGTCGGCGTCGCGGAGGGCACCCCCTGGTGGTACGCCGTGGCCGGTGCGACCTGGCGGGCCCCCGAGGGCCCGGGCTCGTCGGTGACGACCCGGCAGAACCACCCGGTCGTGCACGTCTCGCACACCGACGCGCTGGCGTTCGCCGCGTGGGCCGGCAAGCGGCTGCTCACCGAGGCCGAGTGGGAGAAGGCGGCGCGCGGCGGGCTCGACCGGACGCGCTTCCCCTGGGGCGACGAGATCCGGCCGCGCGGCCGGCACCAGATGAACACCTTCCACGGGGACTTCCCGCGCGAGAGCACCGGCGACGACGGCTGGCTGACCACCGCCCCGGTGAAGACCTTCGCCCCCAACGGCTACGGCCTCTTCCAGGCGGCCGGCAACGTGTGGGAGTGGTGCGCCGACTGGTTCGCCCCCGATGCCCCGACGCTCACCCCGAGCACCGACCCGGCCGGCCTCACCGAGGGCGAGACCCGGGTGATGCGCGGCGGCTCCTACCTCTGCCACGACTCCTACTGCCACCGCTACCGGGTGGCGGCCCGCTCGTCGGCGCACCCGACCTCGAGCGCGGGCAACCTCGGGTTCCGCTGCGGCAACGACGGCTGACCGGGTCCCCGGCGGCGGGGTGACAGGCTGAGCGGGTGACCGACCAGATCCACGACGGCTACGTGCACGTCCGCGGTGCCTCCGAGCACAACCTGCGCCACGTCGACGTCGACCTTCCCCGCGACGCGATGGTGGCCTTCACCGGCGTCTCCGGGTCGGGCAAGTCCTCGTTGGCCTTCGGCACGGTGTACGCCGAGGCGCAGCGCCGCTACTTCGAGTCGGTGGCGCCGTACGCCCGGCAGCTGCTGCACCAGGTCGGCGCCCCGCACGTGGAGGAGATCACCGGGCTGCCGCCGGCGGTGGCGCTGCAGCAGCGCCGCGGCGGCACGAGCTCGCGGTCGACGGTCGGGACGATCACCACCCTGTCGAACCTGCTGCGGCTGCTCTACTCCCGCGCCGGCGACTACCCCGCGGGCGCCGACCACCTGGCGGCCGAGGCGTTCTCGCCGAACACCGTCGCGGGGGCGTGCCCGGAGTGCCACGGCCTCGCGGTCACCCACGACGTGGCCGAGGACCTGATGGTGCCCGACGACGCGGTGGCGATCAGGGACGGCGCGATCGCCGCCTGGCCGGGTGCGTGGCAGGGCAAGAACCTGCTGCGGATCGCCACGACGGTCGGCATCGACGTCGACGTGCCGTGGCGCGAGTTGCCCCGGGATAGCCAGGAGTGGTTGCTCTACACCGACGAGCAGCCCACCGTGCTGATCAAGCGCACCGGGGAGGCCGACGACTCGACCGGCCGCGACTACCACGGCACGTTCTGGAGCGCGCGCAAGTACGTGCGGCACATCCTGGCCGACTCCAAGAGCGACATGATGCGCACCAAGTACCTCGCCTTCGTGCGGTCCACGAGGTGCCGGCTGTGCGACGGCGCCGGCATCGGCCGGGCGGCGCTCGCGGTCACCTTCGCCGGGCGGTCGATCGCGGAGGTCAACGCGTTGCCGCTCACCGACGTCGCGGCGCTGCTGGGCGGCGTGCTCGACGGGGTCGGGACGGGCGAGGCCACCGAGGTCCTGGTGCGGCTGTGCACCGACCTGCTCGCCCGGGTCGAGGTGCTGCTCGGCCTCGGGCTCGGCTACCTGAGCCTGAGCCGGGGCTCGACGTCGCTGTCCCCGGGCGAGGCGCAGCGGCTGCGGATCGCGACCCAGCTGCGGTCGGGGCTGTTCGGGGTCGTCTACGTGCTCGACGAGCCCTCGGCCGGGCTGCATCCTGCCGACGCGGAGCCGCTGCTCGAGGTGCTGGAGCGGATCCGGGCCGCCGGCAACACCCTGTTCGTCGTCGAGCACGACATGGACGTCGTACGCCGCGCGGACTGGGTGGTCGACATCGGTCCCGCCGCGGGCGAGGGCGGCGGCGAGGTGCTCTACTCCGGGCCGGTGCCGGGGCTCGCCGGGGTCGCCGCGTCGGTGACCGCCCGCTACCTCTTCGACCGGCCGGGGGACGAGCGCGTCGTGGCGCGGCAGCCGCGCACACCGCGCTCCTGGCTCCGGCTCGAGGGCGTCACCCGGCACAACCTGCGCGACCTGACGGTGCAGGTGCCGCTCTGCGTGCTGACGGCCGTCACGGGGGTGTCCGGGTCGGGCAAGTCGACCCTGGTCGCGCAGGTGCTCGCCGAGGCCGACGGCGTGGCGGGCATGGAGGCGGTCGACCGGCGCGTGGTGATGGACCAGCGACCCATCGGCCGCACGCCGCGCAGCAACCTGGCGACGTACACGGGGCTCTTCGACGCGGTCCGCACGGTGTACGCCGCGACCGAGGAGGCGCGGGCGCGGGGGTACGGCGCGGGCCGGTTCTCGTTCAACGTCGCGGAGGGCCGCTGCGAGACGTGCCAGGGCGAGGGCTTCGTGTCGGTGGAGCTGATGTTCCTGCCCGGCACCCACGCGCCCTGCCCGACCTGCCACGGCGCGCGCTACAACGCCGAGACCCTCGAGGTGACCTACCGCGGCAGGACGGTCGCGGAGGTCCTCGACCTGACGGTGGACGCCGCGGCGGACTTCCTCGCCGACGTGCCGTCGGCGGCGCGGAGCCTGCGCACGCTGCGCGAGGTGGGTCTGGGCTACCTGCGTCTCGGGCAGCCGGCGACCGAGCTCAGCGGCGGCGAGGCGCAGCGGATCAAGCTGGCCACGGAGCTGCAGCGGGCGCACCGCGGGCACACGCTCTACCTGCTCGACGAGCCCACCTCGGGGCTGCACCCGGCCGACTCCGCGCTGCTGCTGCGCCAGCTGCACGCGCTGGTCGACGCGGGCAACACCGTGGTGCTGGTCGAGCACGACCTCGACACCATCGCCACCGCCGACTGGATGGTCGACCTCGGCCCGGGTGGCGGCGACCAGGGCGGCAGGGTGGTCGCCCAGGGCACGCCGCGCGACGTCGCGACGGCCGGTGGGGGCGCGACGGCGCCGTACCTCGCGCGGCGCCTGGGGCGATGAACGACGCGACGGACGGACCCGCCCGGTGGGTGCTGCACGTCGACATGGACATGTTCCTGGCCGCGGTCGAGCTGCTGCGCCACCCCGAGCTGGTCGGGGTGCCGGTCGTGGTCGGCGGTCGCGGCGACCCGACCGAGCGGGCGGTGGTGTCGACGGCGTCGTACGAGGCGCGCGCGCACGGGGTGCGGTCGGGCATGCCGTTGCGGGTGGCGCGGCGGAGGTGCCCCGAGGCGGTCTTCCTGCCCGTCGACAAGCCGCACTACGAGGCCGCCTCGGAGGAGGTGATGGCCGCGCTGCGCGCGCACCCGGGGGCGGTGGTCGAGGTGATCGGCTGGGACGAGGCGTTCGTCGGGGTGCGGACCGACGACCCGGAGGCGACCGCCCACGCCCTGCAGGCGGCCGTGCTCGCACGCACCGGGCTGGCGTGCAGCGTCGGGATCGGCGACACCCTGGTGCGCGCCAAGACCGCGACCGACTTCGGCAAGCCGGCCGGCACCTTCCGGCTCACCCGGGAGAACTGGCTGGAGGTGATGGGTGACCGCCCCACCACGGCCCTGAACGGCGTCGGCCCACGGATCGGTGCCCGGCTCGCCGGGCTCGGGCTCACCACCGTGCGTGAGCTGGTCGCGGCCGAGGAGGCCGCGCTGGTCGCGGAGCTCGGCCCCACGAACGGGCCGCACCTGCAGCGTCGGGCCCGCGGTGGCGGCCGCGCCTGGCCCGACGACACCCCGTGGGTGCCGCGGGCGCACGGCCGGGAGACGACGTACCAGGAGGACCTCGCCGACCGCGACCAGGTCGCCGCGGCGCTGCGGGAGCTGGCCGAGCGCGTCGTCGACGACATCGCCGCCGAGGGGCGGCCCTGCCGGCGGGTGCACCTCAAGGCGCGGTTCGTGCCGTTCTGGACGGTGACCCGCAGCCGGGCGCTGCCGGACCCGACGTACGACGCGGGGCTGGTCGCGGCGACCGCGCTGGCGCTCTTCGACGGGCTCGAGGACGACCGGGCGGTGCGCCTGCTGGGGGTGCGCGCCGAGATGGTGCCGCCCGAGGGTGGCTACTGAGTCGGCAGCCAGCTGACCTGGCCGGCGAGCACGGCGTACCCGACGAAGGCCCCGACGTCGAGCAGGGTGTGCGCGAACACGAACGGCATCACCCGGCCCCAGCGGCGGAACAGGTAGCCGAAGAGCAGGCCCATGGCGAGGTTGCCGACGAAGCCGCCGAGCCCCTGGTAGAGGTGGTAGCTGCCGCGCAGAAGGGCGCTCGCCCCGATCGCGGCGGTGTCGCCGAAACCCAGCTGACGCAGCCGCACCTGCACGAAGCCGAGCACGACGAACTCCTCGAGCACGGCGTTCTCCAGCGCCGAGAGCACGAGCACGGGGTAGCGCCACCACTCGCCGGGCAGGTCCTGTGCGACGACGGTGAGGTTGGTGCCCAGGGCGAAGGTCGCGAGGTAGAACACCACCCCGAGCGAGCCGACCCCGAGCGCGATGACGGCGCCGAGGCCGAGGTCGCGCAGGCCGACCAGGCCGCCCCCGCGGCCCCACACCTCGCGCAGCGAGGTGCCCGAGCGCACGAGCAGGTACGCCGCCAGCGCGACCGGCACGACCGCGAAGCCGATGCCGAGCAGCTGGTAGGTGAGGTCGAGCCACGGGCGGCCCGGCGCCTTGGACGCGTTCAGGGTGGCGGCCTGCTGCGAGAGCGGGCCGGGCGCGGTGAGGGCGCCGACGAGCGAGACGACCGAGTAGACGGCCGACCGGCCCAGGGAGACCAGCAGCACCAGGGCCAGCTCGCACCACAGCAGGGCCCGGGCCAGCTCGGGGACACCCCCGGGGACGGGGGTGTCCGCGAGCCTCGGCCTCATCACGTCACCAGCATGACCGGCCCCGGCGCAGAGGTCGCCGCGAGGTCGTCAGCTGCGGCTCAGCACCCGCAGCGTCCGGCGGGCCATCGCGCGCTCACCGAGGGCGTTGGGGTGCACGACGACCGGGTTGGTGCCCTGGGCGACCGGCTCGATCCAGCGGGTGCCGATCGGCGTGCACGCGTCGTGACCGTCGGAGAAGCGGTTGAGGTCGACGACGGTGGAGCCGGTGGCGTCGGCGGCGCGGCGTACGACGTTGTTCAGCACGCGCTGGAGGTTGCGCAGGTAGGGCACGTCACCGCGGGCGACGGGCATCTTGTCGAAGCAGCCGACGCGCCGGGGCAGGATCCACGGGTAGGTGAGGATCGCGACCTCCGCCCGCGGGGCACGGGCGTGGGTGCCGCGCAGGGCGCGCTTGACCGCCGGGAAGGTCTGCTGGCGCACGGTGGTGACGAACTGGTCGCCGTACGTGTCCTTGCAGGGGCTGCCCGTGCCCAGCGTGGTGGCGCCGAGGGCGGCGCACTGCAGGATCGAGTTGACGAAGACGCCGGAGTCGTTGCCGCCGATGGTCATCGTCACCACCCGGGTGCGGGGGCCCAGGGCGTCGTACTGCGGCGGGACGTTGCGCTGCTGGGCGTTGCGGTAGTCCGAGGTGTCGGCCGCGCCGCAGGTGACGTCGACCAGGCGGGCGCCGAGGCGGGCGGCCACGATGCTGGGGTAGTTGCGTGCGGAGCGGAGGCACTCGGGCGGCGAGCTCAGCTTGGTCGGCAGCACGCCGGTGGCGGCGCTGTAGGAGTCGCCCATGGCGACGTAGCGCGGTGGGCGGGCCACGCGTGCGTCCGCATCGGCGGGCACGGTGCCGAGCGTGGTGGTGGCGATGGCGAGCGCGGCGAGGACGGCGCCGACGCGGGTACGGACGTTCATGGGGTTCCCTCCGAGAGAGGCCTGCGGCCGGGTGCATCATCACCCCTGGGCGGCTTCCCGACCACCCCGAGACGTCGTCGAGCTCGCAGATCGCTCAGGTCAAATCCGGGCGGTGGTCGTCCAGACGGCCTTTGCCCAGCGACGTGGCGACCTCGTAGGTTCTGCCGGCACGGCCCCGCGGCCCGTCGAGTCCCGCCCGCCGCCGGGGTTGCCCCTGTCACCGATCACCATCGATCCGACCTGGGCGGGATCGGGGGAACCACACGCTCGACGACGCGGACCCCCGGGTCCACGTCTTGGGGTGAAGCCGCGCTCAGCGGCCGGGCACTCTCCGTCGCCCGAACCCGACAGCTAACCCCGCAGACGTCGGAGAGGGACCTCTGATGAAGAACTCTGCCCTGACACGGCTCGTCGCCGTCGTCGGTCTCGTCGCCGCACCGATGCTCGCGGCCTCGCCCGCGGACGCCGCCTCGCGGGACACCTGGAACCAGCTCGCCGCGTGCGAGTCGAGCGGCAACTGGTCGATCAACACCGGGAACGGCTACTACGGCGGCGTGCAGTTCTACCAGCCGACCTGGGTCGGCTTCGGAGGTCAGCGGTACGCGCCGCGCGCCGACCTCGCCACACCGCGCCAGCAGATCCGGATCGCCGAGAAGGTGCTGGCCACCCAGGGTTGGGGGGCGTGGCCCGCGTGCTCGGCCGCGCTCGGGCTGCGGGGGTCGTCGAGCGGCTCGTCGGCCCGGCCCACCGAGACCCGGTCGCAGCAGCCCTCGCGTTCGCAGAGCCGCGGCTCGGCGTACACGGTGCGCAGCGGGGACACCCTCGGCAAGATCGCTCGAGCCCGTGGCGTCAGCGGCGGCTGGCGCGCGATCTACCGCGCCAACCGGAGCCGGCTGAGCAGCCCAAACCTCATCTACGTGGGGCAGACCCTGCGACTGCCGTAGCCAGGGAGGAGCCGGTCGGTCGGTCAGCTCCGGCCGGTCACGGCGAGGACGTCGGAGGCGGCGGCAGGCGGCTCTGTGGCGCCGGCGGCGACGAGGGTGAGGCCGGCACCACCCACGGCGGACAGCCGCGCCCGCTCGACCGGGTCGGCCGCGGCGGTGGCGCCGTTGCCTCACGGGGGTTCCTTCCAGGAACGACAGGTCCGAGAGTGGACGGCCGTCCGCCGGAGTGAGGTCGGTCGATCAGAAGGGCGGGGGCGGCGACCCCGGTGGATCGGGGCGTGCGACCTCGAGGGTGCGCCCCTTCGTCGTACGCCAGGCGCCGGCCGGGGACCGCCACTCGTAGGTGCCGTAGTCGATCCGCCGGTAGCGCCATCGCCCGTGGGTCTTCACGCGGTGGTGGTAGCGGCACAGCGGCGAGAGGTTGTGGCTCGCGGTCGGTCCGCCGGCCTCGTGGGCCACGACGTGGTCGATGTCGCCGGATCGGGCCGGGCGGCTGCACCACGGGAAGGTGCACGTCTCGTCGCGGGCGACGACCTGGTCGCGGATCCGGTCGGGCACCTCGTACCCGTCGGCCTCGAGGTCGTCGGACAGGTCGACGACCGGGCGCACCGTGATGCGGGTCGTGGCCGGTGCCCCGCACCACGCGCGGATCGTGTCGGCGAGCTGCAGGCGCTGAGGACCGGTCTCGAGGTGCGCCAGAGTGGTGACGGCGTCGTCGGCGATCGCGCCCGCGGGCAGGTGGACGTGGAGCACGACCTCGCGGCTCGTCGGGCGCGGCGCGGCCGTGGGCCCGGGCGAGATCGCCCCGCCGCGAGCGAGCTCGCCGAGCGCCTGCGCGCGGCGTACGTCGAGGGGCGCCGTGGAGCCCGCGGCAGCCAGGGCCTCGGCGCCCGCAGCCAGGGCGCGGTCGAGGTCCAGCGCGTCGGGCAGGTCGAGGGCGGCGTCGACCCACCCGAGCCCGGTGAGGTCCTGCAGGCCGGGCTGCCCGAAGGAGACCAGGGCGCGACGGCTCTCGCGGGCCTCGGCGGCACGCTGGGCTGCGGCCTCGGGATCCCACGCGGCCCGGGCAGCCTCGACCGCTCGGTGCAGCGCCGTGGGACCGAGGCTGTGCACGTGTCGCGCGAGCCGTCGGTCGACGTCGGCGGCCCCGCCGGCCGGGAGGTCACGGGTGCGGACGGCGACGCGCCGGGCGCGCCAGAGCGGCACCTGCAGCGACTGGACACGGGCCCAGCAGCCGGGCAGCCGGTGCCGAAGCTCGAGCAGGTCGGCCAGCAGCCCGCGGGCGGACTCGGTGGAGAGGTGGAGCACGACCGCGAGGTCGGCGATCGCGAACTCCGCCACCGTGGGGGCGCCCGGCCCAGCCAGCTCGACCGCGCGCTCACCGCCCGGCACGGGCGGATCGGCCAGCAGGGTGTCCCCGTGGTGCGCCGCCGCCCAGGCCAGCACGAGCTCGGCCTTGCGCAGCTCGACCTCGAGGACCTCGCGCTCGATCCCGCGCAGCGCGAAGAGCACCTCGGAAGCGCTGGCGTCGGCAGGGGCGGTGGGCATAGGTCGAACCTAGGCGACACCACCGACACTTTCCGTGCAGGTGTTCGACAATGTGTGGTCCGGGCAGGCACTCTGCACGCCTGCGCGGCTGTCCGCCCGGGGCGACCTGGAGCACCTCGACGGACCGATGGCGCTGCGACCGTTCCGGGACAGCCGTCCTCGCTGCTGACGTGCTGCCTCGACGACGAGGCCGGCCAGGTGGTCCCACACGGCGGCGGCGGGTTGGCTGTGGACGGCTCAGCGCGCTGCGCCGTCTCACGCGCTCAGGAAGGCGCTGTACCTCTCCTCCAGCCGTACCGAATCGGGACGAGCGGCGCGCTTCGAGGGAACGACTGCGAGAGACGCGTTGTGTACTCCCTGGATCCCCACCCTTGAGCATCCAGCCGTCGACCTCCTCGAGGACGTCCTGACGCACGTGGATCGTCAGGTCGGGCCGAATGCCCAGGATCTTGGCGTCGAAAGCCGCGTGGTGGATCTTGCACAGCGAAAGCCCATTGGGCACCACGGGCTGACCATGGGGCTTGCCGTCTTCGATGATGTGGGCGGCGTCCAGCAGTTGGGCGTGTTTGATCTTGCAGATTGCACACCGGCTTCCGTACGCCAAGAGGACCCGCTGCCGGAATACGGGCTGATGGAGCCGCGCTTTCGTGAGTCGCTCGACGTAGCGACGTGCATCCTCATCCAGCTCTTGACCGGGAGAGACGAAGCGCTGGCCCTCGTCGACCGCCAGCGCGAACTCGAGATTCGATGAGTCGTCACCGACGACCCAGACCGGATAGATGGGTTCGTACTCCCCCGAGGCGATCCCCACGAACCAGATCAGCGGCAGGCGCTCTTCGAAGGCGCGCCGCAGGGCCACGTTCTCCGGATGGCTCGGATCATCACCGCGGTACTTGTAACGCTGCAATCCATCCTGGCCGATCGCGTCGGCGTAGGTAGGCGTCTGCCCGGGCGGAGTGAACGTCGTCCTGATCGCCAGGGCAGCCTGCATGTGGCGGGGCTTGCGGATGCCTCGCTGCAGATCCATCAGGGGCACCCGATTGCCCTCGAACTCGAACTCGCTCAGCCAGGCGTAGTCCACCTGCGGACTTGGCCGAAGGTCAAGCCACCGCATGGCCACGCGTCGGAGCTCTCGCTCTTGATCCATGCCGAGCGTCGCCATGCAGAGTTCATACCAGCTGGGAGAGTCATCAGGTCGAGTAGTCGACCGAGAAGTCCCCGAGCGCCTCCATCACCGGCGCCACCCGCGAGACCTCGTGCGTCCGGACGATGCCGGTCCGCCCGAGCGACGCGAGCACGGCGAAGAACCCCTCGGCCGTGCGGATCTCCCGGCTGAAGAAGTCCGGCGCCGACGGCAGTGCCTGGCAGACGGGCACCCCGAGCGCGCGCAGGCGGAAGCTGTGCAGCAGCGCGGTCGCCTGCCAGCGGGCGCGGTCCAGCGGCGTACGCAGCCACGGGGTGCTGAAGCCGACGCCCGGATCGACGGCGACCGAGCCGACACCGAGCCGTCGCGCGTGGTCGATGCGCGCGGCGAAGTGCTCGTGCATGGCAGGGAACGGGTCCGCGGCGACGGGTCGCTAGCCGGGTCGTCGAGGTCGCGGGCGGTGTCGCCGGCGATGTGGCACATGACGACGGAGGCGCCGTGGCGGGCGGCGAGCCCGAACATCTCTTCGTCGTCGGTCGACCCCGTCAGGTTCAGCACCCGGGCGCCCGCGGCGAGGCAGGCCTCGACGACCGACGGGTGGTAGCTCTCCACCGAGACCGGCACCCCCGTCTCGGCGAGCCCCGTGATCACCGGCACCAGCTGCTCGCGCTGGGTGTCCGCGGCGACCCGCTCGGCGGACTCGACGACCGACTCCGCGCCGACGTCGACGACGTCGGCACCCTGCGCGCGCAGCACCGTCCCGAGCCGTACGGCGGACCCGAGCGACGTCGCGACCGAGTCGCGGTACCAGCTGTCGAGCGACAGGTTCACCACCCCCATCAGCACGGGCCGGGCGTCGGTGTCGTGGGCGACGTCCCCGATCCGGAAGGGCTCGATCGGCCGGTCGAGCTCGTCGCCGTGCGTCGCGACGAGCTCGGCGAGGGCGTGGAGGTCGATCACAGCGACGCCCGCCTCACCGACCGGGTCATCAGGAAGCCGCCCTCGGGTCAGCACGTGCTGCAGCTCGTACGCCGCGGCGGTCCTCGAGCATGTCCGTGGCGGGCGTCTTCCCGGTGCCGACGATCATCGGCGACAGCGTCAGGTCGACCTCGTCCACCCGACCGGCCGCGACGACGTCGCGCAGCAGGGTCGGCCCGCCCTCGCAGACGATCCGCCACAACCCGCGCTGCCCGAGGCTGTCGATGACCCAGTCGGCGTCGACGCGGTCGCCGTCCCCGCGCACCACCTCGCAACGCTCCTCGACCGCGGCCAGCCGGTCCGGGTCGGGGTCGGCGACCGTGAAGACGATCGGCCGGATGCTGGAGGCGGCGAAGTGCTCGTCGTCCAACGGCAGGTCCAGCGACCCCGATACGGTCGCGATCACCGGTGCCGGCGCCTGCCCGTTCGCCGCACGGCGCGGGCCGTCGTCCTCGACGGGCCGCATCGGGCCGTACTCCTCCTCGCGCAGCGTGCCGCCACCCACGAGCACGACGTCGGCGAACCGGCGTACGGCCTCGAAGACCACGCGGTCCGCGGGGCCGGACATCGAGTCGCTCAGCCCGTCGGCACCTGCTGCGGCCCCGTCGAGGGTGGTGACCATCATCGCGCGCACCCAGGCCCTGCCCTCCCGCTCGGGCCACGGGTAGTGGTCGGGCACGTCAGCGGCGTCCACGGGGCCGCGGTCAGGACCGAAGATCATCTCCACGCTCTCGAACCTAGCCTCGCCCGCCCTGTGACCCACGGCCTGTGACCCACGGCACACCCACCGGTGTCGGTCCACCCCTAGCGGTGAGTTGCAACCGCCGGGAAGAGCGCACGATGGGCCTATGTCCGCACCCGTGGTGGCCTCGGTCCCCGGCCACACCCACGTCTACGTCCGGCACCTGTCCCCCGTGGACGGCGACGGCCCCCGGCGCCTCCCCGACCCGACGCCCCACGGCGGTGCCACCAGCCCTCAGCAGTGGTGGCCGCCCGTCATGCTCGACGCCGCCTGGGTCGACCAGGCCGACTTCGACGTGTTCCACCTGCACTTCGGCTTCGACGCCTGGGCGCCGGCGGTGCTGCAGGACGTCGCGGACGCCGTGCACCGCCGCGGCCGCCCGTTCGTCTTCACGGTCCACGACCTGCGCAACCCCCACCACCGCGACCGGACTCTGCACGACCAGCAGCTCGACGTGCTCGTGCCGGCGGCCGACGCCCTGATCACGCTGACCGACGGCGCCGCGGACGAGATCGAGCGGCGCTGGGGTCGGCGCCCGACGGTCGTGCCGCACCCGCACGTCGTCGACCTGCCGACGATGGAGCGACTGCGCCGCCCCGAGCCGGACGCCTCCAGGGTTTTCCGCGTCGGTCTGCACGCGAAGAGCCTGAGGGCGTCGATGGACCCGGCGGGTCTGCTGCCGACCCTCGTCGAGACCGTCGCCGACCTGCCGGACGCCGTGCTGCAGATCAACATCCACAAGGACGTCATGGAGGGCGGCGACCGCCACGACGCCGCACTGGCGTCCGCCCTGCGCCAGCACGCGGCGGCCGAGGACCTCGAGCTGCACGTGCACGACTTCCTGCCCGACGACGAGCTGTGGCGCTACCTCGCGGCGCTGGACGTCTCGGTGCTGCCCTACCGGTTCGGCACGCACTCGGGCTGGCTCGAGGCGTGCCGTGACCTCGGCACCACGGTCGTCGCACCGTCCTGCGGCTACTACGCCGACCAGGGCCCCGTGCTGGGCTACGTCCACGACGAGGACCATCTCGACGCCGCTACGCTGGCCGAGGCCGTCCGCACGGCCTACGTCGAGCGCCCGCGCTGGGGCGTCGACGCCGACTTCCGACGGCGACAGCGGGCGGAGGTCGCCCACGCCCACGCCGTCGTGTACGCCGAGGCGGCCCAGTGAGGAACGCCGGGTCCGTCGAGTCGTTACGGGTCTGCGTCATCGGTTCGAGCCGCCACCCGGTGGGGGAGCCCTTCGCCGGCGGCCTCGAGGCGCACACGCACGGGCTCGTCAAGCAGCTGGCCGAGCGGGGTCACGAGGTCAGCCTCTTCGCCCGCGCCGGCACCGACCCGGGCCTCGGTGCCCGAGAGCTCGAGGTGCCGCACTTCGTGCCCTCCGAGACGTCGCTGAGGGACGTGAACTCCCCGCCGGCCGGCTGGATGGCCGACCACCACGCCTATCTCTCGCTGATGCTCGACCTGGTGAGCCACGGCGCCGAGCGCTACGACGTGGTGCACAACAACTCGCTGCACCACCTGCCCGTCGCGATGGCCCGCGCCGTCCCGGTCCCGATGGTCACCACGTTGCACACGCCGCCCCTGCCGTGGCTGGAGTCGGCGCTCGCCCTCGGCGAGAGCACCTCGACCTTCGCCGCGGTGAGCGAGCACTGCCGGTCGGCCTGGTCGGACACGGTGCAGAGCACGGTGGTGCACAACGGGGTCGACCCCGACCTGTGGACCTTCGGCGGGGGCGGGTCCGGGGCGTTCTGGTCGGGCCGGATCACCCCGGAGAAGGCGCCGCACGAAGCCGTCGACGCGTGCCGGCTGGCCGGGGTGGAGCTCCACCTGGCCGGCCCGGTCAGCGACCCGGCCTACTTCGACGCCGAGCTGCGTCCGCGGCTGGGACAGGACGCGACGTACCTCGGACACCTGCCGCACCGCGCCCTGGTCGAGCAGGTACGCCGCGCCGGGGTCGCCGTGGTCACACCCGCCTGGGACGAGCCCTACGGCCTGGTCGCCGCCGAGGCGATGTCGTGCGGCACCCCGGTCGCGGCGTACTCGCGAGGGGCGCTGCCCGAGCTGGTCGGTCCGAGCACCGGCCGCCTCGCCGCACCGGGGGACGTCGCCGGGCTCGCGTCCGCGATCCTCGGCGCCCGGTGTCTCCCGCGCCCGGCCGTACGCCGAGCCACGATCGGCCGCTTCTCCCTCGACAGCATGGTCGACGCCTACGAGGCGCTCTACGCCCAGCTGCTCGAGCTGCCCGGTGCTGCGTGAGGATCCGGTGACCACCGAGCTCGGCTACTACGTCCACCACGTCGGCCGGGGCCACGTACGCCGCGCCACGACCCTGGCGGCAGAGCTCCGGCACCGCCTCGGGTGCCGGGTGACGGGACTCTCGAGCCTTCCCCGGCCCGAGCGGTGGCCGGGGCCCTGGGTGCGGCTGCCACCCGACGACACCGGGCCGGCGCCCCAGGACCCGACGGCCGGCGGTCGGCTGCACTGGACTCCCCTGCACGACCCGGGCGTCCGGGAGCGCGCCCGCGCACTGTCGAACTGGTTCGCCGAGGCTCGGCCCGCGCTGGTGGTCGTCGACGTGTCGGTCGAGACCGCGCTGCTGGCCCGGCTGCACGGCGTGCCGGTGGTCTCGGTCGTGCTGCCCGGGGACCGTCACGACCCGGCCCACCAGCTCGGCTTCGACGTGGCGCAGAGCCTGGTCGGCTTCTGGCCGGCCGGGACGACGACGCCGATCTTCTCGGCCGCGGGGGGCACCGCGGAGCGGGTCCGCGCCGTGGGCGGGATGTCCGCCGTCGCGTCGCCGCGCGTCGGCTCGGTGCGGGCGCGCACGGTCGTCGCTCTGTCCGGCCTCGGTGGCCAGGCGTGGACCGACGACGAGCTGGACGAGGCGCAGGCGGCGTCCCCCGGGTGGGAGTGGACGCGACTCGGCCCCGGCCGCTGGGTCGACGACCCCGGGGAGGCGCTGGCGAGCGCCGAGGTCGTCGTCGCCCACGCCGGTCAGAACGCGGTCGCCGACGTCGCAGCCGTACGCCGACCCCTGATCGTCGTCCCGGCCGGGCGTCCGCACGACGAGCAGGCCGCGACCGGACGCGCGCTCGCCTCGGGCGGCTGGCCCGCGATCGTGCTGACCTCGTTGGGTGCGGCGGACTGGCCCGACGTGCTCGACCGGGCGGCGGGGATGCCGGGCGAGCAGTGGGCCGGCTGGGTCGACGGTCGTGCTGCGGAGCGCTTCACCGACGAGGTCGGGCGCGTGTTGCACGAGGTCGTCCGGTGAGGCTCGCCGTCGTCACGCCGTTCCACGGTCGGCACGAGCACCTGCGGCGCCAGCAGGAGTCGATGGCCGCCGCCACCCGGGCCCCCGACCTCAGGGTGCTCGTCGCGATGGACGACGCGGTACCCGACCTCCCGTCCTCACCAGGGCAGCGGGAGGTCGTGCACGAGCCGGTGACGCCGCTGGGGCTGCCGCTGGCCGCGGCGCGCAACCACGGCGTACGCCGGGCGCTGGACCTGGGCGCGGACGCCGTGGTGCTGCTCGACGTCGACGTGCTCGCCGGGCCCGGTCTGCTGGCGGCGTACGCCGACGCCCTCGCCCTCCGCCCCGACGTGCTCTGGTCGGGTCCGGTGACCTACCTCGACCCACCGCCGCCGGGGGGCTACGACCTCGCCGCGCTGCCGGCGCTCGACTCACCGCACCCGGCACGACCCGCCCCGGCGCCGGGCGAGCTGGTGCTGGGCGGCGTGCCCGACCTCTTCTGGTCGTTGTCCTTCGCCGTCTCGGCCGAGACCTGGCGCACGCACGGAGGGTTCTGCGAGGAGTACGTCGGCTACGGCGGTGAGGACACCGACCTCGGTCACACCCTGGTGGCGCGGGGCGTGGAGCTCGGCTGGGTCGGGGCGGCCCGTGGGTACCACCAGCACCACGCGGTGCAAGACCCCCCGGTCGGCCACCTCGACGACATCCTGCGCAACGCCGCGGTGTTCCACCGGCGCTGGGGCCGCTGGCCGATGGGTGGATGGCTCGAGGCCTTCGAGGGTCGCGGCCTGGTCCGGCGTACACCCCAGGGCTGGGTGCGGGTGCCGGGCTCCGCGGTTCAGCAGCCCTGACCTGGGACCCTCCACCGCTACCGCCTGGTCAGGAACGACGCCCGAGACCCCCGGTCAGTCGCGCTCGTCGAGGTCGCGCAGCTGCTCGGCGGTCACCCGACGGGCAGGGCGGGCCGCCCACCACGACACCGCAGCGAAGACGGCGATGAGCAGGAGCGCGACCAGCGGACCGGTCGTGCCGTTGATCCCCGAGCCCACCTCTCCCGGACTGTCGGGGGTGGCCGCGACCAGGAGCACGGAGAGGTCGGCGATCAGCGGGGGCATCGGCGTCCTCCAGGGCGGTCGGGTCCGGCGCGACGTTCGAGCACGGCCGCCGTGGGCGAGACTAGACGCGAACCCCAAGCCGTTCAGCTCGCCGAGGGCGAGGGGGTCGGCGACGAGGTCGCCATCGACCCCTGACCGGCTCCCGGCTCACGTCCCTGCGACGAGGTCCATCCGGTCGACCTCGGTGCCGACGAGACCGCGCAGGGCACCGAGGTCCGTGCGTCGTGCTCCGGCGGACGGCTGATGGGCTGCGCAGACCGCACGTACCGGCGCGATCACCTGCCTCGCCTGCGGCACCGGATCGGTGACCAGGACGTCGGCGGCCCGTCGCACGCCGTCGCTGCGGCACACCGAGCAGGTGCGGGGCAGCTCGATGCGGTGCACGCGCTGGCGAGCCGCGCGGTACCCGTGCTCGTACTCCAGCACCGCTCCGTCGAGGTCGACGACGAGCAGCACGTAGCCGCGATCGGGATGACGGCCGCTCAGCTGTTCCATCAGGGCCAGCGCCTGCGCCCGGTCACCGAAGGCGTAGAACCCGCAGCTGCAGCCCAGCCCCGGCGGCACGCACCGGGCCCGTCCGCACTGGGCGACCACGTCGACGGCGTACGACCTCCCGGTGAGCCCGAGAAGGGTCGCGCGCTCGCGTCGGTCGTCCACCACGAGCTGCGCGACCTTGTATCCACGCACCGCGGTGCCGGACGGCTGCACCGGGAGCGCGGCCCAGGCGGCGCGACGCACCCGCCGGGCCCGGAGGTCCAGCACGCAGCAGACGAGCGCCGGGACCGCGAGCAGCCCGACGACGAGCAGCACGTGCACGCCCACGGCCTAGGGATGTGCGGGTGCCGGTGCCTGCTCCGCCGCGGGTGGAGCGACCTCCTCGACGGCCTCGGCGGAGGCCGCCTGGGGGTCGAGGTCCTCCTGCGGGCGGCGGACGTGGTGCCGGGCCACGGGTCGTCCCATGTCCATGGGAGACCTCCTTCGTCTCGAGCGTGCTTCGACGGTACTCCCGTGGGCCAGGTCCAGGCGAGGGTCTCCGGGCGCTCAGCCCCCGGGGCTCCAGGGCTGCATGAAGTCGTTGCCGGGCAGCCCCTTGACCGCCAGCATCAGCGGCCCGGACTGCGCCCCGTCGACCTGCTCGCGGACGATGTCGGCGTGCCCGGCGTGCCGGGCCAGCTCCTCGACGTGGTGCACGAGGGCGAAGCGCTCGGTGGCCGGCGTGGGGTCTGGTCGGCCGTACCAGGGCGCGGGCGGCGCGTCGTACGTCGCGCCGGGGTCGGTGGCCGCGACGGCAGCGACGTACGCCGTGCGCACACGGTCGAACTCCGACAGCGCACCCGCCAGCGACTCCTCGGACGTCAGCGCGAAGCTGCCGGTGAACGCCTCGTAGGCCTCCGCGCTGTGCGGGTCGCGGACGGCCGAGGGCTCGGCCCGGCCGCGCATCACGTAGGTCACGTGCTTGACCAGCCCGCCGACCGAGAGCGTGCTGCGGCACGGCGTCTCACGCGCCTGCGCGTCGGTGAGGCCGTACGCCGAGGCGCGGATCGCGTCGAGCTGGTCCTCGAGGTAGCCGACGAGGGCCTCGGACTCCGTGTAGGTGTCGGGAGCAAGCATGGTCACCATTCTGGTGACCCCGGGCCGAATGGGTAAGAGGCCGTGCATGACTGATCTCGAATCGATCTGGACCACGACGCACAACCGCGTCCGCACGATGGCTCGCGACCTCTCCCCCGAGCAGGCCGAGCAGACCGTCCCCGCGACCGACGGCTGGACCGTGCGCCAGCTGCTCGCGCACATGGTCGGCGTCGACGACGACGCGCTCAAGGACGCCGTGCCCGAGGACCTCGCGCCGAGCTGGACCCAGCACCACGTGGAGGACCGTGCCGACTCGTCGGTGAAGGACATCCTCGACGAGTGGCAGGAGCTCGCGCCCGCCGTGCAGGAAGCGCTGCGCACCGGCCCCGAGGACGAGGTCGCGAGCCTCGTCGTCGACGCCTGGGTGCACGAGCAGGACATGCGCTCGGCCACCGGCGAGGCGGGCGGCCGGGACAGTGACGCGGTCGAGGTGACCCTCGGTGCCCTCACGCAGATGGGTGTCGGCGACAAGGCCGCCTCCGGCGACGTGCCGCCGCTGCGGCTCGAGGCCGAGGACTGGAGCACCACCGTCGGCGACGGCGAGCCGACCACGACGGTGCGCGCCCCCTCCACGTGGGAGCTGGCGCGCGGGCTCGGCGGACGGCGCTCGGCCGACCAGGTGCGCGGCTGGGACTGGGAGGGGGACCCCACGCCGTACCTGCCGCACCTGTCGCCGTTCGGCGACCTGCGGGAGACCGACCTGCACGAGTGAGAGGGCTTCCGGCGGGCACGGGCCCGGCGTACGGTGCCCGCCATGAGCACCCTCGAGGGACGTGACGCCACCGCCCTGCTCGTCATCGACGTGCAGGTCGGCGTCGTCGGCGGGGCCGTCCGTCGCGACGAGGTCGTCGGCACCGTCGCCGGCCTCGTCGACCGTGGGCGCGAGGCCGGCGTGCCGCTCGTGTGGGTGCAGCACTCCGACGGCGGCCTCGTGCAGGGGTCCGGCGAGTGGCAGCTCGTGCCGGAGCTGAGCCGCCGCGACGAGGAGCCGCTGGTGCACAAGCAGCACGGCGACGCCTTCGAGGGCACCGACCTCGAGGAGGTGCTCGCCCGCCACGGCGTCGGCCACCTCGTCGTGTGCGGCGCGCAGACCGACATGTGCATCCGCTCGACGATCCACGGCGGATTCGCGCGAGGGTACGACGTGACGCTCGTCGGCGACGCCCACACCACCGAGGACCTCACCGAGTACGGCGCTCCCCCGCCTGAAGGCGTCATCGCGCACACCAATCTCTACTGGTCCGAGCAGAGCGGGCCCGGCAAGCAGGCCGCCTGCGTGCCGGCGGCCGAGGTCGACTTCGCGGGCTGACTCAGCCCAGGTCGTACAGGTGCCAGCCCAGCGCGGTCCAAGGCCGCGCAGATCCGACGGACGAACTCGTCGTCCATGGCCGGCATCGCGTCGGGGTCGAACCAGCCGACCTCGGAGGCCTCGCCGTCCACGACGCGCGCCTCGCCGGAGACGTAGCGGCACCGGAAGGTGTGGTCGACGTACTGCGAGACGTCGCCGTTGGGGTAGCGCACCGGCTCGGTGACGCTGACCGCGACCAGGGCCTCGACCTCGCACTCGACGCCCGCCTCCTCGCCGGCCTCGCGCACGGCCGCCACGGCGGGGTGCTCCCCGGGGTCGACGATCCCGGTGACCGGGGTCCAGCGACCGTCGTCGGAGCGGCGCACCAGCAGCACCTGCCCGTCGCCGCGCACCACGACGGCGGTGGCGCCGAGCAGCCACAGCGGGGCGTGGCCCACGTGCTCGCGGAGACGGCGTACGAAGTCGGGCATCGGCATGGGTTGACCGTAGCCAGCGCTGCGGGTGCCTGGGGCTGGCGGCCGTAGGTGCTCGTCGGCACCTCGTCGGCGAGCTCGTCCATGCGCGCGACCGGCAGCTCGACCGAGGTGGTGCGCTCCTGGTGCACCCCAGGACGCGGCCGAGACCACCAGGCCGCCCACAGGCCCGACACCAGGGGGGACGACAGCGTCCCGCGGTCCCGGCGCCATCACGTGGTCACGCTCGCGTTCCCGCCCGATCCGGAGGGGGGCGGACGCGGCCCGGCTTGAGTCATCAGCCCATGGCGGGCATGGTGGTCGGTTTACGCACGCAACGAGAGGAACCCATGCTCACGCTCACCGAGAACGCCACCGCCATCCTTCAGCAGCTCACCTCGGAGACCGAGGGCGAGGACGTCACGCTGCGCATCGCGAGCGTCCCCGGCGCCGAGGTCGGCTTCGGCATCGCCCCCGCCACGCAGCCCGAGCCCGGCGACCAGGTCGTCGAGCAGGCCGGCGCGAAGGTCTTCGTCGACGACACCGCCGCCACCGCGCTCTCCGACGCCGTGCTCGACGCCGGTGTCGACGAGTCCGGCAACGTGCAGTTCGCGCTCGGCCAGCAGCAGGGCTGAACTGCCCCCGGCACCGATGCCCGACACCGAGCCCCCGACCCACGTGGTCGGGGGCTCGGTCTGTGTCATGGGTCCGGCTGGGAGGCTTGGCCGGTGCCCCTCTCCTCTCCCCAGACGGTGACCGGCCGCCTGCTCGCGCTCGGTGTCGACCTGCTGCTGCTCGTGGCGTTCGCCGTCGCGGGCCGGCAGTCGCACGAGCCGGGCGACGCGGTGACGGTGGTGCTCGCGATCGTCTGGCCGTACGCCGTGGCCGCGCTGGTGGCGCACGGCGTGCTGGCTGCCCTGCACCGGCGCAGCGACACGGTCAGGGGTGGCGGACTCGCGGTGCTGGTGGCGACGTACGTGCTCGGGATGGCGCTGCGGGCGATGTCGGGTCGCGGGCTGGCGACAGGCTTCCTCGTCGTCGCGGCGGTGTTCCTGACGGTGACACTGGTGGGGTGGCGCGCGCTGTCGGGTGTCGTACGCCGGCGCCGCGCCTAGGGACCGGGAGACGTACCTTCTGATCCGTAGGCCTGTTTTCGGCGTCTCCCATGTGCGTATTCGCAGGTCAGCGGCTTGTCGGGGTGGTCGTATCGTCGCCCCCCGTCAGGCTCCCCAAGCGGGACTACTCCCTGTGGGGCTCCCAATCTTCAGCCGCCGGGGACGGCTAGATCGCGCGACCTCGTGCGTCCCGCTTGTGCGCCCGGCAGACTCCCCGCCATGCGGATCGGGACGTGGAACCTCGAGGGACGCTGGGACCAGCGGCACCTCGACCTGATCACGGCGATGGACTGCGAACTGCTGTTGCTGACCGAGGTCTCGGAACGGGTCGAGCTGCCCGGTTACTGGATGCATGCGACCACCGCATTGATGGCTCCGCGTCGGCACTGGGCCGCCATCGCCTCACGGCGACCCCTCGTTGCACTCCCCGACCCTCATGGCGCGACCGCTCTGGCTGAGGTCGGCGAGCTGCGGGTCTGCAGCTCCGTGCTGCCCTGGCGCTCATGCGGTAGCAAGGCTCCTTGGATCGATGGGAGTACTGCGGAGAAGACCGAGGCTGCGGTTGCCGACATCGAGGCCGTGAGCCCCGTGATCTGGGGCGGCGACTGGAACCACGCTGCCGCCGGTCGAGAGTGGTCCGGTTCCCAACAAGGGCGTCGCGCCCTCCTTGCCGCCGTCGACAGGCTCGGGCTGCAACTACCGACGGCTGACCAGCCGCACCAGCTTGACGGGCTGCTCAGCGTCGATCACATCGCTGTACCGACATCGTGGCAGATAGCCGAGGTGGAGCGGCATTCCTCACTCTGCGGCGATAAGCGGATCTCCGATCACGACGCCTACTGCATCGAAATTGATGGCTAACCCGCCCGGACCCCTTCGCGGGGAATTGACTCACTCCGGCGTTCTTGGGCCCCGGCGTCGGGTGCAGCTCAATCGACGACCGCGCTCGGGGACTGCGGCCGTCGGTGTCCTACGGTGAATGGCATGTCGTGGCTCGACCGTCTTGGCGTCACCCGCCCCATCATTCAGGCGCCGATGGCTGGGGTCTCGACGCCCGAGTTGGCAGCCGCGGTCTCGAACGCGGGCGGCCTCGGCTCGATCGGTGTGGGCGCGACGAACGCCGCGGGTGCTCGGTCGATGATCGAGGCCACCCGCGCACTCACCGGTGGGGCCTTCAACGTCAACGTGTTGCCCACCGTCGACGGGACCGGATGCGGTGCGAGAGGAGGCGTGGCTGGACGCCTGCGCCCGTTGTTCGAGGAGTTCGGCTCGGTGCCTCCTGCCACCCTCAACACGATCTTTCGCAGTTTCGCCGAGGACGAGGACATGCTCGAGGCGGTGGTCGAGGCGGCACCGGCAGTAGTCAGTTTCCACCTCGGCCTACCTGACTCCGCACGAATCGCCGCGCTCCGAGCTTCGGATGCGTGCTCCTTGCGTCGGTCACCAGCCTGGCCGAGGGCGAGCTCGCCCAGCAGGCCGGAGTCGACGCCGTCGTGGCCCAGGGCTTCGGGGCCGGGGGTCATCGTGGCGTTTTCTCCCCGGAGTCCCATGACGACATGCTCGGCACCGCGGCGCTCACGACCCTTCTTCTGGCTCGCCTGGATCTGCCTGTGATCGCCGCCGGCTGCATCATGGACGGCCACGGGGTGCGCTCGATGATGGGGCTCGGTGCTGCGGCCGTTCAGATGGGGACGGCTTTCATCGCCTGCCCGGAGAGCGACGCTGACGACGCGTTCCGGGCCGCACTCGCCGGGCCAGGGGCGGCGCACACGACGATGACCACCGCCTTCTCTGGTCGTCCGGCCCGCTGCGTCGCAAGCCGGTTCACCGATTGGGCTTCGGACAACGCACTCGCACCCCCCGCATTTCCGACGCCTTCGATGCCAGCAGGGCCCTGAACGTGGTCGCGAGGGTTGCCGGGGACCCCAGCTTCGGGCGCACTGGGCTGGTCAGGGTGCACCCCTCCACAGGCCCATGGCCGCGGCCAAGCTGATTGATCTGCTCGAGGAGGAGCGAACAGCAAGCCTCCGATGAGATCGGACAGCTGCCGAGCGCTTCGCGAGACCGCCGGGGCATTCCCCGGCCAACGGGCAGCCATGGTCCATAGCGGCGAAAAGTCGCACACATGATTGTCGAGTACTGGGCGATCGGGTGCAGTGGAGACCACCGGGTTGCTTGCGGCCTCCACGGAACCCGGGGCGCGACTCTGTGCAGCCGTGAGGCTGGTTGGCGGGGGTAATGGTGCTCATCAGGGGCTCGAATCCGAACCGGCCGAGAACCGACGCGGTGATTCGCTGCCTGCTGCCTGTTGTGCCTCGTTGCTGGGCTGACCTGGGCTAATGCAACGTGGACGCGGCAAGGGGTTGCCGGCGTTTGGGCCGCTTTCGCCGTGATGCCGCTGACGTAGAAGGCGATTTCCGTCGCCTGGGCCAGATACCGTCCCTCTCGTGGCTGAGCCGGCGGATCCGATAGTCGTCGAACAGGTGTCCTACGAGCTGGGGCGCTACGTCTATCTTTTGGTCGATCCGCGGGACTCGCGCCCGTTCTACGTCGGCAAGGGCCAGGGGGTGCGGTTCCTCAGTCACGGCCGTGCCGTTCCCGCGGAGCTCGATGACGGTGAGGGCCCCAAGGCTCAGGTCATCCGAGATCTCCGTAGCGCTGGCCTGGAGCCGGAGATCTGGATCGCGCGCTACGGCCTGGGCAAGGAGGAGTACACCAGCGTCGAGGGCGCGCTGATCGACCTGCTGCTCTCGTTCCCGGTGATGCCGGCGGGGAGCCGGGCACGTCACCGTCCGCTGACTTCGGGTTCGCTGACGAATGCGAGGCGAGAGGCGGCGTGTGGCCACGGCATGGTGTTGCTCGATCAGCTCGTCGACGACTTCGCGGCGCCGGTGTTGGTCACGACTGAGCCTTTGCTGCTCATCACGCTCGGGGCCTGGCTGCCGTCGGAGGGTGAGGAGATCGCTGGCGGCCGGGTCCGGTACGGGGCTGGGTTCAAGCGGGAGTGGTACGACAGCGACGTACGGCGGTCGCACCTCGCGGAACTGGCGGCCGGGACCTCGGCGTGGTGGAAGGTGAGCCCTCGGCAGGTCGAGCGGCGCGGTATCGAGCATGTGGTGGCTGTGTATCGCGGAGTGACGCGAGGTCTGTTCCACGTTGAGTCGGGATCGTGGGAGACGTTCGACGGGCGCGCCGCGTGCTGGTTCGATGAGTTGGTCACGTCTGGGGCGTTGTTCGATGAGGTCGTGGGGCGTCATGGACACCGTGTGCCTGGTCGAGCCAAGGGCTCACAGAACCCACTCCTCTATTGGCCACGCCCCCCAGCTGCCCCCTCTCCGTGAGAGCCGCCTGACGCCGTTGCCGGCGGCGGCTGTCCCTCGCCGCTCAGGGGGTGGGCAAGACCAAGACGTCGCGAACCGTCTCGCGCCCGAGGCTTTCTGTTGAGCCGTCACACGCGGGGGATAGACGCGCTTGATCCGGCGGCGCCCGCGCGTTCTCCTGCCCCACCCCGGCTCCACGTGATCGGGCCCGGCCCAGTGAGGCTTCCCAGGGGCTTGCGAGGTTCGGAAAGTCGGCGAACGGGGATCATGCAGAGCCCGTGGCCGCAGACATGCGAGATTGTACCGTGAGAGGACGTTCAGGCATGGGGTCCCTTGGTATCCGGCTCGCTGCGGGCCAGTGAGTCGTCCACATCCCACGATCGCGCCAGCAAGTCGGGAAGGAGAGTCTCTCTGCACCCCTGCGGTCAGCCAGGCCGGAGTGGCTCCCAGGCGCGACACAGCGCTTCCGGGCGTCCGGCAGGCGGCGGAGTGGCGCTACGGCATGGCCTCGGCTGTCCGGGGATGAACCGGGCTGGGTAGACCGGCTACATGCCATTGGTTGTTCGGCAGCGGTTACTGACGGGAATCCCTTGTAAGGCGTGTGAAAACGGCCGGTGGTTCACGCCACAGCTGCTGCTTGCCTCGTGCGGCCGCGTCGATGGCTTGCCACACCTTCTGCGGGGTGCATGGCATGTCGATGTGCCGGACCCCGAGGTGCCGGAGTGCGTCGACGACGGCGTTGTGAACGGCGGGTGTTGCTCCGATCGCGGCCGATTCTCCGATGCCCTTGGCGCCGAGGGGGTTGAGGGGCGTCGGCGTCTCGGTGGTGGAGACTTCGAGCGCGATGGTGTCGGCGGCGGTGGGGACGGCGTAGTCGGCGAACGTCGAGTTCACGGGGTTCCCCTCCGCGTCGTACCGGACCTGTTCCCACAACGCCTGGGAGATGCCCTGGACCGCGCCCCCGTGCTGCTGGCCGGCGACCACCACGGGGTTGAGGACCTGGCCGCAGTCGTCGACCGCGACGTGGCGCACGGGGATGACCAGGCCGGTCTCGATGTCGACCTCGACGACCGACACGTGCGCGCCGAAGGGGAAGGTGAGGCCGGCCTGGGTGAAGTCGGTGTCGGAGCCCAGTCCGCCGTCGTGTGCGTGCGCCCACGCTGCCAGCTCGGGCCACCTGGTCGCGCTGGACGAGACGCCGCGCACCGTGAAGGTCCCGTCGTGGAGCTCGATGTCGGACGGCGACGCCTCGAGCATCCGGGCCGCAACGTTCAGTGCTTTCTGCCTGACCTCGTCGGCTGCCCTGCCGACCGCGTTGCCGCCGACCTGCAGCGACCGCGAGCCAGCGGTGCCCCCACCGGACCGCACCAGGTCGGTGTCGGACTGGACGAAGCTGATGTCTTCCAGCGGGATGCCAAGCCGGTCTGAGGCGATCAACGCGAAGGAGGTCGCGTGCCCCTGTCCGTGGCTGGACGTTCCCGCACTGATCGTGGCGGTGCCGTCCGGGTGGACGTGCAGGGATCCGGTTTCCGTGCTGTCGAACCCGGTGACCTCAACGTAGACGGCCATCCCAATTCCCAGCTGACGCACCGCACCCACCTCTCGACGGTGCCCCTGGTCGGCGCGCGCTCCTTCGACATCGGCGATCCGCAGCGCCTCCCTCAGCGGCAGGTCGAAGTCGCCCACGTCGTAGGTCACACCGGTGCGGGTGGTGTAGGGGAATGCCTCGGGCGCGATCAGGTTACGGCGGCGAAGCTCCTCAGGCTGAAGACCGAGCTCGTCGGCGGCCAGGTCGACCAGCCGCTCGAGGAGCGCGGTGGCCTCGGGTCGGCCGGCGCCGCGGAACATCCCCACCGGGGGAGTGTTGGTCAGCGCGGCGATCGCGTCGTAGTGGAGCTGGGGCACCTCGTACGGGCCCTGCGCCATCATGTAGGTCGGCCCGAGCGCCAAGATCCCGTTGAAGCCGGCGTAGGCGCCGCAGTCGGCGACCAACCGGATGCGCAAGCCGGTGAACCGGCCTTCTGTATCGAGACCGAGCTCCGCGAACTGCACCTGGCCTCGCCCGTGCATCGAAGTCATCGTCTCGCTGCGGGTCTCGGTCCACTTGACCGCACGACCGAGCTCGAGCGCTGCGCTGACGACCGCGGCGTGCTCGGCGGCGACTCCCTGCTTGCCGCCGAACGCCCCACCGACATCGGGCGCGATAACCCGCACCTGGTGCCTCTCGAGCCCGGTGTAGCCCGCGATCAGGTCCCGCGCCCGGTGCGGCTGCTGGGTGCTGAGCCAGACCACGACGCCGCCGGCGGTCGGGTTCGCCAGGATCGCGTGCCCTTCCAAGGGGGCGTTGGCCACCCGTTGGTTCTCCATCCGCAGCCGAACGACGTGGGCGGCCCCTGCCACCGGGTCGCTGCCGCCGGGGTCCGCCCGGCTGGCCGCAACGTTGCCCGCAATCTCGTCGAACTGCAGCGGCGCGCCGTCCGCGAGTGCAGCCTCCATGTCGACGACGGCGGGAAGCCGCTCGTAGTCGACCTCGATCAGCTCGGCGGCGTCGAGCGCCGCGACCGGCGTCTCGGCGACCACCAGCGCGACCGGGTCGCCAACGAAGCGGACCTGGCCGCTGGCGAGCGCCGTACGTACGGCCTTCTCGTTCGTCTGGCCGATCGGTACCGCGCGCGGGCCGAGGGTTTCCCCGGTGTGGACGGCGAGCACCCCTGCAGCTCTCTCAGCTTGCGAGGTGTCCACTGAGACGACGTGGGCATGCGCGAGCGGGCTTCGCACGAACACGGCGTGAGCGGTGTCATCGACCCGCTGGTTGTCCACGAAGGTGCCGCGTCCTCGCACCAGTTCCGGATCCTCGACCCGCAGGACAGCACCACCTGGTACCCATCTGCTTGTCGTGGGTCTCATCTCTGCCCCAAGATGTGGAACACGCGGCCAGCTTTCAACATGCCACACCCACGCTTTGCTGCCAACCCGGGGCATCCCTCGTCTCTGGCCGAGGCGACCGGCGCTAAGCGGGGCTACAACGCACCGCGGGTCGGCGCTCTGTCGATCAAGCACTTGCGGCTTCGATGTTCCATCCGAGCCATCGGAACTGAGCGCCTCGGGGCTCAGTGAAGTCCCGCCAGTGAGCGGTGTATCGCCCTCGGAGAGTGCGGTCGTTCTGAGGATACGGGGCTGTCTGGGGTGCCCCAGGAGAGCTCGCCCGTCAGCGTCCTGCCGTCGTCGATCCGGAACGCGGCGTCACGCGTTGTCCCAGTGCCGTGCTTCCCAAGGTTTGGGCTGTTCGTGAGCCTGATCGCCGATCCATCGCTACTCGGATCAGTGGTGAGACGTTCCAGGCGGTACCCATCGTGAATGAAGGCATGTCGGGCCAGGTCCATGGCCGCGTGGTCGCGAAGCCAGAATCGTTCATCCGTGATCCCATCGGTGCCTTCCCACCTCTTCGTGGCGTACTTGAACTCGGTCTGACCTGGATGCCGGCATCCATGGACCACACGGTCTTCGCGAAGGCGAACTGGAAGTGTGCCTCAGAGTGAAAGACCGGTCTCTCTGATGCGAGCCGAGTCATGGCCGTGACCATGCCAGTGTCGCGAGACGGTGACTAGCCCTCGCGCGGCTACGAAGCGGGTGCGCTCCCGACGGAATCACACGCTCAAGGCCGAGAGCCCTCTCTCCAACGAACCTCTACGGTGCATCCAACAGGCCCGCCGCCTGGCGGGAAGCGGCGCGAGGCCGGCTACAGCCCCAACAGCTTCCGGATCATGCGGGCGGTGCTGCGGCGGGCGCTGACGCAGGCCGAGCGCGAGGGACTGCTCGTGGCCGCGCTGGTCGACCTTCGACGACGAGGCGATGACGATCCGGGTGACGAGCGTCGTACGCCACTCGTGGTCGGCGAGCTGAAGACCCGACGCGCTCGGCAGGTCGAGCAACGGCTCGCGCCCGGTGAGGAGTACCGCGACCACGACCTGGTCTTCGCGACCGAGACCGGCACCCCGCTCGACCCCGACAACTTCTCGCACGCGTTCTCGAGGATCTGCCGCAAGGCCGGCCTCGGCCACTGGCACGTCCACGAGCTGCGGCACTCTGGAGCGTCGCTGATGCTGGCCCAGGGCACCGACCTGTACGTCGTGTCCGAGGTGCTCGGGCACTCCAGCATCGCGATCACCAAGGACGTCTACGACCACCTCGTCGAAGACCACCAGCGCGAGGCGGCGACCGCGATGACGCGGGCGCTGTTCGGGGAGTCGTCGTGAGCAGCGAGCAGCTGGAGCTGCCGCTGGTGTGGGACGGCGAGCCGGCCGCGGATCACGCGGTGCGGCCGCGCCACCAGTCGAGCAGGGCGACCGCGCCGGCCATCGCGATCACGGTGCCGGCGACCCAGCCGTGCCGGCCCGTCTCGCGGTCTGCGGCGACGGCGTCGCGGGAGGCGAAGGAGAGCACCGAGCTTCGCGAGGCGGCGCTGAGCAGGGAGCCGCGGCTGGCAAAGCTGCCGATCGACCAGGCGCTGGCGGCCGAGCCGACCGAGAGCAGGGACGCGGCGCTGCCGATGCTGCCGATGCTGAGGATCGAATCGACGGAGGCGATCGACAGCATCGAGCCGGTGGACCACAGCGACCAGCGATTCTCGGGGTTCTCGGCAGGCATGGGGCAAGGGTATGTGCCGGCCGCCCCGGCGAGACCTTCTGATCTGGCCGGGATGCCGGTCACCGGCTCCCGGTGTGGCTCCCGGCTGTGCCCGCGCGCCCTGGTCTCGAGGCTCGCTGCGCTCGCACCTCGACCTGCGTCGGAGACAAAACAAGGCCCTGACCTGCGCGGTCAGGGCCTCGATCTGCGTGGAGAGTGTGGTGCGCCTGTAGGGATTCGAACCCCAAACCTTCTGATCCGTAGTCAGATGCTCTATCCGTTGAGCTACAGGCGCCCCGGCCCGAAGGCCGAGGAACACTGTAACGGAGGGCAGGCAGCCGATGAAATCAGGACCGGACCTCGGTCCCGCTCAACGACGGGTCGATCAGGATCTTGGCGTGCTCACCGGGGTCGGCGAGGGTGTCGAAGGCGCCCTCGACACCCTCCAGGCCCACGTGGCCGGTGACGAAGGGCTCCACCGGCAGCTTGCCGCCCGCGAGCATGCCGAGGGCGTCGTGGAAGTCGCGCGGCGTGTAGGCGAACACGAACCGCAGGTCGACTTCCTTGTTGATCGCGGTCGCGGGGCGGATGGTGTCCGGCGCCATGCACACGCCGACCACGACGACGCGGCTCTGCAGCGGTGCATGGGTGATGACGTCGTCGATCATCCCGGGCACTCCGACGCACTCGAACACGACCGGTCCCTGCGGGTCGGCGCCGGCGAGCTCGGCCCCCTTCATCACGGCGGCCCAGGGCAGCCCGGGCAACCGCCGCAGCCCCTCCATCGACCTCACGGCGTACTCGAGCAGGTCGGTGGCGGAGGTGAAGTACCGCTTCGTGTCGTACGCCGACCACAGGTCCTCGGCGGCCGGGTCCACCACGACGTCGGCACCGCACTCGGCGGCCTTGACCCGGCGTACGGCGGAGTAGTCGCTCGCCACCACCGTCCTCACCCCACGTGCCTTGAGCATCGCGATCACGGCCAGCCCGATCGGCCCGCACCCGACGACGACCGCCGCCTGCCGCCTGCCGACCTCGGAGCGGCGTACGGCGTGCAGCGCCACCGCCATCGGCTCGGTCAGCACCGCGGCGTCGTCGGAGAGGTCGCTCGGCACCTTGAGCGTCATCGACGCCTCCGTGAGCATCGCCTCGGCGTACCCGCCCTGCGCGTGCCGCGAGAGCCCCACCATCTGCACCGCACCGCCGGCGCGCAGCATCGGCAGCGCGACCACCCGGTCACCGGCCCTGAACCCGCGGCCGGCCTCGAGGACCTCACCGAGGTACTCGTGGCCGAGCACGACCTCGTCGGCCGGCTTCATCGCGTCCTCGTAGCCCGTCGCCGCGGCCGCCTCGTGCAGCTGGTCCGCGTGCCGACGGGCGTGCAGGTCCGAGCCGCAGATGCCGCAGCGCAGCACCTTCACCAGCAGCTGACCCTTCGCCGGTGACGGGTCGGGGACGTCGCGGACGAAGAGCGTGGACTCGTGGCAGACGACGGCCTTCATGACGGCACGGTATCGGGGACGCCAGGGCGGCGTGGGTGTTGGTGAGGAGGGGTAGACAGTGCGTCATGGCCTCGACTTCCCCCAAGCAGGGTGGGGACGGTCGGTGGTGGACCCTCGCTGCGGTCTGCACCGGCATCTTCATGCTGCTGCTCGACATCACCATCGTCAACGTCGCCCTCCCCGACATCCAGGAGCAGCTGGACACCTCGCTCGCGGGCCTGCAGTGGGTGATCGACGCCTACGCTCTGAGCCTCGCGGCGCTGCTGCTGACCATGGGCTCCCTGGCCGACCTGTACGGCCGCAAGCTGATCTTCATGGTGGGCCTGGTGCTCTTCACCCTCGGCTCCGCGCTGTGCGGGTTCGCGCCGAACATCATGATCCTGTCGAGTCTCCCGGGCCTTCCAGGGGCTCGGCGGCGCGGCGGTGTTCGCCACCGGTCTGGCGATCCTGTCCTCCACGTTCAGCGGCCGGGAGCGCGGGACGGCGTTCGGCTTCTTCGGCGCCACCACCGGCGTCGCCGTGGCGATCGGCCCGGTGCTGGGCGGCGTGCTCACCTCGGGCCTGTCCTGGCGCTGGATCTTCTTCGTCAACATCCCGGTCGCGCTCTTCGCGCTCGTCGTGAGCGCCAGGTTCGTCAAGAGTCGAAGAACCCGCACGCCGGGCGGCCCGACTGGTTCGGCTTCGCGACCTTCAGCATCGCCCTGGGTCTGCTCGTGTTCGGGCTGATCGAGGCCGGCGAGCGGTCCTGGGGTCCACGCTCGTCGTCTCGTCCCTGGTGTCCTCGGCGGTGCTGCTCGCGGTGTTCGTGGTCGTGCAGATGCGGCGTACGGACCCGATGTTCGAGCTCGACCTGCTCCGCAAGCCCAGCTTCGTCGGCGGCCTGATCGCGGCGTTCGCGGTCTCGGGCTCGATCTTCTCGCTGCTGACCTACCTGACGATCTACCTGCAGAACGTGCTCGGCTACTCCGCCATCGGGGCCGGGTGGCGGCTGCTGTTCCTCTCCGGGCTGTCCTTCTTCGCCGCGGCGCTCGCCGGCCGGCTGACCTCGAAGGTGTCGACGCGTCTGCTGATCGGGCCCGGCTTCCTCGTCACCGCCGTCGGGCTGGCCCTGCTCACGCTGATCACGCCCACCAGCGACTGGACGGCGATCATCCCCGGCCTCTGCGTCGCCGGTGTCGGCATCGGCTTCATCAACGTGCCGCTCGCCTCCACCGCCGTCGGCGTCGTCACGCCCGACCGCGCCGGCATGGCCTCGGGGGTCAACTCGACCTTCCGCCAGGTCGGCATCGCCACCGGCATCGCCGCGCTCGGCTCGATCTTCAGCAAGCAGACCAGCAACGAGATCGCCACGGCGCTGCAGGGCACCCCGGGCGAGAACCGCGCCGCCCAGATCAGCGAGGCCACCCTCGGCGGCCAGCTCGACCAGGTGCTCGCCAACGTGCCGCCGCAGTTCGCCGAGCAGGTGCAGCGCGCGGCCACGACGGCCTTCGTCAACGGGCTCGACACGATCACCTGGATCGCCACCGGTGTCGCGGCTGTCGCCGGCGTGCTGTGCCTGATCCTGATCCGGCAGCGCGACTTCGTGCCCGGCCCGGGGGACGACCGGCCCGAGGCTCAGACCGACGAGTCGGAGCGCTCCGAGGACGTGGAGCCGGCACCGGCCGGCTGAGCGGCGTACGGCGGGGGCCCCCTGCCACCCGCCCGCCGAGGATCCCGCCCGCGGCCACAGGGTCGAGCTGGGCGCCCGCGCAACCTGACACCGGAACTTCGCTGGTGTTGTGGTCGCGAAAAGGCCCGCACAACCCTTGTGGAGCGACCGTAACCCCGATTTACAAGGGGAGGGGGGTCAGGGCAGGGGGTCGACCTCGCCGTACGACGCCACGCGGGCGGCCAGCTGGCCAGGTGGAGGCGCTCGTCGCCGAGGAGGTGCTCGAGGGCGTGCAGCCGGCTGAGCCGGTGGCCGACGGAGTACTCCGCGGTCATCGCCGATGCCGCCGTGCAGCTGGATGGCCTCCTGGCCGACGCCGACCGGCCTGCGGCGACCTGCAGCGAGGAGCGGGCCGCGGCCTCCTCGACCGGGAGGCGTCCCCGGACCGCGCGCCGCGTCCAGCACCATCGTCGCCCACAGCACCAGGCTGCGGGTCAGCTCGAGGTTGACGTACATGTCGGCGGCGCGGAAGTTCAGCGCCTGGAAGTTGTTCAGCGTGACGCCGAACTGCTTGCGCGAGTTCAGGTACGCCGTCGTGGCGTTCAGTGCCACCGACATCGCGCCCAGCGCCTCGGCCCGGCGACCACGCGGGCGAGTCGAGCAGCCGCTCGACCGACGCGGTGGCGTCCGTGCCCTCGCCGAGGGCCTCGGCGGCGATACCGGAGAAGGCGACCCGGGCGGCCCGGCCGCCGTCGTGCGTGCGGGTAGCCGATGCGGCTCGAGCCCGCCGCGTCGGCGGCGACCGTGAACAGGCCGGTGCCGCCGTCGGGCAGCGCCGCGGTGACGACGAAGGTCGCGGCGTGCGCGGCGTCCACGACCGGCTCCTTGACGCCGGTCGAGCACCCAGGCGTCACCCTCCTGCTTGGCCTTGGTGCCGCGGGCCGTCGGCCGACTAGCGCGTGCCGGGCTCGAGCTGGGCCCACGCCAGCAGCGAGGAGCCGTCGGCCAGCGACGGCAGCAGGGCCTGGCGCTGCTCCGGCGAGCCGGCCGCGGCGACCGCGCCGCCGGCCAGCACGACCGCGGTCAGGAACGGCTCGGGCGCGAGCACCCGACCCGATCTCCTCGGCGACGATGCCGACCTCGACGGGGCCGGCACCCATGCCGCCGTCCTCCTCGGCGAAGGGCAGCCCGAGCACGCCCATCTCGGCCAGCTGGCGCCACAGCGCGCGTCGTAGCCCTCGTCGTTCGGTCGCCTCACGGCGCTTCTCGAAGTCGCCGTAGGGCCTTGAGCAGCCCGCGGACGGCGTCGCGCAGGGCCTGCTGCTCGTCGTCGTACTCGAAGTCCATGTCCGGCTCTCCGGGCCCTCAGAGGCCCAGGATCGTGCGGGCGATGATCTGGCGCTGGATCTCGTTGGAGCCGCCGTAGATCGACGCCTTGCGGTGGTTGAGGTAGGCCGGCGTCGCCCGCGCGGTCCAGGCAGCGAGGTCGCGGCCGCTCCCGTCGAGGTCGTCGGCGCCCGAGGCCAGGGAGCCCGGACCGGCGAGATCGACGACGAGGTCGCTGACGGCCTGCTGCAGCTCGGAGCCCTTGAGCTTGAGCACCGACGAGGCCGGGTGCGGCTTGCCGTCGGTGGAGTTCGCGACCACGCGCAGCGCGGTCAGCTCGAGGGCGAGCAGCTCGTTCTCGAGCTCGGCAAGCGGGCGGCGACCAGCGGGTCTCGAGCAGCGAGTCGCCGTGGTCGGCGGTCGCGGCCCACTCCTTGGCCGGGGCCAGCGACGCGCTTGACCGCGCCGACCGGGGCGACACCGACGCGCTCGTTGCCGAGGAGGAACTTGGCGATCTCCCAGCCCTGGTTCTGCTCACCCACCAGGTTCTCGGCCGGCACGCGGACGTCGTCGAACCAGACCTCGTTGACCTCGTGGCCGCCGTCGATCAGCTCGATCGGTCGGACCTCGAGGCCCTCGGACTCCATGTCGATCAGCAGGAACGAGATACCGGCCTGCTTCTTCTCGGCCTCGGGGTCGGTGCGCACGAGGCAGAAGATCCAGTCGCCGTGCTGGCCCAGCGTCGTCCAGGTCTTCTGGCCGTTGACGATGAAGTCGTCACCGTCGCGGACGGCGGTGGTGCGCAGCGAGGCGAGGTCGGAGCCCGCGTCGGGCTCGGAGAAGCCCTGGGTCCACCAGATCTCCAGGTTGGCGGTCTTGGCGAGGAACCGCTCCTTGTTCTCCTGGCTGCCGAAGGCCGCGATGACCGGGCCGACCATGGAGGCGTTGAAGGCCAGCGGGTGCGGCACGCCGGCGCGGTCCATCTCCTCGTGCCAGATGTGCTTCTGGAGCGGGGACCAGTCGCGGCCGCCCCACTGCTCGGGCCAGCTCGGCACGGCCAGGCCGGCGTCGTTGAGGAGCGCTGGCCTCGACGATCTGCTCCTTGGAGAGCTCGCGGCGACCGATGACCGTGTCGCGCAGCTCCTGGGGCACCTTCGTGGTGAAGAACTCGCGCATCTCTGCGCGGAACGCGGTCTCGTCCTCGGACAGCTCCAGCCTCATGCCAGCTCCTGTGCTCGCTCCGCCCGGCGACCTACTCGCCAGTACGACGTCTGCCCCTACCGTTCCACGTCCGACCAAGCGCGACCAGTCGAGGGGTCGCCTCAGGGCAGCAGGCCGACCCACCAGGTCCCGGGCGCGGGTCTCGGCGGTGTGCGCCGCGGCACGCGCCGAGGCCGGCAGCGGCAGGCCGATGCCGGTGATCCGCTCGCCGAGCAGCCGCGACGACGTCCACGTGGCGTCGCCGGCGGCGGGGCGGTGCGCGGCCAGGGCGGGGTCGGCGTCGTCGGCGCCCAAGGAGGCGCGGATCGCCTCGCGGATCGACGTACCGACGCCGTCCACGGTCCAGGTGCGGTCGTCGCGGCAGACCATGTCGTGCGCAGGCTCGCGACGAGGGCGGAGACGGTGTGCGGCGGCGCGGCGCAGAAGAGCGGCGCGGTGCAGCGAGACCAGCGACACCGGCACGGGCGGCACGGGGAAGCGCACGCGCAGCAGCCGGGCCTCCTGGGCGAAGGCGCTTGAGCAGCTCGGGGTAGGGCACGGTGTCGGGGCCGCCGATGTCCCACGCACCCTCCGGCTCGGTGCCCTCGAGGGCGTGGGCCAGCAGGTCACGGTGTCGGTGACGCCGATCGGCTGGATCGAGGAGCGCAGCCACGACGGCACCGGCGTGACGACCATCGACGAGGCCAGCTGCTTGATGATCTCGTACGACGTGCTGCCCGCGCCGAGCACGACACCGGCGCGCAGCGAGGCGACCGAGGCCCGCGACTCGAGCAGCACCTCCTCCACCTCCAGCCGCGAGGAGAGGTGGGGCGAGAGCTCCTCGTGCGGGAGGTCGGGCACCAGCCCCGACAGGTAGACCAGGCGCGGCACGCCGGTGCTGTCGAGGGCGTCGCGCATGACCGACGCGGCGAACCGGTCGACCTCGACGAAGTCCTTCCGGGACAGCGCGTGCACGAGGTAGGCGACCGCGTCGGCGCCGTCGATCGCCTCGCGCACCATCTCGCAGTCCAAGGCGTCCATGACCTTCCACTCGACCTCGTCGGCCCAGGGGAAGGGGGTGTCCCGGGGCTCGCTGGAGGCGGTGGCCACGACCTGGTGGCCGCGTTCGAGCAGGGCAGGGACGAGGCGTGAGCCGATGTAACCGCGAGCCCCGGTGACCACGATGCGCATGCGGACCTTCCTACCCCCGCAGGCAAGGGGCAGGCCCCGGACGGCGGGTCGGCCGGGATCAGCGCCGGCCGAGGCCGACGAGACCGGCGACGAGGTCGAGCAGGTCGCGGTCGGTGGCCGGGTCGGCGGCGGCGTCCAGCACGCCGCCCGCCATCTCGCTGCACACGTCCACGGCGCACCACACGGCGTGGTCGGCGAGCTGCGCGGCCAGCACGACGGCACGCTGCAGCGGCGCCCGGGCCGACGGGCCGAGGCCGAGGGCCTCGGCGAGGAGGTGGCCGTTGCAGGAGGCGAGCACGGAGGTGTCGTCGGCGCGGCCGCCGCGCAGCCCGCGCCACCGCTCCACCGCCTCGGAGGTCTCCAGGGCGACCCGCGGGCCGGGCTGCCCCTCGACGAGGGCGGCGAAGAGGATCGCCATCTCGACGTCGCCCGGGTAGTAGCGCCGGGCCCCGCTGGTCATGCGTACGACGGCGGCGCTGCCGCCCTGCGACGCGCCGCCGCCGACCGTGGTCTCTCTCATCCGGGCTCCCCCCGCCGCGACCGTGCTGTTCCCGGTCGCTCTCCGCACCGACAACGGCGGCACCGTCCCATGGTCACGGCCCGCCGAGGCAATGAACAGGGCCGTTCGGCAGGGCTGGTGGTCCCGGGACCGTCCCGCGAGCGACCCCTCGGGGCGCGGCGACGGCGGACGTGATCCGCGCCACGACCGCTGGATCGATCAAACCCACCCAGACCGGGACCGCGAGTATGGTGCCGACACGGATCGCCCGTGCCACCCCTGCGGAGCGACCCCGTGACGCCTTCCGGCCGCACCCCGTCGACGCGACGCCCAGCCGGATTCCCCACCACGTAGACCGCTGGCGCCTCCGGAGCAGCCCGAGCCGCCGCACGCGAGAGGGTTCTTCCATATGACCGCCGAGACGACCACCGCTCCCACCAGCCACCAGGGCATCACCCGCTGGGTGGAGGAGATCGCCGCTCTCACCCGGCCCGAGGCCGTCCACTGGTGCACCGGCTCCGCCGAGGAGTGGACCGAGCTCACCGACTTCCTCGTCGAGCACCGGCACCTTCACCCGCCTCGACGAGACGAAGAAGCCGAACTCCTTCTACGCCGCGTCCGACCCGACCGACGTCGCCCGGGTCGAGGACCGCACGTACATCTGCTCGGTCGAGGAGCGCGACTGCGGACCCACGAACAACTGGATGGACCCCTCGGAGATGAAGGAGCTCATGCGTGGGCTCTACGACGGGTGCATGCAGGGCCGCACGATGTACGTCGTCCCCTTCGTCATGGGCCACCTCGACGCCGAGCAGCCGATGTTCGGCATCGAGATCACCGATTCGGCGTACGTCGTCGCGTCGATGCGGGTGATGGCCCGGATGGGCAGCGACGTGCTGCGCCGGATGGAGGAGCTCGACGCCGACTACGTGCCCGCGCTGCACTCGGTCGGCATGCCGCTCGCCGAGGGCCAGGACGACGTCGCGTGGCCGTGCAACGACACGAAGTACATCGTCCAGTTCCCCGAGGAGCGGATGATCTGGTCGTTCGGCTCCGGCTACGGCGGCAACGCCCTGCTCGGCAAGAAGTGCTACGCGCTGCGCATCGCCTCCGTGATGGCCCGCGACAACGGCTGGATGGCCGAGCACATGCTGATCCTCAAGCTCACCTCCCCCGAGGGCGTGCGCAAGTACATCGCTGCCGCCTTCCCCAGTGCCTGCGGCAAGACCAACCTCGCGATGCTCCAGCCGACCATCCCCGGCTGGAAGGTCGAGACCCTCGGCGACGACATCGCCTGGATGCGGATCGGCGACGACGGCCGCCTGTACGCCGTGAACCCCGAGTTCGGCTTCTTCGGCGTCGCGCCCGGCACCAACGAGCTGACCAACCCCAACGCCATGCGCACCATCGAGAAGGGCAACTCGGTCTTCACCAACGTCGCCCTCACCGAGGACGGCGACGTGTGGTGGGAGGGCCTGGAGAACCCGCCGGCCAAGGCGACCTCCTGGAAGGGCGAGCCCTGGACGCCGGAGTCCGACGAGCTCTCCAGCCACCCGAACTCGCGCTACTGCACCCCGATCAAGCAGTGCCCGATCCTCGCCGACGAGTACGACGACCCGCGCGGCGTGCCGATCGACGCCATCCTCTTCGGCGGTCGCCGCAAGACCACCGTGCCGCTGATCTCCGAGGCCCGCGACTGGATCCACGGCACCTTCCTCGGAGCCACCCTGTCCAGCGAGACGACCGCCGCAGCCACCGGCGCCGTGGGCGTCGTACGCCGCGACCCGATGGCGATGCTGCCCTTCATCGGCTACAACGCCGGCGACTACTTCGGCCACTGGGTGCGGATGGGCAAGGACAACGACGCCTCGAAGATGCCGAAGATCTTCTACGTCAACTGGTTCCGTCGCGACAAGGACGGCGGCTTCCTGTGGCCGGGCTTCGGCGAGAACAGCCGGGTGCTCAAGTGGATCGTCGAGCGCATCGAAGGCCAGGCCGCCGCGGTGGAGACCCCGATCGGCCACGTGCCGACGCCGGAGTCGTTGGACATCTCCGGCCTCGACATGAGCGAGCAGGACCTGCGCGACGCGCTCGAGGTCGACACCGAGGAGTGGAAGGCCGAGATCCCGCAGATCACCGAGTGGTTCGAGAAGTTCGGCGAGGACCTCCCCGCCACCCTCTGGACCGAGCTCGACGGCCTCAAGGCCCGCCTGGGCGTCTGACCTCCTCCCTCCCGGGTCGCCGTCCCTCGGGACAGTGCGTTGTCGTGATTGGCACGGTGCGCGAGAGTGGTCGGGGACATCGGGGGGTGGGAGATCGGGGTGGGGATGAGGGAATTCGGTCCGGAGACCCGGAGCCGGCTCGAGGAGAGCGCAGCGGACTTCTTCCACCGGGTCGTCGGGGTCGGCTTCGTGCGGATGGACGACGGGGCGATCGCCGAGGGCGGCCCCGACCACGACTCCGCGCAGCTGCTGCTCGGACTGGGCCTGCTGGCCCGGGAGGAGGAGACCCAGTCGCTCGTGCCGGTCGACCCGGCCACCGTCGCGTCACGGGTGGTGGTGCCGCTGGGTCGCCAGGGCGCCGAGCTCGTCGCGGAGTCCTCGCGCTGGGCCGACGCCTTCGCCGACCTCGGCCAGACCTACCGCCGAGCCCGCTCCTCGCGCGAGAGCGGGGTGAGCGAGGTGCGGGGCTTCGAGAACATCGACCGCTTCCTCACCGCCGCCCTGCTGGACTGCCAGGAGGAGCTGCTCACCGCCCAGCCGTTCGGCCGGCGCTCCCCCGAGATCCTGGCCACCGCGGCCGAGCGGGACGTGCGGGCACTGCGCCGCGGCGTACGGATGCGCACGCTCTACCAGCACCCGGCGCGACGGAGCCAGCCCACCCGCGACTACGTCGCCCAGGTCACCGCCAAGGGCGGTGAGGTGCGGACGCTCGACGAGTTCTTCAACCGGCTGATCGTGATCGACCGCGAGCTGGCCGTCATCCCCGCCGCCGCCGAGACCGACCAGATCGCGGTGGCCATCCACGCCCGCCCGCTCGTCGACTACCTCGTCGACATCTTCGAGCGGGCCTGGGAGCGGGCCCGCCCCTTCACCCAGGTCGACGCCGAGGCCACCCGCACGGTCGCCTCGGACGTGCGGGCGATGACCCTGCGGATGCTGATCGAGGGCCACAGCGACCCGGCGAGCGCGAAGCGGATGGGCGTCAGCCCGCGGACCTACGCCAGCTACGTCGCGACGCTCAAGGCGGAGTACCGCTCGGACACCCGCTTCCAGCTCGGCTACGAGCTCGGCCGCGGCGCCTCGGGCCGCCCGGAGACCATCGAGGACGACCTGCCGGCGACGGCGCTCGCCCCGCCCGCCCGCAGGGAGCCGGGCGAGGTCGACGACGAACCCTGAGCCTCAGCGTCGCGCGGGCACCCGGTTGACCTCGTACGACGCGTCGGCCGGGTCCACGTCGCCGGTGCTGCCGAAGCGGGCGTTCGGCAGGTAGAGGCTGCGACCCCAGCGGGCCACCGTGGTCGGCACGTCGAAGCGGTCCGAGGTGATCGTCGCCGTCCGCCGCCCGGTGGTGCCGGCGGTGTCGAGCCTCAGCACGGCGACCTGGTTGTCCTGGTTCTTGACGACGTAGAGCGTGCGGCCCTGGCGCAGCAGCCCGTCGCCGCGGGACAGGTCGGCGCCGCCGAGGTCCACCACGGTGGCCTCGCCGGTGGCGGGCTCGACGCGGTAGAGCCGCCCGGTCGTGGAGTTCACGACCAGCAGCGCCTCGCCGTCGGGGGTGGTCTCGATGCCGTTGGCGTTGAAGCCGTTGCCGACCTGCTCCCACTCGCCGGTCAGCGGCAGGGTCTGCACGGCGTCGGCGCCGGGCAGCGACCCGTCCGCCTCGAAGGGCACGACGAAGAGTCGCGCGGCCTGGGAGTCGGTGACGTAGGCCGCCTCGTCGGTGACGATCACGTCGTTGATGAAGGTGCCGCCGCTGGCCAGCTGGTAGGTCGCCAGGGTGCGCCCGGTGCGGCGGTCGAGCACCGTGAGGTCACCGTCGCCGTCCCCGGCGACGAAGAGGCGGCGCCCCGAGACGGCCAGCCCGACCGACGGGGTGCCGTCGCCCTCGGCGAGCCTCGAGGTGGCGCCCGTGCGCAGGTCGAGCCGCAGGATGTCGCCGCCGTTGAGCGACCCGACGTACGCCGTGGGACCGACCGAGGCGATGCCCTCGGGCTGGAACCCGTCGGGCAGGACGATGGTGTCGGGGGCGCTGCGCGGGGCGGCCTGCGCCGGCGCGGAGACGGCGAGGGTGCCGCCGAGAGCGAGGGCGCTCAGCCCGGCGAGGGCGACGGAGGCGGGACGACGGGTGCTGCGGGCCACGGGGGCTCCTGGGGGTGTTGGGCACGGCTGCGGGCTCGGAGAGCCTTCCCTGACCGGCCCGACGGAGAAACCCCACGAACCCGGCACCGGACCTGTGCCCCGGGCATGAACAAGGGCGGCGACCGCAGATGGTCGCCGCCCTTGATCTTTCTACTTCGGGACTGCCGGGGGGATGGCATGCGCACCGAACTGCCGGGGGGTGGTGTGTTCGGAGTGCCCCGAAGAGCCTGGTGTCAGGAGCGGCCCCACCCGGTGTCCGCGACGGTCACGCCACCACCCTTGACGTGCTTCGCGCTCGTGGTGGTGCCGGTCGTCACCGGCACGGCCGCGATGGCTGCCGTCGCGATGGCTCCCGCGATGATCTTCCGTGCTGTGGACTTCTTCATGGCCACTCCCTTGGTCGACGGGGCCGGACCGCTCCGGGTGCGGAGCGGGGTGGTGTGGTCCGGCAGTAGCGCCGGCGACCCCGTACTGACAGTCTGTGCCGTCGGGCGACGACCTAATAGTCACGTGCGCCCGCAACTGTTCGCACTGCACGTTCGTGCAAAGGACCGTCGAGGGGCCGCGCGCGGCGCGACCGCCCGCTGCACTACGCAGAACCACCCCCGAGCAGAGCGCTCGGGGGTGGTCTCGGGCGGAGGTGGAGGGATTTGAACCCTCGATGGGGTTGTAGCCCCAAACCCGCTTAGCAGGCGGGCGCCATAGACCGGACTAGGCGACACCTCCCGGCCGTGAGGCAGCGTACCGGGCACGTCGGGGCCGGGGCCAACCGAGTCCGTGCCGGCCTTCTGGACCTCAGCGCGGTCGACCCTCCAGGCGTCGTCCGACGTCGTCGAGGAAGTCGCCGGGGTCGCCCGCGAGCAGGCTCACCGGCACCGCCGTGCTGCGCCCGTCGTGCAGCCGCAGCACCACGCACGGCTCCACGCCGACCCGGCGCGTGCCCACGTCCGCGACGTCGCGCCAGGGGGCCTGGCGCAGGCCTGCGCTGCGGACCCAGCGCACGCGGTAGCCGCGGTCGTCGAGTCGCACGACCCACGGCGGCCGCAGCAGCACCAGGGCCGCGCCGGCCGTGGTCGCCGCCAGCAGGACGGCGCCCACCGCGACGAGCACCCCCGGCAGCTCGAGCAGCAGCACGAGGAGCGTCAGGCCGACCAGGACCAGGGCGGCGAGCACCGTCACGGCGCCGAGGAACCGCACGACGAGCGGGCCGGAGAACCGGTAGTCGGTCGTCGAGGGGCCGTGGGAGGTCGGGTCGCTCACGACGTCGATCCAACCCGACGGCTCCTCGGACCCGGCAGAGGGGGCGGGATTCGAACCCGCGGCTGACATCGCTGCCAGCGACCGCTTTCAAGGCGGTTCCGATAGGCCACTCCGGCACCCCTCCGCGGCGGCGTGCCGCCGGAGGGGAGTGTAGGGCGCCCTACGGCTCGAGGACGACGAGCGGGTCGCCCTCCTGCACCTGGTCGCCCGCGGCGACCCGGATGCCGGAGACGGTGCCGGGGTGCTCGGTCAGCACCGGGATCTCCATCTTCATCGACTCCAGGAGCACGACGGTGGCGCCGGCCTCGAGACGGTCGCCCTCGGCGACGGCCACCTGCGCGACGTTCGCGACCATCTCGGCACGGATGACGACGGGTTCCACGGTGCGAGCCATGAGATGACCGTACGCCCCGACGCGCTGCCGACGGGTCAGCGCAGCCGACGGTTGGCCAGCGAGGGGTTGGTGCGGCGCGCGGCCTCGAGGTCGGACCGGCGTACGACGGCGCGCACGGCCTCGCCGTCGCCCTCCCCCGCCTCGGCCGGCACCCGCCCGAGCGGGTCGACCACCAGGGAGTGGCCGGTGTAGCGCGGGGCGGGCTGGGCGGCCGCGGCGACCCAGCAGACGTTCTCGATGGCACGCGCGGTCAGCAGCGTGCGCCAGTGGTGCAGCTTGCCCTCGCCGGCGACCCAGGCCGACGGCACGACGACGAGCTCCGCGCCCGCGTCGACGAGCGCCCGCGTCATCTCGGGGAAGCGCAGGTCGTAGCAGGTCATCAGGCCCACCTGCAGGCCCGCGACGTCGACCACGACCGGTGTCGGCGCCCCGGCCGAGAGCACGTCGGACTCGCGGTGGCCGAAGGAGTCGTAGAGGTGGATCTTGCGGTACGTCGTCAGCGTGCCGTCGGGGCCGACGCAGGCCAGGGTGTTCCACGGCTTGGCCGGGTCGTCGTCGGAGACCTCGAACATGCCCGCCACGACGGTCGTCCTCGCGGCGACCGCCCGCTCCCGCAGCGCGGTCACGAACGGGCCGTCGAGGCGCTCGGCGTACGGCGCGAGGTCGCTGCCGCGCTCGCCGAAGTCGCGGGCGAAGGCCTCCGGCAGCACCACCAGGTCGGCACCGTCGGGGCCGGCTGCGGCCTCGTCGACCGCGGCCAGGGCCGCGCGGTTGTCGGCCGGGTCCAGCGCGGAGGCGCGCTGGAGCAGCACCACCCGCAGGCTCACGTCGGGAAGGTCCATCCCTCCAGCCTAGGTGGAACGCCGCCCGTCGAGCCGCCCCGCACGCTGGGAGACTGGGCCGGTGACCACCGACCCGGCCCCGGCGTACGACGCGGTGGTGCTGACGGGCGGCACGGGCGAGCGGCTCGGTGGGCTGGACAAGGCGCTGCTCGTGCACGGAGGCCGGACGCTGCTCGAGCGGGCGCTCGACGCGTGCGCGGACGCGCGCGCCACGGTCGTGGTCGGGCCCGCGCGCGACACCTCGCGGCCCGTCGCCTGGACCCGGGAGGACCCGCCCGGGGGCGGCCCCGGCGCCGCGATGCTGGCCGGGGTCGACGCACTGCCCGACCCCGCGCCGGCGTGGCTGCTCGTGCTGGCGGTCGACATGGCGCTGGTCTCGCCGGCGACCGTGCGGCGGCTGCGCGCCGCGGCCGCGGGCGACGGCGCGGTGCTGCTCGACCCCGACGGGCGCAGGCAGCTCTGCGCGGTGCTGCGGCGCCGGGCCGTGCTGGAGGCCCGGCCCGGTGGAACCGCCGACGGTCTCCCGGTGCACCGGCTGCTCGCGCGCCTGGCCCTGGCCGAGGTGTCGGCGCGGGCCGACGAGGCCCTCGACGTCGACACCCCCGGGGACCTCGCCGACCTCGACCGGCACGACCACCAAGACGAGTCCCCCGGAACTGCTTGACGCCGGCCGCTCCTTGACTCATTGTGTGAAGTCATTGATTCATTGAGCTCGGGGAGCCGTCATGAGCATGGTCATCGTCCTGGTCCTGCTGGCCGTCGCCGCTGCGGGCGGCGCCGTCGCCGTCGCCGTCGCGCTGGCCGCGGCGCTGTCCGGCACCCAGGAGAGGCGCCCCGGCCTGTCGCCGGCGCTGGCCGGCGCGGCCCGGCACCACACCCTGGTCGGCGCGGCGGCCTGGCTGCTGATGGCGCTCGTCGGCGGCACGGTCGTGCTCGTGGTGCTGTTCGGCCTCACCCGGGAGGCGGTGCTGACCTCGCTCGTGCCCCTCCTGCTCGCGCTGTCCGCCGTGCTCGTGCTGCTCGTCGGCGAGCTCACCTGGCCGCGACCCGACGGACCCGTGCGGCACGCCACCCTCGACTCCCGGGTCGCCGGCGACGTCACCCGCGGCCGCTGGTCGCGCGTGCTGAGCGGCGTCACCGTGCTCGCCGCCACGGCGTACGTCGCCGGGGCGCTGGCCGCGCGGCCCGACGGCGCGTCGGTCGGCTGGGAGGACGCGACCCGGGGCTCGGCCGCCGGCCCCTTCCCCGGCACCACGTACGTCGTGCCGCAAGCGATCGTCACCGCCCTGCTGCTGCTCGCCGCCGACGGTGTCGTCCGCGCGGCCCTTCAGCGGTCGGCCGTGGCCGGCGCCGGGCGCACGCTCGACCACGCCCTGCGCCAGGACGCCGTGGACCGGGCCGCCCGGATCGCCTCCTGCGGGGTGCTGCTCACCCTGGGCTGTGACGCGGTGTTCGGCGGCGGCGCGGTCGCCCGGGCCTGGCAGTCCGGCGGCCTGCACCTGCTCGGCCTCGGGCTCGTCGTGGTCGGGGGCCTCGTCGCCCTGGCCAGCTGCGCGCTGCTGGTCGCACCCGTGCTGCGTCCCCGCTCGGTGCGCTTCGGGCCGACGACGGAGCCGGCCACCACGGTCGCGGGGCAGCCGTCGTGAGCGGAGTCGTCCTGAGCCTGGACCTCCAGGCCAACGTCCCGCCGTACGAGCAGGTGCGCAGCCAGCTCGCGGGCCACGTCCGCACCGGCACCCTCGCCCCGGGCGAGCGGCTCCCGACCGTGCGGGTGCTCGCCGCCGACCTCGGGGTCGCCACCAACACCGTCGCGCGGGCCTACCGCGAGCTCGAGCAGGCCGGGCTGGTGGAGAGCCGCCGCCGCACCGGCACCGTCGTACGCATCCACGCCGACGCCGGGGCCGCCGCCGACCGGGAGCGCGACGACCTGCGCGAGGCCGCCGCCGCGCTCGTCCGCGCGGCACGGGCCAGCGGCCTCGACGACGAGGGACTGCTCGACCTCGTGCGCGGCGCGGCACTTGCGCACGCGTCGTCGGCTGCTCAACGATGAGCCGATGAACCTGCACGACTGGATCGACGAGCTCTGCGACGTCCTCGACGTCGAGGTCGAGATGGACGAGGCCCTCGTGCTCGACCTCGCCCGGGTCGTGGCGCACGCCGTCGAGCGTCCGGCCGCCCCCATCTCGACGTTCCTGCTGGGGTACGCCGCGGCGCAGGCCGGGGGCGACGTACGCCGCACCGAGGCCCTGGCGGCCGCGGCGATGGACCTCGGCGAGCACTGGGACGGCAGGAAGGACCCGACCGAGACGATCCCGGACGTGCCGGACGGCCCGGACCTCCCGGACGGCCCGGACGGCCCAGACGCGTGAGTCCCCCGGCCTAGGGTGAGCACATGCGCGCTGTGACCGCCCCCGAACCCGGAGGGCTCGACGCCCTCGTCCTCTCCGAGCACCCCGACCCCGAGCCCGCCGCGGGCGAGGTCGTCATCGACGTCGTCGCGAGCGCGGTGAACCGCGCCGACCTGCTGCAGCGGCAGGGCAAGTACCCGCCCCCGCCCGGTGCCAGCGACGTGCTCGGCCTGGAGTGCTCGGGCCGGGTCTCGGCCCTCGGCGAGGGCGTCGAGGGCTTCGAGGTCGGCCAGGAGGTCTGCGCGCTGCTGGCCGCCGGGGGGTACGCCGACAAGGTCTCGGTGCCGGTCGGCCAGGTGATGCCGGTCCCCGACGGGCTCGACCTCGCCCACGCCGGGGCGCTGCCGGAGGTGGCGTGCACCGTGTGGTCCAACGTGTTCATGGTCGCCGGGCTGCAGCCCGGCGAGACCCTGCTCGTGCACGGTGGTGCCGGAGGCATCGGTGTGCTGGCGATCCAGCTGGCCAAGGCCAAGGGCGCCCGGGTCATCGCCACCGCCGGCAGCCCGGAGAAGGTGCAGACCTGCCTGGACCTCGGCGCGGACGTGGCGGTGAACTACCGCGAGCAGGACTTCGTCGAGGAGGTGAAGGCCGCCACCGACGGGCACGGCGCCGACGTGATCCTCGACGTGATGGGCGCGTCGTACCTGGCGCGCAACATCGCCGCGCTCGCCACCGAGGGCCGGCTGGTCGTCATCGGCATGCAGGGCGGCGTCAAGGCCGAGCTCGACCTCTCGACGCTGCTGGTCAAGCGGGGCGCGGTCATCGCGACCTCGCTGCGCGCACGCCCGGCCGAGGGCAAGGCCGCCATCTGCGCCTCGGTCGTCGAGCACGTCTGGCCGCACGTGTCCGACGGGTCGGTGCGGGTGCTCGTGCACGACACCGTGCCGCTGGACCGCGTCGCCGACGCACACCGGATGCTCGAGGAGAGCAGCCACACGGGCAAGGTCGTGCTCACCCCGTAACCCGACCTCCGTAGGCTGGTCCGGTGACCGAGGAGCAGAGCGACGCCCAGGGACCCGACACCGACGACACCGAGGTCGTCGTGCTCGACCCCCGCACCCTGACGACCGCGCAGGCCGGCGGAGGCACCGAGGAGGACGGCGAGCGCAGCCTCTCCGACCTGGTCGAGCAGCCCGCCAAGGTGATGCGGATCGGCGGGATGATCCGCCAGCTCCTCGACGAGGTGAAGTCGGCCCCCCTCGACGAGGCCAGCAGGATGCGCCTGGCCGAGATCCACGCGTCGTCGGTGACCGAGCTGGAGGCCGGGCTGGCCCCCGAGCTGGTGGAGGAGCTGCGTCGTCTGTCGCTGCCGTTCTCCTCCGACGCCCCCAGCGAGGCCGAGCTGCGGATCGCCCAGGCCCAGCTGGTCGGCTGGCTCGAGGGCCTCTTCCACGGCATCCAGACCGCGATCTACGCCCAGCAGATGGCCGCGCGGGCCCAGCTCGAGCAGATGCGTCGTGCGCTGCCGCCCGGCGGCGGGATGGCCGGCCCCGGCCTGCCCGGCGGCCCCGACACCGAGGGCGACGACTCCCACGGCGGACGCGGAGGCATGTATCTCTAGCAGGCGGTCCACCCCCTGAACGCGTCCACCACGGGCCCCCCGGCGACGGGAGGCTCCCGCTGGCGCGCCCGGCTGAGCGCGTCGCTGGCCGACACCCGTCCGCTGGCCGAGCCGCACTTCAAGCGGCTCTGGACGGCCAACATCGTCACGGTCGTCGGGGCCCAGCTGACCGTCGTGGCGGTGCCGGCGCAGATCTACGCGATGACCGGCTCCTCGGCGTACGTCGGGCTGACGGGGGTGTTCGGGCTCGTGCCCCTCGTCGTCTTCGGACTGTGGGGCGGTGCGGTGGCCGACCACATGGACAAGCGCACCCTGCTCGGCATCACGACCGTCGGCCTGATCGGCACCGCGCTGCTGTTCTGGGCGCAGGCCTTCGCCGACCTCGGCTCGGTGTGGCTGCTGCTCGGGCTGTTCTCGCTGCAGCAGGCCTTCTTCGCGGTCAACCAGCCGACCCGGTCGGCCCTGCTGCCCCGGCTGCTGCCGCCCGAGCTGCTCGCCTCGGCCAACGCGCTGAGCTTCACAGTGATGATGGCGGGCTCGATCGCCGGGCCGCTGCTGGCCGGCGTGCTCATCCCGGTCATCGGCTACGCCTGGCTGTACTTCCTCGACGCGGTGACGCTGCTGGCGACGGCGTACGCCGTGGTGCGGCTGCCGCGCATGCCGCCGACCGGACCACAGAGGGGCGCGCCGGGCATCCGGTCGGTGCTCGACGGCTTCGCCTACCTGCGCACCCAGCCGGTGCTCCTGATGAGCTTCGTCGTCGACCTCGTCGCGATGGTCTTCGGCATGCCGCGGGCGCTGTTCCCCGAGATGGCGGCCGAGAGCTTCGGCGGCCCGCAGGGCGGCGGGCTGGCCTTCGCGCTGCTGTTCGCAGCGATCCCGATCGGGGCGGTGGTCGGCGGGGTGTTCTCGGGCTGGGTCGGCCGGGTCGAGCGGCACGGACTCGCTGTCGTGGTCTGCATCGTGGTGTGGGGGGCCGCGATCCTCGGCTTCGGCGTCTCGGTCGGTCTCGCCGGCCTCGCGCCCCGCGCGATGCTGGTCGTCGCGGTCCTCTTCCTCGCTGTCGGCGGCGCGGCGGACGTCGCCTCGGCGGCGTTCCGGTCGAGCATCCTGCTCTCGGCCGCCGACGACGCCATGCGGGGGCGCCTCCAGGGCGTCTTCACCGTCGTCGTCGCCGGCGGGCCACGGATCGCCGACGTCACCCACGGTGCGGCCGCGGCGACCGCGGGCACAGCGGTGGTCGCCGCGGGCGGCGGCGTGCTGGTCGTCGTCGGCGTGGTGGCGACCAGCCTGCTGGTGCCGTCCTTCGTCCGCTACCGCGTCACCACCACCGCCACCACCGCCACCGCCCCACAGGGCACTTAAACCCCGCCGAGAGGGCAGTTACGGCCCGTTTACGTACGCCGAGCGGGCACTCTCTGCTCGCACCCGCGTGCACCAACTGCCCGCTCGGCGGGTCCACGCGTGCACCAACTGCCCGCTCGGCGGTTATGAGCGGGCGAGGATGCTCTCGATGACCTGGGCGACGCCGTCGAGGTCGTGGCGGGGGGCGACGTTGTCGGCGACCTGACGCACCGAGTCGTGCGCGTTCTCCATGGCGTACGACGAGCCGGCCCAGCGCAGCATCTCCAGGTCGTTGGGCATGTCCCCGAAGGCCACCACCTCTGACGCGGGGATCTGCAGGTCGTCGCACAGCTGGGCGAGCGTGCTCGCCTTGGTGACGTCGACGGCGCTCATCTCCACCAGCGGTCCCAGCGCCGACCAGGTCGTGGTGACGAGGTGCCCGACCTCCCGCTCGACGAGCTCCCAGTACGCCGCCGGCTCCCACTGCTCGTGCAGCGCCAGCAGCTTGACCGCGACCCCGCCGACGAGCAGCTCCTCGAGCGGCGCCACCACCACGTCGGCCGGCTTGGGCCGGGAGGGGGCGAAGCCGGGCTCGACGGCGCCGCCCTTCAGCTTCTCCAGCGCGAAGGCCGTGCCCGGGGCGGCGGCGCGGAGCCGCTCGGCCACCTCGAGCACGACGTCGTGGTCGACGGCGCGGGCCCGCACCACCGCGTGCTGGCGAGCGTCGTACACCACCCCGCCGTTGGAGCAGATCGCCAGGCCGTGGTCGCCGACGTGCTGCCAGAGGTCGTCCATCCAGCGCAGCGGGCGGCCGGTCACGAAGACCACGACGATGCCGGCCTCCTCGGCCGCGACGAGCGTGCGCGCGGTGCGGTCGCTCACCGTGCCGTCGACCCCGAGCAGCGTGCCGTCGAGGTCGGTGGCCACCATGCGCACCCGCGCGTCGGGCACCCGGCGCGCCATCAGAACCAGCGCTCGAGCTCCACGGCGGCGCCGTCGTCGTCGACACTGTCGGTGACCGCGTCGGCCGCCTGGTGCACCTCGGCCACGGCCTGGCCCATCGCCACCCCGCGGCCGGCCCACTGCAGCATCTCGAGGTCGTTGCGCCCGTCGCCGATCGCCAGCACCTGCGAGGCCGGGACGCCCAGGTGCGCGCAGACGTAGTCGAGCCCGCTCGCCTTGGAGACCCCGGTCGGGGCGAGGTCGAGCCAGGCGGTCCAGCCGATGAAGTAGTTGGTGCCCTTGAGGCCGAGCTGGTCGGCCATCGCCACGAAGTCCTCGGGCGTCGACTCGGGGTCGCGGATGATCACCCGGCTGACCTCGTCGGCGACCAGGTGGTGCACCGGGGTGACCGTCTGCTCGCCGGAGAGCTCGCCCTCGGGGAACTCCCCGCTCACCCGGTAGCCCACGCCGTGCTCCTCGACCGCGACCAGCGCGGTCGGGATCTGCTCGAGCACCTCGCGGACGGCCGCGGCGGCGTCGAAGGTGACCTCGTGCACGACCTCGGTCGGCGGGTGCCGGAAGACCACGGCGCCGTTGGAGGCCACCACCCAGAGTCGGTCGCCGTCGTGGCCGCGCAGACCGAGCCGCTCGGCGATCTCGGCCATCGAGTACGCCGCCCGCCCCGACGAGAGCACGACCGGCACGCCCGCGTCGAGCACCCGGTCGACCGCGGCCTGCACCCGCGGGGTGACCTGCTCGTGGTCGGCGGTCCCGTCGCTCTCGTCATGCTCCCAGCGCAGCAGGGTCCCGTCGATGTCGAGGGCGACCAGGCGCGGCGTCCATCCCTCAGCCACCGGTGACCACCGGGTGCAGGACCGCGCGGCCCTGGAGGTGCGGCTGCAGCGCCTTCGGCACGCGCACGGACCCGTCGGCCTGCTGGTGGGTCTCGAGGATCGCCACGATGGTGCGGGTCATCGCGCAGAGCGTGCCGTTGAGGGTCGCGACCGCGCTCGTGCCCCGCTCGCCCCGGCTGCGGATGTCGAGCCGACGGGCCTGGAAGTCGGTGCAGTTCGACGTCGAGGTGAGCTCGCGGTACTTGCCCTGGGTGGGGATCCACGCCTCGCAGTCGTACTTGCGGCGGGCCGACAGCCCGAGGTCGCCGGCGGCCACGTCGATCACCCGGTAGGACAGCTCGAGCTTGTCGAGGAACTCCTTCTCCCACGCCAGCAGCCGCTGGTGCTCGGCGTCGGACTCCTCGACGGTGGTGAAGGTGAACATCTCGACCTTGTCGAACCAGTGCACCCGGATGATGCCGCGGGTGTCCTTGCCGTAGGACCCGGCCTCCTTGCGGTAGCAGGGCGAGAAGGCGGCGTACCGCCTCGGCAGCGACGCGGCCTCGAGGATCTCGTCGGAGTGGTACGCCGCGAGCGGCACCTCCGAGGTGCCGACGAGGTAGAGGTCCTCGCCCTCGATCCGGTAGACGTCCTCGCCGGCGGACTGGCCGAGGTAACCGGTGCCGTCCATCGCCCGCGGCTTGACCAGCGCGGGCGGGACCACCGTGGTGAAGCCGGCCGCACGGGCCTGTTCCATCGCGAGGTTCATCAGCGCGAACTCGAGGTCGGCGCCGACGCCGACGAGGTAGTAGAAGCGCGAGCCGGACACCTTGGTGCCGCGCTCGAGGTCGATCGCGCCGAGCATCCGGCCGAGCTCGACGTGGTCGCGCGGCTCGAAGCCCTCGGCGGCGAAGTCACGGGGCTCGCCGACGTGCTCGAGCACGACGAAGTCGTCCTCGCCGCCGGCCGGCGCCTCGTCGGCGACGTTGGGGATCGAGAGCAGCGCGGCGCGCCAGGTCTCCTCGGCCGCACCCTGCGTGGTCTCGGCGACCTTGACCTCGGCGGACAGCTCCTTGGTGCGGGCGAGCAGCGCGACGCGCTCGTCGCCCTGGGCCTGCGGGATCTGCCGACCGAGCTGCTTCTGCTCGGCGCGCAGCCGCTCGAAGTCGGCGATCGCCTGCCGCCGGGAGGTGTCGGCGTCGAGGGCGCGGTCGACCACCTGGTCGGAGAGCCCGCGCCGGGCTTGGGCCCGCCGGACCCGGTCGGGATCGGAGCGCAGCAGCTGGGGGTCGATCACCCGGTCAGGGTAGACGGGCACACCGACGTGCCGGACGTCCCCGGTCCCGGTCGGCCCCGCGGGACCCCGGCATACTTGCGCCGTGACCGTGCGGATCAGGGCCTGGTACGCCGAGCTCGCCCTTGGCGTCGTCGTGCTGCTCGCGCTGGTCGCCCTCACCGCCCTGGTCGCGGAGGGCGGCAACGGCCTCACCCGGCTCGACGAGCGGTTCGGCGCCGCCCCCCAGGCGTTCACCGCCGCGCACGACGGCCTCACGTCGTTCCTCCTGGTCGTGCAGAGCATCTTCGCCACCGTGCCGATGGCGGTCGTCACGGCGATCGCGGCGGTGCTGCTGTGGACCCGCGGCCACCACCGCGCGGCCGGGTGGACGGTCGTGGTCATGCTCGGCAGCTCGGTGACCACCACGGTGATGAAGTCGCTGGTGGACCGCGACCGACCGGTCTTCGCCGACGCGATCGAGGAGCTCGCCAGCAAGTCGTTCCCGTCGGGCCACGCCTCCGGGATCGCCTCGGCCGCCGGCGTGGCGACGGTGCTCACCCTGATGCTGGTACGCCGTCGCGGCCTGCGCCGCGGGCTCGTCGCGGTGTACGTCGCCGTCGCGCTGCTCGTGGGGGCCGACCGGATCCTCCTCGGCGTGCACAACCTCTCCGACGTGGTCGGCGGCTACGCGGTCGGCCTCGTGTGGGTGCTGTTCGGCCTGCTCGTCTACGACCCGGCACCGCGCTCGCTGGCCAGCCCGTCGGCCGCCGACACCGCCCCCGAGTCGCGCCGCCAGCTCGCGGTCGTGCTCAACCCGATCAAGGTGGAGAGCGTCGACGGCTTCCACACCATCGTCGACGACGCGGCCCGTCGCGGGGGCTGGTCCGAGCCACGCTGGTACGAGACGACCGTCGAGGACCCAGGCACCTCGATGGCCGAGCAGGCCGCGCTCGACGGCGCCGAGCTGGTCATCGTGTGCGGCGGCGACGGCACCGTGCGCACCGTCTGCGCCGAGCTCGCCGGCACCGGCGTACCCGTCGGCATCGTGCCCGCCGGCACCGGCAACCTGCTCGCCCGCAACCTCGACCTCCCGCTCTACCTGCCCGCGGCCGTCGACGTCGCCCTGCACGGACACGACCGCGCCATCGACCTGGTCAAGGTCGCCGGCGACGGCATCGAGGCCGACGCGCACTTCCTGGTGATGGCCGGCATGGGCTTCGACGCCCAGATCATGGAGGGCGTCAACGAGAAGGTGAAGGCCAAGGTCGGCTGGCTCGCGTACGTCGTCTCCGCCCTGCGCAGCCTGATGTTCCCCGCCGTGCGCCTGGAGATCTCCCTCGACGGCGGCGAGTTCACCCGGCACCGCGCCCGCACGGTCGTCGTCGGCAACGTCGGCCAGCTGCAGGCCGGCATGCCGCTGATCCCCGACGCCGCGATCGACGACGGCCAGCTCGACGTCGTGCTGATCAACCCGCGGGTGTTCCTCAGCTGGCTGCGGGTGGCCTTCCGCGTGCTCACCAAGGGCAAGCGCACCGACGCCACGGTCAACCGCTTCACCTGCCGCACCGTCGTCGTGAAGGCGTCGTCGGACACCCCGCGCCAGCTCGACGGCGACAGCATCGGCCCCGGCCGCCGGCTGTGCGCGGAGGTCGTGCACGGCCGGCTGCTGGTGCGCGGGCCCCGCTGAGCCGTCGACCCGGCCCCACGGCGTCAGGCCGGCGTCAGCAGCACGACGTCCCACTGCTCGCAGGCGCGGGCGTCGCAGTCGGCGTACCCGGGCCACACCTCGACGAGCAGCGGCCACAGCCGGGCCCGGTCGGCGCCCTGCACGACGCGCACCCGCACGGGCACGGTGCGCCCCCGCACGGTGACCTCCGCGGTCGGGGTGGCACGCAGCGCGGTGAGCCACGCCGGGGGTCGGGGTCGGTGGTCGACGGAGGTGCCGTCGTCACCGCCCGCGACGAGGAACTCCTCGCCGTACGGCGCGTGCACGAGGCGGACGACGACCGGGGCGCTGCGGCGACGCGGCACGGTGAGCACCAGGTGGGGCACGCCGAGCAGGCCCAGCAGGCAGACCCGACCCCGGGTCACCTGCGCCACCGTGTCCGCCAGCGGCGCCAGCCGTCGGGCCGCGACCGGCGCCCACGCGGCGCGTCCGACGCGGCGCGTCACCGCGCTCCACGGCGTACGACGCGGGCTCATCCCTGCAGCCTAGGCCCGGAGCGACACACCGGGTCTCAGCCCTTGCGGGCGAAGGCGACCGCCTCGATCTCCTCCGGGGACAGCTGCTGGTCGCACGTCCAGCCCTCGATGCTCTTGGCGTAGGACCGCACCTCGCTGCGCCCGTGGATCGACGTCAGGACGACGCCGTCACCGCGGTCGTCGAGCAGCGCGATGCTCCAGGAGAGGTGCCCGCCCATGTCGCCGAAGGCGTCGTAGCGCACGACGGCGAGGTGCCGCATCGTCTCGCGGACGTCGGCCTTGAGCGTGGCCACCTCGGCGCGGAGGCCCTCCACGTCGGTGGGCAGTCCGGCGACCGGGTCGTCGGGGGCCTGCTCGTGGCGTCGGCGCGGCAGCACCAGGGCGACCGCCAGCGCGGCCGCGGCCAGGGCGAGCGCGGCGAGGGCGAGGGTGACAGCGAGGGCCTCCACGAGAGCGAAGACTAGGTCAGGACTCGGTCCGCAGACGTGCGAGCCACGCCTCGGCGTCGCGGAAGTCCTCGTCGAAGGTGCCCCGGCGTACGTCGGTGCGCACGCCGTCCTCGCGGGGGTAGGACCCGAGCCAGCGGACGTCGGCGCAGGTACGCCGCAGCCCCATCAGCGCCTCGCCCACCCGGTAGTCGTCGAGGTGGCCCTCGCAGTCGATGGAGAAGTGGTAGCGCCCGAGCCCCCCGCCCGTCGGCCGCGACTCGATCCGGGTCAGGTTCACCCCGCGCAACGAGAACTCCTCGAGCAGCTCGAGCAGGGCGCCCGGGTGGTCGTCGTGGATGAAGGCCACCAGCGAGGTCTTGTCGGCGCCGGTGGCGGCGGGGGGCCGGCCCGGGGGCCCCACGACGACGAACCGGGTGACGGCCTCGACGTTGTCGCCGATGCCCGCGTGCAGCGCCTCGAGCCCGTAGCGCCGCCCGGCCAGGGGGGCGCTGACCGCGGCGTCCCACTCGGGGGTGCCCTCGGCCAGGTCGGCCGCGGCGGAGGCGGTCGAGGCGGCGTTGACGACCTGGGCGTCGGGCAGGTGCGCGGCCAGCCAGCGCCGCGTCTGGGCCGCGGCGTGCGGGTGGGTGCCCACGCGGCGCACGTCGGACAAGGTCGTGCCGGGTCGCACGAGCAGCGAGAACGACACGGGCACGGTGACCTCGCGCCGGATCGTCAGCGGCTCACCGGTGGCCAGCTCGTCGAGGGTCACGGGCACGGACCCCTCCACGGAGTTCTCGATGGGCACCACGGCCCCTCCGACGGCGCCCGCCCTGACGAGGTCCAGCGCGGCCGGCACGGTCGCGCAGGGCGTGTGCGTGACGTCGCCGAGCCCCGGCAGGGTCAGCAGCGCCTGCTCGGTGAAGGTACCCGTCGGCCCGAGGTAGGCGTAGTGCGGCTGGGGCGGCGGTGAGGTCGGCACGACCCGCAGCCTAGAGTCCCCCCACGTGGATCTTCTCGTGGTCGCGCTCGCCTTCGGCGCCGTCTTCGTCGTCGAGCTGCCGGACAAGACCTTCATCGCGACGCTCGTCCTGTCGACCCGCTACCGCCCGCTGGCGGTCTGGATCGGGGTCGGGCTGGCGTTCCTGGTGCAGACCGTGGTGGCGATCAGCGTGGGCACCGTGGTCACCCTGTTGCCCGAGGACCTGGTGCACGCGGTCGCCGCCCTCATCTTCGCGCTGGGGGGCGTCCTGCTCCTCCGCACCGCCCGCGGCGCCGAGGCCGCCGCCGACGACGAGGAGCGCGAGCTCGCCGGCGAGGCCGGGGACACCCGGACCGGTCTGCGCGCCGCCGGGGCGTCCTTCCTGGTGCTCTTCGCGGCGGAGTGGGGGGACCTGTCCCAGCTGCTGACGATCAGCCTGGTGGCGCGCTACCGCGACCCCCTGTCGGTCTTCGTCGGGGCGTTCGGTGCCCTGCTCGCGGTCTCCGGCCTGGCCGTGCTGCTCGGCCGGGTGCTGCGCCACCGGATGCCGCTGTCGCTGCTGCACTACGTCGGCGGGGCGTTGTGCCTGGCCCTCGGCGTCCTCTCCGCGTCCAGCATCGTCGCCTGAGCGCGCGCGGGCTCTATAGGGTCCGTCCATGAGCAGCGAGGCACGCCCCCTGGGCGCGGACAGCGAGGTCGGTCGGCTCCGGAGCGTGCTGCTGCACCGGCCGGGACCCGAGCTCACCAGGCTCACGCCCCGCAACAACGACCGGCTGCTCTTCGACGCGATCCCCTGGGTGGGCCGGGCACAGGACGAGCACGACGCCTTCGCCCAGGTGCTGCGCGACCGCGACGTCGAGGTGCTCTACCTCGTGGACCTGCTCGAGACCACCCTCGAGGACCCGAACGCCCGTCACGTCGCCATCACGGGGTCACCGGCGGTCTGCGCCTCGGGGACACCCTGCGGCGCTACCTCACCAGCGCGCTGCACGACCTCGACCCCGAGGACCTCGCCCTCACCCTGACCGCCGGCGTGCGCAACGACGAGGTGCGGGGCGGGCACGGCATCGTCACCAGCCTGCTCGCCACCGACGACTTCCTGATCGAGCCGCTGCCCAACCTGCTCTTCACCCGCGACTCCTCGGTGTGGATCGGCGACCGCGCCACGATCACCTCGCTGGCGATGCCGGCCCGCGACCGCGAGACCCAGCTGACCGAGCTGATCTACACCCACCACCCGCGCTTCGCCGGCGTGCGCACGCTGCACGGCTGGCACAAGGAGCACGTCGAGGGCGGCGACGTGCTGCTGATGGCGCCCGGCGTGATCGCGGTCGGCGTCGGCGAGCGCACCACCCCCGCCGGCGTGGAGCGGCTGGCCCGCCAGGTGCTCGACGCCGACCTCGCGCACACCGTGCTGGCCGTGCCGATCGCGCAGGAGCGGGCCACCATGCACCTCGACACGATCTGCACGATGGTCGACGTGGACAAGGTCGTGATGTACCCCAACGTCGCCGACACCCTCCAGGCGCACGCGATCACCATCGCCGGGCGCGACGCGGGCGGGCTCGAGCTGCAGGTCGCCCCCGGGCGACCGTTCCTCCAGGCGGCCGCCGGCGCGATGGGCGTCGACCGGGTCGAGGTCATCGACACCGGCCTCGACCCCGTCACCGCCGAGCGCGAGCAGTGGGACGACGGCAACAACACCCTCGCGGTCTCGGCCCGGGTCGCCGTCGCCTACGAGCGCAACAACCGGACCAACGCGCGGCTCGAGGAGGCCGGCATCGAGGTCGTCAGGGTGGCCGGCTCCGAGCTGGGCTCCGGTCGAGGCGGTCCACGCTGCATGTCGTGCCCGCTCGAGCGCGACCGGCTCTGAGGACCCCGCGATGACCCTGCACCGTTTCGCCGCGGCGTACGCCGCCGCCCTCGTCTGCTTCCTGCTGCTCGACGGCGTCTGGCTCACCGTCATCGCCCGCCCGATGTACGACGCGGAGCTCGGCCCGCTCCTGGCCGACGAGCCGGTGGTGCTCGCCGCCGCGGCGTTCTACCTGATCTACCTCGGCGGCGTCGTGCACCTGGTGGTGCGTCCGCACCTCGAGACCCGGAGGCCGCGGCTGGTCGCGCGCGACGGGCTGGTGCTCGGGCTGGTCTGCTACGCCACCTGGGACCTGACCAACCTCGCGGTCATCGAGGGCTTCCCGCCGATCCTGGTGCCGGTCGACCTGCTCTGGGGCGCGGGGCTCACCGCGATCGTCGGCCTCGTCTCGTGGTGGACCGTCACCAGCCCCAGGAGCCCGGCGACCCCTTGAAGGGGCCGACCACGTCGCTGGTGACCCAGCCGCCGTAGAAGCCACCCTCCTGCGGCCGCACCCGCTCGTCGTCGACGAAGCAGGCGTCGACCGACAGCGGCGTGACGGCCCAGTGGTCGAGCAGGTCGCGGAAGCCCGGGGTGGGGTCGGGGTAGGTCCACGCCGCCCGCGCGGCCACGGTGCCGCCGCCCACCACGTCGGCGTACGCCGCGCGACCCTTCCACTCGCAGAAGCTCGATCCCTCGACCGGGCGCAACGCCCCCTCGACGAAGGACGACGCGGGCAGGTAGAACGTCGGCGGGTGGCTGGTCTCCAGCACCCGGTACGCCGTCGTCGACTCGGCCACCACCTGGCCGCCCTGCTCGATGCGCACGCTGCCGCGGAACTCCACCAGGGCGGGCGGTCGTGGGTAGTCCCACACCGACTCCTGGCCGGGACCGGGCACCTGGGGCTGGGGTCGCTTCATCCGACCAGTCAATCGCGGTCGCCCAAGTCACGACTAGGTTCGGCGCGTGTCCGCGAACGCCGTCGCCAACGTCCTCGGGGTGCTCGCGCTCGCGTCGGGGGTCTTCGCCCTGGTCATGTTCCTGCGGTGGGGGGTCGCGACCCGCGACGAGGACGGCCCGCGGCGCGACGACGCGGGCCGCTGGCCGTGGCTCGTCGGAGGCGCCCTGTGGCTCGGGCTCGGCTTCGTCGCGCTCCTGCTGCGGGTGTTCGGGTGACCCAGGTGGCTCAGAAGCCGAACCAGTGCCACCGGTCGGTGGGCCAGACGATGACGAAGGTCTTGCCGACGACGAGGTCGGCCGGGACGAAGCCGCGCGTGGCGTCGTCCCGGTGGAAGCGGGAGTCCTCGGAGTCGCCACGGTTGTCGCCCATCACCCAGATCCGGCCGTTCGGCACGGTGACCTTGAAGTCGACGGCGGAGGGCTGGACGCCCTGCGGCAGGTAGGGCTCGTCGAGCGGCGTGCCGTTGACGATCAGCTTGCCGGACGGCGCGCAGCAGGCGACGGTGTCGCCGCCGGTGCCGATCACGCGCTTGACCAGGTGGCCGCCCTGCGGCAGCAGACCGACGGTGCTGAGCGCCTTCTGCACCGTGGTCTGCTCGGGCGGGGCGCCCAGCCAGTCGCCCGGGTCCTCGAAGACCACGACGTCGCCGCGCTGCGGGCCGCCGCTCCAGTAGCTCGGCTTCTCGACCAGGATCCGGTCGTCGACCTTGAGCGTCGGCGCCATCGACAGCGACGGCACGTAGAACGCCTGCACCAGCAGGGCCTTGATCAGGACGGCCAGCAGCACCGCCACCACCACGAGGCCGAGGGTCTCCGCGACGGTGCCGACGAACCCGCGGCTCTTGGTCTGCGCCATGGCCCCAGCGTCTCACCCGCACTCGCGCCGGGTCCCGGGACCTGCCGGAGCCGGCGGGCCGGAGCGACGCCGGCGGCCTGGCCTCAGAGCTGCTTCTCGACGGCCTTCGAGAGCTTCTCGGGCTTGGTGGTCGCGCCGAACCGCTCGACGACCTCGCCGTCGCGGTTGACCAGGAACTTGGTGAAGTTCCACTTGATCTTCGAGCCGAGCATGCCGCCCCGCTCCTCCTTGAGCCACGCGAAGAGCGGGTGCGCGTCGTCGCCGTTCACGTCCACCCGGTCGAACATGGGGAACTCGACGCCGTAGTTCTTCTGGCAGAAGGCCCCCTCCTCGGCGCCCGTGCCGGGTGCCTGGCCGCCGAACTGGTTGCACGGGAAACCGAGCACCACCAGCCCCTGGTCGCGGTACTCGGCGTACAGGTCCTGCAACCCCTCGAGCTGGGGGGTGAAGCCGCACTGGGACGCCGTGTTGACGACGAGCACGACCTGGCCCTGGTACTCGGCGAGCGACGTGTCCTCCCCGGTGAGCGTGGTGGCCTGGAAGTCCTTGAGGGTGGTCATGCCGGCTCCTGGGTGGTGAGGCAGAGATGGGTGGGTGGGTGGTTCGACGCCGGTGTCGGGGTGGACGGGTCCAGCGCCTCAGGAGCGTTCGGCAAGCCGCGCCACGTCTCGGAGCATCCGCGCGAAGACGACGCGGTGGGCCGGGCCCAGGGCGTGCCAGTAGGCGCGCCCGACCAGGCCGTCGGGGTCGAAGGTGTTGGTCTGCGTGATCAGCGCCCAGCGCCCACCCCGGGTCGGCTCCACGGTCAGCTCGAGGGTCGCCCGACCGGGCAGGCGGGCCACCGCCTCCAGGGCGAGCCGCTGCGGCGCCTCCTCGGTCACGACCTCCCAGGCGCGAGCGGGGCCGCCGACGAGTCCGTCGACGGTGTTGCGGACGCTCCACGCCAGGGCGGTCAGTCCGGTGCCGACGCCGGCAGCACGGCGTACGGCGGCCCACGCGCGGTCGGGTGCCACCGGCACCTCGCGCTGCCGCACCTCGACGTAGCGGGCGTCATGGTCGGGAGTGCGCGGCATGACCTGATCGTGGCACGGGCAGCCTGATCCCATGGACACCGACGTCGTGGTCGTAGGAGCGGGCGTCGCGGGGCTGCGGGCGGCGCTCCACCTGCAGGGCCGGGGCCGGCGGGTGGTGGTCGTCGAGGCCGACCACCGGGTCGGTGGCCGCATCGTCACCGACGTGGTCGACGGCTTCCGCTGCGACCGGGGCTTCCAGCTCCTCAACCCGGCCTACCCGGCGGTCCGGGAGTGGGTCGACGTCGACGCCCTGGCGCTGCAGCCGTTCGGTGCCGGAGTGCTGGTGCGGCGCGACACGGGGCTGCGGGTGCTCGCGGACCCGCGGCGCGCGCCACGCTGGCTGCTGCGCTCGCTGCGCTCGGGGCTCGTCACGCCGCGCGAGGTCGCCGCCCTGGTGCGCTGGGTCGGCCCGGTGCTGGTGCGGCCGCAGCACGTCGCACACCCCGACGACGACCGGAGCCTCGCTGCGTCCTTCGACGCCGCCGGCGTCACCGGGCCGATCCGCCGCGAGGTGCTCGAGCCGTTCCTCGGCGGCACCCTGGCCAGCAGCGACGGGTCGACCTCGGCCGCCTTCGTCCGGCTGCTGGTGCGTACGTTCCTGCTCGGCACCCCGGGCCTGCCGGCCGGCGGCATGCGGGCCTTCCCCGAGCAGCTCGCCGCGCGGCTGACCGAGCCGGTGCGGCTCGGCGAGCGGGTCGAGGGCGTGCGCGACGGCGACGACGGGGTCGTCGTGTCCACGTCGGCGGGCGACCTGCGGGCGCGCGCCGCCGTCGTCGCGGTCGGCCCTGCGGCCGTACCGGGCCTGGTCGACGTCGAGCCGGTGCCGACCCACGCTCTCCACACGTGGTGGTTCGCCGCCGACGCCGCCCCCCACGACCTGCCGCTGCTGGCGCTCGACGGCCGGGCGGTGCGCCCGCCGGGTGGACCCGTGCAGCACGCCGCCGTGGTGAGCAACGCGGCCCCGACGTACGCACCCCCCGGGCGCCACCTGGTGCAGGCGACCACGCTGCCCGACCGGGTCCCGGACGGTGGCACCGAGGATGCCGTGCGTCGCCACCTCGCCGGCATCTACGGGGTCAGCACGCGGACCTGGGACCTCCTGGTCCACCACGTCGTCGACCCGGCACTGCCCGCGCAGCTCCCGCCGCTGCGACCTCGGCGCGAGACCCGGGTCGGCGCCTCGGTGTGGCTCTGCGGCGACCACCGCGACACCGCCTCGATCCAGGGCGCCCTGGTCTCGGGCGACCGCACCGCCGGCGCCGTGCACGACCACCTGACCACCTGACCACCTGACCGGTGGCGGCGGTCGAGGAGTTCACCGCGCTCGGCGAGGACGCCTGCACAGATCTGCCCCCCACGCAACGGTGGTCCGGACGGTTGTCCCCCCCTGGAAGCCTGCCGACGAGCACTCCGGGCGCAGAATCTTGCAAGTTCTGACATTTCCATTTTGTGCACCACGTCTGCGCGCATCTGGTGCTGCTTCCGCAGATCGTGCTGTCTAGGGTCGACGACTCCGAGGACGGCCTGCCCACCAGGACCGGTCGTGAGCTCCTCGGTGCCCGCCTACCCGGAGGTCACCCCACGTGAAGTCATCCTCGCGCAGCCGGCGCCACAGCGCCGGCATCGCCGTCACCGCCACCCTCGGCCTGGCCCTCACCGGGCTGGCCACCGCCCCCGGCGCCGTCGCCGCGGACCCGAACACCGATGCCTCGTCGGCCTCGACGGGCGCCCCGAGCAACCTCGTCGTGGTGCAGCTCTCCGCCGCGCCGCTGGCCACCAGCAAGGGCGTCGCCCGCGGCAAGGACGGTCGCCCGTCCCTCGACGCCGGGAAGACGAAGAACGTGCGCGCCCAGCTCGCCAAGCAGCGCAACGACCTGCGCAGCTGGCTGCGGAAGAACGCCCCCCAGGCGAAGGTCACCGGCCAGTACGACTACGCCGTCAACGGCGTGGCCCTGCACCTCAACGGCGCCTCGGCCGCGGACGTCGCGAAGGCTCCCGGCGTCGTGGCGGTGAGCCCGCAGGCGACGTACACCCCGCTGGCCGCCGAGAACGACCCCGACCTGACCCTGATCGACGCACCGGAGGGCTGGCGGGCCGCCGGGGCCACGTCGGACGAGTCCGACCCCCGCACCTGGGCCGGCTACGGCACCAAGGTCGGCATCATCGACTCCGGCATCGACCAGACCCACCCGTGCTTCGACGACGAGGGCTTCCCCACCACCAAGCCGCTCGGCGACGCGGCCTACACCACCAACAAGGTGATCGCCGCCCGCGTCTTCAGCAACAAGCTGAACCAGAGCGGCTTCGACGCCGCCGGCGTCGAGGCGCACGGCACGCACGTCGCCGGCACCGTCGCCTGCGACCTCTCCACACCGGCCGAGGTCTCGGGCGTGGACATCCCCTACGACCCGAGCGGCGTCGCCCCCGGCGCGCAGCTCGGCAACTACAACGTCTTCCCCGGCACCGTCGACAACGCGCGCAGCGAGGACATCCTCAACGCCCTCCAGGCCGCCGCCGAGGACGGCATGGACGTGCTCAACATGTCGCTGGGCGGTGGCTACCACGGCAGCCAGGACATCCTCACGAAGGCCGTCGACAACCTCGACCGCGCCGACATCGTCGTCGCCGTCTCCCAGGGCAACGAGGGCCCGGGCTACCTGACCGGCGGCTCCCCCGGCTCGGCCGAGCGGGCCCTGACCGCGGGCGCGAGCTCGGTCGGGCACCTGCTCGGCCTCCCCGTGTACGCCGGCAGCACCGCCACCGGCACCCCGGTCAGCGTCACCGCCGCCGGCGACTTCCCGATCCCGACCGACGCGCCGTACACCGGCACCCTGTCGGTGACCACGGGTGGGACGAACGCTACGACCGGCCTCTCCGAAGCGTGCACGACCGTCACGCCGAAGGCCTCGGCCGAGGACGCCATCGCGCTCGTCTCGCGCGGCACCTGCGCCTTCACGGTCAAGGTCGCGAACGCCGCGAAGGCCGGCTACGACGCCGTCATCGTGGTCAACAACCAGCCCGGCGACCCCATCGCGATGGGCGGCGACGGCCTCGAGGACCCGGACGTGTACGCCGTGATGGCGCCGCGCGCCGACGGTCCGGCGCTGACGGCCCAGGACGGGAGCCCGGTCACCATCGGCAACTCCCCGGCGTACTCCCAGACCGGCAACGACGACATCCTGGCCGACTTCTCGAGCTGGGGTCCGACCCGCGTCGACTACCGGATCAAGCCCGACGTGACCGCCCCCGGCGTGAACGTGCTGTCCTCGGTGCCCGCCACCGAGTGCGAGGAGGAGGACACCTACGACGCGTCGATCGGCTGCTGGGCCTTCTTCTCCGGGACGTCGATGTCCTCGCCGCACCTCGCCGGCTCGGCCGCCGTCGTGCGGGCCGCCCACCCCGCCTGGGAGGCCTGGCAGGTGCGTTCGGCGATCGTGAACACCGCCGACCGCGAGGGCGTCGTCGACGCCGACGGCGAGCCGATCACCGACGTGCTCAAGGTCGGCTCGGGCCTGGAGATGCTCGACGACGCGGTCGACGCCCAGCTGGCGCTCAGCCGGCCGAGCGTGTCCTTCGGCGCCGTGTCCAAGGGCAGCGGCAAGCGGCTCACCCAGACCGTGCAGGTCACCAACCTCACCGTTGACTCCTTGCTCGCCAAGCCGGTCGTGACCGGTGACTCGGGCCCGCTGTTCGACGTGACCGGTCCCTCGTCGATCCCCGGCGGCGGCACCGCGACCTACACGGTCTCGTTCGAGGCGCCGAAGATCAGCGGCCGGGACGCCACCGGCGGTCTCGCCCAGGCGACGGTCGACTTCGGCAACGCCGCCCACGCGGCACTGTTCGCCTACCTGAGGTAGTCGGGCGGCGTCCGGAGGCGCCGAAGGGGGTACAGGAGGTGGGGCGCCCAGGCGTCCCACCTTCTGTCCGTCCCGAGAGGAACCCGATGTCCCACCAGACCCACCAGACCCACACCCAGGCCGACCCCGAGTCGGTCGAGAAGATCCGCGACCTGGTCAAGGACGCGAAGGTCTGCATGCTCACCTCCGTCGACGACGACGGCTCGCTCGTCGCGCGCCCGATGGCCACGCAGGAGATCGAGTTCGACGGCGCCGCGTGGTTCTTCGCCGCGCACGACGCCCCGAAGATCGCCGAGATCGAGAAGAACCCGCACGTCAACGCCGCCTACAGCGAGGGCTCGTACGTCTCGATGTCCGGCCACGCCGAGATCGTGCGCGAGGTGGAGAAGAAGAAGGAGCTCTGGAACGACGTCGCGGGCGCCTGGCTGCAGGGCGGCCCGGAGAGCGACGAGGTCGTGCTCATCAAGATCGTGCCCGACACGGTGGAGTACTGGGACACCCCGTCCACGCCCTCGACGCTGATCGGTGTCGTGAAGGCCAAGGTCACCGGCGAGCAGCCCGACGGCGGGGAGAACAAGACGATCGACCTCTGAGGTCGTCGTCCCGCACCAGGGACCAGGACGACCCCGAGGGCCCGAGGGTCAGAGAGCGCGGAGCCGCTCCAGCAGCGGACCCGCGACCTCGTCGAGGAAGCGGTCCTGCTGCTCGTCGCCGACCTGCACGAGGGCGACGTCGGTGAACCCGGCGTCCAGGAACGGGCGCACGCTCTCGGCGAGCTCGTCGAGGTCGGGGCCGCAGGCGATGTTGTCGGCGACGTCGTCGGGGGTGACGAACTGCGTCGCGCCGGCGAACCCGGCCGTGGTCGGCAGGTCGGCGTTGACCGACCAGCCCCCGGCGAACCAGCGGAACTGGTCGTGCGCGCGGGCCACCGCGGCGTCCTTGTCGGGGTCCCAGCAGATCGGGATCTGGCCGATGGCGCGGGCACCCCCCTCGCCGATGGTGGTGAGGCCCCGGGTCGTGTTCCAGGTCTCGACCAGCGCGCCCTCCGGCTCCGTGGAGATCAGGTGGTCCGCCACGGGGCCGAAGGTCGTGATGCCCTTCTCGCCCGAGATCGCGACGCCGATGTCGACACCCTCGTCGGGCAGGTCCCAGATGCGGGCGGAGTCGACGTCGAAGAACTCGCCGCTGTAGTCGACGAGCTCACCGGTGTGCAGCGCCCGGATGATCTCGATCGCCTCGGTGAGCATCCGCTGTCGCGGCTTGACCGCCGGCCAGCCCTGGCCGACGACGTGCTCGTTGAGGTTCTCGCCGGCGCCGAGGCCGAGGGTGAAGCGTCCGTCGGCGAGGATCTGCAGCGTCGCGGCCTTCTGGGCCACCACGGCGGGGTGGTAGCGGATCGTCGGGCAGGTCACGTAGGTCATCAGGTCGACCCGCTCGGTGGCGTGGGCGACGGCGCCGAGCATCGTCCACGCGTACGACGCGTGGCCCTGCGCGGAGAGCCAGGGGAAGTAGTGGTCGCTGGAGACCTCGAAGTCGAAGCCCTCCTGCTCGGCCCGCACGGCGTAGCGCACGAGGTCCTTGGGATTGCTCTGCTCGGTCATCAAGGTGTAGCCGAAGCGGGTCATCAGCTGTTCCTCAGGGCGTCGACGAGGTCGTCCTTGGTCATGGTCGCGCGGCCGTCGATGTCGAGCTCCCGGGCCCGGTCGACCAGGTCGTCCTTGGACCAGTCCTGGTAGGGCGGTCGTGAGCCGCCCTTCTCACCCACCTTCGAGCGCGAGGTCTGGGCGGCGGCGTTCGCGACCGCGGCCGCCTTGCCCTTGCTGCTGCCCTCCTCGCGGAGCTTCTCGTAGAGCTCGTCGTCCTTGACCGAGGGTCCGTGGTCGTCCTCTGCGGCTGCCATGACGAAGGCATTCCCCCTTCGCGTCCGCGGCAAGCGCGGATCCGTCACGTTCGTGCCGCTGTCTCAGCGGGCGCGGTCGTGCAGGGCGTACGCCGCGCCGGCGCTCGCGGCGGTCACGGCGAGCAGGGAGGGCCAGGCACCGATCCGCCGGGCGAGCGGGTGCGAGGCGCCGAACCCGGCGACGTAGACCGTGATCAGGACGCCGGCGGCGACCGGGCCGCTCCCGCGGATCCACTCGCGGTACGCCGCGGCCCCCGCGGCGGCGAGCACGACACCGCCGAGCGGACGCACCCCCGTCACCCGGGCCGTGGTGTAGCCGCCGAGCAGGCCGGCGGCGACGATCGGAGCGGTGGGGATGCCCGTGGCGGGCGCGGCGTGCGTCATGGGGCCGAGCCTACGATCCTCGCCCACCCCGATACTGGAGCCGTGACCACGCCGGGCCCCGCCACCGCGCCCGTGCGGCGCGACGCCCTGGTGGACGCGCTGCGGGCGGCCGGCTGCGTGTACGCCGAGGAGGAGGCCGCCGAGGTCCGTCGGGTGCGTGGCCCCGGCGACCACCCCGACGTCGCCGCCGGCCGCGTCGCGGGCGTGCCGCTCGAGCACCTGCTGGGGGTCGTGCGCCTCGGCGACGACGACCTCGCCGTCGGGCCCGGCTGCTTCGTGCCGCGCCAGCGGACGCTCGCCCTGGTCGCGGCCGCGGCCGACGGGTGGCCCGAGGCCCGGGTCGTGGTGGACGTCGGCTGCGGGGTGGGAGCCCTCGGGGTGGGGCTGGCGACCCTGCTGCCGGACGCCGAGGTGCACCTGTGCGACCTCGACCCGACCGCGCTCGCGCACGCCCGGGCCAACGCCGCGCCCCGCGGCCTGGCGGTGCACGAGGGCGACTGGCTCGAGGCCCTCCCGGAGCGGCTGCGGGGCCGGGTCGACCTGGTGGTCGCCTACCTCCCGCACGTGCCCGACGCCGGGCTCGCGCTCCTGCCGCGCGACGCCCGCGCGCACGAGCCGACCGCGACGGTGGCGGGCGGCGCCGACGGGCTCGACGCGTTCCGCGTCGTCGTCGCGCAGCTGCCGCGCTGGTGCGCCGCCGACGGCACCCTCGTGACCCTGCTCGCCGAGGAGCAGGAGCCCGCCGCCCTGGCCGCTGCCCGCTCCGCTCCCGCCGTCCGGAGCGCCCGCACGCTGCTCCGCGAGGACGACGACGTCGTGCTCGCGGTGACCTCGGGGCCCCTGCCGTGAGCACGGACCGCTCCGCGGCGCCGCCGCCCCGGGCCCTGCTCGCGCTGCTCGCCGTGGTGACCGGCGCGGCGTACGCCCTGGTGCCGGTGCTGCAGTACCGCCGCTTCCGGGGCAGCAGCTGGGACAACGCGATCTTCGAGCAGGGCGTCGCGGCGTACGCGCGGCTCGAGGCGCCGGTCGCCACCATCAAGGGGCCGGACGTCAACCTGCTGGGCGACCACTTCTCCCCGGTGATCGCCCTGCTGGCGCCGGTCTACCGGCTGGTGCCGGACGCCCGCACCCTGATGGTGGCGCAGGCGGTGCTGCTCGCCGTCTCGGTGTACGTCGTGGGCGTCGCCGCCGTCGCCCGGCTGGGACGTCCGGCGGGGCTGGCACTGACGGCGGCCTACGCCCTGTCCTTCGGGATCGCCTCGGCCGTGCAGGTCGACTTCCACGCCGTGGCGTTCGCGGTGCCCCTGCTGGCGCTGGCCGGGGCCGCCTGGTTGCGCGGCGACGTGCGCGGGGTGCTGCTCTGGTCGCTGCCCCTGCTGCTGGTCAAGGAGGACCTCGGCGGCACCGTCGCCGTCATCGGCCTGGTGCTCTGGCTGCGCCGGCCGGCCCGGAGGGCGCACCACCGCGGGGCCGGCGCCCTGCTGATGGTGGTGGGGGTGTTCGGTGCCCTGCTCGTGCTGCTCGTGGTCGTGCCGGCGCTCAGCCCGGACGGCACCTACGCCTACCTCGGCGACCTCGACACCGGCACGACCACCGAGACCAGCGGCTCGGTCGGCCTGGCCGGGCTGCTCGAGGGCTGGAGCACCAAGGCCGTCACGACGCTGCTCACCGTGGGCGTCACCGCGCTGGCCGGGCTGTTCTCGCCGTGGATGCTGGTCGCCCTGCCGACGCTGCTGTGGCGCTTCGCCGGCGACAACCCGACGTACTGGGGCACCGACTGGCACTACTCGCTGGTGCTGATGCCGGTGGTGGTCGTGGCCTGCGTCGACGCCGTGGAACGGCTGCGCGGGTCGTCCCGGAGGGCCCTGCGGGTCTGGGCCCGCGCGACCCCGGCGATCGCGCTGGGGGTGGCCGTGCTGCTCGCCGTCGGTGGCCCCTACCCCGCGCTGTTCCGGCCCGCCTCGTGGAGCACGACCCCCCGCGCGGCCGACGCCGCGGCGGTGCTGCGCGAGGTGCCGCCCGGCGCGTCCGTGGAGACCGACGTCGGCGTGATGAGCCACCTCGCGGCCGACCACCCGCTCTGGTGGGTCGGCACCTCCCCGGCCGACCTGCGGCCCGACTACGTGCTCGTGGACCAGGTGCGCGGCGGCTGGAGCGGGCCCGTGGACGCCGTCGGGTACGCCGAGGCGCGACACCCGGGCTCGACGTACGAGCTCGTCCTGGCCCGCGGAGGCCTGCAGCTGGCCCGAAGGGTGGGTCCCTGACCCCCGCCCTCAGGAGGCTTCGCGCACCGGGGCGGGTCGCTCGACCACCGCGGAGCGGGGCGTGACGGCCAGGGTCTTGCGCAGGTCGGTGCGCAGCGTCGTCGCCGCGTCCAGCACGTAGTTCTGCCGCACCTGCCACGGCCCGGAGTCGCCCTGCTTGGGGAAGGCGTCGATCGACCGCGTGACGTAGCCCGCCGCCAGGTCGAGCAGCGGCTTCTCCTGCAGCGGCCGGTCCGGCTCGGGCACGACCGTGGCGTAGTCGCCCTCGCGCATGAAGGTGAGGACCTTGCACACCAGCCGCGAGCTGAGGTCGGCCCGCAGCGTCCACGAGGCGTTGGTGTAGCCGATGCACACCGCGAAGTTCGGCACGCCGGTGATCATCGCGCCGTTCCAGATGAACTGTTCCGACAGCGGCACGGTCCCGCCGTCCACCGAGGGCGCGATGCCCCCGAAGATCTTCAGCTGCAGGCCGGTGGCCGTCACCACGACGTCGGCCTCGATCGTGGCGCCGGACGCCAGCCGCACGCCCTCGGGCACGAAGGTCTCGATGTGGTCGGTCACCACGTCGGCGTCGCCGCGCTTGATGGCCTGGAACAGGTCGGCGCTCGGCACGGCGCAGAGCCGCTGGTCCCACGGGTCGTACGGCGGGGTGAAGTGCTCGTCCACGGCCTGAGGGTCGCCCAGGATCTTGGTCGCCTGCCCCCGCAACAGCCTGCGGGCGGCCGCCGGCCGGCGTTGGCAGAACTCGTAGAAGCCGATGCCGAAGGCGATGTTCTTGGTGCGGATGAGCCGGTGCGCCAGCCGCGCGGGCAGCCGGTCGCGGAGCGTGTCGGCGATCCGGTCGGTGCTCGGCACGGCCGCGATCCAGGTCGGGGTGCGCTGCAGCATCGTCACGTGCGCGGCGTCGTCGGAGATGCTCGGCACGATGGTCACCGCGGTAGCACCCGAGCCGACGACGACGACGCGCTTGCCGGCGTAGTCGAGGTCCTCGGGCCAGAACTGCGGGTGCACCACCTGGCCGGCGAAGTCCTCGAGGCCGGGCAGCTGGGGGTCGTAGGGCTGGTCGTAGTCGTAGTAGCCCGCGCAGGAGTAGAGGAAGTCGCAGGTCAGCGTGCGCTCGCCGGCCGCGGTGCGGAGCTCGACGGTCCAGCGGGCGTCCGCCGTCGAGAAGTCGGCCGAGAGCACGGTGGTGCCGAAGTGGATCCGCTCGTCGATGCCGAACTCGCGCGCCGTCTCGCGCACGTAGTCGAGGATCGCCCCGCCGTCGGCGATCGACTTCGCGTCGGTCCACGGCTTGAAGGGGTAGCCGAGGGTGAACATGTCGGAGTCCGAGCGGATGCCGGGGTAGCGGAAGAGGTCCCAGGTGCCGCCGAGGTCCTCGCGCGCCTCGAGGATCACGTAGTCCCGGTCCGGGCACTCGGTCTGCAGCCGGTAGCCCGCACCGATGCCGGACAGACCCGCCCCCACGACCACGACGTCGACGTGCTCGGGCAGGACGTGGGCGGGGTCGGGACTCATGGTCACCATGATGCCTGGCAGGGCCTCGCCTCACCCCTGGCGGGGCCGGCTCACGCTAGCGTCGGCCCGTGATCAGCATCGTCGGTCCTTTCGGGGCGCCCCTGGCCCTGGCGGTGGCCGCTGCCCTGCACGCCGGGTTCCAGCTCACCGTGACGCTGCTCGTCTACCCGGGCCTGGCCGACGCGGCCGCGGAGGCGCGCTCGCGCCCCGACAGGGGCTGGGACGACTGGTTCACGTTCCACGACCGGCACAGCCGACGGATCGTGCCGGTCGTGGCGCTGACGTACGTCGCGCTGGCCGCCGCGAGCGGGTGGACGCTGATGCGGCTGGTGGGCGACGGCTCGGGCGTGGGCGCCTGGACCTGGCTCGCCCTCGCCGCTGCCGCGGTCGCGGTCGGCGTGACGGCCTTCGCCGCCGTGCCGCTGCACGACCGGCTCGGCGGGGGTCCGGACGCCGCGCTGGTGCGCCGGCTGCTGGTCGTGGACCGGGTGCGCACGTCCGCGGCCGTGCTCTGCCTGGTCGCCGCCGTCACCGCCCTGGAGACCGAGGGCCTCACCGTGCGGCTGACGGGGTGAGGCCGCCCGTGCGTGGTTGACTGCCTGCCATGGTCACCCGCGTGCAGATCACGGTCGACTGCCACGACCCGGCGGCCCTCTCGGAGTTCTGGGCCGACGCCCTCGGCTACCGGCTCGACGCTCCCCCGGCCGGGTACGCCACGTGGCCCGCCTTCCTGCAGGCCCAGGGCGTGCCCGAGGAGGAGTGGAACTCCGCCTCGGCGTGCAGCGACCCCGACGGCCCGGGGCCCCGGTTGTTCTTCCAGCGGGTCGAGGAGCACAAGGAGGAGAAGAACCGCCTGCACCTCGACCTCGACGTCGGCGGCGGCCACGGCGCGTCCCCCGAGGAGCGCACCCGTCGGGTGCGCGACGAGGCGCAGCGGCTCGTCGGCCTGGGCGCCCAGGTGCTGCGGGAGCGGTCGAACAGCTTCGGTGAGCAGTGGACCGTGCTCAGCGACCCCGAGGGCAACGAGTTCTGCCTGCAGTGAGCGGCTCTCAGCGCCCGTGGCGCGGCACGAGCACGGCTCCCGCGTGCGGGGGCAGCACGACCCGGCCGTCGCGCACCTCGGCGCCCGCGGGCGTGCGCCACTCGACGGCGTACGCCCCACCCTCGGGCAGCGGCACCGACGCCTCGGCCCCGCCGAGGTTGGCCACGAGCAGCGTGCCGCCGCGGCCGAGGCGCACCCAGCGGGCGTCCTCGTCGACCAGCGCTCCGGTGCGTCGCAGGTCGGGGTCGGTGAGGTCGGGCAGCGAGCGGCGCAGCGCGGCCAGCTCGCGGTAGACCCCGAGCAGCACGGCGTGCCGGCCCTCGTGGCGCTCGTCCCAGCGCAGCCGCGAGGCCTCGAAGGTGGCCGGGTCCTGCGGGTCGGGCACGGAGGCGAGGTCCCACCCCATCTGGGCGAACTCGCGGGTGCGGCCCTCGGTCACCGCCCGGCCGAGGTCCTCCTCGGGGTGGGAGGTGAAGAACGCGAACGGCGAGGACGCCGCCCACTCCTCGCCCTGGAACAGCATCGGCGTGTACGGCGACCCCAGCGTCAGCATCGCTGCCACCGCCAGCTGGTCGTCGTCGAGGAGCTCGGCCGGGCGGTCGCCCCGAGCGCGGTTGCCGACCTGGTCGTGGTTGGTGCTGCAGACCACGAGCCGCCAGCCGGGCATGTTCTCGGTGTCGACGGGTCGACCGTGCTCGGCGCCGCGGAACGAGCTCCAGGTGCCGTCGTGGAAGAAGCCCCGGGTCCACACCTTGGCCAGGGCCGCGAGCGGCTCGAAGTCGGCGTAGTAGCCGCTGGTCTCACCGGTGAGCGCCACGTGCAGCGCGTGGTGGAAGTCGTCGCTCCACTGGCCGTCGATGCCCGTGCCGTCGGCCTCGAGCGGTCGCACCAGCTGCGGGTCGTTGCGGTCGGACTCCGCGACGAGGGTCAGCGGCCGACCGAGCCGGGCCGACAGCGCCCGGGTCTCGCGGGCCATCTCCTCGAGCAGGTGCACGTCGGAGCGGTCGGTGAGCGCGTGCACGGCGTCCAGGCGCAGCGCGTCCACGCCGTACTCCTCGAACCACATCCGCACGTTGTCGAGCACGAGACGGCGCACCTCGGCGGAGTCCTCGCCGTCGAGGTTCAGGCCCGAGCCCCAGGGGTTGGACTCGTCGGCGTGCAGGTAGGGGCCGAACCGTGGCAGGTAGTTGCCACTCGGGCCGAGGTGGTTGTAGACGACGTCCTGCACCACGCCCAGGCCGGCGGCGTGGCAGGCCTCGACGAAGCGGTGGTAGGCCGCCGGTCCGCCGTACGGCTCGTGCACGGCACCCCAGGCGACGCCGTCGTAGCCCCAGCCGTGCTCGCCGTTGAAGGCGTTCACCGGCATCAGCTCGACGAGGTCGACGCCGATCGACACCAGGTGCGGCAGCCGGGTGGCGGCCGCGTCGAGGGTGCCCTCGGGCGTGAAGGTGCCGACGTGCAGCTCGTAGAGGACCGAGCCCGCGAGCTGGCGCCCGCGCCACGCGGGCGTGTCCGCGTCGGACGCCGGGGGGCGACGGTGCGGGAGAGCCCGTGCACGCCGCGCGGCTGGCGTCGCGAGCGCGGGTCGGGCAGCGGGGTGTCGTCACCGTCGACGAGGTAGCCGTAGTCCACCTCGCCGCGCGGCTCGGCGCCGTCGGGGGTCCACCACCCGCCGTCGGTGCGGCTCATCGGCACCGGCGCCCGGCCGCGACCAGCGTGAGCGACGCGGCCCCGGGGGCCCAGACGTCGAAGCGCCCGTGCTCGGCGGGGTGCTCGGGCACGAGCAGCGCGACGGGGTGCCGGTCGAGGAGGTCGGCGAGCCGCACCCGGCCGTCGACCCTCTCCACCGAGCCGCCGGTGAGCGCGTCGCGCCAGGAGCCGTCCGGCAGCGCGAGGGCGGTGTCGCCCCACCCGCCCCGAGCGGCGAGCCCGACCGGCAACCGGGTCGCCACCGTGACGGCGCCGCCGCGGTCGAAGGCGAGCACGTGGTCGGCGGCCCCACCCTCGGCGGCCAGCGGCGTGTAGCCGTGGAACAGGTCGGGCTCGTCGCGGCGCAGCTCGAGCGCGGTGTGCGTCACCAGCAGCTTGGTGGCGCCGTCGTCCTCGAGCCCGACGAGGGCGCGGGGCTCGGCCCCCGAGCGCAGCAGCGCCAGCATCGCGCGGCGGCGCTCGTAGTCGACGGGGCGGCGGTTGTCGGGGTCGACCAGGCTCTGCTCCCAGAGCTCGGAGCCCTGGTAGACGTCCGGCACGCCCGGCATGGTCAGCGAGACCGCCTTGGCGGCCAGGGAGTTCACCCAGCCGGGGGCCACGACCTGCTCCAGCACCTCGTGCAGCACCGCGCCCACCTCGGGCACGTCGTACGCCGCGTCGACAGCCGCGTGCACGGCCGCCTCGTAGGCCTCGTCGACGTCGGTCCACCGGGTGTGGTCGCCAGCCTCGCGCATCGCCTTCTCGACGTACGCGTGCAGGCGGTCGCGGCTCGCGGGCCAGCATCCGACCACGGCCTGCCAGAGCAGGTTGCCGAAGCCGGGGTCGGGCACCGGCACGAGCGCGAGCAGGCGGTCCAGCGACGCGACCCAGAGGTCGGGCACCTCGGCCAGCACGCTGATCCGGGCGCGCACGTCCTCGCCGCGCTTGGTGTCGTGCGTGGAGCCGGCGGTCATCGCGTACGGCCAGTGCTCCTGGCGCCGCGCCATCTCGGCGTGGAAGGCCTCGGGCGCGACCGCGAAGACGCTGGGGTCGCCCCCGACCTCGTTGAGCGAGGTGAGCCGGGCCCAGCGGTAGAACGAGCAGTCCTCGACGCCCTTGGCCATCACCATGCCGGAGGTCTGCTGGAAGCGCTGCGCCGCGTCGGAGGCGCCGTCGTGCAACACCGGGCCGACGGCGTCCAGGGTCCCGCCGAGGTCGGGCCGGTGCTCGCGGGCCGCGGCGAAGGCCCGGTCGAGGTGCTCGCGGCCCTCGGGCAGGTAGGAGCGGTAGACCGGGAAGCAGGCCAGCAGCTCGCCGACCGCGTCCACGACCGCGTCCGGGTGCGCGGCGCCCTCGGGGTCCTCGGGGTCCTCGGGGGCCTCGTCGAGGACGGCCGACACCTCGCGCGAGATCCGGCGGGTCTCGGCGGCGAGGATGCCGTCGGCGACCTCGCGCTTGCGGTCGTGCACCATCTGCTCCCAGTCGACCGGAGCTCGCCGGAGCCGGTCCTCGAGCGCACCGAGCGGGGCCTCGCCGGCGGGGTCGACGAGCACCCGGTCGACCAGCGCCATCGCGTCGTAGCCGGTCGTGCCGTCGGTCGCCCACCCCTGCGGGAGCCGCTCGCCGGGCTCGAGGATCTTCTCGACGAGCACGTAGGAGTCGTGGGTCAGGTCCGCCAGGTCGGCGAGGTAGCCGACCGGGTCGCGGAGGCCGTCGGGGTGGTCGATCCGGAGCCCGTCGACCAGGCCCTCCTCGAACCAGCGGCCGATCTCCTCGTGCGAGCGGCCGAACCACTCCGGGTCCTCCACCCGCACCGCGACGAGGGTGTTGACCGAGAAGAACCGTCGGTAGTTCAGCGCGGTGTCGGCCTCGCGCCAGCTGATCAGCCGGTAGTGCTGCCGGGCGTGCACCTCGTCGGGGTCGATCTCGGTGCCCTCGCCGGCGCTGTCGGGGGCGAGCGGGAAGCGCTGGTCGTGGTAGTGCAGCTCGCCCCCCAGCACCCGCAGGTGGCCGATCCGGCCGTCGTCGGAGAGGTCGTCGTCACCCACCACCGGGATCAGCACCTTGCCGTCGCCGGCGGCCCAGTCGATGTCGAAGGCCGAGGCGTACGACGACTCCTCGCCGTGGGTGAGCAGGTGCCACCACCATTCGTTCTCCCACGGCCGGGCGACGCCGACGTGGTTGGGCACGACGTCGACCAGCACGCCCATGCCGAGCCGGCGGGCCTCGGCCGAGAGGGCGGCGAGGCCCGAGCCGCGACCGCGCGAGGCGTCGATCGAGGAGTGGTCGGACACGTCGTACCCGTGGTCGCTGCCGGACTCCGCGGCCAGCAGCGGGGACAGGTAGACCCAGTCGACGCCGAGCTCGTGCAGGTAGTCGAGGGTCTTCGCCGCCTCGAGCAGGTCGAAGTCCTCGGTGACCTGGAACCGGTAGGTGCTGGCAGGTCGCCGGACCGCGTCCGGGCGGCCGCCGTCCCGCGCGCTCATCGGCGGCGGTTCCGCGCCGCTGCCCGGGCCGGGTCGGCGAGCGCGGCGATCGAGGCGGCCACCGAGCCGTCGGGCTCCTCCTCGGGCTCCCCGTGCTCGCGCAGCACGACCACCGAGCGGGCCTCGACGGTGAGCGAGGCACCGTTCGCCAGGGCCTCGTCCTCGATCCGCGCGGCCGCGGTGTCGATGACGACGTCCCAGCTCTCGGCGTACTCCGCGGCCGGCAGGGTCACCTCGGCGGGCTCGTGGGCGGCGTTGAAGTAGAGCAGGAAGTGGTCGTCCTCGAACCGGTTGCCGGTCTCGTCGCGGCTCGGGATGCCGTCGCCGTTGAGGTACATGCCGAGCAGCTGGTTGTCCTCGGCGTTCCAGTCGTCCTCCCCGAACGGCTCGCCGTCGCCGCGCAGCCAGACGATGTCGTTGAGCCGCTGCCCGTCGCCGGTGCGCACGGTGGTGCCGGTGAAGAAGCGCTTGCGGCGGAAGGTCGGGTGCGCGGCCCGCAGCTGGCTGACGGCCGCGGTGAACTCGATGAGCGGCTTGTCGGCGTCGTCCCAGTGCACCCAGCTGATCTCGGAGTCCTGGGCGTAGGTGTTGTTGTTGCCCCCCTGCGTGCGGCTGAGCTCGTCGCCGTGCAGCAGCATCGGCACGCCCTGGCTGAGCAGCAGGGTGGTGAGGAAGTTGCGCTGGGTGCGGGCCCGCAGCGCGAAGACCTCCGGGTCGTCGGTCTCGCCCTCGACGCCGTGGTTCCAGGACCGGTTGTGGCTCTCGCCGTCGTTGCTGTCCTCGCCGTTGGCGTCGTTGTGCTTCTCGTTGTAGGAGACGAGGTCGCGCATCGTGAAGCCGTCGTGGGCGGTGACGAAGTTGACGCTGGCGTAGGGCCGCCGGCCGGACTGCTCGTAGTAGTCCGAGGAGCCGGAGACCCGGCTGGCGAAGTCGCCGAGCGTGGGCTCGCCGCGCCAGAAGTCACGGACGGTGTCGCGGAACTGGCCGTTCCACTCCGTCCACAGCGGAGGGAAGTTGCCGACCTGGTAGCCGCCGGGCCCGACGTCCCAGGGCTCGGCGATCAGCTTGACCTGGCTCACCACCGGGTCCTGCTGCACGAGCTCGAAGAAGGTGGCGAGCCGGTCGACGTCGTAGAACTCGCGGGCCAGCGCGGAGGCGAGGTCGAAGCGGAAGCCGTCGACGTGCATCTCGGTCACCCAGTAGCGCAGGGAGTCCATGATCAGCTGCAGCGAGTGCGGGTGCCGCACGTTGAGGGTGTTGCCGGTGCCCGTGTAGTCCATGTAGTACCGCTGGTCGTCCTCGACCGTGCGGTAGTAGGCCTGGTTGTCGATGCCCCGGAAGCTCAACGTCGGGCCCATGTGGTTGCCCTCGGCAGTGTGGTTGTAGACGACGTCCAGGATGACCTCGATGCCGGCGTCGTGCATGGCCTTGACCATCGCCTTGAACTCCTGCACCTGCTGCCCTCCGGTGCGGCTCGCGGCGTACTCCGCGTGGGGGGCGAGGAAGGCCAGGGTGTTGTAGCCCCAGTAGTTGCGCAGGCCCTTCTCGAGCAGCGTCGAGTCCTGCACGAACTGGTGCACCGGCATCAGCTCGATCGCGGTCACGCCCAGCTTCTGCAGGTGCTCGGTGATGCAGGGGTGCGCGAGGCCGGCGTACGTGCCGCGGATCTCCTCGGGCACGTCGGGGTGCAGCTGGGTCAGGCCCTTGACGTGCGCCTCGTAGACGAACGTCTGGTCGTACGGCGTGCCGGGGGGCCGGTCGCCCTCCCAGTCGAAGAAGGGGTTGATGACCACGCCGAGCGTCATCTGCTCGGCGGAGTCGTCGTCGTTGCGCCGGTTGCTGTCCTCGTCGGAGCCGAAATCGTAGGAGAACAACGCCTGCCCCCAGGCGATGTCGCCCTCGGTGGCCTTGGCGTAGGGGTCGAGCAGCAGCTTGTGCGGGTTGCAGCGCAGGCCCTGCTCGGGGTCCCACGGGCCGTGCACCCGGAAGCCGTAGAGCTGGCCCGGCTGGATCTGCGGCAGGTAGCAGTGCCAGACGTAGCCGTCGACCTCGCTCAGCTCGACCCGCGTCTCGGTGCGGTCCTCGTCGAAGAGGCACAGCTCGACGCGGTCGGCGACCTCGCTGAACAGGGCGAAGTTGGTGCCCCGTCCGTCGTACGTCGCGCCGAGGGGGTAGGCGGCTCCGGGCCAGGTGTGCACAGCGTTCCTTCGTGGGTGGCGGGCGGCCCGTCGGGACGCGTGGTCGAAAGCGTGACCAGTCTTCTGGATCGTTCCAATCGATACCCGGGCGGGGTGGTGCTCACACGCCCTTGCGCGTTTCCAGGGCCCTCTCGAAGCCGGTGAGGTCCGCCACCCCCAACGTCGCCCCGGGGTGCAGGATGCGGCCGGTCGGGTCGATGCCCTTGACCGGCTCGCGGAAGGTCACGCAGACCGCGGCGCGACCGTTGGGGGTGAACGAGACGCCGCGGTCGCTGAACGACAGGTGCGGTGGTCCGGCCGTCTTCAGCAGGGCGAAGCCGCCGGTGCGGGTGTGCTCGACGACGTTGGAGACGGGTGTCCGCAGCGACCACGGGCCGTACCGCACGCGGAGCTCCCCCGCCTCGAGCTCGACCCAGGCCGTGCGCGGGGCGATCCCGAACGGCAGGGCGAGGAGGCGGTAGGTCAGGTCGAAGTCGAAGTCGAAGCGCACGTCACCCCTGTACCCGCTCCAGGTGGACACAGACCTGGTCTGGCCTAGGCTGCGTCGAGCGGGTCCGGCCCGGCCGACGTCAGCCGCAACAAGGGGGGTGCACACCGTGTCCATCGACGGCTCGGTCGACGCAGTCCCCTCCTCCCGGGCGACGACCTACGACCGCTACGCCCGGCTGGTGCAGCGCACCCTGGGCGTGCCCGTGGCGCTGGTCAGCCTGGTGGAGTCCACGCGGCAGGTGTTCCCGGGCCAGGTCGGCCTCGCGCACCCCTACTGCGACACCCGGCAGACCCCGCTCACCCACAGCTTCTGCCAGTACGTGGTGCACGACCGGCAGCCGCTCGTCATCGAGGACGCGCGCCAGGACCCCCGCCTCCGCGACAACCCGGCGATCGAGGACCTGGGGGTCGTCGCGTACGCCGGCTTCCCCCTCACCGACCCGCAGGGCCGGATCGTGGGCTCGCTGTGCGCCATCGACACCGAGCCGCGCGCGTGGACGCAGGAGGACCTGACCACGCTCGAGGACCTCGCGGCGGCCTGCTCCAGCACCCTCGCGGACGAGGCCCTGCGCAGCCAGCTCGGCGGCCGCGCGGACGGGGACCTCGGCCTCGGTCAGCGCAGTCGGGTGCTGCTGGCGCTGAGCGAGTCGCTCGCCGACACCTACACCCTCCCCGACGTCGGTCGCTCCGTCGCGCAGGTCTCGGTCGAGCAGCTCGGCTGCCTGCGTGCGGGCCTCTGGTTGCGGCAGACCGACCTGCCCCAGGAGCTGAGCGAGGTCCCCGAGGACGAGGCACCACGCGCCTCGGTGCTGGCGTGGATGAACACCGACGACCCCGCCGACTGGCAGGCCGCGGTGCGCAGCTCGCTCGTGCCGCTCGACGAGCGTCACCCCGTGGGTCGGGCGGCCCGGCTCAGCGTGCCGGAGTTCTTCTCCTCCCGGGACGCGCAGAACGCCGCCTACCCCCACCTCGCCGGCCCCGACCAGGTCGGCGAGCGACGGGCGTTCCTGCCCCTCATCTCGCGGGGCCACCTCTACGGCACCCTGAGCCTGGTCTGGCCGGAGGCCGACCACCCCAGCGTCGCCGAGCAGCTCACCGTCACCGCGCTGGCGTCGTACACCGCGCAGGCCGTCGAGCGGGCGGTGCTGCGGCAGGAGCGGGCCGAGGCGATGCTCACCCTGCAGCGGTCGATGATCCCGTCGCTGCCGGACTGCGACCACGTGCAGCTCGCGGCGCGCTACTCCCCCGCGTCGGCGCAGGACCAGGTCGGTGGGGACTGGTACGACGCCCTCGAGGTCGAGCCCGGCGCGCTCGAGATCGTGATCGGCGACGTGGTCGGCCACGACATCTCCGCCGCCGCGACGATGGGCCAGATGCGCACGATGCTGCGCGCCCTGACCTGGGCCATCGACGACGGACCCGCCCAGCAGATCGCCCGCCTGGACCACACCATCGCCGACCTCCGCATCGACGGGATGTCGACGCTCGTGCACGGTCGGCTCACCGTGCTCGACGACGGCGGGCACGAGTTCCGGTGGACCAACGCCGGACACCCGCCCCCGCTGCTGGTCGAGCCGGACGGCACCGCCCGGTGGCTGGACCCGCCCCCGGCCAACGTCCTGATCGGCGTGTTCACGGAGGCCGAGCGGCACGAGCACGTCGCCCGGCTGGCGCCGGACTCGACGGTGCTGCTGTTCACCGACGGGCTGGTCGAGCGCCGCCACGAGCTGCTCGAGGTCGGTCTCGAGCGGTTGCGTCTCGCCGGGGAGCACCACCACGCCCTGCCGGTCGAGGCGTTCCTCGCGGCCGTGCTCGACGAGCTTCTCGGCGAGCGCCTCGACGACGACGTCGCCGTGCTCGCGGTGCGGCTCACCCCGCCCTAGGGCTGGTTGGTGCCGCCCACGATGTAGGTCGGTTGGAACGGGTTGAGTCCCCGCTCGATGGCCTGCGAGCGCGAGTAGTTCTGGTAGCCCCCGAAGCCGTCGATCTCGGCCTTCTTCTTCTGCGCCTCGGCGCGCGACACCGCGATCTCGGCCTCGGCCTGCAGCTTCTTGGCCCGCGCCTCCGCCTCGGCGGACTGGGCGGTGGCCACCGCCTCCTGCTCGGCCTCGACCGCGGCCTGCAGATCCCGGTTGGCCGGGGTCGGCTTCTTCATCAGCACGACGAAGTTCTCGAAGTACTCGCCCTTGGCGTTGTCGGCCACGATCTGGTCGATGTTCTCGACCAGCGCGCTCTGCATCTCGTTCTGCGCCGCAGCATTGTTGAGCATCTCGCGCCAGGTGTACTTCTTCGCGATCTCGTCGAGCGTGGTGTCCATCGGGTCGTACATCAACTTGCGCAGCATCAGCATCCAGCCGGCCGTGGAGGTGCCGTCGTCGTTGAGGTACGCCGCGTAGCGCTCGCCGTACGCCCGGTGGAACTCCTGCAGGGTCCGGCAGTCGGCCGCCATGTTGAACCGCAGCGTCACGGGGATGCGCATCTCGGCGTTGTCCTTGGACAGCACGGTGATGGCGGCGAAGTCGGAGCCGTCCTGGCCGGTCGCGTCGAGGTCGCGCTCGCTCACCGGGTAGGCGAAGTAGGCGTCGTTGGTCGGCATGTTGTTCTTCGTCGACGGTGCGACGCAGGTCTTGAACGCCGGGTCCTCGAACGGCCCGGAGCCGACGTGCACCTTGGTCACCCCGGGCGTGGTGGACACACCGCACCCGGTGAGGAACAGCAGCGGGCTGATCAGGGCGACCCCGACGGCGCCGAGGGCGAGCGAGCGAGTCCTCACTCGATCTCCTTCTGGTAGAGGTCGTTGATCCGGGTCAGCGCGTCCGAGGCGCGGAAGACCGGCATCTCGTCGCCGGCGGCGATCTCGCGCAGCGCCTGCTGGGCCACCTGGCTGCGCTGCCGCTCCGCCTGCAGCGCCAGGGCGACAGCCCGGTCCGAGCCGCTCCCCGACTCTCCGCCCCGGGCGGCGCCGACCACCGCGACGACGACCGCGGCGAGCCCCAGGAGGGCGAGCAGGCCCAGCAGGGTCAGCATCATCGGCATGGTCCAGGATGGTAGTCGCGCCGTGCCCTCCGGTGCACGGACTCGCGGACTCGCGCGGGGTGACGGCACGCCCCCGGGTGGGCAGGGTGGGGGTATGGCCGACCCGCCCGCCGTCATCGTGCTCGACGTCAACGAGACCCTCTCCGACCTCACGCCGCTCGAGGAACGCTTCACCGACCTCGGCTCCACCCCCGAGGCCTCGCGCACCTGGTTCGCAGGGGTGTTGCGCGACGGGTTCGCGCTGACCTGCCTCGGGCAGTCTGCCGAGTTCGCCGACGTGGCCCGGTCGGTGCTGCGCGACGTCGTGCCCGGCGTGGACGACGACGGGATCGAGCACGTCCTCGAGGGGTTCGGTGCCCTCGGCGTCCACGCGGACGTCCCGGACGGCCTGCGCGCCCTCCACGACGCCGGCATCCGGCTGGTGACGCTGAGCAACGGCGCCACCTGGGTGGCCGAGGGACTGTTGGAACGGGCCGGGTTGCGCGACCTGGTCGAGCACGTGCTCTCCGTCGACGACGTCGGCATCTGGAAGCCCCACGCCCGGGCCTACGCCCACGCCCTGTCCGCGACCAGCGTCCCGGCCTCGGACACCATGCTCGTGGCGGTGCACCCGTGGGACGTGCACGGAGCGTCGCTCGCCGGTCTGCGCACGGGTTGGGTCGACCGCACCGGACGCACCTGGCCCGGCCACTTCCGGTCCCCGGGGCTGCACGTGGACTCCCTCGTCGAGCTGGCCACCCGACTGCGTCGTCCCGCGTGAGCGGCGTCCGCCCCCCGTCGACGCCGGGGCTGCACCAGCGCGGCACCTCGTGGTGGTCGGACCTGTGGAAGCCCTTCTGGGCTCTCCCGGCCGCCATCATCACCGGTGCCGCCCTGCTCGGCCTCGGGCTGCCCTACCTCGACACCGGCCGGTTGTTCTTCATCTTCGCGGGGGGCGCCGACGGGGCACGCGCCGTGCTCTCGGTCATCGTCGGCGGAATGATCTCCCTGACCGGCCTGGTCTTCTCGATCACGATGGTCGTCCTGCAGCTGGCGAGCAGCCAGTTCACCCCCAGGATCCTGCGGTCCTTCCTCGACGCCCGCGTCGCGCAGGTCACGCTGGGCATCTTCACCGGCACCTTCGTCTACGCCCTGGCGGTGCTCCGTTCGGTGCAGGGCGGGAGCGACGTCGACCGGGAGTTCGTCCCCCAGGTCTCGGTCACGGTGGCCATCGTCTTCGTGCTGGTGTCGGTCGGGATGTTCCTGGCGTTCATCTCGCACATCACCCGCTCGGCGCAGGTCTCCCACGTGATCACCGACCTGGCCCGGCGCACGCAGGCTGTCGTCGAGGAGTTCCGGACGGCGGAGGACGTCCCACCCCGGGCCGGGTGGTCGGCCGACGAGCGCACCCCCCACGTCGACCTGGTCAACGACACCCGCCAGGGGTACCTCGTGGCCGTGCACGCCGAGGCCCTCGTCGACCGGGCCGCCGACCTCGGTGTCGCCGTGGAGCTCCGGCTCGCGGTCGGGCAGCACGTCGCCCCCGGGGCGGTGCTCGGCCGGGTCTGGGGCAGCGACGGGCTCTCCGACGCGGAGTACGCCGACGTGCGCAGCCAGATCGTGCTCGACCAGGACCGCTTCCTGACCAACGACCCGATGTTCGGCGTGCGCCAGCTCGTGGACATCGCCGAGCGTGCGCTCTCCCCCGGCCTGAACGACCCCACGACCGCGGTGCAGGTCGTCGACTCGCTGGAGGCCGTGCTGCGCGCGGCGGGCGCCCAGGCCGACCCGGGCGCGGTGCTGGTGGGCCCGGACGACGCGCCGCGGGCGACGTACCGGCCCTGGACCTTCGCCCGGATGCTGGCCCTGGCCGTCGACGAGATCGCGATGTACGGCGAGGGCTCCCCCCGAGTGGTCCGGGCCCTGCACGACCTGCTCGACTCCATTCATCCCGCCATCCGCGGGGAGCACCGCCCGGTCGTCGAGCGACGACTGCGCCGGCTCGAGCGCGACCACCCGCCGCAGGACACCGACGAGGAGAAGGACGCAGACGCATGAGCGACCACCAGCACAACCCGCACGACCAGCAGAGCAGCCCGCAGGTCACGTTCGACGAGTCCCGCAGCGCCTACGTCGCGACGCTGGACGGCCGCGAGGTCGGCGTGCTCGTCGCGCAGGCCGAGGGCGACACGGTGGTGATGCCGCACACCGAGGTCGACGACAGCGCCGAGGGCAGCGGGGTCGGGTCGACGTTGGCCCGCCGGGCGCTCGACGACGCGCGGGAGGCCGGCCGCTCGGTGGAGCCGAGCTGCCCCTTCGTCGCGGCGTGGATCGAGCGGCACGAGGACTACCAGGACCTCGTCGCCGACGGGGCCTGAGACGCGAGGACGGGCCCCGACGAGGGAGGGGCCCGTCCTCGGCCGGGGGCGTGCCTGCGCGGTCAGCCGTCGGCGAAGGGGCCGAGCTCGGTCTCGACCTCGGTCTCCTCGAAGCGCCCCTTGTCCGGGTCGAACTCGCGGTTGCTGTTGTTGATCGTGGCGCTGGCCTTGCGGTTGTCCGGGTGCAGCCGCTCCTGGCGGACCTGCTCGTTCTGGGCATTGGTCGCCTCGGGCGGATGCACGGGGATGTCACCGCCGGGCTGGCCGGGCGGGGTCTCGCCGGAGTCGTCGTCGGACGGCTCGATGTCGGTGATCGCCGTGCCGGGGTCGCCGAGCAGGCCCTTCTCGAGCTTGTCGATCTCGACGTCGCCGGACGGGACCTCGGACTGGTCGCCGACGTCGATGGTCTCCTCGTCGCCGGTCAGCGTCGGGCCGGGCTGGTCCTCGTCGTAGTAGTCGATCTCGCCCTCGGGGCTGGACGCGGCGTCCGCGCCGGTGTCTTCGCGGGCGGTGCCGTCGTCCCCGGGCTTGCCGCCCTTGACGCCCTCGACCCCACCGTCGTTCTCGTGGACGTCCCTGGTCTCGGGCTCGTCGTGTGATGTGTCGGAGTCGCTCACGTCATCCCTCTCGTCGGCTGCGGTCTGCCTACCCGGGCGTGATTGCGCTCACGCCCGCACCGGAAGGTACCGGACCTGTCCAGCCCGCCGGTCCCGTCGGCCCCGTCGGCTCAGCCGTGCGCCATGTCGACGAAGCGGGAGTAGTGGCCCTGGAAGGAGACCGTGACGTCCTTGGTCTGGCCGTTGCGGTGCTTGGCCACGATCAGGTCGGCCTCGCCGAGCCGCTCGGACTCCCGCTCGTAGGCGTCCTCGCGGTGCAGCAGCACCACGAGGTCGGCGTCCTGCTCGATCGAGCCGGACTCACGCAGGTCGCTCATCATCGGCCGCTTGTCCGAGCGCTGCTCGGGGCCACGGTTGAGCTGCGAGAGCGCGACCACCGGCAGCTCGAGCTCCTTGGCGAGCAGCTTGATCTGTCGGGAGAACTCCGAGACCTCGAGCTGGCGCGACTCGACCTTCTTGCCCGAGCTCATCAGCTGGAGGTAGTCGATGACGATCAGCTTGAGGTCGTGGCGCTGCTTGAGCCGGCGGGCCTTGGCCCGGATCTCCATCATGGTCATGTTCGGGCTGTCGTCGATGAACAGCGGCGCCTGGGAGACCTCGCCCATCTTGCGCGCCAGCCGGGCCCAGTCGTCGTCGGTCATGTTGCCGTTGCGCATGTGGTTCAGCGGGATCCGCGCCTCGGCCGACAGCAGCCGCATGGTGATCTCGTTGCGCGTCATCTCCAGGCTGAAGATCGCACTGGTCATGTTGTGGTGGATCGACGCGGAGCGGCAGAAGTCCAGGCCCAACGTGCTCTTGCCCATGGCGGGCCGGGCGGCCACGACGACCATCTGGCCGGGGTGCAGGCCGTTGGTGAGCTCGTCGAGGTCGGCGAAGCCGGTGGGCACGCCGACCATGCCGCCGTCGCGGTTGGAGATCGCCTCGATCTCGTCGAGGGCCCCCTCCATGATGTCGCTCAGCGGGGCGTAGTCCTCGCTCGCGCGCTTCTCGGTGACGGCGTACACCTCGGCCTGGGCCTGGTCGACGACGTCGTCGACCTGTCCTTCACCCGCGTAGCCGATCTGCACGATCTTGGTGCCGGCCTCGACGAGGCGGCGCAGGATCGCCTTCTCACGCACGATCTCGGCGTAGTAGCCGGCGTTCGCGGCGATCGGGACGCCCGCGGTCAGCGTGTGGAGGTACGGCGCTCCCCCGACCCGGGTGAGCTCGCCGCGGCGCTGCAGCTCGGCGGCGACCGTCACCGGGTCGGCGGGCTCACCGCGGCCGTAGAGGTCGGTGACGGCGTCGTAGACCGCCTCGTGCGCAGGTCGGTAGAAGTCGCCCGCCCGCACCGACTCGATGGCGTCGGCGATGGCGTCCTTGGAGAGCAGCATCGACCCGAGCACCGACTGCTCGGCGCCGATGTCCTGCGGCGGGGTGCGCCCGACACCGGTGTGGCTGCCCGGCTCCTCCGGCGGCGGGCTGGAGAGCCACCGCATCGCCTCGGCGTCCACGTCGCGGCGCGGACCCTCCACGTCACCGGCGACACTCACGCTGTACTCCCCACGTCGGACCTCTCTGACCGCGCCGCCGCACCGACAGTCGTCAGGAGACCACCGGGCACCGACAGATCCGGGCCACCTTGCGCGGTGCCGGACCAGGCGTCGGCACACCCTCGCGAGCCGCGAACATAGGGGACGCGGCGCCGACACCTCAACCGCGCTGTCCACAGGCCTTGTGGGTAACCAGGGGCAACGTGTGGAACGCGCCGACAACTCTGTGCACAGCTTGTGGGAATCGGTGTGCATAACTGTGGGTATTTCACTGTCCAACACCGTCTGACCTGCAACGATGCCTCATTCGGATGTGGAGCGAAAGTTTTTACTTCGACACGCACGTCACCCGCTCGTGACACGCCGTACACCTGGTCGCCTTGTCGACTTCACGCGGGAATGAACAGGTCCGGGTGCCGTCCACACCGTTATCCACAAAGCGCGCAGCCGTCGGTGGAGTCCCCGCGCGAGCCACCCGGCCACCCCCCGTGACCCGCCTGCCTAGGCTGCACCCATGAGCGACTCCGAGGGCCAGGTCAGCGAGACCGCGACGATGTCCCCCTCCCGCGGCGACGGACAGTCCCCGGGCACCGACGACGGCATCCCCCCCGCGGACGCCTCGCGGGAGGAGCCGGGCGCGGGTCCCCGCGACTACGACGCGGACAGCGGCGACGCCTCCTCGGGCGCCGGGAGCGTCAACGACGACCCGCGCGACCAGCGCCCGGACTGACCCTGGCGGTCGGCACCGATGACTCCGCTGCAGAAGGTCGCGATGGGCCTCGTGCTCGTGGCCGTCGACCCGTACTTCGCAGCGCGACCCGTCGGTGACCTGCGCCTCGGGTACGACGGCCTCCCGGACGCCCTCGGCTGGGTGCTGGTGCTCCTCGGCGTGCACGCCCTCGGGGACCATCTCTCCTACCGCGAGGTGACCTGGTGGGCCAGCCTGCTGGCCGCCGTCGCCGCGGTGCCGCTCTACCTCCCGGAGGTCGTCGCCGCTCTGCCCGACGAGATCGCCTGGGCGGCGGGCCTCCCGCAGTCGGTCGCGCTGGCCGCCCTCTGCTGGGGCCTCGCCCGCACCCCGACCGGGGGCGCGGCCGTGCCCCGCCGACGTCTGCAGGTGCTGGCGGTGCTCCTGGCGGCCCTGGGCGTGGCCCCGGCGGTCATCCTCGGCGGTCGGCTGCTCTGGCTGGTGCCGGCCACGGGTACCGCGGCGGTCGTGACGCTGCTGGTGCTCGTGGTCACCCTGTTCGCGCTCTCCTCGGTGGTGCCGCCGAGGTCGGCCGAGGCACCACTCGTGCCGGACCGCGGCTAGGAAGCCCCGGCAACGACGACAGGGCCGCCCCCGCGGAGGGGCGGCCCTGTCGTGCCGGACGGCCACCGGGGTGGCCGAGGGTCCTGCTGGGTCAGGCGGCGGTCACGTTCAGCGTGACGGTGGCCTCGACCTCGTCGTGCACCCGCACGGCCACCTGGTGGGTGCCAAGCGTGCGGATCGGCTGAGCGACCACGATCTTGCGCTTGTCGATCTTCGCGCCGGCCTGCTCCATCGCTCCCGCGATGTCGGAGACCGTGACGGCGCCGAACAGGCGACCGCTCTCGCCGACCCGCACCTGCACCTGCACGGGGGCGGACTCCAACGTCGACTTGATCTGCGTGGCCTGGTCGAGGTCGCGGACCTCGCGCGAGGCACGCGCCTTCTTGATCGACTCCACGGTCTTCTCGCCGCCGCGGGTCCACCGCAGCGCAAGACCGCGGGGCACCAGGTAGTTGCGGCCGTAGCCGTCCTTGACCTCGACGACGTCGCCGGGAGCCCCGAGACCGGTGACCTCCTGGGTGAGGATGAGCTTCATCGTCCCGTCCCCCTTCTCAGCGAGCCGTGCTCGTGTAGGGCAGCAGGGCGACCTCGCGCGCGTTCTTCACGGCGATGGCGACGTCACGCTGGTGCTGGACGCAGTTGCCGGTGACGCGACGGGCGCGGATCTTGCCACGGTCGGAGATGAACTTGCGAAGGAGGTTGGCGTCCTTGTAGTCGACGCCGTCCGCCTTCTCCTTGCAGAACTGGCAAACCTTCTTCTTCGGCTTGCGCATCACTGCCTTGGCCATTGTGGTGCTCCTCTTCGTGAGCCCGGCTCACGCCGGAATGGGGGCTGGGATCGGATGTGGTGGTCGTGCTGGTCGTGCTGGGTCAGAAGGGCGGCTCGTCGCCGCCCTGGGACGCCCACGGGTCGGCGCCTCCGCCACCCTGGCCCCCCTGGCCGGGGACTCCCCAGCCGCCCTGGCCGCCCTGGGCGCCGCCCGAGGGGCGCTGCTGGCTGCCACCGGCCGGGGCCTGGCTGGCCCACGGGTCCGCGGCACCGCCGCCCTGGCCGCCGCCACCCTGGCCGCCACCGCCGCCCGAGCCGCCGCTGAAGCCGCCCGACCGCTGCACGCGCGCCACCTTGGCGGTGGCGTACTTCAGCGAGGGGCCGACCTCCTCGACCTCGAGCTCGATGACGGTGCGCTTCTCGCCCTCACGGGTGTCGTAGGACCGCTGCTTGAGCCGGCCCTGCACGACGACCCGCATGCCCTTCTGGAGCGACTCGGCGACGTTCTCGGCCGCCTGGCGCCAGATGGAGCAGGAGAGGAACAGGGCCTCGCCGTCCTTCCACTCGTTCGAGTTCTTGTCGAACGTGCGGGGGGTGGACGCGATGCGGAAGTTCGCCACGGCCGCCCCGGACGGGGTGAAGCGCAGCTCGGGGTCGTCGACGAGGTTGCCCACGACGGTGATGACGGTCTCGCCTGCCATGTGTTCTCCCTAGGGCTGCTGGGCGGTGTGGTTCGGGGGGGGTGTGCGGGTACTTCCGGTCAGTGGGCCGAGGGCCGCATGACCTTGGTGCGCAGCACGGACTCGTTGAGACCCAGCTGGCGGTCCAGCTCCTTGACGGTGGCGGGCTCTGCGGTCAGCTCGACGACGGCGTAGATGCCCTCGGCGTTCTTCTGGATCTCGTAGGCGAGACGACGACGTCCCCAGACGTCGACCTTCTCGACGGTGCCACCGTCGCTGCGGACCAGGTTCAGGTACTTGTCCAGTGACGGGGCGACGGTGCGCTCCTCGAGGTCAGGGTCGAGGATGACCATCAGCTCATATGCGCGCATAGCGGTCTCCACCTCCTTCGGACTCAGGCGGTCACGGCGTTTCCGTGACAGGAGGGCTGTGCGGTGTGCCGGACGCGTCGGGCGCTCGGCGACACAGCAGGGTAACCGAGCCCGGCGCGGCTCCCCTAATCGTCGTGCACAGGGCTCACGGACCGCCTGGCGCGAAGCTGCGGGGACGCGTCCAGTCAGCCGACCGCGGTCGACCTCCTAGCCTGGCGCCATGACCGCCAGCACCCTGTCCCTCGGCGCCCACGTCGACCAGACCGACCCGATCGTCGAGGCACGGGCGCGCGGCGTCGACGTCGTCCAGCTCTTCCTCGGCGACCCGCAGGGCTGGAAGGGCCCGGAGGTCCGGTACGCCGGCGGCGCGGAGGCACTGCGCACGGACGCGCAGGAAGCCGGGGTGACCCTCTTCGTGCACGCGCCGTACGTCCTCAACGTGGCCTCGACCAACAACCGGGTACGGATGCCGAGCCGCAAGCTGCTCGGCCAGCACCTCGCCGCCGCCGCCGAGGTCGGCGCGGCCGGGTTGATCGTCCACGGGGGGCACGTCACCGCCCGGGACGACCCGACGACGGGCTACGACAACTGGCGCAAGGCCGTCGACGGCGTGGACCTGGCCGTGCCGTTGCTGATCGAGAACACCGCCGGCGGCGACCACGCCATGGCCCGCCGCCTCGACCGGCTGGCCGGGGTCTGGGCGGCCGTCCAGCAGGCCGACCAGGGCGAGCGGGTCGGCTTCTGCCTCGACACCTGCCACGCCCACGCCGGCGGCATCGGGTTGGCCGAGGCGGTGGCCCGCGTGCACGAGGTGACCGGTCGGATCGACCTCGTGCACTGCAACGACAGCCGGGACGGCTTCGGCTCCGGTGCCGACCGGCACGCCAACCTCGGCGCCGGCGAGGTCGACCCCGACGAGCTCGCCGCGGTCGTCCGCGACGCAGGCGCCCCGGTGGTGCTCGAGACTCCCGGCGGGGCCGAGGAGCACCGCGACGACCTGGCCTGGCTCCGAGAACGCCTCTGAGCAGCGAGGACGCCGTCCCCGCTAGCCTCGCGGGGTGAGCTCGCCCAGCCTGGCCGTCCGGCCCATCACCGCCGAGCAGCACCGCGCCTTCGTGGCCGCGCGCCGCTCCGCCTCCTTCCTGCAGACCCCGGCCTGGGCCGAGGTCAAACCGGAATGGGGGCACGAGTCGCTCGGCTGGTTCACCGCCGGGACGACCGCGGAGGAGGACACCCTGGTCGGGGTCGGCCTGGTGCTCTACCGCCAGCTGCCCGCGGTGAAGCGCTACCTGGCCTACCTCCCCGAGGGGCCGGTCATCGACTGGGAGAGCGACGACCTGGCCTCCTGGCTCGGCCCGATGAGCGAGCACCTCAAGGCTCAGGGTGCGTTCGGCGTACGGATGGGGCCGCCCGTGGTGTGCCGGCGGTGGGACGCCCAGGCGATCAAGGACGGCATCGCCGACGGCGCCGTCGACCGGCTCACCCAGGTGCCGCCCACCGCGCGCGAGCCGACCGGCGCCTCCGTCGTCTCCCAGCTGCACGACCTCGGCTGGCGGCCGCTCGGCAGCGAGGGCGGTTTCAGCGCCGGCCAGCCCCAGTACAACTTCTGGGTCCCGCTCCGCGACGCCGACGGGCAGCCGCTCGACGAGGACGCCGTGCTCGCGGGCATGAACCAGCAGTGGCGCCGCAACATCAAGAAGGCGGCCAAGGAGGGCGTCGTGGTCGAGCGCGGCTCCCTCGAGCCCGGCTCGGGGGACCTGACGGCCTTCCACGAGCAGTACGTCGAGACCGCGCAGCGCGACGGCTTCACCCCGCGCGGCCTGGCCTACTTCGAGGCGATGGCCCGCGCGCTGGGAGCCGAGGACCCGGACCGCATCCGCCTCTACCTCGCCCGCCACGAGGGCGAGCTCGCCGCCGCGACCATCTGGGTCGGCGTGGGCGGCCACGCCTGGTACTCCTACGGCGCCTCCTCCACCGCGAAGCGGGACGTGCGCGCCTCCAACGCCGTGCAGTGGCAGATGATCCGCGACTCGCTCGCCCTCGGCGCCGACGTCTACGACCTGCGCGGCATCACCGTGACCCTCGACGAGGACGACGCCCACGTGGGCCTGATCCGGTTCAAGGTCGGCACCGGCGGCGACGCGGTCGAGTACGCCGGTGAGTGGGACCTGCCGCTGCGCACGGTCCTCTACAAGGTCTTCGACGTCTACATGCGCAAGCGAGGCTGATCCCGTGCCCCTCACCCTGTACGTCGACGGCGACCGCTGGCGCAGCGCCCTGCGCTCGGTGGTCGAGCGTCAGCCGCTGACGGTGCCCGTCTGCAAGGGCAACGGCTACGGCCTCGGGCTGGCCCGGCTGGCCCGCAAGACCGAGTGGCTCGGCCTGGACACCCTCGCGGCCGGCACGTACGCCGAGGTGCCCGAGCTCGCCTCGCGCTTCTCGGGGTCGGTGCTCGTGCTCTCGCCGTGGCGCCGCTTCGACGTCGACCTCGGCGGTCTCGAGGACCCGCACCTCGCCGACCGGGTGATCCACACCGTGACCCGGCTCGAGGACCTCCGGGCCCTGCGCGCGGACGGCAGCACGCCGCGCGTGGTGCTCGAGCGGCGCACCAGCATGCTCCGGCACGGCCTGGACGCCCGGGACCTCCGCGCAGCCGGACGGCTGGTGGCCGAGGGCGGAGTCCGCTTCGAGGGCGTCGCGCTGCACCTGCCGCTCCAGCAGGGCTCCCACCTCGACGAGGTGCGCCGGCTCCTGCTCGACGTGGTCGCCGCCGGCCTGGGCGGCTGCCAGGTCTGGGTCTCCCACCTCGACGACGACGAGCTGGCCACCCTGCGCCGGGAGTGGCCCGACCTGACCTTCCGTCCCCGCACCGGCACCGGCCTGTGGCTGGGTGACCGGGAGGCGATGCGGGTGCGCAGCACCGTGCTCGACGTGCACCCGGTCGAGCGCGGGGACGTGTACGGCTACCGCGGCCGCACCGCACCCCGAAGCGGCGTGATCATGGTCGTCTCCGGGGGCACCGCCCACGGGATCGGCCTCGAGGCGCCGACCGGGGCCACCGGGCTCCGGTCGCGGGCCGCCACCGTGGCCCGCGGTGCGCTCGACGCGGCGGGCCTGGCCCGCTCCCCGTTCACGGTCGACGGCAGCCAGCGCCTCTTCGCCGAGCCGCCGCACATGCAGGCCTCGATGCTCTTCGTCCCCGCGGGGGCCCGCGTGCCGGACGTCGGCGAGGAGGTCGACGTGCGGGTGCGGTTCACCACCACGCGCGTCGACCGCACCGTCGTCAGCTGAGGACCGGCTCTACGGCGACCGGCTCGGTGTGCCGCCGCCACCGCCGCCGTTGCCGCTATTGCCTCCACCGCCGCCGTTGCCGCTATTGCCTCCACCGCCGCCGTTGCCGCTATTGCCTCCACCGCCGCCGTTGCCGCCGTTGCCGCCGCCGTTGCCGCCGCCGCTCCCGTTCCCGCCGTTCCCGTCGCCGATGAACGGAAGGCCGCCACCGTCGCTCGGGCTCGGGCTCGGTGTCGGCGTCGGTGTCGGCGTCGGCGTGGGCGTCGGTGTGGGCGTCGGTGTGGGCGTCGGTGTGGGTGTCGGCGTGGGTGTCGGCGTCGGCGTCGGTGTCGGTGTCGGCGAGGGGGTCTGGCTCGACGGCGGAGGCGAGTACGTCGACGGTGGCGGGGTCGTCGCGGTCGGCGCCGGGGTGTAGCCCGACGGCGGCTCGCCGTCGACGAAGGCCGGGGGCGGGAACTCCTTGACGGGCTTGCCCTTCATCTCCCGGCTCATCACGTCGGTCCAGGTGCGCGCGGGGTAGTCGGCGCCGAAGTACGACGGCAGCCATCCGTCGAGCTGGTCGTTGCCGTCGCCGCGCACGTACATCACGGCGGTCGAGAGCTGCGGCGTGAAGCCCACGAACCACGACGACGACACGTCGCCGTCACCGTTGGTCGCGGTGCCGGTCTTGCCTGCGGCGGGCCGACCGAGGCCTTGGGCCGCGGCACCGGTGCCGTTCTGCACCACTTGCTGGAGGGCGTAGCTCACGTCGGCGGCGATCGCCGGGCGCAGCACCTGACGGGTCTCCCGTTGGTGCGTCCACAGCACCTTGCCGTTGCGGTCGGTGACCTCCTGCAGCACGTGCACGTCGGCCGCACGACCCTTGTTCGCGATCGTCGCGTAGGCGTTGGCCATGTCGATCGGGCTGACCGTGGCCGAGCCGAGCGCGATGCCCGTGTTCGGCTCCAGGCCGGGAGCGTCGCGGGGGATGCCCATCGCGGTGGCGGTCTTGAGGATCTTCTGCGGGCCGTTGTTCATCGACAGGGTGAGGTCGATGTAGGCGGTGTTGACCGACTGCTCGGTGGCGGTGACCAAGGAGATCGCCTCGCCGTAGTCGTTGCCGTCGCCCGGCCCCTCGTTGACGACGTCGGAGCCGTCGGCCAGGACGTACGGCGAGTTCCCCTGCATCGTGTCCTTGAGGCTGAAGCCCTCCTTCAGCCCCGCCGCAAGGGCGAAGGGCTTGAACGACGAGCCCGGCGAGCCCCCGGTGGTGCTCCAGTTGATCTGGCTCTGCAGGTAGCCCTGCCCCGCGAAGAACCCGCGCAACGCGCCGCTGCCGGGCTGCACCGTGGCGACGGCGGCGTGCAGGTTCTTGCCGAAGCCGTCCGGCCGCTGCGCCGCCATACCGGCGCGGGTGGCGCCCATCGCGTTGCGGGTCAGCGTCGTCTGCACCCGCAGGCCGCCACCGTCGATCTCCTGGTCGCTGAACCCCTCGGCCCGCAGCTCCTGGCGCACCAGGGTGAGCGCGAAGCCGCGCTGGCCGCCGTACTGGTCGCGGCTCTTGATCTTCGGGAAGTTCGGCAGCGTGCCGATCAGCGAGTCGCCGGTGGAGGCATCGATCGCGCCCGTGTCGACCATGCCGCGGACGACGTAGTCGTAGCGCTCCTGCAGGGCCGCGCGGGACTCCTCGCCGTCGGGGTCGAGGTTGCCCGGCGAGTTGAGCACGGCGGCGAGGACGGCGCCCTCGGCGACGGTCAGCTTCTTGGCGGGCTTGTCGAAGTAGGCCTGCGAGCCGGCCTCGATGCCGTACGCCCCGCGACCGAAGTAGATGGTGTTGAGGTAGCCCTGGAGGATCTCCTGCTTGGACACCTGCTGCTGGAGCTTCAGCGACAGGAACGCCTCCTTGACCTTGCGGGTCAGGGTGCGCTCCTGGGTGAGGTACAGCACCTTCACGTACTGCTGCGTGATGGTCGAGGCGCCCTGGGTCGAGCCGCCGCTGGCGTTGCTGAAGGCGGCCCGGATGATGCCCTTGGGGTCGATGCCCTTGTTGGTGTAGAAGGTGCGGTCCTCCGCGGCGGTGACGGCGTCCTGCACGTGCTGCGGCACCTGGCCGAGCGGGATCGACTCACGGTTCTGCGTGGCGAACTGGCCGAGCGGCTTGTCGCTCCCGGTGTAGTAGACGTACGTCGTCTGGGTCTGGAAGTCCGCGTTCGGCTCGGGCACGTCGGTCGTGCTGTAGATGAACAGGAAGACCGCGATGCCGCTCACCAGGCCGAGGAGGCCGATCAGGAGCACCCCGCGCAGGATCCGGCGCGGGAGGCTGCGCCTGGCCCTCGAGCCTCCGGCCGAGGAGGAGTCGGCCGTGCTCCGGCCCGTGTTCTTGCCCGGCGGTCGCTGTCCACTCACCGCACCAGTATGGCCGCCGGGCGGGGCCGACCGGTACGGCACCACGTAAACAGTGACGGACGGAACGTGCGATCGTTATATCGGTTCGATACATTGGCCCGATACGAACGACGTTCCTACCAGGCCCCGAGGAGGTGCATCCATGGCCCGACAGTCCGGATCGCTCGAGCTCGCCGTCCTCGGTCTGCTGCACGAGGACCCCATGCACGGCTACGAGCTGCGCAAGCGGCTCAACGTCATGCTCGGGTGGCGCCGGGTGCTGTCGTACGGCTCGCTGTACCCGGCCCTGAAGAAGATGCTGCGCCAGGGACTCATCGCCGAGTCCGCGCCGACGCAGTTCCCGACCGTCGCCCTCACCGCGGTGCCCACCGCCGCCGCCCCCATCGGGCGGCGTCAGCGGATCGTCTACCAGGTCACCGAGACCGGACGGGTGGAGTTCACCCGGTTGATGTCCGAGGCGGGACCGGCGGCGTGGGAGGACGAGGACTTCGACATCCGCTTCGCCTTCTTCAGCCGCACCGACATGGAGATCCGCCTGCGCATCCTCGAAGGCCGGCGCACCCGCCTCCAGGAGCGGCTGCAACGGGTGCAGAACGAGCTCGAGCGCACCCAGCGCGAGGTCGACTCCTACGCCACCGAGCTGCAGCGCCACGGTGCGGAGTCGGTCGAGCGTGAGATGCGGTGGCTCTCCGACCTGATCTCCCGCGAGCGCGGCGACCCCCCGGGTCCCACGGCGACCACCCATCCCTGACGGGCACCACCCCCAGCACCACACGCCACCGATCCCCGGCGGCGACACACCTCACTGAACAGAACGAAAGAAGGAAGACCATGGGCTCGGTACGCGTAGCCATCGTCGGCGTGGGCAACTGCGCCACCTCCCTGATCCAGGGCGTGGAGTACTACAAGGACGCGGACGCGTCGACGACCGTCCCCGGGCTCATGCACGTCGAGTTCGGTGACTACCACGTGCGCGACGTCGAGTTCGTCGCCGCGTTCGACGTCGACGACAAGAAGGTCGGCAAGGACCTCTCCGAGGCCACCAACGCCTCGGAGAACAACACCATCAAGATCGCCGACGTCCCCACCCTCGGCATCGAGGTGCAGCGCGGCCACACCCTCGACGGTCTGGGCAAGTACTACCGCCAGACCATCGAGGAGTCCGGCGCCGAGCCGGTCGACGTCGTGCGGGCCCTCCAGGAGTCCGGCGCCGACGTGCTCGTCTCCTACCTGCCCGTGGGCTCCGAGGAGGCCGACAAGTTCTACGCGCAGTGCGCGATCGACGCGGGCGTGGCCTTCGTCAACGCCCTGCCCGTCTTCATCGCGTCGGACCCCGAGTGGGCCAAGAAGTTCGAGGACGCCGGCGTGCCGATCATCGGCGACGACATCAAGTCCCAGGTCGGCGCCACCATCACCCACCGCGTGATGGCCAAGCTCTTCGAGGACCGCGGCGTCGCGCTGGACCGCACCTACCAGCTCAACGTGGGCGGCAACATGGACTTCAAGAACATGCTCGAGCGCGAGCGCCTGGAGTCCAAGAAGACCTCCAAGACCCAGGCGGTGACCTCGAACCTCACCGGCGAGCTCGCCGACAGGATCGACAGCCGCAACGTGCACATCGGCCCCTCCGACTACGTCGCCTGGCTCGACGACCGCAAGTGGGCCTACGTGCGTCTCGAAGGTCGCGCCTTCGGCGACGTGCCGCTGAACCTGGAGTACAAGCTCGAGGTCTGGGACTCGCCGAACAGCGCCGGCATCATCATCGACGCCATCCGCGCGGCCAAGATCGCCCAGGACCGCGGTATCGGTGGCGCGCTGCTCTCGGCGTCGTCGTACCTGATGAAGTCCCCGCCGGTGCAGCGTGCCGACGACGAGGGACGCGCCTCGGTCGAAGCGTTCATCCGGGGAGAGGTCGAGCGCTGACGCTCCCCCTCCCTCGGGTCCTTCTCTCGGGCCGGCAGGCGTGACGGCCTGGCACCAGCTGAGGCACCTGCTCCGTGGACGGCACTTCCGCCAGCTGCTGACGGTGAGGTGTCTCAGCCAGTTCTCCGACGGCGCCTTCCAGGCCGCGATCGCCTCGTTCCTCGTGTTCTCGCCCGAGCGCGCGCCGAACGCCGCGGCGCTGGCCGGCGCGTTCGCCGTCGTGCTCCTGCCCTTCAGCGTGCTCGGTCCCTTCGTCGGCGTCTTCCTCGACCGGTGGCCGCGCCGGCAGGTGATGGTGTGGGCCAACGTCGGTCGCTCGCCGCTGCTCCTGCTGCTCGCCCTCGGCACGGCGCGCGGGGTGGAGCCGAACCTGCTGCTGCTCCTCGTGCTGCTGGCGCTCTCGGTGGACCGGTTCCTGCTCGCCGGGCTCTCCGCCGCGTTGCCGCACGTGGTCGACCGCGACGACCTCGTCACGGCCAACGCGCTGACCCCGACCGCGGGCACGGCGTCGTTCCTGGTCGGCCTCGCCACCGGGTCCGGCATGCAGCTGCTGACCGGCTCCGAGCCGACCGTCCTGGTCGTCACCGCCGGGCTGTACGTCGTCGCCGCCCTCTCGGCGTTGCGGATGCCGCTGCACCTGCTCGGCCCGGACCACGACCCGGCACGACCCGGGTTGCGCGCCGCGCTGGCCTCGGTGCTGCGGGGCCTGGCCGGGGCGCTGGAGCACCTCGGGCAGCGGCGGGAGGCGGCGTACGCCCTGGCCACGATCGGGGCGCACCGCTTCTTCTACGGCATCTCCACGGTCGCGGTGATCCTGCTCTACCGCAACTACTTCTACGGCCCCGCCGCGATCGACGCCGCCTTCGCCGGCCTCAGCCTCGCCGTGCTCGTCTCGGGGCTCGGCTTCGTCTCCGCCGCGCTGCTCACCCCGCCGTCGGTGGCCCGGCTCGGCACCCGGGGCTGGGTGCTGACCCTGCTCGTGGTGGCGGCGGCCGTGCAGCTCTTCCCGACCGCCCTCTACACGGTGCCGGCGATCCTCGCGGCGTCCTTCGTGCTCGGCGTGGTCTCGCAGGGCGTGAAGATCAGCGTCGACACCGTCGTGCAGACCCAGGTCGACGACGACTTCCGCGGCCGGGTGTTCGTGCTGTACGACGTGATCTTCAACCTGGCCTTCGTGGCCGCGGCCGGCGCGGCCGCGCTGGTGCTGCCCACCAGCGGGGTGTCGCTGCCGGTGCTGGTGGTGCTGGCGGCCGGCTACGTCGCTACCGCCGTGGGGTACGCCGCCGCGACCCGCCGGGAGGCCCCCGTCTCCTGAGCCGTCCCGCCCGGAGCCTCAGCGCAGGAAGTCGACGAGCAGGGGCCCGGCCGTGCCGGAGCCGGAGTCGCCGGTCCCCACGAACGCGCAGACCGCGAGGTCGCCCCGGGTGGCCACCATCCACGCGTGCGTCGCGAGGTCGCCGCCCGCCCCGGGGGCGCCGTACTCCGCGGTGCCGGTCTTGGCGCCGTCGACGCCGTACGGCGCGAGCAGCCGTCCCGACCCGCGCTCGACCACCGCACCGAGCATCGTGCGCAGGGCCCGGGCCTCCTGGGGCGTCAGCGGGTCGGCCGGGTCGGCCTCGGGCGCCTCGCCGTCGAGCACGAGGCGCGGAAGCACGGCCCGACCGGCCTGCGCCGAGCCGATCACCGCCGCCATCGTCACGGGGGCGGCGAGCACCCGACCCTGGCCGATCAGGTCGGCGGCGGCCTCGGTCTCCGACGCCGGGCCCGGCACCTGGCCGAGGTAGACCGGGTAGCCCAGGTCCCGGTCCACGCCGAGACCGAGGGCAGCGGCCGCGTCGGGCAGGACGCCGTCGTCGATCCGGTCGCGCTGCCCGACGAACGCGGTGTTGCAGCTGTTGGCCAGGGCGGTGGTCAGCGTGATCCGCCCCAGGCCGTCGGAGGGGTAGTCGTCGTAGTTGGTGAATCGCTTGCCGTCGACGACCGTCGACGCCGGGCAGGCGACCTTGCTGGTGGGCGAGAGCCCCGAGCGCAGCAGGGCGAGGGCGCTCACGATCTTGAAGGTGGACCCCGGCGCGAACTGGCCGAAGGTCGCGGTGTTCAGCCCGCCCGACCCGGCCCCGCTGGCGGCGGCCAGGACGTCCCCCGTGGAGGGGCGCAGCGCCACGAGCGCGCTGGCGGTGTCGTCGGGCACGGACCCGAGCACCCTCTCGGCGCGGCGCTGCATCGGCAGCGAGAGGCTGGTGGCCAGCGGCGTGCCGTCGGCCGGTTCCACGTCGAACAACGGGCGGACGTTGCCGTCGACCGAGACCGCGCGCACCTCGACGCCGTCGGTGCCGGCCAGCCGGTCCTCGTAGCGCGCCTCGAGGCCCGAGACCCCGACGACGTCGCCGACCGCGAGCTCGCCGTCGGAGTCGGCGATCATCTCGGCCGTGGCGTCCCCGACCCGCCCCAGGATCGGTGCGGCGAACTCGGCGGTCGGTGCGAGCGAGCGGGTGGTGCCGATCGCGGAGGCACCCGGGAAGTCGAGGTCGGCGTCGGGGATCTTCCGGGCGTCCTGGCTGCGCAGGGTGATCGCCTCGACGAAGGCCTGGTCGCCCGCGGCCCGGACGCTCTCGGCGTACGGCGTGGGGTCGACGTCGACGACCCGGGCCAGCCGCTTCGCGCTGCGCACGGCGACCGCGCTGCCGGGCACCTCGGTCTTGTCGATGCCGAAGCGCACGACGTCGCGCTCGGTGACCAGCGGGGTGCCGCCCGCGCCGAGCACGTCGCCCCGCCGGGCCGTCAGGGTGGCCGTCTCCAGCGACTCGCCGTCGACCAGGCCGGGGTGCACCAGCTCCGGCGACCAGACGACCCCCCAACCGCCGCCCGGCTGCTGCCGCAGGGTGGCGCGGGTGGCGTAGCGCCAGGGGGTGTCGCCGAGCTGCCAGCGCCAGCTGAGGCGGGTCGTGGCGCGGGTGGGGTCGGCGTCGTCGCGTGCGACCGGTGCGGCCCGGACGACCACGGGCTCGTCGGCGAGCTCGCCCACCGTGTCCTCGAGCGTCTGGGTCACGCCGGCGCCAGCGAGGTCGGTGAAGCGCACCGCGGCGAGGTCGCCCTTGCCGAGCCCGCGGGCCAACCGGTCCGCCTGCACCTGGGCGGCGTCGAGCTCCTCGCTCCCCCCGCCGGTGCAGCCGGCGAGGGCCGGGGCGAGCAGCAGGGTCGCGGTGACGGCGAGCGCACCCCGCCGGGCGGACCTGGCCGACCTAGCCGTCGAAGAGGTTGCCGATGAGGCCACCGCTGCCTCCGCCGTTCTGGCCCTGGGTGACCGGTGCCCACTCCGAGGGCTGCACGACCACGAAGCCGGGGCCGTGGAAGGCGTACTGGAAGGCCTCGCCGGACCCGCCGCGCAGCATCGAGCGCATCTTCATCGAGCTGACGACCTGGGGCTGGAGGTGCGAGGACCACGCGACCGCGGCCTGCACGTCGACGTACGTCGGCTGCTGCGAGCAGTCGAGGACGACCGGGCTGCCCACGCTGTGCACCGCCACCTGGCCGGAGCCGCCGAGCACGGTGTTGAACAGGCCGCCGGCCATGATCCCGGCGCCCTTGACCCGCGTGATGTCCCACTCCAACGAGGCGTCGAAGGCGAGCAGGTTGCGGCCGTTGACGCTGATGCCGTCGCCCTCGAGCTGCAGCAGGTAGACGAAGCCCGCCGCGGAGGCGAAGAAGACCTCCCCGTCGCCGGTGACCCGCATGAGCGGGAGGTCCTCGGCGGTGACGATCTTCTTGAGCATCCGGCCCATGCCGGACTTCTCGTGCAGGAACTCGATCCGGCCCTGGTAGGCGACCATCGCGCCCTTGATCGCCAGGACGTCCGGCCCCAACGACACCCGCAGCATCTGCGGGTTCTGCAGCCCGAACCGGTCGCCCTGCTCGTTCTCCAGGTTCTGGGCGTCGAACAACGGGCTGCGCATGGCGTGAGGCTAGTACGCCCGCAGGGCCCCGCCGGTGAGGCCCGCGCTGAGCCCGGTCGCCGCGGCGAGCTCCGCGAGCAGCCGCTCGGGGGAGGCGGCCAGCTCGGCGATCCCCGCAAGCCCGTCGCCGGGCAGGGAGAGGCGCAAGCTGGCGTGCGGGGACTCGCTGCTGGTCGCCGGCACCAGCCGGGCGAGCGGGGGCACGTCGGGGTAGCGCACCGCGCGGACGTCCTCGCGCGCGCGGCCGGCGAGCGCGGCGGCGCGGGAGACCGCCTCCTCCAGGCCGCCGAGCCGGTCGACGAGGCCGTGCTCGAGAGCGTCGGCGCCCGTCCACACCCGCCCGCGGGCGAGCGGCTCGAGCGCGTCGGCGTCCATGCCCCGACCGGCGGCGGCCTTGGCCACGAAGTCGGCGTAGACCTCGTCGAGCCAGGCGTCCAGCCGCGCGAGCTGGGCGTCGTCGAAGCGGTGCAGCGACGACCACATCGCCGCCTGCGGTCCGGTCTGCACGGTCTCGGAACGCACACCCACCGACTCCAGGGCGCGGGTGAGCACGAGCTTGCCGGCGAAGACGCCGATCGAGCCGGTCAGGGTGCCGGGCAGGGCGAGGACCTCGTCGGCCCCCATCGCCACGAAGTAGCCGCCGGAGGCCGCGACGCTGCCCATCGAGGCGACGACGGGAGTGCCGGCCGCGGTGAGGCGGCCCACCTCGCGGTGGACGGCGTCGGAGGCGGTGTAGGAGCCGCCCGGGCTCACCACCCGCAGCACGACCGCGGCGACGTCGTCGTCCGCGCCGGCCTGGCGCAGCGCCGAGCAGACCCGGTCGGAGCCGACGTTCGCGCCGCCGAGCGGGGAGCCGCCACCGCGGCCAGTGACGATGCCGCCCTCGACGCCGACGACGGCGACGGTGCTCGGCCGTCGACGCCCGCCGGCCCGCACGAGCGTGCGGGCCACCCGGCGGGGGAGCTCGCGGCGCAGCTGGGCGCCGACCTGCTGCGCCGTCGGGGGCGACCAGCGGTGCAGGTAGCGCAGCTCGACCGCGGTGTCGGCGCTGCCGCCGATCGCCTCGCGCACGGCGGCGTACGCCTGGTCGCGGTAGCCGAGGTGGTCGACCAGCCCGAGCCGCTGGGCGTCCGCCGCGGTCAGCGGCGCCTGCTCGACGGCGGAGCGGACCGCGTCGGGCTCGAGGTCGCGGCGGCGGGCGACAGTGGCGCACAGCTGCTCGACGAGCGAGTCGGCGAGGCGCTGGTAGGACTCGCGCTGGGCCTGGCTCATGCTCGAGCGCAGCGCCGTGTCGGGGGCGTTCTTGTACTCGTGCCGCGCGCGCACCTGCGGCTCGAGCCCGAGCCGGTCCAGCGCCTCCCGGGCGAACTGACCGGTGAGGGCGACGCCGAGCAGGCCGACGCCGCCCGAGGGCTGCACCCACACCTGGTCGAAGTGGCTGGCCAGGAGATAGGCGGCCGTTCCGTTGGAGTTCTCGCCGTACGCCGTGGCGAAGCACACGGTCGGCTTGCCGGCGTCGCCGAACGCCTCCACCGCGGCGCCGAGCTCCTCGGCCTGGGCGTGGCTGAGGCCGCCCTCGCCGAGCAGGGCGACGAGGCCCCCCACCGACGACGAGCGCGCGGCCTCGCGCAGCCGGCGCACGGCGCGGGACAGCACGGGGGTGTCCCGCGCCCGCCACGCCGCGAGCGGCTGCTCGGGCGGGCTGTCCAGCAGCCCTCGGGAGAGGTCGAGCTCGAGCAGGATGGGTGTCGCCATGCGGTCGAACCTAGCCCTCAGCGACGAGCCTCGGCCTCGGCCTTGATCTTGCCCAGGGTCGTGCGCAGGCCGGCGTGCAGCTCGGCGGTGAAGTCGTCGTGGCCACCGAGCACCTTCTCCACGAGCACGTGCGAGATCTTCGTCGTGCCCTTCGACGCGTCGCGGCCCGCGGTGACCTGCGTGCCGCCGTCCTGGGGCTCCAGCAGGTAGGACCAGGTCGTCTGGTTGTCCAGGATCGTGAAGGCGATCTCGCGCTCGGCGCGGAAGGCGACGACCCGGCTCCGCGTCGGCCACACGAGCAGGCCACGCTTGTTGACGTTGACCGCCGTGGCACCGAGCCTGGTCTCCCCGCCGCGCACGAAGGTCTTCCAGCACTGGGGGCTCCAGCGACCCATGTTGCTCAGGTCGGAGACCAGCTCCCACACCCGCGCCGGGGAGGCGTCGACGTGGATCGACTCCTCGATCTTGGGGGCGACGTTGTCGGTGACCAGGTGGGCCATGCGGGGCTCCTGCGGGTGTCGGGTGGTGCGGAGACGGTCGGCACGCCGGGCGGCGTGCGCCGCAGGCTAGTGCAGGTCCGCCGCGCGCGCCGTGCCGCTCGTCACGTCCGGCCCCCCGGTCCCGCCCGGCCGGCGCTGGAACGGCAGGGGTGGCCGACCGAGCGGGTTGGCCTCCGCGACGTCCGCCATCGCCACCAGCACGTTGCGCAGGTTGACCAGGACCCCGCCGTACTCGGGCCAGAGGCCTCGGCCGATCTCGCGCTCCGACCACGTGTCGACCACCGCGTCGAGGCTGCGCCGCGCCTCCAGCACCCCCGGGTGCGACGCCGCGCAGACGGCCTCGCCGGCCTCCTCGAGCGCCGCGGCGTACGCCGTCCGGAACTCCGGGTGCCAGTCGCGGACGTCCGCTGCGCTCTGTCCCAGGGTCCCGGCCAGGCTGCGTCCCTCGGCGACGGCCTGCTCCATGCGGCGCAGCAGCGCGAACCAGCGCTGCGGGTCGCGCACCTCGCGTGCGGACCGGCGGGGGTTCATCCAGGCGCTCTCCCGGGCCTGGCGCACCAGCCCCCAGGCGCTGTCGAGCTCGTGGTCGAGGCCGCGAGTGCGGTCGACCCACTCCTCGGCGACGTCCTCGCTGCAGCCCTCACGCACGCCGACGCCCATGTCGACCAGCAGCTCGCCGATCCGGCCGTCGATGCGGTCCACCGCCTGGATCGCCGTACGTCGGCGCAGCGGCGGCCACACCGCCAGGTTGACCAGCAGCCCGACCACGACGCCGATGGCGGTGTCGAACAGGCGGGAGAGCAGCATCGAGTCCTGGTCGGAGAAGCCGGTCGTGAGCACGATCAGGGCGGTGGCGGCCGCGGTCGTGGACTCCCCCTCGAACCACGGCACCGCCCCGACCGCGAGCGCGACGGCGAGCGCGAGGCCCACGGTCAGCGGGGACAGGCCCAGCGCAGTGCCCACCGCCCAGGCGAGCACCACGCCGACCACGGTGGCGCCGACCTGGCGCGCGCCCTGGGAGAAGGTGCGGTAGACCGTCGCGTGCACGACCAGCAGCGCCGCCCACGGGGCCAGGAAGGACTGCGGCAGGTGGAACACCTTGACGGCGACCAACCAGGCCACGACGCTGGCGAGGACGGTCTTCAGCAGCTGGATGGCGTCGGCCCAGAAGATCGGGTCCCGGAGTCGGGCGCGGAGACGGGTGGAGGCGAGCATCACCGCATTTTCCTACCCCGCCAAGACCTCCCGGAGACCGCGCCGGCCGGCTCGGTTGTGGCGGTGGCCCTGTCGGGGTCGAGCTCACCGGCGACCTCCCCCAGCTCGCGCTGGTCGGCAACGCGACGGCGAGGACCTGATCGCCGACCTCGTGGTTGCCGCCGAGGGGCTCCGGTGCCAGGCGGGGCCCTGACGTCTGGTTGTCCTGGGAACGACGGAGACCGGGCGACCAGTCTCCCAGTCGTCCGGTTCCCGGATCCGGGACATCTCCCGGCTTTCGGTGCGCGAGGGGGGAGTTGAACCCCCACGCCCTTTCGGGCACACGGACCTGAACCGTGCGCGTCTGCCTATTCCGCCACTCGCGCAAGTAGCCAGCGCAGCGTATCCCAGCCCGGCGGGACCGCCCAACCGGGGCCTGACCGTCACCCGGACCGCGGCGGGGCGCTGACAGCGCAGGCCGCTAGCATGCACAGACTTAGGCCGACTGTGTCCGGGCGCGTGCCCGGACGGCGTCCGACCCGTCCTGACGAGCCGTGAATGGAGGACCGACCGCGTGGGTGTGCTGCAGCGCTTCGAGAACCGGCTGGAGGAGATGGTGGCCGGCACGTTCGCCCGTGCCTTCCGCTCCGCCGTCCAGCCGGTCGAGCTCGCAGCCGCTCTCCAGCGCGAGGTCGACTCCGCGTCCCAGGCCCTCTCCCGCGACCGACGCCTGGTGCCGAACACGTTCGTGGTGAGCCTCTCCGACAGCGACCACGAGCGGCTCCAGCCCTACCAGCAGGCGCTGACCGCGGAGCTGACCGAGATGCTGCAGGAGCACGCGGAGGAGCAGCGCTACGTCTTCGCCGGCCCGGTCTCGATCGAGTTCGAGCTCGACGAGCGGCTCGGCACCGGCCGGTTCAAGGTGCGCAGCAAGGCCGCGGCGAGCGTGAGCAGCCGCGCGGGTGCCGACGAAGGCCGCCGGCGGCAGGCGACCCTGGTGCTCGAGGTCAACGGCGCCCAGCACCCCCTGGCCGAGCCCGGCCTGGTCGTCGGCCGGGGCAGCGACGCCGACCTGCGGATCAACGACCCGTCGATCTCACGGCGGCACATCGAGTTCCGGGTCGCCGAGGGGTCCTCGGGCGGCTCCACCCCCGACGTGCACGTCGTCGACCTCGGCTCCACCAACGGCATGCTGGTCGACGGGCAGCGCAGCTCGCGCACCCGGCTGCTGGACGGCTCCGAGGTGCAGATCGGCAACACCACCCTGGTGCTGCGCGTCGTACGACGGGAGGACCGCCGATGAGCGAGCTCACCCTGGTCCTCATCAAGTTCGCCTACCTGGCCATCCTGTGGATCTTCGTGCTCTCGGCCATCTCGGTCGTGCGCTCGGACATGTTCGGCGCCCGCATCCCCACCGCCGGGCGACCGCTGGACCGTCGCGCCGAGCGCGACCGCGCCCGGCAGGCCAAGAAGGCGCCCAAGCCGGCGAGGAAGCGGGGGGCGCCGACGCACGTGCTGATCGTCGAGGGCGGCAACGAGGGTGAGAAGATCTCCTGCGACCTGGCGCCCCTGCTGATCGGGCGCGGCAGCGACGCCGCGATCCGGCTCGACGACGACTACGTGTCGACCCGGCACGCCCGGATCGGCCTGAGCGGGGACCAGTGGTTCGTCGAGGACCTCGGCTCCACCAACGGCACCTACGTCAACACCCAGCGCATCACCACCCCCACCTCGATCCAGATCGGCACCCAGGTGCGCACCGGCAAGACCGTCCTCGAGCTGAGGAAGTAGGCATCGGATGAGGCTGGGACTCCGCTACACGGCGCTCTCCGACGTCGGGCGCGTGCGCAAGGACAACCAGGACTCCGGGTACGCCGGGCCGCACCTGCTCGCCGTCGCCGACGGCGTGGGCGGCTCCGCCCGAGGCGACCTGGCCAGCTCGACCGCCGTGGCAGCGCTGCGCCGTCTCGACGAGCGCGCCCCCGGCGACGTGCTCGAGGCCGTCGCCGGCGCCCTGCACCGAGCCCACGACAAGATCGCCGAGCTCGTCGAGCAGGACCGCTCGGTCGAGGGCACCAGCACCACCGCGACCCTCGCGCTCTTCGACGGCGCCCGGATCGGCGTCGGGCACGTCGGCGACTCCCGGGCCTACCTCCTGCGCGGCGGCGAGCTCACCCAGCTGACCAAGGACCACACCTTCGTGCAGGGCCTGGTCGACGAGGGCCGGATCACCGACGCCGAGGCCCGCACCCACCCGCACCGCAACCTGATCCTCAAGGCCATCGACGCCGTGCACGAGGTCGACCCCGACCTGTTCACCGTCGACCTCGCCGTCGGCGACCGGCTGCTGCTGTGCTCCGACGGCTGCTGCGGGGTGCTGGCCGACGCCGACCTCGCCGACATCCTCGGCTCGGGCAGCCTCGACTTCGTCGCCGTCGAGCTGGTGCGCGAGGCCCTGGAGGCCGGCAGCAGCGACAACGTCACCGTGGTGGTCGCCGACGTCGTCGACGAGGACGCCCGACCGCTCGACGACGACGCGACGTACGCCGCCGCGTCGACCGGCCCGATGATCGTCGGCGCCGCCGCCGACCAGCCTCGACTGAAGGGCGCCCGGGGGTTCCGCGCCCACCGCTCCGGCGACACCGGCGAGCTCGAGGCGATCCGCGACGACACCCCCGACCCGTCCGGCGGCGGCATGGCCGCCACCGCCCCCCGGGCGGCCGAACCGGTCGACCCCGAGGAGCTGCGCTACGCCCCCCGCCCCCGCCCCCGGCTCTGGCGGCTGCGGTCAGCCGTGGTGCTGCTGGTCGCCCTCGTGCTGCTCGCGGTCTGCGGGTACGCCGCGTGGACCTGGAGCCAGTCCCAGTTCTACGTCGCCGCCGACGACGACGAGGTCGCGATCTTCCGCGGGATCGACGCGACCGTGCCGGGCCTGGACCTGAGCAGCGTCGAGGAGCGCTCCGGGCTCCAGCTGGACACCCTCCCGGGCTACAGCTCGGCCGAGGTCCGCGACGGCATCGAGGCCGGCAGCCTGGGCGACGCCCGCGCCCTCGTCAGCCGCCTCTCGGACCTCGTCAGCTGCCCGGAGCTGATCCCGGGCGTGAGCCTCAGCCCCGCCCCGCAGCCGACCGTGGGTGCCGCGGCCAGCCCCACGCCGACCCCGTCCGTCCCGGAGGTCCCCTCCCCGCTGGCCCCCGACTGCGAACAGGGGTGACCGGGTGAGCGCCAACGCGATCAGCAGCGTCGGTTCCTCGGTCGGCGAGTTCGTGCACCGCCAGCGGGGCCTGGCCGAGCTGTTCCTGCTCGTGCTCAGCCTCGTCGTCGGCATCGGCGCCTACGCGGCGGTCGGTCTCGGCGTGCAGGGGGAGGTGCCGACCGACATCGTCGGCTACGGCGGCTGGCTGCTCGTGCTCGTCGTCGCCGCCCACGTGACGGTGCGGCTCGTCGCGCCGTACGCCGATCCGGTGCTGCTGCCCGTGGTCAGCGCGCTCAACGGCCTCGGTCTCGCGCTGATCAAGCGGGTCGACCTGGCAAAGCTGGCGGCCGACCCCGAGACCGGTGACGTGCACGCCGCCGACCAGCTGATCTGGATGACGCTGGGCGTGGTGCTCTTCATCGGCATCCTCGTGCTGCTGCGCGACCACCGGATGCTGCAGCCCTACACCTACACGATGGGCCTGGTCGCCCTCGTGCTCCTGCTGCTGCCCTCGCTGCCGGTGCTCGGCCGCGAGATCAACGGCGCCCGGATCTGGATCGGCATCGGCCCGTTCAGCTTCCAGCCCGGCGAGGTCGCCAAGGTGCTGCTCGTGCTCGCCTTCGCCGGCTACCTCGTGGTGCACCGCGACGCGCTGGCCCTGGCCGGCCGCCGCGTGCTCTTCGTCGACCTCCCCCGTGGCCGCGACCTCGGCCCGATCCTCGCCATGTGGCTGGTCAGCCTGGCGATCCTGGTGCGCCAGCGCGACCTCGGCTCGTCGCTGCTGTTCTTCGGGCTCTTCCTGGTGATGCTCTACATCGCCACCGAGCGCCCGGGGTGGATCGTGGTCGGCACCGCGATGTTCGCCGGCGGCGCGACGATGGCCTACCTGCTCTTCGGCCACGTGCAGTCGCGCGTGACCATCTGGCTAGACCCTTTCTCCGACGCCGACGGCGCCGGCTTCCAGATCGTGCAGGCGCTCTACGGCATGGCCTGGGGAGGCCTGGTGGGCAAGGGTCTCGGCGGCGGCGACCCCGACAGCGTCCCGTTCGCCTACTCCGACTTCATCGTCTCCACCCTCGGCGAGGAGCTCGGCCTGACCGGGCTGATTGCGGTGCTCCTGCTCTACGGCCTGATCGTCGAGCGCGGCCTGCGGGTGGCCCTGATCTGCCGCGACGCCTACGGCAAGCTGGTCGCCAGCGGGCTGGCGCTGATCGTCGCCATCCAGGTCTTCGTCGTGGTCGGCGGCGTCACCCGGCTGATCCCGCTCACCGGCCTGACCACCCCGTTCCTGTCGTACGGCGGGTCGTCGCTGGTGGCGAACTGGGCGATCGTGGCGTTGCTGCTCCGCATCTCCGACCAGGCCCGCAGGCCGCCGCCGGCGATCGAGGCCCCGGACGACGACGACTCGACCCAGGTGGTGAAGCTGCGGTGAACAAGCCGATCCGGACGATGGCGGTCTTCGCGCTGCTGCTCTTCGTCGCCCTGCTCGCCAACGCGACCTGGCTGCAGTACGTCGCCGCCGAGGACCTGAACGCGAAGCCGGGCAACCGCCGCGTGCAGGACGCCGCCTTCTCGCAGGACCGCGGCTCGATCCTGGTCGGTCGTCGCCCGGTCGCGACCAGCCGCAAGAGCGGCGACCGCTACGAGTTCCAGCGGACCTACCCGGCCGGGGCGCAGTACGCCCCGCTCACCGGCTACTTCAACTACTACTCGCGCACCCAGCTCGAGCAGACCCAGAACCAGGTGCTCTCCGGCGACGACCCGCGCTTCTTCGTGCGCCAGGTCGTCGACCTGCTCGACTCCGCGGAGCCGCAGGGCGGCTCGGTGACCCTCACGGTGAACGCACGCGCCCAGCAGGCGGCGTGGACGGGCATCCGCGCCCTCGGTGCCGACACCAGCGGCGCCGTCGTCGCCCTCGAGCCGAGCACGGGCAAGATCTTGGCGATGGTCTCGAACCCGACCTACGACCCGAACCTGCTGGCCAGCCACGACCTCACCAAGGTCCAGCGGCGCTACGACCGCCTGATCGGCCAGGACTCCAACCCGCTGACCAACCGGGCGATCCAGGAGACCTATCCGCCCGGGTCGGTGTTCAAGCTGGTCACCGCGTCGGCCGCGCTGTCCTCGGGGCAGTACACCCCCGACTCGGCCGTGCCGGGGGGCACGACGCTCGACCTCCCCCAGACCGACACCCCGCTGATCAACGAGAACGGGTCGTCCTGCGGCGGCGACCAGATCACCCTGACCCAGGCGCTCGCGGTCAGCTGCAACGTCGCCTTCGGCTGGCTCGGCCTGCAGCTCGGCGCCGACGCGCTGGCCGACCAGGCCGAGAAGTTCGGCTTCGGCGAGACCTACCTCGACGAGCTCGAGAACCAGGCCCCGAGCCGCTTCCCCCGCAACGCCGATCCGCCGCAGACCGCGTTGTCGGCGATCGGCCAGTTCGACGTCGCGACCACCCCGCTGCAGATGGCCCTGGTCACCGCGGGCATCGCCAACGGCGGCACGGTGATGAAGCCCTACCTCGTGGACACGATCACCTCACCCGACTTCGAGGTGCTCTCCACCACCGACCCGACCGCGCTGCGCGCCGACGCCGTGAGCCCGTCCGTGGCGCGCGACCTCACCCAGATGATGGTCGGCGTGGTGCAGAACGGCACCGGCACGACCGCCCAGATCCCAGGCGTCTCCGTGGCCGGCAAGACCGGCACCGCGCAGAGCGCGCCGAACCGACCGCCGTACGCGTGGTTCGTCTCGTTCGCGCCGGCCGACAACCCCCAGGTCGCCGTCGCCGTGCTCGTCGAGGACGCCGGCGTCGCCCGGGACGCCATCTCGGGCAGCGGCCTCGCCGCACCGATCGCCAAGGCTGTGATGGAGGCAGTGCTGCGATGACCCCCAGCGATCCCACCGACCCCACCCGGGCGACCCAGCGGTTCGCCGACCCCTCCCGCCGCTACCGGCTCGACCGACTGGTCGCGACCGGCGGCATGGGCGAGGTGTGGTCGGCCACGGACACCAACCTCGACCGCACGGTCGCGGTCAAGCTGCTCAAGCGCGAGCTGGCCGGCGACGACTCGTTCCGCAGCCGGTTCGCCACCGAGGCCCGGCACGCCGCCTCGCTGCACCACGCCTCGATCGCGACGGTCTTCGACTTCGGCCAGGCCGACGAGGACACCGCCGACGGGGTCGCCGACCAGCCCTGGTTGGTGATGGAGATGGTGCAGGGCAAGCCGCTCTCCGACCTCCTCCGGGGTGGCCGGGCGATGGACCCCGAGCAGGCCCGCGACCTCATCGCGCAGGTCGCCGACGGCCTGGCCGCCGCGCACGCCGCCGGGATCATCCACCGGGACGTCAAGCCGGCCAACCTGATCGTCACCCCGGACCGCCGGGTCAAGATCACCGACTTCGGTATCTCCCGCGCCGTCGACGCCGCGCCCGTCACCCGCACGGGGGAGGTGCTCGGCACCCCCCACTACCTCTCGCCGGAGCAGGCGGCCGGCGAGCAGGTGACGGCGCGTAGCGACGTCTACGCCCTCGGCGTCGTGCTCTACGAGTGCCTGGCCGGCAGCCGGCCCTTCGACGAGGGCAGCGCCGTGCAGACCGCGCTCGCCCACCTGCGCAAGGAGCCGCCGCCGCTCCCGGACTCGGTGCCGCCGCAGCTGCGTGACGTCGTCGTCCGGGCGATGTCCAAGGAGCCCTCCGACCGCTACGCGGACGCCAGCGCCTTCGCGCGGGACCTCCGGTCGGTGGACCTGTCCGCCCGCGGCGGGGCCGCGGCCGCGGCTGGCGCCGCGGGGCCCCCCGGGCTCGCCGGCGGGGCGGGGGCAGCCGCGACGGAGGCTCCGTCCGACGCGACCTCGGTGATGGGCACGGCGCCGACCTCGCCGACCTCGCAGGCCTCGCCGTCCCCGACGTCGCTGTCCCCGACCCCGCCCGGCGCGGGCGGCAGCGCCCGGCGTAGGACGACCTCGACGTCGTCCGCGCCGGAGCGACGACCGCTGCCGCCGTGGTGGCCGATCGCCGCCGCCCTGGGCTTCGTGGCGCTGCTGATGCTGGTCGCTGTCGCCATCCTCGGCACGTCCGGCAACGAGGACCGCACCCCGCTGAGCCTGCCGACGCGCTCGGCGGCGGACGAACCGGCCGCGACGCCCACGACCGACGCCACGACCGAGGATCCCACGGCCCAGCCCAGCCCCACGCCGACCCCCACGCCGACGCCCACGCCGACCCCCGAGCCGGACCCGACGGTCACCGTCGACGAGGGCAACTACGTCGGGCGGGCCGAGAGCGACGCGAGGTCCGACCTCGAGGGCGACGGCCTCAGGGTCACGACCACCACGCAGCCCAACGACGGCTCCGCCGTCGAGGGCACCGTCGCCGCCGTCAGCCCGACCGGCGACGTGCCCGAGGGGTCGACGATCACCCTGGCCGTCTACGACAAGGCGCCGCAGAACCCGGGCGGCCAGGGCTGATGCCATCGGAGCCGGTGCTGGTCGGCGACCGCTACGAGCTGGGCGAGCTGCTCGGCCGTGGCGGCATGGCCGATGTCCGCAAGGGCCACGACAACCGCCTCGGTCGCACCGTGGCGGTCAAGCGGTTGCGCACCGACCTCGCCAGCGACTCCACCTTCCAGGCCCGCTTCCGCCGCGAGGCGCAGGCCTCCGCGTCGCTGAACCACCCCGCCATCGTCTCGGTCTACGACACCGGCGAGGAGATGTCCCGCGACGGCAGCGACGTCGCCCAGCCCTACATCGTGATGGAGTACGTCGCCGGCCGCACGCTGCGCGACATCATCCGCGAGGGGCGCAAGATCCTGCCCGAGCGGGCCATGGAGATCACCGCCGGTGTGTGTGCCGCGCTCGACTACAGCCACCGCGCGGGCATCGTGCACCGTGACATCAAGCCCGGCAACGTCATGCTCACGCCCTCGGGCGACGTCAAGGTCATGGACTTCGGTATCGCCCGGGCGATCGCCGACGCCACCTCGAGCATGACCCAGACCGCCGCGGTGGTCGGCACGGCGCAGTACCTCTCCCCCGAGCAGGCCCGCGGCGAGACCGTGGACATGCGCAGTGACGTGTACTCCACCGGCTGCCTGCTCTACGAGCTGCTGACCGGTCGGCCGCCGTTCCAGGGCGACAGCCCGGTCGCCGTGCTCTACCAGCACGTCCGCCAGGCGCCCGTGCCCCCGTCGCAGGTCGACGAGGAGCTCACCCCCGAGATCGACGCCATCGTCATGAAGGCGCTGGCCAAGCCCGTGGACGAGCGCTACCAGAGCGCCGCCGAGATGAAGGCCGACCTCGACCGCTGGAACGCCGGCCGTCCCGTGCTCGCCCCGCCCGTCCTCTCGCCCGAGACCGCCGTGGCGGACTCTCCGGTCACGACCACGTCGACGTACGTCGCCAGCTCCGAGCCCACGGAGGAGAAGAGCCGCAGCACCGCCTGGATCTGGGTCACGCTGCTCGTCGTGCTCGCCCTCCTCGCGGCCGGTCTCGTGCTCGGCACGCGTCTGTTCGCCGGCCCCGACACGGTGCCGGTGCCCAACGTGGTGGGGCTCGAGCGTGACGCCGCGGTGCGCCAGCTCGAGCGCGGCGGGTTCACGGTCGGTGAGATCACCGACGAGCCGAGCGAGACCGACAAGGCCGGGCGGATCATCGACCAGGACCCCGCCCCGCGCGACCGCGTCGAACCCGGCGCGGTGGTGGACCTGGTGCGCAGCTCCGGCAAGCCGGACCGCACGGTGCCGTTCCTGATCGGGTCGAGCCGCAGCGAGGCCGGCGACCAGCTGCGCGAGCTGGGGCTCAAGCCACGCTTCCAGAGTGTCCCGTCCGACGAGCCGCAGGGCACCGTCGTGGCGACCGACCCCGTCTCCAACCAGACCGTCCCGGCGGGGAGCCCGGTGAACCTGTCGGTCTCGCGCGGCCCGCGCAAGGTGCCGATGGTGGTGGGCAAGACCGAGGACCAGGCGCGGGCGCTCCTCGAGCGACGGTCCTTCAACGTCTCGGTGATCGACGACAACAGCACCCCGGCGGACCCCGGGACGGTGCTCAACCAGAGCCCCGAGGCCTACAGCGAGGCCAGCGACGGTGACACCGTCACCATCGTGGTCAGCCGGTACGTCGCCCCGACGCCGACCCCGTCGCCCTCGGCCTCGCCCTCGGCGTCGCCCTCGGCGTCGGCGTCGGCGTCGGCGTCGCCCGTCGCCCAGTCCTTCGGCGAGTCCCTGACGGCTGGCGGGACCGCCCCGACGACCGCCGAGTACACGTAGCGCGTGCGGTGGTGCCAAGCAGCCTCGACCAGGAGTCGACGCACGTGGGTGTTGCCGGTCTTGGTGATCGACCCCTGAACGCGCGAAGACCCCGAGGAATGCTCGCTGGGCACCAGACCGACGAAGGAACCGATGGTGCTGCCGGTGAACCGGTGCCAGTCGCCGATCTCGACCGCGAGTGCGAACCCGGTCAGGGTGCTGACCCCACGCAGACATCCGAGTCGGTGCACCATGTCGGTGAACTCAGAGTCGCCCGCCATCTCGCCGATCGCGGTGTCGAGCCGATCCCGACGAGCTTTGACCGTCAGGACGTTCTCGTAGTCGGAGTCGAAGGTCAGCCGGGTCGCACGGCTGTCCAGCTGCGGGAGCGCCTCGTGTCGCAGCCAGGCGTCGTGCTTCCCGGTCCACGCCTGGCCGCCGTAGTAGACGATCCCGTGACGCAGCAACAGCTTCGACACCCGGTGCCGGGCCCGCATCAGGTCGCCGCGGCAGTCCTCACGGGCACGGACCAGGTCGCGGGCGGCCTCCTGGTCCACAGTGGGGATCGCCACCGCGGTGATCTCGTCGAGTCGCAGCAGCCGGGCCAGGTGGACCGCGTCCTTGGCGTCGGTCTTGACCCGATCCCCGGACGGCTTCTGCAGCTTAGACGGCGCCGCGACCACGCATCGGATCCCCGCCACACTCAGGTGTCGCTGAAGACCGAAACCGGTCGGGCCGGCCTCGTAGGTCACCGCCACCGAACCCGGCAGCCCTTGGACCCAGGACCGGATGTGCTCGTAGGACGGGGTCAGCTTCGCTTGGACCAGCTCGCCCGTGACGCCATCGATCGCCGCCGCCGCGACAGATCGTGCGTGCACGTCGAGCCCAACGCTCGTACGCTCGGTAAACACCGGGGCCTCCCACAACTGTTGGATAGGCCGAGCAGGCCAGCCCTACTCGGTAACCCACGACCATTTGTGAGTGGGGCCCCGGCCTACAACCCCCAGCAGCCCTGAGCGGTCACTTCATACCGTCTAGCCGCCGAGCGCGTCGGCGGAGGCCAGCTCGGTCGTGCCCGTGTACCCGGGCAGGTCGAGCGCCGGCTCGGTGCGCATCGCGAAGCCGAGGTCGTAGCGGTCGACCACCTCGCGGTAGAAGCCGACGTACTCGCTGTCCTGCACCGCCGAGCGCAGCGCCGTCGGGTCGCCCACGGCCGCGATGTCGTACGGCGGGGAGTAGGGCCGGCCGTGCAGGATCACGACGTTGCCGACGCACTTGATCCCGGTGGTCGCCACGACCCGTTGGCCGCGGATCGTCATCGCCACGGCGCCGCCTTGCCACAGCGCGTTCGCGACCGCCTGGATGTCCTGCTGGTGCACGACCAGGTCGTTGCGACCGACCGGTCCGTCGGGGTCCAGGTTGTCCGCCACCGCGTCGGGGGCGTCGTCGAGCACCACCGTGAGGCCCGGACCGGAGACGGGGGTGAGCCCCGCGTCCTGCCGCAACCGGTCCAGCCGGCGGTTCCGGGCGGTGACCTCGGCGGAGTCGACGTCGGCGGCCATCCGGTCGATCTGGCGCTGCAGCGAGGCGAGCCGGTCGTTCGCGGCGTCGACCCGCGCGCTCTGCCGGGCCACCACGTCGGCCAGGTCGTCGTCCCTGCTGCTGCGCAGGTCCGTGCCGTCGGCACCGAGGTGGCTGGTGACGAAGAGCGTGCCGGCCGCCGCGAAGGTCACCGGCACCAGCAGGCGCCAGACCAGGTCGGGGCGACTGCTCACGGGTGGTGCCTTCGGTCGGAGGGGAGGACGGCTCTACGCTAGCCGAGCCCCCACGACCGCCCGGCCCTGCCAGGCCGACCGTCAGCAGGAGTTCCGGTGACCAGGACCAGCCCCCGCAAGACCACCCGACCCGACGAGTCCGGGGCCAGCGACGACGGCGAGCTGTCCGTGGTGCGCACCGGGCTGGCGGCCGTCCTCGCCGTCGCCGGCATCGCCTGGCTGGTCTTCGTGACCGCCTTCGTCAGCAGCGACGGCACCCCGGCGGCCGTCGCCGACCTCGGACGCTGGGCCTACCTGATCGGCTTCGCGGGCATCCTCGCGGCCCTGCTCGTCGCCTCGCACGACCGTGCTCCGCTCGGCCGTGGCCGCGGCATCGTGATCGGCATGCTCGGGTGCTTCCTCGTCGGCCTGCTGTGGATCTGCACCTACTACGTCGTGGGCGTCACGCTGGACGTGCCCCTGATGACCGAGCTGTCCCAGTACAACCTGATGGTGGGCATCGCCTTCATGGCGGTGGGTTTCGTCTTCGCCACCAAGTGGGAGTGACTCACGGCTGCGTCGAGTGACATCGGTGTAGTTCTCCACAGGGTTATCCACCCCTGTGCAAACTACACACGTGTGACTCGGCTGCTCCGTCGGACCGGGCTCGGGCCGTGGTCGGTCACAGGTCGGCCGAGCGCGGTCAGCCGAGCGCGACCCGGGCCGCCGTCGCCAGCACGAGCAGCAGCGCCACGGCGCCCAGGCCGACCACCTGCACCAGCGTGCGGCGCTCCCGGGGGGCGTAGGCCATCACGGCCGTCACGGCCGCACCCCCAGGAAGCCGCCCAGGTGGGCCTGCCACGAGATGTTGGGCCCGATCAGCGTGAAGACCGCGTTCAGGCCGATCCAGAACATCAGCCCGTTGAGGGGCAGCCGACGGCGCACGAACACCACGACGAGGGCGCCGAGCAGGCCGAAGATCGAGCCCGAGGCCCCGATCACGCTGGTGTACGGGCCGGCCAGCCACAGCACCATCACCCCGCCGGCGAGGCCGGAGAGCAGGTAGACGGCGAGGAAGCGGGCGCGCCCCAGCACCATCTCGAGCTGGGGCCCAAGGAAGTACAGCGCCAGCATGTTGAAGCCGACGTGCAGCACGGCCACGTGGGTGAACATGCTGGTCAACAGCTCCCACACCGCCCCGTCGGCGACCCCGGGCGAGTAGGTCAGGCTCGGGCTGGCGTTGCAGGTGGCGGGGGCCAGGCCGGTGAAGGCGCGCAGCCCGTCGGTGCACACCCCGCGCAGGGACAGCGCGAGGACGTCGAGGAGACGGCTGCTCGCGCCCCCCCGTCACCTGCACCATCAGCCACACCACGGCGTTGACGCCGATCAGCGCGATGCTGGTGTGCCTCGCGTCGGAGGGCACCTGCCCCCCGAACGACGTACGCGGGCTCCGGACGGTCTTCGCGCCCTCGCGGACGCAGTCAGGGCACTGGAAGCCCACGGCGGCCGGGATCATGCAGTCCGGGCAGATCGGCCGGTCGCAGCGTTGGCAGCGCACCGGGCCGTAGCGGTCGGGGTGCCGGTGGCAGACCTGCCTGGACCTGCCGCCGGCCTCCCCCGCTCCGTCTCCCTGGGGAGAGGTGGTCACGTCACCCCTGGCCGGAGATCTCCACCGACTCGATGACGACGGCCTCGCGCGGCTTGTCCATCGACCCGGTGGGGACCTGGCCGATGGCGTCGACGACGTCGCGGCTGGCCTGGTCGGCGACCTCGCCGAAGATGGTGTGCCGGCGGTTCAGGTGCGGGGTCGGGGCGAGGGTGACGAAGAACTGCGAGCCGTTGGTGCCCGGTCCCGCGTTGGCCATCGCAAGCAGGTACGGCCGGTCGAACTGCAGCTCCGGGTGGAACTCGTCCTTGAAGGTGAAGCCGGGGCCGCCCCGGCCGTCGCCGCGCGGGCAGCCGCCCTGGATCATGAAGTTCTCGATGATCCGGTGGAAGACCAGTCCGTCGTAGAAGTTGCCGGTCGCCTTCTCGCCGGTCTCGGGGTCGGCGTACTCCTTCTGCCCGTCGCGAGGCCGGTGAAGTTCTGCACCGTGGTCGGCGCGTGGTTCGGGAACAGCGTGAGGGTGATGTCGCCGTGGTTGGTGTGCAGGGTCGCGGTGGTGTCGCCGGACATCTCTGCCTCTCGGAGCGGGGGCGGGGCACGTCGTCTGCGCGTGCGACGCGATCCTCCACGTCGCCCCACAGCCGCTTCCGCGGACCGGGAGCGTGACAGGACGGCGATCGGGTAGGGGCTGGGTGGGCGCGCACGCCCCGGCGCACCTGCCGGACCCGCTAGCGTGCCGTTGAACCCCATAGACGTAGGAAGGACGGCTCCCGTGCTGTCGAGGAAGAAGCATCTGCGCGACCACGCGCACGACGTTGCCGAGAAGATCAGCCCGCGGCTCGACGAGGCGCGGGCCAAGGCCGGCCCCGCCCTCGCGGACGCCCGCGCCAAGGCCGAGCCGGCCCTGCGCGACGCGGCCGACCGGGCCCGGGTGGAGTCCCGCAAGGCGGCGACCGAGGCCCGCGTGCGCGCCACGCCGCTCCTCGAGGAGGCCCGCAAGCAGGTGCAGCCGGCCCTCGAGGACGCCGAACGCGTCGAGCCAACCGTGTCCGAGGCGCTCAAGAAGGCCCAGCCCTTCGTCGATGACGCCCGCAAGCAGGTCGCCCCGGTGCTCGACGACGCCCGCAGGAAGGCCGGCCCGCTGGCTGCCGAGGCCCGCAAGAGGGCCGAGGAGCTCTACGACGAGCACGTGCTGCCCGGCGTCGCCTCGGCGCTGACGCTGGCCGACGACGCCACCTCCGAGTTCCGCGAGGAGGCCGGCAAGCGCAGCCACGCCGCGGTCGCCGCCCTCAAGGGCGAGGTCGAGCCTCCGAAGCAGGGTCACCCCGTGCGCACGGTCTCTTCGCGGTCGGCCTCGCCGGTGTCGCTGGTCTGGTCGCCAAGAAGCTCGGTGACCGTCAGGCGAGTGCGTCATGTCGACGGCGAACGCCACCGTCGTGCTGGCAGTGGAGGGCGTGTAGCGCCAAAGTCCATACTCGGTGCCGTCATGCGCCATGAGAGTAGAGGGAGCCGTCCACGCCGTCAGGTAATCCGTCCACGAACTGCTCCCACCAGGGGAGATGTCGGCGACCTGCTCTGCTTGAGAGGAGCCGACGTCGTACACCCACGGCTCGTAGCCCGTCTCGGGGGTGTACCCTGAGAAGTAGAGGCTTCCGTTGAGCGGCGTCATCTTCGACCCCACTTGGACGTTGGCGAGAACTGAGACATCGCCAGACGTGGGGTCGAACCGTATCAGCCGGTCTCCGTCGCCCGGATTTGCGCCGAAGTAGAGATGACCGTTGTAGGCGGTCAGGCCCCTCGGATTAAGACGAGCCGGCGGGGCAAATATCACTCACCAGAACGCCCCCCGAGGACGGGCTATAACGGACCAACTCGCGGCCGGCCGCCGACGTCTGCGCCGCGAAATAGAGGTGACCGTCGAGCACTTCTAGGTCTGAAGGAGCGGGACTGG
>CAWDBA010000006.1:0-119004 GCA_963800485.1 uncultured Actinomycetota bacterium
GCCGGTGCTGGCCGTGGTGCCCGCGTTCGTGGCCTGGTCGGTGATCCCGCTCGGCCCCGAGGTGCGGATCCCGTTCACCGACACCGTGACGCCCCTGCAGCTGACCGACATGCCCGTCGCGGTGCTGTTCATCCTCGCGATCGCCTCGGTCGGCATCTACGGCATCGTGCTCGGCGGCTGGTCGTCGGGCTCGACGTACTCCCTGCTGGGCGGCCTGCGCTCCTCCGCCCAGATGATCTCCTACGAGGTCGCGATGGGCCTGGCGCTGGTGGCGGTGTTCATCTACGCCGGCTCCATGTCGACCTCGCAGATCGTCGAGGCCCAGAAGGACATCTGGTTCGGTCTGATCCTGGTGCCGTCGTTCGTGATCTACGTGATCTCGATGGTGGGGGAGACCAACCGCGCGCCGTTCGACCTGCCCGAGGCCGAGGGCGAGCTGGTCGGCGGCTTCCCACGGAGTACTCCTCGCTGAAGTTCGCGCTGTTCTTCCTCGCCGAGTACATCAACATGGCCACCGTCTCGGCGCTGGCCACGACGCTGTTCCTCGGCGGCTGGCGCGCTCCGCTGCCGATCAGCCTGTGGGACGGCGCCAACAAGGGCTACTGGCCGTTCCTGTGGTTCATGGGCAAGGTCCTGGCCTTCATCTTCATGTTCATCTGGCTGCGCGGCTCGCTGCCGCGGCTGCGCTACGACCAGTTCATGGCCTTCGGGTGGAAGCGCCTCATCCCGATCGCGCTGGCGTGGATCGTCGCCGTCGCCACCATCCGGGCGATGACCCTCGACGGGGGTGTCGACCGTCGCGGCCTGCTCATGGCCATCGGCGTCGTCGCGGTGATCACCCTCGCCGCGTTCTTCTTCGGCGGCGACCTCGAGAGGAGCCCGAGGAGGAGCCGGTGGCCTTCGACGCGTTCGCCGGCGGCTACCCGGTCCCCCCGATCTCCGCGCCGTCGTACTCCGTCACCGGACGCACCGTGAGCCCCAGACCTCGACCCAGGAGAGCTGATGCCACCCTCAAAGAGCAGTTCTGGGACCCGGTCGCCGGGTTCGGGGTGACCTCGGAGTGCCCGCAAGGTCGTCACCGAGGAGTACCCCAAGGAGAAGAAGGCGACCGCACCGCGAATCCACGGCCGCCACCAGCTCAACCGCTGGCCCGACGGCCTGGAGAAGTGCATCGGCTGCGAGCTCTGCGCCTGGGCGTGCCCGGCCGACGCGATCTACGTGGAGGGGGCCTCCAACACCGAGGACGCCCGCTTCTCCCCGGGCGAGCGCTACGGCCGCGTCTACCAGATCAACTACCTGCGCTGCATCCTGTGCGGGCTGTGCATCGAGGCCTGCCCGACCCGTGCGCTCACGATGACCAACGAGTACGAGCTCGCCGACGACAACCGGTCCGACCTGATCTACGAGAAGCAGGACCTGCTCGCCCCGCTGCTGCCCGGCATGGAGCAGCCGCCGCACCCGATGCTCGGCGACGACGACGGCGACTACTACCGCGGTGAGTTCCGGCACGGAGGTGGCGCGTGATCGCCTTCTGGATCCTCTCGCCGTTCATGGTGCTGGCCGCGCTCGGCATCCTCTTCGTCCGCAAGGCCGTCCACGCCGCCCTGCTGCTCGCGGTCGTGATGATCGGCCTGGCGATCCTCTACCTGGTGCAGGACGCGCCGTTCCTCTTCGCGGTGCAGATCATCGTCTACACCGGCGCGATCCTCATGCTCTTCCTCTTCGTGCTGATGCTGGTCGGCGTGGACGCCTCCGACTCGGTCGTCGAGACCATCCGCGGACAGCGGTTGATGGCGGCGGTCGTCGGGCTGTGCTTCGGCGCCCTGGTCGTGCTGGGGGTCGCCCAGACCTCGGTCGGCACGGTCGTCGGGCTCGAGGAGGTCAACTCCGGTGGCAACGTGCCCGGGCTGGCGCAGCTGCTGTTCAGCAAGTACATCCTGGCCTTCGAGGTCACCTCGGCGCTGCTCATCACCGCCGCCATCGGCGCGATGGTGCTCGCCCACCGCGAGCGCCTCACGCCCAAGCAGAGCCAGGCCGACCTGGCGCTCCAGCGCATGCAGGACTACGCCGACCACGGCAGGCACGTGGGCCCGCTGCCCAGCCCGGGCGTGTTCGCGCGGCACAACGCGGTCGACACCCCGGGGCTGCTGCCCGACGGCACCGCGTCCGACCTGTCGATCTCCCGGGTGCTGGCCGCCCGCGGCACCGTGCAGTCCACGACCGAGCTGGCCGACGACGTCACCGAGCTCACCACCGGCGACGACGAGGAGGCGCCTCGATCAGCGCCACGCCGTTCCTGACCCTCTCGGCGATCCTGTTCACGATCGGCTGCATCGGGGTGCTCACGCGCCGCAACGCCATCGTGGTGTTCATGTGCGTCGAGCTGATGCTCAACGCGAGCAACCTGGCCCTGGTGACGTTCTCCCGGGTCAACGGCAACCTCGACGGGCAGGTGACCGCGTTCTTCGTGATGGTGGTGGCCGCGGCCGAGGTGGTCGTCGGGCTCGCGATCATCATGACGATCTTCCGCACCCGCCGGTCGGCCTCGGTCGACGACGCCAGCCTGCTGAAGTACTGAGGGGACGACACACACCATGGCGAACCTCTTCCTCGCGGGTGGCGAGCACGCAGTGCCCGTCGTCGCGCCCACCTCCGGTGGCGGCGTGTACGACGTGCTGTGGCTCGTCATCGCGCTGCCGGCCCTCGGTGCGGCCGCGATCCTGCTGCTGGGCAACCGGCGTACGTCGGCCTGGGCGCACCTGCTCGGCACCGCCACCGTCGGCCTGTCGTTCCTGGTCAGCCTGGTCGCCTTCATCGGCCTGCTGGGCCGCGACGAGGGCGACCGGCAGCTCGGCACGCACCTGTGGACCTGGTTCGAGGCGGGCCGGTTCAACGCCGAGTTCGGCGTGCTCTACGACCCGCTCTCGGCGTTGTTCCTGCTGCTGATCACCGGGGTGGGCTTCCTGATCCACGTCTACTCGATCGGCTACATGGCCCACGACGAGCGGCGGGCTCGGTTCTTCGCCTACCTCAACCTGTTCGTCGCGGCGATGCTCGTGCTGGTCCTCTCCGACGGCTACCTCGGCGTCTTCCTCGGCTGGGAGGGCGTCGGCCTGGCGTCCTACCTGCTGATCGGGTTCTGGCAGCACAAGAACTCGGCCGCCGTGGCGGCCAAGAAGGCGTTCGTGGTCAACCGGGTCGGTGACATCGGCCTGGCGCTCGGCACGATGCTGCTCTTCGCGACCTTCGGCACGGTGTCCTTCTCCGGGGTCTCCGAGCTCGCCGGTGGTGCCTCGCAGACCACGCTCAACGTGCTCGGCCTGCTGTTCCTGCTGGCCGCCTGCGGCAAGTCGGCCCAGGTCCCGCTGCAGTCGTGGCTGCTCGACGCGATGGAGGGCCCGACCCCGGTGTCGGCCCTCATCCACGCCGCGACCATGGTCACCGCCGGCGTCTACCTGGTGGTGCGGTCCAACTTCCTCTACGAGCGCACCGAGGTCGGTCGCACCGCGGTGATGATCGTCGGCGTGGTCACGCTGCTCGCCGGCGCGGCGATCGGGTGCGCCAAGGACGACATCAAGAAGGCGCTGGCCGGCTCGACGATGAGCCAGATCGGCTACATGATGCTGGCCGCCGGGCTGGGGGTCGCGGGGTACGCCTTCGCGATCTTCCACCTGCTCACGCACGGCTTCTTCAAGGCCAACATGTTCCTCGGTGCGGGCTCGGTGATGCACGCGATGGACGACGACGTGGACATGCGGCACTACGGCGGCCTGCGCAAGGCCGTGCCGGTCACCTTCCTGACCTTCGCGATGGGCTACCTCGCGATCATCGGCTTCCCGGGCTTCTCCGGGTTCTGGTCCAAGGACAAGATCATCGAGTCCGCGCTGGCGCAGAGCTGGTGGGCCGGTGTGGCCGCCATCCTCGGCGCCGGCGTCACGGCGTTCTACATGACCCGCGTCATGATCCTGACCTTCATCTCCGAGAAGCGGTGGTCCGAGGACGTGCACCCGCACGAGTCGCCCAAGGTGATGACCGTGCCGCTGATGGTGCTCGCGGCGCTGTCGGTCCTGGGTGGCGTCCTGGCCATCGGCGGCTGGATCGGCGACTGGCTCTCCCCGGTGGTCGGGGTGGAGGCCGAGCACGACCTGCCGCTGCCGGCCATCGTGATCACCCTCATCGTGCTGCTCACGGTCGCCGCCGGTGCGGCCACCGCCTGGCTGCTGGTGATGAAGCGCGACATCCCGCGCGAGGCGCCGGCCAGGGTCTCCTTCGCCACCCGCGCGGCGCGGGCCGACCTCTACGGCGACGCGTTCAACGAGACGGTGCTGATGCGGCCGGGCAACACGATGGTCGAGTCGCTGGCCCGCTTCGACGACGACTACGTCGACGGGTTGGTCGACGGCACCGGCTCGTCCGCGATGGGCATGTCCGGGACCTTCCGGCGCGTCCAGACCGGCTACGTCCGCTCCTACGCCCTGTCCCTGCTCCTCGGCGCGGTGCTCGTGCTCGGGGCCCTCCTGGCGGTGAACCTGACATGACCTTCCCCTGGCTGACCGCAGCGTTGCTGCTGCCGATCGTGGGCGCCGTCGTCGTGGTGGCGATGCCGCGTCACGGCAGCGTCGCGCGCCAGACCGCCCTGGGCTTCTCCGTGGCCACGTTCGCGCTCTCGATCGGCGTGGCGCTGCAGTTCGACACCGGCGCGCAGGGCTACCAGCTCACCGAGACCCATCGGTGGATCGAGGCCTTCGGCGCCTCCTACGCGCTGGGCGTGGACGGCACCGGCCTCGTCCTGGTGCTGCTGACCACGATCCTGGTGCCGGTCGTGATCCTGGCGTCGTGGCGCGACGCCGACTTCGGGCGCTGGTCCTCCAACGCCTTCTTCGCCTGGATCCTGGCGCTCGAGGGCCTCGCGGTCGGGGTGTTCGCCTCGGTCGACGTGCTGCTGTTCTACGTCTTCTTCGAGGCGACGCTGATCCCGATCTACTTCCTCATCGGCGGCTACGGCGGCCCGCGCCGCACCTACGCCGCGGTGAAGTTCCTGATCTTCTCGCTGTTCGGTGGCCTGGTGATGCTCGCCTCCGTGGTGGGCGTCTACGTCGAGTCGGCGCGGCTCAACGGCGGCGCGCCGACGTACCTCCTCACCGAGCTGCAGCCGCTGATGCAGGACGTCGGCACCACCACCGGTCGATGGCTGTTCCTCGGCTTCTTCATCGCCTTCGCGATCAAGGCGCCGATGGTGCCGGTGCACACCTGGCTGCCCGACGCCGCCGACGAGGCCACGCCCGGCACGTCGGTGCTCCTGGTCAGCATCCTGGACAAGATCGGCACCTTCGGGATGATCCGCTTCTGCCTCGAGCTGTTCCCCGAGGCGTCGCGCTGGGCGACCCCGGTGGTCCTCACCCTGGCCGTGATCAGCGTCCTGTACGGCGGCCTGGTCGCGATCGCGCAACGGTCCATCCCGCGCCTGATCGCCTACACGTCGGTGTCCCACTTCGGCTTCATCGTGCTGGGCATCTTCGTGATGAACAGCCAGGGCCAGGTGGGGTCGACGCTCTACATGTTCAACCACGGCCTCTCCACCGGAGTGCTGTTCCTGGTGACGGGCTACCTGATCAGCCGGCGCGGGTCGCAGCAGATCCCGGACTTCGGCGGCGTGCAGAAGGTCGCCCCGGTCCTGGCCGGCATCTTCCTGGTCGGCGGTCTCTCGTCGCTGTCGCTGCCGGGGCTGTCGCCGTTCGTCTCGGAGTTCCTGGTGATGACCGGGGCCTTCGTGCACAACTGGTGGTACGCCGTGTTCGCGGTGTTCGGCATCGTGATCGCCGCGCTCTACATCCTGTTGATGTACCAACGCACCATGACCGGACCGGTCACGCCCGGCGTCTCGGCGATCCGTGACCTGGACCGTCGCGAGGTCGCGGCCCTGGCCCCGCTCCTGGCGCTCATCGTGTTCTTCGGGTTCTACCCCCAGCCGTTGATCGACGTGATCTCGCCGGCGGTCGAGACCACGCTGACCCAGGTCGGTGCCGAGGACCCGCCGCCCGCGGTGAGCCCCGGTGACGTCCCTGCTGCCGAGGAGGCGCACGAGTGAACGCGTTCGACACCCCGAAGCTGGAGTACTTCGAGCTCTCCCCGCTCCTGGTGGTCTTCGGCATCGCGCTGGTCGGCGTCCTGGTCGAGGCCTTCGCACCGCGGGAGCGTCGCTACCTCGCCCAGACCGTGGTCGCGGTGCTGGGCACGGCGGCCGCGCTGGTGATGACCGTTCTGGTCGCCCAGAACCTCGAGGACCACGACGGCGCCCGCGGGCTGGTCGCGGCCAAGGGCGCGGTGGCGGTGGACGGCCCGGCGGTCTTCCTGTGGGGCCTGATCCTCGTGCTGTCGCTGCTGAGCGTGCTGCTGTTCGCCGAGCGCCAGCTCGACGGCGGCGTCACCGCGTTCGCCGGCCAGGCGGCCGCGCTGCCGGGCACCGAGGCCGAGCGCCAGGCGTCGTCCAGGGGCCTGGAGCACACCGAGGTCTTCCCCCTGCTGATGTTCTCCGTCGGCGGCATGATGCTCTTCGCCTCCTCCAACGACCTCATCACGATGTTCGTCGCGCTCGAGGTCTTCTCCCTGCCGCTCTACCTGCTGTGCGGACTGGCGCGTCGCCGGCGCCTGCTCAGCCAGGAGGCGGCACTGAAGTACTTCATGCTCGGTGCGTTCAGCTCCGGCTTCTTCCTCTACGGCGTCGCGCTGATCTACGGCTACGCCGGTCAGACCGACTTCGCCTCGATCTCGCAGGCCGTCTCGGGCCGGGTCGGCAGCGAAGGTCTCCTCCTGGGCGGCATCGCCCTGCTGGCGGTCGGCCTGCTCTTCAAGGTCGGTGCCGTGCCGTTCCACTCCTGGACGCCGGACGTCTACCAGGGCGCGCCGACCGCGGTCACCGGCTTCATGGCCGCGTGCACCAAGATCGCGGCCTTCGGTGCCCTGCTGCGCCTGTTCTACGTCGGCTTCGGCGGTGCGCGCGAGGACTGGACACCGATGATCTGGGCGGTCGCGATCGCCACGATGGCGGTCGGCTCGGTCTTCGCCCTGGCCCAGACCGACATCAAGCGCATGCTGGCCTACTCCTCGATCGCGCACGCGGGCTTCCTGCTGGTCGGCTTCGTCGGGCTCTACGCCGGCGGCGGCGAGGCCACGCAGATCGCCTCGCTGCAGGCGGTGCTGTTCTACCTGGTCACCTACGGCTTCATGACTCTCGGTGCCTTCGGCATCGTCACGATGGTCCGCGACGCCGGCGGCGAGAACAACGCGGTCAACCGGTGGGCCGGCCTGGGCAAGGAGGCCCCGCTGGTCGCGGGCGTCATGTCGTTCTTCCTCCTCGGCATGGCCGGGATCCCGCTCACCAGCGGCTTCACGGGCAAGTGGGCGGTCTTCGCCTCCGCGGCCCAGGGCGGCGCGACACCGCTGGTCGTCATCGCGGTGGTCCTCTCGGCGGTCGCGGCGTTCTTCTACCTGCGCGTCATCGTCCAGATGTACTTCGCCGAGCCGGTGGGCGACGGTCCGACCGTCACGATGCCGTCGGTGCTCACCGCCGTGGTGATCGCGGTCGGGTTCGCCGCGACGCTGCTGCTCGGCATCGTGCCGGGTCCGCTCCTCGACCTCGCCGGCAGCGCGGGCTCGTTCATCCGGTGAGGTCGACCGCCCCATGAGATCGACCTCGGACGTGCCGCTCGCGCTGCCGGTGACCGACCCGGCGCTGCGTGACCGGATCGTCGCCGGCATGGTGACGGTGGAGCAGCGGCTCGAGCGGGAGATCCACTCCGAGGCCGACTTCATCACCGAGGCGTGCCGCCACCTGCTGCACGCCGGGGGCAAGCGGTTCCGGCCGATGCTCGTGCTGCTCACCGCCGAGGCGGGCGGCGGCATCAACGAGGACGTCCTCACGGCGGCCTCCGTCGTCGAGCTGACCCACCTCGCCTCGCTCTACCACGACGACGTGATGGACGAGGCCGCCCTGCGCCGCGGTGCCGACTCGGCCAACGCGCGCTGGGACAACCACGTCGCGATCCTGGCGGGAGACTGGCTGTTCTCGAAGTCCTCCGAGCTGACCTCGCGACTCGGCGCCGAGGCGGTCCGCATCCAGGCCGAGACGTTCAGCCGGCTCGTCGAGGGTCAGATCCTCGAGACCCGCGAGCCCCGGCCGGGCGAGGACCTCCTCGCGCACTACCTGCGGGTGGTGGAGGGCAAGACCGGCTCGCTGATCGCCACGTCCGCCCGCTACGGGGCGATGTTCTCGGGCTGCCCGCCCGAGGTGGTCGCCGCCCTCACCGGCTACGGCGACCGCGTCGGCATCGCCTTCCAGCTCTCCGACGACATCCTCGACCTCGGCAGTGACTCCGCGGTCTCCGGCAAGACGCCGGGCACCGACCTCCGCGAGGGAGTCCCTACGCTCCCGACCCTGATGGCGCTCCGCTCGACCGACCCGGCCGACGCACGCCTGCGCGAGCTGCTCTCCGCGCCGCTCACCGACGACGCCCAGCATGCCGAGGCGCTGCGCCTGATGCGCCGGCACCCCGCGATGGGCGAGGCCCGGCGCTACGTCGTCCAGCTCTCCAACCGTGCCCTCGACCTGCTGAGCGTCGTGCCCGAGGGTCCGGTCAAGCAGGCCCTGGTCGACTTCGCCGGCCTGATCGCCACCCGCACCGCCTGAGGCCTCGGTGCACGCTCCAGGCCGGTGTCCGGGGCGCGCGTCCGAGCGCGACGATCGCGTCGCGCAAGGCGAGCCTCGGTCGGTCAGTGCGTAGGCACGCGTGTGGTGCGTGAGAGGCAGACGGTGAAGGACGCCGGCTGCCTCGAGCTCGCGTAGGCGCCTCGGGAGGATGTTCGTCGGCACCCCGAGGTCGCGCTGCAGGTCGCCGTACCGCTGTGGCCCGTCGGAGCAGTGGCTCCACGAGGAGCAACGCCCAGCGTGCGCCGACGACATCGAGGGCCGCGGCCAGGTCGGTCACGCGGCCGCCTGACCGTTCGGCTCGGACCCAGAACTGCGAGTAGTGGTAGCCGTCGGACTCGTCGAACTGGCGCTGGTCCATGAACGGGTAGTCGTCGGTGTCGCCGACTCGTCCGCCGGCAGCGCGGGCGCGCTCGACGAGCCCGTCACGGCCTCACGGCTGTCGAGCATGACGTACTGCTCGGGAGCGCTCGGGAAGCACGACACGTGGTGGTCGGACATCTCGGTGTTCAGGGTCCAGCCGAGGGCCGAGGAGAAGACGGTGGCGCGCTCGACGTCCTCGACCGGGAAGGTGATGAACAGGCTCCCGGCGTCGAGGCCTGCAAGAGGAAAGTGGGCTCGTCAGTCGTGGCTCACGCTTCGCTGCGTCGGAGAGGTAGTCGGCTAGACGGTATGGAGTGACCGCTCAGGGCTGCTGAGGGTTGCAGGCCGGGGCCCCACTCACAAATGGTCGTGGGTTACCGAGTAGGGCTGGCCTGCTCGGCCTATCCAACAGTTGTGGGAGGCCCCGGTGTTCACCGAGCGTACGAGTGTGGGGCTCGACGTGCACGCACGATCTGTCGCGGCAGCGGCGATCGATGGCGTCACGGGCGAGTTGATCCAAGCGAAGCTGACCCCTTCGCACGAACACATCCGATCCTGGATCCAGGACCTGCCGGGTCCGGTGGCGGTGACCTACGAGGCCGGGCCGACCGGGTTCGGGCTGCATCGACACCTGAGCGCGGCGGGGGTCCGGTGTCTGGTCGCGGCGCCGTCGAAGTTGCAGAAGCCTTCGGGGGATCGGGTGAAGACCGATGCCAAGGACGCAGTTCATCTGGCCAGATTGTTGCGACTCGACGAGATCACCGCGGTCGCGATCCCGTCAGCGGACCAGGAGGCAGCCCGCGATCTTGTCCGGGCCAGGGAGGACTGCCGGGGTGACCTGATGCGAGCCCGGCACCGACTGTCCAAGCTGCTGCTGCGTCACGGGATCGTCTACTACGACGGGGACGCGTGGACCGGCAAGCACGACGCGTGGCTACGTCATCAGGCTCTGCCACAGCTGAGCGGCCGAGCGACGCGGCTGGCGTTCGACTCCGACTACGACACGGTGCTGGTGACCAAGGCACGTCGCGACCGGCTCGATGCCGCGATCGAGGAGATGGCTGCCGACTCCGAGTTCACCCCGATCGTTAGGCGGCTGGGATGCCTTCGAGGGGTGGGCACTCTGACCGGGTTCGCACTCGCGGTGGAGATCGGCGACTGGCAACGGTTCACCGGCAACACCATCGGCTCCTTCGTCGGCCTGGTTCCCAGCGAGTACTCCTCCGGCACTTCGCGGGTGCAGGGTTCGATCACCAAGACCGGCAACACCCACGTCCGCCGGCTGCTGGTCGAGGCGGCCTGGCACCACCGCACCCGCTACGTCATCGGCAAGACCATGCGCGACCGCTGGGGTCTGGCACCCGCAGCGGCCCGGGCCCGCGGTGACGAAGGCAACCGCAGGCTGCACCAGCGCTGGGTGAAGTTCACCGACCGCAAGAAGAAGCCCACCATCGCCAACGTTGCGATCGCCCGCGAGCTGGCCGGCTGGTGCTGGTCGCTTGCCGTGCTCGAGGAGTAGCCACCCAGGAGCTGCTTCGTCGTCGCCACGGGGCTGGTGGCAGCGCGAGGGGCAACCCGCGAAACACCTATGAGCAACGGACACCTCGTCCGCGACGCTCGTCGCTAGACACGCGGTTCCGCTCCCGCCGAACGCACCGTCCTGCGGTAACCAACCCGCGCATATCAGTCTGACCGCGCGTCGCCAACGACACGCTCACCAGCCGCCAAGACGACGAAGCACGAGGCGCCCGCCCCGATCGCTCGGGACGGGCGCCTCACCCTGCCTCTTGACAGGCCGTCACTCCATATCAGGTGTGCACCACCTGCCCTCTCGCCGACAGTAGGCGTGCACCACCTGCCCTCTCGCCGGCGCTAGGCGTGCACCAAGTGCCCGGTCAGGAGTGCCGAGCGGGCATCAACTGCCCGCTCGGCGACCGTGTCAGGACGTGCGTGCCGTACGGCGGCTCACGATCAGGCCGGCCGCGACGAGCAGCCCACCCAGCCACGCCAGCTGCGCGAGGCCGGCCGGTGCGCCCGTGCTGGGCAGCGACGTCGCCCGCGGCGGCGGCCCGGCCTGCGGCGTCTCCGTGACGACGTACGGCGGGGTCGGCCCGTTCACCACCGGCGGCGTCACGACCGGCGGCGTCACGACCGGCGGCGTCACGACCGGCGGCGTCACGACCGGCGGCGTCACCACCGGCGGCTCGACGACGACGGCGCAGCTGTCGACGCTCGCCGTGGCCGACTGGCCGGTCTCGCGCAGGGTCGCCGTGTTGTCGACCACCTCGCAGTCGGTCTCCGGGCTGACCACGGTGCTGACCCCCTCGAAGCGGGTGGCCACACCGTCGGCGTCCCAGTCGACCGTGCCGAGCGGCTCGTCGTCGAGCATCGGGTCGTCTACCGTGACCGTCGCGTCGGTCTCGTCACCGAGCCCGAGCGTGGCGGCCAGCACCTTCTGCACGGTGGAGCCGTCGACGTCCAGCGAGGCCGTCACCGTCTCCGCCGCCGGGTCCTCGGTCCAGGTGCAGGCGACCGGCACGGTGACCGACCCGCCGGCCGGCACCGAGTCGCCCGTCACGTCCGCGGTGCAGGTGCCTGCTTCGCCGCCGTCGACCATGACCGCGCCGAGCGCCAGGCTCCGGTAGTCGTTCGGGTTGTCGACGACGAGGTCGCCGGAAGCGTTCCAGCCGCTGTCGGTGCTGCTGCCCGGGGTCACCGTGATCGTCCAGGTGACCGGGGTCTTCGTGCCCGCCACGGCGGTGATCTCCTCGACGTCGGCGACCTTGGCGACGTCCCAGGCGTAGGCCCGGTCGACGTCACCGGCCAGCGCACCGCTCAACCGGGCCGGCGCCGCAGCACAGACGGTCGTGCCGGCCGAGTCCGATCCGGTCTCGGGGCGGTCGAGCGAGGACTCGCCGACCCGCGAGGTGTACGACGCGACGTTCTCGTCGTCCACGCAGGTGCCGGCCTTCGCCTCGACCGACCCGTCCCGCGGGAACACGTGCTCGGCGCCGGCGGCGCTCCAGGTCAGCTCGCCGAGGTCGGCGACGCTGCCGTGGTAGCTGTCGGAGACGTCGACGGTGCGGTCCTTGTCGACAACCTGCACCGTGACCGGCTGCCGGTTGGTCAGCAGCGGTGCCGTGCCGGCGTCGGCCCCGTCGGCGGTCACCCGCAGGACCAGCTCGCCGCTGTAGTCGCCGTCGGCGGCGCTCGGCGACCCGGTGCCGGTGCAGGAGTAGTCCAGCGTCACCGGGGTCCCGGTGCCGTCCGCGGCCTCGTTCGGCAACCTGACGTCCTGGCCGTCGACCACGGTGCACTCGAAGGGCAGGTCCGTGGACACCGCCACGTCGACCACCGTGGAGCCGAACTGGTCTGAGTTGGTCAGCGTCGTCGAGCCGGTCAGCGTGAACCCGCCGTCGGTGTACGCACCCTCGGTGACGGTCACCGTGTACTCCAGCGGCACGGTCTGCGAGCCCCGCACCTCGGTCGGGTGCTCGCCGAGGGTCTTGGCGATCGACCAGTCGTGGTCGCGGACCAGGCCCAGCGTGCCGGCCTGCGAGCCGGTCAGCCCCTCGGAGATGCAGACCTGCACCTCGGCCTGACCGGTGGCGACCACGTCGCCCTCGTCGCCGAGGACGTGGGCCACGTTGGTGCGCGGCACGCACCTCCCGGCGACGCCGGTCCAGGTGATCGTGTCGGCGAAGGTCACCGGCCCGGTGCGGTCCGTGTCCCAGGCGACCGTGCCCAGCGTGCGGGCCCGCTGGCCCTGCGGGGTGTCCGTCGCGGTGACGGTCCGGTCGACCTCGGTCACGGCGACCGACACGTTGTCGGCCTCGGCGTCCGAGCCCGCCGACCGGGGCGCTCCGCCCTCCGGATGCGGCCAGGACACCGTCGCGACGGCGGTGCCGCCGGTCGGCTCGTTCTCGGCGGCGCAGGTGACGGGGTAGGTCGTCGACCCGCCGGCCGGGATCGGCGGGTAACCACCCTCGGGCTCGGTGACCGTGCACGAGGCGGCGCCGCCGGTCAGGTCGGCCGCCTCCAGCACCTGGGTCGGCGTGATCGCCAGCGACGACGCGGTGTTCGGGTTGGTGACCGTGACGACGCCGCCCAGCTCGGGCGTGGTGGCCTGGGTGCCGGCCTGGCTGACGTCGACCGCGTAGTCGAAGACCATCGTGGCGTCCTCGTCACCGGGCACCCCGCTGCCGGGGGTCTTGTCGACGTCCCACAGGTAGGTGCGGGTGAACGAGCCGTCCAGCGCGGTCTCGACGGCCAGCGGGCGCTGGGTGCACGAGGTCACCGTGACCGCGTCGTACTGCTCCAGCTCGGCGACGCCGCCGCGGTTCGTGTACTCCTCGCACGTGCCCGGAGCCGCGGTGTGCTCGTCGGTGTAGGTGAGGACACCCGTCCTCGGCGTCGCGGTCACGTCGTACCAGTCGAGCGCGCCCTCGACGTCGACGAACGTCCCGGTCGCGTGGTCGTCGGTCGCGGTCACGGTGCGGTCGACCTCCTGGTCGAGGGTGAAGTCGACCGCCCGCGCGTCGGTGTAGTCCTCGTCCTGCCACACCGCCTTCGCGGTGTTGACCGGGGCGTCGCCCGGCTCGAAGCCCTCGGTGAACGAGCAGGCGTAGGGCAGCGTGACGTCCCCACCCGGCGCGATCGTCCGGGTCTGGGTTGCCTCGCCGTCGACCAGGCAGGTCGCACCGACGCCCACGCCCGGCACGTCGGAGATCACGACGTCCCTGGCGGTGTCGTAGTCGCTGGGGTTGCCGACCGTGATGAGGCCGCTCATCTCCCAGCCGGTGTCGTCGTACCCGTCCGGGCTGAGCGTCAGGGTGTAGTCGAACCCAGCCGTCCCACCGGCCGCGACGGTCCGCTCGTCGTCCGCGACGGTCTTGTCGACCTTCCAGCCGAAGTCGCGGTCGTACGACGCGTCCACGGTCTTCTCCACGTCCAGCCCGGTGGTCCGGCAGACCTCGACGCTCTGCTCGGCGGTGTCCTGCGTGCCGGTGTCGTTCGTGGTCAGCGTGGCGGTGTTCTGGTGGTCGACGCAGGTGCCGGCCGTGCCGCCCCAGGCGAGCGTGTAGGACTTCAGGGCGACCCAGGTGCCCTCGGTGTCCTTCGACCAGGTGACGCTGCCGAGGTCCCGCGCGGTGTCGTACGGCGCGTCGGCCAGGTCGGAGACCGACACGGTCTCGTCGGTCTCGTGGTCGGTGGTGTCGGCGAGCTCGACCGGCTCGCTCACCGTGGCGCCGAGGGCGGGCGCGCCCTGCACCACGGCGAGGACCGTGTTGGTGGTGCCGTCCTCCGGCTTCGTGTCACCGAAGTCGCAGGTGAAGTCCCGGGTCGCCGACGCGGTGTCGCTGCCCAGCTCGCCGAGCGTCACGCTCGTGGTCGGCGTCTCGGTGTCGTCGAAGGTGCAGGTGCCGGCCGAGGGCTCCTCGGTCAGCTCGACCACGATGCCCCGCCAGTCGTTGGCGTTGCCCACCGAGACCGTGCCCGTCGCGCGGTAGCCGTCGTCGATGTACCCGACCGGCTTGACGCTGACCGTGTACTCGACGTCGGCGGTGCCGGTGTCGATGGTCCGGCTGGCCTGGTCGACCTCCTTCTTGACGTCCCAGCTGTAGGTGCGGTCGAAGTCCGGCTGCACCGTCTTGCCCAACGACACGGGGGCCGCGCGGCAGGCGTCGATGCTCACCGTGTCGTCGTCGAGCAGGGAGCCGTCCTCGGCGTCACGCACCGTGGCGGTGTTGTCGACGTCGTCGTCACCGGTGCGGCAGGTGCCGGCCTGCTCGTCGGGCACCGTCACGGTGCGGGTGACGTCGAAGGTCTGCTGCTGGCCGGGCATGAGCACGACGGTCAGCCAGTCGAGGGTGGTGCCGGGCGCGGTGACGAGCTGCTCGGTGCCGCCGTCGAAGAGGTCACCGACAGTCACGAACCTGTTGTTCTCGGCCGTCACCTGCCACGAGGCGGCGGGCACGGGGAACACGGCGGTGGCCTCCTGGCCGGGCGTGTGCGCCGTCGCCGGGTCCCAGGTCACGGTGGCGACGTTCTTGTCGCCGTCGTCGTAGGCCGGCTGGTCCACGTCGCTGGTGAACGAGCAGGAGTACTCGTAGGTCGTGGACCCGCGGGCGGGCACGCTGGCCGGGCCGTCGACGGTGCAGGCCTCGGCCAGCGTCAGGTCGGTGATCTGCGGCAGGTCGGTGACCGTGACGTCCACGGGCCAGGCGTTGGGGTTGGTCACCTCGACGTCTCCGGTGAGCTCCCACGAGCTGTCCGTGGTGCCGGTGGCCCGGACGGCGACCTCGTAGTCGACGTCCGCCGTGCCGGTGACCGGGTCGACGACGACGCGGTCCTCCGCGTCGGGGTCCGTCACGGTCTTGGTGACGTCCCACAGGTAGGTGCGGCTGAGCGTCGGCCGGCCGTCCTTGGTCGCGGTCAGGTCGGCGCCCCGGCAGACGGTGACCGTGGCGGAGGCGTCGCGGGTGGTGCCGGAGTCCGACTCGACGAGCTCGGCCCGGTTGCGCCAGGCGTCCGCGGCCGGCGGCTCGCAGGTGCCGGCCTCCGGCACCGCGGTCGGGGGCAGGGTCCAGGTGTACTCGATGGTCTCGCCGTCGGTGATCGGCTGGCCGCCCCCGCCGACGGTGAGGTCGGTGGCGGTGGCGGTGGCGTCGGTGACGGTCGGGGTGACGCCGGCGAAGGAGTAGGCCTTGGTGCCGAGCTGGGTGCTCTTCGGGGTGCCGCCGACGGTGTACGACGCGGTGGCGACGACCGTGCCGTCTGCCGCTCCGACCCCGGTGCAGGTGTAGTCGTAGGTCCTGTCGGAGGAGGCCGGCACCGAGGTGGGGCCGGTGACGTCGCAGGTCGTCCCGGTGCCGGCGGGGCCGGCGGTGACCCCGACCGAGGCGCTGCTCAGGGGGACGCTGTTCGGGTTCGTCAGCGTCGCGCTGCCCGTCACGGTGTAGCCGGAGTCCTTCGCCTTGCTGCGCTTCGCGGTCAGGCCGTACTCGAAGGTCGGCATGACGGGGTTGCCGTCGGCGTCGAAGGTGACGTACTGCGTGTCGTCGCCGAGGACCTCCTTGTCCAGCGTCCAGTCGTAGGTGCGCCGGAACGACGGCGTGGTGGTCACGCTGCCGGTGGCGTCCTGGTAGCGGGCGTTGACGAAGGTGCAGACGGTGGGTGTCTTGTCCTGGCCCTTGGACTGGTCGGGCACGTTCACGACCACGGTCCTGGTGGCGAGGTCCTTGCTCGCCACCGCGCCGGGGCCCGTGCAGGTGATGTCTTGGAGGCGGAACGCCGAGCCCGGCGCGTTCTCGGTGATGGTCCACGGCCCGGGTGCGGCGAAGTAGGGGCCGAAGCGGTCGCTGTAGGCGGCGTCGCTGTTCTCGTCGAGCGTGAAGTTCTGGGTCACGTCACCGTTGCTGATCGTGAAGGAGAAGTTCTCGGCGGCGTTCGTCTCGCCGGCGACGTCCTTGACGACGCCGAGGAAGCCGCCGCGCACCGCGTCGGCCTGCAGCTGGTTGTCGCGGCCGCCGACGCCCGTGGTGCTGCAGTCCATCGCGACCAACGCGACGTGGTACGGCGAACCGCTGATGCTGCTCGCTGCCGGGGAGCGCCGCTCGATCTCGGAGGAGACGTGGCTGTCGAACCGGAACGCCACCGAGGTCGCCGCGCCCCCGTAGTCGAAGACGAGACGGGCCCGGACGCTCACCGTCTGTCCGTTGGCGACGGCCGTGGCCAGGGCGGCGTCGCTCGGGCGGCCGTACTCGGTGATGCCGACGGGCGCGACGCCGGCCGCCTGCCCGATCTCGGCGAACCGCAGCCGGTCGTAGGCGTACGTGCCGTTCTTGAGGATGTCGTACTCGACGTCGACGTAGTGACGGCCCGCTGCCACCCCCGACAGCGAGAGCCGCTGCGGCACCCAGTCGCCCTCGGCGTAGCTGCTGTTCGAGCGGTTCAGGTTGCCGTTGGTCCAGCCGCCGGTCGTGTCCTCCTTCGTGTTCTGGTCGAAGTCCGCGATGGTCGCCACGGATGCCAGCGGGTCGCAGGGTGCCAGACCCGCGGCCTCGGCCGGGCTGCCGAGCACGGGGACCGAGACGACACCGAGCGCGAGCGCGGTCACGAACCGGAGGGCGAGACGGGAGGAGAGGAGGCGCACGGGAGAGTCCTGACGTGTCGGGTGCAGACAGGTCTCCACGACGCCGAGATCGAGCCGGGGTGCGCCAGGGAGGCCTCCATCGTCGTTCGGCGACGCGGTCGACAGATAGAGGCGTGCGTCCTCGCAGGACGTCCCGAACACGACTCACCCGGACTGACTACGGCGTCGGGTCGATCGTCCCGAACCGCGCCCCTCGAGAGGTCCCGAACCCTCTCAAGTCCGGGGCCCCACCAGGGGCCGGGCCGCCGCCGGGTGGCCGGCGGTCAGCTCCGGGCCGCTCGCCGGACGCTCGGACGGCCGACGAGGTCGGCGATCTGCTCGCTCGCGGTGCGGGCCTCCGGCACGAAGCCGACGAGCATGTAGCAGTGCACCATCCCCGGCGCCTCGTGCACGGTGACCGGCCACCCGTGCTCGGCGGCACGGGAGGCGAGCAGCCGCTGGTCGGCGACGACCTGGTCGCGGTCGCCGCACCAGGCGACCACCTCGGGCAGTCCGGTGAGGTCGGCGTGGATCGGGCTGACGGTGGGGTCGGCGACGCCGCGCTCCCCGGCGTACAGCCGTCCGGCGGAGAGGCCCGCCTCGCGGTCCAGCATCACGTCGAAGGCGTCCAGCTCGATGCCGCCCGGCGAGCCGCCGGCGACGTCGAGCCACGGCGAGAGCAGCACCACCGAGTCGGGCACCGTCTCCCCCGCGTCGCGGGCCGCGAGGGCGGTGGTGAGCGCGAGGTTCGCGCCCGCGGAGTCGCCCATCAGCACCACCCGCCGCCCGGCCGTGCGCGCCGAGGCGGCCGGGGCGGCGTACGCCGAGAGGCTCCACGGCAGCGTGTCGGCGACCGTCGCGGCCGGGGTGAGCGGGTACTCCGGCGCCAGCACCTCGGCGCCGGTGCGCCGCACCAGGTCGGCGAGGAAGCGCCAGTGGTACGGCGAGAAGCCGTTGACGAAGGCGCCGCCGTGCAGGTAGACCACGAGCGGCGGGGCCTCCCCCTCGGCGTACCGCAGCGGCATCAGCCGCCAGACCCTCCCCCCGTGCAGCGGGTACGACGTCACGCCGGCGACGCGGCGCACCGTCTCGCCCGGCTCGGCCGAGGTGGCGGTGAGGTCGCCGGCCAGCCGCCGACCCAGGTCGCGACGGCTGCGGGAGGCTCGGAGGTAGCCCGCGACCGCGGCGGCCTGGAGGCTGCGCCCACGGCGCACTGCACTGCTCATGACGACGATCCTGCCGCACCGACCCGGAGGGGCTCAGGGCAGCCGCGGCAGCACGAGGTCGAACGAGCCCCCGGAGCCCCCCCGGTGCACCACCACGTCCCCGCCGAAGCTGCGGGCCAGGCGCCGGGCGACGGCCAGGCCGAGGCCGGTGCCGCCCGAGGTCGACGTGCCCGGCAGGAACACCACCTCGTCCTGCTCCGCCGGCACCCCGGCGCCGTCGTCGCGCACCCGGAGCACGACCTGGTCGGGGCGCGGATGGACCTCGAGGGCGACCACGCCGCGGGCGTGCCGGTGCGCGTTCTCCAGCAGCGGGGCGAGCGCCCCGGTCACCAGCGTCCGCGGCGCCCGCACGGACAGCGCTTCCCAGCCGGCGCTCTCCGGGAGCCGTACCCCCTCCAGCGGGAGGCCGGCCAGGGCGTCACCGAGCCGGGTGCTGGCCGCGCCCACCTGGCCGCCCGTCTCGGCCTGCTCGCGAGCCAGCGCCAGCAAGGTGCTGATCGTGTCGGCCATCCGACGACCGGCGGTGTGCACCTCCTCGAGGTCGGCGCGCAGCCCGGGGTCGAGGTCGTCGCGCAGCAGCGCCAGCTCGACGGTGCCCTGCACGCCGGCCAGCGGCGTACGCAGCTCGTGGGCCAGCTCGGCGGTGAGGCGCTGCTCCCCCTGGATCGCGGTCGCGACCCGGTCGAGCAGCCCGTCGAGCGTGTCGGCGAGCCGGGTGATCTCCGAGGCCGCCCCGCGCGACTCCGGACCGAACCGGCGGTCCAGGTCGGTGCGGCTCCACTCCTCCGCCGCCTCGGCCATCGTCGTGACGGGCAGCAGCGCCCGTCGGGTCGTCCACGCGGCCAGGGCACCGGCCCCGAGCACCACGACGACACCCAGGCCGATGCTCGCCGCCAGCGCCAGCTGCTCGACCCGTTCGTAGGCCCCCAGCGGCTCGTCGACCACCGCCACGAGGTCCCGGCCGCCCGCCCGGAACGGCTGCACCAGCACCCGCGCCTCGTCGTCGGCCTCGCGACGTACGCCGGACCCGTCGCCGGCCCGGGTGGCCATCACCTCGTCGAGCATCCCTGGCAGCACCGGCGCGACCCGTCCGTCGACGGCGCCCGCGAGCACCCGCCCGGAGCGGGCCAGCACGGCGTCCCCGTCGACCAGGGCCCGCGGAGCCACGCGGACCGTGCCGTCGTCGGCCACCCGGGTGCCGCTGACCAGCGCGACCGCCCGATCGGTCAGCTCCTGGTCGACGGCCTCGCTCGCGAGGCGCGACAGCAGCAGCCCGAGGGCGACGATGAGCACGACCATCGCGGCGGCGACCACGACGACGGTGGACAGCACGATTCGCCGGCGCAGCGACCAGCCGCCGTCACCCGCGCGTGCGCGGGCCGTCCGCCGGGGGCCCACCACTCACCGGATCGCGTAGCCCACGCCGCGCACGGTCGCCAGCTCGACCGGCGAGCCGACGTCGCGGAGCTTGACGCGCACGCGACGCACGAACGAGTCGACGGTGTTCTCGCTGACGATGGCGCCGTCCGGCCACGCCGCGGCGACGAGGGCGCGACGGCGCACGACCTCGCCCGGGCGCGAGGTCAGCGCAGCGAGCAGGCGGTACTCGGTCGGGGTCAGCTGCGCCTCGCGGTCGGCGTACCGCACCGAGTGCCGAGCCGGGTCGAGCACGACGGTGGGCACACCGTGCTCGCCCCCGGGCTCGCCGCCCCCGGTCGGGACGAGGGCACGACCGCGGCGGGAGAGCGCCTCCAACCGGGCCAGCAGCTCCTTCACGTCGAAGGGCTTGGGGAGGTAGTCGTCCCCGCCGGCCGCGAAGCCGGCCAGCCGGTCGTGCATGCCGTCGAGCGCGGTGAGGAAGAGCACCGGGGCGTGCTGCCCCCGCGTGCGCAGCGCCTGGCACAGGTCGCGGCCGTCCGCGTCCGGCAGGCCGATGTCGAGCACCATCACGTCCAGGGTTCGGTCGGTGGCGAGCAGACGCATCGCCTCCCCGGCGGATCGGGTCAGCACCGCGTCGTGCCCGACCAGGTCGAGCGTCCGCCTCAGCACGCGGCTGATCGTCGGGTCGTCCTCGCAGACGCCGACCTTCACGCCGCACGCCCCCCCGGTGCCCGCGCCCTCACCTACTCCTCGCCCTCGGACTGCGAGGTCGGGGAGGACTGCTGGATCCGGCCGGCCCAGGCGGCGCGGGCGCCGGTGTCGCCGATCTCGTAGACGAGCACGCCGGCACCGATCGCGACGAGCACGGTCACGACGGCGACCACCGTGCCGAGCGCGCCGCGGACCCGCTCGGCCGGGCCTCGACGCTCCAGGAAGACCATGCCTGCGATCAGCAGGAGCAGCGGGATCATCACCCAGATCAGCAGGCCGCCGAGCTCGGCGTGCTCACCCGGGTCGCCGACGCGCTCCTCCAGGGTCTCTCCGCTGCTGCTGGCGATCGGACAGAGCACGGTGGCGACGAGGGCGATCAGGGTGAGCAGCGGCCCGTACGTCGCGCGCCAGGCGGGCCGGACCGCGACGGCGATGGCGCCGAGGACGGTCAGCGGCACCAGCACGGCGACGCCGTGGACGACGAGCACGTGCACGGGCAGGCCGTTGATCAGGTCGAACATGGAACGTCTCCTCGGGTGCCAGCGGCGGTCGTGGGGTGGGCGGCCGGGTCCATTGATCATGCTCCCCCCTACCTGCCGAGAATCTGACCGCGGCGTGTCGTGGCCCTCCTGCGCGTAAGAGGGGCGTGGGCGGGGCACATAGACTCATGACCCGGGACACCGCGACGCACGCCAGGGATCCCCGGAACGCCGATGACGGGGACGACGGTTCCGGTCGCCGCGGGCGCCAGTGGCCCCAGGCCGCTCTCGTGCTCGGCTCGCTCGGCGTCGTGTTCGGCGACATCGGCACGAGTCCGCTGTACGCGCTCCGCGAGGTCCTCGGGGAGTCCGAGCAGCTGGACCAGGCGACCGTGCTCGGCATGACCTCGACGATGATCTGGTCGCTGACCCTGGTCGTCTCGACGCTCTACATCGTGCTGCTGCTGCGCAGCGACAACGAGGGCGAGGGCGGGCTGCTCGCACTGGTCGCGCTGGTCCGACGCGCCGCCGGGGACCGGAGCCGGGTAGGGGTGGCGGCGACGCTGCTCGGGATGTTCGGGGCAGCGATGTTCCTCGGCGACTCGGTGATCACGCCGGCGATCTCGGTGCTCTCGGCCGCCGAGGGCCTGAAGACTGTCAGCCCCAGCCTGGCGACCTTCGTGCTGCCCGTCGCACTGGTCATCCTCGCCGGCGTCTTCGTGCTGCAGCGGATCGGCACCGGCGGCATCGGCAAGCTCTACGGACCGATCATGCTGACCTGGTTCCTCCTGCTGGCGGTGACCGGCACGGTGGCCCTGCTCGGGGACCCCACCGCCCTCCAGGCGCTCTCGCCCACCTGGGCGGTGCACTTCTTCGTCACCGACCCGACGGTGGCGTTCCTCTCCCTCGGCTCGGTGGTGCTCGTGGTCACGGGCGCCGAGGCGGTGTACGCCGACCTGGGGCACTTCGGCCGCGGGGCGATCACCGCGGCGTGGTTCGGCGCGGTCTTCCCGGCGCTCACCCTCGGCTACCTCGGAGAGGCCGCCACGGTGCTGCAGGAGGGCTCCTCGGCGGCGAAGGACCCCTTCTACGCCGTCGTCCCGGACTGGGCCACGATCCCGGTGCTCGTGCTCGCCACCCTGGCGACGATCATCGCCGCGCAGGCCGTCATCGCCGGGGCCTACACCGTGCTGCACCAGTGCGCCGGGCTCGGGATGTTCCCGTACCTGCGCACCGTGCACACCTCGACCGAGCACAGCGGGCAGATCTACGTGCCGGCGGTGAACTGGTCCCTGGGGGCGGCCGTGCTCGCCGTCGTCGTCTTCTTCCGCAGCTCCTCGGCGCTCTCCGGCGCGTACGGCCTGGCGGTGAGCGCGACCTTCGTCGCCACCGTCTCGCTGTTCATCGCGCTGGACCGGCTGGGGAGCCAGCGGTTCACCTGGCGGCAGGGCCTCGGCGGCGTGCTGCTCGTCGTCGTCCTGGTCTTCGTCGCCGCCTGCCTGCCCAAGTTCGCCACCGGCGGCTGGCTGCCGACGCTCATCGGCGTCGTGACGGTCACCGTGATGTGGACCTTCTGGGAGGGTCGGAGGCGGCTGGTGCGCTCGCGCGGCGACGAGGAGCTGTCCGCGTTCGAGCTGCTGCGCGAGGTCACCGACCGCGAGGACCCGCCGTACCGCGTCGAGGGAACGGCGATCTTCCTCACCGAGGAGCCCACGACGGCGCCGGTCGCCCTGCGCGTCATGGTCGGTGGCAACACGTTGCACCAGCGGGTCGTCCTGCTGGGCTGGGACGTCGCCGACACCCCGAAGGCCCCCGCCCACGGCACGTCGGTGCGGGTGGGGCGGATCGGTGCGGAGGGCTCCGGGATCACCTCGGTCGACGTGACGCTGGGCTACCGCGAGCGCCTCGACGTGCGGCACGTGCTGCACGAGGCGTGCGAGCAGGAGCGCGACCTGCTCTGCGACGTCGACCCCGACCACGCGACGTACTTCGTCTCCGACGCCCTCCCCCGGCTCTCCCGCGGCTGCGGGATGTCGATGTGGCGTCAGCGGCTCTTCCTGGTGATCGACCGGCTCTCGACCGACCGGGTCGACCAGCTGCGGCTGCCCCGCTCGAAGACGATCACCGTCGGCCGCGAGGTGCGCCTCTGACCGACTGGTCCCTCAGCCGTGAGGCGCGGCGCCCGTCGGGCCGCGGGTGCCTCGCGGAGCAGTCCGCGCGGGAGCCGCTCAGGCCTGCCCGGGCCGCAGCTCGACGAAGAGCGCCTCGGCCTCGGCACAGACCGTGTCCCCGTCGCGCAGCTCGCCCCGCACGAAGCGCTTGCGACCGTCCTCGCGCTCCCACCACGTCACCAGCTCGAGGTCACGGTCCAACGGGGTGACCGCGCGGTAGTCGACGTGCAGGTAGGCCGTGCGCGAGAGGCTGCGGCCTCCGGCGTTGGCGAAGGTGCCCAGCACCTCGTCGAAGAGCAACGTCATGGCGCCGCCGTGGGCGGCCATCCGGCCACCGAGGAACCACCGCCCGAAGCGCGCTCGCGCGACGTGGCGCTCCGGCTCGGTGACCGTCCAGACGAACCAGGGCAGCATCGCCTGGCCCCGCGCGGGCAGGTCGACGCGCCGGGCTACGGCCTGGTCGGCCTCCGGCACCTCCTGCGTGGCGAGGCGGTCGGTCCATCGCGCGAGGTCGGCGCGCAGGTCGGTGACCGTGCTGTCGTCCGGGCGCGCCGCGGTGAAGGCGTCGAGGAAGTCGCGCAGCCCGTCGGCCAGGTCGCCGAAGCCGGCACCCCCGGCGGGCTCCACGGGCTCGGCGTCCACGGCCTCCACGGGCTCCACGGGCTCCACGGGCTTCACGCCGCCATCCTCGCGGTCCCGACGTCGACCCGGACGTCGGGGGTGCCGCAGCGGCGCCTGGGAGGATCCCCCGGTGACGCTGGTCAGGGAGAACGCCGTCTTCGCCGCGAGCCTGCTCGTCGTGGTGGTCCTGACGACGCTCCTGGCGCGGGCGGCCCGGGTGGACCTCGGCCTGCTCCCCCTGCGCGCGATCCTCCGGGCGGCCGTGCAGCTCGGGGTGGTGGCCGCCCTCATCGCGGGCATCTTCGCGGCGCCCTGGACGGTCGCGCTGTTCCTCGGCGTCATGCTCACCACGGCCTCGCTGACCGCTGCGGGACGGCTGCGGGCCCTGCCCCACGGCCGTCGGCACGCGGTCGTCGCCGTGCTGGCCGGGGCGGTGCCGTCGGTGGCGCTGGTCTTCGCGCTGCACCTCGTGGCGTGGGACGTCCGGTACCTCATCGCCGTCGCGGGCATCCTGATCGGCAACGCGATGACGGCCGCGACCCTGGCGGGGCGTACCTTCGTGCGGCTCTCTCGCGCGCACCGTGAGGTGATCGAGGGCTGGCTCGCCCTCGGCGCCACCCCCCGCCGGGCGCACGAGGAGATCGGCCGGGAGGCCGTGCGCGAGGCGATGCTGCCCTCCCTGGACCAGACTCGGGCGACGGGCCTGGTCACCCTTCCGGGCGCCTTCGTCGGGGCGCTGTTCGGCGGGGCGAGCCCGGTGGAGGCGGCCCGGTTTCAGCTCGTCGTGCTGGCCGGGGTGGCGCTCACGATGCTCGTCACCGGGGTCGTGCTCACCCGCCGTGCGGGCAGCACGCCGTACGTCGTGCCCGACTAGGTCCGCGGCCCGGGCGCTCGAGGAACTCGGCGAGCACGAACAGCCTGGCGTCGAGCTGCACTCGCCCCCCTCGCGCACCACCGCGAGCACGCCGAGCGTGGCAGCAAGGCTCCCGAGCAGGTCCGTGCGCAGCACGGCGGGAAGGTCGGTCGCGAAGCGCGAGGCGACCCCGTCGATGGGGCTGCCACCCGCGTGGCGACCACGAGCAGATCAGGCCGAGGACCCGTCGGGGCGCGACTGAGGGACGTCCATCGCCCGCATCAGCTCGGCCCCGCTCCGCAGCACCCTTCGGGCACCGGGCGGCGTGGCCGGCATCTGACGCACGGCGGTGAGCACCTGCCGCATCTCGGCGAGGGCCTCGTGGTCGCACTCGCGGAGCTGCACCGTGAGGTCTCTGGCCAGGGACGCCACCTCGGGTGGGAACCCGCGCAGGACGTCGACGATCTCCGCCATCGCCGTCTCCCGGTCGACGGGCTCGGCCGTCGACCGGCTGTCTCGTGCCTGGTCAGCCATGCAGTCATCCCTGGAACGGTCGCCTGTCGGTCAAGTCCCCCGCCCCAAGGTAGGCCACCCAGCGGCTCAGGTGGTCAGGATCATCCGGAAACGCGCCTTTCCGTCCATCATCGAGGCGTACGCCGCGGCCGCGTCCTCGAGCGGCGCGGTCTCGACCATGGCCTCGACACCGGTGAGCACGGAGAAGTTCAGGGTGTCCTCGGAGTCGGCAGCCGTGCCCGAGGGGTGGCCGCTGACGGCACCGCCGGTGCCGATGAGGGTGGAGGCCGGCACCGAGATCGGGTCCTCGGCCGCGCCCACCACGACGAGCTCGCCGTTGACCCCGATGCCGCCGAGGGCCGCACTGACGGCCTCGCCGCTGGTGATCGTGGAGAGGATCACCCGCGCACCGCCGAGCTTGCCGAGCTCCTCGGCGGGGTCCGTGGCCGTGGTGTCGACGTAGTGGTGCGCGCCGAGGTCGGTCGCCAGGTCGGCCTTGTCGGTGCCACGGTTCATCGCCACCACCCGGAAGCCCATCTTCTTGGCGAACTGCAGCCCCAGGTGGCCCAGGCCGCCGACGCCGAGCACGGCGACGGTGTCCCCCGGGCGGGCGCCGGTACGACGCAGCGCGTTGTAGGTGGTGACCCCGGCGCACATCAACGGCGCCGCCTGCACGGCGGACAGGTCGTCCGGGATGCTGGCCAGGGCGGCGGCGGGGACGACCACGTAGTCGGCGTACCCGCCGTCGAAGGTGATGCCGGGGATACCCATGTTCTGGCAGGCGATGAGCACGCCTTGGCGGCAGGGGCCGCAGTGGCCGCAGTTGCCTCCGAACCAGCCCACGCCGACGCGCTGGCCCTCGCTCCAGCCCTCGACGCCCTCGCCCAGCGCGGCGACGGTGCCGGCGACCTCGTGGCCGGGCACGACGGGGAAGGAGACACCGGGGTAGACGCCCTCCTTGGCGAACATGTCGCTGTGGCAGATGCCGCAGGCCTCCACCTTCAGCAGGGCGTCACCCCGCCCCACCTCCGGCACGGGGCGCTCGACGAGTTCGAGGTCGCCGCCCTTCTCGGACACCTGGACTGCGCGCATGGTCTCGGTCATCTGCTGCTCCTGTGCGGGGGGATGGTGGGCCTCTTACGTCGATGCCGTGCGTCCGGTGCTCCCGAGGCGGCGCCACCGGGACGATTTCCTGTCCCACCCTCGCTCACACCTCCACCACCGGACCGGTTGTGCGCTGTCCGGACCGACCCCGACGTCTCTCAGGAATACCCCCCTGGGTGTTACGGTTGCACACGTCGAACACCGCCGACGACGAAGGAGACGTCCCGATGCCCCCCACTCCCACCCCCGAGGTCGACGTCGACGAGCTCGCCGCCCGTCGCGACGAGGTCCTGCTGCTCGACGTCCGGGAGCCCGACGAGTACGCCGCGGGCCACGTCCCCGGGGCCCTGCTCGCGCCGGCCGCCGAGGTCGACCTCGCGCAGGTCCCGGCGGACCGTCCCGTGCTCGTGGTCTGCCGCTCGGGCAACCGCAGCCGTGCGGTCACCGACGCGCTGCTCGACCGCGGCGTCGAGGCGGCTTCGGTCGCCGGCGGCACGCTCGCCTGGGTCGACTCCGGGGGAGACCTGGCCCTCGGTCCGCAGGGACGCGAGCTGGTCGTCGTCACCGTGGCGACGCCGTCGCTGGGCGACCGGTCCTACCTGGTGCACGACGGCACCGTGGCGATGGTCGTCGACCCGCAGCGCGACCTCGACCGCCTGCTCGCCGTCCTGGACGAGCGCGGCCTGCGCCTCACCCACGTCGTCGAGACGCACCTGCACAACGACTACGTCACCGGTGGCCTCGCCCTCGCCCGCACGCACCGGCGCGGCGTACCTGCTCAACGGGGCCGACGACGTCTCCTTCGAGCGCACGCCCGTCGCCGACGGCGACGTCGTCGAGGTGGGCACCGCATGCGGGTCACCGCGCTCGCCACCCCGGGCCACACCTTCACCACCTGTCCTACGCCCTCGCCCACGCCGGCACCGGGGCCCAGGTCGCGGCCTTCAGCGGCGGGTCGCTGCTGTACGGCGCGACCGGACGCACCGACCTGCTCGGAGCCGAGCACACGCACGAGCTCGCCCACCACCAGCACGCCTCGGCGCACCGCCTGGCCGACGAGCTGCCCGACGACGCGGCGCTGTTCCCGACCCACGGCTTCGGCTGCTTCTGCTCGGCGTCCCAGTCCACGGCGTCCAGCTCGACGATCGGCGGCGAGCGGAGCAGCAACCCGGTGTTCACCCAGGACGCCGAGGCCTGGACCCGCGAGCTGCTCGACGGGCTCTCCGCCTACCCGGCCTACTACGCCCACATGGCGCCCCGCAACGCCGCCGGGCCCGACGCGGCCGACCTGTCGCCGCCGCACCTGGCCGAGCCGGTCGAGCTGCGGCGGCGGATCGACGCGCGGCGAGTGGGTCGTCGACCTGCGGCACCGCACGGCCTTCGCCGCCTCGCACCTGCCCGGCGCGCTCGGCTTCGGCCTCGACGGCTCGTTCGCGACGTACCTGGGCTGGCTGGTGCGCTGGGGCGCGCCGCTGACCCTGCTCGGCGAGAGCGAGAGCAGGTCGCCGACGCCCAGCGCGAGCTGGTGCGGATCGGGATCGACCGCCCCGACGCCGCGTCGGTCGGCGACCCGCGTCGTGGTCCGACGGCGACCGCGCACGAGCCGGGTCCTTCCCGACCGCCACCTTCGGCGACCTCGCCCAGGTCGTGCACCACCGACCGGTCACCGTGCTCGACGTGCGCCGCACCGACGAGCACCTCGTCGACCACCTGCCCGCCGCCGTCAGCATCCCGCTGCACGAGCTGCCCGAGCCGGCTCGACGAGGTGTCCGCGGGCGAGGTGTGGGTGCACTGCGCCGCGGGCTACCGCGCCTCGATCGCGGCGTCGTTCCTCGCCGCGGCCGGCACGCCCGTGGTGGCCGTGGACGACGAGTTCGATTCCGCGGTCGACGCGGGCATGACCGTCGGCACCAGGAGCGGTGCGTGACCCTCGCCGTCGCCCTCGCCGCCGGCCTGGCGATCGGGCTCTCGCTCGGCCTGCTCGGCGGCGGGGGATCCGTGCTCGCCGTGCCCGTGCTGGTCTTCGCGCTGGGACAGGGCGCCACGGCGGCGACCACGGGGTCGCTCGTCGTGGTCGGCGTGACCGCCGCGCTCGGGGCGGTGGCGGCCGCGCGGGCCGACCGGGCGCTCGTGGTGCGCGGCCTGGCCTTCGGGCTGGTCGCGACCGGAGGTGCCGCGCTCGGGGCGCTGGGCTCGACCCGGGTGCCGGAGGCGGTGCTGCTCGCCGCGTTCGCGGGGCTGCTCGTGGTCGTCGCCGTCGTCATGGCCGTGCGCCAGATGACGCAGCGCGGGGCCGGCGACGGCGCACCGACGACCGGGGAGGCCGAGCTCGAGCCGATCATCCGCTTCTCCCCGAGCTCGTCTGCGCCTGCCCCCGGGCGCTCAAGGTGCTCGTGGCCGCCACCGCCGTCGGGCTGCTCACCGGCTTCTTCGGCGTCGGCGGTGGCTTCCTTGTCGTGCCCGCCCTGGTGCTCGCCCTGGGCCTTCCGATCGTGTACGCCGCCGGCACCTCGCTCGTCGTCATCGCGGTGACGTCGGCGGCCGCGCTCGTCGTCCGCGTGGGGGCCGGCGCCTCCCCCGACTGGTCGTTGGTGCTGGCCCTGACCGTCGCCGCCGTCGTCGGCGGCCAGGTCGGGGTGCGGCTGGCCGGCCGCGTGCGCCCCCAGCGGCTGCAGACCGCCTTCACCGCCCTGCTCGTGGTCGTCGCCGGCTTCACGCTGCTGCAGGCCGTGCAGTGACCGACCCCTGACCCGCGCACACAGATCGACCAGCTCCACGTCCACCCACACCCACACCCACACCCACCGAGGAGAACCCCCCATGTGCCGACCCGTCACCTGCACGACCTGCGGCAGCACCACCTGGGCCGGCTGCGGCCAGCACGTCGCCCAGGTCAAGGCCGTCGTGCCGAACGACCAGTGGTGCAACGGCCGCCACACCGCGGAGGAGAAGGCCGCCGCGACGTCGACGCCCGGCTTTCTGTCCCGCCTGCTCGGGCGCTGACCCCGGGGTCGAGGCCCGCCGGTCCGGAGTCCTCGAGCGGCCTCGGGAGACCGGCGGGAAGGGCACCATGGGCGCATGGACCTCGGCTACTACCTCGGCCTCGACCTGCGGACCGCCCTCACCGTCGCGGTCTCGACGACGGTGCTCTACTTCGTGTTCGTCGCGGTGCTCGCGCGCTCGGGGCAGCGGCTGTTGTCGGCGCCCTCGAGCCTCGAGCTCGCGGTGATGACGGTGCTCGGCGCGGTCGTCGGCCGCTCGCTGCTGGGCCCGGCACCCACGCTGGGCGGAGGGCTGCTCGCGATCACCATGCTGATCGGCCTGGAGTGGTTCAGCGGCCGGGTGCGCAGCGCGCAGAAGCGTGAGGCGTCCGCCCACCGCAAGGACCGGCAACGGTCGGTCGCCCTCGTCGTCGCCGGACGCCCCGACCATGCGGCGCTGCACCGGCACCGGGTCGACGACGTGCTGTTGTGGAGCGTGCTGCGCGGCGCCGGGGTGCGGAACCTGGGCGAGGTGTCCCTGCTGGTGTTCGAGCGCACCGGGCGGTTCTCGGTGCTGCGCACCGGGGAGCCGATCCATCCCGCCGCCCTGAGCGGCGTACGGCACGCGAACGAGGTGCTGGAGCGCCTGGTCGCAGGGGGCGCGACCGCGTCACCCGGCCCGGCGGACCCACCCGAGCCGGGGCGTGCCTGACGGATCTTTCGCGCTCAATTGAGTTGGGTCCCAATGGTTGAGATTTAAGCCTCAATCATCTCGACACACACCCCACTGGGTACCTAACCTGAGAGCGAGGCCGTTTTCCCGAGAGGCGGTCTCGGCGGCCTCGCTGCCTCTCCCCGGAGGCAGCGAGGCCTTTCCAGTGCGGTCGCGTCGCCGCACCCCGCGACGCGGGCGACCACGGCGGGCCCGTGCCGGCCTGCCGTCCAGCTCAGCCCACCGGCCAGGTCTCCGGGAGGCCGTGCCCGCCGTCGGCAACGAGGGCCACCCCGGTCACGAAGGAGGCGGACGCGTGGGCCAGGAAGCCGACGCAGGCCGCGACCTCGTCCGGCGTACCACTGCGACCGGCCGGCCCCGCGACGGCCGCGGCCCGCTCGACGTCCAGCTGTGACCCGGTCGCCACGTAGCCGGGAGCGACGACGTTGACGGTGATGCCGTCGGCGACGACCTCCAGCGCCAGCGCACGGGTGAGGCCGAGCAGGCCGGCCTTGGCCGCGGTGTACGTCGACTGCCCGGGCATCGCGTTGACGACGCCGGTCGTGGACCCCACCGAGACGATCCGGCCGTAGCCCGCCTCCCGCATCCCGGGCACGACCGCGCGGCAGGCGAGGAAGGCGGTGGTCAGGTTGCGGGCCAGCGCCTCGTCCCACTCCCGCAGCGTCAGGTCGGCGACCTGCCCGTCCGCGTCCCAGCCGGAGGCGGCCGAGACCATCCCGGCGTTGTTCACCAGCACGTCCACCCGACCCCAGCGGTCGACCGCCGTGGCGACGAGCGCGTCGGCGACGCCAGCGACGGTCAGGTCGCCGACGGCGCCCACGGCAGCGTCGCCCAGCTCGGCGGCGCGCTCGTGCACCCGGTCGGTGGTCGCCCCGAGCACGACCCGGGCGCCCTCGTCGACGAGGTGGCGCGCGACCGCCATCCCGATCCCGTCGGGCGAGCCCGCCCCGGTGACGACGGCGACCTGGTCAGCGAAGCGGGGCACAGGCAGAACCTAGCCGCCGGTCACGCCGGACACGCCGCGCGGGGAACCGGGAACGCGCACGCTCAGTCCACCACGTAGAGGTGGGACTCGCTCTCCTCGTCGGTGGGGTCGTGGTCGGCGTTCTCCTCGACGAACCACCGGCCCTGCGGCAGCACCCCGGACACCACGAGCTCGCTGAAGATCGCGTCGACGCCCTCCCCGGGCGTGCGGTCCACCACGCCGCCGAGGGCGGTGGCCAGGTGGCCCGCCTCCTCGTCGCTGAGCCGGATCACGACCTCGCCACTCGTCCGCTGGAGCTCCATGGCGACAGTGAACACCCGCCGTCGGCCGGGTGGCCGCTCCGCCCGGTCCGTGGACGCTCAGCGTTCGTCGCCCGGCCGCACGACGCTCTCGCGGAAGTGCCGCCCGGCACGGTAGGCACGCAGGTTGGGGGCGTACGACGGGTCCCGCTCCTGGCGCGCGACGGCACTGGAGGCCGCGAGCTCGGTGTCCGGGTCGGTGACCCCGAGCGCGCGGGTCAGTGGCTTCTGCAGGCGGTAGATCCCCGTGCGCGACGCGTGGATCTCGTCGTCGACCCGTGGCCTGAGCCGGAGTGGCGCCAGGGCGTCGTCGCGCAGGGTGAGGCCGAGCTCGGCGGCGCGGTCGGCCATCCAGGTGAGGGTCACGTCCGCGAGGCCGCGCTCGTCGTACCCCCCTCCGACGTCACTGTGCACCCCGCTGAACCACACCTGCTCGACCCGCTGGTCGCCCGCGTCGGCCTGCTTGTGCCACAGCGCCGGCTCGAAGGTCGCCCGCCGTTCGTCGATGGCGACCGCGTGGAAGGCCCCGTCCACCGACGCGCTGAGGTCGGTGTCGTGGAACTGCCAGCGCCGGTTGATCCACGCCGACGGCGCGAACCCGGTCACCGGGATGCCCAGGGCGCCCACGGTGTCCCACACGCCCACGAAGCGGACCCGGGTCTCGTGCGAGTACGCCGCTCGGAAGCGGGCGGGGCCGGCCGAGCTCGGTCGCTCCCCTGTCCGGTAGAGGTCGTAGGCCTCGTCGACCCGATCACGGTGCTCCGCGCGCAGGATGCCCGCCTTGCGCACGAGGCCGGCCGCGCTGCGCACGGTGTAGGCACCGCGGCTGAACCCGACCAGGAAGAGCTCGTCGCCGGGCTCGAAGTTGTCGACGAGGAAGTGATAGGCCTCCTTGACGTTGTCGGAGAGCCCGAGCCCGAAGACTCCCCCGAGCAGCCGTTCCCAGGGCTTGGTGCCGACGCCCTGGACGTAGTGGCAGACCTGCTGCACGCCGTCGTCACCGGCGGGCGCCACCGCGTCGTGGAAGACGCAGACGTTGGTCGGTGCGGCCTGCACCGCCGTGTTCCACGTGCCGTCGCAGCACACGACCAGACGCTTCACCTCGCCCACCTCCGCGCACGTGTCGGACGTAGCCACGGTAGGGCGGCCTGCCAGGGGCGTCCACGGTGGTCAGGTCCGGTCTCTGGAAACTGTCGGAGGTGGTCTCTAGACTCGAACACGTGTTCGATTCCGACTCTACCGACTCCCTCGCCGAGGCCCTCGCCCGCCTCGAGCAGTCGAGCGACGCCGTCCGCCGTGAGGAAGTCGCCCAGCTGGTGCTCGCCGCCCACGTCGCGGACCTCGTGCCGCTGCCCGCGCACGAGCCCGACACCGTCGAGGCGCTGTTCGGCGAGCGCAGCGTCCGGCCCGGCGGCGTCGGCACCCCGCTGGTCGCCGAGTGGGCGCCCGAGCACCTCGCCACCGCGACGGGCGGCTCGGTCGACCAGGCACGTGAGCTGCTCGCCGACGCGTTGGTGCTCCGCCACCGGCTCCCCCACCTCTGGCGGCTCGTCACCGGTGGTGACCGACTGGTGCGGGCCTGGCAGGCCCGCGTCGTCGCCGACTACGCCCGGCGGTTGCCCGGCCTCACCGCGACCGAGCAGACCGACCGCGACCTGCTCGACGCCGTGCACGCGACGCTCGACCAGCGTCTCACCCGCCTGCTCGACCGGGCACCCCGCTCCGGCCGTCCCACCCTCTTGGGCGCCTGCCGCGACGCGCACCACGCGGTGCACCCCGACACGATCGAGGTGCTGCAGGAGACGGCCCTGGCCGAGCGCGGCGTGTGGTTCCACTCCCGCTGCTTCGAGGCACCGGCGGCCGAGATGTTCGCCGTGCTCGACGTCGACGCCGCCCACGAGCTCGACGACGTGCTCGGCACCCTCGCCGAGCGGCTCCGCGACTACGGCGACGCCAGCGGTCACGACGTACGCCGGGCCACCGCGCTCGGCGCGCTCGCCCACCCGCAGGCGGCACTGGACCTGCTGGTCGGCCCGTCGGACGACCGCGCGGACGAGCCGCACGAGGCCCCGCACGCCCCGGGCGTACGACGCCGGCACACGCTCTACCTCCACCTCCGCACGTCCGACCTGGTCACCGGTGAGGGCGGGGCCGTCGCCGAGGGCGTGGGCCCCGCGACGCTGGACCTCGTGCGGTGCTGGCTCACCGACAGCAACGTCACCGTCCGGCCCGTCCTTCGGCTGCCCGGACGGGACGACCTCGAGCCGGCCGTCGACGGACACGAACCGACGACCGCGATGCGGGAGACCGTGCACCTGACGCATGGCACGTGCGCGTTCCCCGGCTGTGCCCAGGACTCGCGGCGCTGCCAGCTCGACCACATCGAGCCGTACGTCGACCCCGACCAGGGCGGTCCGCCCGGCCAGACCCGGGTAGCGAATCTCGCGCCCCTGTGCGCCCGACACCACCGGATGAAGACCCACGGGCGGTGGCGCTACCGCCGACAGCCCGACGGTCGCTATCGCTGGACCACGCCCACCGGCCGCGTCGTCGCGGCGACTCCGCTCGCCCGCTGGTCCTAGTCCGGCACGCTCTCGAGGCGTGCCCCCGCGCGAGCACGCTCGTCGTCGGTGAGCGGGCGTGGTCTTCCGCGCGCGCGGTCCCAGAGCACGGCGACCACGGCCGCCCGCACCACCTCGCGCCCGTCCGGTGTCCGCGCGACCTCGCGGGTGGTCAGGCTGGTGCGGCCCACCCGGGTCACCCCCAGCCCGACGACGACCCGCGCGTCCTCGTGGCGGATCTCGCCGACGTAGTCGACCTCGACGCGCGCCACGACGTAGGAGTCAGGTGCCTCGACGCCGAGCGCGGAGGCCAGCCAGATCGTGCGCGCCTCGTCGAGCAGCGTGAGCACCGTGGCGTGGTAGACGTGGCCCTGGTGGTCCAGGTCGCGCCAGCGCAACGGCACCTCGACGTCGTCGGGCATGTCGGCTCCTTCGTCGGTCCCGAGCGCGTGGACCAGGTCCGCAGGGCCGCAGACGCGGCCGCCTGCTCGAGGTGCGGCGTGAGACGTAGCGGGAGCCGCCTGTCGGAATCGAACCGACGACCTTCTCATTACGAGTGAGACGCTCTACCGACTGAGCTAAGGCGGCGTACGCCCCGGAGAGCGACCGGAGCAGCATAGCGACGAGCCTGTCGCGGCACGAACCGACTCCCCCGGTCCGGGATGCTGGCCCCATGGCTCCCCGCGGCGTAGTGCTCGACCTCGGCAACGTGCTCATCGACTGGGACCCGCGGCCCGCCGTCGCGGCCGGGGTCGGTGACTACGAGGCCGACCGCTTCCTGTCCGCCGACGACTTCGACTTCTTCGCCTGGAACCACGGCCCCGACGGAGGCGACACCTGGGCGCAGGCGGTGGCACGCGTCGAGCGGGACCACGCGCACTGGCTCGAGCACGCCCGCAGCTACCCGACGCACTTCGCCCGCTCCCTGCTCGGCGAGGTGCCGGGGACCGGCGAGGTCGTGCGCGCGCTGCACGCGGCCGGGGTGCCGCTGTGGGGGCTGACCAACTGGTCCGCCGAGCTCTACCACCACGCCCCGGAGCGGTTCGAGGTGCTCGGGCTGCTGCGTGACGTCGTGGTGTCGGGCATCGAGGGGACCGCCAAGCCCGACCCGGAGGTCTACCGGGTGCTCGAGCGGCGGGCCGGCATGCCGCTGGCGCAGCTCGTGTTCGTCGACGACAAGTCGGTCAACGTCGACGCCGCCCGCGCGCTGGGGATGGACGGGGTCGTGTTCACCGGCGCGGCGCGCCTGCGGGCGGCGCTGGTGGAGCGGGGTCTGCTCTGAACGGGGTCAGGAGGCGGGGCAGCGCACGGTGCCGTCGGGGACGGTGCCGCTGACGAGGTAGGCGTCCACCGCCTGATCCACGCAGTCGTTGCCGGCGCGGTAGCCGGTGTGGCCGTCGCCCTCCCGCACCACGAGCACGCCGGAGTCGAGCTGGTCGGCGAGGGCACGGGCCCACGTCATCGGGGTGGCGGGGTCGCGGGTGGTGCCGACCACCATGATCGGAGCGGCGCCGGAGGCGTGGATCTCCTCGGGCTCGCTGCCCGTCGTCACCGGCCACTCCTCGCAGGCGGGCAACCCGTAGGCGAAGATCCGCCCCCAGACCTGGGAGATCTTCTCGAACCGCGGCACGTAGGGCTCGACCTCGTCGAAGGGGACCCCGTCGTCGTGGTCGAGGCAGTTCACCGCGAGCAGCGCCTCGTTGGAGTTGTCGGTGTAGCCGTTCGGCCCCCGCGAGACGTACGCGTCGCCGAGCGCGAGCAGCGCCGACCCCTGGCCCTGCTGGGCCTGCTCGAGCGCGGAGTCGAGGTAGGGCCAGTAGTCCTTGCTGTACAGCGCCACCCACACCCCCAGCACCGCGTTGCCGATCTCGAGGTCGCGCGGCCCGACCGCCGGCAGCGGCCGGGCGTCGATGCTGTCCAGCAGGTCGATCAGACCCTGCTCGGCCGCGGCCGGGGTGTCGCCCAGGGGGCAGGCGCCGTCGGCGACGCAACCGCGCAGGTAGGCCTGCGTCGCGGTCTCGAAGCCCCGCGTCTGCGTCAGGCCCAGCTCCACGGTGTCGACGGAGGGGTCGAGCGCGCCGTCGAGCACCATCCGGCCCACCCGGCCCGGGAACAGCTCGGCGTACGTCGCCCCGAGGAAGGTGCCGTACGACGCGCCGAACCAGGACAGCTTCCGGTCACCGAGCACCGCGCGCAGCACGTCGACGTCGCGCGCGGCCTCCTCGGTCGACATGTGCCGGGCGAGGTCGCCGCTGCGCTCGAGGCAGCCCTCGCCGAAGTCCCGCAGCAGCCGCCGTGACTCCGCCTCCTCGGCCGGCGTGTCCGGGTCGGGGTCGCTGGCCACGAACTCGTCCAGCTCGTCGTCGGTCAGGCAGTCGACGGGGTTGCTGCGCCCCACGCCACGGGGGTCGAAGCCGACGATGTCGAACGCCGCCCGCACTGTCGGGCTGAAGGAGCTGCCGGAGCGCGCGGCGTACTGCACGCCGGAGCCCCCAGGTCCGCCCGGGTTCACCAGCAGCGAGCCCAGCCGCCGGTCGCCGGTCGCGCGGCGGCGCAGCAGGGCCAGCTCGATCCGGGCACCCTCCGGGTCCGCGTAGTCCAGCGGCACCTCGACCTGGGTGCACTGGCTGCCCTTGCCGCAGGCACGCCAGCTCAACCGCTGGTCGTAGTAGGCGCCCAGGTCGGGCGCCGGCGGCGCCGGGGTCGTGCCCGACGGCGCCGCGCTGGTGAGCGGCACGGGGCTCGGGCTGCCGGACTCGTCGTCACCGGAGACCCCCGCCACGAAGGCGCACCCGCCCAGCGAGACCGCGAGCAGCACCGCGACACCGACCCGGGCCGCCGCGCGGGGGTACGTCGCCCACGGCGACCTCGACGACATGCCCGAATCGTACGGGCGGCCTCCCGCTCAGCGCCTCGACACCGGCGGAAGCTGCAAAACCGTCATCATCGACTCCAGCGCGAGCAGCGGCGGCACGTTGAACTCGAGCATCTGCTCCCGTGCGACGAAGATCGCCTCGATCCGCTTCAGGGCGCCCTCGGCGCCGATCCGACCGGCGAGCTTCTCCAGCTCGGCGCGCATCTCCTCGTTCACCAGAGCGCCGTGCGCACCGGCCGAGACGGCGACGACGTCCCGGTAGACCGAGACCAGGTCCATCAGGCCCCGGTCGACGACGTCGAGCTGACGCCGCTTGGCGCGGGTCTTCTGGTTCTTCTCCAGGTCCTTGAGCGCCGGGCCGTAGGACCGTGGTCGCCGGCCGCGCTCGACCACGCCGTGGGCCTGGTCGAGATCGGTCTTCTCGCGGGCGTCGAGCACCGCGGTGATCTGCTCGGCCTCCTCCTTGGTCGACGCCACGACGTTGGACGCCGCCGTCATGCAGTCGCCCAGGGAGACCACCCGGGTGGGGATCTGCACCACCTCGCGGCGCCGGTTGCGCACCGCCTCGTCACGGGCCAGGGCACGGGCCCGCCCGATGTGCCCCTGCGAGGCGCGGGCGGCGTACGCCGCGAGCTCGGGGCCGACCGACCCGTCCCGGCCGAGGAACTCGGCCACCGCGGCGGGGGGCGGCGTGGTCAGCCCGACGAGCCGCGTGCGGGAGCGGATGGTCGGCAGCACGTCCTCGACGGTGGGGGCGCACAGCAGCCAGATCGTGCGCGGACCGGGCTCCTCGACCGACTTGAGCAGCGCGTTGCCCGCCTGCTCGGTGAGGCGGTCGGCGTCCTCGACGACCATCACCTGGAAGCGGCGGCCCACCGGCGCCATCGCGGCCCGCCGCACCAGGTCGCGGATCTCGTCGACCCCCAGCGACAGGCGCTCGGTGCGGGTCACGGACACGTCGGCGTGCGACCCGGCCGAGACGGTCTGGCAGGAGTGGCACCGCCCGCACCCCCCCTGCTCGCACTGCAGCGCCGCCGCGAAGGCGACCGCCGCGTTGGAGCGGCCCGACCCGGGCGGCCCGGTGAACAACCAGGCGTGCTGCACCCGGTCGGCGGTCGCGGCCCGGCTCAGCACCTCGACGGCGTGGCTCTGCCCCACCAGGGTGTCCCAGACGCTCACGGGCGCCCCTCCGACACGTCGCCGGTCGCGCCGGGTCGTCCTTCGGCGGGCAGGGTCTCGGTCGGCAGGGCGTCGGCCGGGGAGTCCGGCACCGAGTGGCTCCCGGGCGCCGGGGAGGTCGACGGGGTGGAGCGGCCGGGGGCCGACGCCTGACCCAGCAACGGGGCCAGCCGGCGCCGGATCTCTGCGGCGACGTCCTCGGCGGGCCGGCTCGCGTCGACCACGAGGTAGCGCTCCGAGCGGGCCGAGGCCAGCTGCAGGAAGGCCTGGCGCACGCGCCGGTGGAAGTCCAGCGACTCCTGCTCGATCCGGTCGCGACCCTGGAAGCGGCTCAGCCCGGCCTCGGGGTCGAGGTCGAGCAGCACGGTCAGGTGCGGGCGCAGGTCGTCGGTGGCCCAGTGTGCGATCCGCTCGACCTCGGCGACGACCAGGGTGCGGCCCGCCCCCTGGTAGGCCAGCGTCGAGTCGACGTAGCGGTCGGTCACCACGACGGCCCCACGGTCGAGGGCCGGACGCACGAGGGCGTGGACGTGCTCGGCCTTGTCCGCGGCGTACAGCAGGGCCTCGGTGCGGTCGGAGATGGCGCCGGTCTCGGGGTCGAGCACGATGCCGCGCACGCTCTGCCCGACCGGGGTGTCCCCCGGCTCGTGGGTGAGCACCACGTCGTACCCCTCCTCGCCCAGCCAGGTCCGGAGCAGCCGCGCCTGCGTGGACTTGCCGGTGCCCTCGCCCCCCTCGAGCGCCACGAAGACGCCGGTCGCGGTGTAGACGCCGGGCGAAGCGCCCAGGGCGTTGCGGAGGTCGGAGACCAGCGAGATGCCCCTGCGGTCGTCCATCTGGCGGTACGACGCGACGCCGACGGCGGTCATCAGCAGGCCGGCCACGAAGAAGGTGATGGCGGCGCCGTTGTAGGTCAGCACCGTCTCGGTGCGCGGCACCTGCACGTCGTGCCGGCCGATCAGTCCGGCGGCCAGCGGCCCGACGGCCAGCACCGTCGAGAGCGCCAGCCGGATCATCGAGCCGACGAAGGCGAAGGTGCGGCCGCGCCACTCGTCGGGCACCTCGAGGCCGAGCATCGTGTTGCCGGTGACCCAGGCCGAGCCGGCGAAGAACCCGAGCACCACGGCCAGCGCGGTCGCCACCTCGAGCTGCTGCACCAACGAGATCGGCACCAGCAGCAGCCCGGTGACGATCAGGCACAGCCCGAACAGGCGGCGGCGCGAGAGCCCCTGCAGCAGGGCCGGCCCCCGCCACATGCCGGTGCCGAGACCGAGGAAGACGGCGGCGAAGAGGATGCCGTAGCCGGGGTCGCCTCCGCCCAGGTCCGCCACGAAGGTGCGGGCCAGGCCGACGACGAGACCGCCGGCGGCGAAGGCCCCGATGATGCCGACGACCAGGCCGCGCACCAGCGGGGTGTGCGCGATGTAGCTCCAGCCGGCCGTGATCGTCGACCACGCGCTGCCCTCGTGCTCCTCGCCCGACGCGGCTGCGCCCTTGGGGATGCTGGTCAACGTCGCGACGATCAGCCCGGAGACCAGGAAGCTCACCGCGTTGAAGTAGAGCGCCAGGTCGATCGGGCTGTCGGCCATCCAGCCGAAGAAGACCCGGTAGGCCTTGCTGCTGAGCGTGAGCAGCGTGAACAGCAGCGCCGCCGGAAGCGCCGAGCCGTACGTCGTGGCGAGGCTGAGCTGGTTGGCCACCTCCAGGCGGTGCGGGGGCACCAGGTTGGGCACGGTCGCGTCCTTGGCCGGGCCCCACACCACGCTCACCGCCTCGATCAGCACGGTGGCGACGAAGATCCAGTAGAGGCTGCCGACCAGCGGCATGCTCAGGAAGAGTGCGGCGCGCAGGTAGTCGCCCCAGATCAGCACCAGCCGGCGGTCGAGCCGGTCGGCGACGAAGCCCGCGACCGGCCCCAGGAGCAGGGCCGGAAGCACGCGAAGGAACAGCACGCCCGCGATCGCGAAGTTCTGCAGCTGGTAGGTGTTGTCCCCACCGAGCAGGCCCGCGAGGTCACCGGCCTGCTGGTTGGCCAGGGCGGTGATGGCGAGCAGCCCGAGCCAGTCGCCCAGGCTGGAGAGCCCGAGCCCGATCCACAGCCTCCGGAAGTCGCGGATCGCCAGCAGCCCGCGCAGCGAGTTGGCCGGTGCCCCGGCCGCGGCGGCCCGCTTCATCTCAGCCCTTCTTCGCCGTCGTCTTCTTGGCCGCCGCCTTCTTCGCCGTGGACCTCTTCGCCGTGGACTTCTTCGCGGTGGCCTTCTTGGCCGTCGTCTTCTTGGCGCCCTTCTTGGCCGACTTCTTCGCCGGACCCTTGGCCCGACGCTCCGCCAGCAGCTCGGCCGCCCGCTCGAGGGTGACCTCCTCCACCGAGTCGTCCTTGCGCAGGGTCGCGTTGTACTCGCCGTCGGTGACGTACTCGCCGAAGCGACCGGCCTTGACCACGACGGGCTGCCCCGACACCGGGTCGTTGCCGAGCTCCTTGAGCGGGGCGGCCGCGGCACCGCGACCGCGCTGCTTGGGCTGGGCATAGATCCGCAGCGCCTCGTCGAGGTCGATGGTGAGGAGCTTCTCCTCGGAGTCGATCGTGCGGGAGTCGGTGCCCTTGCGCAGGTAGGGGCCGTAGCGACCGTTCTGCGCGGTGATCTCGTCACCGGACTCCGGGTCGACACCGACCACGCGGGGCAGGGACAGCAGCGTGACCGCCTGCTCCAGGGTCAGCGTGTCCAGCGACATCGACGTGAACAGCGAGCCGGTGCGCGGCTTGGACTTCTTCGGTGCGTCCTCCGGCAGCTGCTCGGTGACGTAGGGGCCGTAGCGGCCGTTCTTGGCCACCACCACCAGGCCGGTCTCCGGGTGCTCGCCGAGCGTCGTCTCCTCGCCCGCCGGGTTGGCCAGCAGCTCCCGGGCCTTCTCGACGGTGAGCTCGTCGGGCGGCAGGTCGTCGGGCACGTTGGCACGCTTGCCCGCCGGGGCGCCGTCGTCGTCGGGCCCCTCGACGTACGGGCCGTAGCGACCCACGCGCAGGGCGATGCCGAGGGCGGGGTCGCCGACGGGGAAGGTCGCCATCTCGCGGGCGTCGATGTCGCCGAGCTCGGTGACCAGCTTCTTCAGGCCCTCGGTGTCGCCGCTGCCGAAGTAGAACTCGGCCAGCTCGGCGTTGCGGTCCTTGCGCCCCGCGGCGATCTCGTCGAGCACGTCCTCGAGGCCGGCGGTGAACTCGTAGGACACCAGCCGTCCGAAGTGGTCCTCGAGCAGACGGGTGACCGAGAAGGCCAGCCACGCCGGCACCAGCGCCGTCCCCTTCTTGTAGACGTAGCCGCGGTCCAGGATCGTCTTGATGATCGAGGCGTACGTCGAGGGGCGGCCGATCTCGCGCTCCTCGAGCTCGCGGATCAGCGTGGCCTCGGTGTAGCGCGACGGCGGCTTGGTCTCGTGGCCGTCGGCGCTCATGCTCGCCGCGGTCACCGAGTCGCCCTCGCTCAGCGCGGGCAGCCGCGTCGAGCTGTCGTCGCTGGCCTGGTCGGGGTCGTCGGAGCCCTCGACGTAGGCCTTGAGGAACCCCGGGAACGTGATCACCCGACCGCTGGCCGCGAACACGACGTCCTCGCCGGTCGAGGCGGCGCCACCGAGGCGGATGCTCACCGACTGGCCCTGCGCGTCGCGCATCTGGGAGGCGACCGTGCGCATCCAGATCAGCTCGTAGAGCCGGAACTCGCCGCCGGAGAGACCGGTCTGGGCCGGCGTACGGAAGTGGTCGCCCGCGGGCCGGATCGCCTCGTGCGCCTCCTGGGCGTTCTTCACCTTGGACGCGTAGGTGCGGGGCGCGTCCGGCAGGTAGTCGTTGCCGTACAGCTCGCGCACCTGCTCCCGCGCGGCGGAGACGGCGGTCCCCGACAGCGTGGTCGAGTCGGTGCGCATGTAGGTGATGAAGCCGTTCTCGTAGAGCCGCTGCGCGACCGACATCGCCGACGAGGCGGTCATGCCCAGCTTGCGGGAGGCCTCCTGCTGGAGCGTCGTGGTGCGGAACGGCGCGTACGGCTGACGGCGGTAGGGCTTGGACTCCACCGAGCTGACCGAGAAGGCGGTGTCCTCGATGCCCGCGGCGAGTGCCTCCGCGGCACGTCGGTCGAGGTGCACGACCGCCTTCGGACCCTCCGCAGCCGTGGGCGTGAGGTAGCCGTCGGCGCCGAAGTCGCGCCCCGAGGCCACCCGGGAGCCGTCGACCGAGTGCAGGCGGGCCGGGAACATCCGCTGCTCGTGGGACTGGCCGGCGTCGAAGGTGCCGTGCAGGTCCCAGTACGCCGCGGTGCGGAACGCGATCCGTTCGCGCTCGCGGCTGACCACCAGTCGGGTGGCGACCGACTGCACGCGGCCGGCGGAGAGGCCGGACATGACCTTCTTCCACAGCACCGGGGAGACCTCGTAGCCGTAGAGCCGGTCCAGGATGCGCCGGGCCTCCTGGGCCTCGACGAGGTCCATGTCGATGTCGCGGGGGCTGTCGACGGCCGCGCTGATCGCCGCCGGGGTGATCTCGTGGAAGACCATCCGCTTCACCGGCACCGTGGGCTTGAGCTCGTCGAGCAGGTGCCACGCGATGGCCTCGCCCTCGCGGTCCTCGTCGGTGGCGAGGTAGAGCTCGGAGGCGTCCTTGAGCAGGCTCTTCAGCTTCGTGATGTGCGGCTTCTTGTCACGGCTGACGACGTAGTAGGGCGCGAAGCCGTGGTCGACGTCGACCGCGAGGCGCGCCCAGGACTCGCCCTTGATCTTGGCCGGGATGTCGGCGGCCGAGTGCGGGAGGTCGCGGATGTGACCGATGGAGGACTCGACGACGTACCCGGTGCCGAGGTAGCCCTGGATGGTGCGGGCCTTGGCCGGGGACTCGACGATGACGAGCTTGTGCCCGTCTTCAGACTTGGTTGCCACTTGAACGACGCTCCTGGGGAGTGGGGGCGATGACACGGTAGCGCCTGCTGCGGGAGAGGGCCGCGGGCCTGTGGGCGGGTCAGCCCTCGGAGGACCCGAGCTCGAGGTAGCCCTCGACGACGAGGTCCCGCACCACCGGACCGTACGCCGAGCGCAGCGAGCCGGCGTCCCGGTCCAGCAACCGGGCCACCGCGTCGATGATGGAGCCCACCGTCAGCTCACCGTCGCACGCCCCCACCACGGCGGCCTCGACGGTGTCCACGGGCCGGGCGCGTCGCACCAGCCGCTGCTGGCGCAGCACGATGCGGGCGGGGTCCTCCGCGCCGGCCCGGCCGACGGTCTCCTGCACGACGTCCTCGCGGAGCACGGGCCGGGTGGCGAGCAGCGCCTCGTCGTCCAGCCCGGCGAGCGCCTCGACGGCGCCGGTCCACTGCCCGAACGCGTCCGCGACCGGCTGCTCCACGTCGTAGGGCCACGGCTCCAGCCGGTGCACGGGGGTGCCGCCGGAGGCACCGGGACGCTCCAGGTTGATCCAGCCGAAGCCGACGCCCTCGACACCCCGGTGCTCGAACCACGACAACCAGGTGTCGTAGCGCTCGGCGTAGCCGGGACCGCCGTGGTGGCCGGAGTCCTTGAGCCACAGCTCGACGTACGCCGCGGGGTCCATCGTCTCGCGCTGCACGACCCAGGCGTGGCAGCCGGAGTCGGCGACCATCGCCTCGAGGCGCTCCTCCCACGGCTGGTCGCGCAGCACGACCCAGTCGCCCAGCAGGTGGCACCGGCCGCCGGGGGCGAGGTGGCGCGGCACGGTGCGCACCATCTGCTCGACGGCCCGGTCGCCGGGCAGACCGGAGTCGCGGTAGACCAGCTGCTCGCCGGTGCCCGGGGAGATCACGAAGGGCGGGTTGGAGACGACCAGGTCGAACTCCTCCCCCGCCACCGGGGCGAACCAGCTGCCCTCGCGCACGTCGATCGTGTCGACGTCGTTGAGCGCGGCGTTGAACCGCGCCAACCACAGTGCGCGGCGGTTGACGTCCGTGGCCACCACCCGGTCGCTGTGCGTGGAGAGGTGCAGCGCCTGCAGCCCCGAGCCGGTGCCCACGTCGAGCGCGCTGCCGACCGGGCGGCGGCTGGTGATCTGCGCCAGGCTGATCGACGCCGCGCTGGCGCCGAGCACGTAGTCCGCCGTCATCCGGTGGGGGCTGCCGTCGAGGCCGGGCGTGAGGTCCGAGGCCAGCCACCAGTCGTGGTCGGCTCCCCTCGCGCCCGTCTCGGCGTACGGCGACACGTCGACGCGGGCGGCCACCTCGCCGACCGAGGCCTCCAGCACCCCCTCGACGCAGAGCCGGTCGACGAGACCCGGCAGCGCCGCCTCCACCGCGCTCGCGGGCACCGGCACCTGCAGCGGCCAGAGCCGCACCAGCGTCTCCAGCACGCTGCCGCCCCCGGCGACCCGGAGCGCCGGCGTGGTCTCGTCGCGCTCGAGCGCGGCGGCGGCCACCGGGCCGAGCAGCTCGGCGACGGCGGCGTGGGTGTAGCCGACCTCCGCCAGACGGGCGCCCAGCTCGCGGGCGAGCCCTGTCGCGCCGCTCAGAAGGCGATCCCGACGTACTTGGTCTCCAGGTACTCCTCGATGCCCTCGAAGCCGCCCTCGCGGCCGAAGCCCGAGTGCTTCACCCCGCCGAACGGCGCCGAGGGGTTGGAGACGACGCCCTGGTTGACGCCCACCATGCCGAACTCCAGCGCCTCGGCCACCCGCAGCGTGCGGCTCAGGTCGGCGGTGTAGACGTAGGCGACCAGGCCGTACTCGGTGTCGTTGGCGCCGGTGACCGCCTCGTCCTCGTCGGTGAAGGTCGTGATGGGCGCGACCGGGCCGAAGATCTCCTCGCGCAGCAGCCGGGCGTCGGGCGTGACGTCGGTGAGCACGGTCGGCGCGAAGTAGTAGCCCTCGCCCTCGATCGTGGAGCCGCCGGTGACGACCGTGGCGCCCTTGTCGACGGCGTCGTCGACGAGCTCGGCGACCTTCGAGCGCTGGGTGTCGTCGATCAGCGGGCCGACGTCGACGCCGTCGTCGGTGCCGCGCCCGACGGTGCGGGCCGCCATCCGGTCGCCGAGCTTCTTCGCGAACTCGTCGGCGACGGAGGTGTGCACCAGGAACCGGTTGGCCGAGGTGCAGGCCTCGCCGATGTTGCGCATCTTGGCCAGCATCGCGCCGTCGACGGCGGCGTCGACGTCGGCGTCGCCGAAGACCAGGAAGGGTGCGTTGCCGCCGAGCTCCATCGAGACCCGCAGCAGCTGCTCGGCGGACTGCTCGACGAGCTTCTTGCCGATCGGGGTCGACCCGGTGAAGGTGAGCTTGCGCAGGCGCTGGTCCTTGATGAGCGGCTCCATCACCTTGCCGGTGCTGCTCGTGGTGACCACGTTGAGCACGCCCTGGGGCAGGCCGCACTCCTCGAGCAGCTCGGCGAGCATCAGCATCGTCAGCGGGGTCTGCGAGGCGGGCTTGACCACCATCGTGCAGCCGGCGGCGATGGCCGGACCGATCTTGCGCGTGCCCATCGCCAGCGGGAAGTTCCAGGGCGTGATCATCAGCGTGGGGCCGACCGGCTGCTTCATCGTCATCAGCCGGGTGCCGCCGGCCGGGGCGACGGAGTAGCGCCCGGCGATCCGCACGGCCTCCTCGGAGAACCAGCGGAAGAACTCCGAGCCGTAGGCGACCTCGCCCTGCGACTCGGCCAGCGGCTTGCCCATCTCGAGGGTCATCATCAGCGCGAAGTCGTCGGAGCGCTCCTGCAGCAGCTCCCAGGCGCGACGCAGGATCTCGCCCCGCTCCCGCGGCGGCGTCGCGGCCCACCCGGCCTGCGCGGCGACCGCGGCGTCCAGCGCGGCCCGACCGTCCTCGACGCTGCCGTCGGCGACCTCGGCCAGCGTCGAGCCGTTGCTCGGGTCCTCGACCGCGAGGGTCGCCCCGCTGGAGGCCGCGCGCCACTCCCCTCCGATGTACAGGCCGGTGGGGATACGGGACAGCAGGTCCTGCTCGTTGGAGCTCATGGGTGGGTCCTCTCGACACGGTAGGAGCGCGGTACGGCGCCGGGGCGCCGCGGCAACGGTAACGATGTACCCACACCTCGTGCCCGGCCCACCCGGCCTGCGCTCCCCGGGCCTCGGGGCGGCCTCAGCGAGGTGTCTGGTCCGCGTGCTCGGCGGTGTCGACCGCCACCGGGCGACGCTTCGAGACGTACACGGCCACGGCGATGATCGCGGTCGCCGCGAGCGCGATCGAGATCCGGAACACCGGGCTGGTGTCACCGGTCGAGAGCTGCACGATCGCGCCGGCGATCAGCAACGAGACCAGGTTCATCACCTTGAGCAGCGGGTTGATCGCGGGGCCCGCGGTGTCCTTGAAGGGGTCGCCCACGGTGTCGCCGATGACGACCGCCTCGTGCGCCGCGGAGCCCTTGCCGCCGTGGTGCCCGTCCTCGACGAGCTTCTTGGCGTTGTCCCAGGCGCCACCGGCGTTCGCCAGGAAGACCGCCATCAGCGTGCCGGTGCCGATCGCGCCGGCGAGGAATCCGGCCAGCGGCCCGACACCGAGACCGAAGCCGACCGCGATCGGGGCGAAGATCGCCAGCACCCCGGGGGTGGCCAGCTCGCGCAGCGAGTCGCGGGTACAGATGTCGACGACCTTGCCGTACTCCGGGCGGCCGGTGCCCTCCATGATGCCGGGGATCTCGCGGAACTGGCGGCGCACCTCGAAGACCACGGCCCCGGCCGCGCGCCCCACGGCGCTGATGGCGAGGCCGGAGAAGAGGAAGACCACCGCCGAGCCGATGATCAGGCCGACCAGCACGTTGGGGCTGTAGACGGCCGACTGGAAGGACAGCCCGACGTCGCCGGCCCGCACCCGCGCCTCGGCGAGGGCGTCGGCGATCGCGCCCGTGTAGGAGCCGAACAGGGCGGTGGCCGCGAGCACCGCGGTGGCGATCGCGATGCCCTTGGTGATCGCCTTGGTGGTGTTGCCCACGGCGTCGAGCTCGGTGAGGATCGCCGCCCCCTCGCCGTCGACGTCGCCGGACATCTCCGCGATGCCCTGGGCGTTGTCGGACACGGGCCCGAAGGTGTCCATCGCGACGATGACGCCGACGGTGGTGAGCAGGCCGCAGCCGGCCAGCGCGACGGCGAAGAGCGACACCGTGACCGAGGCGCCACCGAGGAGGAAGGCACCGAACACGGCGGCCCCGATCACCAGCGAGGTGAAGACGGCCGACTCGAAGCCGACCGCGAGGCCCGACAGGATCACCGTGGCGGCGCCGGTCAGCGAGGTGGTGCCGACGTCCTTGACCGGTCGGAAGTCGGTGCCGGTGTAGTAGCCGGTCAACGAGAGGATCACGGCGGCGAGCGCGATGCCGATGAGCACCGCGACCATCGCGATCAGCGCCGGGTTGCCGGGGCCGCTCATGCCGAGGTCGCCGAAGCTGGTCGGCAGGTAGACGAAGGCGGCGACCGAGCAGACCACCGCCGAGATGGCGGCCGACATGTAGAACGACCGGTTGATCGTGGTGAGGCCGTTCTCGCCCGGCCGGGGCTGGGTGAGGTAGACGCCGGCGATCGCGGTCAGCGCCCCGATGGCGGGCACGATGAGCGGGAAGACCAGCCCCTTCTCCCCGAAGGCCGCGGAGCCGAGGATCAGCGCGGCGACCAGGGTGACGGCGTACGACTCGAAGAGGTCGGCGGCCATGCCGGCGCAGTCACCGACGTTGTCGCCCACGTTGTCGGCGATGGTCGCGGCGTTGCGCGGGTCGTCCTCGGGGATGCCCGCCTCGACCTTGCCGACCAGGTCGGCGCCGACGTCGGCGGCCTTGGTGAAGATCCCGCCGCCGACCCGCATGAACATGGCGAGCAGCGCGGCGCCGAAGCCGAAGCCCTCGAGCACGGCCGGGGCCTCGGCCCGGTAGAGCAGCACCACGACGGCGGCGCCGAGCAGGCCGAGGCCGACGGTGAGCATGCCGACGGTCCCTCCGGTGCGGAAGGCGACCCGCATGGCCGGGTCGCGGCCCTCGTCACGCGCCGCCGCCGCGACGCGGAGGTTCGCCCGGACGGCGAGCGACATGCCGAGGTAGCCCACGACCGCGGAGAACCCGGCCCCGACGAGGAAGAAGACCGAGCGACCGACCTTCACCGAGGTGGTGTCGGCCGGCAGCAGGAACAGCAGCACGAAGGCGATGACCGCGAAGACCCCCAGCGTCTTGAACTGCCGGGTCAGGAACGCCGACGCGCCCTCCTGCACCGCCTGGGCGATGGCTTGCATGTTGACCGTGCCCTCGGGCGCCGCGAGCACCTCCCGGCGGAACACCCCGGCCATCACCAGGGCGGCCACGCCGATGGCCGCGACGACGACGACGAGGGAGAGGTTGCCGCCCGAGATTTCCAGCGCGGCTGCGGCGATGACAGTCGTGGACATTGCACTCCTGGGGGTTCGCAGCGCCCAGGTGAGACCTGGGGCGGATCACGGTTGGGGCGCACTATACGGAGGAAGGCGCTCCTGACCAGGGGTGCGACGAGGGCGAGTCAGGCCGGGCTGAGGGCGTCGTCGACCGAGTCGTGGATCGGGAAGACCTTGGCCAGGCCGGTGATCCGGAAGATCTTCAGCAACCGCTCGCTGGTGCACACCAGCCGCATGCTGCCGTCGTGCACGCGCACCTTCTTCAGGCCGCCGACCAGCACCCCGAGGCCCGTGGAGTCGAGGAACTCGACGCCGCCCATGTCGATGACCAAGTCGTACGCACCGCCCGCGACGAGGTCGGTGATGGCGTCGCGCAACTTCGGGGCGGTGTAGACGTCGATCTCGCCCTCGACCTCGATGACCGTGCGACCGTTCGACTCACGCGTGGCCAGTGACAGCTCCACCCCGAACCCCCACTTCCTGCTCGTCCGCTCCGGCGTACCCGGTCTTCGGTGCCGTTCAGCATAGGGGGACGGGCGTCGCCCGTGCTCCCGCTGACCGAATCGTCGTGCTGGATCCCCGGCGCCGGCGGGTCCGAAACCCGGGACTGTCCCCGGCGGTTGCCACACTGGGGTGGTGACGACGGTGACGACGGTGACGACGGCGACGACGGGGACGACGGGGACGAGGGGCGACCTGCTGGCCCGGCTGTCCGGCGGGCGCGAGGACCGCCTCGCCCACGCCGTCGAGCTCCCCGCCCGCGACGCGCGGTACGGCGAGTGGCCCGCCTGGTGCGCTCCCGGACTGCGGCAGGCCCTCGTCGACCAGGGGATCACCCACCCCTGGACCCACCAGACCGTCGCCGCCGAGTCGGCCTGGGCCGGGCGGCACACCGTGCTCGCGACCGGCACCGCCAGCGGCAAGTCGCTCGGCTTCTGGCTGCCCGCCCTGACCGCCGTGCTCGACGGCCGCGACCAGCGCGGCCGCGGCGGGGCCGGCGTCCTCTACCTCGCGCCGACCAAGGCCCTGGCCCACGACCAGCTGCAGGCGCTGCACCGCCTGGGCCGCGCCGCCGAGGTCGACCTGCGCTGCGCCACCCACGACGGCGACTCCGGTCGCGAGGAGCGCGACTGGTGCCGCAGCCACGGCGACGTGCTGCTCACCAACCCCGACATGCTGCACCGCAGCCTGCTCCCCTCGCACGAGCGGTGGGCGCGCTTCCTGCGCTCGCTGCGCTTCGTGGTCGTCGACGAGTGCCACCACTACCGCGGCGTCTTCGGCGCCCACGTCGCGCTGGTGCTGCGCCGGCTGCGACGGGTGGCCCGGCTGTACGGCGCCGACCCCGTGTTCGTGCTCGCCTCCGCCACCGTCGCCGAGCCGGACGTGGCCGCCGAGCGTCTGGTGGGGGACCCCGTCCTGCCCGTCACCGACGACGGCTCACCGCGCGGCCCCGTCTCGGTGGGGCTGTGGGCGCCGCCGGTCACCTCGTTCGCCGGGGAGCACGGTGCCCCGGTGCGCCGCTCCACCAGCCACGAGGTCGCCGACCTCCTCACCGACCTGGTCGTCGACCGGGTCCGCACGCTGGCCTTCGTGCGCTCCCGCCAGGGAGTGGAGACGGTGGCCCTGACCGCCCAGCAGCAGCTGGCCGAGGTCGACCCCGGGCTCCGCGACCAGGTCGCGGCGTACCGCGGCGGCTACCTCCCCGAGGACCGACGACGGATCGAGGCGGCGCTGCGCTCCGGCGAGCTGTGCGGCCTGGCGAGCACCAACGCCCTCGAGCTCGGCATCGACGTCGCGGGGCTGGACGCCGTCGTCATCGCCGGGTTCCCGGGCACGCGCGCCGCCTTCTGGCAGCAGGTCGGTCGCGCCGGACGCGAGGGGCAGCCGTCGCTGGCGCTCCTGGTCGCGCGGGACGACCCCCTCGACAGCTATCTGCTCGGCCACCCCGAGGCGCTGCTGGGTGCACCGGTGGAGGCCTCGGTCTTCGACCCGGGCAACCCCTACGTCCTCGGCCCGCACCTCTGCGCGGCCGCCGAGGAGTCACCGCTCACCGAGGACGACCTCCCCCTCTTCGGCGGGTCGGCCCGCACCGCCCTCGACGCCCTGACCGCCGGCGGCCTGCTCCGCCGCCGACCGCGCGGCTGGTTCTGGACCGACCGCAGCCGGGCCTGCGACCTGGCCGACATCCGGTCCACCGGCGGGCCGCCGGTGCGGCTCCTCGAGGCGGGCACCGGTCGCGTCGTCGGCACCCTCGACGCCGGCGCTGCCCACGGCACGGTGCACGACGACGCGGTCTACCTGCACCAGGGCGAGACCTGGGTGGTCGACCACCTCGACCTCGACGAGCGGGTCGCCACGATGCACCGCGACCGGGTCGACCACTCCACCTGGGCCCGCGACCTGACCGACATCGCGGTGGTCGAGGAGCGGCAGTCCAGCAGCTGGGGTGGGTGCCGGGTCTCACTCGGCTCCGTGCAGGTCACCCACCAGGTCGTGTCGTTCCTGCGCCGGGCGGTGCCCGGCGGCGAGGTGCTCGGCGAGGAGCCGCTGGACCTGCCCGAGCGGACCCTCCCGACGACCGCCGTCTGGTGGACCGTGCCCGCGCACGTCCTCGCGGAGGCGGGCCTGGCCACCGCCGACCTTCCGGGTTCGGCGCACGCCGCGGAGCACGCCTCGATCGGGCTGCTCCCCCTCTTCGCCACCTGCGACCGCTGGGACATCGGGGGCGTGTCCACGGCGCTGCACCCCGACACCGGCGAGCTCACCGTCTTCGTCTACGACGGGCACCCGGGCGGCGCGGGCTTCGCCGAGCACGGGTACGCCGTCGCCGAGGCCTGGCTCCGGGCCACCCGGGAGGCGGTCGCCGGGTGCGGCTGCCCCGAGGGGTGCCCCTCGTGCGTGCAGTCGCCCAAGTGCGGCAACGGCAACGACCCGCTCGACAAGGCCGGTGCCGTCCGGCTGCTCGACGTGCTGCTGGCAGGAGCCGGCGGGTCCACGCCCTGATCCGGTGGGGGGCGCCTAGGCTGAGGGCATGTTCGCTCTGGGTGTCATCCTGCTGGGCCTGTCGTCCCTCGTCTTCGTCGTCGCACTGATCGCGGGGGCCAACGACGCGGCCACCCTCGGCATCGGCGCCGTCGACATCCCGCTCAACGTGACCGGGGCGTTCCTCCTCGGTGCCGCGACGGTGGTCGTGTTCGTCATGGGCCTGGAGCTCTTCCGCTCCGGCACCAAGAAGGGCATCCAGCACCGCAAGGAGAAGAAGCGCCTGACCAAGCTCGAGAAGGAGCTCGCGGCGACCAAGGCGGCCGACTCCACGGGCACCTCGAACACGTCCTCGGGCACCGGCACGTCCTCGAGCACCGGATCGGGCTCGTCCGGCACCGGCACCGGCACCGGCGTCTGACCTCCTGACCGCGGGCCGTCAGGGCCCGGCGCGCGCCCGGCGTACGACGCGAGGCAGCGCCCGCAGGCCGGCGACGGGCACCACCCGGGCAGCCACGTGCACCTCGACGTCGTCGCCGGCACGGCGGCAGCGGGTCACGGTCGCGCCGTTGGCGCGGGCCACCGGGTGCGCCGCGGCGCACCCGTCCCGGCCTCGCTGCACCGCCTGGGCTCCGGCCAGGGCGGCGAGGTCGGCCGCCGCCGCGGCCCGATGACCGGCCTCGACGGCCGCGGCCACCACCGCGAGGCCCAGCAGCAGCGACACGAGCACGCCCGTGACGGCCAGCCCGAGCACCGACGCCGCCCCCCGCTCGGCGCTCGCGTGAGGGCACGGTCGGCTCACGGCTGCTCCTCGAGCAGGGCGGTGGCCGAGCCCGTCACCTCGGCCGCGGGGAGCAGGGTGCGCAAGACTCCCGTGGGCACGGCCGGCACCCGGACGGTCACGGTGACCAGGTCGCCGGCCACGTCGACACGCACGTCGCGGGCGGCGGGCGCCACGCGGCGGGCCAGCGACACCGCCCGCTGGTCGGACTCCCCGCGCGCGACCGCGCGGGCGGCCTCCCGGGCGCCGTCCAGCGCCTGGACGTGCCAGGCGACGACGGCCAGGCACCACGCCAGCGCCAGCGTGACGACGGCGAGCACCGGCAGGACGACGGCGGTCTCAGCGCTCACGGCGCCCCGCTGGGGACGGGTCGCGGGCGCGACCCCGGTCGGGGCCACGGCTCGACCGGGGTCGCGCAGCCGCATCAGAAGCCGAGCATCCCGAGGAAGCCCTGCAGCAGGGTGCCGAGCAGCTTCTCGAAGAGGCCACTGCCCTGCAGGAACTTCCACAGCAGGCTGCCGACGCCGACGGCGACGCAGGTCGCGACGGTGTACTCGGCGCTGATGGCCCCGACCTCGCGGCGGAGACGGCGATGGGACGACAGGTTCATGGGACCTCCAGGTGTTCGGCCGCCGGCCCGGTGCCGGCGTGCGCAGGAGGACTCTCGCCCGGTCGGCCGGCACGCCGCGGCGGTGTGGACGCCGCCTGTGGACACCCCTCCCGGCACCGCCCCCTGGGGACGTCGGGCGGCTCAGAAGCCGGCGAGCAGGGTGCCCAGCAGACCGGCCACCAGGGGCACCACCCCGACGACCAGCACCGCCGGCAGCAGGCACGCACCGATCGGTGCGGTCGCGCGCACCCCGACAGCCCGCGCGCGCTCGCCGGCCTCCGCCAGGGCGTCGGCGCGCAGGTCCGTGGCCAGGCGCTCGACGACGTCGGTGACCTGCGCCCCGCTGTCGACGGCGCGACCCATGGCGAGCCCCAGCGGCTCCGCGCCGGGGTGGGCCAGCAGCGAGCGCCAGGCGTCCACCGCCGGCACGCCCAGGGCCGTGCGCCGGGCGACCCCGTCGAGCAGCTCTCCCGCTGGGCCCCGCACCGCGGCCGCCACGAGCGCGGCCGCGCGCGACGGGTCCTGGCCGGCCCGCAACGAGGCGGCGAGGAGGTCGACGACCCACGGAAGGTCCGCCCGCAGCCGCGCGCGCCGCGCCCGCACGCCGGGGGGCTCGAGGCGACCGAGCCGCCAGGCCACGGCGGCTCCCGCGGCCGCCCCGACGGCCAGGCCCAGCGCACCGCCGACGAACCAGTGCACGAGGACCCCCACCCCGACTCCCGCGGCGACCCGGGCCGGGGCCGCGGGCAGGGCCTCCGGGTCCCGCCCCGCCGGGGGTGCCGCACGCCCGGCCGGCGCTGGCGCGGGTGCCGCCAGCAGCAGGGACGCCCCCGTGGCCGCGAGCGCCCCGGCCAGCAGCGCGCTCATCCGCGACCCGCCCCTGCGGCGATCGACTCCAGCCACAGCAGCCCGCCCAGCGCGAGGGTGCAGCCGACGGCAAGGCACACGACCCCGGGCCAGGAGCCCAGCAGGAAGGTCACGGCGCCCCCGCCGCCCGCCGAGCCGAGGCCCAGCAGCACGACCGGCAGCACCGCCATCAGCCGGGCGGTCGCCCGCGCGGAGGCGAGCTCGGCGTCGACCAGGCGCCGCCGGGCGGCGAGGGCACGCTCGCCGTCGGCGATCCGGGCGACCACGTCGGCCAGGCCGGCACCACTGTCGGCGGAGACCTGCCAGGCCGCCGCGAGCCGGGCCCAGCCCGGCGCCCCGCCCGCGCGGGAGAGCCGCCGCAGGGCCCGCGGGACGTCGGCGGAGACCCGGTGCGCCGCCACCACGGGACGCAGGTCGGGGCTGTCGACCGCCACGCGCTCGAGCGCCGTGGCCGGTGGGGCCCCGGCCCGGAGCTCGGCCGCGAGCAGGTCGCAGGTCGTGCGCATCCGGGCCGAGGCGAGCCGGGTGCCGCGCTCGGCTCGGACGCGTCGGTGCAGCACCCGGGTGACCGCGAGCACCCCGAGCCCGACCCCGGCGACGCCGACCGCCGGGCCGGAGAGCAGCGTCGCGACGGCGGCCGCGGCGAGCAGCACCGCGACCAGGTCGCGCCCGACCGGTGACCGGGGCGGCACGGCCCTCGACCCGGGCGTACGTCGCGCGGCGGGCCAGGTGCCCACGAGCAGCGCTGCGGCGACCAGCAGGCCCACGAGCCCGGCGGCGGACAGCGTCACCGGTCGCGCTCCGCCAGCAGGGTCGCGAGCCGCTCGGCGCCGGGCCCCTCTCGGTAGGCACCGGCACCGGGACCCGCTCCAGGGACCCGGGTCAGGGCCGAGAGGCTGTGCACGAGCCCGTCCGTCCCACGCTCGAGCACCGCGACCTCGCGCAGCCGCCGGCGCCCGTCCCGGTCGCGGGACAGGTGCAGCACCACGTCCAGCGCGGAGGACATCTGGCTGTGCGCCGCGTCCCGGGAGAGGCCCGCAGCGACGGCCAGGCCCTCCAGCCGGCCCGGCACGTCGGCCGCCGAGTTGGCGTGCACGGTGCCGCACCCGCCCTCGTGACCGGTGTTGAGGGCTGCGAGCAGGTCGACCACCTCGGTGCCGCGCACCTCGCCGACGACGAGCCGGTCGGGGCGCATCCGCAGGGCCTGGCGCACCAGGTCGCGCACGGTCACCGCGCCGGCGCCCTCCACGTTGGGCGGTCGGGCCTCGAGCGCGACCACGTGGGGGTGCGCGGGCTGGAGCTCGGCGGAGTCCTCCACCACGACCACCCGCTCGTCGGGCGGCACCCGCGAGAGCAGGGCCGAGAGCAGCGTGGTCTTGCCGCACCCGGTGCCGCCGCTGACCAGGAACGCGAGACGACGGTCGACCACGTCCGCGACGAGGGCCGCCGCGGACTCGTCCAGGGCCGCCGGCGACCAGCTCGTCGAGGGAGAACACCCGTCGCCGCGGCACCCGGAGCGACAGCACCGTGCCCGGGCGCGCCAGCGGCGCGAGCACCGCGTGGAACCGGGTGCCGTCGACCAGCCGCAGGTCGACGTGCGGCGAGGCGTCGTCCAGCCGACGTCCGGCGCCGGCCGCGAGCCGTTGCGCGAGCCGCCGCACCGCCCCGTCGTCGGCGAACACGACGTCGGTGCGCTCGAGCCCCCGGCCCCGGTCGAGGTACACCGGCTCGCGCCGTTGACGAGCACGTCGGTCACGCCGTCCAGGCGCAGCAGCGGCTCGAGGGGGCCGGCACCGAGCACCTCGCGGGCCAGCACGTCGTGGACCTCCAGCACGGTGGCGTCGCCGTGCAGGTGCCCCGCCGCGCGCAACGCGCGGGCGACCCGGTCGGGGGTCAGCGACCCCGGGTCGGTCGCGAGCTGCTCGCGCACCTCCTCGACGAGCGACGGGATCACCGTGCCCACCGCCCCCACAGCGCTCACCACCCCTGCTCCCGTCCGCCCAGCACGTGGTCGAGGCAGTCCAGGGCTGCCGTGACGAGCCGGCCCCGACGGCGCGGCACCGACCCGGCGCCCAGGGCCACCCACTCGTCGAGACGGCGCTCGTGCCCGAGCTCTGCCACCAGCTCGAGGCCGAGCAGGTCGGCCACCTGGGGCGGCGCGAGGCCGGCCCCGCGCCGGGCGACCACCAGGCCGGGCGATCGTCCCGACCAGTCGCGCAGCAACCGTCCTGCGGCCCCGACCCCGGGCACCGTGCCGGGCACGACCAGCAGCGTGGCGTCGCACGAGGGGAGGGGCGCCGCACGGGGCAGGTCGGCGACCACGAGGTCGGCACCGCGAGCGGCGGCGTCGACCACCTCGCCCAGGAGGTCGTCGGCCAGCGCGTCGCGCACCTCCGGCCCGAAGCCGAGCACGCCGAGGGTGCCGGCCCCGGTCGTCGGGACCGCGGGGAGCCGGGCGACCAGGCTGCCGCTGTCCACGCGCCCGGTGAGCCGGCGCAGACCCGACCAGTCCAGGACGCCGTCCCCGGGGTCGAGGGCGAGCACGTGCTCGATCCCGGGGCCGCCCGGGTCGGCGTCGAGCAGCACCACGTCGCGACCCCGGGCCGCTACCTCGGCTACGGCCGTGGCCAGCACGGTGGCACCGGCTCCGCCCACGCCGGCCACGACGCCCACCACGGGCGCCCGACGCTGCCGGCCCAGGGCGGCCCGGTCGCGGGTGTCGGCCAGCCGGGCGAGCAGGGCGCCCTCGGCGCGGGTCAGGTCGAGCACCGTCTCGGCCCCGACGTCCAACGCGGCGCGGAGCACGGCGTCGGTCTCGGGTGCGGCGGTGCACACGAGCACCCCCGCCCGGCGGGGCAACCGCGCCGCCGCGACGTCGCCGAGCGCGGCGGCGTCCACCAGCACGAGCTCCGCGCCGACCCAGCCCTCGCGCACGACCGGGTCGTCGGGGTGCTCCCCCCGCGCCAGCCCGAGGGCCGCGGCGCCGACGCAGCGGCGTACCGGCCCGACCACCTCCGGCGTGGCACCGACCAGCAGCACCCCCGGGCCGGGCGACGGCGGCCCGGGCTCCGCGCGGGTGCTCCGACGGGTACGGGCGGGGCTCGACGGCATGCAGGCAGCATCCGTGCCGGCCCGGAGACGGGGGCACCGCGGCCCCGTCCGCCTGTGGAGGACGGGTCCGCACGGCTGCCTGTGGACGGCACCCGCCGGTTCGCCGACCGCGCGAGGTAGCGGGCACTACCCTGGGGACATGCCCCCGGCCGCCCGTTCCGCGGCGTTCTTCGACCTGGACAAGACGATCATCGCCCGGTCGAGCACGCTGGCGTTCAGCAAGCCGTTCCAGGCCGGCGGCCTGATCACCCGTCGGTCGGTGCTGCGCAGCACCTACGCGCAGTTCGTCTACCACGCGGGCGGCGCCGACCACGACCAGATGGAGAAGATGCGGGCCTTCCTCCAGGCGCTGTGCGCCGGGTGGGACGTCGCCACGGTGCGGGAGATCGTCGCCGACACCCTCGACACCGTCGTCGACCCGCTGGTCTACGACGAGGCGGTGTCGCTCATCGCCCGGCACCACGCCGAGGGCCGCGACGTCGTCATCGTGTCCACCTCGGGCAGCGAGATCGTCGAGCCGATCGGCGAACGGCTCGGGGCCGACCACGTCGTCGCCACCCGGATGCAGGTCGAGGACGGCCGCTACACCGGAACGATCGACTACTACGCCTACGCCCAGGCCAAGGCGGACGCGGTGCACGAGCTCGCCCGCGAGCGCGGCTACCACCTGGCCGACTCCTACGCCTACAGCGACTCGGTCACCGACGTCCCGATGCTCGCCGCCGTCGGCCACCCCTTCGCGGTCAACCCGGACAAGGACCTGCGCGCCGAGGCCGGACGCCGCGACTGGCCGGTGCTGGTCTTCGACCGCCCGGTCGGGCTGCGCCGGGGGCTGCCCCCGGCCGCGCCCACGCTCACCGCCGTCGCGGTCACCGGCGCCGTCGCCGCGGGGGGCCTGGCCTGGGCGCACCACCGCCGCCAGCGCACCACCTGAAGCCGACCCGGGCCTCACCGTCAAGGTCGGTCCGGTCGGCCATGGACACCGGCCGGGAGGCGGCGTACAAAGGAGGCACAACTCCAGACCAGCACGGGAACAGTGGTACCCACGCGGCGACCTACCCTTCTGACAGGGTGCGAGCCCTCGGTACGCCGAGGCAGCTGACTAGAGAGCACGCCTGGTAGCCACACCTCGTGCCAGCAGACGGCATCCGGTGCCCTCCGGATGCCGTTTGTTTGTCCGGAGGACCCCGCAGCCCCGGTCGCCCCGGTCGCCCCGCCCGCTCAGCCCTGGCGCAGCGGGCTGGCCTCGGCACCGGCGGCGTAGGCCTCGGCGGCGTACAGCAGCCAGGCGTGCACGCCGGCCGTCCCGCCGGCGGCGTACCCGCGCAGGGTGGACTCGTACTCCGCCCGCAGCGACCGGTGACCGGCCTCGGGGACGGTCAGCGACGTCGGGTCGACGCCCCGGGTGACCAGCAGCAGCCGCTCGAGGGCCCGCGCCACCTCGCCGTCGTGGCTGCCGAAGGGTCGCGCCGCGGCGACCTCGGCGTGCGCGACCGCGGCCAGCACCAGCGCCGGGGCCGTCGTCGGGCGGGTGAGCAGCGTCGCCAGGCCGGTGAGCCGGACCGACCCCGTGGGCGTGCCCGGACGCCCGCCCGCCTCCCGGTCGCCCGAGACCAGCACGTGCATCCGAGCCAGGGCCTGCAGCGGTGACCGGTCCAGGGTGTCGCCGAGCGACAGCAGCTCGACCTGGAGGCGGACGACACCCGCCGCGACCGCGTCGCCACCGTCCGCCCGCAGCTCGTCGAGGGTCGAGGACGAGCCGGCGAGCTCGGCGCTCGCGTGCACGCCGAGCAGCAGGGACTCCGTGGTCGTGGTGGCGGACGTGCGCCGCAGGCCGCGGTCGCGCAGCAGCCCGTCGATGCCGTCGCGCGCCGCGGTCATCGCCGAGGCCACGCCCTCGAGTGCGACCAGCCGGGCGAGGGGGTCAGCCGTCTCGTCGCGCACGCCCGGCAGGCTAGCGGTTAGGCTGCGCCGGTCATGTCGCCGCCGTCCCCGTCCTCGCCGTACGGACCCTCGACCCCCGACCCGCGGGCGGCACGGTCCTTCGGGCTGGTGGCCGCGACGTACGAGGCGGGACGTCCCGGCTACCCGTCCGAGGCGCTGGCCTGGCTGGTGCGTTCCCCGCGCCAGCAGGTGCTCGAGGTCGGTGCCGGCACCGGCAAGCTGACCCGCGAGGTCGTCGCGGCGGGCCACCGGGTGATGGCCACGGAGCCGTCGCCGGAGATGCTCGCCCTGCTGCGGGAGTCCGTGCCGCGCGCCTGGAGCGTGCGGGCCCGGGCCGAGGCCCTGCCGGCGGTGTCGCGCAGCGTCGACACCGTGCTCGCCGCCCAGTCGTTCCACTGGTTCGACGCCCCGACCTTCCTGCGCGAGACCACCCGGGTGCTGCGCGTGGGCGGCGCGCTCGGACTGGTCTGGCACGAGTCCGACCTCCGCGTGCCGTGGGTACGCCGGCTGGCCGAGCTCACCGAGGACCCCCGGCTCGAGGCCGTCGCCAGTGTCGACTCCGCCCCCATCGCGCAGATCGACGACACCGGCCTCTTCGAGACCGTCGAGCACCGCTCCTTCCGCTACTGGCACGTGCTGCGCCGGCAGACCCTGCGCGACCTGGTCGCCTCGCGCAGCGACGTGGTCACCCGCGGCCCGGCCGCCGTCGAGGCGCTGTTGACCGCCGTCGACGACCTCTTCGAGGACGCGTCCGCGGGCGCCGAGCTGCAGATGCCCTACCTTACCCACGCCTTCCGCACCGTCGTGCTGCCGTGGGCCTACGTCCAGCCGTCGCGGACGGTCACCGTCTCGCCACGACCGGCCGAGGAGCCCGAGCCCGGACCCGGCACCTCCCGCCCCGGGTCGAACGGGGTCGGCACCGGACCGACCTGAGCCGTCGACAGCGGCGTGCGCGACCCACGATTGCGGGTAGGGGGTGACTGACGTCACCGGTCCGGGTCCCGCCCCGGTCCGGGCGTGGCAGCACAGCAACGACGACCCGAGGAGCACCGTGAGCGAGTCCGGCAACGAGACCCTGTCCAACCTGAGCCGTGAGGAGCGTCGGTTCGAGCCCCCCGCCGAGCTCGCCGAGCACGCCAACGTCACGGCCGCGGCCTACGACGAGGCCGCCGAGGACCGCCTCGCGTTCTGGGAGAAGGCCGCGGAGCGCCTCGACTGGGGCCAGCACTGGGACGAGGTCCTCGACTGGTCCGACCCGCCCTTCGCGAAGTGGTTCACCGGCGGCACGCTGAACGCCGCCGTCAACTGCGTCGACCGGCACGTCGCGGCCGGCCACGGCGACAGGGTGGCGATCCACTGGGTCGGTGAGCCCGAGGACGACACCCGCGACCTGACCTACGCCGACCTCCACGAGGAGGTCTGCAAGGCCGCCAACGCCCTGACCGACCTCGGGGTCCGCACGGGCGACCGGGTCGCGATCTACCTGCCGATGATCCCCGAGACCGCGGTCGCGATGCTGGCCTGCGCTCGGCTCGGCGCTCCGCACACGGTCGTGTTCGGCGGGTTCTCCGCCGACGCGCTGGCCAGCCGCGTGGTCGACGCCGACGCGAAGGTGGTCATCACCGCCGACGGCGGCTACCGCCGCGGTGCGCCCTCGGCGCTGAAGCCGGCCGTCGACGAGGCCTGCACCAAGGCCGACGGCGTGGTCGAGAAGGTGCTCGTGGTGCGCCGCACCGGCCAGGACGTCGACTGGGACGACTCCCGCGACGTGTGGTGGCACGACGTCGTCGACAGCGCGTCGTCCGACCACGAGGCCGAGCTGCACGACTCCGAGCACCCGCTCTACATCATGTACACCTCCGGCACGACCGGGAAGCCCAAGGGCATCCTGCACACCACCGGCGGCTACCTCGTCGGCACGTCGTACACCCACCACGCGGTGTTCGACCTCAAGCCGGAGACCGACGTCTACTGGTGCACCGCCGACGTCGGGTGGGTCACCGGCCACTCCTACCTCGTCTACGGACCGCTCGCCAACGGTGCGACGCAGGTGATGTACGAGGGCACGCCGGACAGCCCGCACAAGGGCCGCTGGTGGGAGATCGTCGAGAAGTACGGCGTGACGATCTTCTACACCGCCCCCACCGCGATCCGCGCCTGCATGAAGTGGGGCAAGGAGGTCCCCGAGCGGTTCGACCTGTCCTCGATCCGGGTGCTGGGCTCGGTGGGCGAGCCGATCAACCCCGAGGCCTACGTCTGGTACCGCGAGAACATCGGTGCCGGCAACGCGCCCGTCGTGGACACCTGGTGGCAGACCGAGACCGGCCAGATCATGATCAGCCCGCTGCCCGGCGTCACCGCCGCCAAGCCCGGCTCGGCGATGACCGCGATGCCGGGCATCACCGCCGACGTGGTCGACGAGGCCGGTGACCCCGTGCCGGACGGCTCCGGCGGCTACCTCGTGGTCACGGAGCCGTGGCCGGCCATGCTCCGCACCATCTGGGGCGACGACGAGCGCTACAAGGACACCTACTGGTCGCGCTTCGAGGAGCAGGGCTACTACTTCGCCGGCGACGGGGCGAAGAAGGACGAGGACGGCGACATCTGGGTGCTGGGCCGGGTCGACGACGTGATGAACGTGTCGGGCCACCGGCTCTCGACCACCGAGATCGAGTCCGCGCTGGTCTCGCACCCCAAGGTCGCCGAGGCGGCCGTGGTCGGCGCCAGCGACGAGGACACCGGGCAGAGCCCGTGCGCCTTCGTGATCCTCCGCGAGGAGGCCGGCGACGGGGGCGAGGACATCGTCGAGGAGCTCCGCAACCACGTGCGCAAGGAGATCGGCGCGATCGCCAAGCCCCGGCAGGTGATGATCGTGGCCGAGCTGCCGAAGACGCGCAGCGGCAAGATCATGCGCCGGCTGCTCCGCGACGTCGCCGAGAACCGTGAGGTCGGGGACGTCTCCACGCTCGCCGACTCCTCGGTGATGGACCTGATCTCCCAGGGCATGTCCTCCGACGAGGACTGACCTCCCGACGACCCGGCACCCGCGCTAGACCCGTGCGCGAGGTGTCGGGTCGTGGCCGGGCGCGGGGTGGGTAGGGTGACGGTGCCGTAGGACGCGACGAGGGAGCCCGCTGTGAGCGACGACCACCAAGACGCCGGCGAGAGCACCGACGGGCTGCACGCCGACCAGCCCTCGGCGTACGAGGAGTCAGGGGACCGCCACATCGACCCGCGGGAGCCGCGCACCGTCTCCGCCGAGTACGGCAACACCCGCCTCTTCTCCCCCGGCACCTTCCTGGAGAGCAGCCGGATCGCCGCCTTCCTGCGCGCCGAGACGGTCGGCGGAGGGCTGCTCATCGCAGCGGCGGTCGTCGCCATCATCTGGGCCAACACACCGTGGGCAGACGTCTACACCAGCATGCGCGAGTTCACCGTCGGTCCGTCGGCGATCGGGCTCGACCTCAGCATCGGCACCTGGGCGGCGGACGGCCTGCTGGCCATCTTCTTCTTCGTGGTCGGGCTCGAGCTCAAGCGTGAGTTCGTCGCGGGCGACCTGCGCGACCCCCGCCGGGCGGCGCTGCCGGTCGCGGCGGCCGTAGGCGGCATGGCGGCGCCGGCGCTGGTCTACGTCGGCGTCAACCTGGTCGCCAACGACGGTGCGCTGCGCGGCTGGGCCATCCCGACCGCCACCGACATCGCCTTCGCCGTCGCGATCCTGGCCGTGATCAGCACCCACCTGCCCACGGGGCTGCGCACGTTCCTGCTCACCCTGGCCGTGGTCGACGACCTCCTGGCCATCACCATCATCGCGGTGTTCTACACCTCCGAGCTGCACCTGCTGTTCCTCGGCCTCGCGGTGATCCCGATCGCTCTCTTCGGCATCCTCGTGCAGCGGCGGGTGCGCGCCGCGTGGCTGCTCGTGCCCCTCGCGCTGACGGCCTGGGTGATGGTGCACGAGTCGGGCATCCACGCCACGATCGCCGGCGTCCTGCTCGGCTTCACCGTGCCGGTCTTCCGCAAGGACGACGCCGAGGGGCCGGGCATGGCCGAGCACATCGAGCACCTGATGCGGCCGCTCTCGGCGGCCGTCGCGGTGCCGATCTTCGCCTTCTTCGCCGCCGGGGTCACCGTGGGCGGCCTCTCCGGCCTGGTCGGCTCCTTCTCCGACCCCGTGGCCCTGGGTATCACCCTGGGCCTGGTGCTGGGCAAGACCGTCGGTATCACGGGCTCGACCTGGCTGCTCTCGACCTTCACCCGGGCCGACCTCGACGAGGACCTCGCCTGGATCGACGTCGTCGGCATGGCGATCCTGGCCGGTATCGGCTTCACCGTCTCGCTGCTGATCGGCGAGCTGGCCTTCGAGCCCGGCAGCCCGCGCGAGGAGCACGTCAAGGTCGGTGTGCTGATGGGCTCGGTCATCGCCACCGCGCTGGCCACGATCGTGCTGCGGGCGCGCAACCGGGTCTACAAGAAGATCTGGGAGCGCGAGCACGAGGACGCCGACCACGACGGCATCCCCGACATCTACCAGCACGGCGACCATGCCGCCGAGCGGTCCACCCAGGCGGGCGACCAGGGCTGAGGCGGCGCGCCGTGCATGGCGCGTGGCCAACTTGGTTACGCTCCTGAGCATGTCGACGACTCAGCCGGACCTCCCGCACGACGCCGCCCTCCCGGCGAGGACCGAGGACGAGCCCACCATCGGTCGCCTCGTCGCCGACGTGCAGAAGGACGCCTCCTCCCTGATCCGTCAGGAGATCGCGCTCGCGAAGTCCGAGATCAAGATCAGCGTCAAGCACGGGGGCGTCGGCGCCGCCATGTTCGGCGCAGCGGCCTTCGTCGGGGTGCTCGCGATCATCATGCTCTCGGTGGCCATCGCCTACTTCATCAACATGACCGGCCTCGGGCTCGCCTGGTGCTTCCTCATCGTCTTCGCCCTCTACCTGGTCATCGCGGGCCTGCTCGCCTTCCTCGGCCTCAAGCAGGTCAAGAAGGTGGGTCCGCCGGAGCGCGCGATCCACCAGGCGCAGGAGACCCAGGCCGTCCTCAAGCGCGGGTGACGCGCTCGGTCGTCGAGGCGGCCGGCCCCTGGGAGCACCGGTACGTCGCGGCGAACGGCGCACGGTTCCACGCCGTCGTGGCCGAGCCGCCGTCCGGACGGCTCGGCCCCACGGGGCGCACCGTCGTGCTGCTGCACGGCTTCCCGCAGTTCTGGTGGTGCTGGCGCGCGCAGCTGCCCGCCCTCGCGGCGGCCGGTCACCGCGCGGTCGCCCTCGACCTGCGCGGCTACGGCGGCTCGGACAAGACCCCCCGCGGCTACGACCCCACCACGCTCGCCGCCGACGTGGCGGGCGTGATCGGCTCGCTCGGCGCCCGGCAGGCCGCCGTCGTGGGCCTCGGCTGGGGCGGCTACGTCGCCTGGACCGCCGCGGTCGCCCACCCCGAGCGGGTGTCGGCCGTCGGCAGTGTCTCGGCCCCCCACCCTCGCGAGATGCTGCACGCCCTGTGGCGGCACCGGCCGCTCGCCCTGCGGCACCTGCTGGCCACGCAGGTGCCGATGCTGCCCGAGCGGCGGGTGCGACGGGCGACGTACCTGCGCCATCACCTGGACGCGTGGTCCGCGCCCGGCCCCGGCTTCCCCTCCGACGACGAGGTGGCGGTGTACGCCGCGGCGCTGCGGCTCTGGCCCGCGCCGCACTGCGCGCTGGAGTACCACCGCTGGCTGGTGCGGTCGCGGCTGCGCGCGGACGGCCGGGCCTACGGGCGCCTGATGCGTCGCCCGGTCGCCCAGCCCGCGCTCGTCGTCCAGGGCGCCCTCGACCCGGCCCTACCGCCCTTCGACCAGGACCGCTCGGCCCGTCGGGTGCAGGGACCCGTCACCCGGCACGAGGTAGGCGGCGCGGGGCACTTCGTGCCCGAGGAGTGCCCCGACGAGCTCACCGCCGTGCTGACCGGCTGGCTGGACGGCCTGCCCTCGACGACCGACCGCCCGGCTCAGGCGCACTGACCCGTCGAGGTGGCCGCCTTGCGCTCGATCCCCTGCGCAGCGCCCTCGCGGACCTGCTCGGCGGTGAGCACGTAGCCGGTCTGGCTGTCGGTGACGGATGCGGCGAAGACCACCCCGAGCACCTGGCCCTGCGTCGAGACCAGCGGGCCGCCGGAGTTGCCGGGCTGGATCGTGCCGCGCACGGAGTAGACGTCGCGCACGACGTTGCCCTCGCCGTAGATGTCGCCGGAGCGGAGCGCCTGGGCGCTGCGGATCCGCGCGGGGCTCACCGTGTACGGCCCGTCGTTGGGGTAGCCGAGCACGGCGGCGGAGTCGCCGGAGGCCGCCGACCGGTCGAAGCGCAGGAAGGGGAGCCCGAGGCCGCGCACGGCGAGCACGGCGAGGTCGACGTCGGAGTCGTAGTAGACGACCTTGGCCGCGCGCTCCTCGCCGTCGACGACGACGACCGGCTGCTCCACCCCGGCCACCACGTGCGCGTTGGTCATCAGCCGGTTCGGGTTGTAGAGGAAGCCGGTGCCCTCCACGCCCTGGCCGCAGGCGTTCTGGCCGCGCACCTTGAGCACGCTGCGCGAGGCCGCCTCCACGTCGGGGTCGTTGGCCACCGTGCCCGCCGGGCGCGCGACGTCGACGATCCGCTCCGGGGCGAACGGCTCGAGGTAGGTCGGGAAGAAGGTGCTCGAGGCGACCACCTCGTTGAAGTCGCTCAGTCCCCGCTTGACGCGTGCGGGCATCACCTCGTCGACGGCGGAGAGCACCGCCGAGGTGCGCACCTCGCGGGAGACGGTCGGGATCCTGGCGCCGCTCACGGCGACGCCGAGGGCCCAGCTGACGACGAGCACGGCGACCATCGACAGGGCGGCCCCACCCACGGCGTCCAGCGCCCGGGCGGGCTGCCAGGTGAGCCCGGAGCGGATCCGGGCACCGGCGGTCTGCAGCACCGCCTGCCCGACCGAGGCGGAGACGAGCACCACGAGCAGCGCCCCCAGGGTGACCAGCAGGGACGGCTCGAAGCCCTCGAGCAGCATCGGGGCGACCCAGACGCCGAAGACCCCGCCCGCCAGCAGGCCCACCGTCGCGAAGGCGCCGGTGACGAATCCCTGCCAGTAGCCGGAGAGCGCGTAGGCCAGCGCCAGGACGACGAGCAGCCAGTCCAGGACGTTCACGAGTCTCCCTGGATGCGGGTGCGGGGCGGGGGTCGTACGCCGGCGCGCTCGCGGCCCGCGAGCATGTGCGCGGGCAGCGGGTGCTCGACGTCCGCGTCCCACGGCCTCGTCCACCCGACGAAGTCGAAGAGACGGGAGATCACCCCGGCGGTGAAACCCCACAGGATCAGGTCCTTGTCGTCCCCGATCCAGAAGCCGGGGCTGCGCCAGGTCGAGGGACCCACCACCGTGAGCCGGTGCTGCGGGTCGAGCAGCTCGGCGACCGGCACCCGCAATACGGCGTGCACCTCGGCGGGGTCGACCACGCCGACCTCGCAGGGCAAGGCCCACCAGCCGAGCACGACCGAGACGCAGAAGTTGCTGGGCGGCAGCCAGAGGTCCGGCAGCTGCCCGAAGACCTCGACGCCGTCGGGGTCGAGCCCGGTCTCCTCCTCGGCCTCCCGCAGGGCGGCCGCGACCGGACCGTCGTCGGTGTCGTCGACCGACCCGCCCGGGAACGACACCTGGCCGGGGTGCGAGCGCATGTCGTGCGACCGCTCGGTGAGCAGCAGCTCGCGCCCACGCTCGCCCTCACCGAAGAGCATCAGCACGGCGCCGCGACGCGGCGAGGCGTCCTCCGGCGGGGCGAACCGGGTCAGCTCGTCGACGGTGATCTGGTCGGCCCCCGTCCGCACCGGCTCGAGCCACTCCGGCAACCCCACCCTGCTCACAGGTCCACCCCCAGGTCCTCCTCGACGATCTGCCGCAGCTGTGCCCACGAACGGATCGCCACGAACTGTCGCGACGCCACCGTGCCGTCGGCGGCGACCAGCACCAGCATCGGCAGGCCTGCGAGGTCGGGGTAGGACTCCTTGAGCAGGGCGTCCGGGTCGGCCAGCGAGGGGAAGGTGACGCCCCTGTCGCGCAACAGCTGGAGGGCCGAGCCGGGCTGCGGGTCCTGCCAGTCGACCCCGACGACGTCGACGACCCCGGTGTCGGCGAGCCGCTGGTAGAGCGGCAGCTCGGAGCGGCACGGTCCGCACCACTGCGCCCAGACCGTCACCGCCAGCGGACCGCGGAGCGTCGAGAGGTCGACGGACCGACCGCCGCCGAGGCAGGGCAGCGTGAGCTCGGGCAGGCCGTCCCCCCCGGCCTCGTCGCCAGCACCCGGCCCGGGGACGCACGGCTCGAGGCCGGCGTCGGCCCGCAGCCGCTGGAGGGCCGGAGTGTCCACCGCGACACCGGGGGCGAGGCCGGAGGAGGAGGGCGCCGACGCGTCCGCACAGCCGGTCAGCACGGGCAGGCCCAGCAGGACGCCCGCGGTCAGCGCCGACAGGGCGCGCCTCATGCGCGGCCCTCGGTGCGCACGAGCTTCTCGGCCGCGGCCGCGTCGGTCGGCCCCTCGCCGTACGCCGGGCACCAGCGCGCGACCGGGCAGGCGCCGCACGCGGGGTTGCGGGCGTGGCAGCGACGACGCCCGTGCCAGATCAGCCGGTGCGACAGCATCGTCCAGTCCCGGGGCGGGAACAGCGCCGCGACGGCGTGCTCGACCTTGACCGGGTCGGTCTCGTCGGTCCAGCCGAACCGCCGGACCAGTCGGCCGACGTGCGTGTCGACGGTCAGACCGGGCACGTCGAAGGCGTTGCCGAGCACGACGTTGGCGGTCTTGCGGCCCACGCCGGGCAGCGTCACCAGATCCTCGAGGCGGGCCGGCACTTGGCCGTCGTACCGCTCGACCAGGTCCGCGCTCAGCGTGAGCAGGCTCTCGGTCTTGGCGCGGAAGAAGCCGGTCGGCTGCACGATCGACTCGAGGTGGGCCCGGTCGGCCCCGGCCATCGCGGCGGCGTCGGGATAGGCCGCGAAGAGGGCCGGCCGCACCCCGTTGACCCGGCGATCGGTGGTCTGCGCCGACAGCACGGTCACGACCAGCAGCTCGAAGGCGTTGTCGAAGTCCAGCTCGCAGTCGGCGTCGGGGTAGGTCTCGGCCAGCACACGGTGGGTCTTGCGCGCGCGGCGCACCAGGGTGGTGTCGGGACGCGACGGGGGGTCGGCGAGGGGGCGGGCCACGGCTCCAGGCTACGGGGACGCACCGACCATCCGCCGGGTGCGGCGTACCGGGGCCCGCGGGTGGGAAGGTGCAGGTGTGCCGCCGGTCCGGCGCCCGGTTCGCGCGTTGGATGGGCATACGCGGCCGGACAGGGCAGACTGGCCCCGCTACGTGACGTGACGCACGACCGGGACGGTCGTGAAGGAGGAGGAACAGGTGGACAACGACCTGCTGCGCCAGGCCCCGCTGTTCAGCTCGCTCAACGACGAGGCCGCGAGTGCGCTGCGCGACTCGATGACCGAGACGAAGCTGCGCCGGGGCGAGGTCCTCTTCCACGAGGGCGACTCGGGGGACAAGCTCTACATCGTCGCCGCGGGCAAGGTGAAGCTCGGCCGCACCTCGTCCGACGGCCGGGAGAACCTCCTCGCGATCCTGGGTCCGGCCCAGATGTTCGGCGAGCTCACGCTCTTCGATCCGGGCCCACGCTCGGCCACCGTCACCGCAGTGACCGACTCGACCTTCCTGTCGCTGTCCCACGAGGACCTCCTCAGGTGGCTCGACGGACGCCCGGGCGTCGCCCGCGCACTGCTGAACCAGCTGGCCTCGCGCCTGCGCAAGGCCAACGACGTGGTGGCCGACCTGGTCTTCTCCGACGTGCCCGGCCGGGTGTCCAAGGCCCTGCTGGACCTGGCGGACCGGTTCGGGCGCACGGCCGACGACGGCGTGCACGTGCACCACGACCTCACCCAGGAGGAGCTCGCCCAGCTGGTCGGCGCCTCCCGCGAGACGGTGAACAAGGCGCTCGCCGACTTCGCCTCCCGCGGCTGGCTGCGCCTCGAGCCCCGCTCGGTCGTGCTGATGGACGTCGAGCGGTTGCGTCGCCGCGCGCGCTGACCGGCCCGCCTCCGTGGACCGATGAGCCCGGGCCCCCGCGGGAGTCTGCACGGGTGACCCGATCCCTGTCGTACGGAGGCCCTCATGACCACCCAGCCCGAGCGCTCCAGCAACCCCGTGCAGACCGTCACCCCGTGCCTGTGGTTCGACGACGACCTCGAGCAGGCCGTCGAGTTCTGGTGCTCGGTGGTGCCCGACTCCCGGGTGACCTCGATCCAGCGCGGCCCCGACGGGGTCGCCTTCACCGGTGCGTGGGTGGTCGGCGGTGTCGCCATGCGCGGCATCAACGGCGGGCCCCAGCACGCGGGCTTCTCCGAGACGGTCTCGCTGTCGCTCACGTGCGAGACCCAGGAGGAGGTCGACCACTACTGGGCGACCTTCGCCGACGGCGGTACCGAGGGCATGTGCTCGTGGGTCCGGGACCGCTTCGGGCTGTGGTGGCAGGTCGTGCCGACGCGGCTCGGCGAGCTGCTCGGTGACCCGGACCCCGCCCGGGCGCACGCCGCGATGCAGGCGATGCTCGGCATGCGCCGGATCGTCGTGGCCGACCTCGAGGCCGCGTCGGACGCCGCGGGCTGACCGCTCGGCTCAGTCGAACAGGTAGGCCAGCTGGGCGCGCACCGACAGCTCGGCCGCACCCCAGAGCACGGGGTCCACGTCGGTGTAGACGACCTCGACCACCCGCCGGGCCAACCCGTCGTCGCGCCTCCCCTCGCCCTGCTCCTCCAGGCTCCGGACGGCCTCGCGCACCTGCTCCAGGCGCTGGTGCCGGTGCTCCACGTAGTGGTCGAGCGTGCCGAGCGCGTCGTCGAGCACGGGGCCGTGCCCCGGCCAGATGCCGGAGAGGTCGTGCGCCTCGGCGAGGTCGCGCAGCCGGTCCAGCGAGCCGAGGTAGGCGCCGAGCTGGCCGTCGGGGTGCGCGACGACCGTGGTCCCGCGGCCCAGCACGGTGTCCCCGGTGAGCACCGTCCGCTCGGCCGGCAGCAGGAAGGACAGCGAGTCGGCCGTGTGGCCGGGGGTCGCGACCACGTGCACCTCGAGCCCGTCCACCTCCACCACGTCGCCGTCCCCGAGGCCCTCGGAGCCCAGCCGGTACGCCGGGTCCAGCGCGCGCACGCCGCACCCGACCCGCTCGGCGAACTCCCGCGCCGCCTCGGCGTGGTCGAGGTGGTGGTGGGTCAGCAGCACGACCCCGACCTCGCCGGCCTGCTCGGCCACGGCGTCGAGGTGCGCGACCATCGACGGCCCCGGGTCGACCACGACACTGCGCCGGGCGCCCGGCTCGCGCAGCACCCAGGTGTTGGTGCCGTCCAGGGTCATCGCGTCCGGGTTGGGCGCGAGCACGCAGCGGCCGCGCTCCCCGAAGGTGCCACCCGACCAGCTCACGCCTGCAACCTGCGGGTCACGCTCGCGGCGAGGTCGACGAGCCGCTGCGGCACCTCGAGGTGCGCCTCGTCGCCGACGAAGCGGGCGGTGGGCTCGACCCGTGCCATCTCGCGGTCGCGGGCCAGCCGCCGCGCCTGGACCGGGTCGGGGACGTCGTACAGCTCGGCGCAGGTGAAGTACTGCGGCGGCAGCATCAGCAGGCGGTGGTCGTCGGCCGCCCGCAGGGCGTCGGCGACGGGCAGCCACATCACCTCGGTCGACTCCGTGGACACGTCCCGGGTGACCTGGCCCGGCGGCAAGGCGGCCGCGAAGAACCAGGTGCGGTAGCGCCGCGGCTCGAAGGTCGGGGTCAGCCAGCACGCCCAGGGCGCGAGCAGGTCGGTGCGGAGCACCAGCCCGCGGCGGCGCAGCAGCCCGCCCATCGAGAGCTCGCGGGACTCCAGTGCCTGCCGGTCGGCCTCCCAGTCGTCGCCCGTGGTGTCGTCGACGACCTCGTCGGCGGTCGCCCCCGCGAGCAGCACGCCGGACTCCTCGAAGGTCTCGCGCACGGCGGCGCAGACCAGGGCCCGAGCGAGCTCCTCGTCGGTGCCGAGGCGCGCGGCCCACTCCGCGACGGGGGGGCCGGCCCAGTGCACGTGGCTCTCCGGGTCGTCGGTCCCGGGCTCGACGAAGTCGCGCCCGTCCACCCCGCCACCGGGAAAGACCGCCATGCCGCCGGCGAAGGCCATGTCGACGGTGCGCCGCAGGAAGTAGAGCTCGAGCCCCCCGGGCGTCGGCTCGCCCTGGCGCATCAGCACCACGGTGGCGGCGTTGCGGGGCTCGGCGGGCTGCTCGGCACCGTCGGTGAAGCGCCGGGCCTGCTCGCGCAGCCGCCCGGTCAACGGGATGCTCGCGTCCACCGGAGCGGCTCAGACCTCGACGACGAGCTCGACCTCGACCGGGGCGTCGAGCGGCAGCACCGCGACCCCCACGGCCGAGCGCACGTGCCGGCCGGCGTCCCCGAAGACCTGGCCGAGCAGCTCGGAGGCGCCGTTCGCGACCTTCGGCGCCCCCGTGTACGACGGGTCGCTGGCGACGAAGACGGTCACCTTGACCACCCGGCGTACGGCGGACAGGTCAGCGACCTCGCTGCGCACCGCGGCCAGGGCGTTGAGCGCGCACTGGCGGGCGCAGTCCTGCGCCGTGGCCTCGTCCACCTCGGCGCCGACCTTGCCGGCCGCGACGAGGGTGCCCTCGCGCAGGGGCAGCTGGCCGGCGGTGAAGACGAGGTCGCCGGAGCGGACGACGGGCACGTAGACCGCCAGCGGGGCGACCACCTCGGGCAGGCTCAGACCGAGCTGCTCGAGCCGCTGCTCCGGGGAGCCGTCACCGCCGCCGGTCACGACAGCGGTCGCTTGAAGTACGCCACGAGGTTCTCGGTGGGCCCCGGCACGACCTGCACCAGCTCCCAGCCGTCGGCCCCGAAGTTGTCGAGGATCTGCTTGGTCGCGTGGATCAGGACGGGCGCGGTCATGTACTCCCACTTGGTCATGCGCGCGAGCCTAGCGCCGGTCCTCAGGGTCTCGCCCGCCACGCCCGGACCGACCACCCCCGGATACGCTCGGACGCGTGCCCCGACAACCCCGCGGAGACTTCCCCCGCGCCCAGCTGCACGTGGTGACCGGCAAGGGGGGCACCGGCAAGACGTCCGTCGCGGCGGCGCTCGCCCTCGCGCTGGCCGGGCAGGGCCGCACGACCCTGCTGTGCGAGGTCGAGGGTCGCCAGGGCCTGGCCCAGCTCTTCGACGTCCCACCGTTGCCGTACGCCGAGACGCGGGTCGCGAGCGGGCCGGACGGCGGTGCGCCGGTCTACGCGCTGTCGATCGACGCCGAGTCCGCCCTGCTGGAGTACCTCGCGATGTACTACCGGCTCGGCCGCGCCGGTCGGGCGCTGGACCGCTTCGGCGTCATCGACTTCGCCACCACCATCGCACCGGGCGTGCGCGACGTGCTGCTCACCGGCAAGGTCTACGAGGCCGCGAAGCAGGACCGCCGCGGCAAGGACGTGCGCACGTACGACGCGATCGTGCTCGACGCCCCGCCGACCGGCCGGATCGCGCAGTTCCTCAACGTCAACTCCGAGCTCGCGGGCCTGGCCAAGGTCGGGCCGATCAAGAGCCAGGCGGACCTGGTGATGACCCTGCTGCGCTCGCCGCGCACCGTGGTGCACCTCGTCACCGTGCTCGAGGAGATGCCCGTGCAGGAGACCGTCGACGGCATCGCGGAGCTGCGCGAGAACCGGCTCCCCGTCGGCGGCGTGGTGGTGAACCTCACCCGGGAGAAGGCGCTCGACGCCGACAGCCTCGCCGCGGCGCTCGCCGGCACGCTGCCCCGCGAGGAGGTCGTCGCCGCGCTGGCCTCGGCCGGCCCGGACACCGACGACGCGGTGGTCGACGGCCTGCTGTCCGAGGCGCACGACCACGCCGAGCGCCGGCGGCTCGAGGACGCGCAGCGCGCGGTGCTCGCCGCGACCGAGGTGCCGACGTACGAGCTGCCACGCCTGCCGGGCGGCCTGGACCTGGGTGGGCTCTACGAGCTGGCCGCCGACCTCACCTGGCAGGGGATGGTGTGAGCGAGCAACCCGGCACCTCCCGCGCCGACCCCACCCCGGCGCCGCCACACCTCGACGTCGACGCCCTGCTCGACGACCCGGCCACCCGGATCGTCGTGTGCTGCGGGGCGGGCGGCGTCGGCAAGACCACGGCCTCGGCGGCGCTGGCACTGCGGGCGGCCGAGCGCGGCCGCCGGGTCGTCGTCCTCACCATCGACCCGGCCCGCCGGCTGGCGCAGGCGATGGGCATCGAGGCGTTGGACAACACGCCCCGCCCGGTGCCGGGGGTCGGCGACGGGCCCGGCGGCGGCTCGCTCGACGCGATGATGCTGGACATGAAGCGCACCTTCGACGAGGTGGTGGAGAGCCAGGCCAGCCCGGAGAAGGCGGCGCAGATCCTGGCCAACCCGTTCTACGTCGCCCTGTCCAGCTCGTTCGCGGGCACGCAGGAGTACATGGCGATGGAGAAGCTCGGCCAGCTGCGCCAGGAGACCGCGCGCACCGGCGACTACGACCTGATCGTGGTGGACACGCCACCGTCGCGCTCCGCGCTGGACTTCCTCGACGCCCCCGAGCGGCTGTCGTCGTTCCTCGACGGGCGCTTCATCCGGCTGCTCCTGGCACCGGCGAAGGGCCCGGCCCGGCTGATGACCGCCGGCTTCGGCCTGGTGACCGGGGCCCTGCACCGGATCCTGGGCACGCAGGTGCTCAGCGACCTGCAGATGTTCGTCTCCGCGTTCGACACCCTCTTCGGCGGGTTCCGCCAGCGGGCCCAGGCGACGTACGAGCTGCTCCAGGACAGCGAGACGGCGTTCCTGGTCGTCGCCACCCCCGAGCCCGACGCGCTGCGTGAGGCGGCCTACTTCGTCGAGCGGCTGGCCGCGGAGCAGATGCCGCTCGCCGGGCTCGTGGTGAACCGGGCCAGCGAGCAGCCGACGGGCGCGCTCACCGCGGAGGCCGCCCTGGCGACGGCGCAACGGCTCGGGCCGGACGACGTGCTGACCGCGGGCCTGCTGCGCCTGCACGCCGACCGCACGCGCATCGTCGAGCGAGAGGGGCGCCTGCGGCGCCGCTTCGTCGCGGCGCACCCGGAGGTGCCCACGGTCGTGGTGCCCGCGCTCGCCACCGACGTGCACGACCTCGACGGTCTCCGCCGGGTCGGCGAAGGTCTCGCCGCGCCTTAGGCACGCAGCACCCCGCCCACGACCTGGTCGTGGGCGGCGTGAAGGCTGCGCGGGGCGGTTCGGCGGTGGAGCCGTGTCAGGCCGAGCGGACCGTTCCGACCTCGACGGCGTGGTGCTCCTTCGCCGTCTCCAGCAGGGTGCGCCACGAGGTGACGAAGGGACGCTGGCGCAGCAACGCACGACGCTCGCGCTCGGTCATGCCTCCCCAGACGCCCCACTCGATCTCGTCGTCCAGGGCCTCGGCCAGGCACTCGGTGCGCACCGGGCACCCCTGGCAGACCTGCTTGGCCCGGTTCTGCTCGGCGCCTCGGACGAACAGCTCGTCAGGCTTTGCCGTCCGACATGCGGCGGCTGATGCCCAGTCCTCGTTCCACATGATGCGATTCCCTCCCACGGATGATTCCCCGTCGAGAGCGCTTCCCACAGGTGCTCCCACACACCTTGCGCTCCCGATGGATGTACATTAAACGTAGGTCAAGCCGCCGGCACAGACCGGGACAGAGCATTTAGACCTAGTCCTTTCAGACTATACGACCGGAGGATTGTCCAGGTTCGGGCGTTTAGGCCCCGCCGTGGGCTGGCGGCTAACCTGACTGGTATGCCTCGTCGTCCCCGTCGCACCGATCGCCTGACCCCGTCGGGGATCCTCTCCTCCCTCGGTGCCATGCTCGTCGTCTCCGTGGTCATCGGTCTGCTGGTGGGCGGTCTGGCCATCCCGCTCGCCGGCACGCTGGGCCTCACCGCCCGTGCCGGGGCGGAGCGGCTGCGCGACCTGCCCGAGGAGCTGACGGCCAACCAGCTGCCCGAGCGCAGCCGCATGTACGACTCGCGCGGCAACGTGATGGCGACCTTCTACAACGAGTACCGCGTCAACGTCGGCCTCGACCAGATCGCCCCGGTGATGAAGGACGCCATCATCGCGATCGAGGACTACCGCTTCTACGAGCACGGCGCGCTCGACCTCCAGGGCACGCTGCGCGCCTTCATCGCCAACAAGGCGGGCGGCGGGGTCGTCCAGGGCGGCTCGTCGATCACCCAGCAGATGGTCAAGCAGACCCTGATCTCGCAGGGCGACACCCAGAAGGAGCGTCTGGCCGCCCAGGCCGACACCTACGAGCGCAAGATCAACGAGCTGCGCTACGCGATCGCCTTCGAGGAGAACTACTCGAAGGACTGGATCCTCAACCGCTACCTGAACATCGTCTACTTCGGCGACGGCGCCTACGGCATCGAGGCCGCCGCGCAGCACTACTTCAGCAAGAGCGCCGCCGACCTCGACCTGCGCGAGTCCGCCCTGCTGGCGGGGCTGGTGAAGAACCCGGTCGGCTACGACCCGACCGACTCCCCCGACACGGCCCGCGAGCGCCGCGACGTCGTGCTGGACGTCATGGCCACCCGCGGCAAGGCCTCGCAGGCCGCCGTCGACAAGGCCAAGAGCGAGGGCCTCGGTCTGAAGACGCAGGAGGCGCCGAACGGCTGCCTGAACTCCACCGCACCCTTCTTCTGCGACTACGTCATCGAGTACCTCCGCCAGGACGAGGCGCTCGGCGCCACCGTCGAGGAGCGCAACAAGATGCTCGCCGGTGGTGGCCTGACCATCCAGACGACGATGGACCCGCGCTTCCAGCGGGCCTCGACCCGGGCGGTGCGCGAGTCGGTGAACCCGACCGAGGAGGCCATCGGTGCGCTCGCGATGGTGCAGCCCGGCACGGGGGAGGTGAAGGCGCTGGCGCAGTCCCGCCCGATGGGTCGCGACCGGAGCAAGGGCCAGACCTTCCTCAACTACGTGGTCGACCAGGAGTACGGCGACGCCAACGGCTTCCAGCCCGGCTCGACGTTCAAGGCCTTCGTGCTCGCGAGCGCCATCGAGCAGGGCGTCCCGCTGCGGACCACGATCAGCTCTCCGCAGGAGATCAACATCCCGATGCAGGACTTCTCGACCTGCGGGGGCCCCTACAAGAGCTACGACACGTGGAACGTGAACAACTCCACCGGCGCCGGCACGTTCGACCTGTACACCGGCACCCAGCAGTCGGTGAACACCTTCTTCGCCCAGCTCGAGCTGCGCACCGGGCTGTGCAAGCCGTACAAGCTGGCCCGGCAGATGGGCGTGACCCTCACCAGCCCCGAGACCGAGCGGGTGCCCAGCTTCACGCTCGGCGTCGCCGACGTGTCTCCCCTGGAGATGGCCAGCGCCTACTCCGTCTTCGCCGGTGGCGGCATGGCCTGCAAGCGCCGTCCGGTGCTCGAGGTGCGCGACCAGTCCGGCGAGCTGGTCAAGGACTACCCGCCGGAGTGCACGCGGGTGATGCGCAAGACCACCGCCGACGCCGTGGCCACGATCATGGAGGGCGTGCAGGAGCCGGGCGGCTTCGGCTACGGCGCCGGCCTGTCCCTCGACCAGCCGAGTGCGGGCAAGACCGGCACCACGTCGAGCAACCGCGCGGTGTGGTTCGTCGGCTACACGCCCAACCTCGCCGCCGCCTCGGTGATCGCGGGCGCGAACCAGCTCGGTGAGCCCCAGCCGATCGACGGCAACTACGTCGGCGGCTCCTACATCAGCTTCGCCGCCGCCGCCGGCTCGACGCTGGCGGGTCCGCAGTGGAAGCTGGCCATGGAGAAGGTGGAGCGCTTCCTGCCCGACAAGGAGTTCAGCGAGCCCCCGTCGAGCGTGGTCAACGGCTCCTACGACAGCGTGCCGTCGGTGGGCGGGATGTCCCTCGACGCCGCTCGCGCGACGCTCCGCGACGCGGGCTTCACCCCGGTGACCGGATCGGTCGTCGACAGCTCCTACGGCTACGGCACCGCCGCCTACACCTACCCGGGCTCGGGCAGCTCGGCCGCGAGCAGCAGCACCGTGACGATCTACGTCTCCGACGGGACCCCGTAGCCAGCCTGCGCCCGCGGACCGCCCGAGCCGGGCCGCCGGGTCAGCCGAGCTGGCGTCGCACCTCGGCGGCCACCACGCCGCCGTCGGCCCGGCCGCGCGTGAGCGGCTGCAACGCACCCATGACCCGGCCCATCGCGCGCATGCCGTCCTCGCCCACCCCCAGGTCGCGGATGGTGTCGGCGACCAGCGCGGCCACCTCGGACTCGTCGAGCTGCTCGGGCAGGTAGTCGGCGAGCACCGCGGCCTCGGCCCGCTCCTTGGCAGCCATCTCGGCGCGGTCCCCGGCCTCGAAGGCCTCCGCTGCCTCGCGCCGCTTCTTGGACTCGGTGGTCAGCACGCCGACCACGTCCTCGTCGGTGAGCTCGCGCGACTCCTTGCCCGCGACCTCGGCGTTCGTGATGGCGGTCAGCACCATCCTCAGGGTGGACGACCGCACCTCGTCACGCGCCTTCATGGACGCGGTGAGGTCCTGGCGCAGCTGGTCCTTCAGTGTGCTCATGGGGGCATCCTTCCAGGCTGTGGGATCGTGGGCCCGTGACCACCGGCCCCCACCCCGTCGCACGGACCGTGGGACGCGGGCTGGTCGCCGGGGCGTCCGCAGGCGCCGCGGCCCTCGGCTGGGCGGCCGGCGTCGAGGTGCGCTGGTTCGCGCTGCGTCGCGAGACCGTGCCGGTGCTGCCGCCCGGTGCCGACCCGCTGCGCGTGCTGCACCTCACCGACCTGCACCTGCGCCCTACCCAGGCCCGCAAGATCGCCTGGGTGCGTGCGCTCGCGGGGCTGCGGCCCGACCTGGTCGTGGACACCGGCGACAACCTCGCCCACATCGATGCCGTGCCGGCCCTGGTCGACGCCCTGGGGCCGCTTCTGGACGTGCCGGGCGCCTACGTGCTCGGGTCGAACGACTACTTCGCGCCGTCGAGCCGGAACCCGGTGCGCTACCTGCTGCCGGACGACGGACACCGCAACACCCACACCCCTCCCCTGCCGTGGCGCGACCTCAAGGCCCGGCTCAGCGGGCGTGGCTGGGTCGACCTGACCAACCGCGCCGACCGACTCACCGTGCGCGGCCTCGACCTCGCGTTCACCGGTGTCGACGACCCGCACCTGGAGTACGACGACCTCGTCGCCGTCGCCGGCCCGGCCCCGGCCGACGCCGACGTGCGGATCGGCGTGACCCACGCGCCGTACCTGCGCGTGCTCGACCAGATGGCCCGGGACGGGCACGACGTCGTGCTGGCGGGGCACACCCACGGCGGACAGCTGCGCCTGCCGGGCAGAGGCGCCCTGGTCACCAACTGCGACCTCGACACCGCCCGCGCCCGAGGTCTGCACCGCCATCCGGCCGACTCCCGGCCGACGCAGCCCGGCTCGTCGTGGCTGCACGTCTCCGCCGGGCTCGGCACCTCGCCGTACGCGCCGGTGCGCTTCTGCTGCCGTCCGGAGGCCACCCTGCTGACCCTCACCGGGCGGGCGTCCTGACCCGGACGGGCCGACGCCCGGGCGGATTCGGCGCGGCCGTGGCTCTGGGCTACGCTACGACCGGCCTCGGGCTGTGGCGCAGCTTGGTAGCGCGCCTCGTTCGGGACGAGGAGGCCGCAGGTTCAAATCCTGTCAGCCCGACCGGTGATGTCGAGAGACATCGACGACAGGCCGGATCCACGCACGTGGGTCCGGCCTTCGTCGTATCGACGTGGAGGGGGCCCCCGTGCTCGACCTGACCGGTGACGCCGACGTCGTCGTGCACGGCGACAACCTGGCCGTGCTGCCGCGACTGGCCGACGCGTCCTTCCAGCTGATCTACGTCGACCCGCCCTTCAACACCGGTGGCCGTCAGCAGCGGCGCACGCTGCGCACCGAGCGGGCCGGGGAGGACGCCCCTGGCGACCGCACCGGCTTCGGCGGGCGGCGGTACACGACCACCGAGACCGGCCGCACGGCCTACGGCGACAGCTTCGACGACTACCTCGGCTTCATCGCCCCGCGGCTGGAGGAGGCCCGGCGGCTGCTCACCGACAGCGGCACGCTCTACGTGCACCTCGACTGGCGCGAGGCGCACTACTGCAAGGTGCTCCTCGACGAGATCTTCGGACGCGACTGCTTCCTCAACGAGGTGATCTGGGCCTACGACTACGGCGGCCGCGCGCGGGACCGCTGGCCGGCCAAGCACGACACGATCCTGGTCTACGTCAAGACGCCGAAGGGCCAGCTCTTCGACCAGGACGCCGTCACCCGGATCCCCTACCTGGCCCCGGGCCTGGTGGGCGCCGAGAAGGCCTCCCGCGGCAAGCTGCCGACCGACGTCTGGTGGCACACCATCGTCCCGACCAACGGCCGCGAGAAGACCGGCTACCCCACCCAGAAGCCGGAGGGCGTGCTGCGCCGCGTGCTGGAGCCGTCCTCCCGTCCCGGTGACTGGGTGCTGGACTTCTTCGCGGGGAGCGGCACGACGGGCGCGGTCGCGGCCCGGATGGGGCGGCGGTTCGTGCTGGTCGACTCCCACCCCGAGGCGGTGCGCACGATGGCCCGGCGCCTCGGCGGGGACGGGGCCGACCTGGCGTTCGTCGACGAGGCCGGCTCGCCGCTCGACCCCGAGGGTCTCTGAGCGACGGTCCCGGCCCGGGATCGTCGGCATCGTCACGATCGCGCGATGCCGCCGGCGGATGTCGGCCGGTCTGGCAGACTTCGGGCATGGCTGACGGGTCGAAGGACCAGGACGAGGCGAACCTCGAGCTTCCCTCGTTCGGGTTGCTTGGCAAGAAGAAGCCGACCAAGCGCGGCAAGCGCGTCGCGGGTCGGGACGAGGTGCCCTCGGACGAGAGCGACACCAACACCGACCCCGACCCCGACCCCACGGTCGTCCCGGCCGCGGAGGAGAGCACCGCCCGCTCGGAGCCCGAGCCGACCCCCCAACCCGAGCCGGCCCCCGCCGGCCGCGCCCAGGCCGGCTCCTCGCGGCCTGCCGTCGACCGTGAGCCGGAGCAGCAGGACCACGACCCGGACGGGGCCGTCCTGACCGCTCAGCGCGAGCAGGCCGAGGGGGGCGGCAGGGGCCTGAGCCTGCCCGACCTGGCGCCGCGTACGGCCGCCGCGGTCACCGGGCTCGTCGTCGGCGTGGCCGGCGTGCTGCTGACCTTCCTCGTGCTGCAGGGCTGCACCCTGGTGCGGGGCACCGGCACCTGCGGCGGCGCCGGCTTCCCCCTGCTGCTCGCCGTGCTGCTGGTGATGGTGCTGATCGGCCGGGCGCTGCTGCGCGGCTGGGGTCTGCCCGACGCGGGGGGCACGGCCTTCCTTGCGGTGGGCCTGATCGCGGCGATCTCGATGCTGTTCCTGCTGCCGCTGCTGCTCTCGCCGGCGATGGTGGTGCTGCTCCCGGCGGTCAGCGTGGGCGCGCACCTGCTCTCGCACTTCGTCACGACGGCGTACGTCGAGATCGACGACAGCGACCAGCGCCGCTAGTCGCGCCGCCGACCGGACCGGGCCCGCGGGTCAGAGCCGGGCGGCGACCAGCTCGGCGATCTGCACCGTGTTCAGCGCCGCGCCCTTGCGCAGGTTGTCGCCGCTCACGAAGAGCGCGAGGCCGCGCTCGCCGTCGACGCCCTCGTCCTGTCGCAGCCGCCCGACGTACGACGGGTCCTTGCCGGCCGCCTGCAACGGGGTCGGGATCTCGCTGAGCTCGACGCCCGGGGCGTCGGCGAGCAGCTCGTGGGCCCGCTTGACCGGCAGCGCGGAGGCGAACTCGGCGTTGATCGACAGCGAGTGACCGGTGAACACGGGCACCCGCACGCAGATCCCCGAGACGCGCAGGTCGGGGATGCCCAGGATCTTGCGCGACTCGTTGCGCAGCTTCTGCTCCTCGTCTGTCTCGTGGCTGCCGTCGTCGACGAGGGACCCGGCGAAGGGCAGCACGTTGTAGGCGATGGTGCGCGCGTACCTGTCCGGCTCGGGGAAGACCACCGCGGTGCCGTCGTAGGACAGGCCCCGCGCGTCGCCGACGGCCGTCACCTGGGTGTGCAGCTCGTCGACGCCGGCGACGCCGGAGCCCGAGACCGCCTGGTAGCTGCTGACGACGAGCCGCACCAGGCCGGCCTCGTCGTGCAACGGCTTGAGCACCGGCATCGCGGCCATCGTGGTGCAGTTGGGGTTGGCGATGATCCCGCGGGGCGCGTCGGCGATGGCCTCGGGGTTGACCTCGCTCACCACGAGCGGCACGTCGGGGTCGCGGCGGAAGGCCGAGGAGTTGTCGACCACGGTCACGCCGGCCTCGGCGAACGTCGGGGCGAGCGCCAGGGAGGTGGCGCCGCCGGCGGAGAACAGCGCCACGTCGAGCCCACTGGGGTCGGCGGTGGTGGCGTCCTCGACGACGACGGTGCGGCCGCCGAAGTCGATCTCGCGGCCGGCGGAGCGGGCCGAGGCGAAGAGCCGGATCTCGGAGATCGGGAAGTCGCGCTCGAGCAGGATCTGCCGCATCGCGACACCGACCTGTCCGGTGGCGCCGACGATGCCGACGCGCACGCCGCGGCTCATCGCCCGGTCCCGCCGTACACGACGGCCTCGACCTCGGTGCTGTCGAGGTCGAAGGCGGTGTGGGTGGCCTGTACGGCGGCGTCGACCTGGTCGGCGTCGACGATCACCGAGATCCGGATCTCCGAGGTGGAGATCATCCCGATGTTGACGCCCGCCCCGGCCAGCGCGGAGAAGAAGCGCGCGGTGATGCCGGGGTGCGAGCGCATGCCGGCGCCGATCAGCGAGACCTTGCCGATCTGGTCGTCGTACAGCAGCTGCGCGAAGCCGATCTCGCTGCGCAGCCGCTCGAGGGTCGACATCGCGACCTGGCCGTCGGTGGTGGGCAGCGTGAAGGAGATGTCGGTGAGGCTGGTCGCCGCGGCGGAGACGTTCTGCACGATCATGTCGAGGTTCATGCCGGACGCGGCGAGGGCCTCGAAGATGCGTGCGGCCTCGCCCACCTTGTCGGGCACCCCGACCACGGTGATCTTGGCCTCGCTGCGGTCGTGCGCGACGCCCGCGATGATCGCCTGCTCCATGTCGTCGTCCTTGCTGTCGTCGGAGATCCAGGTGCCGGTGTGCTGGCTGAACGAGGAGCGCACGTGGATCGGGAGGGAGAACCGGCGGGCGTACTCCACGCACCGCAGGTGCAGGATCTTCGCGCCGCACGCGGCCATCTCGAGCATCTCCTCGTAGGAGATACGGTCGCGCTTCTGGGCGGACGGCACGATCCGCGGGTCGGCGGTGAAGACGCCGTCGACGTCGGTGTAGATCTCGCAGACGTCGGCGCCGAGGGCGGCGGCCAGGGCGACCGCGGTGGTGTCGGAGCCGCCGCGGCCCAGGGTGGTGATGTCCTTGGTGCTCTGGCTGACGCCCTGGAAGCCGGCAACGATGGCGATCGCGCCCTCGTCGAGCGCCTCCCGGATGCGGCCGGGGGTGACGTCGATGATCTTGGCCCGCCCGTGCACCTCGTCGGTGATCACGCCGGCCTGGCTGCCGGTGAAGGACCGCGCGTCGTGGCCGAGGTTGCCGATGGCCATCGCGACGAGCGCCATCGAGATCCGCTCGCCGGCGGTGAGCAGCATGTCGAGCTCGCGCCCGGCCGGGGTCGGCGAGACCTGCTCGGCCAGGTCGATCAGCTCGTCGGTGGTGTCCCCCATGGCGGAGACGACGACACACACGTCGTGACCGGCCCGCCGGGTCTCGGAGATCCGCTTGGCGACCCGCTTGATCGACGTGGCGTCAGCGACGGAGGACCCCCCGTACTTCTGCACGACAATGCCCACGGACCGCTCCTCACGGTGGAGGGCGCCCCACGCCAGCGCCCGTTCGAGCACCGATTCTACGGCCGGGCGGGCGATGCTCCGATCCGCCCCGGGTCAGACCTCGTCGGTCCAGCGGAGGCCGATCTCCTCGAGGTGGCCGCGCTCGCGGCGGGTGGTCTCGGTGTCGACGTCGAGCCGGTCGTGGGTCACCACCGACTGCAGCGCCGCCAGGGCTCCCGACAGCGCGGGCCCCCAGCTGGAGACGTAGGAGTACTGCCACCACCACAGCGCCTCGGACGGGCGGCCCTGCCGCAGGTGCACGAGCCCGTGCGCGAGCTCTGCGGCGGCGGCAGCCAGCTCGTCGGAGAGGTGCCGCACCTCCGTCGGGCGGTCGGGGTCGTAGGGGTCGACCGGCGCGGCGTAGTCGTCGACGTCGGCGAGCAGACGAGCCAGGCGCAGGCGCAGCTCATCCAGGTCGGGGTCGGGGCCGGGGTCGGTCTCGTACCGGTCCTGGAGCACGAAGTCCGCCTGAACGCCGAGCCGCGCGCCCGCCAGCAGCACCTGGCTGACCTGCAGCAGGAGCAGCGAGACCGCGCCGTCACCGGCCTCCCCGCCCGCGATCGAGCGCAGGGCGAGCAGGAACGTCTCGACCTGGTCGCCGACCTGTCTGGCCAGCTCCTCGAGCTCGGCGGGGACGTCGGGGGTTTCGCTCACGGCGCGGCCCTCCTGCCTTCGAAGGCGCGTCCGAGAGTGATCTCGTCGGCGTACTCCAGGTCGCCACCGACCGGGAGCCCGCTCGCGAGCTTGGTGACCTGCAGGCCCATCGGGCCGAGCAGACGGCTCAGGTAGGTCGCGGTGGCCTCGCCCTCGAGGTTCGGGTCCGTCGCGAGGATGACCTCGGTGACGGTGCCGTCCTGGAGGCGCGCGAGCAGCTCGCGGATGCGGAGCTGGTCGGGGCCGATGCCGTCGATCGGCGAGATGGCCCCGCCGAGCACGTGGTAGCGACCGCGGAACTCACGGGTGCGCTCGACGGCGACGACGTCCTTGGACTCCTCGACGACGCAGAGCACCCGCTCGTCGCGACGCGGGTCACGGCAGATGCGGCACACGTCGTCCTCGGAGACGTTGCCGCAGACCGTGCAGAAGCGGACCTTGGCCTTGACCTCGATCAGCGTCTCGGCCAGCCGGCGTACGTCGGCGGGGTCGGACTCGAGCACGTGGAAGGCGATGCGCTGCGCGCCCTTGGGCCCGATGCCCGGCAGCCTGCCGAGCTCGTCGATGAGGTCCTGGACCACGCCCTCATGCACGGGGCGTGTCGCCTCCACCGAGCAGGCCGCCCAGGTCGAGCCCACCCAGGTCGCCGCCGGGGCCGGCGTCCGCGCCGCCGTCGAAGCCCCCGGCGAGGGGGCCGAGCCGCTCGCCGGCGAGAGCGTCGGCGCGACCCTTGGCGTCGCGGTAGGCCGCGACGACGAGGTCGCCGAGGTCGGCCAGGCTCTCGGCGTCGGTGCCCTCGAGCGCCTCGGGGGTGATCCGCACCTCGGTGACCTCACCGGTGCCGCTCAGCACGACGGTCACGACGCCGCCGGCGACGGAGCCCTCGACCGTCTCCTCGGACAGCTGGGCCTGGGCGTCGACGAGCTGCTGCTGCATCTGCTGGGCCTGCTCGAGCAGGGCGTTCATGTCGAAGCCACCGAAGGGGTTCTCGCTCATGACTGACTCTTTCCACGGGGGTGGGCCGCACGGCGGGTGCCGCGGCGGTGGGCGTGCCGAACGGGGAGGAGGGTGCGGCCCCGCTCAGTCATGCCGGATCTCCTCGATCAGGCTCGCACCCAGCTCGCGCTCCAACAAGGCCGCCCCGCCGAGGCCGGCGTCGACCGTCGGGTCCTCGGGGTCGACCTCGTCGTCGGGCACGTGGGCGGGCCCGGTCGGGGTGTGCCGCGACTGGTCGGCCGCGGCCGCGGCGGCAGCCTCCCAGGGACGCAGCCGCGAGGTGGCCGGCCCGGCCCACTCGTCGGGCGGCGGCTCCTCTGCCGGAGGCTCCTCGAGCGGGGGGCCGGAGTCAGGACGGCGCGCCGCAGGGCGAGGAGCCTGCTGCGGGGCGGGGGCCTGCTCCGCGGCGGGGGCCGGCGCGGACGAGCGCGAGTCGACCGCGGCTCGGGTGACCTTGGGGGCCGTCTCGGCGCCGGGACTGGCGGCGGCGTCGACGATCGCCTCGATCCGCCAGTCGGCGCCGACCACGTCGATCAGAGTCTGCCGCACGATCTCGGGCGACCCGCCCCCGATGAAGGAGTCGCGGGCCCCAGCGTTCTTGAAGCCGAGCGTGAGCACCTCGCCCTCCAGCGTCATCACCTGGGCCTGGGTGCTGAGGTGGATCCAGGTCACGCGGCGCCGCTGCTTGACCGCTTCGACGACGTCGGGCCACAGCCGGCGTACGTCGGCGAGGCTGAGGCCGCTCTGACTTGCCCGGGCGGGCTGTGCGCGCTCGGCCGCTGCCGCGGCGGCCGGGGCGTCGTGAGTCGCCTCCGCGGGCGGGGTCTCGGCCGGTGTGCGGTCGCCTGGCGGGTCGGCACGGTGGGGCTGCTCGGCACGCGCCGAGGCGGGGCGTTCGTAGTCGGGTGTCGGCTCGTTGGAGCTCGGCTGAGCAGCGGCGGGGGCCTCCGGCGGGTCGGCCTTCACCGGCGGGCGCTCGGCCTGCCGGCGTGCGGGGGCGACGTGCTCGGCCCGGGCGCTCGGGGTGGGGTCGGCCGGCGGGCTGACCACCGCGGCGCCGCTCGGCGTACCGCCCTCGATGTGCACGCGACGCTCGAGCCGGTCCAGGCGGGCGAGGACGCCCGCGGTGGTGTCGTCGGCGGTGGGAAGCAGCACCCGTGCGCAGATCAGCTCGAGCAGCAGACGCGGGGCGGTGGCCCCGCGCATCTCGGTGAGGCCGACGGCGACGAGGTCGGCCGCGCGACTCAGCTCGGCCCGGCCGAAGTGGGCGGACTGGGCGACCAGGCGCTCGGCCTGCTCCTCGCCGACGTCGACCAGGCCGGTCGCGGGGGCGTCGGGTACCGCGCTGATGACCACGAGGTCCCGCAGGCGGCGCAGGAGGTCCTCGGTGAACCGGCGGGGGTCCTGGCCCGACTCCACGACCCGGTCGACCGCGTCGAACACGGTGGCGCCGTCGCCGGCGGAGAACGCGTCGACGACGTCGTCGAGCAGGGCGTCGGGCGTGTAGCCGAGCAGCGCGGTGGTGAGGCCGAGGGTGACGCCGTCGTCGCCCGAGCCGCCGATCAGCTGGTCGAGCACGGAGAGGGTGTCGCGGGCGGAGCCGCCACCGGCCCGCACCACCAGCGGCAGGGCGGCAGGCTCGATGGCGACGCCTTCGCGCTGGCAGAGGTCGGAGAGGTACGCCGACAGCGTGCGCGGCGGGATCAGGCGGAAGGGGTAGTGGTGGGTGCGCGACCGGATGGTGCCGATGACCTTTTCGGGCTCGGTCGTGGCGAAGACGAACTTGAGGTGCGGCGGCGGCTCCTCCACGAGCTTGAGCAGGGCATTGAAGCCCTGCGTCGTCACCATGTGCGCCTCGTCGATGATGTAGACCTTGTAGCGGCTGCTCACCGGCGCGAAGAACGCCTTCTCGCGCAGGTCCCGGGCGTCGTCGACACCACCATGGCTCGCCGCGTCGATCTCGATCACGTCGATGGACCCCGGGCCGCCCCGGGCGAGGTCGATGCACGAGCGGCAGACCCCGCAGGGCTCGGGCGTGGGGCCCTGCTCGCAGTTCAGGGCGCGCGCCAGGATGCGTGCGCTCGTGGTCTTGCCGCAGCCGCGCGGCCCGGAGAAGAGGTAGGCGTGGTTGACCCGGTTGCTGGCCAGGGCGGCCCGTAGCGGCCCGGTGACGTGGTCCTGACCGATGACCTCGGCGAAGGTCTCGGGCCGGTAGCGCCGGTACAGCGCGAGGGGGGCATCCACGGGCCCGACCCTAACCGCGATGACCGACCGGCAGGAGAGGTCGTCCACCCCGGGCCGGCTGGACCGCCGTCACCCTCGGCCTAGGGCCGTCTGTGGAAGGTGACCCGGCGTCCGGGGTCGATCACGAGCCGGTGGCCGGGTGGTGGGCCTGGCGGTGGTGCCGGGGACGGAGCAGGACCGGTGGCCGGTCACCACCTTCTGCGCGGCAGCCGCGGTCGCCGATGCCGATCGCGATCCTCTGGCCCGGGTGTGCGGCGGCGTTCGCGGCCGAGGTCGAGGGGTGGGGAGGCGCCGCCGAGGACCAGGGGGGCAGTGCGGAGGTGCCGGGCCGGCAGGGCGGCGACCTTCGCCGAGAGCCGTTCCAGGTCGCCGGCGGTCTGGGCGGCCTCGGGGCCGGTCAGGGACCACAGCGGGGTGGCGGCGGCGCCGTCGAGCAGGGCGTGCCTCGTCTGGGTCGCGCCGGTGGCCGGGTGCTGCCGGGGTGTCGCCTCTGCGGTCATGGATCGAACCTAGGTTCGACAGTCGCCCCGTTCGGCGAGCCCGCGTCAGGGCACACAAAAAGGCCCCCCGCGCACCCGACAGAGCACGCCTGCCCTTGCTGCCTTCCGGCCCTGGGGGAGTTCAGCATGATGCCGCCACGCGGGGGGTTGGCCAGAGTCTAGGACAGGCGCCGGTCGCCGTCCCCACCCGGGCCGGAGCTCCCCGCGCAGCCCGGTTTCACGCCTCGGCGGGTCACCGGTATTCTCCCTCGCGGAGGATTCGCCTAGTGGCCTATGGCGCTCGCTTGGAAAGCGGGTTGGGTGCAAGCCCTCAGGGGTTCGAATCCCCTATCCTCCGCCACGCTGACCAGCGAGAACGCCGATCCGGCCTCATGGCCCGGGTCGGCGGCGAGCCGTAGCCGATCCCGTGGCCTCGGACCTCCTGGTGGCGACGCAGGATCGCTGAGACGGTCCGGGCCGGCATCCCGAGCTCGGGACCGATCCAGTCCTGTCCGCGCCGCTGCTCCGCTCGCAACTGCAGGATCCGCTGTTCGACCTCGACCCGGGTGCGTCGTGACATCGGTGCGGACGAGACGATCGGTCGAGCAGGCCGGCCTCGCCCTCGGCGCGGAACCGGGCGACCCAACGGTGGACGACGACCATGCAGATTCAGACGGCATGAGCGCGGGCCACAAGGGCCTTCTGGTTGGTGAAGACGTCAGACATCTCCACCAAGCCGGGAGGTCCTCCCCGTTCACAAGACCCACACCGTCACCAACGTCCCTGCCGAGTACAGCTGATATGGAGTGACTTCCTGTCAAGAGGCAGGGAGAGGCGCCCGTCCCGATGCCTCGGGGCGGGCGCCTCGTGCTTCGTCGCTGTGGGGCTGGTGAGCGTGTCGTTGGCGACGCGCGGTCAGACTGATATGCGCGGGTTGGCTACCGCAGGACGGTGCTTTCGGCAGGAGCGGGACCGCGTGTCCAGCAGCGAGCGTCACGGGCACAGTGCCCGTTGCTCATAGGTGTTGCGCGGGTCGCTCCCCGCGCTGCCACCGGCCCGCTGGGGCGGCGAAGCAGATCAGGGTTTCCTCGTCCTCCATGACCGCCAGCGACCAGGACCAGCCGGCGAGCTCTCGGGCGATCGCGACGTTGGCGATCGTGTACTTCTTGCGGCGGTCGATGAACGTCACCCACCGCTCGTGCAGTCGACGGTTGCCCTCATCGCCACGAGCCCTGGCTGCCACGGGTGCAAGATCCCAGCGCTCGCGCATGGTCTTGCCGACGGTGTAGCGGGCGCGGTGGTGCCAGTCGCCGATCTCGCCGATCGCGGTATCGAGCCGGTCCCATCGCGCCTTGACGCCCAGCACGGTCTCGTCGTCGGAGTCGAGCGTCCGCCGGGTCGCACGAGTACTCAGCTGCGGGAGCGCGTCGTGACGCAGCCAGGCGTCGTGCTTGCCGGTCCACGACCGGCCGCCGTAGTAGACGATCCCGTGACGCCGTCGATCGCTGCAGCCGCAACAGATCGTGCGTGCACGTCGACCCAACACTCGTACGCTCTGTAAGACACCGGGGCGTCCCACACCTGTCGGATAGGCCGAGCAGGCAACCCCTGCTCGGTAGCCCACGAACATGCGTGAGTGAGGCCCCGGCCCGCAACCACTCAGTCGCTCCGAGCGGTCACTCCATACCGTCTGGCGGCGTGATCTCTGACCTGGAACGATGACTCGATGAGGAGCGAACCGCCAGACCGGGGTGCCGCCGGCGACCGGCCCGTGGCGACGTCCAAACGAAGACGTGGCGGTAGTGACCCCACCTCAGATCGCCTCTCGCGCTCTCTCGGAATGGGGCAGATCACCGCGAGCGGCGTAGGGATCATCATCGGAGCTGGCATCTACGTTCTGCTTGGCGCCGCGACCGCCGAGGCCGGTGCCGCTGTGTGGATCTCCTTCCTGATCGCTGGCGCGTTGAGCGCCCTGACTGCCCTCAGCTACGCAGAGCTCGCCGCGATGTTCCCGAGCGCTGGCGCCGAGTACGACTACACCCGCCGCGTCGCCCCCGAATGGATCGCCTTCCTGATCGGATGGATCATGATCCTCGGTCTCGTTGTGGCCGCGGCAGCCGTCTCGCTGGGCTTCGCAAGCTATCTCCGCTACTTCGTCGATGTGCCCGCACGAGTTGGGGCGTGGGCTCTCCTCGGTCTCATCACGACGATCGCCCTGGTCGGCATCCAGCAGTCCACCAGGGTGACAGTCGTGCTGTCCGCGATCCAAGTTGGCGGGCTCACCGTGATCGTCGCCATCGGCATTCCCCACATCGGCGAGCACAACCTCTTCGAAGGCTCTACGACTGCCGGAGTCGTCACGGCTGCGGCGCTCGTGTTCTTCGCGTTCGTCGGGTTCGACGAAGTCATCACCCTTGCCGAGGAGACAACCAACCCGGCCCGCACCGTGCCCCGAGCACTGCTACTCGCACTCGGCATCTCAACAGTCCTCTACGTAGCCGTCGCGGTCGCCGGGATCAGCGTCCTGGGGCCTGAAGCGCTCGCCGAATCAGAACAACCGCTCGCCGACGTGATGAGCGAAGCGATCGGATCCCCCTCGGCAACGATCCTCGCCGTCGTAGCACTCATCGCCACCACCAACACCACCCTGCTCGCGGTCACCGCCGCCTCCCGCCTGCTCTACGGCATGGCTGACACCGATGCACTCCCCTCACACTTCGCACGCCTCAGCCGACGCCGCGCCCCGTGGATCTCGATCCTGTCAGCATCAGCGATCGCCGCCGGTTTCGTCGTCCTCGGAGACCTCCAGCTCGTCGCAAGCGTCACCGACTTCGCCGTCTATGTCGTCTTCATCGCCGTGAACCTAACGGTCATCCTCCTCCGCTTCTGGCAACCAAAGCGACGCCGACCATTCGCTATTCGCGGCTCGGTCGCGAGAGTTCCCGTCACCCCCGTCCTCGCCCTCGCCGCAATCGCCGTTCTCATGCCGTCACTCGCACCCACCGCCTTGGCGCTCGGTGCGGTCGTTGCCGGAATCGGGCTCGCAGTTTTCGCACTGCTTCGCTACTTCCGACCACCAACCGAACAGCACCAAACGACCCAGAAGGAGACAATGACGCCACGAACACGCATTCAACGAAACGAAGCTGTAGAGACCGCGAAGACCCTGCGGGTCGACTTCGCCGCAGTCGCATTCGACCTAGACCAATTTCATCAGGGCATGGGAATCGAGCTCCAACACGGCACCGGCGACCCTGACACGAACATCACCAACGATGACCTCATCGCCACCGGAAAGATCGCGCTCGCACATCTCAACGAGATCCCCGACTACTACACCCGACTCGCCAGGATGGAAGCAGAAGCCTCACGGGAATGGAAGGAGAAGCCTCGCGGCGCCGGTAGCTCACGGGAGCGACGGCCGCCGAACGCGGGGTAGGCCCGGTTGTGGATCGCTCAGCGGTACGTGGCCGAGAGGGCGCAGTCGGCCTGACTCGTGCCACTTGACCGCGGATCGGTGACTGCGTCGGCGTCTTCGCAGGTGAGCGCGTTGCGGCGTCGTTGATTGACACACCCCGGGGCTCGGTAGGGTCCGGCCGGTGGTGTTCGTGCGGAAGTCCCCGGGTCGATCGGGCAGCACGAAGGTCCAGATCGCTGAGCGTCGTGATGGGCGCGATGTCGTGGTCGAGCACGTCGGCACGGCCCGCACCGACGCCGAGCTGGCGGTGCTCATGGCCCAGGCACGCCGGCGGCTGCACGAGGGGCAGGAGACTCTCGACCTGGAGGTCGTCGGGCTTGAGGATGAGGGCGTGCCGCAGCGGCCTGGCCTGATCACGAGCAAGCGCTCGGCGCTGTTGTGGCAGGTCCTGACCGAGGCGTACGCCCGGCTGGGGTTCGACGTCATCGACGATGAGGCCTTCGCCCAGCTCGTGCTGGCGCGGATCATCGAGCCGACCTCGAAGGCCGACTCGGTGCGGGTGCTGAACGAGATCGGGGTGGCGTCGGCGTCGCTGCGCACGATGTTCCGCTGCGCTGCAACGAGCCAAGGAGCGCGACTACCGCGCCCAGATCGCCACGGCCTGCTTCAGCCACGCGATGACCAACGGCGACGTGAGCCTGGTGCTCTACGACGTGACCACGCTCTACTTCGAGGCAGAGAAGGAAGACGAGCTGCGCAAGGTCGGCTACAGCAAGGAGCGCCGCGTCGACCCGCAGATCGTGGTCGGGTCTGCTGGTGGACCGACACGGGTTCCCACTCGAGATCGGCTGCTTCGAGGGCAACAAGGCCGAGACGTTGACGATCATCCCGATCGTCAAGCAGTTCGCCGAGCGCCACGGCATCGCGGACATGGTCGTGGTCGCCGACGCCGGGATGTTGTCCTCGACGAACCTGCGCGATCTGGACGAGGCCGGGCTGCGGTTCATCGTCGGCTCCCGGGTCACCAAGGCACCGAAGGATCTGGAGTCCCACTTCCGCTGGCACGGCACCGCGTTCACCGACGGGCAGGTCATCGACACCATCACCCCACGCGACCAGCGCGGCACCGCGGTGAAGACCAGCGACCCGAAGGTCGAGGCCGAGCCGGTCTGGGACCCGGCGGTGCATGCGAAGTCGTGGCGGGCGGTGTGGGCCTACTCCCGCAAGCGGGCCGTGCGGGACAACACGACCCTGACCTTGCAGGAGAACAAGGCCCGCGCCGTCGTGGCCGGAGAGAAGGCCGCCGGACGCCACGGTTCGTGAAGACCCGCAACGGCGCCACCGAGCTCGACGAGACCTCGCTGGCAAGGGCGCGCGGCCTGGTCGGGTTGAAGGGCTACGTCACCAACATCGAGGCCGGCCTGATGCCCGCGGGCGAGGTGATCGCGAGCTACCACGACCTGTGGCACGTCGAGCAGTCCTTCCGGATGTCGAAGACCGACCTGGCTGCGCGGCCGATGTTCCACCACACCCGCGAGGCGATCGAGGCCCACCTCACGATCGTGTTCGCCGCCCTCGCGATCGCCCGCCACCTGCAGAACGCCACCGGGCTGAGCATCAAGAAGATCGTCCAGACCCTGCGACCGATCCAGCAGATCACCGTCCGCATCGCCGGCCACGAACACATCGCCGCCGACCCGATCACCCCAGCCGCCGAGGCGATCCTCGACGCCCTCGGGATCAGCCCTCAGTGACACACCCCGGTGGCACGAGTCAGGGGTAGGCCCGGTCGTGGATCGCTCAGCGGTACGTGGCCGAGAGGGCGCAGTCGGTCGGAGAAACCCGGTAGACGTAGTGAAGCAGGACGTCCACCGGGTTCTCCGGTTCCATCGGTCGTTCGCCGACGCGCCGCAGACCCGCCTTCCCGCCAGGTCCGGTCGACTGCCATCGCGACGATGCGTGACCCCAAGCCGCGGCCGCGCTGTGCCGCATCGCCGATCAGCTAGTCGAGCTCGACGGCGCCGTCAGGTACGTCAACGAGCGCCGAGGACTCCGCGAGGTCCTGCGGGTAGTCACTGATCATCGAACGCTGGACCAGCCCGACGAGTTGACCACGGCTCCATCCGTGTTGCTCGCGATTCCACCACCGAGCCACCTGCGGGTTCCGCAGCCACCTGGCTAGCAGGGGAAGGTCGGTCGCGACCATCGACCGCCAGGTCAGGACACCGCCCCCAGTCTCCATCAGGCAGCCTAGGGGACGGGTCCGTCACGTGAGGATCCCGTACTGGCACGCTCCGCGTGACGATCGCCTTGGGGCCAAGACGCGTCACCGGGTCCGCAGCCAGCGGACGCCGAGGGCGACGGAGACCAGGAGGGGCCAGAGCCACCAGCCGAACAGCACGACGGCGAACAGATCGACAGGCGACGGCAAGGTCAGGCCGACTATCGTCGCGGCGCCGGCGCCTGCCATCGCGAACCCGATCCAGGAAGCCCAGCGCGCCATCAGCCCGTGCCGCAGCGCCAGCCATGAGTAGGTAGCGACCAGGACCATACAGGGAGCCGCGACGGTGAGGGTGTACAGCCACTGGGTGACGGCCGCGACGTCGTACATCGTGACGACGGTGACGTCTGAGGCCTCCGACAGCTGATCGGGCAGTCCGAAGATCGAGGTCACGGCGGTCAAGTACATGATCTGGGCAGCGATGACAGCGCTGAGGGAAACGAGGACGACGGGCCCGATCCAGCCCCGCCGGGACTGGCGGACCAGTTGCGCTAGGCCGGTCACGAAGAAGAGGAGCAGTCCGACACAGATGAGCGAAGCCAGAGTGTTGGCCCTGATCGTGCCTGCGTTGTCGGCGGCGTAGTGGCGGATCTGCGCGGCGGTCGCCCTTCCGGCCTCGGGTGACACCTCCGGCGCGAAGGTGCCGATGCTCGCGAGGAACAAGAGAAGACCGGTGAGCGCGGTCCGGCCAAGCACCCGACGGCTCGGTGCGTTCATGACCAGTCCTCTCGGTAGGTTGCTCGCCCAAGCGTGGGCTCACCCGGCCCCGTGCCGCGTCCTCCCTGGGTCGCGACCGGGTCATCCTCAGGTGGCGGCTGGTGGCTCATCGCACGTGTCGGAGATCAGCGCGGATATCGTGGCTGGATGGCCGCCTGGCCCGTCCCTAGCCGCACAGCCCTTCGACCCACTCGTGCGGAGTCCGTGCTCGCCGTGGTGTTGCTGTGCTTTTCCCTGCTCGAGGTGCTGGCGTCGGACGAGCTGCCGCCGCCGACCCCGCTGCGGGTATCGCTGGCCATCATCCCGCCGGTGCTGGTGGCCTGGTCGAGACGCTGGCCCCCACAGGTCGCGGCCGTGCTCGTCGCAGACTTCCTACTGGCCGCGGCCACGCAGTCGGCTCCAGGCACGCTGGGTGTCGGACTCGCCTGGATGGCACTGGTGTTCGCCATTGCCGCCTGGCGCCGACGACCGTGGCTGTGGCTGACAGCCGTGCTCGTCGCCAGCATTGCCCAGGATCTTCGAACTGACGGCTACGACAATGTCGTCGTTGATGGGGCCTTCTTCCTCTTCGCTGCGACGGTGGGCCGGATCGTGCACGTTCGCAGTGCCCGCGCCGAAACGCTGTCCCACCGGTTGCAGCTCGCCGACCGGGAGCGCGACATCGAGGCCCAAGAGGCCGTCGCCAGGGAGCGCGCCGTCATCGCGCGGGAGCTGCACGACATCGTCGCGCACTCGGTAAGCCTGATGGTCGTGCAGGCGGGGACGGCCCGGCCGTTGGCCGAGCGGGTCGATGACGAGCTAGCGGGTGTCCTGGCGACGATCGAGCGAACTGGCCGTGAGGCACTCTCCGAGCTCCGCCGACTCCTAGGCGTCCTGCACGCGGCCGACGATCCCCACCTCGGGCCGGTCCCGGATCTCGGTCGCCTCGACGAGCTCATCGACACCGTCCGGTCCGCCGGGCTCGACGTCGAGGCGAAAGTCGACATCGCGGAGACGATCGCGCCCGGCGTGGCCCTGTGTGCCTACCGTGCGGTGCAGGAGGGGCTGACCAACGCGCTCCGGTACGCCGAGGGGTCATTGGTCGCCGTCAATGTCGCCGTCGTCGGCCGGACGCTGCAGGTCCGCGTGCAGGACCACGGTGGCGAATCGCCGTCCGAGGCACTGGGCAGTGGTGCCGGCCTGATCGGACTCCGGGAACGAGTGCTCCTGTGTGGCGGGCAGATGATCGCGGGCCCGACCGCCGGGGGATTCCTGCTCGAGGTGACCCTGCCTACTGGCGACCAGACGCTGCCGAAGGTGGGGGGCGGGAAAACGTGATCCAGGTTCTCCTCGTAGACGACCAGCAGCTCGTCCGGGAAGGCTTCGCGCGGCTGCTACGCGACGTAGATGACATCGAGGTAGTTGGCGAGGCTGCCGACGGGGCTGCCGCGGTCGCACTGGCCAGGGACCGTCTACCCGACGTGGTGCTCATGGACGTCCGGATGCCAGGGATGGACGGCATCGAGGCGACGGCGGCCATCGTGCGGGACCGGCCAGAGGTGAGGGTGCTCGTGCTGACGACATTCGACCTCGACGAAGCGGTGCACCGTGCCCTTCGCGCCGGTGCCAGCGGCTTCCTGCTCAAGGACACGCCATACGACCAGCTCGTGCACGCCATCCGGGTCGTCGCCCGTGGCGACTCGGTGCTGGCTCCATCGGTGACCCGTCGACTGATCGAGTCGTTCACGCCGCACCGCACGGTCACCGATCAGGACGCCGCCCGGCTGGGGCGTCTGACCGACCGGGAGGAAGAGGTGCTCGGTCATGTTGCGGAGGGCCTGTCCAACGCGGAGATCGGTGCCCGCCTGTTTCTCAGCGAAGCGACCGTGAAGACCCACGTCGGCCGCGTACTCGCCAAGCTCGGGTGCCGCGATCGTGTCCAGGCGGTCGTCTTCGCCTACCGAACTGGTTTCTCGGGACGGACCTGACGCGCTCCCTCAACAACGACGACGACCCCGGTCCACAGCGGCGAAAGAGGAGCGTCCGTGGAGTGGTGGGGTTGAGGGCCGGCGGCGTGGCGTACGCGTCTTCTTCTCGGGCCTTGTCGCGTTGTCCCACTCAGGCACGTTTCCATCGGCCGTCCATCTCTTCGTTGATCGCCTCAGCTTCAGCGGAGTTCGTGCCGACGCCCTTGGCACAAAGGACGTCCAGCGATCACCGAATGCGGATGCCTCTACGTCCGGGGGGAGCCTCAACCGAACAGCTCTCTCACGGAGCTCCCGGTCGTCCTTCTTCCGCGTCGCTGGCATCTCGATCCCCATTGTCGATGTCGGGGTTGGTCAGCCGGCGGGTCCGGGCGGGGAGGACTCAAACGCGCGGGATGGCGCGGCCCGTTGGACGATAGTCACTGACGAGGATCCGGTCGTCCAGCACCCGATGGCTGACAAGTTCAAGATCGGCGGAGGCCATGTCGGTGTAGGCCCATTCTCTTCCGGGCGGTCCTGCGACCAGGGGGAATGTCACGAGGCGGAAGATGTCGACCAGCCGGGCGTCGAGGAGTTGACGGACGATCGACAGGCTGCCGATGGTGCGCAGCTCGGTGTCGCTGTCCTCGCTGGCTTTGAGTCGCCGCACCTCGGCGACAAGGTCGTCACTGATCCGAGCGTGAGGCCACTCGACCTCGGTGAGCGTGCTCGAGAAGACGACTGTCTCGCGCTGCGTCAGCTGGTGCCAGCCGTCGTCCTTGGCCTCGTCTGGCAGTCCGGCCAGCATCGTGTAGCTGGTCCGGCCCATCAGCTGCACCTGCGCCTGTCCTGAGCCGGTCTGCATCCACTCCTCGAGATCGGGTCCCAGGTATCCGAAGTAGCCGGGCAGTCCGTCGGACCCGGCCCAGCCGTCCACCGAGACGAACAGCTCGACCGTCAGCGTGCTTCCCATGCTCCTCCTCGTCAGCACTTGTCGGGAGGACGGACTATAGTGAACCAGTGAGTTCAATGACAAGCCAGCTGGATCGCACCTTTGCCGCGCTCGCTGATCCCCACCGACGCGACATCCTTGAGCGGGTGAGCCGAGGTCCCGCCACGGCATCCGAGCTCGCCGCACCGTCGGGGATGACCCTGACCGGGGTCCTCAAACATGTCCGCGCCCTCGAAGAGGCCCGTCTCGTCGAGACGACCAAAGTGGGCCGCGTCCGCTGGTGCCATCTGACACCGGGCGCTCTCGAGCCAGCCGCGACCTGGATGGCCTCGCGCCGGCGTCTCTGGGCCCGCCGACTCGACTCGCTTCAGGCCCACGTTGAAGGCGAGGGATCCAAGGCATGAGTCTCAGCATCGAGGTCCAACGCATCTTCGCGTGAGTCCCGAGGTGGCGTTCCACCACTGGGTCGAGGCCGAGACCGACCTGCGGGTCGGTGGCACGTTCCGGGCGTGTTCGAGGTCGTCGAACCTCCCCGCCGTCTCGTTCACACCAGCAATCACCCCGAGATCGCCCAGCGAGGGCAATCCGGTTGAGCTACGCGTCACCGCGACCTTCGACCTTGACGGTGAGGGCACGATCCTGCGACTCGCCGGATCGGCTTCGCCTCGGTCCTTCAGCCAACGGCTACCGACTGACCGGACGGCGGCCGGCAGCAGACGAGTAGAGGCGGACGAGGCTGCGTATCCAGCGATCCTGACCGCTGCCGGCGCCACCCGCCCCGCGGCACGAAAGGAGCCGCCGCCGTCCCACGAGCGGTTCGGCTCCTGGCGGCGGCGGTCCTGACGGGGTGAACTGGCCCCTCGGGAGCATGGAGTTGATCCGAGGGGACCAGCATGCTCAGTGAAGGACGTGGAACCCATGATGGCCAAGGGACCGACCTCTCGCCCGATCGTGAACCGAGGCCGCTGGATCGTGGGACGTGTCGCTCCCGGGGTGGGTGCCGCCGGGTTCAGTGGCCCCCCCCGGTGTCGACGCGGCCGCTCTCGTAGGCCCAGATGACGATCTCGACGCGGTTGCGTGCCGAGAGCTTGTTCATCAGGGTGCCGATGTGGGTCTTCACGGTGCTCAGCGAGAGGAAGAGGTCCTCGGCGATCTCGCTGTTGGTCCGGCCGGCGGCGACCAGGTCCAGGACGACCTCCTCGCGGGGCGTCAGGGGGTCGATCGGCTCGGGGACTTGCCCGGAGCGGGTCGAGGCGAACGTGGCGAGGAGTCGTGCGGTCACGGTCGGGGAGATCAGCGCGTCGCCCGCGGCGGCGGACCGTACGGCGCGGGCGAGCAACTCGGGGTCGGCGTCCTTGAGCAGAAAGCCGCGCGCCCCGGCCCTGAGGGCGTCGTAGACGTATTCGTCCTGGTCGAAGGTGGTGATGACGATGACAGGGACCGGATGAGCGACCTCGGGGCCCGCGACCAGGCGGGTGGCCTCGATACCGTCGAGGTGGGGCATCCGGATGTCGAAGAGGCAGACGTCGGGGCGCAGCGATCTGACGCGGTCGACGGCCTCCAGTCCGTCGCGGGCCTGGCCGACCACGTCGATCGACGGTTCGGCGTCAAGGATCGTGGCGAGCCCGACGCGGACCATGTCCTGGTCGTCCGCGATGAGCACCCGCACCGGCTCGGTCATGGGCCGACCTCCTCGGCGTCCGCGGTCAACGGGACGGTTGCCTCGACCGTCCAGCCGCCGTCGGGATCAGGCCCGGCGCGGACGTCGCCACCGAGCAGCGAGAAGCGCTCCCGCATGCCGGCCAGCCCGTAGGACGCGGCTGCGCGGCGTCCGCGACCCGGGGTGGCCGGTCCCCCGTCGTCGTGGACCCGCAGCCGCGCTGTGTGCCCGTCACCCCGGAGGTCCACGGACACCACCGTGGGATCGGTCGCGTGACGACGAGCGTTGGTGACCGCCTCCTGCGCGGCTCGAAACAGTGCCGACTCCGCGGTCGCGGGCAGCCGCTCGAGGTCGCCGGAGGTCTCCACGACGACCCTCGGGCCGATGCCGCGGTCGCGGGCGAGCTGCGGGATGTCGGCGATGCCGTAGGTGGGCCTCCGACTGTCTCCGGTCTGCTGGTCGTGGCGCAGCAGCGCCACCATCGCCCGCATGTCGTCCAGGGTCCGCGCGGCGGCGTCCTCCACGTCGTTGACCGCCTCCGCGGCGGCGCTGGGGTCGGTGCGCGCGCGGACCTTGGCGGCCCGGGCGTGCAGCAAGATGCCGGAGACGTGGTGCGCGACGGTGTCGTGGAGGTCGCGGGCCAGCTGCTCCCGCTCGCGGGCCCGGATCTCCTCGCGTGTGCGCACCTGGGACCCGGCCCAGGACCGCACCAGCGCGCCGATCGCCACGGGCAGCATCAGGGCCCCGACGCCGATCGCCATCGAGGAGCCGCTGGAGTCGTAGAGGGGCTCGCGGGCCAGATGGACCACCAGCAGGAAGCAGCTGCCTGCGACCACGCCGCGTCCGCTGGCCCAGCGGCCCAACGAGTAGGCAAGCAGCAGCACGACGGCGGTGACGTCGAGGACGCTGTGCGGCTCTCCCGCCAGAGCCGGGACGATCCCGGCGACGGTCTGCGCGGTGTAGCCCACCACCAGCATCACCAGTGGGTGGTGGGGTCGCCACAGCAGCGTGGCGACGCACACCAGCGCCCACGTCGCGTGCCAGACGGGCCAGACCACATCGGCGCGCAGGCCCGCCTCGAGTGCGGTGAGCGGGACCAGCCCGGCGACCAGAGCCCGGTCCCACCACGCGGTCCCCGGGGGCGCGGTCGCCCGCGGTTCGTCCCACAGCGCCCGCAGCGCCCCTGTGACCACCACCTCAGCCTAGGCTGCGGACGCCGACGCTCGGATGGAACTTTCGGCCGATGCGGGTCGGCCTGCGGGAGGAGAAGGCTCCGACCCCGGCTCCGATGCCCCGGGGACCTGGGCTCGCGCAGGATCGGACCATGACACGACACGCCGCCTCCACCGTCTCTGCCACCGTCTCCGACACGGCCGGTCCTGCCCCGGTCCCCGGCGCCACGTCATCGGGCCCGACACCATCCGCTCTCGTCCGCTCCGGCGGCACCGCCGCTCTCGTCGTCGCCGGCACCTACGTCGTGGGTTTCGTCGCGATGGTTGCCTACTTCGTCCCCCACGGCTTCGCCTCGCCGGTGGGCGACCCCTCGGGGTCGCTCGGCTTCCTCCGGGACCACCAAGCCGAGCTGGCCGGCTGGTACCTGGTGCTCTACCTCCTCGGCGGCGCCGCGATGGCGCTGGTCACCCTCGGGGTCGGCCAGCGACTCGGGCGAGCGCCAGCGCTCGCCCGCGTCACCACCGCACTGGGCCTGATCTGGTCCGGCATGCTCGTCGCCAGTGGGAGCGTCGCCCTCGTGGCGCAGAAGGCTGCTGTGGAGCTCTACGCCCAGGACCCGGACCTTGCCCTGAACACCTGGGTCTCGACCAGCGTGGTCCAGAACGCCCTCGGCGGCGGCATTGAGGTCGCCGGCGCCTTCTGGGCAGCCGCGGTCGGACTCGCCGTCCTGCGGACCCGGGCGCTCTCCGCTGGACTCGGCGGCCTCGCGATCGGACTCGCCGTCGTCGGCATGGCCACCGTCATTCCTGTCGCGTCCGAGGCCGCGACCTCTGTCTTCGGGCTTGGACTGATCGTCTGGTTCACCTGGCTCGGCCTCGCACTGCGCCGGCGCTGAGCCAGCCGAGACCGCACCGGTTCCGGCGAGTCCGCCCCCCCGGCGCGGCGGACGCGTCGGGCTCCCCGCCAGCCCGTCACCCCACACTCGACCCTGGAAGTGACCATGAGGACCACACCCAGACTCAGGCCCACATCCCCACGTGGGCTGCGCATGCTGGCGCTGCTCGGCGCGCTGCCCCTGACCGCTGTGGCCGCCTTCCAGGTCGCCCTGTGGCTCGGGGCACCCTACGGCGACGCGGTCCTGGGAGGCCGCGCCGAGACCGTCGACGGCGCCCTCAGCTCGCCCTACCGGTGGGCCGCACTAGGACAAGCAGGCCTCGCCGGGGCGATGGCCTGGCTGCTACTGGCGCGCGGCGGCCTCCTCCGCGTCCGTCGACTCGGCACCCGCGGACTGCGCGCGGCCGCCGGCACGATCGCCGGGTCCATGGCACTCAACACCGTGGCCAACCTGACCTCCCCGCACCCGCTGGAACGCTGGATGGGCGCCGCGACCTTCGCGGTCGGCCTCGCCGGAGCCGCGCTCGCCACCTCCCCGACCCCCACGGCCGTCACGCCCGCCGCCTCAGGCCACAGGACCGCCCAGCAGATCGAGACCGCGAGATGAGCGCCAGGCTCCACGTGGACTCACCAGGGGCCCGGCTGGCCGTCGACGGCGTACTCCGGTCTCCGTCCCGCTCCGCCACGACGGGCCGGGAGCCCCCGATGACCTCGCCGGACTACGTGACGTGCCCACCGAGCAGGGCGTCAGTTGCGCCCCGTTCGGACCAACCAACAGATCGGCACCGAGCACGTCACCGCATCGGACACTCCTGGGGGCGTCGTCGCCCGCGAGTACGCACGAAGCCACCCCGAGCACATCCAGGCCTGCTGGTGCAGCCCCCACCGGCCATCGGGCCCGACGGGCCGGCGTGGAGACACGCGGCTGCTCGGCGAGAGCCGTGCACCGCACCAAGGACACAGTCCGCCGATGGCGGACCAGGACACGGCGCGATGCGGCGCTCGGTGACGGCGTCCGCGCAGCCGCTCGGAGTGGCTCAGCATCGCGCACGTCTGTTGGCTCGTGGTCGGCGAAGCGACGAGATGGGCTCGTGTCCGAAGTGCCACCATCGGCGCGGCACCTGCGCCATGATCGCGTGCGCCGCGTAGGTGACGCCGACCAGCCCCAAGACGACGAGCCCGACCCACTGGTCCGCGGCCGGCAGCAGGACCTCCCGCCGATCACTTCCCCGACGTACCGGCTGTCCGTACGTCGACCACCCCAGGAATCTCGGTGGTACCGGCGAACTGGTCCTTCATCGCGTCGACCCCACGTTGCGGGTGCGCCAGGTCAACGAAGGTCTGCCGCTCGTCGTGCTTCTTGGCGGTGTCTAGATTCATCGCCTGTGCCCGGTCGTCCTTGAGCGACTCCTCGCACTCACCCTCCCGGTTGAACGACCACATCAGCTTCGGATCGCCCAAGGGCAGGGCATCTCCCGGCTCGCCGTCGTGTCGGCCGGTGTGCCAGGTGTGCCAGGTCTTGCCATACGAGTTCATCAACTGCTTCATGAACGCCTTCTCCGCCATGTCGGGAAGCCCGGGGGCGACCAGCTGGCCGGAGAGCACCTCGAAGTTGTGCGGGTGCCAGTAGTCCTTCTCCTGCTCCGGCAGGCCGTCGAACAGCGCTTCGGAGACGATGTACTCGATCCCGATCAGGTTCGCCTGCTTCGTGTTGCCGTCGAACAGCACACACTGCAGCAGGTCGTCGTTGACCACCCGGCAGTAGTGGTGAGCCTCCATCTGCGAGCCCGGCTCGTTCTTCGGGCAATGGAACCCGACCACGTAAACATCGAAGTCCTTCAACGGGCTCGTGTCCTGCAGCACGTTCGCGCCCTGCTCCAGGGTGGCCAGCCAGGCACCCTTGCCCTTCCCAGCCGGACTGGTCGGACTGAGCCGATCCTTGATCATGGGGTTCATTCGCTCGCCTTCTCCATCGGCGCCACTCCCCGCGGCCATACCCGTCGGCACGGACGGGCAATCGCCTCGCCAGGGAGTTCTTCAATCGATGAATCCGTCTGCGCTGCGCAGGGCGGCCGCCAGCGGATGACCGCCAGGACTGATCGCCTGGGCGGCCTCGACGTTCTCTTCGCCCGACGAGCGGCCCGCCGCGGAGCCTGAGGCCGATGGCGGTGAGGCCGGACCGCCTCCGGCTCCTGCATCGTCGTCGGTCACAGCTGTCCTCTCACCCCGGGTTCTGTCGTGATCCGCCGCGAGCCACCCTCGGCCCCGTGTGACACCGCGTCCCGGGAGGCACCGGTCCTGCCGAGCGGGAGCACCGCGTGGCCCCGGAGGCCTTCGAGCTCGAACGCCAACGCCGCATAGATCGCGGTCGCGGCCAGTGCGAGGCCGGCGATGGCGGCGGTCGTCCGCCAGCCGCCGCCGCCGTGCAGCTGATAGATCCCGGTGAGCAGGAAGCGCACGGCGCTCCCGCCCATGACTGCGGCCGCTGCCGGCTTCTGCCACGCCGCCACGACGGGCACGACCAGGGTCAGCGTCGCGGCGACGAGGAACAGCCCGAGCCCCGGCGAGCGGGAGCCCACCGGCTCCTCGAGCGTCACCGTGCCGATCACGGCCCAGGAGCCGGCGAGCAGCGTGCATCCCGTGGCCGCGACCGGGTCACGGGTGAGGAAGCCGATCAGACCGGCGGCACCTTGCAGCGGGACCGTGACCAGGAGAGCCACGAGAGCTGCCACCCCTGCCTGGTCCGCGGACACCCAGCGGAGCTCCACCCCGCTGAACCCGATACTGGCCAGGGCGAGCGCGAGGAACGACATCGGCAGCGGCGTCGCGTACGGCCGGAGCATGATGGTTCGGTCCGCGGTGCGCCGCGGGAACGTCTGTGCTGAGCTCTGGTTCATGGGCAATTGGGTCGGTCGGGGACGAGGAACGGGTGGCGGGCGAGGAGTGGCAGTGGGCGTCGGGCGGCACACGCCGGGCTCGCCCCTGCCTCAACTGACGCGTACCCATCAAGGGACAAAGGATTCGCCTGTGGCGGGACCTGGCTTCGTGGTGGCGGGCCCGGTCAGCATCTGGCCACCGGTGGGGCGTTCTGGGTCACGACCTCATCGATGGTCTCCTCGACGGTGAGCCGCTTGGGACTGGCTCGTCCTTACTGCGGGGCCTGCGCGGGGCCAGCTGTTCACGCGGCCCACCTGGCGAACGCGAACGTGCGCGCTACGCCCTCCTGGAGCTCGATTCCTCGACGTGTCCCGCATGCCGATCCCGCATCGGTGATCGCTCCGTGTTTCCTCGCCGGTCGGTGCAGCACGCGGACGGCATCTCGGAGGGTCTCCAGGGTGACGACGTCGGTCGTGCCGGGACGGGTGCGAGGCTGCGCCGTGTGACCTGGAGCGCTGAACGACGACTCGCGGCCCTGCTGGTCGCGGTGGCCATCGGGACCAACGTCCCCACACCCCTGCTCCTGGTCTACCGCGAGCGACTCTCGATGACCGACGAGTCCCTGACAGCGATCTTCGGCGTCTACGCGCTGGGACTGATGCTTGCGCTCTCGGTTGCGGGTCGGGCCGCCGACCATTTCGGACGTCGTCGCGTCGTCCTCCCGGGAGCGGTCTGTGCGGCCCTCGCATCGCTGCTGTTCATCCTCGCCGCGGACAGCGAGCCGCTCCTCTACCTCGTCCGGTTCCTCCAAGGGGCGGCCTCGGGAACGGTATTCAGCATCGGAAGCGCCTGGCTGGTGGAGACGGCCGCCCGACGCGGGAACCACGCCGGCCCTCGCACGGCCGCGGTCGCCATGACGGGAGGCTTCGCGATCGGACCTGCGTACGCGGGCCTCATCGGCCAGTGGGGACCGTGGCCCCTGGTCCTCCCGTACCTCCTGCACGTGGTCATCCTGCTGGCGGCGCTCCGAGTCTCGCTGTCGGTTGCCGAGTCGCTGATCCGACGTCCGATGACCCCCCATGCCTCGTCCGCCGGAGCGTTCCGGCCCGGCACCCGACGTACCGCCCTGCTCGTCGTCGCACCGCTCGCGGTGTGTGTCTACGCCTTCCCTGCAAGCACGATCGCTGCGGTACCGGTCCTCGTCGGGTTCCCAGTAGCGCCGGTGGCGCTGACCGGACTGATGGCCGGCCTCGCCCTCGGCGCGGGAGCGCTGGCCGCCCCGCTCCAGGGTCGTCTCGGCCCGCGCACCGCACCCGCCGCTGCCGCCTGTGGAATGGTCGGCTTCGGCGGCACGGCCCTCGCGGCCGCACTACCCGGGCTCCTGCTGATGGTCATCCCCGCCTCGGCCGTGCTCGGAGCCGGGGGCGGTCTCGCGCTCGCGAGCGGGATCTCGCGACTTCCCGCGCTGGCCACCCCGGGGAGGTTGGGCACCGTGTCCGCCGGCTTCTACGCCACCGCCTACATCGGCTTCGGATCCCCGCTGATGATCACCGCTCTCGCCGAGCAGGTCTCGGTGGCTCCCGTTCTGGCGGTCCTGGCCGGGCTGTGCGGGATACTCGCCTTCCAACAGGCACGGGCCCGGTTGTGATACCCCCACGACGCCGTCGCCTACGTCCAAACCCGCCGTGACCGAGGCACGCCGCAGGAGACACATCTGCTCCGGACACCGAGGCGCTGCCGGAGGAGCCATCGCCGGCTTCTCGCTCTACGTGGCATGATTGTGGCATGAGTCGCACACGCTTGAGCACCACCGTGGACGCCGAACTCCTCGAGAGCGCCCGCAAGGCCTCCAGGAAGCCAGACTCCGCTCTTGTCGACGAAGCACTAGCTGCCTTGCTGGACCGCCATCGGTCGGCCGAAGTCGACGCCAGTTACGCGGCATACGACGAGCATCCGCTCGACGAGCCAGACGAGTGGGGAGACCTGGCCTCGTTCCGACGGGGGGTTGCGGCCTCGTGACGGAGCTCCCGGCGCGCGGGGAAGTGTGGTGGTGCGAGATGGCGGAGATCGGCCGTCGACCCGTCGTCGTGCTGTCTCGTGACGCCGTTATCCCGCGCCATCGCCGAGCCCTCGTCGCCCCCTGCACGACCACGATCCGAGACCTCCCGAGCGAAGTTGTCCTCGAACCCGGTGACGACCCGGTGCCGCTCCGCTCCGCTGTCAACCTCGACTCGATCGAAAGCGTCTCGGTCGCGATCCTCGTGGAGCGCCTGGGGCGGGTGGCCGAGGCCCGGATGCGTGAGGTCTGCGCTGCCCTCGCGGTCGCGGTCGACTGTTCAGGCTGAGCGTGCCGGTGGGGGGGTCCGCCTACGGCGATGGCCCGGCCGAGCAACAGACCTCAGTCGGTGCTGGCGAGAATCAGTCGGGTCGCTTCGTGCGGTGCGTCCCACTGGGGAAAGTGACCGCACCGCTCGAACCAGTGCAGGACCGCGTCGGGGAACAGTTCCGCAGCACGCGCGGCCTGTCTCGGCACGGTCACCAGGTCACGACGACCCCAACCAATGGTGACTCGGCCGGGCACTGTGCCAGCCGGAGCTCCCTGTTGCTTGGGCCCCTTGGTCAGGGCGTCCAAGGCAGCGCCGGTCGCCGGGGAGTCGGCCAACCCGCGCACGTCAGGAAGCGTGGTGTCGCGCGAGAGCGCCCAGGGCCGCGCCGACAGCTGCGCCAGCAGCAGAGTCCGTCCTACAGAGCTCGCTAGCAGCGCTGGCAGCATGCCTCGCAACGCTCGGACTAGAGCGATCGACGGCCGAAGCGTGGCGCCGAAGACGACAAGCTCGCGGTCGCTCCAGAAGCCGCCAGGGTCCAGTGCCACGGTGTCGCCGCCGACGCCCCGCCGCGCGAGCTCGAGCACCATTCGACCGCCCATCGACTGGCCGACGGTCGAGACGCCGTCTAGGCCTTGTTCGCGGATGAAGTCCGCGACGGAGTCGGTCAGGGTGGCAATCGAGACCGCGCCGGTCAACGGCGGCGTCTCGCCGAACCCCGGCAGGTCGACGGCGATGACCTCGCGACTCTCCGCCAGTTCGTCGAGAATCGGGGACCAGGATCGCCACCCAGCGCCCAGCCCGTGCACCAGCAACAGCGGGCTGCCGCTTCCTCGTCTTACATGATTCAAGGCCACACCTGGAACGCTAGCCCACGCGGAGTTCGGAGTGCCCGGTCACCGCTCGCGGATGGGCACGCGGAGCGAGGAGCTCCCTTTGCGACGATCGTGCTCCAGCAGCGGCTGCGCTCAGTCGCCGGCCCCGGCCGGGAGACAGACGTGGGTCGGCGAGATGGCCAGAATAGGCTTGCGTTCCTCACGATCCATGGTGGGAGCGTCTGAGCGTGTGGCTCACCTCTTACGAACATTGAACCGGCGTGGGGACCCGTCGAGGCGACCCTTGTCCGTGCAGCGGGCGTCGAGCGGCGCACCGACTGCGCTGGGGCGGTCCTCGATCCACAGCTCGTCGTGGATGGCCTGCCCCGAGCCCGGGTGCTGTTCTGGGAGAGCACGAGGGGGCTTCGGTCCGGTCGGAGCCCGACTGTCGACGATGAGGCGAGTACACCTTCGCTCGGGAAGACGTCACGATCCTGTACGGGGGACTCCTCCATCAGTCCCGCGAGCGGACTGAAGTCGACGGTACTGATCCGCCCCGCCCGACCGCTCACCGGCTATGAGAGTGCGTTTCGCGTGAACAGGGCGTCCGATAGCCGATCGACACGCGGAGCTAGATGCTGACGTACACGGAGATGAGGGCGAACAGTCCGAAACCTGCGGTGAGCAGCAGTGGTCCGAAGACACTGGTGCGGCCTTAGTGGGCCTGGGTGACGACCTCCTCGACAACGACGCTCATCAAGACTCCGCCGGTGGCGGCCAGGACCGACAGAGTGACGATGTCGGGGGCCTGGCGCAGGGCCAGGTAGCCAAGGGTCGCTCCGAGGAGCACAGGGACAGCGAAGCTGGCGGCCATGACCAACCGTGTGCGGAGTGCGAATCCCGCACGCTTGAGGGTGGCCGTAGCGGCGAAGCCCTCGGGGATGTCAGCTGGTACCTGTCCGGCGGCCAGGAGTAGCCCCAGGGCTGGGTTCACCACGCTCCCGGTGCCAATCATGACGCCGTCGCTGAGAAGGTCCAGAGAGACCCCGGTGAAGATGGCCAGTGGCCCGGTCGCCTGATCTCCGGTATCTAGACGATTCTTGATGTTCTCGATGAGGCGCTCGATGCCGATGAAGACCGCCCCGCCCGCCACGAAGGCAGCGACGGGTAACCACGGGTGGTTGCTGTCGAGTGCTCGGGGGACCAGTTCGAGGCCGACCACGGCCAGCACGATGCCCGCAGCCAGATGAAGAGCCAGGCTGAGCACTCGGTCGGAGACCTCGAACACCTCGGCGGCGAGACCGCCGGCGATGTTCCCTGCGGCGGGCAGGGCGGCGAAGGCAAGGACGATCAGGAAGTCGCTCATGCTCGTGCTGGCGGCTGCGCGGCAACCGCATCGGGGGTGGGTCGGGTCTGAGCAACGATCAGGTAGAGCGCGCCGCCTGCGGCTGAGTCGAAGGTGAGTGCGTCCATGTGCTCGCGCACCGACCGCCAGGGCTGGATTTCCTCGTAGGCGCGGGTGACGCCGAACATCGCAAGAGTCGCGCGACCAAGGGCGATGGCCCACTCGGGCCATCCAGGTGGGCGTCGGAGCCCTCCGACGGCAAGTCGTCCCTGTGCGGGTGAGAGCTGCGCCGCCGTGTGGGCCCGGCGGGTCATGGTGACGGCCGCCGGGCCCCCGACCCCGAGCCGGGTTCGCTCAGGCGTTGATGGCCGCTCGATCGGTCTCGGAGGTGGAGCTGACCTGGATCTTGCGCGGTTTGGCCTGCTCGGCGACCGGCACCCGCAGGCGCAGCACGCCGCCGGCGTAACCGGCCTCGATCTTGGTCAGGTCGAGGTTGTCGCCCAGGACCAGCTGGCGACTGAACGTGCCGCGTGGGCGCTCAGAGGCCAACATCTCCGTGTCGCCGTTGTGCCCGACTCGCTCGGCGCGCACGGTCAGCACGTTGCGTTCGACGTCGAGGTCGATGCTCTCGGCAGCGACGCCAGGCAGGTCGAACTCGATGACGAACTCCTCGCCCTCGCGCCAGGCGTCCATGGGCATCACCGTGGGACGGTTGGTGGTGCCGAGGACCTGATGCGCGAGCCGGTCGAGGTCGCGGAAGGGGTCGGCGGTACGGATCAACATGGCAGGTTCTTCCTTCCTTCGCGATGGGACTGGTGGTTCACCAGCAGGTGTACCTGCTGGTATAGGTTTTATATATCGCGTGTCGCCTGCGTAGGCAAGCCCCTCGGCAGCGCGACGGAGAGCACCACGTCAGGTCCCTCGAGACAGGAGCACCCATGACGAGCGACGAGCAGATGCGTGCCGTGTTTGCTATCTCGGTGGCGGCGGACATGGCCTCGATGCCGATCCAGAACCTGCGTGTCTACGAACGACGGGGACTGCTCGAGCCGGCTCGCACACCCGGCGGAACGCGGCTGTACAGCCGTGCTGACGTCGAGCGACTCCGGCGCATCGGGACACTGCTAGACGACGGTCTCAACTTGGCCGGCATCGCCATGGTGCTCAGTCTGGAAGGTGAGGTGGAGCGCCTGAAGCGGACCACGGCGTCATGACGGGCCACGGCCCTTGATAGCGACGCGGTAGGGATCCCTCTGTGGGCCGGACTGGGGGTCGCGGGCGTGCAGTCGCAGGGGCTTCCCTCAGGAGGTCGGGCCGCTCCCCCGATGTCCGACTCGTCCGCATCCCGCGGCACGATCGGGTCAACCTCCTGGAGGTGCGCCATGAGCCTGGGCGGTTCGGTCTACGCCCCCACCGACGCCGTCGGGTGGCCCGGAAGTGTCCGCACGGAGGTGGTGGCTCTACTGCCGGGCCATGGGGATCCGCCCCTGGTCTTCGGCGGTGATGGGGTGGTCGTGGTCGTCAGGCCGATGTTCGAGCTGGACCCAGGCGAGGGAGCCGATGCACCTGCTCGAATCGGGTGTGTCGTCGAAGCGGACTGCGTGACACACCCCACCGAGCGTGGGCGCCCGGTCGATTCGGAATTGCGAGCCCGGTGATCAGCCGGTCAGGCCGACGCCGGCGACGAAGGCGCCGATCAGGATCAAGATCGTGGCGCCGACCGCGCTGGCGTGGGCGGCGATCCAGTCCTTCGCCGTGACGAGCCTAGGCTCCATGCGTCGCGGGAAGAGAATCGTCGCCACGATCGGGAGGACAACGGTGCAGGTTCCGATCGCGGTGTAGCTGACGAGGAGGACGAGGTTCTCTGCGGACCGCAGCTGTGCACCGCTGATAGCCAGGCCGGCCGCGGCAGCGAGGAGCACTGCCTTCGGGCGAAGGTTCAACGCCAGACCGATGCCGAAGACAGGCAGCGCTCCGAACGCGCCGAGGCCATTCAGCCACCCCGGCCTATCACGGCCACGCGAGTGATTCCGACGCAGCAGGGTCACCACACCCAGCAGCACCATGACCATGCCGATCAGTATCTCCAGCTTTCCGACAAGGGCGTCGTGCTGGCGCGGGCGGCCGGGAAGTGCCTGACCGGCAACGGCCGTCAGGGTGACAATGGCGAAGGTGCCGAGCAGCGTGCCGGCCAGGAAAGCGAGTCCGGAGCGAGTGCGGGTCTCCGAGAGCAGGATGAAGATGGTGGCGGAGATCGGCACGCTGCTGAGCGCCACCGCGAGGGCCAGCAGCAGAACATGAACCAGCGTCTGCCCCATCGCGTCTCCGATCCCGGTCTCCACCTCGCGTTGGCAACACCGCGACACGGGAGCCCACGTGAACGTACCGCGCACTCGCAGGCCGCGAGCCGATCCGCTCCGGTGACGCGGCCGGAGTCACCAGCACGGGGCGGTGCCAGTCACAACTATCGCTCATGCCTCGATCGGTGCGTAGTGTCCGCACGTGCCGCGATCCGGTTCAGCCTCCGCCGACGGACTAGGTTGCCTCCCCACGTGAGTTCGTCGCGGCACGTGACCGCTGGACCGGGCGGTCGGCTGCATCGTGGGTCCGCATGCTCCGGCTGCGCCGACCGCGGCGAGCGGGCAGCGCCGGTCGCCTCGGCCGACTCACGGTGACCCCGACCGACCGGCCGGCGAAGTTGCCGATCACGCACCGAACCCAGTGGTCGTCCCGCACGAGATCCTGACCGGAGCAGGTACCGATGATTCCGGTGGTAGGCCCCGGTCAGAACCGGCATGCCGACTACACACACCCTTCTTGACGGCGCCATCCACTACGACATTCACGGTGACCTCGCTGCAGCGACTCCCGACCGACCGGTCCTGCTGGCCTTCGCCAACCCCATGGAGGCTGCAGCGTTCGCCGCGCTCGCCGCACACCTCACCGACCGTCCCGTCGTGACGATCGACCCGCGTGGCGCTGGTCGCAACCCCGCCGGCACGGCTCCGATGACCCCGGAGCTGCACGCCGAGGACCTACACCGCGTCGTCGAGGACCTCGGCGTCGGTCCGGTGGACGCGTTCGGCTCGAGTGGAGGTGCCGTCAGCCTGCTGGCGCTGCTCGCCGCACACCCACGAGACGTCCGTCGCGCGGTCGTGCACGAGCCGCCCTTGGTCGACGTGCTCACCGATGGCGACGTGGTGCTCGCCGCCTGCCAGGACATTCACGACACCTACCAGCGCGAGGGGAACGGGCCGGCCATGACGAAGTTCATGACCCTGGTCATGGAGTCCGGCTCGCTGCCGGTCAACTACCTTGATCGTCCCGCACCCGATCCCGCCCAGTTCGGCATGAACGCCGAGGACGACGGCGACCGCACCAACCCACTGATGCGCAACCTGCCCGCCCTCAACGCCTATACGCCCGCCTACGACACGCTCGTCGCCCTCGGCGACCGGGTCCGCGTCGCGGTCGGTGCCGGCTCCGGCCAGGAGCTCGCGGCGCGAGGCGGCCACGGCCTCGCAGAGCGCTTACGTCGCGAAGTCGACCCCTTTCCGAGTCACCATGCCGGCTTCACCGCGGCCGAGGGTCCCTCGCCTGGAGAGCCTCGAGCGTTCGCGGCGAAGCTCCGCGAGGTGTTGGCCTGACCCGGGAGCGACGTCTCACCTCGAGCCCGTCCCGACGCCGCCCAGGTGCCGCACCCGGCTCGGCCATCAGCTCATGCGAGAAGGGGTAGAGATGGCGCTCCGCGTGGCCATCGCTCAGGGGGCCGCCAGCAGCGAAGGGACGTCGCAATTCCGGTCGGTCGGCGCGTGGGTGGCACCGCCATTCGACGTCGGCCCTTGTCGGCGCCGTCGGCGAGGCGCATCGTGGGATCAGGAGGTGGTGACCATGCAGGCACAGGTCGGCGACCGGCTGGTCGTCGAGAGCAACCGCGTCGATTCACCCCGTCGCGAGGGGGAGATCCTGGAGGTGCAGGGAGAGGACGGAGGCCCGCCGTACCTCGTCAGGTGGAGCGACGGCCGCGAGGGGCTGAGCTACCCCGGGCCGGACGCGCACGTCGTCACCGCCTGAGGGGCCGAGGGCATCGTGCCCTCGGCCGGCCAGGGTGGTGGCATGCAGACGCTCCGCAGTCCCGAGGACCGGTCCTGCGACCCGCACGCTGCCCTGAGCAGCAGTGCTCCAGTCGCTCCTGCCCCGCGAGCCGAACCGGTTGCGGTCACGAACCTGGCCACGTCACCGACGTCGGCAAGGATCCGCGCGGCGACGACACGGGCGGGGTCGGGCGCTGTCCGATCCCCGAGCCGATCGCGTCCTGAGGCACGGCCGGGCCCAGCTCAGGACCTGACGGCCCCACGCGACGCTCTGCGCGGCAGAGCTCGCGGACACGACATCGCGACGCTGAGGACCCTCGAGCCGGCCTGCGGCAACCGGACCGCAGGGGCCACCTCGGACCGCTGGGGTTCGGCTTGCGGGACAGACCTAGCCGGTCTGCGAGGTCTCTCAGGTGAGACGTGTGGGCCCCTGGTTCGCCAGGGAGGGAACGGACCCGCGGCTGTCGACGAGAGCTTCGGCGACATGGAGGAGCGTTCGCGCTGGGCGTGACCTACAACGGTCACCCTGCCGACGTCGACGACTGCATGCGACGCGTCATGGACTCCCGTCCCCAAGCAGCGCCAGACCGTCCGACAGCGCCAGGAGTTGCCCACGATACTGAACATCTGGTAAGTGTTCTGAACATGCGTTCAGAAGCGACGGCCCCCGGCGACTTGACCGCGAAGGCGACGATCCGCAACACCGCGCTTCGCCTCTTCGCGGACCGCGGCCCTGACGCCGTCACGGTTCGCGAGGTGGCGGCAGCGGCGGGCGTCTCGCCTGCGCTGGTCATGCATCACTTCGGCAGCAAGGCCGGGCTGCGCGAAGCGGTGGACGAGCACGTGGCCCACAGCTTCGACGCGGTACTGGACGCCCTGACCGACGACGGGCTCGGCGACGCGCTGACAGGAGGCGGGTCGAGGTCGCTGGCCGAGGCGTTCGTCGCCGGCTTTCCACCCGGGTCCCCGCTGCCGGACTACTTGCGTCGTCTGCTACTGACCAACGACGCGACCGGCGATCGGGTGTTCGCGCACTGGTTCGCGGAGGGCGAACGAGTGCTGGCCGGTCTGGAGGCCGCCGGCGTCGCAAGACCGAGCCACGACCGGAAGGTACGGGCTGCCTTCCTGCTGGTCAACGACGTGGCAGCGATCCTGCTGGCTCGACACATCACGCAGGTGTGCGGGGTCGACCTGCTGACGACCGCGGGCATGACCCAGTGGGCCGCCGAGGCAGTAGACGTGTACTCGCAGGGCGCGTTTCGCGCCCCGGACGGGGGAGAGCCGTGAGCAACGAGATCGTGCGCATCGAGGGGTTGGTCAAGGAGTTCGGCACGTTTCGTGCGCTGGACGGCCTCGATCTCGACGTGCGCCGTGGCGAGGTACACGGATTCCTGGGTCCCAACGGCTCCGGGAAGTCCACCACCATCCGGATCGTTCTTGGACTCATGCGTCGCGACGGGGGGCGGATCGAGCTCTTCGGCCGCGACCCGTGGCGGGACGGCATCCACGTTCGCGGCGATCTGGCGTACGTCCCCGGCGACGTCTCCCTGTGGGCCGGTCTTACCGGGGGGGAGTGCATGGACATCCTCGCCGGGGTCCACGGCGGGCTGAACCCCGATCGGCGTGCCGCGCTGATCGAGCGCTTCGACCTGGACCCGAGCAAGCGGGCGCGTGACTACTCCAAGGGAAACCGGCAGAAGGTAGCGCTGGTCGCGGCGCTGGCCAGCGAGGTCGGGCTGATCGTCCTCGACGAGCCGACTTCCGGTCTGGACCCGCTGATGGAGCAGGTGTTCCAAGATGTCATCCGGGAGCGCCGCGACGAGGGGGCGACGGTGCTCCTGTCCAGCCACATCCTCTCGGAGGTGGAGGCGCTCGCCGACCGGGTCAGCATCATCCGGCGTGGCAAGACGGTGACGTCAGGGACCCTGGCCGAGCTGCGCCGTCACACCCGCACCACTGTCCGCTCGCTGACCGGGCGCGACGTCACCTCGCTCGACGCAGTCAGCGGCGTGCAGGGCCTCACGGTCGGGAAGGTCGACGGCCACGTCGAGACGCGGTTCACCGTCGGTCCTCACGAGCTCGACCAAGCGATCGGACTCATCCACGACTCGGGCATCCGCAGCCTCACCGTCGAACCGCCCAGCCTGGACGCGCTGTTCCTCAGCAACTACAGCGACGACGACACGCCGGCGGTGCAGGAATGACCGACGCATCGGCGGTGCGGGTATGACCGGGACGGGAGCATTGTTGGGCATCATGTGGCGCGCCCAGCGTCGGCGGCTGCTGGCGTGGGTGCTTGCGACGGTGGGGACGCTCGCCTTCACGGCGATCTCTGTAGCTCAGCTTTACGACACTCCCGAGAAGGTCGCCTCCTACGGCGAGGCAGTGGTCAGCGAAGCGTTGATCGCGATCAACGGTCACGTGGAGGGCATCGACTCGCTCGGCGGCATCATCCAGGACGAGTTCGGCTTCATGGCCTCGTTCCTGATGCCGTTGATGGGGCTGGCTCTGGTGGCAGGAATGACCCGCGCCGAGGAAGAGTCCGGTCGTCTGGAGGCGCTCCTCGCCGGCCGCATCGACCGTCGCGCGCCGGTCATGGGGGCCCTCGTGCTCGTGGTCGGGTCGGTGGTCGTGATGGACCTGGGGTTCGTGGTGTCGCTGCTGGTGGCGGGAATCGATGTGGGGCCGGCCGTCGTCTACGCCCTCGCCCTCGGCATGGTCACCGTCGTCTTCGCCGCGCTGGCCGCCGTCCTCGCCCAGGTCGTGCTCCACAGTCGAGGCGTCTACGCACTCGGCTTCGTCGTCGTCGCCCTGTCTTATGTGCTGCGCGGTGTCGGCGACGTCAACGACACCTTCTGGGTGTGGCTGTCACCGCTGGGCTGGCTGGAGAAGACCTCCCCCTTCGCTGACCAGCAGCGCTGGTGGGTCCTGCTCATCCCGATCGGAGTCTCGGCCGGGCTGTCGATCCTGGCCCTCCTGGTGGCGGGGTCGCGGGACCTCGGAGCCGCCTTGTACCGGCAGGGGGCGGGGGAGCCGACGGCCGCGCGGTGGCTGGTCCACCCGGTCGGCCTGGCGCTGCACGGACAGCGAGGCTCCTTCCTTGGCTGGTTGGCCGGATCCGTCGCGCTCGGCGCAGTCATGGGGGCGCTGGCCCAGGAGGTCGTCGGTGCGATCCTGGGCAACGCCTCGCTGAGCACAGCCATGGGGATCACCAAGAACAACGCGGCCGACGGGTTCCTTGCGATGACCCAGGTCTACCTCGCGATCATCGCCTGCGGCTACGTCGTGCAGGCGCTCGGATCGCTGCGGCACGAGGAGGTCGCCGGTCGCCTGGAGCCGGTCCTGGCCGGCGCGCTGGGCCGAGCTCGCTGGCTCGGCGCACAGGTGCTGATCGTGTCCGCGGGCCTGGTGATCATGGTCGTGGTCTCCGCGGTAGCGTTCGGCGCCACCACGGCGCTGTCCACGGGGAAATCGGGCTACATCGGGACGCTACTGAAGTCCGGCCTGGCCTACCTTCCAGCGGAGCTGGTCATTGCCGCGGCCGCGGTCCTGCTCTTTGGGTTCGTGCCCCGTGCCTTCGCCCTGGCCTGGGTCGCATTCGGTGCCGTCGCGTTCATCGGGCTGCTCGGCTCGGGGCTACAGCTTCCCGACTGGGTCCTGAACCTCTCCCCGCTGACCCACGTGGGGAATCCTCCGGTCGACGACATCGACACCACCGCGCTGGCCGCGCTGGCGCTGGTGGCGGCCGTCATGGCATCGGCAGCGTTCGTCGGATTCCGCCGGCGTCACGTGCCTCAAGGCTGAGCCGACCAGTCCCGGAATGCGGCCGGGATCTGGTGCGATGCGGGATCGGCGCCGGCCTGGCCGGTGGCACTGGCTGGGTTCTGCAGCGCATGGTGCACGATGTCGACTCGGCTCTGACGGGTTCGGGCTGGCTGGCCTTGCGCCGGCGCCGGCGCGGGCGCTGCCGCGGACGTCATCGCTGTCACCGGCTTTTGTTCGGCCGCCCAGCTCTCCGGGATGGAGGAGACCAACCTGGGCTATCTCGTCGGCGACGACTACGCCCGGTAGCGGAGCACGACCCCGAGGGGGATCGGCAGGCTTGGCCCACCGGCGTCATGCACACGTGGAGGATGTCGGTTGCCAGCACAGGAGCCGACACCCCCACCGTCGCCGACGTTCGTATGCCGATCCCTCAATTGCGATGACACATGAGCTGCACGTAACGTCGGCGGTGAATCCGGATAGGAACACCCATGGACAAGTCTACCGGTCAGAGTGCCCCGCGGGCCCTTATCGGCGTGCTCGTCGGCGCTGTCGTCGGGTTCACCGCCGGCGCGACTGTCTATCTCGTCATCGAAGCGGTGCTCGAGGGCCGCGGCGGCTGGGTCGAGGAGTTGCAGGGGCTGGCATGGAACCTGGTCCCACTCGGCGCGGTCCTCGGCGCGGGCGTTGGGGTCCTCGTGACCCGCCGGCGCTGAGCGCCGGCGAAGCAGCCTCCGGTGTGGGTCGGAAGGCGAATTGGTGGGGCTCGACCTCGTCGCTGTGAGGAATGGGTCGGGCGAGCCAGTCACCGCGAGTGACGTCAATCAGGTAGCGAGCGCCTTTGCCTTGAGGTGATCGAACTCCGCTTGGGTGATCGCCCCGCCGTCGAGCAAGCCCTTGGCGTTGGCGATCTGGCTGGAAGCGTCGCCCGAGGCCGGTGCGGCCACCGATTTGATGTATTCCGCCTGAGCCGCCTGCATCTCCTTGGCCTGCTCCAGTTGACGATCCTGCATCCCGTGCCCACGGACGATGAGATAGGTCAAGATGCCCAGCCACGGGATGATGATCACGAAGATCACCCAGAGCGTCTTGCTTCCTCCACCCAGGTCCCTGCTCCGGAAGATGTCCCCGAGGACCCAGAACAGACACATGAACCACGCAAAGAACAGGAAGAACTCAAACAGGGCCAGCAGGAACGAGCCGTTGTCGTTAAACATCGGGCAACCTCTCACAGGGGCCGAAAGGGCGGATCCCACCGGCTTCTTGACGCAGCCTTGTGCCTTTAGCGGCCGCAGGCATCCCCCGACTTGGATGAGACGTCGACCCCCGCGCCAGGGCCAAGCCGATCCGGCTAGAGGTCGACGCGCATGACGGCGCGCCGGGCCGTGGGCCGGCCGACCTCGGTGAACCCTGCTTCGGCGAAGGTCACGACGTTGCCGACGTGCAGCTCCTCGAGCAACGCCGGGTGGGTGGTCATGGGATAGGCCTCCAGCGCTCGCGCGCCGTGTGAGCGCGCATGGTCGACGGAGGCCTTGGCGAGTGCCGTGCTCACACCCCGGCGGCGGAAGCCGGTGCGTGCGAAGAGGCAGGTGACGGCCCAGACGGTGGTGTCGGTCTTGTCCTCGTCGCGGCCCTCCCACGGGACGCGGGCGCTGCGCAGGAGTCCTTGGTACGCCGGCCGGGGCTCGACCGCGCACCAGCCGACCGGCTCGTCGTCGAGGTAGGCGACCAGTCCGCTCGTCGGACCCGACCCGGGGTTGCGGCAGTCGGTCTGGCTGCGGAGCCGGCGGGCGCGCTCCTCCTGGGAGAACGTGCGGAAGGCCTCCCGCGGCGCGAGCTTGTAGCGCTGGCACTGGCAGCGGTGCGCCGGCCCGCGCGCACCGAGGACCAGCTGGAGGTCCTCCCACGGCACCTCGTTGGCCGGCAGGACGAAGTAGGTGTCCACCGGAGGAGTATGGGGGCGCGCGGGTCGGCGCGCCCTCCGACAGCCCTGAACTACCGTGGCGAGGTGCCGCCCGAGCCCTTCGTCCCCGCCGACTTCGAGCCGCCCACCGCGTTGGTCACCGACAGCTTCCGCCGCGAACCGTTCGGCGACCGGCACAGCTCGTGGGAGCACGACGTCCGCTGCGGCAGGTGAGCTCGGCGAGCCCGTACGCCGGTCGGATCCGAATCCGGATACGGGTCCGCTCGGGCCGGCGCCTAGCCTCGGGGCCGTGACGTCGGTGGCCGCGGTTCCAGAGCATCACGCCTCGGCGTTGCGAGGCCTGCTCCTCGTCTCCTTGGCGGGCGTCATCTGGGGCACGATCGGCCCCGCGGTGCAGCTGGTCCACCACGGCTCCGGCCTCGCGCCGCTCACCATCAGCGCCTACCGCGCCGTGTTCGCCGTGGTGGCTCTCCTCGGCTTCTCACTCCTGACGGGGCAGCTGGCGAGATCCTGGACGGCCGCACGGCCGCAGTGGCGGCGAGTGGTGCTGGTGGGCGTCTTCACCGCTGTCTTCCAGATGCTCTTCTTCGTCGCCGTCGTCGTGATCGGCGTGAGCGTGACGACCGTGGTCTGTCTCGGGTTCGCACCAGTGCTGCTGCTGGTGCTCCGCAGCGTCGGGCAGCGCCGGATGCCCTCGGCCGGGGAGGGAGTGCCCGTCGTCGTCGCCGTGGTCGGCCTGGCCCTGGTGAGCCTCACCGGCGGTCCCGCCCGGGGCGCCGCGTCGCCGGTGTGGGGCGTGCTCGCCGCGCTGGGGGCGGGAGCGGCGTACGGCCTGTCGGCCGAGCTGGCGAGCCCCCTCACCCGCCGCCTGTCCACGCTGACCGTCACCACCGCGACGATGTCCGTCGCCGCCGCGGTGCTCATCCCGGCGGGGCTGCTGGTGACGCTCGTGCGGGGCGACGCCCTGACCTCGTCCGACTCGTCCTCGTGGCTGCTCATCGGCTACCTCGGTGTCGTGACCATGGCCGTCGCCTACGCGCTGCTCTTCACCGGCCTGCGCAGCACCCCCAGCGGGGCGGCGGTCGTGGCGACCCTGCTCGAGCCGGTGACCGCCGTGCTGATCGCCGTACTTCTCCTGGGCGAGGCGCTCACCACTGGCGGAGCGGTCGGGTCGCTGATGATCGTGGCCGCGATCGCCAGCCTCGGGCGGCGGTCCGAGAAGCCACCGCCGCAATGAACCACCCGCCCGTCGTGCTCGGCCACGAGGGGCGTCGCGCGCAGCCCCGGGTACGCGACCGAGGCCGGTCGGGCCGTCGCGCCCACGTGCGGGGCTGGCACCTCGCGCCAGAACACCCTCCGGTTGCACTGCTTCTCCGGCTGCCCGTGCGGCCCCGTCGCAGGCCGTGGTCGGAGCAGGATGTCGTGCGCGACCAGGGTGCCGTCGGAGCGCAGGAGTAGCGAGCGGTCACCAGGGCCGGCGTGCTGCTCGTCCAGCCGGTGCGTGTCCGCCAGGTAGAGGTACCGCCCCGCCCACGCCAGACCCCCCGCGTGCGCCGTCGGCGGCTTGTACGACCACCGGTAGGCCGAGCTGGAGGTAGGCTCGCGCAGCGGGACGCCACGCGTAGCAGATCGGGTAGTCGCCCGCTGGATGCTGAGGGTTGGGCGACCGCGTCGGTGTCCGACCAGCCCCAGGGCCCGGAGTCATCGGTCGTGGCTGGGCCGGCCCCCGCGCCACGCACGCCAGGCCCCGGTGCACCACAGCGCCCACGCCACCAGCAGCGGCTGGAAGAACAGCCGCACCACCCGCGCGGTGTCGCTGGTCAGGCCGAAGGAGTCGGAGCGGTTCACCGCCTGCCACACGTTGCCGGGGAAGATGGCGACGAAGAACACCGCCACCACCGCGCCGAGCAGCGCCAGGCGCCGTTCCCGCAGCACGAGGAGCAGCA
>CAWDBA010000007.1:0-173579 GCA_963800485.1 uncultured Actinomycetota bacterium
AAGTCGTCGCGGTGGGAGTAGACCCGCTCCTTGGCGCGGGCCTTCTCCTCGTCGCGGCGGCCGCCACCGAAGGCGGCGGTGAAGCCGTTCTCCTCGATCGCGTTGAGCAGGGTGCCGATCTGGAGGCGGTTGCGCGGGGTCTTGCCGTCGTCGTTGACGATGCCGTCGGCGATCGCCTGCTCGACCGAGGCCACGATGAGGCGCAGGTCCAGCCGGTCGACCCAGCGGTCACGGCAGGCGAGCACCTCGGGGAAGTCATAGCCCGTGTCGACCTGCAGCACCGGGAAGGGGATCTTCGCGGGGTAGAAGGCCTTCTCCGCCAGGCGGAGCATAGATCGAGTCCTTGCCGCCGGAGAACATCAGCACCGGCTTCTCGAACTCCGAGGCGACCTCGCGGAAGATGTGGATCGACTCGGCTTCCAGCTGGTCGAGCTGGCTCAGCCGGTAGTCGGCGTGGGTGTCGGTCATGAACCGTGTGGCCTCTCCTCGGGGACTGCTGCGTCATGCTAGCCATCCGCGACCTTGAGCGAGACCTCGCCATGCCCTGCGCCCGTGCAGAGGTGCCGGAGGCCAGCACGCCTTACTGTTCTCCTCATGCAGATCTCGGTGTTCGGTTGTGGCTACCTCGGTGCGGTGCACGCCGCGAGCATGGCGTCGCTTGGGCACGACGTCGTCGGTGTCGACGTCCTGTCAGAGCACGTGGCGGCGCTGGAAAGAGGGGAGCCACCCTTCTTCGAACCGGGGCTGGAGCGCCTGCTCGTCGAGTCGTTGGGCACGGGGCGGTTGGTCTTCACCACCGACGCCACGGTCGCCGCCGGGAGCCGGGTGCACTTCATCTGTCGGCACCCCGCAGAAGCGGGGGAGAACGCAGCCGACATGACCTACGTGCGCTCCGCCGTCGCGGCGATCCTCCCCAGCCTCAAGCCCGGCGACGTCGTGGTCGGCAAGTCCACCGTCCCCGTCGGCACCGCCGAGCGCGTGCTCGAGCAGATCCGCGAGGCCGAGCCTGAGGCCACGCTGATCTGGAATCCGGAATTTCTGCGTGAGGGGCACGCGGTCGACGACACGCTGCGACCGGACCGCCTCGTCTACGGCGTCCCTCGGGGCGAGAGGGCCGCGCGGCGGCGGCCGTGCTCGACGAGGTCTACGTCTCCATGCTGGCGCGGGACACCCCCAAGATCGAGACCGACCTCGCCACCGCCCAATTGGTCAAGGTGGCGGCCAACTCGTTCCTCGCCACCAAGATCTCCTTCATCAACGCGATGGCCGAGCTGTGTGAGGTGTCTGGCGGAGACGTCGTCGACCTCGCCGACGCGATCGGGTACGACGACCGGATCGGGCGCAAGTTCCTCAACGCCGGCCTCGGTTTCGGTGGTGGTTGCCTGCCCAAGGACATCCGCGCCTTCATGGCCCGCGCCGGCGAGCTCGGCGCTGATCAGGCGCTGAGCTTCCTGCGTGAGGTCGACTCGATCAACATGCGACGACGCGTGCGGATGGTCGACCTCGCTCGGGAGATGTGCGGCGGCTCGATCGCCGGTCGACGGCTCGCCGTGCTCGGGGCGGCATTCAAGCCGCACAGTGACGACGTCCGCGACTCTCCAGCTCTCAGCGTGTCGGCCCAGCTCCAGCTGCAGGGGGCGCAGGTAACCGTGACCGACCCCGAGGCCAATCGGAATGCGGCCAAAAAGTGGCCCGACCTACTTTCGTCGACACGATGGAGGAGGCGGTGCGCGACGCCGAGGTGACTCTGGTGCTCACCGAGTGGCCAGAGTACGTCGGTGCCGATCCTCACAGCCTGAAGACATTGGTGGCCGCACCCGCCATTCTGGATGGACGTAATTGTTTGGATCCGGTTGCGTGGCGAAACGCGGGCTGGGCGTATCGGGCCCTCGGTCGGCCCTGACCTGCTCTCGGGACAACGAAGGAACTCACATGGCACCGCTCGCCTCTGAAGATCGCCCCTGGGGCTCCTGGCACGTCATCGACGACGGCCGGGGCTACAAGGTCAAGCGCATCCACGTGCACCCCGGCCACCGGCTCAGCTACCAGACCCACAAGCACCGCTCGGAGCACTGGGTGATCATCTTCGGCATCTGCACCGCCGTGATCGACGGCGTCGAGGTGCTCGCCGGTCCGGGAGAGTCCATCGACGTCGGGACGGGCCAGGCGCACCGGATCATGAACAACCACGCCGAAGAGCTCGTCATCCTCGAGGTCCAGCACGGCGCGTACACCGGTGAAGACGACATCTGCCGCCTCGAGGACGACTACGGTCGCGAGGCCACCGACGGTGCGGGGACGCCAGTCACGGCGGAGTGAGGTGCGAATCTCGGCAAAGATGCTCGGTCACATGGGCCACTACGTGAGCCGGGCTCGAGTACCGCGGTTCACATCGATCTCGGCACGTTGCAGAACGTGACCGGGGTCGCGCTCACGCGCTCGGGTGCACGTCTCGCGCTGGCCGAGGGTTTCGACTCCTCCGTGCGGTGGGCAGCCAGCCTGGCCTGGTGCTCAGCTATGCCTGACCTCGGAGCAGACCGGTGATCGCCGGCCTCGTGCTCGCGCTGATCGTCGCGTTCGCGGCCATCTCACAGCGGGTCGGCTGGGTCGGCGTCATCACGCTCGTGCTGCTGGTGTCGGCTGGTTCGTGCTCAACGGCCCCGTCGAGGGACCCGTGCTCTTCGTGGTGACACCGAGCCGCGGTCTCACCTCGGCCGACATCGCCGGGCTGGCCGGCGCCGGCGTCGCGGCCGAGCGAGCGGGGTGGCTGACGCGCGGGTGGTTGCGGGAGAGGCGAGCGGGGCGGTCCTGACCGCCATGCGGCGCCCGCGGGTCAGCGCCGGTTCTTGTCCAGGTCCCGCACGTACGGCGCCCCGGTCATCGGCAGCCCCTCCGTGCGGCGCAGCAGTCCCCACACGATCGGGACGATGACGACCATCGCGATGCCGACGTAGAGCGCGATCAGCGGGTCGAACTCGCCCTGGTCGTCGACCAGGGGGCCGAAGCCGGCCTTGCCGAGCAGGGCGACACCGGAGACGGTCAGCACCACCACGATGCCGCGGCGGATCAGCGACTGCGGCACGTGCGGGGCGATCCGGCTGCCGAGGATCGTGCCGGGCACCGACCCGACCACCAGCGGGATCAGCAGCCCCCAGTCGAGACCGGTGAGGTAGATGTTGGAGATCGCGGCGGCCAGCACCAGCGGCACGGCCTGCACCAGGTCGGTGCCGACCAGCCGCACCGCAGCGAGACCGGGGTAGAGCATCAGCAGCGCGATCATGATCACCGAGCCCGAGCCGACGCTGGTGACGCCGACGAGCAGACCGCCGAGCGCGCCGATCAGCAGCGTCGGGATCGGTCGCACGACCGGGTCCTCCTCGCCCTGCGGGCCGCCCCGGCGCACGCGCCGCAGGTTGATGTAGAGCCGGAACGCGTAGGTGCCCGCGGCGAAGAACAGCGCGAAGCCGATCGCCAGCTTCAGCAGGTTGTCCAGCGACTCGGTGTCGTCGGTGAACAGCCGGATGATGAACGGCCCGGCCAGCGCCATCGGGATCGACCCGAGCATCAGCCACTTCGCGATCCCCAGGTTCGGCGACCCCTCGCGCTGGTGCACGATCGCGCCGCCGCTCTTGTAGATCGCGGCCGCCGTGAGGTCGGCCGTCACCACCGTCGCCGCGTCGCCCACCCCGAGCAGGATCAGCGCCGGCGTCATCAGCGCGCCGCCGCCCATGCCGGTGAGACCGACGACGATGCCGACCAGGAAGCCGGCGATCGCGATGCTCAGCGACGCGGTGGTGAAGAGGTCCATCAGACGTGTCCTTCGCTGCGCAGGGCCACCAGCACGTCGTCGAGGCAGTCCTCGATGGTGCGGCCGGTGGTGTCGACGCGCACGGTGGCGTCGTCGGGCTCCTCGTAGGGTGAGGAGATGCCGGTGAACCCCGGGATGATCCCGGCGCGGGCCTTGGCGTAGAGGCCCTTGCGGTCGCGGCGCTCGCACTCCTCCAGCGGGGTGGCGACGTGCACCAGCACGAAGCACCCCGCGCCTCCTGCACCATCGCCCGCACGTCCTGCCGGGTGGAGTCGAAGGGCGCGATCGGCGACACGATGGCGACCCCGCCGTGCCGGGAGATCTCCGCGGCGACCCAGCCGATCCGGCGAATGTTGGTCTCCCGGTCCTCCTTGGAGAAGGTGAGCCCGGCCGAGAGGTTGCGGCGCACCACGTCGCCGTCGAGGCTGGTCACGGTGCGCTCGCCGCGCTCCAGCAGCAGGTCGTGCAGGGCGCGGGCGAGGGTCGACTTGCCCGAGCCGGAGAGCCCGGTGAAGAACACCACGAGCCCTTGGGCTCCGGGCTCAGGGGCGTCGAAGTCGACGGCCTCGGCGATCCGCTCCGGCAGCTCGCCCTCACCGGTGACGCCGAGCACGCTCGCGGGGGCGTAGGCCCGGACCACCTGCTCACCCAGCGCCTGGTCGTCGGCCGCCGAGGCGGTGCTACGGGACGCGAGCGGGGCGACGACCACGGCTGCGGCTGCGCCGCTGGCCGTGAGCCGGTCGGCAGCGATGCGGGCCGTGCGGATCAGTCCGACGGGCGAGAGGCCCTGCGGGGTGCCGTGGCCGGCCAGCGCCAGCAGCACCACACCGGCCCCGGCCGCCTGCTCGCGGACCGTGGCGAGGTCGTCGTCGGTCAGGGCTGCGGCCACGGGCACCGTCAGGCGGTCGGCGTAGCGCTCGCGGGTCTCGGCCGGGGTCAGGTAGAGGCTGCGGAAGGGGCCGAACTCGGGTCGTGCCAACGTCGTCACCGGGCCGTGGACGCCGGTGGTGACGCCGTCGACGTCGTACGTCGACTCCGGGGACACCCGGGCCAAGGGGAGGCCCTCGGGATCGACCAGCTCCAGGGCGCCCGCGGCCTCTGCCGCAGCGGCCACGGCCGACGGGACGACGAGCCGCACCAGACCGTCCTCGCCCTCGAAGCCGTCCAAGGGTGCGAGGGCGCCGGTGCCGATCAGCTCGAGGTCGTCGAGCTCTCGGGGCGTCGGGCAGTGCTGCGGCACGGGGGGCTGGTCTGGCACCGCCACATCGTCGCAGAGGGGTCGGGTGTCCCCGTCCATTGACCACCAGGTGAGTCGAGATTGAGCCGGGGAGGGTGCCCGGGTCTCGCGGCTCGCACCTCGACCACCGGGGTCCCTCACTCGCAGAGGCGGCGGTGTCCGGGATGTCCGAGCCTGGACCGGCCTAGTAGGCGCTTTGAACGCGGCCCCGCCGCCTGTCAGCGTGAGGTCTGCGACCGCGCTGGTGACCCGAGACTCCAGCGCGGTCGCTCTGCGTCCGGACGAGGGTCCTCAGGTCAGGCGTGGGCGCACGTGCAGACCGACCTCGGGGTCGACCAGCACCTCCTGCGTCGCGGGGATCCCGCCCAGCACGACCTCGGTGTCCAGGGCGACGTTGCGCTTGAGCAGGCCGAGCGCGATCGGGCCGAGCTCGTGGTGCCGGGCCGAGGTGCCCACGCGGCCGACCGTCTTGTCGCCCACCACGATCGGCTCCCCGACCTCGGGCAGCCTGTTCTCGGTGCCGTCCAGGTGCAGCAGGGTGAGCCGGCGCGGCGGGCGGCCCAGCGTGTGCACGCGGGCCACGGTCTCCTGCCCGCGGTAGCAGCCCTTCTCCAGGTGCACCGCTGACGGGATCCAGCCGGCCTCGTTGGGGATCGTCTTGTGGTCGGTGTCCAGCCCGAGCCGCGGCTCCCCGCGGGCGATCCGTAGCGCCTCGAAGGCCCACAACCCCGCCGCCGGCCCGGCGGCCTCCCCGAAGGTCGCCAGGTCCGCACGCGGCACGAACACGTAGCCGGAGAACGCGACCCCGTCCTCCACCTTGCTCGGCCTCCACACGGTGGCCAGGTCGGCGGTGAGGTCGGTGACCTCGACCCGCATCATGAAGCGCATCCGGTCCAGCCACTGCGCCAGCGCCCCGGCCTGCCCGGGCTCCGTGTGCGCGGTGAACGCCTCGCCGTCGTCGTAGCCGTAGAACGCGTGCTCGACGTGGCCCTGCGGCGACAGGACCAGCGCGCCGGTCCAGGCGTGGGGCTCCAGGCGCTCCAGGTGCTGCGAGGTGAGCGAGTGCAGCCAGGTGAGCCGGTCCGGGCCGCTGACCCGCACGACGCCGCGGTGGGAGAGGTCGACGAACCCCTCACCGGCGACGAGGTGCCGCTGCTCGGTGGTGAACGAGCCGTAGTGCGCGGCCACCCCGGCGTCGACGCCCCCGGCGGCGACGGCGGCGGGCAGGGCGAGCAGCGGGCTCTCGTACGACGTGACCTCAGGCATGCCTCCAGTGTCGCGCGCCCGGGGTGAGCGTCCACCCGGCGGGGATCCCGGAGCAGACTGGGCGGCATGCGAGCGGTGCTGCAGCGGGTCAGTCGGGCGAGCGTCACGGTCGACGAGGAGGTGGTCGGCCGTCTCGACGGGCCCGGACTGGTGGTGCTGCTCGGTGTGACCCACGACGACGGCCCCGAGGACGTCGTCTGGATGGTGCGCAAGATCCGCGACCTGCGTCTGCTCCGCGACGAGCAGTCGGTGGCTGATGCCGGGGCGGCGGTGCTCCTGGTCAGCCAGTTCACGCTGTACGGCGACGCGCGCAAGGGTCGCCGCCCCACCTGGCAGGCCGCGGCACCGGGAGAGGTGTCCGAGCCGCTCTACGAGGCGGTCTGCGACGGGCTGGTCGCGGCCGGGGTGCCCGTCGAGCGGGGGGTGTTCGGCGCCGACATGGCCGTCGAGCTGGTCAACGACGGGCCGGTGACGATGGTGCTGGAGTCGCCCTGAACGGTGCGGTCAGGCTCCTCGTCGACCCCCGGCACCGTGGTCGCGGCCGTGCCTGGTCACCGTCGATGCCCAGGCATAGCCCACTGCTGGTCACGTCGCTCGGCGTTCCCCATACTGTGCTGTGGGGTCCGGTGCTGCCAGGTTCGTGACCCCGACAGCGCCCCGAGGTCTCACCGCCCCGGGGCGCCGTCGTAGCGGGTAAGCGGCCGGACAGGTGACGAGCTCGGTCAGCGGTCTTCCAGGACCGAGATGGTCTGGGCCTCGCCCCGACCGGCCGAGCTCGTCTCGGCCGCGGGGGCCGCGTCGGCGGTGCGCTCCCGCTTCGGGTTCACCCTCGGCTCGTCGTCCATCGGCGTCTTGCCGGTCGGTGCGTACCCGTAGCCGTAGCCGTAGCCGTAGCCGTAGCGCCCACCCCGGCCGCCGCTCGGGGTCATGTTCAGCACGACACCGAGCATGCGACCGCCGACGTTCTCCAGCCGGGAGCGCGCGCCGGCGACCTGGTCGCGGTTGGTCTTGCCGTGGCGCACCACCAGCACGGCGCCGTCGGCCAGCGAGGTGATCAGCGCGGCGTCGGTGACCGGCAGCAGCGGCGGGGAGTCGATGACGACCACGTCGTAGAGGTCGCGCACCTCCCGCACCAGGTTGTGCATCGTCGCCGACTGGAGCAGCTCGGCCGGGTTCGGCGGCAGCGAGCCGCTGGTCAGCACGTCCAGCCCGTCGACCTCCCAGCCCTGCACGGCGTCGTCGATCTGGATGCGGCCGGTGAGCACGGTGGTCAGGCCGACCTGCGGCTCGAGGCCGAGCATGGTCGCGACCTGCGGGCGGCGCAGGTCCCCGTCGACCAGCAGCACGCGTTGACCGGCCTGGGCCAGCGAGATCGCCAGGTTCACCGCCGTCGTCGACTTGCCCTCGCCGGGCAGCGAGCTGGAGACCGCGATCACCTTGTCGGTGGCGTCCACGTCGATGAAGGACATGTTGGTGCGCAGCACCCGGAAGGCCTCGTTGCGGGGGGCGTGGGAGTCCAAGGAGGTGATCAGCGGCCGCTCGGAGGTGCCGGGGTCGAACTGGATGGCGCCGACCACCGGCGCGCCGGCGACCTCCGCGGCGACCTCACCCGACTTCACCGTGGTGTCCAGGGTCTCGCGGAGCACCGCCAGGCCGAGGCCGAGCAGCAGGCCCAGCACGACACCCAGGCCGAGGTTGCGCAGCGGCACCGGGCTCACCGGGGAGGTGCTCAGCGTCGCCGGCTGGGTCACCGTCGCCTTGAGCAGCGGCTGCTGGCTGTTCGGCGGCGTCTCCAGGTCGGCGATCTGCTGCACCATCACCCCGGCGAGGGTGTTGGCGATGTCGCGGGCTTGTGCGGGGTCCGGCGTCGGTCACGGTCAGCTCGAGGATCACCGTCTGCGGCAGCACCGTCGCCTCGACCTTGGCCGCGATCGTCCTCGGCCGGTCTCGTCGATGCCGAGCTCGCCGCCGACCATCGACGCGGTCGCGACGCTGGTGGCGACGTCGGCGTACGACGAGACCCGCTGCGCGGAGAAGGTGCCGCCCTGGTAGGCCTCCGAGACGTCGTTGGCCGACGTGGACACGAAGAGGTCCGTGCTCGACTGGTACTGCGGCGTCGTCTGGAACGTCACCGCGGCGGCGGCGATCACCACGAGCAGGAAGGTGGTGACGATCAGCATCCAGCGGCGGCGGATGATGCGCAGGTAGTCGCGCAGCTCCATCAGGTGCTCCAGAACGTTCGAGGGGTGCGGTCGCGCCACTCTAGAGCAGGGCTCCGGAGCGCCGGCGCGACGTGCCGAGCGCGCCGGCCCTCAGTAGACCAGCGCCTGCGTGCCGTCGGCGAGGGCGGCCTCGACGAAGACCGCCGCACCGGCGATGGTCACGCCCGCGAGGCAGTCGGCGTCGGTGATGCCGCGGCGGCCCGCGCACTGGCTGCACACCGTGACCGAGCCGCCCTCCAGGACGATCGGCAGCAGGTCCTCCAACGGGGTCGCCAGGTCGAGCCGCAGCTCGCCCGCCCGCCCCGGGAGGGCGAACCACGCGGCCTCCCCGGTGAGCCACAGGCTCACCTCCGCCCCCGCCGCCACCGCCGCGGCCGCGACCGTGAAGGCCTGGTTGCACCGCTCGGGCTCGTCGAGCCCCGCGGTGACCTTGATCAGCAGGCGTTGCATGCCCCGAGCCTAGGGCCGCGCCTAGACTCCGGCCCATGAACGTGGCGATCATCGGGATCCTGGTCCTCCTGCTCTTCCTCGGGGCGCTCGCGGCGGTCGTCGTCGCCGTCCTGGGGACCCGCTCGGGCCGCACGCCCGCGGGCGAGTAGGAAGGACCCATGACCGGCACCTTCGAGCTCCCCGACAACCTGCACCCCGACTGCGGGCCGATCGCCTGGATGCTGGGGGAGTGGCACGGCAACGGCCACGGCGACTACCCCACGATCGACGCCTTCCAGTACGAGCAGCACCTGCGCTTCACCCACGACGGGCGCCCCTTCTTCTGGTACCTCGCGCAGTCCTGGGTCACCGAGCCCGACGGCACCCGGATCCGTCCCGCAGGGCTCGAGACCGGCGTCCTGCGGGCGCGCCCGGAGGGCAAGGTCGAGCTGCTGCTGTCGCACAACACCGGCATCAGCGAGGTCTGGTACGGCGCGGCCGACGGCGGCAAGCTCGAGCTGCGTACGGCGGGTGTCTCCTTCACCGAGTCGGCCAAGGAGGTTACCGGCGGCCACCGGCTCTACGGCAACGTCGAGGGCGACCTGATGTACGCCTACGACATGGCCGCGGTGGGGCAGGACCTCCAGCCCCACCTCTGGGCGCGGATGCGCCGCGTGACCGCCCAGGCCTGATCGTGGACGAGGCGGTCGTGCCGGACCCGGAGGAGCAGCCCCGGGAGGCGGACTGGCGCGTGCGGCTGCGGGCCCGCGGCCACCGGCTCACCCCGCAGCGCGAGCTGGTGCTGCGGGCGGTCGACGAGCTGCGGCACGCGACGCCCGACGAGGTGCTGGTGCGGGTGCGCGAGCACTCCACCGCGCTGAACATCTCCACCGTCTACCGCACCCTCGACCTGCTCGAGGAGCTCGGCCTGGTGCGCCACGCCCACCTCACCGACCGGGCGCCGACCTACCACGCGGTGGGCGCGCACGAGCACTTCCACCTGGTCTGCCGCGACTGCCAGCGGGTGATCTCGGTGGAGGCCGGCGAGCTCGACGGCTTCGCCGCCCGCCTGGACGCCGAGCACGGCTTCGCCGTCGACACCGGGCACCTGACCGTCTTCGGCCGGTGCCGGGACTGCCAGGCGGCCGTGCGGCCCGACTAACCGAGCAGGCCCTGGTCGCGCAGGCTCGCCTCGATCTGGTCGGCGATGAGGTCGTGCCCGGCCTGGTCGGGGTTGGAGCCGTCGGTGGTCGAGAAGCGCCACTCGCCGCCGTTGGTGCCGACGAAGACCACGGAGTCGTCCGCGACGTCCTCGACCGCGCGTCGCAGCGCCGTGTTGGCCCGCGTGACGGCGGGGTCGTCCTCCCCGGGCGACAGCACGCCCAGCACCACGACCGGGACGCCCGGCAGGGCCTGCCGCAGCTCGCCGATCGCCTGGCCGGCCGCCTCCCGGATGGCCGAGCCGGAGGCGACCTGCACGTCGTTGAAGCCGCCCTGCACGATCACCAGGTCGGGGTCCACGGAGGCCAGGTCGGTGTCCTCGACCAGGGCGGCGAAGTCGCCGCGGGTGCCCTCGGTGACCCACCCGCCGCCGATCGTGTGCCGCGCCGCCGCCTCCGACCCGAGGCTGTCGGCGAGCTGGCCGACGTACCCCTGGCCCGGCTCGGCGCCGTCCCCGCGGGCGTACTGGTCGCCGATCACGAGCACCATGCCCGGCGTCGCGCCCTGGGCGTCGCCGCCCTCGCTGCTGCTCGGGGACGCGGAGCTGCCACCGGCCGGGGCGGCCTGGACGGTGGAGACCGCCGCCGGGCTGACGTCGGCCGGGGCCGGGCTCCACAGGAAGGCCACCCAGAAGGCGAAGGGCAGCGCGAGCCCGGCCAGCACCGCGACGACCGCGACCTGCCAGGGGCGGGTGCCGCTGGAGGGTCCGTGCGGGGTGGGGGTGCCGGTGTCGGTGCGTCCCGAGTTGCGCATGCGCCGAAGGATAGAGGCAGTCACCCCCGCCCCACGAGTCCCGGGCCCGAGGTCCCGAACCGGGTCGGGGAGGGTGATCCCCGCCCGCTAGCCTCCCCGCATGCGCGCCCACCCCGACGTCCCCGCCGCCGTACCGCTCGTGGAGATCGTGCGCTCGGGGGTGGTCGAGGGCCACCACTTCGGCTCGGTCGTGGCGCTGGACGCCGACGGCGCCGAGGCCTGGTCGATCGGCGACGTGGCCAGCCCGGTGCTGCCCCGCTCGTGCAACAAGCCGGTGCAGGCGCTCGCCTGCGTGCGGCACGGCCTCGACCTCACCGACGAGCTGCTCGCGCTCGCCTGCGCCTCACACTCCGGCGAGCCCTTCCACGTCGACGCCGTACGCCGCGTGCTCGCCCACGCGGGCCTCGACGAGGCCGCGCTGCAGACGCCGCCCGACTGGCCGCTCGACGAGGAGGCCCGCGACGACGTCCTGCGCGGCGGCGGGGCCAAGGCGCCGATCCTGATGAACTGTTCCGGCAAGCACGCCGCCTTCCTCGCCACCTGCGTGGTCAACGGCTGGGACACCGCGACGTACCTCGACCCGGCCCACCCCCTCCAGGTCGCGATCGCCGAGACCTTCGCCGACCTCACCGGCGAGCCGGTCGCGCACTCCGCGACCGACGGTTGCGGGGCGCCGCTGCTCTCGGCCTCGCTCACCGGGCTCGCCCGGGCCTTCGGCCGGATCGCGAGCGCCACCGAGGGGCCGGAGGCTCGCGATCGCCGACGCGATCCGGGCCCACCCGGAGTACGTCTCCGGCACCCGCCGCGACGAGCGCACCCTGCTCACCGCCGTGCCCGGCTCGATCGGCAAGGCCGGGGCGGAGGCCTGCTACGCCGTCGCGCTCGCGACCGGCGAGGCCTTCGCGCTCAAGATCCACGACGGGGGAGGCCGCGCCCGCCCCGTCGTGATGGAGGCCGCGCTGCGCCGCTCCGAGGTGCACCACCGCCCCGGCGTCGACGCGGCCGCGGTGCGCTCGACGGGCGAGGCGACCCTGCTCGGCGGCGGCGTGCCCGTCGGGGAGGTCCGCGCGCTGTTCTGAGGCCGCCCCGGGCGACGGCGACCGGGTGCTGTCGGTGCCCGTCGGTAGGGTGCCCCGGCGGACGGTGCCACGGCACGACTCCGCCGACCCTCTCGGTGGTCCCGACGGACAGGAGTGCGATGCGGACTCTGCGCGTGGTGCTCTTCCTCGTCGTGCTCCTCGGCGTGGTGCTCGTCGGGTGGACCGGCTGGCAGACCACCCAGGCGGTCCGCGACCTCCGGGCCACGGCCTTCGCGGTCGACCGGGTGCTCGCCTCCGTGCAGTCCGAGCAGGACGCCGAGGCCGAGCGCTGGCTCGGCGAGGTGCAGCGACGCAGCCACGCGGCCTCCGAGCACCTCGAGGGCCGGGCGTGGAAGCTCACCGAGGAGCTGCCCGGCGTCGGCGACGACATCACCGCCCTGCGCCAGTCCGCGCGCCTGGTCGACCGGTTCTCCCACGACCTCGGGCCCGACCTGCTGCGGGCCACCCAGCAGCTCGACCCCGCGCGGCTCCGGCCCGAGGACGGGCGGATCGACCTGCAGCCGCTCGTCCGTGCGGCGCCCAGCCTGACCCGGGTGGCCGGACAGCTCGAGGACTACCGCGCCCGGGCCGACGCGATCGACGTCACCGAGGTCGCGGCCCCCGTCGCCGCCCCGGTCACCGGGATCACCTTCACCCTCCAGCGCGTGGACGCGCTGGTCCGGCGGGCGGCCAGCGCCGCACGGATGGTGCCCGCGCTGCTCGGCGAGGACGGCCCACGCCGCTACCTCGTGGTGCTTCAGGACAACGCCCGGGTGCGGGCCACCGGCGGGGCGCTCACGGCGTACGTCGAGGTCGTGGCGGACGGCGGTGAGCTCACCCTCGGTGAGCAGGGCGACGTCGCCGATCTCGAGAGCGCCTCGATGCCCGTGACCCGCGCCGAGACCCGGCTGCTCGGCGGCCGGTGGGGTCGCTCGCCGCACGAGGTCACCGCCGACCCCGACTTCCCCCGTGCCGCCGAGCTGCTGGCCGGCGCCTGGGACACCGCCCACGACCCCGGCGACGGGTTGGACGGCGTGGTCGCCGTCGACCCGGTCGCTCTGTCCTTCGTGCTCGAGGGCGTGGGGCCGATCGTCGTCGACGGCACCGAGCTCACCGCGGACGACGTCGCCCGCACGCTGCTCAACGGGGTGTACCTCGACGGGCCCGCCGCCGCCGCCTCGCCCGACGCCTTCCTCGGGGCGGCCACCCGGGCCGGGCTCGAGGCCGTCGCCCGGGGTCGCGGGGACGCCGCCGCCGTGCTCGACGGGCTGACCCGCGCCGTGCTGGACGGCCGCGTGCTGATCTGGAGCGACCACCCGGCCGACCAGGGCCGGCTGCTGCGCACCGTCGCCGCCGGCTCCCTGCCGGTCACCCGGGACGCGCGGCCCGAGGTCGGCGTCTACCTCAACGGCCAGACCGGAGCGGAGCTCGGCTTCTACCTCGATCGCGAGGTCGCGGTCACGCCGATGACCTGCGACGGCGGCCGGCAGTGGATCGGCGTACGGGTCGACCTGACCTCCCGCGTCCCGGACCCCGAGTCCCTGCCCGACGTCGTGACGGGCACGCGGCGGGGGGACACCCGGGGCAACCTCCTCACCACGGTGCTGCTCTACGCGCCGCGCGGCGGCGGCTTCGTCGGCGAGCCGACCCTGGACGGCGCGCCCGCGGACTCCGTCCTCCGGACCCACCAGGGGCACCCGGTGCTGAGCGTCGACGTCACGCTGCGTCCCGGCGAGACGACCGTCCTCGACGCCGCGCTGCTGACCGGGCCCCGGATGACCGGCACGCCCCGGCTGCGCATCACACCGAGCGTGCGCCCCGACACGACCAGCTCGGTCGCCGGCAGCGACTGCGAGCCCCGCTCGGGAGCAACGGTGGCCTCGCGCTAGCACCGCTAGCGTGTAAACGCCCTTGTTTTGTGGGTGGTGTCACGCCGTCTCGGTTTGCATCTGCTAGCAGTGGCTAGCACTATAGAACTCATGACGAAGAGCAAGGTAGGAAGCGCAGTGGGGTCGCTCGGCGACTACCTGCGCGAGCAGCGCCACGGTGCGCAGCTCTCCTTGCGTCAGGTGGCCGAGCAGACCGGGATCTCCAACCCGTACCTCAGCCAGATCGAGCGCGGGCTGCGCAAGCCGTCCGCCGAGGTGCTCCAGCAGCTCGCTCGAGCCCTCCGGATCTCCGCCGACCAGCTGCACCTCTACGGAGCCGACCTGCGCCCCGTGGGCGGCGTCGCCTCGGTGGAGCTGGCGATCCTCGGAGACCCGGACCTGACCGAGCGTCAGCGTCAGGCCCTGCTGGACGTCTACACGTCGTTCCGGGCCAACAACGTCGTCCCCCCTGTGGACGACGAGGGCGAGGACGCCGTCGCGGTCACGGTCGACCCACCGACCGAGGCCACGCAGGCCCGAAGCGCCTGACCCAGAGTCACCCACATACCACCAGCAAGACCCGGGCCCACGTGCCTGGGCGAGGAGGAACACATGGCTACGAAGTTCAACATCAAGGACGAGGCCGTCAGGCTTCCCTACGCCGCTGTCGGCGCCTTCGACCTGGTCGTCGAGCGGGTCCGCGGCGTCGCGGGCGACGTGCAGACCCGGGTCGAGAAGGTCGACATGAAGCCCGAGGCCCTGGCCGACCAGGCCATCGCGTCGGTCAACGCCCGCGTCGAGGACGTCCAGAAGGCCGCCGAGGCGCGTCGCAAGGACATCGAGAAGCGCGTCAACGACCTGCAGAAGCAGGCCGAGGCGCTGCCGACCGAGCTGGAGAAGCGCTTCAACGAGGGCGTCTCCTTCTACGGCGACCTCGCCGAGCGCGGCGAGAAGCTGCTCGAGCGGATCCGCAAGCAGGAGTCCACCCAGTCCGCGAAGGCCAACGCCAAGCAGACCAAGACCTCCGCGAAGGCGGCCAAGACCTCGACCAAGAAGTCGGCCACCACCACCGCGAAGCAGGCCAAGGGCAACGCCAAGTCGACCGCCGACTCGGCGAAGACCTCGGCCAAGTCCACCGCGGGCAGCGCCCAGGACACCGCCAAGGACACCGCCGCCTCGGCGAAGACCACGGCGAAGCAGGCCCAGGGCAACGCGAAGGCGACGGCCACCTCGGCCAAGACCACCGCCGGCTCCACCAGCGGCCAGGCCAAGCAGACCGGCTCCACCGCCAAGACCGGTGCGAAGCGGACCGCCACCTCGGCCAAGAAGGCCGTCGCCGACACCGCCGAGGCCGGCACGGACGCCGCCTCGAAGATCGGCGACTGACACACCCCAGGCCGCCTGACCCCCGTCGTACGCCGCACGCGGCCTGACGGGTAGGCCCCTGACGACCCTCGGGTCCCGGATCGCAACCCCGGGACCCGAGGGTTTCGTCGTCTCCGGACGACACCGGGGTCCGCCTCTACACTGTGCCGCGTGGGAATCCTGGGAATCGGTAGCACGCTCACGCTGCTCGTGTGGCTCGTCCTGCTCGGCGTCAAGCTGTGGGCCCTGGTCGACCTCGTCTCCCGCCCGGCGCCGCACTTCGAGGCGGCCGGCAAGCTCACCAAGCCCGCCTGGGGGCTGATCCTCGGGTTGGCGGTCGTCACGCACCTGATCCAGGTGGGCGTGGTCGTCGGCCTGCTGAGCATCGTCGGCACCGTGGCCGCCTTCGTCTACATCCTCGACGTACGCCCCGCGCTCCAGGGCCTGCGGCGCTGAGCGGCTCGCGTGCACAGGGACCACGAGGCGCCTGACCAGCCTGGCGAGTCCGACCCGCAGGACGAAGGTCCCGGGTCGTACACGGACGAGGGGGGGACTTTTCCGGCAGAGGCGGACGCACCGCCCCTCGACAACGGATCGGACGTTGGGGACCATGCCGGTATGGCTGTCTTCACCTCGGGCCCTGAGACCGACAGCGACCGCGTCCCCGCGAGGTCGCGGCGCCGAGCCGAGCCCACCGCGCGCACCGACCTCCGGCGTCGCCTGCGGCGGGTGCTCGCGCTGATGTTCGCGGTCGACGCCGTGATGATCGTCGGCGCCGTGCTGATCGCCGCCCGGTTGCGCAGCGGCTTCGACTTCCTCCTGACCCCGGTCCTGGTGACCGACCAGGCGGTGAGCGTGGCGACCTTCTTCTTCGTGGTGGTCTGGCTCGGCGCCCTGGTGCTGCGCGGCGCCTACGAGCACCGGCTGATCGGGGCCGGCACGCAGGAGTACGCCGCCGTCTCCTCCGCGTCGTGGGTGGCCGCCGGGGTGCTCGGCGTGGGGGCGTTCCTGTTCAACGCCCCGTTGTCGCGGGGGCTCTTCCTCGTCGCCTTCGGCATCGGCGTGCCGCTGCTGCTGGTCGGACGGTGGCTGGTGCGCCACACGCTGCACCTGGTGCGCCGTGCGGGTCGGCTCAACCACCGGGTGCTGGTCATCGGCGCCCCGCACACCATCGGCGAGGTCGTCGACGTCATCGAGCGCCAGCCCTTCATGGGCTACACCGTCGTCGGCGCCTGCCTGCCGCGCGAGTACGACGCCGCGGACGTCGCCGGAGTGCCGCAGCTGGGTCGACCCGACGACGTGCGCGCGCTCGCGGCCGAGCACCGGATCGACACCGTGCTGGTCACCGGCGGCTTCGCCTCGGCCGCGCAGCTGCGACGGGTCGGCTGGGCGCTCGAGGGAGCCGACATCGACCTCGTCGTGACCCCCTCGCTCACCGAGGTCGCCGGCACCCGGATCCAGATGAGGCTGGTCGCGGGCCTGCCCCTCGTGCACGTCGAGGAGCCGCAGTCCGGTGCCGCCGGCGGGCTCACCAAGCGGGCCTTCGACCTGGTCGTCTCCGGCCTGCTGCTCGTGGTGGGCGCCCCCGTGCTGCTGCTGTTCGCGGCGGCCATCAAGCTCGAGGACCGCGGGCCCGTCTTCTTCCGCCAGCAGCGCACCGGCCGGGAGGGGGCGACCTTCCCGATGGTGAAGTTCCGCTCGATGAGCGTCGACGCCGAGGCCCGGCTGGCCGAGCTGGTCGGTGCGAACGAGTCCGCGGGCGACATGATGTTCAAGATCAAGGACGACCCCCGCGTCACCCGGGTCGGTCGGATCCTGCGCAAGTTCAGCATCGACGAGGTGCCGCAGCTGTGGAACGTCTTCCAGGGCGACATGTCGCTCGTCGGTCCCCGCCCGCCGCTGGGGCGTGAGGTCGAGAAGTACTCCGCGGACCACCACCGACGCCTGCTGGTGCGGCCGGGCATGACCGGTCTGTGGCAGGTGTCCGGCCGCTCGAACCTGAGCTGGGACGAGTCGGTGCGGCTGGACCTCTACTACGTCGACAACTGGTCGATGGCCAGCGACCTGATGATCATGATCAAGACCGTGCGGGCCGTGCTGCTCAGCAAGGGCGCCTACTAGCCCCGGGGGCCGCCGCCCGGGGTCCGGACTGTCGGACCGCTGGGTTCTACTGAGCCATGCCCTGCTCCTTCGTGCCGCCCTTCCTGCTCCGCCACCTCGCCGAGGCCGATCCGGGGCTGCGGTCGGGCTCGGGGACGCTCGACCTGGACCGTCGGGTGCGCGAGCGGCGGGCGGGTGCCCCGGTGCCGGTCGCGCCGTCCCCGGACTCCGCACGGTGGTCGGTGCACGACGCCGCGCACGGCGAGCGGCTGCCCGGGCGGCTGGTGCGCCCCGAGGGGTCGGCGGTGAGCGGCGACGCGGCCGTCGACGAGGCGGCGTACGGCATCAACGCCTCGCTGGACCTGTTGGCGCAGGTCTTCGGCCGCAGGTCCTTCGACGACGCCGGCGCGCCCGTGGTCGTCACCGTGCACTTCGGGCGGGACTACGACAACGCGTTCTGGGACGGCACCCAGCTGGTGTTCGGCGACGGTGACGGTGAGGTCTTCGACCGCTTCACCAAGCCCGTCGACGTGCTCGGCCACGAGCTCGCCCACGCCGTGACGGAGTACACCGCGGGTCTGGAGTACGCCGGCCAACCCGGTGCGCTCAACGAGTCGGTCTCCGACGTGGTCGCCTGCTGCCTGAAGCAGTGGCTGGCCGGCGAACGCGTGGAAGAGGCCGACTGGCTGATCGGCGAAGGCATCTTCCTGCCCGGCGTGCAGGCCCGCGCACTGCGCGACATGGCGCACCCGGGCACGGCGTACGACGACCCGCGGCTGGGGGTGGACCCGCAGGTCGGTCACCTGCGCGACTACGTCGACACCGAGGACGACAACGGCGGGGTGCACCTCAACTCCGGCATCCCCAACCGTGCCTTCGTGCTCGCCGCCCGGGCGATCGGCGGCACGACCTGGGAGGGTGCCGGCCAGGTCTGGTACGACGCCCTGGTCGGCGGCGAGGTCGGGCCGGCCACCGACTTCGCGGGCTTCGCAGCCGCCACCGTCGCTGCGGCGGGCGACCACGCCGAGGCCGTCCGCCGGGCCTGGGCCGTCGTGGGTGTCGAGCCGGGCGCGTCGGCTCCGGTGTCGCCGACCGGCGAGGTGGCGGACACCGTGGTCGCCGTACGCCGCACCGGGGGTGTCGCGGGCGTGACCGTGGCGGGCCAGGTGGACCTCGCCGGTGACGACCCCCGCGCCGAGGAGGTCCGGGTGCTCGCCGCCCGGGTCGACCTGCGGATCAGCGAGGACCTCGACCCCGCCCCCGACCGCTTCGTCTACGTCTTCGAGCTGCGCGGTGAGGTCGTGCGCGTGCCCGAGCGGCAGCTCACCGACGAGCTGCGCCGCCTCGCCGCGCTGGTGCTCGGCCGCCCCTAGACGCTCAGCCCTCGCGGTGCACCTTGTGCTGCGCCGCCTGGGCGCGCGGCTTGATGACCAGCTCGTCGATGTTGACGTGCGCCGGACGGGTGGCGATCCAGGCCACCGCGTCGGCGACGTCGCCGGCCACCAGCGGCGCGGCCACGCCGGCGTACACCGTGGCGGCCTTGGCCTCGTCGCCGCCGAACCGGTTCACCGAGAACTCCTCGGTCTGCACCATCCCCGGCGCGACCTCGCTGATCCGCACCGGCTGGCCGACCAGCTCCAGGCGCAGCGTCTCGGTGACGACCTGCACGCCGTGCTTGGCCGCGGTGTAGCCGCCGCCGCCCTCGTAGGCGATCCGCCCGGCGGTGGAGCCGATGTTGACGACCAGGCCGTCGCCGGAGGCCACCAGCGCAGGCAGCAGGGCCTGGGTGACCCGCACCAGACCGAGCACGTTGACCTCGTACATCGCGCGCCAGGCGTCCAGGTCGGCCCCGCCGACCTCCTCCATGCCGAACGCGCCACCGGCGTTGTTGACCAGCACGGAGAGCTCGCCGCCCACGGCCTCGGCCAGGCGGCGTACGTCGTCGGCCGAAGTGACGTCGCAGGCCACCGCGGTGCCCTCGATCTCCGCCGCCAGGGCCTCGACCCGGTCCGTGCGCCGGGCGGCGCAGACGACGTGGAAGCCCTCGGCCGCGAGGGCGCGAGCCGTGGCGGCGCCGATGCCGGAGGAGGCGCCGGTGACGACGGCGGTACGACGGGTGCTCATGGCTCGAACCTACGTGGCTGCCACCAGCCCCGGACCGCCCCCGTGCTCCCCCTGCGCGCAGGGCCGGCCCGAGCCTGTGGACGACGCCCACGAGACGCGTCCGGGTCGCGCACGATCGACCTCGTGGACGTGGTCGACGCGCTGCTGCGCCTGGGCGGGGTGGCGAGCCACCGAGCCCTGGTGGGGGCCACCTCCCGGTGGGCCGTGCGGGCCGCCCTCGCGGCGGGGCGGGTCGAACGCCTCGGCCAGGGTGTCTACGCCCTGCCCGGGCTCGACGAGCACGTGGCCGCCGCGAGGCGGCTACGGGGCGTGCTGTCGCACACCTCGGCCGCGCGGCACTGGGGCTGGGGCGTGTGGATCCAGCCGGACCGGCCGTGGGTGACGGTGCCGAGGAACCGGCGCACCGACGCGCGCGCCCGCGGCATCGTCGTGGTGCGCCAGGACGTCGCGACGGACGGGATCGCCACGACGCCGCTGCAGACGGTGCTGGACTGCGCCCGGCGCCTGCGGTTCGAGGAGGGCCTCGCCGTCGCCGACTCGGCGCTGCGGTCGGGCCTGGTGGGCCCGGAGGAACTCGTGCGCGCGGCGGGACGGCTCCCCCGACCGGGGCGGGCGGTCGAGGTCGCTCGGGAGGCCGACCCTCGGGCCGACAACCCGTTCGAGTCGGTCGTGCGTGCCCTGGCCCTCGGCGTGCCAGGTCTCCACCTCGTGCCCCAGGTGCAGGTCGTCGGCTACGGCCGCGGCGACCTGGTCGACGTGCGCCGGCGGCTGGTGGTCGAGTGCGACAGCTTCGGCTTCCACGCCTCGCGCGCGGCGCTGCTGAGCGACACCGAGAGGCACAACCGGGCGGCGCTGTGCCGGGCGACGTTGGTCCGCTTCGGCTACGAGCACGCCCACCGACCCGACTACGTGCGCCGGGTGCTCACCGAGTGGGCCGCATTGCCGCCACCTCGACACACGGTTCCCCTGCCTTGGGTGGGCTCGAGCTTCTGACCGCGGGAACGGTGTGTCCGCGTGGCGGAGCTGTCAGCCCTTGCGGAGGCGAGCGGCGGCACGGCCGCGCTCGTTGGCGTCCAGGTGCACCTTGCGGATGCGGACCGTGTCGGGGGTGACCTCGACGCACTCGTCCTCGCGGCAGAACTCCAGGCACTGCTCGAGGCTGAGCTTGCGCGGGGGCACCAGCTTCTCGAAGTTGTCCGAGGTGGAGGAGCGGACGTTGGTCTGCTTCTTCTCCTTGGTGATGTTGACGTCCATGTCGTCCTCGCGGGAGTTCTCGCCGACGATCATGCCCTCGTAGACCTCGGTGGTCGGCTCGAGGAACATCGTGCCGCGCTCCTGCAGGTTCGTCATCGCGTACGCCGTGGCGGCGCCCGAGCGGTCCGCGACCAGCGACCCGGAGTGCCGCGAGCGGATCTCGCCGGCCCACGGCTCGTAGCCGTCGAAGACGTGGTGGGCGATGCCGGTGCCGCGGGTCTCGGTGAGGAACTCGGTGCGGAAGCCGATCAGGCCCCGGGCCGGGATCGCGAACTCCATCCGCACCCAGCCGGTGCCGTGGTTGGTCATCTGCTCCATCCGGCCCTTGCGGACGGCGAGCAGCTGGGTGATCGCGCCGAGGTACTCCTCGGGGGCGTCGATGGTCAGGCGCTCGGTCGGCTCGTGACGCTTGCCGTCGATGTCCTTGGTGACCACCTGCGGCTTGCCGACGGTCAGCTCGTAGCCCTCGCGACGCATCTGCTCGACCAGGATCGCCAGGGCGAGCTCGCCGCGGCCCTGCACCTCCCAGGCGTCGGGGCGCTCGGTGGTGAGCACCTTGAGCGACACGTTGCCGACCAGCTCGGCGTCGAGCCGGTCCTTGACCAGGCGGGCGGTGACCTTGGTGTTCTTGGTCTGGCCACGACCGGCCAGCGGCGAGGTGTTGGTGCCGATCGTCATCGAGATGGCGGGCTCGTCGACGGTGATCAGCGGCAGCGCGACCGGGTTCTCCGGGTCGGCCAGCGTCTCGCCGATGGTGATGTCGGGGATGCCCGCGATCGCGACGATGTCGCCGGGACCCGCGGACTCGCCCGGCTTGCGCTCGAGCGCCTCGGTGACGAGCAGCTCGGTGACCTTGACCTGCTGCTGCGAGCCGTCGCGCTTCATCCACGCGACCTGCTGGCCCTTCCTCAGGGTGCCCTCCTTGACCCGCACCAGCGCGAGCCGGCCGAGGAAGGGCGAGGCGTCGAGGTTGGTCACGTGCGCCTGCAGCGGCGCACCCTCCGTGTAGACGGGGGCCGGGATGGTCCCGAGGATCGTGCGGAACAGCGGCTCGAGGTCCTCGGAGTCGGGCATGCCGCCGTCCTCGGGCTGGGTGGTCGAGGCGCGACCGGCCTTGGCCGAGGCGTAGACGACGGGGAAGTCGAGCGCGTCCTGGCTGTGCGAGTCGTCGAGCAGGTCCATGAAGAGCTCGTAGGTCTCGTCGACGACCTCGGCGATCCGCGAGTCGCTGCGGTCGACCTTGTTCACCACGAGCACGACGGGCATGTCGGCGTTGAGCGCCTTGCGCAGCACGAAGCGGGTCTGCGGCAGCGGGCCCTCCGAGGCGTCGACCAGCAGCACGATGCCGTCGACCATGGACAGGCCGCGCTCGACCTCGCCACCGAAGTCGGCGTGACCGGGGGTGTCGATGATGTTGATCGTCATCGGCTCGCCGCCGGCGGCCGGGCCGGCGTAGTGCACGGCGGTGTTCTTCGCGAGGATCGTGATCCCCTTCTCGCGCTCGAGGTCGCCGGAGTCCATGACCCGCTCGGCGACGCCCTCGGCCTGGTGGGCGGAGAACGCCCCGGCCTGGTGGAGCATCGCGTCGACCAGCGTGGTCTTGCCGTGGTCGACGTGCGCCACGATCGCGACGTTGCGCAGGTCGGAGCGCAGGGACTTCTCAGGCATGACAGAGCCAATCGGTGTGGGGGAGCTGCGAAGCAGGGGGGATCGGCGCGCACTCGAGGGGCGCCGCCGTGAGGCCTCAGTCTAACGGTGTCCGGCCTGTGCTCCGTCGCCCGTTACGGTTCGGGGGTGCGCTTCCGGATCCTCGTCGTGTGTCAGGCGAACATCTGCCGCTCCCCGATGGGGGAGCGGATCCTCGCGCTGCGCCTCGACGAGCGCGGGGTCGGGCAGGCGTACGACGTCCGCTCGGCCGGTGTCCGCGCCATGGTCGGCCGGGAGATGGCGCCGCAGTCTGCCCGCGAGGTGGTCGAGCGGGGTGGCGACCCGATCAGCTTCTCGGCCCGTCAGCTGGACCGCGACAACGCCGACGTCGACCTGCTGCTCTGCGCCACCCGGGAGCTCCGCGGCAGGGTGCTCGACGAGTTCCCGCCGCTGATGAAGGTCACCTTCACCGTGCGCGAGCTCGCCACCCTCCTCGACCGGCTCGAGGACGACCCCGCCCGCGCCGCGGTGACCGACCCCGCCGGCCTCGTGCGCCTCGCCGCCGCCCGGCGCTCCTCGCTGCGGCAGACCGACGTCGAGGTCGACGTGGCCGACCCGATCGGCCGCTCCGACGAGGTGTACGCCGAGGTCGCGGTGATGCTCGACGACGCGCTCACCACCATCGCCCGCCACCTCGCCCCGCTGTCCGACCTCGGCGGCCCCCGCCGACGCGGCGGCGCCGAGGAGGCCCCCGCCCCATGACGCGTCCCTCCCGCCGCACCGTGGCCGCGGTGCTGGCCTCCCTGTGCGTGCTCGCGCTGCTGACCTGGCTCGCGGCCAGCCCTCCCACGAGCACCGGCGAGCCCGAGCCCGGCCCGCGGGCGGCGATCAACCAGCCCGAGCCCGAGCGCCGCGCGCCGCAGGTGCCGCTGGGCGAGGCCGCCGACGGGTCGCCCAACCTGCTGGTCGTGATGACCGACGACATGCGCTACGACGACCTGCGCTACATGCCGTTCACCCGGGACTACTTCGACCGCAACGGCGTCTCCTTCCAGAACTCCTTCAGCCCCTTCCCCTGGTGCTGCCCGGCCCGGGCGTCCTTCGTCAGCGGCCTGCTCAGCCAGAACCACCGCGTCTTCCGGTCCACCGGCGACTACGGGTTCGGCCAGTTCGACGACTCCCGCTCGGTCGCCACGGCGCTGCGCGGCTCCGGCTACAACACCGCCTTCGTCGGTCGCTACCTCAACGGCTACGGCCGCGCCCCGTCGTACGTCACGGGCGGCAACTCGGCCCGCTACGTCCCCCCGGGCTGGGACGAGTGGCGGGCGATGCCGAAGGTCGCCCTGCCGCTGAAGGACCCGCTCTCCGGCGGTCCGTTCAAGTACTTCGACAGCACGCTCAACGTCAACGGACGCCTCGAGCCGCACCCCCGCGAGTACCAGACCACCCTGCTCGGCGAGCAGACCCGCGACGTGCTCGACGAGTACGCCGACGAGGCCCCGCCGTGGTTCCTCTACCTCGCCCCGAGCGCACCGCACTGGGGACTGCCGTGGTGCGAGCGCGACGACCCGTGCGGGGTGCGGATCGCCGACGGACGCCTGCTCGACTACCACACGCCCGCCCGCCCGCGGTGGGTGCGCGGCCTCTTCGACGAGGTCACCCCGCACTCGCCGGGGATGCCCGCCGACGGGTCGGACCCCGAGCCGGACATGAGCGACCAGCCGGAGTGGCTGCAGTCCGCGCCGCGCACCCGCGAGCAGGTCGACATGTACACGACGACGACGCGGCAGCGCGGCGAGGCGCTCTACCTGCTGGACCTCCAGGTGCGGCGTACGTTCGCCCAGCTGCGCCGCTCGGGCGAGCTCGACGACACGGTGGTCGTGTTCACCTCCGACAACGGCTACCTGATGGGCGAGCACCGCCAGCCCCCGTCGAAGACGAAGCCGCACGAGCCGTCGCTGCGGGTGCCGTTCCTCATCGCCGGGCCGGGCATCCCGCGCGGCGAGACACGCGTCGACCCGGTCACCACCGTCGACATCACCGCGACGCTGGCCGACTACGCCGGTGCCTCCGACGCCTTCGCGTACCCGGTCGACGGCACCTCGCTGCGCGGCACCATCGAGGACGGCGACCGCGGGTGGGACGAGCTGGTGCTCTACTCCGGCTTCGTGCGCGAGGTGGGCCGGCTCGTGCCGGGCCTCGCCGACGAGTTCACCGACGGTCGCAACGGCTTCGGCATCCGTACGCCGCGGTGGTCCTACTCGCGCTTCCAGGACGGCACCGTCGCGCTGTACGACCTGGACGCCGACCCCGACCAGCTCGTCCAACCTGGCCGGGCAGCCGCGCGTGGCCGACGTCGAGGCACAGCTGCGCCAGCTGACCCTGGACTACCGCAACTGCTTCGGCGCCCAGTGCCGCGCCCCGCTGCCGGAGAACCTCCAGCGCGACCCCGCCGAGCTGCGGCGCGCCACCCGGCAGCAGCTGGAGGGCACCCGGTCCTACGGTCCCGGGGGCGCGTGGGCGCAGACCTTCACGATCGACGGCAACGGCGCCCCGACGGTCAGCCCCTGACCGCGGGCGGGGAGCACGTCGGGCCGGCGGCTAGCCTGCGCGCGTGCCTTCCCCGGTGGCCTCCCGCCCGCGTCGCCGTACGGCGGTCACGGCGCTGCTCGCCGTCGTCGCGCTGTCCCTGCTCACCTGGCTCGCGGTGAGCCCCGGCACCTCGCCCGGCCCGACGTACGTCGGCGTCTCGCGGCCGAAGCCCGACCGGCCGGTGCCGCAGGTCGCGCTCGGGCAGGCGCGGGACGGCGCCCCCAACGTGCTGGTCGTGATGACCGACGACATGCGCTGCGAGGACCTGCGGTTCATGCCGTGGACGCAGGGCTACTTCGACCGCTTCGGGCTGCAGTTCCAGAACTCGTTCAGCCCCTACCCGTGGTGCTGCCCGGCGCGCGCGTCCTTCGTCAGCGGGACGCTGGTGCAGAACCACGAGGTCTTCGCCACCGACCTCGACTACGGCTTCGGCCGCTTCGACGACTCGCGCTCGATCGCCACCGCGCTGCGCGAGGCCGGCTACGACACCGCCTTCGTGGGGCGCTACCTCAACGGCTACGGCCTCCAGCCCTCGCTGGTCACCGGCGGCAACTCCGCCCGCTACGTCCCCGCGGGCTGGGACGACTGGCGCGCGATGCCGGTCGTGGACGTGCCGAAGGACGACCCGCGCAGCGGCGGGCCCTTCCGCTACTACGACACGACCCTGAACGAGAACGGCCGCCTGGTGCCGCACCCGGGCGACTACCAGACCGTGCTGCTGGGCGAGGAGAGCCGCGAGGTGCTCCGCCGGTACGCCGGGAAGGACCGCCCGTGGTTCCTCTACCTCGCCCCGGCGGCCCCGCACTTCGGGGCACCCCGGTGCGAGGCCGACGACCCCTGCGACGTGGTCAACGCCCGGGGCGAGCGTTTCCGCTACGCCACCGTCGCGCGGCCGCCGCGGGTGCGCGGCATCTGGGACGACACCACGCCGCACGCGCCCGGCATCCCCGCCGACGCGTCGGACCCCGAGCCCGACATGAGCGACCAGCCGGCCTGGCTGCAGCGCACCGCGCTGACGCAGAGCCAGCAGAAGGGCCTGCTCGAGGTCGCCCGCCAGCGCGGCGAGGCGCTCACCGTGCTCGACCGCCAGCTGCAGGCGACCGTGCAGCAGCTGCGCGAGACCGGCGAGCTCGACGACACGATCCTGATGTTCACCTCCGACAACGGCTACCTGATCGGCGAGCACCGCCAGCCGCCGTCCAAGAACAAGCCGCAGGAGCCCGCGCTGCGGGTGCCGTTCCTCGTGGCCGGCCCCGGCATCCCCCGCGGCGAGCTGCGCTACGACCCGGTCACCACCGTCGACGTCACCGCGACGATCGCCGACTACGCCGGGGCGGCGGAGAACTTCCACTACCCGGTCGACGGCCGCTCCCTGCGCACCACGATCGAGCAGGGCGACCAGGGCTGGGACTCGCTCGTGCTCTACTCCGGCGTCTCCCGCGACTACCCGATGACCACCGCCCCCGGGCTGCGCCGCGTCTTCGACGACGGCCGCGACGGCATCGGGCTGCGTACGCCGCAGTGGAGCTACTCGCTGTTCCGCGACGGCTCGGCGACGCTCTACGACCTCGACGCGGACCCCGACGAGCTCGCCAACCTGGCGCGCGACCCGTCCTACGCCGGGGTGGAGGGACGGTTGCGCACCCTCGCGATCGACAACCGCGAGTGCTGGGGCGCGGAGTGCCAGGTGCCGCTGCCGGCGGAGCTCCGCCGGGGGCCGGCCCGGCTGGCGCGCGAGACCCGGCTCCAGCTCTCCGGCATGCGGTCCTACGGGCCCGGGGGCGTCTTCGCCGAGACCAGCACCGCCCTGCGCGACCGCTGAGGGGCTGTGACCGGCCTCGGGTCCGCGTGCCGTCGGTGCGGTCGGGCAGGATGCCCCCCATGACGTCAACCCCCGACCAGCCCAGCCACCGGACGTCCTCGCACTCCGCGGAGTCTCCGGAGGACGTGCTGGCCGCTCCCTGGGTCGGCCGGGTCGGCGCCGGGGCCGCGCTGCTCGGCGGCGTCATGTGGCTCGCGGCGGCCGTGCTGATCGTCCTCACCGACGGCACGATGCAGAACCCGCTCATCTACCTGGGCCTGCTGGTGCTCTTCGTCGCGGTGGTGATCAGCGGGCTCGCCCTCGACCCGTCGGCGGCGCTCGAGGCCCGGGTGGCGATCGCCTTCACCCTGGCCGTCGGCGTCGTGCTGATCTGGGTCGTCGCGCTCACCCTGCTGCGCGGCGTCGTGGGCGTGGACACCAACACCGGCACCGCGATCGCGCTGGTGGTCGGCGGCGTGCCCGCCCTCGCGCTCGGCCTGCTCTCGCTGCGGCGACGGCGCGGGGTCACCGCGGTGGCCGGGGGCGTCGGCTGACCGTTCCCCGTCTCGGACGCGCCCTCACCGGGCATAGAGCAGACTGGACCGGTGTTGAGGGTCTCGGGGCCCGCTCCGACACGGCCCGACAGCGTCCACCCGCGCGAGGGAGAGTCCGTGCACCACATCGAGCGTCCCGACGTACGTCGGGTGGCCATGGTCAGCCTGCACACCTCGCCCCTGGAGCAGCCCGGCACCGGTGACGCCGGCGGCATGAACGTCTACGTGCTCGAGCTGGCCAAGCGGCTGGCGCAGCACGACGTCGAGGTCGACGTCTTCACGCGCGCCACCAGCTCGGCGCTGCCGACCGTGGTGCAGGCGGCTCCCGGCGTCGTCGTACGCCACCTGTCGGCGGGGCCGTACGAGGGCCTGACCAAGGCCGAGCTGCCCGCCCAGATGTGCGCCTTCGCCCGCGAGCTGCTGCGCACCGAGGCCCGGCACCCGCGCGGGCACTACGACGCCGTGCACAGCCACTACTGGCTCTCCGGCCAGGTGGGCGCGCTCGCCCGCGACCGGTGGGGCGTGCCGCTCGTGCACGCGATGCACACGATGGCCAAGGTGAAGAACGAGGCGCTCGCCGTCGGGGACACCCCGGAGCCGACCGCGCGGGTGATCGGCGAGGAGCAGGTGGTGCGCGCGGCCGACATGCTGGTCGCCAACACCGACGAGGAGGCCAAGCAGCTGATCGGGCTCTACGACGCCGACCCCGCCCGGGTCGAGGTCGTGCACCCGGGCGTGGACCTCGTGCAGTTCCGCCCGCGCAGCATGGACGGCGCCCGCGACCGGCTCGGCCTGCCGCGCGACGCGGTGGTGCTGCTCTTCGTCGGCCGGATCCAGCCGCTCAAGGCGCCCGACGTGCTGCTCCGGGCCGCGGCCCGCCTGGTCGAGCGCGACCCGTCGCTGCGCAGCCGCCTCGTCGTGCCCGTGGTCGGGGGAGGGTCGGGCACCTCGCTGGAGCACCCCGCCCGGCTCCGCGCGCTGGCCGACTCGCTCGGCATCGCCGACGTCGTCCGCTTCGTGCCGCCGGTGGACCGCCGGCGCCTCGTCGACTGGTACGCCGCCGCCACGCTGGTCTGCGTGCCGTCGTACAACGAGTCCTTCGGGCTGGTCGCCGTCGAGGCGCAGGCCGCGGGCACGCCGGTCGTCGCCTCCGCCGTCGGCGGGCTCCCCACCGCCGTGCGCGACGGGGTCAGCGGCATCCTGGTCGACGGCCACGACCCCGACGACTACGCCCGCGCCATCGCCCGCCTCGTCGAGGCGCCGGCGCTGCGCGGCCAGATGGGCGCGGCGGCGGTCAGCCACGCGGCGGCCTTCGGCTGGGAGCGCACGGCCGGTGCGACCCTTGACCTGTACCGCCAGGCGCAGGCCCACCTGCGCCACGACCTGACCGGAGCGGCGTCATGACCCAGACCCCCGAGCAGCCCCTGTCCGAGCAGGCTGCCGTCGCCGCGGCCGCCCTGCGCGACTACCTCGAGGCCAGCGAGCTGAGCTGGAAGGAGATCTCGACGGGCGTCTTCACCGTCGAGCTCCCCGGCGAGAAGAAGCTGCAGACCCCCGTGCGCCTCGACGTCGGCGCGCACGCCCTGGCCGTGCACGCCTTCGTGTGCCGCCAGCCCGACGAGAACCACGAGGCCGTCTACCGCTGGCTGCTCGAGCGCAACCTGCGGCTGTACGCGGTGTCGTTCGCCCTCGACCACGCCGGCGACATCTACCTCGACGGCCGGCTCCCGCTCGAGGTGGTCGGCGCGGACGGCATCGACCGCCTCTTCGGCTCTGTGCTGGAGTACGCCGACAGCTCGTTCAACACGATCCTCGAGCTCGGGTTCGCCACCTCGATCCGCAAGGAGTGGGAGTGGCGCAAGCTGCGCGGCGAGCCCACCCACAACCTCGAGGCCTTCCGTGGGTGGCTCGAGCGCGACGACGAGCCCCCTGCCTGATTACCACGTCAACGTGGTGTTCTGGCACTTGCAGCGGGAACCTTCCCGCTGCAAGTGCCAGTTTGCCGCTGTCGCCCCCCGGCGACTCCGCCGAACAGGCCCTCAGCGCCGCGGGACCCGCGCGGTCACCGGTGACCCCAGCCCGTGACCGCGCCGGGCGCGCGGTCGAGCGGGCGCGCCCGGGCCTCACGCGATCGCAGACCCGACGCCCCGGCCGGTGACAGGGGACGGAGCAGGACCTCGGACCGGGCCGGTGACGACGTCGTCCTGCCCCTCAGGGCTCGAACTTGTAGCCCAGCCCCCGCACCGTGACGAGCTGGCGGGGCTCGCCGGGCTCCGCCTCGATCTTGGCGCGCAGCCGCTTCACGTGCACGTCGAGGGTCTTGGTGTCGCCCACGTAGTCGGCCCCCCACACCCGGTCGATGAGCTGGCCGCGGGTGAGCACCCGGCCGGCGTTGCGCAGGAACATCTCGAGCAGCTCGAACTCCTTGAGCGGCAGGCGGATGTCGCCGCCGTCGCACGGTCACGACGTGCCGCTCGACGTCCATCCGCACCGGGCCGGCCTCGAGCAGCGTCGGGCACGAGGTCCGGCTCGCCGCCGCGGCGCAGCACCGCGCGGATCCGGGCGACCAGCTCGCGCGGGGAGTACGGCTTGGTCACGTAGTCGTCGGCGCCGAGCTCCAGCCCGACCACCTTGTCGATCTCGCTGTCCTTGGCGGTGACCATGATCACCGGCACGTGGAGGCTGGCGCGGAGCTGGCGGCACACCTCCGTGCCGGGCACGCCGGGCAGCATCAGGTCGAGCAGCACGATGTCGGCGCCGTCGCGGTCGAACTCGGTCGAGGGCGTCCGGCCCGGTCGGCGGCGATCGCGACCTCGAACCCCTCCTTGCGCAGCATGTAGGACAGCGCGTCGCTGTAGCGACTCCTCGTCCTCGACGACCAGCACGCGGGTCACGGACCGCCTCCTCACGGTGCGTCGGAGCGGGGGACGGCGGCAGGCGAGGGTGAACGTCGACCCCCGCCCTCCGCGCTCCACACCGCGCACCTCGCCGCCGTGGTTGGCGGCGACGTGCTTGACGATGGCAGGCCGAGCCCGGTGCCGCCGGTGGAGCGGGACCGCGCCGGGTCGACCCGGTAGAAGCGCTCGAAGATGCGGTCGAGCTCGCCGCCGGGGATGCCGATGCCCTGGTCGGTGACGCGATCTCGACGAGGTCGCCCCGCGCCCGGGCGGCGACGGCGACACGCGGGCCGTCGGGGCGAGTAGTTGATCGCGTTGTCCACCAGGTTGCCACCGCCAGTGCCGAGCTGGTCCGTCGCTGCCGAGCACCTGCAGGCTCGGTGCTCGCCGCCGTGCGCGACGACGATCTCCTGCGGCCTGGGCGTCGATGGTGCTGTCGGTCGATCACCTCGGCGAGCACCCGGTCGACGTCGACCGGGTCGGGCGTCGCGAGCGGGTCGTCCGCCCTGCAGCCGGGACAGCTCGATGATCTGTTGCACCAGCGCGCTGAGCCGGTCGCCTCGTGCTGCATCCGCCCGGCGAACCGCTGCACCGCCTCGGGGTCGTCGGCTGGCCTCGCGCACCGCCTCGGCGAGCAGCCGGATCGCCCCGACCGGGGTCTTCAGCTCGTGGCTCACGTTGGCGACGAAGTCGCGCCGCGACGGCCTCGACCCGGCGCTCCTGGGTGCGGTCCTCGGTGAGCACCAGCACCTGGTCGGAGTCGAGCCGGCCGACCCGGGCCGCCACCACGCGGGACGACAGCCCGGGGCCGGACAGCTCGACCTCGGTCTCCCGTGGCTCGCCGTCCTCGCGCACCCGGCGCACCAGCTCCTCGATCTCGGGTGCGGCGATCCGTCGGTTGCGGACGAGACCCTGCGAGTACGCCGCGGCGGGCGCCTGCACGACGTGGTCCTTGCGGTCCAGCAGCACCGGCGACGAGCGCAGCACGTCGAGCACGCTGGTCATGCCCGCGCGTACGGCGTCCTCCCGCACGGCGGGGTCCTCGCGTCGTCGCCCGGGGGGGTGCAGCCACGCCAGCACCAGGCCCGCGCCCACGACCGCGCCGAGCAGCGCGACGAGCAGCGCCGGCTCGGGTGTCCACGTCGTGAACACTGACGACCGCCCACGCGGTCCCCACGACCGCGCGCGCGGTCGTCCCTGGTCTGTTCATCCCGCGTTCACGCGCCTGTCGGGTCCTGTCCCCGCGCGGATCCGTAAGGTGTGCGGCATGCGCGATGCCTTCCACGAACAGCTCGACTCCGTCGTCGACGGCCTGGTCGACATGGCCGAGATGGTGCAGACGGCCGTCGCCCGCGCGACCGAGGCGCTGCTCCAGGGCGACGCGACGCTGGCCGAGGGCGTGATCAGCGGTGACGCCGCGATCGACGAGATGCCGGGAGAAGATCGAGCAGACCTCGTTCGAGCTGATGAGCCTGCAGCAGCCGGTCGCGACCGACCTGCGCACCCTCGTCGCCGGCCTGCGGATGGTCTCCGAGCTGGAGCGGATGGGCGACCTGTCGGTGCACGTCGCCAAGATCGCCCGGCTGCGCGTGCCCGACCCGGCCGTGCCGGAGCGCTGGCCCAGACCATCGAGATGGGCCGCATCGCCGAGCGGATGGCCGGCAAGGTCGCGCTGAGTCATCGCCCACCGCGACGTCGAGGCGGCCCGCGAGCTCGTCGCGACGACGACGCGATGGACGAGCTGCACCGCCGCACCTTCGGACGTGCTCGACGACCGACTGGCCGCACGGGGTGGAGCCCGCGATCGACGTCACGCTGCTCGGCCGCTACTACGAGCGGTTCGCCGACCACGCGGTCGATCGCCCGGCGGGTGGTCTACCTGGTCACCGGCGAGCGCGCCGACGCCGACCGCTCCGAGGCAGGCCCCGCACCTGAGCCGGCCGACCCCGTGTCGAGCTGCGTCAGCGGCCCTGGTTGGCGACCGCGGCGGCGGCGTCCTTCGCGGCGTCCGGGTCGAGGTACGTGCCGCCCGGGTCGACCGGGCGCAGTTGCGCGTCGAGGTCGTAGACGCAGCGGGATGCCGGTGGGGATGTTCAGCTCGGCGATCGCCTCGTCGGAGATGTCGTCGAGGTGCTTGACCAGGGCGCGCAGCGAGTTGCCGTGCGCGGCCACGCAGCACCCCTTGCCGGCCCGCAGGTCCGGCACGATCGCGTCGTACCAGTAGGGCAGCATCCGGTCACGACGTCCTGAGGCACTCGGTGCGCGGCATCAGCTCGGGCGGCAGCTCCGCGTACCGCGGGTCGCCGAACTGGCGAACTCGTCGTCGTCGTCGATCGGCGGCGGCGGGGTGTCGTACGAGCGGCGCCAGAGCATGAACTGCTCCTCGCCGTACTGCTCGCAGGGTCTGCTCTTGTTCTTGCCCTGCAGGGCGCCGTAGTGCCGCTCGTTGAGCCGCCAGTGCCGGCGCACCGGGATCCAGTGCCGGTCGCACGGCGTCCAGCGCCAGCTGGCGGTGCGGATCGCCCGGCGCAGCACCGAGGTGTGCACACGTCGGGCAGCAGGCCCGCTCCTCGGCGAGCAGCTCGCCGCCGCGCTCGCGCCTCGCCGCGCCCTTCTCGGTCAGGTCGACGTCGACCCAGCCGGTGAAGAGGTTCTTGGCGTTCCAGTCGCTCTCGCCGTGGCGGAGCAGGACGAGCGTCGAGGTCATGGCACTTCAGCCTTCCGAGGGGCTCGCGGACGGTGACTCGCTGGGTGACGCGGAGGGGGAGCCCGAGGGGGACGGCGACGGCGACTCCGGGGAGGTCGGGTCGGTGAAGGTCGTGGAGACCGATCCGGGCCCCAGGTCGGCGTACTGGTCGAACGGCGCGACCACGATGGCCTGGAAGGTCACCGAGTCGGCCCGGGCGAAGTCGTAGCGCAGGTTGACCAGGTAGCCCGGCCTGATCGCCGGGCCGGTGATCAGGACCGGGGGCTCGCCGTCGGTGGCGAGGTTGACCAGGCCGCCCGGGGCGAGATCGATCGCGGAGCTCGCCTGGACCTGGACGCCGGTGTCCTTGCCGGCACCGCTGATGCCGACCACCCGGTCGGGCCTCGCCGCGGCGTTGTTGACGAAGGTCGCGACGAAGCGGCCCGAGCCGGTGTCGTCGGCCACGACGGTCGCGCCGAGGACGTCGACCTGCGACTCACGGAGGCTCATGCCGATCGCGGGCTGGTAGGTCCGGTTCGTCTGCGGGTCGAAGCCGCACGAGACGAGCGCGGGGGACACGGCCACCAGGGCGGTCGCGGCGAGACCGCGGCGGAGGGTCCGACGGTGGGACGGGGGCACAGGGGTCACAGGTCCTTTCGGGCACGGTCGGATCCGGCCGGACCAGCGTAGCGGCTACGCGGTGCGCCGCCGGCGAGCAGGTGGGTCACGGGCCTGCGGTGAGCCCGGCACCGAGGAGCACGGCGATCAGTCCGGCACCGACCAGGACCAGCACGACGACGGTGCCGAGGAGCAGGCGCGGGGCGCCCAGCCTGAGCGCCAGGCGCAGCGGGAGATGCCGCACCCCCGTGCGGTTGTCCTGCACCAGGTCGGGCAGCGCGCGCAGGAAGTGCACCCCGACCCCCAGCAGCATCGCGAGCACGACCACCGAGCCGCGCGGGGCGTCGCCGTGCAGGCCACCGCCCACGCCGCCGTACGCGAGGAAGAAGGCGAGCATGCCGAACGAGAGCGCCCACGGGACGGGGGAGAGCACGCCGCCGCGCACCAGCATCCGCATCGTGGAGTAGACGCCGAGCACGACGAACCCCAGGTGCAGCAGTCCTGCGAGGGTGCCGTTGGCCAGCGAGAGCGGCACCAGGAGGAGCGCCAGCACCGCCAAGGCGTACGTCGCGTTGCCGAGCAGCAGGCGCTGGTCGGCGATCGGCTTGCCCTCGCGCTCGACCTCGCGGTCGCGGTGCCGGTCGACCACGTCGTTGAGGATCCCGAGGAACAGCTGGCCGACCAGCACGGCCGCGCCCGCCACCAGCACCCCGAGCAGGCTGCGCCCGGAGACCGCTGCGACGAGCACGACCCCCAGCGTCATCGCGGCGGCCGGGACGACGTGCGCCGCCTCGACCAGGCCCATGAGCTGGCTGTGCTCGCGGTAGCGGGTGTTCTCCTCGCTGGAGTCCGGCGCGCGGTGCCCGCTGCGCTGGAACAGGCCGGTGAGCAGGGACAACGGGGACGACTGGGAGCGCGCGGCAGCACGCTTGCCACCCGAGGACTCCGTGGTGCTGGAGGACGTCATGGGCGGCAGTATCCCTGTCCGCACCCCGTTGAGCCCCCCTCCCTGGCCGCAGATTCCGTTCGTGAGGATCGCCGATCCCCAGGAACCGGGACGAAAGTCCTGAGCCGGGCTGACCCGATCGGGCCAGCCGTTCCGCCGGGAGGATCAGGGCGACGACGGGCCGGTGCTGCCACGAGCAGCCGGGCCGCACCACACGGTCGAGCCGTCTGTCAAGCCCTGAGCATGCCGCTGACCTGCAGGGACGCAGTCAGGGCACCCCGGGCGACGTGTTAGACTAGTCACGCGAAAGGGGTACGTGCATGACATTTTCCGTGGGTGAAACGGTCGTCTATCCGAATCATGGCGCCGCAGTCATCGAAGACATCGAAATGCGGCAGATCAAGGGGGAAGACCGGCAGTATCTCGTCCTGAGGATCGTCGCCCAGCAGGACCTCGTGGTCCGGGTGCCGGCGTGCAACCTCGACCTGGTCGGCGTCCGAGACGTCGTCGACAAGGCGGGCCTGGAGAAGGTGTTCGACATCCTTCGGGCCGCGCACACCGAGGAGCCGACCAACTGGTCGCGTCGCTACAAGGCGAACCTCGAGAAGCTCCACTCCGGCGACGTCAACAAGGTGTCCGAGGTCGTCCGCGACCTCTGGCGTCGTGAGCGGGACCGTGGCCTGTCGGCCGGCGAGAAGCGCATGCTCGCCAAGGCACGCCAGATCCTGGTCTCGGAGCTGGCGCTGGCCGAGTCCACCAACGAGGACAAGGCCGAAGCCCTCCTGGACGAAGTCCTGGCTTCCTGAACGACCGTCCGACCGACGAGGCCCCCGGCAGTCCGCCGGGGGCCTCGTCGCGTTCCCGGACCCCTGACACGGCGCCGCCCGCCGTCGTCGTGCTCGTGCTGGCCCCGCTCGCGCCGCTGCGCGGGCAGGCCCCTGCTGCGCCTGCTGCGCCTGCTGCCCCGGCCGCTGCGGCCCGCCCCGCCGCCGACCTCGCCGCGGCGGTGGCCGCGCACCTCGGCGGCCGCGTGGTCGCCTCGTGGGCCGAGGCCGTCGGCGCCCACGACCGGGACGTCGTGGCGCTGGACCCGCACTGCCCGGGCGTCACGCCCGACCTGGCCGCCGCGGTGCTCGCCCGGGCCCGGGAGCGCGGCCTGGCCGTGCTCGGCACCCGTCCCACCACCGACACCGTCAAGGAGCTGCACCGTGGCACCGTGGGCGCCACGGTCGCACGGGACCGGTTGCGCACCCTGGCCTCGCCGCTCGTGGTGCCGGCCGGCCTCGCCCCGGACCCCGGGCCGCCCGCGGACTTCCTGCCCGACGCGTCGGTGCTGGCGTCGGTGCTCGTGCGGAGCGGCGCGTGGACCGCGTACGACGTGCCGGAGTCGGCCGCGCGCACGCACGCCTGACCCGCACGCCTGACCCGCGCGGTCCCGACTCAGCCGAGGAGGCGCGCGGCCGCGACGAGGTCGCCGGGCCAGGTGATCTTGAGGTTCGGCGAGGTCGACGCCACCGCGGCCACCCGCACGCCGCCGACGCCGTGGTGCTCCAGGTACGACGCGGTGTCGGTGCCCTGGAAACCCTCCGCGCGGGCCGCGTCGTACGCCGCCAGCAGCGGCCCCGCCCGGAACGCCTGCGGGGTGGCGACGCCGACGAGGTCGCGCCGCACCCGGTCCCCGTCGAGCAGCGGGCCCGGGTCGTGCACCGGCACCGCCCCGCCGTGCTCGGCGGCGGCCACCAGCACCCGGCCCCAGAGGTCGGCGTCGGCCAGCGGGCGGGCGGCGTCGTGCACGGCCACCACGTCGAGCCGTCCGGCGGCCACGTCGTCGGCGAGCAGGGCGAAGGCGGCGCGCTCGGAGTCCGGTCGGCTCGCTCCGCCCACCACCACCTGGGCACCGGGGGCGTGCGCGGCGGCCAGGGCGGTGAGCTCGGCCAGGTCGGCCGCGCGGGCGACCACGACCACCCGGCGTACGGCGGTCAGCGCGGCCACCCGGCGCAGCGAGTGGGCGACGACCGGCAGGCCGGCCAGGTCGAGCAGGACCTTGTTGCGCCCGGGCCCGACCCGGCTGCCGGAGCCGCCCGCGAGCACCACGGCCGCGGCGCGGAGGTCGCTCACCCGGTCGGGACGACCAGGGCGGTCGCGACCGCGGCCACGCCCTCGCCCCGGCCGGTGAGCCCGAGCCCGTCGGTGGTGGTGGCGGAGAGCGACACCGGCGCCCCGACGGCGGCGGCGAGCACGGCCTGCGCCTCCTCACGGCGTGCGCCGAGGCGGGGACGGGCGCCGACGACCTGCACCGCGACGTTGCCGACCTCGAAGCCGGCCCCGGTCACCCGGCGCACCGTCTCGGTGAGCAGGGCGACCCCGCTGGCCCCCGCCCACCGCGGCTCGCTGGTGCCGAAGTTGCTGCCCAGGTCGCCGAGGCCGGCCGCCGACAGCAGGGCGTCGCACAGCGCGTGCGCGGCGACGTCGCCGTCGGAGTGCCCGACCAGGCCGGCGGGCTCGTCGGGCCAGGGGAGCCCGGCGAGGTGCATCGGCACCCCGGGCTCGAGCCGGTGGACGTCGGTGCCGAGGCCGATCCGCGGGATGCTCACCCCGGCATGATGCCGTCACGCCCGGCCCGCAGGCCAAGCCGGAGGCCCGATCGGTGCGAACCTCACACATGGCCGGACACACTGGAGACGTGGAGACGACCACCGAGACACCCACCGCCGGTCCGGGGCCGCGGTCCGCACCGCCGACCGTCGGGAGCTCACCGGACTGGATGTGGCTGCTCGCCGGTCTGCTCGCCGGCGTCCTGGGCCTGCTGGCGGCCCGCTGGTCGACCAGCCTGCTGAGCTCGCGGGTGGACCCGGTGCAGGCGATGGCCGAGCGGGTCGTCGACGTCACCCCCGGCCCGGTGGCCGAGGCGCTGATCGCGCTGGTGGGGCAGAACGACAAGCCGTTCCTCGTCGCCGGCATCACCGTGGTCGCGCTGCTGGCCACGGCGTACGCCGGACTCCTCGCCCGCACCCGGCGCACCGCCTCGCTGCTCGTGCTCGTGGTGCTGGCCCTGCTCGCCGCGGCCGCCGTGCTGGGCGGCCGGGGGGCCGGTGTGCGCGACCTGATGCCCGTGCTGCTCGGCTTCGTGACCTGGGTGGTCGTGCTCGAGCTGCTGACCCGTCCGCTGCTGCAGGCGCGCTGGGAGGGCCACGAGCCGGCGCTGACGCGACGCCGTTTCCTGTCCCGGGTGGGGCTGGCGGTGCTCCTGGGTGCGGTCGTCGGCGTCGGGGGCCAGATGGCGGCCAGCGGCCGCTCGCAGACCCGCCGGGTGCGTCAGGCGCTGAGCCTGCCCGGCGTCACCCGCGGCACCGTGCCCGCCGGCGTCGAGGTCGGGGTCGCAGGGGTCACGCCGTGGCGCGTGTCGAACGACGCGTTCTACCGGATCGACACCGCGATCGTGCTGCCCGACGTCTCGATCGCCGACTGGCAGCTCCGCATCCACGGCATGGTCGACCGCGAGGTCGTGCTCACCTACGACGACCTGCGTCGAGGCGACCTCGTCGAGGACTGGACGACGATCTGCTGCGTCTCCAACGAGGTCGGCGGCGACCTGATCGGCAACGCCTGGTGGTCCGGCGTACGCATCGCCCCGATCCTGGCCCGGCTCGGCGTCTCGTCCGACGCCGACGCCGTGCTGCAGACCTCCCAGGACGGCTGGACCTGCGGCACCCCGCTCGAGGCGCTCACCGACGACCGCAACGCGATGCTGGCGATCGCGATGAACGGCGAGCCGCTGCCGGTCGAGCACGGCTTCCCGGTGCGGATGATCGTGCCCGGCCTCTTCGGCTACGTCTCCGCGACCAAGTGGATCACCGACATCGAGGTCACCCGCTTCGACAGGTTCCAGGCCTTCTGGACCGAGCGCGGCTGGACCGAGCGCGGGCCGGTGAAGACGATGTCGCGCATCGACGTGCCCCGCTACGGCGAGGACTTCGGCGTCGGCGCCGTGCGCGTCGGCGGCGTCGCGTGGGCGCAGCAGACCGGCATCGCGGCGGTCGAGTACCAGCTCGACGGCGGCCCCTGGACCGAGGCCACCCTGGCCCGGGTGCCCAACCTGGACACCTGGGTGCAGTGGGCGGGGTCGGTCGACCTCGCCGCGGGCGAGCACACGCTGCGGGTGCGGGCCACCGACGAGTCCGGCTACACCCAGACGCCGGTGAAGGCCGACGTCTACCCGGGCGGCGCCACCGGCTGGGACGAGCGGATCTTCATCGCCCGCGCCTGACCCGTGCACCCCGTGCCACCCCGCCTGACTCGCGGGTTTGTCGGCCTCAGGGCGGCCGCATGCCGCGTGCCGCGTGCCGCCGCGACGTACGCCCGGCCGCCGGAGCCGGACAGCCAGGCGTCCTCGAGCCGGCCGCGGTCGTAGAGCCGGCGCACGCCGCGGGTGCGGGCGGCCGCGGGGTCGTTGACCACGACGTCGCCGCCGGCGGTGGAGCCGCGGAGCACCCGCACGTGCCCGGACGCCGCGGGGAGCGGGCCGCCGCGCAGCATGCCGCGGGTGCCGATGCGCAGGGCCCGCGGCGCGCGACGGTGCCCCGGGCGCTGCATGCGGCGAAGTCGGCCGGCCCGGACCAGCGGCCGTCTGCCTGGCCACCGCGTCACCCGGGGCCCGCGAGGGCGCGTCGTCGCACGATGTCGGAGACGGTGGGCAGGATGGGGCCCGCCTGACTCGTGATCACCGCGACCGGCCGGACGTGCACCGGTGGGTCCCCACCCCCGGAGGACCGTGCCACCGACCCGCCGTGCGACCTGCGCCCCCGGTGCCCCCGGGACTCCCTGGGCCACCTGGGCCCCGCTGACCTGGCTCGCGGCGGTCCTCGCGCTGACCGTCTCCTGCGGCGTCCCGCTGGAGACCCCGTCAGACCCGGCCGCCCCGGCGACGCGAGCGGGCGCCCCGTCCGCGTCGAGGACCCCGGGTGCGACCGCGCTCCCCGCGGCCCCCGCGCCCTCGGTGACCCGGGAGGTCCCCGCAAGCCCCTCGCCGGGCGCACGAGCCACCGCGCTCGCCGTGCTCGACGGCCTGGAGGTCAAGGGTCGAGCACCCCTGACCGGCTACGACCGCGACCTCTTCGGTCAACCCTGGCTCGACGTCGACCGCAACGGGTGCGACACCCGCAACGACGTGCTCGGCGGCGACGCTGGCGGCGCTCGAGACGAAGCCCGGCACCCGTGGCTGCAAGGTCCTCGCCGGGGTGCTCGACGACCCCTACACCGGCGACGTCATCGCCTACCGCTACCCCGACGCCGGTGCGATCGACGTCGACCACGTGGTGGCGCTGGGCAACGCCTGGGTCACCGGCGCGTTCGCCTGGAGCGACGCGACCCGCGCGGCGTACGCGAACGACCCGCTCAACCTGTTGGCCGTCGACGCCTCGGCCAACCGGCAGAAGGGCGACGGCGACGCCGCGACCTGGCTGCCGCCGCGCACGGCGTTCCGGTGCGCCTACGTCGCCCGGCAGGTTGCGGTGAAGGACACCTACGCGCTGTGGGTCACCCCGGCGGAGGCCGACGCCGTACGCCGGGTGCTCGCCGGCTGCCCGGGGCAGCCGGTGCCGCGCGCGGACGCCACGCCGGACCGTCCTGCTCCCGGTCGGACGACCCCGGCCGGTCGACGGCGTACGCCAGCTGCGACGAGGCCCGGGCCGCCGGCGCGGCCCCGCTGCGACGGGGCGAGCGGGGCTACGCCAGCGCCCTCGACGGCGACGACGACGGGGTCGCCTGCGAGTAGGCCGGGTCAGGCGCCGTACGGCGTCAGCAGCTGGTCGACCGGGGCGAGGTCGTCGGTGAGCACCGCGGCGTCGCCGACCCAGCCCTCGAGCGCCGTCCGGCAGTCAGCACGTCGTACCCGGTGGCGCGCTCGGCGAGCCGGGCGGCGAGCGCGTCCACGTCCACGGCCGGTCGCCGGCCACGACGACCAGGTTGCCGCCGTCATCGATGGAAGGCCGCGGGCGGCGAGGCAACAGCACGTGGTCGAAGACTGTCGGCCAGGGTGGCGACCTCGGCCCGGGCGAAGGCGAGGGGGCCGCGGTCGATCAGGTTCATGACGTAGAGGCCGTCGGGGCCAGCACCCGAGCGCACCTCGGTCATCGCCTCCTGGGTGGTCAGGTGCCACGGCACGGTGACGCCGCCGAAGGCGTCGCCGACGACCAGGTCGCGGCTGTCGTCGGGGAGCTCGCTCGAGACCGAGGCGGGCGTCCTCGACGCGCACCTCGATGGCGTCGCCGGTCTCGAAGCCGAGCTGCTCGCGGTCGACGCGCACGACCCCGCCGTCGATCTCCGAGACAGTGCTCGTCGTGCCGGGACGCACCACGTCGAGGTAGCGCGGCACCGTGAGCCCCCGGCGCCGAGGTGGTGGCGTGCGCAGCGGCCTGCCCGCCGGGTAGGCGAGTCGATCAGGGCGGCGATCGACTGGACGTAGGGGAACTCCAGGTTGCGTCGGGTCGCCGAGGTCGACGTAGGAGTGGCGCAGCCCGTCGAGCAGCAGCAGTGCGCCCGCTGGTCAGCGTCGGGTCGGGCTCGACCCCGCGCAGTGGTAGATCGTCTCGACGTCGCAACCGCCGGGGGCGACCACGGTGCCGAGGCCGCCGACGACCACCGCGACGACGACGGCGGCGCGGGAGCGTCGGGTCCAGCCGGCGACGCCGGTCTGCACGGCGAGCGCGGTCACGAGCAGTGCCACGCCGAGGCCGACCATGATGCCGCTGACCGGCACGCGGGAGATCAGCACGAAGCCGGTGACCACCGTGCCCACGATCGCCCCGGCGGTGGCGATGCCGGACAGCCGGCCGACGACGGTGCCCGTCTGCTCGAGGTTGGTCAGCCGCAGGGTGGTCACGATCGGGGTGACCGCCGACAGCAGGGCACCCGGCACCAGGATCGTCATCGCGGCGACGAGCATGAGCACGGCGGGCGCCGCCTCGGCCGTCGAGCGGACCAGGAGCGGGGTCACCGCCACCACGGCACCCGAGACACCGATCGCGGGCCCGAGCAGGCTGCGAGCCGGCACGGTGTCGGCCAGGCGGCCGCCGACCCACGAACCGGCCGCGATCGCGGTCAGGGCGATGCCGATGACGACGGTGCTCGTCTCCAGGGTCAGGCCGAGGTACGGCGCGAGCAGCCGGAGCGCGACCAGCTCGACGACCAGCACCGCGGCGGAGGTGCCGAACACGAGGGCGGCGGCCGTGCGCTCGCCCAGGCCAGGACGGTCGGTCTGGGTGATCACGAGCCCAGGATGCCGCACCGGCGGGCGCGGGAGGCCCCGCGGCCCGTCGTTAGACTCCCCGGGTGACACTCCGGCTCCACGACTCCGCGACGCGCTCGGTGCGCGACTTCGTCCCGCTCCACGAGGGCCGGGTCGGGGTCTACGTCTGCGGGCTGACCGTGCAGTCGGAGCCGCACGTGGGTCACGTGCGGTCCGCGATCGACTTCGACGTGCTGCGGCGCTGGCTCGAGGCGAGCGGCTACGACGTCGGGCTGGTGCGCAACGTCACCGACATCGACGACAAGATCCTCACCAAGGCCGAGGCGGCCGGGCGGCCCTGGTACGCCCACGCCTACCTGATGCGCCGCGAGCTCGACGCGGCGTACGCCCTGCTCAACGTGCTGCCGCCGACGTACGAGCCGCTGGCCACCGGGCACGTGCCCGAGATGCTCGACCTGATCGCCGAGCTGGTCGAGGCCGGGCACGCGTACGCCGCGGGCGACGACACCGGCGACGTCTACTTCGACGTCGCCTCCTGGCCGGCGTACGGCGCGCTGTCGGGGCAGCGGGTCGAGGACATGGAGGCGGCCGAGGACGCCGACCCCCGCGGCAAGCGCGACCCCCGCGACTTCGCGCTGTGGAAGGGCGCCAAGCCCGACGAGCCGACCACCGCGTCGTGGAACAGCCCGTGGGGCCGCGGCCGACCCGGCTGGCACATCGAGTGCTCGGCGATGGCCGGGAAGTACCTCGGCGACGCCTTCGACATCCACGGCGGCGGGCTCGACCTGCGCTTCCCCCACCACGAGAACGAGCTGGCCCAGAGCCGGGCCGCCGGCCGCGACTTCGCGTCGTACTGGCTGCACAACGCCTGGATCACCGCCGCCGGGGAGAAGATGAGCAAGTCGCTCGGCAACTCCCTGGTGGTGCCGGCCGTGCTGGAGCGGGTGCGCGGCGTCGAGCTGCGCTTCTACGTCGTCGCGGCGCACTACCGCTCGCACATGGAGTTCAGCTTCGAGGCGCTCGACGAGGCCGCGGCCGGCTTCGGCCGGATCGAGGGCTTCCTGCAGCGGGCCGCCGCCGCGGGCCACCCCGGCACCGTCGGGGTCGACCGGGCGGCGCTGCCCGAGGCCTTCGTCGCCGCGATGGACGACGACCTCGGCACGCCGGCCGCCGTCGGTGCGCTGTACGACGTGGTGCGCGAGGGCAACCGGCAGCTCACCGATGGCGCTGCCGGGGCCGACCTCGCTGGCACCGTCGCCGCGGTGCGTGCCATGCTCGGGGTGCTCGGCTGCGACCCGGACGACCCCGCCTGGGGTGGCTCGGCGGGCAGCGGCCAGGAGGCCCGGCTCACCGACGCCGTCGACGCCCTCGTCTCCGCCCTGCTCGAGCAGCGCGCACAGGCCCGCGCGGCCAAGGACTACGCCGCCGCCGACGCGATCCGCGACCGGATCCGGGACGCCGGCATCGAGGTGCTGGACACCCCCGGCGGCGCCGCGTGGTCGCTGTCCGCGACCTGACCGACTCCACCCCCGCACGACCTCAGCACCGACCGGAGGACTCCCGATGGCAGGCAACTCGTCCCGACGCGGCGCGATCAAGAAGACCGGCAAGGGCAACCCCACCGCCGGCTCCGGCGGTCGCCGCCGCAAGGGCCTGGAGGGGCGCGGCCCCACCCCCAAGGCCGAGGACCGCAAGCCGCACAAGGCCTTCACCGGCGCTCCCGGTGCCAAGGGCGACCAGCGCAGCCCGGGCCGGGGCGGGCGCCCGTCCGGCAAGGGCCGCCCGGGGGGCGGCGACCACGAGTGGATCGCCGGCCGGAACTCGGTGGTCGAGGCGCTTCGGGAGGGCGTGCCGGTGCAGACGGTGTACGTCGCCGAGGGCGCTGAGCGGGACGGACGGCTGCGCGAGACGTTCCAGATCGTGGCCGACACGGGCATCGCCCTGCTCGAGGTCACCAAGGCCGAGCTCGACCGGCTCACCCGCGGGGCCGTGCACCAGGGGCTGGCCGCGAAGATCCCGGCCTACGAGTACGCCCACCCCCGCGACCTGCTCGACCGCGCCGCCGAGGTGAAGGAGCCGGCACTGATCGTGGCCCTGGACTCGGTCACCGACCCGCGCAACCTGGGCGCCGTCGTGCGCTCGGCGGCCGGCTTCGGCGCCCACGGCGTCGTCGTCCCCGAGCGTCGGGCCGCCGGCATGACCGCGTCGGCGTGGAAGACCTCCGCCGGTGCCGCGGCCCGGATCCCCGTCGCGCAGGCGACCAACCTGGTGCGCGCGCTCAAGGAGTTCCAGGACGAGGGGTGCATGGTCGTCGGGCTCGCCGCGGACGGCGACGTCTCGCTGCCGGACCTCGAGCTCGCCGACGGCCCGCTCGTGATCGTCGTTGGCTCCGAGGGCAAGGGCCTGGGCCGCCTGGTCGCCGAGACCTGCGACGCGCTGGTCTCGATCCCGATGTCCTCGGGCCTGGAGTCGCTCAACGCCGGGGTGGCCGCCTCGGTCAGCCTGTACGCCGTGTCCCAGCGCCGCGCCACCCGGTGACCCGCCGAGAGGGCACTTAATCCCCGCCGAGAGGGCAGGTAGTTCCCGCCGAGAGGGCAGGTAGTTCCCGCCGAGAGGGCACTCGATCCCGCTGCGGGGACAAGGTCCCTCGTCCGGGACAGCAGCAGCGAGCGGTCGCGGCGGTGGGTCACTCGTCGACGCGGGTCACCAACACCCCGGCGTCGCCGTCCCCGGCTGCCTCGTCGGCCGTGAGCGTGGCGGTGGGCCGCTTCACCAGCTCGCGCTCGACGTAGTCGCGCGCGGTGTCGAAGAGGTCGACGGGTCGGCCGGCCCGCTCGGAGAGGAACCACCGGTGCTCGAGCACCTCGTGGAACAGCTCGGCGGGCTCCATCCGGCCGCGCAGCCGGTCGGGCACGGTGTCGACGACCGGCTCGAAGACGTCGTTCAACCAGATCGAGGCGACGACGGCGCGGTCCTCGCCGCCGGCGTCGGTCGAGGCGGTGAAGGCCGCGAGGTCGTTCAGCAGGCGTCGGGCCTGCGCCTCCTCGACGTCCAGGCCGGTGAGACCGCGCAGCTCGCGGCGGTGGTGCCCGGCCTCGACGACCCGCGGCCGCACCTCGACCCGCGAGCCGTCCCAGTCGGCGACGATGTCGAGCTCGTCGACGTCGAAGCCCAGCTCGTTGAGCCGCTCGACCCGGCGCTCGATGCGCCACATCTCGTCGGTGGTGAACACCTCGGTGTCGGTGAGCTCGGCCCAGAGCGCGGCGTACCGCTCCTGAAGCCGGTCGACGACGGCGAAGGCGTCGACCTCCTCGTCGAGCAGGCCGCCGGCCTGGAGGTCGAGCATCTCGGCGAAGACGTTCTCGGTCGCCACGGTGAGGTCCTGGCCGCGCTGCCCGTCGCTGATCGAGGGTTGCAGCTCACCGGTCTCGGCGTCGACGAGGTACGCCGCGAACTCGCCCGCGCTGCGTCGGAAGAGCACGTTGGACAGCGACACGTCGCCCCAGAAGAAGCCGGTCAGGTGCAGTCGCACCAGCAGCACCACCAGCGCGTCGATCAGCGCGGGCACGCTCTCCGCCCGCACCCCGCGGCTGAACAGCGCCCGGTAGGGCAGCGAGTGCGGAAGGAACTCGGTGACCAGGGCGCTCGGCAGCTCCTCGCCGGCCGCGTCGGTGCGCCCGGTCACCACCGCCATCGGCCGCACGGTCGGCAGTGCCAGCCGTTGCAGGTCGCGGAGCAGGCGGTACTCCCGCAGCGCGATCGGCTCCTGGGTCTCCTTGACCGCGCAGGTCTGCGAGCCGATCCGCACGATCCGCACCACGTGCCGGGACAGGCCTCGGGCCAGCGGCAGCACGTGCTCGTCCTCCCACAGCTCGAGCGGCCGGGCCCAGGGCAGCGTGACCAGGCCGGGGTCGGTGGTGCTCGCGACGATGCGCATGCGCGCATCCTCCCGCGCCGTACGCCGCCCGCGCACTCCCCGGGGCCCGCGACCGGTCGGCGACCACCCGGACGACGGCGCACCGCCTGCAAAGTAAAGACTTTCGACCTGATCCCACCCCTGTCCCCGTTCTCTGAACGACGGGACTTTGGTCCTCCTATCCTTCGGGAACCGGGGGACTTTGGTCCCCAGACGGACGATCGCCCGGAGGGAAGCCGGCGGCGTCCTGACGTCTTTGGGAGGAGACGATGGTGGCTGCTGCCTGCCTTCACAAAAGCTTCGGCGCGATCGCGTTGAGCGTGTCACTCGCTGCCGGGCTCGGGTCCGCGCTCGCGAGCAGCGCCGATGCGGTCGAGCCCGACACGAGCTCGGAGACCATCGTCCAGGTGGCGCGCCCCTCGGAGGACACCTTCGTCAGGGCGGCCCGCCCGTACCGCGCGTTCGGGTCCGCGGCACGACTCGCTGTGGGCTGGGGCTCCCAGAGCCTGCTCTCCTTCGAGACGCCCCGCCCCGACGGCGCCGACGGCGCCGAGGTCGAGGCAGTGGCGCTCTGCCTGACGCCGCTGCGCGACGCGCGCGCTCGGCTGAAGGTCATGACGGTGCCAGGGCCCTGGTCGGGACGGACCACCTGGCGCACACGGCCCATCACAACGACCGAGGTACGCCGTTGGTCCGGGAACGTGAGCGCGGAACGGCGCGTGTGCATGGGGATCCCCACGACGAGCCTCGGTGCGTCGAGCACGCAGCTCGCCGTCCACGGGGGGAGCTGGGCCAGCTTCGCCTCCCGCGAGAGCACCCAGCGGCTCGCACCGCAGCTCAGGGTCAAGTACCGGAAGCCGCCGAAGACCACGCCGACGCCGACCCCGACCGCCGACCCCGACCCCGACCCCGACCCCGACCCCGACGCCGAGGCCGACCCCGACGCCGACGCCGACCCCGACGCCGACCCCGCCGCCGGTCACGAAGACCCCGCCGCCGCCGGTGACCACGACGCCGCCCCCGCCGAGCACACCGGTCCCCCACGGTCCGACCGGGAGCTGGAACCTGCGTTTCCAGGACGAGTTCTCCGGCAGCGCGGTCGACTGGAACAAGTGGGCCGACACCTCCTCGGCCGAGGCCGACGCCGGCCACGGCAACAAGGGCAACCAGCAGCTCGAGTGGAACCAGGGCCGCAACTGCAGCGTCGACAACGGCCTGCTGACCATCACGGCCAAGCCCGACAACATCACCTCGCGCGCAGGCATCCACTACGACTGGTCCTCGTGCCTGATCACCTCGAGCCCGAGCTACTCCTTCCGCTACGGCTACATGGAGACCCGCGCCAAGTTCCCGTCCCAGAAGGGGTTCTGGCCGGCCTTCTGGACCTGGCAGAGCAACGGCAACAACCGGTGGACCGAGACCGACGTCTACGAGTACTACTCGGACAACCCGAGCCGTCTCTACCTCAGCCAGCACTCGGGAGCCGGTGGTGGTTGCACCATGAGCAACCTCGGCTTCAACCCGACCCAGGGCTTCCACACCTACGGCGCGGACATCCGCCCGAGCGGGACCGACTTCTACATCGACGGGCGCAAGCTCTGCAGCACGGGAGCGACCTCGACGGGGATGACCGACATCATCGTCGACATGTTCGTGTACTCGCGGATCCCGCCGAACCCCGGCACCGTCGCCACCAAGCAGGTCGACTACGTGCGCGCCTGGCAGCGCTGAGTAGGGCTCCTCGCGCTCGGGTGCGGGGGACCCTCGGGGCGAGGCTGGTCTGGGCCGGTGGCTAGGACTGTGCTCGTCGTGAGTCAACCCGCGTCCAGGTGACCGAGCGCCGCTGGAACCGGATCTCGGCTCGCACGCGGGCCGGCCGCTCGCCGTCTGCCTAGGCCGCCTCTGCCCCCAGAAGGGTCAGGACCTGCGGCGTGCGACGCCAGGCGAGGGTCGGGCCGGTCGGAGTCATGTCACCGGCCACCACGACCCCGAGGCGGCAGCCCGCGCCCTCCTCGAACTGAATGCCAGGACACCGGCTGCGAGGTCGACGGGCCTTGGTCTCCCACACCGTGAGATCGTTTCAGCCTTCTCATCAGCCCTCCTCGTGCGTGAGGAGGTCGGGGCCGTCAGCGGGGCAACGCGGCGGGCATCACGATCGCAGCAGTCATCCGCTGGGTGAGCATCCTCGAAGAGCGGTCCTCTTCGACGCTCGCGGACTGTCCCGCCTCACCCTCGCGCTGATCCATGGCGATGGTTGCGGCGCCGGTGTCGCCTGGTTGCTCCGTCGACTCGTACCGAAGTGCGCAGGCGCACAGGTCGTCGTGGGCGGTACGGTGTCTGCCGTGGTCTTCTGGTGGCTCACCATGTCAGGTGGAGTGGCCGAGTCGCGAGAGGTGGGGCGTTACATGCGCGGTGTGTTCGCAAGGGTGCCCCGTAGCGTGTATCGGGGCCGGCGATGAGCTTCGCGGCGATCGCGATGTACCACGCCGTGGACACCAAAGCGGATCCGATGGATGTGCAGGTCTCCCCGGATCGCCTGCGTCAACAATTCGTCCTGCTGCGCAGGATGGGTATGCGGGGGGTCTCGGTTCGCGAGCTTCTGCAGGCAGGCAACCCCGGTCGCCGAGTCGGTCTGACCTTCGATGACGGCTACGCCGACTTCGTCACGCAGGCTATGCCGATACTTGCCGAATTTGGCTTCACCGCCTCCGTCTACCCGGTCGCCGGCCTCCTCGGCCACACGAACTCGTGGGACCCGCCACCGGCACGCCCCTTGATGAATGAGGCGCAAGTCCGTGCAGCGCACGAGGCCGGACACGAGGTCGGCTCACACGGAATGCAGCACGTTCGCTGTTCGTCGCTGTCTCCCGAGGAGTTGTCGGATCAACTTGCAGGCAGCCAGCGTGTGCTGGAGGAGGTGATCGATGCCCCGGTCACAGGCTTCTGCTACCCGTACGGCGACCTGTCGCCACAGGTCACCGAGCGTGCCCGCGACATCTACGACTACGCCCTGTCCGTCTCGATGGGTGGGCGCGCGGACCGGTGGGCCATCCCACGGTTCTTCGTCGGGCAGGCGGATCACCCTTCCCGCCTGTTCGCGAAGCTCGCCCTACGGCGAGTGCGCGAGCGTCGACGTACGCCGTGAAGGTGCTGCACGTCATCACCGGGCTTCGTGCTGGGGGTGCGGAGAACCAGCTCCTCCTGCTCGGGCGGCACAGTCGGCTGGAGCAGTGCGTCGTGGCTCTCACGAACGCCGACGAGGTCGCCGAAGCCCTGCGAGCCGAGGGCACTGAAGTCGTCGAGCTCGGAATGCGCAGCAACCGTGACGTCCTCGCCGTGCTGCGCCTTGCACGACTCATCCGTCGCCGGCGTCCCGACATCGTCCACGTTCACCTCTACCGGGCCACCCTGTACGGCCGGGTGGCGGCGCGCCTGGCCGGCGTCCCGGTCGTGGTGACGACCGAGCACTCACTCCTGGACGGATCGCTGGAGGGCCGCCGCACGACGTCAGCAATCCGGCGTCTGTATCTGGCTACGGAACTGTTCAGCGACGCCACGATCGCCGTTTCGGAGGACGTGCGGGTTCTCTTGCGCCGGTGGGGTGTGGCCCCGCACAAGCTGCACGTCATCCCCAACGGGGTGGATGCCGCCAGGATCCGCGACGGTGCGGGGGACCGAGTCGCCGTCCGCGCCGAGCTGGGCTTGCCGTCGCAAGCGCGGGTCGTCGGGGCCCTGGGCCGGCTCTATCCCAGCAAGCGGTGGGACATGCTGCTGCGAGCCCTGGCACCCCTGCTCGGTCCGGACCTGCGGCTGCTCCTGGTGGGCAGCGGTGAGGAAGAGGAGCAGTTGCGCGGACTCGCGGACTCCTTGGGGGTCTCTGCCTGGGTGCACCTCCCCGGAACCCGGGAGGACGTGCCGAGGGTGCTGGCAGCCATGGACGTGATGGCATCGCCGTCCCCTGAGGAGACCTTCGGGCTTGCCGTGGTCGAAGCGGCTCTCGCGGGTCTTCCGGTGGTCTATGTGAGCGCCCCGGCGTTGGAGGCGCTCGGTCCGCTCGACGGCGTACGTCGGGTCGCCGGAAACGAACCGGCCTTGCGGGCTGCGGTGTGCGCCTTGCTGGCGCGTCCCGACAGGTGTGCACCGAGAGCGTCGCTGGAACGATACGATATCCGCTCGGTCGCAAGACAGGTCGACGCACTTTACGAGTCCTGCCTGACATCGGCTCGACGGTCGCGTCGCAAGTTCTGGTGTGCACGTCGATCAAGGGAGGGCTGAAGATGTTGTGGCCTACGCGCCGCTGGGGTCGACCGAGCACGTCGGCGGAGGTCCGGTTGCGCCGGCGGCGGACGGCGAGCCTGACACTGCTCGCGCTTCTGCTCCCCCTCCTGGGCGGCCTCGTGGGCCTGACCGTCGCCGTGGTCACTCCCGTGCGCTACACAGCGCACGCGTACGTGCTGTTCAGCGGCGCCGGATCGGCGGACGAGGTCACCCCCTCGCAGATCGCACAGGCCACCGCACGTGTCGCCACGACGGAGAGCGTCCTCGCTGCGGGAGACGCCAGCGGGGTGCTCTTGGCAGCGTCCACCAACGACGACCTGACCGCTCAGTCCTCCCCCGATGCCCCCCTGCTCGACTTTGCAGCCACCGCGGACACTGCGCAGGGCGCCACGGACCTGGCGGACCAGTGGGCGCGGACCGTCACCGACGGCATGTCCAGTGCGACGAGTGGACTGACGATGGAATCCAGCGTCTTCGCGTACGCGTCAACGCCCAGGGAGCCTGTGGCACCCAACTACTTCGTCAGCGTGGTGGCCGGTATCGCCTTCGGCGCTTTCCTCGCGGCCGTCACGGTGATCCTTCGAAGGCCTCAAGAGGACTCCGGTCGCTGACCGCCAACCGCAGCTGCAAACCCAACAGGAGGGCGAAGAGCACCGCGGTTCCTCCAGACAGATCCCCGTACATCATGACGGTGGAGAACAACGTGAACAGTCCGAGGCTTGCGAGACGACCGGCGTCGAAGCCGGCTCCCGTGCTCGCCCGCTTCCGGTTGCGTGGCCACCCCAACGACCGGGCAAACAAGGTCACGGCGAGCAGCGCATAACTTCCCAGGCCCAGGACGCCCTGTTCACTGAGGAGAAGCAGGTACTCGTTGTGCGGACTCAGCAGCTCGCCGCGGGTGTAGCTCGTGGTACTGGACAACTCGCTGCCCGATGACAGCGCGAGGGGAGCGTGGCTGTCGCGGTAGACCGGGAACTGCTTGATGCCCACACCGGTGATCGGCGACTCCCGCCAGATCGACAGGGCAGTCGCCCAGAGGTCGTACCGGTCCTCCACGGATCGATCAGGGGCTGTGGCGCTGCTGCCGATCGAGGTGAAACGTGCCGCTACGGTGCCGTTCTCGTCGACCGCAGCGACCCCGACGACGGCCACGACACACACAATGACGAGGGTTGCCAACGCTCGCCGCACACCGGTCAGCAGCAGCATCACAACGCCGGCCACCACCGTCGCCAGCAAGGCGCCGCGGCTCAGGCCGAGCAACAGCGGGACCACCAGTGCGCACGCTCCGGCAAGCGCCGGAATGCGCCATCGATGCCCCCGAGACAACGCCACAGCCAGCAGCACCACCATGGCGCAGGAGACGACCAAGGACATGGTCAGTTGTGCGGTGACCCCGAACGTCCCGATCGCCCGGATAGTCTCGCCCTGATAGCCGGCGCCGGTGCCCGTCAACGCCTGATAGACGCCCAGGGCTCCCTCACCAGCACCCAGCACCACGACGGACGTCAGCAGGATCGCTACATCGGTGGTGTCCCGGACAGAAAGCACCACGGCTAATGGCACGAGACAGAAGATCTCTGCGTAGCGGACGACACCGACCAGGCTGAGGGTCGGGTCGGTCGACCACACGGTCGTCACCGCCGCCGCTGCCAACATCAGGATCGGAGGCAGCATGAGCTTGTCGCGCACGGCCTGCAGGTCGGCTCCGGCAAGCACGCGCAGACCCATCACTCCCACCAGGACAACCGCACCGAGGTCGGCCGGGGTCACGGTGGCGATCCTGACTCCGGTGGCGTGATCAGATCCGGGCACGGCGATGAGCAGGACAGTAAGGCCTGCGAGTAGCGACGGCCTCCGCAGCAGCGAAAAGAGGGCTGAAGTGGACGGACCGTTGGCGAAGACGGCTCGTGTCTCGACGTCGTTCACGACCACCATGGTGACTTTCGTGTGTGTGAGGGGCTCCCGCGGCCTCAGATTATCTGATCGCGCGTGGTCATGTGCCAGGTACGCAGCGCCCTCGGCGAGCACGGCGTCGTTGGCGGTGCGTCAGGCAACCCCGGCCCTTCGGCGACTTCGGCGAGGGCGAGGGTGAGGTGCTGGCGCACGATCCCCTCCCACGCCCACCGCAGCGCACCCGCGCGACCACGTCGCCCGTGGCTCGGCTGTGGCGTGCCGGGTTCAGTTGAGGCTCTGGTGTGTCCCGGGCTCAACGCCCCACCCCCAGAGCCGGGCGAGGCCGAAACCGTCAGCGGGTTGTGCGCCGCAGCCTCTGACGCGCTTGGGCCGCGAGTTGCAGGGCCCCGGCCTTCACCGCGTCAGCGCGCGGCCGCGTGCCCGGGGCCGAGGGGTTCAGACGCAGACGGCGCATCCTGTGGTTGACGGCGTTGGTCCGTCGAACGCGTTCGGTCTCGGGCGTCCGCCAGGTGATGGAGAGCGAGATCGACGGTTGCGGGCCGTTGCGCACCAGGTGGGGCGCGTGCGGATACACGTAGACACCGTCCCCCGGCTCTAGATCGAACGTCTCGGGTGCCACCGGGGTCCAATCGATGTTGCGGTGGCCTCCGCCGGACAGGATCTCGATCTCGAGGCGGCGGGTGGCGTCGTCGGGGTACTGACCGACGACCATCTGCTTCAGGCCACGAACCTGCAACAGGAAGTTGTGCTCCGGGTCGATGTGCGACGGGGTCGTGGCGTGGGGGGCCGAGATGAAGATGAACCCTTCGCGCCGGGTCATCCCGCCTTCGCTGTCCGCGACGATCGGCTCGACCTCGTCAAGGAGCTCGTCGAGCAGCTCCTTGTATACGCCGTCGACCTCGATGTTCTTGATCACCATCCACAACCCGTTGGAGTCGATCGTGCGCACGATCTCCTCCGGGGAAAGGGTAGACGCGCGCGCTTCACTGGCAGAGGCGACCTCGGAGACTGCTCCCTGGTTCTGCTCGATGTGCGCGGCGGGGTGCCGCGAGGCGAGCTGAGCGAGACTCTCGAGGCTCATGCGCGGGTCGTCCAGCAACCGGTGCTGGATCGCCATCGCCGACGTCCCGAAGTGTCGGCGAAAAGCTGTGGGATCGATGACCAGCTGGCCAGCATGAGCGGTTGTCACGAGATTTCCCTTCGTCGCTGTCGAAGTTGGTACGCAGATCTCAGGGCCACGCCGGTGGCCGACCCAATGACGCCCCGTCTGGTGAGCACGAGAGACGCGAGCATACGCCGTTCCGGCCACAGGCCGTTGATCATGCGGTTGTCGGAAACCGCGCACGAATCCATCCACGCTGAACCACGACGATGGAACTCCGCAAGGTTTTCGAGCTCGAGCTGAACGCCCGGGGAGAACCGTCCGACACTTTCGTCGAAGCCGATCTTGAACGTGAAGGATCCTGGGCCCGCCAGCAGGTTGCACTTGACTGCCGCCACGGTGTCCCCGGCGACCAGCTCGAACATCTGCAGCCGACCGCGGCCACGAAAGTTGCTGCAGATCTCATCGAACATCATGGCATCGGCGGGGTCGGACAGGAACGCCGTACCGGCGCTACCCTTCCACCCCCCGGACTCGACTCGCATGAACCGCTGCGCAGCACCGGGGTCGGACGTGGAGTCGCGCATCCGGAGGTCGCCGCCCAGCGTTTCCGCGAGCCGACGTCGCTGCCGCGCGAGCTCCTTGCGATGCTTCCGCGAGAGGTGATCGAGGTAGGTCTCGTCTGAACGCCGAGTCACGAACGCCCGTTCGCTACGAACATCGAGCGCCGTCTCGAAGCCGACCTCACGGGCGGCTTGTCGCATGGCTTGTGCCACCGGACCATCGTGGACGAGTTGCTCGAACACGAGTGCCCCGCGACCAGCCTCCTTCGAGAGGCCGTGAAGCAGGGGCTCGAGCACCTCAGAGGGATCCCGTCCGGCCCGCACCAGGGGCGTGCCGAGGAAGCAGTGCTTGTGACGCCAGCTTGAGATCGCCGGCAACGTCCGCCGCCACAGGTGCTTGATCGCGGGGACGGCGACCACCGTGGCGCCCCGATCCACCACGCGCATCAAGTGGACGCTGCCAGGTTCAGCGAGGGCCTTGCTCGCGGGAAGGACGAAACCCGGTGCGAAGAACGGATTCGGCTCCAGCGCATCGTCGGCGAGCGCCTGCCAGGATTCCAACTCGTCCGGACCTAAGGCAATCAACGGCAGGGACTCCATGTGCACCTCGCGACAGTACGCGACCGGACGCCACCCGGCCCGACTCTCACTCGATCCCCGCAGGGAGGAACTGTCCGGGCCGGACGAGGGCAGTCCTCGGGCCCCGCCTCGACGACGTCAGCACGCCCCTCGCCCTCGTGCCGCTGTCCATCGAGTCGTTCGACTCCCCGCCGTACGTCCAGGAGACGTCCTGGCCGCTGGTCCCGTCCGCCGTCCTCGGCGGGCGGGCCGGGCTCCCGGCCGGTGCTCTCGGGGTCGTGGTGCGAGCCCCTCGACGTCCCGACCGACGCCGTACGATGCAGCCGCGGCGCGACGTCCCCGGCGGGGCGGCGGTGGCCGCAGCGCCGGTGTAGCTCAGTTGGTAGAGCGCCTCACTTGTAATGAGGATGTCGCGGGTTCGACTCCTGTCACCGGCTCCTGATCGGGCCTTCGCCCCCGGACACCACTAGCGTGGGGCTCGGTGGTCGCGGGGACGGCCCGGACGGCGAGGAGGGGACGAGACGGTGCGTGACACCTACGAGGCCAAGAACGGCCAGGTCGAGTGGGGCGAGGACCAGGTCGTCGTGACCTCTGGTCGGCGCCTGCGCACGGTGGCGATGGATGACGTCACCGGGATCGTCTACCACCCGGCCGCGCTGCTCGCGGCCGGCCACTTCACGATCGCCACCGGCGTGGACGGGATCGCGACGCCCGACGACCGCGAGTTCACGTTGCGCGTCTCCGAGGGCAAGATGGCCCGCGCCTTCAACGAGCTCTCGAGCCGGATCCGGGAGCGCGCCGGACTGTCGCTGGAGCGGGACGGCAGCCGTGACGGCGCCCTCGCGGGCCCGGTCATCCCGCTGCTCAGCCTGTCGGCGGTGCCGGGTCGTGACGTGGTGGGTCTGCACGGGCTGGTCTCGGGCGTGGCGGTGATGGCGCGCAACTCCGCGGCCAAGGACGGGCTCTCCGACCGGCTCACCCTCGTCGGTGGGGCGGACCAGGGGCTGGAGGGAGCCATCGCCCGGGCCATGGTGGGCGCGCAGCAGCGGATGGCGCGGGCGGCGCAGGCGCGCGGTGCCGATCACGTGATCGGGGTCAGCACCGGCCTCGAGCGGGTCTCGGACAACGGGATGGCGGTGATGCTCACCGGCACGGCGGTGAGCACTCGCGGCCCAGGCGCGGACATCTCGGACAAGCCGGACGGCTGACCCCCGCAGCCCCGATGCCGCGTCGCGACGCCTCCCCGGCGGGGTGGTCTCTGCCTCGATGCTGCTGCGGGCAGGGGGTGAGGGTGATGCGGCCGCGCTCGGCACACGCGAGCGTCCGGACGACGAGGTCGACCCCTCCGTCGCTCAGGTGCACTGCCCCGCGTCACGCCCGCGCCGACGACCTCCCTTCCTGAGCCGCCCCCGCCCCGCCGGCGACCGAGGGCGGTCGCCGCGCTCCTGCTCGCGCTCCCGCTCGCGCTCGGGCGTACGTCGGCCAGCTCTGCGCCGCGGCGCGGCGCGCGTCCTCCGGGTCGGCCAGCAACGCTTCACGGGCACCGGGCTGGGTCTGCGGAGCAGCCGCACCATCGCCGAGCAGCACGGCGGCAGGGTCCGGGTGGTGACCCGGACAGCGGACGCGGCGCTCGGTTCGAGGTGCTGCTCCCGGTGTCGCGCACCGTCGCCGAGGACGCCGCCGACCGGTACGTCGGGCAGCGGCAACGGTGTCGCTCCGGGCGCCGAGACCGACTGCCAGCTGGTCCCCGAGTGTCGGATGTCGATCCCTGGGGCGGGTGGTGCAGGTGTGCCGGTGAGGTTTCTCCACAGGCGGACGTTGGTCCCTGGTGAAGCGTCCGGATGGTCCGGTACAACCGTGGGGTCCGTTCCGTCCCGGGAGATTCTGATGGCCGCCACCTCCGCCCTCGTCCGCGCCCAGGTGCTCGACGACCTCGACGCCCAGGTGCGCACCGTCGTCCGCCGTGACGGTGTCGACACCCAGCTCGACGTGGACGTCGTACGCCGCGTGGCGCGGGACGTGGTGGCCGCGCACGACGAGCGCAGCCTCACCGGTGCGGTGGCCGCGCTGCCCGACCCGGCGCGTGCCGTCGAGGACCTGGTCGCCCGGGTGTCCGGCCTGGGCCCCCTCCAGCCGCTGCTCGAGGACCCTGAGGTCGAGGAGATCTGGATCAACGACCCGGCGCGGGTCTTCGTCGCGCGCCGTGGCCGCCACGAGCTGACCGACGTCGTGCTCGACCGGACGCAGGTGCTGGACCTGGTCGAGCGGATGCTGCTCTCGAGCGGTCGACGCCTCGACGTCAGCCAGCCCTTCGTCGACGCACTGCTGCCGGGTGGTCACCGGCTGCACGTCGTGTTGGAGGGCATCGCGCGCGGCTTCGCCGCGGTCAACATCCGCAAGTTCGTGCTACGCGCCGCTTCGCTGCGCGAGCTGGTGGGACTGGGGAGCCTGACCGAGGGGGCCGCCCGGTTCCTCGACGCCAGCGTGCTGGCCGGGCTGAACTGCGTCGTCAGCGGTGGCACGCAGACGGGCAAGACCACCTTCGTCAACTGCCTCGCGTCCGCCGTGCCCGGCGGAGAGCGCGTCGTGAGCGTCGAGGAGGTCTTCGAGCTCAAGTTCCGGCACAGCGACTGGGTCGCCCTGCAGACCCGGCAGCGCGGCCTGGAGGGCACCGGCGAGGTCACCCTGCGCGACCTGGTGCGCGAGAGCCTGCGGATGCGGCCGAGCCGGATCATCGTCGGCGAGGTGCGGGCGGCCGAGAGCCTCGACCTGCTGCTGGCGCTGAACTCCGGGCTGCCCGGCCTGGCCACGCTGCACGCCAACTCCGCCCGCGAGGCGCTGGTCAAGCTCTGCACGCTGCCGCTGCTCGCCGGCGAGAACATCTCCTCGCGGTTCGTGGTGCCCACGGTCGCCTCCTCGGTCGACCTGGTCGTGCACCTGGGCATCGACCACCTCGGCGTACGCCGCGTCGACGAGGTCGTGGCCGTCCCGGGGCGGGTCGAGAGCGACACGATCGAGACCGAGACGATCTTCACCCGCCTGGACGAGGGCCTGGTGCGGGCCGGCGGCATGCCCCCGCACGTGGAGCGGTACGAGCGCCGCGGCATCGACGTCCGCACGCTGCTCGCCGGGGAGGCGTGATGGGCCTCCTGACCGGTCTCCTGCTCGGGGGCGGACTGCTGCTGGTCTGGCTCGCGCTCACCGAGCCGTCGACCGGCCCGCGCGTGCGTCGTACCGGCTCGCGACGGCCCGGGCTGCGCACCCGGCTCGCCGAGGCAGGCCTCGACGGCGTGACCCCGGCGTCGTTCGTCGCGGCCTCCGCCGTCCTCGGCGTCGTCGGGCTCGTCGTCATGCTGGTCGTCTCGCGCACCGTGCCGGTCGCGTTGGTCTTCGGAGCGCTCGCGGCGTACCTCCCCCGCGGCTGGCTGGCCGGCCGCGCCCGGCGCCGGCAGCGCGAGCTCACCGAGGTGTGGCCCGAGGCCGTGGACCACCTGGCCTCCGGCGTGCGGGCCGGGCTGTCCCTGCCCGAGGCCATCGCTGCCCTGTCCATCCGGGGGCCCGAGCCGTTGCAGGGCGCCTTCGCCGCCTTCGCGGTCGACCACCAGGCGACGGGCCGGTTCTCCGAGAGCCTGGACCGGTTGAAGGAGCGGCTGGCCGACCCGGTCGGCGACCGCGTCGTCGAGAGCCTGCGGATCGCCCGCGAGGTCGGCAGCGGCGACCTCGGACGTCTGCTGCGCAACCTGTCGGCGTTCCTGCGCGAGGACGCCCGCACCCGCTCCGAGCTCGAGGCCCGGCAGTCCTGGACGGTCAACGGCGCCCGACTGGCCGTCTCGGCCCCGTGGCTGGTGCTGCTCCTGCTCAGCCTGCAGCCCGAGGTCGTCGGCCGCTACGCCTCGCCTGCCGGCGTGGTCGTGCTGGCCGGGGGAGCGGGGCTGTGCGTCGTCGCCTACCGGACGATGATGCGGATCGGCCGGCTCCCGCTCGAGCGTCGGGTGCTGCGGTGACCGGGCTGTCCGCGGCCGGCGCCCTGCTCGGCGCCGCGCTCGCCGCGGGGGTGCTGCTCGTCGTGACGGCCGCGCGCGCGGCCCGCAACCCGAGCCTGGCCGACCGCGTGCTGCCGTACGTGCGCGACGTCGTCCCGGCCTACCGGCCTCGCCAGTCGACGACCTCGGCCTTCGCCCGTGCCCTGGTCGACGACCTGGCCCGACGGCTCGACCGGCTCCTCGGCGGTAGCCACTCGGTGCGGCGCCGGCTCGAGCGCGCGTCGCTCGAGATGACCGTGCACGACTTCCGGGTGTCGCAGGCCCTGTGGGGTCTGGTCGGCCTGGTGGCCGGCGCGGCGCTCACGGTGCTGGTCGCCCTGCGCGACCCCGCGCGCGCCCCGCCGCTGGCGGTGCTCACCGGGGTCGCCTGCGTGCTCGGCCTGCTCCTGCGCGAGAACCGCCTCACCGCCCAGGCCGTCCGCCGGGAGCGCGCCGTCATCGTCGAGCTGCCGGTGCTCGCGGAGCTGCTCGCCCTGGCCGTGGCTGCCGGCGAGGGACCGGTGACCGCGATCGAGCGCGTCGTACGCCGCTCCCACGGCGAGCTCTCCCGCGATCTCGGCCGGGTGGTGCGCGAGGTCCGCACCGGCACGCCGCTCACCCTGGCCCTCGACGGGCTGGCCTCGCGCAGCGGCGTGCCCGCCGTCGGCCGGTTCGCCGAGACCCTCGTCGTCTCGGTCGAGCGCGGGACCCCGCTGGCCGACGTGCTGCACGCCCAGGCCGGCGACGCCCGCGAGGCGGCCCGCCGCCAGCTCATCGAGACCGGCGCCAGCCGAGAGGTGCTGATGATGGTGCCGGTGGTGTTCCTCGTGCTCCCGGTCACGGTCGTCTTCGCCTTCTGGCCCGGCGTCGTCGGCCTGTCCCTGACTCCCTGACCGCACGCCCCTCCCCCGAAAGGAACCACCATGCGCACGACGATCCTTCTCGCCCGGCTCCACCGGCACCTGCGCGCCACGCCCGGCCGGCGCGACGAGCGGGGCGACGTGCCCGGCTGGGTGCTCGTCACCGTGATGACCGCCGGCCTGGTCGCCGGCCTGTGGGCGCTGGCCGCCCCCCAGCTGAACCAGATGCTGTCCACGGCGCTCAGCTCGGTCGGCGGCTGAGTGCGGCCGTCGGCCCCGACGCCGGGACGGCGCCGCGCGCGCCGCCCCGGGGACGAGCGTGGTGCCGCGGTCGTCGACTTCGTGCTGGCCCTGGTCGTGCTCCTGCCGCTGGTGCTCGGCCTGCTCCAGCTCGGGCTCGTGCTGCACGTGCGCAACACCCTGGCCGCCGCCGCCTCCGAGGGCGCCCGCTACGCCGCGACGTACGACCACGAGGCCGCCGACGGCGCGGCCCGCACCCGCTCCCAGGTCGCGGGCGTGCTCGCCGCGCGCTTCACCCAGGACGTCTCGGTGTCGCCGGCGACCGTGGCCGGCGCCCCCGGCTGGGTCGTCGAGGTGCGCGCCGAGGTGCCACCGCTGGGCCTGGCGGGCCCGGCCGTCGCGGTGGCGGTGCGCGGCAGCGCCGTCGAGGAGGTGCTCCCGTGAGCCGCTGCCGCGACGAGCGCGGCACCGTGGTGGTGGAGCTGACCTGGCTCTCCATCCTGCTGCTGGTGCCCCTGCTGTACGTCGTGCTGGCGGTCTTCGAGACCCAGCGCGGCGCCTTCGCCACGATCGCCGCCTCCCGCGCCGCCGGTCGGGCCTTCGCGCTCAGCCCCGACGAGGTGACCGCCCGGGCGCGGGCGCAGACCGCGGCCGACCTCGCCCTCGGCGACCAGGGCCTGCCCCCCGAGCGGGCCCTGGTGAGGGCGACCTGCCGCCCGGCCTGCCTCCAGCCGGGCTCGGTCGTCGAGGTCACGGTCGTCTCGTGGGTGGCGCTGCCGCTGCTGCCGAGCGTCTTCGGCGCCGACACCCCACGCATCCGGGTCAGCTCCACCCAACGGGTGCCCTACGGCACCTACCGGGAGGCCCGGTGAGCCGGCGGCGTGACGAGCGCGGCCAGGCGACCGTGCTGATCGTCGGCTTCTTCCTCGTCCTCGCGACGATGGTGGCGGTGGTGACCGACGCGTCGGCGGCCTACCTCCAGCGCCAGCGCCTCGACAACCTCGCCGACGGTGCCGCCCTGGCGGCGGCCGACGCCCTCTCCCTGGCCGACGTGTACGCCGAGGGCCTCGGCGCGACCGCCCAGCTCGACCCCGCCGCGGCGAGCGCCGAGGTGGAGACCTACCTGCGGCTGGCGGGTGCCGACCTGCCGGGTCTGCGCTGGGAGGTCGGCGCCGAGGACGCCCGCGTCGTCGTCCGGCTCAGTGCCCCCCTCGAGCTGCCGCTGGGGGTGCCCGGCGTCGCGGACGCCGTGCCCGTCACCGCGACCGCGGCGGCGGTCGCCTCCCTCGGCTGACCGACCCGGACACCTCGGGGGTCGGCGCCATGGTCGGAGCGGCCCGGTCGCGTCACGGCGTGGTACGAGCGGGTGGTGCGCCGGCGGCCCGGCTAGCGTGCGGCGCGTGCGTCCCTGCCCCTGCGGATCCGGCCTCGCGTACGCCGCCTGCTGCGGCCCGTTGCACACCCGCGAGCGGGAGGCGGCCACGGCCGAGCAGCTGATGCGCTCGCGCTACGCGGCCTACGCGCTGGGCGAGGTCGACCACGTCTTCCGCACCTGGCACCCCCGCACCCGACCCGCGGACGTCACCCACGACCCGACGACCGCGTGGATCGGGCTCGCCGTGCTGGACACGCATGCGGGCGGCCCGGACGACGACACCGGCGTCGTCGAGTTCCGGGCGTCGTACGACGGGCCCGACGGGCCCGGTGTGCTGCACGAGACCAGCCGCTTCGAACGCCGCCGCGGCCGCTGGGTGTACGTCGAGGCGGTCGGCTGACATCTGCTCGGCAAGTCGTCGGACCACCCGACTAGTCCGCCGTGACCAGCATCACCGCAGGTCGGCGCCGAATCTGGACATTCGCGACGTGCGGGGAGGGGGTTGCCCACCCCTGGGGGTGGTTGCCGGGGTCCGCAGCGCGCCCTAAGGTGACAAGTCGCGGGCCGAGCAGGGAGCCACGCAGCGGAACGACGCAGGAGCACATCGATGTCGAGCTCTCCCAAGCACGTCGTCCGGGCGGAGAACACCGCCCGCCTCTTCCAGCAGCTGGTGTCCTCGTCCTCGGAGCAGGAGCGATCGCGCCTGCGTCACGAGATCACCGTCGTCAACATGAACATCGCCGAGGCCATCGCCTCGCGCTACAACAACCGGGGCATCGACCTCGACGACCTGCGCCAGGTCGCCTACATGGGCATGGTCAAGGCCGTGGCCGGCTTCGACCCGGAGTACGGCAGCGACTTCCTGCAGTACGCCGTGCCCACGGTGACCGGCGAGGTCAAGCGCTACTTCCGCGACAGCGGCTGGGTGGTCCGACCGCCGCGTCGGGTGCAGGAGCTGCAGGCCCGCGTCTCCCGCGCGGCCAACGAGCTGTCCCAACGGCTGGGCCGCGCCGCCCGCCCCTCGGAGATCGCGGCGTCGCTCGAGATCGAGGTCGACGAGGTGGTCGAGGCGCTCAGCGCCTACGGCTGCTTCCGGCTCGCGTCCCTCGACCTGCCCGTCGGCGAGGACGAGAGCACGGTCGGCGACCAGCTGAGCGCCGCCTCCGAGGATCTCGAGCACGCCGAGAACAGACTGCTCCTCGGGCCTGCGCTGCAGTGCCTGTCCGAGCGCGACCGGCGGATCCTGACGATGCGCTTCGGCCTGGGCTGGACCCAGGAGCGGATCGCCGCGGAGATCGGCGTGACCCAGATGCAGGTCTCGCGGCTGCTCACTCGGATCCTCAAGGACCTCCGGCGCGAGCTCGCCCCGGCGGCCTGAGTCCCGGGCGGCACCGCTCGGGGCTCAGGCCTCGAACGTGAGGCCGCGGCGCGCCACGACCTCCTCGGCGATGTCGCGCAGCTTGACGTTGCGGGTCTGGGAGTAGCGGCGCAGCACGTCGAAGGCCCGCTCGACGCCGATGTCGAAGCGCTCCATCAGGATGCCCTGGGCCAAACCGATCAGGTGCCGCGAGTCGATCGCCGCACGCAGCTGCTCCTCCTCGCGGGCCGCCGCGAGCGCGACGCTGGCGTGCGAGGCGTAGATCTGCGCCATCGCGACGTCGTCGGGGGAGAACAGCCGCTGCTCCGCGGCGTACATGTTCAGGGCGCCGTGCGTCTCGCCGGTGGTGAACAGGCGCACCGCGAGGATGCTGCGCAAGCCGAGGCTCGCGGCCGCCGCAGCCCACCGCGGCCACCGCGTGTCGGTGGTGAGGTCCTCGACGGCGAAGGTCTCGTGGCTCCAGATCGCCTGCAGGCACGGGCCCTCGCCGTACTCGTACTGCAGCGCGTCGCCCCGCTCCACCAGCGGGTCGGTCGCGGCGACGGTCTCGACCCGGTTGCGACCGTGCAGCAGGGTGATGCCGGCGAAGTCGCAGGCGAGGGCGTCCTTGGCCAGCTCGCAGATCTGCAGGGCGGTGGAGACGAGGTCGGGCTCGGCCTCGAGCAGCCGAGCCATGTCGGCGAACACCGCCGCGGCTTCCTTCTGCATTGCCGGCCGCCTCCTGTGCTCGTCCGGGCGTCCACCCGACGGGGTGCACTGAGTGTGTCACGCCTGCCGGTGCCCTTCCCCGGGTCGCGCCGGGCCGTCCGTGGGGCGCGTAGTCTGGTCCATCGTGGCCGGACCCGACCTAGAGACCCAGATCAAGCAGCTGCGCGCGACGATGAACACCGTCGAGCAGGTGCTCGACACCGACGGCATGCGCCGGGAGATCGCCGAGCTCGGTGAGCTCGTCGCCGCGCCCGACCTGTGGGACGACCAGGCGAACGCCCAGCGCGTCACCGGTCGCCTCTCCACGCTGCAGGGCCAGCTCGAGCGGTTCACCTCGCTGTCGGACCGGCTCGACGACGTCGACGTGCTCCTCGAGCTCTCCCGCGAGGAGGGCGACGCCGACTCGCTGGCCGAGGCCGAGCGCCGAGCTGGCGCGCCTGCGCACGATGGTGCAGAGCCTCGAGGTGCGCACGCTGCTGTCGGGCGAGTACGACGTGCGCGAGGCGCTGCTGACCATCCGCTCCGGCGCCGGTGGCGTCGACGCCGCGGACTTCGCCGAGATGCTGATGCGCATGTACATCCGCTGGGCCGAGCGCAACGGGTACGGCGTGGACGTCTACGACACCTCCTACGCCGAGGAGGCCGGAATCAAGTCCGCCACCTTCGCGGTGCGGGCGCCGTACGCCTACGGCACGCTCTCGCGTGGAGGCGGGCACGCACCGGCTGGTGCGGATCAGCCCCTTCGACAACCAGGGCCGCCGACAGACCTCCTTCGCCGCCGTCGAGGTGGTGCCGGTGCTCGAGCAGACCGACGAGATCGACGTGCCCGACGAGGAGATCCGCGTCGACGTCTACCGGTCCTCCGGCCCCGGCGGCCAGTCGGTCAACACCACCGACTCCGCCGTGCGCCTGACGCACGTCCCCACCGGCATCGGTGGTGTCCTGCCAGAACGAGAAGTCGCAGCTGCAGAACAAGGCCTCGGCGATGGTCATCCTCAAGGCCAAGCTGCTGGCGCTGAAGCGTGCCGAGGAGCGGGCCCACCTCGACGAGCTGCGCGGCGACGTCGCCGGCTCGTGGGGCGACCAGATGCGGTCCTACGTCCTGCACCCGTACCAGATGGTGAAGGACCTGCGGACCGAGTACGAGAGCGGCAACACCCAGGCGGTGCTTCGACGGCGACATCGACGGCTTCCTCGAGGCCGGCATCCGCTGGCGCCGCGGTGCCGGGGCACCGGTCGGCTGACCCGCCGCCGGGCATGGCGTCGAGACCGGCCGCCCCCGGCTCACCTAGACTCCGCAGCGGTCGGTCGGACGACCTGCGCGCACCAGGATCCGTCGTCGTTCCCCCCTGTCCCCGAGCCCGACCAGGCACCCGTGATCCGTTTCGAGAACGTCACCAAGGCCTACACGGGCCAGAGCCGTCCTGCCCTGGACGACATCGACGTGACGGTGGAGACCGGTGAGTTCGTCTTCCTCGTGGGCGCCTCCGGCTCGGGGAAGTCGACCTTCCTGCGCCTGGTGCTGCGCGAGACGAAGGCGACCACCGGCACGGTGTGGGTCGCCGGACCGCGACGTCGAGCGGCTGCGCTCCTGGAACGTGCCCAAGCTCCGCCGGGAGATCGGCACCGTCTTCCAGGACTTCCGGCTGCTGCCCTACAAGACGGTGCACGACAACGTCGCCTTCGCGCTGCAGGTGATCGGCACCCCACGCGCGGAGATCAAGCGAGGTCGTGCCCGCGACGCTGGAGATGGTCGGGCTCGAGGGCAAGGCCAAGGCATGCCCGACGAGCTCTCCGGCGGCGAGCAGCAGCGGGTCGCCATCGCCCGGGCGTTCGTGAACCGGCCACGCATCCTCATCGCCGACGAGCCCACCGGCAACCTCGACCCGGGCACCGTCGTCGGCATCATGAAGCTGCTCGACCGGATCAACCGCACCGGCACCACCATGGTCATGGCGACGCACGACACGGCGTCGTCGACCAGATGCGCAAGCGCGTCATCGAGCTGTCGGACGGGTGCCTCGTGCGGGACCAGGCCCGCGGCGTCTACGGCTAGCGAGAGCTGAGAGGAGGCACCACCGTGCAGGTCGAGCTACGTCTTCTCCGAGCTCGGCACCGGGCTGCGGCGCAACGTCTCGATGACCATCGCCCTGGTGGTGACGATCTTCGTCTCGCTGACCCTGGTCGGCATGGGCCTGCTGCTGAACAGCCAGGCCGACAAGGCCGAGGACTACCTGGGCAGCCGGCTCCAGATCACCGCCTTCCTCTGCAACGCGAACTCGGTCGGCGCCACCTGCATCGACGGCGAGGCCACGGCGGAGCAGCGCCAGGAGATCGAGGCGCTGCTCGACACCCACCCCGAGGTGGCGTCGTGGTACTCGGAGTCCAAGGCCGACGCGTACCGGAAGTTCCAGGAGATCTACTCCGGCAAGGAGCAGTCCAAGCAGCGGATCTTCCAGACGGTCAAGCCCAAGGACCTGCAGGACTCCTACTGGGTGCAGCTCAAGGACCCCCGCGGTTCCAGGGCATCGAGGGTGCGCTGCTGACCACCGGCGGGGTGGACGCCGTACGAGACCTGCGCGACGTGCTCAAGCCGCTGTACTTCTGGATGACGCCTTCAAGTGGGGCGCGATCGGCATCGCCGGGTTCCTGCTGATCGCGGCCGTGCTCCAGGTCGGCAACACGATCCGGATGGCGGCGTACTCGCGGCGGCGGGAGATCGGCATCATGCGCCTGGTCGGGGCCTCGCGGATGTACATCCAGCTGCCGTTCGTGCTCGAGTCGGTGCTCGCAGCGCTGCTCGGGGTCGCGCTCGCGGCCGGGGCACTGGCGGCGTTCATGCACTTCGTCGTCGAGGGCGTGCTGGTGCCCAACTCCGACATCATCGCGTGGATCGACTGGGCCGACGCGGGCAGCGCGATCGCGTGGGTCGGCCTCGTCGGCGCCGGGCTGGCGCTGGTCCCGACACTCGTGATGACCCGCAAATACCTCAAAGTCTGAGCCCGGGGCCCTACCGTCGTCGGTACTGCTACTTCTCCTCAGGCAGGACTCCTCGGTGCTTCGACCCTTCCCCCGTGCGCTCCGCCGTGTCCGCGCGCCCCGCTCGCGGGTGCTCGCGGCGGTCCTGCTCGCGTGCTGCCTGGCCCCACCGGTGGTCGCGCACGCCGACGACCTGAAGGACAAGCGCAACGCCGTCCAGGGGGACATCAGCCGTGCCCGCGGTGAGCTGGACACCTCCAGCGCCGGGCTCCGGAGGGCGACCGCGGCGCTGGCGCGGGCGCAGAGCAAGCTCGACGCCGCGCAGGCCCGCCTGACCCGCACGCAGGCCGAGCTCGGCACCGCACGGATCCTGGATCAGCAGATGCAGGCCACGCTCGACAAGGCGCTCGACGACCTCGCGGAGGCCCGCCGCGAGCTGCGGGAGGGCCGGCGCCGGATGGAGGAGCAGCGCGGTCAGCTCGGCGCGATGGCCGCCGCGAGCTACCAGTCGGCCGACACCCAGCTGATGCGCCTCACCGCGATCTTCGGCTCCTCGGACATGGACGGCGTCACCCGGCAGCTGGCCACCGCGCGCAACCTGCTCGACAAGGAGCTCTCCGGGCTCGACCGGATGCGTGCCTCCGAGGTGCTGCTCCAGGTCACCGAGGAGCAGGTGCAGGAGATCAAGGACGACATCGCCGTGCAGCGTGCCGCCGCGGCGGCGAACCTGGTGCAGCGGGAGAGCCTCGAGGCGAAGGCGGCCGCCGCGGCGAGCAGGGTCGCCGACCTGGTCTCCCAGCGCGAGACCGTCGCGGCCAAGGCCGAGCGCGCCAAGCAGCAGGACCTGGCCATGCTCAGCGAGCTCGAGCAGGAGCGCGACCGGATCGCCGCCCTGCTCCGGGCCCGGGCCGAGGCGGCGCGCAAGGCGGCGGCTGCGGCGGCCGCGGCCGCCCGGGCGCAAGGACGGGCGTCGGCACGCGCGTCGGCCGCGACCGGGAGTGGCTACCTCGGCGCACCGGTGGACGGCTACGTGACGTCCGACTACGGCTGGCGCACGCACCCGATCTACGGCTACCGCTCCTTCCACGACGGGGTGGACTTCGGTGCCGGACGCTGCGGGGTGCCGATCCGCGCGGCCGCCTCCGGCACGGTGGTCTCGCGCTACTACCAGTCGGCGTACGGCAACCGGCTGATCATCGACCACGGCTGGATCAACGGGGGTGGTCTGGCGACCATCTACAACCACGCCACGACGTACACCGTGGGGGCCGGCCAGAACGTCGCCCGCGGGCAGGTGATCGGCTACATCGGCAGCACCGGGTGGTCGACCGGCTGCCACCTGCACTTCACGGTGCTGCGCAACGGCGTCGCGACCACCCCGTTCGGCTGGCTGTAACCGCTCCGGGGCGAGCCGACTCCGGTGGTCGAGGCGCGAGACGTGGTCGAGCCTCGAGACCCGGTGCCCCTCTGAGAGACTGGACCCATGGCCAAGAGAACAAGGACGCACGCTGGTCGCCCAGAACCGCAAGGCCCGCTACGACTACGCCATCGAGGACGTCTGGGAGGCCGGCCTCGTGCTGGTCGGCACCGAGGTGAAGTCGCTGCGCGCCGGTCGGGCCTCGCTCGTCGACGGCTTCGGCGAGATCGACCACGGCGAGGCCTTCCTGCACGGCGTGCACATCCCGGAGTACACCGAGGGCACGTGGACCAACCACGAGCCCCGGCGGGTGCGCAAGATGCTGCTGCACCAGGTCGAGATCGACCGGATCGACTCGAAGGTCCGCGAGCGCGGCTTCACCCTCGTCCCGCTGTCGATCTACTTCAAGGACGGCCGGGCCAAGGTCGAGCTCGCGCTCGCGCGCGGCAAGAAGTCCTACGACAAGCGGCACGCCCTCGCCGAGCGGCAGGCCGACCGCGAGAAGCAGGCCGCCCTCGGACGGCGCAGCAAGGGCATGGAGTAGCTGCCGAGGTGGCGCTGACCGACGACGCGGTCCCGGCCTGGTGCGAGCGGCTGGGGCTGCCCGGGCTGGTCGACGTGCACGTGCACTTCCTCCCACCGCGGGTGCAGGCGAAGGTGTGGGCGCAGTTCGACGAGGCGGGTCCGAAGATCGGCCGCGCGTGGCCGATCCGCTACCGCGGCACCGTCGAGGAACGCGTCGCGACGCTGCGCCGGCTCGGCGTACGACGGTTCGGGGCGCTGCCGTACGCCCACCGGCCCGGCATCGCCGAGTTCCTCAACGGCTGGGCGGCCGACCTCGCCGCCGCGACCCCCGAGGTGCTGCGGTCGGCGACCTTCTACCCCGAGCCCGAGGCCGCGGCGTACGTCGCCGAGCGGGTCGAGGCGGGTGTCGAGGTGTTCAAGGTGCACGTGCAGGTGGGGGAGTTCGACGTGCGCGACCCCCTGCTGGACCCGGTCTGGGGCCTGCTCGCCGAGGCGGGGACCCCGGTCGTGCTGCACGCCGGGTCGGGGCCGGTGCCCAACGACTTCACCGGCCCGGCGCCGGTGCGGGCCGTGCTCGAGCGGCACCCGCGCCTCGCGCTCGTGATGGCGCACTCCGGGGCGCCGGAGTACCGCGAGTTCCTCGAGATGGCCGAGGACTTCGACCGGGTGCGCCTGGACACGACGATGGTCTTCACCGACTTCTTCGACGAGATGGGTGGGCCGTTCCCGGCCGACCTGGCGCCGCGCTACCGCGACCTCGGCCTCGCCGGCAAGGTGCTGCTCGGCTCGGACTTCCCGACCATCCCGTACCCCTACGCCCACCAGCTCGAGTCGCTCGAGCGCCTGGGCCACGGCGACGACTGGCTCCGTGCCGTCTGCTGGGGGAGCGGCTCCGCGCTCTTCGGTGTCTCGGGTCGGTGAGCCACGAGACCTGGGCTCGGGTGGCTCACGTCCTGCTGACCGGCGCCGGCGCTGCCCCGGCGTGGGCGGAGGGGGCGGTGTGAGGCCCGCCCGGGGGAGGACTCGGTGCACGACACGATCGGCTGGCCGCGCACCCTGCGCTGCCCAGTGCGGCGCCGTCGGGAACAATCCGGTGGCTTGTGTCGGTTGTGCCCCGTAGACTCATCTGTCTGCACGACGCCCGGTCCGCCGGGTGGGTTCACAACTCAAGAGGGGCTGATCGGTTTCGACTTGGGACGTTAGTTCCAGGGGAAGCGGGTCGAGAAGCCAGCGTCATCTCGTAAACGTCCGCTGGAAAACACAGTTGCCGACTCTAAGCGCAACGACTTCGCTCTCGCTGCCTGAGCAGTGATCGGAGGGTCAGACCGGGTGCCCGTCTCCGACCCGGAGCCTGATCTCATCTAGGAGACTTGCCCACCGACTCTGTCGCAGAGGTCGGTGGGGACTTTTTCTGCGACTGAGTCCGTCGGCGACGCGTCCGTGCGAGTGCCGGGACTGAGAACACGACCATCACGGACTGCACCCGGAGAAGACCTGGTACGGCGCTCGAGGACGCGGGTTCGATTCCCGCCAGCTCCACCACCACATCCACCAGCCCTCATCACCGAGAGCCGCACCGACGCCGTCGGTGCGGCTCTCGTGCGTGACCCGAGTGCCGAGTGCCGCGCGCCCGCTGATTCCGGGCCGGCGCGCGGGCGGGGCCGCCCGAACGGCCACCCCGGGGCGCCGGTCCTGGCCGGTTCCGTAAAGTCCTCCACGTCCGGTGTGGTCCGCTTCACATAAAGCGCTGCGGATCGGGCAGGAGATCTATTCCACCGCACGCGACGAGAGGCACCTGTGAGCAACCTCGCCCAGATCCTGACCGACACCACGGCCAAGCACGGGGACCGCCCCGCGCTCCGGCTCGACGACACGGTCTTCGACTACAACCAGCTCAGCGACGCCTCCCGGCGGGCCGCTGCTCTGTTGAAGTCAAAGGGCATCAAGCCCGGTGACCGCGTCGGGCTGGTGCTGCCGAACGTCCCCCACTACGCGGCCCTGTTCTACGGCGCCGCCAGCGTCGGTGCCGTCATCGTGCCGATGAACCCGCTGCTCAAGGCCCGCGAGGTCATCTACTACCTCGAGGACTCCCAGGCCTCGATCGTCTTCGCCTGGCACGAGATGGCAGACGAGGCCGGCAAGGCCGCCAGCGAGTACGGCATCGAGTGCGTGAGCGTGGAGGCCGAGGGCTTCCTCGGTCTGCTCGCCGAGCACGAGCCCGACTCGGAGGTCGTCGACCGAGACGACGACGAGACGCTGGTGCTGCTGTACACCTCCGGCACCACCGGCCAGCCCAAGGGCGCCGAGCTGACCCACGGCAACATGACCTCGAACGCCGTCACCAGCGCCGACACCCTGGCCCAGCTGAGCGAGGACGACGTGGTGATGGGCTGCCTGCCGCTCTTCCACTGCTTCGGCCTGACCTGCGGCCTGAACGCGGCCGTGTACGCCGGCGCGTCGATGACGATGCTGCCCCGCTTCGACGGCACCAAGGCGCTCGAGATCATCGGCCGCGACCAGGTGACCGTCTTCGAGGGCGTCCCCACGATGTACACCGGCATGCTGCACGCGCCCGACGCGTCGTCGTACGACGTCTCGAGCCTGCGCAGCTGCATGTCCGGCGGCTCGGCGATGCCCGTCGAGGTCATGAAGGACTTCGAGAAGACCTTCGACTGCATCGTGCTCGAGGGCTACGGCCTGTCCGAGACCTCGCCGGTCGCCTCCTTCAACCACCCCGAGGCCGACCGCAAGCCCGGCTCGATCGGCACCGCGGTGCGCGGCGTCGAGCTCCGGCTGCTCGACGACGACGGCAACGAGGTCGCGAAGGGTGAGCGCGGCGAGATCGCGATCAAGGGCGAGAACGTGATGAAGGGCTACTGGAACCGCCCCGAGGAGACCGAGGAGTCGATGACCGACGGCTGGTTCCTGACCGGCGACGTCGCTGAGAAGGACGACGACGGCTACTTCTACATCGTCGACCGCAAGAAGGACCTCATCATCCGCGGTGGCTACAACGTCTACCCGCGTGAGGTCGAGGAGGTCTTCTACGGCCACGACGCGGTCGCCGAGGTGGCCGTGATCGGCATCCCCGACGACGAGATGGGTGAGGAGATCGGCGCCGCGGTCTCCCTGAAGGACGGCCAGGAGGCCACCGAGGACGAGCTCAAGGCCTTCGCGAAGGACGGCCTCGCCGCCTACAAGTACCCCCGCAAGGTGTGGATCGTCAACGAGCTGCCCAAGGGCCCGACCGGCAAGATCCTGCGCCGCGAGGTCGAGGCTCCCGACGCCGAGAGCGAGACCGCGTGAGCGCCCTGGAGAAGCACGAGCACGACGAGGAGAGCCGCGAGCTCGGCACCCCGTTGGACCTGCTGCTGGCCGACGCGGGCCAGAGCCCGGTGCGGCGCCTGGTCCCCGGCATGTCCGGGATCAAGCTGTCGGCCGGCCTGGCCCGGCGACCCCGACGCGTCGTCCGGCGTACGGCGGGGCTCGCGGCCGAGCTGGCCAAGGTCACCGTCGGACGCTCGGAGATCGAGGCGCCCGCGAAGGACCGCCGCTTCTCCGACGAGGCGTGGGAGAAGAACCCGTTCTTCAAGCGGACCATGCAGGGCTACCTCGCCTGGGGCGAGACGGTCGATGGGTCTGGTCGAGGACGCCGAGCTGGGCTGGAGCGACCACGAGCGGATGGCGTTCATCGCCGAGAACCTCGTCGAGGCCCTGGCGCCGAGCAACCACCCGTTCACCAACCCCAAGGTGCTCAAGCGGATCGTGGACACCGGCGGCGGCAACCTCCTCGCAGGCGGCCGGCGGTTCGTGCGCGACTTCGCCAAGGCGCCGCGGGTGCCGTCGATGGTCGAGGCCGACGCCTTCGAGGTGGGCACCGACCTGGCGCTGACCGAGGGCACGGTCGTGCTCCGCACGGAGATGTTCGAGCTCATCGAGTACGCCCCGCAGACGCCGCAGGTGCACGAGGTGCCGCTGCTGATCGTGCCGCCGACGATCAACAAGTACTACATCATCGACCTCGCCGAGCAGCGGAGCCTGGTCGAGCACCTGGTGCAGAGCGGGCTGACCGTCTACGTGCATGTCGTGGCGGAACCCCGACGCACGACACGCCAACTGGGGCCTGGACGCCTACGGCGGCGCGGTCCTCGAGGCGATGGATGCCTGCGAGCAGATCACCCGCCAGGACAAGACGGCCCTGCTCGGCATCTGCTCCGGCGGCATGATCACCTCGATGCTGATGGGGCACCTCGCGGCCACCGGCGGCCTCGACCGGGTCGCGGCGTACAGCCTATGGTGACCGTGCTCGACCAGGAGCGGGCCGGCACGACGAACGCGCTGCTCTCGCACAAGGCGGCCGCGGCCTCCACGCAGGCGCGCAAGGAGAAGGGCTACCTCGACGGGCGCACGCTGGCCGAGATCTTCGCCTGGCTCCGACCCAACGACCTGATCTGGAACTACTGGGTCAACAACTACCTGATGGGGCGCGCGCCGAAGGCGTTCGACATCTTGTTCTGGAACGCCGACCCGGTGCGGATGACCGCCGCCATGCACCGCGACTTCATCGACCTGGCCATGCGCAACGCGCTGGTCGAGCCGGGGGAGTCGACGATGCTGGGCAGCAAGGTCGACCTCTCGCAGGTGACCACGGAGTCCTACGTCGTGGCCGGCATCGCCGACCACCTCTGCAAGTGGGAGTCCTGCTACCAGACCACCCAGCTGCTGGGTGGGCCCTCGAAGTTCGTGCTGTCGACCAGCGGCCACATCGCCGCCATGGTCAACCCGCCCGGCAACCCGAAGGCCAACTTCCGCACCAACGACGAGAACCCGACCGGGACCGACGCCTGGCTCGCCAGCGCGTCGGTCGTGCAGGGCAGCTGGTGGGCCGACTACGCGGCCTGGTTGGGGGAGCGGTGCGGCCCCGAGCGGAACAGGCCGCGCAAGGCGGGGTCCTCGGAGTACCCGCCCGTGTGTGCGGCCCCCGGCACCTACGTCCACGACCGCTGAGACCATCGGGGCATGAGCGAACTCGCAGAACCGATGATCACCGCTGCGCCGGACCTGGTCCGCACCGTCTCGATCCGAGGCATCGGGGTGCGGGTCTCCGTCCGGCCGGGGGTGGGTCGGCACGTGGACACCCCGCCCCTGCTGCTGTGCAACGGCATCGGGATCAGCTTCGAGGCCTTCCAGCCGCTGGTCGACCAGCTCGACCCCGAGCGCGGCCTGGTGCGCTTCGACGTGCCGGGGGTGGGGGGCAGCGAGCTGCCGCCGTTCCCGTACCCCATCGCCGGGCTGTCGTGGTTCGTGTCGGCGCTGATGACCAAGCTCGGCCACCCCACCTTCGACGTGCTCGGCATCTCCTGGGGCGGAGGGCTCGCCCAACAGCTCTCGGTGCAGTCCTGCCGCCGCGTACGCCGCGTGGTGCTGGTCGCCACCGGCACCGGGTCGCTGATGGTCCCGGCGTCGCCGAAGGTCCTGAAGATCATGTCCACCCCGCGCCGCCACCGTGACCCCGCGTACGCCGCGCGGGTCGCCGGCACGATCTACGGCGGGTCGATGCGCACCAACCCGCGGAAGGGCGCCGCGCTGCTGCACGGGATGACCCGATCGGGCCCCAAGCGCGGCTACTACTACCAGCTGCTGGCGATGGGCGGCTGGACGAGCCTGCCGTTCCTCAGGCTGATCCGGCAGCCGACGCTGGTGTTGGGCGGTCTCGACGACCCGATCATCCCGACCGCCAACCCCCGCCTCCAGGCGCGGTTGATCCCGAACGCCCGGCTCCACCTCTACCCCGGCGGCCACCTCGGACTGATGACCGAGGCCGACGAGCTCGCCCCCCTGATCGACTCCTTCCTCGACGAGACGGACACCGATGACTGACGCCCAGGACCTGACCGACCACCAGCTCGGGGAGTCGCCGTTCTCGGACTTCCTCGGCTTCGAGCTGCTGCTCTCGGACGAGGACCGCGAGCTGCTCGGCCGCACCCGCGCCTTCATGAACCGCCAGGTCGAGCCGATCATCAACGACTACTGGACGCGGGCCGCGTTCCCGCACGAGCTGCTGCCGGAGATGGCGAAGCTCGGCATCGCCGGCCTGGCGTACGACGGCCCCGGCTGCCCGGCCCGCGGCCCGCTCGTCGCGGGCCTCATCGCGATGGAGATGGCCCGGGTCGACCCCTCCATGGCGACCTTCATGGGCGTGCACGGCGGTCTGGCGATGGGGTCGATCTTCCTCGGCGGCTCGGAGGAGCAGCAGGAGCGCTGGCTGCCGGGGATGGCGAGCATGGAGCTGATCGGGGCGTTCGGCCTGACCGAGCCCAACGTCGGGTCGGCGATCTCGATGGGCATGGAGACCACCGCCCGCCGCGACGGCGACTCGTGGATCCTCAACGGCGAGAAGAAGTGGATCGGCAACGCCGCGTTCGCCGACCTCGTCGTCGTCTGGGCCAAGGACACCGACGACGGCCAGGTCAAGGGCTTCGTCGTGGAGAAGGGCACCGAGGGCGTCACCTTCGACAAGCAGGAGGACAAGATCGCCCTGCGCGTCGTGCAGAACGCCGAGATCCACCTGCGGGACGCCCGCGTGCCTGAGGCCAACCGTCTGCAGCGCGCCGACACCTTCCGCGCCACCGCCAACGTGCTTCGGCTGACCCGGATGGACGTCGCCTGGATGGCCGTCGGCACCGCCCGCGGTGCCTACGAGCACGCGTTGCAGTACACCAAGCAGCGCCAGCAGTTCGGCCGGCCGATCGCGTCCTTCCAGATGGTCCAGGACCTCCTGGTCAAGATGCTCACCCGCGTCACCGCCGGCACCGCGATGAACGTGCGCGCCTCCCAGCTGCAGGAGGCGGGCCTGCTCGCCGACGAGCACGCGTCGCTGTGCAAGGCGCACGCCACCGTGGGCATGCGCGAGACGGTCGGCATGGCGCGCGAGGTGCTCGGTGGCAACGGCATCCTGCTCGAGCACCACGTCGGCCGCTTCGTCGCCGACGCGGAGGCGATCTACTCCTACGAGGGCACCCGCGAGATCAACACGCTCATCGTGGGCCGGGCGATCACCGGCGAGAGCGCCTTCGTCTGAGGAGCCGGCCCAGGAAGTTGATTCGTGGCGTCATCGCACCTCCCGAGGCCGAGGGCAGCACTCGAGAGCCGCGGGCGCCCGTTCGGCCTACGGTGTCCCCCGTGGAGGAGCCGCACCGACTCTCCCGCGCCGAGGCGCGGCGGATCGCCGTACGCGCGCAGCGGCTCACCGCCGACCGGCCCGCCGGGGTGCTGGAGACCGTGCAGGCGCTCTCGCACCTGGTGCTCGACCCGACCAGCGCGATCGCCCCGACCGCCGACCTCGTGCTCTGGTCGCGGCTCGGGTCGTCGTACTCCCGGGCCGAGCTGCGCGACCTCGCCGACGAGCTGCGCCTCGTCGAGCTCGGGGGCGTGCTGCGACTGGCCGAGGACCTCGCGCCCTACCGCGCGGAGATGGCGGCCTGGGCCGCCGGCGAGCACCAGCCCGACTCCCAGGCGGCGACCCTGCAGTGGCTCGAGGACAACGGCGGGTGCCGGCACGACGTGCTCGAGCTGCTGCGCTCCGACGGCCCGCTGACCGCCGCCGCGCTGCCGGACACGTGCGTGCGGCCCTGGCGCTCGAGCGGGTGGAACAACAGCCGCAACATCACGATGATGCTCGACGTGCTCGCCCGGGCCGGCGTGGTCGCCGTCGCCGGCCGGGAGGGTCGGCACAAGCTCTGGGACCTCGCCGAGCGGATCTATCCCGACGACCCCGTGCCGGCGCTCGAGGAGGCCCGTCGGCAGCGCGACGTACGCCGGCTGGGGGTGCTGGGCATCGCGCGGCCGTCGGTGTCGGCGACCTCCGGCGAGCCCGTCGACGTGCACGAGGCGGGCGAGCCCGCGGTCGTCGAAGGGGTGCGCGGGGACTGGCGGGTCGACCCGGCGCAGCTCGACCGGCCCTTCGCGGGTCGGGCCGCGCTGCTCTCGCCGTTCGACGCGCTGGTCTACCACCGCAAGCGCACCACCGACCTGTTCGCGTTCGAGTACGCGCTCGAGATGTACAAGCCGGTCGACGAGCGACGCTGGGGCTACTACGCGCTGCCCGTGCTGGTCGGCGACCGGCTCGTCGGCAAGCTCGACGCCACGGCCGAGCGCGCCGAGGGCGTGCTGCGCGTGCGCGCCCTGCACCAGGACGAGCCCTTCGACGACACCACCCGGGCCGCCGTGCACGCGGAGGTCGAGGACCTCGCCCGCTGGCTCGACCTCGACCTCGACCACGCCCCGGACGGGGCCGCCCCGTGAGCGGGGCGACGGTGGTGTGGCTGCACGGCGTCGGCGGACCCCCGCGCGGGCCGGGCTGGCGGCTGCTGCTCAACCGCCAGCTCGAGGCGCAGGGCTTCGAGCGCGTACGCCGAGGTGGCGTCGCCGTGGTCGACTACCACCCCGTGCTGCTGGGGGCGCCCGGCCGTGCGCAGCTGACGCCGCCCCGGCCGTCCCTGTCGGGCACCTTGCTCGCGCGGGCGCAGGACGCGTTCGAGGTGCGCCGTGAGGAGCTCGTCGAGGCCCTGGCCCCGTGGCGGGTCGAGCCGCAGCGGCCGGGCCTGGGTGACCTGCACCCGGGGGTGCGTCGCCGGGTCAGCGGCATGGTCGCGCACCTGCCCTGGCAGGGGTTCCCCGAGGTGCGGCTCTACCTCGACCGTCCGCGACGCCGGCGCAGGGTGCTGGCGAGCACGCTGGCCCAGCTGCCGCCCGGGCCGCTCGTGGTGGTGGCGCACAGCCTCGGCTCCGTCGTGGCCGTCGACCTGCTCCGGCACCTGCGCCCGGGACGGCTGCGGCTGCTGGTCACGGTGGGCTCGCCCCTGGGCCTGGACGGGCTGGTCGGGCGGCAGACGTCGACGCTGGAGCCGTTCCCGCACGACCGGGTGGGTGCCTGGGTCAACCTGCGCACGCACTGGGACTGGATCACCGGTGGGGTGCCCCTCGACTCGCGGATCCCCGAGGTGGTGGACCTGCCGGTGCGCACCGACGTCGGGCCGCGCCGCCACCACTGGCGCTCGACGTACGTCGACCACCCGGCGCTCGCAGCGGCGGTCGGGCGGGGTCGTCGCTGGGAGTGAGACACGACATAGGGGCCCCGCCGGTGTGGCGGGGGGCTGCGGGGGGAGAGGTCTGCTCGTGCCTGATGCCGCGGAGTCCACCCGAGCCCGACGTGGTGGCTGGGCCGGCGCGACCATGGTCGGCATCGCCTTCCTGGTCATCATGATGGGTGCCACCCTCCCCACCCCGCTCTACCCCGAGTACGCCGACCGGCTCGGCTTCGGCGAGTTCACCGTCACGCTGGTCTTCGCCGCGTACGCCGTGGGCGTCACCGGTGGCCTGCTGCTGCTGGGGCACTGGTCGGACCAGGTGGGACGTCGACCGATGGTGGTCGCCGGGCTCGTGGTCTCCGCCCTGTCGGCGGTCTGCTTCCTGATGCCCCTCTCGCTGGGCTGGCTGTACGTCGGACGGGTGCTCTCGGGGCTCTCGGCGGGCATCTTCACCGGCACCGCCACGGCGTACGTCGTGGACCTCGCGCCGCAGCGGCAGGCCGCCCGCGCCAGCCTGCTCGCCGCCGGCGTCAACATGGCCGGGCTCGGGCTCGGGCCGGTGCTCACGGGACTGCTCGTCGTGCTGGCCCCGGCACCGACCCGGCTCACCTACGTCGTCGACCTGGTGCTGATCGGGATCGGTCTCGTGCTGGTGCTGCTGGTCGCCGAGACGGTCCCTCGCGCGCAGCACCTCCGCCTGGGCCCGCGCACGCTGGGCGTGCCGGCCGAGGCGCGCGCGGTGTTCGTGCGCTCCGCGATCGCGGGCTTCGCCGGCTTCGCGGTGCTCGGGCTGTTCACGGCGGTGTCCCCGGCGTTCCTGGCCGAGGTGCTCGACCGGGACAGCCCGGCGCTCGTCGGCCTCGTGGTCGCGATCCTGTTCGGCGCCTCGGTGGTGGGGCAGGTGATCTCGACCGGACGGCGCCCCGACCGTGCCCTCCCGGTGGGCTGCGTGCTGCTCGTGCTCGGGATGGTGGGGGTCGGCGCCGCGCTGCCGCTGGCCTCGCTGGCGCTGCTCGGCGGCGGGGCTGCGGTCGCGGGCGTGGGTCAGGGCATGAGCTTCCGCGCAGGTCTGGCCGGGGTCACCTCGGCCAGCCCCGAGCACCAGCGCGGGGCAGTCACGTCGACCTTCTTCGTCACGCTCTACGTCGGCATCTCGTTCCCCGTCATCGGCGAGGGCGCGCTGGCCGCCGTGGCTGGTCTTCGGGTGGCCGGCGTCGTCTTCTCCGTCGTCGTCGCGCTGCTCGCCGCCGCGGCGCTCGTGCTGGTGCTGCGCCAGCAGCGGGCGGCCGGCACCTGACCCAGGGGTCGGCCGGCTCAACCGGCTCAGCCGGGCCACGGGCAGGATGGGCGCATGGCCTACTTCGTGCTGACCTACACCTACGCCGACCAGGCGGCGCGCACCCGCACGCGGGACGCGCACCTGGAGTACCTCGCCGGCCTGCACGGACGCGGCGAGGTCGTGCTCGCCGGGCCGTGGGCCGACGGTGTCGGCGCCATGGTCGTGTACGACGTCGCCAACGAGGCCGCCGCGCGCGAGATCGTCGACAACGACCCCTACACCGCCGCCGGGGTGACCGGCGACCCGCAGCTGCGGCCGTGGACGGTGGCGGTGCCCCGGTCGGGCTGAGCATGGGCCCCGAGCGGGCAGTTTGTGCACGTTCCGGCGCGCCGAGCGGGCAGTTTGTGCACGCCCCGGCGCGCCGAGCGGGCAGTTTGTGCACGCCCCGGCGCGCCGAGCGGGCAGTTTGTGCACGCCCCGCCTTGTCTCGTCGTACAGCAAACGCCCTCTCGCGCGCTTTCATCGTGCAGGGAGTGCCCTCTCGCGCGCTTTGATCGTGCAGCAAGTGCCCTCTCGCGCGCTTTGATCGTGTGCAGCAAGTGCCCTCTCGCGTGCTTTGACCGTGCAGCAAGTGCCCTCTCGGGGAGGGGCACCCAGGTCGGTGGCTCGATCTACGAGGACGACATCGCCCCGGTCTCGTGGCGGCAGGTCGCGCCTACGCCGGCTAGCCCTGACCCCGACCCCGCTCGCTCCGGTCACCGGGCAATCCGCCCGACCACGGAGGAACTCCCCCCGAGCAGGGACAAGACGGGCCCTCATCGGTGATGATGCTGGGGTATCCGCGCGCTCGGGGCGCGGACCGTACCGAGGAGTCGTCCTGATGTTCGTCCGCCTGCTCGGCCCCGCCGTGGCCGCCGTGCTCGCCGTGGGGCTGACCGTGCCCGCGGCGGGCGCTGCCGCCACTTCTCCCGACGGACCAACGGGCACGAGCCAGGATCCCGGCGCCGGGACGCCCGCGCCGACGCGGCTGGACCTGGTGCTGCCGACCCCGCGCCGCGCGGACGTGAGCGTGCCCGCGGTCGCTACCGCCGTCGACGAGGGCGGCGCCCCGGTCGGCGGCGTGGTGCTGGTGCTGGAGCGTCGCGACGCCGCGGGACCGTGGGGCGAAGCAGGTCGGGCCACCACCGGGTCCGACGGCACGATCTCCGTCCCGGTGGTCGTGGGGCGCGACCCCGCGACCAACCGGTTCCGGGCTCGCACGGTGGACACCGGGGTGACGAGCGCCGTCGTGGTGGTCGAGCTGACGCCGCGGGCGACCTCGCTGCGGGGCCAGCCGTCGGTCCAGGTCGTCGACGGCCGGGCCGTCCGGCTGACCTGGACGCTGGTGGCGGGCAACGGGACGGTGGTCCCGGACGCGACCGTGCGGGTCGTGCGCCGCGAGCGGGGGCGCAGGGTCTCGCTGCAGACGCTGACCACGGACTCGGCCGGACGGGTCGCGGTGCGGGTGCGCCCCCGCTACGACGGCCGTGCGTGGGCCAAGGCACTGCCGGGCGACTGGTACGACGGGTCGGTCTCGGCGGCCACCCTGATCGACAACCGACCCGCCGGGCCGGTCGTGAGGCTGCCGCGCAACGCGCCCCGGCCGAAGCTCCAGGTGCCGGCGCAGCCGCGGGCCTTCGCGGCCGGTCCGAACCCGCGCGTCAGCCGGATCCCGACCAAGGTCTGGACGCAGATGGTCGGCCGCACGTGGCACCGCGGCTGTCCCGTCGGCCGCCGTGGCCTGCGGCTGATCCGGGTCAACTACTGGGGGTACGACGGCTACGCCCACCGCGGCGAGATCGTGGTGAACCGCAGCACGGCGAACACGGTGGCGAGCACCTTCGCCGACATCTACCGCTCGCGGCTGCCGCTCCGGTCGATGTACCGGGTCGACCGCTTCGGCTACAGCTCGCGCGTCGGCGGCGGCGACGACTTCGCCTCGATGGACGCTGGCAACACCTCCGGCTTCAACTGCCGCCGGGTGGTCAACTACTCGGCGCTGTCGCCGCACGCGTACGGCTTCGCGATCGACATCAACACCTGGGAGAACCCCTACCGCTCGCGCACCGGGATCGTCCCGAACACCTACTGGCAGTACCACTCGCACCCGCTCGTGGCCTGGCGCTCCACCAGCCACCCGATGGTGCAGACGCTGTTCCGGCACGGGTGGAGCTGGCCGTACGGGCTCGGCGACACCCAGCACTTCTCCGCGCCGGCATCCGGCCGGTGGGCGCTCGCCGCACGGCGGGCCGAGCGGATCGAGCACGCGCTCGAGCACGGCTTCGCCCTGGACTAGGTGACGCGAGGGGCGCGAGGGGCGGGAGCGGGGCCGAAGGGCCCCTCGATCCGGGCCGGACGACCGATGCCGGGGAGCGCCCCGGCCTGGGAGGCTGGAGGCTCCTCCCGTCCCGCCCCGGACGGGACCCGGACAGGAGTGCCCATGCCCCGCTCGCACGCCGCGTCAGACTGGCGCGATGACGCACGAGAGAGCCTGCCTGTTCTGCCGGATCGTCGCGGGCGACGAGCCGGCCGCGGTGGTGCTGGAGACCGGCGAGCTGGTCGGCTTCCTGGACCTCCGCCCGGTGCAGAAGGGACACGTGCTCCTGGTGCCGCGCCAGCACGTCGTGACCCTGCCCGACCTCCCCGCCCCGCTGCGCGACCCGTTCCTGGCGGCCGGCCAGCAGCTCGCGAGCGCGATGGTGTCGGGGCTGGGCGCCCAGGGGTCGTTCGTCGCGGTCAACAACACCGTCAGCCAGTCGGTGCCGCACCTGCATCTTCACGTCGTGCCGCGCACGCGGGGCGACGGGTTGCGTGGCTTCTTCTGGCCACGGCACCGGTACGCCGACGGCGAGGCGGAGACGTACGCCGCGCGGCTGCGGTCCTCCCTCACCTGACGGGCCTGTGACGGATGTCCGGAACGACTACATCGGGCGCACAGGAATCACGTAGCGTGGATCTCGGTGCGGCGGCGGGCCCGACCTCCCGCAGCCCCGCCCTCCGTGCCGACCGTCAGGTCGCCCGTCCGAAGGTTGCCGTGACCCCCACCGCCCGCCCGCACGCACGCCGGGCCGTCGTACGTCGTCGGCTCGCGGCCGCCGGTGTCGTGGCGCTCTCCCTGGCGCTCGTCGGCGGACCCACGACCGCAGCCGTCGCCCAGGGTGCCGGTGGCGCCGACGGCGTGGGCCGGGTCGAGCGGGTCGCCGTCGACGGGGACGTCCGCACCACCACCCCCGCGTCCGAGAGCGGTGCCACCCGGGCCGAGCGTCAGCGTCAGCGTCGCCAGGCCCGCGCCGAGGCCGAGCAGATGCGCCAGGACCGCCTGGTCGCCCTGGCCTCCTCGTGGCAGCCGGACCCGACCCTGCTCACGCCGCAGGAGGGGGACAGCCCCCAGACCGCCGTGGCCCGGGAGCGCCTGGCCACGATCGTGGCGAGGATGGAGGAGGCGAGTGCCGCCTACGACGTGGCCCGTCGTCGCTCCGACCGTGCCGCCGCCACGCTCAAGGTCGTCCAGCGGCGCCTCGACGCCGCCAGCGCCGCGGCCGAGGCCGCGCAGCGGCAGTTCGCCCGCGACCGCGCGGCGCTCTCCGCCCTGGCCGCCGACACCTACCGCAACGGGTCCGCGGGCCAGCTCTCCGCGATCCTCGGCGCCGACGACGACGATGCGCTGTTCTCCGGCCTCACCCTGCTGCGGCAGATGAGCAGCAGCCAGGACGACGCCGTACGCCGGATGCGCGCCGCCACCCGCGAGCTCCTGGCCACCCGGAAGGCCCTCGAGGAGGCGGAGACCGAGGCCGGGCGGGTCGCGAAGAAGGCCTCGTCCTCGCTCCGGGCCGCGACCACCCTGCGCGCGGCGGTGCTTCGCGACGTGGAGCGGCTCCAGGACCTCGCCCGCGAGTCGATCCTGCGCGACGAGGTGGTCCGCCGCCAGCAGCAGCGCCGTGACGCCCTCGCCGAGGCGCTGGCCCAGCGTCGTGACCGTGACCTGCTGATGCTCTCCGGGCTCCGCTCGGGGCTCAGCGAGGCCGACGCGACCGGGCTGACCCGGGTCTCCGCCCGCCTGGCCGAGGCCTCCCCGGGTGGCGTGGTCTTCCCGCTCCCGGGCGGAGTCGCGTGGCGGGACAACGACAACTGGGGCAACGCGGGCGGTCTGTGGGCCGCCGACCACACCGGCGACGACTTCTCGGTCGCGTGCGCCACCCCCGTGCTGGCGGCCACCCGCGGCACCGTGCAAGTGCGCAGCGACCAGCGCTGGGCGGGGCCCCAGCTGGTGATGGTGGACTCTCCCGACGGGGGCGCCAGCACCTGGTACGCCCACATGGAGGAGGTCACCGTGCGCAACGGCCAGACCGTGCGGGCGGGCCAGCGCATCGGGTCCGTCGGCTCCCTCGGCAACTCGACCGGCTGCCACCTCCACTTCGAGGTGCACCCCCTCGGCGGGTCCATCTACGAGGACAACGTCGACCCCGTCGCCTGGCTGCTCCTCACCGGCGCCTACCCGGCCTGAGCCCGGACGGCCCCTTCGTCCCGGACGTGATTAGCCCCCGGCCCGACGACGGCACCGACCGGGCGCGCTAGCGTGACGGCGGGGCGACGCCCCGTGGCCCGGCGTAGTCCCGGGCCCTCTTCCAGCGAAGGAGCACCAGCATGGGTCGGTTCGACGGTCGGGTCGCAGTCGTCACGGGAGCCGCACGCGGCATCGGGGCGGGCACCGCACAGCGCTTCGCCGACGAGGGCGCCAAGGTCGCCATCCTCGACCTCGACGAAGGCCAGGCGGCCGCCACCGCGGAGGGTCTCGGCGCGAGCCAGGCGGTCGGCATCGGCTGCAACGTGTCCGACGCCGCCTCCGTCGAGGCCGCGGCCGCCCGGATCACCTCCGAGCTCGGCGGCTGGGACATCCTGGTCAACAACGCGGGGATCACCCGCGACAACCTGCTCTTCAAGATGACCGAGGAGGACTGGGACTCGGTCATCGGCGTGCACCTCAAGGGCGCCTTCCTGATGTCCAGGGCCGCGCAGGCCGTGATGGGCGAGCAGAAGTACGGCAAGATCGTGAACCTCTCGAGCACCTCGGCGATGGGCAACCGCGGCCAGGCCAACTACTCGGCCGCCAAGATGGGCATCCAGGCCTTCACGCGCACCCTGGCCATCGAGCTCGGCCCCCGGGGCATCAACGTCAACGCCGTCGCCCCGGGCTTCATCGCCACCGACATGACCGACGACACCGCGCGCCGGCTCGGCATCGACGTCGACGACTTCCGGAAGATGAACGCCGACCACAACCCCGTCCGCCGGGTGGGGGAGCCCGCCGACATCGCGGCGGCAGTGACGTTCTTCGCCTCCGACGAGGCGTCGTACGTGACCGGCCAGACCCTGTACGTCGACGGCGGCGGCAAGCTCTGAGCCGACGTACGGCGGACCCCCCGGGCCGGAGCGGACCGGTCTAGTTCGGAGCAGGTCCACGGTGTGCCCGTCCAGGGAGCCCGACGTGACGGCTCGTGCCGTCACGTCGGGCTTCGCGCATACCGGACATCTCGCGGCCGACCACCGGGTCTCGTCGCGTGGCCGATGTGGCTGGTGAGATGCGTGTCGCGCGGCGTGTCGCCGGCCGGTCCGGTCTCCGCCCGGACACGACTCGGTCTCGCTCGGGTCACGACCGTCCGCCGCGCCCGATCGTGTGATCGGCCGCGAGAGAGATGTCACGTCGGTTGGCGTGCATGGACGGAAACCTCTATGTTTCCTGAGGCCGCGGGGCGAACAGCCACCGCGGGCGACCCACAACTGAACCGTCAGACCGGGAACGCCGAGTCCTACCCGTCCGTGATCTGACTCCCTGTCCATCGACACCAGCACGGGTAGGAGTGGGGGACCCACACGCACCATGTCCCCAGGTCGTCCCGACGACCTGGAGGCTCGGGGTGAAGCCACACCAGTGGCGGAGCACCTTTCCGGCTCCAACCCGACAGCTGACCTCACAGGCGTGGGAAAGGAACCGGCTCCGTGCCTGCCACCCTGCGCGTCCGCAACATCGTCATGCTCCCCCTGCTCGTGCTCGCCCTCGTGCTGGGGACGTTCGCTCTCGGCTCTCCCGCCGACGCCGCCTCGCGCTACAAGGTGCGGGTCGGCATGAAGGTCGCTGTCCAGCAGAAGGGCGACCCCTACCGCTACGGCGCGGCCGGCCCGAGCGCCTTCGACTGCTCCGGCCTGCTGTACTACAGCTTCCGCAAGGCCGGGATCCGCAACATCCCGCGCACCTCGGACGCCCAGGCGCGCTTCGCGAAGAACATCCGCCGTCGGCAGATGCGCCGGGGCGACCTGGTGTTCTTCCACCGCGGTGGCAACGTCTACCACGTCGGTCTCTTCGCGGGCTGGAAGAACGGCAGCCGCTACGTCGTGCACGCGCCGTACGGCAACCAGCGGGTGCACCGCGAGCGGATCTGGACCAACTCCTGGTTCCCGGGCACGCTGCGCGGCTGACCCCGCCTCTCGCACAGCCACACCAGAGCCGCTCTCCGTCCGGAGGGCGGCTCTGGCGCATCATGGGCCGATGACCGCCCCCCTCCCCGGCCGCGGGCGTCGGCCGCTGCTCGCGACCGGCCTCGCGGCGCTGCTCCTGCTGCCCGCCTGCTCCGGCCCCGACGACGTCTCCCCGCAGCCGGCCGAGGCCACGACCTCCTCGGCCTCACCCACCGAGCGACGCACCGTCGACGGCGCGACGCTGCCCGGCCGCTGGCCCCTCACCGGCCGACCCGCACGGGGCCGCGCCCCACGGCGCCCCGTGCTCGTGGTCAAGATCGACAACACCGCCTCCAGCGACCCCCAGCTCGGCCTCGGCCGCGCCGACCTCGTCGTGGAGGAGCTCGTCGAGGGCGGCCAGACCCGGCTCGCGGCGATGTTCTACGAGAAGGTGCCGGCGGGACGGGTCGGCCCGGTGCGCTCCCTGCGCGCCAGCGACATCGGGATCGTCTCGCCGCTGGACACCGCCGTCATGGTGACCTCGGGCGGGGCCGGGCCCACGGTGCGGCGGGTGGACCGAGCGGGCATCCGCTTCGTCCAGGAGGGTGCCCCGGGCTTCGAGCGCGCCGGTGACCGGGTCGCGCCGTACAACCTGATGATGCGGCTGCCCCGGTTGGCGCGCACGCTCGCGCCGCCGCGGGCCGTGCCGCCGGCGTACCTGCCCTGGGGGGAGCAGCCGCCGCGCGGCCCGCGCGTACGCCGCGTCGACGTCACCTTCTCCGCGGCGCGCACGACGTCGTGGCGCTACGCCCGTGGCCGCTACACCGAGCAGGGCTCCTTGATGGCCCAGGGCGACGTGCTCCGGCCCGACACCGTGCTCGCGCTCGAGGTGGAGGTCGGGGACGCGGGCTACCTCGACCCGGCCGGCAACCCCGTGCCCGAGACCCGGTTCGTCGGCACGGGGCCGGCGACCCTGTTCCACGGCGGGAGGATGGTGCGCGGCACCTGGTCGAAGCGGTCCCGCTCCGCCCCGGTCACGCTGCGCACGTCGAGGGGGCGGTTGCTCGTGCCGCCGGGCCGCACCTGGATCGAGCTCGTGCCCCGCACCGGCGGGGCGGTGAGCGCGGGCTGAGTCAGGAGTGCGAGGAGCGCGCGCGCCCCCGCCGGCCCCGCGACGAGGGGGTGGCCTCCGCACCCGGGTCGACCACGTCGTCCTGGTCGGCCGCACCCTCCGGGTCGTCCTCGAGGTCCACGTCGGCCAGCGCGGCGACGTCGAGCGCGTCCTCGCCGTACGACGGCAGGCCGGCCACCTCGGCCATCACCCCGGCGGGGTCGGGCGGCACCGCTCCTGCCTCAGCCATCATCCGCAAGCCCCCGAGGATGAAGGTGATCGCCGCGTCGACGCGGGCCGCGGCCAGGGCGCTCTCGCTCGAGCCGGCCACCGCCTCGCCGGCCGCCGAGATCGCCCCGTGGAAGATGTGGCTGAAGGTGTCCACCATGTCTGCGTCGTCGTCGATCCCGACCGAGGTGAGCACCGCCCGCACGATGTCCCGCACGATCGCGTACGCCGAGCGCTCCTCGCTCTCGCGGAAGCGCTCGTAGCCCAGCACCGCCGGGCCCTCCTGGATCACGATCCGGCGGTACGACGGCAGCCGCACCGCCTCCAGGAAGGCGCGCAGGCCGGCGTGGGCCATCGCCCACGGGTCGTCGGTGCGCGCCACCGCCGCCTGCACGCGGGCGCTCGCCTCGCCCTCCTCGGCCTCGAAGACGGCCTCGAAGAGCCCCTGCTTGCCGCGGTAGTGGTGGTAGAGCGCGCCCTTGGTGACGCGGGCCTGCGCCACGACGGCGTCGAGGCTGGTGGCGGCGTACCCGTTGTCGGTGAACAGCTCGCGGGCCGCGTCCACCAGGGCCTGCCGCGTGGATGCGGAGTACTGCTGGCGTCGGGTGGGGGCGGCGGTGACCTGCGTGATCAGCCGGCCCGCCTTCGCACTCGTGCTCATGGTCCCAGCGTAGTGAGCGCGCCGTGGGCCGGGTCACAGCACGGGAGCGTGCACGTACGCAGAGTAGGTGAGGCAGGGAGGAGGGTGTGACCAGGACGTGGACCACCCACCACCGCGACGACGTCCTTCGCTCCGTGCTCGCCTGGCCGACGACCGCCGCGACGGCATCCTGCCGAGCCACGTCGCCGGCGTCTCCGACCGCTTCCAGGACGAGACCGCACTCCTCGGCGCGTTGCAGCTGCGCTGGTTCGCCCGGCTCGCGGGCCGCGTCGAGACCGAGCGCCCAACGCCCCGTCGACCCAGCAGGACGCCGTCGTCGCCACCGGATGGAGCCGCGTCGCGACCGAGATGCCCGGCGTGCGCGCGACCGCTGCACCGCTGCACCGCTGCACCGCTGCACCCGTCGACGAGGAGACGGCCAGCAACCTGCGCCGCCGAGGCCACGGAGCACACCGTGCACACCGTGCTCGCGGTGCTCGCGGTGCTCGCGGTGCTCGCGGTGCTCGCCGTGCTCGCCGGCGTCGCGTCCACCGACGACCCCGCGCCGTCGCGGCGGGCGCCCGGATCGCCGAGCGCGCTCGCACCCTGCCGCGGCCCGCTCCGCGCTGTGGCCGAGCGACCCGGCCCGGCCGGCCCGCGCCGCGGCCGCCTCGCGTCGACGCGCCGGCTCCGCGCCCTCGTCGCCTGACGGTCCTCGGTTCTCGTGCCACCATGAGAGGCATGGCCGACCCGGTGACCGGACTCGAGGTGACCGCCGGGTGCCTGCTGCTCGCGACCCCCCTCATCGCCGAGCCGGTCTTCGGCGGGTCGGTGGTGCTGGTGCTCGACCACGGCGAGCACGGCGCCCTCGGAGTGGTGCTGAACCGCCCGAGCGACACCGAGGTCGCCCTCGCCTTCCCCGACTGGGCGCCCCGCGTCGACCACCCGGGCGTGCTCTTCGGGGGCGGACCGGTCGAGCGGGACAGCGTCCTGGCCGTCGGGCTCCTGGCCGGCGACGTCGCGCCCGCGGGTCTGCTGGGCTGGCAGCCGCTGACCGACCGGCTCGGCATGGTCGACCTGGACACCCCGCCGGCCACGGTGGGGCCCGGGGTGGGCGCGCTGCGGCTCTTCGCCGGCTACGCCGGGTGGAGCCACGACCAGCTCGAGGACGAGGTCGCGCACGGCGCCTGGTACGTGCTGCGGTCGAATCCGACCGACCTCGTCGACCGGGATCCGCTCACCCTGTGGCGTCGCGTCGTGGGACGCCAGACCGGTCGCCTGGCGTGGCTCGGCACGCGACCCGCCGATCCCGAGGCCAACTGACCCGGCGCTTGTACGATGCTCCGGTGAGCACCACAGGCTTCGGCGTCGACACAGACACCCTCGAGGAGACCCGCCGCGAGACGCGGCCGGTCTCGACCGACGACGGTGACCACGAGCGCTTCGCGCACTACGCCCCGAAGGACAAGGTGATGGAGGCGATGGTGACCGGCACGCCCGTCACCGCCCTCTGCGGGAAGAAGTGGGTGCCCTCGCGGGACCCGAAGAAGTTCCCGGTGTGCCCGGAGTGCAAGGAAATCTGGGAGAGCCTCCCGGGCGGCGAGGAGTGAGGCGCGCCCACGGCCCGGCACGGGCCCCAGGCACCTGGGCCCGGACGGCCGGACTGGCCGGCCTGGTCGGCGGGTCGCTCGCGCTGGTGCTCGGTGGCACCGCACCCGCCTCGGCCACGGTCCCCGGCGTGCGCACGGCGCCCGTCTCCTCGAGCGTGGCGGGCCTGGGCTGCCTGCCCACGCTGGCCCGCACCGCGACCACCGGCCCGACGCTGGGCCGTCCCGCGCCGGAGCGGGCCCCCGACACCCGCACCGTGACGCCCCGGCTCCAGAAGCGCTGGCAGCGCGACCTCGAGCGTCGGGTTGCGGCCAAGCAGGGCACCGGGTCCGCGGGTCGGCTGCAGACCGCGATGTCGGCCCGCCGTGCCGGTTCCCGGCCCGCGGTGGGCGGGGTGTCGATCCGGATCGGGGTGCACGCCCACGTCGTCGACGGCACCCACGCCCGCGACCGTCGCGGCCCGAGCCGGAAGGCGGTCCTCCGGCAGCTCGCGGTGGTCAACGAGGCCTTCCGCGGCGACCAGTCGGCGTACGGCGCCGTCTCGCCCTTCCGCTTCCACCTGCTCTCCTACCAGCGGACCACCAACGACCTCTGGCACCACGGTGCCCTCGGGGACCGGGGCGACAAGGCGATGCGCAGCCGGCTCCACCGCGGCGGCGCCGAGGACCTCAACCTCTACTTCTCCGAGCCCGGGCGAGGCGGCTTGGGCTTCGGCCTGGTGCTCGGCTACTCGACGTTCCCGCGCGAGTCCGTCCGACGCCCCCTGCTCGACGGCGTGACCGTGCACGTCGACTCGATGCCCGGGGGCAGAGCCCGTGGCTACAACTTGGGGGACAGCGCCGTGCACGAGATCGGGCACTGGCTGGGCCTGTTCCACACCTTCGAAGGCGGGTGCTCGGCCCGCGGCGACCAGGTGGCCGACACCCCGGCCGAGGGCACCCCCTCCGCCTTCTGCCAATGGGGCAAGGACACCTGCCCGGACACCCCGGGGCCCGACCCCGTCCGCAACTTCCTCGACTACAGCCTCGACCTCTGCATGGACCGCCTCAGCGACGGCCAGGTCCAGCGGATGGCCCGGTCCTGGCTGGCCTACCGGACGCCGTGAGCCGCCGCGACGACCAGGTCCCCTCCCTCGAGCTCTCCCCGGCGTACCCCGCTCGGGCGGCCTGGGGCACGGCCGCGCCGCTGCGGGCCTGGCAGTCCGCGGCGGTCAAGGAGTACGCCGAGCGGCAGCCCCGCGACTTCCTCGCCGTCGCGACGCCCGGCGCGGGCAAGACCACCTTCGCGCTGACGGTCGCCTACGAGCTGCTCAGCCGCCGGGTGATCGAGCGGGTCACCGTGGTCGCCCCCACCGAGCACCTGAAGACCCAGTGGGCCGAGGCCGCGGCCAAGGTCGGCATCCCGCTCGACCCGACGTACTCCGGGCGGTCGGGCAAGACCTCGCAGGACTACGTGGGCGTGGCCCTGACGTACGCCGGCGTCGCGGTGAACCCGCTCGCCCACCGGATCCGCACGGAGCGCTTCAAGACGCTCGTCATCCTCGACGAGGTGCACCACGCGGGTGACGCCCTGTCGTGGGGCGAGGGCGTGCGCGAGGCCTTCGACCCCGCGACCCGGCGGCTGTCGCTGACCGGCACGCCGTTCCGCTCCGACGTCAACCCGATCCCGTTCGTCACCTACGCGCCCGGTGGGGACGGCGTCGACCGCAGCGTCGCCGACTACACCTACGGCTACGCGCACGCGCTCCGCGACCACGTGGTGCGCCCGGTGCTCTTCCACGCCTACAGCGGCGAGATGCAGTGGCGCACCCGGGCCGGTGACGAGGTCGCCGCCCGGCTGGGTGAGCCACTGACCAAGGACATGACCCAGCACGCGCTGCGCACGGCGCTGGCCACCGACGGCTCGTGGATGCCCGCGGTGCTCCAGGCCGCGGACAAGCGGCTCTCCGAGGTGCGGCGGCACGTGCCCGACGCCGCAGGCCTGGTGATCGCGACCGACCAGGAGTCCGCCCGCGCGTACGCCGCGCTGCTCACCCGGATCACCGGCGAGCGGCCCGCCCTGGTGCTGTCGGACGAGAAGTCCTCCTCGCAGCGGATCTCCGACTTCACCGACGCCCAGGACCGCTGGATGGTGGCCGTGCGGATGGTGTCCGAGGGCGTCGACGTGCCGAGGTTGGCCGTCGGGGTCTACGCCACCACGACCGCCACGCCGCTGTTCTTCGCCCAGGCGGTCGGCCGCTTCGTGCGGGCCCGGCGCCGGGGTGAGACCGCCTCGATCTTCGTCCCGTCGGTGCCGCGGCTGCTGCACCTGGCCACCGAGCTCGAGGCCGAGCGAGACCACGTCCTGGGTCGCCCCGTGCGCGACGAGGACGACATCTTCGCCGCCGAGGACGGTCTGCTCGCCGGCGCCCAGGCCGGCGAGGGCGCCTCGGCCGAGGAGACCCTCGGGCCGTGGACGGCGCTGGGCTCCGAGGCGACCTTCGACCGGGTGCTCTACGACGGCGGCGAGTTCGGGCACGCCGGCGAGGTCGAGGTGGGCTCGGAGGAGGAGATGGACTTCCTCGGCATCCCCGGCCTGCTCGACCACGACCAGGTGCGCGACCTGCTGCACAGCCGCCAGGCCGACCGCGCCCGCCGTACGAAGCGTCCGTCGGGGTCGGCGGCGTCGGAGACTCCGCAGCGGGTGGTCTCGACGCACGAGCGGCTCGGCGTGATGCGTCGGGAGCTCAACGGCCTGGTCGCCGCGTGGTACCACCGCACCGGCCAGCCCCACGGCGTCACTCACCACGCCTTGCGCACGCAGTGCGGCGGCCCGGCCGCCGCCGTCGCCACCGCCGATCAGCTCTCCGCCCGGATCGACGCCGTCCGGGAGTGGGCCCGCAAGGCCTGAGGGGGGCGTCGCTCGTCCGCGGTTTACCACGTCAACGTGGTAAACCGGCACTGACAGCGGGAAGGTTCCCGCTGCAAGTGACGGTTCTCCGCTGTCAGGCTCGCCGACGACGGGGATCGGGCGGTGTACGACGCTCGTGTCAGGCGTTCGGTCCGCCCGCGGCCACCTGTCCCCGACGTGCCTCGGCCTCCTCGGCGGCGTCGTCACGGACGTCGGCCACCACGCCGGTCGGGTCGCCCGCCGTGTCGGCCACGGCCCCCGCGCTGCCGACCTCGGTGCCCTGGGCGTCCATCCGGGCCTGGATGCCCGAGCCGCCGCGCAGGGGAAGGGCCGGCAGGCGCAGCAGGACGACGAACGCGATGACCATCAGGAGCCCGGCGACGAGGAAGACCAGGTCGAGGGAGTCCGCGAAGCCGGCCTTGAACGGCGCGGCGATGTCGGCGGGCAGCGTCTGCAGGAACGACGTGTCGCCGAGGTCCGTCGCGCGTGCGCCGACGTCCTGGAGCCGACCGGCGATGGCCGGGTCGGCCTGGGCAGCGGCCCGCACCTCGGAGCCGATGTCGGTGGGCAGGCGGGTGAACAGCAGCGACAGGAACGCCGCCGCGCCGAGCGTGCCGCCGAGCTGCCGGAACGACGTGACCGAGGAGGTCGCCACCCCGATCTGCCGGGCGTCGACGGCGTTCTGCACGGCCAGGATCATCGGCTGGAAGTTGAAGCCGAGGCCGAGGCCGACCATCAGCATGAGCGGGGCGAGCGCCAGCCACGGGGTGTCGGCGCCGACCACGAAGGACATGGTCACCAGGGCGCTGCTGATCAGCACGACGCCGACGAGCGGGAACGGCCGGTACACGCCGGTGCGCGAGATCGTCTGGCCCGCCACGAGCGAGGCGGTCATGATGCCGAGCACCAGCGGGATGGTCTGCAGGCCCGCCAGCGTCGGGCTCGAGCCCTTGACGACCTGGAGGTACTGCGGCAGCAGCAGCAGCGCGCCGAACATGCCGGCGCCGATGACGATGCTGCTCAGCGCGCCGACCGCGAAGGTGCGGTTGCGGAAGAGCTGCAGCGGCAGCAGGGCGTCGGTGCCGTAGTGCAGCTCGAGCCGGACGAAGGCAGCGAGGCCGACGGCCGAGACGGCGTACGCCGTGAGCGCCGCTGCGGAGCCCCAGCCCCAGGTGCGGCCCTGCTCGGCGACCACCAGCAGCGGCACGAGGAAGGTGATCAGCGCGAGGGCGCCGGGCCAGTCGATCCGGTGCTCGGCACGCCTGCTCGCCGGGAGGTGCAGCACCCGGGAGACGACCACGAAGGCGATCAGGCCGAGCGGCACGTTCACCCAGAAGATCCAGCGCCAGCCGGAGAGACCCGCGATGGAGGCCTGGCCGGCGAGGAAACCGCCGATGACCGGGCCGAGCACGCTCGAGGTGCCGAAGACGGCCATGAAGTAGCCCTGGTAGCGGGCCCGCTCCCGCGGGGAGACGATGTCGGCGATGATCGCGAGCGCCAGCGACATGAGGCCGCCGGCCCCGATGCCCTGGATGGCGCGGAAGGCCGCGAGCTCGTACATCGAGCCGGCGACTCCGCACAGGGCCGAGCCGACGACGAAGACGCTGATCGCGAAGAGATAGAACGGGCGACGCCCGTAGAGGTCGCTGAACTTGCCGTAGAGCGGGGTCGAGATCGTCGAGGTGATCAGGAACGCCGTGGTGGCCCAGGCCTGCAGGTCGTAGCCCTGCAGGTCGTCGGCGATGACCCGGATCGCGGTCGAGACCACGGTCTGGTCCAGGGCGGCGAGGAACATGCCGAGCATCAGGCCGGACACGATGGTCAGGATCTGCCGGTGGCTGAAGTTGCCGTCGGCGTCTGGTGCGGCCGCCTCGGCGCGGGTACGCCGGTCGGGGCGGGCAGCGGTGGGTGCGTGGGTCATCGACGCTCCTGGCAGCGATCGGAGAGCAAGGGTCCGGTGGGTCGGACTAGGTATATCGTTGCATGTCGCAACTAACTTGCGAACACGATCCTTCCCACTGGTGACGTATCACTCACCTCGTTGTGGGCGGAATCTCGACCGGCCGCCCACCCGCCCACCCGCTGTAACGCGGTGTTGTTGACGCTTCGCTGGTGGGACGACGCCTGTGGAGCGACCGTAACCCCGATTTACAGCTGGAGAGGGGCGGGCAGGACCGCCGCAGGTAGCCACCGGCGGGTGCGGGTGAGGGCGTCGTCGTCGAGGTCCGCGACGGGGTCGGTGCCGGGGGCGGTGAGGGTGCCGCGTACGTCGTCGCCGTCCAGGCTGGCGCGCACCGCGCGGAGCACGTGCGCCCACCCGAGCCCGTCGCCGGGACCGTCGCCGGTGAGGGGGCCGGAGGTGCCGAGGCAGACCATCGCGAGCTCGCGGTCCAGCGCCGCCTCGAGGGCGTCGGCGACCTCGCCCGCGACCTGCGCGGCCGGGCCGTCGCAGCGCAGGCCGAGGTGCAGCTCGGCGGTGGCGAGCTCGTCGAGCGCACCCAGCCAGCCGGCCGACTGCGCCGGCGCGCGCACCGGCGGGGGTGTGACCACCACGAGCACGTCGTCGTCCAGCGTGCCCGCCAGGCGGGCCTCGTCGAGCGCGGCGAGCACCCGGCGCGCGTTGTGGGCGAGGTCCGCCTCGTCGCGCAGGGTGAGCCCGACCGCGGCGAGCCGGCCCGGCGTGCGTGCGGCCCAGGTCAGGGCCGGGCCCAGCGCTCCGGCTCCGCCACCGACGGCGAGGTGCAGGGGCACGCCGGCCCAGTCGTCGCCGAGCCCCGGGAGCCGGTCGTCGGGCACCACCCACGCGCCCACGGCGGCCTGTGCCGGCGGGGCGACGGCGTCGGGCCAGGGCGCGTGCAGGAATCCCTGCCAGACCTGGCGGGCGGACGCGGGTCCGGGCAGAGTGGGCACGCACGGGAGGGTACCGATACGGCAGGGGGCGACGCACGATGCAGTACGTCGCGTTCTTGCGCGCGATCAACCTCGGGGCCACGCGCAAGCTCTCGATGGCGACCGTGCGCGAGGCGCTGACGAGCGCGGGCTACACCGACGTGGACACCTTCCGGGCGACCGGCAACGTGCGGGTCTCCTCGTCGCGACGCTCGCCGGAGCGGGTGCGCGCCGACCTCGAGCGCGTCCTGGCCGAGGCCGCCGGCTTCGACGTGCCGACGGTCGTCGTCACGCCCGCCGAGCTGGCCGCGACCTGCGCCGAGGCGCAGGCGCTGGCCCTCACCGCCCAGCGCCGGTACGTCGCGTGGCTGCCCGAGCCGCTCTCCGCCGCCGCCGTGGCCGAGCTGCGCGCCTGGGACGTCCCCGGCGAGGGGGTGCACGTCGGCACGCGGCACCTGCACTGGTGGGCCGACGTGCCCACCCCCGACGCCCGGATCTTCGCCCGGGCCACCCTGCGCCGTCTGGGCATCGCCGACGCGACCAGCCGCGACCTCGCGGTCGTGGCCACCCTGACCGAGAGGTGGACCCGGTGACCACGTCTCCCGGGGCGAGCCCGGCCGACGCGCTGCGCACGGCACTGGCCACGCTCGACGTCGACGCCGTCGAGGCGTACGTCGCCGAGGACTGCACCTTCCGGAGCCCGGCCGTGCACGCGCCGTACCAGGGCAAGGTCGCCACGATGCTGCTGCTGCGCTCGGTCGCGCGGGTCTTCGAGGACTTCCACTACGTGCGCTCGTTCACCGAGGACGAGCCCACGGACGGCGAGCACCACCTGGGCACCGGCTCGGGCCACGTGCTGGTGTTCCGGGCCCGGGTCGGCGAGCGGCAGGTCGAGGGCCTGGACATGGTCCGCTTCGGCGAGGACGGCCTGGTGCACGACTTCCGGGTGCTGGTGCGGCCGCAGTCGGGCCTGGCGGCGCTCGTGGAGGCGATGGGCACGGTGATCCCGGTCGTGATGGCCGAGATGGGCCTGGACTGAGCCGACCCGTCAGGGGTCCTCGCGCACGAGCCGCTGGCCTACGACGTCTCGCCCACCGCGATCGGGCAGCCCGCGCCGGCCCGGTGGCTCCCCGCATCGGCGACGGTGACGATCGTGCCCCGCTCGCCGTCGTCGGTGAGCAAGGTCTTCGTCCCCACAAGCCGGGCATCGAGCGGGCCAGCTCGGCGACCACCGCGAGCGCGTCGGCGTACCGGCCGGTCGCCCTCGCCCATCCCTCGACCCGGGTACCGCTGCCCGGGTGGTTGACCGCCCGCCCGGCCGGGCGTTGGATCGGTGCATGCACCCCGGCACCGTGGCGGCGCGCAGCCCCGACCCGGCTGCGGTCGTGGTCGCCGCCACCGGCGAGACCACGACGTCCGCCGAGCTCGAGGCCGGCGGGCTGCGCACGACGTACGACGCCGCACCCACCCCAGGAGGACAGCCATGAGCGAGCTCGAGGTCGAGGTGCGCGACGGCGCGCTGTGGCTGACGATGAACCGGCCCGACCGGTTCAACGCCTTCACCGACACCCTCAACGACCGGCTCTCCGAGGAGGTCGAGGGGGCGAGCACCCGCGACGACGTCCGCGTGGTGCTGCTGACCGGCGCCGGACGCGCGTTCTCGGCCGGCGCGGACGTCGGCGGCGAGAACGCCCACGAGCGCTTCGACGTCACCTCGATGGACCGCGCCAACCGGCTGATCCGCGCGATCGTCGGGTGCGCCAAGCCGGTCGTCGCCGCAGTCAACGGCGTCGCCGCGGGCGTCGGCATGGGCACCGCACTGGCCTGCGACCTGCAGGTCTGCCGCGAGTCGGCGCGGTTCGTGCTGGGCTTCGCCTCGATCGGGCTGATGCCCGACGGCGGCACCTCCGCGACCGTGGCGGCCGCGGTCGGGCGCGCCCGGGCGATGCGGATGGCCCTGCTGTCCGAACCGCTGGGGGCGCGGGCGGCGTACGACGCGGGGCTGGTCAGCCACTGCGTCGCCGACGAGGACTTCGACGCCGAGGTGGCCCGGGTCGTCGGCACGCTCGCGTCCGGCCCGCCGCTGGCCTACGCCGCGACCAAGAAGGCGGTCAACGCCGCTGCCGTCGCCCAGCTCGAACAGGCATTGGAGCGCGAGCGGTCGGGCCAGGCGGTGCTGATGCGCACCAGCGACGTCGTCGAGGGCATGCGGTCCTTCGGCGAGAAGCGTCGCCCGCACTTCACGGGGGAGTAGGAGGGAGTAGCAGCCCGGACCGGAGCCGCGGGTCAGGCCACGATCCCGTAGTCGCGGACCTTGCGGTAGATCGTGGCTCGGGACATGCCCAGGGACCGCGCCGCCGCGGTCTTGTTGCCGTGGTTGTCGGCGAGGGCGTGCACGATGGCGTCCCTCTCCAGCGTCTCGACGGTGGTGAGCACCCGACGGCTGGTGACGTGCGCCTCGGGCGGCAGGTCGGCAGGCTCGATCACGCCGGTGCGCCGGTGCGCGACGACCTCGCGCAGCACCTGCTCGAGGTGTGCCACGTTGCCCGGCCACGGCATCCGCATCAGCACGCGCAGGGCCGTGGGAGAGCACGCCAGCCGCCCCGAACGGCCGAGCCGCCCGAGCAGCAGGGGCACCAGGGCGGTGACGTCCTCGGCGCGCAGCCGGAGGGGCGGGACCAGCAGGGTGGTCGGGAAGAGCTGGAGCAGGTCGCGCATCTCGGGCCCGTCGGGCTGCCCGGTGCCGAGCGTGACCGCGACCCATGGGGGGTCGTCGCCGGCTTGGGCGTCGCGGAGGTCGGTCACGAGGTGGCGCAGTGCCGCGCGGTCGAGCCGCTCGACGTGGCGGACCACGACGCTGTCGCCGCCGCGCAGCAGGCTCCGGCGGGTGGCGGCCGACCAGCCGGGGTCGGTCGCGGCGTCCGCCGTGTCGACGACGGTCACCCGCCCGACCGGCTGCCGGCGCAGCTGCACCGCGGTGAGCAGGGCCGTCTTGCCGACGCCGGGCTCGCCCTCGACGGCGAGCCAGGCGCCGGCCCGGAAGACCGCCTCGACCTCGTGGCACACGTGCCGCCAGGAGGCGCTGCTCCCACCAGGCCCGGCAGCGGCATCCGGATGGCCGGCCGGACGGCGGGGAGGGGGACCGTGTCGTGCACCGTCACGTGGGCGACCCGGCCGACGGCCGCACCGTTCACGAACACGGTGCGGTGGTGCAGGCGGGCGACCCGGCCCGAGGGCAGGTCGACCGTCCGGGTCGCCGTGGGGCGCGCGCTCGGCTCGCGGGCGTACCTCACCACCACCGCCTGGTCGTCGGGGTCCAGCAGCACCCGCGCCTCGTCGTTGGCCATCACGACCTCGTCGCTGAGGGCGAACACCGCCCCGGAGTGGTGGTGGCAGGCGCGGAGGTACTCGGTGAACAGTGCGAGCTGGGGGGCGCCGAGGTCGTCGACGAGGGTCTGCTGGATCTGGTGCGCGGTCGCCCTGGCCAGGGTCAGCAGCAGCGCCCCGGCGTCGCGGCGCCAGCAGGTGAGGTCGACGGCGCCGACCAGGCGTCCGGTCACCGGCTGGCGGATCGGCGCCGCGGCGCAGGCCAGGCCCTCGAGGTGCTCGCCGTAGTGCTCGTGCCCGAAGACGTGCGTCGGGGTGCCCGCCTCCAGGGCGGTGCCGATGCCGTTGGTGCCGATCGAGCGCTCGGCGTAGCTGAAACCCGGGGCCAGCTCGACCTGGTCCAGGTGCCGCTCGAGTTCGCTGTCGCCGGTCAGCCTGCGCAGCACCAGGCCGGCCGCGTCGGTGAGCACCACGCTGACCGACTGGCCGCTGAGCTGCTGGGCCAGCCGCTGCAGCACCGGATCGGCGCTGCGGGTCACGGCGGAGTCGACCAGCGGCCCCGGGTAGAAGGTGGGACGGGCTGTGTCCGCGCGGACGCCGTGCCCGCGGGAGCGGTGCCACGAGGCGAGGATCGGGCTGCGCACGCCGCCGGGCGCCGTGCTGCCCTCGGTGAGGTAGAGCTCGCGGCTCGCGGCGATCCGCCGTTGCACGGTGGGGCGGGACGAGCGCTCCGCCCCGGGTTCGACCTCGACCTCCGCCGGGAGGTGGCGTACGACGTCCTCGGGTGGACGGTCCATGGCGGCCCCTGTCGTCGCTCGTCGTTGACTGGCTCCGACGCTGGGACCGGGCGACGGGGTGGGGCCGCGCAGGGGGCCCCTCCGGGGACCGTAGGTGGGTGCGACCCGGGAGTCGAGGCCGGACCACACGGGTCCGGCGCAGGTCGTCTCAATCTGAGACGCATCGGTCGCCGCTGCGTCCGTATGGTCACCAGCACCGACGAGGAAGCGGAGGTCGCCATGCCCGCACCACGTGAGGGGGGCCCCGACGACGAACGGGGGTCCTACAACCCCTGGACCATCGTCCACCTGGTCTTCGGCCACCTCGCCGACCAGGGGCTGCGCCCCGTCCTGGGGGAGAGCGGTGACCCCGCGCCGCCGGCCCGGGCGCTCCTCGAGGCGCTCGGCATCGAGCCGTCGCCCGAGGGCAACCGCGAGGTGATGCGCGGGGTGCGCGCCCACCTCGAGGAGATCCGGGCGGTGGTCTTCGAGGAGGGCGCGGACGCTGAGCGGCCCGCCGAGCCCGAGGTCCCCGCCCCGCCGGGGCACTCCCAGGGCTGGACGGGCTTCTGACGCCTGGCCCCGTCTCAATGTGAGACCCGCCCCCGTCCCCGTCGGCGTTCTGATGGCCATGGACTCAACCACCGCGGTTGACCCGGACGGAAGGAGTGGTGATGAGTCGCCAAAGCGTGGCCAAGGCCCACGAGAAGATCCAGGAGCTGGCCTGGGAGCCGCTGTACCACGAGCCGGTGTCGCAGTACGGGACCGACTACACGTTCCAGAAGGCCAAGAAGAAGGACCCGCTCAAGCAGGTCCTGCGGTCCTACTTCCCGATGCAGGAGGAGAAGGACCACCGCGTGTTCGGCGCCACGGACGGCGCGATCCGCGGCAACATGTTCCGCCAGGTCCAGGAGCGCTGGATGGAGTGGCAGAAGCTGTTCCTCAGCATCATCCCGCTGCCCGAGATCTCCGCCGCCCGCGCCATGCCGCTGCTCTTCCGCACCGTGCCGAACCCCGAGCTGCACAACGGGCAGGCGATCCAGATGATCGACGAGGTCCGCCACTCGACGATCCAGCAGAACCTCAAGCGGCTGTACATGAACAACTACATCGACCCGGCCGGCTTCAACTCCAGCCTCCGGAACTTCCAGAACGACTACTGCGGCACCATCGGCCGGCAGTTCGCCGAGGGGTTCATCACCGGCGACGCGATCACCGCCGCGAGCATCTACCTCACGATCGTCGCCGAGACCGCGTTCACCAACATGCTCTTCGTCGCCATGCCCGGCGAGGCCGCCGCCAACGGCGACTACCTGCTGCCGACCGTGTTCCACTCGGTGCAGTCCGACGAGTCGCGCCACATCAGCAACGGCTACGCGATCATGCTGATGGCGCTGGCCGACGAGCGCAACCACCAGCTGCTCGAGCGCGACCTGCGCTACGCCTGGTGGAACAACCACCGCGGTCGTCGACGCCGCCATCGGCACGTTCATCGAGTACGGCACGAAGGACCGCCGCAAGGACCGCGAGAGCTACGCGGAGATGTGGCGGCGCTGGATCTACGACGACTACTACCGCAGCTACCTCGTCCCGCTGGAGAAGTACGGCCTGATGATCCCCCACGACCTCATCGAGGAGTCGTGGAACCGGATCTGGAACAAGGGCTACGTCCACGAGGTCGCGCAGTTCTTCGCCACCGGCTGGCTCGCCAACTACTGGCGGATGGACGCGATGACCGACAAGGACTTCGAGTGGTTCGAGTACAAGTACCCGGGCTGGTACGACAAGTACGGCGCCTGGTGGGAGAACTACAACCGGCTCTCCACGCCGAACGGCCACAACCCGATCGTCGGCCGAGGACGTCGAGCTACCAGTACCCGCACCGCTGCTGGACCTGCATGGTGCCGTGCCTCGTCCGCGAGGACATGGTGATGGACGAGGTCGACGGGCAGATGCGCACCTACTGCTCCGAGACCTGCCGCTGGACCGACGTCGAGGCGTTCCGCCCGACGTACGAGGGTCGCCAGACGCCGAACATGGGCGCCCTCATCGGCAAGCGCGAGTGGGAGACGCTCTACCACGGCTGGAACTGGGCCGACGTCGTGTCGGACATGGGCTACGTCCGCGACGACGGCAAGACGCTCGTCGCGCAGCCGCACCTGGACCTCGACCCGAAGAAGATGTGGACGCTGGACGACGTGCGCGGCATGCCCCCGCTGCAGAGCCCGAACGTGCTCCTCAACGAGATGACGCCCGAGGAGCGCGAGGCGTTCCGCGCCGACTACATGCGAGGAGGGCCCGCCGGACGCCCGGCCCCGGCCGCGGTCTGAGCACGACACCGGCTGACCGGCGGGGCGCGGCGCGAGCCGTCGACGCCGGTCACCGGTCACCGGAGGCCGGCGCCAGCGGCCGGAACGCCCGAACTGAACGCGAGAGGAGGGACAGCCATGGGCGAGAAGCACATCGTGCGGTTCGAGCCGGTCGGCATCGAGATCGAGGTCGACGAGGAGCGAGACGGTCCTCCGCGCCGCCTTCCGGCAGGGGATCATGCTCATGCACGGCTGCAAGGAGGGCCAGTGCGCGGCCTGCAAGTCGTTCCTGCTGGACGGCGACGAGGTCGAGCTCGACCGCTACTCGACCTTCGCTCTGCCCGACTTCGAGGAGGCGGAGGGCTACACCCTGCTGTGCCGGGCGCACGTCTACGAGGACGTCGAGATCGAGCTGCTCAACTACGACGAGGAGATGATCCGCTCCGGCCTCCCGATCGCGGAGGTCGCGGCGGAGGTGGTGGCCGACGAGCCGGTCACCCACGACATCGGCAGCTCGTGCTGCGGCTGGTCGAGCCCGAGCAGCTCGACGTTCCACCCCGGCCAGTACGTCGACATCACGGTCCCCGGCACCGACGCAGCACCGGTCGTTCTCGATGGCCAACACGACCTCGGCCGAGACCGGCGCGGCTCGAGTTCATGATCAAGCTCTACCCGGGCGGGCGCTTCTCCGGTCCTGCGACCGGCTCGCTCGCGGTCGGCGACCGGCTCGACGTGATCGGGCCCTACGGCGTCTTCACGCTGCGCGACAGCGCGCCGCGACCTGGTGTTCATCGGCGGCGGCGCCGGGCATGGCGCCGATCCTCGTCGCTGCTGCGGTCGCTGGCCGAGAGCGGCAGCAGCCGCGAGGCGACCTACTACTACGGCGCCCGCGCCGCGGCGACCTGTGCTTCGAGCGAGGAGCTCGACGCGCTGGCGAGACGCTGCCGCACTTCACCTTCGTCCCCGCGCTCTCCGAGCCCGACGACGAGGCCTGGGACGGGCGAGGCGGGGCTGATCACCGACGTCGTGCAAGCGGCACGAGGGCGACCTCTCCGAGGTCGACGCCTACGTCTGCGGTCCGCCGCCGATGGTCGAGGCGGCGATCGCGCTGCTCGAGCGCCTGGGCGTGCCCGAGGCGCGCATCTACTTCGACAAGTTCACGACCACCGGCGCCGCGGACGCCGAGATCCAGACCGAGAGCCGACGCAGCGACATGGCGAGACCGGACACGACCGCACCCGGAGCGCAGCGTCCCGAAGCCGGTCGTTCACCGACGCCGAGGCCGGGCGCCAAGGAGTTCCCCGCCTCGACGCGCGCGCAGCTACAACTACTTCACCCCGGCGAAGCGCAAGCAGACCGCACTACGAGGACGTCACGGTCGACGTCCAGCCGGACCCCGCGGCACTACCTCACCCAGGGCTGGATCTACGGCTTCGCCGACGGCGCGGCGGCTACCCGCAGGAGTGGACGGCGCTGAAGTCGTGGGGCTCCGACCGCCCGAGCCGGAGCGGTTCCCGGGCTCGGGTGGCAAGGGCTACGAGTGGCCGGCCACCGGCTGGCACGAGTTCCTCGACCCCAACGAGGAGTGGGAGCAGACGATCTACCGCAACAACGCCAACGTCGTGCGGCAGATCAACCAGAACATCGAGACGGCCCGGCAGACCAAGGCGTTCGCGCAGTGGAACCGCAACTGGGTGCACGTTCGTCGAGCGCCACGTCGGCGCGTGGACGCACGCCGAGCACGGGCTCGGCATGCACGTCTTACGCCAACGCCCAGCGCCGGGCGCCGACGAACATGATCAACAACGCGATCTCGGTGAGCAGCATGCACAGGCTCCGCTTCGCCCAGGACCTGGCCCTCTACAACCTGACGCTGTCCGAGGAGATCGAGGGCTTCGACGGCGCCGCGCACATGGCGACCTGGCACGAGCGACCCGGTCTGGCAGGGCGCGCGCGAGATCGTCGAGGAGCTGACCGGCGATCGGCGACTGGGCCGAGGCGATCTTCGCCGCCAACGTCGTCTTCGAGCCGCTGGTCGGCGAGCTGTTCCGCAGCCGGCTCGTGCAGCAGGCCGCGCCGCGGCACGGCGACTTCGTCACCCCGACGGTCATGGGCGCCGGCGAGTACGACACGCCGACGCGCGAGCAGCGGGGCACGCGGCGCTGTTCGCGCTGCTCGACCGACGACAAGCGAGACGGCGGCGCACAACAGGGCGCTCATGCGGGCTGGCTGGCCGCCTGGATGCCGCAGTGCCTGACGCGCCGCCCGGCAGCTGCAGCCGATCTGGTCGCAGCCCGACGCGAAGCCGCCGCGCTTCGAGGACTCCCTCGACGCGCCAAGAGCGCTTCGGCGGCATCCTGACCGACCTCGAGCCTGGAGACCCCGAAGGAGCTGACCGATGAGGCCACAGTCGACCAGACGCCTACGTGACGACCGAGAGCCCTTCAAGGCCGACAGCACCGCGTCGAACAGGTGCGGCGTCACGCTGATGAACAACCAGGTCGGCTACGTCGTGGCCGAGGTGATGGCGGCCAAGGAGGGCGTCACGGTCACGCAGCTGCCGTCGATGATCCGCGTCGACGGCGTCGGCCGGATGGACTTCGACTACGACGAGATCGCCGAGGCGCTCGGCGGGGAGCAGGGCGACTTCGGCGCGGACGACTTCGAGGAGATCATGTCGACCCACTACGGCCGGATGATCCTCGACGACGACCGCGACGATCATGTTCGCCAACCCCGAGGACGCCGCCGAGTACATCGGCTTCGACCTCACCTCCCGCGTAGCCCGCACCGAGCACCGCATCAGAGTCGGCAGCCGAGCGCATCCGCGAGGAGGACCGATGTACGAGAAGGACGGCGAGAAGTACTTCGTCGTCGACAGCCACATGCACTTCTGGGACGCCAGCCCGGCGAACTGGGTGACGGGCCACGAGCAGTACGCCAAGGGCTGGATCGAGTGCTTCCACGCCTACCAGGGGCTCGGCCCGCCGGAGACGCACTGGACGCTCGAGCACTTCCAGAAGTACTCCGAGGACGACCTGATGCAGGACGTCTTCGACGACGGCCACGTCGACGTCGCGATCTTCCAGTCGACGTACCTGAAGGAGTGGTACACGGAGGGCTTCAACACCACCGAGCGCAACGGCGAGCTGGCCGAGCGGCACCCGGGCAAGTTCATCGTCAACAGGCGCTTCGACCCGCGCGACGGCGACGCCGGCCTCGAGCAGCTCGAGCGCCGACGTCGACGCGGTACGGGCTGCACGGGCGTGCAAGCTCTACACGGCCGAGTGGAAGGGCGGCTCGCGCGGCTGGAAGCTCAAGGACCCCGAGGCCTACCGCTTCCTGGAGCAGTGCCCAGGAGCTGGGGATCAAGAACATCCACGTCCACAAGGGCCCGACGATCTGGCCGCTGGACAAGGACGCCTTCGACGTCTCCGACGTCGACCACGCCGCGACCGACTTCCCGGAGCTGAACTTCATCGTCGAGCACGTGGGTCTGCCGCGCATCGAGGACTTCTGCTTCATGGCGACGCAGGAGCCCAACGTCTACGCCGGCCTGTCGGTCGTCATCGGCGGCCTCATGCACGCCCGGCCGCGGTTCTTCGCCAAGGTGATGGGCGAGCTGCTGTTCTGGGTCGGCGAGGACAAGATGACCTTCGGCAGCGACTACGGCATCTGGGAGCCGAAGTGGCAGGTCGAGGGCTTCGTCGACTGGGAGTACCCCGACGATGACGAGTTCTCGGACTACCCGCGGCTCGGCCTCGACGGCGAAGAAGAAGATCCTCGGCCTGAACGCCGCCAAGCTCTACGACATCGAGGTGCCGCGAGAGTGCCGGCTGGCGCCCGAGGAGGCACCGCCGCCGCCCGCGACGACGCGGAGCTCGTGGAATGACCGCCCCGACGCTGACCCACGCGGGAGCCGACCAGACCCTGGTCGACGTGCTCGTCGCGCTCGGGACGCGTCCGCGACCCCGAGCTGGACGAGCCGATCACCTCGCTGGGCTTCGTCGGCGTCTGCGCCGTGTCCGCCGACGGGGACGTACGGTGCGGCTGCGGCTGCCCACCTACTTCTGCGCGCCCGAACTTCGCCTTCCTGATGGTCGCCGACGCCGCGGACGCGGTGCGGGCGGTGCCCGGGGTCGGCGCGCCGACGGTCGTGCTCGAGGACCACTTCGCGTCCGACGCGATCAACGCCGGCGGTCGCCGCGCGGCCGGGCTTCGTCCGACGTCCTTCGACGGCGAGGCCGTCGACGAGCTGGACGAGCTGCGCGCTGACTTCGTGCGCAAGGCGGTGCTGGCCGGCGCCGACCGGGTCTGCCGACCGCTGCTGCGGCGAGGGCCGGACGCCGGCCGAGCTCGCGGCGCTCACGCTCGGCGACGGCGCCGCCGGCGCCGACGCTCGACGCGGCTGCGCGCCGGCGCGCCGAGCTGGGGCTGCCCGCCGGCGACGGCGACCCGCTGCTGGTCGACGCCGGCGACCGGCGAGGCCGTGCCGCGCCGACGACCTGCAGCGCACCTGGGCCGGGCGCGCGCTGGCCCGGGTCAGCATCGAGGCCAACAGCGGCATGTGCCGCGGGATGCTGCGCGCAGCGCTACGGCACCCGCGGCCTCGGAGAGACCGAGGAGGAGCCGATGAGAGCCGTGCGACTGCACGGGTACCACGAGACCGCCGGTGATCGAGGAGGTCGACGAGCCGACAGTTCAGCGGCCCGCTCGACGTCATGGTGAAGGTCGGCGGCGCCGGGGTGTGCCGCACCGACCTGCACATCATCGAGGGGCAGTGGGCCGAGGCGATGAGCCCGACGCTGCCCTACACGATCGGCCACGAGAACGCCGGCTGGGTGCACGAGGTCGGCTCGGGCGTCACCAACGTCGCGGTCGGCGACACGGTGATCCTGCACCCGATCCCCACCTGCGGCCTGTGCCGCGCCTGCCGGGCGGGCCAGGACATGCACTGCGAGGCCAGCAGCCTTTCCCGGGCTCGACGGGACGGCGGCGGGATGGCCGACTACCTGCTGACCTCCGCGCGGGCGTGCGTGAAGCTCGACCCGTCGACGCAGCCGGAGGACGTCGCCGCGCTCGCCGACGCCGGCATCACGGCGTACCACGCGGTGCGCAAGGCCATTCCGCTGCTCGTACCCCGGCACGACCGCGGTGGTGATCGGCGCCGGCGGCCTCGGCCACATCGGCATCCAGTGCCTGGCGCGCGCTGACCGCGACGACCGATCGTCGTCGTCGACCGCAACCCCGAGCGCGCTCGACGCTGGCGAGCGCGCTGGGCGCCGACGCACACGGTGCGTCGCCGACGGGGCCCAGGTCGACACGGTGCAGGACCTGACCGACGGCGCCGGCGCCGACGTCGTCCTCGACTTCGTCGCCGAGCAGGGCGCCGAGAACGACGGGCTTCGCGATGACCCGGCCCGGCGGCTCCTACTACGTCATCGGCTACGGCGGCACCCTCGACGTCCCGACGCTCGACATCATCTCCACCGAGCGCAACATCGTCGGCAACATCGTCGGCACCTACAACGAGCTGGCCGAGCTGATGGTGCTGGCCGAGCGCGGCAAGGTCACCCTGCACACCCAGACCTACCCGCTCGACGCCGCGGCCGAGGCGCTCGCCGACCTCGACGCCGGCCGCGTCCGCGGGCGGGCGATCCTCGTGCCGTAGGACCGCTCTCCCGACGTCCAGCGCGCTCCGCACCCGGACGCACCACGCACCACCAGCACAGGAGGACCGATGGCCAAGGAACTGCGCTTCGGGGAGGAGGCCCGGATGCTGCTGCTCTCCGGCGTCGACCAGCTCGCGGAGGCGGTGAAGTCGACGCTGGGGCCCAAGGGCCGCAACGTCATCCTCGAGAAGATCACCGGCTCCCCGGTGGTCACCAACGACGGCGTGACGATCGCCCGCGAGATCCACCTCACCGACCAGTTCGAGAACATGGGCGCCCAGCTGGTCAAGGAAGCCGCGATCAAGACCAACGACATCGTCGGCGACGGCACGACGACCGCGACGGTGATCGCCCAGGCGATCGTGCGCGAGGGCATGAGCGCGATCGGCGGCGGGCGGCAACCCGGTGCTGGTCAAGCGGGGCGTCGACCTGGCCGTCGGCGACGCCTGGTCGGGCACCTGCAGCGAGGTCGCGCACCCGGTGGACCACCGAGGAGGACTACGCCCGGGTCGCCGCGATCTCGGCCAACAACGACGAGGTCGTCGGCGCGGTGCTGGCCAAGGCGCTGCACACCGTCGGCGACGCGCGGCATCGTGACCGTCGAGGAGTCCGCCGCTGCACGGCATGAGCGTCGACTTCGTCGAGGGCTTCGAGTACGACAACGGGTACGTCTCGCCGTACCTGGTGACCCACCCGGCCAGCCTGGAGGCGATCCTCGACGACCCCTACATCCTGCTGTGCAGCGAGAAGATCACCAACGTGCAGGAGCTGATGCCGCTCCTGGACAAGGTCATGCGCGCCCGCGGCCGCTCGTGCGTGATCGCCGAGACGGTCGAGGGCTCGGCGCTGAGCATGCTGGTGCACAACCACGTCAACGGCGTGTTCCAGTGCGTGGCCACCAAGGCGCCCGGCTTCGGCGACCGGCGGCTGCGCAAGCTCGAGGACATCGCCACGATCACCGGCGGCGACGGTCGTCAGCAAGCACGCGGGCTTCAGCGCTGGAGACGATGACCCTGCGAGCAGCTCGGCCGGGCCCGGCAGGTGCGGGTCACCGCCGACCGGCACCGCGATCATCGACGGCGCCGGCACCGCCGAGCAGGTGGAGTTCCGGCTCACCCAGCTGCGCGCCGAGCTCGAGCGGGCGACGTACGGCATCGACGAGGACGTGCTCACCGAGCGGATCGGGTCGCTGTCGGGCAAGGTCGCCGTCATCCGGGTCGGCGCCCCCACCAACGCCGAGCTCACCGAGCTGCAGCACCGGGTCGAGGACGCGCTGTCGGCGACCCGGGCCGCGATGGCCGAGGGCATCGTCGCCGGCGGCGGCGTGGCGCTGGTGCACGCGGCGCCGGCGCTCGACGCCCTCGACGTCGAGCGGCGACTACGCGATCGGCGTCGAGATCGTGCGCCGGGCGCTGACCGAGCCGACCTACCTGATCGCGGCCAACGCCGGGCTACGCCGGGCAGGAGGTCGTCGACCAGGTCGCCGGATGGGCGTGGACGACGGCTTCGACGCGCTGGAGGGCCGGGTACGGCGACATGATCGAGATGGGCATCATCGACCCGTTGCGGGTGTGCCGGTCGGCGCTGGAGAACGGCGCCTCGGTCGCCGGCCTGCTGCTGACCACGAACACGCTCATCGCCGAGGAGCAGACGCCGTGGGGAGGCAGCCGGGCACTGATGACCGAGTTCGGGCAGCTCGACGAGGGCCTGCACCAGCCCTCGCCGGACTCCAGCACGCCGCAGTCGCTGGGCCTCGGCCCGTCGGTCGGATGAGGCGGTCGTGAGCACCGATCGTCCCGACCCCGAGCACGCGTCCGCTGCGTCCGCGGCCCCGAGCCGCCCGCGCAGGCCCGCCGGTCGACGAGGCCCTGGCCGGGCGCCTGGTCGGCCTGGCGGTCTTCGACGACCTGCAGACCGTGCTGCGCTGCTGCGAACGGCTCGTCGTCGAGCTCGGCGGCGGCCCGCGCGGCGTCGACCGGGCGGCGGTGGAGGCGCTCTGGACGACGGCGCTGCTCTCCTACGCCCGCTGCTTCCACGAGGTCGACGCCGACCCGCCCCGGGCCCTGCTCACCGAGGAGGACCTCACCGCCACGCAGACCGGCGAGGAGGTGCTGGCCTGGCACCGGGTGCTGCTGCAGCTGCGCGACCTGTACGCCGACCCGGCGCGGAATCCCCGCGAGCAGTTCAGCATCGGGGTCGTCACCGACGACGCGGGCGAGCCCTCCGGCGTGGCGGTGACCTCGGCGTCCGCAGCCGCTCGTCGACGAGGTCACCGTGCGCCAGACGGGCGCGGTGTCCTACGCGCTGAGCTCGCTGGTCAACGACCGGATCGAGGCCGAGCAGCAGGCCGTCTTCGCGGGGGTGACCGAGGCCGGCGCCGAGCAGCTGGCGACGCTGGAGCTGATCGGCTGTCCGTCCCCGCCGCGGCCGTCTCCTAGCGCGGGGCTCCGTGCACCGCGTCGCCGAACCCGTCCGCGGGCGGACGCTGGTGCGGGGGCCGCTGCCCCTGCTCGGGCCGGCCTTCGTGGCAGCGGTCGCCTACATCGACCCCGGCAACTTCGCCACCAACATCACCGCGGGCTCCGCCTTCGGGTACCTGCTCGTCTGGGTCGTGGTGGTCAGCAACGTGATGGCGATGCTGATCCAGTACCTCTCGGCCAAGGCGGGCATCGCCACCGGTCGCAACCTCGCCGAGCTGTGCCGCAACCACTACCCGCGGCCGGTGACGCGCGGGTTGTGGCTGCAGGGCGAGCTGGTCGCGATGGCGACCGACCTGGCCGAGGTGCTGGGCGGGGCGATCGCGCTGCACCTGCTCTTCGGGCTGCCGCTGCTCGCCGGAGGGGTGATCACCGCGGTCGTCGCGTTCGGGCTGCTGGCCGTGCAGACCCGCGGCGCCCGGGGCTTCGAGGTGGTGATCACCGGGATGTTGCTCGTCGTCCTGGTCGGCTTCCTCTACAGCCTGGTGATCGGCGGGGTGGACCCGCGCGGGATCGCCGGGGGCTTCGTGCCGCGCTTCGACGGGGTGGACACGCTGCTGCTCGCCACCGGGATGCTCGGGGCGACGGTGATGCCGCACGTGATCTACCTGCACGGGGCGCTGACCCAGGACCGCTACGTGCGGGGCACCGAGGAGCAGCGGCTCGGGCTGCTGCGCAGCCAGCGGGTCGACGTCGTGACCGCGATGGGCATCGCCGGGGTGATCAACCTGGCGATGCTGCTCGTCGCGGCGCGGGTGCTCGGCGACGCGGGCAACCCGGTGGAGAGCATCGAGGGCGCGCACGCCGGCCTGGAGGTGGCCCTGGGCCCGATCGCCGCGCTGCTGTTCGCGCTCGCGCTGCTCGCGTCCGGCTTCGCGGCGTCGGGGGTCGGGACGCTGGCCGGCCAGATCATCATGCAGGGCTTCCTGCGCCGCCGGATCCCGCTCGCGCTGCGCCGGATGGTGACCCTGGCCCCGGCCCTGGTCGTGATCGCGCTCGGGGTCGACCCGACCCGTGCGCTGCTGGTCTCGCAGGTGCTGCTCTCGTTCGGCATCCCCTTCGCCCTGGTGCCGTTGGTGCTCTTCACCCGGCGTCGCGACGTGATGGGGGCGCTGGTGAACCGACGGGCGACCACGGTCGCGGCCGCGCTCGTCGCCGCCGTCGTGGTGGTGCTGAACGGGGCCCTCGTGGTGCTCACCTTCGCCTGACCCCCGCCCCACCCGGTGTTGGAGCCGCGGCCCACTTCAGTTGACCGAGCGGCCGGTGCCCTCCCAGTACGGCTCGCGGAGCACCCGTTTGAGCAGCTTGCCGGTGGGGTTGCGGGGCAGCTCGTCGGCGAAGGAGACCGACTTCGGCCTCTTGAAGCCGGCGATCCGGTCCCTGGTCCAGGCGACGAGGTCGTCCTCGGTGACGGTCGAGCCGGGGGCGCGCACCACCACCGCGTGCACCGCCTCACCCCACTTCTCGTGCGGGACGCCGATCACGGCCACGTCGGCGACGTCCTCGTGCTCGGACAGGACGCTCTCGAGCTCGATCGGGTACACGTTCTCAGCGCCGGTGACGATCATGTCCTTGATCCGGTCGGTGAGGAACACGTAGCCCTCGTCGTCGAGGTAGCCGGCGTCGCCGGTGTGCAGCCAGCCGTCCTCGTCGAAGGCCCGCGCCGTGTCCTCGGGCCGGCCCCAGTAGCCCTGGGCGTTCTGCACCGAGCGGACGAAGATCTCGCCGACCTCGCCGGGCGGCCGGTCGAGGCCGCTGGACGGGTCGACCGCCTTGACCTCCACCCACGGGTAGGGCTTGCCCGCCGAGCGCAGCAGGTGCTGGCGCGGGCCGCCCGGGTCGTGGTCGTCGGCCGACAGCTCGGTGATCGCGCCCGTGGTCTCGGTCAGGCCGTAGACCTGGAACAGGGGTGCGCCGAAGGTGTCGAGGGAGTCCTGCAGCACCGCCGCCGTGACGGGGGAGGCGCCGTAGGCCAGCGAGCGCAGCGAGGAGTAGTCGCGCTCGCGGGCGCCCGGCACCGCGCACATCATCTGCAGGAACGCCGGCACCAGGAAGGCGTTGGTGATCCGGTCGCGCTCGATGGTGTCGATCAGCACCGCCGGGTCGGGCATCGCCACGAGCACGTCGGTCGCGCCACGGGCCAGGCCGACGTTGGCCCAGCCGCAGCCGCCGATGTGGAACAGCGGCATCGCGACCAGGCAGAGCGAGCTCTCGTCGACGTCCCACTGGTCGGAGATCTCCAGCAGCTGCGAGGCGTTGTCGTTGGTGAGCATCACGCCCTTGGGCAGCCCGGTGGTGCCCGACGTGTAGAGCTGCAGGGTCACGTCGTCGCCGCGGGCGGTACGACCGGGGTCGTCGTCGGGGGACGCGGCGAGCCAGGCGTCGTACTCCTCGCCGACGGTGACGACGCGGCGTACGCAGGGGGCGACCTCGCGGATGACCGGGAGCATCGGGGCGAACGGCGCCCCGACCACGAGCACCGGCGCGCCCGCGTCGGCGACGATCTGACCGATCTCGGCGGGGGTGAGGCGGAAGTTCAGCGGGACGATCGCCGCGCCGACCTTGGCGGCCCCGAGCGAGACCTCGAAGAACTCGGGGTTGTTCAGGTCGAGGTAGGCCACCCGGCCGCCCTCGCCGACCCCCTCGGCCAGCAGCGCGTGGGCCATCCGCCGGCCGTTGCGCTCGAGCTCGGCGTAGGTCAGCGAGCGCACCCCGCCCTGCAGCGCCGGATGGTCGCCCCGGGTCTGCGCCAGCTCGGCGAGGATCTCGGTCATCGGTCGTGCCCTCATGCGCGCTCCACTCCTGCCTCGGCCATCTCCTGCCACGCTGCCTGCGTGGTGCCCGGGGCCACCCCGGCCACCAGGTCCTCCAGCACCCGGACGGCGAACCCCTCGCCCGCGGCGTCCAGCGCCGTGGCCCGGACGCAGTGGTCGGTAGCGATCCCGCAGACGTCGACCGCCTCCACCCCGCGGTCGCGCAGCCAGGTGGCGAGCGGGCGCCCGGACTCGACCTCGTCGCCCTCGAAGCCCGAGTAGGCCGCGGTGTACTCGCCCTTGACGAAGACCCCGTCGAGCGCCGTCGCCACCTCCGCCAGCGCCGGGTGGAACGCCTCGCCGGTCGTGCCGACGACGCAGTGCCGCGGCCAGGAGTGCGCGAAGTCCGGCTGGTCGGAGAAGTGGTCGCCGGGGTCGATGTGGTGGTCGCGCGTGGCGACGACCAGGTCGTACGCCGCGTCGCCCAGGGCCTCCGCGGCGCCGGACGCCCGACGCCCGACCAGCCGGGCGACCCGCTCGGCGACCGAGACGCCGCCCTCGACGCCGAGGGAGCCGCCCTCGCAGAAGTCGTTCTGCACGTCGACGACGACGAGCGCGCGGACGACCGGTCTCGGCTCGGGGGAGTCCATGCCGGCGAACCTACCTGCGACGGCGGACACACTCCACCCGTCGGCGGTCCACGAGGCCGCCGGCGCCGTCCGCGGCTAGTCGAGCAGGCGGGTCGGCAGCACGGGCTCGCCGCGCGACATCTTGCGGGCGTCGCGGGGCAGCTCGGCGCGCGCCGCCGCATGCCGGTCGCGGGCGGCGTCCAGGGGCTCGCCCCCGACCACCTCGCCGCCGCGGACGAGCGGGACCCGCAGGGGACGGTGCGGGCCCTCCGGCCGGCGCTCGTCCACCAGCACCACCTCGGCGTCGGCGACGCCGCGGCCGTCCAGGCTGCGCACCGCGGTCTTGCGTCCCCCGACCGACTGCTTGGCGGTGCTCCGCTTCTCGACGGGCTGCCACGTGCCGGCGGCGTCCTGCCGCTCGACCAGCTTGTAGACGAAGCCGCACGTCGGGTGGCCGGAGCCGACCACGAGCTGGGTGCCGACGCCGTACCCGTCCACCGGGGCGTCGGCCAGCGCGGCGATCGCGTGCTCGTCGAGGTCGGAGGTGACCACGATCCGGGTGCCGGCGGCCCCGAGGTCGTCGAGCTGCGCCCGCACCTCACGGGCGAGGTCGCCGAGGTCGCCGGAGTCCAGCCGCACCGCACCGAGCCCGGTGCCCGCCACCTCGACGGCCAGCCGCACCGCCTCACGGACGTCGTAGGTGTCGACCAGCAGCGTCGTGCCGACGCCGAGGGAGTCGACCTGGGCGGTGAAGGCGTCCCGCTCGCTGTCGTGCACGAGCGTGAAGCTGTGCGCGCTGGTGCCGGCGGTGGGCACGCCGTGCCGGGCGCCCGCGGCGAGGTTGGAGGTGGTGGCGAACCCCGCGACGTACGCCGCCCGGGCGCACGCGACCGCGGCCTCCTCGTGGGTGCGGCGCGAGCCCATCTCGATGCACGGCCGGTCACCCGCCGCCCAGGTCATCCGAGAGGCCGCCGACGCGATCGCCGAGTCGTGGTTGTAGACCGACAGCAGCAGCGTCTCCAGCAGCACCGCCTCGGCGAACGTCGACTCGACGGTGAGCAGGGGGGAGTGCGGGAAGTAGGTCTCGCCCTCGGCGTAGCCGGTCACGTCGCCGGAGAAGCGGTAGCCCGCGAGCCACTCCAGGGTGGGCCCGTCGACCACCTCGCGCTCGTGCAGCGCGGCCAGCACCGGCTCGTCGAAGCGGAACCGGGTGAGCGCGTCCAGCGCCCGGCCGACGCCGGCGACCACGCCGTACCGGCGCCCCTCGGGCAGACGGCGGGGGAACAGCTCGAAGATCGAGCGACGGCGGGCCGTGCCCCCGGCCAGCGCGGCCTGCAGCATGGTCAGCTCGTAGTGGTCGGTGAGCAGGGCCGTGGACGGGCCCGGGTTCGCTGCGTTCACGCTCGTGACCCTAATCGGCGCCACCCGCGGGCATACCCGCGGCCGGAGGCGGCACAATGCCCACCATGTCCTTCGCAGCTCCCGTCGAGACCGAGCCCGAGCAGCTCGCCGACGAGTCCGTGCTGCCGCAGACGCCCTGGGTGACGGTGGTCTGGAACGACCCGGTGAACCTGATGTCCTACGTCGTCTTCGTCTTCACCGACTACTTCGGCTACGCCCGCAAGAAGGCCGAGAAGCTGATGATGGAGGTGCACGAGGACGGCCGGTCGACGGTCTCCCACGGCACCCGCGAGGAGATGGAGCGCGACGTGCAGGCGATGCACGGCTACGGCCTGTGGGCGACCCTGCAGAAGGCGGACGAGTGACCACGGGCTTCCGTCGGCGCCGTCGCAGCGGCACCGTCACCATCGAGCTGTCCGGCTTCGAGGCCGACCTGCTGCGGTCGCTCGCCTCCCAGCTCGTCGAGCTGCTGCGCAACGAGCGTGCGACGCCGACGTCGGAGGACCCGCTCGAGGCGATGTTCGACTTCACCGGGCCCACGACCGAGCCCGACGACCCGGTGCTCGCGCGGCTCTTCCCTACCGCCTACCCCCACGACGACGAGGCGGCCGGCGACTTCCGCCGCTTCACCGAGGCCAGCCTGCGCGACGGCAAGGCCGCCGCGGCCGCCGCGGTCATCGACGGCCTCGAGGAGGCCGGTCTGCCCGACGAGCTGCCCGAGCAGGACACCCTCGAGATCGAGGTCGAGCTGGACCCGGCCGCCGCCCGCACGTGGATGCGCTCGTTCACCGACGTCCGCCTCGCGCTGGCGACCCGGCTGGAGATCGAGGAGGGCGACGAGGAGTTCTGGTGGGCTCTCGGCGACGACGACCCCCGCTCGCACGTCCACGACATCTACGAATGGGTCGGCGAGCTCCAGGAGACCCTGGTGCGCTCCCTCACCTGACCCACCCGGGGCGCCGGCGGGCCGGTGATCCGTCGCTCGCGACGCCCGGCCACGGGACCCCTACCAGCCGTCGAGCTCCCGCTGCACGTCCCCGCCCGTCCAGGGCGGCTCGATCCGCACCAGGCGGTCGGTCGACAGGAACCGGCGGCGCAGGTCCTCGGGCAGGTCGTCGTACGGCGAGTGCTGCGACCGGTGCAGGGCGATCGCGGCGACCCGGGCGGGGTAGTGCGCGGCGGCGTCCAGCACGGTAGTGACCTCGTGGTCGGGCGTCCCGATGTCGGGCAGGTCGACGTACGCCGCGGACCGGTCGTCGCCGGCGCGGTCGAGGATCCACTCGTGCATCAGCGACTGCGGCAGGCAGTGCACGTAGGTCGGCAGGCCCGTGCCGGCCACGGCGCGGCGCACCGCCTCGCGGACGTGCAGGTGGTCGCGGTGGCCGTCGTCGCCGCAGAGGGTGACCACGACCCCGGCGTCGTGACGGGCGACGGCGTCGGTGACCGTGGCCGCGAGGGCGTCGAGGTCGGCCGCGCACAGCATGCCGGGGGCCGGGTCCCCGTCCATGCCCGAGTCGTGGAGGTCGAGCACCTCCACGTCGGTGACGCCCATCGCCGCGGCCGCCTCGCGCAGCTCCGCCTCCCGCAGCGCGCCGATGCCCGCAGGCGGGAGGTCGACGTCGTCGTCGACCTCGCCGGCCTCGCCGCGCGTGGCGCACAGCACGACGGTGCGGACGCCCCGCTCCGCCGCGCCCAGGAGCACCGACCCGCACCCGAAGGTCTCGTCGTCGGGGTGCGCGACCACGACCAGCAACGTCATCGCGGGCCCTCGCACCGGTCGCGGACGGCGGTGGTCACCTGGCAGGGGGCCATCGGACTCCTCGGGTGCGGGGGTGGTGCTTCGGGGCAGCAGTCAATACTGCCGTCCGCACCATGTCCAGTGGTCGGACCGCCCCGCCCGCCTCGTCACCCTGGGGCGCGGTGCCTCGCGACGTTGACCACCGGCCCCCCGGGCACCCGCACCAGGAACCGGCGGATCCCCCAGGGCTCGTCGGTCAGCGGGTGGACGACCTCGTGGCCGGCGCGTCGCGCCGCGTCGTACGCCGCGTCGACGTCGCCGACCTTGACCGTGAGCTGGGAGTCCTCGGGCGCGGTGGCGTCCCCGGTGACCAGCTGCACGGTCGCGGCGTCGTCGGGGGAGGCCAGACGCAGCACCCAGCCGATGTCCATGCGCTCCTCGGTCAGCCCCAGCACCTCCGCGCAGAACCGCCGGGCCCGGGCCAGGTCGGCGACGTTGAGGTTGGGCATCACCTCGACGGGGTGGACCGCGGACCCCGCGGCCGGGACTGCGGACGGCGTCCCCGGTCGGCCGGGTCGGAGCATCGGCACGTGCGGGATGCCGTCCTCGACGTACTCCTCGCCGGCCACCTCGAACCCGGCCCGGGCGTACCACCCGGCGAGGTGCGACTGCGCCTCCAGCCGCACCTCGGCGGGCCCGCACTCGGCCAGTGCCCTCGCCAGGAGTCGGGCGGCCAGGCCCGAGCCGCGGTGCGCCGGGGCCGTGCAGACGCGACCGATCCGGCGGGCGGCGCCGGGGTCGGTGAGCAGCCGCAGGTACGCCGAGACGTCGCGGTTGTCGTCGCGGCTCCACAGGTGCAGCGCGTCCGGCTCGAGGTCGCGGCCGTCGAGCTCGGCGTACGCGCAGGCCTGCTCGACCACGAACACGTCGATCCGCAGGCGCACCAGGTCGTGCCAGGTGCGGACGTCGAGGTCGGCCGCGCGCTGCACCTCGATCGTGGGGTCGGTCACGGAACCAGTGTGCCCCCGCCCGCCGAGAGGGCACTCACTTCCCGCCGAGAGGGCACTCACTTCCCCCCGAGAGGGCACTGGTTCCCGGCCGACCACGGTGCGCGCCGTCCTGCCTGCACTTCTGTGCCCTCTCACCGCGAAGTGAGTGCCCTCTCGGCGAGGTGGACGGCGCGGGTGAGGACGGCGTCGAGCAGCTCGCCGGGGGCGGCTGACTACCCTGGGCGGGTGCTCAGCATCCCCAAGGAGATCCACGACCGGATCGTGGCGCACGCCAAGGCCGACCACCCCGACGAGGCCTGCGGCGTCGTCGCGGGGCCGGAGGGCTCGGACCGGCCGACCCGCTTCGTGCCGATGGTCAACGCGGCCGGCTCGCCCACGTTCTACGAGTTCGACTCGATGGAGCTGCTCGGGCTCTACAAGGACATGGACGCCGCCGACGAGGAGCCGGTGGTCGTCTACCACTCGCACACCGCGACCGAGGCCTACCCGAGCCGCACCGACATCGGCCTCGCGCAGGAGCCGAACGCGCACTACGTGCTGGTCAGCACACGGGAGCACGGGAATAGCGAGGGCGCTGTGGAGTTCAGGTCGTACAGGATCGTCGACGGCGAGGTCGTCGAGGAGGACGTCACCCTCCTCGACTGAGCCCGCTCCGTGGGACCGGTCACGCACCGCCGGCCCGCTCCGGCACACTCGTGCCTCGGGGCACCCCAGGCACAGCACCACCGAGCCACCGAGCGGTCCCGGCCACCCGCACGAGCCGCACCCCGCACAGCACACCGAGCAGAGGAATTCCCATGGCAGTCGAGGTACGAGTCCCGACCATCCTGCGCACCTACACCGAGGGTCAGAAGGCCGTGCCGGCGCAGGGCAGCACGCTGCAGGAGGTCATCGACGACCTGGAGGCGAACCACTCCGGCATCAAGGCCCGTCTCATCGACGGCGAGGACCTGCGCCGCTTCGTCAACGTCTACGTCAACGACGAGGACGTCCGCTTCACCGGTGGGCTCGAGACCCCGGTCTCCGACGGCGACCAGGTCGTCATGCTGCCGGCCGTCGCCGGCGGCGCGCGCTGAGCGCCGTACGCCGCTAGCCCGGTGCGCTTCGACAGCCTGCTCGACTCGGTCGGCACGACCCCGCTGGTGGGTCTGCCGTCCCTGTCGCCGTCCCCGGACGTGCGGCTCTGGGCCAAGCTCGAGGACCAGAACCCCACCGGGTCGATCAAGGACCGCGCCGCGCTGGCGATGATCGAGACGGCGGAGAAGGACGGCAGCCTGCGGCCCGGGTGCACGATCCTCGAGCCGACGTCGGGCAACACCGGCATCTCGCTGGCGATGGCGGCCAAGCTCAAGGGCTACGGCCTGGTCTGCGTGATGCCGGAGAACACCTCGGAGGAGCGTCGCCAGCTGCTGCGCATGTGGGGTGCTGAGATCGTCTCCTCGCCCGCGGCCGGCGGCTCCAACGAGGCTGTCCGGGTGGCCAAGCGCCAGGCCGAGGAGCACCCCGACTGGGTGATGCTCTACCAGTACGGCAACCCGGCCAACGCCCAGGCGCACTACGACGGGACCGGCCCCGAGATCCTCGCGGACCTCCCCACCGTGACGCACTTCGTGGCCGGCCTCGGCACGACCGGCACCCTGATGGGCACCGGCCGGTTCTTCCGCGAGCACAAGCCCGAGGTGCGGATCGTCGCCGCGGAGCCACGCTACGGCGAGCTGGTCTACGGCCTGCGCAACCTCGACGAGGGTTTCGTTCCCGAGCTGTACGACGCCTCGCTCATCGACGCGCGCTTCTCGGTCGGCCCGCGCGACGCCGTACGTCGGGTGCGCCAGCTGCTCGAGCACGAGGGCATCTTCGCCGGCATCTCGACCGGCGCGATCCTGCACGCCGCCCTCGGCCAGGCGGCGAAGTCGGTGCGGGCCGGGGAGCGCGCCGACATCGTCTTCATCGTCTGCGACGGCGGCTGGAAGTATCTCTCCACCGGCGCCTACGAGGGCACCATCGACGAGGCGGAGGACCGTCTCGAAGGTCAGCTGTGGGCATGAGGACCGCGCCGGTCGTCTCGGTCGCCTACGACCCGGTGCCCGTGCTCGTGACGGTCGCCTCGGTCGGCTGCCTCGTCCTGGTCGTGCTGGCCGTCGTCTCGCTGGTCCGTGACGTGCCGCCTGGCCGCACCTACCTGGTCCTCGCCGGACTGGTGACGCTGGTGCTCCTCGCCCGCGCCGTCGCCGGGGTGGCGGAGGTGCTCGGCACGTCCGGCACCGGGGCCGGCACGGTCGTGACCTACCTCGCCTACCTGGTCGTCGCCCTGCTCACCCTCCCGGTGGCGCTCTTCTGGGCTGCCGCCGAGAGGACCCGGTCGGGCACCACCGTGCTGCTGGTCGCCGCGCTGGTGGTGCCGTTCCTGCTGTTGCGCGCCCACGACGTCTGGGCCTTCCGTGGCTGACCGCCCCGGGCGCCCCGAGCCCGACGGGCACACGGGCCGTCGTCCGGTCGCCGACACCTCGCACGGCCCGGGCCGGATCCTCGTCGCCGTGTACGCCGTCTTCGCGGTCGCCGCGACCGGACGCTCTGCGGTGCAGCTGTCCACCAGGGCCGCCGAGGCGCCGCTGGCCTACGCGCTGAGTGCCGTGGCGGCCGTGGTCTACCTGCTGGCGACGGTGGCGCTGGCCCGCGACTGGTGGCGGGTCGCCCTGGGCGCTTGTCTGGTCGAGCTGGTGGGGGTGCTCACGGTCGGCACCCTCACCGTCCTGGATGCCGCCGACTTCCCCGACGAGACGGTCTGGTCGCTCTACGGGCAGGGCTACGGGTGGCTGCCGCTGGTGCTGCCGTTCGTCGGGCTGGCCTGGCTGCGACGTACCCGTCCCGCCTGAGCGGGTCGGCTACTCGCCCGTACGTCGCCGGGCGCGCAAGATGGGCGCGTGTTCTACGAGGCGCTCAACGCGACGGTCCCGCCGCTGGCCCGGGCCCTGTGGCGCCCGCTCGTCGAGGGCCTGGAGCACGTGCCCGACGACGGGCCGGTGATCCTGGCCAGCAACCACCTGTCCTTCGTCGACAGCGTGGTGATCCCGATCGTGGCGCCGCGCAAGGTCGTGTTCCTCGCCAAGAAGGACTACTTCGAGGGCACGGGCCTCAAGGGCGCGGCCCAGCGCAGGTGGTTCGAGGGGCTCGGCATGGTGCCGGTCGACCGCGACGACACCAAGGCCGCGATCGCCTCCCTCGACATCGCCCTGGACGTGCTCGGGCGCGGGGAGGCCTTCGGCATCTACCCCGAGGGCACCCGCTCGCGCGACGGACGGCTCTACCGCGGGCGCACCGGCGTCGCGCAGCTCTCGCTCGTCTCCGGTGCCCCCGTCGTGCCGGTCGGGCTCCGGGGCACCGAGCACCTGCAGCCGGTCGGGACGCGGCTGCCGCGCCTGGTGAAGGTCGAGGTGCGGTTCGGCGCACCCGTGCAGCCCGCGGGCCGCTACGACGGCGTCCCGCGCGGCCGCGCGCGTCGCGAGATCACCGACGAGGTGATGGCCGCGATCGAGCGGCTCTCGGGCCAGGAGCCCGCGGGCGTCTACAACGAGCGACCCGTGCCCGAGCGGCCGGACCACACCGAGTAGGGGGAGTCTCGGGGCCCTCGGGCACCGCCACGCCGTGACCTCGGTCGCAGGAGTCGGGGTCGGGAGCCGTCGACCTCTAACCTGGTCCGCATCATGACGGACGCACCCATCGGCATCTTCGACTCGGGCTTCGGAGGCCTGACCGTCGCGCGCGCCGTGATGGACCAGCTGCCGCACGAGCAGGTGCTCTACCTCGGCGACACCGCGCGCCAGCCGTACGGCCCCCGCCCGATCGCGGAGGTCCGCGCGTACGCCCTCGAGTGCCTCGACCACCTCGTCGCGCAGGACGTGAAGATGCTCGTCATCGCCTGCAACTCCGCCAGCGCCGCGGTGCTCCGAGACGCGCGCCAGCGCTACGACGTCCCGGTCGTCGAGGTGATCGTGCCGGCCACCCGCCGCGCCGTCGCCGCCACCCGCAACGGCCGGATCGGCGTGATCTGCACGGAGGCCACCGCGGAGTCCGAGGCGTACGCCGACGCGTTCGCGGCCGCCCCCCACCTCACCGTGCGCACCCAGCCCTGCCCCCGCTTCGTCGAGTTCGTCGAGGCCGGGGTGACCAGCGGCCCCGAGCTCACCGCGGCGGCGCACGAGTACCTCGACCCGCTGCTCGCCGCCGACGTCGACACCCTCGTGCTCGGCTGCACGCACTACCCGCTGCTCACCGCCGTGCTGGCCTGGAAGATGGGCGACCTGGTCACCTTGGTCTCCAGCGCCGAGGAGACCGCCAAGGACGTCTACCGGGCGCTCGTCACCCGGGGCCTGGAGCGCGACCCGGCGCTCGGCCCGCCGGTGCACGCCTTCCTCACCACGGGGGAGCCGGCGGAGTTCGAGGCGATCGGGCGGCGGTTCCTCGGCCCGGAGATCCACGGCAGCACGCGCGCCACCCGGGCGGCGCGTGCGACGGGGGTGGCGTCGTGAGGCTGACCGTCGTCGGCTGCTCCGGCTCCTACCCCGGCCCCGACTCCAGCGCGTCCTGCTACCTGCTCGAGACCGAGCAGGACGGCCGCACCTGGCGGGTGCTGCTCGACCTCGGCAGCGGAGCCCTGGGGGCCTTGCACCGCCACACCGACCCGCTGGGCGTCGACGCGGTGCTGCTCTCCCACCTGCACGCCGACCACTGCCTGGACCTCTGCGGCTTCTACGTGCTGCGCAAGTACCACCCCTCCGGCGCCCAGCCCCGGATCCCGGTCTACGGCCCCCCTGGTGCCGCCGGACGGATGGCGCGCGCCTACGACCTGCCCGAGGACCCCGGCATGACCGAGCAGTTCGACTTCGCGGACTTCCCGGCCGGCCGGTTCGAGGTCGGTCCGTTCACCGTCGAGGCCGTCCCCGTCGAGCACCCGGTGCCGGCGTACGCGCTGCGGGTCACCGTCGACGGGCGCACGCTCGTCTACTCCGGCGACACGGGGCCGTGCGAGGCCCTGGACCGGGCGGCGGCCGGTGCCGACCTGCTGCTGGCCGAGGCGTCGTTCCGCGACGGCGACGCCAACCCGCCGGGCCTGCACCTGACCGGGCGCGAGGCGGCGGCGTGCGCCACCGCGGCCGGTGCCCGCCGGTTGCTGCTCACGCACATCCCGCCCTGGCACGACCGGGAGGCGATGCTGACCGAGGCGCACCCGGCGTACGACGGACCGCTCGCGCTCGCCGAGTGCGGCGCGACGTACGACGTCTGACAGGGTCGGCCCCGTGACCGTCCCGCTGCTCGACGCCGAGGACCAGCTCGCGCTGGTGCGCAACACCACCGCCGAGCTCACCGGGCTGCTGCTGTCGGCCCCGCTCGACGCCCCCGTGCCGGGTTGCCCCGACTGGGACGTGCGGGCCCTGGTCGCGCACCTCGGCGGCGTGCACGCCTGGGCGCGCGCCGCGCTGCTCGCGGGCGACCCGTCGACCCCGCCCGAGGCGCCCGAGGACCCCGCGCCGGCCGACCGGGCGCTGCTGGTCACCTGGTACGCCGAGCGTCGGGCCGAGATCGTGGTGGCGCTGGAGGACACCGGGGTGGAGCGCCCGTGCTGGGGCTTCGGGCCGCCGCCGCGCACGGCGGCCTTCTGGTGGCGGCGGATGGCGCACGAGTCGGTGCTGCACCTGTGGGACGTGCGCTCCGCGCTCGGCGAGCCGCGCGCGACGCTCACCGTGCAGCCCCGGGTGGCGGCCGACGCGGTCGACGAGGTCGTCACGATGTTCGTGCCCCGCCAGCTGCGCCTCGGGCGCTGCGACCCGCTCCCGGCGGCCGTGGGACTCGTCGCCACCGACGTGCGCGGGGCCGCCTGGCAGCTCGGGGACGGGGCCGAGCCGGACGCCGTGGTGCGCGGGCCGGCCGACGTGCTCGCGCTGCTGCTGTGGCGGCGTACGACGCTCGACGACCCGCGTCTGGACCTGTCCGGTGACCCGGCCGCTGCCGCCGCCGTGCTGGACCGGCCGCTCACCCCCTGACGGGGGCACGCCGGGCGCCACCTGGTCGCGCCCGACCGCGCGACAGGTCAGGATGAGGGCCATGATCGTGGTGGAGGGGCTGGTCAAGCGCTACGGCGCCCTGACGGCGGTGGACGGCGTCTCCTTCGTGGCCCGGCCCGGCAAGGTCACCGGGTTCCTCGGCCCCAACGGCGCGGGCAAGTCCACGGCGATGCGGGTCATGGTCGGCCTCACCCACCAGGACCAGGGCACCGCGCTGATCGGCGGCCACCGGTACGCCGACCTCCCCAACCCCGCCCGTCAGGTCGGGGTGCTGCTGGACGCCTCGGCCCAGCACGGAGGTCGCACCGGCCGCGAGGTGCTCCGGATCAGCGCGATGACGATGGGCATCGGTGCCGAGCGGGTCGAGGAGATGCTGGGCCTGGTGGGCCTGGACCGCAGCGAGGCCAAGCGGCGGCTGCGCAACTACTCTCTCGGCATGCGCCAGCGCCTCGGCATCGCCGGCGCCCTGCTCGGCGACCCGTCGGTGCTGATCCTCGACGAGCCGGTCAACGGCCTCGACCCGGCCGGGATCCACTGGATGCGCGGTCTGCTCCGCGACTTCGCGGGGCGCGGGGGCACGGTGCTGCTCTCCTCCCACCTGCTGCACGAGGTCGAGATGATCGCCGACGAGATGGTGCTGATCGGTCGGGGACGGATCGTGGCGCAGGGCACCAAGGCCGAGCTGTTGCAGACCTCCGGCGCGTACGCCCGGGGGGTCGACCCGGGCGCGCTCGAGCGGGCCCTGGCCGGTGCCGGCATCGAGGCCGCGCCGTCCGGGGACGGCGGGCTGCGGGCCGAGGTCGAGCCGGTCGAGATCGGCCGGGCCGCGGCGGCGGCCGGCGTGGTGCTGCAGGAGCTTCGTCGGGCCGAGGGGGCGGGGCTCGAGGAGATGTTCCTCCAGCTCACGGCCGCCGACGCCCGGGAGACCACCGACACCGAGGGAGCGCGCCTGTGAACAGCCCGACCCGTCCCTCGTCCGGCTCGTCCGGCTGGTCCTCGACGGCGCTCGGCGAGGTCGACGCCGGCGCGGCGCGGGTGCCGCTGTCTCGGCTCGTGACGGTCGAGCTGCGCAAGATGGTCGACACCCTGGCGGGACGCTGGCTGATGGCGGCCGTCGTCGCGATCACCCTGGTCGCCGCCCTGGCCCTGCTGCTCGCCGGCAACGACTCCGACCGCACGTTCGCGAACTTCCTCGGCGTGATGGCGACACCGCAGGGGTTCCTGCTCCCCGTGCTCGGCATCCTGCTCGTCACCCAGGAGTGGGGCCAGCGCACCGGCATGGTGACGTTCACCCTGGAGCCGAGGCGCAGCAAGGTCATCACCGCGAAGGTCGTGGCCGCCGCGGCGCTCGGGCTGCTCGCCGTGCTGCTGGCCTTCGCGCTCGCCGCGCTCGCCACCCTGCTGGCCGGCGAGCCCGGGGCCTGGCGGGAGGTGGGCGCCAGCGAGCTGTCCCGGTTCGCGCTGCTCCAGCTGCTCGGCATCGTGCAGGGGCTCGCGTTCGGCCTGATCTTCCTCAACACCGCCGGGGCGATCGTCACCTACTCCGTGGTCCCCCTCGCCTTCACCGTGCTCGCCAGCACGTGGGCGGCGCTGCGCGACGCGCAACCGTGGATCGATCTCGGCTACTCCCAGCAGCCGCTCTTCGGCGCGGGGGCGCTCACCGGCGAGCAGTGGGCCCAGCTGGCCACCAGCGTCCTGCTGTGGGTGCTGCTGCCGTTCCTCCTCGGCCTGTGGCGGGTGCTGCGGGCGGAGGTCAAGTAGCCCCCGACCCTCTCGGTAGGGTCGCGGGCATGAGCTCCTCCCTCCGCGCCGACGGCCGCACCCCCGACCAGCTCCGCGACGTACGCCTGACCCGCAACTGGCTCGACCATGCCGCCGGCTCGGTGCTGGTGGAGTTCGGCGGCACCCGCGTCCTGTGCGCCGCCTCGGCCGGCGAGGGCGTGCCGCGCTGGCGCAAGGGATCGGGGCTGGGCTGGGTCACCGCGGAGTACGCGATGCTCCCCGCCGCCACCCACACCCGGTCGCAGCGCGAGTCGGTCAAGGGCAGGATCGGCGGGCGCACCCACGAGATCAGCCGGCTGGTCGGGCGCTCCCTGCGTGCCGTCATCGACTACGCACAGCTCGGCGAGAACACGATCACCCTCGACTGCGACGTCCTCCAGGCCGACGGCGGCACCCGCACGGCCGCGATCACCGGGGCGTACGTCGCCCTCGCCGACGCCGTCGCGCACCTGCGGTCGCAGGGCGCGCTGACCGGCGAGCCGCTGACCGGCTCGATCGCCGCGGTCTCGGTGGGCATCGTCGACGGCGAGCCGCGCCTGGACCTGCCCTACGAGGAGGACGTGCGCGCCGACACCGACATGAACGTCGTGATGACCGGCGACGGTCGCATCGTCGAGGTGCAGGGCACCGCCGAGCAGGAGCCCTTCGCCCGGGCCCAGCTCGACGCGCTCCTCGACCTCGCCGCCGGGGGCTGCGCCGAGCTCACCCGGGTGCAGCAGCAGTCCCTGGTCGAGCAGCCCCGGGAGCGGGTCCAGCGCGGATGAGCGCCTCTCCGGGCGCCGCCGGCCAGCGGGTGTTCCTGGCCTCGCGCAACGCCAAGAAGCTGGAGGAGATGCAGCGGATCCTGGGGGAGCACCTGCCGCACGTGGAGGTGGTCGGGCTCGACGACGTCGCCGACTACCCCGAGCCCGTCGAGGACCGCTCGACCTTCGAGGGCAACGCCCTGCTCAAGGCCGAGGCGGGCCTCGCCGCCACCGGGTTGCCCACGATCGCCGACGACAGCGGCCTGTGCGTCGACGCGCTGCACGGCATGCCGGGCGTGCTGTCGGCGCGGTGGGCCGGGGCGAGGAAGGACGACGCTGCCAACAACGCGCTGCTGCTCGACCAGCTCGCCGACGTGCCCGACCCCCGGCGCGGAGCATCGTTCCGGTGTGCCGTGGCGCTCTGCCTGCCGGACCGTGCGCACGCCGTCGTGCACGGCGAGATGCGCGGCGTCGTCCTGCGTGAGCTGCGCGGCGAGGGCGGCTTCGGCTACGACGCCCTCTTCGTCGCCGACGAGCACGACCCCGCCCACGGCAAGGACGGCCGCACCACCGCCGAGCTCACCCGCGCCGAGAAGGACGCCGTCTCCCACCGGGGCCGGGCCCTGCGCGAGCTCGCCCCCCTGGTGGTGCAGGCCCTGATGTAGGGCGTCGCTCGGCACGCAGAACACCACGTCAACGTGGTAATCCGGCACTTACAGCGGGAAGGTTCCCGCTGCAAGTGCAGGTTTTCCGCTGTCCCCCACGCGTACGACGCTCAGGGCAGCAACAGCACCACGGTCTCGGCGACACAGGCGGGCTTGCTCTCGCCGTCGATCTCGATGGTGTGCTTGAGCGTGAGCTGCTTGCCGGTGGGGATGTCGGTGACCTCGCCCATGGTGACGGTGACCCGCACCTGGCTGCCTACCTTGACCGGGTTGGGGAAGCGCACCTTGTTGACGCCGTAGTTGAGCTTGGCGCCAGGGGTCTCCAGGGCGAACACCTGCGAGCCGAGCCACGGGATCAGCGACAGGGTGAGGTAGCCGTGGGCGATGGTCGCGCCGAAGGGGCCCTCCTTGGCGCGCTCCACGTCGACGTGGATCCACTGATGGTCCCCGGTGGCGTCGGCGAAGGCGTCGACGCGGTCCTGCTCGATGGTGACCCACTCGGAGCTGCCGAGCTCCTCGCCGGTGGCGTCGGAGAGCTCGTCGAAGCTGGTGAACGTGCGCATGTTGACCTCGGATCGTTGCGGGGATCTGTTCGTCGGGCGTTCGCCGGTCCGGCACCCGGGACGGTGTCGTCGGGTGCTTGGATGGCGGGCATGTCCGAACCTACCGTCTCCACCGACCTGGTACGCCGGGCGCCGAAGGTGTTGCTCCACGACCACCTCGACGGCGGGTTGCGGCCGCAGACCGTGCACGACCTGGCGGGCCAGGTCGGCCACGAGCTGCCCGTGTCGGGTGGCGCCGACGAGCTCGCCGCGTGGTTCCGCGACTCCGCGGACTCCGGGTCGCTGGAGCGCTACCTGGAGACCTTCGCCCACACCGTCGGGGTGATGCAGACCGCGGAGGCGCTCACCCGGGTCGCACGCGAGTGCGTCGAGGACCACGTCGCCGACGGCATCGTGTACGCCGAGGTGCGCTGGGCGCCCGAGCAGCACCTCGAGGAGGGGCTGACCCTCGACGAGACCGTCGCGGCGGTGCAGCGGGGCATCGACGAGGCGGTCGCCGACGCCGCGCGGGACGGGCGACGCATCGTCGTACGCCAGCTGCTCACCGCGATGCGGCACCAGGCGCGGTCCCGCGAGATCGCCGAGCTGACCATCGCCTGGCGCGACCGAGGGGTGGCCGGCTTCGACATCGCCGGCGCCGAGGCGGGCAACCCGCCGACCCGGCACCTGGACGCCTTCGAGCACCTGGCCCGCGAGAACGCGCACTTCACCATCCACGCCGGGGAGGCCTTCGGGCTGCCGTCGATCTGGGAGGCGCTGCAGTGGTGCGGCGCGGACCGCCTCGGTCACGGCGTACGGATCGTCGACGACATCGCGGTCGACGACGACGGGTCGGCCACGCTCGGCCGGCTCGCGGCGTACGTGCGCGACACCCGGGTGCCGCTGGAGCTGTGCCCGAGCAGCAACGTGCAGACCGGCGCCGCGGACTCGATCGCCGAGCACCCGGTCGGGATACTCACCCGGCTCCGCTTCCGGGTCACCGTCAACACCGACAACCGGCTGATGAGCGACACCACGATGACCCGGGAGATGAGCCTGCTGCAGGAGGCGTTCGGCTTCGGGCTCGAGGAGATGCGCTGGTTCACCATCAACGCGATGAAGTCGGCCTTCCTGCCCTTCGATGAGCGGCTCGCGCTCATCGACGAGGTGATCAAGCCCGGGTACGCCGCGCTCGGCGCCGAGGGCAGGGGCTAGGGGCGCCGGCCGAGGGCGCGGATCTCGGCGTACGCCGTGTGCGGGCTCGCGACCCGGCAGCCGCGGTCCACGGCGTGCTGCACCACCGATCGCTGCTCGCGCATCAGCCGCAGGCCGCGGCGCACGAGCACGAGCGGCGGCTTGCGGTGCTCGCGCAGGTCGCGCGTCAGCCGGCGCCAGAAGGTGCGCGCCGGGTGCTGGGTCAGGCAGACCGCGTCGGCGAGCAGCCCACGCGCCCGGCACTCCTCGACGACCTCGGCCGCGAACAGCCCCTCGGTGAGCAGCAGTGGTGCCCCCGCGAGGTCCAGCGGGCGGTGGCCGACCCGGCCGTCCTGCGCGATGTCGTAGACGGGCACCTCGGCCCGGCCGGTGCGGCACAGCTGCTCGAGGGCCTCGAGCGCCTCGTCGTGCAACCAGGAGTCGGGGTGGTCCCAGTCCACGGCGGCGTCGGGCAGGCGGGGGAGCGCCGGGTCGCCGCCCGAGCGGTAGTAGTCATCGAGGTGCAGCACGGGCATCGCGAGCCGCTCCGAGAGCCGGGACTTGCCCGAGCCCGACGGCCCGGCCAGCACGACCACCCGGGCGACCAGCGGGCTCACCGGCCGCTCACCGGCCGCTCACAGGCCCCGGGGATGCCAGACGGTCTTGGTCTCGGTCCAGCGGCGGAGCCGGCCCAGGCCCGGGTCGACGGCCCAGTCCGGCTCCTCGACGGTGGGCCGCAGCACCCGGGTGAGACTCTCGGCGGCGTCCTGCTCCAGCGAGACGGCCAGGTCACGGCGCTCGGTGTCCCCGGACAGGCCGGTGAGGTCGAGGCCGTCCAGGTCGAGGTGGGCGGCCAGGGTGGGGGCGGTGTCCCCCCACGGTCCGGTGAGCAGGTTGACGACGCCGCCGGGCACGTCGGAGGTGGCCAGCGCCTCGCCGAGGGTCACCGCGGGCACCGGACGGGCCTCGGAGGTGAGCACCACCGCCGTGCTGCCGGTGGCGAGCACGGGCACCACCACGCTGACCAGGCCGAGCAGCGACGAGCCCTGGGGCGCGAGCACCGTGACCACGCCGGTCGGCTCGGGCACGGAGACGTTGAGGAAGGGCCCGGCGACGGGGTTGGCGTTGCCGAGCACCTGGGCGAGCTTGTCGGTCCAGCCGGCGTACCAGACGACCCGGTCGACCGCGGCGTCCACCTGCGCCCCGGCGGTCGCGGCGTCGACGCCCTCGGCCGCGGCGACGTCGTCGACGAGCTGGGCCCGACGGCTCTCCATCATCTCCGCGACCCGGTAGATCACCTGCCCCCGGTTGTACGCCGTGCGGCCGGCCCAGCCCGACGCCGCACCGCGGGCCGCGGTGAGGGCGTCGCGGGCGTCCTTGCGCGAGGCGCGCGCCGCGTGGGCGAGGAAGGTGCCGTCGGCGGCGTGCACGTCGTAGGTGCGCCCGGACTCCGAGCGGGGGAAGGCACCTCCGACGTACAGCTTGCAGGTCTTGCGGACGGCGAGGCGGGGCGTGCCCGGGTCGGTGCTGCTCATCGCAGGTAGGCCTCCAGACCGTGGCGGCCGCCCTCGCGGCCGTAGCCCGACTCCCGGTAGCCGCCGAAGGGGCTGGTCGGGTCGAACCTGTTGAACGTGTTGGCCCAGACGACGCCGGCGCGCAGCCGGTCGGCCATCCACAGGATGCGCGAGCCCTTCTCGGTCCACACCCCCGCCGAGAGGCCGTACGGCGTGTTGTTGGCCTTGGCGACGGCCTCGTCCGGCGTGCGGAAGGTCAGCACCGACAGCACGGGCCCGAACACCTCCTCGCGGGCGATCCGGTGCGCCTGGGAGACCCCGGTGAAGACGGTGGGGGCGAACCAGTAGCCCCGGTCGGGCAGGGTGCACGGGGAGGTCCAGCGCTCGGCCCCCTCGGCGTCGCCGACCGCGGTGAGCTCCTGGATCCGCTGGAGCTGGGCCGCGGAGTTTATCGCGCCGACGTCGGTGTTCTTGTCGAGCGGGTCGCCGACGATCAGCTGCGCGGTGCGGGTGCGCAGCCGCCCGAGCACGTCGTCGGCCACCGACTCCTGCACCAGCAGGCGCGACCCGGCGCAGCAGACGTGGCCCTGGTTGAAGAAGATCCCGTCGACGATGCCCTCGACGGCCTGGTCGATCGGCGCGTCGTCGAAGACGATGTTGGCGGCCTTGCCGCCGAGCTCGAGGGTGACCCGCTTGTCGGTGCCCGCGACCGCGCGGGCGATCTGCCGGCCGACGGCGGTGGACCCGGTGAAGGCGACCTTGTCGACGTCGTCGTGCTCGACCACCAGCCGTCCGGTCCCGCCGGCGCCGGGCAGGATGTTGACGACGCCGGGCGGCAGGTCGGCGGCCTGGCATATCTCGGCGAAGCGCAGCGCGGTGAGCGGGGTCGTCTCGGCCGGCTTCAGCACCACGGTGTTGCCGGCGGCCAGGGCCGGCGCGACCTTCCAGGCCAGCATCAGCAGCGGGAAGTTCCAGGGGATCACCTGGCCGGCGACGCCGAGCGGCTGCGGGTCGGGGCCGCGGCCGGCGTACCCGAGCTTGTCGGCCCAGCCGGCGTAGTAGAAGAAGTGCGCGGCGACCTGGGGCAGGTCGATGTCGCGGGACTCCCGGATCGGCTTGCCGTTGTCGAGGCTCTCGAGCACGGCCAGCTCGCGGCTGCGCTCGGCGAGGTGCCGGGCGATCCGGAAGAGGTACTTCGCGCGCTCGTGGCCCGGCATCGGGCCCCACACCTCGGTCTGCGCGCGGCGGGCGGCCCGGACGGCGGCGTCCACGTCGGCGGCGCGGGCCTCGGCGACCTCGGCCAGCGGCTGCGCGGTCGACGGGTCGAGCGTGGTGAACGAGCCGCCCGCGGCGGCCTCGCGGTACTCGCCGTCGACGAAGAGGCCGTAGGAGTCGCGGAGCAGTGCCAGCGAGCGGGACTCGGGGGCGGGGGCGTAGTCGAAGCTGCGCGTCATGGGAGCGGTCCGGGCCTTCAGTCGACGGTGACGTGGTCGGGGCTGGCGTAGCGACCGGTGGACAGCCGTTGCCGCTGCATCAGCAGGTCGTTGAGCAGGGACGAGGCACCGAACCGGAAGAGCGCCGGGTCCAGCCACTCGGGGCCGGCCACCTCCTGCACCATCACCAGGTAGCGCAGGGCGTCCTTGCTGGTCCGGATGCCGCCGGCGGGCTTGACCCCGACCACGCGGCCGGTGCTCGCGCGGAAGTCGCGCACCGCCTGCAGCAGCACCATCGTCACCGGCAGGGTCGCGGCGGGCTGGACCTTGCCCGTAGAGGTCTTCACGAAGTCGGCGCCGGCGAGCATCGCCAGCCACGAGGCGCGGCGTACGGCGTCGTAGGTGCGCAGCTCGCCGGTCTCCAGGATCACCTTGAGGTGGGCGTAGGAGCCGTCGGACCGTCGACATGCGTCGCGCACGGCCGCGACCTGGGTGTAGACCACGGCGTAGTCCCCGGCGAGGAACGCGCCCCGGTCGATCACCATGTCGATCTCGTCGGCGCCCGCGGCGACCGCCTCGCGCGTGTCGGCCAGCTTGACGTCGAGGGACGCGCGACCCGACGGGAAGGCGGTCGCCACGGAGGCGACCTGGACGCCGGTGCCGGCGACGCGGGCGACGGCCTCGGGGACCAGGTCGGGGTAGACGCAGACGGCCGCGGCCGAGGGGCAGGACCGGTCCGAGGGATCCGGGCGCACGGCTTTGGCGCACAGCGAGCGCACCTTGCCGGGGGTGTCGGCACCCTCGAGCGTGGTCAGGTCGACCATCGAGATCGCGAGGTCGACGGCCCAGGCCTTCGTGTCGGCCTTGATCGAGCGGGTGGCGATGCGAGCGGTGCGGGCCTCGGCGCCCACCTGGTCGACGCCGGGGAGCCCGTGCAGGAAAGCACGCAGCGCCCCGGGCGACACGTCGGCACCGCGGTCGGTGAGGGCCGCGAGGTCGCCGGCGTCGGGCACGAGTCGCACGGTCACGCCGAGCATCATGTCATCGGTCGTGGACAGACGACGACAGCGGGCCCACCGTGAGGTGGACCCGCTGTCGTCAGTGCTGCGGTGCTGCGGTGCTGCCTCGAGGCGTGCAGCCTCAGGCCGCCTCGGCGGTGCGACGGCGACGCATCACGATCGTGGTGCCACCGAGGAGCAGACCGGCGCCGGCGAGGCCGCCGACGACCAGGCCGGCCGGGGAGCCGGTGGCGGGCAGGGCGCCGCTGGTGGTGCCGCCGGTGGTGGTGGTGGTGCCGCCGGTGGTGCTGCCACCGCCGGTGGTGGTGCCACCGGTCGTGTCGGTCGGGGTGCCGCCACCGTTGGTCGGGGAGGACACGGTGACCGAGCTCGTGGCGATGGTGACGCCGTCCTGGTCGGTGGCGGTGAGCTGGAAGGTGCCGTCCTCGCAGATCGTCACCGAGAAGGTCACGTTGCCGGCCGAGTCGGGCGTGCCGGTGTAGGTCTCGACCACGTTGCCGTTGTCGTCGGTCACGGTGAGGGTGACCGAGGTGGCGTCACCGGCGTCGACCACGACGTTGAAGGGCTCGCAGTTCTCCGGCGTCGAGTCGGCCGGGCTGACCGAGCCGCCACCCGTGGGGTAATCAACAGCAAAAGCGGTGGCGGGGGCGAAAGCGAAACCCAACGCGATAGCGGCGGTCGCCAGAAGCTTGCGGTTCATGTGGATGTCCCTCGAGATTGAAGTCTGTGGTGCTGCCGGGATGACTGTAGGGGCTAGGACCGACAATCGAAAGTCGAACTCGTTAATTGCTCGTTTCGGGCAAGTGGTGTGTGCCGCACGCTAGGATTTCCGGTCAGTTTCGGCGGTACCGACATCTCGGCCTCCACCGCCACGGTCTCGCCGGGCGGGACGACCACGTCCCGGGCCACCGCGGCCAGGCCGTCGTGCGTCGTCGAGATCGCCCCGGGGGACCCGCCCACCAGGCGCACGCTCTCGACGAGCCCGCCCGTCGGGGCGTAGAGCACGACCCGGGTCCTCAGGGTGCCGCGTGGCGCGCCCGCCTGCACGCCGGTGACGTAGTCCGGCAGCCTGGAGCGGGCCCGGCCTCCGGTCGGCACGGTCGAGGTCAGGCTGGCGCGCACCCGAAGCAGACGTGCGTCACCCTCGCCGCAGCCGACGTCGGTCACCCGCACCGACGCGTTCTCGTACCAGCTCAGCTTGGAGGCCGTCTGCTCGTTCAGGAAGACGCCCACCACCGGCCGGTCACCGTCCCGGCCGACCAGCTCACCGGCGATCCGCGACCCGCGGAGCACCCGCTCCTCGTCGGCGCGCCGGGACCAGAGCAGCAGGCGGCCCTCGTCGACGGCCGCGGCCGACGCCGTCGCGGCGGCGCGCACGTCGGCGTCGCCGGCCGCGATGCGGTCGAAGATCGCCGACGCGGCGGCGGCGAAGAAGGCGTCCTGCGCCGCCGGGTCGGGGATCCGGCGGTAGACCTCGTTCAGCAGCAGTTCGGGGGTGTTGTCGGGGGTGAGGCGGGTGCCGGCCACCTCGACGGGGCCGGTCGCCCGCAGCAGCAGGGCCAGGGCCCCGGGGTCGACCGAGGCCACCCCGTCGACCTGCTGGCCCACGCTGCGCTTCCACCGGGCGGCAGCGAGCTCGGCGGCGCGGGGGAAGTCCGGGGTGTTGGTCGCGTTGAGCAGGAAGAGGCCGAGCTGCTCGTCGTACAGCGTCACCTCGCCGTCGCTGAGCGGCAGGACGGGCTCGTCGAGCTGGGGGAACTCGTTGCCGGCGACCTGCCGACGCAGCTCGATCCGGCCGTCGTCCGCGGTCACCAGGATCGCGGCGCCGACGATGCCCCCGAGCGACCGGGCCTCGGCGTTGTTCTGGCTGAGCAGCAGGTAGCGCCGCGGACCGTCCGCGCCGAGCATCGGCGGCAGCAGCATGGTGAGCCGCCGGGCGAGCGAGGTCTGTCCGGACAGCTCGGTGAGCTGGTCGTCGAGCTCGGTCACCACGTCGGCGACCGGCCCCGCCAGCCCGTCGGCCGAGACGGTGCCCAGCCGCGCGACCGCGGCCCGCACACCGGCGTCGCCCCGGCGGACCAGCGGGGCGACCTGCTCGACAGGTCCCAGCGGCACCCGTCCGTCCTGGGGCACGAGCGCCTCGGGGGTCAGGGTCTGCGCGGCCTCGGCCAACGGCCCGGCGGCGTCCTCGGTGAGGTCGGCCAGCATGCCGGTCACCGTGCGGACGGCGGTCACGTCGTCGCCCACGACCGGGAGGTGCGCCAGCACCCACCAGTGCGGGCCGTGCACGGCGGCGTCGGCCTCGGTGGTGTCCTGCCGCAGGCGCTGCACGGTCGGCTGCACGCGGTCCACCCGCCCGCCGGTGACGTCCGTGCGCAGGGTGGTGATCTCGGTGCGGGCGTCCTTGAGGCTGCGGTACGCCGTCGCCGCGTCGTACGCCGCGAGGACGCCGCCGACGAGGACCAGCAGCACCAGCAGACCGACGGCGAGCAGCACCGGGTGCCGAGGACGGCGTGGTCGTGGCATCAGGCACCCAGCAGCCGGGACAGCTCGGACCGCACCGCGTCGAGACGCTGGGCCGCGACCAACCGGGCGGCGGCCAGGGCCTGCTCGGCGGTGAGGTCCCCGGTGCCCGGGCCGTCGCCCTCGACCGGCACGACGACCTCGAGGTAGCACTTCAGCTTGGCTTCCGTGCCGGACGGGCGCACCACCAGGCGGGTGTCGTGCTCGAGGTGGAGCAGCAGGCCGTCGGTGGGGGGCAGGTCACCGCCCTCCTCGGCCAGGTCCTCGAGCGACTCGACCCCGAGCCCCCCGAGCCGGTCGGGCGGGTCGGCCTGCAGCGTCTGCAGCAGCGACCGCGCCGCGTCGGCGTCGGCCACCCGCACCGAGAGCTGGTCGGTGGCGTGCACGCCGTGCCGGTGGGCGAGGTCGTCGAGCACGTCGAGGAAGGTGCGCCCGTCCGCCTTCAGGGCGGCCGCCAGGTGCGCCAGCACCAGCAGCGCGGAGACGCCGTCCTTGTCGGCCACGAGGTGCGGCGCGACGCAGTAGCCGATCGCCTCCTCGTAGGCGAAGGCCAGGTCCTCGACCCGGGCCAGCCACTTGAAACCGGTGAGCGTGCGGACGTGTCCGCGGCCGTGGTCGCCCGCGACCGCGCCGAGGAGGGTGGAGGAGACGATCGTGGTGGCCAGCACGCCGGGGCGTCCGTGCGCGGCCAGGTGGTCACCGAGCAGGGCCCCGACCTCGTCACCGGTCAGCATCCGCCACCCCCGGCCGGTCGGCACGGCGACCGCGCAGCGGTCGGCGTCGGGGTCGTTGGCGAGCACGAGGTCCGCCTCCACCCGCGCGGCGAGCGCCAGGGCGAGGTCCATCGCCCCCGGCTCCTCGGGGTTGGGGAAGGAGACGGTGGAGAAGTCGGGGTCGGGCTCGCGCTGCTGGGGCACCACGTGCGCCTCGCCGAAGCCGGCCGCCTCGAGCACGGCCACGACGGTCTCGGCGCCCACGCCGTGCAGGGGCGTGTAGACGACGCGCAGGTCGCGGGGACCGTCGGGCACGAGGTCGACGACCTGGTCGCAGTAGCGGTGCCAGACGTCCTCGTCGAGCACGGTCACGTCGGTGCCGCGGGGCAGCTCGTCGACGCGGCCGACCCCGGCGATGGCGTCGGCGATCGCGGCGTCGGTCGGCGGGGCGAGCTGGGCGCCGTCGGCAAGGTAGACCTTGTAGCCGTTGTCGGCGGGCGGGTTGTGCGAGGCGGTCACCATCACGCCGGCGACGCAACCGAGCTCGCGCACGGCGAAGGCCAGCACCGGGGTGGGGAGCGGGCGGGGCATGAGCAGCGCGGTGTACCCGGCACCGCGCAGCACCTCGGCGGTGTCACGCGCGAAGACGTCGGACTTGTGCCGGGCGTCGTACCCGACCACGACGGGGCTGCCGCGGCGCACGCCGGTCGAGGCCAGCCAGGCGGCGATCCCGGCGGCGGCGCGGGCCACCACCACGCGGTTCATCCGTTGCGGGCCGGCGCCGAGCGCCCCGCGCAGCCCGGCGGTGCCGAAGGCCAGGGTGCCGTCGAAGCGCGCCGCGAGGTCGGCCGCGGCAGCGTCGTCGGAGGCAGCGGCCTCCAGCAGGTCCTCCAGCTCGCGACGGGTGTCCTCGTCGGGATCCTGGTCGATCCAGGTGCGGGCGCGGTCGGCCAGCTCGGTCGGGGCGGTCATGGGGCTGAGGCTAGGCCAGTCGGCGATGGGTCACGTGACGAAGGGTCCACCGACGTACGCCGCCTCGTGCCGGTCGTCGGCGGACTCCGGCTCGGCCTCGATCTCGGCCGCCCAGGCCTCGGCGTCGTCGGCCGGGTCGTAGCCCAGCGCCCGCCCGGCCTCGAGGTCCCACCAGGCGCGGGTGTTCGCGGAGATGCCGTAGAGCACGGCGAAGCCGGGGCCGGGCGCGGTGAGCGCCGCCTGGGTCATCCGTACGGCGTCGTCGGGCGAGAGCCAGGTGGCCAGGTGCCGCCGGGTGGTCGGCCGGGGGAGGAAGGACCCGATCCGCGCCGAGACGACGTCGAGGCCGTGCCGGTCGGCGTACAGGTGCATCAGCGCCTCGGCCGCGACCTTGGCGACGCCGTAGAAGGAGTCGGGCCGCGGCAGCGTGCGGGTGTCGACGGGCAGCGAGCGAGGCGTGCGACCGACGGCGTGGTTGCTGCCGGCGTAGACGAAGCGCGGGACGCCGTGCGTCACCAGTGCGTCGAGCAGCGCGCCGGTGGACAGCACGTGCGAGCGCAGCGACCCCTCCAGCGGCAGCTCGCCCGGCACGCCGGCGAGGTGGACGACGGCGCCCGGTCGGACCCGACCGACCAGCTGGTCGACGGCGTCGGAGTCGGTGCAGTCGACGACGTGCCAGACGTGGGAGGAGGCGTCCTCGGGCACCGCGAGGTCGGCGGCGTGCACCTGCCAGCCGGCGGCCTCGAGGCCCGGGCAGATCGTGCGGCCCAGGCTGCCGGCGGCACCGGTGACGAGCACCCGGGGCAGTGGTGCGGCGCTCATCAGATCCTCGGGACGACGCGGGACAGCAGGTCGCCCATCCGGGAGGCCGCCTCACGGCCGGCCTCGAGCACCTCGGCGTGGTCCAGCGGGGCCCCGCCGACGCCCGCGGCGAGGTTGGTGACCAGCGAGATGCCGAGCACCTCCAGGCCGGCCTCGCGGGCGGCGATCGCCTCCAGGGTGGTCGACATGCCGACGAGGTGGCCCCCGAGCGCCCCGACCATGCGCACCTCGGCGGGCGTCTCGTAGTGCGGGCCGGGGAGCTGCGCGTAGACGCCCTCGGGCAGCGACGGTTCGACCTCGCGGCACAGGTCGCGGAGCCGCGAGGAGTAGAGGTCGGTCAGGTCGACGAAGGTCGCGCCCTCCAGCGGGGAGGTGGCCGTGAGGTTCAGGTGGTCGCTGATCAGCACGGGGGTGCCCGGCGTCCACGACGGGTCCAGGCCGCCGCAGCCGTTCGTGAGCACCACGGCGCGGCACCCGGACGCCGCCGCCGTGCGTACGCCGTGCACGACCGGCCGCACGCCGAGCCCCTCGTAGAGGTGGGTGCGCCCGGCGAAGACGAGCAGCCGACGGTCGCCGCTCACGACCGAGCGGACGGTGCCGGAGTGGCCCTCGACCGCCGGCGGAGCGAAGCCGGGGAGGTCGGTGGTGGCGACCTCGTGGGTCGCTTCGCCCAGGGCGTCGACCGCGGGCAGCCAGCCCGACCCCAGCACGAGGGCCAGGTCGTGGCGCGCCACGCCGGTGATCTCACGGAGGCGGTCGGCGGCCTGCGCGGCCAGCGCGTGCGGGTCGGGGTGCCGCTGCGCGTCGGGTTCGCTCATGGGCGCGAGACTAGGGCCTCAGAGACCAGCCGAGCGGCACGGCCGGTGCCGCAGGTCGCGCACGTAGTCGTCGGGGGCGCCGGCCGCCTCCGCCGCGTCGGCGATCACGCCCAGCGAGGTCGCGCCGGGCAGCCCACCCTCGAAGGCGTCGAGCACGTAGGCCCACGACATGAGCTCGCCGGCCATCGTGTCGACCCGTAGCCGGGTGCGGCGGTACAGCCCGGTGTCGGCGAACTCGAGGTGGTCCAGCGTGCCCGCGTCGAGCTCGCTCACGTCGTACACCGCGACGAAGACGGCATCGCCCGGGCTGGGAGCGAGGGTCGGCAGGGCGCCGTCCCAGCCGTGCTCCTCGCCGCCGAAGGTGAGGCGCCAGTCCTGCAGCCACCCGGTGGAGCGCAGCGGTGAGTGCGGGCACCGGTCGCCCATCCGGGCGGGGTCGAGGTTCGACCCGTAGGCGGCGTAGAGCGTCACGACGAGCAAGGGTAGTGGGCCGCACGGGCGTGCCGGGAGGCCCCGGCGCGTCGTGACAGACTCGGCGCGTGACTCACGTGGTGATCGTCGGTGGAGGGCCCGGAGGCTACGAGGCGGCGCTGGTCGCGGCCCAGCTGGAGGCCGCGGTGACCGTCGTCGACTCCGACGGCCTCGGCGGGTCGGCCGTGCTCACCGACTGCGTCCCCAGCAAGACCCTCATCGCGACCGCCGAGCTGCTCACCGACATGGAGGGCAGCCGCGAGCTCGGCATCGGCTTCCGCGACCACGAGGGCGACGCCGCCGACCGTGCCCGGGTGGACCTCGCGCGGGTCAACGAGCGGGTGCTCCGCCTCGCCGGCGAGCAGTCCGACGACATCGAGCGCCGCCTCGCCGCCGAGGACGTCACCGTCGTCGCCGGCCACGCCCGCCTGGACGGTCCGGAGTCGGTCGTGGTGACCGATGCCGACGGCGGCGAGCGGTCGCTGTCGGCCGACGCGGTGCTCCTGGCCACGGGAGCGATCCCGCGGACGCTGGACTCCGCCCAGCCCGACGGCGAGCGGATCTTCACCTGGGAGCAGGTCTACCGCCTGACCGAGCTGCCCGAGAAGCTGGTCGTGGTCGGCTCCGGGGTGACCGGGGCGGAGTTCGCCAGCGCCTACCACGCGCTCGGCGCCGACGTGACCCTCGTGTCCAGCCGGGAGCGGGTGCTGCCCGGCGAGGACGCCGACGCCGCCGAGGTGCTCGAGGAGGTCCTCGAGCGCCGGGGCATGCACGTGCTCGCGCGGTCGCGGATGGAGTCGGTCGTGCGCGACGGCGACACCGTCACCGTCACGCTGACCGACGGTCGGGAGATCGAGTGCAGCCACTGCCTCCTCGCGCTCGGCTCGGTGCCGCGCGTCGAGGGGCTCGGGCTCGAGGAGTCCGGCGTACGCACCGACGACCGCGGCTTCATCGAGGTCGACCGCGTCTCGCGCACCAGCGCCCGGGGCGTGTACGCCGCCGGCGACTGCACCGGCGTGATGATGCTGGCCTCGGTCGCGGCGATGCAGGGACGGATCGCGATGCGCCACGCCCTCGGCGACGCCGTCCAGCCCCTCGACCTGCGCACGGTGGCCTCCAACGTCTTCACCGCCCCCGAGATCGCCACCGTGGGCTGGTCGCAGGACGAGGTGGACGCCGACCCCGAGGCCGCCGAGTGCGTGATGCTCCCGCTGGCCGGCAACCCGCGCGCGAAGATGCAGGGCGTCCGGGACGGCTTCGTCAAGCTGTTCAGCCGGCCCGGCACGGGCATCGTGGTCGGCGGCGTCGTGGTGGGGCCGCGGGCGAGCGAGCTGATCCACCCGCTCTCGATCGCGGTGGCGGAGTCGCTCACCGCCGACCAGCTGGCCCAGGCGTTCACGATCTACCCGTCGATGAGCGGGTCGGTGGCCGAGGCCGCCCGTCGCCTGCACCGGCACGCCCGGGACTGACCCGCCGGCACGAGGTCCGGCCGGCGCGGACGGCGTCCAGCCGGCGCACGGCCCGGTGCCCGTGTCGTCGTGCCGTGTCGTCGTGCTCGGGACGTTGATCCCGGTCGGCAGGGGCAGTTTTGCCTCCGGATGTCGCCAAAGCGCCCGCAGCCCCGTCGAGCGCGTGGTCTTCTGGTGCCGACTTCCCCAGGTCTGTCCCACCGTCCCCGTGCCCGCCGGTCTCTTGCGGGTGAGGTGCACACCTGATGAAGCAGCACGCCCACAACCGTTCCTCCCGCGTGGCCACGACCCTCGTCGCGGTCGCCGCCACCGCGGTCTCCGGCCTCGCCGGCGCCTCGCCGGTGGCCGCGAAGTCCGTCGACCAGTCCTTCGCGGTGCCCAGCAACGGCGAGGTCACCATCGTCGGCCACGGCTTCGGCCACGGACACGGGATGAGCCAGTACGGCGCCCAGGGTGCCGCCCTCACGGGGCTCTCCTGGCAACAGATCGTCTCCTTCTACTACCCCGGCACCGCCCTCACCGGCCGCCGGACGTGGGTGCGCGTGCTGCTCTCGGGCGACCCGGGCCGCGACGTCGTGGTCAAGCCGGCCCGCGGGTTGAGCGTGACCGACCTGTCCGACGGCAAGCGCTACCCGCTGCCCACCGACCTCGGCGCCACCAAGTGGCGCCTCCTCGGCCACGGCACCGAGACGGCCGTGGCGCGCTGGTCCGACGGCCGCTGGCGCCGGTGGCGCCCCGAGGGCCGGGCCAAGCGCGTGCTCGGCGGCGACGGCCAGTTCGCGGCCGGCCGGCCGATCGAGCTGGTCACCCCCAGCGGCACCCGTGCCTACCGCGGGGGCCTGCGGGCGGCCTCGCCGACGCCGGGAAGCAGCGACCGCGCCACCGTGAACGTGGTGCGGATGGAGGGCTACGTCAAGGGCGTCGTCGCCGCCGAGATGCCCGCCTCCTGGCACCCCGAGGCCGTGCGCTCGCAAGCCGTCGCGGCCCGCACCTACGCCATGCGCACCCGGCTCGACCGGATCGACGGCTACTACCAGATCTGCGACACCACCTCCTGCCAGGTGTACGGCGGGGTGGCGGCCGAGGACCCCCGCGCCAACGCCGCGGTGCGGGCGACCCGCAACCAGGTGCTGATGTACGGCGGCAAGCCCGCCTTCACCCAGTTCTCCTCCTCGACCGGCGGTCGCTCCACGAGCGGGGGCATGCCCTACCTGGTCGCGCAGGACGACCCGTACGACGACTGGTCCGGCAACCCCGTGCACACCTGGCGGGTCAGGGCCGACCTGGACGCCCTCGAGCAGAAGTACGGCCTCGGCCAGCTCCAGGAGGTGCGGGTGGTCGACCGGGACGGCGCCGGGGAGTGGCAGGGCCGGGTCAACCGGCTGGTGCTGAAGGGCACCGAGGGCTCCCGCACGCTGAGCGGGGACGAGATGCGCTGGGCGTACGGCCTGAAGTCGAACTGGTTCACCTTCGAGGTCGGCGGCACGCGCCGTGCCGGCCGAAGCGCGAGGGTCGGCGCCCCGGTGCTCACCCAGGGCACCCCCGGCGACTGACCCCCCGCCGAGGGGGCACTCAGTTCGCCGCGAGGGGGCACTCAGTTCGCCGCGAGAGGGCACTTGAGTGCGCGCGAGGCCGGTGGTCGCGGATTTGCTGCCCTCTCGACGCGATGTTGGTGCCCTCTCGGCGGTCAGCCGAGGTCGCAGATCACCGCGCCTGAGGTCACGGTCGCGCCGACCTCGGCGTCGAGGTTGGCCACCGTGCCGGCCTTGTGCGCCTTGATCGGCTGCTCCATCTTCATCGCCTCGATCACCACGACGGTGTCGCCCTCGGCGAGCTCGTCGCCCTCGGCGGCGACGACCTTGACGATCGTGCCCTGCATCGGGCTGGTGACGGAGTCGCCGCTGGCGTTGCTGCCGCCGCGGGCCTTCTTGCCGCGCGTGGGCTTCGTGGCGCCACCGGCCGCACCGGCGCCGCCACCCATGGCCGCGAGCCCGGCGGGGAGGCTGACCTCGAGCCGTCGGCCGCCGACCTCGACCACGACGGTCTGGCGCTCCTCGGGCTCGTCGGCCTCGCCGGCGCCCCCGGCGTACGGCGGGATCTGGTTGTCGAACTCGGTCTCGATCCAGCTGGTGTAGACGCCGAAGCCTTCGCCGTCACCGACGTACGCCGGGTCGGAGACGACCACCCGGTGGAACGGGACGACCGTGGGCATGCCCTCGATCACGAACTCGTCGAGCGCACGACGCGACCGCTCCAGCGCCTGGGTGCGGTCGCGGCCGGTGACGACCAGCTTGCCGATCAGGGAGTCGAAGGAACCGGGCACGGTCTCGCCGGCGTCGTACCCCTCGTCCATCCGGACGCCGGGGCCGGACGGGGCGTGCCAGCTGGTCAGGGTGCCGGGGGCGGGCATGAAGTTGGAGCCGGCGTCCTCGGCGTTGATCCGGAACTCGATGGAGTGTCCGCGGATCTCCGGGTCTCCGTAGCCGAGCTCCTCGCCGGCGGCGACGCGGAACATCTCGCGCACCAGGTCGATGCCGGTGACCTCCTCGGAGACCGGGTGCTCGACCTGCAGGCGGGTGTTCACCTCCAGGAAGGAGATGGTGCCGTCGGTGCCCACGAGGAACTCGCAGGTGCCGGCGCCGACGTAGCCGGCCTCCTTGAGGATCGCCTTGGAGGAGGAGTAGAGCGTGTCCATCTGCTCGTCGGACAGGAACGGCGCAGGCGCCTCCTCGACCAGCTTCTGGTGCCGACGCTGCAGCGAGCAGTCGCGGGTGGAGATCACCACGACGTTGCCGTGCTGGTCGGCGATGCACTGGGTCTCGACGTGGCGCGGCTTGTCGAGGTACTGCTCGACGAAGCACTCGCCGCGGCCGAAGGCGCTGGTGGCCTCGCGGACGGCGGACTCGTACTGGTCGGCGACGTCCTCCTTCTCCCAGACCACCTTGAGGCCGCGACCGCCACCGCCGAAGGCGGCCTTGATCGCGATCGGCAGGCCGTGGGCCTCGACGAACTCCAGCACCTCCTCGGCGCTCTCGACCGGGTCCTTGGTGCCGGAGACGAGCGGGGCGCCGACCTTCTGGGCGATGTGCCGGGCCTGCACCTTGTCGCCGAGCGAGCCGATCGCGGCGGGCGACGGGCCGATCCAGATCAGCCCGGCGTCGATCACGGCCTGGGCGAAGTCGGCGTTCTCGGCGAGGAACCCGTAGCCCGGGTGCACCGAGTCGGCGCCGGTCTCCTTCGCCACCGCGATGATCTTCTCGATGGAGAGGTAGGACTCGGCCGGGGTGGCACCGCCCAGGGCGTGCGCCTCGTCGGCGATCCGCACGAAGAGCGCGTCGCGGTCGGGTTCGGCGTACACCGCGACCGATCCGATGCCGGAGTCCTTGCAGGCGCGGATGACGCGCACCGCGATCTCGCCACGGTTGGCGACCAGGACCTTCTGCAGGGGCTTGACCTCGGGCACGACGGGACTCCTCGGATGCGCTGACGATGCTCCGGCGGAGTCTAGGGGCCCGCGGGTCCACGGAGACCGGGAGGTGCGGTGACTACCATCACCGGATGAGCTTCGAGTTGTCCCGTGAGCACGAGGAGTTCCGCCGCAGCGTGCGGGACTTCGCCGAGTCCGAGATCGCGCCGCACGCCGCGCAGTGGGACCGCGACCACCACTTTCCGACCGACGTGGTGCACGCGATGGGCGACCTCGGCCTGATGGGGCTCACCGCCCCCGAGGAGTACGGCGGCGCCGGGATGACCGGCGAGGACGGCGCCTTCACCTCGCTGTGCCTGGCGATCGAGGAGATCGGTCGCGTCGACCAGTCGATGGGCATCACCCTGCAGGCCGCCGTCGGCCTCGGCATCAACCCGATCCTCACCTTCGGCACCGACGACCAGAAGAAGACGTGGCTGCCCGACCTCGTGGCTGGTCGCACGCTGGCCGGTTTCGGCCTCACCGAGCCGCACGCGGGCTCCGACGCCGGGTCGACCCGCACCCGAGCCCGCGTCGACGGCGACGAGTGGGTCGTCGACGGGGCCAAACAGTTCATCACCAACTCCGGCTCCTCGATCACCTCGCTGGTCACCGTCACCGCGAAGACCGGCGAGCGCGAGGACGGCAAGCCCGAGATCAGCTCGATCATGGTTCCGGCGGGCACGCCGGGCTTCACGGCCGAGCCGGCGTACGACAAGCTCGGTTGGCACGCCTCGGACACCCACCCGCTCACCTTCGAGGGTGCCCGGGTGCCGGCCGACCACCTGCTCGGCGAGCGGGGTCGCGGCTTCGCGCAGTTCCTCGCCACCCTGGACGACGGCCGGGTCGCGATCTCCGCGCTCTCGGTCGGCCTGATCCAGGCCTGCCTCGACGCGAGCGTGGCCTACGCCGGCGAGCGCACCACCTTCGGCGTCCCGATCGGGCGCAAGCAGGGCGTCGCCTTCCAGATCGCCGACCTCCAGGTGATGCTCGACGCCGCGCGGCTCCTGACCTACCGGGCCGCGGCGCTCAAGGACGCCGCCGCCCCGATGACGGAGTTCAAGCGGGCCGCCGCGGTCGCCAAGGTCTACGCCACCGAGTCCGCGGTCACTGCGACCCGGATCGCCACCCAGGTCTTCGGGGGCTACGGCTTCATGGAGGAGTACCCGGTCGCGCGGTTCTACCGCGACGCCAAGGTGCTCGAGATCGGCGAGGGCACCTCGGAGGTGCAGCGCATGCTCATCGCGCGAGGACTGGGCCTGCCGGTCGAGTGAGGCTCCGTCACACCGACGGGGGAACCTCGGTGTCGAGCCGGCTCGGCGCGTGCGCGAGGCACCTTCTCCCGCTCGTGCGACCGACCTGCGGGGGTGGCGACGACGGCCGGGGAGCTCTCGACCGACTGCTTCGAAATCGGCTCAGGTCTCCGCGGGCGCGCGGTCGAGCGTCTCCGGCGCGGTCAGCCAGGGCAGCAGGGCGAGCAGGCTGACGATCGCCACCGTGCCGAAGGCCCAGCCGAAGCCGAGCTGGTCGGCCACGAGCCCGGTGAGGATCGGCCCGAGGATCGCGCCGCCGTCCTGGAACATCTGGAACGTGCTCAGCACGGTGCCGCCGCTGCGCTGGTTGCCGACCACGTCGGCCACCGCCGCCTGCTGGCCGGGGTTGACCAGGCCGGCACCGACCCCGGAGACCGCCGACAGCACGAGCAGGGCGACGAGGTCGCCGGCGAGCCCGATCACGCCCAGCGAGGCGGCGGTGACGAGCAGCCCGACCACGACCAGCGGCTTGCGGCCAACCGTGTCGGCCACCCGCCCCGCGACCTGCAGGGTCGCCGCGGTCGCGGCCGCGGCGATCGCGAGCACGACCCCGGCGACCCAGGTGGCGTCGTAGATCGCGATCGCGAGCTGGGGCAGCACCGCCACCCGCACGCCGAAGTTGCACCACCCGTTCGCGAACGCGGAGGCCAGGCAGGCGAGATAGGTGCGGTGGCCCAGCGCCTCCCGCACCGTCATCGGTGGGTTGCCCTCGCTCGACGGGGCGGGGCGCAACCGGGCCCCGCGCAGGCCGATGCCGACGGCGGCCGCGGCGACGACGAGGGCCGCGGCGTACACGACGAACGGCAGGCGCAGGCCGAAGGTGGCCAGGAAGCCGCCGAAGACCGGGCCGAGCATGCCGCCGACGAGGAAGGACGACGCGTACGCCGAGGTCACCCGGCCGCGGATCGTCGGCGGCGCCAGGCGCACCAGCAGCGCCATCGCCGAGACGGTGAACATCGTCGACCCGACGCCGCCGAGCCCGCGCAGCACCAGCAGCTGCGTGTAGGACTGCGCGAAGGCCGTGGCCAGAGACGACGCGGCGACCACCAGCAGCCCGGTCAGGTAGATCGGGCGTTCACCGAGCCTGGAGACCAACGCCCCGCCGGCGGGGGCGAACACCAGCCGGAAGAAGGCGAACGCCGACACCACGGTGGACGCCGCGGCCACCCCGACGTCGAAGGACCGCGCGTACGCCGGCAGCACCGGCGACACCAGGCCGAAGCCGATCGCGATGATGAAGGCCGAGGCCACCAGCACCCGGACCTCGCTCGGGACCTCCGGCCTCCCCGCCGCGCTCGTGCCGGCGGGAGCCGAGGACCCGGTGGTCACGGGGTGCTCACGGCGACGCTCACGTGGACCAGAGGTCCGTCCAGCGCACCCCGACCTGGGCCAGCATCTCGCGCAGCACCGGGAGGCTCACGCCGACGACGTTGTGCGGGTCTCCCTCGATGCCGCGCACGAACGCGCCGCCGAGGCCGTCGAGGGTGAATGCCCCCGCGACCTGCATCGGCTCGCCGGACGCGACATAGGCATCGATCTCGGCGTCGCTGACGTCCGCGAAGTGCACGACGGTGTCCACCGCCCGCACGACCTCGCGCCCGTGCGGGCCGACCACCAGGCAGTGCCCGGAGTGCAGCACGCCGCTGCGGCCGCGCATCTCGCGCCACCGCTCGGTCGCGGTCGCGGCGTCGGCGGGCTTGCCGTAGGTGCGGCCGTCCAGCTCGAGCACCGAGTCGCAGCCGAGCACGTGCAGCGCGTCCGGCTCGGCGGCGTCCGGCAGCAGCCGGGCGTGCACCGTACGTGCCTTGAGGCTCGCCAGCGTGGCGGCCAGGGCGGCCGGCGAGACCGCCTCGACGTCGCTCTCGTCGACGCCGGAGACGACCACCTCGGGCTCGATCCCGGCCGCGCGCAGGGTGGCCAGGCGGGCCGGCGACTGCGAGGCCAGGACCAGGCGCGGGGCCCCGGTCAGCACCGGGTCACCACCGGGTCACCGGGGCAGGCCGCTCGAGCGCCAACCACCCCGGGTGCCGGCCAGCGCGGTGACCCGGGTCGGCGCCACGGTGCGGCGTACGGCGCGGTGCGGCGCGCTCCACTCGGCGACCGGCGCCCCGGCCGAGGCCCCGCCACCGCCGCCCAGGGCGGAGAGCACGGCCACCAGGGCCGCAACCTGCTCGGGCGTGGCGTCGGGCGACACGATCCGGAGCAGAGGAGGGCGGGGCTCCTCCGCGGGTGCGGTCTCCCCGGCTCCTCCCTCGTCCTCGGTGCTCACAGCGGGATGTTCCCGTGCTTCTTCGGCGGCAGCGTCTCGCGCTTGGTGCGCAGCAGCCGCAGCGCCTTGACCACCTCGGCGCGGGTCTGGTGCGGCTTGATCACCGCGTCGACGTAGCCGCGCTCGGCCGCGACGTAGGGGTTGGCCAGGGTGTTCTCGTAGTCGTCGATCAGCTCCGCCCGGCGGGTGTCGGGGTCGTCGTGGCCGGCGAGCTCGCGGCGGTAGAGGATGTTGACCGCACCCTGGGCACCGACCACGGCGATCTGCGCGGTCGGCCAGGCGAGGTTGATGTCGGCGCCGAGGTGCTTGGAGCCCATCACGTCGTACGCGCCGCCGTAGGCCTTGCGGGTGATCACGGTGACGAGCGGCACGGTGGCCTCGGCGTAGGCGTAGATCTGCTTCGCGCCGCGCCGGATGATGCCGTTCCACTCCTGGTCGGTGCCCGGCAGGAAGCCCGGGACGTCGACGAAGGTGAGCACCGGCAGGTTGAACGCGTCGCAGAAGCGCACGAAGCGCGCCGCCTTCTCCGAGGCGTCGATGTCGAGGGTGCCCGCGAGCTGCATCGGCTGGTTGGCGACGACGCCCACCGGGCGGCCCTCGACCCGGCCGAAGCCGACGACGAGGTTCTGCGCGAACAGCGGCTGCACCTCGAGGAACTCCTGGTCGTCGAGCACCGACTCGATGACGACGTGCATGTCGTACGGCTGGTTCGCGCTGTCCGGGATCAGCGTGTCCAGCGCCAGGTCGGTCTCGCTCGGTGCGAGGTCGATGCCCTCGGCGTACACGACCGGCTCGTCGAGGTTGTTCTGCGGCAGGTAGGAGATCAGCGCCTTGACGTACTCGAGGGCGTCCTCCTCGTCGGAGGCCATGTAGTGCGCGTTGCCCGACTTGGTGTTGTGCGTGCGGGCGCCGCCGAGCTCCTCCATGGTGACGTCCTCGCCGGTGACGGTCTTGATCACGTCGGGGCCGGTGATGAACATCGCGGAGGTCTTGTCGACCATGACCGTGAAGTCGGTGACCGCGGGGGAGTAGACGTGGCCGCCCGCGCAGTTGCCCATGATCAGGCTGATCTGCGGGATGACGCCCGAGGCGTGCACGTTGCGGGTGAAGATCTCGCCGTACAGGCCGAGCGAGACGACGCCCTCCTGGATGCGGGCGCCGGCGCCCTCGTTGATGCCGATGATCGGGCAGCCGGTCTTGATGGCGAGGTCCATGACCTTGACGATCTTCTCGCCGTACACCTCGCCGAGCGCGCCGCCGAAGACGGTGAAGTCCTGGGAGAACACGCAGACCTGGCGTCCCTCGATCGTGCCGTAGCCGGTGATCACGCCGTCGCCGAAGGGTCGGTTCTGCTCGAGGCCGAAGTTGGTCGAGCGGTGCCGGGCCAGTCCGTCGAGCTCGACGAAGGAGCCCTCGTCGAAGAGCATCTCGATCCGCTCGCGCGCGGTCTGGCGGCCCTTGGCGTGCTGCTTCTCCACGGCCTCGGGCGAGCCGTGGATCGCCTCGTCGTGGCGGCGCTCGAAGTCGGCGAGCCGACCGGCGGTGGTGTGCAGGTCGAGGTCGTCGGGGACGTCGATGCCCTCACCGGGTAGTGCGCTCACGGGATCGGCTCCTCGTCTGGGCGGCCGCTGGGCCGCGGGTGGGTCGGGGGTGCCGCTGCACGGCTGCGATGCAATCTAGTGCCTAGGGTGAGGCGGTGACCTCCCGGCCGGCCCCGTTCGTCGACCCGAGCCGCTGGCGCACCGGTCGCTGGCGGGTGCAGGCCCCGGCCACCCCCCGTCGACGAGCTCGGCCCTCGCGGACTCCTTCCGTGCCGGGGCAGGGGAGGGGGAGGTCGTCACCACGCTCTCCCAGACCGCCGGCCGCGGCCGGCTCACCCGCACCTGGGTGACGCCCCCCGGAACGGCGCTCAGCACGTCGGTGCTGCTCGAGCCGGCGGTGCCGCCGGAGCGCTGGCCCTGGATCTCCCTGCTCACCGGCCTCGCCGTCACCGACGCGCTGCGCGACGTCGCCGGGGTCGGGGCCGACCTCAAGTGGCCCAACGACGTGCTGGTCGGCGACCGCAAGCTGGCCGGGATCCTCGTCGAGCGGATCGAGACGCCGGGCCGGGCCGGAGCGGTCGTCGGGGTCGGGATCAACGTGAGCAGCACCCGGGCCGACCTCCCGGTGGAGACGGCGACCTCGCTGGCCCTCGAGGGAGCCGGCGAGCTCGACCCCACCCTCGTGCTGGCCGGTCTGCTCGACGCGCTCGGGCGGCGGTACGACGCGTGGCACGCCGCCGGGGGGGACCCGCGCGGCGGGCTGCACGCGGCGTACCGGGCGCGCTGCACCACGGTCGGGCGCCGGGTGCGGGTGCACCTGCCGCGCGACGCCGTGCTGGACGGGGAGGCGGTCGACGTCGACCCGGACGGCCACCTCGTGGTGGAGGCGGCCGGTCACCGGCACGTGCTGGGCGTCGGTGACGTGGTGCACGTCCGACCAGGGGGGGTGCCGCCCGCGTCGTGACATGATCCCGACGTGGGCATCTCCGGCAAGGACCTCGGCGAGGACGAGCTCGTCGTCGTCCGGATGCGCGAGCACCCGAAGGCGCTGGTCCTCCCCCTCCTGGTGCTGCTCCTGACGTCCCTCGTCACGGTGGTGGTCACCGGGTTGCTGCCCGAGTCCGCCCGCGGGCCGGTCTCCGCCCTGGTGGGGGTGGTCGCGCTCGGCGTCGCGGTGTGGTTCGTGGCGCGGCCGGTCGTGGTGTGGGCGACCACGTCGTACGTCATCACCGACCGCCACCTGCTGACCCGCTCCGGCCTGCCCACCCACCGCGGGCACGCGGTCCCGTTGAGCCGGGTCACCGACGTCGGCTACGAGCTCGGCCTCGTCGACCGGGTCTTCGGCTGCGGCACGCTGGTCGTCTCCGAGGCCACCGAGCCCGGGCAGATCCGCCTCCACGACGTGCCCGACGTGCAGCGCGTGCAGCTGCTGCTGAGCGACCTGGTCCTCACGCAGCACCGCCCCGGTCCATGAGCACCTCCGACGAGTCCTCGCGGCGTCGCCTGGAGGAGGCGATCCTCGGCGAGTCGCCCGGCCTGACCGGCAACGACGTCGCCGAGGGGGCCGGCGTCACCCTCGAGCAGGCGCGGCGGCTGTGGCGGGCTCTCGGCTTTCCCGACGCCCGGGACGAGAAGGCCTTCACCGAGAGCGACCTGCGTGCCCTCGCCCTGCTGGTGTCCGCGGTCGATTCCGAAGCGATCTCCTTCGACCTGGCCGTGGCCCTGACCCGCGCCGTCGGGCAGACCATCTCCCGGCTGGCCGACTGGCAGGTCGTGACGCTCGCCTCCCGCGTCGAGGAGCTGGCCGGCGAGGACGAGGGCGAGGTCGACCGGGACCAGCGGCTGCAGGCGGCGCTGCAGCTCGTGGACTCCGTCGGGGTGCCCTTCGAGACGCTGATCATCTACGCCTGGCGCCGTCACCTGGCCGCGGCGGTCGCCCGGGTGGCGACCCCCGGCAGCCGGGAGGACGAGCTGCAGAGCCAGCGGCTGACCGTCGGCTTCGCCGACCTCGTCGGGTTCACCGCACGCTCCAACGAGATGAGCCGGGACGCCATCGGGGAGATGGTCGAGCGGTTCGAGAGCCGGTGCCAGGAGATCGTGGCCGGTCGCGGCGGGCGGGTGGTGAAGACCCTCGGCGACTCCGTGCTCTTCGTGGCCGACGGGCCGCAGGAGGCGATCGAGGTCGGCCTGGGGATCGTGGAGGCGATCGGCGAGGACCGCCGTCTCCCCGACGTCCGCGTCGGCATCGCCACCGGGTCGGTCATCCTCCGCCTGGGCGACGTGTTCGGCCCGGCCGTGAACCTCGCCTCCCGGCTGACCACGGCCGCCCGGCGCAACCGGGTCATCGTCGACCGGAGTACGTCCGAGCAGCTGCCGTCCGACACCTACGCCTGCCGCGGGCTGCCCGGTCGCGAGGTGCGCGGCTTCGGCGTCGTCGAGCCGGTCGCCGTACGCCGCATCTCGGCCTGATCGCTCCGTCGCGCTCCTCCCGCGGACCTCACCCGGTCACCGACGACCACTCCGGGCACACGGGCACCACCCGGGTGACCAGGCGGCTGGCCCGAACGGGTCAGGTTTGGCCAAACCCCGGCGCGGAACCGGAGAGCCGTCCTAGTCTCGGTCCGTGCTTCAAGTCCAAGACGTCCACGTCGACCCCGCCGCCCGCCGCGTGTGGCGCGCCGGTGTCGAGATCCGGCTGGCGCGCAAGGAGTTCGACCTCCTGCACGCCGTGATCAGCCGCCCCGGGGAGGTCGTCTCGCGGAAGCAGCTCATGCACGAGGTGTGGGAGACCACGTTCTGGACGTCGGCGAAGACCATCGACGTCCACCTCGGGTGGCTGCGACGCAAGCTCGGCGACGATCCCCGCAGGCCCATGCTGATCACCACGATCCGCGGCCAGGGCCTGCGGTTCGAGGTCGAGGCGCCGGTCCGGGAGGCCGACCCGATCTCGGCATAGGCGCCCTGCGCTGCTCGGCGGCCGTCACATGGGAGGACGGCCGGCGACTAGGCTTGCGCCTCGTGACGTCCCCGGCTGCCCCCTCGCCCAGGTCCGGCACGCCCGCCCGGGCGCCGGTCGTCGCCGTGATCGGCGGTGGCCAGCTGGCCCGGATGATGGCGCAGCCCGCCGTCGCCCTCGGCGTACCGCTGCGCCTGCTCGCCGAGGGGCCCGACGTCTCCGCGGCCCAGGTGATCGGTGACCACCGCGTCGGTGACCACCGCGACCTCGCCGACCTGCGTGCTGTCGCGGCCGGGTCGAGCGTGGTCACCTTCGACCACGAGCACGTGCCGACCGAGCACCTGCACGCCCTGCTCGCCGACGGGCACGCCGTACGCCCCGGCCCCGACGCGCTGGTGCACGCCCAGGACAAGGCCGTCATGCGCGAGCGGCTCACCGCGCTCGACGTGCCCTGCCCGCGCCACGCCGTGGTGGCCGTCCCCGGCGAGGTCGTCGAGTTCGCAGCGTCGGTCGGCGGCTTTCCCGTCGTGCTCAAGACCACGCGCGGGGGGTACGACGGCAAGGGCGTGTGGGTGGTCGCCGACGAGGCCGCCTGCGTCGAGCCGTTCGCGGTGGCCCGGGAGACCGGCGTCGCCCTGCTCGCCGAGGAGAGGGTCGACTTCGTGCGCGAGCTCTCGGCCCTGGTCGCGCGGGCACCCAGCGGCCAGGCCGCGGCGTACCCGGTCGTGCAGTCCACCCAGAAGGACGGCGTCTGCCACGAGGTCGTCGCGCCCGCGCCCGAGCTGCACCCCGAGCTGGCGGCGGCCGCCCAGGGCATCGCCCTGCGGGTGGCCGGCGAGCTCGGCGTCACCGGCATCCTCGCCGTCGAGCTCTTCGAGACCCGCGACGGCCGGGTGCTCGTCAACGAGCTCGCGATGCGGCCGCACAACACCGGTCACTGGACCCAGGACGGCGCGGTCACCAGCCAGTTCGAGAACCACCTCCGCGCGGTGCTGGACCTGCCGCTGGGCTCGCCCGAGACGCGGGCGCCCTGGTCGGTGATGGTGAACATCCTCGGTGGCGAGCGGTCGACCGGGCGGCTGTACGACGGCTACCCGCACGCGATGGCGCGCGACCCGCGGCTGCGGGTGCACCTGTACGGCAAGGACCTGCGGCCCGGCCGCAAGGTCGGACACGTCAACGCCTACGGCGAGGACCTCGACGACGTGCTCGAGCGGGCCCGTCATGCGGCCGCGTGGTTCCGGGGCGACCTCGGTGAGGAGAGCGAATGAGCGAGCAGAGCAGCACGGCCCGCGTCGGCGTCGTGATGGGGTCGGACTCGGACTGGCCCACGATGAAGGCGGCCGTCGAGGCGCTGGGCGAGTTCGACGTGGAGGTCGAGGCCGACGTCGTCTCGGCGCACCGGATGCCCGACGAGATGCTGGCCTACGGCCGCGAGGCCGCTGGTCGCGGGCTCTCGGTGATCATCGCCGGCGCCGGCGGAGCGGCCCACCTGCCCGGGATGCTGGCCGCGGTCACGCCGCTCCCGGTGATCGGCGTCCCGGTGGCGCTGGCCCACCTCGACGGCATGGACTCGCTGCTCTCCATCGTGCAGATGCCCGCGGGGGTGCCGGTGGCGACGGTGGCGGTGGGCAACGCGCGCAACGCCGGGCTGCTCGCCGTACGCATCCTGGCTGCGACCGACCCGGCGCTCCAGCAGCGCATGGTGGAGTTCCAGGAGTCCCTGCGCGACGCCGCGCACGGCAAGGGTGAGGCCGTCCGTCGTCGTACGTCGAGCGCCCCGCCCCGCGCCGGCTTCTAGCCGGTCACGAGCGCCGCTGGCCCCACTCGATGGCGGGGCAGGTGTCCATCACCATCGCCAGCCCGGCCTCCGTCGTACGCCGGAACGCGTCGGCGTCGGCGACGCCGAGCTGGAACCACACCGCCTTCGCGCCGATCTGCACCGCCTCGTCGGCGAACCGGCCCGCGGCGTCGGAGCGCCGGAACACGTCCACCACGTCGACCGCGAACGGCACCTCCGCGAGCGTGGCGTAGCCCTGCTCGCCGAGCACGGTCTCCGCGCGCGGGTGCACCGGCACGATCCGCTTGCCGCGCCGCTGCAGCAGCCGGGCGATCCGGTAGGCGTCGCGCGACGGGTCGCCACCCAGGCCCACCACGGCCCACGTCTGCAGCTCGTCGAGCATCAGGTCGACGGCCTCCTGGTCCTGCCACCCACGCTCAGTCATCGGACGACCCTCCCCGGCCCAGGAAGTGGTGGGGGCTCAGCGGCACCTGGCGCTCCCGGTGCCCGGTGGTGGGGAAGGTGGCGTCGGGGATCGCCGCGAGGGCCTGGATGTCCGCGAGGGTGTGGGAAGGCACGTGGGTCCTCTGCCCCGTGCGGTCCGGGTCATGCGCGGACACGACGACCTGTGCGTGGCCGGCTCGGTCACTCGTCGGCGAACGACGGGGTGGGCACCCCCACCGACCAGGTGCCGGGCCTGCCGTCGACCGTGCCGGTCATCTGCAGGATGCCCCCTGGGGCGACCTGACGGAAGGTGAGCAGCACCGTGCGGGACCGGTCGTCGAGCAGGCTCAGCCCGTAGCGGCCCGTCGGATGGCGACGCACGCCGGTCGGGTCGCGGTAGGTGGCCCCGTCGGGCGGGACCCGGCCGGTGGCGCGGCCCGTGTGGACCCGGGCGACGACGAGCAGCCCTCCGGTGACGTACGTCGAGCTGCCGAGCACGCTCACGGTCACCCCGCCGTCGCTGCGCGAGGCCTCGCCGGTCGCGAAGCCGGTCGAGGCGAGCAGACCGTCGACGCGGAAGTCGGTGATCCTGCCCTCGTCGTCCACCGCGACGTCGGTGAAGCTCACGCAGGACTCGAGCCCGCGCGCGGGCGGGCACTGCTCCACGCCGTCGGCCGTGCGGCGTACGGCGGCGCGCCCGTCCGGGTCGCCGAGCGCGGCGACGGGGCTGGCCTCGGTGGCCGCGGCGACGAAGGTGAAGTAGTCGGCCGCGCCGGACCCCGGTGCCATCACGGCGGCGGCGTCCTGCACGCCGGCCAGGTCGGTCCGGGCGACGGCCTGCTCGAGGGTGTCGAGGGCGGCCAGGTCGCCGGACCCCGAGACGAAGCCGGGGTCGATCCGGCTGACCGACGGCTCGGGGGTGGACCCGGGCAGCTCGGAGGTGCACCCGGTCGCCAGCACGGCCGCGGCAGCGGCGAGGGCGCACCGGCCCGGGCTCACGCGGCTCACGGGGCGCCTGCCCGACCGCCCCCGCCCGGGGTCGCCGCGAACCGCAGCACGGAGTGGTGCTCCTCGGCGAGCCGCCGCAGCACGTCGAGCAGCCGGCCGTAGACGACCTGGCCGACGACGAGCTGGGCGAGCATCCCCGCGGGGTCCTCGGCGTCGAGCGAGGCGATGTCGTCGCGCCCGATCGCGTCTGCGGCCTCGGCGTAGCGCAGCAGCAGGTCGGGACGCAGGGGCGGCCCCTCGTGCTCCCAGGTGACCAGCGCCTCGAGCACGACCCGGAGGGACTCGAGGGAGGGGGAGTCGGGGGCGACCCAGGTCCAGCCCGCCCGGGCCAGCAGGTCGGCCGCGAGGTCCGCGGCGTGGTCGCCGTGCGGCCCGGCGGCCGGTGCGGGGTGCGCCATGGCGCGGGAGCCGTGGTCGAGCACGCGCAGGTGGTCCTCGTCGTCGGACTCGAGGGCGGCGACCAGGCCCTGCAGCCGGTCCACCGGGACGTCGCCGACCTCGCGCAGCAGGCGCAGCAGCCGCAGCCGACGCAGGTGCTCCTCGGTGTAGTCGGCCCGGTTGGTCGACCGCAGCCGCCCCTCGGGCAGCAGCCCCTCGCGCAGGTAGTACTTGACCGTGCCGACCGGCACGCCGGCGCGCTCGGCCAGCGCGCTCAGCCCCATCGCGGACTGCGGGATGGACGTCATCCATAGATAGTGCCACTCTCTACATGGAAACCCCCACTCTCCATGGAGCCCCTGATGAGCCAGTCCTCGACCGACACCGTGCCTGCGGCCTACCGGGGTGCCGCGGACAACGCCCCGGGACCGGTTCGGGGCGGCGCCCTCTCCGCCGACCTCGACGGCGACGTCGTGGTGTTCATGATCGGCATGCGCGTCAACCGGCTCCGCAAGGTGCGCAGCTGGCTGCCGGTGTTCCTGGCGATGCCGCGGATGCTCGCGGAGCTGTCCCGCCAGCCCGAGAGCCCCCTGCTCGGCGTACGCAGCTGGGTGTCGGGACGGGACCTGATGACCGTGCAGTACTGGCGCTCGGCCGAGGAGCTCGGCCGGTACTCGCGCGACCCCGACCACGCCCACGCCGACGCCTGGCGCCGCTTCAACCGGACGGTCGCGGCGACCAGCGACGTCGGTATCTGGCACGAGACCTATGCGATGTCGGCCGACCAGGTCGAGACGCTCTACGGCAACATGCCGCCGTTCGGGCTCGGCGCCGCCCACGGCCTCACCTCGGCGGTGAAGCGGCGCCGCACCCGGGCGGTGGACGCGGTCCACGGCGCCGCCGGGGACGTGGAGATCGGCACCCTGGGCTGAGGCGGCCGCTCGCGGGGGGCGTGACCGCGGCTCTGAGAGGCTGGCAGCACGCTGCCCGCCCAAGCTAGGGAGAGACAGCCGATGGCCGCCGCCACCGACGAGCGCACCCCCCGGGCCGGCCCGGTGCACCGGGCGCGCGCGCTTCTGGCCCGTGAGACCACCGGGGGCTTCCTGCTCATCGGCGCGGCCGCGCTCGCCCTGGTCTGGGCCAACTCCCCCGTGCGCGAGGCCTACGCGTCCCTGACCGAGCTCAGGGTCGGTCCCGCGGCGCTGCACCTCGACCTGTCGCTCTCGACCTGGGCGGCCGACGGGCTGCTGGCGGTCTTCTTCTACGTCGTCGGGCTCGAGCTCAAGCACGAGCTGGTCGCGGGCTCGCTGCGCAACCCGCGTGAGGCCGCGGTGCCGGTGCTCGCGGCGGTCGGCGGCATGGTGGCCCCCGCCCTGGCGTACGTCGCGGTGGTGCTGGCCTCGGGGCAGGACGGCATCGCCGGGGGATGGGCGATCCCGACCGCCACCGACATCGCCTTCGCGCTGGCCGTGCTGGCCGTCTTCGGGCGGGGCCTGCCGGTCGGGCTGAGGCTCTTCCTGCTCACCCTCGCCGTGGTCGACGACCTCCTCGCCGTCACGATCATCGCGGTCTTCTACACCGAGGGGGTCAGCCTGCCGTGGCTGCTCGCCGGCCTGGCCGCGGTCGCGGCGTACGCCGGGCTCAGCCGCACGCGTGCGCCGCGCTGGTGGCTGCTGGTGCCGGTCGCCGTGGTGGCGTGGGTGCTGGTGCACGAGTCGGGAGTGCACGCGACCATCGCCGGCGTGCTGCTCGGCGTGGTCGTGCCGGCGCGGGCCGTGCACGGGGAGGACGACAGCCGGGTACACCGGCACGAGCACGTGGTGCGGCCGCTGTCGACGGCGCTGGCGCTGCCGCTGTTCGCGTTCCTCTCCGCCGGGGTCATCGTGATCGGCGGAGACGGCCTGCTGAGCCTGGCCACCGACCCGGTCACTCTCGGCATCGCGGCAGGACTGCTGCTCGGCAAGGTCGTGGGCGTGCTGGGCGTCACCGCCGTCGTGGTCCGGGTCACGCCGTTCCGGCTGCCGCAGGGGGTCGGCGTGCGCGACCTGCTGCCCGTCGCCCTGCTCACCGGCATCGGCTTCACCGTGTCGCTGCTGATCGCCGAGCTGTCCTTCTCCGACGCCGAGGTCGCCGACACGGCCAAGGCCGGAGTGCTCGGGGCGTCGGTGCTCGCTGCGCTGCTGGCCGCGCTCTCGCTGCGCTGGGACGCCCGTCGGGTGCGTGGCTCGGACATGAACCGCGACGGCGTGCCCGACGACGAGGTCGAGCGGATCTAGGCGGTGCCGCGCACCTCGGCGAGGAACTCGCGGTAGTCGCGCGCGGCCCGGCCCGGGGTCTCGACCATCGGCATGTGGCCGATCCCGTCGTAGGTGACCTGGCGGGCGTGGGCGATGCCGTCGACCCAGACCTGCGCCGAGCTCGGGTGCACGAGCTGGTCCTCGCTGCCCCACATCACCAGGACGGGCACGTTGATCGTGGCGAGGTGCTCGTTGAGCAGGTCCTGCTCGAAGAAGTCGTCGAAGATCTCCTCGAGCTCGTCGCGCCGGCGCACGTAGTCGGCGGCCATGGCAGCCTTGACGAGGCCGGGCGCGAACGGCGGCTTGGCCATCGTCATCGCGTAGAACTTCGCGAACATGTCCGGGTGGTCGATGAGGAACACGTTCGGCTCGCCCCGGTCGAGGATCTTCTCGGCCTCGCTGCGCTCCGGCGCGCGCACGCCGGCGGCGTCGCTCAGGCACAGCGAGCGCACCCGCGCGGCGTGCGTGCGGGCCAGGTGGGCGGCCACGAAACCCCCCATCGAGTTCCCCATCACGTGCGCGTCCTCGATGCCCAACGCGTCCATCAGCGCTGCTACCCGGTCGGCCTGCGCGGGCGCGGAGTAGCCGGCTCCGCTGCGGAACGGCGTCTCGCCGTGGCCGGCGAGGTCGGGCACCACGACGTGGTGGTCCACGGTGAGCTTCGCGGCGAAGTTCGCCCAGACGCTGCGGTCGGCGCTGTAGCCGTGGATGAGCAGCACCGTGGGCGCGTCGAGGGGACCCCCCTCGTAGTAGGCCGTGGCCAGGCCGTCGACGTCGACGACGTGCGAGGACAGCCCCGCCCGCCGGGCGTCGAGACGGGCCGCGGCGCTGTAGATGAGCGCGCCCACCCGCGGGTAGGTCGCCCTGGCCGCGACCGCGACCGCGCCGGCGGCCAGCGCCGCTGCCGGGACGGCGAGCAGGGCCCGCGTGCGGGCCCTCACGCGAGGTCGCTCAGGTCGCGGTCGGAGAGCACGACGTCGGCCACCGACAGGTTCTGCTTCAGGTGCTCCAGGCGCGAGGTGCCGGGGATGAGCAGCACGTTCTCGGCGCGGTTGAGCAGCCAGGCCAGGCCCACCTGGGCCGGGGTCGCGCCGTGACGCTCGGCCACCCGCTGCACGCGCTCGTCCTCGACCACCTTGGGCATGCCGGGGAAGGCGGACCCGAGCGGGAAGTACGGCACGTACGCGATGCCCTCGGCCGTGCAGTAGTCGAGCACCTCGACGTCGGACTGGTCGAGGAGGCTGAACGCGTTCTGCACGCAGGCCAGGCCCACGGACTCGTGCGTGGTGCGCACCTGCTCGAGGGTCGCGGTGGAGATGCCGACGCCGGCGATCTTGCCCTGGGTGCGCAGCTCGGCCATCGCCTCGAGCTGGTCCTCGAGGGCCACCCGCTGGTCGGGGTCCTCGACGTGGTCCTCGGGCATCACCCGCAGGTTGACGGCGCCGAGCCGCTCGACGGCCAGGGTGCGCAGGTTGTCCTCGACACCGGCGACGAGCTCCTCCGGCCGCTGGGCGGGCAGCCACCCGCCGTCGGCGTCGCGTCGTGCGCCGACCTTGGACACGATGGTCAGCGTGTCGCCGTACGGGTGCAGCGCGTCGCGGATCAGCTGGTTGCTGACGTCAGGGCCGTAGAACTGTGCGGTGTCGAGGTGGTCGACGCCGGCGTCGACGGCCCGGCGCAGCACGGCGAGGGCCTCGTCGCGGTCGCGCGGCGGACCCATCACGCCTTCGCCGGGCAGCTGCATGGCGCCGAAGCCGACCCTCCGCACGTGCGCGGGGCCGAGCGGATAGGTGTCGGGGGTTCCCATGTCCGTCACGCTAGCCGAGGTGCGTGATCGTCCCACCGCCCGGGCGGGCTCCCTGGTCGAGGTGCCGGGCGAGGATCAGCCGCTGGATCTGGTTGGTGCCTTCGAAGATCTGCATCACCTTCGCCTCGCGCATGAACCGCTCGAGCGGGAAGTCGCGGGTGTAGCCGGCCCCGCCGAGCACCTGCACACCGTCGGTGGTGACCTCCATGGCGAGGTCGGTCGCGACCAGCTTGGCGACCGAGGCCTCCGGCCCGTACGGCTGGCCCTGGTCCTTGAGCCGGGCCGCGGAGAGGTACGCCGCCCGGGCCGACACGACGGCGGCCTCCATGTCCGCGAGCAGGAACGCGACCCCCTGGTGGTCCAGGATCCTGCGGCCGAACGTCTCTCGCTGACGGGCGTACGCGAGGGCGTGGTCGAGGGACGCCTGCGCGAGGCCGGTGGCCACGGCGGCGATGCCGAGGCGGCCGGCGTCGAGCCCGGCGAGGGCGATCTTGAGCCCCTGGCCCTCCTCGCCGAGGCGGCGGTCGACGTCGACGCGGACGCCGTCGAAGCGCATCGTGGCGGTGGTCGAGCCGGTGAGGCCCATCTTGCGCTCGGGCGGGTCGGCCGAGAGGCCCTCGGCATCGGCGGGCACGAGGAAGCAGGAGATGCCGTCCGAACCCTCGCCGGTGCGGGCCATCAGCGTGTAGAAGTCGGCCTCGCCCCCGTGGGTGGTCCAGGCCTTGGCGCCGTCGAGCACGTACTGGTCGCCGTCGCGACGGGCGGTGGTGCGCATCGCTGCGGGGTCGGAGCCGGCGTGGGCCTCGGAGAGGCAGTAGGCGCCGAGCAGGTCGCCGGCCAGCATCTCGGGCAGCCAGCGCTGCTGCTGCTCGGGCGTGCCCGCGGTGACGAGGCCGAAGCAGGAGAGCGCGTGCACGCTGACACCCACGCCGACGCTGGCCCACACGGCGCCGACCTCCTCGAGCACCTGGAGGTAGACCTCGTAGGGGACGCCCCCGCCGCCGTGCTCCTCGGCGTACGGCAGACCCAGCAGGCCGGCCCGGCCCAGGGTGCGGAAGGCCTCCCGCGGGAACTCGGCACGTTCCTCGGCGCCGGCCGCGTCGGGCAGCAGCTCGGACTCGCACAGCTGACGGGTCAGCCGGAGCAGGTCGGCGTGCTCCTCGCGCTCCAGGACTCGACGGGCGGGCATGACGCGACCCTAGCCGCCCCCGCCCCCGCCGAGGGGGCACCAACTTCCCGCCGAGGGGGCACCAACTTCCCGCCGAGAGGGCACTCCCGTCGCACCGAGAGGGCGGCTCGTCCCCGCGACGGTCAGGTAGTGAGCAGGTGGCCGGGGGAATGCTCGGGGTGCCCCCTCCCGAAAGGTCGTCATGACCGCGTTCGTCCTCATGCTCGTGCACCGCTACGGGTTGGTCGCACTGTTCGGCGCCATCGGACTGGAGGCGATGGGAATCCCCCTGCCCGCCGAGACCGCGCTGCTGGTGCTCACGGCGTACGCCGCGCACAGTGGCGCCGTCTCCGCGTGGCTGATCTTCGGGGTCGCCGCAGCCGCGGCCGTGCTCGGCGACAACCTGGGGTATGCGGTCGGTCGCTTCGCTGGCTGGCCCGTGCTGAGCCGGTTCCGCCGCGTGCTGCGGCTCAGCCAGGAGCGGCTCAAGGTGGCCCGCTACCTGTTCCAGCGGCACGGCGGTGCCGTGGTCGGGCTCGGGCGCTTCGTGGCGGTGCTCCGCACGACGGCGGCCTTCCTCGCCGGCGTCAACCACATGCCGTGGGCGCGATTCCTGGTCGTCAACGCGCTCGGCGGGCTGGCCTGGGCGGCGGTGTGGACGGTCGTTGGCAGCACGGTCGGGGCGCACGTGTCGGCCGGCCCGGTGACCTGGACGCTGGTCGGAGCGGCGCTGGTGGGCGTGCTGGGGACGGCCCTCGTCGTACGCCGGCACTGGGCGAGCCTGGTTGCGAGGGCCGAGGCGGAGCTCCCCGCCGCCGTCTGAGGAATAGTACAGCCTTCAACTAGGTTAGGATGGTATCGCCGAGGAGAGGAATCCCAGATGGCCACCACCGAGCTCGACCCCACCGTCGACGTCCGTCGTGCCGCCGATCGCTACTCCAGCCAGTACGGCTGGCTGGACTCGCACCACTCGTTCTCGTTCGGGCCGCACTACGACCCGCGCAACACCCACCACGGTCTGCTTCTGGTGAACAACGACGACGTCGTCGACGCGGGCACGGGCTTCGACACCCACCCCCACCGCGACATGGAGATCGTCACCTGGGTCATGCAGGGGTCGCTCGTGCACCAGGACTCCACCGGCCACAACGGCGTGATCTACCCCGGCCTCGCCCAGCGCATGAGCGCCGGCAAGGGCATCATGCACTCGGAGAAGAACGACTCCTGGCGGTTGTCCGGCGACGTGCACCAGGACCCGGTGCACTTCGTGCAGATGTGGGTGCTGCCCGACGAGTCCGGCATCACGCCCGGCTACGAGCAGCTCGAGATCGACTCCGAGCTGATGGACGGCTCGCTCGTCGCCGTCGCCTCCGGCATGGACGCCCACCGTGACGCCGCTGCCATCCGGATCGCCAACCAGTACGCCGCCCTGCACGCCGCGCGCCTCCAGCCCGGCCAGAGCGTCGAGCTGCCCGAGGCGCCGTACCTGCACCTCTTCGTGCCCCGCGGCGCAGTCACCCTCGAGGGTGCCGGCCCGCTCGAGACCGGTGACGCGGTGCGCTTCACCGCCACCGGTGGCCAGAAGGTCACTGCCACCGAGCCCGCCGAGATCCTCGTGTGGGAGATGCACGCCGGGGTCGCCGCCTGAGCACCCGGTCGTGCCCAGCCGGCCGGGTGCTTGACTCAGCCCGGTGACCTCGTCCTCGACGGCCGCACCGGCGGCGCACCGGCCGCACCAGGTGCGGATGCTCGCGCTCGCGACGGTGGCCTTCTTCGCCACCGCGCCCGGTCAGTCGTTCCTGGTCTCTGTCTTCGTCGACGACTTCCTGGTCGGCACCGGCCTCTCGCGCACCGCCTTCAGTGGCCTGTACGCCGCGGGCACCGTCGTCTCGGCCGTCGCCATGCTGGCGCTGGGTCGGGTGGTCGACAGGGCCGGGCTGCGGGCCGCGTGGATCGCGGTCGCCGGCGTACTCGGGCTCGCCTGCGGACTGGCCAGCCTGGCCACCGGGGCGCTGCTGGCCTTCCTGGCGCTCGCGCTGCTGCGGGCCTCGGGCCAGGGCGGCATGTCGCTGGTCGGCACCCTGCTGGTGGCGGGGAACTTCGAGCGACGCCGCGGCCAGGCCGTGGCGGTCGCCAACCTCGGGGTGACGGCCTCCTCGATCGCATTGCCGCCGCTGGTGGCGCTGCTGATCGTGGCGGTCGGCTACCGCAGCGCCTACCAGCTCGTCGGGCTGGCGGTGCTGGTCGTGGTGCTGCCGCTGGGCCTGCTCGTGCGCCGCGGCCCGGCTCGCCCGGCGCCTGCCCCGCAGCCGGGGATGCCGCACGCCACGCCGGTCTTCCCGAGCGCGATCCGGGAGACGCGGGGCCGTCTCCCCGACCTGCCGTCGGCTTCGGCGGCCCGGATGCTGCTGATCCTGGCCGCCCCACCGTTGATCGGCACGGCGCTGACCTTCCACGCCGTCTCGATCTTGGCCGAGCGCGGCATCGGCTTCGTCGCCGCCGGGGGAGTGGTGGGCCTGCTCGGCGCGACCGCGGCGCTGGGGGTGCTCGCGTCGGGACTGCTGCTGGACCGGGTGCGCACCCGCACGACGCTGGCCGTCCTCAGCGGCCTCGAGCTGCTCGGCGTGCTGGTCCTGCTCGTGCCGACCGTCCCCGCGGCGTATGCCGCCTTCGCCGTGCTCGGGCTCGCGATGGGCGCGGTCGGTGTCGCCAACGGCACCGTCTGGGCGCGCACCTTCGGGGTCGAAGGACTCGGCCGCATCCAGGGACGGGCACAGTCCTCGATGATCACCTCCGCCGCGATCGCGCCGCTCGTGCCTGCGCTGTCGCAGTCGATCGCCGGCAGCTATCAACCGGCGCTCGTGGTGCTGGCCGTCGTCGCGGCGGCCGCGACCACGCTGGCGCTGCTTCCCGACGCGACATCGCCGCCGGCTGGACACACAGTTTCGGGGTGATGCGGTGCTTCCAGGCGGGCCCCCCGGCGCTGGTGGGAGAACTGTGTGTCCCTGTGGCGGGGTCATCACCACCGATCCCGGAGGCTCGTGCCATGACCTCAGCGATCGTCGTCGGCTCCGGACCCAATGGGCTCGCCGGTGCCGTACGCCTGGCCGAGGCCGGCCTGGACGTGACGGTGCTCGAAGCCAAGGACACCCCGGGCGGGGGAGCGCGCACCGCCGAGCTGACCGTGCCCGGCGTGCTGCACGACATCTGCTCGGCCTTCCACCCGCTCGGTGTGGCCTCGCCCTACCTGCGCACCCTCGAGCTTGAACGGCACGGCCTGCGCTGGCTCTGGCCCGAGGTGCAGCTCGCCCACCCGCTGGAGGGTCGCGAGGCGGCCCTGCTGCACCGCGACGTCGAGCAGACGGCCGCGGGGCTGGGGGAGGACGCCGCGTCGTGGCGGCGTCTGTTCGGCCAGTTCGCGGAGCACACCGAGACCCTGGCCGACGAGGCACTCGGTGCACTGACCCAGGTGCCGCGTCACCCGCTGCTGCTCGCGCGCTTCGGGGTGTACGCCGCCCAGCCGGCCTCGCTGCTGGCCCGCCGCTGGAAGGGCGACGCCGCCCGCGGGCTCTTCGCCGGCTGCGCTGCCCACGCGACGACGCCGTTCCACGATCCGCTCAGCTCGGCCGCGGGTCTGCTGCTCGCCGTGGCCGGCCACTCCCACGGCTGGCCGGTCGCCAAGGGCGGGTCGCAGTCGATCATCACCGCCCTCGTCGCGCGGCTCGAGGAGCTCGGCGGCCGCGTCGAGTGCGACGTGCACGTGCGGGCGGTCGCCGACCTGCCGCCCCACGACGTGCTGCTGCTCGACACCGCGCCCCGGGCCGCGGCGCGGATCCTCGGAGAACGGCTGCCCAGGCGCGTGCGGCGGGCCTACGAGTCGTGGAAGCACGGGCCCGGCTCGTTCAAGGTCGACCTCGCGGTGGAGGGCGGACTGCCGTGGACCGACCCCGAGGTCGGCCGCGCCGGCACCGTGCACGTCGGGGGGACGCTCGAGGAGCTGGCGTACGCCGAACGCGAGGTCGCCGCGGGCCGGGTCGCGGAGCGGCCCTACGTGCTGCTCGGTCAGCAGTCGGTGGCCGACCCCTCCCGGGCGGTCGGCGACGTGCACCCGATCTGGGCCTACGCGCACGTGCCGCACGGGTGGGACGGCGGTCACCGGGCCGGCACCGACCTGATCCTCGACCAGGTCGAGCGCTTCGCCCCCGGCGCCCGTGAGCGCATCGTCGGGCAGTCGGTGCGCGGTCCCGCCGACCTCGAGGACTACAACCCGAACTACGTCGGCGGTGACATCGCCGCCGGCGCCACAGGGCCGTGGCAGACCGCGGCCCGGCCCCGGGTCACCCCCTCGCCGTGGAAGACCGGGGTCGACGGGGTCTACCTGTGCTCCGCCTCGACGCTGCCCGGCCCGGGCGTGCACGGCATGTGCGGGCACAACGCGGCGGTCACGGCGTTGCGCGTCCTCGACGGGGCCTGACCCGGGCCTGGGGCATCAGGGCGGCTACTGCTCACGCCGGTCGTGCAGCCGCTGCTGCGCAGCCGGCAGGTACGCCAGGCACGGCGCCTCGGCGTCCGGGTGCCGCTCGGTCAGGTGGAAGGTCCAGCGGTCCATCGCGGCGAGGTACCCGTTGTCACCGCCGGGTCGGTACGCCGACCAGGGTCGGCTCCCCTTGCCGGTGCACTCGGTGCACGCGACCTTGTAGACGAACTGCCGGTGGTCGTCGAGGTCGATCCTGACCCGCGCCAGGGGGCCGGCCTCCGCGGACGCCTTGCGCTCACGCGCCGATCGGCTCGCCACCATCTCGCACCCCTGTCCGCTCGCCCTGGAGCGTACGCAGCACGGGATGCCACGGAGCCCGCGGGCGCCTACCCTGGAGGTCACGGGCGAGACAGCCGGAGGCCTGCATGACCGATGAGCCCACGCCCTTCGAGGTGCACGAGTCGGGTGCCCTCCTGCACGGGACGAGGGCCGACCTGGTGCGCGGGGACCTGCTGGTGGCGGGGCGCCTGTCGAACTTCGAGGACGGCCGCACGACGAACTACGTCTACGTGACGCGCACGCTGGACGCCGCCGCGTGGGGCGCCGAGCTCGCCCGCGGCGGGGGTCGGCCGCGGATCTACCTCGTGGCGTCGCGGGGCGGTCTCGAGGACGACCCGAACGTGACAGACAAGAAGTTCCCGGGGAACCCGACGCACTCCTACCGGACCCGCGAGCCGGTCGAGGTGGTCGGCGAGCTCCTCGACTGGGTCGGGCACTCGCCCGAGCGGCAGCAGGCGATGCGGGACGGCCTGGCCGACCTGCGACGCCGCGGCGAGGCCGTCATCCTCGACTAGGCGACCACGGCACCGCGCGGTCAGGGCCCCCGCGACCCGTCGAGGCTCTCCCGGAGAATGTCGGCGTGCCCGGCGTGCCCGGCGTGCCCGGCGTGGCGGGCGGTCTCCGCGATCATGGGGAACAGGACGTACCGAAGGGTGCCCGCGATGACGTCCGTCCGCGCACGGCGGTCGTCGAGGTCCACCGAGGCCGTGATCGACCGGGACACCGCCACCTCCTCGCGGGTAGCGGGGGACCCGCGCGACCGTGTCGGCGTCGCGCGGCTCTGGGCGGACCTCGGGCCAGCCGTCGGGGAGCGCGCGACCGGCCACCACGCCCTGGAACAGGCGGGCCTCCCAGGTCGCCGTGTGCTTCACCAGGGCGACCAGCGACAGCGGGCTCGCGGTCGGCGTACGCCGGGCGTCGGCGTCGTCGACCCTCTCGACCGTGCGGAGCAGCCCGTCGCGCTGGACGTCGAGGACGTTCACCGGGGCCGCGCGCTCGCTGCCGAGGGTGAGCGGGCGTCCTGGTCGTCGCTCCTTGGCGTCGCGGTAGGGAACCCGGTCGGAGAATCTCGCGGGGCGGTGTCGATGTCTCCGGTCCCGGTTCGTCATCGTGGTGAGGTCGGGCACCGGGCGCGACCCGAAGTCGAGTGAGGACTACGAGATGACCGAGTACGTCGTGTTGATCGTCGGCGACGCCGAGCGTTGGTGGACGTCGATGAGCCTGGCCGAGCGCCAGGACGGGTACGCCGAGTACACGCGCTTCGGCGAGGAGCTCGCCAGGCGGGGCCACCGGGTCACCGGCGGCGCCGAGCTGCACCAGAACTCCGAGGCCCGGTCGATCCGTCCCGGTGGCGTCGCGGTCACCGACGGGCCGTTCACCGAGACCACCGAGCAGGTCGGCGGCTTCCACGTCGTGGAGTCCGAGGACCTCGACGACCTGATGGACTGCTGCCGGATCATCGCCGCCGTCGGCGACGGCATCGAGGTGCGTCGCACGGTCCGGCCCGAGGAACGGCCCTCGTGAGGCGCTACGTGGTCCTGCTCGCGGACCAGCCGGGTGACGGGGAGTCGGCCACCGAGGATGTCCGGCAGGAGTACGTCGCCGCCCATCACGCGTTCGAGGCGTACGTCGGCACGCACGGCCGCCTGATCTCCTCCGCCGCCCGGTCGGGCGCCGACACGGCCACGACCCTGCGTCACGCCGACGGCGAGCCCACGGTGACCGACGGACCCTTCGTGGAGATCGTCGAGCAGGTGGCCGGCTACTACGACGTCGAGCTGCCCGACCTCGACTCGGCGATCGAGGCAGGACGGTTGCTGCCGTCGGCGTACGCGGTGGAGACCCGGCCGGTGCTGACGATCGAGGGCTACGAATAGGGATGCCCTCGGCTCCCAGGACGCAGCACCGGCGTCTCGACCTCGTCGAGGACGCTCTCGCCGACGCGGTGGATGGTCCTCATGTGCACCCATCCGGGCCTCGCGCCCGAGGCCGCGAGCGCGCTGGCCCCGCGCCTGGTGCTCGGGGTCAGCACCCGCGACCTCGCCCGGCTCTTCCTGGTCCCCGAGCCGACCGTGGCCGCCCGGATCACGCGCGCGAAGAAGAAGATCGTGGCGGCCGGCACCGCCGGTTGCGCGACCGGCAGCGGACCCGACCTGCTGCGCGCCGATCTCGCCGGAGAGGCCGTCCGGCTGGTCCGGGTGATGTGCGACCTGCGCCCCGGCGAGCCGACGCCGACCGCGCTGCTCGCCCTGATGCTGCTCCAGCACTCGCGACGCGACGCCCGGGTCGATGACGACGGTCGGCTGGTGCTGCTCGCCGACCAGGACCACCGACGGTGGCGGCACGACGAGGTCGAGGAGGCCCTGACCCTGCTCGCCGACCTCCTGCTGACCGGGCCGCTCACCCCGCTCGCCGCGTCGTACGTCGTGCAGACCCGCATCGCCGCCGAGCACGCCACCGCGGCCGCGCCGGAGGCGACCCGATGGCACCGGATCGTCGGGCACGACGACCAGCTGCTGCAGATAGTTCCCTCGCCCAGCGCCCGACTGTCCCACGCGGTCGCCGTCGCCGCGGCGTCGGGACCCGAGGCCGGGCTCGCGGCGCTCTCCGGCGTCGAGATGCCCGGCAGCCACCGCGTCGCCGCCGTGCGGGCCGAGCTGCTCGTCCGCGCCGGCGAGACCGCCCGCGGCCCGGTCGGCGTACGACGAGGCGATCGCCGCGTGCGGCAACGACGCCGAACGGGCGCACCTGGTCGAGCGCCGCCGTGCGCTCCTGGTCGCCTGCTCGTGATCGGGGCGACGGCGACCGAGGGTGTGCAGTCCCGGACGGCGGCGGACACCCGATGAGGATCGGCACGGAGCCACCACCTGCCCGGCCAGACGACGAGGAGGGGACCCCCGCGGCGTTCCCCCTGGTCGGCGACGAAGGAGGGGCGCCACCACCTGCGCGCCTACGTCGACGACGACGCCGCGATCGCGCGCAGGGTCGGCCGCAGTCACACGGACGGCGTTGCCCCTCCCGACGTCCTACCGGCCCACGTGGCTCAGAAGGTCTGGCCGGGGTAGATCCGCGGCAGCTCGGAGGCCTTGCCGGTGAACTCCGGCGTCCGCTTCTCCTTGAACGCCGCCACGCCCTCCAAGCCGTCGCCGATCGAGGTGTAGAACATTGCCAGCGAGTCGGCGCGGTGGGCGTCGACGGGGTGCTCGAAGCTCGGGTTGCGGTGCAGCATCTGCCGGATCAGGGCGACCGAGACCGGCGACCGGTCGTCGGTGAACTTGCGGGCCAGGGCGTACGCCGCGTCCAGCAGCTCGTCGGGGGCGTGCACCGAGCGCACCAGCCGACCCTCCTTCGCCTCCTCGGCGGTGAGGATGTCGGCCGACCAGCACCATTCCAGCGCGGTCTGGATGCCGACGATGCGCGGCAGGAACCACGACGAGCAGGCCTCGGGCACGATGCCGAGCCGCCCGAACACGAACCCGATCCGACCCTTCTCCGACGCGAGCCGGATGTCCATCGGCAGCGTCATCGTCGCGCCGATGCCGACCGCGGCACCGTTGATCGCCGCGATCACCGGTTTGGTGCAGGCGTGGATCGCGAGCACGACCCGACCGCCGGTGTCACGGACGCCGCTCACGATCTCGGGGTCCTCGAAACGCTCGACCAGGTCCGCGGGCGTGGGCTGCAGCGACTCGTCGAGGCCGAAGACGTTGCCCTCGGCCGAGAGGTCCATGCCCGCGCAGAAGGCCTTCCCGCGACCGGTGACCACCACGGCGCGCACGGAGTCATCGTCGTTGACGCGGGTGAAGGCGTCGACCAGCTCCTCGGCCATCGTCACGGTGAAGGAGTTCATCGCGTCGGGCCGGTCGAGCCACAGCGTGAGGATGCCGTCGTCGGCCTGCCAGGTGAGGGTCTCGTAGTCGGGGTTCTCAGCGGTCATGGTGTCCTCCGGGCGTGGGTGGTGGGTGGCGGGTGGCGGGTGGCGTGTGCGGGCGGGTCAGCGGAGGCCGGAGGGACTGCAGAGCTTCTTGCCGATGTCGGCCGTGCGGTCCTGCCGGATCAGCCGGAACATCCGCTGGGAGCGCTGCGGGTCCCAGTTGACCTCGAGGTCGGAGATCGGCACGCCGCAGGTCAGCCCGCTCTCGCCGTCGACGCGGGTCATCGCCAGACCGAAGCGGGCCAGGGTGAAGGGTCCGGTGCCGTCGCTGACCGCGACCGCCTCGGAGCCGGCCTTGGCCGTGGAGAAGTAGCGCCACGGGTTGAGGACGGTCCAGGGCGAGGTGACCTTCGAGCCGATCGCCGAGACGACCTCACGCTGGTGCGCGGCGCGGTCGATGTCGCCCAGCGTGGAGGTCTTCCGGGAGCGGGCGTAGCCGAGCGCCTTGCGACCGTTGATCTCGTGGCAGCCCTTGCCGATCTTCAGCTTCGCGAGGGGGTCGACGATCTTCTCCTCGGGGCACACGGTGATGCCACCGACCGCGTCGACGATGTTGACGAGCCCCAGGAAGCCGATCTCGACGTAGTCGTCGATCCGGATGCCGGTGTCCTGCTCGACGGTCTCCACCAGCAGCGGCGCGCCACCGTAGGCGTAGGAGGCGTTGACCTTGGTGACGCCGTAGCCCGGCACGTCGACCAGCGAGTCCCGTGGGATCGACATCAGCAGGTTCGGTCCGGAGCCGGTGTGCAGCAGCAGGATCGTGTCGGTGCGCTGGCCGACGTCCTCCGGACCGGTGCCGAGCCGGCGCCGCTCGGCCCGGGACAGGTCGCCGCGGCTGTCGCTGCCGACGATGAGGTAGGTGTTGCCTGGCTGCGACTCGGGACGCTCGTCGGTCGGCGTCGCGTCGACGTTCTCGATCCGCACGAAGGCCCACACGGGCACCGCGAGCAGGAACACCAGCCAGGCCAGGAGCACCAGCACGAGCACCCGGCGCGGCGAGCGTCGGGGACGGCCCGGGCCGCGCGGCGTCGGGGACGGACGGGCCGACGGTGGGGGAGGTGGTGGCGCGGACGCCGGACGGCGCTCGCGCTGCGACGTGGGCGCCACCCGGGTGGCGTCGTCGTCCGCGGGCCGCCGACCACCACCGGACCGCGGGGTCATCCGGATCATCTGGGTCGGGTCGGGGTCCGAGCGCGGGCCGGGGCGCGTGTCCTCGTCCTCGCCCCCGCCGTAGAGCCAGCCGTAGTCCGGGCCCTCGTCGTCGCGTCCCCCACCCTGTGCCATGCCGCAGAAGGTACCGCCCGGGGCTGTGCGGCCCGGGCGACCGGTCAGGCGGGGGTGGCGAGCCGCTGGGCGACCACGGACCAGACGTCCGGGTCCACCCCCATGCCCAGGTGGGTGGAGCGCACCTCCACGTGGTCGGCCCTCGGGGAGACCCGGTCGAAGCAGGCCGGCCACGCCACGATGCCGTCGCGGCGGCTCCAGATGGCCGTCACCGGCACCTGGAGCGGCACGGTGGCGTCCACCCGCTCGATCTCCTCGGGCGTGCGCAGCCGGGTGTCCCGGTCGTAGCGCCGGGCGACCGCGGTGTAGCTCGGGCCGCCGACCACCGGGGTGCCGTAGGTGATGACACGGCGCACCAGCTCGGGCCGTCGCAGGGCGACCTCGCGGGAGAGCACGCCGCCGAGGCTCCAGCCGACCAGCGAGACCGGGCCGTTCTCCGCCGCCAGCCGCTCCACGAGGGAGGTCAGCCGCGTGGCGTCGGTGCGGACGTCGCCGTGGTTGGTGCCGAACCCCCACCCGCGGGTGTCGTAGCCGAGCGCCCGGAGGTACTGCCGGATCGGCCAGCCGCTGACCTCCGGAGCCTTCCACCCGGGCACGTCGACGACGGTGTGCCCGTCGCCGCGCGGTGCGCGGGCCAGGCGCGGCGCAGCCGGGAGCAGGCGCAGGGGGACCAGCGGGGTGGCGGCCTCGCCGACGGTGCGTCGCCAGGAGGGGCCTCGGGTCGGGGCCGGACCGTAGGGGGTCGCGCTGCCGTCACGCTCGTCGTCGCCCACCCGGCCACCGTAGTCTCCGACGCGTGAGCGACCTCGACCCCCTGCCCCCGTCCTACGCCCGCGTCAGCCTGGCGCACCTGGCCGACCACAGCGACTCCAACCTGCTCGGCAACGTGCACGGCGGGGTGATCATGCGGCTGGTCGACTCGACGGCGGGTGCGGTCGCGCAGCGGCACAGTGCCGGCCCCGCCGTGACGGCGGTGATGGACGAGATGGCCTTCCTGCGCCCGGTGCAGGTGGGCGACATCGTGCGCACCGACGCCCAGGTCAACTGGGCGGGACGCTCGTCGATGGAGATCGGTGTGCGGGTGGAGGCGCAGCCCTGGGACCAGGCCGGTGACAGCGCCCAGCACGTCGCGTCGGCGTACCTCGTCTTCGTCGCGGTCGATCGCAGCGGCCGCCCCCGCGACATCGCCCCGCTCGTCGCGGAGACCACGGAGGAGCGCCGCCGGATGCGCGAGGCCGAGATCCGACGGTCCCACCGGCTGGCCCGCAAGGACGAGATCGACGCGGGTCGCACGGAGGGCTGAGTCCTCCACGGCGGCTCCACGGCCCCCCGGCACCGGCGCGCCCTGCCGCTCGCGGGCCCCACTGGTGGCGATACTGGCCGGGCTCCGACGTTCGAAAGGTCTCGATGCACCTCCCCGACCACGCTCCCGAGCGTGCCCGCGACGACGCCGCCCGCGTGCGGTTCCGTCGTGCCCTCACGCTGCTGGTGATGACGCTGGTGCTCCCGGGCTCCGCGCAGCTCGTCGCTGGGTCCCGTCGCGTCGGCCGGATCGCCCTGCGCGTCGCCGCCACCACCGTGGTGCTGGTCGGTCTGCTCGCCCTGCTCGGGTACCTCTCTCCCGCCTCCGTGGTCGGGCTGCTCTCGCACCAGAGCCTGCTGGTGGTGATGCGCTTCGCGCTGATGCTGCTGGCGGTCGGCTGGGCCGGCCTGTTCGTCGACGCGTGGCGCCTGGGGCAGCCGCTCGGCCTCGACCAGCGGCAGCGCCTCGCCGTGGTGGGGGTCAACGGGCTGCTGTGCTTCTCCACTGCGGGCGTGCTGCTCTTCGGGGCGCACGTCGTCGGCGTGCAGCGGGACTTCCTCGCCACGGTCTTCAGCCAGGGGGAGGCCACCGCCGCCCACGCCGGCCGGTTCAACGTGCTGCTCCTCGGTGGCGACTCCGGTGCCGACCGCTGGGGCCTGCGTCCCGACTCGCTGACCATCGCGAGCATCGACGCCGAGTCCGGCCGCACGGTGCTCTTCGGGCTGCCGCGCAACATGGCCGACTTCGACTTCGCCCCCGGCTCGGTGATGCACGAGCAGTTCCCGGACGGCTTCGACTGCGAGGGCTGCTACCTCAACTCCCTGGCCACCTGGGGCCGCGACAACAAGGAGCTGTTCGGCGACCTCCGCGACCCAGGCATCGAGGCCACGATCGAGGGCGTCGAGGGCATCACCGGCCTGCGCCTGAACTACTACGCGATGGTCAACCTCCGCGGTTTCCGCAACCTCGTCGACGCCGTCGGCGGCCTGCGGCTCAACGTGCGCCAGCCGATCCCGATCGGTGGCATCGGCTCGGCGATCGACGGCTACATCGAGCCCGGCAAGGGCCGGCTGCTCGACGGCTTCGAGACCCTGTGGTTCGCCCGGTCGCGGGCCGAGGCCGACGACTACTCGCGGATGGCCCGGCAGAAGTGCGTCATGGGTGCGATGGTCGACCAGCTCGACCCGCAGACCGTGATCACCAACTTCGAGGCCCTCGCCGACGCGTCCAAGGCGATGGTGATGACCAACCTGCCGGCCTCCGAGCTGAGCACCTTCGTGCCGCTGGCGCTGCAGGCGCGCACCCAGCCGATCCGCACGGTCTCGTTCGTCCCGCCGATGGTCGACACGGCTGCACCGGACATCGAGAAGATCCACCAGCGGGTGCAGAAGGCGATCGAGGCGACCACGGGCGAGGCGTCCCGCGCCACGCCGTCCCCGCGTCCCACCCCGGGCGGCCCGGCCGACGGGCCGGACTCCGTCGGTGGCTCGCTGGGCTCGTTCTCCGAGGGCTACGCCGCCAACGAGTCCGCCGACCTCGACTCGGTGTGCTGACCCCGGAGGGCAGCGACGACGGGGCGGAAGGCTCCGGGACGCCGCGGGTCGTCGCGGTGGTCGTCACCTAGAACCGTCGCGAGCTGCTCACCGAGGCGCTGGCCGCGCTCGCGGCGCAGACCACCCGCCGTACGCCGTGGTGGTCGTCGACAACGCCTCCGACGACGGCACGGCCGACGCTGCTCGCGCGCGCCGCGACCGACCGCACGCTCGGCTCGTCCGGCTGACCCGCAACACCGGGGGCGCGGGCGGCTTCGCCGCCGGGCTGTCGCAGCGCTCTGGACGCACGGCGCCGACCTGCGTGTGGCTGATGGACGACGACACCGTGCCCGAGCCGGCCGCCCTGGCCGCAGCTGTCGGCGCCTGCGCGCGCGCACCCGGGCCGCCGCCCCGCGCTGCGTGGCGAGCCGGGTCGTGTGGACCGACGGGCGCGACCACCCGATGAACACCCCGCGCGCGAAGCCCTGTGTCGGCCGACGGCGAGCGCCGCGCGGCCGCGGCGGTCGGCTGCATGCCGATCCGCTCGGCCTCGCTTCGTGTCCGTCCTCGTCGACGCCGACAGGTGCCGCGAGCGCGGGCTGCCGGTCGCCGACTACTTCCTGTGGAACGACGACTTCGAGTTCACCACCCGGCTGCTGCGCGGCGGCGTCGGGCTGTACTGCCCGGCCAGCGTCGTCGTGCACAAGACCCGACGTTCGGCTCCACCGACGTCGACCCGGGCGCGCGGTTCTTCTACGAGGTGCGCAACAAGGTCTGGATGCTCGACGCGCAGCACGGTCGCTCGGCCCGCTCGAGACGCTGCTGTACGCCGGCTCCACGCTGCGCCGCTGGCAGCGCACCTACCGCAGCTCCGACGACCGCGAGACGCTGCGCCGCGGTCTGCGCCGTGGCCTGTGGGCGGGGCTGCGCCGGCCGCCGCGTCCGACCGGGCGCCTGGTGGCCGACGCCCGCCAGGACACCGGCCTCGGCCGCGAGCTCGGCCCCGGCACGCCGTTCACGCTGCTGATGAGCACGTGGGCCGGGGACCGTCCGGACTACCTCGTCGCCGCCTTCCGCAGTGCCGTGGTCGACCAGACCCGACCGCCGGCCGAGGTCGTGCTCGTGCAGGACGGGCCCGTGCCCGACGAGCTCGGGGCCGAGCTGGAGCGGATCCGGGCCGAGAGCCCGGTGCCGGTGCGGCTGGTCCGGGTCGCCGAGAACGTCGGCCTGGGGCCGGCGCTCGACACCGGCCTGGCTGCCAGCAGCCACGAGGTCGTGGCCCGCATGGACGCCGACGACCTCAGCGCCCCCGACCGGTTCGAGCGGCAGCTGCCGCTGGTCGAGGCGGGCGCCGACCTCGTCGGGGCGGGGCTCGTGGAGTTCGGCACGGACGTCGACGACGTCGTCGGTCGGCGCACGCCCCCGACCGATCCCGACGAGATCCGCCGCGTGATCGGGTTCCGCGACCCCTTCAACCACCCGACCGTCGTCTACCGCCGGGCCGCGGTGCTGGCGGCGGGCGGCTACACGACATGCCGCTGATGGAGGACTACCTCCTCTTCACCCGGATGATCGAGGCCGGCGCCGAGCCCGGCCAACCTCGCCGACCCGCTCGTGTACTACCGCGTGGGCGCGGGGCCTACGCTCGTAGTAGT